>NZ_BCUR01000005.1 GCF_003569005.1 Vibrio superstes | reverse complement strand
TTTTATCCGTTGAGCGATGGCCCTTCCATTCAGAACCACCGGATCACTATGACCTGCTTTCGCACCTGCTCGAATTGTCATTCTCGCAGTCAAGCGGGCTTATGCCATTGCACTAACCACACGATGTCCAACCGTGTTTAGCCCACCTTCGTGCTCCTCCGTTACTCTTTGGGAGGAGACCGCCCCAGTCAAACTACCCACCAGGCACTGTCCGCAATCCCGATAAGGGACCGACGTTAGAACATCAAGCATACAAGGGTGGTATTTCAAGGACGGCTCCAACGATACTAGCGTACCGTCTTCAAAGCCTCCCACCTATCCTACACATGTAGGGTCAATGTTCAGTGCCAAGCTGTAGTAAAGGTTCACGGGGTCTTTCCGTCTAGCCGCGGGTACACTGCATCTTCACAGCGATTTCAATTTCACTGAGTCTCGGGTGGAGACAGCGTGGCCATCATTACGCCATTCGTGCAGGTCGGAACTTACCCGACAAGGAATTTCGCTACCTTAGGACCGTTATAGTTACGGCCGCCGTTTACCGGGGCTTCGATCAAGAGCTTCGACCGAAGTCTAACCCCATCAATTAACCTTCCGGCACCGGGCAGGCGTCACACCGTATACGTCATCTTACGATTTTGCACAGTGCTGTGTTTTTAATAAACAGTTGCAGCCACCTGGTATCTGCGACTCCTAGTAGCTCCATCCGCAAGGGACTTCACCGCCAAGAGCGTACCTTCTCCCGAAGTTACGGTACCATTTTGCCTAGTTCCTTCACCCGAGTTCTCTCAAGCGCCTTGGTATTCTCTACCCGACCACCTGTGTCGGTTTGGGGTACGATTTCTTATAATCTGAAGCTTAGAGGCTTTTCCTGGAAGCATGGCATCAATGACTTCACTGCACGTAGCAGCTCGACATCGTATCTCAGCGTTAAGAAAGTCCGGATTTACCTAAACTTTCCGCCTACATACTTGAACCTGGACAACCATCGCCAGGCCCACCTAGCCTTCTCCGTCCCCCCATCGCAATTATAAGAAGTACGGGAATATTAACCCGTTTCCCATCGACTACGCCTTTCGGCCTCGCCTTAGGGGTCGACTTACCCTGCCCCGATTAACGTTGGACAGGAACCCTTGGTCTTCCGGCGAGGGGGTTTTTCACCCCCTTTATCGTTACTCATGTCAGCATTCGCACTTCTGATACGTCCAGCAGCCCTTACAGACCACCTTCAACCGCTTACAGAACGCTCCCCTACCCCGCATACAAAAGTATGCAGCCGCAGCTTCGGTGTATAGCTTAGCCCCGTTACATCTTCCGCGCAGGCCGACTCGACCAGTGAGCTATTACGCTTTCTTTAAATGATGGCTGCTTCTAAGCCAACATCCTGGCTGTCTGAGCCTTCCCACATCGTTTCCCACTTAGCTATACTTTGGGACCTTAGCTGGCGGTCTGGGTTGTTTCCCTCTCCACGACGGACGTTAGCACCCGCCGTGTGTCTCCCGGATAGTACTCAATGGTATTCGGAGTTTGCAAAGGGTTGGTAAGTCGGGATGACCCCCTAGCCTTAACAGTGCTCTACCCCCATTGGTATTCGTCCGAGGCGCTACCTAAATAGCTTTCGGGGAGAACCAGCTATCTCCAGGTTTGATTGGCCTTTCACCCCTAGCCACAAGTCATCCGCTAATTTTTCAACATTAGTCGGTTCGGTCCTCCAGTTGATGTTACTCAACCTTCAACCTGCCCATGGCTAGATCACCTGGTTTCGGGTCTAATTCTAGCAACTCGACGCCCAGTTAAGACTCGGTTTCCCTACGGCTCCCCTATACGGTTAACCTTGCTACTAAAATTAAGTCGCTGACCCATTATACAAAAGGTACGCAGTCACGCTTCGAGGCGCTCCTACTGCTTGTACGTACACGGTTTCAGGTTCTATTTCACTCCCCTCACAGGGGTTCTTTTCGCCTTTCCCTCACGGTACTGGTTCACTATCGGTCAGTCAGTAGTATTTAGCCTTGGAGGATGGTCCCCCCATGTTCAAACAGGATATCACGTGTCCCGCCTTACTCGTTTTCACTTAAAATGCGTTGTCGGTTACGGGGCTATCACCCTTTACTGCGAGACTTTCCAGACTCTTCACCTGACGCATTAAAAGCTTAAGGGCTAATCCAATTTCGCTCGCCGCTACTTTCGGAATCTCGGTTGATTTCTCTTCCTTCGGGTACTTAGATGTTTCAGTTCCCCGAGTTTGCCTCGTTATGCTATGTATTCACATAACGATACGTGCTTATGCACGTGGGTTTCCCCATTCAGAAATCCCAGACTCAAATGGTTATTACTACCTAATCTGGGCTTATCGCAAGTTATTACGTCTTTCATCGCCTCTGACTGCCAAGGCATCCACCGTGTACGCTTAGTCACTTAACCATACAACCCCAAAGGGTCTTGCTTACGCAATGCAGTTGCTACGCTGCAGTATGACG
>NZ_BCUR01000004.1:2837764-2886584 GCF_003569005.1 Vibrio superstes | reverse complement strand
TTAAGTTTTTAGATTTAACGATCTGAAAGCAAATACTGGATAAGGCATTTATAAGACCTTAACTAGTAACAATTTGTGGAGAGATGGCTGAGTGGTCGAAAGCACCGGTCTTGAAAACCGGCAACCGTTAATAGCGGTTCTAGGGTTCAAATCCCTATCTCTCCGCCACATTACAAAAAACCGCTGACTCGTCAGCGGTTTTTTTGTATCTGCAGTATTTCAACTCCTCTTATATAATACCAATCGTACTAAATAACTAGTCATCCCAGCTTGTTAAAATACTCGATGACTGCGTTAGAATTTTTGGTTGTAGAATAACTACTTATCGAAAAACTTTGCCTTGTCCTCGATAATTTTTCCTACGCTATTTCTGATCAGTTACTTAGTGTGATCGGTATAAACCTCCCCAGTCATTTGTCGCTATTTTATGCAATCTAAACTTTTGCACTATATCCGATGCATATGTTTGCTATGCTATCGATCAATATCACATAAAGACACCCATAAGTGACAGGTGTAACTTTTTAAATGTAATCTATTTTGCTAAGGAGAAATAGGGGATGGGACAATTTGCAACCCTTGGATTTATCGCAATTGGTGGTGCCTTTGGTGCTTGTTCGCGATATTTGATTTCTGAACTGTGTGTTGTATTGCTAGGGCGGGGTTTTCCGTATGGTACCTTGACTGTCAATATTGTAGGTTCATTTATTATGGGGACACTGATTGCCCTCTTTGAAAATGAAGTGATTGCTGTCGATCCGTGGCGCCAAATCATTGGCCTTGGCTTCCTAGGAGCATTAACGACCTTTTCTACCTTCTCTATGGATAACGTCCTTATGTTCCAACAAGGGGACTACTGGAAGGCTGGATTGAACATTGTGCTTAATGTGGTATTCAGTATCTCTGCTGCAATGATTGGATTCCATTTAGTCTTCAAAAATTAACATGTCTGCTTTGTTCTTCTCGTAGTTTATATATAATGGAACTGCTTGTCGGAGTGCTGAAGTGTTAATCACAAGATGCTGAGACCGTGAATACGGAATTCGTTGAACCTGATACAGGGTAATACCTGCGAAGGAAACAAGGTGGTCTCTTCGAAAAGCTATTGGGTTTCTTCCTGATACTTGTACCATCAATCTATCCGACAAGCTGTGTTTTTTACAGAAGGATAGGGCGATGGAATCCCCGCTAAATAGTTATATACAATCTCCAACGATAACTCCCGCTTTTGATAAAGCGCTCTCAATGGTTGCAAGTAAGGCAACTACTGCAGGCTTTAGCAAGGTGATAACTGCGATCTCTGGTGGAGACAGTTACGCCATAGTCACTCCTAACCAAACATTTGAGCTTGTTGTTGATACAAATGTTGAGCAGCAGTTTTCAGCCACTATAGTCGATTCAGAGAATAATAAGCTTGCTTCACTCGAGGTTCTTCATACTAAGGGGCAAGACTCAATCACTCTTAGTGATGGCAGTTGCTTTGAATGGACATATAAACCTGAAGATTACCTGACCACTTGTGACGACTATTTAGCATGGCTTCTTATCGCTTTGTCTTTAGAGTTCACCATTGAAGATGCTGCTCTTATTGCCAAAAGTGCTTTGCATGTTTCATGTGAAACATGGCCGAACCACATCAAATTCTTTCCTCAACTAGCCACGACCCATCAACAAGTTTTGACTCGCAAACCATCTCGATGCTTTGGCTTATATCCAGTGCTGGATAGTCTTGAGCTTGTGGATGAAATCTCCCAAAGCGATGTGAACATTCTCCAGCTTAGAATTAAAGATAAGTCTAATGAGGCGGTGACTGAAGATGTCAGGCGAGCAATTCAGATCGGTAAACAGCGTGGAGTGGATGTTGTCATTAATGATTACTGGGAGCTTGCTTTAGAACATGGTGCTTCTTGCATTCACTTAGGACAAGAGGACTTAGCAGAGTTAGCTGACAGTCGCCTGCTAAGTAGCGACACAGGTTTAGGGATATCGACGCATGGCTACTATGAAATCATCAATGCGTTGCAGTACAAGCCTTCTTATTTGGCACTAGGGCACATCTTCCCTACTACCACCAAAGATATGCCTTCTTCTCCTCAAGGTTTAATCAAGCTCAATTTATATCAGGCTTTAATTACCTCAATCGGTGAGCAAAGAGGTGAAATACTGCCTTCCGTAGCGATTGGTGGGATCAACCTAGAGCGCGCTCCGTTAGTTATTGAGTCAGGCGTAACAAGTGTGGCTGTGGTGAGAGCGGTAACACAAGCGCACGATAAGCATGAGGCTGTTGCGCAGTTCCAACAACTATTCAAACACCTACACGAAAAAGAAAACCAATTAGAAGAGGCTTCTGATGCTGTCTGACCAGGAGTTTTTGCGCTATCAACGTCAGATAATGCTGCCTGAGCTGGGAGAGAGTGGGCAGAGATTATTGCTAGGTGCCAAGGTGCTTATCGTTGGGTGTGGCGGCTTAGGCAGTACAGTGGCATTGCAACTGGCTGGCGCAGGTATAGGTAAGTTAGTGCTTTGTGATGATGATAGTGTTGAATTAAGTAACCTGCACCGTCAACTAAGCTATAGAGAATCGGACCTTGGCCAAGCAAAAGCGCAAGCGCTTGCGGGGCAAATTAAACGACTCAACCCATCGATCAGTACTCGTAGTGTTAGCAGACGAATGTCTTTGGATTTACTCAACATCGAAGTCAGCTTGGCCGATCTCGTTATCGACTGTAGTGATAACTTCCCAACAAGACAAGACATCAACAAGGCCTGCACCTCTAACCAAATACCATTAGTGTCGGGTGCAGCGATAGGCTGGGATGGTCAAGTTGCTTACTTTGATGGGCAACAACAGAGTGCTTGTTATCACTGCCTATATCCGTTTAATGAGTCCAATCAAGCTACAAAATGCAGCGATGCCGGTGTCATGGGCCCGAGTGTAAATATGACTGGCAGTCTTCAATCTATGCTCGCAATAAGAGCGATTACAGAACCCGAAACACTGAATACTGGTGAATTGATTGTGTTTAATGGAAGAGAGATGAGTCACCAAAAATTTGCTATTGAGAAAGATGATAGTTGCGCGGTATGTAGCGAGGGAAACAACAATGAATGAAGTAGTGGTAACCATAAACGATAAACTGACCAATATAGGCATGGAATCCAGTCTTATCGAGGTGTTAGATGAGCAAGGTATTCCTTCTGAGGGCTGTGCTATTGCGTTAAACAATAAGGTGATTCCAAAATCAAAATGGAACACCATTCAAATACAAAAAGGCGACACTCTCTCTGTGTTCCGCGCGATAGCTGGAGGCTAACAATGCTTAAAATTGCAGATAAAACATTTAAATCAAGATTGTTCACGGGGACTGGTAAGTACGCTAACAACACCTTGATGGCATCATCAATTGAAGCCTCTGAGTCTGAGTTAGTGACCATGGCACTGAAGCGTGTTGATGTATTTGATCGACAAGATGATATCTTAAAGCCACTTACTGACCTTGGCGTTAACCTTTTGCCCAATACTTCCGGTGCAAAGAATGCAGAGGATGCAATATTTGCAGCTCACCTGGCTAGGGAAGCACTGCAAACAAACTGGCTCAAGCTAGAGATACACCCGGATCCAAAGTACTTGATGCCGGATCCGATCGAGACATTGAAGGCTGCAGAGCAACTGGTTAAAGATGGCTTTATCGTTCTACCTTATTGCCATGCTGACCCAGTTCTATGTAAGCGCCTAGAAGAAGTGGGTTGTGCTGCTGTTATGCCATTAGGGGCGCCAATCGGCACTAATAAAGGATTGGCTTCAATCGATTTTCTGAAGATTATCATTGAGCAAGCCAACGTTCCTGTTATTGTCGATGCAGGCATAGGCGCTCCGTCTCATGCAGCACAAGCCATGGAACTGGGTGCAGATGCCGTTTTGGTTAATACCGCGATGGCTACTGCGGGCGATCCAATTGCTATTAGTCGAGCGTTTAAGCTAGCGGTTGAGGCGGGTCGAATGGCTTACGAAGCGGGCTTAGGCGCTCAGCAATTAAAAGCGGTAGCTTCTAGTCCTATGACCGCATTCCTAGACTCTCAGTATGAGGCTAAACTATGAGTTTTGTAGATGTCTTTAAATCTACAGACTGGAGTGAGAACTATCTATCCATTATGTCTAAGACAGCAATGGATGTTGAAAAAGCGCTATCGAAATCTAGGCTTGATATTGAAGATTTTAAAGCGTTAATCTCACCAGCCGCAGAACCGTATTTAGAATCGATGGCCCAGCTCTCTAACCAGAGAACAAGACAGCGTTTCGGTTCTAACGTAGGGCTATACGTTCCCTTATACCTATCGAATCTTTGTTCGAACGATTGCACTTATTGTGGTTTCTCCATGAAGAATAAGATTAAGCGTAAGACTCTTGATTTGGACGAGATTGGTTTGGAGATCGATGCACTTAAGGCAATGAAGTTTGATAGTGTCTTGCTTGTAACGGGAGAACACCAGAACAAAGTTGGTATGGACTATTTCCGACAAGTACTTCCTGAGATAAAAAAAGATTTCAATTATCTGGCCATGGAAGTGCAGCCACTGGATCAGGCGCAGTATGCCGAACTGAAGACACTTGGTCTGGATGCAGTTATGGTTTATCAAGAAACCTACAACCCATCAACGTATGCAGAGCATCATCTTAAAGGTTCAAAAACGGACTTCTACTATCGATTGGAAACACCCGATAGATTAGCTAAAGCAGGGATTGATAAGATTGGTATAGGTGCGCTTATCGGCTTGGATAATTGGCGTGTTGATAGTTTGTTTGTTGCTACCCACTTGGAATACTTAGAAAGAACCTACTGGAAATCTCGCTACAGTATTTCTTTACCTAGATTAAGACCTTGCGAGGGCGGGGTACAACCTAAATCAATTTTGAACGATAAGCAGATGGTGCAACTTATTTGTGCGTACCGTCTCTTTAATCAGCACGTTGACATCTCTCTTTCCACACGAGAATCAGCCACCTTCAGAGATAACATTCTGCCATTAGGTGTGACCACAGTTTCAGCTGCATCCAAGACTCAGCCAGGAGGCTACGCGGTTGATACTGAAGAACTAGAACAGTTTGAAATCTCAGATGAACGTTCAGCTACAGAAGTGGAATTGGCGATTAGAAATAGGGGGCTGGAACCGGTGTGGAGAGATTGGACTTCGATTTACTCGGGCTAAGCGTTTTGAACTAGGTGTTTCACGTGAAACAAAAAAACCAGTGGCGTACCCACTGGTTTTTTTTCGTAACTAATTTAAAAGGTTAAATGGCGTTAGTTGCTTGTTCAAGCCACTGTTTCACTTCGCCATCTACAAGCGGAGAAAGGTCGTTCCACACCTTTTGATGGTATGTGTTTAGCCACTCAACTTCGTGTGCAGATAAGAGAGTGAGGTCAATGTTACGTGTATCGATAGGGCAACGCGTCAGGGATTCGAAGCCTAACACCGAAAAATCGCCTGCTGTTTCAATCTCAACAACAATCTCTAGGTTTTCGATGCGAATACCAAACTCGTCTGTGCGGTAGTAACCCGGTTCATTAGACAGAACCATACCTGCCTCTAACGCAGTATCATTGTATACCTTCGCAATACGCTGTGGCCCCTCGTGCACACTAAGGAAATGACCAACACCATGACCGGTACCATGGTCGTAATCAAATCCGTTCGCCCATAAATGCTGGCGTGCAAGGATATCTAATTGGTGCCCTTTAGTTCCCTTAGGGAAACGAGCTTGAGCTAGGCCAATATGTCCCTTCAATACGAGAGTGAATTGTTTCTTCATTTCTTGTGTCGGGTTGCCAATTGCGATGGTTCGAGTAATGTCTGTCGTTCCATCTGGATATTGACCACCAGAGTCTACCAAGTACATGGAGTTGTTAGATACAACACCTGGGGTAGGCTCGTTGTTGTGATTGTAATGGCACATTGCTGCATTGTGAGCGGCTGCTGAAATAGTATCGAAGCTTAGATCCGCTAATGAAGAATCTTCTTTCCTGAAGCTTTCTAGCTTATCCGATAGTTGTGCTTCATTGAGAAACTCGCCTTTATCGTTTTGCTTGTCGAACCAAGACAAAAACTTAATCATGGCGACGCCATCACGAACGTGACTGTTCTTCATTCCTTGTGCTTCGACACTGTTCTTAACCGCTTTAGGAATTAGGCAAGGGTCGGCTATTGGAAGTACTTCCGCGCCAACTTGGTTAAGCACTAGTTCAAACCATGCATTACTGGTTGCCGGATCAAGTATTACCTTGCGGCCCTTAAGAGCAGTGAGGCGAGTCTCAAGCTCTGATGGAGAGTAGACCGTAACACCCGACCCAACGTGTTCATCAAACTGAGTTGGCACACGTTCAGAGTCTATAAAGAATTCTACCTCACTATTGCTATGAACAATGGCATGAGACAGGGCAACAGGTAAACGAGATATGTCGCTACCGCGAATGTTCAATAACCAGCAAATTGAATCTAGTGCAGTAAGAACGGCACTATCCGCCTTTTGTGCTTTTAACTCATTGGCAATTAAAGTGCGCTTTTCCTGGCTATCAACACCCACCCAATCATTCTCCATTAGACGCAATGTAGAAAGAGTTGCTTGTGGTCTATCACTCCATAAGGTATCGATTGGATTGCTATCGGTGTACACGATTTCGTAATCTTCAGAAAGGGATTGCTTAGTTGAAGCTAACCAACGACCAGAGTGCATTCTAGGGTCAATACCAACTTTGCTACCTTTTACGAGGTTTTGAGTAACCCAAGCTACAGGAGGGTTTTGCACAAGGTGTTGATAAGAATAAACATCAGCAGGCGTTTGTTTCGTTACTTGAACGGTATAGCGACCATCGACAAAAATAGCCGCATCGTTAGTTGAGATTACGGCTGCTCCTGCTGATCCGGTAAAGCCTGTCAGCCAGTGTAAGCGTTCATTGTGC
Source organism: Vibrio superstes (assembly GCF_003569005.1). Lineage (GTDB taxonomy): Bacteria > Pseudomonadota > Gammaproteobacteria > Enterobacterales > Vibrionaceae > Vibrio > Vibrio superstes. The sequence continues at coordinate 2,879,628 of NZ_BCUR01000004.1, read as the reverse complement.
TCTGGGATGTACTCACCAAGAAATTCATCTTCGTGAGGAACAATGAAGGCGTCTAATCCATTTGTACTTAACCAGTTGCGAAAATCTGCAACACGGCTTTTTATTTGAGCTGGCATAATCTCTCCTTTTCGTTACTACCTTTATGCGCATGGCGATTAAGCTACTCTTTTTAAGGTCTGTGTGCAATTTCAGAGTGCGGAAAATGACGTTGCATATCGCAAATGAAAACTGTTCTAGTTACGGTAAAAAGAGTATATTCTATATACAGACAATATTTCCGTCCCACCGCGAGTTTTGATTTCTTCAAAACACAACAAGTTCTTATTGAAGTGAAATAATATGGCATTAACGACTTATGAATTAGCTCGTATAATGGAGCAGATGGAAGAGTCTCCTGAAAAAGTAATGTATGGCAAATTACTGAGGGAGCTAGGCAATCAAAGTGAAGAAAGAATTAGAAGTGCAGCAAAACAATTGCCCTTGCATACTTTAAAAGATATCGTTTATCAGTTTCAAAGAGTCATTGAATCTCGAAAGGGTGAGCAAGTTGATTTACTCGCTCAAGAACTCGTGAAAGACGGTATCTCTGTCGAAGACTTAAAAAAATACATGAATAAATAAGCTCCTATACAGGAGCTTATTGTCGTTATTATTGTTTGAATCGCTTCGCCAGAATATGATCGGCAGATAATATTCCTGCTCCCCAAATGAGGTTAATTAAGATCATTAACCCCCAAAGTTGATGATCATAAAATCCTTTTTCCCACAGAACGGGATAAGACACCACGGCCATGATGTTGAATATGAATAATATCGCTGCAAATGGTCGGGTAAGTAAGCCTAGCGCGATAAAAATAGGAACGATAAGTTCAGTTGCGGTTCCTACATAAGCCGCGATTTCCCAAGGAAGAATAGGCACCTGATATTCGTATTCGAATAAAAATAGGGTACTGTCCCAGGTTCCTATCTTCACCAGTCCTGCATTGAAGAAAACCCAAGCAACCCAAAGTCGACAGAAAAGTAAAAGGGCGGGTATTGCCAGGCCTTGAAGGTTCTCAACGATCCCTTCGTAAGCTCGATATTTAGATTGGATTGTACTGTTCATATCAACTCCTTAGCTGTGCAAAGCCGGCGATCAGTCTTCGATCTACCAATGACGGTATAGAAGGAAGTAGCTGTTCGTTGATTTGTGATAACGGTTGCTTGCTTTCGATTGCTCTCAACAACAAAAAGTCATTGTGTTCGAGTTGATGGAAATGAAGGTGTCCATCGGGGGTTGCTTGAACGTAACCATATTGAGATTGTTTGAGTTGCAACTCTTCGAAAACGTTTCGGTCTATGGCCTCGATCAGGTCGAATACCGAGTAATTTGATTCAAAGCTGCGGACGCTGGCTTTAGAAACTAAGCCTATATTTTGTTGCTGTTGGTCGCTCAACTGGCTCAGCGCTGCAAGAGGTTGGTGCTCATTCTCTATCGCGTTGTGAAGAGTAAGTTTAAGTTTATCAGCTAAGGCTTCAAACCTAGCGACCTCCGTGATGTAAGGGGCTGCCTCAATGACTTTAGGAAATGTCGATATGGTTTGTGCAAGCCCTTGCCCATAATTGGATACGTTGCCGCTTGATGAGGGGGTACTCAGTATGTGCGATCGTGCTATCTGTTCAAAACACTCTTCACCCACCAAAGCTAATGTGTAGGGGTACATGACCTTCAGGACATCAGTCAAACTATGCACCACATTGTTTCGATAGATTTGAATGCGCTGCTCATCAGTGAAGTGGTCGCTATGAATGTGGCAGTCAGACACATCTCCTTGATAGAGTAAGGAGCGAGCAAAGTTACTTTGTAGTTGAGACAGGCTGATCATGAGGCTTCCCTCATATCAGTAAACCTTTTTGCAATCACAGACGCTTTTTCGGCCTCGCCTAATAGTACCTCTGGTGAGGGTATATCCATATCCCACTCTATAAGGGTGGCAGTGTTTGGGTTTGATTGACTCCATACACGATATAACTCCCACACTTCATCACACACATTGGTACTGTGTGTATCAATCCATATCTTTGAGTGTTGTATTTCTTTGACGGTAAACCCTGCAAGATGAATCTCTTGAACCGCACGTTGGTCGATGGCATTCAGGTAATGAAGCGCATCAAAGCCATGGTTTAATGAAGAAACATAGATGTTATTTAGGTCGAGTAGCAGTTGGCATCCAGAACGTTGTTGTACTTCGTTTAGAAAGTCCCACTCTGAAATAGTGGAGTGATTGAAGCGCAGATAACTGCTTGGGTTTTCAATTAACAATGGGCGCTTGATGGCATCTTGTACCTGAACAACATTTCGAACAAAAACCTCAAGAGCTTCTTCTGTATAAGGAAGAGGGAGCAGGTCATTAAAATGCACACCGCCATTTTCACTCCAGCTTAGGTGGTCGGAGACTAGCGATGGTTCGATCTCGTCAATTAAATGAATCAAAGACTGCAGGTGAGATTTATCTATTTCTCCTACGGAACCAAGGGAGAGTCCTACGCCGTGGCAAGATATTTGATGCTGCTGGCGAATGTTTCTAAGCTGCTGCCGTGCGGGGGAGTTGATTTCGAAGTAATTCTCACTATGCACCTCTAACCAAGACACATGGCCAGGGTTATGTTCAAAGAAGTTGAGATGAGGATGACGCAAACCCACCCCAATACTGTTATGAATCCCTGTATAGTGCATCGTTGTACTCTCCGAAAATTTGCGAAAAAGAGGGGCTCGTTTGATAGGTGTGCCCCAGACATTAAATCTAATTCGTAGCTAGATTACGAAGATGATGTACTGCCACCGGCTAGCTTGTCACAAAGCCCTTTAGGCACTACGACGAAGGCGTCTTTCTGATGATCTTCTTTTGATGTGCCGGCACACGAACTTGTTTTCGTTGCACAGTCATTTTTACCAGCCTTTGATACGCCGTAGCATTTCTCTTTCTCAGCTGCGACTGCATGTGTTGCAGTCAGCATGGTGCCACCTAGAGCTAATAAACCAGTAACTGCCGCTGTAACTGCAAGATTAGACTTTTTCATAATTTCATCCTCGATATGATTCTAAGTTGTCTGAGCAATCGCGGGTTAATGTTAATGGTTTGTTGCGAATGCCTGTTAAATAGGACGGGTTGGATCACGAAAATCTTTCAAAAAAATACTATAAAATAAGAGTTTCAATATAGGTCATTGAAAATAAAGAATAAATAATTTCGATTTTTCTACGGAAAAAGGGCAAAAACACAGGTTAGAGATCGTATCTGTAACCCTGTATACTGAGCTTTAATGTATAAATAAACAGTAATTGATTGGAAAGGTACGATGGACGCATCATTATTACTCGACGGGCTCAATGATAAACAGCGAGAAGCCGTTGCAGCCCCATTGGGCAACCTATTGATCCTAGCGGGCGCGGGTAGTGGTAAGACCCGAGTATTGGTTCATCGTATTGCCTGGCTGATGTCTGTAGAGCAAGCATCGCCATTTTCGGTCATGTCGGTAACCTTTACCAATAAAGCCGCCGCTGAAATGCGTGGTCGTATTGAAGAATTGATGCAAGGCACTGCTTCTGGGATGTGGAATGGGACCTTCCATGGAATCTGTCATCGCATCCTTCGCGCTCACTACCTTGACGCTAAGTTACCAGAAGACTTTCAGATTATTGATTCTGATGATCAGCAGCGCTTACTGCGACGTTTAATCAAGGCGCAGAATCTAGATGAAAAGCAATGGCCAGCAAAGCAAGCAGCTTGGTGGATCAATGGCAAAAAAGATGAAGGGCTACGACCTCAACATATCGATAGCTATCACGATCCAGTGACTAAGACCTGGTTACGTATCTATTCGGTCTACCAAGAAGCGTGTGACCGAGCGGGTTTAGTTGATTTTGCTGAAATTTTGCTGCGTTGTCATGAGCTTCTGCGTGATAAGCAACATATTCGTGAACACTATCAGGCTCGTTTTAAACATATCTTGGTGGATGAGTTCCAAGATACCAACAACATTCAGTATGCTTGGTTGCGTATGATGGCGAGCCCCGAGTGTAACGTCATGATTGTCGGCGATGATGACCAATCTATTTATGGTTGGCGTGGCGCTAAAATAGAAAACATTCAACGCTTCCTGAATGAGTTTAAGCAAGCATCAACCGTGCGCCTTGAACAGAATTACCGTTCTACTAAGAACATACTTACCGCTGCTAACCATCTGATTGCCAACAACGTTGAGCGTATGGGTAAGGAGTTGTGGACGGATGGTAGTGATGGTGAGCTAATCTCTGTGTATTCAGCCTACAATGAGCTCGATGAGGCTCGCTTCGCGGTCAATAAGATCAAAGAGTGGCAGGATACAGGCGGTGTACTGAAAGACTCTGCAATCCTGTATCGAAATAATGCTCAGTCGCGTGTGATCGAGGAAGCCTTGATTCAAGCAGGGCTGCCTTACCGAATTTACGGTGGAATGCGATTCTTCGAGCGTCAAGAAATCAGAGATGCATTGGGCTATTTGCGCTTAATGTCGAACCGAAATGATGACGCTGCCTTTGAAAGGGTGGTGAACACTCCGACTCGTGGTCTAGGCGAAAAGACTTTAGAAACCATTCGTTTTGCCGCTCGAGATCGTGGCACAACATTATGGCAAGCCAGTAATCAGCTTCTTGAAGAAAAGGTCTTTGCGGGTCGAGCCGCTGGTGCTCTAGGGCGCTTCGTCGAATTAATTAATGCCCTTGAAGACGATACCGCTTCAATGGAAATGCATAAGCAAACTGACCATGCCATCAAAGCCTCTGGCTTGTTTACTATGTATCAGCAGGAGAAGGGTGAAAAGGCTCAGGCTCGCATAGAAAACCTTGAGGAACTGGTCACGGCCACGCGTCAATTTGAAAAGCCTGAAGAGGCGGATGAGATGAGTGACCTTACCGCTTTCCTTACCCATGCTGCACTTGAAGCAGGCGAAGGTCAGGCTGATGAATTTGATGATGCGGTACAGTTAATGACCCTACACAGTGCCAAGGGTCTAGAGTTTCCTTTGGTCTTCATGGTCGGCGTAGAAGAGGGGATGTTCCCGAGTCAAATGTCATCAGAGGAAGCGGGTCGACTCGAAGAAGAGCGCAGACTTGCTTATGTGGGAATGACTCGAGCGATGCAGAAGTTATATCTCACCTATGCTGAGATGCGTCGTTTGTATGGCCAAGATAAGTACCACAAGCCATCTCGCTTTATTAAAGAGTTGCCAGAAGCGTGCGTTCAAGAAGTGCGTATGAAGGCGCAGGTGAGTCGACCAACCAATAGTGGACGGTTTAGCCAAACGGTTAAGAAAGAAAGCTTTAATGAGACTGGTTTTAGCTTGGGGCAGCGAGTGAGTCATCCAAAATTTGGAGAAGGTACCATCATTAACTTTGAAGGAAGTGGTGCGCAAAGCCGTGTTCAGGTTGCCTTTAACGGCGAAGGAATAAAGTGGCTGATTACCCAGTACGCCAAACTCGAGAGATTGTAATTTGAATGAGCCCCAGTGAATGCTGGGGCTTTTTACTTTTTAGGCCAAGTAAAAATCTTTTATGCCCTGCAAAAGGTTGTTCACTGCAACTGCAGCCAGAATCAATCCCATTACACGACTGATGATAGCGGCACCCACGTTGCCAATCCACTTCTGAATATGAGTCGCCCCTAGTAATAAGAATAGGGTGATGAGTAATACGACTAACATAACACCGGCAGTCATAGCCTGATCTATAAAGGCGTGCCTATGGTTATCGGTAAGCATTACGATGGCCATCATAGCGCCAGGAGAGGCGATTGAAGGAATAGCCAAAGGATAAACGGCCAGATCGGCAAGTTCCGATCGGTCGATCTCTTTCGACATCTTGCTTTCTTGTTCAGGTTTGCTTTCCCCAAAAATCATGGTCAATGCAAATAACAGTAGAACTAATCCACCGGCGGCTTGGAATGCGGGGAGAGGAATTTGCATTGCCTCTAATAGTACTTGTCCAGCAAGTAAAAAGAATAGAAGCACGCCAGTGGCAATCGCTACGGCTTTAATCGCAACTAATCGGCGTTGTTTCTTAGCTAAATGATGAGTTTGTGAAAGATATACCGGGACTGAGCCAACAGGATCGATGACCGCCCACAGGACGACAAATTGAGTAACTAGGATGCTGAGCAAGAAAGTTATCTCCTAAAGCAAGATTAAGGGAGGGGGCTTTCTTAGTATATCAGGTGTGGCATGTGGGTAGTTGAGATGAATGAGATATGTTACATAAAGAAAAACCCCGAGAGCTTGCGCTCTTCGGGGTTATAGTCTTACTCGCAGCAATCCGGCTACTAAGTGTGCTCCATGCATCAAATCCATGATAGTGTGCTGTTATCCTTCAGCGTATTCCTTTTCTCGCCATCCTAGCGGTGTCCATATGACCTTATCCTGGTCTGCCAACAATCCTCGTTAGCGCACGTCACTTATTCCTTGAGCGGTGTCCTTCACATCGTCCTGATGTTTAGTCCTTGCCTCATCCAGAGGTGTCCATTGTCTTTCCATAGTAGTAACCATCCTAGTTACTATTGCGTCCATTCAATGTCCAATTTGCTTTCCATGCCGACTATTCATCCTGAATAACCGAATCTTCATCCTGAAGAACACCTAATCCTTGGTGATTTCCTTTTCCGTGTCAGCTTCCTTCCGACCCTTGTTATATTATGCTTTTCTCATTTTTGCTCAATGGGGTGTGAGTAAAAAGATTTTAATCGTAACAACAACTCATAACGAAAGTGCATAAAAAACAAATGCTTAGCTTGTTTCTGTCTTGTTTTCGGCAGATTTTAACTTCGATCACGCACATCTTTGTGAGAGATCTCTTACAAATTTCGGGCGGATGTCGTTATTGTCTTACCATTTGATTTTCTCCAATAGCGACACCTTCTCGTCTTGGATCAGCCGCACCGGTCAAGTTTTGCTCAATCTTAATGATGTGTAGGCCTGAATTAAGAGGCTTCACTTTGGTTTTGTAACCCCATTTTTTAAACTGTTGCTCATACTGCTGAGCGTTAGTGTCTTGCTCAAATTCAACCGTGCCAAATCGATTAGAGATGTGGGGCAAATGAACCACATCTTCTAGAGGTAACTGCCAAGTTAAATGTGCGATGAGCGCTTGTGCGACATACCCAATGATGTAGCTACCGCCAGGTGAACCAATGGATAGATAAGGAGAGCCATTTTTTAGGACTATTGTTGGTGACATGGAAGAACGCGGTCTTTTTCCTGGCGCAATGTGATTAGCGATGATCTGGCCATCTTGATGATGCCTAAAGGAAAAATCTGTCATCTGGTTGTTGAGTAAGAACCCTCTGACCATGATTCGCGAACCAAAAACGTTTTCTACACTACTGGTTAAACTGACTACATTTCCTTGAGCATCGACAATATTAAAGTGAGTTGTAGAGGGAAGCTCTATGGATTGGTCATTGGCATAGTTAAGGGCGATCTCCCAAGGAGGAGACCCTGCACTGACTGATTTTAGAGGGGCTTTGAGATCTATCATTTTTGCGCGCTGTTTAAGGTAATCCTCATTGATGAGCCCTTGAGAGGGTACAGACACAAAATCACTATCGGCTAAGTACTTAGCTCTATCTGCAAAAGCCAGCTGGGTGGCATCACCTATGACTTTGTAGCTTTTTGCGCTGGCTGATCCCCACTCATGCAGTGGGAATTGTTGGGAGAGTTTGAGTATTTGGCCGACGGCAATCCCTCCCGAGCTAGGAGGGCCCATTCCACAAACATCGTATTCTAGATAGTCCACACAGATTGGAGTACGCTCTATGACTTCATATCTGGCAAGGTCTTGCTGTGCTAGCACCCCTGCATATTTGGGGTGATTGGTGACCGCTGCGACAATGTCATTGGCGATATCGCCTTGGTAGAAAGCATTTTCACCATAGGTGGCCAAAAGCTTTAGCGTATCGGCATACTCCTGATTAATCATTACTTCCCCAGCTTGTTTAGCGCTGCCATCTGAATTGAGGAAGTAGGCCTTGCTGTTGGCATCAATGGAGAGATGTTGTTTATCTCGTTCAATCAAGCTGGCTAATCGAGGACTAATGGTAAACCCTTGCTCCGCCAATGCTATTACGGGTTCAATCAGCCTTGGCCATTTGACGCTGCCATGCTTTTGGTGCATTTCCCACAATAGCTTTATCGCACCCGGTGTGCCCACTGACAGACCACTTACGACCGCGTCGTAGAATTTTAATGGTTGGCCATCCTCGTCAATGAAGTGCTCAGGCTTTACGGCTAGAGGGGCGGTCTCACGAGCATCGAAAGTAGTAAGGCTTTTTTTCTGACCATCCCAGTATACGAGGAAAGCGCCACCACCAATTCCCGATGATTGGGGTTCAACTAATCCCAGCACTAATTGTGTTACTACCATGGCATCAATCGCATTACCGCCATCGTTGAGCACTTGGGCTGCATATTGGCTAGCGATGGGGTTTGCAGCTGTAACCATCCACTCTTTGCTTTGCTGAGCTTTCTTGGATTCCCAACCGGTAGGAGTTTCAGGAGCGACCGCATCGCTGGCTTGATTGGCGATGACAGTTGAAGGTGCCATGCAGGCTAGAGTGAGTAGGGATAGTGTTCGAAGAATCATTAGGTTGCCACGCTGCTACAGTAAAGTACTGAAAGCGTGGCATTTAATCATGATTTTTCAAATGAAAACGAACACTTTGAGAGAGAAGTTATAAGAGTTGAGTGATCGCTTGCCAAAGAATGGCTGTACCCAGGACGGAAAACAGCAAACTACAAATGATATCGATATAGATGGCAACACGGGCTAGCATTTGCTGCAGTCTTTTTGTCGATAAAGCCCAAGCCAATAGCGTGAACCAAAACAGCGATAGGCTCCAAAGAATGACTAATGCCCCGATTTTGCCTTCTACAGACATGCTTGCTGGAACCAATGTCGACATCAAACTGACGAAGAAAACTAAGGCTTTAGGGTTCAATAGGTTGGTGGTCAACCCTCGAGTGAAGGCTTGCTTCTTGCTATTGAGGGTAAAATCCTTACCTGGTTTTTGGTCTACCGAGGGCTTCCGAATACTTAGGATTATCGATTTCATACCCGTTAATCCTAGGTAAGCCAGGTAGCTGCCACCCATAAGCTGAAGCACAAGAAACAGCGTTGGGTGTGAGTGAACGAGGTAGCTGATTCCTGTGAGGCTGAGGATTGAGTGAATAAGAATGCCAATAGAAAGACCAAACGCAATAGCGATGCCGGTTTGTCTTCCGTAGCGTGTTGAATTCTGCACCACCAAAGCAAAATCGGGACCTGGGCTCATTAAGGCAATAAAATGTACGCTAGCCAGAGTCAGTAACACATTAACTTCGTTCACTTTCTATTGCTCCTAGCGTTTTTGATTCCATCGAAGCTAAACACAACCAGTGCTGCCCAAATGAATAAGAACGTCACAGCTTTATTGATACTAAAGTGTTCACCGTAGACGGTGATCGCCAAGATGAACATTAGGCTCGGACCTATGTATTGGAAGAAGCCTAAAGTCGACAGTTTGATGCGAGTCGCAGCGCCGGTAAAGCAAAGTAGTGGTGCGGTGGTTATCGCTCCTGCGAGTAAAAGTAGTGTGTTTAAATCCCAGCTGTTACTAAACATGTTGGAGGTATCACTATTAGTAAAGAAGGCCCAATAAATGACAGCCAGTGGCAATAAGAGCAGGGTTTCAACGAACAGACCAGTCTGAGCATCAAGGTTTACTTTTTTCCTTAGCAACCCATAGCCACCAAAGCTACACGCCAATGCAAACGAAATGTAAGGTATAGAGCCAAAGGCAATCAGCTCAATAACAACGCCGCAGAATGCCAGCGCAACAGCTATCCATTGTACCGGTCTTAATCGTTCGCTCAGAAACACCATCCCAAGCATGACATTGATGATTGGATTTATGTAATAACCAAGACTTGCCTCTAGCATATGATTGCTGTTGACGGCCCAGATAAAAATAAGCCAGTTCACTCCGATTAAAACAGAGGAGGTGATTAAATAAACGAGCTTGGTTTTACTTTTTAATATTTCTTGAAAGGAACGCCACCCTTGTCCAAAGTGAATCAGGCCAGCCAGTAAAAAGAAGGACCAAATAATTCGATGCATCAGTATTTCAATGGCAGGAACCGAAGATAACGCTTTGAAATATATAGGTGCAATTCCCCACATGGTGTATGCCATTATGGCGAAGATGACACCTTGTCGAGTGCGTTGTTGAGCTAGGTTATCCATAGATTCTCAAGATACTGATCGGAAAACAGCAGAGTATAGAGAGCGTGCTCTCTAAGAGCCAGCAAAATGCGGTTTGCATCCTAGATCATCCCCTTTACAATGTAGCGCAGACTCATCGCCCACTACTCACAGGTAATACATCCTACATGTCCACCCATTTGTCTATGATTGAGGAATCCGATACTCAAATAACACCGCAGCGCGTGCTGGAGGATGTGTTTGGCTATCAGGAATTTCGAGACGGCCAACAACAGGTGGTGGATGCAGCACTCTCTGGAAAGGACTCTCTGGTTATCATGCCTACCGGTGGTGGTAAGTCTATGTGTTACCAAGTGCCTATGTTGGTGGCCTCTGGGATGGGTTTGGTGATATCACCGCTTATCTCATTGATGAAGGATCAAGTTGACCAATTGAAAGCCAATGGTGTGGCTGCCGAGTGTATCAACTCTAGCATGACTCGTGAGGAGTTATTGTCGGTGTATAACCGCATGCATCAAGGCAAGATAAAGTTGATCTATGTATCGCCAGAACGTGTGCTCATGCATGAGTTTATGGAGCGTTTACAGCACTTAGAGATTAACCTTATCGCCATTGATGAAGCGCACTGTATCTCTCAGTGGGGGCATGACTTTAGGCCTGAGTACGCCTCTTTGGGGCAGTTGAAGCAGAAATTTAGCCATGTACCCTTTATGGCATTGACCGCTACTGCAGACGATACGACACGACTTGATATTAACGGCCGGCTGCAACTCGATGACCCTCTTTGTTATCTAGGTAGCTTTGATAGACCTAATATTCGCTATACCTTGGTGGAAAAAGCCAAGCCAGTCGCTCAAGTGATTCGCTATCTTGCGACGCAAAAAGGTCAGTGCGGCATCATTTATTGTGGCAGTCGCAAAAAAGTCGAAATGGTGACGGAAAAACTGTGCAATAACGGCATTCGAGCCATGGGCTATCATGCGGGAATGGATCCTGATGAACGCGGCTACGTGCAAGAAGCGTTTCAAAAAGATGATATTCAGATCGTTGTCGCCACCGTAGCCTTTGGTATGGGAATCAATAAACCGAATGTGCGCTTTGTTGTGCACTTTGATATTCCAAGAAACATTGAGTCCTACTATCAGGAAACCGGTCGAGCAGGGCGAGATGGCTTGCCCGCTGAAGCGATGACCTTGTATGACCCATCCGACATCAACTGGTTGCGACGCATGCTTGATGAAAAAGAGGATGAACAGCAGAAAAAAGTCGAGATGCACAAGCTAAACGCAATGAGTGCCTTTGCTGAAGCACAAACCTGCCGTCGACAAGTCCTGCTGCATTATTTTGGTGAGTATCGAGAGAAAGCGTGTGGCAACTGCGATATCTGTATCGACCCACCGAAGACCTTTGATGGTACTGAGGCTGCACGCAAGGCGCTCTCTTGTGTGTATCGTGTCAATCAATCCTTTGGTATGGGGTATGTGACAGAAGTGCTTCGCGGTATGCAGAACATTCGTATTCGCGAGAACAGTCATGACAAGCTATCAACCTATGGCATAGGTCGCGATAATAGCCATGACTACTGGGTGAGCGTTATGCGTCAACTGGTGCATAAGGGTATGCTGACTCAAAACATTGCACGAAATTCAACGTTGCAGCTGACAGAAGAAGCCAGGCCGTTATTACGCGGCGATATGGAATTAGAACTTGCTGTGCCAAGGTTGGATCTCACGGTTTCCGCCAAATCCGACAAGACCCCAACCAAACACTACGATAAGAAGCTGTTTGCAAAATTACGTAATCTCCGTAAGCGCGTTGCTGATGAGGAAGGCTTGCCTCCTTATGTGGTGTTTAACGATGCTACCTTGATTGATATGGCTGATATCCTGCCCACCTCGTATGGTGAAATGCTTGCCGTAAATGGAGTGGGGCAACGCAAACTCGACAAATATGCTGACGCCTTTCTCGATCTAATTCAGGAGCACATTACTAGTGTCTAGTTTTACTCTTCGTCATTTTGACTCACAAAAAGGCCGCCTTTCCTTGGTCACGCCATCGTTTGACCACGATGACTTTCCTTCAGTTGGACAGCAATTTATCGACCTTATCAGTGCCACAGTATTGGAAAAGCAGCAAGATGCTGACCTTCACTCTTGGTTGATTGACTTCGAAGGTTGTCAGTTAATGTTGCGCGCGGAACATTATAGTGAGTCCATGTGGTTGGAAGCGCTATCTGCTGGCCAATCGGAAGAAGAATTGCAATACCTCGCTGGATTGGTTGCAAAGGGTATTTAATTAGAAAGGTTTCACATGAAACCATAGTGCTGTTCATGTATTGCACAATCTGCATCGTTATGTATAATTCCGAGCCCGCCATTTTGGTGGGCTTTAAATTTTGAGATGAAGCGACTTGCTTCGAATGGGTTCCCTCGCCCCCATCTACTAAAAAGGTACAATATGAACCGTTTTAATCCATCGCAACTGCGTAAAGCGCTTTTCTTTTTAGCGTCATTCCACCTGATCATCATTGCCTCGAGCAACTATCTTGTTCAACTGCCATTTACTGTTTTTGGTTTTCACACCACTTGGGGCGCATTTACGTTTCCATTTATCTTTTTGGCAACAGACCTGACCGTTCGCATATTTGGTGCTGCACTTGCACGTAGAATTATCTTCTTGGTAATGCTGCCTTCGCTAGTGGTGTCTTATTTGCTCTCGGTAGTATTCTTTGAAGGGCAGTTCCAAGGCTTTGCCCCGCTTGGAGAGTTCAACCTGTTCGTGGCCAGAATCGCCATTGCTTCATTCATGGCTTACCTATTAGGCCAGATCTTGGACGTGCATGTGTTTAATCGCCTGCGTCAAATGAAGCAATGGTGGATTGCTCCAACGTGCTCCACTTTATTTGGTAATGCATTAGATACCTTGGCTTTCTTTAGCATCGCTTTCTATAACAGCCCTGATGCGTTTATGGCGCAGCACTGGCAAGAGATAGCGTTAGTGGACTATGTGTTTAAACTTGTGATTAGCCTAGGCTTGTTTGTTCCTATGTACGGTGTCTTGCTCAATTACTTGATTCGAAAATTGACTACCGAATCAGACCAAAGAATCGCTGCACAGGCGTAGATAACTGCAAAAAAATAGCTCCCTAGGGAGCTATTTTTTTTGAGTATTAACACTGGGTACAGAACTGCGTCCACAGGCGGTAGGCTTCTTGGTCGGCTAATTGCTTATCTTTTAGTTTGCTAAAGAGCAATACAGCAATAGAAGCAACCACGTGGTTAGCCATCTGAACCTTGTCGGCCTCTATCGTGCTAAGAGGGCATTGCTTTGGCGTGACGATTTGTTCGTTGTACATCTCTTTCCAGTAGTGAGAATGTAAGCCCTTACTATCACTTGTCCAAATTGTCTGGCTGACCTTTGGGTTGTACTCAGATTCACCGGACACTCCTTTAAAGGAGGCAATAGAGCAGTTCGAATGACCGATATTTGTTTCGATCTCCGCATGCAATTCCTGAAAGCCTGGGTGGAAACTGCCTCTGACGCCATACTTTGCGCTACCAGGGTTTAATCCTCTCACTACAGTATTTATCGGAGTTCTCAAGCCGTAGCGTTTCTTCCAATCAAGCATCTTCTCTGCGATAGGAGCAAAGTGGGATAGAGGTAAGTAAGCGATGTTTGAAGATTGCAGTAGTGAAGTAGCATGCGCAATATCGCGAGCCGTTTCGATATTCAATGGCTGCAAATAGTGTTGGCTATGCACACGGTCTGATCCTGCATCAAGATGGCCATGGATTAGCACCTTGTAACCCTCGTCTGCGAGAATAGAGGCTGCGATCAGATTCCAGGGCAGGGATTGTTGATTGCCATTGATATCTTGTTTGTTTTTCTTTCCTGCATAACAAGGCCAATCAATATCGACTTCGATTTTTGGCAATCGCTGGTGGAAGGCCTTAGTAAAGCCGGCAATCTCTGCTGCTGTCTCATTGTTGACTCGAATGAGCATCATCAACATCGCCATTTGATCATCGTCGATCTGGCCGTCAAGATATTGATCCATCACTGTAAAGGCTTGATCAAATGAGAGAGGTTTACGACCACGCTCTCCTCGGCCAACACAGCGGATGCACTCCAATATAATGCTCATTTCTCAAGCTCTCCTTGCTTTGATTTTTTTCAAAATGTTTGTCTGTAAAAAAGCCCAGTTGAATAAACTGGGCTAATTAAATTATATCTGCTTGATTTGCAAAGGCCAGTTTTGGTCGGACTGCCGATTGGCTTCAATCTCTAGTTCAGCAACGGTCAATGGGTTGGCGTTACACCAGTTTGCATCAATGGATAAACAAAGCTGTTTACCTTTCGCTTGCAGTTCCACAGAAGGCTGCAGGTTCACATTGCGCCTATGGGTAAGTAGCACTGACAAGCGTAGAATTCTTAAAATATTTTCTGCACTTTGTTTACTGACGGCCTGCTGTTCAGGTAAAGACGACAAAGCATCCTTGTAGCGTAGCGTAACATCCGCAAGTAGATTCTTCTGTGCTCGCGTATAACCGGGTAAATCAAGGTGTTGCAGTAGGTAGGCGTTATGTTGACCCGCCTTTTTAAAATCGATAGTCAGCCCAATTTCATGTACCTGAGCAGCGGCTTGTAGCAATTCTATTGCGACCGGCTCAGGCAGGAACTCACTACCACATTGATTGATTAGCTTGCTAGCGGTCTGGGCAACCTGCTGTGCATAGTCTTGATCGAGCTGAAAACGCTGCTGAACACTGGTTAAGGTTCGCTGACGGATGTCTTCTTGATGCAGTTCAGTGATCATTTCATAGACCATGCCTTCACGAAGCGCGCCGCCGGCAAGAGTCATTTGATCAATGTCTAGAAGCTCAAAGATGGCCAATAAAATAGATAGGCCACTTGGGAAGACAAGGGCTCGCTCAAGGGTGAGACCTTCAATCTCAAGCTCTTCTAAGGCATGAGCTCGCATGGCTTGTTTCTGCAGGCGCTTTAATTTGGAGTGAGTAATCACTTCGTCCATGCCTTGCGCTAGCATTATCTCTTGCAACGCTTGAACAGTTCCACTAGCCCCTACACACAAGTCCCAACCTAGCTCTGTGTATTCATTCAGAACAGGGCTTAGGGTTTGTTTGGCTGCCTCAATGGCGCGGTGGAAATTGTCAGCGGTGAGCTGTCGGTCGTTGAAGTGTTGCTCTAACCAAGTTACGCAGCCCATTTGCAGGCTGTTAAGTACCTTAGCATCAAAGCCTTCACCAATAATCAGTTCAGTACTGGCGCCACCAATATCAACAACGAGACGCTTACCTTTACCACCAGAGGTGTGAGCAACCCCTTTATAAATAGTGGCCGCTTCTTCATTCCCAGAGATAATCTGAATATCTTTACCCAGAATCTGATTGGCTTTACTCAAGAACTCATCAATATTGGTTGCGACACGCAGCGTGGCGGTTCCGACAATACGAATGTTTTGTTCTGGGATGTCTTGTAAGCGTTCAGCAAATAGAGACAAACAGTCCCATCCTCTTTGCATTGCTTCCTGACTTAACGCGTTGCTACTGTCTAAACCAGCAGCGAGGCGAACCTTGCGCTTAATCTTTGCCATAGTGCGAACGCTTCCGTATACGTGCTTTACAACAAGCATATGGAAGCTATTCGAGCCAAGGTCAATGGCGGCATAAAGAGGAGATGAGTCTGTCATAACCTAAATTAGCTGTTTCCTGATTATCTGTTATGTGGTCTAGATGGTCTGCTACGTCGCTGATTATTATTGCGACCTTGAGGTTTTCCACCACTTTGACGACGGTTGTTTGGTGAGCGTTGAAGACGAATAGGCTTCGGCAACTCTTGAATCAAAGCTTCAGGGTCATAGTCTGATGCTGGAATTGAGTGATCGATGTATTCTTCGATTGCAGGTAGGTTAACTGCATACTCTTCACATGCAAAACTGATTGAATGACCGCTTTCACCAGCACGTCCTGTACGGCCAATACGGTGAACATAATCTTCCGCGTCATCCGGTAGGTCGTAGTTAAATACGTGCGTAACCAATGGAATGTGTAGACCACGTGCAGCAACATCAGTCGCAACCAAGAAGTCTAATTCGCCAGTAGTAAATTGCTCTAGAATTCGTTCGCGTTTCTTCTGCGGAATGTCACCTGTTAAAAGACCTACACGGTGCTCATCAGCTGCTAGGTAGCCCCAGACTTGCTCACATTTGTATTTTGTATTGGCAAAAATGATCGCTTTTTCAGGCCAGTCTTGCTCAATCAAGGTCATAAGCAGAGCGATCTTATCTTCATTTGAAGGGTGGAACAGCTCTTCTTCGATACGGACGTTAGTGCGACGCTCTGGTTCTACTTCCACATGCTCAGGATTGTTCATGTGTTCAAACGCAAGTTCTTGCACTCGGTAAGAAAGGGTTGCAGAGAAAAGCATGTTAAGACGATCTTTTGGCTCTGGCATACGACGGAACAAAAAGCGAATGTCTTTAATGAAACCTAGGTCAAACATACGGTCAGCTTCGTCAAGAACAACAGCTTGGATATGATTAAGGTTAAAGGCTTTCTGCTTGAAGAAATCAATGATACGGCCAGTAGTACCGATCAAGATATCAACACCTTGTTGTAGCTCATTCAGCTGCTTGTCGTAGCTTTCACCACCATATGCAAGCGCAGCTTTAAGGCCTGTGCTTGCAATCAAAGCTTCAGCATCACGATGGATCTGAATAGCCAGCTCACGCGTTGGTGCCATAATAATGGCGCGCGGTTGGTTCACTGCTCGAGACTCATCGGCAGGGTTTTTAAGTAGGTAATCGAAAGTAGCGGTTAGAAAGGCTAATGTTTTACCAGTACCCGTCTGAGCTTGCCCCGCAATGTCTTGGCCAGTGAGCAGTACTGGCAGCGCTAACGCTTGAATCGGAGTACAATACTCAAATCCTTTTGCTTGCAATCCAGTGATAATATCTGGGTGCAAATCGAAGTCGGCGAATTTTTGCTCTGTGATGTGTGTCTTTTTCATGAGCATAGAATATCAGCTTACGCTTGCATTAAGAAAGGAAATCCATTCCAATAGGCAATCTAATTGCTGATAATCATCGAATCGGCAGCAGAAAATTGATTTGGAGCTAAAGATGAGCGATAAGATTTTGCAGCTTTCTGACGACGGTTTTGAAAGTGATGTAATAAAAGCTGCAGGCCCTGTGCTGGTAGATTTCTGGGCAGAATGGTGTGGTCCTTGTAAAATGATTGCCCCTATTTTGAATGAAATCTCAGAAGAGTACGCTGGTAAACTTACTATTGGTAAGCTAAATATCGATCACAACCCAGCAACGCCACCAAAATATGGCATTCGTGGTATCCCAACATTACTGTTGTTTAAAGACGGCAATGTAGCGGCAACCAAGGTAGGTGCGCTTTCAAAGACTCAGCTTAAAGAGTTCCTAGACGCAAATATCTAAAATGAGAAAAACAAATTAACCGTGTATTTTTTAATGCACGGTTTTGTTTTTTCTAGAAGCTAGACTAGGCTTGTTTTTAGTGCTAGTTTATTGCACGTAAATCATACAATTTTCCTTTTCTTGGTCGATCCTGAGACCAAATCTCTCTAACTAACACATACAGATCCTATTTTGACTACTAAATCTAATACAAAGACCACCACAAAATCGACCACTATGAACTTAACAGAGCTGAAGAACAGACCTGTCTCAGACTTAGTGAAACTTGGTGAGAGCCTTGGTCTTGAGAATCTTGCTAGATTGAGAAAGCAGGACATCATATTTTCTACGCTAAAAGCGCACGCGAAAAGCGGAGAGGATATCTTTGGTGACGGCGTCCTAGAGATTCTACAAGACGGATTTGGTTTTCTGCGCAGCTCAGACAGTTCATATCTAGCTGGCCCAGATGACATTTATGTATCTCCAAGTCAGATTCGTCGCTTTAACCTGCGTACAGGTGACAGCATTGCCGGTAAGATTCGTCCACCTAAAGATGGTGAGCGTTACTTTGCATTGCTTAAGGTTAATACCGTTAACCACGATAAGCCTGATAACGCACGTAATAAGATTCTGTTCGAAAACCTGACTCCACTGCACGCTAACGAGCGTATGGTAATGGAAGTAGGTAATGGTGCGACTGAAGATATTACAGCTCGTATCCTAGATTTGGCTTCACCGATCGGTAAAGGTCAACGTGGCTTAATCGTTGCTCCGCCAAAAGCGGGTAAGACAATGTTGCTACAAAACATCGCCCAAAGTATTGCCCGCAACCACCCAGAATGTGAGTTGATGGTATTGCTTATCGATGAGCGTCCAGAAGAAGTAACTGAGATGCAACGCCTGGTTCAGGGCGAGGTAATCGCTTCTACGTTTGATGAGCCGGCGTCTCGTCACGTGCAGGTTGCTGAAATGGTAATCGAGAAAGCGAAGCGTCTAGTTGAGCACAAGAAAGACGTTGTTATCCTTCTTGATTCAATCACTCGTCTAGCGCGTGCATACAACACGGTAATCCCATCTTCAGGCAAGGTTCTAACCGGTGGTGTGGATGCGAATGCACTTCACAGACCTAAGCGTTTCTTTGGTGCGGCTCGTAACGTAGAAGAAGGCGGTAGCTTAACTATTATAGCAACGGCTTTGGTAGATACGGGTTCTAAGATGGATGAAGTTATCTACGAAGAATTTAAGGGTACAGGTAACATGGAACTGCACCTAAACCGTAAGATTGCTGAGAAACGCGTCTTCCCTGCGATTGATTTCAACCGTTCAGGTACTCGTCGTGAAGAATTGCTAACTAAGCCAGATGAGCTGCAGAAAATGTGGATTCTTCGTAAGATCGTACACCCAATGGGTGAGACTGATGCGATGGAGTTCCTAATTGATAAGTTGGCAATGACCAAAACCAACAATGAGTTCTTCGACGCTATGCGACGTCAATAGCAGATTTCTTTCGAAATTTGTCATTAACTGAACTTATCGTAAGATACGCCACCTAACTAAGGTGGCGTTTTTTTAATTACGACAAAACTATGCCAGGACGGCATGGTACCACTAAACTGGTATACAGAGTTACAGGGAGTAAGTGTATGCAAAAAAGGTTATTGGCTGCGTTATTGCCTGCCATGCTAGGCTGCTCGTTTGCAGTGCAAGCCATCGAATTGAGCGTTGAAGAGAAGCAGAAAATGCTATCTGATACTCAATCTCAGGAGAGTGCGCAACGCATTGTGTCGCTCGCTTTATCCGAACAATCCGATCAAGCAAACTTCAATCTGCTTCGAATTAAGCAACCCCAACAAGAAGTAGTTAGATTTCTCGCCATTAAATCGATTTCTGAAAGTGCACCTCAATATACTTCGGATCTGGCTGTCTTTGTCGACGCCCAGCGCAAGGTAGTTCCTTCACTGACAATAGTGGAAGAAGGAAATGGTTTTCGCTTTGTTTCTTCAGCATTTTCCTATCAAATAATGGCACAGCGTCTGATTGATGGCTGGAAGCTAAACGACCAAGAGATTGAGTTGTACGTGGGAGTGGAAAACGAGCAACTTGATTTACGCTCTTGGCTAACGGAAAATCCAGACCAGGCTTCGCAAAGAGAAAAGCTACTTATTAATAACGTAGATAAGCTCTCGGATGAGGGATTAGTCTATCTAGTCGGTCAGATAACAGATAACAACGTCTTATCTTGGTTACCGAGTTCAGACCTTATGGTTGCAATGGCAACTGCATCCAATAATCCAGATCTCTACGATATTGTGTGGAAAATGAAAGCCGACAGCGCATTAAGTCGAGAGCTAGAACGACTAGGGCAAGATGGTAGTGACTTTTCAATACAGCAAATGATCGTGGCGAGCCAAAACCCCTCATTGAGTGAGCGTAGTCTGCAGTTACTAGCCAAATACGCGCCGACCTCGCAACCAGCAGAAGATTTTTTGGTCTCTAGGATGAGCAATCAAAGTGATGCACAGGTGATCACTGAAAGTTTCCAAGGCTATGGGTACAATAGTTGGTTCAATCAGTGGGCAAGTAAGTATCCAGAAATATTTAACCGTTAAATTTGTTAGCGGAAGGTGATGGGCTTTTTGCTATACTGCGCCCATCTTTTTAGGCTAAATGGATTGTTATGAGCTGCAAAGACTTGCGAGACTTCCTTGCCCTTCTGGAGAAAGAAGGACAATTAAAGCGCATCTCCCATCCGGTCGATCCCGACTACGAAATGACTGAAATCAGCGACCGAACCCTGCGTGCTGGTGGTCCTGCATTACTGTTTGAGAACCCTATTGGCTATGATGTGCCTGTCTTAACCAATCTATTTGGTACCTCCAAGCGAGTGGCTCTTGGTATGGGGCGTCAGCAAGTGAGTGATCTACGAGAGGTGGGTAAGCTACTGGCTTATCTTAAAGAGCCTGAGCCACCAAAGGGTTTTAAAGATGCTCTAGATAAACTACCCGTTTTTAAACAAGTCCTAAATATGCCGGCAAAACGCCTTCGTAAAGCGCCTTGCCAAGATATCGTCTGGCAAGGAGACGACGTCGATTTAGATAAGATCCCAGTAATGAGTTGTTGGCCCGAGGATGTCGCTCCATTATTAACCTGGGGATTAACGGTTACTCGTGGACCTAATCAGAAACGACAAAACCTTGGTATCTATCGCCAGCAAAAGCTAAGCAAGAATAAAGTCATCATGCGTTGGTTGGCTCATCGAGGTGGTGCTCTAGATCTTAGAGACTGGTCAGAAGCTAACCCTGGAAAGCCATTCCCTGTTTCAGTAGCCTTTGGCGCCGACCCTGCAACTATTCTAGGTGCGGTAACGCCAGTACCAGATTCGCTCTCCGAGTATGCCTTCGCAGGTTTGTTAAGGGGTAGCAAAACCGAAGTGGTTAAGTCAATCAGCAACGATCTAGATGTTCCAGCCAGTGCTGAGATTGTGTTAGAAGGTTATATCGACCCTAGCGAATTTGCTGATGAAGGCCCTTATGGTGACCACACCGGTTACTACAATGAAGTTGAAAGTCATAATGTGTTTACCATTACACACATTACGATGCGTAAAGACCCTATTTATCACAGTACCTACACGGGACGTCCGCCAGATGAACCTGCGGTATTAGGTGTCGCCCTTAATGAAGTCTTTGTCCCTATTCTACAAAAGCAATTTCCAGAGATAGAGGATTTTTACCTACCTCCAGAGGGCTGTTCTTATCGCATGGCGGTAGTGACCATGAAGAAGCAATATCCTGGTCATGCCAAGCGCGTGATGATGGGTGTGTGGTCCTTTTTACGTCAGTTCATGTACACCAAATATGTACTGGTATGCGATGAAAGTGTTGATGCTCGAGATTGGAAGCAAGTTATTGCGGCAATGACCGAGCACATGCAACCGAAACGCGACATAGTGATGATTGAAAACACACCAATAGATTCTCTTGATTTTGCTTCACCAGTTGCGGGCCTTGGCTCGAAGATGGGTCTAGACGCGACCATAAAATGGCCTGCAGAATTAGCCATGTCTAATGAGGAATCGTCTGCACCTTTACCTGCTCTGCAGCAAGAAAAAGCCGAGCAGCTATTTGACGCACTAAAACAGCAATTTCCATATATAAAGGATGGTTATTTACCGACTGAAGCGGGCTTTGGCGGGATGGCCATTCTCTCTATAGATAAGCAACAAGCTAACCAAGGGATCGAAGTCATTGATGCAGTGTTAGCCAAGTTCTCTCAACATACAGAGATGAAGTTTGTCATCGTCTGCGATCAAGACGTCAATGTTAGAGATTGGAATGATGTGATTTGGGCTATTACTACTCGTATGGATCCAGCTCGTGATAGTCAATTTATTGATGGGCCACACTCTCAATTAGGTATAGATGCTACCAACAAGTTGCAAGGTGAGGCGACGAGGGAGTGGGGTAGACCTATCCATAAGGATAAAGATCTCGTTGCTCGTATTGATAAGATATGGGAACAGCTCAACATCTTATGACATACAAGGTAGAGCTTTTGCCCAGTGGTGTATTATTTGAGATAGAGGAACAGCAAACCATATTAGACGCTGCTCTATCTCAGAACATCGCATTCCCTAACCGATGCCAAGTTGGAGCGTGCGGAATGTGTCTATGCCGATTAAAGACTGGTACAGTAGCGTATCAGTTAGAACCTATGCTAACAGAGAAAGAGCAAGCCCAAGGCTGGGTCTTTGCTTGCCAAGCGTTTGCAAACACAGATTTAGTACTTACTTTTGATGAGTAAGGATATAGAGGAAGATATGACCATTCGTTGCAAAGTAAAATCAATTAAGCCCTTAGCCAGCAATACATTCCGAGTATTGTTGCACCCTGAAACTCCTGTTGAGTTTGAAGCGGGGCAGTATTTGATGGTCGTAATGGGTGAGAAAGACAAGCGTCCTTTTTCAATCGCAAGCAGCCCTTGTCGACATGAGGGAGAGCTAGAGCTTCATATTGGTGCTGCTGAAGAAAATGCTTATGCTCTTGAGGTCGTTAACCGTATGCATGAAGCGCTAAGCAATGGTAGTGACATTGTTATCGATGCTCCTCATGGTGATGCGGCTCTTAAAGAAAGTGAACGCTCTATGTTGCTTATCGCTGGTGGAACGGGCTTTAGCTACGTGCGTTCTATTCTGGATCACTGTATCAGCCAAAATATCAATAACCCAATTTATTTGTATTGGGGTGCAAGAAGTAAATCACAGCTGTATGCGTTTGATGAACTGACTGCCATTGAAGAACAGCATGCAAATATCCACTTTGTTCCTGTAGTAGAGGATGATGAAGGCGTTTGGACTGGAAAAACCGGCAATGTGCTTCAGGCGGTGATGCAGGATTTTTCAGACCTCTCTGAATATGACGTCTATATAGCAGGTCGATTTGAAATGGCCGGTAGTGCAAGAGAGCAATTTATCTTTAATAAGAAAGCTAAGGTCGAACAAATCTATTCTGATGCGTTCGCATTTATCTAAAGCTATCAGAAATGCCTTTAAATCTAACAAAACAGCCCGCTTTTTAAGCGGGTTGTTTGTTTGTTGAGCGCAAAAAAAGAAACTGCAAAAAACTTATAGAAAAGGCTTGCCAATGTGACGAGCATCTCTATAATGCGCCCCACTGACACGGCAACAGCGGAAACGCTTCGCAGTGTTTCAGTAGGCTAACTAGCCGAACCCAATTGAGTTTAACTTCTCTTAGAAAATTAAATTCAAAAAGTGTTTGACACTGAGGTTCAAATCGCTAGAATGGCCGTCCGCTTTGAGAGACTCCTCACAAAAGGAATCGTCGATAAGCAACGCTCTTTAACAATTTAAACCTATCAATCTGTGTGGGCACTCGTTGATGATAATCGAAAAGATTTATCAATGAACTGAGTGACCAATACAATGATTTTTAATCATTGGCACAGTCAATTCATTGTCGTTCTGTTGGAACGGCAATAGCTTTAAGATTACATGTTTATGTTTACATAAATATTTAGTTTTGAAGTCAGTATTCATTGAGCCGGTCGCAAGACCAAAAAACTTTAATTGAAGAGTTTGATCATGGCTCAGATTGAACGCTGGCGGCAGGCCTAACACATGCAAGTCGAGCGGAAACGATGATTCTGAACCTTCGGGGAACGAATTAGGCGTCGAGCGGCGGACGGGTGAGTAATGCCTGGGAAATTGCCCTGATGTGGGGGATAACCATTGGAAACGATGGCTAATACCGCATAACGTCTACGGACCAAAGAGGGGGACCTTCGGGCCTCTCGCTTCAGGATATGCCCAGGTGGGATTAGCTAGTTGGTGAGGTAATGGCTCACCAAGGCGACGATCCCTAGCTGGTCTGAGAGGATGATCAGCCACACTGGAACTGAGACACGGTCCAGACTCCTACGGGAGGCAGCAGTGGGGAATATTGCACAATGGGCGCAAGCCTGATGCAGCCATGCCGCGTGTATGAAGAAGGCCTTCGGGTTGTAAAGTACTTTCAGTCGTGAGGAAGGCGTTGAAGTTAATAGCTTCAGCGTTTGACGTTAGCGACAGAAGAAGCACCGGCTAACTCCGTGCCAGCAGCCGCGGTAATACGGAGGGTGCGAGCGTTAATCGGAATTACTGGGCGTAAAGCGCATGCAGGTGGTTTGCTAAGTCAGATGTGAAAGCCCGGGGCTCAACCTCGGAACCGCATTTGAAACTGGCAGGCTAGAGTACTGTAGAGGGGGGTAGAATTTCAGGTGTAGCGGTGAAATGCGTAGAGATCTGAAGGAATACCAGTGGCGAAGGCGGCCCCCTGGACAGATACTGACACTCAGATGCGAAAGCGTGGGGAGCAAACAGGATTAGATACCCTGGTAGTCCACGCCGTAAACGATGTCTACTTGGAGGTTGTGGCCTTGAGCCGTGGCTTTCGGAGCTAACGCGTTAAGTAGACCGCCTGGGGAGTACGGTCGCAAGATTAAAACTCAAATGAATTGACGGGGGCCCGCACAAGCGGTGGAGCATGTGGTTTAATTCGATGCAACGCGAAGAACCTTACCTACTCTTGACATCCAGAGAATTCGCTAGAGATAGCTTAGTGCCTTCGGGAACTCTGAGACAGGTGCTGCATGGCTGTCGTCAGCTCGTGTTGTGAAATGTTGGGTTAAGTCCCGCAACGAGCGCAACCCTTATCCTTGTTTGCCAGCACGTAATGGTGGGAACTCCAGGGAGACTGCCGGTGATAAACCGGAGGAAGGTGGGGACGACGTCAAGTCATCATGGCCCTTACGAGTAGGGCTACACACGTGCTACAATGGCGCATACAGAGGGCGGCCAACCAGCGATGGTGAGCGAATCCCAAAAAGTGCGTCGTAGTCCGGATTGGAGTCTGCAACTCGACTCCATGAAGTCGGAATCGCTAGTAATCGTGAATCAGAATGTCACGGTGAATACGTTCCCGGGCCTTGTACACACCGCCCGTCACACCATGGGAGTGGGCTGCAAAAGAAGTGGGTAGTTTAACCTTCGGGAGGACGCTCACCACTTTGTGGTTCATGACTGGGGTGAAGTCGTAACAAGGTAGCCCTAGGGGAACCTGGGGCTGGATCACCTCCTTATACGATGATTACTCACGATGAGTGTCCACACAGATTGATACGGTTTAGAAAGTTAGAGCAGGAAAGACTTCCAGATGGGGCTATAGCTCAGCTGGGAGAGCGCCTCGCTGGCAGCGAGGAGGTCTGCGGTTCGATCCCGCATAGCTCCACCATCTTTAAGTGTTTTTGTTCTTTTCTCTAGAAAGAATAGAGAATATTTAAAAATGGTTTTTTCCTTTATAGGAAACAAACTTGCTCTTTAACAATTTGGAAAGCTGACGAATAGTATTTGATTAATACTATTCAAATTTAAAAGTTCTCAAATCCTAGTGTCTATTTATAGATGTTAGGTACCAACACACATTCAAGTGTTCTTGGGAATGTACTCTTGCCAGAGTGCATTCAAATTTGAGTCCGGCAAAATCGAATGTTATCTCGCTCATAATAAAGAGATAACGCACCTTGGAAGCGTCATACTGCAGCGTAGCAACTGCATTGCGTAAGCAAGACCCTTTGGGGTTGTATGGTTAAGTGACTAAGCGTACACGGTGGATGCCTTGGCAGTCAGAGGCGATGAAAGACGTAATAACTTGCGATAAGCCCAGATTAGGTAGTAATAACCATTTGAGTCTGGGATTTCTGAATGGGGAAACCCACGTGCATAAGCACGTATCGTTATGTGAATACATAGCATAACGAGGCAAACTCGGGGAACTGAAACATCTAAGTACCCGAAGGAAGAGAAATCAACCGAGATTCCGAAAGTAGCGGCGAGCGAAATTGGATTAGCCCTTAAGCTTTTAATGCGTCAGGTGAAGAGTCTGGAAAGTCTCGCAGTAAAGGGTGATAGCCCCGTAACCGACAACGCATTTTAAGTGAAAACGAGTAAGGCGGGACACGTGATATCCTGTTTGAACATGGGGGGACCATCCTCCAAGGCTAAATACTACTGACTGACCGATAGTGAACCAGTACCGTGAGGGAAAGGCGAAAAGAACCCCTGTGAGGGGAGTGAAATAGAACCTGAAACCGTGTACGTACAAGCAGTAGGAGCGCCTCGAAGCGTGACTGCGTACCTTTTGTATAATGGGTCAGCGACTTAATTTTAGTAGCAAGGTTAACCGTATAGGGGAGCCGTAGGGAAACCGAGTCTTAACTGGGCGTCGAGTTGCTAGAATTAGACCCGAAACCAGGTGATCTAGCCATGGGCAGGTTGAAGGTTGAGTAACATCAACTGGAGGACCGAACCGACTAATGTTGAAAAATTAGCGGATGACTTGTGGCTAGGGGTGAAAGGCCAATCAAACCTGGAGATAGCTGGTTCTCCCCGAAAGCTATTTAGGTAGCGCCTCGGACGAATACCAATGGGGGTAGAGCACTGTTAAGGCTAGGGGGTCATCCCGACTTACCAACCCTTTGCAAACTCCGAATACCATTGAGTACTATCCGGGAGACACACGGCGGGTGCTAACGTCCGTCGTGGAGAGGGAAACAACCCAGACCGCCAGCTAAGGTCCCAAAGTATAGCTAAGTGGGAAACGATGTGGGAAGGCTCAGACAGCCAGGATGTTGGCTTAGAAGCAGCCATCATTTAAAGAAAGCGTAATAGCTCACTGGTCGAGTCGGCCTGCGCGGAAGATGTAACGGGGCTAAGCTATACACCGAAGCTGCGGCTGCATACTTTTGTATGCGGGGTAGGGGAGCGTTCTGTAAGCGGTTGAAGGTGGTCTGTAAGGGCTGCTGGACGTATCAGAAGTGCGAATGCTGACATGAGTAACGATAAAGGGGGTGAAAAACCCCCTCGCCGGAAGACCAAGGGTTCCTGTCCAACGTTAATCGGGGCAGGGTAAGTCGACCCCTAAGGCGAGGCCGAAAGGCGTAGTCGATGGGAAACGGGTTAATATTCCCGTACTTCTTATAATTGCGATGGGGGGACGGAGAAGGCTAGGTGGGCCTGGCGATGGTTGTCCAGGTTCAAGTATGTAGGCGGAAAGTTTAGGTAAATCCGGACTTTCATTAACGCTGAGATACGATGTCGAGCTGCTACGTGCAGTGAAGTCATTGATGCCATGCTTCCAGGAAAAGCCTCTAAGCTTCAGATTATAAGAAATCGTACCCCAAACCGACACAGGTGGTCGGGTAGAGAATACCAAGGCGCTTGAGAGAACTCGGGTGAAGGAACTAGGCAAAATGGTACCGTAACTTCGGGAGAAGGTACGCTCTTGGCGGTGAAGTCCCTTGCGGATGGAGCTACTAGGAGTCGCAGATACCAGGTGGCTGCAACTGTTTATTAAAAACACAGCACTGTGCAAAATCGTAAGATGACGTATACGGTGTGACGCCTGCCCGGTGCCGGAAGGTTAATTGATGGGGTTAGACTTCGGTCGAAGCTCTTGATCGAAGCCCCGGTAAACGGCGGCCGTAACTATAACGGTCCTAAGGTAGCGAAATTCCTTGTCGGGTAAGTTCCGACCTGCACGAATGGCGTAATGATGGCCACGCTGTCTCCACCCGAGACTCAGTGAAATTGAAATCGCTGTGAAGATGCAGTGTACCCGCGGCTAGACGGAAAGACCCCGTGAACCTTTACTACAGCTTGGCACTGAACATTGACCCTACATGTGTAGGATAGGTGGGAGGCTTTGAAGACGGTACGCTAGTATCGTTGGAGCCGTCCTTGAAATACCACCCTTGTATGCTTGATGTTCTAACGTCGGTCCCTTATCGGGATTGCGGACAGTGCCTGGTGGGTAGTTTGACTGGGGCGGTCTCCTCCCAAAGAGTAACGGAGGAGCACGAAGGTGGGCTAAACACGGTTGGACATCGTGTGGTTAGTGCAATGGCATAAGCCCGCTTGACTGCGAGAATGACAATTCGAGCAGGTGCGAAAGCAGGTCATAGTGATCCGGTGGTTCTGAATGGAAGGGCCATCGCTCAACGGATAAAAGGTACTCCGGGGATAACAGGCTGATACCGCCCAAGAGTTCATATCGACGGCGGTGTTTGGCACCTCGATGTCGGCTCATCACATCCTGGGGCTGAAGTCGGTCCCAAGGGTATGGCTGTTCGCCATTTAAAGTGGTACGCGAGCTGGGTTTAGAACGTCGTGAGACAGTTCGGTCCCTATCTGCCGTGGGCGTTGGAAGATTGAAGGGGGCTGCTCCTAGTACGAGAGGACCGGAGTGGACGAACCTCTGGTGTTCGGGTTGTCATGCCAATGGCATTGCCCGGTAGCTAAGTTCGGAATCGATAACCGCTGAAAGCATCTAAGCGGGAAGCGAGCCCTGAGATGAGTCTTCCCTGGCACTTTAAGTGTCCTAAAGGGTTGTTCAAGACTAGAACGTTGATAGGCAGGGTGTGTAAGTGCTGCGAGGCATTGAGCTAACCTGTACTAATTGCCCGTGAGGCTTAACCATACAACACCCAAGGGGTTTTGTGGACTCAAAGTAAGAACAGATTGAATGTGTATACGAACTTTTAAATATTAGCTTTCCGAATTTTAAAATTTGCTTGGCGACCATAGCATTGTGGACCCACCTGATTCCATGCCGAACTCAGAAGTGAAACATAATAGCGCCGATGGTAGTGTGGGGTTTCCCCATGTGAGAGTAGGACATCGCCAGGCTTTAATTTTGAATAACCCGCTTTTGAAGCGGGTTTTTTCGTCTCTCTAGACGACAAATTGCTGGTATGGCTCAGTTGGTAGAGCGCACCCTTGGTAAGGGTGAGGTCCCCAGTTCGACTCTGGGTACTAGCACCATATTTTGCTATTAGATTATTAATCTGATTGCACACAAAATTTGCTTGGCGACCATAGCATTGTGGACCCACCTGATTCCATGCCGAACTCAGAAGTGAAACATAATAGCGCCGATGGTAGTGTGGGGTTTCCCCATGTGAGAGTAGGACATCGCCAGGTTTGCATTCAAAAGCCTCGTCATAAGACGGGGCTTTGTCGTATCTGAAGCCTGCAAACTTAGAAAGCTAGAGTGTGTTTGCGAAACGTCGCACCGCCCATGTGAGAGTAGGACATCGCCAGGTTCTAATTTATACACCCCAGCCACTCGGTTGGGGTGTTTTCGTTTTAGCTATTGAAAATTAGTAGAGTGAGTTTGCGAGACGTCGCACCGCCCATGTGAGAGTAGGACATCGCCAGGTTCTAATTTATACACCCCAGCCACTTGGCTGGGGTGTTTTCGTTTTAGCTATTGAAAATTAGTAGAGTGAGTTTGCGAGACGTCGCACCGCCCATGTGGGAGTAGGACATCGCCAGGTTTGCATTCAAAAGCCTCGTCATTGGGAGGTGCTTTTAAACGCGGATTATAACGGTAGAAATTCTTCTATTGCATATCAGCTATGTTCCTCTTTCATTGGGAGTCGAGAGAGGGTTAGGGTAAATTTGCCTCTCTTCTGGTTAAGAGAGGCTCTATGAATCGTTTTTTGCTAGCTTGCTTGTATCTTGTTCCAGCGATTACTTTTGCTCAGCCTAACGCTAATCAATCCAAGTCGGTCGACATGGCGGATCCAACCGCCGTTTACTCTAGTGTTGGAGCGCATTTATATACTAATGGAGACTTTGACCTCTCTGCAGGGTTTGCATGGGGTAAGAACATGTTAGCTGTAGAGTCTAAGCAAGGTATGGATGCGGTTAACGTGCGTTATGCCCATATGGACTTATGGCAAGGTATCGGTGTTTATGCCGAATCAACGTTACAATTGGAGAATGACTTTGGCACTTCTGCTAGCATTGGCGCTGTATCAACTCTAAAGGTTGGAGAGGTTTGGACCATTTACCCCATTGCCACTTTAGGTTCCATAGAGGTCATTGAAGACGAATGGATCGCTACTGGAACCGTTGGATTTTATAACCGATTTAAGCTCGGGTCGGGTTTTGCACTGGGTGTTGACCCATTTTATACTTTAGGTGAATCGGATTATGAAAGCATCTATGTTGATACTTTCATTAGTTATCAATATAAAAACCATCAAATTCGCCTTGGTTACAACGGCTCTGAAATCAAAAGTAAGGCACTAAACAGCAATACTGATTTTGATGGTGAAGGCTATTTAGAATACAAAATGGCCTTTTAAATAGAAGCATCAGCTAGCAATATAATTTGCTTCTGCCACGCTCCATAGAGCCTTTATTAGAGGGTTGTTGAGCTGGGAACGCTTACAACAAACACCAAGTTTAAAGGGTTTGACAGGCTCTACGTCGAGCTTTTGGATGTGATCTTTTACTGGGCTATTATTAATAACCACATCCGGTGCGATTCCAATACCACAGCCTAACGCGACCATACTAACGATCGCCTCATGTCCTGCAACCTGCGCATAGATGTTAGGTTTAATCTTGCTTCGCTTAAACCAGGTATTGCAGCGATCCCGAGCGGTGCCCTCTGAAGGGATAATAAAGGGAATTTCATTCCAGTTAATAGGCTCTGTGAGCATGCTTTCTATATTGGCTACTCCCTTAGGAGCAATAACAGACAAGGAAATCTCGCTGATGTTTTCAAAGGCAACCCTTGAAGGTAATTGGTCACTTTCTGCAGAAATGGCGATATCCGCTTCATCATTTAATACCTTTTCGATTGCTTGTGCAGGGTCACCTGTACTGAGCTTATATTCGATTAATGGATGCAATAAACGAAACTCTGACAGTAAGCGAGGCAAGTGGCTGTAGCTTGCTGTTACGGAGCAAAATAGTCGTATTTCACCCTTTAATACATCCTTATGATCTGAAAAATTCAGGGTAAAGGTTTGCCATTGATTCACAATATTATGCGCAACAGGGAGCAGTTCTTTGCCTGCGGTGGTTAACTCAACACTTCTATTGTCTCTAATGAATAGAATCTGCTCCGCTTCTTGTTCTAAGCGCTTTATTTGACGGCTTAATGCCGATGGGCTCATGTGCATTGCGGACGCAGTCTTGCTGAAGTTCTTACTTTCAGAAAGATGTAGAAAAATCTGTAGGCTTTTGATGTTCATTTGAGTAATCTTCTTGTTGCATAATTTGCAATGATTAGTTGTGAATATATCACTTTAAGCAACTTTCAACCTGAATTAGTATGAACTCAATCGGCAAATAAAGCCGAACTATGGAAAGAATTTTTAAGGAGAGCCCGTCATGGCTAACTATTTCAACACGCTAAACCTACGTGAGCAATTGGACCAATTGGGTCGTTGCCGTTTTATGGACCGTTCTGAATTTGCTACAGAAGCTGATTACCTAAAAGGTAAGAAAGTGGTTATCGTAGGTTGTGGTGCTCAAGGCCTAAACCAAGGCTTGAACATGCGCGATTCTGGCCTAGATGTATCTTATGCATTACGCCAAGCTGCCATTGATGAGCAACGCCAATCTTTCAAAAACGCGAAAGAGAATGGCTTTGAAGTAGGTAGTTACGAGACTCTTATTCCTCAAGCAGACCTAGTTGTTAACCTGACTCCAGACAAGCAACACAGCAATGTTGTTGAGACAGTTATGCCACTAATGAAGCAAGGCGCTGCATTAGGTTATTCTCACGGCTTTAACGTTGTTGAAGAAGGCATGCAGATTCGTGAAGATCTTACAGTAGTCATGGTTGCACCTAAGTGCCCAGGTACTGAGGTTCGTGAAGAGTACAAGCGTGGTTTCGGCGTTCCAACACTGATCGCTGTTCACCCAGAAAACGACCCTAAAGGCGAAGGCTGGGATATCGCTAAAGCTTGGGCTGCAGGTACTGGTGGTCACCGCGCGGGCTGTCTAGAGTCTTCTTTTGTTGCTGAGGTTAAGTCTGACCTAATGGGTGAGCAAACTATCCTTTGTGGCATGCTACAAGCTGGTTCTATCGTATGTTATGAGAAGATGATTGCTGACGGCATTGATGCTGGTTACGCAGGAAAGCTTCTTCAGTACGGTTGGGAAACTATCACTGAAGCACTGAAATTCGGTGGCATCACTCATATGATGGACCGTCTATCAAACCCTGCTAAGATCCGCGCTTTTGACCTTTCTGAAGAGCTTAAAGATCTTATGCGCCCGCTTTACAACAAGCACATGGATGACATCATCCAAGGCGAATTCTCTCGTACTATGATGGCTGACTGGTCAAACGACGACGTTAACCTATTCAAGTGGCGTGAAGAGACAGGCGAAACTGATTTCGAAAACTATCCTGAGTCAGATGTAGAGATCTCTGAGCAAGAGTACTTCGATAACGGCATCCTAATGATCGCTATGGTTCGTGCTGGTGTTGAGCTTGCGTTTGAGGCAATGACAGCTTCTGGCATTATCGATGAGTCTGCTTACTATGAATCACTGCACGAGCTTCCGCTAATCGCGAACACTGTTGCACGTAAGCGTCTTTACGAGATGAACGTTGTTATCTCTGATACAGCTGAGTACGGTAACTACCTATTCGCAAACGTAGCAACACCACTTCTACGTGAGAAGTTCATGCCATCAGTAGCAACTGATGTTATCGGTAAAGGCCTAGGTGAAGCGTCTAACTTTGCTGATAACCAACGTCTAATCGAAGTGAATGAAGCAATTCGTAACCACCCAGTTGAGTACGTAGGTGAAGAACTACGTGGCTACATGACTGACATGAAGCGCATTGCTGTTGGTGGCTAATCGCTAGTTAAAAGTCCTCCGATGAGTTCGGCGGTACTCTTAAACTAAAAAGGCTTGGTATGAAAATACCAAGCCTTTTTGTTTTTACGAGAGAGGGCTATTCGCCTTTAGTAGAAAGCTTCTCTTCTAGAACGGCCATCTTCTTTTCCATCTCGTTTAGCTTTTGACGAGTGCGCAGTAACACTTGAGTTTGCACCTCGAACTCTTCACGACTGATCACATCTAGCTTGTTCAGCTGAGATTGAATGACTTGACGGACTTTTTGATCAACGTCAGTGCCTAGGTCTTTCACTGGCTGAGGCATAGATTCATGAATTTGCTTTGCAATCTGCTCTAGTTTTTTAGGGTCGAACATAGGGGCGTTTCTCCAAAATCGTTTGTTATATTCTAAGCAATTCATCGTCTTTTGTCGCAAACAATATCGAGACAGATATTTGTTTTTGATATAAAAAAGGGCTCACTTCTGAGCCCTTTTACGTTAATTACCCTAGATTAGCTTGATTCAACGACCTCGCTTTCATCAAACTCAGGCAGCGGTTTATGCTCGGAAGCAAGGAAGCTGTAGATTACCGGTAGTACAAACAAGGTAAACACGGTACCAATAGCAAGACCGGCAACAATTACGATACCTATACTAAAGCGCTGTGCAGCACCTGCACCTGTTGCATACATTAGAGGTATCAAACCTGCAATCATCGCCGCAGTGGTCATTAGGATTGGTCTCAGACGTACCTTAGCCGCAGCCATTACCGCATCAACACGATTGCGTTGATGGTGCAATTGTTCTTCTTTTGCCACCTCACAGATCAAGATACCGTGTTTGGTAATCAGGCCAACCAGTGTGATCAATCCTACCTGGGAATAGATGTTCATCGTTGATAGACCCCAAGCCAACGCCACTAAAGCGCCACTGATGGCGAGGGGTACGGATACCATGATTACCAGTGGGTCACGTAACGACTCAAACTGTATTGCCAGTACCAAGAAGATGATAGCGATTGCCAACAAGAAGGTCGTGTATAACGCACTTCCTTCGGTCACAAACTGACGAGATTCACCCATATAGTCATGGTTGTATCCACTCGGTAGTTTTTCAGCTGCAGTCGTTTCAAACCATGCGATGGCATCACCCATAGCCACACCAGGAGCTGGAACCACCCCCACAGTTGCTGAGTTCAGCTGGTTAAAGTGAGGCAGAGACCTAGGCTGAGGTATAACATCAATAGATATTAAACTGCCTAGTGGCACTGAATCGCCCGTAGATGAACGTACATAATAGTTGTTCATCGACTCAGGATTCATTCGGAACTTACGCTCCACCTGTGGGATAACCTCATACGAACGGCCATACAAATCGATACGGTTTACGTAGCCATCAGCCATCATAGTACTTAGGGTTATACCGATATCTTGCATGGTAATGCCATAAGCACCCGCTTTGTCTTTATCTATGGTGATCTTCATAGTGGCTGAATCGTAGTTCAGGTCGAGATCTGAATAGACAAATTGTGGGTTTGCATTTACTTCAGCAAGTGTGTTGGTTGCTATCTGGAACAAACTCTCAAAGCTGTTTGGTGTAGTGATAACAAACTGAATCGGAAGGCCTGAGCCTGCACCCGGAAGTTCTGGCATTTGGAATGCAGTGATTGCCATACCAGGTACGTCTGCGATTAAACCAGAAACGCGGTTAGTGATCTCTGATTGGCTAGCTTCACGCTGGCTCCATGGTTTCAAAGACGCAATACCAAATGCTTGATTGGAGTTAGGTACACCTGTAAAGATCTGTGCGTATGCCACCTCTGGTTGTTCGTTGAGGAGTTCATTCACATGGTTCATGGTGTTTTGCAGATAATCTAGGTTCGCATTTGATGGACCAGTACCCATCATCATCACAACACCCTTATCTTCCGACGGTGCCAATTCACTTGGAATAAACTTGAACAGCAATGGCAAGCTACCGAATACAATCAATGCAAAGGCAATCACAACGCCTCGGTGTTGCATTACTGAACCGAGTGCAGATGCATAAGACTCACTAAGAGCATCTAATTTGTTATGAACAAATTGCTCAAAGCGATTTGGTTCCTCGTTCTGTTTAAGGAAGGTTGCACACATCATAGGACTGAGCGTTAACGCTATGATCCCGGATACAAATACCGCGCCCGCAAGGGTGAGCGCAAATTCCTTGAATAACGAGCCAGTAATACCGCCCATCAAGGCAATAGGGGCGTAAACCGCACCCAGTGTCAGTGTCATTGCAATAACTGGAATAGCAATCTCTCGCGTACCGATAATTGCGGCCCTAAACGGTGTTTCTCCCAGCTTAATATGCCGGTCGACGTTCTCCAGTACAACGATGGCATCATCCACCACCAAGCCAATAGCTAATACCATTGCGAGCAAGGTCATCAAGTTCCAAGAAAACCCTAATGCTTGCATGAACATAGCTACACCAATCAGTGATAGCGGGATGGTCACGATAGGGATCAGTACCGCACGGTAGGAGCCCAAGAATAAGGTGATAACGACTAATACAATCAGAGCGGCCTCAAGAATGGTTTTTGCTACCTCTTGAATTGACTCATTGATCGCGACGGTGGAGTCATACATCACCTGCATTTTAATGTTGGTTGGCAGGTTCTTTTCTAGCTGTGGCAAAAGCTTGAGAACATCAGCTGCGATGTTAATAGGGTTAGCACTTGGCGCGCCGTTGATTGCGGCTACAACCGCCTCTTGACCATTAGCACTTGCACGATAGATATCGTGACTCTTCTCTCGGGTTACTTTAGCAATATCGCTAAGGCGTACAACCTGACCGTCATCTTGTTTAACAACAAGATTTTTTAGCTCTTCAACATTAGCAACCTGAGTGTTGGCACTACCATTGTAAAGAACCAAAGCGCCTGTTGCCTGACCGGTTGCGGACTGGAAGTTATTGGCATCCAATACACCCATCACGTCAGTTGCGGTGAGTTGCAAGCCTGCCATTTTTTCAGGGTCTAGCCATACACGTAGTGCGTATTTCATACCACCGTAAAGGTCGATTTTGGATACGCCATTAACGGTAAATAGCTGGGGATTAATAACGCGTTCAAGATAGTCAGTGATCTGACTGGAAGCTAATTCATCACTAGTGAAGCCTATATACATAACCGCGGTTGTCGAACCTGTCGACATGGTTACAGTAGGATCCTCTGACTCCTTAGGAAGCTGAGAACGAACCGAGTTGGTTTTAGCGAGTATGTCCGATAACGCCGCATTCGGGTCTGTATTTAACTTCATTGTGACAGTAATGGTTGAACTACCAAGTACCGATTGAGACGTCATGAAATCGATATTGTCAGCCTGAGCAATGGCTTGCTCTAGTGGCTGAGTAATAAAGCCCTGGATCAGATCTGCACTAGCACCGTAGTAACTGGTTGATACCGTAACGACAGTATTGGTCATTTCAGGGTATTCACGCACCTGCATCTTGAAGATGGCTTGCATACCCAGCAGAGCTATCAAAAAACTGATAGAGACCGCAAGTATTGGGCGCTTTATAAAAATGTCTGTAAATCGCATTGTCTATCCCTTACAGCATCGGAAGTTCAGTCGGTGGAGTCGCGGCATCACTTTCCACAATCTTTACCTTGGAATCGTTGCTCAGGCGTACTTGACCTGAGGTCACGATCACTTCACCAGGCTTAACGCCATCTAGGATTCGCACGTTGTTTTGGTCGCGCTCGCCGGCTTTAATGACTCGTTGTGCCACACGATGAGTTTCTTCATCGAGAACGAATACGCTATCACCGTATAGGGTGTAAGTAATCGCCACTTGAGGTAGCACGACTTGATCTTGAAGTTTCGGCAACACAATTTGTGCACGAGCAAACATGCCTGATCTTAGTTCACCTTGAGTATTTGGAATTTCAGCCTGTACTTGCAGTAAACCACTTTGATAGTTAATTGCGGGCTCTATCGCTGAAATGGTGC
This sequence comes from Vibrio superstes, assembly GCF_003569005.1. GTDB lineage: Bacteria > Pseudomonadota > Gammaproteobacteria > Enterobacterales > Vibrionaceae > Vibrio > Vibrio superstes. Next base: position 2,842,713 of record NZ_BCUR01000004.1, on the reverse strand, counting down.
CGTCAAAAGTGCTACCAGGATAAGAGTCGACTTTGATACGTATCGCCTGACCGATATTGATACGTGAGATATCGTTTTGCGAAACGGTAAAGCGCATGCGCATAACACTGATGTCTTCTAGGCGTGCGATTCGGCTACCCGCTTGCATGTATTCACCAAGGTTGACGCCACGAATACCAATCACACCTGCGAAGGGGGCATTCACGTCGCGACGATCGATGGTGGCTTTTAGACCGGCAATATCGGCTTTCAATGATAGATAAGAGGCTTCTGCATCGTCAAAATCTGCTTGCGAGATCGCCCCTTTCTTAATCAAACCTTGGTAACGCTTATATTTTGCAACCGAGGCTGGGTATCGAGCCTCTGCACTTTGTAGGTTCGCTTTTTCAACATCTGAATCCAACTGCACCAAAGAGGCACCCTTAGAAACCTGCTGTCCAGAGACAAAGTTAATCTTAGTCACAATGCCACTTGCTTCTGCAGTCAGTGTTACCCCCTGCAGTGGTTCGATGAATCCAATTGCGTCGATACTTGGTGTCCATTCTTCTGCAGAGGCCGTCATTACGGTAACTGGATACTCTGGCTCAGGGCGGTTCGCCATGTATTCCGCTATCTTCTGCTGCTTGAAGATATTGAAGCCAATCACGCTACCGAACAGGGCGATAGCAATAATAAGCATAATTAGTGTCCACTTTTTCATGGAACGGTTCTCCAGTTATTTAGTTGTAATGGCTTCCCAGCTTGCTTGGATGGCCAGTTGATAAGTTTTGCTGTCGATGGGTTCTATTTTTTGAAAGTGCTTGCGGGTTAACGCAACGCAGCTTTCCAGACTTAGGCTGTATAAAACCGAATCGGGTAAATTTTTAAGTTCTCCAGACTGCCGGCCTTCTTCAAAGACACCGAGCAGTCGATCAAACAGTTTTTTCTCTAGATTTCGAATCTCAATACTCAAAGGCGAGGGCAATGATTCATATTGAATTTGAGTTTGTAATAACCCTAGTTGAGATCCCCCAATACTCCATATGTTGTGGCACATTGTTACGTACCTTTCATAAAGAGATTGATTAGGGAGCACATCTTTCTGAATAATGTCTGCAACCTGCTTTGTTAGCCAGAGTCTCACCTCTGTAATCACGCTATCCTTGTCTTTGAAGTAGAGGTAAACAGTGCCTGCAGCCATCTTCGCTTCTTTCGCAAGCTTTTGTATCGAAAGGCCCTTAAAACCATCACGACCTAAAATAGTCGCAGCAGCCTTTAAGATGTCTTCGCGCTTGGTTTTAGATGTCATGGATGTAACATTCTCCACTCAAATGAATGAACGTTCATTCATTTTATTGTTCAATTATTAAAATGCAACCATTTGTAAGCATAGGTAAGCATTTAGAAAAGGAAAATTCGATTGGAAATGAGTAAGGTGAACAGTATGATTAGAGCCCTTTTTGTATCTCGGTGGCGTTATGAGACTGAATCCACAGCAAGACCAAGCGGTAAAATTTGTGTCAGGGCCTTGCCTGGTGTTGGCCGGTGCAGGCTCAGGTAAAACTCGCGTAATTACCAATAAGATTGCCTATCTAGTTCAGCAGTGTGGTTATAAGGCGCGCAATATCGCAGCGGTAACCTTTACCAACAAAGCGGCACGAGAGATGAAAGAGCGTGTCGGGCAAACTTTAGGTAAGAATGAGTCAAAAGGCTTGATGGTGTCTACGTTCCATACCCTAGGCCTCAACATCATTCGCCGAGAATACAAAGCACTAGGTCTAAAGGCGGGTTTTTCTCTTTTTGATGACCAAGACCAGCTTTCAATGCTCAAAGAGCTTACGGAAGATTTGCTAGACGGTGATAAAGATTTACTTCGCCAGCTAGTCAGTACCATTTCAAACTGGAAGAACGACATGTTGACGCCGGCTCAAGCACGAGCCTCGGCGCAGGGTGAACAACATACGTTATTTGCCGACTGTTTTGAGATGTACCAGCGCCAGATGGTGGCTTATAACGCCTTAGACTTTGATGATTTGATTCTGATGCCCGTATTGCTTTTAAAGCAAAACGAGGAAGTGCGAGAGCGTTGGAGAGCTCGTATTCGTTACCTGCTAGTGGATGAGTACCAAGATACCAACACCAGCCAGTATGAGCTGGTTAAGCTGTTGGTTGGTGAGCGTGGTCGACTGACGGTGGTGGGCGATGATGATCAGTCTATTTACTCTTGGCGCGGTGCTAAGCCACAAAACTTGGTGTTACTTGGTGAAGACTACCCTAGCTTGAAGCTCATTAAACTGGAGCAGAACTACCGCTCTACTAGCCGAATCTTGCGCTCGGCAAATATCTTAATCGCAAACAACCCACACGTATATGAGAAGAAACTCTTCTCAGAGATACCTGATGGTGAAAAGCTCAAGGTACTCATGGCCAAAAATGAAGACCATGAGGCAGAGAGAATTACTGGTGAGATAATTGCGCATAAGTTTGTCAACCGAACCCATTATAAAGATTACGCCATCCTTTATCGTGGCAACCATCAATCGCGTTTGATTGAAAAGTCACTGATGCAAAACCGAGTGCCTTACCGCATTTCTGGGGGAACCTCGTTCTTTTCTAGAGCTGAGATCAAAGACGTGATGGCTTACCTAAGGGTGCTTGTTAACCCTGATGACGATAATGCATTTTTGCGTATTGTGAATACACCGCGAAGAGAGATAGGCCCTGTCACTCTAGAAAAGCTAGGCAGCTATGCCAATATGCGCGGCAAGAGCTTATTTGAAGCATCGTTTGAGCTTGGATTAGAACAAACTCTTACAGGTAAGGGCTTAGAAAGTTTGCGCCGCTTTACCGAATGGCTTGTGAGGGTAGGTGATAACGCTGAACGCGGTAATACCGTTGATGCGGTTCGCAGTCTAGTACGTGATATCAAGTATGAAGACTGGCTCTACGAAACGTCCGCGAGCCCAAAAGCCGCAGAAATGCGAATGAAGAACGTGTCTGACCTTTATACTTGGATAGTGGCTGATCTCGAAGGGGACAACTACGACAAAGAAGAGAAGACCCTTAAAGAAGTCGTACAGCGTTTAACTTTGCGAGACATGATGGAACGTGGTGAAGATGACGCGGAGGCTGATCAGGTTCAATTAATGACACTGCATGCATCTAAAGGTCTAGAGTTCCCCTATGTTTATTTGATGGGGGCTGAAGAAGGGATCTTGCCGCACCAAACCAGCATCGATGAAGATAACGTCGAAGAAGAGCGTCGCTTAATGTACGTTGGCATTACTCGTGCACAGAAAGAATTGAGCTTTACGGTATGTAAAGAGCGTCGTCAGTACGGTGAACTTATCAAGCCAACGCAAAGCCGCTTTTTAGATGAGCTTCCATTCGATGATTTAGAGTGGGAAGTGAAGAAGAAAGAACAAACCAAGGAAGAGCGTATGGAGAAGGGGCAAGCCCATATTGCCAATCTAAGGGCGATGTTCAAAAAATAGATGTTTAAGGACTTATACAAGAATTTGTCCAAGAACTTGTCCAAGAACTTGTCCAAGAACTAAAAAAAGATGGCCTAGGCCATCTTTTTTCTTGTGTCGTTAAACCCTTAAAGGTCGGCAATCATATGGTCGATAGCGGCAATGATTTCATCATCGCTACAATCCATACACGCACCACGTGCAGGCATTGCGTTGAATCCATTGATTGCGTGATCTGCCATCGTTTCTTTACCTTGGGCAATACGTGCGCTCCAATCAGCAGCATCGTTGATTTTAGGAGCACCGCTCACACCTGTACCATGACAGGCTACACAGAAGGTTCCATAGATTGTTGCGCCGTCTCGAGGGCCTGAGGCAACTTCTTGCTCTGGTTCTGCTCCAGCAAGATAAACATCGCCCACTGGCTTAATTCGCTCGGCAATCGCGTCATAATCTTCTTGGCTCGAAGAGGCGAAGCTAGCTCCGGAGAATACAAGCGCGGCTGTAAATAGGGTAATAAGTTTACGAGACATATCCATTAACTCTCTTTTAATTCCTGAGTAAGCGCCAACCAGATGAACATTTGTACGCAGTTCGCACAAAATGGAACAACTAACTGTTAAGGTGTTGTAAATGTTGAGTGATTATATATCTTATGATTGTTGCATTAAACCATATCTTTACTGGGGCGAGGGTTAAATCACATCTCGAAACTTACAGTAAGTGATCGTTTTCGTTGAAAAAAAGCGCAAACACAAAAAAAATCTGAAAAAGTACTAGACGGCAAAGTGTGATATCCGTATTATTCCACTCCGCCGATAGGGCATGCGCCCGTAGCTCAGCTGGATAGAGCGTTGGCCTCCGGAGCCAAAGGTCGAAGGTTCGAATCCTTTCGGGCGTACCATCCGGAAGCTTGTTTTCAGAAACAGCGTATTGGCAAAAAATAGTGGTGGCTATAGCTCAGTTGGTAGAGCCCTGGATTGTGATTCCGGTGGTCGCGAGTTCGAATCTCGTTAGCCACCCCATTATTTCGGTAACTTCGGTTTCCTGTTTTGATTTAATCAGAACGAAACATAAGTCGGTGAATCGCACGGTTTGATAGTGCATCCTGCCTTTGAGAATAGCGGGACTAGAGGTAACCCTCTGGTAAAAACGAAGTTCTCTAAAATTTGTCGGTGAATAGCGCAGCTTGGTAGCGCATCTGGTTTGGGACCAGAGGGTCGGGGGTTCGAATCCCTCTTCACCGACCACTACAATTGGTCATGGCAAATATGCGATGGCAGCAAAAGATCAGTGGTGGCTATAGCTCAGTTGGTAGAGCCCTGGATTGTGATTCCGGTGGTCGCGAGTTCGAATCTCGTTAGCCACCCCATTGATTAAGGTAACCTCGGTTCCCTGTTTTGATTTAATCAGAACGAAACATAAGTCGGTGAATAGCGCAGCTTGGTAGCGCATCTGGTTTGGGACCAGAGGGTCGGGGGTTCGAATCCCTCTTCA
>NZ_BCUR01000004.1:2818296-2837015 GCF_003569005.1 Vibrio superstes | reverse complement strand
CCCTACTCGAAAGAGTAGGGCTTTTTTGCGTATAAAGCTTATGATTTTAAAGAGAAAAGTGCATTGGGTCGGAGGTTGGATGCTTAGTCACATCGAAGACTTTCATTCGGGCATAAAAAAGCGCACTCAATGGTGCGCTTGGTGATTCATCTGCTTAATCCATCATGTGTTTGCGTCGAATATCTAACAACGCGAAGATACCAAAGATCAGTATTGACCACTTCTCCCAAGAAGAGAGCTTTACCTTGTCTCCAAATGCTCCAAGGAAGATGGCTGACTGAAGTCCGTGCATCATGAGTAGGAAAGCGGCCATGATGTAGAGTGCAATGGCGGCCTTACCTGGAAACGGATGAAAAATATTAAAAACCAATACAAACCAAACAAAGGCGATTGCAGCCTTCGCTAGCATCAAAAGATATTTCATTACTGCTCTCTTATAAATAGTTGAAATCTAACTTGTCCTGCCACTTTTTCACGATGTAATTTCCAGCTTTCTGGCAGGGCAGGCATCTCTAATTCTTTTTCAGTCTCAATGTAAATCAGTGCCTGATCGTTGAGCCAGTGATTGTTTTCCAACAGCTCTATTGTGTCTGCTAGTAAACCTTGTCGAAACGGCGGATCAATAAATACAATATCGTATGTCTGTCCTTCCTGTTTCAAGAAGTTTAGTGAATTTTGGTTCAATAGGTTGATGTTTGTCGCTTTAACGGTCTGTGCGTTTTGTTGCAACTGTTGAAAAGCTTGGCTGTTGAGCTCAATCAAGGTGACTTCTTCGGCCTGTCTTGAGGCCGCTTCAAATCCTAGTCCACCAGAGCCTGCGAACAGATCTAGGCAGCGAGCATTTGGTATGTCATTGGCAATCCAATTGAACAAGGTTTCCTTCACTCGATCTGTGGTGGGGCGTAATCCTTCAGCATCATAAACGGGGAGTTTTCGTCCGCGCCATAAGCCACTGATGATGCGGATTGAGCCTGAACCCTTGTTATTTTGTGAAGAAGAGGAGCGTTGATGTTTTCTCATGCTGTTTTTGGCCATCGAATAAGTGGTATCATACCCTATTGATTATTTTAAAATTGTACTCGTAAATACGAGATTAATCATCGCTAATTGAACGTACCGTGCCGATTGGCGCCGTATATATGCACGAATCATAAAGTAACTGGGATAGTCTCCGATGACGGATAAGAAAAAACGCGGCTTATTGTCTTGGCTTGGTTTTGGTGAGGAAGAACAAACTCAACCGGGACAAAAAGAAACGGACATTAATGAACAGCAACAGCCTGAGGCTGACATTGCTGAGCAGCAAGCGACGCCGGCTGAACAGCTTGAGAGCGAAGTCGTAGAGTTAGAGCCTGTTGAAGAACAACCCGTTGAAGAAGAAAGCGAGCCAGAATCAGAAGAGAAAGCACCAGAGGCCATTCAGCCTGAGGTTCAAGAGAAGCCAACGGAAAGCTTCTTTGCTCGACTAAAGCGCAGTCTTGCACGTACTAAAGCCAATATTGGTGCGGGTTTCTTTGGCCTATTCAAGGGCAAAGAGATTGATGATGATTTATTTGAAGAGTTGGAAGAGCAGCTTCTGATCGCCGATGTTGGCATGGAAACGACCATGAAAATCATCGATAGCCTGACAGAGAAAGCCTCTCGCCAGCAGTTAAAAGACGGTGAGGCATTATATGACTTACTTAAGCTGGAGCTTGCCGAGATATTGGCACAAGTAGAGCAACCGTTGCAGATCGATGAGCAAAAAACGCCTTACGTTATTCTAATGGTGGGTGTGAATGGTGTTGGTAAGACGACGACCATTGGTAAGCTTGCTAAGCAATTCCAGTCTCAAGGTCAGAAAGTAATGCTAGCCGCGGGTGATACCTTCCGTGCTGCAGCGGTCGAGCAACTTCAAGTATGGGGACAGCGAAATGATGTTCCTGTTGTCGCTCAACACACGGGAGCGGATAGTGCTTCTGTAATCTATGATGCCATCGAAGCGGCCAAAGCGCGTGGCTACGATGTTGTTATTGCAGATACCGCTGGGCGCTTACAGAACAAGAGCAACCTTATGGAAGAGCTTCGTAAGATTGTGCGCGTAATGAAGAAGATTGATGGCAGCGCTCCACATGAGATTATGTTGACGTTAGACGCGGGTACGGGTCAAAACGCAATGAGCCAAGCGAAACTATTCAGCGATGTTGCACCGGTGACCGGAATTACGCTAACTAAACTGGATGGCACGGCAAAAGGTGGTGTTATCTTCGCTATCGCCGATAAATTTAAGATCCCAATTCGTTATATCGGTGTGGGTGAGGGTATTGATGATCTGCGTCCATTTGAGACTCAGGAATTCATTGACGCACTGTTTAGCAGAGAAGATTAACACCTCACAGCAAGGACGATTTAGTGATTAACTTTCAACAAGTTAGCAAGGCTTATCGCGGCGGCCATCAAGCATTGCAGAAAGTGGACTTCCACCTAAGAAAGGGCGAGTTGGCTTTTTTAAGTGGTCACTCAGGGGCAGGTAAAAGTACTCTGCTTAAGTTGATTTGTGCCATGGAGCGACCAACTGACGGTAAGATAGCGTTCAATGGGCATGATATTACACGTATTGGCGATAAAGAAATCCCTCTACTTAGACGTAATATCGGCATAGTCTTTCAGGATCACCGTCTTTTGATGGATAGAAGTATCTTCGACAATGTGGCTTTGCCTATGCGTATAGAGTCCATCGCAGAGAACGAGATTAAACGTCGCGTAAATGCAGCCTTAGACAAAACCGGCTTGCTAGATAAAGCGCGCTGTCTACCGACTCAATTATCAGGTGGAGAGCAGCAGCGAGTGGGTATTGCTCGCGCTGTCGTCAATAGACCGACGCTATTGCTTGCCGATGAGCCAACCGGAAACCTAGACCCTGAGCTTTCTAATCGTATCTTTAGGTTATTTGAAGAGTTTAATCGTGCGGGCGTTTCTATTCTTATCGCGACCCACGATGTCGGTATGATGGAAACACGAAAGCAATATCGCCGTTTTGAGTTGAACCAAGGATTTTTGAGCGAGGCAGAGGGTTATGGCCAATAAGAGTTCAGTACAAAAAATTGGGTATTTTCGCTCTCACTACCTAGTAGCAAAAGGTTCACTGCACGATATTGCTCAAAGGCCTTTGGGTAATTTATTCACCTTAGCGGTTATTGCGATAGTACTCGCGTTACCATCTAGCCTTTATGTGGTGGCGAAAAATATTTTGGATGCTGCTGAACAAGTAAGCCAGCCTGCCGCTGTAAGTGCTTACTTACAAGAAGGTACGCCAGAGGCGCGCATTATGCTGATCAAGGATCAGCTTGAAAGCGATGAAGCAATAGCGAGTGTCGAGTACATTTCTTCACAACAAGGATTGCAGGACCTAAGCTCACACTCTGGGTTTAATGACGCTATTAGCTTGCTCGATGATTATGCACTGCCAGCACTATTGGTGATTCACCCAGCACAAGCCTCAGATACCACACAACAGCATATTCTAGATCTTGCTAATGCCGTTGAGGTATTTACAGACGTACGAGTAGACCAAGACTGGCTACAACGCTTTGATGCGATTAAGGCGCTGAGTAGTGCGCTTGCTTTGGCACTTGCCTGTATGATGCTGGTGGCTGTGGTGCTTATTATTGGCAATACCATGCGCTTTAATGTGCTAGCACGAAAAGAAGAGATTCAAGTCATGAAGTTTCTTGGGGCAACCAACAGCTTCATTCTTCGCCCTTACCTTTACACCGGGATGTGGTTCGGTTTATTGGGTTCTTTGTTTGCATGGTTGATCACTTTAGCATTGTCACTGTTCTTAGGAAGTACGGTTCAATCAGTTGCATCACTATATGACAGCAGTTTCATTTTGAGCCCGTTAAGTTTTGATGAGTCGATTATCTTATTGTTAATTGGTAGCTTTCTTGGTTTATTCGCCGCTCAAGCCTCAGCGCGCCGTCATCTTTCTGAAATTGAACCTGTGTAGAATTTACTTGTCTCAGTAGGTGGGAAGTAGCTGAGGGTATGCCTCAGCTCACAGTCGAGGGGTTGCTCTCGATGAATTTCTGTGCATAATGTCCAGTCCGCTGTTTTTTTAGCAGTCGCTAATTTAATAGCGAATAGGTTGTAAAGTTCGAAGAATGAGGGATTGAATGGCTAGTAAAACGTTTTCAATGGCAGTTGTATCTCAAGATAGCTTAGATAGCTACATCAGATCTGCAAACGGTTACCCAATGCTAACCGCAGAGAAAGAGAAAGATCTTGCCGAACGTTTGCATTACAAAGGTGAGATTGAGGCTGCGAAAGAGCTGATTTTGTCTCATTTGCGTTTTGTTGTTCATGTAGCTCGTGGTTATTCTGGTTATGGTCTTCCTCTTGCTGACTTAGTTCAGGAAGGTAATATCGGATTAATGAAAGCGGTGAAACGATTTAACCCAGAAGTGGGTGTTCGTCTTGTTTCATTTGCTGTTCACTGGATCAAAGCTGAGATTCATGAGTACGTACTGCGTAACTGGCGTATCGTTAAGATTGCGACGACTAAGGCTCAACGTAAACTGTTTTTCAACCTGCGCAAAAACAAGAAGCGCCTAGGTTGGTTTAACAACGGTGAAGTTGAGACGGTAGCAAGAGAGCTAGGTGTATCACCTACTGAGGTTCGTGAAATGGAATCTCGCTTAGCCGCTCAAGACGCAACCTTCGAGTTTTCGGCTGATGACGATGACAGTGCGAACTTCAACCCAGTAGCACCAGCGCTTTATCTTGAAGATAAAGACTCTGATATCGCTGATAATGTCGAAGCGGACAACTGGGAAAATCATACCAATGCACGCTTAGCTAATGCTCTAGCGACTTTGGATGAGCGTAGCCAGCACATTGTGCGCGCTCGTTGGTTAGATGATCAGAAGCAAACGCTACAAGACCTTGCTGATACCTACAGTGTTTCTGCTGAGCGTATTCGTCAGCTAGAAAAGAATGCGATGAAAAAGCTTAAATTAGCGGTCGGCGATCTCTAATATAAACAAAGAATTTTAAAGGCCAAGATCGAGAGATCTTGGCCTTTTTTATTGGGATCGGTTTTAGCGTTTCATGATAAGCCTAATCTGTGGATAACTCTGTGGGATAAATTTCGATAGCATGTCTTTAACTCAGTCAAAGCAAGGGTTATCATCGATAAATCGAGTGGGGATAGATAATTTGAAATCAACACATTATTAAGGATCAACACTAGATATTGTGGATCATTATTAATCAAAACACTTTATCAACGTAATCCACAGATTTACCCACAGCTGGTGGCAATTTGATCACTGTTATCCCAAAGCTGGGTATGAAATTATTCAGAGGCTTGGGATAGGATTTTTGAGGACAAGTAAATAATGGAAGAAGTACAACGAATCAGTGTGAATCAAGCACACCAAATGCAAACTACGCAACAAGCGAAATTGGTGGATATTCGTGACATCCAAGCCTTTACGGTGGCACACCCTGTAGATGCGTACCATCTTACTAATCAGACTATCGCCGAGTTCATGGACTCAGTAGAGTTTGAAGACCCGATTTTAGTGTTGTGTTACCACGGGATTAGCAGTGTTGGAGCGGCTCAATACTTACTGAACCAGGGTTTTGAGCAAGTATTTAGCATAGATGGAGGATTTGAGGCTTGGCAGCGACAGCAACTGCCAATAGAGGCTCATGAATGATTCGACTAATACAACTGAATAACCCACGAATAGCGCAAGCTTTTATTGATTACATGGCATCACAGCGGGTCACAGTTTCACAGATGCCAGAAGGTGATGGCCAGTTTGTGCTCTGGCTACATGATGATGCAAAGCTGTCTATGGTTCAGCAAGAGCTCGAGTTGTTTCTCAAGAACCCAAATGATAAGAAGTACCAGGCGGCTTCTTGGGATATGGCTGAGACGCGCACTCAACAGTTTAGCTATTCAACGCCAAGCTTCTTGCAGATGATAAAGGCAAAAGCTGGGCCAATGACGCTATTGGTTATGCTTGTCTGTATTGTAATTTATGGTTTGCGTCTACTCGGAATGCAGCAACAGGTGTTCTCCTTATTACACTTTCCAGCTATGGCGGATCAACAGTGGCAAGTTTGGCGCTATGTTTCCCATGCTTTATTACACTTCTCCGTTCTGCACATCACCTTTAATTTACTATGGTGGTGGCAATTGGGTGGGGATATTGAACAAAGACTGGGTCGAGGTCGACTCACGAAGATTTTCTTGGTTTCTGCTCTCTTGTCTGGATGTGCGCAGTATTGGATTGAGGGTGCCAACTTTGGAGGCCTAAGTGGTGTCGTGTATGCCTTGGTTGGATATATATGGGTACTATCGGTAAGAGCTCCGCAGTTTGGTCTAGATATACCTAAGCCAATTCTCGCCTTCATGTTGATTTGGTTGGTACTTGGCTTTGTGCAACCGTTTATGGCGATTGCGAATGCCGCTCACCTTGCAGGATTGATTGCTGGGTGTTTATTGGGTTGGCTTGATAGCGTAAACCGAACTCAGAACACTTAATTGATGATCTGAATTACCTTATTGGCACCGCGATTGGTACAATTGCTCCAATATTTTATTTATACAGTTGCCATTGGTTGGTAAAGAGTTACGAAGTAAGTATGACTAGCCCTATAAGGACATTTCAACAGGCCTTGCTAAACATCAATTGGCAAAGCCCTAGCGACTTTCAGTTCCCAGATAACAACGCTAAACATTGGTTGTTAGAAGAAGACTCTCTTTCTCACAGATTGTCTCTCTCTTGTTCGGATTTGAGTGTGGAGCTGTTTACGAACAACAAGGTACAACCTGAAGAACTGTCAACTCAAGAAGCACAACTACTAAACAAAGAAGTGTGCTTACTACGAGAAGTGATTCTTAGAGGAGATCGCCAAGATTGGGTATATGGCCGCACCCTAATACCTCAGAGCTCATTGCAATCTCATTCTCATGATTTTGAGAATCAAGGAGAATTGCCACTAGGGGTCACGGTATTTAGTTCTGAAGGCGCCTATCGTGATGGCTTGCAGGTTGGCATTATCGATGTAGAAGGTAAGCCCCTACTGGCAAGACGCTCTAGGCTATGGATGAACGGAACTCCCATGCTAGTTGCAGAGTTGTTCTTGCCTAAGTCCCCAGTATATTCAGACAAGGAATCCGATTAATGGTCTCTAAAATGAGAGCCTACTACCAGTTGATGAGAATGGATCGACCTATCGGTAGTCTATTGCTTTTATGGCCAACTCTGTGGGCTTTGGTAATGGCCTCCGAGGGAAGACCGCAGTGGACAGTGTTGATCGTATTCTGCTTAGGCGTATTCTTGATGCGTTCCGCAGGGTGCGTGATCAATGACTTTGCTGATAGAGAGTTAGATGGTCATGTTGAGCGCACTCAGTTTCGACCTATCCCTAGCGGGTTGGTGTCTGCAAAAGAGGCATTGGCCCTGTTTGGCGTTCTGAGTCTTATTTCTTTTGCGCTAGTACTGACCATGAACACACTGACTATTCAGCTTTCGTTTGTGGGGGTTGCGCTAGCTGCCCTTTATCCATTTATGAAGCGTTTTACTCACTTACCTCAATTGGTGTTGGGAATGGCCTTTAGCTGGGCAATTCCAATGGCGTGGGCAGCAGAATCTGGCCACATAGCGCCTTTGGCTTGGTTGCTATTTGTTATCAATATGCTTTGGACTATCGCCTACGATACCCAATACGCTATGGTGGATAGAGATGATGATCTGAAGATAGGCATCAAATCCACCGCGATACTATTTGGGCGATTCGATAAGTTAATCGTTGGGATCTTGCAAGCTACTACCATCATCTTGCTTTTGATTGTTGGTGAGAACGCGGTTCTTGGTCCTGCTTTCTATTGGGGAGTGTTAGTGGCTGCTGGATTGTTTGTGTATCAACAGTGGCTGATAAAAACCAGAGATCGCGCGCTCTGCTTTCAAGCCTTTCTCAACAATAACTATGTTGGGATGGTCATTACGATAGGGCTGTTTGTTACTTACTTATAAAAAATCCCGGATTAGAAGTCCGGGATTTTTTTGGTCTCTATACCGCTTGAGCGATACCTTCCTTGATGGTGAGTTTCACCTCTGGAGAGAGTATTTCCAGTAGGCCTTGAGCCAACTTCTCAGTGCGCTCGATATCGCACTCTCCACTTGCATTCAAGTAACCTTGTTCTTTTAAGGTGCTAAATAACGCTGCGAATACCCCTTTATCAAAGAATTCAGGAGCATTGATACCGTGCAAACGGCCCAGGCGCTGTGCAATATCCTGACACCTCATTTCTAACTCTGCTTGAGCTAACTCTGGCTGCGCCGCCAATAGATTAAGAGCAATGCTATAGCGCTGTAGTGTCTCGGAGATAGTGCGAGACAGTAATTGCAGGGTATGGATGTTGGTCTGATTAAGGTTAACCATGTCACCCTCTACCTCAATTAACTGTTGAGAGAGGAACTCCTGTACTATTTGTTCAACCTTATCTTCCAGTTGCTCACTATCGTATGAAAGGAACAGCTCTTTTTGTAAGAACGGATACAAAACAGCGATATTGCGCTTCAATCTGGTGATAGTACAGTCAGGCAATTGGATAATTAGCTGTGCTAGCAGTGAAGGAAGTGCAAGCATATGAATGATGTTATTACGATAATAGGTCATCAAAACAGATTGATGACGGTCTAAGGAGATGATCTCACCCATGCTGTCAGAATCGACCACAAATTTATCCAGTGAGGTAGCATGTGCTACTAATTCTTCCGCGTTGCTATCCGGAGCGGTGGCAAAACTGGTGTATGGCACATTGCGCAAAATACTAAGGTAGCAATTAATCTGGTTGATTAAGCTCTCTTTAGTTAGCGCTCTTTGTCTTGAGGCTAATAATGCTGTCGCCGTTAGGGTCAACGCGTTCGCCGCAGCTGCATCATTGATGTGCGTCATCATCTTTTCAGCGATGGCATTGACCGTCGGAGTCATCCACGCTGGTTTAGTACCTTCTGCAGCACCGATGCTTTCGCGCCATTCTGGCACATTTTCATTCAGGTACTGGTTTAGTGGGATAGGTTCACCAAAGTTTACGTAGCCTTGGCCAAAGTTACGCAGCTTTCTAATTGTGCGCAGTACTTGTCCTGCATTTTCTTTTTCTTTGCGTTTCCCACGAAGTTCCTTAGCGTAGGTGGAAACCTCCATGACATGCTCGTAACCAATATACACTGGGACTAAGGTGACTGGACGGTTCAATCCTCTGAGCATCGCCTGCACTGTCATTGCTAACATACCCGTTTTGGCTTGTAGTAAACGACCTGTGCGAGAACGACCACCCTCACTGAAATACTCAACGGAGTATCCCTTGGCAAACAACTCAGCAAGGTACTCTCGGAAAATGGTGGAATACAACTTATTGCCCTTAAAGCTGCGGCGAATGAAGAAAGCGCCGCCTCGTCTAAAGATAGGACCTGCAGGGAAGAAGTTGAGATTTACGCCTGCTGCGATATGCGGCGGTACCATCCCTTCATGATAAAGAATGTAGGAAAGTAGTAAGTAATCCATGTGGCTTCTGTGGCACGGAACATAAACAATCTCATGTCCATCTTGCGCCAGCTTACGCACTGTCGAAGCGTTGCTTACGTTGATGCCTTGATAGAGCCTGTTCCACAGCCATGTCAGAACAAAGTTACCTTGCTTGATCAGTGAGTAAGAGAACTTAGCCGCAATCTCATCCATTATCTTCAGAGCGTGTTGTTCTGCTTTTTCTACACTAATATTCTTAGCTGCGGCCTCATCGGCAATGGCTTTGTTGATAGCCTCAGATTTGATCAGTCGCTCAAACAGAACATCTCTACTAGGTAGGCTCGGTCCTGATGCTGCTAATTTTTGTCTTGAGAAGTGAATGCGTGCTACGCGAGCCAGTTTCTGAGCTATGGTTTCATCAGAGCCACGAGAGTCTGCCATGTAACGCATTGACACTAGAGGGCTAAAGCGAATCATACAATCGCGCCCAGAAAAGAGCACAGCTTGCATTTTATTCCAAGGCGAGAGATTTTCTAGATAAGGCTTATCTCGTCCCTCTTTACCTGGCTTGCGCCCCCACATGACTGTGGTTGGGATTAGTTGCACGTCTAGATCTGATTGTTCGCGGTGCAATTTAAGAAGTTGCGTAAACAGGCTTTGAGATCCTAGTGAGTCAAGAGTATCGTTGTCTCGGTCGAGTTTACCTGTAGAGATAAATACATAGCGTCTAAAGCTTTTGCCACCGACCTCAAGAGGCTGTAGTGGATCAGGTAAACCGAGTTGAATGGCTCGACGACGAACAGAAAGAAGGTCGACATTAGATTCGAACGGCAATACATAGACAATAGGTTTCTCTATATCTATGTTGAGATCACTAATAGGAGAAGGGGGTACGACATTACCCTTAACCAATACTTTCAAAGGAAAGCGTAAAGCTGTTTGTGTCAGTGTATGACCAGAAGACATATTTATGATTGTCCCAATTTATATTTGGTGCCCAAGACTCTTCAAGACTAGGTGGTAAAATAAGCGTCGCAAGAATAGCAGAACTGGTCGAACCTTTTAACCAGAATTGTTTTAATGTTAGGTCAACAAATGAAAAAACACAGCAAGATAAAAAGAATAGGTGATCAATGAAAGGTAATACAGGATTCAAACGCGTTATTAAGGCAACGGGTTATTCTATTCAGGGGCTTAAAGCCGCTTTTAAACATGAGGCTGCGTTTCGTCAGGAGGTTTTCCTAGCCCTCTTTCTTATCCCTATCGCATGTATTCTCGACGTCAGCCAAACAGAAAGAATGTTAATGATACTGTCGCTCTTCATTGTGTTGATCGCTGAGCTAATGAATTCAGCCGTTGAGGCAGTTGTTGATCGAATTGGTTCAGAGATTCATGAATTGGCAGGTCGAGCCAAAGACATAGGTTCAGCCGCCGTGTTTGTGGCTTTAGGTCTAGTACTGTACATTTGGGTTGAAGTTTTGTTCTTTTAACTTAAATTTCAGCTTATTAGGGGTAACTGGTTGATTATTTAACCATGCTGTATATACTCACAGTGAACTGTATAAAAGAACAGGTGATGTATGAGACCCTTAACCCAAAGACAGCAGCAGGTATTCGATCTTATCAAGACGAAAATCGAAGATACTGGCATGCCACCAACAAGAGCCGAGATTGCGCGCGAACTGGGGTTTCGTTCAGCGAATGCTGCCGAAGAGCACCTCAAAGCTCTAGCGAAAAAGCAGGTCATTGAGATCATCCCTGGCGCATCGCGCGGTATTAGAATACTTCTACAAGACAGTGCTAACGATGATGGCTTGCCGTTAATTGGTAATGTTGCAGCGGGCGAGCCAATCTTGGCGCAAGAGCACATAGAGTCGCATTATCAGGTTGATCCGCAAATGTTTAAACCTAAAGCTGACTTCCTGCTTCGCGTACATGGCGAAAGTATGAAAGACATCGGTATTATGGATGGCGACCTTCTAGCTGTGCATAAAACTCAAGATGTTAGAGACGGACAAGTGGTTGTGGCTCGTGTCGATGAAGATGTAACCGTTAAAAGATTAGAGCGCAAAGGGTCTACAGTTTTACTGCACCCTGAGAATGCAGAGCTTTCTCCAATCAAGGTCGACCTAACACAACAGCATCTTGCCATTGAAGGCATAGCGGTAGGGATCATCCGTAATAGCACTTGGATGTAATACCAATATCTCAAAATTTATGATTCACTATATGCAGCGCTCTTTATAGAAGCGCTGCTTTTTTTTGCCTCAAATATCTCAAGGATGGTCATGCAAAACCCCGTTATCCGCTCGCTGATGGATCTCAGTCTGCATAAGAGAATACTCGCCTTAGCGATACCTATGGTTTTGTCTAATATCACTGTGCCTTTATTGGGGCTAGTTGATGCCGCCGTGGTTGGTCACTTGGATCATTCTTGGTATCTGGGTGGTGTTGCCTTAGGAAGCACAATGATCAGCATGGTGTTTTGGCTGTTTGGCTTTCTGCGTATGTCGACAACTGGATTATCAGCACAGGCAAAGGGAGCAGAGAACCCACGAAAGCTGGCTCTGGTGCTACTGCAAGGCATTTTCATGGCGCTGGCCTTTGCATTGATCTTTTTGGTGTTACATCGAGGGATTATCAATCTAGCTTTAGGTTTCAGTGATGCCAGTGAACAAGTTCAGTTCTACGCGAATGAATATTTCACCATCAGGGCTTGGAGTGCTCCGGCCGCAATGGTCAATTTTGTGTTACTTGGATGGTTGTTAGGAAACCAAAACGCAGCAGCACCAATGTGGATGGTCATTATTACCAATGTTACCAACATCGCATTGGATGTCCTGCTGGTAGTGGTTCTTGATTATGGTGTCGCGGGCGCAGCTTCCGCTTCTGTTATTGCTGACTACACTGGATCGTTAGTGGGTATTTACTTTTGCCATAAGGTTTGGGGTAGTGCCGTATCTTTGAGCTCGAAGCAGATACTCTCTGTGGGTATAGATAAATTGTTCACTGGCTTATCACGCTTTGTTCGTTTAAACCGAGATATATTTTTACGCTCCTTATGCCTGCAAGCTGTGTTGGCATTTATGACCTTTCAAGGCGCAAACTTTGGTGACGATGTTGTGGCTGCGAACGCAGTGTTGATGAGTTTGGTCTTAATGGTGTCTTATGCAATGGACGGCTTTGCTTATGCCATAGAGGCGATGGTAGGGAAAGCCATAGGGGCAAAAAGTAAGAAGGAATTGTCTCTTTCGATTTTAGGCACCTTCTTCTGGGGACTGATCATCTGCTGTGGGTTTGCCTTATTGTTTGGTGCTGGTGGCAATATCATTGTTGGCTTGATTAGCGATATTGATAGCGTTAGAGAGACGGCCGATGAGTACTTAGCATGGCTAGCGATTATGCCTATTGTGTCGATGTGGTGTTATCTGTTTGATGGCATATTCATTGGTGCAACGCGTGGTAAGGAAATGCGAAATAGCATGTTTGTTGCTGCGCTGGTGTTCTTCGCACTTTATTTTGGCTTTGCCTATCTTGAGAACCACAGTCTGTGGATTGCTATGCTGGGCTTTATGGCGATGCGCGGAGCTACATTGGCTTGGGTATTCGTTCGCTTGTGGAAAAAAGGGCAGTTCCTAGAAACTGCCCATGCTTAACCGTTATTAGAATAAACGATTTAATCCATTCAGAGCTGCAACTCGATAGGCTTCTGCCATAGTTGGGTAGTTGAAGGTGGTGTTCACAAAATAGTCGATGCTATTTGCAGGTCCAGGTTGCTCCATGATGGCTTGGCCGATATGAATAATCTCAGCGGCCCTTTCACCAAAGCAGTGAATACCTAATATCTCTTTGGTTTCTCTATGGAAGAGAATCTTCAAACTGCCAATGTCTTTACCTGAAATCTGAGCGCGTGCGAGGTGTTTAAAGGAAGCACGTCCTACCTCATATGGCACTTTTGCTGATGTAAGCTCCTGCTCAGTTTTACCAACAGAACTGATCTCTGGAATGGTGTAGATACCTGTAGGAATATCTTCAATCAACCGTTGCGTTGCCTCACCTTCGGCAATCGCTTTTGCGACAAAACGGCCTTGGTCATAGGCAGCACTGGCTAAGCTTGGGTATCCAATCACATCACCAACCGCATAGATATGCTCAACATCGGTTTGGTAGTTACTATTGATCTTCAACTGACCGCGTGAATCGGCAGATAAGCCGGTGACATCTAAGTTGAGAGTGTCTGTATTACCGGTTCGACCATTCGCATACAGCAAGCAATCAGCTCGCATTTTCTTACCCGACTCTAGGTGAACGATAACACCGTCATCTGTACCTTCTATTTCCGCGAATGACTCACCGTTGCGTATCACTACACCATTACTGCCGAAATGATAAGAGAGAGCATCTGAGATCTCTTTATCTAGGAAGGAGAGTAGTTGATCGCGAGTATTGATAAGGTCTGTCTTGACGCCTAGACCACGGAATATAGAGGCGTATTCACATCCGATAACCCCCGCACCATAAATGATGATGTGCCTTGGTTGATGATGTAGAGACAATATTGAGTCACTGTCATAGATACGCTGGTGGTTAAAGTCTACGTTGGTTGGATGGTAGGGACGTGAACCCGTCGCAATCACGAATCGGTCAGCGGTATATTGCTTAACACGCCCATCTTCACCTGTGACTCTTACACTATGAGCATCGGAAAATTTAGCCTCGCCAAAGATCAGTGTGCATTGGTTCCTATCGTAGAATCCTTGTCTTAGTGTGGTTTGTTTGTCGATAACGGTTTTGGCATGATCTAAGATGTCATCAAAACTGGCATCTAAGCTACGGTTGTTTTTACAAAAGAGTGGGTTGTTATTGAATTCAATGAAGCGGCTAACGGCATGCCTAAGTGCTTTGGATGGAATCGTACCCCAATGAGTACATCCGCCTCCGACACTTTTCTCTTTCTCAATAATAGCAACATTGAAGCCAGCCTTGGTTAATCCCATAGCAGCACCTTCGCCTCCAGGGCCACTACCAATTACGATTACATCAAAATGCGATGAAGAACTCACTGAAACCTCCTTGTTTTGTTAATGGCATTTTAAACCTTTGTTGATATTGGTAAATCAGTTAGTGGTGACTAAGTGGTCAGTCTCACAATAAAGATCACTTTGTGGGGCGGGAGAGTTTGCAAATAGAGAAGCAGATATGTTTTATTGGGGCAGGTTGAAAAGAGTATGAATGGAATATGGGCGTTAGGGCAGAGCAAAAACAAAAAACCAGGAGAGCGATTATCGACTCAGCGTTTGGACAGTTATCTGCTGGCCGAAGCTTTTCTAGCATGAGCCTTCGGGAAGTCGCTAGAGAGGCGGGTATTGCACCAACGTCTTTTTATCGACACTTTGATGATATGGACCAGCTCGGTATTGTCATGGTGGACGAAGCGGGTTTGTTGCTACGACAGTTGATGCGTAGAGCTCGCGAACGGATTCAACCAGACCGAAGTGTGATACAAACTTCAATAGAGACATTTGTTGAATTTATTGAGACTAACCCTGATATCTTTAGACTCTTGCTACGTGAACGCTCAGGTACATCGGAAGAGTTTCGTGCTGCGGTAGCGCGTGAGATTCAGTTCTTCAGTGCTGAATTAGCCGACTACCTCAATGCACAGCAATTACCGAGAAAGATAGCGTCGCTACAGGCTGACGCAATTGTTACTCTTGTATTTAGCTCTGGTGCGGAGTTTCTAGATATCGAGCCCAATCAACGTGCGGCTCACAGACAAAGACTGGTTGATCAAGTACGAATGATCTCTTTGGGTGGCCACGCTATGAATCAATTTCAAAACAAGAATGATTAAGAGGATTTTATGACAGATAAGAAAGAAGCATTGGCTTCGGATAAAAAGTCACTTTTGTTAGCACTGGTTTGCGGGATGAGTGGCAGTGCCTTGCTGTCTTCTCTATCAGTGCAAGGTTATTCCTTTTCAATTTTCCCGTTAATCTGCTTGGTGCTCGCCGTCCAAGTGATTTATCAAAATTACTTAAATAAACCTGTTGATGAGGACTTCCCATTGCTAGGGTTAGGTAGCTTCTTTATTGGTTTCTTTGGGCATGGCGCATTTCTAAAGGCGCAGTATCCAGAGGCGGGCTCAAACTTCTTTTCAATTATCTTTACCTTACTATTACTAGTGTGGGTAGGAAGAAAGCTAGGTTACCTAGGAAGATAAAAAAAAGAGCGGATATCCGCTCTTTTTTATTGGTTAGTCTTTACGCTCAAGCATTATTCCCATTTCCATATGGTGAGTATATGGGAATTGGTCAAATAGGGCATAACGAGTAATGTTGTGTGTTTCAGATAGGATCTTGAGATTATCTTTAAGCGTATCTGGGTTACAAGAAATATATAGGATACGCTCGTAACCTTGAACCATGCGACACGTACCTTCATCCATACCTGAACGCGGTGGATCAACAAAGATGGTATTACAGTCGTAACTGCTTAGGTCAATATTCGCCTGCTTAAGGCGGCGAAACTCGCGCTTACCTTCCATTGCATCAGTAAAATCTTCTGCAGACATACGTATGATCTGCACATTGTCGATTTCATTCATCTTGATGTTGTATTGCGCTGAATCTACAGAGGGCTTAGCCAGTTCTGTTGCCAATACACGATTAAAGTTTTGAGCTAATGCCAGCGAAAAGTTGCCGTTACCACAATAGAGTTCTAACAAGTCGCCCTTGGATTCTTTGGTGCAATCTACCGCCCATTCCAACATTTTCTCTGCAACGCGCCCGTTAGGTTGGGTGAAGCTATTCTCTACTTGCTGATAAGTGTAGGTCTTACCAAACACATTTAGCTTCTCAATAACGTAGTCTCTATCAAGGACGACCTTCATCTTTCTTGCTCTACCGATAAGGTTTAGATCAAACCCTTCATCATTGAGGCGTTGCTTAAGAGCCTTCGCTCTTTCTTGCCACTCATCATTAAGTTGCTTGTGGTAAAGAAGTGAAATTAGGATTTCACCACTAAGTGTAGAAAGGAAGTCTACCTGGAAAAGCTTATGACGTAGTATGTTGTGCTCTTTTACTGCTTCTACCAGTAGTGGCATCAAGTCATTGATCAAGCGGCTTGCAACAGGAAATTGGTCAACACGGTATTTTTCGCGTGTCTCTTGATTAAACATCACGTAGTACAGGTCTTCACCTTCATGCCAAACGCGGAACTCTGCTCGCATTCGGTAATGCTGTTCATCAGAAGTAAAAACCTCTAATGATGGCATCGTATATTCGCTAAACATCTCTTGCAGACGTGCGGTTTTATCGTCTAACTGCACCTGATAAGACTCAGAGTTTACATTTGGGTTGGCCATTCACTTTTCCTGACTTGAAACAAGAGGCGCAGATTCTATACTCATCAGCCGCCGGAGTATAGATTGTGTGCACTAGATATTTGATTCAATAATAGTTGTCTGCGCATAAAACAGTGCTGTAATTTTTACTTCGTTATAATATTAGATGACTTAACTATGTCGTGTATTTTGATAGAGTAGCCTCCCATTAATAATCCAAACCTGACAAAGAGCGCCAATGCCTGAAACAAGAATCTTAATATTTGACTCCGGAGTGGGTGGCATTTCTGTATTTAAAGACATAAAGGCAAGGCTTCCGTGGGTGAGTGTTACCTATGCATTTGATAACCAGGCATACCCGTATGGAGAGTTGGCACAAGAAGAATTGGTTGATCGAGTGGAGCATTACGTGCAGCACTTCATTGAGAGTCAAAGCATTTCTTTAGTCGTGATTGCGTGTAATACCGCAAGTACCGTGGTCCTTCCTAGATTAAGAGAGAAATTCTCTATTCCTATCGTCGGTGTAGTCCCTGCTATTAAGCCGGCTTCGCAAAGAGCCAACTTGGGTGTTGGTCTTATTGCTACGCCAGCTACGGTGACTAGAGAATACACCCATGACCTAATAAAAGACTTTGCTAAAGACAAAGACGTCAAAATGATCGGTACTACTGAGCTAGTGGATATGGCCGAACAAAAGCTCAGAGGGATCGATGTTGACCTTACTTTACTAGAGCAAGTGCTACAGCCTTTAAAGGGGAACATTGACGTTGCTGTATTAGGGTGTACCCACTTCCCACTATTAAGAAATGAGATTTGTCAGGTTTTGGGTAATGAAGTGATGCTAGTGGATTCGGGTGATGCGATATCAAGGAGGGTCGAATTCTTACTTAATGAGGTTTCAGTGATTCGTTCTAGCAATGAGTTGAGCTACGATGTGTATTGTAGCGCGGAACCGTATTCCAGATCAGCGCTACAATCTTCTTTTACTGAGTTAGGTTTTTCCGAGATTAAGATTCAGCCGCTGTAGGGTGTTTAGGTTCATTGGCGACACGGACCTTAATGGTTCTTTGCATATACTCATGCTCATTAAGAGATGCGATCATAGCATCAGCATCGTCGTTCTCTACTTCGACAAAACCAAAGCCACGACGTTTACCTGTTCGCTTATCTTTCATTAGACGCACGCTATAAACGGTGCCGTATTCTTCAAATAACTCTTTGACATGAGACTCACTCGCTTTGTAGGAAAGATTGCCTACATATAAGGTCGTATTCTCATCGCTCAAAGCGGGTGTCGATGAAGATGTATAAGAAGGTTTAGAGCTTGAAGCAGTACTAGCAGGTTTCTGCCATAAGATTAAAGCAGTTGATACAACGCCTAAACAGAAAGCAATACCAGACGGTATAGACAATAGAGACACAAGTGCAAAACCAGCTACTGCAAGGATGATGACAATCAATAGAGACTTGTTTGAGTTCATAATTCGCTTATCACTATATATTGGTGAATTGATGGATGTGAAATTCATTAACAAAACAGACACATAGATATTACGCACGCCACAATAATTTTTCCAATTTTATCCTCTGATCACGTCTAATATGTCGCAAAAACCGTTTTTGACTGTTTTGTGAACACTTGAAATAAAACTTTAAAAAAGCCCTTGCCAATGTGACTTAGGTCTCTATAATGCGCCCCACTGACACGGCAACAGCGGAAACGCTTCGCAGTGTTTCAGTAGGCTAACTAGCCGAACCCAATTGAGTTTAACTTCTCTTAGAAAATTAAATTCAAAAAGTGTTTGACACTGAGGTTCAAATCGCTAGAATGGCCGTCCGCTTGAGAGGC
>NZ_BCUR01000004.1:2621632-2813998 GCF_003569005.1 Vibrio superstes | reverse complement strand
TTAAATCCCTTTGAAGCAGTTAGTAAGACTTTAAAGAGATAAAAATTAGGTGCGGAGTGGTAGTTCAGTTGGTTAGAATACCGGCCTGTCACGCCGGGGGTCGCGGGTTCGAGTCCCGTCCACTCCGCCACTAATAAAAAGCCCTAGTCGAAAGACTAGGGCTTTTTTACATTTGAATGAAATTAAAGGAGGTCAGAGTAAGTTCTATAAATATCTGATTTATATCAGATATTGGGGCTTTACTCTGACCCCTAGCAAACTACTGCGGACTGGCAGTTCAGTTGGTTAGCTATTCCTTGAAAGAAAGCCGGCCTGTCACGCCGGGGGTCGCAGGTTCGAGTCCCGTGAACGAAGCCACTAATAAGAAGCCCTAGTCGAAAGACTAGGGCTTTTTTACGTTTATGACTTACTAATTTACTGTTAGCAAAACCTCACACTAGCCGCCCTCACACACCTATATATTCTTAACCTAATTTCTCTTTCCTGCTTTTATCGCATATCGGTGATACCTTTATATTAAGGCTAACGATGATCTGAGCTAATGAAAAAGCTATTCATACTACTTTGCTGCATGGTTTCGATAGTGCTAATGAGCGCTCTTGGAAGCCTTTACGGACTGCTGATATATAAAGACGCGGGTTATGATTGGCAGTGGCTAGGCTTCCCTCTACTAGATAGTGGTGTGCAAATAGCGCGTACCAAAGATACGCATCAGCTACTGCTGCGTAAGCTGTATCCTTTGCACTCCATGGAAGTCTCTGCCTATACCACTATGGATAACAACATGGTATTGCAGCTGACCATTTTCACCGCGTGCGATGAGGATGTTGAAGCTCAATTGGCAGTTAACAGTGATATAGAAAAAACGATTACGTTGACGTGTACGGACTCTAAGGAGCTTAGATACTTATCTAGTGAACACACACTAGAACAAGTGAATCTCGAGCTTAATGGCAGATCAACCAAAATAGATTTTACTCCGTGGAACATAGCTGAATTGAAAAAAGACCAGTTTAAACAACTACATCCAACGTACTTCGAGCGACTAGGAGAGAGCCCAGAGTTCCAATGGTCTCGTGATTAAAGATGAGTTATCAATATCAGTCTCGACATAAAGGAGTGAATACAGTAGTCTGAATTAATACACGTATGGACGTCTAGATGCTTAAAGGAGAAAAGTTGTGCCGATTCGAGTCCCTGATCAATTACCTGCGACTGATGTATTAAGAGGAGAGAAGATTTTTGTTATGTCTGAATCTCGCGCCTCATCGCAAGAGATTCGTCCTCTAAGAGTCCTATTGCTCAACCTGATGCCAAAGAAGATTGAGACTGAAACTCAATTTCTACGCTTGCTTTCTAATAGTCCGTTGCAAGTCGACGTTGAACTGCTTCGTATTGATAATCGACCAAGTAAGAACACTCCTACTGAGCATTTAGATACCTTCTACCGCCAGTTTGAAGGCGTAAAGGGGCGTAATTTTGATGGACTCATAATTACCGGCGCGCCACTGGGCTTGGTTCAGTTTGAAGATGTCATCTATTGGGAGCACCTGCAGTCCATCATGAACTGGGCAAAAGAGCATGTGACTTCTACGCTTTACGTTTGTTGGGCTGCACAAGCTGGTTTAAAGTTGCTTTACGACCTTCCTAAACGAACTCGTAAAGAAAAGCTATCGGGTGTCTATGAGCATTTTACACAAGATCAACATCATCCAATTCTTCGTGGATTTGATGATACCTTCCTAGCACCTCATTCGCGTTATGCGGATTTTTCTCCAGAGTATTTATCTGAGCATACTGATCTTGATATCTTAGCAACCTCAGATACCGCAGGCGTTTATCTTGCTTCTACCAAAGATAAGCGAAATGTATTTGTGACCGGACATCCTGAATACGAATCAAAGACTCTGCACACTGAGTACGTGCGAGATTTAGCTGAAGGGATGGAGCCTGCAATACCTGTTAACTATTATCCTGATAACAATCCAGATAATGCCCCTAGAGCAACATGGCGTAGTCATGGTCATTTATTGTTTAGCAACTGGCTTAATTACTGTGTTTACCAACAAACCCCATACGATTTGGATAAGTTTTCTGAAGCTAACTTCACTACAGAAGAGTAGTTTGTCATTCGCTTGATATAAAAAAGGCATGCCATTGGCATGCCTTTTCTGTTTATAGAAGGTTACTCTTGCTCAGTTTCACTTGAGGGTTCTAGCTTTTTCGCTTTTTCTATCATTGGAGTGATAGTCATCCCCTGAACCAAGATAGAGAACATGACCACGGAATAGGTCATGACCATGATGATCTCTTTCACATCGATATTCTTTTCAGGAATAACCATGATACCTGCCGGGATAGATAGAGCCATAGCTAATGCTAGACCGCCTCGGAGCCCGCCCCATGTGAGTATTTTCACAGACATAGGGTTGTAGTATCTAAATCGATTGAAACCAACATAATTGATTCTGATGCTGAGGTAACGAGATAGAAGTACTAGGGGCACTGCTATCACCATCATGATCCAGTCTTCGTGGTGGAACTCGAACAACAGCATCGACATACCAATGAGCAGGAATAATACCGCATTCAGGAACTCGTCAATTAATTCCCAGAAATGGTCTAAATTCTTAAATCCTGCCTCTGAAAATCCAGTCTTGCGTGTCCAGTTACCAATAATGATGCCCGATACCACCATTGAGAGTGGCCCTGATACCTCTAGCAGTTCTGCAACGGCATAGCCTGTTGAAGGGATCAGAATGGTTAGCAACATCTCCATGGAATGATCTTCAGTGGTGCATATTAACCAGTGAAAGATTAGACCGAGAACAAAACCGTAAGCGATACCGCCAATAGCTTCTTGGAAGAACAATGCTGACACTGAACCAACGGTAGGGGCTTCAGTACCAAAGGCAATGGTAAATAGGGTTACAAAAATAACCAAGCCAAAGCCGTCATTGAACAGGGACTCTCCTTCAATTTGAGTAGAAATGCGTGGTGGAGCATCTAACTTCTTTACAATAGCTAATACAGCAATGGGATCGGTAGGTGATATCAGTGCGCCGAACAATAGGCAATAAATCAGGTCTAGATTGAAGCCGATTAAAGAACAGATGCCAAATAGCACAAACCCGATGAAGAAAGTAGAGAACAGGGTTGCACCTAATGCTAGGGCGGTAATCTCCCATTTCTGGTCTTTAAGGTGATCCAGCTTGATGCCAAGTCCACCTGCAAATAATAGAAATCCTAAGATTCCCTTAAGCAAAAAGTCTTCAAAGTTAATTGATGCGATGGTCTCACTGGCGACATGAGAGAGCTTAAACCAGCCAGCTTGTCCCGCGATGATAATCGCTAACGAAAGCAACATGGCACCGGCTGTAATCGCAATGGTGGTCTGCATTTTGCCGATTTTACTGTTGATTAATGCGATGAGCGCTGCCCCGGCAGCTAGAAAGCACAGCGTATGGTAGGCTTCCATTCCTTTCTCCTAAGTTTGAATAGCCTCAACACTGTGAGACAAAATGTTAACTAGATCAAATATAGTTATACCTTAGATGACATCATAGCGAAAATTACCATGGTTTAGACGTCTAGAAATCTAATTTTTCTGTGATAGGATGTTGGGTATAAGTTGGAAATGCCACACCTGAGCAGGACGCAGAATGAGAGCACAATTAGAAGCCCAATTAAAGAACCACATTCTTTTGATAGATGGTGGTATGGGCACCATGATTCAAAATCAAAAACTAGAAGAAGCGGATTATCGAGGCGGTCGTTTTGCCGATTGGCATTGTGACCTAAAAGGGAACAATGACCTACTTGTTCTTACCCAACCACAGCTCATCAAGCAGATTCATAGTGATTATTTAGAAGCTGGTGCTGACATCTTAGAAACCAATACCTTCAACTCAACCACCATTGCGATGGCGGATTATGAAATGGAGGATCTCAGCGAAGAGATTAACTTTGCTGCGGCAAAGCTTGCTAGAGAAGCTGCAGATGAATGGACGGCAAAGACACCCGAAAGACCTCGTTATGTTGCTGGCGTTCTCGGCCCAACAAACCGTACCTGTTCTATTTCTCCTGATGTTAATGACCCTGGGTTTCGAAACGTTAGCTTTGATGAATTGGTAGAAGCATACAAAAAATCCACCCTTGCCCTTATCAAAGGGGGTTCAGACCTTATTCTAATTGAAACCATCTTTGATACCTTGAATGCGAAGGCATGTGCATTTGCTGTTGATACTGTTTTTGATGAACTAGGCTACACACTGCCAGTCATGATCTCGGGAACCATTACCGATGCATCAGGGCGTACCTTGTCTGGTCAAACGACAGAAGCTTTCTATAACTCTCTAAGACACGTGAATCCAATCTCTTTCGGTCTGAACTGTGCTTTAGGTCCTGACGAATTACGCCCTTATGTGGATGAGTTATCGCGTATTTCTGAAACCTTCGTCTCAGTTCACCCAAATGCGGGTCTACCCAATGCTTTTGGTGAGTATGATCTATCTCCAGAAGACATGGCTGAGCATATTCAAGAGTGGGCAGAGTCAGGTTTCTTGAACTTGGTGGGTGGTTGTTGTGGTACGACACCGGAACATATCAAGGCGATGGCTGAAGCTGTTGCGAATGCTCGACCACGTCAACTACCAGAAATAAAAGCGGCGTGTCGCTTATCTGGCCTAGAACCTCTGGCAATCTCTAAAGAAACCTTATTTTTGAACGTGGGTGAGCGTACTAACGTCACTGGTTCTGCTCGCTTTAAACGATTAATCAAAGAAGAGCTCTATGAAGAAGCTTTGGACGTTGCACGTCAGCAAGTAGAGAACGGCGCTCAGATTATCGATATCAACATGGATGAGGGGATGCTAGATGCTGAGGCATGTATGGTTCGTTTCCTTAACTTATGTGCATCCGAGCCTGATATATCGAAAGTACCCGTTATGGTGGACTCATCTAAATGGGAAGTCATTGAAGCTGGTCTTAAGTGCATTCAAGGAAAAGGCATCGTTAACTCAATCTCTTTGAAAGAGGGCAAAGAGAAGTTTATCGAACAAGCCAAGCTAATCCGTCGCTATGGTGCGGCTGTGATTGTTATGGCGTTTGATGAACAGGGCCAGGCAGATACTCGTGAGCGCAAGATTGAGATCTGTACCAATGCCTACAACATCCTTGTCGATGAGGTTGGCTTCCCTGCTGAAGATATCATTTTTGATCCAAACATCTTTGCCGTCGCAACGGGTATTGATGAACATAATAACTACGCCGTTGACTTCATCAATGCGGTAGCGGATATCAAACGCGACCTGCCACATGCAATGGTGTCAGGTGGTGTATCCAACGTTTCCTTCTCATTCCGTGGCAACAACTACGTTCGTGAAGCCATACATGCTGTGTTCCTATACCACTGCTTTAAAAATGGTATGGATATGGGCATCGTGAATGCGGGTCAACTAGAAGTTTACGATAACGTGCCTGACAAACTGCGAGAAGCGGTGGAAGATGTGGTTCTGAACCGCAGAGATGATGCCACTGAACGTTTACTGGACATTGCTGGTGAATATCGTGAAAACGGTGTGGGTGCGCAAGATGATGGAGCCGCGCTTGAGTGGCGTGGTTGGTCGGTAGAGAAGCGCTTGGAACATGCCCTTGTGAAAGGTATTACTGAGTTTATTATCGAAGACACTGAAGAAGCTCGTTTGAACGCGGCTAAACCTCTGGAGGTCATTGAAGGGCCGTTGATGGATGGTATGAACGTAGTGGGCGACTTGTTTGGTGAGGGTAAGATGTTCTTACCTCAGGTAGTAAAGTCTGCTCGAGTAATGAAACAAGCGGTAGGTCATCTTGAACCTTATATTGACGCTCTAAAAGAAGTGGGTCAAACCAACGGTAAGATATTGTTGGCGACGGTAAAAGGCGATGTTCACGATATCGGAAAGAACATCGTGGGTGTGGTTCTGCAGTGTAATAACTACGAAATTATCGATCTGGGCGTGATGGTGCCCTGTGAGAAGATCCTCAAAGTCGCAAAAGAAGAAAACGTTGATATCATTGGCTTGTCAGGATTGATTACCCCATCTTTGGATGAAATGGTACACGTTGCGAAAGAAATGGAGCGTCAAGGGTTTGATCTTCCACTACTGATTGGCGGTGCAACCACTTCTAAAGCTCATACAGCGGTGAAGATAGAGCAAAACTACTCACAGCCAGTTGTTTATGTAAACAACGCCTCTCGTGCGGTAGGTGTATGTTCTGCACTGCTCTCTAAGGAGCAAAAGCCAGGCTTTATTGAGAAGCTAGATCTCGACTATGAACGCGTTCGTGATCAGCACGCTAGAAAGCGACCAAAGACAGCGCCAGTGACTCTAGAGAAGGCGCGTGAGAATAAAGTGGCTATTGATTGGGAGTCTTATACTCCGCCACAACCAAAGCAGCTTGAGCCAGTGGTTGTCAAAGATATGAGCGTATCGGTACTGCGAGACTATATTGACTGGACCCCATTCTTTATGACTTGGAGCCTAATGGGTAAATACCCTGCCATCCTAAAGCATGAAGAAGTGGGTGAGGAAGCGAAGCGTTTGTATAAGGATGCCAACGATTTGCTCGATATGATAGAAGCGGACGGTATCATCAAAGCAAACGGTATGTGCCAAATGTTCCCTGCCAACAGTGTGGGTGATGATATCGAGGTGTATACCGATGAATCGCGTACGGTTGTGGCTAAGACGTTATTCAATCTTCGTCAGCAAACCAAAAAACCGAAAGGCTTCAATTACTGCTTGAGCGATTACATTGCGCCTAAAGAAAGTGGTGTTAAAGATTGGATTGGTGGATTTGCTGTTACGGGTGGTATTGGTGAGCGTGAGATTGCTGATAACTACAAAGCGGAAGGTGATGATTACAATGCGATTATGATTCAGGCGGTAGCCGATCGCTTGGCTGAAGCCTTTGCCGAGTACCTTCATCAGCAAGTACGTAAGGATATCTGGGGATATGCCCCTGATGAGCAATTGGGTAATGATGATCTCATCCGTGAAAAGTATCAAGGTATACGCCCAGCTCCAGGTTACCCGGCGTGTCCTGAACACACCGAAAAACAGGCAATTTGGGATTTGATGCAAGTTGAGGAAACCATTGGAATGTCGCTTACTACGAGCTATGCAATGTGGCCTGGTGCATCGGTTTCTGGTTGGTATTTCTCCCACCCTGATTGTCGTTATTTCGCGATTGCACAGATCCAAGAAGACCAAGCTAAAGACTACGCAGAGCGTAAAGGTTGGGATTGGACTGAGGCTGAAAAGTGGCTAGGGCCTAACTTGAACGGTTAACAACAAAAATAAAGAAGGGGCTAATTAGCCCCTTCTTTTTGATCAATATTTGAAAGCTAACCTTAGCTTTCAAATAGCTGTCGATGAAGTTGTTGTACGGCGTGTCTTGCTGATGATTCATGCAATAAGAAACACAGATTATGGTTACTTGCACCGTAGCAAATCATTCGTAGATTATGGTCTTCAAGGGTACCAAATATCTGTTTTGCTGTACCCTTAGCTTGTCCCATGTTGTTGCCGATAAGCGCAACCAAGCTTAGGTTCTGCTCTACGACAACTGAGCAGAGTTCTTCCAGTTCTTGTTGAGCAGCAACAGGCAGTTGCGGTGCGCCACCTTGAGTATTAGTGCGGTCTAACGTCAGTGATACACTGATCTCTGAGGTGGTAATCAGATCTACCGATACCTTATGACGAGCCAAGATGGTAAATACCTTTGCCAAAAATCCACTGGCTTGGAACATATTAAGGCTCTTAAGAGTAATCAGTGTTTGATTGCCTCTCAGGGTAACGGCTCTAAATAAAGGTGCGCTTTCAACTTCTTGTTTTACCCAAGTACCGCCACGTTCTGGCTCCTTAGAGGAGCCAACAAATACGGGGATTTTATGTCGCAATGCAGGTACTAACGTAGAAGGGTGCAGAATTTTAGCACCAAAGTTTGCCATCTCAGATGCTTCACTGAAGCTGATCTCTTTGATTGGTTGTGCTGGTGGCGCGATGCGCGGGTCTGTGGTGTAAATGCCCGGTACATCCGTCCAAATTTCTAGGCCAGATGCTGAGATCGCCTCGGCAATTAAGGCGGCGCTATAGTCACTACCACCACGACCTAGTGTCGTTGTTTTGTTGTTTAGATCTGAGCCGATAAACCCTTGAGTAATGACAATAGAGTCTTTAAACAGTGGCACTAGATGAGCTTGTGCTGCTATGCCGATCTCGTCGAGTAGCGGCTCTGCATTGCCAAATACAGACGTTGTTTTCATTACAGTGCGAATATCGAAGCGCTCGGTCTTATGTCCGCGCTCACTCATCAGTTGGCAAAGGATGTGTGTCGACATTAGCTCTCCACAAGAGACTAATTGGTCGGTCAATTGCTCGCTAGTCTCGCTGCTGGCTTTCTCGGCACACTGAGATACCTTTGTTAGGATCTCGTTGATCGCATCATTGATGGCCTCAGGGTGTTTTAACTGATTGATGATACTGAAGTGAATATCAACCAATTGCTGTAGAAGTTGCTCACGCTTACCTTTATCGGCGACGCCATTGGCAAGCTCGACCAATACGTTGGTCACGCCTGAGCAGGCACTGATGACAACGAGTTTGGTACTCGGGTTGTTTTCTACGATGGCCGCACATCGGCTCATCGCCTCAAAATTTGCTACACTTGTGCCGCCAAATTTGGCGACGTTGATTGCGCTCACAGCGTCTCTCCATTAATCCTTTAAATGTGCAAATACTCACTCTAGCTAATAGAGGTGAGTATAAAATGCGAAGCAGTTACCCCGCATTAGATGAGAAGAGCTTGTCCTTATCGCATTGCATTGGTCATCCACTCTTTGTCTTCATTGAACTGGTTTGGCGAAATTATGTCAATGGCTTGTATACAAATCGTCACTTTTTTACCTACCGCATACTTCTACGTATTGCTCGTTGAGGCTCTTTTAGTGATGCAATAAGCTAGTCGAACTTTCCCTTGAATAAGGCTTAACTATGCGCAGCTTCATTCCCCCGCATCGCACACTGATGGGCCCCGGTCCATCTGATATTTCCCCACAGGTTTTACAGGCGCTTTCCCGCCCAACTATAGGACACTTAGACCCACTGTTTATCCAGATGATGGATGAGCTAAAGTCACTGCTAAAATACGCATTTCAAACAGAAAATGAATTCACTATTGCCTTGTCCGCCCCTGGCAGTGCCGGAATGGAAGCCTGCTTTGTAAACCTTATAGAGCCCGGTGAGAAAGTGATTGTGTGTCGTAATGGCGTGTTTGGCGAGCGTATGCGACAGAATGTAGAACGCTGCGGAGGTGTTGCGATTGTGGTTGATGATGAATGGGGAAGCCCGGTATCAGCACAAAAGCTACAAAGCGCGGTAGAAGAGCATTCAGATGCAGTGGCGGTTGCCTTTGTGCATGCCGAAACCTCGACAGGTGCCTTAAGTGATGCTGAGGCTTTGTCTAAGATTGCGCGAAGTAAAGATATGCTTGTGATTGTCGATGCGGTGACCTCGTTAGGTGGCGTGCCACTAAAGGTGGATGAATGGCAACTGGATGCGGTGTATTCAGGGAGTCAAAAGTGCCTATCCTGTACCCCTGGATTATCACCACTGACTTTCTCAAGTAGAGCCATTGCGAAAATAGAAGCTAGACAACACCCCGTTCAAAGTTGGTTTTTGGACCAAAGCTTAGTGCTCGGCTACTGGAGCGGTGAAGGCAAACGTGCTTATCATCATACCGCGCCAGTAAACAGTCTTTATGCTCTGCATGAGTCATTATTAATACTTAAAGAAGAAGGTCTAGAGCAAGCCTGGAAACGTCATGCCGATACCCATCAACGTTTAAAAGAGGGCTTAACTGATTTGGGTATGAGCTTTGTGGTGGACGAGGAGTATCGATTGCCACAGCTGAATGCCGTGTATGTGCCAGCAGGGATTGATGAAGCGTTAGTGCGCCAGCGTTTACTCAATGAATATAATCTAGAAATAGGTGCAGGACTTGGGGATCTCGCTGGTAAAGCGTGGCGTATTGGCTTGATGGGATATGGTGCCCGCAAGGAAAATGTCGCACTTTGCTTGCAGGCACTAAAAGAGGTTTTAGCTTAAATCTTCCCCTCGGTATTGCTTTGATTAGCTTGGCTGACTTTAACTCGCTTCAAGGAGATTGAGCTAAAGTCGACCTTCGGGAATAAAAACTCCGCTTCACTTCGAATAGCGCTAGCCATCTGCTGTTGGTCTAGCGCTTGATACGCGAGAATCAAATTCTTATACAACGCTGGGCGAGGCTTGTCCTGTATGAAAGGTAGAGACCAGTCCACGTAAGCTTGAATATGCGCCTTTTCATTGGTGGCTATACCAATATTAAGTAGTGTGCTGTAAATGTCCCATTCATAGCGATCCTTCCATGCGATTGGGTTAGTCACCCTATCGAGGACATCTGGGTTCTTTGGCTTAGAGCGCTCGAAATCCGTTAATACTTGATTGGTGTGCAGTGCTGAGAGCATGTAGACACCAGTGAGTATTGGGAGTAGCAGGCTAACAAGGCGCAACCCAACCTTGCTTAACTTCCCAAAGTTGAATTGTCGGTAGCGCGCGGTTCGCTGATCAACCCAATACAGAAGCACAATAAAAGAAACCCAGTGGATGGCTGAATGATAGAAGGGGTATTCCAATTGGGTGTGCAATACGATGGGGATAAACAGCGACAATATGCCAATGCGTGTTCCTTGTCTCGCCATATACAAGCGATACAGTACAAACCCCATCGCAAGAAATATCCCAACCAGTGGAATCATTCCGCCTTCAATCCCCCAAATGAGTAACTCATTGTGAGGATGATCCATTGATGGAAGTCCTGCAGGGTAGTCAGGATTGAGCTGATGTTGTCTAGCCGTATACAGCATATAGGCTGACTCAAAGTTACCATAGCCATAACCTGACAATGGTCGCTCTATCATCATGTCTAGCCCTTGCGGGAAAGTATAGGCTCGAGGACTCTCTAGGTCGGCTTTATCGCCGACCAAAGATTGATTGTCGCCGATAAAGGTCATGCCTACGCCAATAGCGAGACCTGTAACTAGACAGGCAGACCAGATAATGGCGCGTGACTTTAATGCAAAGCGATACAGATAAGGAGTCACCATCGCCGTTGCGATTACCGCCCCTAGCCATCCTGTTCTGGAAGCAAGGACAACCAGTAATGGAATGGTGAGTAGGGGAATGGCATAGAGAAAGACGATTTTTTGTCGCCAGCTTAGGTACTTATCGTGAGGCTGTCGAGCAAGAAGATAGCCAGATAAAGCTAGACCTGTCGCTAGAAAGCTCGCCATCACATTAGGTTGTTGGAAAATACCGTAAGGGCGATTGTTTACTGTATTGTAACCAAAGGGATTTCCCTCAGATAATAAGGTGTACTGAACCCAGCCGAATACGGCTTCAATAGCGACGGAGAATAAAATAAACCACAACAATCGCTGCTTTTCTTCATTACTAAATCGAAACTGCTGAAAAGATAAGAAAAGAACAAAGCCCGCCCATAACCCTGTGAGCCTTGGTAAAGCAATGGCAACACTGGCATTGGGTAATACAATGGGCAGTGTCATCAACAGGCAGCTGATAAACAACACAACCGTCATCTTTGAGTACTTTATGACACGGTTGCTCGCCATTTGATATATGGCAATGCCTAACGCTATGCTCAAAAATCCCCACACAGGTGGGTTAAATGAAAGCGCTAGTCCCGCTCCCCCAGGGTTAGGGGAGAAGAAGTGAGTTGCTATCAGGAAGGTTATCCCGATAAACAGTAGAAAACGCCTGTTAAACGGTACTTTGGGAGCCTTTACTTCAAGTTGTGTACCTGTGGTTAACAGGGTTGCCATGAATTGTATCCTTTGTTCTATTTAAGCATCGGCTTTAAAAAGTGAGCGGTATGTGAGCCTTTCACTTTAGCAACTTGCTCTGGTGTTCCGGTAGCGACAATCTCACCGCCACCTTGTCCACCCTCAGGCCCAAGATCGACGATCCAGTCAGCGGTTTTAATCACATCAAGGTTATGTTCTATCACTACAACGGTGTTTCCGTGATCGCGAAGACGATGCAATACAGTAAGTAACTGTTGTATATCATGAAAATGAAGGCCAGTGGTAGGCTCATCAAGAATATACAGCGTTTTACCTGTATCGCGCTTCGACAGTTCTCTCGCTAGCTTGACGCGCTGTGCCTCACCACCAGATAAGGTTGTTGCTGCTTGGCCTAGGCGAATATACGAAAGGCCAACATCAATCAAGGTCTTGAGCTTGCGCGCAATAACAGGCACCGGTTCAAAGAAGGCGTGAGCGTCTTCAACGGTCATGTTCAATACTTCATCGATAGATTTACCCTTGTATTTCACCTCAAGGGTCTCACGGTTGTATCGCTTACCTTTACAAGAATCACATGGGACATATACATCCGGTAGGAAGTGCATCTCTACCTTAATCACGCCATCACCCTGACATGCTTCACAGCGACCGCCCCTCACGTTAAAGCTAAAACGGCCCGGTTTATAGCCACGAGAGCGTGACTCTTGCGTACCGGCAAATAGCTCTCGTATTGGAGTAAAGATACCAGTGTAAGTAGCAGGGTTTGATCTTGGCGTACGTCCTATTGGGCTTTGATCGATATCGATGACCTTATCAAAGTGCTCTAAGCCATTGATTGAGTTGTAAGGGCTAGGGTTGCTGGTGGTTGCTCCGTTAAGCTCGCGATGAGCAATCTTAAAGAAGGTGTCATTGATAAGAGTTGACTTGCCCGATCCTGATACGCCCGTCACACAAGTAAACAAACCACATGGGATGGTAAGATCTACCGTTTTGAGGTTGTTGCCTGAAGCGCCACTGAGTATTAGTTGCTTATCTTTATCAATAGGGGTACGTTTTTTGGGAATGGCGATTTCCTTGGTGCCCTTTAAGTACTGGCCGGTTAAAGATTCAGGGTTATTGATGATATCTTCATAGGTTCCCTCTGCAACAACATTACCGCCATGAACCCCCGCGCCAGGACCAATATCAATAATATGATCCGCAGTGCGGATGGCATCTTCATCGTGTTCTACGACGAGCACGGTATTGCCGAGATCTCGCAGATGAGTCAGGGTTCCAAGCAGGCGCTCATTATCTCGTTGATGCAATCCAATAGAGGGTTCATCGAGCACATACATAACGCCAACTAGTCCAGCACCGATTTGGCTGGCAAGACGAATACGCTGCGCCTCACCACCAGAAAGAGTTTCAGCACTGCGCGACAGATTTAAATAGTTGAGACCCACATTGACCAAGAAGCTCAGCCGATCATTAATTTCTTTCATGATCTTTTCGGCGATTTGGGCTTTTTGCCCCTCAAGACTCATGCTTTCGAAAAAGTCTAATGCCTCACTAATACTCATCTCAACAATGTTGGGTAGAGGAGTGTCTTGAACAAAAACATTTCGTGCTTCTTCTCGAAGGCGGGTTCCATCACAACTTGCACAAGAGCGAGTAGAGATGTACTTAGCCAGATCTTCACGCACAGAGTTGGATTCAGTGTCTCGATAGCGGCGCTCTAGGGTGTTAAGGATCCCTTCAAATGGGTGAGTCTTAACTCGAATATCGCCACGATCATTTATGTACTTAAACTCGACCTCTGTTCGGCCAGAGCCCTTCAAAATGATCTCGCGGATCCTTTTTGATAAAGACTTAAAGGGCACATATAAATCGAAATCATAGTGGTCAGCTAAAGCGCTAAGCATCTGAAAGTAATAGTAGTTCTTTTGATCCCAGCCTTTGATTGCCCCTTCGGCAATGCTTAGGTTCTGATCTAGAACGACCCGTGTCTCATCAAAGTATTGTTGCACACCAAGGCCGTCACAGGTGTGACAAGCACCTGCGGGGTTATTGAAAGAGAAGAGTCTAGGTTCAAGCTCTTGCATGCTGTAGCCACAGTATGGACACGCAAAGTTGGCAGAGAAAATGACCTCTTCATCATCCGACTTATCCATTGAAGCTACTACGGCAATGCCACCTGATAGCTCTAGTGTGGTTTCAAAAGATTCGGCTAGTCGCTGCTTAAGATCGCTACGTACCTTAAATCGGTCAACAATAACCTCAATAGTGTGTTTTTTATGGAGTTCTAGAGTCGGTGGATCAGAAAGATCGCAGATATCGCCATCTACACGAGCTCGAATAAAGCCCTGCGCAGCGAGGTTCTCAAAGGTTTTAACATGCTCACCCTTGCGCTCTTTTACAATCGGAGCCATTAGCATCATCTTAGAGCCTTCTGGCATTTCTAAGACCTTATCTACCATCTGGCTGATGGTTTGTGCAGACAATGGAACCTTATGCTCTGGGCAACGAGGTTCACCCACTCGCGCGTACAATAGACGAAGGTAATCATATACTTCGGTAATTGTGCCCACGGTAGAGCGAGGGTTATGGGATGTCGACTTCTGTTCAATTGAGATGGCAGGTGATAGACCCTCAATGTGGTCCACATCGGGCTTTTCCATCAATGACAGGAATTGGCGGGCATAAGCAGATAGAGACTCTACATATCGACGTTGCCCTTCAGCATATAAGGTATCGAAAGCTAAAGAAGACTTACCTGAGCCAGAAAGGCCAGTAATGACAGTCAGCTTGTCTCTTGGAATGGTGAGGTTGATGTTTTTTAAGTTGTGGGTTCGGGCGCCACGAACGTCGATAGTGTCCATCTAATTCCGCTCAATTACATAATCGTTGTCCAAGTATTGCATAGCTTTATACGCCTGCAAATAAATACTGGATAAAAAAACAGTGACACTAGGTCACTGTTTTTATGTATTGGATAAAGCCTAACAGTTAAGTCGTTGGTTCTTTATGCGTTGACTGTTTGCCAAGCTCAGTGGCTTTTTGATCTTTCAGATACACATTCTCGAAGCAGTAGTTGGTTGCTTCAATGTAGCCTTCAACGCTACCACAGTCGAAACGAGTGCCCTTGAATTTGTATGCTAGAACACAGCCAGCTTTAGCTTGCTTAAGTAGCGCATCAGTGATTTGGATTTCGCCGCCTTTGCCTGGCTCTGTCGCTTCGATAAGATCGAAGATATCAGGAGTTAGGATGTAACGACCGATAATTGCTAGGTTACTTGGTGCTGTACCAGGTTCAGGTTTCTCTACCATGTCATCAACGCGCACGATATCGTCTTTGATCATCTCGCCTTTGATAACACCGTATTTATGAGTTTCGTCTTCTGGTACTTCTTGAACGGCAACGATAGAGCAGCGGAACTGCTTATACAGCGCAACCATTTGGGCTAGAACGCCTTGCTCTTCATTGACACATAAATCATCAGCAAGAACCACAGCGAAGGGTTCATCACCCACTAGCTCACGGCCCGTCAAAATAGCGTGACCCAATCCCTTCATCTCACGTTGACGGATATAGGTAAAGTTAGCTGATTCGATGATATCGCGAATATCAACCAGCAACTCTTCTTTGTTGGTGCCCTGAATCTGGTGCTCCAGTTCATAGTTCTTATCAAAGTGGTCCATGATGGAATGCTTACCACGACCGGTTACGATGCACATTGCATCCATGCCTGCGTCGATTGCTTCTTCAACACCGTACTCAATCAGTGGCTTATTGACCACTGGCATCATTTCTTTTGGCATTGATTTCGTCGCAGGGAGAAAGCGAGTGCCGTAGCCTGCGGCAGGAAAAAGACATTTTTTAATCATGGGGGGAACCTAACTGAATCATTATTATAAAGTTGTTGCGCCTAACTCTATCATTACAATTCGTCGATATAAAATACACTTTGGTTAAATTACCCAGTATTGTCACTTTATGGTAAGAAATGGTGGGCCCATACAACCGCTTCTTCTCTGTTCTTGACCTTAATCTTGCGAAATATCTTGTATAGATGGGATTTTATGGTGTGCTCACTGATAAACAACTGCTCGGCTAAGCCATAATTTGACTTGCCAATTCGCAATGCTTCAAGCACCTCCATTTCGCGACGAGTGAGATTAATCGTGTGTGGAGGAGCATAGCGAATCAGCACCGATTGATAATAGGACAGCAATTGATCGGTAACCCCGCGGCTCAACCAAGAGTTCCCTTCACTAAGGGTGCGTAAACCTGCGGCAATCTCTTCAATGGATTGTTGCTTATAGAAGATGCCACGAAGACGGCCATATTTTAGTAGATCAGTAGTTTTGAGGTGTAAGGGGGCCTGAGTGATCACCATATTGATGTTTTGCCCTGGAAAGCTGGGATTCTCGAAATCGGTTGGGTCAAACGTAGGATCGTTGTAATCCACCAAGATCACTGGTGTCATACTCGGCTTGTACCTCTGATGCCAATCTTCGAGTGAGTGAAGTTGAATCTCAGAAGCCCTTATTAGTTGTTTGATCGTCTTGTCATCAAAACCACAGTTCTCATGCAAAAAAAGCTGAGAATTTATTCCATCAAAATACATACATCTTTCTCCCTGTTGCCTACATCTAGTCTCTTTTGCATTCCTTTAGTTTGCGAAACTAGGCACTAGTTTTTGCGTGTTTATTCAATAAGAATGCTTATAATATGCTTTTTGTTGCATAATTTTGCGTAATAAACCGAAAAAAATGCAACTAAGTGTGTCGGTTTGTGCTCAGTACCTGCGTAGTGGGTGAGGTTCTCGAATACACTTTCTAGTGATTTAAGTAGTCCGTTAGGCGTGTTATGCTTGGCGTATTAGCGAAATAAAGAAACAAATGGAGCGATACATGGCTAGCCGTGGCGTCAACAAAGTAATTATTATGGGTAACTTAGGACAAGATCCTGAGGTTCGTTTCGCCGCAAATGGCAATGCAATTGCAAACATTACAATTGCTACCTCTGAAACTTGGCGAGACAAAGCCAATGGCGAGCAACGCGAGAAAACAGAATGGCACCGTGTAGTTCTGTTTGGTAAGACTGCTGAGATTGCAGGTGAGTACCTTAAAAAAGGTTCACAAGTATACATTGAAGGCCAATTGCAAACTCGTAAGTGGCAGGATCAATCAGGTCAAGATCGCTACACAACTGAAGTTGTTGTTCAGTGGCCTACTGGTCAGATGCAACTACTAGGCTCTCGTCAAGGTGGTCAAGCTCCTGCACAAAATCAAGGTGGCCAGCAATACGGTGCACCTCAAGGTGGTCAACAGCAACAAGGCGGTTGGGGTCAACCTCAACAACCTCAAGTCCATCAGCCAGCTCAACAGCAACAGCAGCAGAAGCCACAACAGGCTCCTCAGCAGTACAATGAGCCACCAATGGATTTTGACGACGACATTCCGTTTTAAAACCGGTCTTTAACTCAAAAGGTATTGAAAAATAACAAGATGGCCCCTTAAAGGGGCCATTTTTTTTAACCGCCCTCTGCTTTTATGGCAAAAATAGTACCATTCACCCCCGACCTGTATATCCTATAGATTACTGATGAAATTCAAGGATTGAATCTTCATGCGATCAACCCCTTCTCTAAAACTCAGCACGCGCTTGGTTGCCTTTGTGACCATGATTGTTATTAGTGCTGTATTCATCCTCTTCGTTGGGGGTGCACTTTCTATTAAGCAGCTTGGTCAGGAATACACCAAGCATTCCGTGCAAGGCATTGTTAAGGTCATAGATCAACAACTGCTTGAGCATGTTGAAACTGGTGAGCTACGTCGCTGGATCCCTAAAATAATCAAAGCCAGTAACGTTATTGAGCTAGAAGTCTCGACGCCAAATTCAGTCATTTTCCATTATCATGATACTGAAGCTCAGTTTGATAAAACTCGACTGATTTCTATCTCTAACCCTCTTATTTTGAACCCCTCATATACTGTCAATGTGAAGGTGTTACCACCTTATATCGGCTACAGCTATTCAGTGGGTGCCTTAGGGTCTTTAACAATA
The DNA here is from genome assembly GCF_003569005.1 of Vibrio superstes. Classification (GTDB taxonomy): domain Bacteria; phylum Pseudomonadota; class Gammaproteobacteria; order Enterobacterales; family Vibrionaceae; genus Vibrio; species Vibrio superstes. The sequence goes on along the minus strand of NZ_BCUR01000004.1, from coordinate 2,796,044 downwards.
GCGTTTGGTTTGATTGCTATTTGCTTAATACAAGGTGTGCGCTGGTTACGTGAGCAACTACAAGGCTCGGAACTGCTAGAAGAACGCGGGCGAATGATCTTAGCCGGTAGAGTGGAGCAGTATGCGGTTGGTGATCACTTAGAGTGGCCATACACCGCCAGTGAAGCATTAGATAAGATGATTGCTGAACTGCAAGATGCAAGACAAGAGCGTAGTAGGTTCGATACCTTCATTCGCTCACAAACCTTCCTTGATCAATTGACTGGTGCTGTCAACCGCCTCTCATTTGACAACAAACTGGAGTCGACGCTTACCGAAAGTGGCGCTGCTGGTGGTGTGCTCGTTGTGCAGGTGAATGACTGGGTAGAGATCCGAGATAGCTTAAGCAAAGAGCAGAAAGACAGGTTTATCGTTAACTTGGGGGAGGCAGTAGCCAACTGTGTTAATCGTTTTCCCGATGTAGTGTTTGCCCGCTATTTTGAAGCCACTTTTGCCGCACTAGTTCCTAATCAATCTCCTGCAGATCTCTCAAATCTGGCTTCTCAAGTATTAAAGCAAGTCGCGAAGCTAGAGCCATTAGAAGGGTTAGATCCTGAGAACTGGCTGCATGCGGGTATGACGGTATATCAACAAGGTGAACGCAAAACCGATATTTTGAATGAGGTTGAGACGGCGCTGAAAAGTGCTCAGCTAGAAGGTTCCAATAATTGGAGTCGCTTTAATAAGGTTAATACGTCATCTGCAGAGCGTGGCAGCGTAAGGTGGCGTACGCTATTCGATAAACAGCTGGATGCAGATAAACTAATACTGATTAAGCAACCGTGCTTCGTATTAAATGAGTCAGGAGAGGTTGACCTGATTCACCAAGAGATCTTTAGTCGGATACTCGATGAACAAGGCAAGATATTGAAGGCTTCTAAATTTAGCCCAGCCATTAGGCAGGTGGGCTATGAGAGGCAGCTTGATAGAAACGTTTTGTTAAACTTAGTAAAGTTTCTGAAGAAAGATGCTCAAAATTCATGTTATTCTATCAACTTCTATGCACAACCTTTCAGATATCGCTCACACTTCAATTGGTTGAGAGACGAATTGTTGCAACTGACTCCATCTCAGCGCAAAAGACTGGCGTTTGAGTTTATGGAAGGTCCTATGGTGACTTACTTAGATGCGATGCGTCCTGTATTAAAGATGCTCTCTGGGTTGGGGTGTAAGGTCATTGTCAATCAAGCTGGGCGTACAATTATCAGCTCTCATTATCTCAAAGATTCTGCTGTGGACTACCTCAAGTTGCATAGAAGTTTAATACGTAATATTGAAAATCGTTCTGAAAACCAGCTCTATATTCGAAGCTTGATAGGTGCTTGTGCCAATACCAAAACTAAAGTTATTGCGGTTGGTGTAGAAACAAAACGAGAGTGGAATCAATTAGTTGCTTTAGGTATAGATGGTGGTCAAGGGCGATTTTTTGCAAAGGAAAGTGATTTTATTTCGTCACCGACTTCACAAAGTAAAAAAATAATATCGACTATTCCTAGCAGAAGGAATAGATGGAAGAATAAAGTGCCCCGCTAACTGCTAGATTTAAATGGAACCTATGAATAGGTAAGTGGTAGATAATAAAAATGACATGGTTGTCGAGCCTAAAAAAACTGACGTCATCAAAGGATGATGACTTTCAATTAATCATTGTGATTCAGACAGATGCTGTGTATTTGTCTGAATCAATAGATCCTGAAAAAGCTCCAGAACTCTTTCCTATTGCTCATGGTAACTGGGAGAGCGCTCTTAAAGAGTCGTTGTCTAATAAATCCATCAAAGGCAAGGCCTGTGTTGTGCTTGGCGCACAGCATTATCAAAGTTATCAGTTAGATAAACCACAACTGCCAACAGAAGAGTGGCCAGTTGCTCTACCATTTTTACTCAAAGATCTGATCACCGAAAAATTTACGGATATTGTTGCTGATGGCAGTTTGATGCCAGACGGACAAAAGGTGCAAGCCTATGTCATGGCGAAGCGCACTTTACAATCGGTCATAGAGGTTAGTAGTGTCAATGATGTTGAAGTCACTAGGGTCATCACGGAAGATGAGGTCTGGGGACATTCAATAACCGAACAACAAAGCTTTCTGTTACTCAGGCGCTGTGTCAATGATGGCTACAAGTTAGCGGCCTATGTTGATGGTACTCCTGTATTCAACCGTAGCTTACGCGGTATTGTTGCTCCTATTACTGGAGAAAATGGCACGCCATTGATGTATGACTCACTTGCTCTGGATATTCAGCGCAGTGCTGATTACCTGGCTGCTTCAATGCCTCAATCGTCATTTAGGCAGCTTTTTGTTTGTTGTGATGAAGACAACATAGAAGAGTTAGTTGCTCGCCTGCAGGACTCAGTTAACCCCAAGATAAGTGCTTTATCTGAACCGCATCTGCCTTGTGGCATAACACTATGCAAAACGGTGGCAAGGTTAACGTCATTTAGCATTAACCTCTACCCTGAGCATCTCAGACCAAAACAAGAACTATTGGACCTAAACAAGGTCGTTGCCTTGTGGCTTGTTACAGTGGTTGCCATCGGCGGTCTTACTTATTTAGAAAAGACTCAAACTGCCGATATTCAACAAAAGCTCGTCAGTATTAAAAGCCAATCTGAGCTACTTGAACGAGAGAAATCGAGTCTTCAACAGCGTTTAGCAAGTCATACTCCAACCCAGTCGAAAGTTAATGCAGCCAAGCGTATTGAGCAAGATATCGAAGCGAAAAGAAGCTCTCTAAAGGCCGTTGGGCAATTTGATGACTCTCAAAAGGTAGGCTATTCGGGAATAATGGTAGCGTTATCTGAGCAAGCTCGAAATGATGTTTCTCTACAACATATAGTGATCACTAGTACTCGTTTAGATCTCTCTGGTATAGCCAGTGAGCCAGCAGCAATACCGAGTTGGGTAAACCAATTTAAGCAAGAATTAGTTTTGGTGGGAAGAACCTTTGAATCTTTGAACATAGGTCGAGATAAAGACAACGTTGTGACGTTTGAGCTAAAAGCTAAGGCTGGGGTGAAATAATGAAAGACCAGTGGCTTTTATTCTGTGACCGTTTTGCCGATCTTAGTGACCGTGAAAAGTGGTTGGTTTCTATTGGCGGTTGGGTCGGTATTCTTCTGATCTCGTTAACCTTTATGTTGGATCCCGCTTCCGAAGAGAAAGGGAAAGCACAACGAAACCTTGATCGAGAAATGAACGCGGTTCAGATGACGCAAGCAGATATTGATGTATTGATTGCCAAGCTGAAGCGAGATCCAGATGCCGAGATCGATCAAAAGCTTACCGAATTAACCGTAATGAACCAGCAACTCTCTGAAGAATTATCTGAGGTTGTGGATAGCTTGATTGCTCCAAGCCAGATGGCACAGCTTCTAGAAACGGTTTTGGGAAGCAGTGGCAAGCTTAAATTGAAGTCACTACAAACGTTACCCGCTGAATCCATTACTAAAACCAGTGATAGCTCAGGCTATTTTCTGCACCCAGTGAGAATTACTATTTCTGGTCGTTATTTCGATATCAAGGATTATTTGGCTACCCTTGAGGAGATGCCGGTGAAGTACTTTTGGCGAAGCTTTGATTATAAGGTTCAAAAGTACCCAATGGCAGAGTTGGTATTAGAGGTGTACACCTTAGGTACGAGACAGGAGTTTATCAGTGGTTAGATTGATATTGGTACTCTCCATATTAATGGCGCCGGCTCTACATGCTGCCCAAGATCCAACGGCACCTTTAGGCTGGTACAAGAAAAAATCAAGCAATACAACAAAGGTAAGGACATACCCTTTACCGACATTGCAAAGCATAGTTTGTGATGATGGCTCACAGTGCTTTGCAATGCTTAACGATAAGATTTTATCTAATGGGCAATCAGTGGCGGGCTACGAGGTTAGAAGTATCACCGCAGAGCGAGTCGTCTTGGCTCGTGCCGGAAAAATCTGGCAATTAGAACTTTTTAATTCAGACGTTAGACAATAAGGCTTTAGTGATTTCATGCGTATTATATTTCTAGGGATGGTTATAGCAGTTGTATCTGGGTGCTCTATGGGGCACAAGGATCCAGTTGAAGTAAAGCAAGCCTTGAACGAAGCTGCAAACCAAGCCAACAGTAAGAGTTTGGATGAGTTGCCAGAGTCGGTACAAGCAGATCTGATGCCGGATCTTGAAGGGTTGTCTCCGTCTGATCAGCCTACGATTAAGCGCTTTAGAGTTCAGGCTAATGGCGTACAAGCAAAGGCCTTCTTTGCCAGTTTAGTCAAAGGCACTGAATTTAGTGCGGCCATACACCCAAATGTTGAAGGACGCATCACGGTTAACCTCACTGATGTCACTATGGATGAAGTGCTTAACGTCGTTCGTGATATGTACGGTTACGATGTGATTAAGTCGGGCAAGGTGATTCAGGTTTACCCTGCTGGTCTGCGCACAGAAACTATCCCTGTAGATTACTTACAGATGAAAAGAATGGGGCGCTCTCTAACGTCTATTACCAATGGTTCTGTCACATCAAAAGATGATAGCTCGGGTAGCAGTTCATCTGATTCAAGCTCCAGTTCAAATTCAAGCTCCTCTTCTAGCTCTACTTCAACAGAGAAAACGGGGGGGACAGATATTGAAACACTCAGTGAAAGTGACTTCTGGACTCAGTTGGAAGCCTCTGTTGCAACATTGATTGGCTCTAGCGATGGACGCCGTGTCGTCGTTTCTCCACAAGCAAGTGTCATCACTGTGCGTGCTTACCCTGATGAAATTCGTGAGATCCGACGCTTTCTTGGTGTATCGCAAGAGCGCTTGCAGCGTCAGGTTATCCTTGAAACTAAGATCTTAGAAGTGACCTTGAACGATGGATACCAACAAGGCATCGAGTGGTCAAATATGAGTGCATCAATCGGTGGTGCTGATGTGGTGGTCAACCGTGCAGCTGCCACATTATCAGGCTTAGACCCAATTGCTGATCTGTTAGGTGGGTCAACCAGCGTTACGGTTTCTGATGGCAACTTTGAAGCTGTATTGAGTTTCATGGCGACGCAAGGTGACTTAAACGTTCTATCTAGCCCAAGAGTGACAGCTGCCAACAACCAAAAAGCACTGATCAAAGTGGGCGAAGATGAGTACTTCGTTACTGATGTCTCTAGCACAGTAGGCAGCGGTGACAACGCCAATGTAGCTCCCGATGTTGAGCTAACACCATTCTTCTCTGGTATCTCTTTGGATGTGACTCCACAAATTGATGACAAGGGCAATGTACTACTGCATGTTCACCCAGCCGTTATCGAAGTCACTACAGAAGTAAAAGCCATCGACTTAGGTGATACAGCTGGTGTGATTCAGCTGCCACTAGCAAAAAGCTCGATTCGAGAATCTGACACCATCATTCGCGCTACTGACGGCGATGTAGTGGTGATTGGTGGATTAATGAAGTCTGCTAATAAAGAAATTGTTTCTAAGGTTCCTTTCTTTGGGGACATCCCTGCTCTTGGGCATTTATTCCGAAATACAGTGAATTCAACCGAAAAAACAGAGCTAGTTATCCTGCTTAAACCGACCGTTGTAGGTGTGAACACCTGGCAACAAGAGATTGAGCGTTCGCGCAACTTATTGAATGAGTGGTTCCCTGAAGGGCAATAATGTACTTTTCGCGATTTGGCTTTAGTCAGCCCCCATTCGGGCTGACGCCTAATACTGAACTTTTCCATGGCTTAGCTCCACATTATGAGGCCATTCATACCGTAATGTCTGCAGTCACTATGGGCGAAGGCGTGATCAAACTCACCGGAGAGGTGGGTACGGGTAAGACTATGGTTTGTCGAATGCTCATAGAACAACTTGAGCATGACTATTCTTTGGTTTATTTACCTAACCCTGTGCTAGACGGCGATGGTATTCGCTTTGCGATTGCTAATGAGTTGCAAGTGGAAACCAGTGACTCTAGAGCCATTGTTGACAATGTTCAGCGTAAGTTGGTGGAACTGAGAGAGGCGGGGAAACCTGTCGTAGCCTTGATTGATGAAGCACAGGCCCTGAGTGACGAAGCATTAGAAACCATACGCCTATTTGGAAATCTTGAGACGATAAACAGTAAGCTGCTGCAAATAGTATTGATTGGGCAGCCTGAACTCGAAGAGCGTTTAGCTCAACATCATTTACGCCAGTTTCGCCAGCGAATCACATTCAGTGCTCAGTTGCGACCACTGACATTAGCCGAAGCTTCTGCTTATATCGACCATCGCATTACCTCATGCGGAGGGAGCAAAGATTTGTTTAACCTGAGTCAGAAAAAGTCAATTTGGCGAGCAGCCTCAGGAATTCCAAGAATTATTAATCAGTTGTGTCATAAGGCTTTACTGCTGGCATTTACTTCAGACAAACAAACCGTCGCAAATCGGCATCTATTTGACGCAATGAAAGATACTTACGTTATGCAAAAGCCGAAATATAAAACGCCATGTTTATGGGGGTGGCAACAAGTATGAGTGTAGTTAACAACGCTCTATCAAAGCTGGCTGAAAAAAAGAAACCACAAGGGCAAGCCATTACCAAGGCTGAAATACCTGAAATCAAACGCTCTAAACCGGTTGTATGGTTGGTGGGCGGTTTTGCGATCAGTATGGCTATTGGTGGTTGGGCCGTTTCCCAGCAGCAGACATCAGTAGCAAGCTTGGAATCCTCGAATGAGATCCTGACTGTGACTCAAGCTAAGCAACAGGCTTCACAACCTAAGGCTGTGGCTGAAACACCTAAAGCAAGCTTGCCTTCACCAACCCATAGTAAGGTTCAAGAGTCTGTTGTGATACATACCACGCAGACGGTTCAGCCTTCAGTTACATCATTTGAAGAGCAACCTGAAGTTAAGCCAGTTTCAACACCTAAGTCTGTAAACGTTACGGCTAAACCAACCAGCACTACAAAAACGGTGCAATCTGTGGTGACCACGACGCCTGTGCCAGTAAAGACAGTGCCAGTGAAGGTAGTGAAGGTTGAGCCAGTTTCGGTTCCAGTTGCTGCTCCATCTGCGGTGGTAAAAAAAGAGCCTGTACTGATTGCGAAAGTTGATACTCCCGCCAAAGAGAGTATGACGGTTGAACAGGTCGAGTTAACACCCAGAGAGCTTGCCAATAAATCCATTGCTCGCGCTGAAAAAGCCATGGACTCCAATGATGTTAGAACCGCTTTTACCGAGTACAGCCGAGCACTTCGTCTAGTACCAAGCGACGAGAGCGTGCGTCAAAAGTTATCTGCCCTTTATTACGGTCGTAAGGACGCAAGAAAAGCCGCTACTTTGCTGCAGGATGGCATCCGTTTGAACGATAAAAGCGAAGAGCTTCGTTTTGCATTAGCTAAATTGTTAATAAAAGAACAACAACCAGAAGCAGCACTTAGCCCATTAATGTATGTGCCAGAAAATGCCAGCGAAGACTATTTAGCATTGCGCGCTGGTGTTGCACAACAGCTAAAAAATACCGATGTAGCGTTAGAGAGTTACCAAAGTTTGGCCGAGAGAGATCCAAATAATGCCCGCTGGTGGCTTGGTTTAGCGATTCAACAAGAGCGCCGCTTGGAATACTCAGAAGCTCACGCATCTTATACCAAGGCCCTTGGTCTAGTTGGGGTTTCAAGAAAAACTCAGTCCTTTATTCGCGACCGTTTGCAGCTTCTTGAATCGTTAGAGGGTGACTCTAATGGCAATTAAACTATTAAAGCGTCTGGGTGACCTGCTAGTCGAAAACAACATTGTTTCAGATGAGCAGGTTCAGCAGGCTCTTGAGGCACAACGTCAAACGGGACGTAAACTGGGTGACTCACTTATTCAGCTTGGTTTCATTACCGAAAAGCAGCTTTTAGAGTTCTTGTCTCAGCAATTAAGCCTGCCGCTTATAGACCTTAATCTTGCCCAAGTTGATATAGAAGCAGTACAACTCTTACCTGAGGTTCATGCACGTCGCTTGAGAGCCTTGGTCATTGATCGAAACGGTTATACGGTTCGCGTGGCGATGAGTGACCCAGCGGACTTGTTTGCTCAAGAATCAGTAATGCGCTTGCTATCTAGCTACGATGTTGAGTTGGTGATTGCCGCTGAACGCCAGTTGGTTTCAGGCTTTGACCGTTATTATCGTCGAACCAAAGAGATAGCCTCTTTTGCTGAGCAATTGCACGCTGAACATCAACCGACAGATAGCTTTGATATTAGTGCGAGTAGTGAAGCAGACAGCGATGAAGTGACGGTTGTTAAGCTGATTAACTCCTTATTTGAGGATGCCGTTCAGGTTGGTGCCTCGGATATTCATATCGAGCCCGATGAAAACGTTCTGCGTTTGCGACAGCGTATTGATGGTATTTTGCATGAAACCATTCTTAATGAGGTTAATATTGCCTCTGCATTGGTACTTCGTCTCAAGCTAATGGCTGACCTTGATATTTCAGAGAAGCGCTTACCTCAAGATGGTCGCTTCCATATTAAGGTGAAAGGCCAATCTATTGATATCCGTATGTCGACCATGCCAGTTGAATACGGCGAATCGGTAGTAATGCGTCTGCTTAACCAAACGGCTGGCGTACGTCAGTTAGATGAGACTGGCTTACCAACAGAGTTACTAGATCGGGTGCGCTATCAGCTAAAACGTCCACATGGCATGATTTTAGTGACTGGGCCGACAGGCTCAGGCAAAACCACTACTTTGTATGGCGCTTTATCTGAACTTAACTCTCCGGGTAAGAAGATCATTACCGTGGAAGACCCTGTAGAGTACCGATTGCCTCGAGTGAATCAGGTGCAGGTGAATACCAAGATCAATCTTGATTTCTCTACTGTACTTCGAACCTTCCTGCGACAAGATCCAGATATTATCTTAGTGGGTGAGATGCGTGACCAAGAAACGGTAGAGATTGGTTTGCGAGCCGCTCTTACTGGCCACCTTGTATTGAGTACCCTCCACACCAACGATGCAGTAGATAGTGCTCTTCGTATGATGGATATGGGGGCTCCTGGTTATCTGGTTGCAAGCTCCGTTCGCGCGGTATTGGCACAGCGTCTAATTCGTCGAGTGTGCAGTGACTGCGGTGAAACGCATTCAGTTAGTGAGCGCCAACAAACTTGGCTACAAGCTCGCTTTCCTAATCAAGTGGCTTCGACCTTTACCAAAGGGCGAGGTTGTCAAAGTTGTAACTTAACCGGTTATAAAGGCCGCGTGGGTGTATTTGAGCTACTTGAACTCGATCAACCATTGATGGATGCCTTGCGCTCTAATGATGCAGTCGGCTTTACCAAGCAAGCACGTCATACCGAAGGATATAAGCCATTGCTGGTGTCAGCGATGGAATTGGCATTAGACGGCACCGTCAGCCTAGAAGAAGTTATGACCCTTGGCGAGGGCGATAGCTCTGGCCTGATTGAAGCGTATATGTTGTAGGACGATATGGCGACGTTTAGATATCAAGGACGAAACTTAGAAGGCCAGAAAGTGAATGGCTTAGTGGATGCGGCAACTCAAGAGTTGGCTGCAGAAGCCTTGATCGAGAAGGGAATCATTCCTATCTCCCTGCGCACAGGTAAATCCGCGAGTAATAGTAACTTTGATTGGAAGGCCATGTTCATCCCTGCGGTGCCGCTAGAAGTGTACGTTATCTTCTGTCGTCAAATGTACAGCCTAACCAAAGCGGGTATTCCACTGTTGCGCGCTATCCGTGGCTTAACCACCGATGCCACAAATAAACAGCTGAAACATGCCTTAGAAGAAGTGGGTAACGAGCTGACTAATGGTCGTAGCCTATCGGCTTCGATGCAGCTTCATTCAAACGTATTTAGCCCTTTGTTTGTTTCTATGATCTCTGTGGGCGAGAGCACGGGTCGTCTTGATACAGCTCTGCTGCAGCTAAGTAATTATTACGAGCAAGAACTGGAAACTCGCAAGCGCATTAAAACCGCAATGCGTTATCCGATTTTGGTACTGGGGTTTATTACCCTCGCCATGTTTGTACTCAACATCAAGGTAATCCCTCAGTTCGCCAGCATGTTCAGCCGCTTTGGGGTGGATCTTCCTCTTCCAACACGGATATTAATCGGCACATCGAACTTCTTTGTTGAGTATTGGACCCTGATTATTGCGGTGATGGCAGGGGCGTTTTTTGCTTTTCAAGCTTGGATTAGCCGAGCGGAAGGGCGAGAGAAGTGGGACAAAATGCGCCTTAGATTTCCGATTGTTGGTGACATAGTCAATCGAGCTCAACTGGCTCGTTTTTCGCGAACCTTTTCATTGATGCTGCAGTCGGGCGTACCGCTGAACAATGCGTTGGCGCTTTCTGCTGAGTCGATGGACAACAAATACCTTGAAGCTCGCCTATTGGAAATGAAGTCTGCCATTGAAGCGGGTACTGCTATTTCAAGCGCGGCAAAAAGCACGGGTATCTTCACTCCATTGGTAGAACAGATGATCTCTGTCGGTGAAGAAACCGGTCGTATTGATGAACTGTTGATCGAGGTTGCTGATTTTTACGACCGAGAAGTGGACTACGACCTGAAAACACTGACTGCTCGAATTGAGCCTATTTTGTTGGTTGTCGTGGCAGGTATGGTTCTAATTCTTGCACTGGGTATTTTCCTACCTATGTGGGGAATGTTGGATGCAATGCAGGGCTAAGCGTGGAGACGACGTATCGAAATACCAAGATAGCTCACTTGGCTACTTGGGTAGCAGTAGTGTTAATACTCATTGGTATTTTGATTGCATCGTTAAACCGAATCACAGTAGAGGCTGAGAGTACCTCTGTGACTTTGATTAGTGTAAAGGCATTAGATAAAGCAAATTATCTGCGTCAATACTGGGAGCTCAACGGTAAACCAGAGTATGTGGAAATAAAGGGAGCAATGGTTCGTTTCAACAACAAGGGATGGGTGGCCCCAGAACTTGATGGGGTGAAAAGCTGCGATGCATGGGAGCAATTATTGCTGCCAGTGCCGAAGCAAGACTACTCTCCTGTCACAACCAGTTTGTTGCAGGAAAGTGACGTCTATTCATGCACCTTTACCTTTAGGAATAGCGAACTATTGATTATAAAAATGATTGGAGGGAACCTATCAATATCAAAACACATTCAATGATTTTCGTAACTTAACTTTACAATTTCAGTAGATTATTTAATCAATCCATATATAATCTGCCGTCCAAAGTCGTACCCAAGAGGAATTTTTATGAAACGTAATGCAGGTTTTTCTCTAGTTGAACTAGTGATTGTTATCGTTGTTTTAGGCCTTCTAGCCGTGGCAGCACTACCAAGATTTTTAGACGTAACAGACAAAGCAAAAGAAGCAAGTGTTGAAGGTGTTGCTGGTGGTTTTGCTACAGCAGTACTATCGGCTCGTGCACAGTGGGAAGCTAACGTTCGTACACAAGAGACTTCTGGTAACACTAGAACAAATTTTGTTGATTACGATGGTACTGAGTTTTGGTTAACGACTGCTGATACAGCAAACTTCCGTGATGGTTATCCGATCGCACTTAAAGAAGATGGATCACAGTCACCACTAGCAGTTAGTGCGCAACGTTGTGTAGCTCTAATGGAAGAACTACTTCAGAACCCACCTCAAGTTTCGAGTGACAGCAATGATACAACTGCAAAATACCTTGCAGAAGTTGCCCCTGCTAATGACGACGGTTTAACGACGGTTTGTCGTTACACGCAACTTGAAGGCAACTCAGCTCATTACTTTGATTATGATGCAGCCAACGGCAGTGTCGTAGTACAAATTAACTAACCGAACCTACATAGGGATAGTAGTACTATGAAGAAACAGGATGGTTTCACATTAATCGAACTAGTAGTTGTGATAGTAATCTTGGGTATTTTAGCTGTCACAGCAGCACCTCGATTTTTGAATCTTCAATCTGATGCACGAGTATCGGCATTGCAAGGTATGAAGGGAGCAATGGCTGGAGCTGGATCTATTGTCTACGGTAAGGCTGCGATAAATGGTGTGGAAACTGTGTCGTCAAGTAGCATTACCAATGGCACAGCAACCATCATCACCGTTTATGGTTATCCAGAAGCAACCTCTGCAGGAATCGGTAATGCAGTTCAAGGTCTTGAAGATAAGAACGAATGGCAGCTTGTCGAAAGTACAGATCAGGCTTACGTCACGCTTGCTGACAGGCCTGCTCCAAGTGACAACAATACTGATTGTTCGGTGATTTATAGAAATGCTGCGGATCAGTTCTCTACTCCTCAAATAACCGTTGTAGAAACAGGTTGTTAGTAAAATTACTGATATGAGATGAGATGTTGTAAAAATCAATGCGTATCTCTTGTTTATATTATTTAACTGGTTAATATAATTGGTAACAATTTATATTCCCACTTTATAAAAGGTACTAAAAATATGAAAAAGCAAGGCGGTTTTACACTGATTGAGCTTGTAGTAGTTATCGTTATCCTAGGTATCCTAGCTGTAACAGCTGCTCCACGCTTCTTGAATCTACAATCTGATGCTCGTGAGTCTTCTCTACAAGGCTTGAAGGGCGCAATGGCTGGCGCAGGCTCTATCGTTTATGGTAAGGCTGCGATTGAAGGCATAGAGACACAGTCATCAGCCACTACAGCTGACAATATCGATGTTGTATTTGGATACCCAGCTGCTACCTCTGCCGGTATCGGTAATGCAGTTCAAGGTCTAAATGACGATAATGAGTGGGTTGAACTAACTGGTCATGTTAGTGCTGCGACGGGTATTGTGTATTCTTTTGCTGATTCTGAAGACTCCTCAACATGTGTAGTAGTTTATGAAGCTGCGGAAGATGAAACTTCAGTACCTGTCATCACTGCATCGACAGCTGATAATTGCTAATTAAAAAATAGATTTCGAAGGCCAGCTAAGCTGGCCTTTTTTAATTCCAAAAATCACCATGATTCTCAGCGTGATTAAGACTAATTATATATAATATTAAATACTTACGTTTTCATTGGTTAGGGACAAGCAGTGAATCATCCTCGTATAAAGCACATAGCTGGCTTTACCTTAATCGAACTGATCATCGTGATCATCGTTGTGGCTATTATGGCTTTGTATGCCTCAAGCAAATTCATTGGCGTTTCCCAGTTCTCGGCGCAAGCGGCGCAGCAGCAGGGGATTGCCGTTATCCGACAGATCCAACTGGGCCGGATGCAATCCAATATCAGCGAAGACAGCACTTTGCACAGTAGGTATCGCCTAGTTGTGTCTGACAAGTGTCTAGGCTCTCAACAAGCATGCACCTCAACAAGCAATGAACCCTTTAGCCACAAGGTTGTGATTGAAGAGCAGGACTTAGATTTTACCCCTGCAATGAGCGTGAATTTTGACCTCTTAGGAAATCCTATATGCGCGTCAACGTGCACTGATCCTATCCGTATTCAAATCGCCAGCACCCAAGAACAAGAAGCCATTTGCATTAACAGTCAGGGGTATGTGTATGGCTGCTAAGAAACAGACTGGATTTACCTTAATAGAAAGCATTATTGCTATCGTTATTTTGGGCATCGCTCTGATTACTCTTACTAGCTTTTTATTTCCGCAAATAGCTCAATCAGCAAAGCCCTTCTACGAAGTAAGAGCATCGGCTCTTGCCAATAGTTTGATGACAGAGATCCTATCTAGAAATTTTGATGAAAATAGCGATCACAATGGAGGCTTCTATCGTTGTGGAGAAGATGAGTATCTGGATACTGATGGTAACTCTATTTCATGTACATCCACTGGTAACTTTGGCCCTGATAATGGCGAACCACCGGAGTTATTTAACGATGTCGATGACTATATAGGCTGTTGGTACACCACAACTCAATCAGAGGATTATTGTGGCAATGTATCTAAGTCAGGGAACCTTAATGATATTTTTGGTAATGACATTTCAAGCGATTATCTAGGCTTTGCTGCCATTGTTGACGTGGTATATGACAACGACAGTCGTTTGGGGGCTGCAGATACGGATTTGTTTAAGAAAATCACAGTAACTATCGTCGCTAGCCAGTACGGTGACTTTAAGTTTGTCGCTCATAGAGGAAACTACTAATGAAACAACGTGGTTTTACTCTAATTGAAATGATTTTAACTATTGTGGTGCTAGCGATTATCTTCCTTGGTATCGCCGGGTTTGTTGAGTTTGGCGCTAAGGGATACAACCAAACCGTCGATAGACAACGACTACAAAATCAGGCTCGTTTTGCCATAGAAAAAATGAGCAGAGAAGTGCAGCACGCAGTGCCGAATAGCTTTGATTTATCGAGCAATAACAAGTGTCTCGCGTTTTATCCAATTGACTATGCTGGTTTTTATCAATATCGCGAACCAGCGGGTGATGTTGAGTTTGTAGTCGGAAATAACCAGCCAGAAACATTTGCGGATGGGTCACATTTAGTGATTAATCCGAGTCGTATTCAGGATCTGCAGAATGATGGGCAGTCCATCGATATAGCAGGGGAAAGTAAGGAACCTGATGGTGATTACTTCTCAATACAAATGAATTTAACCAGCCAGTCCAGCGCCAATCGTCATTATATTTACCAAGATAAAGCGGTGGTTTATTGCATAGAGCAACTGATAGCCTCAAGTAACAATGGAAGGGTAGTTCGTTATTACGGAGTCCTAGATGATATTGAAGATCTTTCCAGTTTAAGCGGGACTGTTGTTGCTACAGGTGTCGCTTTCAATGAGAGTCGCTTTAACTACGAGCAAACTTCACTCCAACGCGGTGGATTAATACATCTCAGCTTGCTGTTCCAAAATGGCGATGAACAGAGCCAATACAAACATGACGTGAAGGTGGCCAATGTACCGTAACAGTCGCACTTCAATTTCATCTCAACAAGGTAACGTTTATATCATTGCCATCTTTGTTATTGTAGTCATGGGCATGTTAGCTCTTAACCTCACTCGTATTAGTTGGTCCAACCAAGATACCTTGACCAGAGAGGTTCTTGGTACTCAAGCCGCTTTACTGGCTCAATCGGGTAATGAATGGGCGTTGACGCATTTATTCCCACTTGATGAAGCAGATGACTTTGATGCATTAGAAGCTCGCTGTAGCTCCTTGGGCACAAGCGCTACAGAAGCCGCAAATGCACTGGTCTCAAACAGTGGCATTGCCTGTGCTAAGCCCAGTATTTCTTGCAGCATTCCAGATGTGGATGAAAGTCTTCCAGAAGACCTTAAGTATATACAGATTTCAACCCGAGCGATTTGCAACGATGGTAATGTCTTCGAGGTAGAGCGTGAAGAAACCGTTTGGGTGAGAGGGATAAGAAATGAGTAGGCTAGCTTACAAGCTCATAATCACGTTGTGGTTTGCACTATTAACTATCTCTTTTGCTCAAGCTAATAATGGGAAAAACAATAACAATGCCAAATGTCAGGGACAGTTTGACTTTACTGTCACTTTCGACGTGCTAGGTCAAGATGGTGTCTACCAGGATATGTATTTCACACAAGGAAATAAAAGAGAAGAAACTTTATGGTACACCCCTCCACTTCCTGAAGGTGCACCTGATCCCAATGATGGCGCCTATCTATTCGATGAAACAGGGTTAGTTAATACTCAACAATATAGTGTCAAGATAGAACACGATGCTGATTCAGACACTAGCTATTACTATTTAAAAAGTGAGACGGATAATGAGTTTGTATATACCGGAAGATATATAGTCCAATCGATCAAAGAGGGTAATTTAGTTTGGACTGGCACTGATATTGGTGATGTAAATTGCTCTGCTGATCCCGTATCTCCACCACCTTCCGGAGGTGACTACTATATAGAGTATATTCCGACCTCGAATCAAATTGGTTTGACATGTGATGCACCTTTAGGTGTTACCTTCCAAGTTTATAATAGCGATGGAAGTGCGAAGGAGGATTACACTGGGGGGATTACGGTCACCGCTTCAAACTCTACAGCTTTGTTCAATGGTACTGACCCTAGTGGAACGGTTTATGATCCAAATAATCAGGGCGAGCTAGCAATAACTCTGTCTGATTCAGTAGTCAATGATGTTGTTGTTACTGCAACTCTAGATAATTCAGAAAACGATAGTGGACAATATAAGTTTGTAGCGAGACTCTTCAGGTTTGCAGAAAATGTAAACAATACAAGTAATCTAGTCGCTGGCTTAGAGGTTCAAAATATAGCAGTACAACCGCTTGAGTGTGATGAAGATGGGGATGTCGCGGTTTCTGATGATTACACTGGCACACACGCAGTTGATTTCTTTTCAACAAACTATAAATCACCTAGCTCAGCAAACCTGAACCGAGAAGTGTATGTTCAAGTGAACAGTAACTCTCTTAATTCCCAGAAGACTATCAATTTAGACTTTGGCACTGATTCAACGGCTTACATTAACGTTAGATATGACGAAGCGGGGATTGTCGACTACAGAATTGAAGATGAGATTTGTTTGAAAGATGATGGTGGTGAGGTTACTGATGAATGTGTTACTACAACGGGCACTCACAACCTAAATGTTCGCCCATGGACATTCGCCCTATGCGATCCTTCTGGAAGTGAAAATGGTTTAACTGGTAATTCTGAATCAGGGGCTTTATTTAAACGCTCAGGTGAACTCTTTTCGTTAGATGTAATTCCCATCCGTTATGTTGCTGGCGCCTTCGACCCTGATGTAGCCGTTGATGTGAGTGGATATTGTACCTCTTTTGAACAGGGGGGAGGATTAGCGAACCCAGACCTTGAAACGAAAAACTTTTATCCTGATACGGCACCAGCGGTAAATGTGACTTTAGAGGCGGAATTACATAGCCCCAGTGTGAGCTTAGGTAGTGAAGCTGACGGTACTATTGGTAGCGGTTTAGAAGGGGTACCTACAAATGGTATTCCTAATGTCGGTATTGATGGTAACAGGACCTCTGGGCCAGTTTTGTTCGAGTCACTGTTATGGAGAGAGGCGGGAAGCATCACTGTTACCGCTAGTTTAAAAGATCAAGCTGATTATCTTTTTGAGCCTATCAATCCTGGCTATCGCTCTGTAGGCCGATTCTCCCCAAATCATTTAGCAATGTTAGATGAAGGTAATGATCCTGATGACTCTTGGATTCAGTGGGATTATGCAGATGGGCATGATGATTTTGCCTATATGAGTCAGGCAATAACCCACACTTTTAACGTGCAAGCACAAGACATCGATGGTAATCCGACCGAAAACTATGGGTTGTTCAATAACGCTCTTATAGTAACCATTGACTACATGGCTCAAACCCAAGGTGAGCTGCCAGAGGTTGATTTTATGGATGAAGATGCTTTGCGAGTCGAGGGTCTACAAACCTGGGCTGGAGCTAGTTGGCCAAAATCATTAGCTAATGATCCATCCACCTTATTCATCGAAATCGTGGACTTTAGGTTTATGAAAAAGGTTCATTCCACAATAGACCCTTATGTTGTGACTCAACCTGACGGGCCCTACTCAACGACTAATTCAGTTTTCGGATTAGAAGTCAGTACGATGATTGACGATGTTAATTTCGATACTCTAGATATAGAAGATCTAAATCCTGAAGAGGGGCAAGATCCTCAAGAGAATGTTGGTCGCAAATTCCCTAAGCAACCTGACTTCCGTTACGGTCGAATGAAAATGGATGATGTCGGCGGTAATTCAGGACAAGAAATCAGAGTACCACTTCGTACTGAGTATTGGGATGGAGATGCGTTTATTGTTAACACAGATGATGGCTCTATCGATAATGAAACTCCAGTTGGCAGCTCTTACGTGTCGGCAGGTCGTTTTTGTACGCAAGTTATTTGGAGTAACGATAGCAGCACGAGCGGAGCGAGTTTAAATGGCTCTGACACGGTAGAGCAAGGGCGAAGTGAAGAGTTATACGCGACCCACTCGAAGCAATCGGAAACCCATCGTGAACAAGTACGCTTGTGGTTACGTCAAGGGGCAACATCCCCTCAACGCAGCGAATCAGGCATTGATTGTAATACCAATGGGGGCAATTTCACCAACCAACCTTGGCTGCAATACAACTGGCGAGATGAAGGTGATGAAGACCCATCAGCCGTTGTCACCTTTGGTACCTTCCGAGGCAATGATCGAATCATATTCAAAGGCGAAAGGGCGCTAATGGGCAATTAAAACTGGCATTTTTAGCGCCTAAGTCAGGACAACGTCAGAAAAAGGCACTTTATATCAATCTTTGTAATCCAATGCCTTGCCCAATAAGTGTGGCATTGGTACATTTAGTACAATTTTGTCTTCCAAAGATTGTGAGAAGAGCGCTTAGATATGTTTAAAAAAATTCGCGGAATGTTCTCAAACGACCTGTCTATCGATTTGGGTACAGCGAACACACTAATTTATGTTAAAGGACAAGGTATTGTCCTTGATGAGCCATCAGTAGTGGCTATCCGTCAAGATCGTGCAGGCTCTGCGAAAAGCGTTGCGGCTGTAGGTCATGATGCGAAGCAAATGCTTGGGCGTACTCCAGGAAATATTTCAGCTATCCGTCCAATGAAAGACGGCGTAATCGCTGACTTCTTCGTGACTGAAAAAATGCTTCAGCACTTCATTAAGCAAGTTCACGACAACAGCTTCCTTAAGCCAAGCCCTCGCGTACTAGTCTGTGTTCCTTGTGGTTCTACACAAGTTGAACGTCGTGCTATCCGTGAATCTGCGCTAGGTGCAGGTGCCCGTGAGGTTTACTTGATTGACGAGCCAATGGCTGCCGCAATCGGTGCTGGCCTGCGTGTTTCTGAACCAACAGGTTCTATGGTTGTTGATATCGGTGGTGGTACTACTGAGGTTGCAGTTATCTCACTAAACGGTGTGGTTTACTCTTCATCTGTACGTATCGGTGGCGATCGCTTTGATGAAGCGATCATCAACTACGTTCGTCGTAATTACGGCAGCTTGATTGGTGAAGCTACAGCAGAGAAGATCAAACACATGATCGGTTCAGCATACCCTGGTGACGAAGTTGAAGAACTAGAAGTGCGTGGTCGCAACCTTGCAGAAGGTGTGCCTCGCAGCTTTAGTCTAAACTCAAACGAGATCCTAGAAGCACTTCAGGAGCCTTTATCAGGTATCGTTTCTGCAGTAATGGTTGCACTAGAGCAGTGTCCACCAGAGCTTGCATCAGATATCTCAGAAAACGGCATGGTATTGACCGGTGGCGGCGCGCTACTGAAAGACCTAGATCGCTTACTCACTGAAGAAACTGGTATCCCAGTTGTCGTTGCTGATGAGCCACTAACTTGTGTTGCTCGTGGCGGCGGTAAAGCTTTAGAAATGATTGATGTGCACGGCGGTGATCTATTCAGTGAAGAATAATTCTTTCATTGGATTTTCCCGATTAGCAATAAGAACGGGTAACAAAGAATGAATCCAATCTTTGGCAGAGGTCCATCTCTGCAATTGAGACTCTTTTTTGCCGTATTACTATCAGCCAGCTTAATGTTGGCTGATAGTCGTTTAGATGCCTTCTCAAATGTACGCTACGTATTGAATAGTACGGTAGCGCCAATTCAGTATCTCGCCGACTTACCGCGCAGCATGTTTGGCAACGTCTATGAGCGTTTCAGTAGCAGACAGCAATTGCTGACTACAAACCAAGTGCTACGTGAAGAGCTTCTGAAAATGAAGAGCGATCTGTCTTTGCTCTCTCAATATAAAGAAGAGAACCAAAGATTCAGAAAGCTACTTGGCTCAACGTTTGTGCGTGATGAAAAGAAGGTAGTTACAGAAGTAATGGCGGTGGATTCCTCGTCTTATCATCAGCAGATTGTGATTGATAAGGGGCATATCGATGGTGTTTATCAGGGTCAGCCTGTCATCAATGAAAACGGTATTGTAGGGCAAATCACCGAAGTGGGTGCTCATAATAGCCGAGTGCTACTGCTAACCGATGCTAATTCTGCGATTCCTGTTCAGGTGATTCGTAATGACATTCGAGTGATAGCAGCAGGCAGTGGTGATCAAACCAATATACATCTTCAGCACATACCGAGTAATTTCGATATTCAAGAAGGTGATGTATTGGTGTCTTCTGGTTTGGGAGGCATTTACCCTGAAGGTTATCCTGTCGCTACGGTAAGCAAGGTTCAGATTGATAACCACCGTGAGTTCTCAACGATTACCGCATCACCTGCGGTAGATTTTGGTCGCTTACGCTACTTGCTGTTGGTGTGGCCACAGCAAGATGAGCAAGATGTTACTTTAGAACAAGCGCCAGTTCAGGCTGAGCAAGCAGTCATTGAGGTCGAAGATGGCGAATAGTATCTTGAGTAGCAAACTCGTTATTTGGGTGACGTTTTTAATCGCCTTGGTTCTACAAACCATACCATGGCCGGGCACTATGGACGTATTTCGTCCATCTTGGTTGGTACTCGTTACCTGTTATTGGGTGATGGCAGCGCCACATAGAGTCAATGTAGGAACCGGTTTAATTCTGGGCCTGATATGGGATCTATTGCTCGGCTCGACGCTGGGCGTTCGCGGCATGATGATGGCGATCATTACCTATCTCGTTGCGATCAATTTCTTGGTACTGCGCAACATGGCGTTGTGGCAACAGGCTATGATTATGGCACTACTGACGATGTTGAGTGTCCTAATCGAGTTCTTTGGCGAATTTGTCATCCAAGATGTGGTATTTAATCCTGCATCACTGTGGGTAGGTTTAATTAACGGTATTCTATGGCCATGGCTATTTTTATTATTGCGCCGGGTGCGTCGCATTTGGAGAGTCCGATAAGCCATGCATAAGTCTCTAATTCTCGCGTCTGCTTCTCCAAGAAGGCGCGAACTTTTATCTCAGCTCGGCTATGAATTCACTATACTAATCAGTGATATAGAAGAAGTGCGTAGCGAGGGAGAAAACCCTGCTCAGTATGTACAGCGATTAGCTGAAAATAAAGCGAAAACGGTTCTGCAACAGGCTCACTCAGAGAGTAGTGCGCAACCCATTGTTATTGGTGCCGACACCATAGTTACGCAAGGCGAGCAAGTATTCGAAAAACCAAACTCGCTGCAAGAAAGCATGGATATGTTGGGTCAACTGTCTAATGCTAAGCACCAAGTGATGACGGCTGTTTGTGTCTGCAGTGCCGAAAAATCAGAAACCATTATTTGTATTACAGACGTATGGTTTAAGCCCCTCAGCCGCCAAGAAATAGAAGATTATTGGCTGACCGGCGAACCGTGCGACAAAGCAGGAAGCTACGGAATTCAGGGGATAGGCGGTAAGTTTGTTACCCGTATTGAGGGCAGTTACCACTCAGTTGTAGGTCTACCTTTATTTGAAACCGAACAGCTCTTGCACCAATTTTTATAAGATTTAGAGGTGCGCTATGAGTGCAGAGTTATTGATCAACTCAACGCCGAGTGAGACTCGGGTTGCAATGATCGAAGGCGGTGTCCTTCAAGAAGTCCATATTGAAAGAGAAGCTAGACGAGGCATTGTAGGTAATATCTACAAGGGCCGTGTAAGTCGCGTTCTGCCGGGTATGCAAGCGGCTTTTGTTGATATTGGTCTGGATAAGGCTGCCTTTTTACACGCCTCAGATATTGTTCCTCATACCGAATGTGTTGCGGAAAATGAAAAGCAGCAGTTTAAAGTTCGCGATATCTCTGAATTAGTTCGTCAAGGTCAAGACATTGTGGTTCAAGTGGTTAAAGACCCACTTGGAACGAAAGGCGCACGCCTAACCACTGACATTACGCTTCCATCTCGCTACCTTGTATTCATGCCTGGCGCTAGCCATGTTGGCGTATCGCAACGCATTGAATCTGAGCAAGAACGCAACCGTCTAAAGAAAATCGTTGCTCCTTACTGCAGTGAGTCGGGTGGTTTTATCATTCGTACCGCAGCCGAAGGTGCAGACGAGAAAGAGCTGGCGCAAGATGCAGCCTTTCTTGAGCGCTTGTGGGTTAAGGTCATGGAGCGTCGCTCTAAGTACATTACGCGCTCAACACTTTACGGTGAATTAGGTCTTGCTCCACGTATCTTGCGTGACTTCGTCGGCACCGAGCTTTCTTTGATTCAGGTTGACTCGCGTATGGTGTATGACTCTTTACTTGAGTTCACTGAAGAGTTTGTACCTGAATTGATGGAGAAGTTAGCGCTGTACGATGGCGATAAACCTATCTTTGACTTGTACGATGCAGAGAGTGAAATCCAACGCTCACTAGATCGTAAGGTTACATTGAAATCAGGTGGCTACCTGATCATTGATCAAACTGAAGCCATGACGACGGTGGATATCAATACTGGTGCATTCGTCGGTCGACGCAATCTCGAAGAGACCATCTTCAATACCAATCTAGAAGCCACGGAAGCCATCGCTCGCCAACTCAGGCTGCGTAACCTTGGCGGTATTATTATTATCGACTTTATCGATATGGCCAGTGATGAGCACCGTAAGCGAGTGCTCGCTTCGTTAGAAGCTGCACTTAGCCATGACCGAGTGAAAACCAATATTAATGGTTTTACTCAGTTAGGTTTGGTTGAGATGACACGTAAGCGCACAAGAGAGAGCATTGAGCATGTATTGTGTTCTGATTGCCCTAGCTGTGAAGGTCGTGGCTCAGTAAAAACCGTGGAAACGGTGTGTTATGAAGTGCTGCGAGAAATCACTCGAGTTAACCGGGCGTACGATGCAGATAAGTTCTTAGTTTATGCCTCGATAGCGGTGGCAGACGCACTGCATGGTGACGAGTCTCATGCGCTAGCTGAGCTGGAACTGTTTATTGGCAAAGAAGTTAAAATTACCGCTGAACCGCTCTACGTACAAGAGCAGTTCGACGTAGTTATGATGTAGGATAGTGTTCCATTGGCGTCATTCGCAGTTCGACTAGAGCGATTAGTTTTATCACTACTGGTCTTTATCTTTGTTTCGTTAGCGGTGCTGGTCACCGCTTTACGCGTTGCTTTACCTCGCTTAGATCACTACCAAGACGATGTTCAAAGTTGGTTTAACCAAGTCTCTGGGCTGAACTTTACCATTGGTGAGGTTCATGGTTATTGGAAAAATACTCACCCATCCCTCTCTCTTTCTGCTCTTGAAGCCGACATACCTAAAGGTGTTAAAGCCTTCTCGGTTGGTGAGGTTCGCGCTGAATTTGACCTGATCGACTCATTGTTAAATCTTCAGCCTAAGCTCAGTGAGTTGACCGTCGATGGCTTGCATATTGATATCAGCGATATCGACTTGTTTAAGGCTAACCCTGAGTCATCAGAGCCACCTGAAAAGGGCGATCAGCAGTTACTGAAGATCCTCGAAAATCTAGTACTTCGTCAGCTAAGTGAGTTTGCACTTACAAACTCAAGCATTGTATTTACCGACATATCAGGTGATGTACGTGAGATAGATATCGAAAGGCTGAGTTGGCTTAACGATGGTAACCGTCACCGTGCTGATGGTGTGGTGAGCATCAAAGACGTCCAACTCAATAGCGTCAGTGTCATTGCCGATTTTTATGATCATGATGGTCTATCGGACATCAGCGGTGACTTTTATCTGCAAGGCAATAACTTTGATATCACTCCTTGGGTATCGCCGTATCTTGCTGATGGTGTAATTATTGATAAGGGCCGAGTCAGTCTTAACACTTGGATTTCACTGCAGCATAACCAGCCTGTTGATGCTTATCTGGAAATATCGCCATCAGAGCTAGAATGGCGTGATAAAGATGATATCCCTAACGCCATCTCTATTGAGGGCGGCGTGGTTAAACTTGATCCCACAGAGAAAGGCTGGCAATTAAACGCACAAGACTTAGCATTTAGTTCAAATGGCACCTCTTGGCCAGACCTGAATCTGGCATTTGAGTGGTCTCCAGAAAAGTGGCGATTGAACGCCAACCAAATAAAGCTAGAAAGTATTACCCCAATTCTCGACCTGCTGCCTGATATGGAGAAGAGTGAACAGTGGGTGGATACCGTTCGTCTTGGAGGTACAGTCCAAGATATTCGTGTATCTATGGGTAAAGGCATAGATACACTTCGCTACTCGGCCAAGGTAAAAGATGGCCGTATGAACTACTGGGAGCTGATCCCTGGGTTTCATACCTTAGAAGCGCGTATATTTGGTCGCTCAGATCTCGCCAAAGCCACCGTCACTATGCTTGATGATACCCTGCCTTATGGTGAGGTATTCCAGGCACCGCTTAAGATACGCCAAGCAGAAGTTGATATTGTCTGGCAGTCGGATGATAACGGCTGGAGTCTATGGTCAGATAAAGTCACTGCAGCGACTCCAGATTTGCAAGTATTGGGAGCCTTCAAACTCGACTTTCCAAAGGATGCACCTGCATTTTTGTCTTTCTACGCTGAAGCCGACTTAGCGAATGCGGGGCAAACCTGGCGTTACTTGCCGACTCTTGCCTTAGGGCGAGGCCTAACTGATTACCTGTCTGCCGGTATTCAAGGCGGTCGAGTAAAAACAGCAAAATTGCTTTGGTATGGTGAACTGTCTAGTTTTCCATATAACGACAATAGCGGCATTTTCCAAGCATGGGTACCGCTACGCAATACCAAGTTTAGCTTTAGTACCGCATGGCCACCGTTGACCGATATGCAGCTAGATTTGCTGTTCCAAAACGAGACCATGTTCCTAGACTCGAAAGATGCCAAGCTTCTTAATATTCAGGCTGATCGTATTTCTGGACAGATCCCTCGCATGTATGGGAATGGACATATCGAAATCTTCGCAGCAGCGAAAGCGGAAGGTAAGGACGTTCGAGATTATATGAGCGCCTCGCCATTGGTTGGTTCTGTGGGGGCGGTGCTGACGACTGTCGATATCAAGGGACAGGTAGAATCGCAGTTCCAACTTAAGATACCGTTCAACGAAGAGCAAGAAGCTAGAGCTTGGGGTTACGCTGATCTTAGCGAGAATGACATCAATATCACGGCCCCCCCTATGCTACTGAAAAAGGCTTCGGGTCGAATTGAGTTTGATAATGATGTAGTGCGCTCGTCAGGGATAAGCGCTAACTTGCTGGAACAGCCGATTACCTTGGACTTCTTTGGGCAAAATGCGGAGTCGAGTTACGACACCAGAATCGACCTTATCGGCGATTGGCGTGCTGAACCGCTGATCCCTTATTTGGGCAAAACTTGGCTAGAGCCAATCTCGGGACACACCCCTTGGAATATGGGGATCGATCTACAGATTAATGATGTTGGCTTTACCTATCAGATAGATGCAAAGGCCAATCTAACTTCTATCGCGAGTACTTATCCTGCACCAATGAACAAAAAGGTGGGGGACGTATGGCAAGCTCGAATGCAGGCCTCTGGTAATCAGGAATCGATTTCCGCAAGGCTACAGCTTCCTTCTGCTAAGTTTCAGACTGAAATTGATATCACTCAGGGGCGGCCTGTACTTGAGGCGACCAATACTGTGGTTGGCTCGGGTAGCTTCAGAGTTAGCCCTATAGTCGGCCATCATGCCTCGCTGCGTTTGCCTGAATTTAATCTTGATGAATGGGTAGCAGCGCTAGAACGACCAAGTGTTGGGCCTAAACCGATTCTTAGCGAGCTTAATGCTCCTGAAATTCCTATGCCACAGCGTATTCAAGTGCAAAGCAATAGTATTAAACTGGGTGGCTTGGATTGGAATGAAGTGGACTTTGTTGCCCGCAAGAGAGCCAATACGTGGCAATACAACATAGACAGCTCGCAAGTTAAAGGTAAGGCTGAATATGACGGTTCTAATTTAGGCATCAACCTGTCGCTGTTGCAACTGTATCTTGCTGAGCCAAAGAGTTTGGTTGAAGAGTCTGTCGCTAAAACAGAGGTCAAAGATAGTAAAGGTGAGACTCAACCGCTTATTACCGATTTTGACCGGAAGTTCTTTGAAAAAATGCCTAACCTTGATCTTAAGATCGATGATTTTTGGATGCAGGGCTACAAGGTCGGTAAAGTCGATGTGGTGATGAACCACGATGGCCAACGTATTGTTTGGGATAAAGCCAACTTTACCAGTGGTACATCAAGTGTATTAGCCAGTGGTTGGTGGGAACTCACTGATGATGACAGTACCACACATCTAGGTCTTAACATGAAGGGCGAAGATAACTCTGAAATCATGGCACGCTTTGGTATCGACGCAGGCATACAGAAAGCCTCTTTTGAGATGAACTCATCGTTAGAATGGAAAGGATCGCCTTGGAATATGCAAGTCGATACCATTAATGGCACGCTCAAAGCAGAGCTTGGTCGTGGTGTTATCTCAGATGTGGGTGGCGCAGCAAAGCTTTTAGGTATGTTTAGCCTCGACTCCCTTGTTAGACGTATGCAATTAGACTTTAGCGATGTGTTTGACGACGGTTTAGCCTTCGACTCTATCAAGGGGACAGGCAAAGTAGAAAATGGCATCTTCGTCACTAATGACTTGAAGATGGACTCTATTTCTGGGGATATGACCATCCGCGGTCTAGCCAACTTGAATACCCAGATGGTGGACGCGGAAGTCACGTTTAAGCCTGATTTAACCTCAGGTATACCTATGCTAACCGCTTTTGCAGTAGCGCCTCAGACGGCTCTTTATGTGTTGGCCATAACTACGGTTGTGGCACCCGTTGTTGAGGTTATTACTCAGGTTACCTATGAGGTAAAAGGCCCAATGAATGCGCCGCAAGTCAAAGAGAAATCTCGACGCAAGGCAGACTTCGAAGTTCCCAAACAGCTTCGCTCAGAATCACAGGGAAAATAATTCATGATGGATACACCAAGGATAGGTTTGATCCAGATGACATCGGGTAACGATGTCACGGAGAATTTGCAGTTCATTGAGCAACAGTTGAGAGAGTTAGCCAAACAAGGTTGTCAGTTGGTGGTAACACCAGAGAATAGTTTACTGTTTGATAATGCATTAGCGTATCAAGTGATCGCAGAAGAGCTGAACTCTGGCCCAATCCAATCCAAATTGGCGCAACTAGCAAAAGAGTTGCAAACATGGCTAGTGATTGGTTCTTTTCCAATACGAAGTAACGCGACTCATCTTTATTCTGCGAGCCTAGTATTTGATGACAATGGAGAATTAGTGGCTCATTACAACAAGATGCATTTATTTGATGTTGAAGTTGAAGATGAGCATGGTAGCTATAGAGAGTCTGATTGTTTTTCTCATGGCACACAGCCCCAAGTGATAGATACTCCGGTAGGAAGGTTAGGGCTTTCTATTTGTTATGACCTAAGATTTCCACATCTCTACAACCTATTGCGTGAGCAAGGTGCCGATATTATTCTGGTGCCTGCTGCTTTTACAGCGGTTACAGGAGAGGCGCATTGGGAAATATTACTTCGTGCTAGAGCCATAGAAAATCAAGCTTGGGTCGTTGGTGTTGGGCAGTGTGGCTACCACTCAGCAAACAGGCAAACGTGGGGGCACTCTATGGTGATTGACCCGTGGGGTAAAGTTGTCACTCAAGGGGCTTCGACCCCATGCAACCTAGTAGCCGAAATCGAATTACATCAAGTGAAGAAGGTTCGCAAGGCGATGCCTGTTGCTTCACATCAGAAAATTTCTAACCTCATCAACAATGAGGATAAAGAGTAGATTATGACTATTGAACAAGTAGAACAAGAACTGCTGGCCCCTACAGGCCTTACTGAGCAGGACGTCAACAATACGCTTTCTATGATCGCTACTCGAGATATCGATTATGCAGATGTCTATTTCCAATCCAGTTGGCATGAAACTCTTGTCTTAGAAGACAGCATTATCAAAGACGGCTCGTTTAATATTGATAGAGGTGTTGGCGTTAGAGCAGTGAGCGGTGAAAAAACCGGTTTTGCTTATTCTGACCAAATTCAGGCGGATAGCTTAAAACAAAGTGCTATTGCCGCTCGTGGTATTGCAAAGCAAGGCCAAACAGCGCAAGTGCAGGCATTTTCTCGTCATCACTCTAACCAGCATTACTCTGGAGTGAACCCGCTTCAAAGTCTTGAAAAGCAACAGAAGATCGATCTGCTTAAAGAGCTAGACGTTTATATCCGTACTAAAGAGCCGTTGGTTTCTGAGGTGAATATCAGCATTAGTGGTGTCTACGAACAGGTGCTGGTCGCAGCAACTGATGGCACCTATGCAACCGACATTCGTCCACTAGTACGTCTTTCTATCAGTGTACTCGCCCAGCGCGGAGAGCGTCGTGAGCGCGGCTCGTCAGGTGGTGGTGGTCGTTACGATTATCAGCGATTCCTTGAAATGGACGGTGACAAGACCGTAGCGACACACATGGCTGATGAGGCAATCCGTCTTGCTCTTGTGAATCTAGAGTCAGATGCTGCACCAGCAGGGGCTATGCCTGTAGTACTGGGTGCGGGCTGGCCAGGAGTGCTACTGCACGAAGCGGTTGGGCATGGTCTAGAGGGCGACTTTAACCGCAAGCAATCGTCTGTTTTCTCTGGCAAAGTGGGAGAGAAGGTAACGTCAGATCTTTGTACTATCGTTGATGATGGCACCATGACAGACCGCCGTGGTTCATTGAACATTGATGATGAAGGCGTTGCAGGACAATACAATACCCTGATTGAGAACGGTGTTCTTAAAGGGTACATGCAAGATAAGCTTAACGCTCGTCTGATGGGTGTAGCCCCTACTGGTAACGGCCGTCGTGAGTCGTTTGCTCACCTTCCAATGCCTCGCATGACAAATACCTACATGCTGCCGGGGCAACATACTCCGGAAGAGATCATCTCTACTGTGAAGAAGGGGATTTATGCCCCAAGCTTTGCTGGTGGCCAGGTTGATATTACATCGGGTAAATTCGTGTTCTCAACCTCAGAAGCTTATTTGATTGAAGACGGCAAGATCACTCGTCCAGTGAAAGGCGCAACTTTGGTTGGTTCTGGCATTGAAGCGATGCAACAAGTCTCTATGGTCGGCAATGACCTACAGATTGATAAAGGTGTTGGCGTGTGTGGTAAGGCAGGACAAAGTGTCCCTGTTGGTGTTGGTCAGCCTACATTGAAGCTAGACAGTATTACTGTGGGTGGCACTGAGTAGTATTGGTGTGCGCTGTGAAAGCGCACATTGTTTTACTACGATTGCTATAAAACCAACGTCATTCTGGAAGCCGCGCAGCGGCTATCCAGAATCTTAGATAGTGCCAAACTTTACTCGTTCTCAATAAAATACAAGCTAAGGTTGTACCTAATGTCCTGAATTGAGTTCAGGATTACGTTGGTTTTTAATCGTTAAACTTCTTCGTTCAACTCTTTCAACAGCTGAAAGATCTCACGATAAGCCCTAGGTGGCTTGCTCGCTTTTTTCTCTTTGTTTGCTTGGCGCGACAATTGGCGCAGGCGCTGTCTATCCGCTGATGGGAACTGGTTTAGCACCTCTTCAATAGCAGTGTCGCCATTTTCGACAACACGGTCACGCAAGGCTTCTAACTTGTGCAGTTCAGATGATGCTTGCGAGTGCTTATTATGGTACTTGTCCAGCGCCGCTTGAATAGGCTCGCTATCAATTTGTCTCATTAGCTTGCCAATAAACTGCAACTGGCGACGTTTTGCTTCTTTATTAAAACGCTGAGCATCTTTAATTGCTTCGGCAAGGGTATCTGGAAGTGGAAACTTCTCTAGTACTGAGGGTTTCAATTCTACTAGTTCTTCACCTAGTTTCTGCAAGGCTTCCATGTCCTGTTTCATCTCGGTTCTGCTAACCCAAATGATTTCTTCTTCTTCTTCCCAAGGGGCTTTCTGGTTTTTTCTGGCCATAATCTGCTCTTAGTTGCTCAATTCTGAATGCGTATTTCGCTTAATGTCGGTTATTTTAACAAACAAATTGGGGAGAATGCGAAAAGCTTGTTATTCTAACCTTTATTGCCTGCAAATATATGATTTAACTATGGACGCTAGACAACAAATTGCCCAACAAAAAGTAGAATTAGAAGAAGCTGTCTCAAAAGCATTGAGTTTAGCCTCTGCCGAGGCCGATGGTGCTGAGGTTGCGATCAACAAATCTACCGGTCTCAGTGTCTCCACTCGTATGTGTGAAGTGGAGAACGTCGAGTTTAACAGCGACGGTGCTCTGGGTATCACAGTTTATCGAGGTCAAAAGAAGGGAAGTGCCTCTACTTCTGATCTGAGTGAGAAAGCCATTGCACAAACCGTGGCTGCAGCTCTAGATATTGCAAAGTACACATCTGAAGACCCGTGTGCAGGACCTGCTCCTGCAGAGCTTATGGTCAAAGAGATAAAAGACCTAGATCTCTTCCATCCTTACGAACCCAACCCTGATCAAATTGCACAAATCGCGATTGAGGCTGAAGAAGCCGCTCTTAGCTACAGCGATAAGATAAAGCAAAGTGACGGTGCTAGCTACGATACCCATTATGGGATACGAGTGTATGGTAACTCTCATGGCGTATTAGCAAGCTACCCATCGAGTCGCCATAGTGTGAGTTGCTGTGTGATTGGCGCGGGTGCGACAGGCGATATGGAGCGTGACTATAGCTACAGTGTAGCTCGCCGTGCTGAAGACCTTTGGTCTGCGAAAGAAGTGGGCTTGAAGGCCGCGCAAAGAACGATAGACCGTCTTGATGCTCGCCAGATTGAAACTGGTGAATACCCAATTATGTTTGCTGCAGAAGTAGCAACAGGATTGATGGGCCACCTCGTTACAGCAATTAGTGGTGGTAGCCTATATCGTAAGTCGTCATTCTTACTTGATCACCTAGGCAAGCAAATATTGCCAGAGTGGTTCAATGTTAACGAGAAGCCACATTTACTACGCGGCTTGGCATCAACGCCATTTGATAGCGAAGGCGTTCAGACCAAAGATTACGATATCATCACCGATGGTAAGCTTGCGACCTATCTATTAACCAGCTATTCCGCTCGCAAACTGGGCATGACTACCACAGGGCATGCTGGTGGTATTCACAACTGGTTTGTTCAATCTACAGGTCAAGACTATCAAGCGATGCTTAAAGAGCTCGGCACAGGTTTCTTGGTCACTGAATTGATGGGGCAAGGTGTTAACGGCGTAACGGGTGACTACTCTCGCGGCGCGGCTGGCTTCTGGGTAGAAAATGGCGTTATTCAATACCCTGTATCCGAGGTAACTATCGCTGGTAACCTAAAAGATATGTTCCAGAAAATTGTTGCCGTAGGTAACGATGTGGAGACCCGCTCTCAAATCCAAACCGGTTCGATGCTTATTGAGTCGATGAAGGTGGCGGGCGCTTAAACAGGCTAATCAGCAACAAAAAACGAGCCGTTTGGCTCGTTTTTTTATTCAATCTGATATTCGTGGCGATGAATTAAACATAGATTGCCGTTAGAAGACTTCGGTAATGACGTGTCTGGAATTAGTCGTGTGTAAAGCAAAGGGGGCTCGTCATCCCCTAGTGCTCTTATAGGGGATCTAGGTTATTGAACCTTAAAGCAAAAACACCGTCGCTAGCCCAAGGAATACCGATAGGCCAATAACATCCGTAATAGTGGTTAAAGCCATACCACCGGCTAGCGCAGGGTCGATATTCATCTTCTTCAGTACGATAGGTACAGTTACACCGGCGACGCCAGCGATAAATAGGTTTGTTAGCATAGCGGCGGAGATGATCATGCCTAGCACCCAATCCCCCTTCCAGAACACCACAATCGCACCGATGATTAACGCCCATAGAACACCGTTCAAGAAGCCTATGGCAGCCTCTTTCATCAATAGTTCTTTGCGGTTACTGTCACCAATATGACCCAATGCTAAGCCACGAATAACCAATGCCACGGTTTGGTTACCCGCGACACCGCCCATTGATGGCACGATAGTCATTAAGATAGCAATCGCGGCCATTTGTTCGAGGGTTGCCTCAAACATGTTTGAAACAGAAGCTGCTGCCAGTGCCGCTAGAACATTCGCACCTAGCCATACGCTTCGACGGCGCGCTGATTTCACTACCGGAGCAAAGGTATCTTCGTCGTCATCGAGACCTGCCAAACTCATCATCGAGTGCTCGGCATCCTCACGAATGATATCAACGACGTCATCGATGGTGATACGACCAACTAGGTGTTGATTCTCATCAACAACAGGGGCCGATACCCAGTTTCGACGCTCAAACAGGCTAGCAACATCGGTATCGCTGAGGTCTACTGAAATAGCCTCATCGGCGTCTTCCATTACATCAATGACCGCAATATCGGGCTGAGTCGTCAATAGTGTTGTTAGAGATAAATTACCGATGAGTCGGTCGTCACTATCAATAACATACAAGGTATCCGTTGCCTCTGGCAGTTCACCCTTCATTCTCATGTAGCGAAGAACTACGTCGATATCGACATCATCACGAATAGTGGTTACGTCGGTATTCATGATACCGCCAGCAGTATCTTCTGGGTAAGAGAGGGCTTTCTCGACGCGAAGTCGATCTGCCGCATCCATTTGACCTAGAACTTGCTGTGAGACGTCATCTGGCAGGCTTCGAAGTACGTAAGCGACATCATCGGTATCCATGCCCTCGGTTGCTTCTGCAAGCTTGCCTGGGGCCATTTTAGAGACGAGGTTATCTTTTACGTCTTCGCTTAGTTCATCAAGGATTTCACCGTAATCTTCGGGATCGGTGAGTTGCCACAGGACTTCACGACTTTTTCTTGGGGAGGCTTCGAGGAGGTGAGCTATATCCTCTGGCTCCATACTTTGCAGTTGGCGTCGTACGAAGACAAAGCGACCATTATCCAGTGCATCACTAACCTCTTGGAGCGTTTGGTGGGCTTGATCAAACTCGATCTGTTCCGCCATTATTTACCTCCGTTAGATTTTTGTTCACTGAATAGTTTAATAGAAGGATATTAGCTTATTTTATTCAAGGGGTTAATAAGTTATTAGAGCTAAAAGAGAAAATTAACTTGAGTGGGCGAAAACTATTCGTCTTCCTCAAATTTCCCTTCGATAAGCGAGCAAATGGCGTCCAGAGCTTGCGATGCTTCAGCACCATCGGCAGTGACAGTTACGTGCTCACCTTGAGCAGACTCAAGCATCAATAAGGCCATCACACTGTCTGCTTCAGCGCTGCTTTCTTCGTTATGAACGCTGACCTTAGCATCGAAACTTTGTGCCAATTCAACCAGTTTAACGGCAGCGCGCGCATGCAAGCCTAGCTTATTGACGATAAGCAGGGTGCGAGATTCTATCATTGGCCTTTCTCCAGCTCGTTGTGACGAATCAGTACATGTTGGCCTTGTTCTAGGAAGTACTCACCGATTTGCTGAGTTAGAAAAACGGAACGATGTTTACCGCCAGTGCAGCCTATAGCCACAGTAAGATAACTGCGATTATTCTTCTCTAAAGAGGGTAGCCAACGCTCGATGAAGGCCTGTATCTGACCCTTGAGTTCAACCACATCCTCAAAGCCAAACAAGTAGTCTTGAATGGGCTTATCTAAACCCGTAAGAGGGCGAAGTTCTGGTTCCCAGTGAGGGTTCGGTAGGAATCGTACATCAAACACATAATCGACATCTGAGGGTAGGCCGTGCTTGAAACCAAAGGATTGGAACACCATAACCAACTCTTGGCCATCGCGACCTAAAATGCGTTTACGCACCATCTCGCTCAGCTCATGAATTGAGAGCTTACTGCTATCGATCACTAAGTCAGCTTGCTCTTTAAGTGCGGAGAGAAGTCGCTTCTCTTCCACTATGGCTTGCTGCAATGAACGTGAGTCTTCAACGAGAGAGAGTGGGTGAATCCTTCGCGTTTCACTGTATCGTTTAACCAAGGTGTCTTCATTGGCTTCGAGGTACAACACTGTTACTTGAACCGAATCATCAAGGGTTGTCAGTACGGCAGCAACTTGACTTGGATTTGTCGGTAGGTTGCGAATATCAATACTGACTGCAACCCTTCTCTGTTGTGGATTCAGACCATCAACAAAAGCGCTAAGCAGCGTTACTGGAAGGTTATCAACACAGTAGTAGCCAATATCTTCTAGAGCACGTAAGGCAACACTCTTGCCACCACCGGAGTTACCGCTGACAACAACTAGCTGGCGTGGTTCGGACATTTATTTATCCCTTTGGACACTCAATCGATTCAGAGATCATGATCTCGAATAGTTCTTCGTCGGACTTGGCATGACGAAGCTGTTTGAGGACTTTCTTGTCGTTGAGGCGTTCAGCCATACAAGAAAGCGTTTTAAGGTGCTCTTTACACTGATCTTCAGGAACAAGTAGCGCAAACAACAGATCAACCGGACGATTATCGATAGCATCAAACTCAATGGCTTCATCACACTGTAGGAGCACAGCAATCGCCTTGTCTGAATTACTCATACGCGCGTGAGGGATAGCAATACCATTGCCAATACCAGTACTACCTAGCTTTTCTCTGCCCAGCATGCATTCAAACAGGTCGGTTGAATCATGACCTGTGTGTGTGGCTGCGATTTGACTGATGAGTTCTAGTGCGCGCTTCTTACTCGTACAATGGACTGCACTTTTAGTGCAGTCCAACGACAATACTTCATTAATTTGCATGGTTAGTGATTACTTAACTTTTCTTTATGCTTGGTCAGCTGGCGTACTAGCTTATCAACTAGTGCATCGATAGCAGCGTACATGTTGTCTTCTTCTGCAGCTGCGTGAATATCGCCTTGGCTAACGTGTAATGTGGCTTCTGCGATATGATTAACTTTCTCGAGTTTTAAGATCACATGCACATTGGTGATGTGCTCGAAGAAACGCTCTAATTTTTGAAACTTGGTATCAACGTACTCTTGAAGTGACTCTGTAAGCTCTACATGGTGGCCTTTGATATTGATTTGCATAAGCGTTCCTTCTAGTGATGCCTAAACTAGGCGTTTTCGCTGACTCGACGGGGCAATACCCAGTGATTCACGGTATTTTGCCACGGTGCGTCTCGCTACCTTCACCCCTTGTTCAGCGAGTAGGGTGGCAATTTTGTTATCGCTCAATGGTTTAGCGCTGTTCTCTTCGGCTACCAATTTTTTGATTAGCGCTCTGATAGCTGTCGAGGATTTGTCTTCGCCTTCATCATTGCTGACGTGACTTGAGAAGAAATATTTTAGCTCAAAAATACCACGCGGTGTGTGCATATATTTCTGAGTTGTGACACGTGAAATAGTCGACTCGTGCATATCAATAGCTTGCGCAACGTCGTTCAATATCATCGGTTGCATGGCTTCTTCGCCCTTGTCGAAAAACTCTTGTTGAGTCTCGACTATACATCGAGCAACTTTGAGCAGAGTATCATTACGACTCTCTAAACTCTTAATTAGCCACTTTGCTTCTTGAAGCTGATCTTTGATGTATTGATTGTCATCGCTGTTTGCACCAGTAATGGTCGCGTAATGCTGATTAACTTCTAGTTTAGGTGTGCTCGTGTTATTGAGAAATACCGTCCACTTACCATTCACTTTTATCACATTGACATCAGGTATCACATACTCGATGTCGTTCTCACCAATTTGGCTTCCTGGTCGCGGATCGAGTTGCTGAATTAGCTGTAAAACCGCGATCAAATCACTCTCTTTGAGCTTAGTTTCTTTAACGATCATTTTGTAGTCGCGATTGGCTAAATGTTCGATATAGTTTTCTAAGATCTCGCAAGCCTGTTGCTTACGCGGAGTATCGTCAGGAAGAGCATTAAGTTGCAGTAACAAACACTCTTGTAGGTTACGCGATCCCACCCCTAAAGGTTCAAATTGTTGAACGCGTTTAAGTACTGCCACGGTTTCATCTTCTTCGATGTCAGGAAGAGACAAGCTAGCGGTAATATCAGCAGTGGTAAGGGTTAGAAAGCCTCTGTCATCAATAGCATCGATGATGGATATTGCAATGGCATGGTCTGTTTCGGTAAAGGGAGTGAGCTCCAATTGCCATAACAGATGGTCATACAGGCTTGTTTGGGTCTCGCCTTGATAAATGGGTAATTCATCATCCGCTGCGATACCCGTATTACCTGAATTAGAGCTATAAACATCTTCCCATGAAGTGTCCATCGCCAAGTCTTCACCAATGGAATTGGATGCCATCAGTTCTGCACTATCTTGAGCGCTCGCTTCAGTGACGTTTTCTGTCGATGTGTCTTGTGAGGAATCTGTTTTTTCTTCTGTTTGATTGTTGTCTTCTACAACTTGTAGAAGTGGATTGGAATCTAGGGCTTCCTGAATCTCTTGCTGAAGCTCAAGGCTCGACAATTGCAACAGCCTGATCGCTTGCTGCAACTGAGGGGTCATAGCGAGCTGCTGACCAAATTTGAGTTGTAATGCCGCTTTCATGATAATGAGTCGCCCGAAACGAACCGTCTACAGACGGAACTGTTCACCAAGGTAAACTTTCTTAACCTGGTCGTTGCTCAGGACTTGCTCAGGGGTTCCTTCTGCTATTAGGTGTCCTTGGCTAACAATGTAGGCGCGTTCACATACGTCTAATGTTTCACGAACGTTGTGGTCAGTGATGAGAACACCTAGGCCACGGTCTCGCAAATGTTCAATAATCTTTTTGATATCGATAACGGAGATTGGGTCAACACCAGCAAAGGGTTCATCTAGCAAGATAAACTGCGGATTTGCGGCTAGCGCTCGAGCGATTTCTACACGGCGACGTTCGCCGCCAGAAAGTGCCATACCGTTACTCTTGCGAATGTGCTGAATATTAAATTCGTCGAGCAGCTCTTCTAGCTTCTCGTCTCGCTCTTGCTTGGATATTTCATTGCGAGTTTGCAATACGGCATAGATGTTATCTTCAACAGAAAGCTTTCTGAATATAGAAGCTTCCTGAGGCAAATAGCCGATACCCATTCTTGAGCGGCTATGCATAGGAAGAATACTAATGTCCTGATCATCAATAAGGATCTGACCTTCATCGCGAGCCACTAGGCCTACAATCATGTAGAACGATGTCGTTTTACCCGCACCGTTAGGTCCCAATAGACCCACGATTTGTCCTGATTCTACTTGCAGACTCACGTCAGCAACCACTTTGCGGTTCTTGTAGCTTTTCGCTAGGTGTTCAGCTTTGAGTATTGCCATAGGTTGACTATTTCTTCTCTTTTGGCTGTTTAGGTTGTGGCTGTAATACCGTTGAAACTCGAGAGCCCTCGCCACTTTCGGCGATCATCTTCTCTGTGGTGATATGGTATTTGATGCGCTGACCGCTGATGGTACTGTCATCTTGAGCCAGCATCGCCTGCTTGACCATAGTTAATTGGTCTTCAGCCATGTTGTAGTAAAGCTCTTCTGCGTGACCGCGAATGGTTTTACCTTCATCAGTAAGTTGAGAGAACTTGGCTAGCTCTCCATAGGCTTCGATTTCTTTGATTGAGCCATCTTCTGGGTTGCGGTAAACAATGACTTTATCGCCCTCAACATTGATGCTTCCTTGGCGCATTTTTACATCGCCAATAAAGGTCACTTTGTTGCTCTTCATGTCGAGGTGCTGACTGTCTGAGTCGATGTAAACCGGTTGCTCTGAATCTGTTGATAGCGCGAGAGCAGCAGGAGACAGCAATATTCCTAGTAAAAGACTAAGGCTGAGAGTTTTCATAGATCCCTTGTACACTATTGAACAGCACCGCTTCATTGTCATCCAGATTGCCCTCTAGTGCTTGGCCAATATTCACAAACTGTGGCCCTTCTAAAGTAACCTGAACGTCAGAGTTGAAGTCTTTGGTGTCCAGTTCAATGGTCATTTTGTCTGTAGTTAATGTTTCAAAGCTGGCGTCCGGAAGCAAGTTGGTCGCAATGACATTACCTTCCAGCGTCAGGTGATGATTTTTATCTAAAACGGCTTTATCTGAAACTACTTGCCACTCTTCGACAGTCCCCTCACGATACACATACATCACGAGGTTATCAAATAAGGTATCACCGCTCTCGGCATAATGGTCGAGCTTCTCTGAGGTGATCTTGTAATTACGAATGCCCTCTAGGTCATAATTGGTATTCGTCACCAATCGCCCAGTAAACATAGGCAGTTCGGCACTAGGCTCCACCTGAATTACCACTTGTTCTTGATTTGTCAGTAAGTAGTAACCGGAAAAACAGATGACTCCGATTAGCACTATCTGAAAAATGCGAGAACCCGTCATATGCTCAAGCCTTTGTGTTGCTCAAGTTCACCCCTAGCTTCTAGGATGAGATCGCAGACTTCGCGCACGGCGCCGTGTCCGCCCTTAATCTTGGTTACGTAGTTGGCACGCTGAACCAACAATGGGTGTCCATCATTGACACATACCTTGAGAGCAACCTTGTCCATTACTGGCCAGTCAATAAGGTCATCACCAATGTATCCAGTGTGTTCTGGTTGGATACCTAACTTATCTACGATGTCGTTGTAGGCTTTGATTTTGTCATCTTGGCCCTGATAGATAAGAGATATACCTAAAGCGCGCATGCGGTTTTCAACGATTTGCGATTTGCGACCAGTAACGATGGCTACTTCAATTCCCGCGTTCATCAGCGATTTCACACCATAGCCATCTCGGGTGTGAAAGGTTTTTAGTTCTTCGCCATCATTGCCCATGTAAACGAGACCGTCGGAAAAGACGCCATCCACATCGCAGATGAGTAGTTTTATCTCTTTTGCTATGGCAAAAACAGATTTTGAAACTGGACCGTATAGAGAGTTGACCATTTCAGTCATGAATTACATTACTCCGGCTTTAAGAAGGTCGTGCATATTGAGAGCACCAACCAGTTTGTCGTCTTCACATAATAATAAGGCTGTGATGCTGCGTTCTTGCATCATGTTTAACCCTTCAACCGCCAATAGAGAAGGTGAGGCAAAGCTTGGATTCATTGACATTACATCACCAATTTTTGTGCTGTGGATGTCAATACGCTTATCTAACAGACGTCGTAAATCACCATCGGTGAATATGCCTTGGATTTTATCCTGATCATCAACAATAGCCGTCATGCCTAAGCCTTTTTGGCTGATTTCAATCAGGGCGTCCTTAATTAAAGCATCTGCCTTAACTTTAGGAACTGCTGAGCCAGTGTGCATAATGTTTTCTAATTTTAATAATAACTTGCGACCCAGTGCACCACCCGGATGAGACAGTGCAAAGTCCTCAGCGGTAAAGCCTCTCGCTTGCATCAGAGCCATAGCTAACGCATCGCCCATCACCAAGGTAGCAGTCGTGCTGCTAGTCGGTGCTAACTCTCTAGGACAAGCTTCTTGAGGAACGGCAATACACAGGTGAATATCACCCAGTTTAGCCATGTTTGAGTTTGGTTTACCTGTCATGCTGATGATCTGAATGTTTAGACGCTTCAATACTGGAAACAGCGATAAAATCTCAGAAGACTCGCCAGAATTGGAGATAGCGATAACGATATCCCCTTGAGCAATCATGCCAAGGTCGCCATGCGCCGCTTCGCCGGGATGAACAAAAAAGGCGGAGGTGCCAGTGCTCGCTAATGTGGCAGCAATCTTGTTGCCAATATGGCCAGATTTGCCCATACCCATTACCACAACCTTGCCGTGTTTGTTTTCCAAAATGGCATCACAGGCGCGACTGAAATCGGTATTAAAGTATTGAGACAGCTGAGTCAGTCCTGCAATTTCTATATCTAGAACTTCTTGTGCAGCTTTTTGATAGTCAAATTTTGAAGACACGGTTGATTCCTTTGATGTTCAATTCTACACGTTCATGATCAAGTAGCCTTGATAGGCGATGAATAACAGAAACAGAATACTACCTTCGATTCGGTTGATGCTTCTGGACTTACCGAGTGCCATGACCACCAATAGCAAAGAAACGCCTAGCATTACCCAAAAATCACGATTCATCGCGTCTTCGTTGAGAAATGATGGATTAAGAAGGCCTGGAATACCCATTACAGCAAGAATATTAAATACATTTGAGCCGATGATGTTACCCACCGCCATGTCATCTTCACCTTTCATCACACCAGCAAGCGAGGCAGCTAGCTCTGGAAGGCTGGTACCCACTGCGATAATCGTCAGGCCGATAACCAAATCACTCATGCCAAAGTACTTGGCAATGATGACAGCATTGTTGACCAGTAGATCCGCTGAAATAGGCAAAACGATAAGACCAACAACGACCCAGAAAATGGCTTTTTTATTTTCTACACCATCGGGTACTTCAGACTCTTGCTCGCTGATCATAGTATCGCCCTTGAGCTTCTCTGCGCGCGAGATACGTAGCATGGTGATGATGAATGCGGCAAACAGCACGACCAGCAATACACCTTCCATAAAGCCTAGGTAGTGGTTCCACATGATGCCGCCGGCAACCAAGGTCACACCTATCATTAGAGGCAGTTCGCGACGTAATACGCCAGAGCTTACTGAAAGTGGTTTAACTAGCGCAGTGATACCGAGAATAAGGGCGATGTTTGCGATGTTAGAGCCCAGTACGTTACCCACCGCAGTATCGGTTTTACCTTCTAGAGCTGCTGTTGCAGATACCATCATCTCCGGAGCAGAAGAGCCCATAGCAAGAATGGTCATACCGATGACTAGTGGAGAAATTCCGAAGTTTCTGGCGAGGGCAGCGGAACCGAATACCAGTCTATCGGCACTCCATACCAGCATGATTAAGCCGACGACAAGAAGGCAAATCGCTACGATCATTAGTGGACTCTTTATTAATTGATGCGAGTTAAACAGTGATTTTGACGTTAAGCTGTCAAAAAGGGAAGATTTTAGACAAATTATTTACACATAAGTCTAATAAAATTCCTATGATTAAGTCGAGCAACTAACTGATTTATTCAACCTTTTTGATATTTTGCGCGTATAGAGTCTGGACAAGGAGTGTCGATGGCTGAACCAAATCCCAAAATCATTCTTAATAATGTCACCTTCTCGCGTGGCAACAGAGTGATTTTTGATGACATCAGTCTGTCAATTCCTGAGGGGAAGATTACAGCAATCATGGGGCCGTCGGGCATTGGTAAAACCACATTATTGAAGCTTATTGGTGGGCAGATTCAGCCCGATAGCGGAGAGATATGGTTTGAAGATCGCAATATTCCAGCCCTGAGCCGAGGGCAGCTATACCAAACCCGAAAGAAAATGAGCATGCTGTTTCAGTCGGGAGCACTGTTTACCGACCTGACTGTTTTTGACAACGTTGCCTTTCCTATTCGTGAGCATACTACTTTGCCTGAATCGCTCATTCACACCATAGTACTTTTAAAGTTGGAAGCGGTTGGTTTGAGAGGTGCTGCAGACTTAATGCCTAGCGAACTGTCTGGAGGCATGACGCGAAGAGTGGCTCTAGCTCGGGCGATAGCGCTGGATCCTGAAGTGGTTATGTACGATGAACCTTTTGTGGGGCAAGACCCTATTACTATGGGCGTACTGGTGGAGTTGATTCAAAAGCTCAACCAAGCCTTGGGAATAACCTCTATCGTGGTCTCGCATGATGTACCTGAGGTAATGAGTATCGCTGACTATGTCTACTTGATGGCAGATAAAAAGATCATAGCCAAAGGAAACCCTTTGGAGATCGAGCAAAGCGCGGATCCAAGAGTTCAGCAATTCTTGCAAGGAAACGCAGATGGTGCTGTACCCTTTGCATTTCCATCACAGCAACTAGAGAAGGACCTGTTTCTACGATGATGTCTAAAGTGATCAACAAGGTTGCTGATTTTGGCGCTTCGGGAGTGAGGCTGAGCCGTTCTTTTGGTAGAGCGACCTTCATGATGCTCGGGGCTTTATTGAGTAAGCCTGAACCGTTAAAAAGCTTCCCTCTACTAATTAAGCAGCTTCATTCGGTAGGTGTACAATCGTTGGCGATCATAATGGTGTCAGGGCTGTTTATTGGCATGGTATTGAGCCTTCAAGGTTATGTAGTGCTCGTCGATTATGGCGCAGAAGGTAGCTTGGGACAGATGGTTGCCTTGTCTCTATTGCGAGAGTTAGGCCCTGTTGTAACCGCTTTACTGTTTGCTGGGCGTGCAGGCTCTGCATTGACCGCTGAGATAGGCTTGATGAAGGCAACAGAGCAGTTATCAAGCCTAGAGATGATGGCCGTCGATCCGTTAAAGCGCATCATTAATCCAAGATTTTGGGCCGGTGTGATTTCGATGCCACTACTCACTATGATTTTTATTGCCATTGGCATCTTAGGTGGGCAGTTTGTGGGTGTTGATTGGAAGGGTATTGACCACGGAAGTTTTTGGTCAGCAATGCAGTCTTCAGTGGAATTAGGCCGAGATATTGGCAACAGCCTTATTAAGTCTTTGGTATTTGCTATTACCGTGGTGTGGATTGCTTTGTTCAATGGCTATGACGCAGTGCCTACTTCAGAGGGCATCAGTCAAGCAACTACTCGCACAGTAGTGCATTCCTCTCTAGCCGTATTGGGGCTAGATTTTGTGCTTACCGCATTAATGTTTGGAAGTTAAGTATGAGTCAATCAAGGAAGTTAGAGTTTTGGGTCGGCGGTTTTATGATCCTTGGCATCATAGCGGTGCTATTCATGGTGCTTAAGGTTGCTGATGTAAAGTCAATAGGGAGTCAAGATAGCTATAAGTTAAGAGCTTATTTCGACAATATAGGTAGCCTTAAGGTGCGCTCTCCAGTCAAGGTCGGTGGGGTAGTCGTAGGGCGAGTATCAGATATTAGCTTGGATACCGAGTACTATACTCCCATAGTGACCCTTTCGATTGGTGAAAGTTATGGTCACTTCCCTGATACCTCAAGTGCACATATCTTGACCTCTGGTCTAATAGGGGAGCAGTACATTAGCTTGATTCCTGGCTTTATTGATGAGGATGTAGATTTACTCGAAGATGGAGACCTGATTGAGGATACAAAATCAGCACTGGTACTAGAGGATTTGATTGGGCAGTTTCTCTATAGCGTTGGTGATGGCTCAGGAGAATAAGTATGAAATGCATTCTTAGATTTATCTCATTGATTTTAATGCTTTGTTCACCGATTGTCTGGGGAGCAAACGTTGATAAAACTCAGCCATATCAGATGATGGAGCAGGTAGGGAGCAATACGTTTGACAGGCTCAAAAATGAACAGGCGCAATTAAGGGAGTCTCCAGACCAACTTAAAGTTGTCGTAGAAGAAGAGCTAATGCCGTACGTCAATGACCGTTATGCAGGCTTAAAGGTATTAGGGAGTTACCTGAAAAAAGCCGACAAAGCCGAAGTGGCTGACTTCTTGGTGGTCTTTCGTGAGTATTTGGTAACCTCATACGCACAGGTGCTTACCCAATACAAAGACCAACAGATAAATTACTCAAAGCCTAAGCCCATAAGAGATGACCAACGTATCGTGTCTATTCCGGTTGAAATTGTGCAGGGTGATCGCCCGCCGATTAAGATTGAATTTAAGTGGCGCAAAGATAAGAAAACCGGCGAGTGGCAAGCCTTTGATATGGTTGCTGAAGGTGTCAGTCTGATATCCAGCAAGCAATCCGAGTGGGGCGGAAAGATCCGTAGTGATGGCCTTCCTGCGGTAACAGAAGAGTTAGCAAGGCTTGCTAAGACCCCAATTCGCTATGAGCCTGCAAAATAATGAACACTGCAGCGTCTTGGATAGTAATTGATGAACAGCATGCCGAGATTAGAGGTGTGTTGAATAGAAACAGTGTTCCGCAGCTTTGGCAGCAGATTTTGCAATGGTCCCCAAGTGTAGGGCGGCTAGAAATCGACCTAAATGAGGTGCTAAATTCCGATTCTGCGGCAATGGCACTCATTCTGCACTTAATTGAACATGCAAAAAATTGTAACTGCCATATAATGTTGCGATCTGTACCAAATAAACTGCTTACACTATTTGAAGTGAGCAATGCAATGCCATTACTGGCGGGGCATATAGAAATCGAGATTGAGGGTAAAAGTGGATATTACACAAGTTAAGAAGTTGCTCGACGACGCGTTGCAGCTTGAAGAGATTCATGTGAAAGGCGAAGGTAGCCACTACGAAGTAGTTGCAGTTGATGCATCTTTTGAAGGTATGAGTCGTGTTAAGAAGCAACAGCTTATCTATGCACCTTTGATGGAATACATCCAAAGAAATGATATTCATGCAGTATCTATCAAGGCTTTTACTCCCGAAGAGTGGCAGCGCGATAAAAAACTAATGTCGCTTTAAGGATAAGTAATGGAAAAATTTCGAGTAACTGGATCGTCGGCACCACTCAGTGGTGAGGTTTCGATTTCTGGCGCTAAAAATGCGGCCTTACCTATTTTATTCTCTGCGATTTTAGCAGAAGAGCCTGTAGCGTTGCACAACGTACCTAAACTGCGTGACATCGATACAAGCATGGCACTACTGCAGCAGTTGGGTGCAAAAGCATCACGCGATGGCGATACTACCACTTTGCAAGTAGACTCATCGGGCATCAACCAATTCTGTGCTCCTTATGAGCTAGTAAAAACCATGCGAGCGTCTATTTGGGCATTGGGTCCACTAGTGGCAAGATTTGGTGAAGGCCAAGTGAGTCTGCCTGGTGGCTGTGCTATCGGCGCACGTCCTGTGGATTTGCACATTCAGGGTCTTGAGCATCTTGGCGCAGAAATCACTCTAG
Organism: Vibrio superstes; assembly: GCF_003569005.1. Taxonomy (GTDB): domain Bacteria; phylum Pseudomonadota; class Gammaproteobacteria; order Enterobacterales; family Vibrionaceae; genus Vibrio; species Vibrio superstes. The sequence continues at coordinate 2,751,532 of NZ_BCUR01000004.1, read as the reverse complement.
AAGATGGTTATGTTAAAGCTAAGGTTGATGGGCGCTTAAAGGGCTCACACATCGTAATGGATAAAGTGAGCGTAGGCGCTACTATCACCATTATGAGCGCAGCAACACTAGCAGAAGGCACTACGGTTTTAGACAACGCTGCTCGTGAGCCAGAGATCGTCGATACTGCTGAGTTCTTAAATACCTTAGGTGCAAAAATCTCAGGCGCAGGCACGGATACTATTACTATCGAGGGTGTAGAGCGCCTCGGTGGTGGTGAGCATACTGTTGTGCCTGATCGCATCGAAACAGGTACCTTCCTAGTAGCCGCAGCGGTTTCTGGTGGTAAGGTGATTTGTCGCAATACTCGTGCAAATCTGCTTGAATCGGTACTCGCTAAGTTAGAAGAAGCTGGCGTTAAGGTTGAGACAGGCGAAGATTGGATCTCTGCGGATATGACCAGCGGTGAGCTAAAGGCAATCACAATACGCACGGCACCACACCCAGGTTTTCCAACCGATATGCAAGCTCAATTTACCTTGTTGAATATGATGGCCAAAGGTGGCGGTGTGATCACTGAAACCATCTTTGAAAACCGTTTCATGCACGTCCCTGAACTGCAACGTATGGGTGCAAAAGCAGAGATTGAGGGTCACACGGTTATCTGTGGCGATAGCGAAGGCCTTAGTGGTACACAGGTTATGGCAACAGACTTACGAGCATCAGCGAGTCTTGTGATTGCGGGATGTATTGCTAAAGGTGAAACCATTGTTGACCGCATCTACCACATCGATCGCGGCTACGACCGTATTGAGCACAAACTCAGCTTGTTAGGTGCAGATATACAAAGATTTAACGACTGATTACGTTATTTAGATGACATTTAGAGCCGAAACCGTGTGGTTTCGGCTTTTTTATTTGGTAGACTTGTAAGCAGCTAAATACGCCACTGTCGGTAAGTTTATGCACTTAGTTTGAGCCCTATACAATGCATAGGGCTACAAAGACCTCCATTAAAAGTGTTCCCGAGATCTGGATATGTCGGGCATAACAATAAACAGCGAAGGATATCGCTAGGAATTAAACGATGATTGCTTTAGTGCGCATAATTTTAGTCGCAATTTTTGCTGTATTGATGTTTGTGTTTGGGTGCGGTTACTGCCTATTTAGCCCAAGAAACCCAAAACACGTATTTAACTTTGGACGCATGTTCGGCGCGATGCACCGTGTATTTGGTATCAAGTTGGAACTAAGACTACCTGAGGATGCGTACAAGCGTAGCCAGGCGATATACATCGCAAACCATCAGAACTCTTGGGATCTATTTACTGTATCTTCAGCAGTGACCCCTAGAGTGGTTACTGTGGGTAAGAAAAGCCTGTTGTGGTTGCCGTTGTTTGGTCAAATCTATTGGCTGACGGGTAATATTCTTATCGATAGAGCTAACCGCTCTAAAGCGATGGGCACTATCGACCAAGTTATCGATAAAATGAAAGAGAGCCACCTTTCTGTATGGATGTTTCCAGAGGGAACCCGTTCACGTGGTCGTGGTTTAATGCCGTTTAAAACTGGCGCATTTCACGCAGCAATAGGTGCAGAAACTCCAATTATTCCAATCGTTTGTAGTACGACTCAGGATAAGATTAAGCTTAACCGTTGGAATAATGGTCACGTGATTATTGAAATGCTTCCAAGCGTTGATACCTCTGAATACAGCAAGACGGAAGTAAGAAAATTGGCTGAACTCTGCCGTGATCAAATGAAAGAGAAGCTGAAAGATTTAGATGATGAAGTTGATGCGAGAAATTCCGCTGATGGTGTAAAAAACTAAGACAGCGATTGGATAGTCGTTCAATTATATCGAGATAGCCTCAGGTGGATACAATTCTGCCTGAGGTTTTATTTTATCTGCTCCTCTTTTATACGGTACGAGTTTTAGTAGTCCCATTTTTTACAAATAAAAAAAGGGAGCCTAAGCTCCCTTGTCTATCAAGATATAAGGTTATTTGCGAACCGCAATAGCTTCGATCTCGATACCTACATCTTTAGGAAGACGCGCTACCTCTACACAAGAGCGTGCAGGGTAGTTTGCTACCTTGTGCTCATCGAAGAACTTACCGTATACCTCGTTGACTGTACCGAAGTCATTTAGGTCTTTAACGAATACCGTCATCTTAACGATGTCAGTAACAGTTAGACCTGATGATTCAACTACAGCTTTAACGTTCTCTAGAGACTGTCTCGCTTGCTCTGCAATATCAGAAGACACTTCGCCTGTTTCTGGGTTTACAGGGATCTGGCCTGAAGTCATTACCATGCCGCCTAGGTCAACACCTTGAACGTAAGGGCCAATTGCTGCTGGAGCATTGTCAGTATGCAGTACTTTCGTCATTTTCATTCCATTTCTGTTTTGTTTTAGCGAATACTAGTTATAACTCAGTGACCACTTCACGTGAATACACTTTTTCACAGTATTTGCATTTCAAACGAATGCTGTCTTTCTTTTCCACCACATTGAACTGGCTTTCTACTGGTTCGCCGTGGGTAATACAGTTGCTGTTCGGGCAAGCAAACACACCACGAACTTGGCTTGGCAGTTCAAGCTCAAGCTTCCTTACTACCTTGTAGCCTTCAATCTGATTGACTGTCGCATAAGGAGCGTAAAGGGCTAGCTTGCTCGCTTGCTCCTCGTTGATGAAGACATTTTCAATCTTAAGGATATCCTTCGCACCCAGTGCAGATGAAGGCAGATTTAAGCCAACGGTGACACGCTCGTTCGATTTTTGCATTGAGAAGAGCTTTAGTACCTTGATACCCACATGTGCAGGAATATGGTCGATTACAGTACCGTCTTTAATGGCTTCAACTTGTAATTGAGTTGGTTTAGTCATGGTTAAATCTCCTCTATTACAGGGTTTGGTTAAGAACAAGCGCTAACAGGGCTTCACGTGCATACACACCATTTTCAGCCTGCGTAAAGTAGTAGGCATGCGGTGTTTTATCGACATCAACGGTGATTTCATCAACCCGAGGTAGAGGGTGTAGAACCTTTAGATTTTCACGTGCCTCTGTCAGCAAAGCAGCATTCAAAATATAAGCCGACTTGATATGTGCATATTCAGATTCGTCAAAACGTTCTTTTTGAACTCGAGTCATATACAAAATATCTAACTCAGGAATGACGCTTTCCATATCAGTATGTAGGCTGTATTCAATGCCAGATTCATCTAGCTCTTCACAGATATAGTCAGGCATAGCAAGCGCTTCTGGCGCGATAAAGTAAAAGCGAACATTGCTGAACTTAGCTAGAGCCTGGGTAAGAGAGTGTACTGTGCGGCCGTATTTTAGGTCTCCAACGAAAGCAACGTTAAGGTTGTCCAAGCGACCTTGAGTTTCGTAGATTGAGAACAGGTCTAGTAAGGTTTGCGTAGGGTGTTGGTTTGAACCATCACCAGCATTGATCACTGGAACGCCGTTGGAAAATTCAGATGCTAGTCGCGCTGCACCTTCTTGAGGATGGCGCATCACAAATGCGTCAACGTAGGTCGAGATTACCTGTACTGAGTCCGCTAGGGTCTCGCCTTTCTTCGCCAGTGAGGTATTTCCGCCGTTGTCGAAACCAATGACACTGCCGCCAACACGTTGAATTGCGGTTTCAAATGATAGGCGTGTGCGTGTAGAAGGCTCAAAAAAGCAACTAGCGACAACCTTGTTCTTTAGTAGTGTAGGCATTGGCTCTGATTTGAGTTTTCCTGCCGTTTGCACAATAAGCTCAAGCTCTTCGCGGTTTAGCTCTGGAATGGAGATGATGTGCTTATTGAAAAGCGTGTTTTGCATGGTTTCTTCCCCTGATAGTACGCACATAAAAAAGCCCCCCTAAAAAGGGAGGCTAGAATCAATTCTGAATGAATAGGAGCGGAACACGGCGTTGGCAGTGTTTCTTAGTCACGTTTTGATTGCCACGGTGTAGCATACAACCCTCCTATTTATCGTCTGGGATTATACGCGCTAAGTATGCGATCGCAAGCGTTTGCGTCAGAATTATTGACCTAAGGTAGCAACCATTACTGCCTTGATGGTGTGCATGCGATTTTCCGCTTCATCAAAGACAATGGAGTGCTCAGACTCAAAGACTTCATCGGTAACCTCAAGACCCTGCATGCCATATTTAGCCGCTATTTCTTTACCCACAGTGGTTTGGTCATCGTGGAAAGCAGGTAAGCAGTGCATGAACTTAACTTGTGGATTGCCGGTTGCCTTAATGGCATCCATATTCACTTGATAAGGCTTCATTACAGCAATGCGCTCTTCCCAAGCTTCAGCAGGCTCACCCATCGAGACCCAAACGTCAGTGTATAAGAAATCACAGCCTTCTACTCCAGAGGCAACATCCTCGGTGAGGGTGATGGTCGCGCCGCTACTTTGAGCGATTTCCTTACATTGCGCGACGAGCTCTTCTTCTGGCCAATAGGCTTTTGGCGCAACTAAGCGAATATCCATACCCATTTTGGCTGCGCCCACCAGTAATGAATTACCCATGTTGTTGCGCGCATCACCAAGGTAAGCAAAGCTAATTTGATGAAGCTGCTTACCGCGTGCATGCTCTTGCATGGTTAAGAAGTCCGCCAAGATTTGCGTTGGATGGAACTCGTCCGTTAGACCGTTCCAAACAGGTACGCCTGCGTACTCGCCCAACTCTTCGACAATAGCTTGACCGAATCCGCGATACTCAATGCCGTCATACATGCGTCCAAGGACGCGAGCGGTATCTTTCATCGACTCTTTATGGCCAATTTGAGAGCCTGATGGACCTAAATAAGAAACCTGAGCGCCCTGATCAAAGGCCGCTACCTCAAACGCACAGCGTGTTCTTGTAGAAGACTTCTCAAAAATGAGAGCGATGTTTTTTCCCTGTAAGCGCTTTTGCTCTGTACCTGCATACTTAGCTTTTTTCAGATCAGCAGATAGGTCTAATAGGAACTGAATCTCTTTTTGAGTAAAATCTAAAAGTTTTAGAAAGTTACGGTTTCTTAGGTTGTAGGCCATACGGGTTCTCTCATTCGGTGTTATTTATGATTTATTGCATATAAATTCTTTTAAATCAAATATAAATTCACTTAAATGGCATCCCTTTCAATAGGGCAACTCATACAACGAGCGCCACCACGTCCTCTACCGAGTTCGTTTCCAGGAATCGATATCACTTTGATGCCGGCTTGTTCGTATTTTTCATTGGTATAGACATTGCGCTCATAACCAATCACTACGCCAGGCTTAACGGTTAAAACGTTGTTGGCATCATTCCATTGCTCGCGCTCTGCTTCATAGCTGTTGCCTCCTGTGGTGACTATCTTAAGCTCTTGTAAACCTAGGGCATCTTTTATGGCGCTAGCGTATGAGTCAGCTTGAACTGCGTGCACACGGCCTTTTTCTGATGGGGTTAGAACCCAAGTCTCTAAAGAGGAGTTAATGACTTCTGGGTAGATAGAAAAGGTATCCACATTGAGCTGGGTCATTACCGTATCTAGGTGCATGCATGAACGTGTCTTAGGTAGCCTCAATGCGACGACCTGTGTTGCTTGTCCTGTCTCAAAGAGTCGATGGGCTAAGTTTTCGACACCCTGTGGGGTCGTGCGCTCAGACATACCGATCAACACACTACCTCGGCCAATCACTAATACATCACCACCTTCGATATTGGTGTTGTCGTAATGCTCATTCTCATTTCCGAGATAGTTCTCAAAGCTTTGCTCAGCGAAAGTCGGGTGCCAACGATAAATAGCTCGAAGATGGTTGGTTTCTCTCTTTCTGGCCTTCTTCATCATTGGGTTTAGCGAGACACCGCCATAGATCCAGCACGAGGTATCGCGGGTGAATAAATGGTTTGGCAGTGGGTCAATAACAAAGTCCAGAGCCTTGTGCATCTTCGGCAGTATTGACGTAGAGGTTATGGATAGCTCTGAATAGGCAAGACCACCAGTAAGTACCGTAGCGAGATGATCATTATCCATTTCTGCTAGGTGCTCGCGGAGCTCGTTGGCAAAAGTGGGGCCGTATCGATAATCTGAGATTTGATTTTGTAGTAGCCATTGCTTGGCTTCGGGAATAGCGAGTGTTTCGGCTAGAAGATTGTGTAGCAGGAGTACATCAACATCTTGGTCTCGTAAAGCCTGGGCAAAAATATCATGTTCTTCACCAGCAGCTTCGACCGCTAGTACATCGTCGAACAGTAAATCCTGGCAGTTTGAAGGTGTTAAGTGGGTGAGTGCCCTTTCTGGGCGATTAAGTAAAACACGGCGCAGTTGTCCCACTTCTGAACCGACGTACAGCTTACTCATTATGCATCCTTTCTCATTATGACCCACCCTTTATGACAAGGATGGAGTGAAGTTGCAAGTTACAGAGGTAAGCAAGGGATAGAATTGAGAAATCTCCCCCTAGATTGAGCCTAGATATGGTATTTCGTGTCGAACCGTGCCATATTTCGTCGGTATATAAACCTATTATTTTTACCTGTTCGGGAGCACACCCATGTCACAAGTGGAAGAGTATCTATCAGTCGAAGAACTTATCGAATTTCAGAAAGAAGAGACGCGCGACATTATCGCCGCTTTACTTGAAGACGGTAGTGAACCTGATGCTTTGTATGAAATTGAACATCACCTTTTTGCTGAAGACTTTGAGACTTTAGAAAAAGCGGTTGTTGAAGCCTTCAAGATGGGTTTTGAGGTTCTAGAAGCAGAAGAAACTGAAGACGAAGATGGCAAAAAGCTGTTGTGCTGTGATGCTACAATGACTTGTACTTTAGATCCTGAGCTGATCGATCAGCAAGTTGAGAAGCTGATTAACCTAGCTGAAAAATACGACATTATTTATGACGGCTGGGGTACATACTACGAGGGCGAAGACGCACTTGTTTATGACGAAGAAGATGACGAAGACGAGTAATCGTTATTTGTTTATCTAACTGAAAAAGCTCGCTATTTAGCGAGCTTTTTTGTGTCTATTGAGAAGTACTACGATTGGTATTAAGCGTGGCTAAGTGTTGGTTGAGCGAAGTATTTGCGCCATACGCGTTCATGAAAGTAGTAAGCACCCGTGTTAATGGTGGGTTCGACTAAAGCCAGCAAGCCACCCGCCAAAGCATCTCCAGAGATTAGGTACACTACAGTAAACGCAACACTAAAATGAACAATGGCGAAACTGGTGGTTTTAATCTGTGAGAACGCTTGCTTTGCTTTTAGATAAGGCACTGAGTTCCAAACTTTTTCATGAAAGTAAAATGCCACTGTGTTAACGCTAGGCTCAATCATTGCAATTAGACTACCTAGAATCACATCACCAGTAAGAACGTAAGCTACGGTGAAGGCTATTGAGAAGTGTAATACTGCAAAGCTAAGTGTCTTTTTCATGATTGAACCTATAGTGTTTTTCTTATTGAGAATAGTATTGATAATTATTCTCATTTGGTCAATGGTTATTTTCTGATTAGTTTGATAGGGAAAAACGATGAAGGTATTTAGCCCATCATTCTGGACTTGATCCAGAACCTTAGAAACTACGAAGCCTCTCTAGACCAATGACTCACTACACACTCGATACAGTCAACCAGCAAGGCACAGCAGACACAAAAAAAGGGCTGACTCTCGTCAACCCTTTCTATTCAACTACTTGCAATTACAGCGCAGCGATGGTCGCTTGCTGCTCAGCGAGTTTAGTCAGTGTTTCTTTGTAACCATCAAGCTTTTCACGCTCTTTAGCAACAACCGCTTCCGGTGCTTTCGCAACAAAGCCTTGGTTGTTTAGCTTGCCTTCGATACGCTTGATCTCACCTTCAGTCTTCTTGATTTCGCCCGCTAGACGGTTAAGTTCAGCGTCTTTGTCAATCAAGCCAGCCATTGGGATCATAAGCTCAGACTTACCAACCAGAGACGTTGCACATGCTGGAGTCTCTGCGCCATCTTCTAGAACAGTGATGTTCTCAAGCTTGGCTAGAGACATAAGCACGGCCTTATTTGCTTCTAGGCGAACTACGTCGCTTGAATCAGAGGCTTTAAGCATTACGTCTAGTGGCTTGCTTGGAGCAATGTCGTATTCTGCACGCAGGTTACGGATGCTAGTAATGAAGGCTTTAACCCATTCAATATCATCAAGCGCTTCTTGGTTGAAGTTAGCTGCGTCATACTGAGGCAGAGCTTGAGTCATAATGGTATCGCCCTCTACACCGTCAACAAGCGGCTTCACGCTCTGCCAGATTGTTTCTGTGATGTAAGGAAGAACAGGGTGAGCAAGACGCAGAGTCTTCTCAAGAACCGTGATTAGCGTGCGACGTGTTGCGCGCTGCTGAGTTTCTGTACCCTTCCAAAGAACAGGTTTAGTAAGCTCTAGGTACCAGTCACAGAATTGGTTCCAGATGAACTCGTAAAGCGTGTTCGCTGCCATGTCTAGACGGTAGTTGTCTAGGTGAGCGTTAAACTCTTTCGCAGTAAGTTCAAACTGAGATTCAATCCACTTGTCAGCGATTGAGTACTCTAGTTCTGCATCTTGTGCAAAACCGCAGTCTTGGTCTTCTGTGTTCATCAGAACATAGCGACTTGCGTTCCACAGTTTGTTGCAGAAGTTACGGTAACCCTCTAGGCGCTTCATGTCCCAGTTGATGTCACGGCCTGTTGAGGCCATTGCTGCTAGAGTAAAGCGCAGAGCATCAGTACCGTAAGGTTCAATACCATCTTCGAAGGTCTTGCGAGTGTTCTTTTCGATCTTCTTCGCTAGTTGAGGCTGCATCATGTTGCCACAACGCTTTTCAACGAGCTCTTCAAGACCAATACCATCAATCATATCGATTGGGTCAAGTACGTTACCCTTCGATTTAGACATCTTGTCGCCGTTTTCATCACGGATAAGGCCGGTCATGTATACGGTTTTGAATGGTACTTGAGGCTTGCCGTCTTCGTCTTTCACGAAGTGCATGGTCATCATGATCATACGAGCAACCCAGAAGAAAATAATATCAAAGCCTGATACTAGAACTTCAGATGGGTGGAATGTTTTCAGTGCATCAGTATCTTCAGGCCAGCCTTGCGTGCCGAAAGTCCACAGTGCAGAAGAGAACCAGGTATCTAGAACGTCGTCGTCTTGACGCAGTACTACAACTGGCGCTAGGTTGTTCTTCTCGCGAACTTCTTCTTCAGTGCGACCTACGTAAACCTTACCATCGTTGTCGTACCATGCTGGGATTCTATGGCCCCACCAAAGCTGACGAGAGATACACCAGTCTTGCACATCACGCATCCACGCAAAGTACATGTTTTCATACTGTTTAGGTACAAATTGAATCTGACCGTCTTCAACCGCTTTTACAGCTGGTTCAGCTAGAGGAGCAGTGCGCACGTACCATTGGTCCGTTAGCATTGGTTCAATAACTACACCACCACGGTCACCGTAAGGAACGGTTAGGTCGTGATCTTTGATCTCCTCAAGAAGGCCAAGTTCTTCAAATTCAGCAACGATAGCCTTACGAGCTGCAAAACGCTCCATGCCGTGGTATTTAGCTGGAAGTTCAGTGCTGTATTCATCACTTTCTTCACCGTTGGTATTGAATACTTCAGCAGCATCACGAATATCAGCGTTGAACGTTAGGATGTTGATCATTGGAAGGCTGTTGCGCTTGCCAACTTCATAATCGTTAAAGTCGTGAGCAGGAGTGATCTTCACACAACCTGTGCCTTTTTCCATGTCCGCATGCTCATCGCCTACGATTGGAATTAGACGACCTACGATTGGCAGTTCAATGTGTTGACCAATAAGGTCTTTATAACGAGGATCTTCTGGGTTTACAGCAACACCAGTATCACCCAGCATTGTTTCTGGACGAGTGGTCGCAACAACGATGTAGTCTTTACCGTCTGCCGTCGTAGCACCATTTGCTAGCGGGTAGCGGAAGTGCCACATGAAGCCTTTTTTGTCTTTGTTCTCAACTTCAAGATCTGAAATTGCAGTGTGTAGTTTTGGATCCCAGTTAACTAGGCGCTTACCACGGTAGATAAGATCTTCTTCGTATAGACGAACGAAGACTTCTTGAGTTGCCGCTGATAGGCCGTCATCCATAGTGAATCGCTCACGATCCCAGTCTACAGAAGCCCCAAGGCGACGAAGCTGCTTGGTGATAGTGCCGCCAGACTCAGCTTTCCATTCCCAGATCTTGTCAATGAAAGCTTCACGGCCGTAGTCGTGCTTGGTCTTGTTTTCTTCTGCCGCAATCTTGCGCTCAACAACCATTTGAGTAGCAATACCTGCATGGTCGGTACCCACTTGCCAAAGGGTGTTTTTGCCCTTCATTCGCTCAGCGCGGATAAGCGTATCCATGATGGTATCTTGGAATGCATGCCCCATGTGCAAGCTACCCGTGACATTCGGCGGTGGGATCATGATTGAGTATGATTCTTTGGTGGTATCGCCGTGTGGCTTAAAGTAGCCTTTTTCTTCCCAAGTCTTATAAAGATCTTGTTCGATAGATTGTGGGTTATATGTCTTTTCCATAATGCTCTTACATGGATAGTTGGTTGATGGCAAACTGCATAAATTAAGGGTTTATCAACCGCCAGTTGATAAATGCTTTAGCTATGAAGTTTGGTTTATTTGTTCAGTTCTGCAATGGATATTGTCTGCATTTGATAGCCTGCCTGACGGTAAATTTTATACCTTTCTCGGGCGACATGCTTCGCTTTTTCATCACAAGGCACGAAGTCTACCACTTGAGACACTATTCCCGCAAAGTTTGTATTATCTTCAGCCAGATTAATGACAATATTACGACTGCGATTAAGTTGAGTTGAACCACTGCCAATCTCGACTGAAGTGCCTTGCCTGGGACCTTCGCCCGTTAAGTTGTGGGCAATAAAGTCTGCACCATCAAGCTGAAATAGATAGTCATCCCAGATGTCTGAATGCTGTTTATCTTTGGTATTCAGATAGATGCGTGCGCCTTGCTTGGTGAAATGTCTAACTAGGTAGCAGACATAATCACGAAAGCCTTGCTCTGAGTCGGCAACACTGTTGGGTTCAATCAAGTAGAAGGTGGCTATAGACATGCTCTTTCTCAATAAAAAGCGCCTCCCGAAGGAGGCGTTACTTAATTTAGGTTAGCACACAGTATTGAGGCTATTACTCTTCGGTTTCTTGTCCGCTACGGTTTAGTAAGAACTGAACCAATAGCGAAACAGGGCGACCTGTTGAGCCTTTTGCTGCGCCTGACTTCCAAGCGGTACCAGCGATATCTAGGTGAGCCCAGTTGTACTTCTTGGTGAAGCGAGAAAGGAAGCAACCCGCAGTGATAGTGCCGGCTGGGCGGCCACCGATGTTTGCCATATCCGCAAATGGACTAGCAATCTGCTCTTGATACTCATCTGCCATCGGCAAACGCCAAGCTCGGTCACCTGATTGCTCAGAAGCATTCACTAGCTCATGAGACAATGGGTTGTGGTTTGAGATAACGCCACTAATGTGATGTCCAAGGGCAATGACACACGCACCCGTTAGGGTGGCAACATCAACAACGCAGTCTGGTTCAAAACGCTCGACATAAGTTAGCGCGTCACACAGAACTAATCGACCCTCTGCATCCGTGTTTAATACTTCAACTGTCTGACCTGACATGGTCGTTAAAATATCACCTGGACGGTATGCGTTGCTGCCTGGCATGTTTTCACAACCTGCAAGGATGGCAACCACATTGATAGGTAGGTTCAGTTGAGCAAGGGCCTTCATTGTGCCGAAGACACTCGCTGCACCACACATGTCATACTTCATCTCATCCATGCCGTCACCCGGCTTAAGAGAGATACCGCCTGAGTCAAAGGTTAAACCTTTACCGATCAGCACGATAGGCTTAGCGGTTGACTCAGGGTTACCCTTGTACTCCATGACCGACATCATAGATTCGTTGTGCGAGCCACGACCTACCGCTAGGTAAGAGGTCATGCCCAGTTTTTCCATTTCTTGCTCGCCAATAATCTTAGTGGTGACCGTTTCATAGTCATCCGCTAGACGGCGTGCTTGTGAGGCTAGGTAAGCTGGGTTGGCCACGTTTGGTGGCATATTGCCTAGGTCTTTAGAAGCGGCAACACCCGATGCTATTGCTAGACCGTGGTTAATCGCGCGCTCGCCGATATTGAGTTCACGGCGTGTTGGCACGTTGAACACCAGCTTGCGCAGTGGACGGCGTGTCTCTGGTTTGTTGCTTTTAAACTGATCGAAAGTGTAAAGACCATCATGTGTTGCTTCTACTGCTTGGCGCACCTTCCAGTAGGTATCGCGTCCCTTAACGTGAAGCTCTGTCAGGAAGCAAACTGCTTCCATTGAACCTGTTTCGTTTAGCGTGCTGATGGTTTTTTGAATAATTTCTTTGTACTGGCGCTCGCCAAGCTCACGCTCTTTACCACAACCAACTAACAGAACACGTTCGGATAACACGCCTGGTACTTGATGCAATAACAGCATTTGACCGGGTTTACCCTCTAGATCGCCTCTGCGTAGCAGTGAACTTAGGTATCCATCACTGATTTTATCCAGTTGTTCTGCAACTGGTGAAAGGCGTCGTGGTTCGAACACCCCAACAACGATGCATGCGCTACGTTGTTTCTCTGGGCTACCACTTTTTACACTGAACTCCATGCCTACTCCTACATCCTGAAGACAAACCACAATAAATGTTAGATAATAACTGCTTAACTTGTTGAATCTTGGTCAAGAGCTATGTTTACTCAATGAGCGTAAGCAAGTTAATTGATTATCGATTAGTCAGAAAAATTGAAAAATAAAAGGTTCAATCAGAAATTATAGCGATTCCTGTAAAAATACAAGTTTTGCATCCGAGCTTATAGGGACTTTAGCGTGATTATTGTTAGATATTTGATCCGCGAGACAATCAAGAGTCAGCTGGCCATCTTTTTCGTACTGTTTTTAATCTTTTTAAGCCAAAGATTTATCAGTGTGTTGGCCGAAGCCTCAAATGGCGATATTCCCGCCAGACTTATCATGACAGTGGTTGGTTTGAACATGCCCGCTATGGGCTTGTTAATGCTACCGCTGAGTTTATACATTGGTATTTTGCTTACTTTTGGCCGCTTGTACGCTGAAAGTGAGATAACCGTTATGAATGCAACAGGGATCGGGAACAAGTTCCTGATTCAGGCTGCTTTGTATCTGGCACTTATTACTTCTGGTGTTGCTGCGTTTAACTCTTTGTACTTCTCGCCTTGGGCGCAAGATAAAGAAGCGCAGATAATGGAGGATTTGGCGGCTGACACTAGCGTTGAGCTATTGCAGAAAGGTCAGTTCCAGCGAACGCCCGATGGTACTGCAGTAGTCTTTATCGATGAGTTGAAAGATAAACGACTGACTAACGTCTTTATTGCACAAACTGTTGGTGAAGGTTCGATTCGCCCAAGCGTTGCATTTGCAGATTCTGGGCTAGCACAAGAGTTGTCTGACGGTCGTCAGATCTTAACTTTGTTTAATGGTACGCGATGGGAGGGGATACCCACTCAGCTGGACTATATGAGAACGGACTTTGATGAGTACGACGCGTTAATTGGTCTGCGTGAGGTCAAGCCTAAAGGGCGAGACTTTGAGGCGCTACCTACGATTCAACTGTGGAACAATCCGGATAAGCGAGCAAAGGCTGAGCTCCACTGGCGTTTCAGTTTGATTATTTGTATTCCGCTGCTCACCCTTGTGGTTATCCCGCTTTCTGCGGTAAACCCTCGACAAGGTCGCTTTGCTAAAATGGGACCCGCTATTCTGTTTTATTTGGCGTACTTTATGTCTATCAGTGCTGCAAAGTCGGCGATTGAAGATGGCAAGATATCCGAAGTAGTAGGGATGTGGCCGATGAATATTGGTTTATTGGTAGTGGGGTTAGTGCTTAATTCAATGGATAGTTTACCGGTACGTCGCTGGAAAGATAAGATTCGCCAAAAGAGGGCTGCCTAGATGTTTAAGATTCTAGATTTATACATTGGCAGAACCATTATCGGTACCACCACTATCTGTTTAGTTACCTTGGTGGGCTTGTCTGGCATCATCAAATATGTTGAGCAGCTGCGTAAAGTTGGACGTGGTACTTATGACTTGTTGCATGCACTCTACTTTGTATTGTTGAGTGTGCCTCGCGATATCGAACTGTTCTTCCCTATGGCAGCCTTACTAGGTGCATTGATTGCATTGGGAACCTTGGCGACAAGCTCAGAGTTAACAGTAATGCAGGCTTCGGGCTACTCCAAAGTGAACATCGGCATGTCGGTACTGAAAACAGCACTGCCGCTAATGATGATGGTCATGCTGTTAGGTGAGTGGGGTGCTCCGCAGGCGCAGAAAATGGCGCGTGACCTAAGAACCATCTCAGTTTCTGGTGGGCAAATGGTATCAACTCGAGCAGGTGTTTGGGCAAAAGATGCCAACGACTTTATCTATATTGGCCGAGTGAATGGTGAAGAGTTAACGGCCATAAACATTTGGGAGTATGACGAAAATAAAGACCTGATGCGCAGTCTGTTTGCGAAAAGTGCGGACTACAAGGGTGACAATATTTGGACCTTGAATAACGTCACTACAACCTTGTATACCAACGAAACCGAGATTGGTAAAAGCAAGCAAAGTAAACTGGAGTGGCAGAGCACGCTAGCGCCAGAAAGGCTTGAGATTGTAACGGTTAAGCCTGAGGAGTTGTCTTTGTCAGGGCTTTACAGTTATGTCACCTACCTTAAAGACTCAGAGCAGGACGCCTCTCGATATGAGCTGGCCTTCTGGCGGAAGATAACCCAGCCCTTATCCATTGCGGTAATGATGATGTTGGCGCTGTCCTTTGTGTTTGGACCGCTGCGTAGTGTGACCATGGGGGCAAGGATACTTTCTGGAGTTATTGCGGGATTCTCTTTTTATATCTCGTCAGAGTTTTTTGGGCCTTTGAGTGTTGTTTATCAAATCCCACCCATGTGGGGAGCCCTAGCTCCGAGCGTCGCCTTTATGCTGGTGGCAATTATGTTGTTGAGGCGTAAGCTTTAAACGAAACAAATAAAAAAGGATGGCAAATTTGCCATCCTTTTTTTATGGGCCAGTTATTTACTACGATTGGTATTAGATAGCCTTAGGTAATACTACCACCTCAGTTTTTGCCCAGATATCGTGGAAACCGCGTTTTTCAGTATCGACTGGAACCGCTAAGTTACTCAAACCAAAGGCTGAGGTTGCAATGCGGATACAAGCTTGAGTCACACTAATGAGTGAGCCGTCCTTATTTTGTACTCTTAGCTTCCAAGCTCGCATTCCCAGTGTCTGCCCTGCTTTAGTCCAGAAATACACAAAGAATCCAATCCAGATGATGGCTAGGTAGGAAGTGAATAGAACACTCCATAGTGGGTGCTGAGTAAGATAGTCACTGACATCAATGTATTGACCATAATCCATTAGGCCCGCTGCAACTAATGCTTCAAAGATTGCAACGACAACACCGGCCGCCATCATCTCAATAGCAATCACAATTAGTGCGTCATAAAGCCAAGCCCCAAGACGTCGCATTAAGCCTGCTTTAGGTAGAGAGTTTTGTGAATTCATTCGTTTTGAAGTTCTAATCATTGTATTTTGTGGCTCAGAATAGCCATTTGTTGCCTGACTGCAAAGAGATTCAGTGTAAAAAAGTGGCATCCATGTCTAAAAAACATGCGAACGAATCATAATTACAATATTTGCCCTTGCGTGCCCCTTCGGCTTACGTATAATGCAAAACGTACCTAAGAGGTATGCAGTGCCGGTGTGGTGAAATTGGTATACACGACGGATTCAAAATCCGTTGCCTTCGGGCGTGGCGGTTCAAGTCCGCCCACCGGTACCATTATTTGAAAGATAAAGCCTCGACGAAAGTTGGGGCTTTGTTGTATCTAGGGGTTAGCCGAGTGGCGCCCGAGAGTCGGACCATCAACTCCGCCGACCCGTGCAAAAATAACGAAAGGTCGCTATTTATAGCGACCTTTCGTCGTTTCTAGAGAGTTTAAATCCTTTCGTAGCCGAGTGACGGCTTGAGCGCAAGCCCGGTCAGTCCGCCCACTGGTACCATTATTTGAAAGATAAAGCCTCGACGAAAGTTGGGGCTTTGTTGTATCTGGGGGATAGCCGAGTGGCGCCCGAGAGTCGGACCATCAACTCCGCCGACCCGTGCAAAAATAACGAAAGGTCGCTATTTATAGCGGCCTTTCGTTATTTTGGGGGGAAATTGGTGCAATGCTTATTTCCAATCCAAAAATTTTAAGTACCCGCATACAAAAAAGCCTCAACGAAATCGCTAAGGCTTAATGAACTTACAGCTAAGATTGTGGGTTAATTGACACTAGCTTCTTCAGTTGTTTTCTCAACTGAATCGTCCACTGCTTTAACAAGCAATAGGCCTACGCCTAGTACTATGACGCCACACAGAACGAAGGTCATTCTTCCCCAGAGTGGGTTTGGTAGGGCGAACATTGCCATTACACCAACGCCGGAAATTGCGATGAGAGTACCCAGCATCTTTCTTTGCTTATTATCCAGTTTCTTCTGATCTGTCGAGTCATTCACAAGCGGTGTTGCTAGGTTATCAAAGAATAGGTCTACATCTTTTTGACGCTTTTCTTCAAGAGGCTTGTAGAACAAGGTTGTGGCACAGAAGAATCCTGCAGTAATTACCATGTGCCCGACTAGACCTACAGCGACTTTCACATCAGCCCATTCACGCTTGGTTAGCTCATTGAGACCGAACCATGACTCAATATGATCTGCAGTGATGATGAAGCCAACGATGTAAGAAACGATAGCGCCGACCACTAGTGTTCCCCAGCCAGCCCAGTCGGGTGTTTTCTTAATAAAGAAGCCACAGAATGCAGGGATGGTCATAGGGAAGCTGATAAGAGCACCCACGTACATCATGGTATCGAAAAGGCTTAACCCTTTTAGTGAGTTGATGAATAGTGCGATGAAGATGATTGCAAAGCCAAAGAATGCAGAGGTTAGCTTTGATACTACCATCAGTTCTTTCTCGGTGGCTTCAGAGCGAAGGATCGGCTGATAGAAATTCATCACAAAGATGCCAGAGTTACGGTTTAACCCGGAATCCATGGATGACATGGTTGCAGCAAACATTGCTGAAATCAGTAATCCAACCATACCCGCGGGCATGTATTTCTCTACGAAGTATAGGTACGCGAAGTCACCGGCTTTGTTGCCTGCTTCTGGATATTGAGCTGCAAGGTCAACGCCTTGAGAGGCAACAAACCAAGAGGGTAAGAACCAGATTACCGGACCAATGGTCATCAGAACGCACGCTAGTAATGCTGCCTTCTTGGCATTCTTAGAGTCTTTTGCGGCCAAGTAGCGATAAGAGTTAAGCATGTTGTTGGTAATGCTGAACTGCTTCATGAAGATACAAAATGCCCAGATACCAAAAATGCTTACGTAGTTTAGGTTATTACCCGAAACAAAAGAGGCACCTTCTTCAACAGGGAAGTTGTTGATGATATTTGAAACACCCCCGCCATGTACCACGGCAATCACAGCACAGGTAATGGTTACGGCCATGATTATGACCATTTGCATGAAGTCAGAGGCAATAACTGCCCAAGAGCCGCCACTCACCGACATAACCAGCACCACTAGGCCTGTTAACCAGATCGTGGTTTCCATATCGAAGCCGAAGATACCGGAAGCAATGATAGCGAGACCATTTAACCAGATACCTGCAGAAATGACGCTGTTTGGCATTGAAGACCAAGTGAACACTTGCTCGTTCTTGGAGCCGAAGCGCATGCGAATAGCATCAATAGGTGTGACCACACGCAATTGACGGAACTTTGGGGCAAAGTATAGGTAGTTCATCAGATAGCCAAATGCATTGGCTACAAAGATCATAGCGACAGCAAAACCATCTGAATACGCCTTACCTGCGGCACCGGTAAATGTCCAAGCACTGAACTGAGTCATAAACGCAGTTGCACCCACCATCCACCACAACATATTACCGCCCCCACGGAAGTAATCACTGGTTGTGCTGGTAAAACTACGGAACATCCATCCTATCGCAATTAGAAATAGGAAATAGATGCCAACAATAAGAGTATTGAGTTCCACTTTGGTATTCTCACATTCGTTAATAAGCGAGAGGATGATATCCGGAGTTTTTATTATTTGTAGTATTATAATTTAAATGTGTGATGCTATTTGAAATATCGACAATTAAATATAAAGAGATAAATTGCGGTCTCATGTGTGACCAAATTAAAGCTCTTTAAAATCAACGGTTTGGAATGTTTTATTGGTGGTTTGTGACATAATTAAACCAATTTTATCTAGTCGATAATTATATTTTGATGTACTAATTAAGCGAATTGGTGGTTATTTATAATTAAGAAGGAATATGTTGTGAAAAGGCATGTAGTGGGGTAAGTAACGATTACTTTACTAGCATCCATCTACAACTGTTCCAATTATTGGCTCTTCACCATTTTGAGGGTTGTAGTAGTAGGAATAACATAAATCAGCAATTTGGTATCCTTCTGGCCAAACCAATACTAAACCTCTTTGACCGCTCAGATCTTCAGGGTGAGGGAAGCTAGGTATATTGTATCCGGTTTGATTACCAACTCCGCAAATATCGTGCTTTGTGCAGGTCTGCCTAACGTTAGTCCATTCAATCACTTTTCCTATATCTAGAATATGCTGCCAAGCATCTCGCCAGTGCCCCTTTACGTGGCCGTTATAAACCACAACGGTTTGGCCTATGCTCTCAAGCTCGACATTTCCATTTTTCACACCTTGTATTTGAGCTTGAAATTTCACCTGATCAGCACTCGCTTTCATAGCAGAGGTAACCATTCTCATGGTGTTTGTGCGTGCGTCAGTAGATAGGTTGATGAACTTTGGTGCAGCAACAACAGCAATAATGGCTATCAAAATCAAAACGGCTACAAGCTCAATCAAGGTAAAACCTTTTATAGTTTGCTTCACAATACACCCTGTATATGTAGGTTGAATTCAATATAAAGTCACATGTTTACATTATGTTACATGTGTATTCCTTATGTCTATAAATGAATGTTCACATCGCTATTCAATCAATTGTGGAGTTTATGCCTGAGGAACGTTTTGCATCATTTTTAGAGGAAGACATGGATAAGGTGTGAATTACAGCGCTGGGTGACCCAAATTGAGAAGCTTGATGTGATCTACCCCCCAGTCGTGAAATCCCTGAATTTAAGAAACAAAAAACGTAATTGAGGGTGTGCCTTACAGCGCTCATTATCGATATCAAGCAATTCGTTGTATTGAACAGTACGCGATGACATTAGTTTTCAATGAGCAGGTAATCGGTATGTATATTGGAGTAGATTTAGGCACATCTGGTGTGAAGGTTATCGCACTGGATAATCAAGATAAAATCGTCGCGCAAGCTACGCAGTCGCTGACGGTACAAAGGCCACAACCTCTTTGGTCAGAGCAAGACCCTCATGCTTGGTGGGAAGCGACACAAACGGCTATTGATAGCCTTGCTGAGCAAATAGATATGTCAGCGGTTACTGCGATGGGCTTATCTGGGCAGATGCACGGTGCGACCTTATTGGATAGCCAAGGTGAAGTGCTAAGAGCGGCTATTTTGTGGAATGATGGTCGTTGTGCTGCCGAGTGTGTTGAGCTTGAAAAAGCCGTGCCTAACAGCCGCGATATCGTTGGCAACTTGATGATGCCTGGCTTTACTGCCCCTAAGCTGAAGTGGGTGGCCAACCATGAGCCAGAAGTCTTTGCTAAGGTCGATATGGTGCTGCTTCCCAAGGATTACCTGCGCTTTAAATTGAGTGGCGATTACGCATCAGACATGTCTGATTCTGCTGGAACTATGTGGTTAGACATTGCCAAACGTGATTGGAGTGAAGAGTTACTTACCGCGACTGGATTGACGCGCTCTCAAATGCCAGCCCTTTTTGAAGGGAGCCAGGTGACAGGTCATCTCAACTCTGAGCTTGCTGCTCGTTGGGGAATGAAAGAGGTGCCTATTATTGCGGGTGGTGGTGATAATGCTGCAGGCGCTGTCGGTGTTGGTATTACCGAACCAGGCCAAGCGATGTTGTCTCTTGGTACCTCGGGTGTTTATTTCGCAGTGAGTGACGGCTATATCTCTAACCCTGAATCGGCGCTACACAGTTTTTGCCATGCACTGCCAGGTACTTGGCATGCGATGTCAGTGATTTTGAGTGCAGCCTCATGCCTAGATTGGGTTGCGCAGCTGACTGACTTTGAAGATGTTGGTCAGATGCTGACTGAAACTGAAGCTAAGGCTAATCAAGAATCAGCGGTTTATTTCTTGCCTTATCTTTCTGGTGAAAGAACGCCACATAATGACCCTACTGCAAAGGGCGTGTTCTTTGGAATGACGCACTCTACGACTGAGTATGACCTCGTTCAGGCTGTGCTTGAGGGTGTTGGTTTTGCGTTTGCTGATGGCCTTGATGCCTTGCACGAAACGAAACTAGTACCAGAAGAAATTTCTCTGATTGGTGGTGGCGCGCGCAGTGCATACTGGCGTCAAATGCTGTCGAATATTTTTGGTATGAAGGTGGTGTTCAGAGAAGGTGGCGATGTAGGCCCTGCTCTTGGCGCGGCAAGACTGGCAAGGTTAGGCGTTGAAGAAGGTGCGACTATAACCGATGTGTGTCCTGTGCCACCGGCAGTGCAAGTACATATGCCTGACCTAGCTATTACAGAACAGTACGCGAGTAAACGAGGAACCTATCAGGCGCTATATTCCCAGCTTAAAGGGCTGTTCTAAACATTCTTGATTTGATTTTTTGAGGTCAGCCTATAGGCTGGCCTTTTTTTGTTTTTGAAAACTAGGATAGGTTTTAACTTACGCAAAATATAAAAAGCGAGCACTGAAGACTAAGCGTCCTAGTACTCGCTTTTTGGTGTGTTATTTCAGTAGTTCAGTTGCTTTGTCAACAATGTTATCGACAGTAAAGCCAAACATTTTGAATAGCTCACCCGCTGGAGCGGACTCACCAAATGTGGTCATGCCAACGATAGCGCCATCAAAGCCTACGTATTTGTACCAGTAATCGGCAATGCCAGCCTCAATAGCAATGCGCTTGGTAACCGCAGATGGCAATACAGACTCTCTATATTCCGCACTCTGCTTATCAAACGTGTCCGTTGATGGCATAGAAACAACGCGCACTTGCTTGCCTTGCGCGGTTATTTCTGTCGCCGCATTAACGGCTAGCTCAACTTCAGAGCCCGTCGCAATCAAGATAATATCAGGTTTGGCAGAGCAATCTTTTAGGATGTATCCGCCCTTTGTAATGTCTGTTAGTTGCTGCTGATTTCTTGGTTGCTGAGCAAGGTTTTGCCGAGAGAATATCAATGCGCTAGGTGCATCTTTACGCTCTATAGCCAACTTCCAAGCCACAGCGGATTCCACCTGATCACAGGGACGCCAAGTACTCATGTTTGGCGTTAAGCGCAACGATGCTATCTGCTCGACAGGCTGGTGGGTAGGTCCGTCTTCACCAAGGCCGATTGAGTCGTGGGTATACACCTGAATGTTTTGGATCTTCATCAATGCGGCCATGCGCATTGCATTGCGTGCATATTCCATGAACATCAAGAAGGTAGCGCCGTAGGGAACAAAGCCACCATGTAAGGCGATGCCGTTCATTATAGCCGTCATACCAAACTCACGAACCCCATAGTGCATGTAGTTGCCTGCGGCATCTTCCGCTGAGATCGACTTAGATCCTGACCACATAGTGAGGTTAGATGGGGCAAGATCTGCCGATCCCCCTAAGAATTCAGGCAAGATCTTACCAAAGGCCTCAAGGGCGTTTTGTGATGCTTTTCGAGAGGCAATATCCGCAGGGTTTGCTTGCAGATCATCGATGACCTTTTGGCTTAGATCTTGCCATTGAACTGGGAGATCACCACTGGCTCTACGCTTGAATTCGCTGGCGAGTTCAGGGTATGTTTTTTCATAATCAGCAAGCTTCTGGTTCCACGCTGCTTCCTTAGCTGAGCCTGCCTCAACCGCGTTCCACTGTGCGTAGATTTCCGATGGAATCTCAAACGGGCCATAGTTCCAACCTAGTTGTTTTCGTGTTGCAAGAATTTCCTCAGCTCCCAATGGTGCACCGTGGCAATCATGAGAACCCGACTTGTTTGGAGAGCCGAAACCAATAATGGTTTTTGTGCAGATAAGGGTAGGGCGTCCATTGTCCGCTTTTGCTGCTTCAATGGCGTTGTTTATTGCTTGTGGATCGTGACCATCCACATCGGCAATTACCTGCCAACCGTAGGCTTCAAATCGCTTAGGGGTATCATCGGAGAACCAACCTTCAACCTCCCCATCAATGGAGATGCCATTGTCATCCCAAAAAGCAATCAGCTTGCCTAGGCCTAAGGTTCCAGCCAAAGAGCAAGCCTCATGGGAGATGCCTTCCATTAGACAGCCATCGCCCATAAACGCGTAGGTGTGATGGTCTACGATATCAAAATCGTCTTGGTTAAACTGCGCTGCTAGGGTTTTCTCAGCAATAGCCATACCTACAGCATTTGTGATCCCTTGTCCCAATGGGCCTGTGGTCGTCTCTATGCCTGGGGCATAGCCATATTCAGGATGCCCTGGCGTTTTAGAGTGCAATTGTCGAAATTGCTTTAGGTCATCAATTGATAAATCATAGCCACTGAGGTGAAGCAAAGAATAGATAAGCATTGAGCCATGACCGTTTGATAGTACGAATCGGTCGCGGTCTACCCAGTCTGGATTGCTTGGGTTGTGGTTTAGGTGTGTACGCCAAAGTACTTCGGCAATATCAGCCATGCCCATTGGCGCACCAGGGTGCCCAGAGTTAGCTTGCTGCACACCATCCATGCTCAATGCACGGATCGCGTTGGCGAGGAGTTTACGGTCCATATGTGAATGTCTCTATAGATAAAAGGAAAGTGGTTGGCTTATCTAGCAGAGCATTTGTTTACGGAATGAATTTACGACGACAAACGCTCTAACTAGGTATAAGGAGTTGGGTTAAAGCTTTTCAGCGATCATCGCTTCAAGTTTGCCTTGGTCGATAGCAAAGTTTCGAATACCTTCTGCAAGCTTTTCTATGGCCATTGGGTCTTGGTTGTGCTGCCATAGGAACTCAGCATGAGTTAATGGCTCTGGGCGATGTTGTACTGGCTGATTGGCATGTAACTTCTCGCTGATCTCAAGCTCAGTTTCTTTGAGTTCTTGAAGAAAGTTAGGGCTAATGGTGAGGCGGTCGCAGCCTGCAAGCTCGATGATCTCGCCGATATTTCGGAAACTAGCACCCATCACTATGGTGTTGTAATCATGCTGTTTGTAGTAGTTGTAGATCTTAGCAACAGACAGCACGCCAGGATCTTCTGACGCTTTGAACTCTTGGCCTTGCTTGGCTTTATACCAATCCATGATCCTGCCCACGAATGGCGAGATCAAGAATACCCCCGCCTCTGCACAAGCACGAGCTTGAGCAAAAGAAAATAACAGTGTCAGGTTACAGTTGATCCCTTCATTTTCTAGGATCTCTGCAGCGCGGATCCCCTCCCAGGTAGAGGCAAGTTTGATTAGGATCCTGTCATTGCTGATGCCAGCGTCGTTGTACATCTTGATCAATTGGCGAGCCTTGCTGACACTCGCGTCTGTGTCATAGGACAATCTCGCGTCTACTTCTGTTGAAATACGGCCTGGAATCGTAGTGAGGATCTCTTTACCTATGTTTACGGCAAGTTGGTCACAGGTATCTTGGATCTGCGTTGCTTTGTCATTACTTTGCGATTTTGCATAAGTAATGGCTTCGGCAATTAAGGGCGCGTATTCTGGCACTTGCGCCGCTTTTAAGATCAGTGATGGGTTGGTGGTTGCATCTTGAGGTGCGTATTTTCTAATGGCATCAATTTCGCCAGTATCGGCAACGACAGTGGTGAATTTTCTTAGCTGTTGCAGTGCATTGTTCATGTTTGTTAATCCTATGGTGTTAGGAGAAAGTGAGAATGAAGAGAGATGCCAGTGAGCAGGCACTGGCATCTTTGACGTTATTTGTAGATAAAGCCGTTAACGATGTTTTCTAGATGCTCTTGACGACCCGATGCCATCTTAGGTGCAATGATTTTCTCTTGAGCAAACTTAGCCACTTGCTCAAGGTTCATTTCACCGCTTAAGATTTTCTTACCTAGGTCATCGTTCCAGCCAGCATAGCGCTCAGAAGTCAGCTTACCTAATACGTCGTTCTCTAGCATAGCGGCTGCATTTTCTAGAGATTTAGCCATCACATCCATCCCGCCGATATGACCGTGGAATAGGTCTTGTGCATCGATAGATGGGCGACGAAGGCGAGCATCAAAGTTAAAGCCACCAGTAGTAAAACCACCGGCTTTAAGGATTTCGTACATGACTAGTGTGTTTTCTTCAACGCTGTTCGGGAACTGGTCCGTATCCCAACCTAATTGCGCATCGCCACGGTTAGCATCGATAGAGCCGAACAGGCCTAGTGAGGTCGCTGTTGCTACTTCGTGGTGGAAGCTGTGTCCCGCAAGAGTGGCGTGGTTGGCTTCGATGTTGA
Organism: Vibrio superstes; assembly: GCF_003569005.1. Lineage (GTDB taxonomy): Bacteria > Pseudomonadota > Gammaproteobacteria > Enterobacterales > Vibrionaceae > Vibrio > Vibrio superstes. The sequence continues at coordinate 2,726,909 of NZ_BCUR01000004.1, read as the reverse complement.
CCTTGATTTCGTCTTCTAGGCCGTACTGCTTCAAGAAACCATACACGGTCGCTGTATCGTAGTCGTATTGGTGCTTAGTTGGCTCTTGTGGCTTAGGCTCAATCAAGATAGTGCCGTTGAAGCCAATCTTATGTTTGTGCTCAACTACCATCTGCATTAGACGGCCTAATTGCTCACGCTCTTGGCGAAGGTCAGTGTTCAGTAGTGTTTCGTAGCCTTCACGACCACCCCAAAGTACGTAGTTCTCACCACCTAGACGCTTAGTTGCGCCCATAGCGTTGAAGATTTGAGTTGCTGCATACGCAAATACTTTCGGGTCAGGGTTAGTACCTGCACCTGACATGTAGCGAGGATTAGAGAAGGCGTTGGCTGTACCCCAAAGTAGTTTAGTGCCCGTTTCGGCTTGCTTCTGCTCTAGTACGTCAACCATAGTTTGGAAGTTGTTGATGTACTCTTTGATGGAGTTGCCTTCAGGAGCCACATCAGTGTCGTGGAAACAGTAGTAAGGCACGGTTAGTTTTGAGAAGAAATCGAATGCGTGGTCAGCCTTCATGCGAGCCACTTCCATCGGGTCGTTGCTTTTTAGCCAAGGACGGTCGTAAGTGCCAGCGCCGAATACGTCAGAGCCAGCCCAGCAGAAGTTGTGCCAGTAGCATGCAGCAAAGCGCAGGTGCTCTTTCATGCTTTTGCCCAGTACCATTTTGTCGGCGTCGTAGTGGCGGAAAGCAAGCGGGTTTGAAGAGTTAGAACCTTCAAACTTAATAGTATCGATGTTTTTAAAGAATTCGGTCATAATTTTTGTACCCAGTTAGTAGGATTAATCTTCGAATTCAATGATCAATGTTCAGCGTTTTAATTACAATTATGAAATTTTATTTGTTGCTTAGGTAATTTATTATTGCTTTGAGTTTATTTATTACAGCAAAACAACCGCAGTGATTTAATGATCACTGCGGTTGTTTTTAATGATTCTATATAAGAGCTAAATTAAAGCCTTACCTGCACTATCAAAAATATGCATTCTATTTCGATCTATATAGAAGCGTTGCATTTTATTGTCCGATACACTTTTATCTGAATCAACTTCAATAACAACATTTACATCTTGGTAAACACCATTAATTTGTACCGTCGCGCCCAGTAACTCCGTAGTTTCCACAAATAATTCGATAGGGATCGAGTTGTCACTTTCTTCACTGCTGATATCTGATGGTCGGATACCTAAGGTTGCCGGGCCTTCTTGGATACCTGAGTTGTGATAGGCCTCAGAAAGAAGGTAGTTTGTATCTTCAACTCTAAGCTCCCACAGTTCACCCTTTTTATGAATATTCACAGGTAACATATTCATAGTTGGACTACCGATAAAGGTTGCGACAAACTGGTTCACCGGTTTATGGAATATCTCTTTTGGCGTTCCTACTTGTTCTATTAAACCGTCACGCAATATAACTACCTTGTCTGCAAGGGTCATTGCTTCTATTTGATCGTGGGTAACATAAACGGTGGTTTTGTTGTGTTTTCTATGTAGCTCTTTTAGTTCAGTGCGCATGGTATTACGCAGCTTAGCATCTAGGTTTGATAGTGGTTCATCAAACAAGAATACTTCGGGTGTGCGAACCATAGCACGACCCATAGCGACACGCTGGCGTTGTCCTCCAGACAAGGCTCTTGGCTTTCTATTCAGTAGTGGTGTCAGTTGCAACATGTCAGAAACACGGCGCACTTGTTGCTCAACTTCTTTCTTATCTACCCCTGCCATCTTAAGGGAGAAACCTATGTTTTCTGCCACCGTCATATGTGGGTATAGGGCATAGCTTTGAAATACCATTGCGATATTTCTATCCTTTGGATTCAAGTCATTGACGACCAGATCATCAATGACAACTTCACCATTGCTGATGTCTTCTAGGCCAGCCAACATTCTAAGGGTGGTGGATTTACCGCAGCCAGAGGGACCTAGCAATACTACAAATTCGCCATCCTCAATCTTAAGATTGAAGTCCTTTACTACGTGCGTATCTCCGGAGTAAATCTTGTCTACGCCTCTAAACTCTACAGTTGCCATCGTCTCTACCTAAGTCCAAAAGGATGAATCATTTGTCTTATCATGAATCAGTTTTATCTATTTCCTCAATTATGAAATTTATTACTGACTTTAAGTTATTTGACTAATTTGCGAATGATCACATCTCTACGTTATTTAGTTAAAAAATAACAAATTAAGTGATCCGGTTCACATATAAAATCAAAAGGAATTAGGCTTTAGCTTAGCTCTATTTACCTCCTCTCTATTAATTGGTTCGGGAATCTTGATAAATAAATTCAACCTGTCAATGCGATATGTTGTAAAGCAATTGTAAGTGTGAGCAATAGCTAATTATTGAGATAAACCTAGCTGACAAATAAAAAGAATAAATTTGATATGAAATTTCACAATTGCTGATGAGCTTATTATTTCACAGTATGAATGACAGAAAATTTTGAAGGTTTATTACTCTTAGGTGATGTAAATGGCATCTGTAAAATTTAACAATTTAAAAAAATCCTACGGCGATACGGAAGTAGTAAAAGGCGTTGACCTAGACATAAAGCACGGTGAGTTTGTGGTTCTATTAGGGCCTTCTGGCTGCGGAAAATCCACCACCTTAAGAATGCTAGCGGGCCTAGAAGACATCAGTGACGGCGAGATCTACATTGATGACCTACTTGTAAACGACCTACACCCAATTGAGCGAAATATCGCAATGGTATTTCAAAGCTATGCTCTCTACCCACATATGACAGTAGAAGAAAATATCGGCTTTGCGCTAGAGAACATGAAGGTTGATAAGGCTAAACGCAAAGAGATGGTTGCTGAAGTGGCAGAGGTATTGGAGTTGACGCCTCTACTTGATAGAAAACCCAAAGATCTATCGGGTGGTCAAAGACAGCGTGTCGCGATGGGGCGTGCAATGGTTCGTACACCCGAAGTATTCCTATTTGATGAACCCCTATCGAACTTGGATGCGAAGTTGCGCGGAGCAATGCGCAAAGAAATAAAAGCTCTACATAAGCGTGTGCAAACCACAGTTATCTACGTTACCCACGACCAAGTTGAAGCGATGACGCTAGCGGACCGAATTGTGATTCTGAATAACGGTGTTATCGAACAGGTTGGCACGCCAAAAGAGATATTCGAAAAACCTCGCACTAAGTTTGTAGCGAAATTTATCGGTAGTCCTGAAATCAACATCATGCCTTCTACCGAGCACGATTTCGTAAGTTGCCTGCCACATTCCATCGATACCAACACCGTTGAGTCCATTGGTATTCGTCCACAGGACTTCACCTTAACGGAGAACGACGTCGATGCGACTCACCGCTGTTCTGCCAAGGTCGATGTTATAGGACATGAAGTATTAGGCTCCGTTATTCATGTGAATGGTTTGCTTGGTTCGAAGCGAATCACCATCGAAACCCCATACCAAGAAGAAGATCTAGACGATCATATTAACGTGTATTTTGACTCTCGAAATGTTCACTATTTCGATGAAAATCAAAGCATTACCCTACTATAAAAAGGAAGAATAATGAAAAAGTTAAATCTCAAGGTAATGTCTCTTGCGATAGCATCCGCCGTTGCTGGCTATGCTCAGGCAGAGACAGTGGAGCTTAGCGTTGCCTCTTTTCCCAACTTTAATCAGGTAGCAGAAGCTGCAGTTCCCTTGTTTGAGAAGCAATACCCAGACATTAAGGTCAAGGTCGTCACTCTAGCTTACGGCGATCACCATAATGCGATGACAACTGCGCTTGCTACAGGTGCCAATGTGCCTGATGTGATGGGTATTGAGTATGGTTATGTTGGTCGATTCATTGAAGGGGGCGGCTTAGAAGACTTAGGTGCAGCACCATACAACGCAACTCAATTTACCGATCAGCTTGTTCCTTATGCTGTAGCTCAAGGTACTAATTCAAAAGGCGTATTGTCTGGGATCCCTGCTGACATCGGCCCTGGTGCGACTTTCTATCGTAAAGACATACTTGATAAAGCGGGTGTGACCGAAGAAGAACTTATTAAGGACTGGGACTCTTTCATTGAGGCTGGTATCAAGGTTAAGGAGACAACGGGCAGTTACTTGCTAGCAAATGCTGTTGATATCAAAGACATTTATATTCGTGCCAATCTAAAAGATGGCGAGGGTGTTTACTTCGATAGCGAACACAACATCTTGGTTAACTCTCCTCGCTTTAAAGAAGCCTTCCGTTTAGCGAAAAAAGCGCGTGATGCTGGCATTGATGCTGAAGTAGGTGCTTGGTCAAATGAGTGGACTGAAGGTCTGCGTCGCGGAACGATTGCATCGCAAATGATGGGTGCTTGGTTAGGTGGTCACTTACAAGACTGGATTGCTCCTGAAGAAGTAGGTAAGTGGCGTACGGCTCAGCTTCCTGCTGAAGCATATGCAAGTTGGGGTGGATCGTTCTACGGCATCCCTAAGAAAGCGAAAAACAAAGAAGCAGCATGGAAGTTCATTGAGTTCATGGCAACGAACCCTGAAGTTCAAATGCTAGGTTTCGTAGAGATCAACGCATTCCCTGCACTGCAATCAGTTCACTCAGCTGAGTTCTTCAACGAAGAAGTGCCTTACCTAGGTGGACAAAAAGCTCGTTTAGTTTGGCGTGCCGCATCAGAGAAAGTACCAGCACGTGTTGCTGACCGCTATGACGAAGTCGCTCGCCAAGTTATCAATGATGCACTTGAACAAGTTCTAGAAAAAGACGCTGATATCGATCAGGTACTAGCGAATGCTGAGAAGCAAATCCAACGTCGTGCACGTCGTCGTTAAGTAACGCCCGGGTTAGGGCTATGACCCTAACCCGCTGTTTTTTAGTTGGGATAAGATTATGAGTTCTTTATTAGCTACCAGTCCTACTTCGCCACAGAAGAGTCGTTTTTGGCTGCGCAAAGGCAACAAAGTTGCCCCTTATATTTTTGTGCTGCCATTCTTCGTAATATTTGGCATCTTCGGATTATTTCCACTTTTATTTTCTTTGTATTTGTCATTCCATTATTGGGAGCCTGCAGCGGGTCTCGCTGCAATGGAGTGGGTAGGTATTGAGAACTATACATTCGCCCTGCAAGATGAATGGTTCCAAACCTCAATATATAACACCTTTGTTATTGCCCTTAAGTCGGGTATTCCGCAACACGCCGTTGCTCTGCCGTTAGCATTCTTCATTCATACTAGCTTTATGAGAATGCGAAATACCGTGATTGGTATTTATTTTGTTCCTTACATTACGTCTACGGTCGCGATCTCTTTGGTATTCACTACCTTATTCTCGCGTGATTTTGGCATGATCAACCAGGTGCTTACCTCACTGGGTAACTTCACTATTGGTGATATCAAGGTACTGTCTTGGCTATTCCCTACAGAGAACATTGATTGGGCTAAACCTGCCTACACCAAAGATATGATCTCATTTGTGGTCTTCTGGCGATTTGTTGGCTGGAACACCGTGTTGTACTTGTCAGCACTGCAGACTATTCCAAAAGATATCTACGAAGCTGCCATCATCGATGGTGCGAACCGTTATCAACAGTTCCTGCATATCACCTTACCAATGCTAAAACCGATGGCCTTCTTTGCAGTAACACTCACCATCATCGGTAACCTGCAGTTGTTTGAAGAACCCTTCATCATCACTGGCGGTACAGGTGGCTTAGAGCAAGCGGGTAAAACAGCCGCGATGCACATGTACATCACAGCATTCGTTGAAAGTGACTTTGGTACAGCGTCAGCAATCTCTTGGATTCTCTTCATGATTATTGCCGGATTGACGCTAATAAATAACAAGCTTTTAGGTGGGAACAACCAATGAGAAAAGTAATAGAAAAAGATAAGCTCATTGCCTACGGTTTTGTAGCCGTTGGAGCAGTAATCATGATTGCTCCGTTCTACTTCATGTTCATATTCTCCTCTCACTCGAATGCGGGCATCTTGTCGGTACCGCCACCGATTGGGTTAGGTGATTACTTAGTAGAAAACTTTAATACCTTACTGGAGTTTCTACCTTACTTTTGGCACAACCTTGGTTTGAGTTTATATGTTGCCATTGTGGTGACCTTCTTGAATTTATTGTTCTGCTCACTAGCTGGTTACGCCTTCGCTATGTTTGACTTCAAGTTCAAGAACGCGCTCTTTGTAGGCATTATGGCGACCATGCTGTTACCTCCATTTTTAGGAATGATTCCAACGGCAATGATCATGTCTACTATCGGTTGGATGAACGATCCTAAGGCACTGATCATCCCTGCGGCTTGTGGAGCAATGGGGATCTTCATGATGCGCCAGTTCATTTCAAGCTCTATTCCTAAAGAGTTGGTTGAAGCGGCGCGCATGGATGGTTGTGGTGAGTTTAAGATCTACTATCGCGTTATCGTGCCTCTTATTACACCGGCATTTGGTACTTTAGGTTTGATTACCTTTATCGGAACCTGGAACAACTTCATGGGACCTTTGGTGGTAATGAACGACATGAAGATGTTTACAGTACCGCTGGCTCTTCGTGCCCTACAGGGAACGGGACAAGTGCCTTGGGGCGCCGTTTCTATCGGTGCTGCCATCGCAGTATTGCCGCTACTTATTCTATTTATACTGGCATCACGTCGACTCATCGACGGACTTACCTCTGGTGCTGTTAAAGGATAAACCTTCACTTACTAACTATTGATGACAACAACACACTGGATGCTACTAAGGCATCCAGTTGTGTAATTTCATCTAGAAAAAGGAAATAAAGATGAGAAAGTTACTTTTCCCTTCACTCTGTCTCGCATTACTCTCAGCTTGCTCCGCCGAACAATCCAATCAACCCACCCAAGACACCACACCCGCTATGGCTAAACCGGGTGAACTTCCGGGTATGCCTCTAAAATCTCTGGCTGATCAAATCAACCTTGCGATAGGTGCTGCTGTAGAGACTCGACACTTAGAGGACCCTCTATTTCGTCAGGTACTGATCCGCGATTTTTCACAAATCACGCCAGAGAATGAGATGAAGTTTAGCTATGTTCAGCCTCAGCGTGGTCAGTTCGATTTTAGTAAAGCAGACCAACTCGTTGAGTTTGCTGAAGAGCATGACATGGTCGTAAAAGGACATGCCCTTGTTTGGCATATCCAAAATCCTAAATGGTTAGAAGAAACTGAGTGGACTAAAGAAGAACTGAGCGAGGTGCTTGAACAGCACATCAAGACGGTGGTCGGCCATTATAAAGGGCGTGTAGCTTACTGGGATGTGGTCAACGAAGCCTTTAATGACAATGGTACCTTTAGAGAAACACTTTGGTATCAAGTCTTAGGTGAAGAGTATATTGAGATGGCCTTTCGATGGGCGCATGAGGCTGATCCTGATGCTGTTCTGTTCTACAACGATTACTCCACCGAAGCTATGGGACCTAAATCCAATGCAGTGTATCGTCACTTAAAAGCCCTGCTAGATAAAGGTGTGCCAATCCATGGCGTAGGCACACAGCTACACCTAATGAGTGAGTACCCTATTGGTGAGGCATCTATTGCGCGCAATATTGAGCGATTCTCCGAGATTGGACTGGATACGCACTTCACTGAGATAGATGTGCGTATGCGAGATAGTGAAGGTCAGGCAGGGCTTAATGATCAAGCAAAGCATTATGAAACCTTAATGAAGCTTGCGGCCTATTATCCTGAGGTGGACATGTATACGACCTGGGGACTGAGTGACAAGTACTCTTGGGTGCCGTCTTGGTTTGAGGGTTACGGCAGAGCCTTGATGCTGGATAAAGACTACCGCGCAAAACCGGCTTATATAGCGGTGCAAGATGTATTGGTGGATGCGGTAACCGGAAATTTTGGCTATGAGCCCATTACCGACCTAAGCAATGCCAAGCGTCATGTCACTCCATTCAATGCCAAGCCTTTGTTATCAGAATCATTGAATGCTGAAGCTGTGGTTTATTACCCATTTGTCTACAACCAACTTAATGGCAAAGACCAAAGACTGCCTGGTTCAGAGACGGTGAGCGGAAAATGGGGCGTGGGTTACTATAAGAATAAACTCATAGGCCAGGTGATTCGCTCAGATGAGACAACGGTGACCAACCATAGCCTTGTGCATGAGAATGACAATGTTGAGGTGTTCATTCGACTTGGTGAACAATATTGGCAGTTGCGTTCAATCGTAGGTCAAGATTTTGCTCCGTTAGGTTTCCCTGGGAAAGCCACGGGTACGTGGAGTGAAGATGGTAAGGTATTTGACTTTGCTATTGAATTTGACGATTTTGAAGACCTAGTGGGTGAGACGTTAGGCTTTAATATTGCGCTATCTGATAATGACAACGACACAGACGATGGCAACCGCAAAGCTCAGCTTTATCCGCTAACGGGTAACAATGTGGGCTGGCAGGGTGAGGAGTTTGGCGAGCTGTTCATGAATGGACAAAATGCTGTTGTGTCACCGAATCCAATCTCTACACCACCGACGTTTTCTATGAGTCAATTAAACGAGGCACCAAGCAGCGCTAAAGATAGTGTTTGGGAAAACGCCTATCGTTATTCATTTGCTTTTAATCAGCTAAATCAGAGAGATATGAGTTTTGATGATGCTGATGTATCGGGATCGTGGCAGGTTGGCGTACACGGGAAATGGTTATACGGTGTTGTAGAACGACAAGATGATGTGACCTTTACGGGCGCTGAACAAAGCTATGAAAACGATAACGTCGAGGTGTTTGTTCAGCAGGGCGACAAGGATATGACTCAGTTTAGAACTGTGGTTGGGGAAGGTTTCGAGCCGACTAACTATGCACTTGGCTATGAAGCGCAATGGCACAAGGAAGGCACACAGTTAATGTTTGCGATTGAGCTTGATTCAGAGCTAAAAGATGGCGAAAGCATTCAGTGGAATATTGCCCTGTCAGACAACGACGGAGAGGGACGTAAATACCAGCTTTACCCAGTACCAGGCAGTAATATGTCTTACCTAGGTGAGGAACTGACTAGGATAACCTTGCGTTAGATTATTGAATAAATCGAAATAGAGGTGGCTTAGGTCACCTCTTTTTTTTGTGCCTAGATAATACCAATCACACTAAGTAAGTGATCAGAAATAGCGTAGGAAAAATTCTTGAGGACAAGGCAGAATTTTTCGATAAGTAGTTATTCTACAATCAAAAATTCTAACGCAGTTATCGAGTATTTTAACAAGATAGGATGACCAGTTATTTTGTACGATTGGTATAATTAAAAGAAACAATAAAAAACGCACACCGTCTGGTGTGCGCTTGAAAGGAGGAGAGTGTCTTAATTTTTAGATATCGAGATAAGGAGTAATGGTTTGAATACTGCCATCTTCGTTATGAATCAGCTCTGTCATCTTGATATTGCGAAGGTGTGTCTGGCCTCCAGATAAGGTGCTGTCATGATAGAACAAGTACCACTTACCTTCAAACTCAGCAATTGAGTGGTGGGTAGTCCAACCCAGTACCGGCTCTAAGATAACGCCTTGATAAGTAAATGGACCATACGGTGACTTGCTGGTGGCATACACTATTTTATGGGTATCGCCGGTAGAATATGAGAAGTAGTAGGTATCGTTATGTTTGTGTAGCCATGGGCCCTCAAAGTAACGACGGTCGGTATCTCCTGCTAGAAGCAGATCTCCATTCTCATCAAGGATCTCGATGTCACGAGGTGTTTCGGCAAGATCAACCATGTTGTCTGCGAGTTTGGCCACTTTTGGTAAAAGAGCAAGCTCATGATCTTGCGGGAAAACTTCCTCGCCATATTGATTATCACGCCAATTCTGCAGTTGACCGCCCCATAAGCCGCCAATGTATAGGTAGTATTGGTCGTCCTCATCTTGGAACACCGCTGGATCAATACTGTAGGTACCTTGGATATGGGTTTCTTCAGGGGTAAAAGGGCCCTCTGGTTGGTCTGCGACTGCCACACCAATATGAAAGATACCCTCGGCATTTTTAGCAGGGAAATACAGGTAATACTTACCGTCTTTCTCCGCGGCATCTGGCGCCCACATTTGACGCTCTGCCCATTTCACATCTTTAACGTCTAACGCATTGCCGTGGTCCGTTGCCTTGCCAAAAGGTTGGTCAAGAGAGATGACATGGTAATCACGCATATCAAAGTGATCACCATTATCATTTAGAGGCTGTTCCGTCTCGATATCATGAGAAGGATAGATGTAGATCTTGCCATTAAACACATGCGCGGAGGGATCCGCTGTATACATGTGGGTAACTAATGGCGAAGAGATCGGCTTTAGTGAGCTTGCACGCTCAAGATCGCGAGCCGTTACCTTCTCTGCATCACTTAGTTCGTTTGCCGTAGCAGTCGTATCATTCATAATATTCTCACTCAAATAGTCATTTAATCTTTTCACTGCACATCACCAGATTGGGCAATGTGTTTATTGTTTGTCTTGATGTTCGATGTAGTCGAAATACTCAAAGTCAGCAGCTCGCTTTTGTCCGCGAATATCAGCAGCAAATAACGCTGCAAAGCTGCCGGTGAAACGGAAGATATCAGGACCACCTTCATCGGACAGTGGCGTGCTGTTTAGAGAAGGGCCTATCTGTTGCCAAGTCTGTCCATCCAATGAATAACTGAAGCGATACCATTGGCGATCGAGCTCGAGACGCATAAAGACAGCATCGGCATCGCCAATAAGCACCTCCTCAGAATACTCCCCATAAACATCATTTATGTTTCCGACAATTTGCAGCAGCCTGTTTCCTTCATCATCGGCGCTCATCTTAAGGAAATAATGGCCATTGCGTGAGTAGTAAGCGCACAAGCCTGCCATCTCGTAAGGTGTTTCAGGTGCAAATTCTAGCTTGGTCTCTACAGTGCAGTAGAAAGCCTGAAAGCGGCGAGCCAGCATGCTTTGCTCGTATCTTGATGAGAGATAGTGGCGGCCCTTTAGTCTCAAATACCCTGGTCGCTCAGTTAGCGATAGCCAAGATTCGTCTTTGGGTTCTCTTAGCGTTTGATAATCAACAGCAAGCGTTGTGGACTCGAAGTTGTCACGACTCGGTTTACTTGACCAAGGGTGCGGCTGAAGATCTGGGGCTTCTACTTCGACGGCAGGTATACGACCTGAAGTGACATAAGGCCACCCCTCTTGCCAGTTCGCTTTTTGTATCGCAGATTCACGCCCGAGAATAGAATAGCCATTGTCATAATCGGGTATGAATTGATAACCCTCAGGGTTTGGAATTCGTCTGCTACATAGATGGCTTAGATACCACTCGCCATTTTGAGTCTCAACAAAGAAGCCGTGCCCAGCACGCTCAAGGGGAGCGTTCTCTTGAAAGCGCGTAGTTAGGATTGGATTTTCAGGATGAACCTCATACGGCCCTAATATATTCTTAGAGCGACACACAGTGACGGCATGGTTACGTTCAGTGCCACCCTCTGCGGTAATAAGGTAGTAGTAGCCGTCTTTCTTGAGGATCTGTGGCCCTTCGGTGCAGCCGAGTTTGGTGCCTTTGAACACATTGTGTGGTTTTCCAACCAGAGACTGCGTTTCGACGTCAAATTCTTGAACTACAATGCCACCAAAGAAATTCGTTTTTTGTCTGCCATCCCACACCATGTTGACCATGTATTTCTTGCCGTCGTCGTCATGAAACAGTGATGGGTCAAAGCCATAGTTGCCTATGGAAACGGGTTCACTCCATGGACCTTCGATGTTCTCTGCGGTCACAACAAAGCAAGGGGTTGCCATCCAGTTGCCGCCTCGACATGAGTGTACGTTGGAAAAGCAAACCCAAAACTTATCATCAGCATAAGTAAGGGTAGGGGCATAGACACCTTCAGAGTTATCCATGCCTTTCATGTCGAGTTGTGAGGTGCGAGTAAGAACATGTCCGGCGAGACGCCAGTTGACGAGGTCTTTAGAGTGGTGGATCTGAATGCCAGGAAACCACTCAAATGTTGAAGTGGCAATGTAATAATCATCGCCAACTCGAACTATGGAAGGATCAGGGTTAAAGCCTTTAAGTATTGGATTTTGGATTACATGGGTCATTGTCATTTCTTATTCTTGTAGTTGACTGCGAATTTGTTTATTAAAAAGCCCGAGAACCTTAATGTATATGGCGCTCGGGCTCGATTAGTTAACGTATTGCTTGGTTATTTAAAGATAAAGCCGTTAACGATGTTTTCTAGATGCTCTTGACGACCCGATGCCATCTTAGGTGCAATGTTTTTCTCTTGAGCAAACTTAGCCACTTGCTCAAGGTTCATTTCTCCACTTAAGATTTTCTTACCTAGGTCATCGTTCCAGCCAGCATAGCGCTCAGAAGTCAGCTTGCCTAATACGTCGTTCTCTAGCATAGCGGCTGCATTTTCTAGAGATTTAGCCATCACATCCATGCCGCCGATATGACCGTGGAATAGGTCTTGTGCATCGATAGATGGGCGACGAAGGCGAGCATCAAAGTTAAAGCCACCCGTAGTAAAACCGCCTGCTTTCAGAATTTCGTACATGACTAGCGTGTTTTCTTCAACGCTGTTAGGGAACTGGTCAGTATCCCAGCCTAGCTGAGCATCACCACGGTTTGCATCAATAGAACCAAACAAACCTAGAGAAGTCGCAGTCGCCACTTCATGGTGGAAGCTGTGCCCCGCAAGAGTGGCGTGGTTGGCTTCGATGTTTACCTTGATTTCATCTTCAAGGCCGTATTGCTTCAAGAAGCCATACACGGTCGCGGTATCGTAGTCGTATTGGTGCTTAGTCGGCTCTTGTGGCTTAGGCTCAATCAAGATAGTGCCGTTAAAGCCAATCTTGTGTTTGTGCTCAACCACCATCTGCATTAGACGGCCTAATTGTTCACGCTCTTGGCGAAGGTCAGTGTTCAGTAGTGTTTCGTAGCCTTCACGACCACCCCAAAGTACGTAGTTCTCACCACCTAGGCGTTTGGTTGCGCCCATAGCGTTGAAGATTTGAGTTGCTGCATACGCAAATACTTTCGGGTCAGGGTTAGTGCCTGCACCTGACATGTAGCGAGGATTAGAGAAGGCGTTTGCAGTGCCCCAAAGCAGTTTGGTGCCTGTCTCCGCTTGCTTCTGCTCAAGAACGTCAACCATAGTTTGGAAGTTGTTGATGTACTCTTTGATAGAGTTGCCTTCAGGAGCCACATCAGTGTCGTGGAAACAGTAGTAAGGCACGGTTAGTTTTGAGAAGAAGTCGAATGCGTGGTCAGCCTTCATGCGAGCCACTTCCATCGGGTCGTTGCTTTTTAGCCAAGGACGGTCGTAAGTGCCAGCGCCGAATACGTCAGAGCCAGCCCAGCAGAAGTTGTGCCAGTAGCATGCAGCAAAGCGCAGGTGCTCTTTCATGCTTTTGCCCAGTACCATTTTGTCGGCATCGTAGTGGCGGAAAGCAAGTGGGTTTGAAGACTCGGTGCCTTCAAATTTAATCTTATTAATGTTTTTAAAGAATTCGGTCATAATCGTAATATCCAAAATGAGTAACAGGCTTCGATAGTCATAATTTACTTTTTATCTCATTCCTTCAATTACGATTTTTAGTACTAAAATTCATGTATTTGTTATTTGTGCGACAAGTCTCATTCAGGAGGTGAAAACCCTTTCTTGAGTTTTTGTGATGGATTATCGAGCAAGTGTTATCAGTTTTTAGATGTTTATCACATAAACAAGATTGCATAATTAAGTTGCTAATAACAGTAATTTCAATTAGTCGCCTAGGTATTACTATTTAAAGTTATTAATAAAATGATTACTGATTGATTATTTATAATAAGCTCACCCCCAAACAGAGCTTTAATTAATAAAGCCCCATTTTTATAACGGGGCTTTTTAATATGAAATAGTGTTAGCTTCTCTAGGCTGACTTTTCTCTAAAGTCTTTAGGTGTCATTTCAAAGTTCTTTTTAAATACCGTGTACATGTACTGTAACGACGGGTAACCACAGACCTCTGCGATATCATTGATCGAGAGTGAGGTGCTCGTTAGTAGGTTGCAAGCTCTCTTCAGTTTCGAGTTATGAATCTCTTGATGGATAGAGTGTCCTCTGGCTTCTTTAAATCGTACTTCCATGTTTGAACGAGAAATACCCACATAGCTAAGTACCTGATCAACCTTGATTCCTTTGCAAGCATTGTGTCGAATAAAGTGCATTGCTTGAATCACATAAGGATCGTTTAAGGCTTGATAATCAGTGCTTTGACGCTCATACACCATTGATGGTGGAATCATGACTTTAGGTCTTGCTGTGGGAACTAAGGCCTCATTTTCAGAGTTAGCTTGGGTATCTAAAATGTTGTGAAGCATCTTAGCGGCACGATAGCCCATTTCCTTGCTACCTTGAGCCACAGAGCTCAGGGAAACTCTTGTGAGGTATCGAGTTACCTCTTCATTGTCGATGCCAATCACGGCAACTTTGTCGGGAACCATAATGTTTAAATGGCTGCATACTTGCAGTAAATGTCTAGCTCTTGAATCTGTTACTGCAATAATCCCTGTGGGGGTTGGAAGCCTTTGTAGCCAGTCAGCAAGACGGTTCATATCATATTGCCAACTGCCAGACGAGGTCTCATTACCACGAAACACTGCACTAGCATAACCTTCACGAGCGACGATGTTTTTGAATGCCTTTTCTCTTTCGCTGGCCCAGCGGCGACAAGGTGCATCAGGGATGCCATAAAAAGCAAAATTTTGTAGCCCTTTGCCTTTTAGGTGTTGGAACGCCATTTCCACCAAGGCTTGGTTATCTGTAGCAACATAGGGGACGTCGGGGTAATCATTTTCAGACTGGTAAGAGCCACCGACGCCGACCACAGGAATGTCTGAGTTTGAAAGTAAGCGCTCTATCTCCGGATTGTCAAAATCTGCAATGATGCCATCGCCTTGCCAAGCTCGAACATTCTCCAAGTGAGTCGTAAAGTCTTCCTCAAGGAAAATATCCCAGTCACACTGAGTTGCTTGTAAGTACTCGCCAATGCCTTCAATTACTTGTCGGTCATAAACCTTATTTGCATTGAATAGCAAGTTTATTCGATATTTCCTATCCATAATAACAATAAGCCATAGAGTCAAAACAAAGTCGCATGAGTCTACCAGTAGAGTACAAACTCATACATAGAATGAATACTATGTTGTGATCGTGAGCTCATTCAGTAGATTAAATAAAAGGATAAACAAAAAACATAAGCAGGAATAGGAACAATAATTAATGATCTGAATTTACTCATGATTGTTATTGAAAGTGGTGGAATAGGTTAAATATCGAAAACCAAGAATTAACATATTATTAAGTGGTTATATTTCAACATATGAGCAAATTATAAATACTTAGAATAAAGTAATGAATAGTTAGTAATGTAAAGAAAGGCAGTGTTGACCGTATTCTTCTTTTTAAGGCTGTGATTTATAAAGTATTACTTATCTGTGATGAGAATCATTATGCCTATCATGCATGATCTTCTGTTCTTTTATCACCTCAAGGTGTCGCTTGAGTACCACAAGAGCGTAACCGCCAATAATCACTACGGCGTAAATGACGATAAGATAAAAGAATGCATCAGAGAGAAGAACCAGGATCGGTTGCATCAAACTTTGTGTTTCTTGCGCCTGCATCTCATCTTGTCCAGTTACTCATGATGGTTAAATATTGGTCTATATTATGCAACTGAGTTGGTATTTAATCGTTTGTGTTGCAGGTAATCACAAAACTGAATTTCTTGTTACATCAAACTTACGTAGACGTGATTGGCAGCAATAAAAAAGGGGCTAAAAGCCCCTTTTAAAAACATAAGGTTACGCTTGCACGTTACTCTACAGTAACCGCTTTTGCTAGGTTACGAGGTTGGTCTACGTCAGTACCTTTGATTAATGCTACATGGTACGACAACAGCTGCATTGGAACCGTATAGAAGATAGGTGCTGTAATTTCGTTTACATGAGGCATCTTGATGATCTTCATGTTTTCATCACTCTCAAAGCCTGCTTGTTCGTCAGCAAATACATACAGCAGTCCACCACGTGCACGTACTTCTTCAACGTTAGATTTCAGCTTCTCTAGAAGCTCGTTGTTTGGTGCGATAACCACTACTGGCATATCGGCATCAATAAGAGCCAGTGGGCCATGCTTCAATTCACCCGCAGCGTAAGCTTCAGCATGAATGTAAGAGATCTCTTTGAGTTTAAGAGATGCTTCCATCGCAATTGGGTAGTATTCACCGCGGCCTAGGAATAATGTATGGTGCTTGTCAGCAAAATCAGGGGCTAGAGCTTCGATTTCTTTATCGAACGCTAGCGCTTTTTCAATGGCCGTTGGGAGTTCATGTAGAGCCTGAACAATCTCTGCTTCACGAGTTGCATCTACACGACCTTGTAGGCGACCAATTGAAACTACCATCATCAGCATTGCTGCAAGTTGAGTGGTAAATGCCTTAGTTGAAGCAACACCGATCTCTGTTCCCGCACGAGTCATGAAGGCAAAATCAGATTCACGAACAAGAGAAGAGCCTGCCACGTTACAGATGGTCATTGCCGCCATGTAACCTTTTTCTTTAGCTAGGCGAAGTGCAGCTAGCGTATCGGCAGTTTCACCTGATTGAGAAAGAGTCACAAGTAGGCTGTTTGGACGAGTTACGAACTTGCGGTAACGGAACTCAGATGCAATTTCTACGTCACAGCTTACGCCAGCGATAGATTCGAACCAGTAACGAGCAGCCATGCCTGAGTTGTATGACGTACCACAAGCAATGATCTGAACGTGTTCTACCTTGCTAAGGATTTCTTCTGCTTTAACGCCGATAGCGTTAGTGATGACTGAGTCTGCAGAGATGCGACCTTCCATAGTGCTAATTAGCGCTGTAGGTTGCTCGAAGATCTCTTTTTGCATGAAGTGACGGTATTTACCTTTATCACCTGCATCGTGCTCTGCGTTAGATTCGTGCTCTTCACGCTCTACAGAGTTACCTTCTGCATCGAAGATAGACACGTCACGGCGCGTGATCTCTGCGATATCACCTTCTTCTAGGTAGATGAAGCGACGCGTTACGTTAAGTAGTGCTAACTGATCTGAAGCAAGGAAGTTCTCGCCTACACCTAAACCAATCACAATTGGGCTGCCAGAGCGAGCGACAACGATACGGCTAGGGTCTTTGCGATCAACTGCTACTGTGCCGTAAGCACCATCAAGTTGTTTAGCCGTCTTTTGTAGTGCCTCAACTAGAGACGCTGATGTTCTTAGTTCCCATTCAACTAGGTGAGCAATAACTTCAGTATCGGTTTGAGAAGTAAATACATAGCCACGGCCAACTAAAAGTTCACGTAGCTCTTCGTGGTTTTCGATGATGCCATTGTGCACAACAGCAATGTCACCCGACATATGAGGGTGCGCGTTTACTTCACTTGGTTCGCCATGCGTTGCCCAGCGAGTGTGTGCGATACCTGTACCGCCTAGAACGTTTTGTGCATCTACAGCGTCTGCAAGTTCTTGAACCTTACCTAAGCGACGAACGCGAGTTAGGTTTGACTCTGCGTCAACAACAGCAACGCCTGCTGAGTCGTAACCGCGGTATTCAAGACGACGAAGGCCTTCTACAAGGATCTCTGCTACATCACGCTGTGCTACTGCACCCACAATTCCACACATGTTTTATTCTCCAGTTTGTCTTTACACATACAGCAAAGACGATAGTAGTTTAAATTTAGTTGGCTGCTCGGATAACGCGAACAGCTTTTGATTCGATAATTTGTTTGTATTCGTCAGACAGATTTTTGTCGGTAATTACGATATCGATGCTATCCCAAGCGAGTTCTAAGTTGGGAATACGGCGACCTATCTTATCGGACTCAATCATGACGATAACCTGGCGAGATACCTCAGCCATCACGCGACTTAAACCAATGAGTTCATTAAAGGTAGTCGTACCTCGCTCAAGGTCGATACCATCAGCACCAACAAACAGCTGGTCAAAATCGTATGAACGAAGAGCTGCTTCGGCGACTTGTCCTTGAAATGAGTCTGAATGTGCATCCCAAGTGCCACCTGTCATCAATAGGGTCGGCTCACTCTCTAGCTCATTGAGCGCATTTGCTGCGGTCAATGAATTCGTCATTACCACTAAGCCTTTCTTGGTGTTTAGCTTAGAAATAAGAGCACCTGTGGTGCTGCCGCTATCGATCAAAATTCGATTGTGGTCACGAACCAAGGAGGCGGCGACCGATGCTAGAGATAGCTTCTTTTCTGAAATCAGTATATTGAGCTCTTCGGCTACCGTTTCGGTTGGGATAGAGACTGCGCCACCATAGCGACGGAGTAGCTGTCCACTTTGTTCTAACGATGCAAGGTCTTTACGAATAGTAACTTCTGACGTATCAAAGCGTTTTGCTAATTCTTCAACAGTCACTTCGCCTTGTTCCTCGACAAGAGAGGCGATAGCACTGCGTCGAATTTGAGTATTTCGTTTGGTCATATTCGGTTTCTTTCGTTTCAATGGGCGCATTCTTTCACATCGAAACTTAAATGTCTACACTTCGAAAGCTAGTTGAAACCAGTAGTGCCACGGCCTTTTGTCATAAGGTATTGTTATTTATGAATTGAAAAGCATAATTTTCGAAGAGAATTATTTAGGTGTTTATGCTTGCTATCTTTTGTTTAGAAAGGCAATTAAAGGGCGTTTATTGAAGGGGTAAGGGGTGGTATTTGCCGATTACGGCTGATCTAGGTCAAAAAATCGCTAATAAGAGTTGGACAAAATCACTACTTATTTTACACTACAAAAAAACATTAAAACCCTAATTACTAGAAAGGTAGAGTTATGAGACTGATTCCGTTAAGCAATGCTGAAAAAGTAGGTAAGTGGGCTGCTCGTCATATCGTTGCAAGCATCAACAAGTTCCAACCAACAGCAGAGCGACCATTTGTACTGGGTCTACCAACAGGTGGCACTCCACTAACCACTTATAAAGCGTTAATTGAATTGTATAAAGCGGGTGAAGTGAGCTTCAAGAACGTTGTTACCTTCAACATGGATGAGTATGTAGGCATTGACCCTGAGCACCCTGAATCTTATCGCTCTTTCATGTACAACAACTTCTTTAATCATGTTGATGTTCAAGAAGAAAACATCAACCTGCTTGATGGCTTGGCTGACGATATCGATGCTCACTGCGCAGCATACGAAGCTAAAATGAAGTCTTACGGCAAGATTAACCTATTCATGGGTGGTGTTGGCATTGATGGGCACATTGCTTTCAATGAGCCAGGCTCATCTCTATCATCACGCACACGTATCAAGACTTTAACTGAAGATACTCGTATTGCGAACTCTCGCTTCTTTGATGGCGACATCAACCAAGTTCCAAAATACGCACTAACTATCGGCGTTGCCACTTTGCTTGATGCGGAAGAAGTGATGATTCTTTCTTTAGGCCACAACAAAGCGCAAGCATTGCAAATGGCAGTTGAAGGCAGCGTAAACCACATGTGGACAGTGACAGCTCTACAGCTTCACAACAAGGCAATCATCGTTGCTGATGAACCTGCACAGCAAGAACTTAAGGTAAAAACGGTTAAGTACTTTAACGAGCTAGAAGCTGAGAACATAAAAGATCTATAAGCTTGATTCGATTGAATAGATAATAAAAAACCACCGTTAGGTGGTTTTTTTGTCTTAGGAGGTTAAGTCATTTTCACGACAGAGTTTGTTGATGATATCTGTGATGGCGAGCACTAGGGTAGAGCGTACTCTCTGGAAGTGCCGAGTTAGAAACATATCTAATGTGGCGCCACTCATACCTTCTGCAAGAGTTGCATCAAACTCGAGCGGCATAATGCCCTTAATTGAGTTTATCTTGTTGAGCTCAAACAACACATCAACTTCAGTGAAGCTGACCTCTTCTCCCTGAATCTTAGCCCATTCCCTTAACGTCACGAAGATTTCTATATCGTCGTAAATCTCTTTGGAGATACTTCCCAGCCCTAACAAAAGCTTGGTTCTTACTTGGATTTCTCCTAAAGGACCATCGTTGGTTAGTAAGGGATCAACCACAAATTTAACCGCATAATCATCTTTGAAAAAGATACTCTTGAGCAATGCATCAACGGTATCGTCTAATGCATCATAGGCAGTTAACAGGCACTCGTGAGCGCTCTCTGCTTCAGAAAGGGCCTCAAGGAGTTCTGTTTCATGCTCAGGAGTTATGGGCATACTACTCTTATTATTGTGGGGACTAAAATTAAAAGGCGCCTCATAAGAGGCACCTATTGTTTGGATCATTTAATCGCTAGGTAAGCTTGTTCCGCTAGTTTAACAACTTCAGCATCAACATTCAGCTCAGAGTAGTGCGCTAATGTCTCAGCAAAGCCTTTTTCAGCAAACATAGCTTGAAGTTCAACTGCTTGCGGATCGTCGTCATTCTTATAATGGAATGCAGCAGCGATACCTTTTAGCAGATGCTTGTTTGGTAGGTTGTATTCTAGAGTACCGTTAAGCGGTTTAATCAAACGGTCTTGAGGGCTTAGCTTACGAATTGGTTGACGACCTACACGATCCACTTCATCGCGAAGGAACGGGTTAGCGAATCGACCAAGGATCTTTTGAATGTAAGCTGCGTGAGCTTCAGGGTCAAAGCCGTAGCGACGAATCAATACTTCACCACTTTCTTCCATTGCTGCTTGTACTTCCGTACGAATCGCAGGATCTTCGATTGAGTCTTTGATGGTCTCGTGACCCGCAAGAACGCCAAGGTATGCAGTGATTAAGTGGCCAGTGTTTAGGGTAAATAGTTTACGCTCAACAAATGCCATTAGGTTATCTGTGCATTCCATTCCAGGGATGTTCGGAATCTCGCCCTTGAATTGAGTTTGATCGACGATCCATTCACTAAAGGTTTCAACGGTCACGGCTAAAGGATCAGTTTCACCTTCTTCGACTGGTGGAACGATACGATCTACTGCTGAATCAACAAAGCCTACATATTGGTCGGCTTTCGCTTTCACTTCATCGCTTAGGTGGCCGTAAACAGCTTCTTTTAGCTGAGTAGTACCACGTACCATGTTTTCACAAGCGATGATGTTCAGTGGTGCTTCATTACCTTGTGAGAAGCGTAGCTCAAGGCCTTGTGCGATGGTCTTTGAGATGATGTTTAGAACCGTTGGTCCTACAGCAGTTGTCACCATGTCTGACTCTGCAATGCAGTTCACAACTTCAGGGCTAGTTGAGTTAACAGCGGTTACGTTTGAAACTGTGTCTACAACACAATCTGCGCCAACAACCTTAACTGAATACTCATTTCGCTCGATAAGAGCGTTTACTACAGTTTCATTTACATCTGCAAACGTCACAGCAATACCAGCGTCAGCAAGTAGCTTACCGATAAAACCACGACCAATGTTACCTGCGCCAAAATGTAAAGCTTTCATAACAGTACCTAACCAATAGAAATTAATAAAAATAAAAAGGAGGCCAGCGTAATAATAAGGGGAGCTGGCCTCGTCACTTACTTAGGAGCGTGACTTAAAGCAATTTTATTTTCCGTTGAGGATATTCAATACATCTTGAGGGTTCGATGTAGTCTTCAACAGTTCAAC
Organism: Vibrio superstes; assembly: GCF_003569005.1. Lineage (GTDB taxonomy): Bacteria > Pseudomonadota > Gammaproteobacteria > Enterobacterales > Vibrionaceae > Vibrio > Vibrio superstes. Next base: position 2,705,302 of record NZ_BCUR01000004.1, on the reverse strand, counting down.
AGCTTCTTCGTCATCAAGTGAATTAGTGATAGCGGTGATAACTTGAATATGTTCGTCACCTTGTGCCGCGATACCGATTACCATCTTCGCAACATCATCTTCGTCTTCACCCCACTGAATACCTTCAGGGAATTGGCAGAACACGATGCCAGTGCTTTCAACATACTGCTTAGCTTCAATAGTGCCATGTGGTACAGCAATTGACTCACCTAGGTAGGTAGATACCAACTCTTCACGAGCAAGCATGCCGTCTACATATTCTGGGCGAACGTTGCCAAGTTTAACCAGTTGCTCACCGGCAAATTTAATGACTTCTTCTTTAGTCTTTGCTTTCATGCCAAGGAAGATGTTGTCGTTTGACAGTTTCAGTGTACCTTGCTGCTCTGGCTCTTCTTTAGCAACTGCTGGAGATTCTGAAGCACCTTGAGCTTCTAGTAGTTGTGCAACTAGATTGTCGTACACAGCGCCGTCTAGGAAGTTAGATAGTGAAATGTGGTAAGCACTATCAACAACTGAACGAGCACGGTCAGTAAGATCTTTGTGCGTTACAACGATATCTACATCTTGCGGTAGGTTGTTGATTGCTAGGTTAGTTACTGAGATATCGAGGCCAGCGGCTTCTACTTTCTTACGTAGTAGACCTGCACCCATTGCACTTGAACCCATACCTGCGTCACACGCTACGATGATGTTCTTTACCGCAGACATGTTTACGTCAGCGTTTGCAGCTTGACCTTTAGAAGACGCTTTCATGTCTTTCATCTGGCTTGCAGCTTTCTCTAGAGAGTCTTCTTCGTCGTCTGTTTGAGCTTGAGTTTTCATTAGCAGAGCTGCAACAAAGAATGATACTGCGGCCGCTGCAACTACAGAAAGAATTACACCGATGAATGAATCTTTAGGTGTCATGATTAGAACAGCAAAGATAGAACCAGGAGAAGCTGGAGAAATCAGACCTGAGCTAAATACAACGTTAGTGAATACACCAGTCATACCACCTGCGATTACAGCAAGGATTAGACGAGGGTTCATCAATACGTATGGGAAGTAGATTTCGTGAATACCACCAAAGAAGTGGATGATAGAAGCACCAGCAGCAGATTGCTTAGCGTTGCCTTTACCAAATACCATGTACGCTAGAAGTAGACCAAGACCAGGACCAGGGTTCGCTTCAATTAGGAAGAAGATTGAACGACCTAGTTCTTCAGATTGTTGTACACCTAGTGGGGTAAAGATACCGTGGTTGATTGCGTTGTTTAGGAACAGAATCTTCGCAGGCTCTACAAAAATAGAAGCTAAAGGAAGCAAGCCAGCGTTTACCATTACGTCTACACCAGCAGCAAGAGCTGATGACAGAAGTTTAACCGCAGGACCAACAACTAAGAATGCTAGGATGGCACAAATCATACCAACGATGCCGGCAGAGAAGTTGTTTACCAACATCTCAAAACCACTCTTCACTTTACCGTGAACTGCTGCGTCAAATTTCTTGATTGCTAGGCCGCCTAGAGGACCTACGATCATTGCACCCATGAACATTGGAATGTCAGTACCAACGATAACACCCATAGTAGTGATGGCACCTACTACAGCTCCGCGGTCGCCACCGACCATTTTACCACCTGTATAACCGATTAAGAGCGGCAGAAGGTAGGTAATCATAGGACCAACCATGGCAGCTAACGTTTCGTTAGGAATCCAGCCTGTTGGAATGAATAGGGCGGTAATGAAACCCCAAGCAATGAATGCCCCAATATTAGGCATAACCATGTTGGAGAGGAAACGACCAAAGTTCTGTACTTTGATCTTAGCTTCGGGAGATAGCATAGGGTGACCTCGTTTATTATTTGAGCCAGTTGGCAGTGTTGTTCTAGTTAACGTTGACAAAAATCTATCACATAAATTTGAAAACGCACGTGCTGCCCTATAAGTGTGATCTAGATCACGTGCGGATTGTTTGTATTATTAATTCATAGTGATCTGCCTCACATAAAATGAGTGTTAATAAATTACACAAGCAATTTATTAAGATTTACTCTCATTTTAAGTGGGCGTAGATCACACTTCTCTTTCTTTGGTGAGAATATTTATTGTGATGCCGATCGCATTTGTTTCAATTAACACATAATTACAGTGAATTAATGGTTGGTTTGTAGGCTTTACTTGTGCGGTTTTTGTGCAGGTAAGGGGTGGTAGCAACATTTTGTAATTAAATTACATTTTAGCAGGGTGATATTCTAAAAAAGTGAGGATCTGTGTTTAACCTATGTGAACTGGCACACAGATGTAGGGCCATTGAACTTTGGGGGCGCGGAATCTGCTTTATATTGATTAGTATTTGGAAATTGCTGGGCTTTTATGAACACTCTAACTTGAACATTGTTGGTGACACTTCTAGTTTTGAGATACAGACAAACTCACTCAAGGTATACATATGAGCCAATTGACTCCATATTTGTTTTTCTCTGGGAAATGCGAACAGGCCCTAGCTTTTTATTGTGATGCCTTCTCTGGTGAGGTTGTTTCACAGCAACTCTTCTCTGACGCTCCCCAAGTTATAGAGGGCGCAGAACCTCATTGGGTTATGCATGCCGAGTTTAAATGCCCCCACTTTTCACTGATGATGTCAGATGGCCTGAAAAGCACGGAGAGAGATGGACCTATAGCCCTGTCTATAATGCTTGACGATATGAGCCAACAGGCTGAGATATTTAATGCATTGGCGGAAGAAGGGCAGGTGATTATGCCTCTAACCGATATGTTTTGGGGTGCACACTTTGGGCAGCTCGTTGATAAGTTTGGTATCCGCTGGATGTTGCATTGTCAGAATGACGTGGGAGCGAATAATGGATGACGGTTGTGGTTATCTGTCTGTAGCGGCTAGTCGTCAGTACTAACCGACGTCATTATTAAACTCAGCCACTTTTAGCGCAACTTACAGTGATGACTTACTTCTTTAGATTCCCTCCTTCGAGGGAATGACGAGCTAGACATATTCATCGTTCACAATGTTCAGGGAAAAGCACAGGGAAAAAGCCCAGACGAAAAAAAACCGCGTTACTTTCGTAATGCGGTTTTTTTATAATGTGGCTCCCCTTGCAAGACTTGAGCGCGCCGAGCTTCGGTTGCGACATATTCATCGTTCACAATATTCAGGGAAAAGCACAGACGAAAAAAAACCGCGTTACTTTCGTAATGCGGTTTCTTTAATGTGGCTCCCCTTGCAAGACTTGAACTTGCGACATACGGATTAACAGTCCGCCGTTCTACCAACTGAACTAAAGGGGAATTACTTTTAAGCAAATAAATGGTGCCGACTACCGGAATCGAACTGGTGACCTACTGATTACAAGTCAGTTGCTCTACCTACTGAGCTAAGTCGGCGCCGTATCAATAGCATTAGCTAGTGATGAAAAATGGCTCCCCCTGCAAGACTTGAACTTGCGACATACGGATTAACAGTCCGCCGTTCTACCAACTGAACTAAGGGGGAATTACTTTTAAAGCAAATAAATGGTGCCGACTACCGGAGTCGAACTGGTGACCTACTGATTACAAGTCAGTTGCTCTACCTACTGAGCTAAGTCGGCACACTATATTCTTTACTGATGTCTAAGACACCAACAATTAAATTGTGGTGCCCGGAGGCGGAATCGAACCACCGACACGAGGATTTTCAATCCTCTGCTCTACCGACTGAGCTATCCGGGCGACGGGGGGTATTAAACGGTTTTTCGTTATTCAGGTCAACAAAAAAATGCAAAAAATATTCCGCTTGATGAAATTCTAGTCCGAAGCGTACATTTTATGTATAAAAGAGCGCTTTTTTCACCAATTAATAACGAATTCTTTTCTTATTGCTACATTCATTGCTCATCACATATAGGGTAGCGATTGATAAACCTATGACTTAGTGATGATGACAGGGAGATCGCACTGAGTAATAACTTATTGGTCGCTAACTGTGAGCATATCTTGAGATTAGTTGAGAGATAAGTTTTTGAATGTCTGTTTATTATTCTTTTAGTAGCAGAGGTAAAGAGGGGGATTCTTGAGGGATGAGATATTAAGTGGGCTTGACTCTGTTGCTTGCTTCACTAGTGTGTAGGGGGCTAATCAGTGTCATCCCCGAATGGTTTTATCGGGGAGCTAATTAGTTTGGCAGTTGAAGAGGTCTCCGACTGGTACGCCAGCCCGGAAAATACTTCGGAGGCGACGGTAGTGGGGAAGCTTGAGTTGCTGTGCGTAGTTAGCTTGATGACTTAAGAAGTACGCTGGTTAGTGGTTAAATTGTATAAAAGGTAAATCAGCGTCATCCCCGAATGGTTTTATCGGGGATCTAATTAGTTCGGCAATTGAAGAGGTCTCCGACTGGTACGCCAGCCCGGAAAACACCTCAGAGACGACGATAGTGAGGAAGGTTGAGTTGCTGAAGACAGGGAGCACTTGATGACGTAAGAAGTATGCTGGTTAGTGGTTAAATTGTATAAAAGGTAAATCAGCGTCATCCCCGAATGGTTTTATCGGGGATCTAATTAGTTCGACAGTTGAAGAGGTCTCCGACTGGTACGCCAGCCCGGAAAATACCTCGGAGACGACGGTAGTGGGGAAGCTTGAGCTGCTGCGCGTAGTTAGCTTGATGACGTAAGAAGTACGCTGGTTAGTGGTTAAATTGTATAGAAGGTAAATCAGTGTCATCCTCGAATGTTTTTATCGGGGATCTAATTAGTTCGACAGTTGAAGAGGTCTCCGATAAAAGAATTCGGAGACGACAGTAGAGGGATCGTTTGAGTTGCTGAACGCAGTTAGAACTCGACAGATACAAAAAAGCCCCAGTCCTAGGACTGAGGCTTATAATGTGGCTTCCCTTGTGAGACTTAACACGCCGAGTATCGGTTGCGACATATGCACTGTTCACAAAGTTCTTCAGATACAAAAAAGCCCCAGTCCGAGGACTAGGGCTTATGATGAGGCTCCCTTTGCAAGACTTGAATGGGCCGGCCATCCGGTTGCGACATATTCATCGTTCACAAAGTTTTCCAGATACAAAAAAGCCCCAGTCCGAGGACTAGGGCTTATAATGTGGCTCCCCTTGCAAGACTTGAACTTGCGACATACGGATTAACAGTCCGCCGTTCTACCAACTGAACTAAAGGGGAATTATTTGTGCAATGTTTTCACATTCAACACCAAATAATGGTGCCTCGAGGCGGAATCGAACCACCGACACGCGGATTTTCAATCCGCTGCTCTACCGACTGAGCTATCGAGGCATAAAGAATGGTGCCGACTACCGGAGTCGAACTGGTGACCTACTGATTACAAGTCAGTTGCTCTACCTACTGAGCTAAGTCGGCACACTTTATTCTTTGTGCAATGTTGACGTTACTTGAACACCAACAATCAAATTGTAGTGCCTGGAGGCGGAATAACGGGCCCGCCTAGGGCACTGACTGATGTTTTTCAAAAAAAGACACCAGTTAAAAATATGGTGCCCGGAGGCGGAATCGAACCACCGACACGAGGATTTTCAATCCTCTGCTCTACCGACTGAGCTATCCGGGCAACGGAGCGCTATTAAACGTATTTTTGAGGAATTCGTCAACCTGTTTTTTGGTTTTTTTTAAAAAAGCGTGTTGTTTGCTTTTAATTTGAGCATATTGCTCAAATTATCCCTTTCCTTGGTTAAAATCGCGCTTATATTTGGTCACCTTCTCCAAATATCTTCGAGCTTCAGCATTGCTATGTTTATTGGTTAATGCCCAATAAACTTGATTTGGCTGCAAAGAATTTAAGTTTTTCATCGCATTACTGCGACTGTTTCGGTCGAAGGTGTTCAATACTCCACCTGTTCCGCCGTTGTAGGCAGAGATCATACTGTATTCAAGGGACAAGAAATTATCTACGTCCTTCAAATAGCGGTTCTTCAGAATGTAAAAGTAAGCGGTACCGGTATCAATATTGTTTTCAGGATTGAAGAGATACTCAGGGCTGGGGATGCCAGGTTTCTTTTTAACCAGTTTAAACACGTCGGCGCCTGCCGTTTTTGGTACCACCTGCATAAGTCCGTAGGCATTCGCCCAGCTCACGGCGTAGGGGTTAAAGCTACTTTCAGTTTTGATGATTGCGTAGATCAGGTCTTCTGGAATGTCGTAGCGCTGCGACGCTCTTCGTACAATATCTGCGTACTTATAGGAGCGCACGTCTGAGTGCGTAGCGACCATAGGTATTTCTACATAGTGGGCTATTTTGTAGTCCACTTTTTTAGTCTTCATCTTGTTTGCAATGAGGTAATCTGCAAACTTATTTGCTCGCCAGTTCCATTGGATTGGCTTACCTTCTTGGTCTACAACTTGTTGATATAGAAAGGGTTCACCCTCTAGCTTAATGTTGGATGAAGAGAAAAGATCAACATGCGCAGGATCATCTGGTGTCAATAAAGTGGTGATGATCGCCGTTTTTAGGTGGGCTTTTGGATCATTAGAGGCCACGGTTTCGATCGTGATCTTGCCTGTTGAAAAGTTAACTTCAGCTCGGCTGTCATAGTTATCTATGTACTTCACATAGTTGCTTTTACCAGCAACCTTGACCTGCTGTTTACCCCATTTCTTCTCAATATCACCGGTAAAACTACTGATCAATGAGTCGAGAGCTGCGGTGTCTTTTTCAAACTGTCCGGGCTTAGGGGCCAAATTTTTCGCCGCAAATCGGCTAGTAGGTTCATAGTTTACGTCGTAGATTTTTTCTACAAACTCACGACTGCAACCAACAAGAATTAAGGGAAGGGCAAGATAAAGCAGCTTTTTCATTGGCATCCAAAAACTAAAAAAAGAGTGGCAAAAGCCACTCGATAGGATTATTGACTCGGTGGTGTATAACCATCGATAACGATGTCTTTGCCCTCAAACAGAAAGTTAACCATTTCTGTTTCTAGTAATTTTCGATGCTCAGGATCCATCATGTTCAACTTTTTCTCGTTGATTAGCATGGTTTGCTTGCTTTGCCACATGGCCCAAGCTTCTTTAGAGATGCCATCGAAGATGCGTTTGCCAAGTTCACCGGGATACAGTTGAAAATCCAGACCGTCTGCATCCTTCTTTAGATGCTCGCAAAATACTGTGCGACTCATGAGTGTTCCTTATGTTAGATCATACTTAAGGTTTGCTAGCAGGTTCTTAACCGGTGCAGCCAGCCCAAGTTTCTGTGGTTGAGACAAGTTATACCAAAGACCTTGGTTTTGTTCCATTACAAGGCTAGGAAGTTGCTCTAGGTTTAACAATACAGGCGTAATATCTAGGTGATAATGACTGAAAGTATGCTTAAAGGCGATCAACGTTTTCGCATTGTTAATTTCACCCTCACAACAACCTAAGGACTGTAAGTAGTGTTGGATATCGGCGCTAGGCTGCTCGGGAAAACAATGTAAGCCTCCCCAAATACCTGATGCTGGTCTTTGTTCCAGCCACACCTCATCGTTATGATGAAGAATCACAAACCAAGTTTGTTTTGTGGGTTTCTCTTTCTTTGGCTTCTTGCCTGGGTAGTCAGTTTGATTCTGCTGCTTAAAAGCAACACAGTGCTCAGAAACGGGGCACAATGAACACTTTGGCTTGCTACGAGTACAAACCATAGCTCCCATATCCATCATAGCTTGGTTGTATTCGTCTACTCGTTCGGCAGGGGTGTGCTCACTAGCCACTACCCACAACGCATTTTCAACGACCTTTTTACCAGGCCAACCATCAATGGCATTACATCGTGCCAGAACCCTTTTTACATTACCATCTAGGATAGGGTGAGGCTGATTAAATACCGATGACAATATCGCGCCTGCAGTAGAGCGACCAATACCGGGCAGAGCATTAAGTTCTTCAATATCTAATGGGAAGCGACCGTTATATTGGTCAGCTACGATTTGTGCACTCTTGTGTAGATTACGCGCTCTGGCGTAATAGCCAAGCCCTGTCCAAAGGTGCAGCACCTCATCAATATGAGCCTTAGCCAGAGAATTAACATCAGGAAACTGCTCTAAAAATCGCTCAAAATAAGGGATGACAGTGGCTACCTGCGTCTGCTGTAGCATTATTTCTGATAGCCATACCTTGTAAGCCGTTTTGTCTTGCTGCCAAGGAAGGTGTTTCCTACCGTATTGCTGATACCAAGTAAGTATCTGATTTGCGAATGGTGTCACTGAGAGCCCACAAAATTAGTCATCAAAGGTTAGAAATTGCACCATAATAGTTAGGTTAAGTAAAACTAAGTTGTGCTGATTAAGCGCGATAGACCGCCAATATGCATAGAAATTGGAATAATTTGCCTTTGAAATGATTTATGCACTTGCGTAATGAAGATTTCTTTGGATAATTCCCGCTTTGATTAATCGATGAACAGGCAACAGAATGAGCGAAGTAACGACTAACGAATATACCGAAGATGGCAAGCTGGTGAGAAAAATCCGCAGTTTTGTGCGTCGAGAAGGTCGATTGACTAAAGGTCAGGAAACCGCTTTGAACGAATGCTGGCCGACGATGGGCATCGATTATCAAAATGAATTGCTAGATTGGGCCCAAGTTTTTGGCAACACGAACCCAGTCGTACTTGAAATTGGCTTTGGTATGGGGGCTTCGTTAGTCGAAATGGCGAAGGCTGCTCCAGAGAAGAACTTCATCGGTATTGAAGTTCACCGCCCAGGAGTTGGTGCTTGTCTAAGTCTTGCTCGTGATGAGGGTATCACTAACCTTCGTGTTATGTGTCACGATGCGGTTGAGGTGTTTGAGAACATGATCCCGGATGGCAGCTTACAGACCGTTCAGCTGTTCTTCCCTGACCCATGGCACAAGAAGCGTCACCACAAGCGTCGTATCGTGCAGGTTGAGTTTGCTGAGATGCTTCGTTCAAAGCTTCAGATGGAAACGGGTATTTTCCATATGGCAACTGACTGGGAAAACTATGCAGAGCACATGATCGAGATTATGAACCAAGCTCCAGGATTTGCTAACATTGCTACAGATGGTGACTATATTCCTCGCCCAGAGGAGCGTCCTTTGACGAAGTTTGAGGCTCGAGGTCATCGCCTTGGACACGGTGTCTGGGATATTAAATATAAGCGCACTGCTTAATTGATATCGAGGGGCTACTAGGTAGCCCTTTTTTATTTCTATCTTGCTCAACTTTAAAAATAAGGTTTTTGGATGTTTCAATATGCTATCTTGGCCAACCCGGGTCACAATCGCATCTACTTTGATACCGCAGTAAAGATCGCGTGTTCAGAGCTAAAAGCGATTCTTACTTCTATGGATATCATCGTGGATGAAGTCTTGGAAAAGGATATCGGCTTACCTGCAGCTCTAGTGTTTGAAACAGATAAAGAACTGGATGCGCAGCAACTCAAAAGGCTGTCATCGTCGTCGATTTACTATGCCATTTTCCAAGTTGTAGAGTCGGGTCTGCTCAAGCCACTCCAACCTGAAGCGTTCAATACCTTCCCTGAAAGCATGAGTCAGATCCTGCGCTATACAGGCAAGACCAATGAGCAGTTTACTCGCTTGATGGTTAACTTAGGTTTAAGTGCAGCTAAAACTAACAGCACGCGAAAGTGTCTGATGGACCCTATGTGTGGTAAGGGGACAACTCTGTATGAAGGCTTGATCCAAGGTCTAGACGTTATGGGTGTCGAGATCAATGCCAAATGGGTTCAAGAGATCCAAACCTTTATCGTGAAGTACATGAAAAATGGTCGTTATAAGCATAAAGTGACCAAGGAAAAACGTACCGGAAGTGCGGGCAAAAAGATTGCCGATGGGTTCGTGGTTAATGCTGCAGTAAACAAAGAAGACTTTGTGAAAGACCTTGGGCAGTCGATGAAGTTGTACGCAGCTGATACGCGCATTGTGAATCAAATCATCAAGAAGAACTCATGTGATGTGATGGTCTCTGACCTTCCTTATGGTGTGCAGCATGGCAGCAAAAGTGCAAAAGACACTAAGATGGCTCGAAGCCCACTAGAGTTGATTGAGGAAGCACTTCCAGCGTGGAAGAGTGTTTTGAAGCCAAAGGGCGCGATAGTGTTGTCGTTCAATGAGTTCACTCTGAAGTGGACTGAGCTAGCAGAGCTGTTTGCCGAGCAAGGCTTTGAGGTACTAGATAAAGAACCTTACACTGGGTATCTGCACCGCGTAGACCAGTCAATTAACCGTAATATCTTTATTGCTGTTAAACCTTAAACTAGCTTTAAATAGTGACTTCCCTAAAGCCAACCTAGTGTTGGCTTTTTTGCCCTTGAATAACGCAAGGTAAGAAATGAAACCAACAGCTGAACTATTACAAGATATTCTAGCGGAAGTCACGCCCTTGGTAGGGCAGGGTAACGTCGCAAACTATATCCCAGCACTTGCTCAAGTCCCGAGTACCAAACTCGGCATTGCTGTATATACCAATGATGGTGAAGTCTTCAAGGCGGGAGATGCGGACGAGGCATTCTCCATCCAGTCTATATCTAAAGCTCTTAGCTTAACCCTAGCTATGCGCTTGTATGAGCAAGAAGAGATCTGGAAGAGGGTAGGAAAAGAGCCCTCTGGCCAAGCATTTAATTCACTGATCCAGCTGGAAATGGAACAAGGTATCCCACGCAACCCATTTATCAATGCGGGTGCTATAGTGGTTGCTGACCTGCTGAATTGTCGCTTGTCTGCCCCAAGACAGTATCTTCTAGAGTTCGTGCGTCAGTTGTCAGGTGATACGCATATTGTCTATGACAAGGTGGTAGCTGCTTCGGAGATGATGCACGGAGATCGCAACGCGGCTATCGCTTATATAATGCGTTCTTTTGGCAATTTTAACAGCGAGGTGATTCCGGTATTGGAGAATTACTTTACCGCCTGCGCCCTTCAGATGAGCTGCGTCGATTTAGCAAAAACCTTTAGTTATTTGGCCAATAAGGGTATCTCAGTGAGAACAGGTAAGCGTGTCGTCTCTGTGACTCAAAGTAAGCAGTTAAATGCCTTGCTCGCCACCTGTGGTTTGTATGATGGTGCGGGTGAATTTGCCTACCGAGTGGGCATGCCAGGTAAGTCTGGCGTTGGCGGAGGCATCATAGCGGTTGTGCCTGGTGATATGACTATCGCGGTATGGTCGCCCGAGCTTGATGCATCAGGCAATTCATTGGCAGGCACACGAGCCCTAGAGCTTCTATCTGAGCGTATAGGACGGTCTATCTTTTGATGGCCTAGTTTTTATAAACAAGTAGAGGTATCTTGCCTAAATGTGATCTTACAGATTATTTAGCTTATTGATGATTACTTTGGGTTCGTACGATGAATTACCGTCGTCCCCGAAGGTTTTTATCGGGGACCTTTCAGTTGTATTGCGTAGAAGATTCCCGATAACAGCACTCGGGAATGACGCCTATCTCCTCGCACGACTTGTGATCAAGAAACGTGCTTATAATACCAGTCGTACTAAATCACTGGTCATCCTAGCTTGTTAAAATACTCGATGACTGCGCTAGAATTTTTGATTGTAGAATAACTACTTATCGAAAAATTCTGCCTTGCCCTCGAGAGTTTTTCCTGCGCTATTTCTGAACACTTACTTAGTGTGATTGGTATAACTGACCGCTATTCTTCTTCCACCATAAACGCTTCTAGAAGATCATTTAAAAACAGCTTACCCTTCTCGGTGATCTGCCAATGAGTCTCAGTTTCGGTGAGATACTTCATCTCTAGCGCCCAATCTATGGTTTGTTGAATGGCGCTAATTGGCAGCCCCGTTGTGTTCACAAAGTCCTGCTTAGGGCAGGCTTCGATCAATCGAAAGCGGTTCATAAAGAACTCAAATGGACGGTCTTCATCGGCCACTATGTGTTCCGTATCTAGATAAGGCTTAACCATGTTCTGATAGCTGGCTAGATAGCCTCTAGGGTGCTTTGTCTTGGTAGTGCGAACAATGCGCCCGTCGGTGAAGCTGAGCTTGCCATGTGAGCCACAGCCGATACCGAGGTAATCACCAAAGCGCCAGTAGTTAAGATTGTGCTGACACTGATAACCGGGCTTACTATAGCCTGATATTTCGTATTGCACATACCCTGCAGCATTTAGCTTCTCATGCCCTCTTTCGAAGATATCCCAAAGGTCATCATCATCAGGCAGTGTCGGCGTTTTGTAATAGAACAGGGTGTTGGGTTCAATGGTTAACTGGTACCAAGATAAATGTGGCGGAGCCAGTTCAATGGCTTTATCTAAGTCATCCAGCGCCTGCTCAATACTTTGATCTGGAAGGCCGTGCATTAGGTCTAGATTGAAGCTATTCAAACCAATGGTATGGGCTAGTTTGGCTGCATTCACTGCTTCATCTTTACCGTGTATGCGACCTAAGCGCTCAAGCTTTTTCTGTTCAAAGCTTTGCACGCCTATTGAGATGCGCGTTACTCCCGCATGGACATACTGAGCAAATCGCTCAGCTTCAATCGTGCCAGGGTTTGCCTCCATGGTGATCTCTATATTTTCAGAGAAGGCAATGCGCTGTTTAGCGCCATTGAGCAAGCGTGCAATGTGTTGTGGAGAGATCAGGCTTGGCGTGCCGCCACCAATGAAGATGGAGGTAAGCACTCTTTCGCCAACAGAGTCCGCATATTTACTGATATCGCTATCCAAATCTTCGAGAAGGGCATCGATATACAGCTCTTCAGGGATATCACCCTTCAGAGCGTGGGAGTTGAAGTCACAATAAGGGCATTTTTGCACACACCAAGGTATGTGAATATAAAGGCCCAGCGCGGGTGGCGTTAGCGTGCTCATAGAGCCTGTTTTAGCTGTTGGAATAGCTCATTTAGCGCCTTACCTCGATGAGAGAGTTGCTTTTTACGCTCAGGTGCTAATTCTGCAGAAGCGCACTTGTCTTCTGGAACATAGAAGATAGGGTCATAACCAAAGCCATTGTCACCATGGGCTTTAGTTAAAATACGTCCTTCCCATTTTCCATGGCAAACGATAGGTGTAGGGTCATCCGCGTGGCGCATGTACACCAATACACAGTGGAAGCGCGCGCTACGTTGCTCCTCAGCAACGCCATCTAGCTCATCGAGTAGCTTGTCTAGGTTTTGCTGGTCAGTTGCCCCTTCGCCTGCAAAGCGTGCAGAGTAAATCCCAGGTGCACCCTTAAGAAAGTCGACTTCCAATCCAGAGTCGTCAGCAATGGCAGGTAGATCCGTTTCTTTCGCTGCATGGCGAGCCTTGATGATGGCGTTCTCAATAAAGGTTGTGCCTGTTTCGGCGACATCTGAGACTTGATATTCACTTTGGGCGTGCACCTCAAAGCCAAAGTCAGAAAGCAGGTTCGCCATTTCACGCACCTTGCCTTGATTTCCGGTAGCAAGCACTAGTTTATTTTTTGCAGACAAAGGATTACTCCTGAATATGGAAAGTTTGGTTAAATCGGAGAATGCCACTGCCTTTAGAACCAGCATCCGCTTTTATCTCAAAGCGATAGGTTTCATTCTCTGTGATTGGCAACTCAGCAAGGTAATAGATGGCCTCGCCCTGAGTGATTTCTCGAAATTCTAATGTTCGAGTATTGCCAACAAGGTTTTTGGCTGTGCCTTGAAGCGCTACCTGCGTTGGCTTTTTGCCAACGCTGTAGAGATCAAGGGCACTGATGTTGATTAGAGCAACGTTTGGGTTTCTCTTTAGTTTCAAATCTCTGGCAATTTCAGGGGCGATGAAGGTGGAATTAAATGCAGAGTAGTGCAATTCAATATCCTTCATACGCACAAACTGTTCAGCCCAACTGGGCATGGCAAACCCGGCAATCAATAATGTGCACAGTGCTCTTGTGAGTAGCTTTGTCATTCTTACCCCTAAAATCATGTTTAAACGTTACAGGCCGTATCTTGCCGGCCACACCTTGCCGGCCACACCTTACAGGCCGTACCAAATTGGACCAAATAGGCTGCTGGTGAGATCGCCCATCAAGAAGTTAGCAAACTGCAATGCAATAAATAGCACCAGTACGCTTAAGTCTAGTCCGCCCATAGAAGGAAGGATACGACGAATCGGTGCCAGCATTGGCTCAGTTAATTGATGGAATACGTATTCGATAGGGCTACGGCCTTGGCTAACCCAGCTAAGAATTGCACGAAGTAGCAGTACCCAGAACAGAAGCTTACCGCCAGCCTTGATTAGGGCAAGCAAGCCAATAATTAGAAGGTCAGGGCTAAAGCCTACCGCACCATTTGACGCCATCAGCATTAGAAGTACAAACTTCAGGACACACAGCGCATAAGCAAAGGTCAGCGTGGCTAAGTCGATATTACCAATGGATGGAATAACGCGACGTAAAGGCTTTAATACCGGCTGGGTAGCTTTCACGATAAATTGAGAGAACGGGTTATAGAAATCAGCGCGAGCTGCCTGCAACCAGATTCTAAGGATGACAACCATGATGTAGAGATCAAAAAAGGTCGTCACTAAAAACTGCATTGAATTCATTACAAATCCTTGATGAGGTTAAAAAAGGGATTCCATCTCTTGCGCACGTTTTACTGCAGCCTGCATGGCGGTGGCAACGGTGTCAGAGAGTTGGTGTTGATTAAATGTGGCAATGGCCTCAGCGGTGGTACCGCCTTTTGAGGTCACTTGCTGGCGAAGAGTTGCTAACTCTAATTCTGGGTTTTCAGCGACCATTTGCGCAGCGCCTATTGCTGATTGCTGTACAAGCATGCGCGCCGTGTCTTTATCAAAACCTTGTGCGATGGCTTCTTGCTGCATAGCTTCCATGAACAAGAAGAAGTAAGCAGGAGAGCTTCCCGCTGCTGCAATAATGGAATTGATTTTAGACTCTGATTCCACCCAGCAGATTTTACCGACCGCTTGCATTAGCTCACCAGCGAAGGCTTTATCTTTTTCACTGATTTGCTGCGGTGCATAAAGGCCACTCATACCAAGCCCAAGCAAGGAAGGAGTGTTTGGCATGACACGCACAAAGTCTGCATCTTGTCCCAGCATTGACTGCAATCTAGGAACTGTAATACCTGCAGCAATAGAGATCAGTAGCTTGTTACTAAAGTCGATACCAGAAAGCTCAGCCAATACCTCAGACATAATCTGTGGTTTGACCGATAGTACAATGACATCAGCCTGAGTGACTGCAGCTCGGTTGTCCGATGTCGCAGTAATGGAAAAGCGCTTACTGATTCTGTCACGGCTTTGCTGTGATGGGGCGGTTGTTGTTAATGCGTTCGCGGGGTAACCGCTGTCTAAAAGCCCGGCAATAATGGAGCTTGCCATATTGCCTGAACCAATAAAGGCGATGTTACGTGCTGAATTTGCCAAGAGCTTTATCCCTTACTGTTTGTTTGACTTATTGTTTGCTTGAATAGTCTCGCGCGCCAAAAATGGCGGTGCCGATACGAACCATAGTACTACCGGCTTCGATAGCGGCTTCCATATCACCGCTCATGCCCATAGATAAGGTGTCTACTTGAGGATATTGGGCTTTAATTGCTTCAAACAAGCCTTTGAGCTGATTAAAGGCCTGCAATTGTTCCTCATAGCTTGCAACCGCTGCGGGTATGGACATTAACCCACGTAAAGTTAGATTGGGCATTGCTTCAATAGAAGAGGCTAACTCTAACGCCTGCTGAGCCGAAATTCCGGACTTACTTGCCTCACCACTGGTATTGACTTGGATGAGCACCTGCAATGGCTCTTTATCGTCAGGCCTTTGGTCACTAAGGCGCTGTGCGATTTTAGCTCTATCAATAGAGTGAACCCAGTCGAAGTTCTCACTAATAGGGCGTGTTTTATTGGATTGTATTGGCCCAATAAAGTGCCATTCTATCTTGAAATCGCTATGATGTTCTTGAAAGTATTGAACTTTTTCAACACCTTCTTGCACGTAGTTTTCGCCAAATTGGCGCTGCCCTGCAACACAAGCGTCTACAATTGCTTGGTTGGGCTTAGTTTTACTTACTGCAAGAAGTTGCACGGAATCAGTTGCACGCCCAAACTTACGTTCAGACTCTTTAATCTGCTGATGAATATGTTCTAAATTTGATTGGATTGTCTGCATAGTTTTGACTTAACAGGAAATTTTATGGATATCACCGAATTGCTTCGCTTTAGTGTAAAGCATAATGCCTCAGATCTACATCTTTCATCGGGACTACCGCCAATGGTAAGGATTGATGGCGATGTGAGACGCTTGGAAATGCCTGAATTTAGTGAAGCTGAGGTACATGAACTTATCTTCGACATTATGGATGATGCGCAACGAAGTGAGTTTGAATCCAACCTTGAGTTGGATTTTTCCATCGAGCTGGGTGGCGTTGGTCGATTTAGGGTCAATGCCTTTAATCAAAGCCGTGGGGCCTCTGCGGTGTTTCGAACCATTCCCACTACGATTCCTACCCTTGAGCAACTTGATTGCCCGCCCATATTTGAAAAAATAGCTAATTATGAAAAGGGACTGGTTTTGGTGACTGGGCCCACGGGGTCGGGTAAATCAACCACCTTAGCGGCCATGGTTGATTACATTAATCGTCATCACAACAAACACATCCTAACCATTGAAGATCCTATTGAGTTTGTTCATCAAAGCTCTAAGTGTTTGATCAATCAAAGGGAAGTGCATCGTGATACGCATAGCTTTAAGGCGGCGCTTCGTTCTGCACTACGTGAAGACCCTGATGTGATTCTAGTGGGTGAGCTTCGTGACCAAGAAACCATAAGCCTTGCGCTTACCGCGGCAGAAACGGGGCATTTGGTCTTTGGCACCCTGCACACCAGTTCTGCAGCCAAAACCATAGACCGTATTATTGATGTATTCCCCGCGGGCGATAAAAATATGGTTCGCTCTATGTTGTCAGAGTCATTGCGCGCCGTTATCGCGCAAAAACTGCTAAAGCGTATTGGCGGAGGCCGAGTGGCCTGTCATGAGATCATGTTAGCGAATCCTGCTATTCGCAACCTTGTTCGAGAGGACAAGGTGGCGCAGATGTATTCGATCATCCAAACTGGTGCGGCTCAAGGTATGAGAACTATGGAGCAATCGGTAAATCAATTGATGCAACAAAATCTGGTTAGCCGCGAAGAAGCAGAGGCTAAGGTTGAGATACAGCCTAGCTTAGGTTCCGGCTTTTAGGTGTTGTTAAAACCGACAAGGAGAAGACCATGGAATTAAAAGAACTGTTAGATGCGATGACAGAGCACAAGGCATCGGATCTGTATATCACTGTAGATTCTCCTTGTATGTTTCGAGTGGACGGTGAGCTTCAGCCTTTTGGCGACAAGCTACACCAATCTGGAGTGACCGCCATTCTTGATAGCATCATGGATAACGATAGGCGCAAAGAATATCGAGCCATTAGGGAAGCCAACTTTGCCATAGAAAGTGAATCGGGACGCTTTAGGGTCAGTGCTTTCTTTCAGAGAGATCTTCCTGGTGCTGTCATTCGTCATATTGAAACCAACATCCCTTCTTTTGATGAGCTTGGCCTACCTGATACGCTAAAAGATCTCGCTATGGTCAAGCGCGGTCTAGTGCTGGTGGTTGGCGCTACGGGATCAGGGAAATCGACGACCTTATCCGCTATGGTGGGGCATAGAAATCAACACCAACGAGGGCATATTCTTACGGTAGAAGATCCTATCGAGTTTGTGCATCAGCATCAAAAGAGCATAGTCACTCAGCGTGAGGTTGGCTTAGATACTGAGAGTTATGAAATCGCACTTAAAAACTCTTTAAGACAAGCCCCGGATATGATCGTCATTGGTGAGATTAGAACACCAGAAACCATGCGCTATGCGATGACCTTTGCCGAAACGGGGCACCTGTGCGTCGCGACCTTGCATGCAAACAATGCCAACCAAGCACTAGAACGAATTTTACACTTAGTTCCTCAAGGTCAGCGAGAACACTTTTTACTCGATCTCTCTCTTAACCTGAAAGGGATCGTAGGGCAGCAATTGCTTAAGGCACAAGATGATAGCGGACGTCATGCCGCGCTAGAGATCTTATTGGTGACGCCGAGAGCGTCGGATCTTATTCGTCAGGGAGAGATCGCGGAGATTAAGAACTATATGGCCAAGACCAAGCAACAAGGGATCTGTACCTTTGATCAATCACTCTTTGATTTAGTCGTGCAGGGCAAGGTGAGTGAGGAAGAGGCTTTGAGAAGCGCAGACTCTGCAAACGATCTGCGCTTAATGCTTAAAAATCACCAAGGGACTAGCAGTAGTGGCCCGTTAGACGATATTAAAATTGATATGGGGTGAGGATCACTCTCCCCACTGACTCTCAAACCAACTTTCTAAAATAACCACGGCAGACTGACAGTCTACATTGCCTTTGCTAAGGGCTTTGTAGCCTCCCATGGCAAATAGGTCGGCTCTCGCTTCAGTAGTGGAAAGCCTCTCATCGTGGAGTTCTACTTGCACCCCAAATCGGCCATGAATTCGCTGAGCAAATTTCTTTGCCCTCGGAGTGATAGTCTTTAGGTCTTTACCATGTAGATCTGTTGGTAGGCCTACAATCACAAGGTCGGGTTTCCATTCTTCTAGCTGTGCTCCTATATCATCCCAATGGGGGATACCATCTTTTGCCTTAAAGGCCTTTAGAGGAGTGGCGGTGCCTGTTATGTCTTGTCCGATGGCGCTACCAATGCTCTTGGTGCCGTAATCAAACGCCATTATGGTTCTGCTCATGCATGTCCTGCTTGTGTTGATAATTGAGATGCGTCTATGCCTAGCGACTGTACGGCGCTAGCCCAGCGATCTTGTACCGGTGTGGCAAAAATAATACTGGGGTCAGCTTCCATCGTTAACCACGAGTTCTCAGCTAACTCATTTTCCAGTTGCCCAGCCTCCCAGCCGGAATAACCGAGTGTGACAAGGTATTGCGCTGGCTCTTCTTGGGTTCCAAGCACTGACAATATATCTTTAGATGTCGTCATAGTTAGGCCATTGGCCATTTCTATGCTGGATTGATAACTGCCTTTAGGCTGATGAAGAATAAACCCACGGTCTTCTGCGACAGGGCCGCCATTGTGCACAGGTTGCTTGAGGCTATCACCAGCCTGAATATGTTCTGATTTCAGTTCTACCTGTTTCAACATGCCGGCGACGGTGATGTCGATAGGGGCATTGATCATGATACCCATAGCGCCATTTTCATTATGCTCGCAGATATAGATAACAGAGCGCTTGAAATAGGGGTCTTGCATTGATGGCATGGCTACTAAGAAGTGATTAGTAAGGTTCATGCAGCTACCTCCGAAAACAAGCCACCGCTGTGCGGTGGCTACGCGTTATGCCAAGACGCGGCTTTTAGTTATTTGCTAATGCGTCGCTCAATAGCGTCCATCAGCTTGCCTGTGATTGAAATACCAAACTCAGTTTCAATCTCAACGATACAGGTTGGACTGGTGACATTGATTTCAGTAACTTTATCGCCGATGACATCTAGACCAACAAAGATCAATCCTTTCTCTTTAAGTGTAGGACCTATCGCATTTGCTATCGCAAAATCTGTCTCACTTAAAGGACGAGCTTCGCCACGTCCGCCTGCAGCCAAGTTGCCGCGAGTTTCGCCCTTCGCTGGAATACGAGCTAGGCAGTAAGGCATTGGTTCGCCATCAACGATCAAAATGCGCTTATCACCATTGCTGATGTCAGGCACAAATGCTTGTGCCATCGCGTAATTTTGTCCGTGATTAGTCAATGTCTCGATGATGACTGATACGTTTGGATCGCCGTCTTTTACGCGGAAGATAGATGCGCCACCCATACCATCTAGTGGCTTAAGGATGACATCACCATGTTCTTGTTGGAAGGCTTTGATCTTGTCGGCTTTACGGGTCACGATAGTGGTTGGTGTCATATCGGCAAACCAAGCTGTGTATAGCTTCTCGTTGCAATCGCGCAGGCTTTGAGGCTTATTGACGATTAGTGTGCCTTCAACTTCAGCACGTTCCAGGATATAGGTTGCGTAGATATACTCAGTATCAAACGGAGGATCTTTACGCATCAATACAGCGTCTAGCTCAGAGAGTTTGATGGTTTGCTCGGAAAGGAATTCATACCAAGAATCGGCGTTCTTCTCGACTCTTAGGGTTTTAGTATCAGCAACCGCTACACCTTGATCTAGGTGCAGATCGTTCATTTCCATGTAATGGATTTCGTAGCCACGTTTTTGTGCCTCGAGAAGCATGGCAAAACTTGAATCTTTCTTGATGTTGATGGATGAGATAGGGTCCATCACTATGCCGATCTTGATCATTTATTCCTCCTAGCCAAGATCGCCAAAGCGAACTTGGAGTGCGGTAATTGCGGTAAGGGCTGCTGTTTCTGTTCTAAGAACGCGCGGCCCTAACAGTGTTTGTTCGAAGTTATGTTCGGTGGTCATGTCGATTTCAGAGCCAGATAGCCCACCCTCAGGGCCAATCAGTAACTTAACGTGTTTGATTGGCTGTGGAAGGGTGTTAATAGAATAAGGGGCTCTAGGATGAAGGTTGAGCTTAAGCCCCTGATACTCCTCGCTACACCATTCTTCTAATTGCATGATGGGTCTAATCACGGGAACGGTATTACGACCACTTTGTTCACAAGCCGCAATCGCGATTTTCTGCCACTGCATGAGCTTTTTCTCAAATCGTTTGGCATCGAGTTTAACGCCACAGCGATCAGAAATAAGAGGGGTAATGGTATTGACGCCAAGTTCCACTGACTTTTGAATAGTGAACTCCATCTTATCGCCGCGAGAAACGACTTGTCCTAGATGGATATCGAGTGGTGATTCGACACTGTGCTGCTGAGAATCTGTTATCTCAACCGCGACATTTTTCTTGGAAACCTCTGTAATAACAGCGGAATACTCTACATCGCTGCCATCAAACAAGGTAACCGCTTGTCCTGTCTGCATTCTTAATACACGACCAATGTGCCCTGCGGCATCATCACATAGTTGGACATGTGTGGCTGAAGACAAAGACTCAGGATGATATATCCTTGGTGTACGCATTAAATTCTTACCCGTAACTAACTGAACTCACTAAATATGGTTGCTATGGTAGCAAATAACAAGAGGTGTAGCGCAGTCTGATAGAGATGAATTTTTAGTGGCTACACGCTTGCTCAACGAATGGGTTTGAATTGCCCTGAGCTTCAGAGATCAATTGATTGCGCTGACACTCCCAGTCAGTCACAGCGTAGGTTTTGTTCCACGCTTGCATTAGCTTGATTTGTTGATCGGATAGAGTGATGGGATATTGCTTTTCCATATACAGATAGGTGCGAGCAATAGCGCCTCGAGATTGTTCTGGCGGCATCGCCTTATCATCTTTAAAGCTAACCTGCATTTGGCATTGACCATAACTAACCCCGCGTTCCCCATTCCATTGGTTGAAATCAAAGTTCGATCGATCACTATTTACTTCGCCAATCGCGGGCACTAGGTTGTGCAGATCGGCTTCCATTTCTTTGTAGATAGGGTCGCTTTTGGTGCAATTCGAACGACCACCTTCTTGCCAGCATTGCCTTTGCTTGCCAAGGTGTGCAGCAGGAACGACATGCTCCCACTCAATACGGTTTGCGCGTCGCTCTTGTTTACGAACTTGGTAGCCGCAATCAGCCAGTTGCGGGGTACCTTTCTTCCCTTGCCAATCTATCTTACACCCACAGTAAAAGGACTCGGGGTGTTGCTGATAGATACCAACGGCGAGTTGCTTAGACTTATAGAATGATTGCGGTTTAGCATGAACCGATGCAGCAACAAGTACTAGGCTGATAATTGGGAAAATAAAGCGTATCAAGAATAAACAACGTTGAATGTAAAAAAACAGAGCGTAGGATAACGATGTTTAGTTAAATTGACCAGATTTTGTTCAGTTGAGTGTGACGATACTTCTAGTGGCATCGATTCGTTCTATAAGAAACAGGTGGGTTGATTAGCTAAGCTGCTTACCTGTGAAGGCTAATCCATTCCCACAACTGCGACAGGTATACTGACTCTCTTCGCGCTGGACTTTGTTGTGACGGCGTATGGAAAGAGGGTAGCTCCGACAGCCACATTGATATTCAAAGGTTTTACCTTGCACAGAGCTGATATCCATAGTGTGGGTTCGCTCAGGCTTAATACCAAACACTTTAGCCATAACGTATTGCCACTCTTTGCCATGAGGCCTAACTCTTCCAAACACCTGATGGGTGATTAGGTGTGCTAACTCGTGTGGTAGCACCTCATCTATAAATGCTTGTTGGTTTTCAGCAAACAGCACTGTATTTAGTTTGATGGTATTGAGTTGCAGCAATGCTTTGCCGGCTGCTTTCCCTCGCATGTTGACCTCTACTTTGGGTATAGGGAAGCTTCGCTGGAAGTGCTTATTTGCAACGTCTATTAGCTGTGCTGTTGTCTTGGATAGTTGATACTGAATCGGGGTCATTAAATTAAGTGTACTAACTGTATATGCATGCACTCTAGCGCAATCTGTTTAGACAAAAAAGAGGCAAAAATAGAGATGAAAAAGGGAAGCGAATGCTTCCCTAGTTAAGGATGGCTAATTTAGTGCTTCTTTTGAATGGTTGCGTGATAGGCGTGCCATGTGCCATACCCAAGAATTGGCATGGTGACTATCATGCCGATCCCGTAAGTAGCAAAACCAATCAGTACGCCACCACAAATCATTGCAGCCCAAACTAGCATTGGTCCAGGATTGCTCCGAACGGCGTTAAAGCTGGTAAATACCGCGGTCATCATATCGACCCTGCGCTCTAGCATCAGTGGCATTGAGAACACTGAAATACTAAATACAACGGATGCCAAAATGAAGCCTGCGATTGACCCTGTAATGAGGAAGGGTGCAAATTCAACAATGCTAGCCCCTTTAACTGAAGGGTAGAGAGCGTGTAGTAATGCCGCCACTCTCATCCAGAAAATCATGGCCACCACTAAAAGGACGGCAAAACTCCATTGAGATGTTGAATTGCGCCCAATGGCCTTCATAGAATGAAGCAAGCTAGGCTGTTTTCCTCGTTCTCTCGCCCAGCTGGCATCGTATAGACCCAGAGCGAGGAAGGGGCCGATTAGCATGTACACAATAAGAGCAGGGAGTATCACTAGATGTGAATGATTTCCTTGCAGATAGATAAGTCCAACAATGCCAGCAGCCGCGGCGGCGAAGCAGATTCCATAGAAAAGACTAATTAGTGGCGACTTAACAAGGTCATTAAGTCCCAGCGATAACCACTGAAAGGGGTCGCTGATGGTGATTTTGTTGCACGGCAGTGTCTTTGCGTAGTCACTGTCTTTGACTTCCGTTGTTTTCTGGAAGTCGTCGTCATCGTATGTACGAGGCATGGTAATCCTCCTGATTCTGTCCCGTAATGTTTACCCTCGATGCATAGAGCAGCGCATCTCTAATAGAAAGACCAAGGGAGTTTGCCTGTTATTAATACGACCCTCTTGCTAAAAAAGTTGATCTATTTAACAGTTTGTTAACTTTTATAACTATCGTCTTGGATGAGGGGAAATACAAATTTTGTGCGGAAATTAATCAGAAGGAGGTAGGTTTTAAGCAAAAAAAACCTCAGCACCATGGCTGAGGTCTTAGTAATAGAGTTTTAAGCTTACTTGATGCCAGCGAAATCTTTAAGGGTTTCTGCTTTATCTGTTGCTTCCCATGGGAACTCTTCACGACCGAAGTGGCCGTATGCAGCAGTCTGCTTGTAGATAGGCTGAAGTAGGTTCAACATCTCTTGTAGACCGTATGGACGTAGGTCGAAGTTTTGACGAACTGCCTCAATGATGATCTCGTGAGCTACTTTCTCAGTACCAAAGGTTTCAACCATGATAGACGTTGGATCAGCAACGCCGATAGCGTAAGACAGTTGAATCTCACAACGGTCAGCCATGCCAGCCGCAACGATGTTTTTCGCAACGTAACGCGCGGCGTAAGCTGCAGAACGGTCAACTTTTGAAGGATCTTTACCTGAGAATGCACCGCCACCGTGACGAGCTGCGCCGCCGTAGGTATCAACGATGATCTTACGACCCGTTAGACCACAGTCACCCATTGGGCCACCGATTACAAAACGGCCTGTTGGGTTGATGAAGAAGTTAGTGTCTTTGTTGATCCACTCTGAAGGAAGTACTGGTTTGATGATCTCTTCCATTACCGCTTCACGTAGGTCTGGTGTTGTTACTGAATCACAGTGTTGAGTCGAAAGAACAACAGCATCGATACCAACGATCTTACCTTGGTCGTACTGGAATGTTACCTGAGATTTCGCATCTGGGCGAAGGAAGTCAAGTTTGCCGCTCTTACGTACTTCAGCTTGCTTCTTAACAAGAAGGTGAGAGTAAGTAATTGGAGCTGGCATTAGGATTGGTGTTTCGTTAGTCGCGTAACCAAACATGATACCTTGGTCGCCTGCGCCTTGATCTTTAGGGTCTGCTTTATCCACACCTTGGTTGATGTCTGGAGACTGCTTACCAATGGTATTTAGTACCGCACAAGAGTCAGCGTCAAAGCCCATGTCTGAGTGCACGTAACCAATGTCACGAACGGTTTGACGAGTTAGCTCTTCGATATCAACCCAAGCAGAGGTAGTGACTTCACCACCCACCATTACCATGCCTGTTTTCACGTAGGTTTCACAAGCAACGCGAGCTTTTGGGTCTTGCTCAAGAATTGCATCTAGAACCGCATCAGAGATTTGGTCTGCGATTTTATCTGGATGGCCTTCTGATACTGACTCAGAAGTAAACAGGTGCTTAGCCATGATGGGCTCCCTTATTTCTTAGTTAAGAAAAGACGCATCTTGGCGTCTTTTGAATCGTACTGTTTAGTAGGTGTTTCTACTTCTAGACGTCTATTCTAATTTTGAATGTGTGAAATACAAGCTTTTTTACGATTTAAGTGAGCCAAACGTTTGCGCTGGCTCACGCAAGTTTTTAATTAAAATAGTGAGATGTTAAACAAATTAATCTCTCATAGTTTGAATTTTGCTCGGGAAAGGGTTTGCAGTAATAGAGGCGCTTTGCGACAATAACGCCGCCCAACACCCTCCGTTGGGATCAGGACTTATTTTTAATAAATTGCTTATGCATTCAGGAGCAGACATGTCTTCTCGTAAAGATCTAGCCAATGCAATCCGTGCTCTTAGCATGGATGGTGTTCAACAAGCTAACTCTGGTCACCCAGGCGCACCTATGGGTATGGCTGACATCGCTGAAGTTCTTTGGCGTGGTCATTTGAACCATAACCCACAAAACCCAGAGTGGGCTGACCGCGACCGTTTTATTCTGTCAAATGGTCACGGATCAATGCTGATCTACTCTCTGCTTCATTTGACGGGTTACGAGTTATCTATCGATGACCTTAAAAACTTCCGTCAGTTGCACTCTAAAACTCCAGGACACCCGGAATATGGTTATGCACCTGGTATCGAGACCACGACAGGTCCTCTAGGTCAAGGCATCACCAACGCTGTTGGTATGGCAATGGCTGAAAAAGCACTTGCAGCACAGTTCAACAAAGAAGGCCACGACATCGTTGACCACTATACCTATGCATTCATGGGTGACGGTTGTCTGATGGAAGGCATCTCACACGAGGCATGTTCTCTTGCGGGTACTCTAGGCCTTGGCAAGCTTGTTGCTTTCTGGGATGACAACGGCATCTCTATCGATGGTGAAGTTGAAGGCTGGTTCTCTGACGATACGCCTAAGCGTTTTGAAGCTTACGGCTGGCATGTAATTCCAGCAGTAGACGGTCACGATAGCGACGCAATCAACGCGGCTATCCTTGCGGCAAAAGCAGATCCTCGTCCAACACTTATCTGTACTAAAACAGTGATTGGTTTTGGTTCTCCAAACAAAGCAGGCACGCATGACTGCCACGGCGCACCACTAGGTCAAGACGAAATCGTTGCGACTAAAGCGGCTCTTGGTTGGGAGCACGGCCCATTTGAAGTTCCTGCTGACATCTACGCACAGTGGGACGCAAAAGAGTCTGGCGCTGCAAAAGAAGCGGCTTGGAATGCGAAATTTGAAGCTTACGCGGCAGCATACCCTCTCGAGGCAGCTGAGCTTAAGCGTCGCGTTAACGGCGAACTTCCAGCTGAGTGGGAAGAGAAAGCAAACCAAATCATTGCGGATCTTCAAGCAAACCCAGCAAACATCGCATCACGTAAAGCATCACAAAACGCACTAGAAGCGTTTGGTCAAATGCTTCCTGAGTTTATGGGTGGTTCTGCTGACCTTGCGCCATCAAACCTAACCATGTGGTCTGGCTCTAAATCTCTTGAAGCAAATGACTTCTCGGGCAATTACATCCACTACGGTGTACGTGAGTTCGGCATGACGGCTATCATGAACGGTATTGCTCTGCACGGCGGTTTCGTGCCGTACGGCGCAACCTTCCTAATGTTCATGGAATACGCGCGTAACGCAATGCGTATGGCAGCTCTGATGAAGGTTCAGAACATCCAAGTTTACACTCACGACTCTATCGGTCTGGGTGAAGACGGCCCAACTCACCAACCGGTTGAGCAAATGGCTTCGCTACGTCTGACTCCAAACATGAGCACATGGCGTCCATGTGACCAAGTTGAATCTGCAGTAGCATGGAAACTGGCTATCGAGCGTAAAGACGCGCCTACAGCGCTTATCTTCTCTCGCCAAAACCTAGCACAGCAAGAGCGTGACGCTTCTCAAGTAGCTGACATCGCTAAGGGTGCTTACATCCTTAAAGATTGTGCTGGCACTCCAGAGCTAATCATCATTGCAACAGGTTCTGAAGTAGAACTAGCGGTTACAGCGCAAGCTGAACTAACAGCAGCAGGCAAAGCGGTACGCGTTGTATCTATGCCTTCTACTGACGCGTTCGATAAGCAAGATGAAGCATACCGCGAGTCAGTACTACCATCATCAGTGACTAAGCGTATCGCAGTAGAAGCGGGCATCGCTGATTTCTGGTACAAGTATGTCGGCTTCGGTGGCAAGATCATCGGTATGACTACCTTCGGTGAATCTGCTCCAGCAGGCGAATTGTTCAAGATGTTTGGCTTTACTACTGAGAACGTAGTTAAGACCGCGATTGAACTTCTATAAGCGTAATTAGCGTAATTTATGGATGCCAGGGTAATAATGCCTGGCATCCATATTTATTTGAAATGTTTATAAAATTCAACAATTATTATGTGTGGTTTTCTGTTGATAGGATACTAATAAATTGAAATTCTTTCTTAATAATTACACCAGCAATAAGAGAGTTTGGGTAGAGGTTAATAGGCCAAGTCCTATTCAACTCGAGTAGTCCTAGTTTATCAATCAAGTCTTTATAGTAATCTTGAGAAAGATACCTATTAGGAATTGAAACTCCATAGCCATAGTTTCCTATAAAATCCGCTATTTGCAACACTTTCCTAGAAAAAAAGCCATATTCAAAATGGTCTTTAATAATTATATATTTTGCCACTCTTCGCGCTTCAGTAAGTAGACTTTCGATATTGCTAAAATCATGATGTAATACATCGCTGAAAATAGCAATATCATAGGTTTTATCACCGAAAGGTATCGTGTTGCCATCGAATTGTTGATAATTAACCCAGTTATTCCTATTCGGATAGATGTCGATACAAGTATAATGACAATCTTTGATTTTAACTGCTAGTGACTTAGAAATACTCATATCTCCACAACCAATATCCAAAAAACGTATTTCTTTTTCTTCTATATTTAAGCTGGAAATGCCATCGTGAAAAAGTCTGGATAGTAACTCTACTCTATTGTTATGGGAGAATTTTTGGTGAAAATGAATCAAGATTCTATCAAGAATTCTTTTTTTTCTTTAGCTATGGGAGAGCTCATCTTATCCGCCTTTATATCTGTACTATATGTAATATTTGACTAGTTGTGATCAATACTTACTATCGCATTTAAAAAAGAACTAAAGAAAATCTGCATTCCACATATTGAAATGGTGAGTGACAAAACCATATACCTATCAGCTACAGGGCTTTGAAAGTCACCAAAGTGTAACTTGGACCATTGGTATAGACATAAGAAGCTCAAAACTATTCCAATAATGGTAAGCATAAAGCCTAATATTGCGTATGACTCTAAATGATGTGGCTTATTTTTATTACTACTAGGTAATAGGCCAGATTTTATAGCATATCTATGTACTGTTTTACCTATCAATAGAGCTTGAGTTCCTAATAAAAAGCTCAAACAACCTGCGAAGAAAGTTTTATTTTCTAGTTCTATCCCAGAAATTGTTACTGGCCCGGTTAGTAAAGATAGAATAATTAATAGCCCAAAAGTTATGAGTGAGATTGCTGGATATAGGTATAGCCATTTTGGTGTATACATTAAGAGAAAGCATAAGTGTCTCCACCCGTCTCGCCACGTGTTTAGATGTGGTGGACGAGATCGACCGTCATTAGACAATGTAGTCGGAACTTCTTCCAATTTTAGGCCACTCAAAGAAGAGCGGACAACCATCTCACTGGCGAACTCCATGCCTGTAGTATGTAGATTCAATGAAGAGATAGATTGCTTGTTGAATCCTCTTAACCCGCAATGGAAGTCTCTACATTTTATGTTGAAAAATAATCTACCCAGGAAACTAAGAATTGGATTTCCTAGATATTTGTGTAAAGGGGGCATTGCACCTTTTTCTATTCCTCCTTTAAACCTATTGCCCATGACTAAATCATTACCTTGGCGAAGTTTTTTTACGAATGGGGTTAGGCTACTAAAGTCATAACTATCATCAGCATCGCCCATAATTATATACTTACCTCTAGCCTCAGAAATGCCTCCCTGTAAAGCTGCTCCGTATCCTTTTCTTCCCACGTTGATAACTCTGGCGCCAGCACCTTTAGCTATATATTTAGAGTCATCAATGCTGCCATTATCTGCTATTAATACTTCACCCTCTATATTAGCATCCTGCATGTATTTTTTAGCTTTAGTTATACACGTTAGTAGTGTCTCAGACTCGTTCAAACAAGGCATTAATATAGTTAGTTCAATATCTTTTTTACTCATGAGTAACTCCTTCAGTTCGCTCTTTGATCTTGAAGACCCTTAAACCATTTTGTTTATATATTCTCAATAACCAAGGGGGAAGCTCCCCTCTGTCTAATTTATTAATGAATGAATTTTCACTAGAAAGGATTTTTAGCACCTTGCTCTGTTGAGCGTCACCAATAATAATGTGAGTTATTTTATTGTTGATTATTTCTTTTTTCACATAGTCAAGGTTAGTACTTATGAATATTTCTATCATATTACTATTGCCTTTAATGTTTCTATGGTAGGGCAAAGAAACTATATTTGCTTTGGTTAGTGCTAAAATCCTAGTTCCAAAGTCAATCGGAGCGAGGATCTTTTCATTATCAAAGTTTATTTCAGAAAATAAATGTTCTAACCGCTTACTCTTAGTAGTATGCTCAGTTAGATTTGTTTTTTCTAACAGTTCTTGGTTATTGGTTTTAGGTGCAATGTCTAAGACTCCTCCTATAAATACAGGCGAAAGAATCAATATTATTAACGCTTTGTATAAATTATTACTGGTCTTTTTTGATATATTTATGGCTACATAAGCTTGTAATGGGATAGCTAGTAATAGTGGAGTGATAGATGCTCTATCTTGCCATAAAAATGGAATTGATAAAGAGAGTATGAAAATAAAATAGTGATTAATTACTGGTGATTTTTTATCAATAAATAGTAATGAGAAAAGAGCAGGCAAGAGCATTATTGCTATATTTGATGATGAGAAGAATCCATTTTTAATAATGTAGTGAGTGGTTGAAAAAGTTTCACTTATTAAATCTATCCAATGAGTTTTTAGTATTTCTGGGTGTGCTCTATATGCAATGTCAGTAACTAATTCAGGGAATGCTGCTAGTGTGGGTAGAAGAGAAGCCAGTAGACTAAAGGTGAAAGATAAATATCTGCTGTTATTTATAGGGTAAATGGTCGAGTATAATACACAAAATACGAACCCTGATAAAAAACAAAAAGAGAATGCAATTGATATAGCATCGACATGAACGTCAAAAAACTCATAATAGGGTCTGTTTAAAATTACGAAAATTAGTGAAAAAACGAATGCACTCAAAGATATTGTTGAAGCATATTTTAGTGCTTTCTCGTTTCGTAAAATACCATAGAAAACCAAAATACTTAATGCGGATATGAAAAACAAAATGTTAGCAACGCCTACCCAAAGAGAGATTGCGATCATCATGCCTTGAACCCATGCTCTTCTTTTATATTCAAACTCATACTCTTTGATAGGTATTAAAAGAATAAAAAAAGCTGTAATACAGAGTTGTACATTATGATGGTCGATTGAACCTGGAAGAAATTTGATGAGCAAATATGATGAAAGGGCGTAAACAGCGCTTATGAATGCGTATTGACTTCCGAATAACTTGCTCGTTGTAGCAGCTATTAAAACTGCCGTAATACATAGATAGAGTAGTGGGGTTATTGATATAGAAATCAGTGTAGCCATTTCTATATCTGTAACAGTGGTGAAAGCTTTAATTAGAATGTAGGGAACAATGTCTGGAACTCTAGTCCAGTGGATGATTTGTCCATCTTCAGGATTGAGGCGCCCTAGTGGCTGAAGATACCAGTTTCCAGATGCCACCCATTCTGAGATTTGAACTAATCTCATGTAATCATCATCGTCCCACAGATCTAATGAAGAAACTTTATCCCAAAAGGTACCAAACATAATCAGGCTAAAGATGATGCTTAGAATTAATACCGGTGCAAGAACTCTCAGTTGCTGATTTTTCTCATTCAAAGGCTTAGTTAATTCCATTTAACTCGATTCCTTGATTAATTTTTAATGCATATATTTTATCAGATTGAATGAATATTTTTTTGCAATCAAGTCACAAGCCTTGTTTCTTTACCTTTTGTTCTAAACATGTATTTGAAAGTGTGATCTGATACACTTCTATGAAATAAAAAGACATGAAGCAGGCAGGGAGTAACACCATGCTAAGAGTCGCAATAAATGGATTTGGTCGTATCGGGCGCAATGTGTTGCGGGCGGTTTATGAGAGCGGTAAGCAGGACTTAATAAAGGTAGTGGCGGTTAATGAACTGGCGCAGCCGGATGCTATGGCGCATCTTCTCCAGTATGACACCAGTCATGGGCGCTTTCATCATAAGGTTAGTCACACTCAAGAGTATCTGAACATCCATCACATCGATGGTAGCAAGGATGAGATTCGTATCTTGCATCTTGCTGAGCTGGATTTGCTTCCTTGGCGTGATCTTGATGTGGATATCGTGCTGGATTGTACCGGCGTCTATGGCACTCAAGCGGATGGTCAGCAGCATATCTTAGCTGGAGCGGATAAAGTTCTATTTTCTCATCCAGGGTCACAGGACCTTGATAACACCATTATCTACGGTATCAACCACGAGACACTGAAGCCAGAACATAGAGTCGTGTCTAATGGTTCATGTACCACCAATTGCATTGTTCCTATTATCAAGGTGTTGGATGACGCCTACGGTATTCAAAGGGGCACTATTACTACCATACACTCATCGATGAATGACCAGCAGGTGATTGATGCCTAT
Source organism: Vibrio superstes (assembly GCF_003569005.1). Taxonomy (GTDB): domain Bacteria; phylum Pseudomonadota; class Gammaproteobacteria; order Enterobacterales; family Vibrionaceae; genus Vibrio; species Vibrio superstes. The sequence goes on along the minus strand of NZ_BCUR01000004.1, from coordinate 2,673,694 downwards.
CATCCGGATCTGAGACGAACACGCAGTGCCAGTCAGTCGATTATTCCTGTGGATACCAAACTTCACAAAGGGATTGAAAGAATATTTCCGAAATTTGAAAACAAGTTTGAGGCGATATCTGTGCGTGTGCCCACAGTAAATGTCACCGCGATGGACCTGAGTGTAACTTTAGATACAAATGTGAAAGTTAATGACGTAAATCAAACCATCCTGCAGGCATCTCAGTGTACATTACAGTCAATAGTTGACTATACTGAAGCGCCGCTTGTTTCTATAGATTTTAACCATGACTCCCACAGTGCGATTGTCGATGGTTCGCAGACCCGTGTCAGTGACGGCCAACTAGTGAAGATGCTAGTGTGGTGCGATAATGAATGGGGTTTTGCAAATCGGATGCTAGATACGGCCTTAGCGATGCATGCGTCACATTAATTACATCGCGCGAAATAAATCCGTAGCTTTTTTGTTCTAGCTCTTGAACTATTAGATAAACGGCCCAATGTAAGCTTACATTAGATGGATTTCGAACACTTGTGCTGGCGATAGTGCCGAGACGAGTGGACAGTTTTTATATTTAAACTTTAGAGGACTAACAATGTCTGTAATCAAGATGACTGACCTGGAACTAGCAGGTAAACGCGTATTTATCCGTGCTGACCTAAACGTTCCTGTAAAAGACGGTAAAGTAACTTCTGATGCTCGTATCCTTGCATCTCTTCCTACTATTAAGCGTTGCCTAGAAGCTGGCGCTAAAGTAATGGTTACTTCTCACCTGGGTCGTCCAACTGAAGGCGAGTACGCAGAAGAGTTCTCTCTAGCACCTGTAGTTAACTACCTAAACGACGCACTAGATTGCGAAGTTAAGCTAGCAAAAGACTACCTAGAAGGTCTTGAGCTAAATGCTGGTGAACTTGTTGTTCTTGAGAACGTTCGTTTCAACAAAGGCGAGAAGAAAAACGAAGAAGAGCTATCTAAGAAGTATGCTGCTCTTTGTGACATCTTTGTTATGGATGCATTTGGTACCGCTCACCGCGCGCAAGCATCTACTCACGGTGTAGGTACTCACGCTCCTGTAGCGTGTGCTGGTCCTCTACTTGCTGCTGAGCTTGAAGCTCTTGGCAAAGCAATGGATAACCCTGAGCGTCCACTAGTTGCTATCGTAGGTGGTTCTAAGGTATCTACTAAGCTGACTGTTCTTGAGTCTCTATCTAAAATCGCTGACCAACTTGTTGTTGGCGGTGGCATTGCAAACACCTTCATCGCTGCTGAAGGCCACAACGTAGGTAAGTCTCTTTACGAAGCAGACCTAGTTGAAACGGCTCAGAAACTAATGAAAGAGTGTGCAATTCCAGTTGCTACTGACGTTGCATGTGCAAAAGCATTTGACGAAAACGCAGAAGCTGAAATCAAGCACGTTTCTGAAGTTCAAGACGACGACATGATCTTCGACCTTGGCCCAGATTCAACTGCAGCACTTGCTGAAATCATCGGCAACGCAAAAACTATCCTTTGGAACGGCCCTGTAGGCGTATTCGAATTCAAAAACTTCGAAGCGGGTACAGCGGGTATTTCTAAAGCAATCGCTGACTCTGCAGGTTTCTCTGTAGCGGGTGGCGGTGACACGCTAGCAGCTATCGACAAGTTCGGTATCAAGGCTGACGTTTCTTACATCTCAACGGGTGGTGGTGCTTTCCTTGAGTTTGTAGAAGGTAAAGTTCTTCCAGCAGTTGCTATGCTAGAAGAGCGCGCAAAAGCGTAATTTTTTAAGGCGAGAACTTTGTTCTCGCCTTTTTGTTAATTTTGCTACAATGCTTTGCGTTGTAAGCAAGGTTTTTTAATCTTTGCAAAAGTGCAATTTAATACTAAACGACAGAAAATAGGACTTATTCCATGTCTAAGATCTTCGATTTTGTAAAACCAGGTGTTATCTCTGGCGACGACGTACAAAAAGTTTTTGAAGTAGCAAAAGAAAACAAATTTGCTCTTCCAGCGGTAAACGTTGTTAACACTGACTCTGTAAATGGTGTACTAGAAGCTGCAGCTAAAGTTAAAGCTCCAGTAGTTGTTCAGTTCTCTAACGGCGGTGCTGGTTTCTTCGCTGGTAAAGGCGTGAAACTAGAAGGTCAAGGTGCTCAAATCCTTGGTGCTGTTGCAGGCGCGAAATACGTTCACGCTGTTGCTGAATCTTACGGTGTGCCAGTTATTCTTCATACTGATCACGCAGCTAAGAAACTTCTTCCTTGGATTGACGGTCTACTAGACGCAGGTGAAGAGTTCTTCGCGCAAACTGGTAAGCCTCTATTCTCTTCTCACATGATTGACCTTTCTGAAGAGTCTCTAGAAGAGAACATCGAAATCTGTGCTAAGTACCTAGAGCGTATGACTAAACTAGGTATGACTCTAGAAATCGAGCTAGGTTGTACTGGCGGTGAAGAAGACGGCGTAGATAACTCTGACATGGACGCATCTGAGCTTTACACTTCTCCAGAAGACGTTGCTTACGCATACGAGAAACTAAGCGCTATCAGCCCTCGTTTCACTATCGCAGCATCTTTCGGTAATGTGCACGGTGTTTACCAAGCAGGTAACGTAGTTCTTACTCCAACTATCCTACGTGACTCTCAAGCATACTGTGCAGAGAAGTTTGGTATTGCACCTAACGCTCTAAACTTCGTATTCCACGGTGGTTCTGGTTCTTCTGAAGCAGAAATCAAAGAGTCTATCGGCTACGGTGTTATCAAAATGAACATCGATACTGATACACAGTGGGCTACTTGGGACGGCATCCGTTCTTACGAAGCTGATAACCGTGATTACCTACAAGGTCAAATCGGTAACCCTAAAGGTGAAGACCAACCAAACAAGAAGTACTACGATCCACGCGTATGGCTACGTGCTGGTCAAGCTTCTATGGTTACTCGTCTTGAGAAAGCATTTGCTGACCTCAACGCGGTTGACGTACTGTAATAAGTTTGCAACTTATTAATTAATTTAGAAAAACCCGCTTTTATAGCGGGTTTTTTTTGTCTTCTGTACTATAGTTTTTTAGTGTTATTCTTATAATTTGCAGGAAGCTGAGTTTTCACAGAAACCTGACCTAAAATGCACATACGCAAGTATGATGCCGTCGCATTTCAGTTGTAACACTTTATTACGGAAGAGAAACTTACAATGTCACAAGAAACCCCTGAAGTACCAGAAGTCCCAAGCGTCGATGCCCTTCATGAAGGGATGCAGGAAGCGCATACGTGGTTAACCAATAACTCTGATTTATTGATTGGTTATGCTGTGAATATTATTACCGCTGTACTGATACTGTTTATCGGTAATATCGTTACTAAAATGGTCGCTAATAGCGTCTCCAAGATGCTTGAAAAACGCCGCATGGATAAAGCGGTCGTCGATTTTGTTCATGCTTTAGTTCGTTATCTATTATTCGTTATTGTTCTGATTGCAGCCCTTGGACGATTAGGGGTTCAAACTGCATCTGTAGTTGCTGTTATTGGTGCCGCTGGTTTAGCGGTTGGTCTTGCACTGCAAGGCTCACTATCAAACTTTGCAGCAGGCGTACTCATTGTCGCTTTCCGTCCATTTAAATCTGGTGACTATGTTGAGGTAGGCGGTGTTGCAGGTTCTGTAGATTCTATTCAGATCTTCCAAACAGTGCTGACTACCCCAGATAACAAAATGGTAGTAGTGCCTAATGGTGGTGTAATTGGCAGCCCTATTACCAACTACTCAAGGCATGCTACGCGCCGTGTTGACCATATCATTGGCGTCTCTTATAGCGCTGACCTTAAGAAAACTGAACAAGTTATTCGCCAGACTCTTGAAGCAGACGATCGTCTTCTAAAAGATAAGGGTATTCAGATTGGCGTACTCGCTCTTGCTGACTCATCAGTAAACTTCGTCGTTCGCCCTTGGTGTCGAACTGAAGATTACTGGGATGTGTACTTTGATACCCTTCAAGCCATTAAGATTGCGCTTGATGAGAATGGTATCGAGATTCCATTCCCGCAAATGGATGTGCACCTCAATAAAGTCGAGTCGTAATCGATATTGATAGTTTATTAGCGCGCCGAATGGCGCGCTTTTTCGTTCACACGCATGTGCAACCTTCTGCGCTTTGAGTAGTCCAAAAAGAAACAGCAAATGGAGAGCAAAATGAAAATGGTCAAATTGATGTTTGGTGCGCTTTTATCGGTATGGGTTGTTAGTGCACAGGCGCAGTCGTTCGACTTCCCTCACTTAAGTACGACTGGTTATGGAGAGGTTCTTGCCGAACCAGATATGGCGGAATTTTCTGTACAGGTAGTAGCAATCAAGGACAGTGCAGAAGAAGCGAAATCAGAGGTTGATTCAGTGGTGAATAAGTTCCTTGCCAGTTTACAAAGTGCGGGACTCTCTCGAGAAGATATTCAAAGTGGCAACATCCAACTCATGCCTCAAAAGCATTATCCAAAGAACGCGAAACCTGAGCAAAAAGGTTATCGAGCCTCTAGGCAGGTGAGAGTGACGGTTGAGGAGTTAGCATCTTTACCCAAGTTACTTGATGTCGCATTGGAATCTGGCATCAATCGTATCGATCAAGTGCAGCTGAGCGTACAAGACCCTTCGAAGTATCAAGCTATTGCTCGTAGTGAAGCAATAAAAGACGCACAAGCAAAAGCAAAATCAGTGGCTGAAGGCTTTGAAAAGGCCTTAGATGGTGTGTGGCAGGTTAATTACCAATCCCCACAAGTTAGGCCTATGCTCTCTAGAAGCATGGCTATGGACGCGTCAGAGCGCTCAAATAGCTATCAAGATGCTACCATAGTGATCAAAGATAGAGTGCAGGTAGTTTATAAGCTGAAGTAGCAAAGATAGTAGAAAGCCCCTGTAACGAGATTCGTTACAGGGGCTTTTGTATTTTTATACTTTATACCAATCGTACTAATACCAATCGTAGTAAATAACTGGTCATTCTAGCTAGTTAAAAGGCTTGATAACTTCGTTAGAATTTTTGATTGTAGAATAACTACTTATCGAAAAATTTTGCCTTGTCCTCGAGAATTTTTCCTGCGCTATTTCTGATCACTTATTTAGTGTGATTGGTATTACAACAGCCTAGTGAAGTAGGCGGGCACGGATAGTACCGTCGATCTCTTTAAGTTTCGCCAATGCTTCTTCTGAACGCTCAGCTTCAACATCGATAACCACATAACCAAGATCACCGTTCGTTTGTAGATATTGACCTGCGATGTTAATGCCAGCGCTCGCAAAGATGGTGTTGATTTGTGTTAGAACACCAGGACGGTTTTCATGGATGTGAAGTAAGCGAGAAGCACTTTGATGTTGTGGTAAAGATACCTCAGGGAAGTTCACGCTTGAAAGGGTTGAACCGTTGTCTGAGTATTTTGCTAGCTTTCCAGCAACCTCTACACCGATATTTTCTTGAGCTTCTTGAGTTGAACCGCCCACATGCGGAGTCAGGATTACGTTATCAAACTGCATTAGTGGAGATTCAAATGGGTCAGCGTTGGTCTTTGGTTCTACAGGGAACACGTCTACAGCTGCGCCGCCAAGGTGGCCTGAATCAAGTGAAGCACACAGTGCAGGGATATCGACAACTGTGCCACGTGCCGCATTGATAAAGATAGCGCCAGGCTTCATTAGAGCGAACTCATTAGCGCTCATCATATCTTTGGTTCCTGGGGTTTCAGGAACGTGTAGGCTGATAACATCACATTTGTTGAGTAGCTCAGCCATCGTTTGCACTTGGGTCGCGTTACCTAGAGAAAGCTTATTCTCAATGTCATAGAAGTAGACTCGCATACCAAGGTTTTCAGCAATAATACCTAGCTGGGTGCCGATATGACCGTAGCCAATGATACCCAAACGCTTTCCACGAGCTTCGTAAGAGTTATCGGCGCTTTTCTTCCAGATACCACGGTGGGCGAGGGCGTTCTTTTCTGGAATGCCACGCATGAGTAATAAGATTTGTCCCAGCACTAATTCGGCAACACTACGGGTGTTTGAGAATGGTGCGTTGAATACCGGCACGCCTTTAGCTGCCGCTGCGTTGAGGTCAACTTGGTTTGTACCGATACAGAAACAACCGATAGCAACCAGTTTGTTGGCTGCAGCCAATACGCGCTCATTTAGGTTGGTGCGAGAGCGAATCCCGACAAAATGCACATCCTTTATCGCTTCTATTAGCTCTTCTTCCGAGATTGAGCCTTTGTGGTATTCAATGTTGGAGTAACCTGCCGCCTCTAATACTTCAACTGACGAAGGGTGCAGACCTTCAAGAAGCAAGATCTTTATCTTATCTTTGTGTAAAGAGACTCTGGTCATAATGGTTATTCCTTAACATTTGGGTAAATTAATTTCGAAAAGCAAACGTTTTCTAAAAGTGAACTCTCTCTAAATTATCAAAAAAAGAACAACTTGGGTAAGAAAATTACAATAAAAAAAAAGCAGACACTCTTTTGAGCCTCTGCTTTTTTATTTGAATAGCAAAATCAAGGGGTTAGATATGCTTTAATAGCTAAAAACTATATCTTATTCTTCAATTTTCGCGCCTTCTGGCGTACCTGTAATAACCACATCCGCACCGCGATGAGCAAATAGGCCAACGGTAACTACACCAGGTAGAGCGTTAACCTGATCTTCAAGTTGTTTAGGGTTAGTGATCTTCATGTTGTACACATCAAGGATCACGTTGCCGTTGTCGGTGATACAGTCTTCACGATAGACAGGGTCTCCGCCTAGTTTAACTAGCTCGCGCGCCACATAAGAGCGTGCCATAGGGATAACTTCAACAGGAAGTGGGAACTCACCCAGTACATCAACCGCTTTGGTACCATCAACGATACACACGAATTTCTCTGAGATAGCGGCAACAATCTTTTCGCGAGTCAGTGCTGCGCCGCCACCCTTTATCATTTCTTTGTCCGCATTGATTTCATCAGCGCCATCAACATAGACACTTAAAGAGGCAACTTCATTGCAATCAAACACTTTAATGCCCAGTTGCTCAAGTTTCTCTGTTGATGCAACAGAGCTTGATACTGCCCCTTTAATTTTATCGCTCATGGTGCCCAAGGCGTCGATAAAGTGGTTTACGGTAGAGCCCGTACCTACACCGACGATTGTGTCAGGTTCAACGTAATTAAGCGCTGCCCAACCAGCTTCTTTTTTCATTTCATCTTGGGTCATTCTGATTCTCCAGATAAGAGGTAAAGGGGGTCGTCGCGATTATATACTCATTGATAGAATATTTGAATCGACAAGGGGGGATTACCAACTCCAGGTTTTACTTGGAGTAATGATTTTGTCCAATGGCACATCCCAGTCCTTGCTTGGCAACTTCTGGAGCTGTTGGCAGTCGTGAGCGATACCTATGGGCTTTGGAGTGGGGCTATTAATAAAGGGTGTTAAGGTGCGATCATAATATCCACCGCCCATTCCTAGTCTGTGCCCGCGAGTATCAAAGGCCACTAACGGCGTAAAGATGATATCCAAATCGGCTACCGGTACGATTTCCGTTACCGATAATTTAGGCTCAAGAATGCCATATTTGTTGGGAATGAGTTCGGTATTTGCTGTGAAGCGAAGAAACAGTAACTGCCCTTTAGAAAACGGATGAAGCACAGGGATACAAGTGTTGATGTTGTTATTCCAGCACCATTGTATGGCAAGGCTTGGATCTATTTCGCCATCATTTGCGAGATACAGGGCTACATTTTTGGTACTTGTCAGTTCAGGAAGTTGGCGAAACTGAGTCACCAATTGAGAGGCTGCTGAATGTTGCTCTGATTCAGTAAGTGCCACACGGAGTGTGCGAATGTGTTTGCGAATGTCACTACGAGTGATGAGTGATTGCATGAGGGACCCCAGAGTGCCGTTGCGGATTTTGGCCCTTGAACCAGCTGGTTCAAGGCGGATCAGCAATGTTGACCGTAGGCTTCTCGATACGAGTCGAGCTTGCTCAATAGCCATCAAGTACTAACCCTTAAGGATTGCTTATCGGCTCAGGGACATAAATCCAGCTGACGCACACCCCAGGGTAATTTTAATTCTGCCATCCACTTGGCTATGTATTGTTACTCTTTCGTTAGAGCTTTGTCTAGCTTGCCATCGAGTAGTTCTAAGCGTTGCTCGATATCATGCTGAATTTCAGACGAAATTTCTTTTTCTAGCAATTCGTAGCAAACGTTAAGCGCTGCGATAGTTAGAAGTTTTTCGGTATTGGCGACTTTTGTCTTCTCAGCCATATCCTTGATTCGTTGATCAAGATTTTGCGCTGCTTGTCGTAAAGCACCCTCTTTGCCCGTTGGACAATTAACGCGAGTAATCTTACCTAAAATTTCGACTTCAACTGCTTGATTGCTCATGCTCGACAACTCGTTACCGCTCCAAAAAAGCCTTGTGCGTCCAGTGCACCTTTAGGCAAGAAACTATAGAAAAACCCCCACTAAGATTCAAGCTTTTCCGCTCATGTACGAGAGATAGGGTGCTCAACTAGCTAGAAACAGAGCAATTTGCTCAATTGCTCGACATTCTTAGTATAACCTACATGTGACTGATACGAAAAATGAGAGAGCTGAGTCTAATTTTGCGTCTGTATCGAGTCTTAACCAAATGATAAGATAGCCAGATTACTCCCGTTTAGGACACCCTCTTATGAGCCAAACCTCTTTACCTAATTACCTATCCGTTGCTGATGAACTTAAAACAGCCGGTATTGCCGTGACCCCAGCTGAAATGCATGGCCTACTTATTGGTATGTTAAGTGGTGGATTAGCGAAAGACAGTGATGCATGGCAAGCGCTGTTGTTTGACTATACCAATGACGGTATGGGCTGGCCGATGGCATGTTTGGCTCTTGCTGAGCAGACCTTAAAGGTCGCTCGAGAGGAGTTGACTGATGACAACTTTGAATTAAGCATTTTATTACCGGTAGACAGCGACATTGCTGTGTATTCAGGGGCATTGAGTGAATGGGTGAGCCACTTTGTATCAGGGTTAGGCTTGATAGATGCACAGGTAAATAAAGCCAGTGAGCAAACCAAAGAGGCACTTCAAGACCTTTTAGAGATTGCAAAGTTAGAAGTTGATCCTGAAGATGATCTAGAGGAACAAGCGGTTCTGCTGGAGCAGGTGCTAGAGCATGTTAAAATTTGTGCATTAACGGTTCATTCTGAGCTCGGCACAAAGCCAGCAAAGCCTGAATCGAAAACCGTTCATTAATCGCGCGATACAATAAGGAAGTTTGCTTTGCAGTACGATGTGGTTGTTATTGGTGGTGCGATGAGCGGGGCAACGTTAGCCCTGGCATTGAGTCGCATGGCAAATAAAAAAGTAGCTGTAGTAGAGGCGATTGCCGATTCTTCAAAGCACCCTGGGTTTGACTCCAGAGCCATTGCTCTTTCACTAGGCAGTGTCGAACTATTGCGCCGTTATGGGCTTTGGGAGGCTATCCAACCTAAGGCTACTGCAATTAAATCTATTGATGTATCGGACCGTGGTCATTTTGCACAAACAGGGTTTGATGCAGAGCAGTTGGGCAAAGAGTTACTCGGTTCTGTGGTCGAACTCGCTGATGTGGGCGCAGTCTATCGAGAAAAACTACAGCTTGATCCCAATGTTGATCTCTTTTGTCCTGATGCAATCGAGCAACTTATTCAGCATCAAGAGGGTGTTGAAGCGGTTCTTCGTTCAGGAACAACGCTGAGTGCAAAGCTTGTCGTAGCGGCAGATGGTGCAAACTCCAAAGTGGCCGAGCTTATCAATGTGTCCAAATCTGTGGATGATTTCGAGCAGCATGCGTTGATTGCAAATATTGAACTTGAACAACCGCACCACAATCGAGCCTACGAACGCTTTACTTCTCATGGCCCTGTTGCGTTATTGCCAATGACACACAACCGTATGTCATTGGTATGGTGCATGACAGAGTCTATGTTGCAGCACGCTTTATCTTGGAATGAAGAGCAATTTTTATCTGAACTACAACAAGAGTTTGGCTGGCGCCTAGGTCGATTCAAGAAAGTGGGAAGCCTTGCCAGTTATCCTTTAATGTTACACAAAAGAGATCGCCTGACTCATCACCGAGTGGCCTTTATTGGCAATGCCGCTCAGACGCTTCACCCCATAGCGGGGCAGGGGTTTAACCTTGGTATTCGCGATGTAGCAACACTGGTTGATGTCGCCACTAACTACACTGATTGTGGTGAGTATGCTTGCTTGGCAGAGTTTAAGTGTCTTCGTGAACAAGATCGCGAGGCGACCTGCACAATGACCTCTTCTCTGGTCAGAATATTTTCAAATGAATGGCTGCCTATGGTAGTTGCTCGGAACCTAGGGCTCGCTATTTTTGATATAGCCCCCTCCATGCAAGGCCCGGTTAAAAATCGTAGCCTAGGACTGGTGTAGAACACAGAATGATGAAAAATGTAGATTTGGTGATTGTTGGTGGCGGCATGGTTGGATTGACGCTTGCCCTAGCCTTAAAAGAAACCGATATTCGAATTGCGATTATTGAAAGCAACGAGCCCAACGAGATTACCCCGCTAGCCACTTCTCGCGTATCAGCATTGAGCCGTGCCAGTGAAAAAATCCTAGCAAGACTGGGCGCTTGGGAAGGTATTGCTCATCATCGCTGCACCGCCTATTCAGCCATGCAAGTGTGGGAAAAAGATACCTTTGCTAAGATTGATTTCTCGGCCAAAGAGCTGCATGAAAACAACCTTGGGTATATTGTAGAGAATCAGATTATCCAGCACTTCCTTTTTGAACAAGTGAAGCAATTGCCAAACGTCACTCTCTTGCAACCGAATAAGTGTACCAATTTGGCGGTAGGAGAAAGAGAGGCGTGGTTAACCCTTGATAATGGCCAGAACTTGACGGCCAAACTTGTGGTTGCCGCTGATGGAGCGAACTCATGGGTGCGCCAACAGCAAGACTTCCCGTTGACTGAGTGGGATTATGACCACACTGCCATCGTGACCAATGTGACAATGGAAGAGCCCCACAATGGTATAGCGAGACAGGTCTTTACCGAAACTGGCCCACTAGCCTTCTTACCTCTTCATGAACCGAACCTGTGCTCTATCGTTTGGTCACAAACTACCGATAAAGCTCAGCAGTTAATGGCACTGTCAGAGAAAGACTTCTGCAAGCAATTAGCGGTCGATTTTGATATGCGTTTGGGTCAGGTCAAGCATCTAACTACAAGACAAGCTATTCCTTTAAAGATGCGCTATGCACGAGACTTCGCTAAGAACAGAGTGGCTCTGATTGGTGATGCAGCACATACGATTCACCCATTGGCAGGACAGGGTGTCAATCTTGGCCTTCTTGATGCGGCAACCTTGGCCCAAGAAATCGAACAGTACTGGAACACAGGTAAAGATATTGGTGATTACGCCAATTTGCGTCATTTTGAGCGTTGGAGAAAAACTGAAGCGGTGAAGATGATCTCTAGTATGCAGGGCTTTAAAGAGTTGTTTAACGGAGGCGATCCGTTGAAGAAATTATTGCGTGGCGTAGGGATGAACCTTGCTGGGACATTGCCGGGCGTAAAGAATGAAGTAATGAAGCATGCTCTAGGGTTGAAGGGAGACCTCCCAAGGCTAGCCAAATAACAAAACCTGAAATAAAAAAGGAGGCAAGAGCCTCCTTTATTTTTAGCCAACTAAATGTAGCAAGCTCGCAGTCTTTTCACTTCGACGTTCACTTCTTTTACTGTTTTGAAGTGACGCTCTTCAGCGTGATGAGGAAGGATTAACTTCCCGTTATCAAACTCAAACTTACCGACGCCGTAAATATAAATTCTTCCCTTGAATAGTCTACTTACGTGTTTTGCAATCATGCTAGGAACATAACGCTTAAACAGTCTCATTTCTGAACCCTTTCTAATTTTTATTTATTCTCTGCCTCCATGGCGAGAACGATTATAGGTTATTTGTTTCTACGAAATTGTGATGCAACTGGATTAATAAACAGAACGCTCATCTAATCTGATGTTTTAAACTGATTTTGCGATTTAGCTCAGATTTAAATTGCGCTCATGTAGTTTTCTATAGGTTTAAGTACTGACTTTGTCACCTATAAAATGCATTTACCTTCATATAGACCGTGAATTTGCTGAAAAAGTTCTAACCAATAGGATCATAGATGTAACTAAGTGTTAATGTACTGGGAGGGGCGCAGGTTTATGGGGTGTTGGTTGCTTTTGTAATGTGTGAAAACTGAGGCTTACAAAATTTAAGAACGTCCTCTGTGTGAAGCATGATCCCAGCCATATCACTACCACTGCTAATAGTGACTTCTGCGAGCTGCAGGATAGAGTGATCGAAGATAGTCGTAATTGATTCAGGGAGCATTAGTGGAGTTAAAGTGCCTGGCTTAAAACCAGTGATATGAGCTACCTCCTCTGTATTGACACAGGTTGTGCGCCGGCAGTTGAAGTGTGCGCGAACCTTTTTAGGGTCGACTTGCTGATCTCCAGGTATGCAGGCCAAGAAAAGTTTACCGCCCATATCTCTCAGCAATACCGTTTTTAGCATGATGTGTGAGGAGATTCCTCGCTGTTTGGCTGCATCATCAATGGAGATAGCAGGAGTAGAGTGAGGCATCATAGTGAACCTCACTCCATTTCTTTGTAAAAACTGGGTGACTGCAGTTTCTAGCATTTACTGTTCGATATCGTATGGCAATTCCACCAAAGACCAAGTGTTAGTCGTGTCACCAACGAGTCTAAATTGAGTATCAAACTCAATATCCTTGTTAAGAACAATCAAAGCCAAAGCCTCACCTTGTTGGTTGCGATATTGTGCGATCGCTTCACCCGCACCACGCCAGTTTTCACCCACCTGACGCTCAAAGGTGAAGGCAGCTTTATCGCTTGCAGAGCCTTGCAGTAAGCGCATGACTTTTTTGTTTGTCCCGCGATACTTTGCCCTAGCAACGGTTTCTTGACCTGTATAGCAACCTTTTTCAAAGCTAATTCCTTCGAGAGCTTGCAAGTTCAATGTCTGAGGAATATGGGTGTTTTGCTGAGATTGAATCACTCGAGGGATGCCATTAAGCACGTCAACATAGTCCCACGCATCAGCGCTGATTTCTTCGGCATTTTGCAACTGTGGCTTTAGATTATCGAGTTCACCTTCATCAATTAGCAATAGCCAGCGCTGCGAATCAATTTTTATCGCGCTGCCAGAAGCGACAGAACGCACATCTCCTTGCCCGTCAGTAATAGCATCGATAAAGCTGTCGGCTTGTTCGCCGAGTACACCAATACTGATTTGCGAAGACAGCTCAAGGTCTACCTTTGAAAAAACCGAGTACTTTTTAATTTCTTGTAAGGCGGTTTCAATACCCGATTTGTGCTGCCATAAAGCGTAGCCTTGATTGTGATGAAACAGTCGAAATAGGCTCCACATTTTCCCTTTAGCATCGCAGTGAGCGCCTAGAGTAGAATGCTCAGCGTCCAATTGGACGACATCGCAGGTTACCTGACCCTGAAGATAAGATTTGCTGTCCGCACCGGTTACGGCGATAGCTTGCCAGTCAGAGAGTGAAGTCCATGCGAGTGAAGGCAAGTTTAAAGAAACAGAAGATGTTGCACTCATAGTGATTCCTTGAGCTAAGTCGTTGGGTATATGGTAATCACTATTGATGTGTATGTCTAAGGATGCAATTTCAACCCTAAGGCCGATAAATCATCAGATGTAAGCTGTAAGCTGTGATTAAGCTAATAGTTACGGTTTAGCGGGACTGGTACACTCGGGCAAAAGGAATGATTTATTTTTGAGGTAACGCATGTACACACCAGAGCAAAAAGCACGTATTAAATGGGCGTGTCGACGCGGTATGTTGGAGTTGGACGTTGTTATTATGCCCTTCTTTGAAGAATGCTTTGACGGGCTGACCGACCAAGAAAAGAAAGATTTTGTAGCGCTATTAGAGTGTGATGATCCCGATCTATTCACTTGGGTGATGGGTCATGGTCGCAGTGAAAACTTAGCGTTAGCTTCGATGATCGATAAAGTCGTTGCGCATAACCTGAGTAAGGTACGCTCTTAAGCTCGCAGAACGACCGGCATTTATAGAAAAGGCGCTCATTCAATGAGCGCCTTTTTACTCTATAACAAGAGTGTTTTGATTAGTTTGGGTAGCTTTTATCTGAACGGTTAGGCACCAAGATAGTCGGTTTCGCTTCTTCTAGCATCTCTGGATAGTCCAAGGTGTAGTGCAGTCCTCGACTCTCTTTTCGCTCCATCGCACAGCGAACCATCAAATCAGCAACTTGCAACAGGTTACGCAACTCAAGTAGGTTGTTTGAGACGCGGAAGTTACTGTAGTAGTCGTTGACTTCTTGTTGCAAAAGCTGAATACGTCGCAGGGCGCGCTCAAGCCTCTTGTCGGTGCGAACTATTCCCATGTAATCCCACATGAACAGTCTTAGCTCATGCCAGTTGTGTTGAAGGATAACCTCTTCATCAGAGTTACAAACCTGGCTCTCATCCCAACATGGCAAGTTATCGGGCATTTCAGCTTGGTCCAGCTGCTTAAGAATGCTCTTCGCTGCTGACCATGCATACACAACACACTCAAGTAAAGAGTTCGACGCCATGCGGTTTGCGCCGTGCAATCCGGTATAGCTTACCTCACCAATCGCATACAGCTGCTTAACGTCTGTCTGGCCTTCTGGGGTCACCATTACGCCGCCACAGGTGTAGTGTGCTGCAGGGACAATCGGGATGGGTTCCTTGGTCATATCGAGTCCAAGGTCTTGCAAGCGCATGTGTATTGTTGGGAAGTGCTTGGTGATGAAATCAGCGGATTTATGGCTGATATCGAGGTACATGCAATCTGCACCTAAGCGTTTCATTTCAAAGTCGATAGCGCGAGCAACGATATCGCGTGGTGCCAACTCCTCGCGAGAATCAAAATCGGGCATAAAGCGCGTGCCGTCGGGTCTTAGAAGGTACGCCCCTTCACCGCGAAGTGCTTCGGTCAATAAGAAATTTCGAGCTTCTGGGTGGAATAAACACGTTGGATGGAACTGATTGAATTCAAGGTTGGAAACACGGCATCCTGCGCGCCATGCCATGGCAATACCATCGCCAGATGACACATCTGGGTTGCTGGTGTACTGATACACTTTTGAAGCGCCACCTGTTGCCAGTACAACAAACTTAGCGGCGATCGTCTCTACATGCTCTGAATCGCGATTCCACACATATGCGCCCACAACTTTTTGTGCATCACCACCAATCTTATCTTCAGTGATTAAATCGACGGCGTTATGTCGCTCTAGCACAGTAATGTTTGGGTGATTAAGGACATTCTCTTGAAGAGAGGTTTGCATGGCCATACCCGTGGCATCTGCCGCATGCAAAATACGTCTATGACTGTGCCCACCTTCACGAGTTAAATGATAGCGAGGCTTATCATCGTCATCATCGGATTCTTCTTGATCAAATGGAACACCGCCATCGATGAGCCATTGAACACATTTTTTTGCGTTTTCTGCAATAAACTGAACTTTGTCTTTTTCACAAAGGCCAGCGCCAGCAATTAAAGTGTCATCAACGTGAGACTCTATAGTGTCCGCTTCATCGAATACGGCAGCGATGCCGCCTTGTGCGTAGAAGGTAGCGCCTTCACGGCTTAGACTTTTACTTAAAACGATAACCTTGGATTTTTTGGCAACACGAAGAGCCAAAGATAGCCCAGCTGCACCGCTACCTATAACCAGTACATCACATTGATGCTGAGAGATTGAATTCATTGAGACGTTGTTTCCTTTGTTGTCTGTTAGCCTATACGCTAACTATTAACCCCTAGCCGAACACTCGCTTAATTTTATAGTTTTTGACGTGTTCTTAACCCACCCGGGTACTAGGGTGCTACTATTCGACTACTACTTGTCGCGCAAAGCATTGCGCTGCATCAACAGTTCTAACCTTAGACTGAAGTTCGCTTCTAATTGGCTATCAAGCGCCTAGTACATCACATTTTTGACTAAGTTTTAAAAAAACCTTAATCAAAATGAACTTTTGTACTTTGATTGAGTCACAATAGTGCTCAAGTAATTGGTGCTGTCAATAATATATTATGCACTGAAAAAACTCATATCTGAGAAGATGAGAGCTGAACATAGGAGTAAAAGCTCGAATGAACGAGCAGTTGACCGATCAAGTACTGATTGAGCGCATTCAAAATGGAGATAAGCAAGCCTTTAATCTTCTGGTAGTTAAATATCAGAATAAAGTGTGTAACTTGATTTCTCGATACGTGAATAATCAAAGTGATGTAGCCGATGTGGCGCAGGAGACCTTTATTAAGGCGTATCGTGCTATCCCTAACTTTAGGGGTGAAAGTGCATTTTATACTTGGCTATATCGCATTGCGGTGAACACGGCTAAAAATCATCTTGTCGCGCTAGGGCGTAGGCCGCCTGCTACTGACGTAGACGCTGAGGACGCCGAATATTTGGAAACTGGGAATGCGCTAAAAGAAATATCGAACCCAGAAAACTTAACGTTGTCGAATGAATTGAAGGAGGTAGTTTTCAATGCTATTGAAGCACTACCTGAAGACCTGAAAACCGCTATGACGTTGCGAGAACTTGATGGATTAAGTTATGAAGAGATCGCAGCTGTTATGGATTGCCCAGTGGGCACAGTTCGTTCGCGAATATTTAGAGCTCGAGAAGCGGTAGAGAAAAAAATGCAACCGCTTCTTCAGCGTTAGAAGATAATCACAATGGTGAAAGTAATGTCTAACAAAGAGAAAATCTCAGCTTTGATGGATGGCGAGTCGGTAGACTTGAGCCTGATCTCTGAGGTGGAAAATGAGAAGGATGCTCAACAGACGTGGCAGAACTACCATCTGATTGGTGATGTGATGCGAGGGGACGCTCCAGATAACCCTAACTGGGATATCGCCAGCCGAGTAGCCCTTGCCCTTGAAGATGAGCCAGCTCACTCAAGCAAGGTTCAGCCAATGCTCGAAGAGCAACCAGCGCCGACCAAGGCTAAAAAAGGCCTCCCTCAATGGCTAACCCAATTTGGTCAAGTAGCCGTTGCTGCTTGTGTATCCTTTGCGGTCATTCTAGGGGTTCAACAGTACGGTGGTAGTGTTGATGGACAGCCTTCACAGGTAGCGGAAACCCTTCCTGTTCTGCAGACTATCCCTATGGCGGGTAGTGTTGAGCCAGTAAGCTTAACTCGTGATTCTGTGCGCGCAAAAACTGATGCGAACAAGGTTTCGCCTCAGGATGAGCAAATTGCAGAGCAACGTCGTCGTATTAACACTGTGTTGCAAGACTATGAGTTGCAGCTTCGCCTTAACCACAGCGAAACGAGCTCTGACGTAGAAACGGAAATCAAATGAAGAAATTTCTGGCCAGCGCTTGTGTGCTGCTCAGCTTAACAGCCTCTCCTTTAGCCTTAGCAGAAGATAATCCTGCTGAGGCTCTTCTCCACAAGATGAGCGACGCGAGCGATACTCTCAATTATGAGATGTCGTATGTGTTGATTCGAAAGAGCAGTATTGAGCCTTTGGTGTATCGCCAAGCCAATGATAACGACACGCGATTTGCTCAACTCATGTATTTGAGTGGTCCTGTGCGAGAAGTGATTCGTAGAGGCGACCAAGTCAGTTATATCGAACCAGGTATCGACCCTTTCACGATTGCGTCGGATAAAATGGTCGCGCCACTAATGCCTATGCTCAGTGTCGATACCGAGCGTCTAAAAGCCTACTACGACTTTGTTAAGGTTGGTCGCGCTCGTGAAGCAGGTGCCCCGACTCAAGTTGTGCGTGTTGTGCCTAAAGACGGACAACGATACTCGTATATAGTGTGGATTGATGAGCAAACAGCGCTGCCCCTTCGAGCGGATTTGATTGACAGAGATGGAGAAATCCTAGAACAGTATCGAACGGTTTCTTACTCTGTGACCGACCATCTTATCCCAATCATGAAGGGCCTAGAGCAAGCTTCACTGCCTGATGTGGTGACATTGCCAGACAGTAGTGTTGATGAAATCTCTTGGAGTGCCGATTGGATGCCTAGAGGATTTGAAAGCAAGAAGATGCAAAGCCATCCCTTGTTTGGTTCGGACCGAATGGTAGAGAGCCAGATCTACTCAGATGGTTTGTTCCAGTTCTCTATCTATGTTGCCCCTGAAGATGATTTATCGTTGAAGCGTCAGCTTGTCAGACAGGGTAGGCGTACTCTGCAAAGTGCAGTGGTCAATCAGCATGAAATTATTGTAGTGGGAGATATTCCTCCTAGTACCGCGCAACGTATATTACAATCAGTGACTTTTCATTAGGTAACTGATCATGATGAACGCACTGGCTCAAGTGACAAGGGTGACGGAGATAGCGTCACCTAATTCACCAGCTAAACTTTTTAAAGTCGACTTATCCTGTGAGCAGCAGACCAGTTGCAACAGCTGCGCCTCTAAATCCAGTTGTGCCACAGGTCAAGTCACCAAAGCCATTGGCAATAAACAACACGCTTGGTCGCTAACAACACCTGTACAGGTCTCAGAAGGCGACATCGTGGAGATTGGCCTCCCAGAAAAAGCCTTGCTGTCTGCTGCAGCCTTAGTCTATCTCGTTCCTCTATTGTTTTTGTTCCTTGGCGCTGTGATTGGCGCAGAGATTTCTGAGGCCATGTTCAATGGCCAAGAATGGGTAAGTATTATCTTTGGAGCCGGTTTTGCCTTGATGAGCGGCATGGCTGTGAAAGCCAAACTCCGACAATCTAATCATGATGCAGAACAACAAGTAACTCTGATTCGTACCCTAGGCCAACAATTAGAAGTAAAATGAAGATAGCGGCAAGCGCTGAAATTGGGTAGAATCTGCCAACCTGAGCAAAATGATGATGAAAAAACCATCATTTTCCCTTTCAATTTTGTATGAGTCTAACCGCACCTTACTATGAAGAACATTCGTAACTTTTCGATTATTGCCCACATTGACCATGGTAAATCCACCTTATCAGATCGCCTGATTCAAGTTTGTGGAGGCCTTAGTGATCGCGAAATGGAAGCGCAAGTTCTTGATTCTATGGATCTTGAAAGAGAGCGTGGCATCACGATCAAATCTCAGAGTGTGACTCTAGACTACAAAGCAAATGATGGGGAAACCTATCAGCTGAACTTCATCGATACTCCAGGGCACGTGGATTTTTCCTATGAAGTATCTCGCTCTCTAGCGGCCTGTGAAGGTGCTTTGCTGGTGGTTGATGCAGGTCAAGGCGTTGAAGCGCAGACGCTAGCTAACTGTTATACCGCAATCGAAATGGATCTAGAGGTTGTGCCAATCTTGAATAAGATTGACCTTCCAGCCGCTGATCCTGAGCGTGTTTCAGAAGAAATCGAAGAGATCGTTGGTATTGATGCGATGGAAGCAACTCGCTGTTCTGCTAAGACAGGCGTCGGTGTTGATGAAGTTCTTGAGACCATCGTTAGCTCCATTCCTGCGCCAGAAGGTGACCCTGAAGGACCTTTGCAAGCGCTGATCATTGATTCATGGTTTGATAATTATCTTGGCGTTGTATCTCTAGTGCGTGTAAAACACGGTAAGCTTAAGAAGAACGACAAGATAAAAGTAATGAGTACAGGCCAAGTTTGGGGTATTGACCGCATCGGTATCTTTACGCCAAAACAGCTTGATACAACAGAACTGAATACCGGTGAGGTAGGTTGGGTTGTTTGTGGTATTAAAGACATCCTAGGTGCGCCAGTAGGCGATACCCTAACTCACGCTAAAGGCGGCTGTGAAAAAGCACTGCCAGGCTTCCAAAAAGTGAAACCGCAGGTTTACGCGGGTTTATTCCCTGTATCCTCTGATGATTACGAAAACTTCCGTGACGCTCTGGGTAAATTGAGCCTAAACGACGCATCATTGTTCTATGAGCCAGAGAGTTCTGCAGCACTAGGCTTTGGCTTCCGTTGTGGTTTCTTGGGTATGCTTCACATGGAAGTTATCCAAGAACGTCTAGAGCGTGAATACGACCTAGACCTCATTACTACAGCACCAACGGTAGTATACGAAGTGGTTAAGACCAATGGTGATTTACTGTACGTTGATAGTCCAGCGAAGTTACCAGCGGTAAATGATCTTGAAGAGATTCGTGAGCCTATTGCTCGCTGTAATATCCTAGTACCATCAGACTACCTAGGTAATGTTATTACCCTTTGTGTTGAGAAGCGTGGTATTCAGGTTGATATGGTTTATCACGGAAACCAAGTTGCTCTTACCTACGACCTGCCAATGGCAGAAGTGGTACTAGACTTCTTTGACCGCCTAAAATCGACATCACGTGGCTACGCGTCTCTAGACTACAATTTCCATCGCTACGCAGAATCAAACATGGTGCGTGTAGACGTATTGCTTAATGGCGATACAGTTGATGCATTGGCTATTATCACTCATAAAGATAACTCGCAAACACGCGGTCGTCAGTTGGTTGAGAAAATGAAAGAATTCATTCCTCGCCAGATGTTTGATATTGCTATTCAGGCAGCAATTGGCAACCACATTATCGCTCGTTCAACCGTTAAGCAGTTGCGTAAAAATGTAATCGCTAAATGTTACGGTGGTGATGTGAGCCGTAAGAAAAAGCTTTTGAAGAAGCAGAAAGAAGGTAAGAAGCGTATGAAGCAAATCGGTAACGTTGAGCTTCCGCAAGAGGCCTTCCTAGCGATTCTTCATGTAGGCAAAGATTAACCATTAATAACGGTTGATTATGAATTACAAAGTGAAAGGGTTAATGACCCTTTCACTTTCGTTGTTTTAGAAACAGTTAAATTTAAGGGATTTCAATGGCTAATACGTTTTCACTAATCCTAGTCTGTGTGACTTTGGTTACTGGTATTGTCTACGCTCTAGAAAAGCTCGTTTGGGCAAAGAAAAGAGCTGCCAAGGTGGCAGAGGTTGAGGCTCAAACAACGGGCTTGGACGATAAAACCAAGGCTAAGATAACTCATCAGCCATGGTGGATTGAGAACAGTGTTTCTATTTTCCCTGTGATCGCCTTTGTGTTGGTATTGCGTTCGTTTATCTACGAACCCTTTCAGATCCCATCGGGCTCTATGATGCCAACCTTGCTGATTGGTGACTTTATCGTTGTTGAGAAATTCTCTTACGGCTTGAAAGACCCTGTATGGCGCAACCAGTTAGTTGAAACGGGTAAGCCAGAGCGTGGTGACGTAGCGGTATTTAAATTCCCACCTCAACCAAACATTGACTACATTAAGCGAGTAATCGGCTTGCCGGGTGATACGGTTCGCTATACTCAAGATAAGAAACTTTGTATTAAGCCAAGTGGTGAGAAGCAATGCACACCAGTGCCTCTGACCAACTATACGGAAAGTGAGTTTATACAAAATAACATCCCATTGATTCGTCTAGACGAAACCATGGGTGAGCATCAGCACCAAGTTTTGGTGAATCCACTGCGTCAGGATAACGTAGCTGCGTATCAGCCTAGAGCTGGTGTTCGTGAATGGATTGTGCCACAAGGGCATTATTTCATGATGGGTGACAACCGTGATAACAGCGCAGATAGCCGTTATTGGGGCTTTGTTCCTGAAGCCAACCTCGTTGGTAAAGCAGTTGGAATATGGGTGAGCTTTGAGTTTGATCGTAGTGACGACAGCTTCCTGCCATCTTGGATTCCAACCGGTATCCGTTTAAACCGCATTGGCGGCATAGAGTAATCAGAGAGTATGACTTCTCAATTAGCTAGACTAGAAAAGAGCATTGGATACAAATTCAATGACTTAGATAAACTGAACTTGGCGCTGACCCACCGCAGCGCCAATGGCAAACATAATGAGCGACTAGAGTTTCTGGGCGATTCAATTTTAAGTTTTGTCATCACAGATGATTTGTACCACCGTTTTCCAAAGGTAAACGAGGGCGACATGAGTCGAATGCGTGCCACACTGGTAAGAGGTAAAACTCTGGCTGAATTAGCGCGTGAATTTGAACTCGGAGACTACTTAAAATTAGGTCCAGGTGAGTTGAAGAGTGGCGGATTCCGTCGCGATTCTATCCTTGCAGATGCGGTAGAAGCCATTATCGGCGCTATATACCTAGACAGCGGTACAGAGCCAGTGCGAGCGATTGTTCTTAGCTGGTACATGAGTCGCCTTGAGGCGATTGAACCTGGTGTATCGCAAAAAGACCCTAAGACACGTCTTCAGGAGTTCTTACAAGGTCGTCGTAAACCGTTACCGACTTACGATGTAACTAAGATTAAGGGTGAGGCTCACAACCAAGAGTTTACCGTTGATTGCATAGTATCAGGTGTAGAAAGACCTTTTACGGGTAAAGGCACCAGTCGTCGCAAAGCTGAACAAGCTGCGGCTGAACTTGCGTTGGAGAAATTAACTAATGTCTAATCACGATCAGCCAGAAGATCAAGGTATCGACCTTGATGCGTACTTTGCTTCGCACAACCAAGAAAAAGCAACCTCTGTTGAGAACCAACACTGTGGCTTTATCGCTATTGTGGGTCGACCTAACGTAGGTAAATCAACGCTTCTTAACCATATCCTTGGTCAGAAGATCTCGATTACCTCGCGTAAACCTCAGACAACTCGTCACCGTATTATGGGTGTAGACACTGACGGTGATTTTCAGGCTATCTTTGTAGATACCCCAGGGCTTCACATCGAAGAAAAACGCGCAATCAACCGTTTGATGAACCGCGCTGCGAACAGCTCTTTGAGTGATGTAAACTTGGTGTTTTTCTTGGTTGATGGTACGCACTGGACTGCTGACGATGAGATGGTGCTAAACAAGCTAAGAGCAGCAAACTTCCCTGTCGTATTGTGTGTGAATAAGGTTGATAAAGTACAAGACCGAAACCTTGTAATGCAGCACATGCAAGAGATGACACAGAAGATGGACTTCGTTGACGTTGTGCCTATCTCTGCAAAGCTAGGCAAGAATACTGATGTATTGCGTAAACACGTTCGTGACTTCTTACCAAAAGCGACACACCATTTCCCTGAAGAGTACGTAACAGACCGCTCTCAGCGCTTTATGGCTTCAGAGATCGTGCGTGAGAAATTAATGCGTTTCACTGGCGACGAGCTACCATACTCAGTCACTGTGGAAATTGAGCGTTTTGATTACAACCCTGACAATGATGGTTTCCACATTAACGCTCTGATTCTCGTTGAGCGCAGTGGCCAGAAGAAAATGGTCATAGGTAAGGGTGGTGACAAGATAAAAACCATCGGACGAGAAGCTCGTTTAGATATGGAAGAGTTATTTGGTCGCAAGGTTTATCTAGAGACTTGGGTTAAGGTCAAATCTGGTTGGGCTGACGATGAGCGAGCACTTCGTTCATTGGGCTACATGGATGACCTATAAAGATTAAACTCAAAACTCCACCTTAGACGTGGAGTTTTTTATGGCATCAATACTATGTCGGTAATTGAAGGCTTCCAACGTTGCTTTGTACTGCATCGTCGCCCTTATACAGAATCTAGCTTGATCTTAGATGTCTTTTCTGAGGAATTTGGTCGTGTGACCATCCTCAGTAAGGGCGGCAGAAGCAAGCGCTCACCACTAAAAGGGGCCCTGCAACCCTTTACGCCTTTACTACTCAAGTGGTCGGGGGGCGGCTCTATGAAAACCCTGCGCCAAGCCGAACCCATTAGTCTTGGTTTACCTCTGAGTGGCGTAACTCTTTATTCAGCCATGTACATCAATGAAATATTGGTGAGAGTGATTGCACAAGAGGTGCCCTATCCAGAGCTGTTTATCGATTACCTACATGCATTAACCGAGCTTGCTCAAGCTGATAACCCAGAACCTGCATTGCGCCGCTTTGAACTCGCTTTGCTGAATGCACTCGGATACGGCGTTGATTTTATGCATTGCTCGGGCACAGGGGAGCCTATAGACCCTAAGATGACCTACCGTTATCGAGAGCAACAAGGCTTCATTGCCTCGGTGCGAAAAGACAACCTAACCTTTATGGGGGAAGAGTTGATAGCCTTGAGCGAAAGGCGTTTTACCTCTAAATCTCAGTTGAGCGCGGCAAAGCGCTTTACACGTATAGCCTTAAAGCCTTATCTTGGCGGAAAACCAATAAAAAGTCGGGAGTTATTTATGCCCCGAACACGGAGTATCGGAAAATGAATCCAATCTTACTTGGGGTCAACATTGACCACATTGCGACCCTACGAAATGCGCGCGGAACTAAGTATCCAGATCCAGTTCACGCAGCCGAAATTGCAGAACGTGCCGGTGCCGATGGCATCACAATCCACTTGCGCGAAGATCGTCGTCATATCCTCGACAGAGACGTTCGTATCCTAGCTGAGACGATTCAGACTCGCATGAACCTTGAGATGGCTGTTACCGACGAGATGGTAGATATCGCACTTAAGACTCAGCCAGAGTTCGTATGTTTGGTTCCTGAAAAACGCGAAGAGCTTACTACGGAAGGTGGTCTAGACGTCGTAGGTCAGTTCGACAAGATCAAAGCTGCTACAGAAAAACTGGCAGCAGCAGGCATCAAGGTATCATTGTTTATTGACCCAAATTCGAAGCAAATCGATGCATCGAAGGCTGCGGGCGCCCCTTTCATTGAGCTTCACACCGGTCACTATGCAGAAGCACAGACTGAAGAAGAGCAACACAAAGAGCTTAAGGTTATTGCCGAAGCTGCAACCTATGCATCAGGCTTAGGCATCACGGTAAATGCGGGGCATGGCTTGACGTATCACAACGTTGGCCCTGTTGCGGCACTGCCTGAGATCTATGAGCTGAATATCGGCCACTCGATTATGGGGCGTGCAGTATTTGATGGCTTGAACAAAGCGGTCGCTGACATGAAAGCGATCATGGATCAGGCTCGTAAGTAATGGCCATTGTTGGTTTAGGGACTGACATTGCAGAGATTGAGCGCGTAGAAAAGGCGCTCAATCGTACGGGTGTTAGTTTTGCTGAGCGCATTTTAACTGAGGTTGAGATGGAGCGGTTTCATCAGCTCACCTCAAAGGCTAAGTTCCTAGCCAAACGCTTTGCTGCCAAAGAAGCCGCCTCTAAGGCTTTAGGTACCGGCATAGCAAAAGGTGTGTCGTTCCAAGATTTCACCATTAGTAATGACGCCTTGGGCAAGCCGGTGCTACTGCTGTCGGGCAGGGCTCAAGAAGTTTCTCAGCAGCTTGGCGTTGCGCATATTCATCTGTCAATATCCGATGAAAGGCACTACGCCGTAGCTACGGTTATTCTCGAGTGCTAACCTTGTAGGTACAAGCGAGCCGTCGTTTGTACCTTCTCCATTTCATCTTGAAGCTCTAACAGCTCAGGCTCAATATCTTCTATCGTCTCTCCAGAGCGCAACATCTGTTCGAGCAATGCACAGGCCTTCTTAAGCTTAGGAACACCACAGTAGCTACTGCTACCATGCAGTTTATGGATATGGTGGATAAGGTCTTCTCGTGAGCCTAATTGCTCATCAATTGCTTGCTCCACGATCTCATTAACTTCTGGAATGTAATCCACGAGCATCTGCAGCATCTCTTTGGCTAAGTCTTCCTTGTTGGCGGATTGAGCTAAGGCTGCTCGCCAGTCAATGATGACGTCACTGCTCGGTGTAGAAACGACTTCTGGTGCAGAGACTGCCACTGTCTCATCAATTGGGTTTCCACCCCAATGATTAAGTACCTTGAGCAGAACTCGCTCCTCAATAGGTTTGGTCAGGTAATCATCCATCCCCGCTTGCAGCAATCTATCGCGCTCGCCACTCATCGCATGGGCAGTCACTGCAATGATAGGAGTATCTCTATTGGTCGTTGTTTGCTTGATAGCTTGGCAAGCCGCAACACCATCCAACCCTGGCATCTGAATATCCATTAAGATCAAATCAAAGTGAGTGCGAGTGGCCTCGTCGACGGCGCTCTGACCATTGGAGCAGGTGACGACTGACTCTACGTGCTCATCAAGCAAGGCGCTGATGAGCTTGAGATTTGCTGGGTTGTCGTCAACCGCCATTACTTTAAGTGGTAGTTTCTCAAGCAATAGAGGCTCGGGTTTTGCGTAGATAGGCACACTGCTATCTTGGCCGCGTAGCATCGCCTGCATGATCTTAGTGCGAGTTAGTGGCTTGATGATACAGGTTACAGAATGCTGAGCCATCAAGGTTTCAGATAGGGCTAGCTGATTACTTGGCAGACCAATAATAACGTTCGGGCAAACTGCTTTAGCTTGATAGATGAACTCGACCAGTTCTGCCTCTCCCATGATCTCATTCACTGGAACGTTATAGATAATATAATCATGAGGAGTAATGGACTCAGGAATCGCCGAGCGATATTGAGTAACAATATTTTCTTGAGTTAACAGTTGTTGTAATACATTGGCCGCTTGCAGGTTTTGCTCAATTAGCAGCACTTCTTTGCCACGAATATCTGAAAGATCGATCTGTTCAAGTGGCAAGTCGGTGGTATTGAGGCGAATAGTGAACCAGAAGGTTGAGCCTTGGTGCAGACGACTGGTTAGGCTGATTTCACCGCCCATTTGGCGCACCAGTTTCTGGGTAATGACAAGGCCAAGACCTGTACCACCGTAACGTCTTGAAATACTGGCATCCGCTTGGCTAAATGCTTGGAACAGTTGAGCTTGCTGGCGCTCAGAGATACCGATACCACTATCTTTCACCATAAACTGGATCTCAACTTGATCTTCCTTTTGCGTACGAAGTTCAATGCTGACGTCAATGTTGCCACGTTCGGTAAACTTAACTGCGTTACCCACTAAGTTGGTCAGTACTTGCTGAATGCGTAATGAATCACCTACAACCCCAGCAGGGATCTTAGGGTCGATCTTCAGGGTTAACTCTAGTCCTTTTTCGTGCGCGCTTGGGGCTTGCAGATTGACAACTTCTTCCAGTGATTCTTGGAAATCAAATGGGATATTTTCTAGAAGCAGCTTACCCGCCTCAAGTTTAGAGAAGTCTAAGATGTCATTGATAATGCTAAGCAAATTGTTAGCTGAACGCTCGATAGTTAACAGGTAATCCGTTTGGCTGTGTGACAAATTGGTCTTGAGCATTTGACGAGTAAAGCCGATCACGCCATTGAGCGGTGTTCTTAATTCGTGTGACATATTGGCTAAGAACTCAGACTTCACGCGCGCGGCTTCTTGAGCGCGTTTCTTAGCAATATCCAGCTCAACGTTTTGGATCTCCAGCTGCTCTAAGGTTTCACGAAGATCGGAAGTCGCTTGGTCAATACTGTGCTGCATCTCTATATGGTACTCAGAGAGCGACATTGCCATCGCATTGATACCGTTCTTCAGTGAATTAAGCTCACCATGCATTTTGCCTTCAATACGAACGTCTAATTGCCCGCGTCGAATACGGTCCACACTGTTTTTCAAATGGGTAATTGGCGCAGTAATATCCTGCATCAATCGGTAGGCGAAAAAGGCGGATAACCCCACTCCTAGGAACATCACAACCAGCGCTACGACGATCTCTTGATACTGTTGAAGCCTCAAGCTAGAAAGATCCAGCTCTATGGCGATGTAGCCCAACACTTGATTACTTTCTTTTGAGTCTGCTTGAGGCGCGACAAACTGAGCCTCAGCGATGACTGGTGTTCTAATAATCAGCTTGGTATCAATTAACTGAACAGTGCTGTGTAGCGGAATTGGCTCTGACTGGGGGAACATCAGGCTTTGGAAGTTAGGATGAAAGTTTGAGGTAACAAATAATTCGTGATTGGCATCGAATACTGCGATACTTCGAACCACATCTGAGCGCTTACGATGGCTGTAGCTAATCAGTCTTCTCACCGCTTCACGATTTTGCTGTAACATAGCGAATTCACTGGCAATCGCGAGTGGCTCGACAATGTTGGTACCGGCGGTGATCAATTGCGCTTCAAGGTCGTTATAGCGATTTGAAGTAAAGAACACGCTCAGCAACATCCCAACAATGAGTGTTGGGGCGAGAGTCAATGTTATTACGCGTGCGCGAAGTCCGTATCTTGTCATGTTTTATTAATGTGCCGGATGTGAAAAAATAAGCCTTCAAAGGCTTTTGAGTTTCCTAAACTTGAACCTAAGTCTAAATCATTGAAATTAAAATTGCTTCCCAAGAACTCTGTCAGACTGAAAACTCAGTCAAAAGCTTGATGCATGACCGTTAAAACTTACTAGGCACACCTCTATGGCTAACTTTTATAAACCGCAAAAAAATAACAACCGTACCCACAAGCACTTGAGTCTGACCATCGAAAAATACGACTTTCAGGGTGCAGGGATGGCCTACTCCCAAGGAAAGCCAGTGTTCATTTCTGGAGCCTTGGTGGGCGAAGAAGTGGTATGTCAGCCTGTAGAGAGCAAAGCGAAATTCATAAAGGCTAAATTAATCAAAGTATTAAAGGCCAGTGATGAACGTGTGACTGCATTTTGCCCGCACTTTCAGCAATGCGGTGGATGTACCTTGCAACATATGCCATACGAGCAGCAGTTAGAGGTGAAGCAACAGGCCTTCTCTAAGGTGATGTCTAAGGTCGCACCGCAACAAGAATTAGAAGCGCCGATAGTGGGTAATAGTAGAAGCTATCGTCGTAGAGCTCGTATTAGCCTGCTGTGGGATACTAAAAAGAACAAATTGAATTTTGGCTTCAGAGAAGGGCAGAGCAAAAATATAGTGACTGTTAGTCAGTGCCCTGTGCTAGCCGATTCACTAGCTGGTCTATTTCCTGAAATGAAGACTCTCCTAGAAGGGTTATCCCAACCTAAGATTCTCGGTCACTTAGAACTGGTAGAAGCGGACAATACTAAGGTTATCTTACTTCGAACTAGTGCTGAATTAAGAGCGAAAGACAGTAAAGCGGTTCTAGATTTTGCTCAGCAGAATAACCTTACCTTGTATCTTCACGAGGGACAGAGCAAGCCAAAAAAACTGTGCGGCGAATCACCTAGGTGCAATGAGACTGGTTTTGAGTTGGATTTCTTGCCTACCGATTTTATTCAGGTTAATCGCTCTGTGAATCAGCAGATGGTATCTAAAGCTATTGAATGGCTTGATGTGAACGAGAATGAAAGAGTGCTGGATCTGTTCAGTGGCGTTGGTAACTTTACGTTCCCACTCAGTGCTAAAGCAAAAGCGGTAGTTGGTATTGAAGGGGTCGATGAAATGGTCTGTAGAGCGAGTGATAATGCGAAGACGCTGGGCATAGATACGGCTGAGTTTTATCAAGCTAACCTTGCAGAGCTTACCGGGAAAGAAAGCTGGGCAAGTGAGCGCTTTGACAAAATCCTTTTGGACCCTGCCAGAGCTGGCGCCGCGGGTGTAGTGGAAAAGCTCTCTTCATTTGAAGCTTCGCGCATCGTGTATGTGTCTTGTAACCCAGCGACTCTAGCTCGTGATAGTGAATCCTTGCTTGAGCAAGGCTACAAGGTGGTGAAAATGAGAATTTTAGATATGTTCCCGCATACGGGGCACCTAGAATCCATGGTGTTATTTGAGAAATAACGCAAATTTCCAAATTTTGCTAAACAGCTGAATCGCCCTAGGGGTATACTGTTGCAAGAAATGTACGAGAGTAGAATCATAGTTATTTAGGGACGAAATATGGTTGCGGTACGCAGTGCGCACATAAAAAAGGATGAAGAGTTTAACCTTGATGTCTGGATAGACAGTCTAAAACAAGGGCAAAAAACCGAGAATAAGCTGCGTAAGCTGTACATCGATTGTGAAGAGATGCTAGCAAGTCATGAGCAAAAGGAGTTATTGCTGTGGCGTGGGCGTGAGATGATCGAAATATTGATCACTCTATCTATGGATAGAGCAACCCTGCTTGCAGCTCAATTATTCCCAGTTGTCTCCAGCGGCTTATTTGACACCGAAGAACTTAAAGAGCGTTACGGCCAAGAGATCATGAAATTGATCGAGGGCGTTGAAGAGATGGCCGCCATTGGTCAACTAAACGCCTCTTTAGAGAGCAGTAGTGCTTCCTCCCAGATTGATAACGTTAGACGCATGTTGCTGGCCATGGTGGATGATTTTCGCTGTGTCATCATCAAGCTCGCCGAACGTATCTGTAATTTGCGTGAAGTGAAAAACGCTCCAGATGAAGTACGCCAAGCCGTTGCGAAAGAGTGTGCCAACATTTATGCACCGCTTGCTAATCGCCTGGGTATTGGTCAGCTTAAATGGGAAATCGAAGACTACGCGTTTCGCTATCAAAACCCGACTACCTATAAAAAAATTGCCAAGCAATTAGCTGAGCGACGCATTGACCGCGAGTGCTATATCACTGAATTTGTTGATGATCTCGAATCAGAAATGAAGCGCACCAATATCAATGCTGAGGTGAGCGGTCGTCCGAAACACATCTTTAGTATCTGGCGTAAGATGCAGAAGAAAAAGCTCGCCTTTGATGAGCTTTTTGATGTGCGTGCCGTGCGAATTATTGCTGACCAACTGCAAGATTGTTACGGCGCCCTCGGTATCGTACACACCAAGTATAAGCACCTTCCTAGTGAGTTCGATGACTATGTCGCGAACCCAAAACCTAACGGCTATCAATCTATTCATACCGTTGTGCTTGGGCCTGAAGGCAAAACCATAGAGATTCAAATCCGTACCAAGCAAATGCATGAAGACTCAGAGCTTGGTGTGGCGGCCCACTGGAAATACAAAGAGGGCAGCTCAGGTGGACGCAGTGGCTACGATGAGAAGATTACTTGGCTACGTAAACTGCTTGATTGGCAAGAAGAGATGTCGGACTCCGGTGAGATGTTGGATGAACTGCGATCTCAAGTGTTTGATGATCGCGTTTATGCCTTTACCCCTCGTGGTGATGTAGTCGACCTGCCGATGGGAGCGACGCCTCTCGATTTTGCTTACCACATTCACTCTGAGGTAGGGCACCGTTGTATTGGCGCTAAAGTAGCAGGAAGAATCGTACCGTTTACTCATCAATTGGAAATGGGCGATCAGGTTGAGATCATTACTCAAAAAGAGCCAAATCCCTCTCGAGATTGGCTAAACCCATCATTAGGTTTTGTTCACTCAAGCCGTGCTCGCGCCAAGATAAATGCTTGGTTTAGAAAACAGAGCCGAGAGAAAAATATTGATGCGGGTAAAGAGATCCTAGAGGTTGAACTGGCTAAGATTGGCGCAAATCTGAAAGATGCGGATCTTTACGCCTTAAAACGCTTTAACGTCAATTCAGCTGATGAGTTGTACGCTGGGATCGGTAGTGGTGACTTGCGCATTAACCAAGTGGTTAATCACATCAATGCCCTAGTCAACAAGCCAACAGCGGAAGAAGAAGATAAGCAAGCCCTTGAAAAGCTCAAGAGTGTAGACTCGACAGCGCCGATTGAGAGCAAGCCACACAAAGACGCAGTGGTGGTTGAAGGGGTTGATAATCTCATGACCCACTTGGCGCGCTGTTGTCAGCCGATACCGGGTGACCGAATCAGTGGTTACATTACACAAGGTCGTGGCATCTCAGTGCACCGCAGTGATTGTGACCAACTCAACGAGCTAAGGCATCATGCCCCGGAACGAATCATAGATACGGTATGGGGAAGTGGTTTTGTCGGCTCGTTTATTCTGACCTTGAGAGTGGAAGCGCTAGAGCGCACAGGACTGTTAAAAGACATTACTACCTTGATCACTAACGAAAAGCTCAAGGTAGCGAGTATGCGTTCACGCACCGACCATAAGCGCCAAATGTCGATTATGGATCTCGATGTTCAAGTGAACAGTGTGGAAATTAGTTCTCGGGTTCAATCTCGAATCGAGCAGATCAAAGACGTTATATCCGTCAAACGTCTTGGCTAACCCATCTAACAAGCCCCTGAAAAGGGGCTTTCTTTTTTGAATGTGAATTGGAAATATTATGTCAGCTTCAAACTCCATCGAACAATTGCTATCCATAATGGCCACGCTCCGTGACCCTGAGCAGGGTTGCCCATGGGACAAAAAGCAGAGCTTTGACACTATTGTTCCCCATACCATTGAAGAAACTTATGAAGTGGTAGACGCCATTCAAAATCAAGATTGGGATAATCTAAAAGAAGAGCTGGGTGATCTACTGTTTCAAGTGATTTTCTACTCACAAATGGCAAAAGAACAGCAACTGTTTGATTTTGAAGATGTGCTAGAAGTGCTCAATGAAAAACTTGTGCGCCGTCATCCACATGTTTTTTCTGACGAGAAGTTTGCCGATGAGCAAGAAATAAATGACAACTGGGAAGCAGAAAAAGAGAAAGAGAAAGCTCGTTCAGGCAATGTTGAAAAAAGTATTCTAGACTCTGTACCTAAGTCTTTGCCTGCACTCAGTCGTGCCAACAAGATTCAAAAACGCTGTGCTAAACATGGCTTTGATTGGGACACCATTGGACCCGTGGTAGATAAGGTGCATGAAGAGGTGCAAGAGGTGCTCGATGAAGCCTTGCAAGTGACTGTTGTAAAAGAGAAAGTTGAGGATGAATTGGGCGATCTTTTGTTCGCTACAGTGAACCTGGTTAGGCACCTAAATTGCAACCCAGAGGTTGCGCTGGGTAAGGCAAATAACAAATTTGAAAGACGCTTTAGAGCAGTAGAGAAAAAGGTTCAAGAGCAAGGTCGCAACCTAGATGATTGTGACCTTGAGTATCTTGATTCTTTGTGGGATTTAGTAAAACAAGATGAGCGGAAGTAAAATTGGCTTTAGAAGATTGAATTGATTTGAAGCAAAAAATAAAAAAAATGCCTGTGATAAGTTTCACGTTGTGGCGATAAAGGGCTTCTGGTATATTTGCATCCCGTCCAGAAGATATCCATTTCCCTCATTCAACCAATTTCAGGTTAAACATGACGACAAATTACATTTTTGTTACTGGCGGGGTTGTTTCCTCACTCGGTAAAGGTATTGCAGCAGCATCTCTTGCGGCTATTTTAGAAGCTCGTGGTCTTAAAGTGACCATGATGAAGCTTGACCCTTACATCAACGTTGATCCGGGTACAATGAGCCCAACTCAGCATGGTGAAGTGTTTGTCACGGAAGATGGCGCTGAAACTGACCTTGACCTTGGTCACTATGAGCGATTCATTCGCACCAAGATGACTAAGCGTAACAACTTTACAGCGGGTCGTGTTTATTCAGACGTTCTAGCAGCAGAGCGTCGTGGCGACTACCTAGGCGCTACCATTCAGGTTATCCCTCACATCACTAATGCTATCAAAGACCGTGTAATTGCGGGTTCTGAAGGCCATGATGTAGCGATCGTTGAAGTCGGTGGCACCGTGGGCGATATCGAATCACTACCATTTATGGAAGCGATTCGTCAGCTAGCTGTTGAGCTAGGCCGTGAACGCGCTATGTTCATGCACCTAACGCTGGTACCTTACCTAGCGGCAGCGGGCGAAGTGAAAACAAAACCAACACAGCACTCAGTTAAAGAGTTGCTTTCGATTGGTATCCAACCAGATATCCTTGTTTGTCGTAGTGACCGTATGGTTCCTGCAAACGAGCGCAAGAAAATTGCTTTGTTCTGTAACGTACAAGAGAAAGCAGTTATCTCAATGAAAGATGTAGATTCTATCTACAAGATTCCTCAGCTTATCAAGTCACAAGGTCTCGACGATCTAGTTTGTACTCGCTTCGGCATTAATGCGCCAGAAGCAGACTTGTCTGAGTGGGAACAAGTAATCTACGAAGAAGCAAACCCAACAGGTGAAGTGGTCATCGGTATGGTCGGTAAATACATCGAACTACCAGATGCTTATAAGTCTGTGAACGAAGCATTGAAGCATGCAGGGTTGAAAAATCGCCTCAACGTCCACATTAAGTATGTGGACTCTCAAGATGTTGAGAGCAAGGGCGAAGAAGCACTTGCTGGTTTAGACGCAATTCTAGTACCAGGTGGCTTCGGCGACCGTGGTGTTGAAGGTAAGATTCGTGCTGCACAATACGCTCGTGAGAACAAGATCCCGTACCTAGGCATTTGTCTTGGTATGCAAGTAGCGCTGATTGAATTCGCGCGAAATGTTGCTAACCTCGCTGATGCGCATTCAACAGAATTTAACAAAGAAACACCAAACCCTGTGGTAGGCTTGATTACCGAATGGGTTGATAAAGAAGGTAACGTTGAAGAGCGTACCGAAACCTCTGACCTTGGTGGTACAATGCGCCTTGGTTCTCAGCTATGTCACCTAGAGAAGGGCACTAAAGCTCATGAACTCTATGGCAGCGCTAAGATCCACGAACGTCACCGTCACCGTTATGAGGTGAACAACAATTTACGTCCGTTGATCGAGAAAGCTGGTCTTAAAGTATCAGGTCTATCAGCAGACAAAAAATTGGTGGAAGTTATCGAGAATCCTGCGCACCCTTGGTTCGTGGCGGCTCAGTTCCACCCAGAATTCACATCGACACCACGTGATGGGCACCCATTATTCGCTGGTTTCGTTAAAGCGGCTGGTCAATTCCAACGCGGTGAATTCGACAAGTAAAGGAATGCAGGGGTGTTGAGCGGAGATGTATAGCACCCCTTAAAATTGACATTTTTTTGATTATAAGAGGAAACATTTAATGTCTAAGATCGTTAAAGTTCTAGGTCGTGAAATTATCGACTCACGTGGTAACCCAACTGTAGAAGCTGAAGTACACCTAGAAGGCGGTTTCGTAGGTATGGCTGCTGCGCCATCTGGCGCATCTACTGGTTCTCGCGAAGCTCTTGAGCTACGTGACGGCGACAAAGCACGTTTCCTAGGTAAAGGTGTTCTTAAAGCTGTTGACGCTGTAAACGGCGAAATCGCTACTGCTCTAGCTGGCAAAGACGCTAAAGACCAAGCTGCTATCGACCAAGTGATGATCGACCTAGACGGTACTGAAAACAAGTCTAAGTTCGGTGCTAACGCAATCCTTGCTGTTTCTCTTGCTAACGCAAAAGCAGCTGCTGCAGCTAAAGGCATGCCTCTTTTTGAGCACATCGCTGAGCTAAACGGCACTCCAGGTCAATTCTCTATGCCTCTACCAATGATGAACATCATCAACGGTGGCGAGCACGCTGATAACAACGTTGACATCCAAGAGTTCATGATCCAACCAGTTGGCGCTAAAACTCTTAAAGAAGCTCTACGTATCGGCGCTGAAGTATTCCACAACCTAGCTAAAGTTCTTAAGGCAAAAGGCCTAAGCACTGCAGTTGGTGATGAAGGTGGCTTCGCTCCTAACCTTGAGTCTAACGCTGCTGCTCTAGCTGCTATCCAAGAAGCTGTAGAAGCTGCTGGTTACGTACTAGGTAAAGACGTTACTCTTGCTATGGACTGTGCTGCTTCTGAGTTCTTCGACAAAGAAACTGGCAAGTACAACATGAAAGGCGAAGGCAAAATCTTCACTTCTGAAGAATTTAACTTCTACCTACAAGACCTTGCTAACCAATACCCAATCGTATCTATCGAAGACGGTCTTGACGAATCAGATTGGGATGGCTTCAAGCACCAAACTGAACTACTAGGTGACAAGCTTCAACTAGTAGGTGACGATCTATTCGTTACAAACACTAAGATCCTAGAGCGCGGTATCAAAGAAGGTATCACTAACTCTATCCTTATCAAGTTCAACCAAATCGGTTCACTTTCAGAGACTCTAGCTGCAATCAAGATGGCTAAAGATGCTGGCTTCACTGCAGTTATCTCTCACCGTTCTGGCGAAACTGAAGATGCAACTATCGCTGATCTAGCGGTTGGTACTGCTGCAGGTCAAATCAAGACTGGTTCTATGAGCCGTTCTGACCGTGTTGCTAAGTACAACCAACTTCTTCGCATCGAAGAAGCTCTAGGTGAGCGTGCACCGTTCAACGGTCTTAAAGAAGTTAAAGGCCAAGCTTAATTATTAGCTTAGCTTGAAGCTTATAGCTTTCAGCTGTCAGCTTTAAAACATAAACACCTCGCGTTTGCGGGGTGTTTTTTTTTGTATTTTTCTTGTCATTAAGTTTGATGCGTGTCGTCTATTACACGAATATGTTATAAATATTAACTAATACCAATCGTAATAAATGACAGGTCATCCTAGCTTGTTAAAACACTCGATAACGGCGTTAGAATTTTTGATTGTAGAATAACGACTTATCAAAAAGTTCTGCCTTGTTATCCAGCGTTTTTCCTACGCTATTTCTGACCACTTACTTACTGTGATTGGTATAACTAAGGTTTGCCAGGTTCTTGGGCTGAAAGTCTATAAGAGTCAGTTATTAGAGAAGGATTCTTTCGTGCGTGTATTTTCCGTATTGCTGTTTGGTTTACTGGTGCTGATGCAAGCAAAGCTGTGGGCCGGTAAAAATGGCGTTAACGATTACCGCCAGGTTCAAGATGAGATTGCAATTCAAAGCTCAGTGAACTCGGAGCTACGCAAGCGCAATGATGAGATGTTTGCTGAGATTGACGACCTAAGACAAGGACTTGATGCCATCGAAGAGCGAGCTCGCCATGAACTCGGAATGGTTAAAGAAGGTGAAACCTTCTATCGTATTATCGATTCGGACTAATTTTGTATAACCGGTTCTCAACTTGAATAAATATATCGCTATTGTCCCTGCTGCCGGTGTTGGCAGTCGAATGCAGGCAGATCGACCTAAGCAGTATCTCATGCTGCACGGAAAAACTATCTTAGAACACACAGTAGAAAAACTGTTATCGCACCCTGCTATTTCTGAGGTAGTGATTGCTGTGAGTGCAGAGGATGAATATTTCTCTGAGACGACTATCGCGAACCACCCACTAGTGACTCGAGTTGCGGGTGGAAAAGAGCGTTGCGACTCAGTATTGAATGCTTTGGATTATCTTAAACAACAAGATTATCAAGAGTGGGTATTGGTGCACGATGCTGCAAGACCTAATGTGAGTCATGAGGACATCACAACGCTCATTGAACAAGGGTGCAAACATCAAGTGGGCGCCATTTTGGCAGCAAAGGTGCGCGATACCATGAAGCGTTCATCGCCAGCCAACGAGATCAAAGGCACCATCGATCGCGTTAACCTCTGGCATGCCTTAACGCCGCAAATGTTTCGCTGCTATCCACTGCAACAAGCCCTGCAGTCGGCTTTGAATAATCACTCTCAAGTGACTGACGAGGCCTCCTGTATGGAGCTGATAGGGCTATCACCACTTCTTGTTGAAGGGCGCTCGGATAACTTCAAGGTAACTCAGCCAGAGGATTTAGCCTTAGCTGAATTCTATTTAAGACCTACGACCAAGGAGCAGTTATGATCCGTATTGGACACGGCTTTGATGTACACAAATTTGGCGGCGAAGGCCCCGTTATCATAGGCGGTGTTGCTGTTCCTTATGAACAAGGCCTAGTTGCTCACTCTGATGGTGATGTGGCCCTGCACGCTGTATGCGACGCATTGCTTGGCGCTATTGCCGCGGGAGATATTGGCCATCATTTTCCTGATACGGATGATAAATGGAAAGGCGCAAATAGCCGCGATTTACTCAAAGATGTATACCGACGTGTGCAAGAGCTTGGATATGTACTGGGCAATCTCGATGTCACTATCATGGCACAAGCGCCTAAAATGGCGCCGCATATTCAAAGTATGCGAGAAGCGATTGCGCAAGACCTGCAGACTGAGCTTGGCAACGTCAACGTAAAAGCTACAACAACAGAGCGTTTGGGCTTTACCGGACGTAAAGAAGGGATCGCGGTAGAAGCCGTGGTTCTGATTCAACATTCTAACTAGAGGCACACTCCAGACTATGAGTGACATACTATCAAATCTTGCTTACCAACACGGTAAGCCAACCGCTAAAGCCAAACTTAAAGCTAGAGCCGAACATTTTGCAGTGAAAGAAGATTTAGGCTTTGAGTTATTAGGCACTGGCGAGCATTTGATGTTACGTGTTCGCAAAACTGGCGAGAACACCAGTTTTGTAGCAAATGAGTTAGCTAAATTCTGTGGCGTAAAGTCTAAAGACGTAAGCTGGGCTGGCTTGAAAGACCGCCATGCCGTCACTGAGCAATGGCTAAGTGTGCACCTTCCAAAAAGTGATGACTTGGACTTCGCACTATTTACAACAATGCACCCAAGTGTCGAGATCCTAGAAATCACTAGGCACAACAAGAAACTTCGCCCTGGTGATTTAAAGGGTAATTTTTTCGAACTCACCTTAAGTGAAGTGACGGACGTCGCTGCAGTTGAAGCACGCTTGCTGGCTATTTCAGAAAGTGGCGTGCCAAATTACTTTGGTGCACAGCGCTTCGGAAACAACGGCAATAACCTTGATGAAGCTCGTCGCTGGGGCCGAGATAATGTTCGTACTCGAAATCAAAACAAACGTAGCTTATATCTCTCAACCGCACGCTCATGGATCTTTAATCAGATCGTCTCTGAGCGACTAGACAAAGAGTGTTTTGACTCAGTTATTGCTGGTGATGTGCTCTCTGAGTCGGGTGACATTACCGCAGCTTTAGCTGGTGATAATGCGCTACCAACCTCAGACATTGCACTAGAGATAGAGCAGGCTGCTGTAGATGCAGAACCCGACCTAATGGCTTTGATTCGAGGCAATCGCAT
Source organism: Vibrio superstes (assembly GCF_003569005.1). GTDB lineage: Bacteria > Pseudomonadota > Gammaproteobacteria > Enterobacterales > Vibrionaceae > Vibrio > Vibrio superstes. The sequence continues at coordinate 2,635,117 of NZ_BCUR01000004.1, read as the reverse complement.
GCGTCATGACCGCAGAGCCATTAAATTGCTACCTGAGCAACTGAGTTGGGAAAGCAGTAACGATGAAGTAGTAGTGAAATTCTGGTTGGATTCAGGCTGTTTCGCTACTTCTATCATGCGAGAGGTAATTGAAGATATTCCTTTTGAACGTTCGTTTGATTAAGAGTACCTAAGTTTAATGAAGATTCTTTTAAGTAATGATGATGGCGTACATGCCGAAGGTATTCGAGTTCTAGCTGAGGAGCTAAAACAGATTGCAGACGTGATCATTGTGGCGCCAGACAGAAATCGCAGCGGCGCGTCAAACTCACTGACGTTAGAAAATCCTCTTAGGGTTAATGAGATTGCACCTAATGTTCATTCCGTGCAGGGGACGCCAACGGACTGCGTGCACTTTGCCTTGAATGAGTTAATGAAAGACGATTATCCAGACTTGGTATTGAGTGGTATCAACCATGGTGCAAACCTAGGTGATGATGTGCTGTATTCTGGAACCGTTGCCGCTGCAATGGAAGGACACTTTCTTGGCGTGCAATCTATTGCATTATCTTTGGTTGGAAACACACACTTTACTACCGCGGCTAAGATAGCGCGTCAGCTGGTGGAGCAACACCAGCGCCAACCTATACCAACCAATAGACTGCTTAACGTGAATATTCCTGATGTTGCCTGGGAAGACCTCGGTGACATTACGGTTACTCGCTTAGGCGCAAGACATCACGCAGAAAACATGATTAAGCAACTCGACCCGAGAGGAAAGCAGATCTACTGGCTTGGTCCTCCGGGTAAAGAGCAAGATGCCGGAATTGGCACTGACTTTTATGCACTTGAGCAGAAAAAGGTCTCTATCACGCCTCTACAAGTAGACCTGACCGCGCATGAGTCTCTGCCTAGTATGAACAAGTGGTTGAAAGGATCGTAGATGGGACATTATCAAGCTCAACGTTTGTCAGAGCATTTGCAGCAGTTGGGCATACGTGATTCTGCTGTGTTGAAGGCGATGGCTAATCTGCCTAGAGAATCATTTTTATCTGAGGCAATGAGACATCAGGCCTATGATAATAACGCCCTGCCTATCGGTAATGGGCAAACCATCTCTCAGCCTTATATTGTCGCAAGAATGACAGAATTATTGGAACTGGATTACACCTCTAAGGTCTTAGAAGTGGGGACAGGATCAGGCTATCAGACGGCGGTATTAGCACAGTTGGTTGAACGTGTGCATACCATTGAGCGTATTAAAACGCTGCAGTGGGATGCAAAGCGTCGCTTATCGAAACTCGATATTTATAATGTGTCATCGAAATATGGTGATGGTTGGAAAGGGTGGGGCGCACATGCACCATTTGACGCTATTATTGTAACAGCGGCAGCAGCGGAGCTTCCCCAAGCTCTTGTTGACCAGTTAGCGGTTGGCGGGCGACTGATCATTCCCATTGGAGACTCACAGCAACAATTGTTGAAAATTGTGAAACACGAGTCTGGAGTTCAGTCTGAAATTATAGAAGATGTACGATTTGTGCCTTTAGTTCAGGGAGAGCTAGCTTAGGTTTATGGATAAGATTTTGCGTTCGATCATTGGGATTGCACTGGTAGCAGCCTTAGTAGGTTGCGCCCCTAGCGGATTTTCTGCCAAAAATCGTGATTATAAGCAGCTCGATCGTGGCAGCTTTCGAGGCAGTTTTTATGAGGTAGATAAGGGCGATACCCTTTATTACATCGCTTATATTACGGATCGCAACGTCAATAATCTTATCCGCTTTAACAATCTTAAAGCACCTTATACCCTGCGTGTCGGCCAGAGAATTAAGCTTTGGCACCCTGATTATAAAGATACAACTCCAGCTTATAGTTCAAGTAAACCTGTTGCTGTAGCTCAAACTTCCACTGCAAAGAGTCCTCCACCTGCACAGAGTACAGCACAAAATTCGGGGCAGACTTCGACAAACCCACAAAAAAGTGCTACCGCAAAGGTTGATCAGCAGTCAACAAAGGAGTATGTTGGTTCTAAACAAAGTGTTAACAGTGCCGCAACATCGAAACCGCCAGCAAATAAAGCGGTCTCGTCATGGGAGTGGCCAACTAAAGGAAGAGTCATCAGCAAGTTCTCATCAGGAGAACAAGGCAATAAAGGGATTGATATAGCAGGTCAACGTGGCCAGTCGGTTATCTCAACTGCCAGTGGTAGTGTGGTTTATTCCGGTAGCGCCCTTCGTGGTTATGGCAACCTTATTATTGTTAAACATAATGATGATTACCTTAGTGCTTATGCTCACAACGATAATTTGTTAGTCCATGAAGGACAGACAGTATCGGCGGGGCAAAAGATTGCAACCATGGGTAGCTCTGGCACTAGCGGCGTTAAACTGCACTTTGAGATTAGGTATCAAGGAAAATCCGTTAACCCGGAAAGATATTTACCCTAACTGATGGCATTAAAAGCGGTAATGCCAACCTGTTGAGCCATTGGAGGCGCTATGAGTATGGATAACACTGCAGCAAAAGTGGAAGACCTAACAGAAGACAAAGTTAGTGCGGAAGTAGAAGAAAGTAGCATTGTTGAAAAGGTAGAAACTCAGGTAAAAGAAGAGTTTGATGCTTCAACAAAGAATCTAGACGCAACTCAACTTTATCTAGGCGAAATCGGCTTCTCCCCACTACTAACAGCAGAAGAAGAGGTTCTATATGCAAGACGAGCACTTCGCGGAGACGAAGCAGCACGCAAGCGCATGATTGAAAGTAACCTGCGTCTGGTTGTTAAGATCTCTCGTCGTTACAGCAATCGCGGCTTAGCTCTATTAGATCTAATTGAAGAGGGTAACCTTGGTCTAATTCGCGCCGTAGAAAAATTCGATCCTGAACGCGGCTTCAGATTTTCTACATACGCAACATGGTGGATTCGACAAACCATCGAACGCGCCCTGATGAACCAAACCCGCACAATTCGCTTGCCGATCCACGTGGTTAAAGAGCTGAACATTTATCTTAGAACGGCTCGTGAGTTATCTCAGAAGCTTGACCATGAACCAACAGCCGAAGAAATTGCTCAGCAACTGGATAAGCCAGTAGATGATGTCAGCAAAATGCTGCGCCTTAATGAGCGTGTGAGCTCAGTCGATACCCCAATTGGCGGTGACGGTGATAAGGCATTGCTTGATATCATTCCTGACATCAACAACTCAGACCCTGAAGTTTCCACTCAAGATGACGATATTAAGCACTCTCTTATCGATTGGCTTGATGAACTAAATCCAAAACAGAAAGAAGTACTTGCTCGTCGCTTTGGGTTGCTTGGCTATGAACCTTCAACGCTAGAAGAGGTAGGCCGTGAAATTAACCTAACTCGTGAACGCGTACGTCAGATCCAAGTAGAGGGTTTACGTCGACTGCGTGAGATTCTATTGAAGCAAGGACTGAATATGGAGTCGCTGTTTAACTTTGACAGTGAATAACATCCTATAAGTACCCAATAAAAAGGTCAGCATTTGCTGACCTTTTTTTGTTGTTATTGCTCTTACTGATAGCTGACTGCTGGTAGCTAATAACTGATAGTTAAAGCATCTTCTTCAACCGATACAGCGCTTCCAAAGCTTGTCTCGGTGTCAGATCATCAGGATCAATGGCGCCCAACGCTAGCTCCACATCACTAGGCTCAGGGATCAAGCTAAGTTGATTTGCAATCTCGACACTACTTGGATTGTTTGCTTGTGGCTGATGGCTAAGCTGCTCTAGTAAGTTGAGCTTTTGTCTCGCTTGCTTTATTACAGGCTTAGGTACACCAGCTAAGCCTGCCACCGCTAAACCATAAGACTTGCTGGCAGCGCCTTCTTGTACCGCGTGCATAAAGGCAATGTCATCGCCGTGTTCCACGGCATCTAGATGGACGTTTGCCAGCCCTTTTAGCTGAGCAGGTAGCTCTGTTAATTCAAAGTAGTGAGTGGCAAATAAGGTGAGGGCACTGATCTGGTTCGCCAGCCATTCGGCGCTAGCCCATGCCAAAGATAGTCCATCATAAGTACTGGTTCCTCGCCCAATCTCATCCATCAACACTAAGCTTCGGTCGGTGGCATTGTGCAAGATGTTCGCTGTTTCCGTCATTTCCACCATAAAGGTGGAGCGCCCAGAGGCAAGATCGTCGGAAGCACCAATACGTGTGAATATACGATCAAGCAAGCCAATATCTGCAGATTCTGCAGGAACATAAGAGCCAATATGAGCAAGCAGCGCAATCAATGCCGTTTGACGCATATAGGTGGATTTGCCGCCCATGTTTGGGCCTGTAATGATCAGCATTTTACGTTTCGGGTGAAGCTCAATAGGATTGGCAATGAACGGGTCTTCTAGCACTTGCTCAACAACGGGATGTCGGCCGTTAGTAACGGATAACCCAATGTCATTTTTAATGGTTGGGCAACAGTACTCTAAGGTTTCGGCGCGCTCAGCAAGGTTTTGCAATACGTCAATTTCAGAGACGGCAGACGACAGCAGTTGTAGCCTATTAAGGTGAGGCAATATCAGGTCGAATAATTCTTCCCACAATGCCTTTTCAGCCGCTAGAGCCTTAGATTTAGAGTTGAGTACCTTGTCTTCGTGCTCTTTTAGCTCAGGAATAATGTAGCGCTCAGCATTCTTCAGCGTTTGGCGACGAATGTAGTGAGGTGGCACAAGGTGGCTTTGCCCACGACTGACTTGAATGTAAAAGCCGTGAACGGCGTTGTAGCCTACCTTCAAGGTATCTATACCGTGTCGCTCTCGTTCATCGGATTCAAGTTTCTCTAGGTACTCAGTGGCGCCATTAGCAAGATCGCGCCATTGGTCGAGCTCTTCGTTATACCCCTCAGCGAGTACCCCACCATCACGAATGACCACAGGAGGGTTCTCTTTGATTGCTCGCTCTAACAGCTCACATAAACTGTCTAACGGCTTAGCATCATTGGATAAACCTTTCAGATGCGGGTTCACTAAGCTTTCTAGTGTTGCTTCTAGCTCCGGCAGTTGTTGCAGTGCGGTGCGCAAACGAGCCAGGTCACGTGGTCTAGCAGAGCGAATCGCCAATCGAGCAACAATACGCTCAATGTCGCCAATCTGTTTTAAGGTTTGACTCAGCTCGGGAAAAAGCCCCTGCTCAATTAACTCAGAAATTGAGTCCAAGCGGTTGTTCAGCACTGAGACTTCACGAGTGGGTTGATGTAACCAACGTTTGAGCATGCGGCTGCCCATTGCAGTCGCGGTATGATCCAATACCTCAGCCAGGGTGTTATCAAGGCCACCCGATAAGTTTTGCGTGATCTCTAGATTGCGTCTTGTGGCGGCATCGAGGATAACCGAGTTATCTTGCCTCTCCATTGTGATCGAACGGATATGTGGCATAGCGGTGCGCTGGGTATCTTTGACGTATTGTATTAGGCAGCCAGCGGCGCAAAGACCAAGCTCTGCTTTTTCAACGCCAAAGCCTACTAAGTCTTTCGTACCAAACTGGATGTTCAGCTGCTGCTTTGCTGTTTGTAGCTCAAACTCCCAAACGGGTCTGCGACGGTTGCCATGACGACCTTCCATTAGGTGCACTGGCGCGAAGTCTTCTGGAAATAGCAGCTCTTTAGGGCTAGTGCGCTGCAGCTCTGCGAGCATGGCTTCTTCGGTTTGTGGCTCACATATTAAGAAGCGGCCAGAAGTAATATCTAAAGTGGCATAACCAAACTTGTCATCGTGTTGATAGATAGCGGCAATCAGGTTATCTACACGTTCTGCTAGCAAGGCTTCATCGGTAACGGTACCAGGGGTAATGATACGAACGACCTTACGCTCAACGGGACCTTTTGACGTGGCAGGGTCGCCAATTTGTTCGCATATAGCCACAGACTCACCCAATTGAACCAGCTTGGCTAAGTAGCCTTCAACAGCATGAAAAGGCACGCCGGCCATTGGGATAGGTTCGCCTGCAGATGCTCCGCGTTTGGTTAACGAGATATCCAGCAGCTGAGAGGCACGCTTTGCATCATCATAAAACAATTCATAGAAGTCACCCATGCGGTAAAAAAGCAGGATCTCAGGGTTCTCTGCTTTGAGCTTGTGATACTGCTGCATCATTGGGGTGTGTTTTGGCTTTGATTTTACCGACATAATCACTTCTGTTGCTTTTCATTATTTCTATAGAGGCTTAGGATAAATGATTCACAACTAAAGGGTAAAGCGAATCAGTCAGATGTCGGAAAGAACATTGGATAACTTAAGTGCTCAAGTGGGAAAATTGCTTGAGAAAAAAGGCTGGATGATGGCAACCGCTGAATCATGCACTGGTGGTGGTGTGGCGCAAGCGGTAACGGAAATTGCTGGCAGCTCAGCGTGGTTTGATCGAGCATTTGTCACCTATAGCAACGAAGCTAAGATGGAGATGCTGGGCGTGAACTCTAGCTCATTAGACTGCTTTGGCGCAGTGAGTGAAGAGGTAGCACAGGAGATGGCCTTAGGCGCGGTGCAACACTCTGCAGCTCAGATTGCAGTTTCTATTACTGGGATTGCAGGTCCTGGTGGCGGCAGTGAAGATAAGCCCGTTGGCACTGTGTGTTTTGCATTAGCGTTAAATACTGATCTTATACAGGTACAACGCTGCATTTTTGCTGGTAATCGTGCGCAGGTGAGAAATCAGTCCGTTTATCATGCTCTTCAACTAATTGAAAAACATATAGAAAATAAGTAATTCTTTGCTGGATGCAAAAAAAACACTTTTTCATCTAGACACTGTATGAATTAACAGTAATAATTGATTCATCAACTAGAAATACCCGATTCCATGGAGCATAAAATGGACGACAACAAGCAAAAAGCTCTCGCGGCTGCACTTGGCCAAATAGAAAAACAATTCGGTAAAGGCTCAATTATGCGCCTTGGTGATAACCGCACCATGGACGTAGAAACAATTTCTACTGGCTCACTGTCTCTAGACATCGCTCTGGGTGCTGGTGGCTTGCCAATGGGACGTATCGTAGAAGTCTACGGCCCTGAATCATCGGGTAAAACAACACTAACTCTAGAGTTGATTGCTGCAGCTCAACGTGAAGGTAAAACGTGTGCCTTTATCGATGCAGAGCACGCACTTGACCCTATCTATGCGCAAAAGCTTGGCGTAAACATTGATGCTCTTTTAGTTTCTCAGCCAGATACAGGTGAGCAAGCATTAGAGATCTGTGATGCACTAGCTCGCTCTGGCGCTATCGACGTATTGGTTGTCGATTCAGTAGCGGCACTAACACCAAAAGCTGAAATCGAAGGTGAGATGGGCGACAGCCACATGGGCCTTCAAGCTCGTATGCTTTCTCAAGCAATGCGTAAGCTAACCGGTAACCTTAAACAATCTAACTGTATGTGTATCTTCATCAACCAGATCCGTATGAAAATCGGTGTGATGTTTGGTAACCCAGAGACCACTACTGGTGGTAACGCACTTAAGTTCTACGCTTCTGTTCGTCTTGATATCCGTCGTACTGGCGCAATTAAAGATGGTGACGAGGTTGTTGGTAACGAAACCCGTATTAAGGTCGTTAAGAACAAGATTGCTGCACCGTTTAAACAAGCCGAAACCCAAATCATGTATGGTCAAGGCTTTAACCGTAACGGTGAATTAATTGATCTTGGTGTTAAGCACAAGTTGGTAGATAAAGCGGGTGCTTGGTATGCCTATAACGGTGACAAAATTGGCCAAGGCAAAGCTAATGCAGGCAAGTTCCTAGCTGAAAACCCTGAAGTAGCGAAAGAGATCGACACTAAACTGCGTGAAATGCTTCTGACTACGGCTCAACTTGAAGACACTAAAGAGGCTGAGGTAGAGTAACCTTAACTCAATTATGCTCCTAATATACTGAGCCTTTATCCTAAGGCTCAGTACTTTCCCTTAGCTTTTCTCTTTTTTCTTCGCACTGAATCTAACGAGGTGTGTATGTATTCTCTTACTCCTACTTGGACCGCTAAAAAGACCGCACTAGATCTATTGAGTCGATGTGAATATGGTCGCTACGAGTTACAACAACAGCTACTGAACAAAGGTTTTGAGTTAAGTGATATTGATGAAGCCGTCGAGTTTTGTCGAGAGCATCATTATTTAGATGACCTGCGTTACGCCAAAGATCAAATCAAACAGCATGTGGAAAAAGGCCATGGTGAACGTCGAATTCGTCAGGATTTGCACGTAAAACATGTGCGCAGTGAGGTTATCGATCAAGCGTTGGCAGAAGAGCCTCAAAATTGGTTTGAACTTGCTAAGCTATCAGCAAAAAAGTACTTAGCTGATAATCCTACCAGTGAGAATCACGAACACTCCAAACGAGTGCGTTTTCTGCAATATCGCGGGTTTAGCCTTGAGCAGATCCAATATGCGCTAAATCCTTAGTAAATTCAGAGATATAAACAGCATACTTGCTTCTATTGCCCTGCAGTAAGCAAAGCCCTTCTGACAATTCTTCGTTAATTCACCAGCATTTTCAGGCAAATTAGACAGAAAACTAGTCGTTCTCCCTTGCTTGATTTACAATGTGGCAAAAATCTAACTTGAACGTTTCAGGAATTGCCACATGTACATGAGCACCGCCGAAATTCGTAGTGCCTTTTTAAAGTTCTTTGAGAGCAAAGGGCACCAGATTGTAGAGAGTTCTTCTCTTGTACCTCACAACGATCCTACACTGCTGTTTACTAACGCAGGTATGAACCAGTTTAAAGACTGCTTCCTAGGAGCTGAAAAGCGTAGCTACTCGCGAGCGACTACGGCGCAACGTTGTGTTCGTGCCGGTGGTAAACATAATGACTTAGAAAACGTTGGCTTTACTGCTCGTCACCACACCTTCTTTGAAATGCTAGGTAACTTCAGTTTTGGTGACTACTTTAAAGAAGACGCAATCAAGTTTGCTTGGGAATTCCTGACTGAATCTCTTGGCCTACCAAAAGAGAAATTGTTGGTTACTATCTACGAAACTGATGATGAAGCCTTTGATATCTGGAATAAGCAGATGGGCATTCCAGCTGACCGTATTATCCGCATTGGTGATAAAAAAGGTGGCAAAGCCTACGAGTCTGATAACTTCTGGACAATGGGTGACACAGGTCCTTGTGGTCCATGTACTGAGATCTTCTATGATCATGGTGAGCATATTTGGGGCGGACGTCCTGGCACACCAGAAGAAGACGGTGATCGCTTCATCGAGATCTGGAACAACGTATTCATGCAGTTCAACCGTCACGCTGACGGTACTATGGAACCCCTTCCAAAGCCGGCTGTTGATACAGGTATGGGGATTGAGCGTATCTCTGCAATCATGCAGGGCGTGCACTCAAACTATGAAATAGATGTCTTCCAAACTCTTATCAAAGCATCTGCAGAAGCGGTTGGGTACGAAGACCTTTCAAATCAGTCTCTGCGTGTAATCGCCGACCATATCCGCTCATGTTCTTTCCTTATCGTTGATGGTGTTATGCCGTCAAATGAAGGCCGTGGCTACGTACTTCGCCGTATTATTCGTCGCGCAGTTCGCCACGGTAATAAGTTAGGTGCTCAAGGTGCATTCTTCCATACTCTAGTGGGTGTATTGGCTGATGTTATGGGTGAAGCAGGCGCTGAACTTAAGAAACAGCAAGCACTGGTTGAGAAAGTACTTCGTATTGAAGAAGAGAACTTTGGCCGCACCCTAGAGCGCGGTATGAGCATTCTTAACGACGCATTGGATGGCTTGAAGAACGAAGGTAAATCAACGCTTGATGGTGAGACGGTATTTAAATTGTACGATACCTATGGTTTCCCAGCTGACTTAACCAATGATGTTGCACGTGAACGTGAATTCAACATTGATGAAGAAGGCTTCCAGAAAGCGATGGAAGCACAGCGTAAGCGCGCGCGTGAAGCGGGTCAGTTTGGCACTGATTACAATGAAACAATCAAGCTAGACAGCACAACAGAATTTTGTGGTTACTCTGCGACAGATGGCGAGAGCAACATTGAAGCTATCTTTGTAGAAGGTCAACCAACAGAGAACCTATCAAGTGGTCAAAAGGCCATTATTGTTCTTGAGCAAACTCCGTTCTACGCCGAATCAGGCGGTCAATCTGGCGATACGGGTACCCTAAAAACTGAGCTCGGTGAATTTAAGGTTACTGATACGCAGAAGCTAGGCAATGCCATTGCACACCATGGTGAGCTTGTTGAAGGCGTGATGAGCTTAGGTGAAAAAGCTAAAGCCGCTGTTAATGCAGTGCGCCGTGCACAAATTTCACTGAACCACTCAGCAACTCACTTGCTACACGCTGCACTGCGTAAGGTTCTAGGTGAGCACGTAACTCAGAAAGGCTCACTAGTTAAAGCTGAAAACCTTCGTTTTGACTTCTCTCATTTAGAAGCGGTAACAGCTGCTGAATTGAAAGAAGTTGAGCGTATGGTTAACGCACAAATTCGTACTAACCACGACATTGAAACTAATGTAATGGATATCGAGTCTGCTAAGCAGAAAGGTGCGATGGCATTGTTCGGTGAGAAGTATGACGACGAAGTTCGCGTGCTTTCTATGGGTGAATTCTCTACTGAATTATGTGGTGGTATTCACGCGGCTAACACTGGTGATATCGGTCTGTTCAAGATTACCTCTGAAGGCGGCATTGCTGCCGGTATTCGTCGTATCGAAGCGGTAACAGCTGATGCAGCTCTAGACGCTATCGATGCTGAGCAAGATAAACTGCAACAGAAGCTAGTTGAATCAGCGAAGAAAGCGAAATCACTAGAAAAAGAAATTCAGTACCTAAAAGACAAAATGGTAGCAGCAGAAAGCGCTAATATCATGGGTAAGGTACAGGAAATCAACGGTACTAAAGTACTTATTGCTGCGCTTGAAGGCGCAGACAATAAGAACCTTCGCAACATGGTTGACGATACGAAAAACCGCATTGGTACTGGCGTTATTCTATTCGCCAATATTGCCAACGACAAAGTCGGCTTAGTTGCGGGCGTAACGAAAGATCTTACTGGCAAAGTGAAAGCGGGTGAGTTAGTTAACTTGGTGGCGACTCAAGTAGGTGGTAAAGGCGGAGGTCGTCCTGATATGGCTCAAGCGGGCGGTACAGACGTGGCAGCACTACCGGAAGCCTTACAGTCTGTTATTCCATGGTTGGAAGAGCGCCTGTAAGCGAAGAGTAATTAACTTGGGTACATTCAGTGCCCAAGGAAAGTAATAGGAACCAAGCATTTTTGTTATCGCAAAGTGCTTGGTTTTGTTGTTTTAAAGTGTCCTGTGTACAAAGAACAGAAGACTGTTTTAGGAAGGTGGAAAGTAAGTGAAGAACCGATTAATCGTGCAAAAGTTTGGTGGGACATCTGTAGGTTCCGTTGACCGAATTCGAGCGGTTGCCGAGCAGGTCATAAAGACCAAAGAGCAGGGCAATCAAGTTGTGGTTGTGGTTTCGGCGATGTCGGGTGAAACGAATCGCTTGCAAGGCTTAGCCTATGAGGTTGATAGCGTACCTAACTCTAGAGAGCTCGATGTCATCTTGTCCGCTGGCGAGCAGGTCACCATTGCTCTATTAGCGATGACTCTTAATAAACTCGGCCACAAAGCGACCTCGTTAACAGGTTGGCAAGCGGGCATTGTTACCGATGATATGCACAATCAAGCAACGATTCAGTCGGTCGATAATGAGAAATTTAACCGATTGCTCAATGACGATCAGATAGTCATTGTGGCGGGCTTCCAAGGCGTTAACCAAGCTGGTGCGATTACCACTCTAGGACGCGGCGGTTCAGATACCAGCGCTGTGACCCTCGCAGGGTTGTTAGGGGCCAAGGAATGCCAGATCTTCACCGATGTTGATGGCGTGTACAGCTGCGACCCTAGGGTTGTTGAATCGGCTTTGAAACTAGACCATGTCGATTTTGATGACATGCAAACCATGGCAAAGCATGGCGCTAAGGTTTTACACGAGCCGTGTGTAGAGTTTGCTGCTAAGTACAATCTTGATATTCGAGTATTGTCCTCGTTTTCGCCAAAACAAGGTACTTTGGTTACTCGCTTACAAAGCAAAAAAAATGTGTGTGGTTTAGCACTACAGCGCGAGCTTGCTCGCCTAATTGTTAATGAAGACAAAGGAGAACAGGTTGCAATGCAGTGTCAGTTACTGGGCATCGCCGTGCATTCTCAAACGACCAAACACCTAATTGTTAACAACAATGATGTCTCCAAGCTATTACAGATCCTATCTGAAGACGTCAGCAATGTTGAACCTATTAGCGCTTTGACTATTGTTGGTGCTGAGCTTGAGGGGCTACATCTTAATGTTTTACCTAAATTGTTGGCGAAAGATATCAAAGTTCTTGATAGTTTTAGGTGTGATAGGGTAGTGAAGTTGCTACTATTACCGGAACATCTGGATCGGGCTGCCAATTTTATTCATGCTCAATACATTGAGCAGTCTCATAGTGTTGCTACAGACAAAAAAGCGCTTATTTTGTAATAAGTTCTTTACCAAGTTGTTATTTTTATTGAATAATAGATCTCAAAGTATTTTGAGTGACAGCAAGGAGCTATCGAATGCTAATTTTGACTCGCCGTGTTGGTGAAACCCTAATGATTGGGGATGAAGTGACCGTTACTGTACTGGGTGTTAAGGGAAACCAAGTGCGTATCGGTGTAAACGCACCTAAAGAAGTTTCTGTGCATCGTGAAGAGATTTACATGCGCATTCAAGCAGAAAAAGGTAATGGAAACGTTGCATCAGGCAACTACTAAGTTTCTATTGAAAGGCTGGTCATAGGACTAGCCTTTCTTGTTTTATAGTAGGCATAAAGTACATATAACTAGCATTTTTAAGCAGTTTGGTTGAAAGTTGTTCTGTTAACCGTTTTTTATGTGATTTTGCCAATAAAATGTTTGACATATTTTTGGTAAATCGTAATATGTGCCTCCGCAAGACGGTGAGGTGGCCGAGTGGCCGAAGGCGCTCCCCTGCTAAGGGAGTATGTGGTTTGTAGCCGCATCGAGGGTTCGAATCCCTCCCTCACCGCCATTCTTGTGGAATTCTTGAAAAAGAAAAATGCGCGTCCTTAGCTCAGCTGGATAGAGTACCTGGCTACGAACCAGGCGGTCGGAGGTTCGAATCCTCCAGGACGCGCCATATCGTTTATTCGATATAAAATATAATGCGGTGAGGTGGCCGAGTGGCCGAAGGCGCTCCCCTGCTAAGGGAGTATGTGGTTTGTAGCCGCATCGAGGGTTCGAATCCCTCCCTCACCGCCATTTATTGACCGTATGGTCAATTTTTTTGTTTTCTAAACTGAAAAGTGTGATAGACTTCGCACCCTTCTCAGAACGAGAACACTGTGCGTCCTTAGCTCAGCTGGATAGAGTACCTGGCTACGAACCAGGCGGTCGGAGGTTCGAATCCTCCAGGACGCGCCACTTTACAACGAATGGTTGATAGTAATATTAACGGTTCTATATAAGCCTTCTGCAAAGAAGCACT
>NZ_BCUR01000004.1:2539572-2621574 GCF_003569005.1 Vibrio superstes | reverse complement strand
CACAAAACCTCGCTTCGGCGGGGTTTTTTTATAACATTCCATTATCATCCCTGTAACCTATTTTTTACATAAGGCACTGTTTTCTAAGTGTTTTTGATAAATTCTGGTCTGATCTCAGTATTTTGTCTTCAATTCGCATACTTTCTATGCAATGGTTTGCCTGCATGCACCTGTATAAAGAAAATTGACAAATTTTCATCAATCTAGATAATCAGGTGCTCGATGTAAAAACGTCGAATTGTCAGGAAGACAAATAAGGGAATTTTATTATGGATAACATCTCAGGTTTGCTATCGGAAGCTGCCTCAATTATGGCCATTGGTATGGCTATGGTTTTTCTTTTTCTTACTTTATTGGTGTTTGTGGTCCGTTTGATGTCGAAGTTACTTCCGGCAGAGCAACCAGTGGCACCAGTGAGCCCGCAAAATCTTAAACAAGTTACTCAAGCTGAATCAACCCATCGAGTCGATCCAAAAATTGTGGCCGCTATTTCGGCCGCTGTGCATCGCCATCGTTCAGCTGTAGCCCAATAGACAACAAAAATTAAAAGGAGTTAATGAGCATGTCTAAACCACTTGCAATAACAGACGTAGTACTGCGAGATGCGCATCAATCTTTATTCGCAACCCGTATGCGACTAGAAGATATGCTGCCGATTGCAGCTGAACTGGATAAAGTTGGCTATTGGTCACTAGAAACTTGGGGCGGAGCGACCTTCGATTCGTGTATTCGCTTTCTTGGAGAAGACCCATGGGAGCGTTTGCGTGAGCTTAAAAAAGCCATGCCCAATACTCCAATGCAAATGTTGCTGCGTGGGCAAAACCTCTTAGGTTACCGTCACTACGCGGATGATGTGGTTGAAAAGTTTGTAGAACGCGCTCATGCCAACGGTATGGATGTATTCCGCGTCTTTGATGCGATGAATGACGTGCGTAACTTCGAGAAAGCGGTTAAGTCAGTGGTCGACGTGGGCGCTCATGCTCAAGGTACCCTCTCTTACACAACAAGCCCAGTACATAATTCTGATACCTGGGTTGACCTCGCTAAGCGTCTAGAAGACCTAGGTTGTCACTCTCTATGTATTAAAGACATGTCAGGCCTACTTAAGCCCTATGAGGCTGAAGAGCTGATTACGCGTATTAAAGACGCGTGTGATGTTCCATTAGCCCTTCACTGTCATGCGACAACAGGCTTGAGCACAGCAACTGCGGTTAAAGCGGTTGAGGCGGGCGTAGATATCCTAGATACCGCTATCTCGTCGATGAGCTGCACCTATGGCCATACGCCAACGGAAACCGTAGTGGCGATGTTAGAAGGCACAGAGCGTGATACCAACCTGAAACTTGACCAAATCGAACCGATTGCGGCTTACTTCCGAGAAGTCCGTAAGAAGTACGCGAAGTTTGAAGGCCAGTTGAAAGGCGTTGATTCTCGTATCTTGATTGCTCAGGTTCCTGGCGGAATGCTCACTAACATGGAAGGCCAGTTAAAAGAGCAGGGCGCTGCTGATCGTTTAGATGAAGTTTTAGAAGAAATTCCTCGCGTACGTAAAGACCTTGGCTACATTCCTTTGGTTACACCGACCTCTCAAATTGTGGGTACGCAAGCGGTGATCAACGTCTTAACGGGTGAACGCTATAAGAGCATTACCAAAGAAACAGCTGGCATCCTTAAGGGCGAGTACGGCAAAGCTCCAGCTGAGTTAAATGCTGATCTACAACAGAAAGTATTAGCCGGTGCACAGCCAATTACGTGTCGCCCAGCGGATGAGCTAGAAGATGAGTTTGAATCTTTGACACTGGATCTTCAGAAAAAAGCAAAAGCTGAAAACATTTCACTGGCTGAAGATATTGAAGATGATGTACTAACCTATGCGTTGTTCCCTCAAGTGGGTCTTAAGTTCCTTAAGAATCGTCATAACCCATCTATGTTTGAACCAGTACCGGGCACTGAAGTTGAAGAAACAAAACCCGCTCCGGTTGTAAGTGTTAATACCACAGTAGAATCCTACAGCGTCAAAGTCGATGGGCAGGTCTTTGATGTACAAGTGGGCCCTCAAGGAGAGCTGACTTCTGTAACCCCAGCAGGAGCTACCGCTGCGGCTGCGCCAGTTGCAGCACCTGTGGCGAGCAATGCAGAAGAAGTTCCAGCTCCTTTGGCTGGTAATATCTTTAAAGTGAATGTGTCGAGTGGCGCTGTGGTTGAAGAAGGCGATGTGCTACTGATCCTAGAAGCAATGAAGATGGAAACCGAAGTACGAGCGGCACGAGGTGGCGTAGTACAAGGCTTGCATGTGAAAGAAGGTGATTCTGTCTCTGTTGGCTCACCGCTACTTAGCCTAGCGTAAGGAACCAATACAACATGGACGGTTTACTTACTCTCTGGAGAGAGACGGGCATCGCTAACTTTGAATTTGGCCAGATCTGCATGATCTTGGTGGGTTGCGGGCTGCTGTTTCTTGCTATTCGTAAGGGCTTTGAGCCCTTACTGCTATTGCCAATTGGCTTTGGTGCCATCCTAGCGAATATCCCCAATGCTGGCTTTACCGAGCCAGGTGGATTGCTGTACTACGTCTATGAGGTAGGGATTTCAACAGGGGTATTCCCATTGCTTATCTTTATGGGCGTAGGGGCGATGACGGATTTTGGCGCCTTGATTGCGAACCCTAAAACCTTATGGTTAGGCGCAGCGGCTCAGTTTGGTATCTTTGCGACCTTGTTTGGCGCTATCTTGCTTAACTATGTACCGGGTATGGAATTTAGCTTAGCGGACGCCTCGTCTATTGCCATTATCGGTGGTGCTGATGGTCCAACCGCTATCTTCTTGGCAAGTCGATTGTCTCCAGATTTACTGGGTGCTATCGCTGTTTCTGCCTATAGCTACATGGCATTGGTTCCAATTATCCAGCCACCGATCATGAAGGCTTTGACCACCCCTGAAGAGCGCACTATTAAAATGGCGCAGCTACGTCATGTGGGTAAAGGTGAGAAGGTATTCTTCCCGCTAGGGGTACTGCTAATGACCATTCTATTTTTGCCATCGGCAACGCCTTTGGTCGGAATGTTCTGTCTTGGAAACCTGATGCGTGAAGCGGGTGTTGTGGATCGTTTAAGTAAAACGGCTCAGAACGAACTCATCAACATAGTAACCATCTTCTTAGGCCTTGGCGTAGGCTCAAAGTTGCAAGCGGACAAGTTCTTGAACATCGAAACCTTAGGTATCCTTGGTCTTGGCGCTGTTGCCTTTAGTATAGGTACTGCGGGTGGCGTATTGATGGCTAAGTTGCTGAATAAGGTGTCTAAAGAAGACATAAACCCACTCATTGGTGCAGCAGGTGTCTCTGCGGTTCCAATGGCGGCTCGCGTGGTTAACAAGGTCGGTCTGCAGGCAAATCCTCAGAACTTCTTATTAATGCATGCTATGGGCCCGAACGTAGCGGGTGTACTAGGCTCGGCAGTCGCTGCTGGTATCCTACTGGCTCTAGTGGGATGATCTTGGACTAATCATTTTTTATATTGAGAAAAGGATGCATTTTTGCATCCTTTTTTTTCACTTATCTCTGACAGCAAAACAATGATATTCCAGAGAATTGTCGGTAATATGTAACGATATGCATCTCAAATGGTCAGAAAACTATGCCTTTATGGCTTATCTCGTTTACTCGTAACGTATACCTTGTTAATGCTTGTTGTTTTGAGACCGTAAACTAATGGATGCTGTGTTTTCTCAGCTCGGTGTTTGGTTCGCAGACTCGGCTCTAACCTTACTGTTTGCAACCGGATTCTTGAGTGCAACGCTACTTCCTGGTGGTTCAGAAGCGGCGCTCATCGCTACACTGAGCCTTAATCAATATTCAATTTTTAGCATCTTGATGGTGGCTACGTTAGGGAACACTCTCGGCGGTTTAACCAACTATTGGCTGGGTTTGTGGATACCAAATCGAACTCAACAAGAAAAACACGGTCACAAAGCCATAGCTTGGTTACAAAAATATGGCTATTGGAGTCTATTGTTTAGCTGGGCTCCCGTTATTGGTGACCCTTTGTGTTTAGCTGCTGGGTGGCTTCGAATGCGCTTTCTTCCCTGTTTGGTGTTGATAGCCCTAGGAAAACTGGTTCGTTATGCGGTACTAGTAGGGTTATACACTGGGCTGGGTAATCTATAAGGAATAACAATGATCTTATCTCGTCTCAACCTGTCATTGTCCAAGTATAAGCTTGTGGGCACGCTGACAGCCGTGACTCTATTGGCGGCTTGCTCGACTCAAGAGAGTACCGTTGAATCAACATCAAATGATTCAGCTATTCAGTTAGTTGAAAAAGTCGATGCAACACCAGGCAAGGCCTCGATCGCCTATTCCAAATACAAACTCGCCAATGGATTAACCTTAATCTTAGCGCCCGATAACTCGGATCCCTTGGTCCATGTTGATGTGACCTATCATGTAGGGTCAGCGAGAGAGGAAATTGGTAAATCTGGTTTCGCCCACTTCTTTGAACACATGATGTTTCAAGGATCAAAACATGTGGCAGATCAGCAACACTTTAAGATCATCACCGAAGCTGGCGGTTCTCTGAACGGTACGACTAACCGTGACCGCACCAATTACTTTGAAACTGTGCCATCGAACCAGCTGGAGAAGATGCTTTGGCTTGAGTCCGACCGTATGGGCTTTTTGCTAGAGGCTGTCTCGCAACATAAATTCGAGATACAACGCGATACTGTTAAAAATGAGCGAGCTCAAAATTATGATAACCGCCCGTATGGCTTAATGTGGGAAAAAATGGGGGAGGCTATGTATCCGGAAGGGCATCCTTACTCATGGCAGACCATTGGTTATGTTGAAGACTTAGATAAGGTCGATGTGAATGATCTTAAAGCCTTCTTCTTACGTTGGTATGGTCCGAACAATGCGGTTTTGACCATAGGTGGTGATTTTGAGACAGAACAGGTGCTCGAATGGGTAGAGAAGTACTTTGGTCCAATTCCTCGAGGTCCAGAAGTCGAGGCACAACCTAAGCAACCGGCAATCCTCAATGAAGATCGCTACGTTACCCTTGAAGATCGTATGATCCAACAGCCAATGCTTATCATGGGGTGGCCAACGACTTACCAAGGGGAAGCGCGCAATGCTGACCTTGACGTATTAGCAAAGGTATTAGGGAGCGGACGAAATAGTATTCTTTACCAAAAACTCGTCAAGACGGAAAAAGCGCTTGATGCAGGGGCGTTCCATCAATGTACTGAGCTAGCTTGTAATTTTTATGTCTACGTAATGGCCGACTCTAGTAAGCGAGCCGATTTAACGCCTTTGTACGATGAGGTGTATGACATCATTGAGAATTTACAGCTTGCAGATATCAACCCTGATTCGCTACAACAAATCGTAGGCAGCGCAGAATCAAGCTCAATCTTTGCCCTGCAGAGTGTGCGTGGCAAGGTGACGCAATTGGCGTCAAATGAGACCTTCTATCAGCAACCTGATCGTCTGCAGATTGAACTTGAGCGCTTACGTAAGGTGACACCAGAGTCTATTTTCAAAGTATATCAAGAGTTTATCGACAATAAGCACAAGGTGACCTTGTCGGTAGTTCCTCGCGGTAAACTTGAGCTAGCGGCTAAGACAGCGACCTTTGAAACGCCGCCAAGAACATTGCCTGAACACCAGAAGATCGAAGAGAGCGAACTCGATTATCGCTTCGTGAATGATACGTTTGATCGCTCGGTTATGCCGCAAGTGCAGTCTGCGGTCACCGGTACTATGCCTGAGCTTTATTCATTCCACTTAAACAATGATATTGAAGTACTGGGCAGTGAAACATCGGAAACTCCTACCGTTGTTATGCAGATCAAGATGCCTGCGGGTAATCGCTATGCCCCAGTTGGCAAAGAAGGGCTGGCTAGCCTAACCGCATCAATGGTCTCAGAGGGGGATAAGACCCTAACCAGTGAAGAGCTCACTGCTGAATTGGACAAACTGGGGAGTAGCGCTTCACTCAGTGCCGGTCAGTACAATACAACTCTGACGATTTCGAGCTTGAGCAAAAACTTCACTGCCACAATGGAGCTGGTTGAAAATGCGCTGTTCAATCCACTACTGAAAGAAGAAGACTTTGAGCGCGTGAAGCGCCAGATGTTAGAAGGGATTGTTTACGAGCATCAAACTCCAAGTTGGTTAGCCTCTCAGGCAACAAGACAAGTGCTTTACGGCGACACCATTTATGGACGCTCTGCATCGGGCACTATGGCTTCTGTGAAAAGCTTAAGCTTGGATGATGTAAAAGCCTTTTATGATAAGTACTACACGCCAAAGGGCACGCAGATCTTAGTAGTCGGTGACTTGTCTGAGAAACAAGTGCGCAAAGAGCTTGATAGTTTACAAGAGTGGCAGGGCGAAACACCGCCGATGCTGCGCCAGCGCCGTCTGCCAGAAATGGGAGAGCAAACGCTATTTTTGGTCGACAAGCCGGGAACACCTCAAACAGCAGTGCGACTAGTTCGCAGAGGACTGCCGTTTGATGCCACGGGTGAGAGTTACCTCACTCAACTGGCTAACTTTAATCTAGGTGGTAACTTTAACAGCCGAATCAATCAAAACTTGCGTGAAGATAAGGGTTACACCTACGGAGCAAGTAGCTACATTTCAGCAAATAGGGAGATCGGGGCTGTCGTTGCAACCGCTCAAGTCAGAGCGGATTCAACCGCACCTGCGATTAAAGAACTGATCAAAGAAATGGACAGTGCTGCAAAAGAGGGCTTTACTGATAAAGAAATTGAATTCATGCGGCTAGCGGTTGGGCAACAAGACGCGCTCAAGTATGAAACGCCTGGGCAGAAAGCCTATTTGTTAAGCTCAATACTGACCTACAGCTTGGATCATGACTATCTGGCCGTGCGCAATAATATTGTTGCTGACGTATCAAAAGAGACGCTCAACGAAATGGCGAGTAAGTGGTTTGATCCAGCCGATTATCAAATTATTGTTGTCGGAGATGCGAAACAGCTAATGCCTCAACTTAAGACGCTAAATTTCCCTATTCAAACACTTGAAATTGCGCCTTAGTCGACCCATTTATGGGGTAGTTGTATGCCCTGTGCTTGTTCTCAAGTGCAGGGCTGTCTATTGAGAGAATACTCTCTAAAAATAAAAGTGGCCTTGTTTTGACTATATTTTCTAACCGCCTAGCACAGGTGGCTGCTAATAAGCAGGTATTTACGCAGTATGGACGCGGCGTGGAGCGAGAAACGCTTCGCTATAAACCCGATGGCCACATAGCAACAACCCCTCATCCAGAAAGCTTGGGCTCTCCTCTGACCCATGAGTGGATTACTACTGACTTCTCAGAATCACTGATGGAGTTTATTACTCCTGTTTCAAATGATATCCCTACTCTGCTATCTCAATTGCAGGATATCCATCACTACGCTCATAGCAAGCTAGACCAAGAGCAGTTATGGCCTTTGTCTATGCCGTGCGCTGTCGCTGATGAAGATGATATTGCTCTTGCACAGTATGGTTCTTCTAACTCAGGCCAAATGAAAACCCTTTACCGTCAGGGACTGAAGCATCGCTATGGAAGCTTGATGCAGATTATCTCTGGGGTTCATTTTAACTTTTCGTTTCCTGAGAGTTTTTGGGACAGTCTATATGGCGAGCAAGACGCGCAGCAGCGTCAAGACTCTAAGTCCGATGCTTACTTTGGATTGATTCGAAATTACTATCGCTTTGGCTGGTTGATCCCTTACTTCTTTGGTGCATCTCCAGCTATCTGTGAAACCTTTATTCAAGGTCGTGAAACAGACCTGCCGTTTGAAAAGCTAGAAGGCACTGGCACCTTGTACCTGCCTTATGCTACCTCTTTGCGCATGAGCGACTTAGGTTATACCAACAGTGAGCAAAGCGAGCTAAAGATAAGCTTCAATAGCGTCGGTGAGTATCTAGAAGGCTTGAATCGATCGATTCGCAAGCCTTCAGAAAAGTTCTCTAAGATTGGCGTTAAAGAAGATGGTCAGTTTAAGCAGCTAAACAGCAATGTTCTGCAGATAGAAAATGAGCTTTACGCACCTATCAGACCTAAACGAGTTGCGAAGAGTGGTGAAAAACCCTCAGAGGCGCTTGAGCGTGGCGGTGTTGAATACATTGAGATCCGAGCACTAGACGTCAACCCGTTTAACCCGGTGGGCATTAGCGAGCGTCAGATCCGTTTCCTTGATATCTTCTTGACCTGGTGTGCGCTGACAGAATCCGACCCAATGGATGACTGTGAGCTAAATTGCTGGAAACACAACTGGAATTCAGTGATCACCGAAGGCCGACGCAAGGGGGTCTATCTGACGATTGGCTGTGATGGTGAAAAGCTCACCTTGCAACAATGGGTGCATCGCATCTTTGATCAGTTTGAAGAGATTGCCAAGGTGATGGATGAAGCCAACGGCAGTACGGGTTATCAAGATGTTTGCAACGAACTGCGTGATTGGATTGATGAACCAG
Source organism: Vibrio superstes (assembly GCF_003569005.1). Lineage (GTDB taxonomy): Bacteria > Pseudomonadota > Gammaproteobacteria > Enterobacterales > Vibrionaceae > Vibrio > Vibrio superstes. The sequence goes on along the minus strand of NZ_BCUR01000004.1, from coordinate 2,613,083 downwards.
AGTTAACCCTGTCTGGTAAAATGCTTGCTGAAGTAAAAGAAAAAGGCGGAAATGGCCAGTTCGGTATGCAGTTGGGCGATCGCTATCAGCAGCAGTACCGTCAACACAATTACAGTGTTTATTCTCAGCAAGCGATGGATCAAGAAGTCGCGAACTCTGTGAATAAACAACAACAAATTGAAGCTGCCGATTCGGTAGATTTTGAACAATACTTAGAAGAATACTTCGCGTATCTGAAATAACCTTGGAGAGCCGATTATGCCCCTATTAGACAGTTTTACAGTTGACCACACCAAAATGAATGCACCAGCAGTGCGTGTGGCAAAAACGATGCAAACTCCAAGTGGCGATACTATTACAGTATTCGACCTTCGCTTCACTCAACCAAACAAAGACATCCTTTCAGAAAGAGGGATTCATACACTTGAGCACCTTTACGCAGGTTTCATGCGTAACCACCTAAATGGTGACTCAGTTGAGATCATCGATATCTCTCCAATGGGGTGTCGCACAGGCTTTTACATGAGCCTGATTGGTACGCCATCAGAATCTGATGTAGCGACTGCATGGGTTGCATCAATGGAAGACGTACTTAAGGTTGAGGGACAAAACAAGATCCCTGAGCTGAATGAGTATCAATGTGGTACTGCAGATATGCACTCTCTAGAAGAAGCGAAAGCCATTGCTAGCGCTATTTTAGAAGCGGGTGTATCAGTGAACAAAAATGATGAACTTGCTCTGCCTGAAGAGATGCTACAAACGCTTAAGGTGTAGTGTTACTGTTTGCTAATAAAAAGGCTCCTTTGGGAGCCTTTTTGGTTTCTAGTGGGTGCAAAATCGCGAATTACCGAATGGGATGAACCTTCACCATCTTGATTTTGTTTTCTGAAAAATCGATAACTTCCATATTGTGCTCGGCCACCATAACACTGATGTGAGTTTCAGGAAGGTCTTGTAGGTGCTCTAGTATGAGTCCATTAAGCGTTCTTGGTCCATCGGTCGGTAAATCCCACTGCAACCCTTTGTTGATGTCTCTGATGTTTGCACTGCCTTCTATAAGGTAACTACCATCAGGCTGCGGCGTGATTTCTTCGGCAAGGCTAGGCGCCATCGATGTCGTAAACTCTCCTACGATTTCTTCTAAGATATCTTCTAGGGTGACCAAGCCAATGATGTCGCCATACTCATCGACAACTAATCCAATACGCTCTTTATTGCGTTGAAACTTTATGAGTTGCACATTGAGTGGAGTCGCCTCAGGAATGAAATAAATCTCATCAGCAGACTTTAGTAGGTTTTGCTTATTGAACTCATTCTTCTCTAGCATCAATCGATACGCTTCGCGCAGACGAACCATACCTACAACCTCATCGATTTGGTCGCGGTATAGAACCACTCGGCCATGAGGGGAGTGGGTCAGCTGACGAACAATAGACTTCCAATCATCATTAACATCAATACCAGTAATCTCATTTCGCGGCACCATAATATCGTTCACGGTAACGTTTTCGAGATCTAAAATGGAGACCAGCATGTCTTGGTGGCGGCTAGGTATCAAGCTACCCGCTTCGTTCACGACTGTTCGTAGCTCCTCAGAACTAAGGTGATCAGACTTATTGCTTATGCCCTTGATGCCTAATAGCCTCAAAAAACCATTGGTAATAAAGTTAACCAGAATGACCAGAGGTGACAGTAATTTCATCAGTATCTTTAATAAAATACTGCTGGTGTAGGAGACGCGCTCAGGATACATGGCTGCGAGGGTTTTAGGTGTTACTTCTGCGAAAACGAGCACCACTAAGGTGAGGATACCTGTGGCAATCGCTACACCGATATCGCCGTACAAACGCATGCCGAGTATGGTAGCGATAGCAGATGCCAAAATATTAACGAGGTTGTTGCCAATAAGAATAAGGCCGATTAAGCGGTCGGGGCGGGTAAGGAGCTTCTCTACACGACGCGCTCCCTTATGCCCCTGATTTGAAAGGTGCTTTAATCTATAACGATTCAGGGACATCATCCCAGTCTCTGAACCTGAAAAGTAGCCTGATATAATGATAAGACATGCAAGGAGGGTAAACAGTACCCCGGTTGATATGTCGTCCAAATTAAATGAGTCCTTTTAATTAGCTCTTTTCAATTAATGAATGATTTACCAGCAACTGTCAACCATGTGTGGCGATTAGGTCAGTATGATCTCACGTACAAATCGACTGCCAAAGTAGGCAAGGGTCAGCAAAAACGCCCCGATAATTGAAAACCAAGTGACCTTTTTACCACGCCATCCCAGCTTATAATGCCCCCACAATAACACGTTGAATACCAGCCAAGCGATAAAGGACAGCAAGGCTTTGTGAGTTTTGCCACTACTTAAAAAGTCTTCAACAAATAGCGGGCCACTCATCAATGTGAGAGTAAGTAAGCCATTTCCGATCAAAATGATATTGAAAAGTTGGCGCTCCACCTTCATTAAAGGAGGTAGGTTAGGGTTTAATGCTTGAGAAGTTTTTTGTTTTAGCTTGAAATCAAGCCAAGCCAGTTGCATCGCATACAAAGCCGCAATCATCAAAGTGGCATACGAAAACAGAGCCAGCGTAATGTGAACAATTAAGCCTGGTGAATGCTCGAAGTGGGTAATAAAGGTACCCGGAACAAATTCGGCAGCAACAAGGCTAAGGCAAGAAAATCCATACGCGATGGGCAGTAAAAACCACAAGCGAGTTTTAAACATAGCCAAGGTCAGCACTAGTGAGATGATACTACTCACCAATGAGGCGACATTGAGAATACTCATGTTTTGCCCGTAGGGCGCAAAGATACCCTCAACCAACGTTGAAAAGTGCAGGATCAAAGCAACAAACGCTATGCCTAAAACTACCTTTTTATTAATTTCCGACTGACGTAATAGCCCAGGAAGAATAAGAAAGGTCGCCGTTAGGTATAAAAGTACGGCTAGGATAACAACCACAAAGTCCATATTTAGTCGACATTAGTATTTGGATTTAAAAGGAAATTATACACCCAATACCACATTACTGGCTATGTACTTATTGCGCATGGTTTTGTAAATAGTAGCTGTGGGGTATACTTCGAGTAATTAATCGCAATTCAACGCGAAGAGAGCACGATGTTTGATAACTTAACAGAACGATTATCCAAGACGCTGAAGAACATCAGCGGTAAAGGTCGTCTGACCGAAGACAATATAAAAGAGACGCTGCGTGAAGTTCGCATGGCGCTTTTAGAGGCGGATGTCGCCCTTCCTGTAGTACGCGATTTCATCAAGCGTGTTAAAGAGGGGGCGGTAGGTGTAGAGGTATCTAAATCTCTCACTCCAGGCCAAGAGTTCATTAAAATTGTTCAGTCTGAATTAGAAGCTGTAATGGGGGAGTCCAATGAAGGTCTCAACCTAGCGGCTCAGCCACCGGCTGTAGTATTAATGGCAGGTCTACAAGGTGCGGGTAAAACCACCAGTGTAGGTAAGCTTTCTAAACTTCTTTCTGAGCGTGATAAGAAAAAAGTATTGGTTGTTTCTGCCGATGTCTATCGTCCTGCAGCGATCAAACAGCTAGAGACGTTAGCCTCTGATGTCGGTGTGGATTTCTTCCCATCAAGCGCAGACCAAAAGCCTCTAGATATCGCTAATGCGGCTATCGACCATGCGAAGAAGAAATTCTACGACGTACTATTGGTGGATACCGCAGGTCGTCTAGCCATCGATGAAGAAATGATGGGAGAGATCAAGCAGCTTCATTCTGCGATTAATCCTGTTGAAACGCTATTTGTCGTTGATGCCATGACGGGTCAAGATGCGGCAAATACAGCAAAAGCATTTGGCGATGCACTGCCACTAACCGGTGTGATTCTAACTAAGGTTGATGGTGATGCACGTGGTGGTGCGGCTCTATCGGTTAAACACATAACGGGCAAACCAATTAAGTTCTTGGGTGTAGGTGAAAAAACTGATGCTCTAGAACCTTTCCATCCCGATCGAGTTGCTTCTCGTATCCTTGGCATGGGTGATGTTCTTTCTCTTATCGAAGATCTACAGCGTAACGTAGATACCGATAAAGCAGAAAAGATGGCGAAGAAGTTCAAGGAGAAGAAAGGCTTTGACCTTGAAGACTTCCGTGAACAACTAGGCCAAATGGAGAACATGGGCGGCATGGCAGGCATGATGGGCAAACTGCCTGGCATGGGTAATCTACCTGACAATATGAAAGATAAGGTAGATGACAAGATGTTCAAGCAGATGGAAGCCATCATCAGCTCAATGACCATGAAAGAGCGTCTGCGCCCTGAGCTAATCAAAGGCTCTCGCAAGAAGCGTATCGCTGCAGGTTCAGGCACCCAGGTACAAGACGTAAACCGCTTACTAAAGCAGTTCACTCAGATGCAGAAGATGATGAAGAAAATGCAGAAAGGTGGAATGCGCGGCATGATGCGTAACATGCAAGGCATGATGGGCGGCATGGGTGGCGGCGGAATGGGCGGAATGGGTGGTCCATTCGGCCGATAGGCTCCACCGCTGAAAGCTCAAAGCTAATCGCTGTAATTTCTAGGCTCTATTTAGATAGAGCCTTTTTATTTCAAGTTGTTAACTAGCTCACATTCAATTAGTTGTCTAAAAAGTAGCTAAAGTCCTTGCAAAGACTGGGAATAAGAGTAAAATTCGCTAGCTTTATTTTGGCACGAGACCCCATGCAACTCTAAGAGTAGTCTGGGGTTAATTATTTTATTGAGAAAGCAAAGAGGACGACATGGTTACCATTCGTTTGGCACGTCACGGCGCTAAAAAGCGTCCATTTTATCAAATCGTAGTAGCAGACAGCCGTCGCGCAGCTACAGGTCGTTTCATCGAGAAAGTAGGTTTCTTCAACCCTACAGCTCAAGGTCAAGAAGAAGGTCTACGTCTAGACCTAGACCGTGTGAACCACTGGGTTTCACAAGGTGCTACAGTTTCTGACCGCGTAGCTAAGCTAGTTAAAGACGCTCAAAAAGCGGCTTAATCAGCAAAATCTTGATGTAAGGAAAAGAATGAATGAGTGAACAAGACGAAAAAATTGTTGTAGGAAAGCTCGGCGCTACTTATGGCATTCGTGGTTGGCTTAAAGTTCATTCCTTTACAGACGATGCCGAAAACATTTTCAATTACAGCCCTTGGTTCTTGAACCACAAGGGGACATGGGTTGAGCACAAAGTAGAAAGCTGGAAGCGTCATAACAAAGGTTATGTGTGTAAGCTGGAAGGTCTTGATGTACGTGAAGATGCACACCTGTTGACCAACTTTGAAATCTCTGTAGCCCCATCTTCATTACCTGAACTGTCAGAAGAAGAATTCTACTGGCGTGAATTGTTTGGAATGAAGGTTGTAACCACTAAAGGTTATGATCTAGGCGAAGTCTCGGACATGCTCGAGACGGGTTCAAACGATGTTTTGGTTGTGAAAGCTAATTTGAAAGATGCTTTTGGCCAAAAGGAACGATTAATTCCGTTCCTTGAAGAGCAAGTGATCATCAAAGTTGATCGCGAAGCTCAACGGATCGAAGTTGACTGGGATCCTGCCTTTTAAATCAAAATTAGAGAGTGAACTATGTGGGTTGGCGTAATAAGCCTGTTTCCAGAAATGTTCCGCTCTGTCACTGATTTTGGTGTAACAGGTCAAGCGGTTAAAAAAGGTCTTTTGTCGGTAGAAACGTGGAATCCCCGCGATTTTACACAAGACAAACATCGCACTGTCGATGATAGACCCTACGGGGGCGGCCCTGGTATGTTGATGATGGTACAGCCTTTGCGCGATGCCATTCAGACTGCCAAACAAGCAGCTCCTGGAAAGACGAAGGTTATCTATCTTAGCCCTCAAGGTCGTAAACTCGACCAGCAAGGCGTAGAAGAGTTGGCAACAAACGAGAACTTGCTTCTTATTTGCGGTCGCTATGAAGGGGTAGATGAGCGCATCATACAATCTGAGGTTGACGAAGAATGGTCAATTGGAGATTTTGTGATGACAGGTGGTGAATTACCAGCCATGACCTTAATCGACTCAGTATCAAGGTTTATACCGGGTGTACTAGGCGATTTTGCGTCAGCAGAGGAAGACTCCTTTGCAAATGGATTACTGGATTGTCCCCACTATACGCGTCCTGAAGTGTTAGATGGAAAAGAGGTACCAGCGGTACTAAAATCTGGAAACCACAAGGACATTCGTCGCTGGCGATTGAAACAATCGTTAGGCCGTACTTGGCTAAGAAGGCCAGAGATGCTGGAAAACCTAGCTCTGACTGACGAACAGGAACACTTACTTGCCGAGTTCGTGATGGAGCGAAAGCGCACGAATAAAGACAGCAAGTAACCTATTAAATTTAGATTCAGTTTATTCTAGGGTATAGAAACATGAGTAATATCATCAACGCTCTTGAGCAAGAGCAAATGAAAACAGACCTTCCTAAATTCGCACCAGGTGATACTGTTGTAGTTCAGGTTAAGGTAAAAGAAGGCGACCGTGAGCGTCTACAGGCATTCGAAGGCGTTGTAATCGCTATTCGTAACCGTGGTCTACACTCTGCATTCACAGTTCGTAAAATCTCGAACGGTGAAGGTGTTGAGCGTGCATTCCAAACTCACTCTCCAATGGTTGATAGCATTGAAGTTAAACGCCGTGGTGCAGTACGTCGTGCCAAGTTGTACTACCTACGTGAGCGTTCTGGTAAGTCAGCTCGTATTAAAGAGAAACTTACTAAGAAGTAATGCAAACCTGCATTTCTCATAAGAAAAAAGGAGACCTTTAGGTCTCCTTTTTTTGTTTTCAGTTTTCTCGAGCTATAGCGGGTTATCGCAAATGTTTACTGCGTTGTCGATGCTCATGTGCCGCAGTACAGTGCGCGTCTTCGCCCTGTACTCAATGGAAATGCCTGCGCTATTAATCCGAGAAAATATCTATCTGCTTTGAGTTCTGTTAGCTCTAAGATCCTGAATCAAGTTCAGGATGACGGTGCGAAAGATGCAACTCTGTCTGACTGCTTGAAGCTAACAGCTAATCACTCTAAACCTTTGGCTTAGTATTGGTCTTCTGACCATCCATCACTGTCTGACATATCTGGCGCACCGGGGATAGAGTTCTCTTCATCTGCCCATTCACCGAAGTCAATCATCTGGCATTTCTTGCTGCAAAATGGGCGATGTGGGCTTTGTTCTCCCCACTCTACGTCTGCGCCACAGTTTGGGCAGGGTACGATGGTAATCTTTTTCATTCTTTATCTCTTACGGTATTGGATTAGCTACAGATGGCCAATTCAAATTCTATATCTTGAGTGCTGGCTTGTCCGGTATCAAAATGGATAAACTTTATGGCAAAGCGATTCTTATGCCCTGATACCATGGGATATACCCCGTAATCGTGGGCAAAGTGCAGTCTGAGTATATTGGCTTCGTCTGCATCGCTTTGGAAGAAGCCATTGCGCGCAATCTGAGCTTTAAATTGTGCGGAGCTGCGAGTGAGGTTTAGCCACTGCTGCAATGCATGATTCAATGGAGCCAATGATTTTAGCCACTGCTGAGCATCCGCCATGCGCTTTTCTAGCGGCTGATGAAGCCAATAGTGCAACGCAGGAAGATCGAAGCAGCACGCCCCTCCGGGCAGATTAAAGCGCTGTCTAATAGAAGACAAAAAACTGTCTTCTTTAAGCTTTGTGCCAAATCGTTGAGCCCCTAATACCTCTTTGTGCACTAGAGCTATTTCGCTTAATAGGCCTTGTAGGCGCTGTTGGTCTACACCCGGTACATTTAACCAGTTACTGTAGGTCAGTTTTAGCTTATCTAAATCTTTTAATAACTCAGGCTTTAGCTGAATTTGTTCAAATATATCTAATAGATCGAACAAGGAACGGAAAAGAACTTGATAGTGTTGCGGGTCTGAAAACGTCGCGCAGTGTTGCGCCTGACGAAGAAGGCTTTCAATACGCAGATAAGTTCTGGTTTTCTCATTCAGAGGATGTTCATATCTTTGGATTGTCATACATTGCATCCTGCTTTAGACATAATGGTTATTCTCCCAGAAATCAGTGACACAAGGCTAGATATTTACGATGCAACTCAGCAATTTTTTCTGCTAAATGTCCATTGTCGCTATCGTTGTTGATGATATCGTCGGCGATGGCCAGTCTTTGCTCTCGTGTTGCCTGTGCCTTCAATATTGACTGCACCTGCTGTTTAGATACGCCATCTCTCGCTAAAGTTCGATCTATTTGTGTATCAGGAGAAACATCCACAACTAAAACGCGATCAGCCATGCTTTGCAAGCCATTCTCTACCATCAATGGGATGACCAGCAGGCAATAGGGCGAGGTGGCCATTTCTAGCTGTTGTTGCATTCGTTGGCGGATCATTGGATGTAGCAAATTGTCGATCCATTGTTTGTTACTTGGATCGGCAAATACCCGTTCACGCAATTGAGCACGATTTAGGGTACCATCTTGGTTTAGAATTGAACGACCAAAGTGATTTTCAATCGCCGTTAAGCCCTCACTACCTGGCTCTACCACCTCTCTAGCAACAATGTCAGCATCAACGATATCGATGTGGTAATTGTCATGGAAATGATTGGCTACGGTAGTTTTTCCACTTCCTATCCCCCCAGTCAAACCAATTATCCTAGACATTAGTACCCTCCAATGTAGCGACTGAGATACCAAGTCACAATATCATCACCCACTATCAAGTAGACCCAACCTGCTATTGCTAGGTATGGACCGAAGGGGAAGGCTTTTTCAACGCCTTGTTGCTTGAGCCTAAGCTGGATAATGCCAAATATTAGGCCAACTAAAGAAGAAAGTAAGATGATAAGTGGTAACGACTGCCAACCTAACCACGCACCCAGCGCAGCCAACAGTTTAAAGTCACCATAGCCCATGCCTTCTTTGCCAGTGAGCAACTTGAATAACCAGTAGACGCTCCACAAAGAAAGATAACCAGCCATCGCACCGATAACCGCATCTTGCAGTGATAATGGGCTGATCCCAAATACCGATAAAGCCAAACCTGCCCACATCAGAGGTAGGGTCAAGCTGTCTGGCAGTAACATAGTGTCTAAATCGATGAAGGTGGCGCAAAGCAGCACCCAGGTAAATCCAAGTAATGCGACAGCGTATAAGCTTGGTTCGAATAGGAGTGCGATGGTGAGACTGAGAAAACCTGAAAGAAGCTCTATAAGTGGATATCTAGGGCTGATTTTATCACCACAGGCACGGCAACGTCCTTTGAGGCTTAACCATCCGATAACTGGAATGTTATGTATAGCTTTAATTGGCGCTTCACATTTAGGGCAACGTGAGCGTGGGAGGCTGATGTTAAAGACCCCTTCTGGTACCTTAAGTTTAAGCTCAGGGTAGGCTTCAGCAAATTCTTTCTGCCACTCTCTTTCCATGATGATCGGAAGTCGATGGATCACTACATTGAGAAAGCTACCAATGATCAAGCCAAGAATGGTGGCGAGTATCGGAAATAGCAAAGGGTAGTGCAAAAAATAAAAATCGAGCATCTTGAGCCAATATTGAGAAAGTCTATGGGTATGTTATCGCAACTTTAGGTGCTTGTTTACACCTATCTCAGAGATAAGCTTATCCAACAGCACTCATAAGGCTGAAAATAGGTAAATACATGCTTAACACCAGCCCTCCCACAAGAGCACCAAGAAAAACAATGACTAAGGGTTCTATTAATTGGCTCAACTTGTCTGTGGCCTCTTTAAGTTGTTGTTCGAAAAGTGTAGCCAATCTAGCTGTTACAACCGATAACGAACCGCTTATTTCACCAATTTTAATCATCTGTAGCATGATTGATGGGAGAAATGAGAGTGCTTCTAGTGAGTGATAAAGGCTTTTGCCTTCTTTGATACTATCATTTGCACAGCTAAGCCCCTGCCGCATAAAGTCATTTTTCACCGCGAGTGATGCATTGTGGATACAGGTGATTAATGGAAGACCCGCCTGTATTCCATTACACAACAGTAAATTGAAGCGAGCTAATTCCCCAATAACAATACAAGGCCCCAGTACCGGAATGCTTAAGCTGTGCTTGGCGATTAGATGGTGAAAAGCCTGACTTTTTTGATAACACAAATAAATAAGGCTACCGAAGATCAATAGACCTGATATCAAGGCCCAAAAATGCCGCTGAAACCAAGTCGATAATTCAACGGTGAGTTGTGTGAGTTTGGGTAATTCAGCGCCAAAACTATCGAACATGCTCGAAAACTGTGGAATGACAAACACCATCATGACTGCAAATACAACACACGCCATGATGATGACGGAAGCGGGATAGATAAGCGCTGATTTTGCTTGCTTGAGTAATTGCTGGTTTTTTTCTCTGTGCTCGATGCAATATCCCAGCGCTGTGCAAAGGTCCCCGTTCTCCTCGCCGATTCGTACAAACTGAAGATAAATAGAATCGAGGAAGCTAAACTCCTGCATTGCTACCGATAGCTTTTGGCCTTGCTGTATCTGAAAATGCAGCTCTTCTAATAAGGCTCGCACGCCTTGTCGTTGGCTGGAGTGTTGCAGTTCATTCAAAGCGAGTGATATAGGCAGTCCAGCCTCAAGCATTAAGGCTAACTGATGGGTAAAAGTGGTGATATCACTGTACTTTACCTCATGTTTGTATGTTGCGGTAAAGGGAACAGGTTTTGCTATGAATTTGCGAAGATCGATGCCTTTGCTCCTTAGAATCCTCTTTAGTTGGGGAGCTGAATAGGCTAAAAGGTGGCCGGTAATCCTTGGTTTAAAGTGGCCAATACCTAACCAAATAAAGAGCTGTAAGCTACTCATGCCCTAGCACTCGCTCGATCTCTTGTTGGGTAGTGACTCGTTGCAAGCAAAGCTCTTTGGCGACGTCATGTAGACCTTGCTCGCCAATGAGATAATTGTTTATCTCTTCTTTGCCACCTTGTAGTTGCGTGATATTGCACAATAGTTGGCGAGTTATGGGTAACAGTTCGAATACTCCAGTTCTTCCCTTGTAGCCTTCATTACAGTGATGGCAAATATCGTGAGAGATGCTCTGAGCGCAGTGCGGGCATGACTTACGTAACAGGCGCTGGGCTATAACTAACTGCAGACTGTCGATAAGGTCTGTTTGATTAATGCCAAGCTGGTATAGGCGCTCGAGGGCGCTAAAGGCCGAATTTGTGTGTAGGGTTGAGAGCACAAGGTGACCGGTTTGTGCTGCGTGAATGGCGATCTCTGCGGTTTCTGAGTCACGTATCTCACCTAGCATGATCACATCAGGATCTTGGCGTAGCAAAGAACGAAGACAACGAGCAAAGTTAAGATCAATATGAACATTGGTCTGGACTTGATTGAACCCCTCAAAATGGATCTCTACGGGATCTTCTACTGTGCAGATATTAATACTGGTGTTAGCGATGGTGCTGAGGCAAGAGTAGAGTGTGATGGTCTTGCCACTGCCGGTTGGCCCAGTCACCAATATGAGCCCTTGAGGCTGTTTAAGTGCCTGCTTTAATGCGTGACATTGTTCTTGCTTGAGTCCCAACTGCTCAAGCTTTGGTAGGCTCTCCTTCTCCCTTGCGATTCTCATCACCAGTTTCTCACCCCATAGGGTAGGGATCGTGGAGACGCGAACTTCTATTTCTTCTTTTTCAGAAATGGCATAACTCATGCGCCCATCTTGCGGCAATCGCTGCTCGGTGATATCGAGTTCAGCATAGATTTTTATCTGACTGACAAGCGCCATCATTTTATCTATTGGGAACTGCATGATGGTCACCAGTAATCCATCACAGCGTATTCGCACTCGAGCCTGATCTTTATCTGGCTCTATATGAATATCTGAGGCATTCCTCTGTTGGCTTTGCTGCATTATCTGGGAAAGAAGATTCAGGTCGTCAATGTCTTGATTATGCTGAGAGCTTAGCTGGCGTTTTACTTGAGTATACAGAGATTGGAATTGCTCAATATCTGTGAGAATTAACTGGGTATTAAGGCGATGGTGAAATTGCAGCTCGGCTAATAGAGACTTAAGAAGTGGATCAAAGGAGAGCAGGTGCAACACTCCGTCATCCAGGGATATTGGGATAATGGGGTACTGAACAACAATAGACTCAAGATGAAGCTCGTTGATGATGGTTATCAGTGCTCTAAGTTTAACGCTTCGATTAGGGCTCGGATTAAAAGCAAGCTGGTGATGGTTGGCCAGCATCTGTCCTAGCTGTGCTAATGAATGCTGACTGACTTGCGATACTTGATAGAGTGCGTCAGCGGTCGACGCTATGGTCCTTAGCGACAATTGCTCCACATCAGCTTGACTGAGTATTGCAGGGCTGAGTGAAGCAATAATAGGGTGGGTCATTGGCAGCCCTTTGGCTTATCAATACCTACAGCGCCACTTACGCTGCAGCTCCAACCCGATGTATCGTCACGAGCAAAGGACACCGAAGACCCGTCTAATGAACTGCCTGTTGAACTAAAGGTGAATTGCAGTTGATTTCCACTAATCCCCACTTCTCCAATACTGCCGCCGGCACTCGATACCGTATTGATATCTGTCAGAACGGTAGGAAAAGAACCTTGGTCTAAATAATAGAGTTCAGCCTTAGTTAGTAACCCTCGTAAGGTCGCGGTTGCTGAAGCCAGTTCAGACTTCTTTACATAGTCTTGATACATGGGAATGCCGATAGCGGACAGTACGCCTATGATCGCGACGACAATCATTAGTTCGATTAAGGTGAAGCCAGTTTGTTTTCTGCTCATTGCTCTTTCCTCATTGCTTTCTCCTTGGGTGACTCAAGGTTTGCTGGTGGCAATAAAACTAGAAGCTATGAGCTGAGGTAAAAGAAACGGAGCAAGCTACTGCTAAGTGCCTCGCAGCGAATGGAGTAACCGATGTTTGTAGAAGCAGTAATAAAGGGAGAGTCTGTCGCAATAGAGTGAACTGTATCTCATACTTTAAGAGACAAAAAAGGCCAGCAATGCTGACCTTTCTTTATGCGTGTGGATCTAGTGACTATTTGAATCGCATGGACAGGTCCATAGCCTTCAGGTGCTTAGTCAAAGCGCCAACTGAGATAAAATCAACACCGGTTTCAGCCATAGGACGAATAGTCTCTAGGGTTACGTTACCTGAGTTCTCAAGTACAGCACGACCTTGGTTGATTGCCACAGCCTCGCGCATCATGTCTAAAGTGAAGTTATCTAGCATGATGATATCCGCGCCAGCATCAATGGCCTGCTTAAGCTCATCAAGGCTTTCTGTTTCCACCTCAACAGGCTTCCCAGGGTTTAGCTCTTTGGCTGTAGAGATTGCTTGCTCAATACCACCACAGGCAATGATGTGGTTTTCCTTGATAAGGTAAGCATCAAAGACACCAATGCGGTGATTGAAGGCGCCGCCACAGGCAACAGCGTATTTTAATGCACTGCGTAAACCTGGGATGGTTTTGCGAGTATCAAGTAGCTTACATCCAGTACCTTCAATCTTGCTCACATACTCGGCAACAAGGGTAGCGCAGCCAGAGAGTGTTTGAATGAAGTTCATTGCGTTGCGTTCGCCAGTTAATAGCGTGCGTGCGGGGCCTGTAAGAGTACATAGCGTTTGGTTAGGTTCTACCGTGTCACCATCGGCAACGTGCCATGCAACCGTCACTTGTCCACCAAGTTGTTTGAAGACTTCGTCAGCCCACATCAGCCCACAGAACACGCCGTGCTCGCGAGTAATAATGGTTGCGATACCTTGAGTATCTTCTGCGATGAGATTTGCGGTGATGTCCACAGAAGCGTCAACAGAGCCCCCAAGATCTTCTTTAAGTGTCTCTTCTACTGCGCGAGATACTTCATGAGGCAGTTGTTGCTTTAGGTACGCTAAACGAGCGTCACTGTCGTGGGTATTTTTCATAACCAAAACTTTCACTATGTTGTCGAATACTGATTTGTGCTGAATGATACTCTTGCTTGAATTATAATTCAGCAATAATTGCTCTCAGGGAAGAAAAATGTCCGCTAATTTATGGTATCCGCACGCCAAAGCCATCCCATCTCCGCATTGTGATGAGAGGCCTGATCCCGAGGACATCTCTTTACTAGTAGTTCACAATATTTCCCTTCCGCCCGCTGAATTTAATAACGGCAATATTGAAGCCTTTTTCCAAGGGCAATTGGATGCCTCTGTGCACCCGTTTTTTGAACGAATTAGCAGCATGCGAGTTTCGGCGCATTGCTTAATTAAAAGGGATGGTGAAATAGTACAGTTTGTCCCATTTGAAAAACGAGCGTGGCATGCTGGCCTTTCTTCTTTTGCCGGTCGTGATAAGTGCAATGACTACTCAATTGGTGTCGAGCTAGAGGGAACGGATTATGTGTCTTATACACAGGATCAATATCAATCCCTAGCCAATCTGACTCAGTTCCTACTCGACACCTATCCTAAGCTGAACTCATCGAGAATTACCGGCCATCAATACATAGCGCCGCTGCGAAAAACCGATCCAGGCCTATCCTTTAACTGGTCTAGATTTCGCAAGATGATCGCAGCTTAGTGCGTGATTGATACATTTGTCGTACAAGTGATTAGGTGAACATATAGTTCGCGTGAATACACATTTATTAACAAATACGTCACAGCCCCCCTTTTTTTTGGAATTCTTTTGTTATCGCGATCCCTGTTTTATGATTTAAATCAATTTTTCCTAGACAGGTGAGAAATTGATATGTTAAGTTTCGCGTCAAGTTGAAATTGGTAATACCAATTAACATCGAGCAGGACGCAGAGATTTAGATGCAAAAAGTTTCCTTTCAAAGTATTCGCCAACCTAAGCTATCTGATGTGATAGAGCGTGAGTTGGAAACATTGATTTTGGATGGGATATTGTCTCCAGGCGAGCAATTGCCGCCAGAGAGAGAACTTGCCAAGCAGTTTGATGTTTCCAGACCGTCGGTACGCGAAGCAATTCAAAGGCTAGAAGCCAAAGGGTTGTTAACTCGTCGCCAAGGTGGGGGAACTTTTGTTTGTGAAAGCTTGTCTTCTAATCTAACTGATCCTCTTTTGAACCTTCTTTCAAATCATGCTGATACGCAAAGAGACCTATTAGAGACGCGACATGCACTCGAGGGTATTTCTGCTTATTTTGCTGCTTTAAGAGGAACGACAGAGGACTTCCAGCGTATTACTCAGTGCCAACAGGCGATGAGCGTTACGGTGGATAGCGATGACGTTGAGCAAGAATCTGAAGCTATCATGGAGTTCCTGATTGCTATTGCAGAGGCTTCACACAACGTAGTGCTATTGCACATTGTTCGTAGTTTATCTCCACTGCTGCAAAAGAATGTGTCACAGAACTTGATGCTTCTGCACAGTCGTGAAGACGTAATTCAAAAATTAAATGAGCACAGAGCGGACATCGTTAAGGCGATTACATCGAGAGAGCCACAACGAGCCCGTGAAATGTCTGAAACTCATTTAGCGTTTATCGATGAAACATTGTCGGACTTGACCGAAGAACAGGGCAGAAGAGCTCGTTCATTGCGTCGAATTCAACAGAACAAACAGTAAGCTTTTGCTTAGGGTATACCACCCTAGTAGTTGACCTAACTTAATAAAAAAGGATAGTTCGCCATGTCTGATATGAAGCATGACGTAGATGCTCTGGAAACTCAAGATTGGTTAGAAGCGCTTGAGTCAGTAGTACGTGAAGAAGGTGTAGAACGCGCGCAGTTCCTACTAGAACAAGTTCTAGATAAGGCTCGCTTAGACGGTGTTGATATGCCTACAGGCATTAACACTAACTACATAAATACCATTCCGGCCGCGCAAGAACCAGCTTACCCTGGTGATGTAACGCTTGAGCGTCGTATTCGCTCTATCATCCGCTGGAACGCAATCATGATCGTATTGCGTGCTTCCAAGAAAGACCTAGACCTTGGTGGTCACATGGCTTCTTATCAGTCAGCAGCTGCATTCTACGAAGTTTGCTTCAACCACTTCTTCCGCGCTCCAAATGAGACGGATGGTGGCGATTTGGTTTATTACCAAGGTCATATCTCTCCAGGTATCTACTCTCGTGCATTCGTTGAGGGTCGTCTAACTGAAGAGCAGCTAGACAACTTCCGTCAAGAAGTTGACGGCAAGGGTATCCCTTCTTACCCACATCCTAAGTTGATGCCTGAATTCTGGCAGTTCCCAACAGTATCTATGGGTCTAGGCCCGATTTCAGCTATCTACCAAGCTCGCTTCTTGAAGTACCTGGAAGGCCGTGGTCTAAAAGATACTTCAGCTCAGCGCGTTTACGCATTCCTAGGTGATGGTGAGATGGATGAGCCAGAATCACGTGGTGCAATCTCTTTTGCTGCTCGTGAAAAACTGGACAACCTATGTTTCCTAATCAACTGTAACCTACAGCGTCTAGATGGCCCTGTAATGGGTAACGGCAGCATTATTCAAGAACTAGAAGGCCTATTTAAAGGCGCTGGTTGGAACGTTGTTAAAGTTATCTGGGGTAGCAACTGGGATTCACTGCTTGCGAAAGACACCACAGGTAAGCTTCTTCAGCTAATGAACGAAACTATCGATGGTGACTACCAAACATTTAAATCTAAAGATGGCGCGTACGTACGTGAGCACTTCTTTGGTAAATACCCTGAGACTGCAGCACTTGTTGCCGATATGACTGATGACGAAATCTTCGCGCTTAAGCGTGGTGGTCATGATTCATCTAAGCTATTCGCAGCATTCAACAATGCGAAAGAAACTGGCGGCAAGCCAACTGTTATCCTAGCTAAAACCGTTAAAGGTTACGGCATGGGTGATGCAGCAGAAGGCAAGAACATTGCACACGGCGTGAAGAAAATGGACATGACTCATGTTCAACACCTGCGTGACCGTCTAGGCCTAGAAGACATTCTTTCAGATGACAAACTAGCTGAACTTCCTTACCTGAAGCTTGAAGCTGGCACTCCTGAATACGAATACATGCACGCTCGCCGTAACGCTCTACACGGTTACACTCCAGCGCGTCTGCCTAAGTTCACTCAAGAATTCCAAGTACCAGAACTAGAAGAGTTCGCTCCTCTACTGGGTGCTCAGAAGCGTGAAATCTCTACCACTATGGCTTACGTTCGTACACTAAACATCTTGTTGAAGAACAAGAGTGTTGGTAAGAACATCGTTCCTATCATCTGTGACGAAGCACGTACCTTTGGTATGGAAGGTCTATTCCGTCAAATCGGTATCTACAACCCGCACGGTCAAGACTACACGCCTGAAGATAAAGGCATCGTTTCATACTACAAAGAAGCGACTTCTGGTCAGGTTCTTCAAGAAGGTATCAACGAACTAGGTTCAATGGCATCTTGGGTTGCTGCTGCAACGTCATACAGCACCAACGATCTGCCAATGATCCCGTTCTACATCTACTACTCAATGTTTGGTTTCCAACGTATTGGTGACATGGCATGGCTAGCAGGTGACCAACAAGCTCGTGGCTTCCTACTAGGTGCTACAGCGGGTCGTACAACGCTAAACGGTGAAGGTCTGCAGCACGAAGATGGTCACTCGCACATCATGGCGAACACTGTACCTAACTGTATCTCTTACGACCCAACGTTTGCTTACGAGCTAGCGGTAATCATGCAAGACGGTATTCGTCGCATGTACGGTCCAGAGCAAGAGAACGTTTACTACTACCTAACAGTAATGAACGAGAACTACGCAATGCCAGCAATGCCAGAAGGCGCTGAAGAAGGCATCCGTAAAGGTATCTATAAGCTAGAGTCTTACGCAGGTGACAAGTCTAAAGTTCAGCTAATGAGCTCTGGTACTATCATGAACGAAGCGCGTAAAGCTGCTCAAATCCTAAGCGAAGAGTATGGCGTAGCCTCTGACATCTTCTCTGTAACATCGTTCAACGAGCTAACTCGTGACGGTCAAGCGGTAGAGCGTGACAACATGCTTCACCCAGAAGCTGAAGAAAAAGTACCATACATTACAACGGTTCTTGGTAGTGAGCCTGCAATCGCAGTCACTGACTACATGAAGAACTACGCTGAGCAAGTACGTGCATTTATGCCTTCTGAGTCTTACAAGGTTCTTGGTACTGATGGCTTCGGTCGCTCAGACAGCCGTGAGAACCTACGTCGTCACTTCGAAGTTAACGCTGGCTACGTAGTCGTTGCTGCGCTAACTGAACTGGCTAAACGTGGCGATGTTGAGAAGTCAGTAGTTGCAGAAGCAATTGCTAAATTTGGCATCGACGCAGACAAAATTAACCCGCAATACGCATAAGACTTCCATTTATTAAGGGAAATAAACAATGACAATCGAAATTAATGTACCTGATATCGGTGCTGATGAGGTTGAAGTAACTGAGATTCTGGTTAACGTTGGCGACAAGGTTGAAGAAGAGCAGTCACTGATCACTGTTGAAGGCGACAAAGCTTCAATGGAAGTACCAGCGTCTCAAGCGGGTATCGTTAAAGAAATCAAAGTATCTGAAGGCGATTCAGTAACGACGGGTTCTTTAATCATGATTTTTGAAGAAGCGGGCGCTGCAGCTGCAGCACCTGTAGCTCCAGCAGTTGAAGCGGCTCCAGCAGCAGCTCCTGCGGGCGGCGCTTCTGAACTAAAAGAAGTTCATGTACCTGACATCGGCGGTGATGAAGTCGAAGTGACTGAAATCATGGTTGCAGTTGGCGATACAGTAGAAGAAGAGCAATCTCTTCTAACGGTTGAAGGCGACAAGGCTTCTATGGAAGTTCCTGCACCATTTGCTGGTACAGTAAAAGAAATCAAGATCGCTTCTGGCGACTCAGTATCAACTGGTTCTCTAGTTATGGTATTTGAGGTAGCGGGTTCAGGTGCAGCAGTCCCTGCTCCAGTAGCAGCGGCACCTGTTGCCGCTCCAGCAGCCGGAACGCCGGAACGTCGAGAAGTTAACGTACCTGACATTGGTGGTGATGAAGTCGAAGTGACTGAAATCATGGTTTCTGTTGGTGATAGCGTTGAAGAAGAACAGTCACTTATTACTGTAGAAGGCGATAAGGCTTCTATGGAAGTACCAGCACCATTTGCGGGTACGGTTAAAGAAATCAAGATTACTGAAGGCGATTCAGTAACCACTGGTTCTCTAATCATGGTATTTGAAACGGTCGGTGGTGCAGTAGCACCTGCACCATTAGCGGCTCCAGCGGCAGCACCTGCTCCGGCTGCAGCACCAGCACCAGCAGCGGCTCAAGCACCAGCAACTAAAGGTGACTTCCAAGAGAACCACGAGTATGCACATGCATCTCCAGTTGTTCGCCGTCTTGCTCGTGAGTTTGGCGTTAACCTTTCTAAGGTTAAAGGCACAGGTCGTAAGAACCGCATCCTAAAAGATGATGTTCAGAACTTTGTTAAAGACGCACTTAAACGCCTTGAGTCTGGTGCTGGCGCATCAGGTAAAGGTGACGGTAGTGCACTTGGCCTACTACCATGGCCAAAAGTGGACTTCAGCAAGTTTGGTGACACTGAAGTTCAGAAACTGTCTAAGATCAAGAAGATCTCTGGCGCTAACCTGCATCGTAACTGGGTAATGATCCCACACGTTACACAGTGGGATAACGCAGATATCACTGAGCTTGAGAAGTTCCGTAAAGAGCAAAACGCTTTTGAAGCGAAGAAAGACTCTGGTATCAAGATCACACCACTTGTGTTTATCTTGAAGGCTGTAGCGAAAGCTCTTGAAGAGTTCCCTTCATTCAACTCGTCTCTATCTGAAGATGGTGAAAGCATCATTCTTAAGAAGTACGTGAACGTTGGTATCGCAGTAGATACACCAAACGGTCTTGTTGTTCCTGTATTTAAGGATGTAAACAAGAAAGGCATCTACGAGTTGTCTGCTGAACTAGCGGCTATATCTAAGAAGGCACGTTCTGGTAAGCTAACAGCTGCAGATATGCAGGGTGGCTGTTTCACTATCTCAAGCCTAGGTGGCATCGGCGGTACAGCATTCACGCCAATCGTGAACGCACCAGAAGTGGGTATCCTTGGTGTATCTAAGTCTGAGATGAAGCCAGTATGGAACGGCAGTGAGTTTACTCCTCGTCTAATGCTTCCATTGTCACTGTCTTATGACCACCGTGTTATCGATGGTGCAGAAGGTGCACGATTCATTACCTTCTTAAACCAATGCCTAAGCGATATTCGTCGTCTGGTAATGTAAAAAATAGAGCAGCTCGCAAGAGCTGCTTTTTGTCGCAAATATTTAACAAGATTGGGCGCGACTTGAGATAAAGTATCGCCGAATTGTTGTATAGCTCACAGCCTAAATGGAATTAGTTTTCTCTTAGTTTACAAGTTTGTAAACTGGGGTGACGCAAATACCCAATTAGCCTGTTAGGGATAATGACTACAAGAGGTCAAAATGAGCAAAGAAATTAAAGCCCAAGTTGTGGTACTGGGTTCAGGTCCTGCTGGATACTCTGCCGCTTTCCGCTGCGCAGACTTAGGTCTTGAAACTGTACTTGTTGAACGCTACAGCACTCTAGGTGGTGTTTGTCTGAACGTGGGTTGTATCCCATCGAAAGCACTTCTTCACGTTTCTAAAGTTATCGAAGAAGCAAAAGCAATGGCTGAGCACGGTGTTGTATTTGGTGAGCCAACGACAGACATCAGCAAAATCCGTATCTGGAAAGAGAAGGTTGTAGACCAACTGACTGGCGGCCTTAACGGCATGGCTAAGATGCGTAAAGTAACGGTTGTGAATGGTTTTGGTAAATTCACTGGTCCTAACACTATCCAAGTGGAAGGCGAAGAATCAACAACGGTTAACTTCGACAACGCAATCATTGCAGCGGGCTCTCGCCCAATCAAACTGCCGTTCATCCCGCATGAAGACCCACGTATTTGGGATTCTACGGATGCACTAGAGCTGAATGAAGTACCAGAAAAATTGCTTATCATGGGTGGTGGTATCATCGGTCTTGAGATGGGCACGGTATACCATTCTCTAGGTTCTAAAGTTGACGTTGTTGAGATGTTTGATCAAGTTATCCCAGCAGCAGATAAAGACATCGTTAAAGTCTTCACTAAGCGTATCAAAGACAAGTTCAAGCTAATGCTTGAGACTAAAGTGACCGCTGTTGAAGCGAAAGAAGACGGTATTTACGTATCAATGGAAGGCAAAAAAGCACCAGCAGAAGCTGAACGCTACGATGCAGTTCTTGTTGCTATCGGTCGTGTGCCTAATGGTGCGCTAATCGACGCTGAAAAAGCGGGTATCGAGGTTGATGAGCGCGGCTTCATCAATGTTGATAAGCAGATGCGTACTAACGTGCCACACATTCACGCTATCGGTGACGTTGTTGGTCAACCAATGCTTGCGCACAAAGGTGTGCATGAAGGTCACGTAGCGGCAGAGGTTATCTCTGGTAAGAAACACTACTTTGACCCTAAAGTTATTCCTTCAATTGCTTACACTGAGCCAGAAGTGGCGTGGGTTGGTAAGACAGAGAAAGAAGCGAAAGCGGAAGGCATTAACTACGAAGTGTCTACGTTCCCTTGGGCAGCTTCTGGTCGTGCAATCGCATCAGATTGTGCTGACGGCATGACTAAGATGATCTTCGACAAAGATACTCATCGCGTAATCGGTGGTGCTGTTGTGGGTACTAACGGTGGTGAGCTTCTTGGTGAAATCGGTCTAGCTATCGAGATGGGTTGTGATGCGGAAGATATCGCACTGACTATCCATGCTCACCCAACACTGCATGAATCTGTTGGTCTAGCGGCTGAAGTATTTGAAGGTTCAATCACTGATCTTCCAAACAAGAAAGCAGTGAAGAAGAAGTAATTTCTTATTTACTGAATAATGAGTTTGAAAATAAAACCCAGCTTTTTAGCTGGGTTTTTTTCGGTTTCAAAACATTGTTTGTTACAATGCTCACCCATTTTAAGCGCAACGACTTTTTTGAGAAGGCCTTACCATTCAAACGCAAAATTTTGCGACAGTATGGCAACAGGTGGCTATAGTTGATGCGAGTCCAGTAAACGAGAGAACAGTATGAAACATACCGTAGAAGTGATGATCTCTGAACAAGAGGTTCAAGAGCGAGTACAACAGCTTGGTGCATTGATTAACGAGCATTACAAAGACAGCGAAGAGCTAGTTATGGTAGGACTTCTACGTGGCTCGTTTGTCTTTATGGCTGACTTGTCTCGCGCAGTTACGGTAAACCATAGCGTTGATTTCATGACAGCCTCTAGCTATGGCAACACCATGGAAAGCTCTCGTGATGTGCGTATCTTGAAAGACCTTGATGATGACATTAAAGACAAAGATGTGTTGCTGGTGGAAGACATCATTGATACGGGTAATACGCTAAGCAAGGTGTGTGAAATCTTATCTATTCGTGAGCCTAATTCGATTCAAATCGCGACCCTGCTTGATAAGCCTTCTCGCCGAGAAGTTAAAGTAGATGTAAAGTGGATTGGCTTTGAGATCCCGGATGAGTTTGTGGTTGGTGTAGGCATAGACTACGCGCAAAAATATCGTAACCTGCCATACATTGGTAAAGTAGTACCGTTATAATATTAATAGTACTAGATAGAAAAATACCCGCATAGAGCGGGTATTTATTTAATGGGGACTCGATTAATCCTGCTTTAGGATCTTCGCCATAGCGACGGGGAAGTTTGCCTCTAGCGTTTCTTTGCTTGAGCAACGTACTCCTAGGTCTTCTAGCTTGCCATCACCGATACCATATACGACGCCATGTATCTCAACTTCTTGGCCTCGTTCCCATGCAGATTGCATGATGGTTGAGTGACCTAGATTGTGTACTTGTCCCGCTACGTTGATTTCGCAAAGCTTATTTGAACGCTCTTCTTCAGAAAGTCCATCAAGGTAATCACGATGCTTTAGGTAGAGGTCGCGAATGTGCAACAACCAGTTATTGATAAGGCCTAGCTTAGGATTGTCGATAGAGGCATTAACGCCACCACAGCCATAGTGGCCACAAATAATAATGTGTTTAACTTTCAACACATCTACGGCATATTGAACAACAGATAAGCAGTTTAAATCGGTATGTATTACTTGGTTTGCTACGTTTCTGTGAACAAATAGCTCTCCAGAATAAAGCCCAGTAAGACGTTCTGCTGGAACTCGGCTATCAGAGCATCCTATCCATAGGAAATCAGGGTTTTGTCCCTGCGCCAATGTAGTAAAGTACTCAGGCTCATCAGCTGTGCGAGATTTTGACCATTTGGAATTATTCTCAAATAACTGTTTAATTTCTGGCATGTTAAGTCCTTTTTTGAATCTTGGGTTACTATACCTAAAATTCGCTCAAATCAAATCGGATTTGTGACAAATAACCACTAAGAAAACAACTTCATATGTACGCATTAGAAATAGAAAATCTACGAAAGACCTACAAAGGTGGCTTTGAGGCACTAAAAGGTGTGTCTCTTAGCGTCAAAAAGGGCGACTTTTATGCACTGCTAGGCCCTAACGGAGCAGGGAAGTCCACGACTATTGGTGTTATCTCATCATTGGTCAATAAAACCTCTGGTTCGGTTGCTGTGTTCGGTCATGATATCGACAAAGACCTTGAGCTTGCAAAACAGAACCTGGGTTTAGTACCTCAAGAATTCAACTTCAACATGTTCGAGACGGTTGAGCAAATTGTACTGCAACAAGCAGGCTACTACGGCGTATCGCGCGCCGATGCAAAAGACAGAGCTAAGAAGTACCTCACTCAGCTTGAACTTTGGGATAAGCGCAGTGATAGAGCGAGAACATTATCAGGGGGCATGAAGCGTCGCTTAATGATAGCTCGCGCTCTGATGCATGAGCCTAAGTTACTTATTCTTGATGAACCTACGGCGGGTGTTGATATCGAGCTAAGGCGCTCTATGTGGGAGTTCCTGCAGAAGATCAATAAAGAAGGCATTACCATTATCTTAACCACTCACTACCTCGAAGAAGCTGAGATGTTGTGCCGTAATATCGGCATCATTAATCGCGGTGAGTTGATCGAAGACACCAGTATGAAGAGCCTGCTAAATAAATTGCAGGTGGAAACCTTTATCCTAGATCTCGAGGAAGGGGTACAGCCTCAGTCGCTGAATGATGTAGTTAGCCAGCACCTTGTGAACGGCTCACTTGAGATTGAATTAAAGAAAGAACAGGGGCTGAACCATGTTTTTTCACAGTTAACGGATGCAGGCGTGAAGGTACTTTCTATGCGTAATAAGGCCAACCGTCTTGAAGAGCTATTTGTCACTATCGTGAGAGATCAAACCGAGGAACAGCAGTAATGTATGGCGTATATTGGACGGCCTTTAAGAGTCTACTAGGCAAAGAAATTAATCGTTTTATGCGTATTTGGGTACAAACCCTTGTACCACCGGCGATTACCATGACACTGTATTTCATTATCTTCGGCAATCTGATTGGTTCTCGCATTGGACAGATGAATGGCTTTAGCTACATGGAATACATTGTTCCAGGCCTAATCATGATGAGCGTGATTACCAACTCTTACTCGAATGTAGCTTCATCATTTTTTAGCTCTAAGTTTCAGAAGAACATTGAGGAGTTGCTCGTGGCTCCGGTGCCTACCTATGTGATTATCTCAGGATATGTCATGGGTGGCGTGGTTCGAGGGTTGCTCGTTGGCACAATCGTTACCTTTGTATCCCTGTTCTTTGTTGATCTTCAGGTTCAGCATTGGGGCGTTATCATTGCAACCGTGTTTATGACTTCAGTAGTCTTTGCTCTTGGTGGCCTGATCAATGCGGTGTTTGCGGGTACCTTTGATGATATCTCAATCATCCCTACCTTCATCTTGACACCCTTGACCTACCTAGGCGGTGTGTTCTATTCCATCAGCTTATTGCCTGAATTCTGGCAGGGCGTGTCTAAGATCAATCCAATCGTCTACATGGTGAATGCATTCCGCTATGGATTCCTGGGCGTGTCGGATGTGGATATCGTCAGCTCGTTCACTGTTCTAACGCTATTTGTGGTTATCCTGTTCACTGTCGCGTATCGACTTGTCGATAAAGGCATTGGATTAAGAAGCTAGCAGATATACAAAGGGAGCCAATTAGGCTCCCTTTTTAGTGGCTGGGTTGAATTAGCTAAGTTCAACAATCTTATTGTCGATAAGTCTTACCGCGCCAAGAAAGGCTGCAACGAGTACAACGGCTTCTTCGGTAGAAGAGGTAACTTCTTCTAGCGTATGAGCATCACGAATAAATAACTCATCTGGCTTCATTCCTGCCTCAGTAATGGCTTGCACACCAAATGCGATAACAGCCTGTGCATCCGTAGGATCCAGTAATATCCTATCAGTCATTTCAAGCATGATTTTCGCCAGAGCTGGCGCGACCTTGCGCTCATCTGCGGTTAATCGGTTATTGCGAGAACTCATAGCAAGACCGTCTTGTTCACGTACCGTAGATACAGGAACAATATTGATATCCATTGCTAAGTCTTCAACCATTTGACGAATTACCGCTACTTGCTGAAAGTCTTTTTCGCCAAAACATGCAACGTCAGGGCTCACTAGGTTGAATAGCTTAGTCACGATAGTGGCGACGCCGCGAAAGTGACCTGGACGCGAAGCGCCTTCGAGCATGCTTGATAGTAGAGGGACTTTAACAAAGGTCTGCTTATCCAACCCCTTCGGATACATGATCTCAGGTGTTGGAGTAAAGACTAAGTCAGTGCCTAATTCTCTCAGCAAGGCAAGGTCTTGATCCATTGTTCTTGGGTAGTTCTGCAAGTCATCAGGATTACCAAACTGCATCGGATTCACAAAAATGCTCACTACCACGACATCGGCTAATTCTTTAGCTTTGCGAACCAGTGTTAGGTGCCCTTCATGCAAGTTACCCATGGTTGGCACAAAGCCAATGGTTTTACCTTCACGCTTATAGCTGCGAATCTGCTCGCGAAGCTGAGTAGTATTTTCAATTGTAAGCATACTCACTCCTAGGCGATGGTGTGGTCTGGGCCTGGAAATGCACCGCTTTCAACATCAGTGATGTATTTTGCTACTGCGCTGCGCATGTCACCGGTTTCAGCTAGGAAGTTTTTTGAGAATTTAGGCATGTAATTAGCCGAAATTCCGAACATATCGTGCATAACGAGAATTTGGCCATCCGTCACATTACCCGTGCCGATACCAATAACAGGCACGTTCAAGGCGTTAGTGATACGCTCTGCAAGCTCAGCTGGGATACATTCGAGTAAGATGATTTGTGCGCCTGCTGCCTGAAGCTCTAGTGCATCTTTAACCATTTGGTCTGCTTGCTCTTGCTCACGACCTTGAACCTTAAAGCCACCAAAGATGTTTACAGATTGTGGCGTTAACCCTAAGTGAGCACATACTGGTACTGCACGCTCTGTCAGCATACGTACTGTTTCAGCTAGCCAAGAGCCACCTTCCAGTTTGACCATATTGGCACCCGCTTGCATCAGCTTGGCCGCTTCTAGGCAGGCTTGCTGTGGCGTTGCGTAACTCATGAATGGCATATCAGCCATAAGAAGACTATTTGGGCTGCCCGCACGTACACAGCGAGTGTGATAAGCGACCTCTTCAACGGTCACAGGGAGAGTATCTGGCTTGCCCTGAAGTACCATTCCTAACGAGTCGCCTACCAGAAGCACTGGCATTTCTTGTTGTTCGAATAGTTGAGCAAAGCTTGCGTCATAAGCGGTTGAAGAAGCAAATTTACGACCTTCTTCTTTAAGCTTCATTAGCGTGTTGATAGTTACTTTTTTCATTTCTATGCCTTTTACTGGAAGCTGGACTCGGTTACTTGTCCCACACCTGCAAGCCATTTCTGTCCACGGACTGGATCAGTTTGCACAGTGCACTTCCGTCGGGAAGTATTAAATTTGGTTCGATTTCGAGAAGAGGATAAAGCACAAACTCTCGTTCCCGCATGCCGTAATGAGGCACCACTAAGAGTGGTAGGTCGATGGTTTCATCGCCATAAAGGATAATGTCGAGATCAAGAGTTCTAGGTCCCCAGCGCTCCTCTTTGCGCACACGCCCCTGCTCATTCTCTATCTTCTGAGTGTTATCGAGAAGCTCTAGAGGCTGAAGTTCAGTTTCTATTTTGACGACAGCGTTAATGTAGTCGGGCTGGTTTTGAGGACCCATAGGCGTGCTGCTATACAGCGATGACGCCTGAATAACACGGCTGCGAGGAAGGTCTCTGAGGCTCTCTATCGCTTGTTTTGCTTGAGCGACAGGATCACCAAGATTGCTTCCTACTGCAATATACGCATTAATCATGAATTAGTTTTCTTCGGTTTTTTCTTTGCAGGTCGACGACGACGTGCGCTACCTGATTTACCACCGCTCGCTAGGTCATTCACCATAGCTTGGCGCATGTTTCGACCAGAGTGCTGGAAGGTATGCCACCACTGAGCTAGCTTTTGAGTATCGCCTTGCTCAACTTCGCCACGCATCTCAAGGAAGTCGAATCCGGCGCGGAATTTGTTCAACTCAAGTAGGCGGAAGGCTCTCTTACCAGAGCGGCGCTCTAGGCGAGACTGCAGTTGCCATACTTCTCGGATGGTTGCAGTATGGCGACGTGGAATCGCAGTGCTACGAACTTGCTCATCAAGGATATGGTTACCAGCAACCATCATAGCATCGTATTCGCTCATGCCTTGCTCAGCCATAAGGCGTGCAGCATAAGCCTCGAGCGGGTACCACAACATAGCCGCAAACATGAATGCAGGATTGACTCGCTTGCCTTCAGCAATGCGTTGGTCTGTTGATTCCAGTACCAACTCAATCATGAGCTCAGCCTTTGAGTTCTCTTCCTCGGTAAATAGCTCTGCTACCTGCGGGAATAAGTGCTCAAACAAGCCAAATTCTCGCAATAGGTCGTAGGTATCTAAACCGTGGCCGGATTGAAGCAATTTAAGAGATTCTTCATATAGGCGTGCCGCAGGGATCCCCTGAAGCAGAGGCGCAAGATAGTTGATTGGATCGGCAGTTTCAAAACTGATATCCATGTCTAACTTAGACGCAAAACGAATAGCACGAAGCATACGCACAGGGTCTTCGCGATAGCGAACCTCTGCATCACCGATAAGGCGAACCATACCTTCGTTTAAGTCCTGCATGCCATTGGCATAGTCATGAATAGAGTAATCGGCAATGTTGTAATACATTGCATTGATAGTGAAATCGCGACGCTCAGCATCTTCGTCTATGCTGCCGTAAACGTTATCACGCAACAGCATACCTTCATCAGATTGAACTGCAGTTTGTTTTTCAGGCTCTTGATGATGGCCACGAAAAGTTGCCACTTCAATAATGTCTCGGCCAAAGATGATGTGGGCCAGTCGAAAGCGACGGCCAATCAAGCGACAGTTACGAAACAACTGTTTGATTTGCTCTGGAGTGGCATTGGTAGCGATATCAAAGTCTTTGGGCGATTTATCTAAAAGAAGGTCGCGAACGCCACCGCCTACTAAAAACGCATCGTATCCAGCTTTTTGTAATCGATATAATACCTTGAGTGCATTCTCACTGATATGCTCTCTTGAGATATTGTGTTTGTCTCTTGGGTAGATAGTAAGGTCTATTTTCCCAACTGAGTTATTGCTATCGAAATCAGATGTCATCGAGTTTGTCGGTTTCTTTTTTAGTAGGAACGAGAGTGCGATAGTTAGTGTTGCACTCAATAAAGGTTTGGTTCTGAATCAGCTTCAAATCCGCGCATATAATAGCCTAGCTGACACGATTTGAGAACAAGGTTGTGATTTGAGTCGCTTCTGGAAGCTGAGTTAAGTGCCAATGTTCAATTCCCCAGGCGATGATTTCATCAATTTTGCCGCTATCCATACCTTTAGGCAGAGAAAAACCTAAAAATCGCATTGCCTCAAGCAAGGTCGGGACAGGGTTATCTAGGCTTATACCCTCGGCATGGTTTTGCTTAGAGAGCTTGGCTCCATTTTCAGTGACCGCTAGTGGTAAGTGCAGATACTGTACGGGTGTTTTTCCAAGGGTGTTATACAAACCAATTTGTCGCCCTGTGGGTTCGATGAGATCAGCACCACGCACTACTTCAGTCACATCTTGTTCAATATCGTCAATCACTACCGCAAGGTTATACGCGTATAAGCCGTCACGACGCTTAATGATAAAGTCTTCTTCGGCAATGGCTTGAGGTATAGCAATTCGCCCATGCTTGAGGTCGTAAAACTCTGTTATTGGAGTATCAACCTTAATACGAACCGCACACCCTTCTGCTTGAAGGTGCTTATCTCTGCAGTGACCAAGATAATAACCGCCATCGGCTTTGATTTGCTTGCGAGTACATTGGCAATAATAGGCTTCTTGCTGTGCAAGCCACTCGTCTATCTGTGATTGATAAATGGAATGTCGTTGGCTTTGATACACGACCTCGCCATCCCAGAAGAGATGATAGGCTTCTAGGGTTTTTAGAATAAGATCCGCTGCGCCTGGCATTTCTCGTGGTGGGTCAAGGTCTTCCATACGGACCAACCAGGTCCCTTGTTGGCTTTTAGCTTGGAAATAGCTACCCAGTGCGGCGACTAGTGAGCCGAAATGCAAAGGGCCAGAGGGGGAGGGGGCGAAACGTCCAACGTAATCCATACAAACACTTATGATTGATACCAATCGTACTAATTAACGGGTCACTCTAACTTGTTAAAATGATCGACAACTGCGTTAGAATTTTTGATTGTAGAATAACTACTTATCGAAATATTCTGCCTTGTTCTCGAGCATTTTTCCTGCGTTATTTCTGATCACTTACTTAGTGTGATTGGTATGAAAAAGGGAGCCTAGGCTCCCTTTAGTTTAAACTATTGTTTTGTTGGCGTTAGCCTTGCATTTGCTTTTCTTTAAGCTCAGCTAGCGTTTTGCAATCAATGCAAAGGTCTGCTGTTGGGCGAGCTTCTAGACGGCGAATGCCAATTTCAACACCACAAGAGTCACAGAAGCCGAATTCGTCTTCTTCGATCTTGTTTAGAGTTTTCTCGATCTTCTTGATCAAGCGACGCTCGCGGTCACGGTTACGCAACTCTAAGCTGAACTCTTCTTCCTGAGACGCACGGTCTACAGGGTCTGGGAAGTTTGCCGCTTCGTCTTGCATGTGTACAACTGTACGTTCTACTTCTTCACGCAATTGGTCGCGCCAAGCTCCTAAAATTTTTGTAAAGTGAGCCATTTGCTCTGGTGACATGTACTCTTCACCAGCTTTTTCTTGGTACGGCTCAACGCCTGCTATGGCTAGAATGCCTAGCGCTTTTTTCTTGTTTTCTGGCATACCGCATCTCCTAGTAACCTTGTTAAACCAGCGAGTGGCTTAATTTAAGGCGGGTATCTATAGCAAAAAGTCCTTGTATTAGCAACGAAGTCTTTTGGTTACATTCTCAGCTATACGCATAACTGTGAACAATTCGTCATTTTAACCTTGGTAAAATGGCAATTTGCGCGAGATCTTTACCTCACCCGTGCAAAGATCTGCTTTGTAACAAATTACTTCAACGCCGGCTTTTAAGGCTTGCTGTAGTAAATTTGAATAATGCTCATCTATATGGGTCGCAGGGGATACCTTTTCAATACCTGAATGTAAAACAATAAACAAAAGTACGGCTCTTTGCCCAGATTCTGTTATCTCGATCAACTCCCTAAGGTGTTTTTGTCCTCGAGTCGTCACTGCATCTGGAAACTGTCCCAAGCCTTCATCATTAGACAGTAAGGTGACGCTCTTTACTTCAATATAACAGTCGGCCTTATCCTTTGAGCGTAATAAAACATCAATACGACTGTTCTCTGAGCCATATTTCTGCTCGGTTTTGAGCTCTTCATAGCCAGACAGTTCCTTGATAGCGCCTTCTCTTATTCCTTCAATAGCCAGTGTATTGGCGCGTAGGGTATTCACGCAGATACGATGTCCCGCTAGTGTCTCTGTCAACTCCCAACTATTGGGATATTTACGTTTAGGGTTATCAGAGGTAGAAAACCACACCTTATTGCCCGGTTCAGCACATCCGGTCATTGCCCCAGTATTAGCACAATGAATGGTGAGCTCAGAGCCGTCGTCCAATGAAAGGTCGGCAAGAAAGCGCTTATAGCGCTTGATTAAAGTGCCACATTGTAAAGCAGGAGAAAATTCCATTTCTAAATCATTTGGGTAGAATTGACCAAGAACACATCATGGCATAGGCCCTTCTCTTGACTCAAGCACTATCCAATTTGCCTATTGGCGCAATTTTAGAGGATATTACCGCCTCTCTTAAGCTCAATTCTCAGCTGATTATTCAAGCGCCCCCTGGCGCAGGTAAATCGACCTATTTGCCATTGCAGTTGCTTGTTGATCCACAATGGCAGGGCAAGATCATTATGCTTGAGCCTAGAAGGCTTGCGGCGAAGAGTATCGCCACCTTCATTGCAAAACAGCTTGGCGAGCCAGTCGGTCAGCGGGTGGGTTATCGAATCCGTGGCGAGAGCAAAACCAGTGCTTCTACTCGGCTTGAGATAGTCACAGAAGGCGTCCTTACTCGCATGATTCAATCTGACCCAGAGCTTAGTGACGTTGAACTGTTGCTGTTTGATGAGTTTCACGAAAGGAGTATCCATGCTGATCTCGGCTTAGCCTTGGCTCTTGAGGTGCAGCAAGTATTTAACGAACAGCTTAAGATCATCGTGATGTCGGCAACGCTCGATCAAGCTGGTCTGCATTCCATTATGCCTGATGCGGCGATTCACACCTCACAAGGACGAGGCTTTCCTATTGAGCAGCGCTACGCCTCGCTTAAACCAAATCAAAATCTCATTGCGCATATTTGTCAGCAAACCATCAAAACGATAAACGAAGAGTCGGGCTCGATTCTTGTTTTCTTGCCAAGTGTTGGGCTCATCAATGCTTGTTTGGAATCGCTGAGCAATGAGCTACATCAGGTTAATGGACTCAAGGTGCTTCCTTTGCATGGTGGTTTGGATTTTTCTACTCAACAGCAGGCCATACAGCCATGTAATAAGGATGAAAGAAAGATCGTACTAACCACCAATATTGCTGAAACATCACTGACTATTGAAGGGGTAAGGATCGTTATTGATTCAGGTCTTGAGAATCGTGCGAGCTTTGACTTGAGCAATGGTGTCAGTCGTCTTGAGCAGAAATGGATATCACAATCATCCGCCATCCAACGTGCGGGACGTGCAGGGCGAACAGAGCCGGGAGTTTGCGTAAGGCTCTTTTCTGAATCTCAATTCAATCAAAACCAATCGCATACCACGCCAGAGATATTACGTTCTGATTTAGCGCCTCTGATGCTGGAAGCGGTGCAGTGGGGAAGCAGCGATCTCACGACGCTGCAGTTTGTCGACCATCCGTCATCCGCTGCGATAAGTGCTGCGAGTGAATTATTGCAACGCCTAACCTTGCTCACTTCTGACTTAACTCTGACTCAGCAAGGTAGGCGAGCTCTACAATTAGGTTTAGAACCTCGTTTGGGCGCCATGCTTTCACGCGCGCCTGATACGCTGTTTGATACTGCCTTAGTGACCGCTGCAGTATTGGAAGAGCCGATGAGAAATAGCGATGACATTGCATTTCAAGTCGCCCTGTTTGCGGAGAGAAAGCACCCTAAGCAAGGCGTGCTAAAAAGACGAGTAGAGAGTTTAGCGGCAAGGTGTCATCGTAAGTTTTCAGCTGCCTTGATACTGACAGGCCAGGTAGGCGTGTGCCTAAGTTTTGCTTATCCTGATCGTCTCGGACAACGACGCTCTTTAAGTGGTAATCAGTACCAACTTGCCTCCGGTCATGGAGCGTTTGTGGATGAGAATAGCCGCTTATCTAGCGATGAGTACTTAGCGGTTGCCAACTTGCAGAAGGGGCGTCAGTCGGCCAGTCGCATATTAGCAGCCTCAAGTATTAGCTTATCTGAGCTTGAGACTTACCATCGTCTTGAAGAAGAGGATGTGGTGCAATGGAGCGATGAAAAGCAGGCTATGCTCGCCGAGCATCAAACTCGAATCGGTCAGTTGGTGATCAAGCGTAAGCCAATTTCACCCTCTGAGATATCGCCTCAGGTGTTGGTGAAAGGACTACTGAACTACATTGCCAAAAAAGGCTTGCAGATACTGCCTTGGAGCAAGGATTCTGAGGCGCTACGAAGTCGCATTAACTGCGCAAGGGCTTGGCTTCCTGAGAAAGAGTGGCCAGATTGGAGTGAGCAAGGGCTATTGAATAATCTAGAGCGCTGGTTATTACCCTACCTTGATAATGTTCGCTCGGTAAAAGCGCTACAGCGCCTGAATATGTTAGATATTCTTAATGCCGAATTAGGCTGGCCTTTGAACCAAGAAATTAATACCTTGCTGCCTAAAGCGTTAAAGGTGCCCTCTGGTTCGACAAAAGCGATTGACTACAGTGAGGGGCAGAACCCTAAGTTATCGGTCAAGCTTCAAGAAATGTTTGGTGAGCCTCAGTCGCCAACAGTGGCGCAAGGTAGAGTCAAGGTGACACTTGAGTTACTTTCTCCTGCCCAAAGGCCATTGCAGGTGACTCAAGACCTAGCTGGTTTCTGGAATGGAGCGTACAAAGAGGTGCAAAAAGAGATGAAGGGTCGCTATCCTAAGCACCCGTGGCCAGATGACCCAGCGTCACACCAAGCGACCAGTAAAACGAAACGTCATCTTAAGTAACCTCAAATAGAGGCTATAAACCTCAATGCTGAGTAATTAAACAATAAATGGAATCATAGCGTGCCAGAGAAACGGACTCCGCCAAAAAGTCGTCAGGTGAAGAAGCCACAAGCCAAAAAGACACCGGCAAAAAAAGCAGCCCCGAGAAAGCCTGCCTCAAAGAACAACAAAGCCAATAAAAAGGCCCCTCGATCGTGGCTAAAGAAGCTATGGGGTATTACTTGGAAGCTTGGGCTTACCGGGTTTGCAGTGCTTGCCTTTGTGATGATTTATCTGAATACGATAGTAGAACGCCGCTTTGAAGGGCAGCTTTTCGACCTACCTACCGTCGTCTATGCACGCATATTAAACCTCGCTCCAGGCACCGAAATCACCCACTCTCAGATGCTAAAAGAGTTGGATGTTTTACATTATCGTAAGGTGCGTAATCCTAAGTTTCCAGGGGAGTACTCCGCCTCTAGCACTAAAATAGAACTTATTCGTCGCCCATTTGAATTTCAGGATGGTCCCGAGGCTGAGCGTCATGTCATGCTCCACTTTGATAGCTCTAGCGTTACCAAGATTGAATCGGTTGAGAAAAAAGCACAGCTGGGCTTTTTACGTCTTGAGCCGAAGATGCTCGGTATGTTGGAAAAAGATGTCACAGAGCAGCGACTGTTTGTAAAACGACAGGACTATCCAGAGTTTTTGATTGATGCCTTGTTAACTACGGAAGATCGCGACTTTTATCAGCATGATGGTGTCTCACTTACCGCAATCGCACGCGCTTTTGTGGTAAACCTTAAAGCTGGACGTGCGGTGCAAGGTGGCAGTACTTTGACGCAGCAGCTAAGTAAAAACCTATTCCTAACCAGAGAAAAGACGTTAGTGCGTAAGGTGCGTGAGGCCTTAATTGCCCTTATTATCGACCATCGCTATGACAAAGACCGAATCCTAGAAGCGTACCTGAATGAGGTCTATCTTGGACAAAGTGCCGGTGAAGCAATACACGGCTTTGGCTTAGCAGCTCGTTTCTATTTTGGGCAGCCTATCCAAGAGCTGCGTATTGACCAAGTGGCTATGCTAGTTGGACTGGTAAAGGGACCATCGTATTACAACCCTATTCGTAATCCAGAGCGCGCCAAAGAGCGCAGAGATTTGATCCTTAAACTCCTGTTTGAACAAGGGACGCTTGATTCTGAGCAGTACCAACAAGCGGTCAGCAGAGAGCTGGATCTGCAAAAAACACCACAAATTGCGAGCAGGCAACCTGCGTATTTCCAACAGCTTAAAAACGAGCTAAATGAGTATGTTGGTGAAGACTTTCAGCAGCATGCAGGGCTGCGCTTGTTTACCACTTTAGACCCTGTATCTCAATCAATGCTAGAAAAAGCCGTTACAGAAACCCTGCCAAGGCTAGAGAAAGGGAAGCCAGAGCAACTAGAAGCCGCGGCCATTGCCGTGGACAGACAAACAGGCGAGATTCGCGCCATGGTCGGCGGAAGACGTACTGGCTATGATGGATTTAACCGTGCATTGAATGCCTCTCGTCAGATTGGCTCTTTGGTTAAGCCAGCGGTTTATTTGGATGCCCTAATGCAGCCGGATAAGTATCGATTGGCGAGCACTTTAGTTGATGAGCCTATCTCACTCAAAGGGAATAAGGGAAGTAACTGGACACCACGAAACTTTGATAGAAAGTTTCGAGGAAATGTACCGCTCTATCGCTCACTGGCTCAGTCCTTGAATGTACCAACAGTGCAACTGGGTATGACACTGGGTATTAGAAATGTGCAACAAACCATTGAAAAACTCGGGGTCGGTGAAGATGAGGTTCGTCCTCTGCCTTCGATGTTCCTTGGGGCATTTTCGTTAACGCCTTATCAAGTAGCGCAAATGTATCAATCACTGACTAACTCAGGGCGAAAAGTGCCATTGAGCGCTCTGCGAGTGGTGAAGAATCAAGATGATGAGGTTCTTTATCAATCCTTTCCTCGTGCTCAGCAGGTAGTGCCTGAGCAGGCCGCTTGGCTTACCACCTTTGCGATGAAGAAAGTCGTGACTGAGGGGTCGGGGCGCTATCTATCCGCCAATTATTCTCGCTATGCACTCGCGGGTAAAACCGGTACCAGTAATGATGGGCGTGACAGTTGGTTTGTTGGCGTGGATGGTAGAGAAGTGGTGACCCTTTGGGTAGGACGTGATGACAACCAACAAGCGTATTTGACGGGGTCATCTGGTGCTTTGCGAGTTTATGCCGACTACTTAAAACATCGTGAGCCTGAGGTGCTTAGCCTACCTTGGCCAAAAGGCATTCGCACTCTGGGCTACCGTAAATTGGACGATGGTAGCCTAGCGGTAGATTGCAGTAGCGACTTCAAACTCCCTGTTTGGGATGAGGGCGGCTCGGCGCTTGAGGAGTGTGAATCTAACGCAAAGCCTTGGTTTAAAAAAATATTACCTTGGTAGGGGCAATGATTTGTCACAAAGTGTGTTAGATTTAAGGGTATTCTAGTAAACGGATTTATAGGAATATCAATTGCTTCGGATGGCTTTTTTGATTGGAGCCTTGTCGCTCCAATCTACCCTCGCTCACGCTCAATCAGTAAATGATGCTGAGTCCTCTATCGGCAACCCTACAACGAGACCCACTATTGCGGTGGTGTTGGCTGGTGGAGGGGCTAAAGGGGCAGCGCATATCGGCGTCTTGAAAGCCCTCGAAGAGATGCGTATTCCCGTCGATATTATCACTGGCACCAGTATGGGTTCCTACGTGGGTGGTCTGTACGCGACAGGTCAAAGTGCAGAACAAATCAAAGGCTATCTGACAACGGTAGACTGGAACTCGGGATACCGTGATCAAGTCAATCGCTCCGATCGTCGCTTACGTGATAAAGAGTACGAGGATCGCTACCAACTGAATACCGACCTCGGCGTTGGTTTAGGCACGATTAAAACTCCGAAAGGCGTAGTTCAAGGCCAGGGTATGCTGCGTATTCTTCGTGAAACCTCTCGTAATCCGCCCGCAATGGGAAGCTTTGACAATATGGCGATCCGCTATCGCGCGGTTGCTACAGATATTGTTGAACTTGAAGAGGTGGTATTGGATAAAGGGTATCTAGTTGATGCCATGATGGCATCGATGTCAGTACCCGGTGCTTTGCCACCCTATGAGGTCAACGGACGTTTGTTGGTTGATGGTGGCGTGGTCAACAATATGCCGGTTGATCTTGCCAAGGAGATGGGCGCTGATTACGTCATAGCCGTGGACATCTCAAGTAACTATAAAAACAAAGATGAATTGCGAAGCTTCTTGGATGTGGGCGGGCAACTCTCCAATTACTTGGTTCAAAGAGGCACGGTTGAAAAGGCTAAGTTACTCACCCCCGATGATACTTACCTTAAGCCCGAAGTGGGAGAGATAGGGACCACTGATTTTAGCGCAATGCCAGAGGCTTATGAGCTAGGGTACGAAGCTGCCATGGCCAATCGAGATAGATTGCAGCGTTATTCCTTGTCTGAGGAGGACTACGCAACCTATATCAAAGATAAAGAGCTCAAAGCCGAATTCATGGTGTTTGGTGATGAGATTCCGATTGATGTTATTGAGGTACAGAACCAAAGTCATTACAACCCAGAGATTCTTAGCCACCGTCTAGATTTGGCTGTTGAGAACGAGCCTACTCCTCAAGAAATTGAAGAGGGGATAACCCGCCTGTATGCCTTAGACCGCTTTGAAAAGATCACCTATCGTATTGATCAGCGTGAGCATGAAAATGCAGTGGTGGTGAGTGTTGATGAAAAAGATTGGGGTCCAAATTATCTTAATTTCCGTTTCTTTTTAGAAGACGATTTTACAACAGACAGTCAATATGGCCTGGGTGCGTCAATCAATTTTACTGACATGAGCCGGCAAGGTGCGGAACTCAGAGGTAACTTTGAGCTAGGTACAGATAAATTGATAGGTATTGACCTCTACGCCCCATTTTTTGCCAATCAGTTGCTATTTAATACCTTTAGTCTTATCTACTCTGACGACAAACGTAATGTGACTGTAGCTGGAGCTCTTGATGAAGAAATCGATGACCTAAGCAAGGTTGAGGACTACATTCCCGTCTCTTATAAGCAGTTCGTTGCCGATCTTGGCATTGGATTACAACCGGCACTGTGGAGTGAGGTGAAAGTTGGCCTGCGCTATACCAACGGCGAAGCTGAATTGTCTACACTGCCTTCTAAGGGCGACGTTAAGTTTGATAGAAAGGGGGTATATGTCAGGTATCTGCATGATACGTTGGACAGCTTTTCTTTTCCTACTCAGGGTACCTATGTCTACCTAGAGTACGTAAGTTCCTTTGATACCGTTGAGGACTTAGGCACCAAGGTAGAGGACGATGAAAGGGTGGATGAGTACAAGGTAAACCTTATGGGGGCCGCGACCTTCTTTGAAAAACATACACTCGTAGCCAACGCTGAGCTTGGTCTGTTTGATTCTGAAACGACAGCAACCCCTATTGATCCCTATACACTTGGTGGCTTCCACAATTTATCAGGTATTCCCAGAAATAGCCTAATTGGCCAGAATAAAGCGTTCACCAGTTTGATCTACCGTTATCGTTGGTTTGAGAATGATTTTGGTATGTTCCAATCTCCTGTCTTCCTCGGCGCTTCAGTTGAATATGGCGGTGTTTGGTCTGGTCAGGATAACAGCATCAGCGATGCGCCATTATTTGTGGCTGGTTCTGTGTTCGCGGGAATCGATTCTCCCGTAGGCCCAGTAACCTTAGGCTATGGTCATACAGAAGATGGTATGGGAGCGGTGTATTTGATCATAGGCACTTCATTTAAATAAATCTGTTTGAGTGGCTTTTAGACACAATTTGTAAAAGATTTCATCCTAAGTTGCTATGTTGGTCAAAATGGCGAGATTTTAATTTAAGGTTAATTTTGATATTCTCGGTACACCATTTTGGCCCTTGTTCACTGCGATGCATAAGTGTTGCAGAAATATTACGACAATAGGACAAGGTGTCTGATCAAAGGATGTCTGTAGCTTTTTTAGCTCACAGACCACAACCAGAGGAATGATGTTGTGCTTGAAGCTTATCGCAAACACGTAGCTGAGCGTGCTGAACAGGGAGTGGTTCCAAAGCCCCTAGACGCAGAACAGGTGGCTGCACTTGTTGAATTACTTAAGAACCCACCTCAAGGTGAAGAAACCTTCATCTTAGACCTTCTAGAAAACCGTATTCCACCGGGCGTAGATGAAGCTGCTTATGTTAAAGCTGGTTTTCTAACTGCAATCACCAAGGGTGAGGTTGAATCACCGCTAGTGAGCAAGCAAAAGGCTGCTGAACTACTGGGCACAATGCAGGGTGGTTACAACATCGAACCGCTTGTTAGCTTGCTAGATGACTCAGAACTGGCTCCAATTGCGACAAAAGCACTTTCTCATACTCTGCTTATGTTCGATGCCTTCTATGATGTAGAAGAAAAAGCCAAAGCGGGTAATGAACTTGCTAAGCAAGTTGTCCAGTCTTGGGCGGATGCGGAATGGTTTACATCGAAAGATAAAGTAGCAGAAAAAATCACGGTTAAAGTCTTTAAAGTAACCGGCGAAACTAACACTGATGACCTATCACCAGCCCCTGATGCTTGGTCTCGCCCTGATATTCCAGTGCATGCAAAAGCAATGCTTAAGATGGAGCGTGAGGGCATCCATCCTGATGAGCAAGGTAATATAGGACCTATTAGCCAAATAGAAGAACTGCAAAAAGATGGCATTCCATTAGCTTACGTTGGTGATGTTGTGGGAACAGGCTCTTCTCGTAAGTCAGCGACAAACTCTGTGCTGTGGTTTATGGGTGACGATATTCCGAACGTGCCAAACAAGCGTACCGGCGGTATCTGTTTAGGTGGAAAGATTGCCCCAATTTTCTATAACACTATGGAAGACTCAGGTGCATTGCCAATTGAACTGGACGTGCAAAGCATGAATATGGGAGATGTGATTGATATCTTCCCATATGAAGGCGTAGTGCGTAAGAACGGCGAAGTAATCTCTACGTTTGAACTAGGTAAAGTACTGCTTGATGAAGTTCGTGCCGGCGGGCGTATCCCTCTGATTGTGGGTCGTGGATTGACTAGCCGTGCTCGTACATCTCTAGGCTTAGAAGAAACAGATTTGTTTGCTAAACCTATTGACCCATCTGTATCGAATAAAGGCTACACGCTAGCTCAGAAAATGGTTGGTAAAGCCTGTGGCGTAGAAGGTGTACGTGCAGGACAATACTGCGAACCTAAAATGACGACAGTGGGCTCTCAAGATACAACGGGTCCTATGACGCGTGATGAGCTAAAAGACTTAGCGTGTTTGGGCTTCTCAGCTGACCTTGTGATGCAGTCTTTCTGTCACACATCAGCGTATCCAAAACCTGTTGATGTAAATACTCACCATACGCTACCTGATTTCATCATGAACCGTGGCGGTGTATCGCTTCGCCCTGGTGATGGTGTTATTCACTCATGGCTAAACCGTATGTTGCTTCCTGATACTGTCGGTACGGGCGGTGATTCACATACTCGTTTCCCTCTAGGTATCTCTTTCCCTGCAGGGTCTGGTCTTGTGGCCTTTGCTGCGGCAACGGGCGTTATGCCACTGGATATGCCTGAATCTATCTTGGTGCGCTTTAAAGGCGAAATGAAGCCGGGTATTACGCTACGTGATCTAGTTCATGCCATCCCGTATTACGGCATCAAGCAAGGTCTACTAACGGTTGAGAAAGCGGGCAAGATCAATGAATTCTCTGGTCGCGTTCTTGAGATTGAGGGTGTTGAACACCTAAGCGTAGAGCAAGCATTTGAGTTGTCTGATGCATCTGCGGAGCGAAGCGCTGCAGGTTGTACGGTTAAGCTCTCTCAAGAGTCTATCGAAGAGTACTTAAACTCTAACATCGTTATGCTTAAGTGGATGATCGCTGAAGGCTACGGTGACCGCCGTACTATTGAGCGCCGTATTACTGCTATGCAAGAGTGGGTAGACAATCCAGAGCTTATGGAAGCGGATAAAGACGCTGAGTATAAGCATGTGATTGAGATTGATCTGGCTGAGATCGATGAACCAATCTTGTGCGCACCAAATGATCCTGACGATGCACGTCCATTATCTGAAGTACAAGGTACTGATATTGATGAGGTATTCATTGGTTCATGTATGACCAATATTGGGCACTTCCGCGCTGCAGGTAAGCTATTGGAGAAATTCAACGGCCAGCTAGATACTCGTCTTTGGGTTGCACCTCCGACTAAGATGGACCGTGACCAACTGACAGAAGAAGGCTACTACGGCATCTTTGGACGTGCAGGGGTTCGCATCGAAACTCCGGGCTGTTCACTGTGTATGGGTAACCAAGCTCGAGTGGCAGACAAAGCGACAGTGATGTCAACGTCGACTCGTAACTTCCCGAACCGTTTAGGTACTGGCGCGAACGTTTACTTGGCTTCAGCTGAACTGGCGGCAGTCGGTGCTATCTTAGGTCGCATTCCGACTAAAGAAGAATACCTAGAGTACTCATCGCAGATTGATGCAACAGCAGCGGATACCTATCGCTACCTGAACTTCCATCGTATGGGCCAATACACAGACAAAGCAGATACGGTGATTTTCCAAGAGCCAGCATAATATCTGACGTACTGTAAATACGAATAAGGCCGCTTGATAGCGGCCTTTTTTGTATCGAGGTAGCTTAACGCCGTGTTATATCGCGCGTTTCATCATATATAGCGCTGCAACATTGCGAGCGGTGAGCTCAATATTCTCAGCCGCTTCAGCCAATGCGGTTGGCAGGTCTACCGCGTGATTCACAACCGAGAACACTGCGTCGATACCATGTCCATGAACCACACTACAGTCTGCAGCGAGACAGCCGGCAATGCCGATGACCGGCAGGTTATGTTTTTTGGCGGTGCGAGCAACACCAATCGGCGTTTTGCCGTGAATGGTTTGGCTATCAATACGACCTTCACCCGTAATCACAAGGTCTGCATCCGCAACCACGTTATCGAGATTAACCGCATCCATGACAATGTTGATGCCTGGGCGAAGTTCAGCATCTAGAAGACCCACTAGTGCCGCGCCAAGTCCACCAGCAGCCCCCGCGCCAGGAAGATTAATCACGTCAGCCCCGAGTTGCTCTTTCATGATGCTTGCGTAGTGGGCAAGGTTGGCGTCTAACTGTTCAACCATTTCTGGTGTTGCGCCTTTTTGCGGACCAAATACATGTGATGCACCTTTAGGGCCACATAATGGGTTGTCTACGTCACAAGCAATCTCAAGGCGAACGTCTTGTAGGCGTTGATCTAGGTCGTTGAGATCTATGCTTGCCAGTTTTGACAACTCACCACCACCAAAACCAAGCTCGTTACCTTCAGCATCTAGCATCCGAATGCCAAGGGCTTGAGCCATTCCTAGGCCACCATCATTGGTCGCGCTGCCGCCGATACCAATAATAATATGCTCAACACCTTTGTCTAATACCGCCTTGATTAGCTCACCTGTACCGTAGGTGGTCGTTTTTAAGGGATTGCGCTTCTCTGGAGCAACCAAGTCAAGACCAGAGGCCGCAGCCATTTCGATGATCGCAGTCTTGCCATCACCTAGCATGCCGTAGAAGCCTTCAACGGTCTCACCTAGCGGACCAATTACAGGATGCTTGGTGATAGAGCCACTTGTTGCATCAACCAGTGATTGAACTGTACCTTCACCACCATCTGCCATCGGCAGTTTAATGTATTCAGCGTCTGGTATTACTTGCTTGAAGCCGTTTTCAATCGCTTGAGCTACGCCCATTGCAGATAGGCTTTCTTTGTATGAATCAGGAGCAATTACAATTTTCATTTTGAAACCCTTAAACTTAAACAAACAGACCAAATACGCCGAAGATCATCACAGAAACAAACGCAATCATTAGACCTACTGCAGACTCGTAAGGAATAAGCTTTAGACGCTCACGAATGCCCATATGTACAGCACCGCCAGTAGCATGGAAGAAGCTGCCGTGTGGCATGTGGTC
The DNA here is from genome assembly GCF_003569005.1 of Vibrio superstes. Taxonomy (GTDB): domain Bacteria; phylum Pseudomonadota; class Gammaproteobacteria; order Enterobacterales; family Vibrionaceae; genus Vibrio; species Vibrio superstes. Next base: position 2,570,344 of record NZ_BCUR01000004.1, on the reverse strand, counting down.
AAGAACGGTAGCACCAGAGTGGATCATTGCAGCACCAGCAAGAGCGGGAACACCGAGCTCTAAAATAGTGTGGCTAAATACACTCGCCGCAACCGCTGTACCAGCTGTGGTTGAAGCGGTAGCAAGAGACATCATCGCACCAGAGATTGGTGCAAGTAGATATGAAGGCAAACCAGACGCCGTCAAGATATCGATAAGCCCACCTTTTAATGCTGAGTTAGCCACGATGCCCGCTAGAGTACCTGTACCTAGAAGCATTACTGCTACTGGAGCCATGCGGTTTAGTCCCGCAACCGCAAATTGGTTAGAGTCTTTGAAGCGACCCATAACCACTGCACCAAGAAGGCCACCAAGAGGTAGAGCAATAAGAGGGTCAACATTAATGCCAGCAATAGGACGAAGTGCCAGTAGAGCAATAGCGACAAGAGGCGCAACAATCGCAGCGCCAAATGACGGTAGCTTGCTATGATCAACGGCTACGATCTCAGAAGCTGAAACTTTGCTGCCCTTGTTGACTAGGCGCTTGGCAATAAAGTACGCCAATAGCATGCCACATAGACCTGGAATAACGCCGGCTGCCATTACAGAGGTCAGTGGAACGTTGAACGCATCAGAGGCTGCAATTGCATTGGGGTTTGGCGACATAACGTTACCCGCTTTACCGCCACCGACCATTGCTAGCAAGATTGCTGTCTTGGAGATGTTCGCACGGTGAGCAATCGCTAGGGCAATTGGCGATACGGTAATAACCGCCACATCAACGAATACGCCAACAGCAGTCAAAATCATGGTGGCTACCGCTAGCGCCAGTAGAGCTCGCGTCTCACCTACTTTTTTAACTATGGTTTCGGCGATAGAGGTGGCAGCGCCAGACTCGATGAGTACACCCGCCAACACACCGGCAGCTAATATACGTAGAACCGCAGTCACTATGCCTTGAGCACCACCGATCATTAGACCTACGGTATCTGTCAGTGATACACCACCTACAATACCGCCGATTAAGGCACCAATAATCATGCCGTAGGCGGGTGGAACTTTCTTTAGGATCAGCGCGATAGCGACTATAAGTGCTGCCAGTGCGCCGAGGGTTGAAACTTCAATCATGTGATATTTCCCAAGTAACAATTTGTAATTTTTCGGCAAATATAGAGAGGGAGGTGTGACAAGTCTTTAGCGCTTGCCACAAATAAACGATGGTTTCTGGTGTTATTATTTGTGCAGTTGCACAATTACTGTTATTTCCAATGGAACAGATTGATGGCAATATACAGTTGAAATAGATCATCTATGTTATTGATATTTAATGAAGTTATTTGATTGATCTTCTCTATTCGATAACGCAGAGTATTACGATGAATGTGTAGCTCATTACAGGTGAGAGCTGAATCACAATTCTGTTTCAAATATGTCTTAAGGGTTTTAATCAGTAGCCCTTTACCGTCGCGCTTTTGCAACTGCAGATAAGACTGCTCCAGCTGTTCGCGAATCCAAGGGTCTTCTAAGAGGCTGCTCATGATGGCAGGAAGCCGATGGTCTTGATAAAAGAATACCTCACCAAAGCGATTGCCTACGCTGTGCATGGTCAGTTCGGCTGTATCGTATGAGCGCGCGAGTCCGGCGAGTCCCGGAAAGTAATCTCCTAGAGCAATCTTGATTTGAAACTTAGCTTCTTTCTTTATTCTTTTTAGAAGCAGGTTCACACGCTTGGTTTCAGCCTCTTTAGACCAACCACTTCCTGATAGTGTAATGGGCTTTAATACCACCACTTCATTTTGTGAAACGGATAAGATGCCTACTAGGTTGTCCCGCTCAGGGTATTCCAATAGGTGCACCAATTGCTGTAGGTTCTCTAATGAAGGGGCTTTGTTGCCTATAGGCAATACCTTTACGACGGCGGCAATTCGAGGTTGTTCAAGGTCGAGATCCAAACGCTGGGCAATAGCCTGCAGTTGCATGTCATTTAGGGTACTGCCACGGATCAATTGAAGTACTAATTCTTCTCGATGCCTCTTGTTCCATTCGACCTGTGACATGAGTGCGGCTTGTTCGACAATAAGCTCCGCGGTCATTTTTACCAGTTCACCAAAATGATGCACTTGCTGCAGTGTCCCTGAAATACCGATTGCTCCAATAACGAGGTCTTGAAAGAAGATCGGCAGGTTAATGCCTGGTTTGACACCTTTTAGATGCTCTGCAGTCGCTTCATCGATGTTTACAACGCGAGACTCGGTGATGGCCAGCACGGCTCCCTCATGCTTTTGGTGCAAACGAGTGGCATCGCTGGAACCAATAATACGTCCATTAGCATCCATGACATTGATGGAGTAGGGAATGATCTTCATTGTTCGTTCAACAATTTGTCTGGCGATCATTTCATTCAGTTGCATAACAGGCTCTCATCTTTATAGGCATTTGTTTCTGGTATTGGCGGCAGGATAGTAACGGCAAACGTGTCAATATGCTCGTTTCTAAAAAGATAATGGTATACTGCCGAGCTTGTAGCGCTTGGTTATTATTGCAATATAGGTTGAGTTATGGAGTTTGAATTTAGACGCGTATTTGGAAAGTACTCCGTTCAATGCAGCATGGGGCATGAGATCATTGGCCGTTGGCTGAATGAAGAGATTGGTAATGATATGGAAAAGATCAACCAAGTTCTTAGTTTGATGGAGCAGGCGAACAATAATCTAGCAGACGTCTTTAACCTTCCCGGTACGGAGATCAGTATTAGTATTGAAGCGGGTGAAGTGACCGTACAAGAAAACGTGTTACTGCAGCAATATGAACAAGAGTTTGAGCCTGATATGGACTTTTATGACAGCGAGAGTTCTGGGGTATGTGGTCTGGAGGATTTCTCTACCCTTATCCATCAATGGCAGCGCTTCCTAATAACGGGCCGATAGGCCCTTTCCCCACAATTGCACAAACTTGTGACATTTCTTAACATTTTGTGCACTTTTGGTGAGCGTTGTGCACTAATATAGTGCAATTAAATTCCCTTCTTTACTCCTCTCTCCTTTAAATCCTTAAAATTCATGGATTTAAAAACTTGGCACGCCCTTTGTATATATAAAAGTGTTGATGAAATTACTTATGCAGAGGGAAAGCGATGAAACTTATTAATGCAATTATCAAACCCTTCAAATTGGACGATGTCCGTGAAGCTCTATCGGATGTGGGAATTGAAGGTATGACTGTTTCTGAGGTTAAGGGATTTGGCCGTCAGAAAGGTCACACTGAGTTGTACCGTGGTGCAGAATATCAAGTGGATTTCTTGCCAAAGGTTAAGCTAGAAATCGCAACACAGGCTGAGAATGTTGACCGTGTTGTTGAAGCAGTGAGTAAAGCAGCACACACAGGCAAGATTGGTGATGGCAAGATTTTTGTCTACGACCTATCTCAGGCTGTACGTATTCGTACAGGCGAAATGGATACAGAAGCCCTTTAAGAATAACGGACAAGAGAATTTATTATGGAACTTACAGCTACAGTAACGGAACTTCGTTACGCACTAGACACTTTTTTCTTTCTTATTTCAGGTGCGTTAGTTATGTGGATGGCAGCAGGCTTTGCCATGCTGGAAGCAGGCTTAGTGCGCTCGAAGAACACCACTGAAATCTTAACTAAAAACATCGTGTTGTACGCAATCGCTTGTACTATGTTCTTGCTGGTGGGTTACAACATCATGTACGTAGACAATAGCGGTGGCGGTTACCTACCATCATTTGGCAGCCTAATAGGAACACAAGGCGAAGGCGCAGATCACTCTCTAGAGTCTGATTTCTTCTTCCAAGTAGTGTTCGTAGCAACTGCAATGTCAGTAGTTTCTGGTGCTGTAGCTGAACGTATGAAGCTTTGGGCTTTCCTTGCATTCACAGTGGTTCTTACTGGCTTTATCTACCCAATGGAAGGCTACTGGACTTGGGGCGGCGGTTTCCTATCAGAAGCGGGCTTTAGCGACTTTGCCGGCTCAGGTATCGTACACATGGCTGGTGCAGCAGCAGCTCTATCTGGTGTAATACTACTAGGTGCTCGTTCAGGTAAATACGGTAAAAACGGTTCAGTTCACCCTATCCCAGGTTCAAACATGCCTCTAGCGACACTAGGTACGTTTATCCTATGGTTTGGTTGGTTCGGCTTCAACGGCGGTTCTCAGCTAATGGTATCGGACTTCGAAAATGCAACAGCAGTAGGCCAAATCTTCTTAAACACTAACGCAGCAGCAGCAGCGGGTGCAATCGCAGCGCTTCTAGTGTGTAAGACTACTTGGGGTAAGGCTGACCTTACTATGATTCTTAACGGTGCGTTAGCAGGTCTTGTTGCAATTACTGCCGACCCTCTATCTCCATCACCACTTGCAGCAGTGAGTGTTGGTGCAGTAGCAGGTGCAATCGTTGTATTCAGTATCGTAGGCTTCGATAAAATCAAGATTGATGATCCAGTGGGTGCTATCTCTGTTCACGGTGTATGTGGTTTCTTCGGCTTGATGGTAGTGCCACTAAGCAATGCAGATGCAACATTTGGTGCTCAGCTTCTAGGTGCTGCTGTAATCTTCGGTTGGGTATTCGGTGCAAGCATGGTTGTGTGGGCTGTACTGAAAGCAACTATGGGTATCCGAGTTACTAAAGAAGAAGAGATGGAAGGCATGGACGTTCACGATTGTGGTATCGGTGCTTACCCAGAGTTCATGACAGTGAAACAATAATTCGATAAATCAATTATTTAACAAAAGGCCTACTTTCGAGTAGGCCTTTTTTTGTGTATGAAATACGTGAGTTCGAGTAATTTAGTGGAACTTATCTACTATGTTGGGTGTTTTCAGGAGCACTCTCCATCTTTAAAGACTTGTTTTTGCCTGACTGAATCACAGAAATTGATAACAAAGTTAAATAAATCGCAATTTAGTTGTTTTTTATCATTGTTTGAAACGAGTTCTTGAATATAATAAACGCATTGATAACTATTCTCACTTTCAATTAAGGGAACTAGAATGAAAAAATTACTTGTGTTGACTGCTGCTATTAGCGGTGTATTCGCGCCAATCGCATCAGCTTCAGAAGAAGTGAACGTGTACTCTTACCGCCAGCCATTTTTGGTTGAACCAATGTTTGATGAATTTACTAAACAAACGGGTATCACGGTAAACGTTAAGTTCTCTAATACAGGTATCGCTGAGAAACTAGTTCAAGAGGGTGAGTACAGTCCAGCTGACGTAGTATTGACTACAGACATCAGTCGCTTGGTTGAGCTAAGCAATAAAGACGTTGTGCAGAGTGTTGATAGCAAGGTGATTGATGAAAATGTCCCTGCTCAGTACCGTGATACTGAAGGCGAGTGGTTTGCACTGACTCTACGTGCGCGTAACGTATACTCTTCGCGTGATCGCGTTGGCAAGCTTGGTTCTGATTTTGATTACACTGACCTAGCTAACCCAGAATACAAAGGCAAGATCTGTACTCGCAGCGGTAAGCACCCATACAATGTTTCTTTAGTGGCTTCTATGGTGGCGCACTACGGTGAAGCGGAAGCAAAAACTTGGCTTGAAGGCGTTAAAGCGAACCTAGCTCGTAAGCCTCAAGGCAATGACCGTGCACAGGTTAAAGCGATTAAAGAGGGCTTGTGTGACCTAGCACTAGGTAATAGCTACTACCTAGGCAAGATGGTTAACGATCCAAAGCAAGTTGCGTGGGCTGAATCAGTTTACATTAACTTCCCAGGTCAAGAATCTAACGGTACACATGTAAATGTGAGTGGTATGGCAATGGCTAAGCACTCTCCAAACCGTGACAATGCTCAGAAGCTGATGGAATTCTTAACAGGCGACAAAGCTCAGCAAATGTACGCAGAAGTGAACTACGAGTATCCAGTGAAAGAAGGCGTGAAGCGTTCTGAGTTAGTCGCTTCATGGGGTGACTTCAAAGCAGATACACTAGCACTTGAGAAAATTGCTGAAAATCATGCGATTGCTGTGAAGCTATTGGATGAAACTAAGTTTGACCTGTAATACACTGCATGGGTTAAACACCTATAAAATTTAAGGTTTAGAATTAAGGCGTCTTTAGGACGCCTTTTCAAGTTATTTGATGAAAGAAAAGTATCCCGTTTTTCGAACCAGTAGTGCACTCTTAGCTGTACTACTGGTTTTGCCAATTTTAGCCATTTTTTACACCAGTATCGGTGGTGATAACGACTTGTTCACCCACCTTTTTGATACGGTGTTGCCTACCTACGTCTCAAATACCTTCTGGTTGGTATTTGGAGTGATGTTACTGTCTCTGTTAATTGGTATTCCAAGCGCCTGGCTAATGGCTATGTGTCGCCTTCCATCAGAAAAAGTGTTGCAGTGGGCAATGGTACTGCCTCTGGCTATGCCTGGTTATATTGTCGGTTACGTTTTTACGGATTGGTTTGATTTTGCCGGCCCTTTACAGGTTTTCTTGCGAGACATCACAGGTTGGGGTCCAGGAGACTACTGGTTCCCTGATATGCGTACTTTAGGTGGCGCTATCTGGGTGTTGTCTTTGGTTCTCTATCCGTATATTTATCTGCTGTGTCGCGCTGCATTCATGGAGCAGAGCGTGAGCATTCTACAATCGGCTAGATTGCTAAAGTGTTCTCCGTGGCAGAGCTTTTGGCGTATATCGTTACCGATTATTCGTCCTTCCATTGCCGTTGGTCTTTCCCTTGTGGCGATGGAAGCTATTGGTGATTTTGGTACTGTCAGTTACTTTGCGGTGAATACTCTCACCACTGCGGTATTTGATACTTGGCTTGGTTACTCTAATCTAGGCGCAGCCGCTAAGATTTCAGCAATTATGCTGTTGGTGATTATTCTGCTGATCAGTGCTGAGCGGTACAGCCGCCGCAAGCAGAAATTGTTCCAAAATCAATTTAATAGCCATGAAAATTTCCGTTATGAGCTGAAAGGCTGGAAAAAGTGGGCAGCGGTTACCTGGTGTTGGTCCATTGTTGCCGTTGCTTTTATCTTCCCGTTACTTCAGCTTTGTCAGTACGCCTATCGTTACTTTTCAGAAAGCTGGACGACTCAGTTTTATCAATATGCGATGAACAGTCTGCAGGTGTCAGTGCTGGCGGCATTGATTGCCTTGGTTATCGCAGTGGTACTGAACTTCTATAATCGCTTATCTGCGACAACCAGTAGCAATGTGTTCGTGCGTTTAGCCTCTCTAGGCTACGCTGTTCCTGGAACTGTGCTTGCGATTGGTGTGATGGTACCGGTACTAACGGCTGACCATTTTATTAATGATATTGCAAAGGCGATGGATTGGGGAAGACCCGGACTTATCTTCTCAGGCTCAATGTTTGCCATCGTATTTGCTTTTGTTGTGCGTTTCTCTGCGGTCGCCATTGGCACTATTGAGAGCAGTATGAACAAGGTATCACCGTCATTGGATATGGCCGCACGCACTATGGGTTGTAACAGTACGCAAATGCTGCAGCGCGTGCATATTCCGCTAATGAAGCGTGGGGCATTGATCGCCTTTTTATTGGTGTTTATCGAGTCAATGAAGGAGTTAAATGCGGCATTGCTATTGCGACCATTTAACTTTGAAACACTCGCTACCTACGTATATAACTTTGCCTCTGACGAGCAATTGGAAATTGCGGCGATGCCTGCAGTACTGCTTGTGCTCGTTGGATTGATTCCGTTAATTATCGTCAACCGTTCTTTGGAGCAACCACACTAATGAGCCGTACCTTAGCCATTAAAGACCTCACCTGTAAGTATGACAACCAGACTGTTCTAGAGTCTTTGTCTTTGAAGGTTAAACAGGGAGAAATCGTCTGTTTGTTGGGTGCCAGTGGTTGTGGTAAAACCACGCTACTTAAGGCGATATCAGGCTTGTTGCCTCTCACTAAAGGTTATATCGAACTTAACGGTAACGTTATTGATGACGGAAAGCATTGGGTTGCACCAGAGCAGCGCAATATCGGAATGATCTTCCAGGATTACGCGCTATTTCCTCACCTAACGGTAGCGGAGAATATCTGTTTTGGTATTCAAGAGTTGGCAAAAGAAGTGCAGAAAGAACGTGTTCTGCAAATGCTAGAGATGGTTCATCTTCAGGAGCTTGGTGATCGTTATCCTCATCAGTTGTCTGGTGGTCAGCAGCAGCGAGTAGCTATTGCGCGCTCTCTTGCTTATAAACCTGATCTACTATTGCTCGATGAACCCTTCTCGAATATCGACACCCAAGTACGTCATAAATTGATTGCTCAGATCCGTGCTATCTTCAAGCAAGCAGGCGTAACCGCTATTTTTGTGACTCATAGCCGAGAAGAGGCCTTTGCTTTTGCCGATAAAATGGCAGTGATGAACAAGGGAGTGATTGAGCAATTTGGCACTGCGAGCGATTTGTATCACAATCCCTCAAGCCGATTTGTTGCAGACTTTCTTGGTGGTGGCAGCTATTTACCTGGGCTCAAAGTAGAGCAAGGGCTGTATCAAACTGCCCTTGGTGTGGTTAAAGCGCTATCTAAGCAGCAAAGTACCGATGAGCAGGCTCATATATTGTTTAGACCTCAACATCTGCAACTGACGGCAAATCCAGAGGGGCTGACTAAGGTATTAGAGCAGCAGTTCATGGGTGATCACTTCCGCTACGTTATCGATGTGGATGGACACAAGCTACTGTCTAGCTCCATAGAACAGTTAGATATTGGTAGCCGAGTTGACGTTACCTTAACGCCAACTCAACTTCTGGCCTTTTAAAAAGGGTTGCGGTAGTGGATACCGCGGCCCTCTAACCCTTCCAGATCAAGCTGTAAACGAGATAAGAAATCATTCCAGTCTTTGTTGGTTTCTTTGGTCCAAGCCACCTCGGCTATGGCTTGCAGCCTTGGGTGTACCATATACTGCAGTCGCTCGGCACTATCAATGAGTTCGCACCATAATCCAGCTTGGATTCCCCACACCTTTTGTTGGATAGGGTCGCTTGCTTCGATCTCGCTCAAAGGGCGATAGTGATAAGCGTGTTTTAGCGGAGTAATGTTCGCCCAATAGAACCCTGACTCAGTGGCATCAAATTCTTGAGCCATATCAAGATAGGTATATTGACCAGGTTGCAGGACTACATCAAAACCTTTACGGGCACATTTTATGGCGGCTTCTTCGCTCTGCCAAGAATAGATCACTGTTTGCTGGCTAACCTTGTCACCATACTGAGCTTCTTCCCAACCAAGCATGCGCTTACCTAAACTGCTGAGTTTGTTTTCAACGTAGCGCAGAAGATGTCCTTGCAGTTCTTTGGCATCAGAATAGCCGTACTCAGTCATTACAGCCTGGCATTTTTCGCTATCTGTCCAAACCCCTTCAGGAACCTCATCAGCGCCGATATGCACATAAGGGGCAGGGAACAACTCAGCAACCTCTTCGAGCACCCTATCGAGGAATTCATACGTTCCCTCTAGCGCAGGTGAGAGCACGTTGTCGGTGTAGTGCTGCACACTGCGGTAGATGGACTTATCATCCCTATCGAGCAAAAGGTGGGGGAGGGCCTTGATTGCTGCTCGGCAGTGACCCGGTATGTCGATTTCAGGGATCACACTGATCCCACGGCATTTAGCGTAGGCAATAACCTCTTTGATCTGCTCTTGAGAATAGAACCCCCCATACTTGGAGTCGATGTGTTTAAACTGAGCAGTAAGGGGCAGATCTTTGCCCCGCCATGCGCCAATATCGGTCAGCTCAGGGAAGGCCTTGATCTCAATACGCCAACCTTCATCATCGGTGAGATGCCAATGAAAGTGGTTGTACTTATAGCGGGCAAGTTGATCGATGATCAATTTAATTTGATCTAGTTGATGGAAGTGCCTTGAACAGTCCAGCATCATTCCTCGATAGTCATAAACAGGGCTATCTGATATCTGAACGCAAGTGGCCTTGGTGCCATTGCCAAGCAGTTGCAATAGGGAAGCAACACCGTGGCTGAACCCTTGGTAGTCATTGGCAAATAGAGTGATTGAGTTGCTAGTTACCTCTAGTTGATAAGACTGGTGAGGTAAGCTTTCAAGTCGCTTAAACTCGATTTTGTTTGCTTCTTTTCCTAGGGATAAGCCAAGTTCAGGCTTTGCTTCAATCAGCCATAAAGCGGCTTGTTTTGCTTGATCGCAGCCAACGAATATCGCCTCATTATGGGCAAATTCAAAGACACCAGAGTCAATGTGTATCTCTTGAGGTTTAGGGATAATGCCAACGCTCGCCTTGTGTACCTTTGCTATAGGTTGTGGATTCGACTTTGGTTCAATGAGCTGCAGAGGAGTTACATCCACAGAATACTGCTCTGATGCGACAATAAACGCTTCTAAAATACCGTCGCACTGCAGCTGCAATGGTGGTGTAGGCATCTCAAACTCAGTGGCAAATTGAGCACCAGCTTGCAGCGTTGCCAGTGACTGCAAAGTACAAAAGCTACCCAGCTGAGAGAGCTCACCTTGCGTATTGCTGCTCGCGTCTAAAAAGCGGGTAATAGAAAAATAGAGAGTCCACTCTTCGAGTGTCCGTGAAGAGTGGTTACTAAGGGTCATTGAAAATCGAGTGCGCTGCTCGGTTTGATTAATCACTTTTAGGTCGAGACGAAATAGGCTCATTGGGAGTCTCCTGATAATTCATCACTGGTTTGATAGGCAATTGCTAATAGGTACCATGCCGCATGAGGCAACCATTGTTCTCCCCAGCGCCAGTTTTGCTCTAAGTTATCGGCGTATTCTTCGGGTTTGAATCCAATGCCTAACGGGTTATCAAAGGCTGCGGTAATGCCATTACAAATCCCTCCCTTCGCATTGAAAAAGCCCAACTCAGGGAGGTAGTCTGGGTTGTTGTGTCCATGCCCATCAAGCATGCTCATATCATAGGGATTAAGACCTAGAATCCAGTTTAGGGATTGCTGTGCGTAGTTTTTTACCTGAGGGATCAAGTGCGTAGATAGATAAGGAAGCGCAAAATGTGCCATTGCGGTAAGTGAGGCGAGGCGAGCATTTTCTCCTTGCCACCAATAACCTGATTCATTGTCTTGGGCAATAAAGAAGGCATCGCGTTTCTCGCCACTCACATCCTTGACATACTGCCTTGGATAGCCAAAGGGATTAGCCACTCTCTGAGAGATGCTTAGCTCAAACAGCATTGAGGCGTTGATGGTGTCGACTACCTGACTTCTTATGGCTGTATCTGTCTCGATATCGAGAAAACAGCATAGGGCAATAACGGGCAACCCAGCTTCTGCTGCGTGGAAATAAGGGCGAGTACCATCACTATTGGCAGACCAAAAGTTGTGACAGTAATCATCACTAGACTGGCGTGCAGTAAGCTTCTGTGTCCATTGACGAGCTTCATCTAAATAGCGAGATTCATTGGTTGTTTTACAGAGCTCGACGCTAGCCAGTAGCGCGCAATATTCATCAATAATGTTCTCAGTGCCGTCGTCTAGGTAGTCTTGGTTATGCTCTGTTAGGTGCCAATAACCAAGCTGTGCTCTTTCTAAATAGGTTTCACTGTTGAACTCACCGCAGTGTTCAAGCCTAGCAGCAGAGGCAAGGGCTGCAATGGCAACCCCCGCTCCTTGGCGAAAGCCTGCGTGATAATTCTCAAGCTTAATACCAGCTTGGGTTTTATAGGCGCAGATGTCTCGCTGGGCAGGGTCTTTGCTCCATTGGTCAAACACAGTCATGTAGAAGAAGCCTTCTGCATCTTGCATTCGCACTAGAAAATCAGCGCCGAATAGCGCCTCATCCATCAGGCGGGCTTGAGTAAAAGGGTGGCAGCTTGGTTCAGTTTTCAGCTTGTCTAGGCTAGAGAGCAGATTCCAAACTAGCATAGGAATTTGCTGTGGGTTCAAGTAGTTGGCGTAGGATAGGTGGCTTAGGTATTTACTTACATCTCCAGAGGCATCATACCAACCGCCAGAGACATCAATGGTTCGCTCTGAGCCCAATAGTGTGGCTTGTTGATCCGCTTGATTGTAGATACCGCTACAGCGCTGCGATTTGAAATAATGCAAAAGATCAGAAAAGGTGCGCTTGAATAATAGCTGAGGTTGAACCTCGAAAGTGTGCGATGCGTAGCCTTCAAAGCGAGCCTGATAGGTGCCGCTCTTGTTGAGCTTGCTAAAGTCAAAAGTGTAGCACCAGCCTATATTCCATTGATCCACCTGAGCGCCGGGTTGAAGCGGTACACGGGCTATCTCTTGGTGAGTCTTTGTATCCACAATGATGATATCGGTATTGTCGACGGTTTGTAGAGATAAAGGGTGAGGAGAGAGCAGGACACCCTGTTTATCGGCAGTAGTGGAGTAGCCGATTTGATTGATTAACAACTGCATAAGTCGTTATTCCTTATAGAAAAATAGCCCCCAATAATGAGGGCCAAAACAGAAGTCACCCTTAACCCTCGTGCAAGTAACAGCGAACAAAGTGGTTATCGGACAGTTGAGTGACTTCAGGGAGTTTATCTTTACATTTATCGGTAGCGTGCAGGCAGCGTCCAGCAAAAGGACAGCCAGCAGATTCTGGAGTCCAAAGTGGAATATCACCTTTATTACCTGCCAGTTTTTCATGGATAGATTTGGCAGGATCGGGCACTGCAGAGACTAATAACTGCGTATATGGGTGTTGCGGGTTGGCAATAACTTCATCGGTATCACCCCATTCCACCATGTGACCCACATACATAACCGCGATGTCTTCGGCAATATAGCGTGCAGTGGCAATGTCGTGGGTGATGTACAAAAGAGACATCTGCTTTTCAAACTTCATCTCTTCCATCAGGTTTAGCACGCCTGCACGAATAGACACATCCAGCATTGAGGTGGGTTCATCAGCAAGTACCACCTCTGCACCAACGGCAATGTTTCGTGCTAGGTTTACCCTTTGACGCTGCCCGCCAGAGAGTTGATGCGGGAATTTCTCTGCGGTTTCCTTTGGCGGGATCAGGCCCACCTGCTCAAGAAGATCATACACGCGCTCTTGCAGTTCTTTCTTATTTCCTGATGACACTTTCTTATGGATCAGAAGAGGTCTCGCGATGTGGTGAAAGATGTTGTGGGTTGGGTTGAGTGAGCCAAACGGGTCTTGCCATACCATTTGCACGCCTTCGCGATAGCGCATGAGGTCTGACTTTTTAGTGATGGTTTGGATATCACGACCACGATATTCGATGCTGCCGCCACTGGGGGCATACATCTTGGCGATCATTTTAGCGGTGGTAGATTTACCTGAGCCTGACTCGCCGACTACCGATAATCCACGGCTCTTATACATCTTAAATGACACGTCATTGATCGCGCGCATCATCGGATTTTTTAGTGCGTTGCTGCTCACAGGAAAGTCTTTAACTAAGTTCTTGCCTTCAATGAGTAGTTCGCCTGTTGCTTTGCTCATGTTACTTCTCCATTGGCCTTAGCTGACTTCTTGTTGTGCGATAGGTTCACCAAATAGGTGACAGTTTGAAAAGCGCTGATGCTCTATTTGACGCAATTGTGTGGGCACTGTTTTGCATCGCTCAGTGACCTCGGAGCAACGAGCCTGGAAGCGACAACCTTCAGGGATTTCTAGTAGGTTCAATGGGTTACCAGGAATACCGGTTAATTTGGTTTTAGGGCCAGTCAACGGAGGAAAAGAGCTACCTAGCCCGCGAGTATAAGGGTGGAAGGGCTGCTCAAGAATTTGTTTGGCAGGAGCCACTTCAATCAATTCACCTGAGTACATGATGCCAATGCGATCAGAGAACTCCACCATCAGAGAAAGGTCGTGTGTGATAAACAAGATAGAGAAACCAAACTCTTCCTTTAGCGCGTAGATCTTCTGCAAGATCTCTCGCTGCACCACTACATCAAGCGCTGTAGTGGGCTCATCCATAATGATCATCTTAGGGTTCAAGGCCAAAGCAATCGCAATCACCAATCTTTGACGCATACCGCCTGAGAATTGATGAGGGTAATCACTGAGTCGACTAGGGTGGATATCAACGATCTCCATTAACCCTTCTGCGCGTTTAATGGCTTGTTCTCTAGTCATATTAGTGTGGCGCATGATGACATCACAGAACTGCTCTTCCATTGGCAATACTGGGTTAAGCGCGTTCATGGCACTTTGAAATACCATCGACATCTCGCTCCAGCGAAACGCTTGCATACGATCATCACTGTATTGAAGAATGTCTTCGCCGTTAAAGATCACCTCTCCACCTGAGATAAAAGCGGGTTGCTTATGCAGGCGCATAAGAGAGAAGGCGACAGTGGATTTACCACAGCCAGACTCACCCGCTAAGCCAAATACTTCACCGGGAGCGATATCAAAGCTCACGTTATTGCACGCTCGTACATCGCCGGCATCGGTAATGTAATCCACACAAAGGTTGCGCACAGAAATTAGTGGTTCAGTCATGATCAGTCTCCGCGCATGATTGGGTGGGTTGGAACCTTAACCGGTTCAGATTTACGTTCTTTCTTGTCTAACTTGGCCATTTTCTTCCAGCGACGCATACCCTTATGAGAGCGAAGCTGTGGGTTAGCAATTTCATCAACGGCAAAGTTAAGTAGAGCTAGGCCTGTGACCAATAGTGTCAGTGCCATACAAGGAGCCAATAACTCCCACCAAGCGCCAATCAGCATAGAAGAGGAGGTTTGCACGTTGTAAAGCATAATGCCCCAGCTGATGGTGTTAGGGTCGCCCATACCTAAGAAGGAGATGGTGGCTTCCATCATGATGGCGTACATTACTGAGCCAATGAAACTGGCCCCTACGATAGAGATAAGGTTTGGCAGTATCTCAACAAAGATGATTCTAAATGAAGACTCACCTAACACTTCTGCCGCCTTAACAAACTCTTTTTCGCGCAATGCGAGGGTCTGGGCTCGGACAACGCGAGCGCCCCACGCCCAAGAGGTGAGACCGATAATTAGCGCTATGGTTAGCGGCCCTGCTTCGCCAATAAATGCAGCAACAACGAACAGCAATGGGTATTGAGGGATAACCAGCATGATGTTCATGGCGGCCGTCAGAAATTCATCAACCTTGCCACCAAAGTAGCCTGCGGAAACACCGATAATGGTGGCAAGAAAACAGACAGTTAAGCCTGCACCAAAGCCAACAGCCAAAGATACGCGAGCGCCATAGGCTACCTGTGCCCAAACATCTCGTCCCATGCGCGTTGTGCCTAAGGTGTGCTCTGCCTCCTTAGACATTCGTAGAGTACGGCTATCCGTGGCCAGATTTTGTGCAACCCAGCCTTCAGGATTTGCTTGAGCGGCTTTTACTATCAAGCCTGGATACTCATGGGGCTTACCAGTACGTTTGTCCGGAGCATGTTGAGTAATCAGTGGGGCAGCAATAGCGATAAACAAAAACGTACTTAGAATCGCCACGCCTATCATGGCAACCGTATTGCCTCGAACCAGTTTTAGTATGTCTTTCATGTTACTTGCCTCCCTTGCGTAGGCGAGGATCTAGCAGCACATACAGCATGTCGGCTAGCAAGTTAAAGAACAGCATGAATAGGGTCATGATCAACAGTTGCCCTTGCAGCACTTGGTAATCGCGAGCAGTAATGGCATTAAACAACACAGTGCCAAGGCCTGGGTAGTTGAAGATGATTTCGATAATCAATTGTCCACCAATCGCCATACCCAATGACATAGACAGGGCAGTGACACTTGGCAGCAAGGCATTTCGCGCGGCGTAGTTAAAGACCACGCGGTTTTCACTAAGCCCCTTCCCTTTCGCCATGGTGATGTAATCTTCGGCGAGCAAGTTGATCATGTTGTTACGCATATTCACGAGGAAGCCACCAATTTGCACGATTGAGGCACAAACCAAAGGCAGTACGGCGTGATAGGCAACGTTCTTTATGAACTCCCAACTTGTCCAGTCTGGCGTAATGCCTGCGGTATAGGCGTAACCGGTAGGGAACCATTTAAGACCAATAGCAAAGATGAACATTGCCAACATAGCGATAACCACCTGAGGTACGGCTTGAATAACCAGCATGCCAGGGGTGATAAAGGTGTCGTACTTACTGCCACGCTTCCAAGCGGCGAAGATCCCCAGTATTGAGCCGATAGAGAATGAAAGTACTACTGCGGTTCCAGCTAGAAATAAAGACCAACCAAAGGCGCCGCCCAGCAACTCATTAACGCTCAATGGGTAAAATTTGATAGAAGTACCTAGCTCCCAGCTAAGAATACTCTTGATATAAGTGATGTACTGCATCCATAGAGGACCATCAACGAAACCCAATAGTTGTTTCATTGCCTCGATGCGCTCTGGAGTCACTTGGGCTGTAGCGTTCGCAAACATCATGGTAACGGGGTCACCAGGCATTGCTCGCGGTATAATGAAGTTAATCGTCGCTGCCACCAGCAACGCGATAAAATAGAACGATAAACGTCTTAGAAAATATCCCATACCTACACCTTAAGTATCCGATTTATTGTCCTTGTATCGGATAAATTTCGCTTTTTGAGCGAAGAATCCCCTGACGTTTTGGCGCCATAGTTGTTATTGACTTTGAGGGGAATTAACCGGCGCACCATTTGGTGCGCCTTTGAGTGTCGATTACTCGACAGGTTTTAGATCCAGCACGTGAAGTAGGCGCTCAGGAATACCAGCCCATACATTTGGACGGCCCTTAGCGTTGTCTTCAGTCCACCAACCCGTGAATCGAGTGGTGTTGTACTGGTAGTTACTTGCACCAGACATGATTGGGATGGTGACCTGATGTTCAGCAATGATGCGCTGAATACCGTGGGCAATCTCCATTTGTTTACCTTTATCCGCAGTTTTGTAGAAACTGTTCAATAGGTTGTCTAGCTCTTCATTCTTGTAGAAGTGCATTGCAAAGCGAGGCATACCACTGCCTTCTTGCAGAGCTGAGTTGTATGCGCTGTTCCAATATAGGTGAGGGTCAGCACCATGGAAGTAGTTGGTGTAAGCCACATCGTAAGTACCCTCAAGCATGGCTTGGTTGTATACCGCAAACTCAGGAGTACGAGCGCGCGCCTTGATGCCCACTTCGTTTAACTGCTCTACAGCCAGTTGAACTGTGTTGTTAAAGTCTGTCCAGCCGTTTGGTGATTGGATTAACAGCTCAAAAGACTTACCTGATGGAGTTTCAACAAAGCCATCACCATTACTATCCTTAAAACCCGCTTCTTTCAACAGCTTTTGTGCATCTTCTGGGTGGTATGAGTTGAATTTTTGGAACCTATTGTGAGTGCCTTCATCAGACCAAGCTTCGAATGCATAACCAAGACCTGAACCAAAGTCATTCACTGTACCTGCGCCATAGAATGCAATATCAATGATGGTTTCACGGTCAATGGCCATCCCCATAGCGCGACGGAAGTCTACATTGGTGAGTGCTTCGTTTTTCGCTGGATCTGGGTTTTTAAAGTTAACTACCAGAGCTTGCGTACCTGCTGGTGGGTACCAGTAACCGTGATTAGGATTAGCGGCTTTGTAGGTGCGGTCAATGTCTGGAATGAAAGACGATGTCCAATCTAATTCAGAGTTCACAATCTTACTTAGAAGCTGATCGTTATTGGCAATCTGGGGAACACGAAGGCAGTCAACATTTAGGTTGTCTGCATCCCAGTAGTTCGGGTTTTCACACTGAATGTATAACTGAGGTGTAAAGGTATCAATTTCAGTAAATGGACCTGAACCCACAGGGTTTTCATTGGTGAAAGACGTTGGATCTTCAACCTTTGACCAAACATGTTCTGGAACAACAGGGACTTTGGCAATTTCATAAGGCACGTTTGAGTTGCCTTCTGTTAGAAGGAAGCGAACCTGGTGGTCATTAAGCTTTTCTACTTTGCTTACCCACTTGTTGATGCCAGTTTGATCTAGTGCCGCATGTGACGCGACGAGGTTGAACGAGAAAACCACATCATCAGCGCTAAAGGCCTCACCATCAGACCATTTTACGCCCTTGCGAATATCAAAGGTAACGCTCTTTAGGTCATCAGCCATTGTGAAGTTTTCAGCAAGACGCATCACAGGTGTATTACCGTGCATCTCATTGAAAACGACGAGTGGCTCATAGATAAAATCAGTAGTAGTACGCAGGTTCGTCGCTAGGTAGGGGTTAAAGTTGCGAACCATTGTAGGGTAGAAATCAGGTACGATAGTAAGTTCCGATCTTGCTGCTGCTGGAGCTGAGATTGCAGTAGCTGCAGTTGCGATTACCGCTGTAGCAAGAACTGTTTTTTTTATGTTAGCAAGCATAGTTTATCCTTAGTCTGTGTTTGCTTCTTTATTAGTAAGTAACCAAGCTTGATTGCCTGAGCCTATTGCTTAAACAGTGCCACCCAACGACGTGACTGCTTAACTGTGGCGGGTCATCTGTATGACTCTGAGAACCATTGGTTGAGAGTAGAATTGTCTCTCCAGTCAAAATCGTCAATTTACATTCCCGTTAAAAACGTTAAACAAGACGGTTTTGATGTCAAAATCGTTAATACTGTGTCGTTAGTGAGCACTGCTTAAGTTCTTTTTTTATACAAAGAATAACGCTAAACACGCTCATTGTTAGTGCTTACTTACTCTTGGTGCATTTAATTGCATTGTTTGCAGTGCGTTTCTATAACTCAGTGATCTTGGTTAAACAAAGCTTTGTTACTTTATTCGCAAGTTAAAAATATGACTATGGGTTTGTTGTGATTATGCTCGCAATTTTGAATAAATCTGCACATGGGAGCCTGATCTGGCCCTGTTTATAGTGGGGTATATTGGAGTTTTTAAGGCTTATTTAGAAATGGAAAATAAGAGGTAGGGATAAAAAAGAGCTCATTACCGTGCGTAATAAGCTCTTTAAGAGAGAATCATTGTGCGACTATGTTCTGTAACTGCTCCCTTAATTCAAGCAGTTGTGCTCGCTGCGCATCATCCTGATTAGAGTGCGCAAGAATAAAGTCTAAGGAGTTGAGAACGGTACGCCAGCGAGGTGTTTTAGGCAGAGTTTCTACCCTTAGGTATTTGTCTAGCGTTCTTGTCTGCAGGGTGCTTCTATCAAGATAAACACGCCATAGGCCACTTTGTTCAGCAAAATTGAATTTAGTGTTACCGTCATGGCTTTCCCAATATTCAAGTGCTGATGACATACAGTCTACAAGTAGCTGTCGCATATTCTGCTGTTTGTTGTCCTTACTGTTATCCAATTGTCCAACCAAGTCTGCAAACTCATCGCCAAGTTCTTTGAGCTCTTCCAGCTGGGACTTATCTCCAGCGAACGCGTAGCTGGCTAAAGCATCCAACGCCACTTCAAGGTTGTTGATGCGTTGGTTAGCGTCATCTGGGTCTGAATTGAAAATAAGCATGCCTCGCAGACCCGTTTCCAACGGCAGGGTAAATATATCACTAGCAATGACCTGCTTGGTCTCACCGACAAAGACATCGATATCCATGCTTCGGTGAGGCTGATCAAACTGTAGGTACTTGGGCGCGATAAACTCTTCAATCTGTGAGCGCTTAATTTGCTCAATAGAGCGTTTTAGAAGCTCAGTAGCAGACTTATTGGCAAAGGTGATCTTATGGTTTTCATTGATACAAACAATCGCCTCTGGGGTGCTCTCTAGCTGTTCGAGAAGCTTGGTTTGCGTTTCCAAAAGCAATGACTCGACCCTTTCTCGCTGCGTAAGCTCAGCGCTCAATGAATCGTTCTCCTGCTTGCGCCTTTCCGAGAGGCTAGCATTAATATGTACCTGAATTCGCGCTGATAGTTCTTGCTTATTAAAAGGCTTAACCAGATAGTCGTTAGCGCCACAGTCAAAGCCCTTCACTTTGTCCTCTGTTTGATTCAAGGCTGTGAGCATGATGATTGGCAGTTCGTTGTAGTTGTACTGATTACGTAAGTACTCACAAACTTGGAATCCGCTCAATTCTGGCATCATGATATCCAACAACAGAATATCGGGCTTTTCTTCGCCAATTAGGTCGAGCACCTCTCGGCCATTATGTGCGCTTACCACCCTATACCCTTCTACTCGCAAGAAGCTCTCCAGTATCTTGAGGTTAACGGGTTCGTCATCCGCAATCATGACTAGCTTGCCATCTGGGTTATTTGGCAAAGATAGAGACTCCTCATCAAACTCGGTTTGATGAAATTCCTCACGAGAGTAGTGTTCCGTGTCTGACTCACTACTAAAGGTTTCAAGTTCTTGTTTGCTTGCAAGAGGCAGGGTCATGGTAAAGGTAGTGCCGAGCATAGGTTGGCTAGTCACTGTTAATTCACCGCGCATGATTTCAATCAAGCGCTTGCTAATAGATAACCCAAGGCCAGTGCCTTGATGGTAACCAGATGAATTGCTTTGAGTCAGTGGCTCGAAGATATTATCTAGGTCTTCTTTAGGGATGCCATGCCCGGTATCAATGACCTGTATTCTTAGCTGTTCGCCTTGCTGCTCTGCATTTAAGATCACCTTACCTTCTGAGGTGAACTTGATAGCGTTGCCAACAAGGTTGTACAGCACTTGCTCAAGCCTTTGCGGATCGGCGCTGACCATAGGCAAGCTACTGTCTATTTGATTGATAATGCGAACTGGCTTTTTATCGACTAAGTGTTTTGATAATTCGACAACCAATTGAGATGCTGACGACAGTGAAACCGCAGTAGGTTCAAGCTGCAAATGGCCATATTGCATCTTATGATAATCCAAAAGGTCATCCACTAGGTTGGACAACCTGTGTCCACTATTGATGATGATCTCTAGCTGATATCTTTGAGATGGCGGTACGCTTCCATGGGCTTCACTTAGCATAGCTTGGGCGACGCCAATCATGCCGTGTAGCGGCGTTCTTAGCTCATGAGAGGTGGTGGCCAAGAACTCATCTTTTAGTTTATCCGCTAGCTGCAATTCACTATTTTGTGTGGCAATGGTATCTAGGTTGAATTCGAGCTCTTTGTTCTGCTCTTTGATCAACTCAATCTTTTCTCGAATTGAACGTTGCATTCTCTCAAAACTGACTGCAAGTCGTCCTATCTCATCCTTGCGCTCAGTGCCCTCAACATTTTCTTTAAGGTCGCCAGCAGAGATTCGTTCTGCGGCCCACGTGAGCTTAAGTAGAGGTTTGGTTATGAAGTTCGATAGGTAGTGAGAGGTGATCACTACGATAACCGCGGCGCTTAATACAATGATGAAAAACAGCTTAAATAGCTGATTTACTCGCTCAAATGCGATTTCTTCTGGGGTCTCAACCACCACTGCCCATGTTAGACCATGCACATCGATAGGCGCGTAGGCTGCGATGGTATTGTCGCCAGATAAGTTGGTGTACGTTTCAACCTCGGCAGAACCTTCAAGGGCCTTTATGGCGACCGGGGAGCTTTGCTTTGAATCAACAGTCTCGCTACTGTCTGCGAGTAGTTTTAAAGACTTATCAAATAAGGATACATTCAGGTTAACAAGATGTTCCTCGGAGATAAGGGCTGTGAGCGCAGACAGAGGAAGTCGGAAAAATGCGTAGCTGTGTAAATAGCCTCTTTGCACTATAGGGGCGGCAAACCAAGCCACTTCCTCAGTGCTGTCAGAGTTACCGTCAATAGAAAAGTCGCTCATAAGAACGATGTCATTGTATTGCTCTAAGGAGCCTTTGTTTGAGGCGACGTAGTCTCTGAGCTGTTTAAATATCCCACCCAGTTCGGTTTGCTTGTAGCGATCTGAATTCAGGTTCGTTGCGTAGTAATCGTATTTTTGAACTGAATAGGCGACGTTGCCTTCAAGATCAACCAAGGCGATATCGTCGAAGTCCGAGCGCTCTAACAAACTTTGGAAGGTAGAATGATAGCGCTTGTGAAGTAATCGGTAACGCTCAACACTGGTGTAGTTGTCATTGTCTCTGACGGTTTTCGTGCGAATGGCATTCCCAGAGCCTGTAATGTATCTCTGTTGGCCTATGCTTCTAGATTCGTCTAGGTCTTTACCTAAGCGCCTGAAAGAGTCAATCAACCCATAAAATCGTCCACCACTGGCGTAAGCCAGTTCCGAATGCACAAAACCTATCACCTCTGAGTCAAGATTGCCGATATAAGCGGTAACCTTATTAGCATTGCCATCCCTCATAGAGGTTAGGTAAGTGGTGCTTTGCTCTTGAAGATCTTGAGTGTGGGAACGAAGAAAGAAGAAAGCAACCAGCAGCATAGGGATAAGGCTGACCAGCATAAAGGCGCCCATAAGGGTGCTTTGCAGACGTTTAAACTTTGGGCGAGTGTGATTTTTTGACATAGGGTACTAATTCAAGGCCTGATAATGAGATCATCATTGCTGAAATGTACCCGCCAAATGGAGTGAGGCAAGCAAAGGCTTAAAAAAGCGTGTTGCCTCACACAGTTTTATTTCGTTGCGTGGTAGATCGCGAACTTATTGGTTTTACTTGTGGTTTCGCAATTACCAAAGGCTTTTTCGATAATCGGTGGGTATTTCAAGAAGCTATTCGCCACAATGAGCAGTTCACCTCTGCGAGAAAGATGTTTTGGTGCCTCTGCCAGTAGGGTTTCTGTCGCGCTGTAACTGGTATCTAATCCTGAGTGGAAAGGAGGATTACTGACAATAAACTGGTAGTCTTTGCTAGCCTCAGAGTACACATCTGTAGCAAAAACACGCCCTTTAAGCCCGTTTGCTTGCAAGGTGCGCTTGCTAGATTCCACCGCAAAAGCGCTCACATCACACATCTCTAGTTCTATTGATGGATTTTTCAGTGCCATCGCGGCACCAATAATGCCTGCTCCGCAGCCAAAATCGAGAACCTTGCCATTGAGTTTAGGGAGATTAGCGAGCAGTAGTTTAGACCCTAAATCAAACTCACCGTGGCTGAATACGCCTGGTAGGCTTTGAACTTCGATAGAGACACCTTCTAGCTCAACCTGATAAGACTTAAAGTAATCATTAAGTTTAAAGGAGGCTGGAGGCGTTTGGCTTAAGCCCCAGTAAAAAGAGCAGCGTCGTGCTGAGTCATATTTATTAATAGGACCAAACTCTTTGAACATTTTTTCAATGCTTTTTACCCCAGAACGATTCTCGCCGATAACGGCAACCTCTGTCTCAGGTGACAGTTTACTGAGCATCATCTCTAGTAGATATTTCGCTTCACTTTTTGCCTTTGGCCAGTAAAGCAATAGCATGTCAGCATCAACATTGTTATCAAACTCGACACCAAATTGGCTATCCACACCGAGACGCTGCATCTGCTGATGATAGCCATAATGAGTCGTGAACACGGTCACCGCTTCAGCGTGCTGTTGTAGCTGTTTTGGGAAATGATCCTCTGCTTCTCCTGCAATGACGACGCGTTTTCCAGCGAAGTAGGCAAGTTGACGTTCAGCTATCTGGCTTGGGGCGGTGTAGGCACTCATTAATTTACTCTTACTAGTTGTTATCTTGCTGATCGAGGAAGTCATTGAACTCTTCCTCATACATGTTGAACAGCACCATAGTGATGGCGAAGATCAGCGGGCCGTAGATTAAACCAATTAAGCCGAAGACATGCAAACCGCCAAGCAAAGAAAAGAAGATCATTAGGGTATTCATACCCGCACTTCCCTGCATGAGCAGTGGGCGAAGAATGTTATCGATAGAACCAACGACCGCTACTGACCAAATCAGTAAGAATATTGCCCAGCCGGTTTCTCCTGTCAAAAGAAGGTACAGACACGCTGGTACCCAAATTAATGCGGTACCAATAACGGGGATAAATGAAGCAAAGCCCATCATAGTTCCCCAAAATAGGGCTGGAAACCCGACCAACCACATAGCAAAACCACCTGCAGCGCCCTGAGCAATTGCCGTTAAGAAAGAGCCCATTACGGCAGATTTAGAGACCTTCTCAATTTCGTCTAGTAGCCTGTCTTCTTGTGAGCGAGACAAAGGAAGGATGTGACGCATATTGTTGATGATCTTCTCATGGTCGCGCAGTAGGAAAAACAGTACGAACAACATCAAGCCGAAGTTCATCAAAAAGCTGGTTGCACTGCCCACAACAGAGGCACTGATAGCCACTAAGTTGGACCCAAACGTGCTGGCCAGTTCTGCGACCTTTTGCCCAATTTCAGAAGGCTTTAGGGTGTCGAACGGCAAGTAGGTATTGATTAAATCGAGGATCTTAACCACCCAAGGCTGTGCGAATAGCTCCTGTACCCCCCCGTCGGTTACCCAGTGATAAACACCCTGCGAAAAAGAGGAACCTTGCTGGATGATTGCCGTGAAGACAAACAACAGCGGTATCACAATAATAAAGGTTAAGATGATGCAAGAGAGCAGGGCGCTGGTGTTTCTCATTGTCGGCATTTTCTTATCAAGCCACTCGTGAATTGGGAACATCAGCAGTGAGATGATAAATGCCATTACGATTGAGTTGATATAAGGTCGGATTAAAACAAAGCAGGCATACGCAAAAACCAGTAGCGCAGCGATTAATAGCCATTGGCTAGACGTGAGTTGGAATCTTTTTGGCACTTTGAACGGCCCACTTATAGTGTTTGTGATGATAAATCATAGCGTTATGCAACATGAATCGCTAGAAATAAAAAAGGAGCCAGTCGGCTCCTTGTTCACAATGTATAGCTGGTTATTCAGCAGCTAAAGTGGCAAAACAACGGTCAGCGGCAGCGAGGGTTTGCTCAATATCGTCATCAGAGTGAGATAGGGAGGTAAAGCTTGCCTCAAACGCCGATGGCGCAAGGTAAACACCCTCTTCTAGCATCAGATGGAAGAAGCGTTTGAATCGCTCAACATCGCACTTCGCCACTTCTTCGTAGCAGTTAACTTGCTGCTGATCAGTAAAGAAGAAACCAAACATACCGCCTACTTGGCTCACCAGTAGCGGGATTCCATGCTTGTCAGCACGCTGTTTGAAACCTTGAGCTAATTTCGCTGTGATTTCATTAAGGCGCTCTTCGTTGCCTGCTTGTGCTAACTGAGTTAGACATGCATAGCCTGCAGCCATAGCGATAGGGTTACCTGATAGTGTACCCGCTTGGTATACTGGGCCCGTTGGAGCAATGTGTTGCATCACTTCTTTACGACCGCCAAACGCGCCTACAGGCATACCACCGCCAATAACTTTACCTAGGGTAGTTAGGTCAGGCTTCACCTTGTAATGTGCTTGAGCACAGCCAAGAGCAACACGGAATCCTGTCATTACTTCATCAAAAATAAGCAGTGCACCATTTTGGTCACAGATTTCACGCAAACCCTCTAGGAAACCATTGATAGGCGGAATGCAGTTCATGTTTCCTGCAACTGGCTCAACAATGATGCATGAGATTTGGCCTGGGTTTGCATCAAACAGCGCTTGAACTGAGTCAAGGTTGTTAAATGTGGCAGTTAATGTGTGCTTAGCAAAATCTTCTGGTACGCCCGGAGAACTCGGTTGACCTAGAGTTAGTGCGCCAGAACCTGCTTTAACTAGCAAGCTATCGGCGTGGCCATGGTAGCAACCCTCAAACTTCATGATTTTATCGCGGCCTGTGTAACCACGTGCCAAACGAATAGCACTCATTGTCGCTTCTGTACCTGAGCTCACCATGCGCAGTTGTTCCATTGAAGGAACAAGAGAAGACACAAGCTTAGCCATGTTGATCTCAAGCTCGGTTGGTGCGCCAAAGCTAAGACCGCGCTGCGCTGCTTCTACAACCGCATCACGAATAACAGGATTGTTGTGGCCCAAGATCATCGGTCCCCAAGAACCCACGTAGTCGATGTACACCTTGTCGTCTGCGTCGTAAATACGAGAGCCATCAGCACGCTCAATGAAAAGAGGAGAACCACCAACGCCATTAAATGCACGTACAGGTGAGTTAACGCCACCGGGAATAATGGTTTGGGCTTGCTGATAGAGTGCTTCTGATTTGCTCATTAAAGAATCCTTGCTTTCGGATAGCATTTTTGGGAATGACAGCATTGTAATAAATATTGGCCACAAGTCTAACGCTTGTGTCTCACTATTATACGGAGTCACATAATTTGAATACTTGAACACTTTGCTCAGGTATTAGATAATCGCCAGATCAACACAGTCACCTAGAGTGGCAACATCGAATAAAGAGAGGTCTCGGTGAGCGAATTAAATGTCCCTTTGAATTTTTCTGACGCAGCAGCGGCGCGCGTTAAAGTATTGATTACAGAGGAAGAAAATCCTGAGCTTAAACTACGTGTATACATCACAGGTGGTGGTTGTAGTGGCTTTCAATACGGTTTTACCTTCGATGAGAAAGTGAATGAAGGCGACTCGATTATAGTGAAAGACGAGGTGACTCTAGTGGTAGACCCTATGTCTTTGCAGTACTTAATTGGCGGTACAGTAGATTACACAGAGGGACTTGAAGGCGCACGCTTCTTCATTAATAACCCTAATGCAACAACCACTTGCGGTTGTGGAGCCTCATTTAGCGTGTGATCCTACCCTCAGAAATAACCGGCAGTAATCGGTACAGTAGTCACTTATAAAGGCTGTGCCGTATAAACAGCTAGGCAGGGTCGCCTACTGATAATTAAAAGGATTTAGTTATGCCGTTAAGAAGGACAGGGCAATTTTTTGCCCAACGACCTTGGATCATCTCGCTTACTCTTGTTGTTGCCCTCGGCGCTTGGCTTGCAGCTGGCGCCCTTAGGGCAGAACAACCCACACAACAGTCCCCAGCAACAGAACGCAACGTACCTTTAGCTAAGGTGGTTGTGACTCAATTTAATGCCGAGCCCGTCGCTCGAAAAATCGAACTCTATGGACGAACGGCGCCAAATCGTCATGTTGAACTCAGCGCTGAGCTTGCAGGCACCATAAAAGCCTTGAGGGTTCGTAAAGGTGCTACGGTTAAGCGTGGGCAAATCATTGCCATGATCGACAAAGGGGATTTAGAGATCCAGTTGGATCGTGCCAATGCCTTATTGCGAGTTAAGCAAAAAGAGTTTGATGCTGCGACCTCCCTTAAAAAGCGTGGATTACAAAATGAAGTCGCTTTTACTCAGGCAGAGGCTGAACTGTCCAACGCCAAAGCCACCGTCGCCAATGTTAAGTTAGGCCTTAAGAACAGTATTATTCGGGCACCCTTTGACGGCATTATAGATCGCTTGCACGTAGAACTTGGTGACTATCTATCGCGTGGTGATGAAGTGGCTCATCTTATCGACCTTGAAAAGCTGGTTATTGAAGCCGATCTTAGTGAACGCCATATTCAGCTAGTGAAGAAAGGACAAACCGCGAACATCACTTTATTAGGGGGCGAAAAACTTCAGGGCACCCTGCGCTATGTATCGCGCAACTCCTCTGTGACGACTAATACCTTTCCGATTGAAATAGAAATTGCCAATAAAGATCAAATGCTTCCCTCTGGCGTGAGCGCTGAGGTGGAGTTAGAGTTGGAGAAGAAGATGGCCGTTAAGGTGACACCGGCAATGCTAGCGCTGGATGAGGCCGGTAACCTTGGAGTAAAAACACTGCAAGAGGATAAGGTTCATTTTGTTGGTATTCAGATTGTTAAAGCAGAGCAAGATGGTGTCTGGCTAAGTGGCTTAGGTGACAGCGTTGAGATCGTCACTAAAGGGCAGGGCTTTGTTCGTGATGGTGACTCTGTCATCGCCATTAGACAGTAGAGGGTAAGCTATGCTCTCTATCATTGATGCAGCTCTTAATCGTTCTAGAACAGTATTAACACTACTGTTTATGCTGATTGTGGCAGGGGTGTACACGTATATCACGATCCCGAAAGAATCTAGCCCAGACATCACCATCCCCATTATCTATGTTTCTGTTGGTCATCAAGGTATCTCACCTCTTGATGCTGAGCGCATGTTGGTACGCCCAATTGAGCAAGAGCTTCGCTCAATAGAAGGCGTTAAGAAAATGACCTCTACCGCATCCGAAGGTCACGGCTCTGTGACTCTAGAATTTGTCGCAGGCAGTGATCTTAATAAAGCGATGACGGATGTTCGCGAGGCGGTCGACCTTGCAAAATCAAAGCTTCCCGATGACAGTGACGATCCCACCGTAAACGAAGTGACCCTTGCCAGCGAGCAACCAATTTTGTCGGTGGCTTTGTATGGCACAGTGCCAGAGCGAACCATAGTTCAGATTGGTCGTCGCATTCAAGACAAGCTAGAGAGCTTTAAGCAGATCCTAGAAGTGGATATAGCCGGTGACCGTGACGATATTGTCGAGGTGATAGTCGATCCCCTGTTGATGGAGAGCTATGGCCTAGATCAAGGTGATATCTACAACTTAATTGCCGCTAGTAATAGAGTAGTCGCAGCTGGTTTTGTGGATACGGGTTATGGTCGATTTTCGGTGAAGGTGCCTTCGGTGTTTGCTTCGCTACAAGATGTGCTTGAATTGCCGGTTAAGGTGGATGGCAAACAAGTCATTACCTTTGGTGATGTCGCCTCGGTAAGACGCTCCTTTAGAGACCCAGAAAGCTTTGCGCGATTAGATGGCGAAAGCGCTGTCGTGCTAGATGTTAAAAAGCGTGCAGGAGAGAACATCATAGAGTCGGTGGACATCGTTAAAGCGGTGATTGCTGAGGCTCAAAAATTACCAGAATGGCCAAGTAACCTATTGGTTAAGTACACCTATGATGATTCTGAAGACGTTGATCGTATGTTGACGGATCTTCAAAATAACGTGCTATCAGCCATCATCCTTGTAGTGATCGTTATCATTGCCATCTTGGGAATGCGCACCGCTCTGTTGGTCGGTATCTCAATTCCAGGCTCTTTTCTTACCGGTTTATTGGTACTGTCTGTATTTGGCTTGACGGTGAATATCGTCGTGCTGTTCTCGTTGATCATGGCAGTGGGAATGCTGGTGGATGGGGCCATTGTGGTCACCGAATTTGCCGACAGAAAGATGCAAGAGGGCTCACCTCGTAAAGAGGCTTATCGTGATGCAGCTAAGAGAATGGCTTGGCCTATCACCGCTTCTACCGCAACGACCTTAGCCGCATTTGCTCCATTGTTGTTCTGGCCTGATACGACGGGCGAGTTTATGAAGTATCTGCCGCTGACCTTGATAGCAACGCTGAGTGCTTCCTTGGTGATGGCGCTGGTATTTGTCCCTGTGCTGGGCAGTTTGATTGGCAAGCCTCAATTTATGAATGCAGCGACGCAGATACGTATGCAGCAGCTTCATGATGGTGACTTTGAAAAGGCTACGGGGATTACCAAGCTTTATTACCACACCCTGGCTATCGCCATTAAACATCCTCTTAAAGTATTGCTGAGCGCCGTATTGTTGGCATTTGCAGTGGGCTTTGCCTACAACAAGGCAGGGCTTGGCGCTGAATTCTTCCCTGAGGTTGATCCGCCATACTTTAATGTTAAGGCTCGCTCCTATGGTGATCTGTCTATTGTTGAGAAAGACAGCATTATGCGAGAGTTGGAGCAAGAGATCATAGGTCACCCTGAACTTGAGAGTGTCTACACTCGCACTGGCGGGCAAGACGAAATCGGCACCATACAGGTGACGCCGGTAGATTGGCAGGATCGCCGCTCGGTGAAAGAGATCATAGAGGAGCTTCGTGAAAGAACCGACAAATTTGCTGGTGTCGAAATCGAGTATAAGTTTCCAGATGCAGGTCCCCCAGTTGAGAACGATTTAGTCATAGAGGTGACCTCTCGCGACCCTAATCTGATTGATTCAGCGGCCAAGAAAATACGGCTATGGGCTGATGGTAATCCTGCATTGACTAATGTTAGCGATAACTCAAGCAAGGAAGGCATTGATTGGACTATCGATGTTAACCGCGCCGATGCGTCTCGATTTGGCGCGGATGCCTCACTGGTGGGCAATACGGTTCAGTTTGTCACTAATGGACTAAGGGTGGGGGATTATCTCCCCGATGATACCGATGATGAGGTCGACATATTGGTTCGCTACCCTGAAGACAAGCGAGATATTGGTCGCTTTGATGAACTCAGGGTAAAAACACACTCAGGCTTGGTGCCTATTACTAATTTTGCCAAGGTAAAACCTGAGCCTAAGCAAGACACCATTAATCGCTTGGATGGCAAGCGCATCGTCAATGTTGTGGCTGATATGAGTGAGGGCTATAACCTCGCTATTGAGTTGCCATCGATTGAGCAAGCATTGCAAGAGCTAGATCTAGCAGAAGGTGTTGAGTTCAGAATTAAGGGACAAAATGAAGAGCAGCAAAACTCTTCGAGCTTCCTGCAGTCCGCATTCTTGGCTGCATTGGCTGTAATGGCGCTGATCCTGATCACTCAATTTAATAGCTTTTACCAAGCGTTTTTGATCCTGAGTGCTGTGTTGTTCTCAACCGTAGGGGTGTTTGCCGGTTTATTGCTGTTCCAACGCCCGTTTGGCATAGTGATGTCGGGCATTGGCGTGATTGCATTGGCAGGTATTGTCGTTAATAACAATATTGTTTTGATCGATACCTTTAACCAGTTGCGCCAACGTGGATTGTCAAAAGAAGAAGCGATACTGAGAACGGGTGTACAGCGTCTAAGGCCAGTAATGCTTACCACGGTCACCACTATCCTTGGTTTAATGCCTATGGTTCTACAAACCAATGTAGATCTAATAAACCAAAAGATTGAAATCGGTGCCCCAAGCACCCAGTGGTGGACTCAGCTCGCCACCGCCATTGCCGGCGGCCTAGCCTTTGCCACAGTACTCACACTGGTACTGACACCATGTTTGTTGATGTTTGGAAGGAATAAGATTAAATAAAAGCAGCTATCAGTTGCAAGCTGTAAAAACCGTCTTTACCGCATGTTATAAGCTGGAATCTGTTTTTATAAAAGGT
>NZ_BCUR01000004.1:2286515-2539019 GCF_003569005.1 Vibrio superstes | reverse complement strand
CTACCAATCAATTAGATCCCCGATAGAGGCACTCGGGGACGACGTTTACTCAAAGTAATGATCTAATACCAATCACACTAAGTAAGTGATCAGAAATAGCGTAGGAAAAATTCTCGAGGACAAGGCAGAATTTTTCGATAAGTAGTTATTCTACAATCAAAAATTCTAACGCAGTCATCGAGTATTTTAACAAGCTAGGATGACCAGTTATTTAGTACGATTGGTATAATAAGGCATACACTTTGTTAGATCACATTTAGATCGACTATCAAACTTTTGTATGAAAGACAGGCTTGTAGCTGTCAGCTAAAACTTTTATTTTGCAGAAGCTGTCAGTAAATGCTGATAACGTTCTAATTCGCCTAAACGCTTATTCGCTACCTTCATAAACTCTTTCTTCTTGTTGCCAGTAAGGGATTTAGCCTCTGGCAGCTTAACCGTGCGTGCATTCTTATGAACGCCATTAACCAAGAACTCGTAGTGAAGGTGAGGGCCGGTAACTCGGCCTGTTCCGCCTAGAGTACCTATGGTTTGTCCCTGCTTAACCCTTTGGCCACCTTTTACCCTACGCTTTTGAAGGTGTAGGTATTTGGTGATGTAGATATTGCTGTGTTTAATAAACACATAGTTGCCGTTGAATTGGTTGTAGCCGGATTTAAGTACTACGCCATCACCCGCTGCGTAGATTGGGGTGCCAACGGGTGCTGCGTAATCAGTACCTCTGTGAGCCCTTATCTTGCCAGTTACTGGGTGACGACGATTGGGGTTGAAGTTAGAGGTTACGCGGCGAAAATCAACCGGAGAGCGCAAGAAGGCTTTTTTCATTGCTCGGCCTTTTTCGTCGTAATAATTGCCACTTTCTTCATCTAAAACGGCTTTGAAGGTATCGCCTTGGTTAGTAAATTGCGCGGCGAGGATTTTGCCTCTACCCACAAACTCACCTTCCACAATGTTCTCTTCAAATAACACCTTAAAGCTATCATTTGGGCGAATATCCAAGGCAAAGTCGATATCCCAACCAAAGATCCCGGCAACACTCATGATCTGATTAGGCGTTAATTTCGCGCCAATCGCGGCGTTCCAAAAGCTGGAGGAAATGTTCGCTTGCGCATAATTTAGCTGGGTGTAGACCTTTTTCTTGTCTATCACAGCCTTAAATTTATCGCCGCTTTTTACTGCTTTAAAGGTCTCGTAAGGGCTGATTTTTCGCTGCAATTGAATGAGGTTGTTTTGAGCGTCATACCCAAAAATTAATTCATCATTAGGACGTAAACGAGACAACTGCTTATTAATCTGATCATCACTGGTGACCAGTGTATGTAATAAGCGAGGAGACAAACCAATTCGGTCAAACAATACAGAGGCACTTTCCCCCGAGCGCACCTTATGAGTATCCCAGCGCATAACCGCCATAGGTAGTTTTTGTTCTGTGGGAGATAAGGCTTTAGCGTTAATTTCTAGAGGGTAAATGCGGCCCACTTTATAGTTGTTTTCTTCTTGATGCAGGGTTCTAGGATCGGGAAGCAGAAATAGAGCGACCACAATAAGTGCACTAAAACAGCAAATTAACGCGCGGTGTAAAAGAGGTAGACGTTGAAAAATGGTTAACATATCCCGATTCGTTAAATAATCAGTGAAAAATTGGTATTTGATTAGTCTAACTGCTTTCAAAACTAATCGCTATTCAAGTACACTGTCGGGATATATTTTTTCCTGATTTTGTGGGAGCACACTAATATGGCAAGTTTTGAAGCTGCCTTAGCTGAGATCAAGCGCGGCGTTGAAGAGCTGATTCCAGAAGAAGAGCTGATCGCCAAGCTGAAAGAAGACCGTCCTCTACGCATTAAACTAGGCGCAGATCCAACGGCACCGGATATCCACCTTGGTCACACAGTAATTCTAAATAAACTGCGTACATTCCAAGACCTTGGACATGATGTAACCTTCTTAATCGGTGACTTCACCGGTATGGTGGGTGATCCAACGGGTAAAAACACAACTCGTCCACCTCTGACTCGTGAAGACGTTCTGCGTAATGCAGAAACCTATAAAGAGCAGGTGTTCAAGATTCTAGACCCAGCTAAAACCAAGATTGCCTTCAACTCTGAATGGCTAGGTGAGCTAGGCGCTGAAGGTATGCTGCGTCTTGCTGCCAATCAAACTGTAGCGCGCATGCTAGAGCGTGATGACTTTAAAAAGCGTTATGCTGGCGGCCAGCCAATTGCTATCCATGAGTTTATGTACCCACTGCTACAAGGTTACGATTCAGTAGCAATGGAAACAGACGTTGAACTTGGTGGTACTGACCAGAAATTCAATCTACTCATGGGGCGTGAGCTGCAAAAATCTCACGGTCAAAAGCCTCAAGCTGTATTGACTATGCCTCTTCTTGTTGGCCTTGATGGTGAGAAGAAGATGTCAAAGTCGGCTCACAACTACATTGGCGTTAGCGACGCACCAAGCGATATGTTTGGTAAGATCATGTCTATCTCTGATGTCTTAATGTGGAGCTACTACGAGTTACTTTCTTTCCGTCCTTTGGCTGAGATTGAGCAGTTCAAAGCAGACGTAGAGAAGGGTGCAAACCCACGTGATGTTAAGATTCTGCTAGCGAAAGAAATCATTGCTCGCTTCCACTCTGAAGCCGATGCTGAAGCTGCTGAGCAAGAATTCATTAATCGTTTTCAAAAAGGCCAGATCCCAGATGAGATGCCTGAGTTTGAATTTGAAGTGGGTCGCCCAGTAAGTAACCTGTTGAAAGAAGCGGGACTGTGTTCATCTTCTTCTGAAGCAATGCGCATGGTAAAACAGGGCGCAGCAAAAATTGACGGTGAGAAGATCACTGACAGCAAATTTGTACCTCAAGCGGGCACGTATGTGTTCCAAGTAGGTAAGCGTAAGTTTGCTCGACTTACCTTTAAATAGGCTAAGTTGTAACCGTTGATTAATAGGCGCCTGTTTGGCGCCTTTTTTACATCTGTAAACTTGTGAACTGCGTTGTGTTTTTGATATATTACGCGCCGCTGGGACATCCCAGTAACCTTTGGAGAACACTATGAACACTACCGACCATCCTCCTAGTATGAAGGGAGAAAAATAGTCTGCTGTCGGTGTGCACGTTCTTCGTCTCTACCTCAGTGGTAGAGAACTTTTATCAAATCTTTTCTGATACTTTCTCGATTTTTCTCCTCACATTCTAGTCATAAATAATCACGGAACTGTCTCGCTTTTCTGATGCGAAGCTTACGTGTTATTTCGATGGTCGTTACCCCATTTATATCAGCTTTTTTGCTGGTGTCGACACAGCTAATCGGGAGATTCGCCATGACGGTAATGAACACAACTTTAGCTCACGATGTATCGAACTTTTCTCGTGAGGAAATCTGCGCGGCAACAAGCGCATTTTTAAAATATGATGAAAAACAGCAGGTTAAATTGCTGCAAGTGATGCCTATTGAAGAGGCAGTGGCGATTCTTAATCAGTGCTCAGTCGCTTATGTTCAGCATATTATTGCTGAATTAGAGGTGGTTGGAGAAGATGTAAGAGCGCGTCATTTTGCTCATCAATTGGGATTTATTCGCTCTGAAGCTGAGCCACATAAAGGGTACCTTTCGACGGGTGTGCTAGCCCATGTGCAACAGCGCATTGGGTGGATCATTGGGTTAGCTTTGATGGGGATTGTTTCGGGCCTTATTATCGCAAGCTATGAGGATACCTTAAGCCAACTGGTGCTGCTTGCTATCTATATGCCGGTTATTGCAGCTGCGGGTGGTAATACAGGGACTCAGTCGGCAACGCTAGTGATTAGGGCGTTGGCAACGGGAGAGCTTAAAAAAAGGCAGTGGCTGTCGGTACTCTGGAAAGAGAGTCGAGTGGCTCTATGTATCGGTTTTGTAATAGCCATAGTCATTGTCGGACGCATTTTACTGTTTAGTGATGGCGTCTCAACCGGCGGGCATGATCTTAATATCATTGCTTTGGCGATTGCAGTCGCCTTGTTTATTCAGATCTCGATCTCAACTACTTTAGGTGGCGTACTCCCTATCATAGCGCGAGCGTTTAAGTTAGACCCTGCGGTACTGGTTAGCCCAGTATTGGCGTCTATCGTAGATATTACCGGGATGTGGATTTACTTTAGCGTGGTGAATTACTTCTTAGGCTTAACCTAAACAAAACAACTAAAAACGGGCTTTGTAAATTTGCATTACAGAGCCCGTTTTTGTCTGACCTTAGCTTACTGAGTCACTAAAGATTGGTAAAAAGCCTTTTCAAACCGAGTAATGGCTGGCTCAACACCTTTGACCTTAGGTTCTGGGTGGTAGTTACTAACAAACTGCACAAAGGTATATTTGATGTTGCCTTGTGCATCATAGCTATAACCCACCATATTGTGGCTGCCAAACAGCGAGCCGCTTTTCCCTTTGATCTTGCCCTTGATCGGTGTATTTCGCATGCTTGGACGGTATTTTAATGTGCCATCCAAGCCTGATGTTGGTAGCAGGGCAATGAGGTGTACCTTCTCTTCGTTACTCTTGATGTACTGCATTATCTGCATCATGACTTGAGGCGAAACTCGGTTATTGCGTGATAACCCGGAGCCATCCTCTAGAACCGCATTACCAAGATCGATGCCTGTTTGCTTTAGCAGTATTTCTCTAATCGCAGAGGTACCGCTATTGAAACTGCCCTGTGCCCCGTAGAAGTCAGCGCCAAGTTGCTTAGTGATATTGTCTGCATATAGGTTGTTCGATTTATGCAGCATAAACTCTAGCATTTCATCAAGAGAGTCTGACTTGTGCTCTGCCACCAGTGTCGCTTTGTATTTTGCTTTGCCAAGTTTAATCTTGCCATTGAGCGTAATGTTATTTTGTTCAAGGATCTCAGAGATAGTTTTCTTCACAAACAAGCTAGGAGACTGCACCGCAAACTTAAGGGGCAACGGCTTGTCTCTATTGACCAGACAACCGCTGAGTGTATAGCTGTTATTGGGCGCAGTGGTCAGGTTAAGGTCACAGTAACTGTTCTTTTTCTCCTCTAAGCTCACAGCTTTTACATTGGTGATTACCTTTATCGGTTGGTGCTTCGGCACAAATGCCGATGTAGCGCCGTTATCCAGTGTCTTTAGTGATGCTTGGACGCAGTTTCCCTCTAGGCTTAACGCTGAAGCTGGAGCTGCATAGCAAACACCCAACACATCCCACGGCCAGCCAACACCCCGGTCATAACCGCTGAATATGGTGCCATCAAGATACAAGTCACCAGAGAGAGTTTTACCTTTTAGATTCTGAAGAAGAGATTCAAGGTCTTGGCGGCTTAAACTCGGATCGCCTGAAAAGCGAAGGGCATAATCATCGCCTTGCTCAAGGAGCTGCGTGGAAAACTGATAGCCTTCTTTCCAGTGAAGCTTAGCGGCAAGGGCGGTGACCAACTTTAGGGTACTCGCTGGGGGAAGAAGTTGCTCGGCATTAACTGAGGACTCTACAGTGGCATCTTTAGTTACAATAACGCTGGATAGCTGCCCAGGAGGCAAAACCTCGTAAGGGGTAGAGATTGAAGCAACTGCAACTGTTGAAACACAGGTCAGCAAAAGGGTGAGAGTGCGCATAACGTCCCTAATCAAGGCAAGAGGCAATTTAGAGAACAGTATAAACAAAAACACCCGCCATAAGGCAGGTGTTTTATTAGGATTTTAGGCTGTTATACCATTATAGGTAGTAACGAACACCAACGTTCCACATGTCGTTTTCTGTTTCGTTTTGGTCGTTGCCAAGGTCAAGCTGGTAGCCTGCGAAAGTAACAAAAGATGGAGTGATGTTGTATTCAGCTTGGAAAGCCATTTGGCTGTATACAGTGCCATCTACAACAGCTTTGTCATTACTTTCAACTGCTTCGTAGTTGATCGATAGGTTTAGGCTGTTTGCAAATGCGTAAGCTGCGATGAACTCGATGCCGTTAGAGTCATCAAGAACAGGACCAGAGAACTTGTCGATGTTGTAGTTTGCTGTTGTGTGCATGTACTCGTTCATAGAGTAAACACCAGCAACGTATAGACCGTTACCGTAAGAACCGTATTTAGCAGAAATTACGTGAGATACAGCTTCTTCTTTAGAAGTTAGACCTACATCACGATCACCGGTGTTGTATGCGTAACCAACCATGAAGTCAGAAATATCTAGCGCTAGAGTCACTTGGCCACGGGTATCAAAACCAGTTTGGCTATCTTGGATAGCAATACCACCGTTAAGAGCCATGTTCTCACCTAGCTCAATACCGTTACGGTAAGAAACCATGCCTTCTGCACGGCCAGTACCTAGAGCGCCATGGTTGTCGTATAGGAAATCGTTCGCAAATGCGATTGGCATATCAGCGATACCAGCTACGTCGTAGTACGGAGACCATTGAGTACCACCAACAGCGCGACCAAATGTGTCGTGAGAAACACCAATGTAGCCAAGACGAGTAGTGAATGACTCCTCACCACCGTTTAGGTAGTTAATTGAGTATTCGCCTTTAGCGTCAGCTGTGAAGCCATTGCCTAGGTCTTGAGTTGCGTTGAAGTTGATACGTGGAGAGTTAGAGATCAAATCAGTATTACTACCAACGTCTGAGTTGCCTTTAGCACTGATTGATACGTGACCGCCAATAGAGAAAGTAGAACCATCGTTGTTGTATAGTTCAACAGCAGACGCCTGAGTACCGAAAGCTGCAGCTGCTACTGCTAGAGCAATAATCTTTTTGTTCATTTCCAAGTCCTAGAATGTATTTGTCCGATAAATAAAGTGGGCTTCATAAACCCAAACTCCCTTAAAACAAATCTTGGTTAAGCACTGCACTAAGTTATTGTAATACGCAGTGTTTTACGCTTAATAAGATTTGTTCTCGGTTAGGATTCTGACCTAGATGATTAAGTAGGCGATAGTAAAATGTTGTAAAGAAGGGGAACTTTTTGTATCAAAAAGATGTCAATGTTACTGCAATACAATAAAAACAATAGGTTAGCGTTGCACTGCAATTGGTATGACATGTTCTTGTTTTATATTTATTTATCTTTAGGTTCTTGATTTTGTTTGTTTTACGCTCGGCTAACTGTGATTTATGTCACGATTCTATCATGGGCTAGTGTGTCGAATTTTGGTGAAAAAAAGCAGAGTTTTCGGTACAATTGATGTATCACTATCAGTTAGTTACCTATTGAGCCTTCGCTTGATAGGTTTTTTGTTGCCCAATATTTGCTGGGCAAATGAGGTTAAATATGGAAAAAGTACCAATGACTGTTCGTGGCGAACAGCAACTAAAAACAGAATTAGAAAGACTGCTTAAACTGCGTCCACTGATCTCTACTGCCATTGCAGAAGCTCGTGAGTTAGGCGACCTTAAAGAAAATGCTGAATATCATGCTGCTCGTGAAGAACAGGGCATCTGTGAAGCACAAATCCGTGACATCGAATATAAGCTCTCTGTTGCTCAGGTTATTGACGTAACTAAAATGGACAACTCAGGCAAGGTTATCTTCGGTACGACAGTAACTCTAATCGATGTAGATACAGAAGAAGAATTCAAGTATCAGATCGTGGGTGAAGATGAAGCCGAAATTAAGCTAGGCCGTATTTCTGTTAGCTCACCTATTGCGCGTGGCCTGATTGGTAAGATGGAAGGTGATGAAGTGACTATCACAACTCCTGGCGGCGTGAAAGATTACGAAATTGAACGTGTAGAATATCTGTAAGCTATTTGGCTTGTGATATCAAAAAGGCTGCATCAGCAGCCTTTTTTTGTGAACACGATTAATCGTTACAGCCTATTTGCGTGGCAGTTCAATTTTACGTTGTTCTGATTGGCGGTACAGTACTAGCGTTTTACCAATAGTTTGTACTTTCTCTGCACCAGATTCACGAACGATAGCGTCAATGATTAGGCTTCTTGTTTCGCGATCTTCCGATGCTACTTTAACCTTGATCAATTCGTGATGACCCAATGCAAGTTCAATCTCCGCTAGAACAGCCTCAGTAAGTCCATTTGCGCCCATCAACACAACCGGTTTTAGGTCGTGTGCTAAGCCTTTTAGATGCTGCTTTTGTTTGGTGCTTAAGTTCATATCGCGGCCAATTTCTTTTATATAAGGGTTGAAAAATCCTATTTTAACGTCATATAGGTCTCAAGACTATACTTTATCCATGAAACGGGAATATTAGGCTAATTGCCTACTCCAAACACGTTGGAAATTGAATGAGTAAACAAAAGCATTCGGCCAGTTCGGGTCGATGGTTAAAAGAACATTTTGATGATAAATACGCCAACGAAGCCAGAAAAAAAGGCTATCGTTCACGCGCTTACTTCAAAATGGAAGAAATACACACCAAAGATAAGCTCTTTTCTGCTGGAATGACCGTAGTAGATTTAGGGGCGGCTCCTGGTGGTTGGTCGCAGTATGCTGCAAAGATAGTGGGTGACAACGGACAAATTATTGCGTGTGATTTGTTGCCAATGGACCCTATTGCTGGTGTAAGCTTTCTACAAGGTGATTTTCGTGAAGAGAGCGTTCTTGAAGCGCTGTTAGACCGCATTCAACCGAGTATGGTGGACGTCGTAATGTCTGACATGGCTCCCAATATTGCAGGTAATAACTCTGTAGACCAGCCAAGGGCTATGTATTTGGTCGAATTAGCCCTTGATATGTGTCGACAAGTTCTAGCTACAAATGGTAGCTTTGTTGTTAAGGTATTTCAGGGCGAAGGTTTTGATCAATTCGTCAAAGATGTACGTGAAATGTTTAAGACTGTTAAAGTCCGGAAACCCGATTCTTCCCGAGCTCGCTCTCGTGAAGTCTTCATTGTAGCAACAGGTTACAAAGGCTAACTGCTCAACAAGCTTGAGAAAGCTTTACATTCTGGCTACAGCATCCAAACTGTAGTAATCTACTTTTAATTACAATTAGTTATCGAGAGGCTTACACCTTGAGTGACATGGCAAAAAATCTAATTCTGTGGCTAGTGATAGCTGTAGTGCTAATGTCCGTTTTCCAGAGCTTTGGCCCTGGAGACAGCAACGGAAAATCAGTGGATTACACCACTTTTATACAGGAAGTTGGCCAAGGCCAGATTCGCGAAGCCAAGATTAACGATAAAGAAATCGTTTTTTATCGCAGCGATAATTCACGTAACGTGACTTATATGCCTGTGTACGACACAAAGCTTCTTGATGACTTGATCAATCAAAACGTGAAGGTGACAGGTACACCACCAGAAGAGCAAAGCCTTCTAGGTACTATCTTCATCTCATGGTTCCCAATGATTCTACTGATTGGTGTGTGGATTTTCTTCATGCGTCAAATGCAAGGCGGTGGCGGTAAAGGCGCCATGTCCTTCGGTAAATCAAAAGCTCGTATGATGAGCGAAGAACAAATCAAAACTCTCTTCTCTGACGTTGCGGGTTGTGATGAAGCAAAAGAAGATGTTAAAGAACTAGTGGATTACTTGCGTGATCCAAGCCGATTCCAGAAATTGGGCGGTAAGATCCCAACCGGTGTCTTGCTAGTCGGTCCTCCAGGTACAGGTAAAACTCTACTTGCGAAGGCGATTGCTGGTGAAGCTAAAGTTCCGTTCTTTACTATCTCTGGTTCTGATTTCGTAGAAATGTTCGTAGGTGTTGGTGCATCTCGTGTGCGTGACATGTTCGAACAAGCGAAGAAAGCAGCGCCTTGTATCATCTTCATCGATGAGATCGATGCCGTAGGTCGTCAGCGTGGCGCAGGTGTTGGTGGTGGTCACGATGAGCGTGAGCAAACGTTGAACCAAATGCTGGTCGAGATGGATGGCTTTGAGGGTAACGAAGGTATTATCGTTATCGCTGCAACTAACCGTCCAGACGTATTGGACCCTGCATTACTTCGTCCTGGTCGTTTTGACCGTCAGGTAGTAGTAGGTCTTCCAGACGTACGTGGCCGTGAGCAGATCCTGAAAGTACACATGCGCAAGGTACCTCTTGCTAGCGATGTAGAGCCATCTTTGATTGCTCGCGGTACTCCTGGTTTCTCCGGTGCAGACCTTGCTAACCTTGTAAACGAAGCGGCACTATTCGCTGCTCGTGGTAACAAGCGCAACGTTGCTATGGCTGAGTTTGAGCAAGCGAAAGACAAGATCATGATGGGTGCAGAACGCCGCTCTATGGTGATGACTGATGACATTAAAGAGTCAACGGCATACCACGAAGCAGGTCACGCAATCATTGGTCGCTTGGTTCCTGAGCATGATCCTGTGTACAAGGTATCGATTATTCCACGTGGCCGTGCGCTAGGTGTGACTATGTACTTACCTGAGCAAGATAGGGTGAGCATGAACCGTCGTCATCTTGAGTCGATGATCTCAAGCCTTTACGGTGGTCGTCTAGCTGAAGAGCTTATCTACGGTAAAGAGCGTGTATCTACTGGTGCATCAAACGATATCGAACGCGCGACTGATATCGCTCGTAAGATGGTGACTCAGTGGGGCTTCTCTGAGAAGCTAGGTCCTCTTCTTTATGCTGAAGAAGAAGGCGAAGTATTCTTAGGTCGTAGCGTAACTCAGACTAAACACATGTCTGACGATACTGCCAAGTTGATTGATGATGAGATTCGTCAAATCATCGACCGCAACTATGCCCGTGCTCGCCAAATTCTGGAAGAGAATATGGACATCATGCACACAATGAAAGATGCGCTGATGAAGTACGAAACCATTGATGCAGGTCAGATTGATGACCTAATGGAACGTCGCAGTGATATTCGTGAACCAGCCGGTTGGGGTGAGCAATCAAAACCTGTTGAAGAGCCAAAGGCTGAAGCGAAAGCTGAAACCGAAACGGCAGAAGAATCTAAAACAGAACCTGCTGAAAAAGATTCAGAATAATAGCTAAATAAGCAAACCCCGAGAGTTCTCGGGGTTTTTCTGTATCTACCCTTCCCAAATTTTCGCTTTAACCTTTTTGAAACTCGTTAGTGTTATGATCTTAAACAGTGGCAAAAAACAGCTCGATCTATCTTCACCGCAGATCATGGGTATACTCAATGTAACCCCTGATTCATTCTCTGATGGTGGCCAATACAACCGAATTGATGATGCTTTAGCTCAATCGCGCAAGATGATTGCGGCGGGAGCGACGATTATTGATATCGGTGGTGAGTCAACAAGACCGGGCGCACCAGAGGTAGAGTTGCAGCAAGAGCTAGAACGCGTCATTCCTGTAATCAAAGCAGTTCGTGCTGAGTCCGATGTGTGGATATCTATCGATACCAGTAAAGCTGAGGTGATGCGCCAAGCGACGGAAGCTGGAGCTGACCTGATTAATGATGTGCGAGCACTGCAAGATCCAGGAGCATTGCAAGCTGCCGCTGACTCTGGAGTGCCCATCTGCCTTATGCACATGCAAGGGCAACCTAGAACAATGCAGGCTAACCCGCACTATGATGATCTTATCTCTGAGGTTGAGCAGTTCTTAGCAGAACGCATCAAGGCGTGCGAGGCTGTGGGAATAAGCAAAGATAAATTAATACTGGATCCTGGCTTTGGATTTGGTAAAACACTTGAACATAACTACCATCTATTGCAACACTTGGAACAATTTCATCGTTTTGAAATGCCTCTGTTAGCAGGCATGTCTCGAAAGTCGATGGTGTTCAAACTGCTAGATAAAGCACCCGCAGACTGCGTTTCAGGTAGTGTGGCATGTGCGGTTGTGGCGGCTCAAAAAGGCGCACAGATTATTCGAGTTCACGACGTTGCTGAAACGGCTGATGCCGTGCGAGTAGTGAACTTTATGGAATCAATAAAATAATAATTAGGAATTACAAATGTCTCAACGACGTTATTTTGGTACCGACGGTATCCGCGGAAAAGTAGGCCAATACCCAATCACTCCTGACTTTGTACTAAAGCTAGGCTGGGCTGCGGGTCGTGTTTTGGCTAAACAAGGCACCAAGAAGGTCATTATTGGTAAAGATACTCGTATCTCTGGCTACATGCTTGAGTCTGCGTTAGAAGCTGGTCTTGCTGCTGCTGGTCTAAAGGCAACCTTTACCGGTCCAATGCCAACACCTGCAGTTGCGTACTTAACACAAACGTTCCGCGCAGAAGCGGGTATTGTGATTTCGGCATCACATAACCCGTATTACGATAACGGCATCAAGTTCTTCTCCTCTGAAGGCACAAAGCTTCCTGATGACATTGAATTAGCTATTGAAGCTGAGCTAGATAAAGACATTGAATGTGTAGAATCAGCTCTACTTGGTAAAGCCTCTCGTATGAACGATGCTGCCGGTCGTTATATTGAATTTTGTAAAAGCACCTTCCCAAGCAACGCTAACCTAAGCTCACTGAAAATTGTGGTCGATTGTGCTCATGGTGCTACTTACCACATTGCTCCAAACGTATTTAAAGAGCTAGGTGCACAATTGGTGCTTATGGGCTGTGAACCCGATGGCTTGAACATTAATGCTGAGGTGGGTGCAACTGATGTGCGTGCGCTGCAAGCAAAAGTAGTTGAAGAGAAAGCTGACCTAGGTCTTGGCTTTGATGGTGATGGTGACCGCATCATCATGGTTGACCATAAAGGCAACAAAGTGGATGGTGACCAAATCGCTTACATCATTGCCCGCGACGCACTGCGCCGTGGTGAACTAAAGGGTGGTGTTGTCGGTACCCTGATGACAAACCTAGGTATGGAAAATGGTCTTAAGCAACTGGGCATTCCGTTTTCACGTGCTAAAGTAGGCGACCGCTATGTCATGGAACAGCTAAAAGAAAAAGGCTGGAGCATTGGCGCTGAAAATTCAGGCCACGTAATCTTGCTAGACAAGGTGACCACGGGTGATGCTATTGTTGCAGCGCTTCAAGTTTTATCATCGATCGTTGATAGTGGCATGAGCCTATTCGACCTTTCTCAAGGTATGACGTTATACCCGCAAGAGCTGATCAATGTTCGCTTCTCTGGTGACACTGACCCAATGCAATTGGATGTTGTTCAACAATCAGTTGTGCAAGCGGAACAAGAGCTGGGTGATAAGGGACGTGTA
Source organism: Vibrio superstes (assembly GCF_003569005.1). GTDB lineage: Bacteria > Pseudomonadota > Gammaproteobacteria > Enterobacterales > Vibrionaceae > Vibrio > Vibrio superstes. The sequence goes on along the minus strand of NZ_BCUR01000004.1, from coordinate 2,525,973 downwards.
CTTCTGCGTAAGTCAGGTACTGAGCCTTTAATTCGCGTCATGGTAGAGGGTGAAGATGGAGAGTTAGTGCTTAAGCTGGCTAACCGTATCGCCGATACAGTTCGTGAACATTGCTAAGTGGCTAGATAGCCAAAAGCTAGATACAAAAACGGCCATCAGATGATGGCCGTTTTTTTAATACTGTTTTTACAAAGGGATGCGATTACTTCAGCATGCCTTCATTTGCGTGCTCACGTACGTGGCGAAGAATATTCTTAACACCGCGAGCGCTTGAGCCTACAAGGTTACCTGACTTGATGTAGTCAGTACCGCCAGCAAAGTCCGTTAGGATTGCGCCAGCTTCACGAGCGATAAGCTCACCAGCAGCGATGTCCCAAGGCTTAAGGCCAAGCTCAAAGTAACCGTCAACACGGTTAGAAGCTAGGTAACATAGATCAAGAGCCGGAGAACCAGTGCTGCGGAAGTCAGCAACTTCAACAAATAGAGAGCTCATGATTTTGAAGTAAGATTCAGAGTGTTGCTTTTGCTTAGTTGGGAAACTAGTTGCAAGAACAGTACCTTGAAGGTCTTTTAATTGCTTAACACGGATACGAGCGTTGTTTAGCTGTGCGCCAGAACCACGTTGTGCAGTGAAAAGTTCGTTAAGCATTGGGTCATAAACACACGCTACTTCTGTTTTACCGTTGATACGAACAGCGATAGATACAGCAAAGTGTGGGATACCCTTAACGAAGTTATTGGTGCCATCCAGTGGGTCAATGATCCATTGAACTGCGTCATCTTTACCTACAGTTAAACCAGACTCTTCAGCAATGATGCTGTGGTCAGGGTAAGAAGACTTGATTGTATCGATAATCACATGTTCTGCGTCTTTGTTGATGTTAGTCACAAAGTCATTTTCGCCTTTCAGCGAGATTTCAATCTTGTCAGCAGTTTCTAGAGATTTCGCAATATGATTGCCTGCTTTTCGCGCAGCGCGAATAGCGATATTTAGCATAGGATGCATAATTATACCCAACGGATGTTAAAGAACGGAAAGCGGGGCGGAGTATAAGCAAGATTGTGGCAAAAGGGAAGTGGTTATTTTTTGCACGAGTGTTTTTTTTATTCCGCTTTTGGGATGTGTTAGTATGCGTCGGTTGTGAATTATAGAGGTAGGCTTGATGTTACAAAACGTCAAAGTGGTATTGGTGGGAACCTCTCACCCAGGAAATATTGGTTCAGCTGCACGAGCAATGAAAGTGATGGGATTGACTCAGTTAGTCTTGGTTGACCCGCAGTGTGAAATCGATGAACAAACCATGGCATTAGCGGCGGGCGCTGACGATGTAGTGAATAACGCACAAAGATTTTCGACCATGCAAGAAGCGGTGGCCGATTGCGCCCTTGTGGTCGGATCGAGTGCACGCTCTCGTACCCTTAATTGGCCAATGCTAGAGCCACGCGAATGTGGCGTTAAGTTTGTCGAAGAAGGAACACATGCTTCCGTGGCACTGGTGTTTGGTCGTGAACGCACCGGCCTAACCAATGATGAACTGCAACTGTGCCAGTATCATGTCGCCATACCCGCTAACCCAGAATACAGCTCACTGAATCTAGCGATGGCGGTGCAAACCCTTAGCTACGAAGTGAGAATGGCATTTCTAGAAAGTGATAAGGCGCAATACCCACAAGACGATCCAGTGGTCTATTCACGTCATAACGAATTAGAAATGTTTTATCAGCACCTTGAAAACGTACTTATTGATACCCAGTTTATTGAGAAGGATAAGCCGAACCAGGTGATGAACAAACTGAGAAGGCTATTCAGTCGCGCTCGTCCTGAAGCACAAGAGATCAACATCTTGCGAGGTGTCCTTACGGCGATACAAAAGAAAATTTCGCACAAATAATAGCCATAATCCGTATAGGGTTAAATACTTGAGTAAATTGGTCAAATAAATACTTGACCGTTTTAGTCGGGTATGGGAGACTTTCCGCAACGAAGTAATTGGAAAGAGTGTGATATGAAGCTTACATCGAAAGGAAGATATGCCGTAACAGCCATGCTTGATGTAGCATTGCATTCTCAGTCAGGCCCAGTACCACTGGCTGACATATCGGAACGTCAGGGTATATCTCTTTCTTATCTAGAGCAATTATTTTCAAAGCTACGCAAAGCGGGATTAGTTGCTAGTGTTCGAGGTCCAGGTGGTGGTTATAACCTAGGAAAAGACGCGCAACTTATTGCTATTGGTACCATTATTTCAGCGGTTGATGAATCAGTTGAAGCGACGCGTTGTAATGGGAAAGCCAATTGTCAGGGGGGCGCTCGTTGCCTTACCCACACGCTTTGGCGAGATTTGAGTTCTCGAATTAGTGATTTTTTAAACAACATCACCTTAGGTGAGTTGATGTTGGACAATGAAGTTTTAGAGATTTCAGGACGCCAAGATTTAGAGTTAGCCTCTAATCATGGTTTTAGCTCTAAATCGATAGCCGAAGCAATCGGCGTCAATGTCCGCTCATAGAGCAAACAGTTTTACTTGGAGTAAATAATGAAACTGCCAATTTATTTAGACTATTCAGCAACTTGCCCAGTAGATGAACGCGTTGCTGAGAAAATGGTCCAGTATATGACTATGGATGGTACCTTCGGCAACCCTGCGTCTCGCTCACACCGCTATGGTTGGCAAGCTGAAGAGGCTGTGGATACTGCTCGTGAACAGATTGCTGATCTTTTAAATGCGGATCCTCGCGAAATCGTATTTACCTCTGGCGCGACAGAATCAGACAACCTTGCTATCAAGGGTGCAGCTCGTTTCTACTCAAAGAAAGGCAAGCACATCATCACCTGCAAGACTGAACACAAAGCGGTATTAGACCCATGTCGTCAGCTTGAGCGTGAAGGCTTTGAAGTGACTTACTTAGCGCCTGAAGCAAATGGCATTATTGACCTGAACAAGCTTCAAGACGCAATGCGTGAAGACACTGTTTTGGTTTCTATCATGCACGTAAACAATGAAATTGGCGTGATTCAAGACATCACTTCAATTGGCGAGCTATGTCGCGAACGCAAGATTGTATTCCACGTGGATGCCGCTCAATCAGCAGGTAAACTACCGATTGATGTTCAAGAGACTAAAGTTGATTTGCTATCGCTATCAGCACATAAAGCATACGGGCCTAAAGGCATCGGCGCTTTGTACGTTCGTCGTAAACCACGTATCCGCCTAGAAGCACAAATGCACGGTGGTGGTCATGAGCGCGGTTTCCGCTCTGGCACACTTCCAACTCACCAGATTGTAGGTATGGGTGAAGCATTCCGTGTAGCTAAATTGGATATGGAAAAAGATTACCAACATGCTCTGAACCTACGTAACCGCCTGTTTAATGCGGTTAAAGATTTGGAAGCAGTCACCGTCAATGGTGATTTTGAGCAGCGTGTACCGCACAACCTAAACGTGAGCTTTGCGTTTGTTGAGGGTGAGTCTCTGCTTATGTCACTGAAAGACTTAGCCGTTTCATCTGGCTCAGCATGTACATCAGCAAGCCTTGAGCCTTCGTATGTACTGCGAGCACTAGGCCTCAATGATGAACTTGCCCACAGCTCAGTTCGCTTCTCTTTCGGTCGTTACACAACGGAAGAAGAAATCGACTACGCGGTAGAGCAAATTCGCACTGCGGTAACAAAATTACGCGACATGTCTCCACTTTGGGATATGTACAAGGAAGGTATTGATCTGGACACCGTAGAGTGGGCACATCACTAGTTCCAAGGAAGTAGAGGATTAGAGGACTATATTATGGCTTACAGCGAAAAAGTAATTGACCACTACGAGAACCCACGCAACGTTGGTTCTTTTGATAAAGAAGATCCAAGCGTAGGTAGCGGAATGGTCGGCGCACCGGCTTGTGGCGACGTAATGAAGCTGCAAATCAAGGTGACACCTGAGGGCATCATCGAAGATGCTAAGTTTAAAACTTACGGTTGTGGTAGTGCTATTGCATCAAGCTCGCTGGTTACAGAGTGGGTCAAGGGTAAAACCGTTGATGAAGCCGCTTCAATCAAAAACTCTGAAATAGCTGAAGAGCTAGAGTTACCACCGGTTAAGGTGCACTGCTCTATCCTAGCGGAAGATGCGATTAAAGCTGCTGTTTCAGACTATAAGAAAAAACATCAAGAGTAATAATTAGAGGGGAGGCTTCCCCTCATCGGCAATAAAGGTTGTAGTATGGCCATCACAATGACAGAAACCGCGGCAGACCGCGTTAGAGCATTCCTAGACAGTCGAGGCAAAGGCGTCGGCTTAAGACTGGGTGTTAAAACAACGGGCTGTTCAGGTATGGCGTATGTGCTTGAATTCGTAGATGACGTAAATGAAGAAGACAGCATCTTCGAGCACAAAGGCGTTAAAGTGGTGATCGATGCCAAGAGCCTTGTTTATCTTGATGGTACAGAGCTAGATTACGTTAAAGAAGGTCTTAACGAAGGGTTTGAATTCAACAACCCGAACGCTAAGGGTGAATGCGGCTGCGGCGAAAGCTTCAACGTTTAACGAGCGAGTTAAGGCTAGGGTTCATCATAAGGGTGGGCCCTCTCTCTTTAGATATCGAGAGTCTCATTATGAACCACTTCGAACTATTCGGGCTACCAGCACAATTTAATGTGGATGGTAGCCTTCTTTCTTCTCAATTCAGAGAATTGCAGCGTCGTTTTCATCCCGATAAGTTTGCTACTGCCTCTGAGCGCGACCGTTTGATGGCTGTGCAAAAAGCCGCAAGCATTAATGATGCATACCAAACTCTCAAGAATCCCATCGCTCGCGCCGAATATATGTTGGCTGAGAATGAGCACGATATTCGTTCTGAGCAGCAAACGTTGCAAGATCCTCTATTTTTAATGCAACAGATGGAACTTCGTGAAGAGCTTGAGGAAATTGGCGATAGCACTGACGCGGATGATTTACTGTTTGATTTTGAATCTAAAGTCGCCAAAATGCACAAGCAGCAGTTGCAACAAGTCGAACAACAGATCAATGAACAATGTTGGGCTGAAGCGGCCGATAGCGTTAGAAAGCTGAAATTTATTGCCAAGTTATTAGTAGAAATCGAACGACTAGAAGACAAGTTACTTAACTAGTCGTATATACAATAGGAATGTCATGCCATTACTACAGATAGCAGAACCAGGCCAAAGTTCTGCACCTCATGAACATAAGCTAGCAGCAGGTATTGACCTAGGTACCACGAACTCACTGGTTGCCTCAGTGCGCAGTGGGCAAGCGAGCCCACTCCTTGATTCTGAAGGCCGTGCTATCTTACCGTCAGCGGTGCACTACAAATCAGATGGTTTTAATGTGGGTTATTCTGCCCTAGATGCTGCCGAGAGCGATCCTCAAAATACCGTTATCTCAGTGAAGCGACTTCTTGGCCGTTCGGTTGAAGATATAAAACAGCGCTATCCAAAGCTGCCATATTCGCTATTGAACAGTGACAATGGCCTGCCGATTTTACAAACCACACTTGGCAATAAGAACCCAGTTGAAGTCTCAGCGGATATCTTAAGAGCCTTAGGTCAGCGCGCTGAATCTACCCTAGGTGGAGAGCTTACTGGTGTGGTTATCACCGTACCGGCTTACTTTGACGATGCACAGCGTGCTGGAACCAAAGATGCCGCCAAGCTTGCCGGTTTGAATGTACTTCGCTTGCTCAATGAGCCAACGGCAGCCGCGATCGCTTATGGTCTAGATTCGGGTCAAGAAGGCGTGATTGCGGTTTATGATTTGGGTGGTGGTACCTTTGATATCTCAATCTTACGCCTGTCTAAAGGTGTATTTGAAGTGCTATCAACGGGTGGCGATTCGGCGTTGGGTGGTGATGATTTTGACCATCTTCTTGCAGAACACATTCAACAAGAAATGGGCCTAGACTCGTTAACGGATGAACAGAACCGTATCTTGCTCAATGCCGCGGCAAAGACCAAGATTGCTCTGTCTGACAACGAGACAACTCAAGTCTCTGTATTGGATTGGCAAGGGGAGATCACTCGCGAAACCTTTGATGATCTTATTCGCTCTCTAGTGAAAAAGACTCTCATGTCATGTCGCCGTGCTCTGAAAGATGCACAGGTTGATAAGGATGATGTACTTCAGGTTGTGATGGTAGGCGGTTCTACGCGCACACCTTTGGTTCGTTCTATGGTGGGTGATTTCTTTGATAAAGAGCCGTTAACCAGCATCAACCCTGATGAAGTAGTTGCACTAGGCGCTGCGATTCAGGCTGATATCCTAGCAGGCAATAAGCCTGATTCAGATATGCTGCTATTGGATGTTATTCCACTGTCTCTAGGTATCGAAACTATGGGGGGGTTAGTCGAGAAAATCATTCCTCGCAACACCACGATACCTGTAGCAAGAGCACAAGAGTTCACAACCTTTAAAGACGGTCAAACCGCTATGACAGTGCACACGGTACAAGGTGAGCGTGAGATGGTTGATGACTGTCGCTCCCTAGCCAAATTTGCATTGAAGGGCATTCCACCAATGGCGGCTGGTGCTGCACACATTCGTGTGACCTATCAGGTTGATGCAGATGGTTTGCTTTCAGTGACTGCGATGGAAAAGAGCACAGGTATACAAGCTGAGATTCAGGTTAAGCCTTCATACGGTTTAAGTGATAATGAAGTCGCGAATATGCTGAAAGACTCGATGACTTTTGCTAAAGAAGACATGCAAGCAAGAGCGCTAGCAGAGCAACGCGTAGAAGCCGATCGTGTTATTGAAGGCTTGATTGCGGCGTTGCAAGCCGACGGCGATGAGCTGCTCAGCGAACAAGAGCGCACTGCGCTACTTCAAGTCATTGAAGACCTCATTGCGCTGCGTAACGGCGATGATGCTGATGCAATTGAAGACGGAATTAAGCAGACGGATAAAGCGAGCCAAGACTTTGCTTCCCGTCGTATGGATAAATCGATTCGTCAGGCTTTGTCTGGCCAATCAGTAGATGATATATAGAGATAAGCGGTTATGCCTAAGATTGTAGTTTTACCCCATGATGATCTTTGCCCTGAAGGTGCTGTATTAGAAGCCAATACGGGTGAAACCGTACTCGATGTGGCTCTAAAGAATGGCATCGGCATTGAACATGCGTGTGAGAAGTCGTGTGCTTGTACTACCTGCCACGTTATTGTGCGTGAAGGCTTCGACTCTCTAGAAGAGAGCGAGGAACTTGAAGACGATATGTTAGACAAGGCATGGGGCCTAGAGCCTGAGTCTCGTTTAGGTTGCCAAGCGGTAGTTGCAGATGAAGACCTTGTAGTTGAAATCCCTCGCTACACGCTGAACCACGCATCAGAAGATCATTAATCAATTTAGCTAACAAGGAGGTTTGCATGAAATGGATAGACACGAGAGATATTGCCATTGAGTTAGTGGAAAAGTTTCCAGAAGTAGATCCGCAGACAGTGCGTTTTACTGACTTGCATCAATGGATATTAGAGCTGGAAGATTTTGATGATGATCCGAAGCACTCTAATGAGAAAATCTTAGAAGCTATTATTCTATGTTGGATGGACGAAGCGGATTAACGGTCCACTTAACATTTATTTAATAAAAATCGGGCCTTAGAGCCCGATTTTTATGTTTTTGACACTTAGCCTAGGCATAATAGGCGCATAAAATCAGTAACAAGCTACTAGAAACGCCTTGTTAGGAAAGGGATATCTTACTTTCCATTAATAACTGAGTTTCCTCTGTCGGAGGAAACGGGATTCCTGTATCTTGAGAACATAAAAGTAACAAACATAATAAGACAAGTAGAGGGCAAGGAGAGGTCATGTCTACAGCAATGCAAGTATCACTATCTACAGATAAAGCAGCACCTCAATGGGGCGAAAACGCCATTCTTTCTCATACAGAGCAAGGTTGTTCTGTGCACATTGGCCAGGGCCATGACTACGGCGCGATTCAAAAAGCGGCTCGTAAATTAGACGCTCAAGGCATCAAAAGCATTAGTTTAATCGGAGATGAGTGGGATCTAGAAAGTATCTGGTCTTTTGCTCAGGGTTTCCGTAATCCAAGACGCGACAACGCACTGGAATGGCAACCATTGGCTGAAGCGGATGAAAAAGAACTTCAAGACCGTATTAAGGTGGCTAACTGGACTCGCGATATTATTAACAAGAGTGCAGAAGAAGTCGCGCCACGCCAATTGGCAACCATGGCGGGTGAGTTCATCAAATCAGTTGCACCAGGTCTAGTGAAATACCGCATCGTAAAAGACAAAGATCTTTTAACGGAAGGCTGGGAGGGCATCTACGCTGTGGGTCGCGGTTCTGCGCGTACTTCGGCTATGCTGCAGTTAGACTTTAACCCAACAGGCGACCCTGAAGCACCTGTGATGGCATGTCTAGTGGGTAAAGGGATCACCTTTGACTCAGGCGGCTATAGCATTAAACCATCTCAAGGCATGACCGCGATGAAAGCGGACATGGGCGGCGCTGCGATCATTACTGGCGGTTTGGCATTAGCGATTCTTCGCGGCTTGAATAAGCGCGTTAAACTTATCCTATGTTGTGCAGAGAACATGATCTCTGGGCGTGCCATCAAGTTAGGTGATGTGATTACCTATAAAAATGGCAAGACAGTAGAAGTTATGAATACCGACGCTGAAGGACGCTTGGTATTGGCTGATGGCCTTATCTATGCGAGCGAGCAAAACCCAGAGGTGATCATTGACTGTGCAACCTTAACTGGCGCAGCTAAAAATGCACTGGGCAATGATTTCCATGCTCTGTTTAGCTTTGATTCTGCATTCTCTGAACAAGCGCTTGCATGCGCGGCAGAAGAAAAAGAAGGCCTATGGCCGCTGCCTCTAGCAGATTTCCACCGAGGTATGTTGCCGTCTAACTTTGCTGATCTATCCAATATCAGTAGCGGTGACTTCTCACCAGGTGCATCTACAGCAGCAGGTTTCCTATCCTACTTTGTAGACGACTATAAAACGGGCTGGCTGCACATTGACTGTGCTGGCGCTTACCGTAAGTCAGCGACTGATAAGTGGGCTGCTGGTGGTACAGGTATGGGTGTGCGCACTCTCGCAAACCTACTGAACAACCAATAATAATTGAGGCCCTATAGGGCCTTTTTTACCATAAGAGAACAAACGTCTTTAACAAACGTCTTTAACGACCCAAGAGCTATAAGGAAATTAAATGGCCATTGAAAGAACATTTTCTATCGTGAAGCCTGATGCTGTAAAACGTAACCTAATTGGCGCTATTTATCAGCGTATGGAGCAAGCGGGCTTACGCATCGTAGCGGCAAAAATGCTGCATCTTACAGAAGAACAAGCAAGTGGCTTTTATGCTGAGCATGAAGGCAAAGAATTTTTCCCTGCACTAAAAGAGTTCATGACCTCTGGCCCTATCATGGTCCAAGTGCTAGAAGGCGAGGATGCTATCTCTCGTTACCGTGAGCTGATGGGTAAGACCAACCCTGAGCAAGCTGCCTGTGGCACTATCCGCGCTGACTACGCCCTTAGCATGCGTCACAACTCTGTGCACGGTTCAGATAGTCCGGCCTCTGCTGCTCGTGAAATAGAATTCTTCTTCCCTGCTTCAGAAATCCACCCAAGAAGCTAAATTGAAGGCTCTTGGCTGAAAGCTGATAGTTAAAAAAGACCTAAGCGCACGCTTAGGTCTTTTTTTAAATTGACCTAAATCACATATTTCTTGTTGCTGTTGCACAAACCCTGTACAATCTGCGCCCCTAGATTTGTTGTTCGTCGTTGAGAGGCACCATGACTAAAGCAAAAGTAAATCTGCTTGATTTTGATCGCCAAGGCCTACGTCAGTACTTTGCTGATGAGCTGGGTGAAAAAGCATTCCGCGCAGATCAGATTATGAAGTGGATATACCACTTTGGTTGTGATGACTTTGAAAAAATGACCAACCTAAACAAGAAGCTACGCGAAAAATTGCAGCGTCTTACTGAGATTCGTTCACCTTACGTTTCAGAAGCTCAGCACTCTAGCGATGGCACCATTAAATGGGCAATGCGCGTTGGTGATCAAGACGTTGAAACTGTCTATATTCCTGATGGTGACAGAGCGACACTGTGTGTGTCTTCACAAGTAGGCTGTGCGCTTGCATGTACATTCTGCTCAACGGCGCAGCAAGGCTTTAACCGTAATCTTCGTGTCTCTGAAATTGTCGGTCAGATTTGGCGTGCAGCTCGCGAGATCGGTCTGGAAAAAGAGACAGGTCGCCGCCCAATTACTAACGTTGTAATGATGGGTATGGGCGAGCCTCTGCTCAACATGAAGAACCTAATGCCGTCTCTAAACATCATGCTAGATGATTTAGGTTTTGGCTTGTCTAAGCGTCGAGTCACAGTCTCTACTTCTGGTGTGGTGTCAGGCCTTGACCAAATGACGGGCAACATTGACGTGGCACTGGCGATCTCATTGCATGCACCGACAGATGAATTGCGCAGCCAAATCATGCCGATCAATGACCGTTGGGACATTCAAGATTTCTTAGAGTCTGTTCGTCGTTATATCGCATCTTCAAATGCAAACCGCGGCAGGGTGACGGTAGAGTATGTTCTTCTTGATCATGTTAATGATGATATGGACCATGCGAGACAGCTCGCAGAATTGCTTAAAGACACCCCAGCGAAGATCAATTTAATACCCTTTAATCCGTATCCTGGTTCACCTTATAAGAAACCGAGTAATTCGCGTATTGACCGTTTCCAAAAAACGTTGATGCAATACGACTACACGGTAACGGTGCGCAAGACTCGTGGTGACGATATTGATGCCGCTTGTGGTCAATTGGTTGGTGACGTTATCGACCGAACCAAGCGTACCCAGAAGAACACAGGGGAAGCCATTCCAGTTAAATCGCTTTAACGGATAGTAAACTCGTTGACTAATTTGACTAAGGTTCCCCGGTTTAACTATCGGGGAACCTTATGTTTAAAGGATTGGTCACACTTTTTTTACTCTGTCTGTTAGTCGGTTGTGTTACAGTTGATAGTGAGGCTGGAAACGCGCAATTCAATCCTTTCAAAGCAGCGGATGCCAGAATAGAGCTCGGTATAAACTACCTAGCGCTTGGGCATAATGTCAGAGCAAAGCAAAATCTTGAGCTGGCACGCCGTTATGCGCCTAATTATGTACGCGCTTCCTCCGCAATAGCCTATTATTACCAGCAGGTAGCAGAGCCTGAACTTGCTGATATTTGGTATAAAAAAGCATTGGCTGAATCACCAACAAGCGGTGACGTGTTGAATGACTATGGTGTGTTCTTATGTCGGCGACAAGAATATACCTTGGCTCAAAGACAGTTTGAGCGAGCAATTCAACAGTCCGATTACGACTATGTCTCCGCAAGTTATGAAAATGCCGGCCTGTGCGCCACAATGCAAGGTAATCTGCGACTAGCTGAGACCTATTTTCTTAAGTCTCTAGAGCATGAGCCTTCTCGCTTCCGAAGCAGTATTGAACTGGCTAAGTTATCTGTTCACTTCGGCGCCTTTAGCGAAGCTCAGCAACGATTAAAACATATTCACACGAGGTTTGGACCTAGGGTAGAGACGCAACAGTTACAAGATGAGTTAGACCGTAAATCATCGGTAACGCAATAGTGGCGAATCCCCATCCAAGCTTCCTCAAAGATTGAAGTACTATAAAGAATGAGCAAAGAATCAAACAATACAGATACACAGCACCTTGACCCTAAAGAGGGTCATGCAACATCACCTATGGTGGGTGACATCCTAAGAGCAAAACGTGAATCTTTGGGTATTAGTCAAAAAGAGATCGCAGATCGCCTGCGTCTTAGAGTCGCCATCATACAAAGTATTGATAGCAATGACTTCCAATTAGGCCAAGTACACACCTTTACTCGAGGGTACATTCGTTCTTATGCTCGCGCTGTGGGTGCGGACGAGAAAGTGTTGCTGGAACTGTTTGATAGTTCAGAGTTTGCCAAGCCTACCGAAGAGAGCATGCAAAGCTTCTCTCAACAAACTAAGAAAACCAAACACGATAACAACATCATGAAACTGACTTGGGGCATTTTCGCTATCATAGTGGGGATTTCAGCAGTTTGGTGGTGGCAGAGTGAGCAAAACTCAGACACGGTAGTAAGCGAGCCGATTGAAGTGAATGAGTCAGTAGTAGACGAAAACTACGATCCTGCATTAGACGCTCAATTACTAGCTGAGCCACAGTCTCCGAATAGAGAAGAGCTCGCTGTAGCCGACGAAGCTGCGTTAGATGACGCAGAATTAGGCCTAGAGCCTACGCCGGTTGCTGAAGGTGAAGAGACTGCAGCAGTCGACGCACCAAAACCTGTACAACTACCAGAAATAGATGAAACTCCCGTCCCAACTATTGCAATGAACTTCAAAGCGGACTGCTGGATTCAGGTTCAAGATGTGAACGGTAAAACTTTGTGGACTGGCGTAAAAAATGCGGGTCAACAACTTGAGTTAGAAGGACAAGGTCCATTCAAATTTGTTCTTGGTGCACCTGAGGCGGTTTCACTCTCAATTTCGGGTGAACCTGTCGACCTTTCTAGGTATACTGCGGGCAAAGTAGCACGTTTCACTGCAGAGTAACTATGCATCACGAATCTCCAATTAAGCGTCGTTCTTCGACGCGCATCTATGTAGGCGACGTAGCCGTTGGCGACGGCGCACCTATTGCCGTTCAGTCAATGACGAACACCCGCACTACAGATGTAGAAGCCACGGTCGCACAAATTCGCTCCCTTGAAAAAGTAGGCGCTGACTTGGTACGCGTTTCTGTACCAACGATGGATGCGGCTGAAGCGTTCAAAGCGATTAAACAGCAAGTCAATGTTCCTTTGATTGCTGATATTCATTTCGACTACCGAATTGCGCTAAAAGTCGCAGAGTACGGCGTTGATTGCTTGCGCATTAACCCTGGTAATATTGGTAACGAAAGCCGTATTCGCTCTGTGGTTGATTGTGCTCGTGATATGAATATTCCAATTCGTATTGGCGTTAATGGCGGCTCTCTTGAAAAAGAGATCCAAGAAAAGTATGGCGAACCAACGGCTGCAGCCTTGGTAGAATCAGCTATGCGTCATGTGGATATTCTAGATCGTCTCAACTTTGATCAATTCAAGGTAAGTGTTAAAGCGTCAGATGTATTTTTGGCGGTGGATTCTTATCGACTATTGGCAAAACAGATCGACCAACCCTTGCACTTAGGTATCACTGAAGCTGGTGGCGCTAGGGCAGGCTCTGTGAAGTCGGCGGTAGGTCTAGGCATGTTATTGTCTGAGGGCATCGGTGATACGCTACGCGTTTCTTTGGCGGCTGATCCAGTTGAAGAGGTGAAGGTAGGGTTTGATATCCTGAAATCACTTCGCATTCGCTCTCGTGGCATCAACTTTATCGCTTGCCCAACCTGTTCACGCCAAGAGTTTGATGTAATTAATACAGTTAATGAGCTCGAGCAACGCCTAGAAGACATTATTACGCCGATGGATGTATCTATCATTGGTTGTGTCGTAAATGGTCCTGGTGAGGCTGAAGTCTCACACTTAGGTCTTGCTGGTGGTAATAGAAAGAGTGCTTACTACCTAGACGGAAAACGTCAAAAAGAGCGCTTCGATAATGACAAGATCATTGAGCAGCTAGAGGCAAAGATTCGTGCAAAAGCGAGTCAACTTGACCCAGCAAACCGCATCGACGTTAACGATATTCAAGAATAAATGCTCAGGGCGTAGGCCCTGACAATACACGGTATTTAATTGTGGCAAAAACAATCCAAGCAATCCGAGGCATGAATGACTGCCTACCCACTCAATCTCCTTTGTGGCAGAAACTTGAGTCAACCGTTCAGCGTGTAGTCAGTGCTTACGGCTACAACGAAGTGCGCATGCCAATCGTTGAGATGACTAATCTATTTAGTCGCGCTATCGGTGAAGTCACCGATGTTGTTGAAAAAGAAATGTATACCTTTGAAGACCGCAATGGCGATAGCCTAACTCTTCGCCCTGAAGGTACTGCTGGTTGTGTACGTGCAGGAATTGAAAATGGTCTGCTGTACAACCAAGAGCAGCGCTTATGGTACATGGGTCCAATGTTCCGTCATGAGCGTCCTCAGAAAGGTCGCTACCGTCAATTCCATCAGTGTGGCGTTGAGGTATTTGGTATTGAAGGCCCTGATGTTGATGCCGAACTAATCATGATGACCGCGCGTTTATGGCGTGAGCTAGGTATTGATAAACACGTTCGCCTTGAGCTGAACTCTATTGGTTCACTGGAAGCTCGTGCAAACTACCGTACTGCACTTGTGGCTTATCTTGAGCAACATATCGACATTTTGGATGACGATTGTAAGCGCCGCATGCATACCAACCCATTGCGTGTACTTGACACTAAAAACCCTGATGTTCAGGCTATTTTAGGTGATGCTCCGCGTCTTTCTGACTATTTAGATACAGAGTCTAAAGAACACTTTGCGGGTTTGTGTGAACTTCTTGATGCCGCGGGAATCGAATATCAAGTTAATGAGCGTCTAGTTCGTGGCTTGGACTACTACAACCGCACTGTATTCGAGTGGATTACTGAGAGCCTAGGCTCACAAGGTACCGTTTGTGGTGGTGGTCGTTACGATGGTCTTGTTGAACAGCTAGGTGGCAAGCCAACCAAAGCAGTAGGCTTCGCTATGGGTCTAGAGCGTCTGGTACTTATGCTAGAAACCCTAGAACTAAACGAGGTTCGACGCTCTGTAGATGCTTATGTTGTTACTGCAGGCGAAGGTACTTTGATGGCGGGAATGAAGCTGGCAGAAAATCTGCGTGAGCAAATGCCTGAGCTTCGTGTAATGAACCACTTTGGTGGTGGCAATTTCAAGAAACAATTTAAGCGTGCTGACAAAGTCGGTGCAGCTGTAGCCCTAGTCTTGGGTGAAAACGAAGTATCAGAAAACAACGTTGTGGTTAAGGATCTTATCGGCGGCGAGCAAATCACTATCGCGCAAGCAGATCTTGTGAACAAACTAAAAGAATTAATTTAAGAGGATCGGTCGTGGAATTGTACGATAGCGAAGAACAACAAGTTGAAGCCATCAAGGATTGGTGGAAAGAGAACGGTAAAGCAGTCATCTTGGGTGCTGTGATTGGTCTTGGTGGCCTATTTGGCTGGCGTTACTACCAAGATTCAGTGGTTTCTGGCCAAGAGGCTGCATCAGATGCTTATGGTAAATCCATTCAAGCGTTGCAAGCTCAAGGTCTTGATGCCACTGAGCAAGTGCAAACCTTTATCAATGATAACGCGGATCGTGAGTATGCAGTGCTTGCTGCCCTGCAGTTGTCACAAGCTCAAGTTGCTGCAGCAGAATATAAAGAAGCATTAGCACAGCTAGAGTGGGCGAAAGCCAATACCAAAGATGATGCAATTGTACCTGTCATTACACTGCGTGTGGCACGTGTTAAAGCGGAAACTGGCGATATTGATGGCGCAATTGCAGACCTTTCAGCAATGCAAGTTGCAGGTTGGGAAGGTCGCGTTGCTGAACTGAAAGGCGATTTACTGCTACGCAATGGCGATAGCGAAGGCGCTTTAACGGCTTACTCTGAAGCACAACAAGCGACAGATGCGAGCCAAACTATCCAGTTCAAACTTGATGACCTAGCGAAATAGGACTGCATTGCATGCTAACTAACAAGTGGCTTCGTCGAACACTTATTGCAGTTGTTGCAACTGCTATTGTCGGCTGTGCTAGTGAAGAAGACACTATTATCATGGCCCCTGTGCCTGTAGTAGAGAGTCAATTTACACCGGACGTTGTATGGTCAACCTCTGTGGGTGATGGTGTAGGGCAGTACTTCTCAAAGCTCACTCCGGCTTACGCCTACAATAAAGTGTTTGTTGCCAGCCGTGATGGCGAGGTAATGGCATTGGATCCTGAGTCTGGCGATAAAATTTGGACTGTGGATCTTGAGAAAGACGTACCCGCTCGTCTATCTGGTGGAATCAAGGCTTCATACGGACAACTGTTCATCGGTACTGAAAATGGCGAGATGATCTCGCTTGATGCTGAAACGGGTGAAGAGAAGTGGCGTGTGGAAGTGGATGGTGAGGTGCTATCTGTACCTGAAACTGACGCCAACCTAGTGCTTGTTCACACTACTCGCGGTGCTCTCGTAGCCCTAGAGGAAGAAACAGGCAACGAAATGTGGACAGTGAGCACCGAAGTGCCAAACTTAACACTACGTGGAACCAGTGCTCCTGTTGCCGTTTCTGGTGGTGTTTTCTGGGGTACGGCTAATGGTCGTCTCGCTGCTGCTATCGTAGAGCGTGGCCAGATGATTTGGCAGCAACCGGTAGGAACGCCAAAAGGCGCGACAGAGATTGATCGCCTAGTTGATTCTGATGCCAAGCCACTAATTGTCGGCGGTATGTTGTACACCATTGGTATCAATGGACAGCTGGTAGCAATCGATCTTCGTTCTGGTTCTCCTGCATGGAAGCGTAATTACTCTTCTGCGCAAGATATGACGACAGACGGTCGCAATATCTACTTGATTACAGACAAAGACTATGTGGTTGCTGTTGATGCACGAAGTGGTACTGAGCTTTGGCAAAACCGTGAGCTTGAATATCGCTTGCTTACTGCACCTAGCATCATAGATCGTAAGATCGTATTGGGTGATAGCGAAGGCTATTTGTATTGGTTAGATCGCAATACCGGTGAGTTTATCTCCCAGCAGTTAGAGCATGATAGTGGCTTTGCTGTCGCTCCTATTGAGGTTGAAGACGGCTTTGTTATCACAACGCGTAATGGCGACGTCAAGATGCTGAAGATCAATTAGATCTCCCGACGTTCGAATAACGTGATATAATTCACAATTGGCTCTTGACTGGAAACAGTTAAGAGCCGTTTTGTTATTAATTTTAGTGTAGTTATAGGTAAGCAGGGATTAACCGCTCTTCTTACCTATAGCTACATAACGCTTTTTATTTTGAGGTCATTATGGTTCCAGTTGTTGCGCTTGTAGGGCGTCCTAACGTAGGAAAATCCACACTATTCAACCGCCTAACTCGTACTCGCGATGCACTAGTGGCAGACTTTCCTGGTCTGACGCGTGATAGAAAATACGGCCGAGCTAAGCTTGGTGAGCATGAGTTTATCGTTATCGATACCGGCGGTATTGATGGTACTGAAGAAGGTGTGGAAACCAAAATGGCCGAGCAGTCGCTAGCAGCGATTGATGAAGCTGACGTTGTACTGTTCATGGTTGATGGCCGTGCTGGCTTAACAGCATCTGATGAGGCGATTGCTCAACATTTACGTCGTATTGAGAAGCCAGCTATGCTGGTGGTCAACAAAGTTGATGGTATTGATGCTGATGCGGCAAGTGCTGAATTTTGGCAGTTAGGCGTTGATGACATGTATCAAATTGCAGCCGCTCATGGCCGTGGTGTGAGTGCATTGATCGACCGTGCTTTGAATCCTTTCGCTGAAGCTCTATTAAAAGAACAAGGTGAAATTGAAGATCTCACTGGCTTCGAAGACGAAGAAGAAGAGAAGCTTGAGTACACCGAAGAAGAAGCGGAACAAGAATTTAAGCGCCTACAAGATCAGCCAATTAAACTGGCGATTATTGGTCGTCCTAACGTAGGTAAATCGACACTGACTAACCGCATTTTGGGTGAAGAACGTGTGGTCGTGTATGACATGCCTGGCACAACTCGTGACTCTATCTACATTCCAATGCAGCGTGATGAGCGTGAGTATGTATTGATTGATACTGCAGGTGTTCGTCGTCGTAGGCGTATCAATGAAACCGTTGAGAAATTCTCAGTGGTCAAGACGCTAAAAGCGGTAGAAGATGCCAACGTTGTACTATTAGTGATTGATGCTCGTGAGAACATCTCGGATCAAGATCTAAGCCTACTAGGCTTTGCGCTAAACGCAGGTCGCTCTATTGTTATTGCCGTTAACAAGTGGGACGGACTGGATACTGACGTTAAAGAGCACGTTAAGAAAGAACTGGATCGTCGCCTAGGCTTTGTTGACTTTGCACGCATTCACTTCATCTCTGCCTTACACGGCACTGGCGTGGGTAACTTATTTGAATCAGTACAAGAAGCCTATAAGTCTGCGACGACTCGTGTAGGTACATCAGTTCTGACCCGTATCATGAAGATGGCAACGGATGATCACCAACCACCTATGGTGCGTGGTCGCCGCGTTAAGCTTAAGTACGCGCACGCAGGTGGTTATAACCCACCAATCGTGGTTATTCACGGTAACCAGGTGAATGATCTACCGGCTTCTTACAAGCGCTACCTAATGAACTACTACCGTCGTTCGTTGGAGATCATGGGTACGCCAATTCGTATCCAGTTCCAAAGCAGTGAAAACCCGTTTGAAGGTAAGACTAGCAAGATGACTATCTCACAAGAGCGTAAGAAGAAACGCCTTTCTGAGATGCTTCGAGGCCGTAGCAAGAAGTAATCGACCAAGCATTTAATAGAACCGCTTCAGTTACTGAAGCGGTTTTTTTATACCCGTAATCTGGCTGTTTTTGGATTTCTCTGTTTAGATGATCTTTTTATGATTCTCTGATATTGGGCTTTTAACTTGACTGAGTGGTGTTATATCCTGTTTTAAATCCATAAACAGCATATGTAACTTATGCTTTCGGTGTGTGGTTATATAAATGTTCTTTTTTAGGTAGATCGCTGATCACGACCAATAAAGTAGAAGATCAAACAAAGATCACATAAACGCTGTAAGAAGATGCTTTTGATAAAACAGGCTCATAATAGAAACATCTCCCTATCTCATGATACATTAGCATCAGTTAATGTTTGAGAGTTGAGAGGTTCTCTATGTCACAGAATATCTGCCCTGAGTGTAGTAAAGAATTGGATTGGGATGGTCAATATTATTGCGCTGATTGCCAGTCACACTATAAGAAACTGGCCTTTTGCCCTGATTGTGATGCTGAGTTGGAAAAGCTACAAGCCTGTGGTGCGGAAAGCTATTTTTGTAACGCAAGTTGCAATGAGCTCAAGAGCAAGTCTCGAGCTCGGTTTGAATTTAAGAACATCGATTAATCTTCAGAAGGCGTGACGGATTGTACGCTAGAGGTCACCTCACCATCGGCAAAGCGTGTGACTAAGGTGTCACCTGTTTTCAATTGCTGAGATTGAGTGACCACTTTACCTTGCTTAGTCGAAATCGAATAACCTCGGCGCATAGTCGCTAGCGGGCTTACCGCATCCAGCTTTTCGGTAAGCAGCTCAAACTGATGCCTTTCTTGTCGCACTTGTGTTTCGATGGCCTTGTTTAGCCTTTGCTCTAAATGGCTAAGAGTTTGTTGCTTTTTCGCTATCTTATTTGCAGGAGCATGCATCTCTAGTTGCATCTGCAAGCGAGTAAGGCGTTGCTTAGCCGTGCTTATTTGATCAAGCATGGCTCGCTTTAACTGGGCTTCTTTTTCATCTAACTGCTGGCTTTGCTTTTGCAGTTGATGCTTTGGATGAAGCTTTTCCAGCCGATGTTGTTGGATCAAGACTTGCTGCTGCTGTTGGCTAATATAGCGATTTATCGCATTCATGAGCTGTTTTTGCTTCGCTAGAATGCCTTGCAGTTTAAAGCTTTGATCTCGGCTCACTAATTCGGCTGCAGCTGATGGCGTGGCAGCACGCAGATCAGCCACGAAATCGGCTATAGTGACATCCACTTCATGCCCTACCGCACTAATAATAGGGATCTGACTTGAGGCAATGGTTCGTGCCACGATTTCATTATTGAAACACCAAAGATCTTCTAGTGAACCGCCCCCGCGTCCAACAATCAATACATCACATTCGTCGCGTTCGTTGGCGAGCCCAATCGCTTGAGCAATGCTAATCGCTGCCGCATCACCTTGTACCATAGTCGGGTAGATGATGACAGGAAGGCTAGGGTCGCGTCGCTTCAGTACTTGCAGAATGTCATGTAGGGCGGCGCCCGTTGCAGAGGTAATTACACCAACGTGCTTTGGGTGCTCAGGTATGGTTAGCTTGTTTGATTGGGCAAACAATCCTTCGGCCGCAAGTTGCATCTTTAACTGTTCGAACTGCTGCTGTAGTCGTCCATCGCCTTCTGGCTGCATTGATTCAATGATCAACTGATAATCGCCACGAGGTTCGTACAGAGAGAGCCTAGCTTTTACCAGCACTTGCTTGCCGTTTTCAGGGCGGAAGGTCACTCGGCGATTATTGCCTCTGAACATTGCGCATTTGACTTGGGCACGTGAATCTTTGAGTGTCAGGTACCAATGACCGGATACAGGAGCTGAGAAATTTGAGACTTCGCCAATTAACCAAACTACACCCATTTCGTTCTCAAGGAGTAAGCGGACTTCGGCATTAAGGCGTGAAACAGTAAAGATGTTGCTAGATTGCGGGGAAGGCAAAATGACACTCGTCAGACGTGAGTATGGAGGATAGCGCCAATATAATACACAGCAAGGGGTAAAGCGCAAATTTAATTTCAAGATATGTGTGGCCAAACGATTGCGCTCTGTGTATACTCCCTCCGCAATATCAATCCAACCGATTTACAAATCATGTAAACAGTTGGGTCCTCTACCTTAAACATCTATTGTTGTGAGATATTGCAAATGTTACGTATTGCCAAAGAAGCGCTGACCTTCGACGACGTCCTACTGGTTCCAGCACACTCCACCGTTCTCCCAAATACAGCGGATCTTCGCACCCGCTTGACGAAGAATATTAACCTTAATATACCAATGATTTCTGCATCTATGGATACAGTTACAGAAGCTCGCTTGGCTATCGCATTAGCTCAAGAAGGCGGCATTGGTTTTATTCACAAGAACATGTCTATCGAGCAGCAAGCTGAGATGGTTCGTCAGGTTAAGATCTACGAAGCTGGTATCGTTTCTGACCCTGTGACGGTTCGTCCAGAGCAAACCATCGAAGAAGTACTTAAGCTAACTGAAAAGCATGGCTTTGCCGGTTTCCCTGTTGTTGCTGATAATCAAGAGTTAGTGGGTATCATCACTGGCCGTGATATTCGTTTTGTTACTGATATGAGCAAAATTGTTTCAGCAGTAATGACGCCAAAAGAAAACCTAGCCGCTGTTAAAGAAGGTGCATCTCCTGAAGAAGTTCAAGAGAAGATGCATGAAGCTCGCGTTGAAAAAGTTCTTGTTGTAAATAACGACTTCAAACTGCGTGGCATGATCACAGCAAAAGATTTCCATAAAGCTGAGCGCAAGCCTAATGCATGTAAAGACGAACGTGGTCGTCTACGTGTTGGTGCTGCGGTTGGCGCAGGCGCTGGTAACGAAGAGCGCGTTGCTGCTCTTGTTGAAGCTGGCGTTGATGTTCTACTTATTGACTCTTCACACGGTCACTCTGAAGGCGTATTAAGCCGCATCCGTGAAACTCGCGCAGCACACCCAGATCTTGAGATCATTGGTGGTAACGTTGCTACGGGTGCTGGTGCCCGCGCTCTTATTGAAGCTGGCGTAAGCGCAGTGAAAGTAGGTATCGGCCCAGGTTCAATTTGTACTACTCGTATTGTTACCGGTGTTGGTGTTCCTCAAGTAACAGCAGTTGCTGATGCAGCTGAAGTTGCTGCTGAGTTCGATATTCCAGTTATTGCAGACGGCGGTATCCGCTTCTCTGGTGACATCTGTAAGGCAATTGTAGCTGGTGCATCATGTGTGATGGTTGGCTCTATGTTTGCAGGTACAGAAGAAGCTCCGGGTGAGGTTATCCTTTATCAAGGTCGCTCTTATAAGTCATACCGCGGCATGGGTTCACTTGGCGCTATGTCTCAAGGCTCTTCAGACCGTTACTTCCAAACGGATAACGCAGCAGACAAGTTGGTACCAGAAGGTATCGAAGGTCGCACACCTTATAAAGGTCGTCTAAAAGAGATCGTTCATCAGCAAATGGGCGGTCTACGTTCGAGCATGGGCCTAACTGGCTCAGCAACGATTGAAGACATGCGTACTAAAGCTGAGTTTGTTCGTATTTCTGGTGCTGGTCTAAATGAATCTCACGTTCATGATGTTCAGATCACCAAAGAGGCTCCAAACTACCGTCTAGGTTAATATTTGCGTCGCTGACTGCTTCGAACTCTTCGTCGAAGGTGCTCATTTACTTGTGTAAGCTGTGCGCCTTCTCCTTGATTTCAAGGCATTCAGCTTAGCAACTATCACCCTAGAAACTCTTTTGACAGAAAGAGACGTTTACATTATTTAAAGTTTTGGAGGCCATTTGCCTCCATCCATCTAATACTATTGAGATTTCTAAATGACTAAGAATATCCATGACCAGCGTATTTTGATCCTTGATTTTGGTTCTCAGTACACTCAACTTGTTGCCCGTCGCGTTCGTGAAATTGGTGTTTACTGTGAGCTTTGGAGCTGGGATGTAGAAGAATCGGATATCCGTGAATTCAACCCTGACGGCATCATTCTTTCTGGTGGCCCAGAGAGTGTGACAGAAGAAAATTCTCCGCGTGCTCCACAATACGTTTTTGACTCAGGTGTTCCAGTTCTAGGTGTGTGTTACGGCATGCAGACTATGGCTGAACAACTGGGTGGTAAAGTTGCCGGTTCTGATGAGCGTGAATTTGGTTACGCTCAAGTAGAAGTGGTAGAAAAGTCAGCTCTATTTAATAACATCGAAGATGCAATCGCTGAAGATGGCAATGCACTTCTAGATGTATGGATGAGTCACGGTGACAAGGTTGTCGAAATCCCATCTGACTTCACTAAGATCGCTGAAACAGATACTTGTCCGTACGCGGCTATGGCGAACGAAGAGAAGAAATACTACGGTGTTCAATTTCACCCAGAAGTAACGCACACTCGCCAAGGCGCACGTATGCTAGAAAACTTCGTGATCAACATCTGTGGTTGTGAAAAACTTTGGACATCTCAATCTATCATCGACGACGCTATTGCTCGTATTAAAGAGCAGGTAGGTGATGACGAAGTGATCCTTGGCCTATCTGGTGGTGTTGATTCATCAGTTGTGGCTATGCTGGTTCACCGCGCAATTGGTGACAAGCTAACGTGTGTATTCGTAGATAACGGCCTGTTACGTCTTAATGAAGGCGAGCAAGTGATGGACATGTTTGGTGACCACTTCGGGCTAAACATTATCAAGGTAGAAGCAGAAGAGCGCTTCCTGAGTGCACTTGAAGGCAAGTCTGATCCTGAAGAGAAACGTAAGACCATTGGTCACGTTTTTGTTGATGTATTCGATGAAGAGTCTAAGAAACTTGAGAATGCAAGATGGCTGGCGCAAGGTACTATCTACCCTGATGTTATCGAGTCTGCGGCCTCTAAAACAGGTAAAGCACACGTCATCAAATCTCACCACAATGTGGGTGGTCTTCCAGATGACATGGAAATGGGCTTGGTTGAGCCACTACGTGAGCTGTTTAAAGATGAAGTACGCAAGATTGGCTTAGAGCTTGGTCTTCCATATAACATGCTTTATCGTCACCCGTTCCCAGGACCTGGTCTAGGTGTTCGTGTTCTTGGTGAAGTGAAGAAAGAGTACTGTGACTTGCTACGCCGTGCTGACGCTATCTTTATTGAAGAGCTGCACAATGCAGACCTTTACCATAAGGTATCTCAAGCGTTTACGGTATTCTTGCCAGTTCGCTCTGTAGGCGTAATGGGCGATGGTCGTAAATACGACTGGGTTGTTTCTCTGCGTGCAGTAGAAACTATCGACTTCATGACCGCACATTGGGCACATCTGCCATACGACTTCTTAGGTAAGGTTTCAAACCGTATTATCAACGAAATCGATGGTATTTCTCGCGTAGTTTACGATATCTCAGGTAAGCCACCTGCGACTATCGAGTGGGAATAATTCCTCGCTAGCATGAATTAGAGTTACTTGAGCCCGTAAGCTTAGCTTGCGGGCTTTTTTTATGTGACCCAAAAATTAGGAAAAATTGCCCGAGGCATGCGAAAATAGTCCTAATCAGATTAATTGATAGATAGAAGAATTACAGATGGCAAAACTGACCCTTCAAGAGCAAATGCTGAAAGCTGGCTTGGTAAACGAAAAGAAGCTAAAGAAAGCAAAGAAAGGCGCTAAGAAATCTCGCGTGCAAGCACGTGAAGCAAAAGCGGCTGCAGAAGAAAACCGCGCAGCGCAACAAGAGCGTGACAAACAAATCAACCAAGAGCGTGAACAGCAACGATTAGCTAAAGAGCTTAAGGCACAAGTAAAACAACTTATCGATATGAACCGTATCGATACCTCTAAGGGCGAGATCAAATACAACTTTACCGATGGTACATTGGTGAAGTCTGTTTATGTTGACGAACTTTCTCGTACTCAGCTTATCAAAGGTATCTTGAGTATTGCTCGCGATGGTGAGAGCTATGCGGTTATTCCTACCATTGTGGCAGAGAAGATTGCGACTCGAGTACCAGACGCAATTGTTGAAACTCAGAAACCTGAAGAAGAAACGCCTGATGAAGATGATCCTTATAAGGACTTCGTCGTGCCTGATGACCTTATGTGGTAATCGGTAACCTAGGTTTGATAGGGTAGCACTCGCTGCCCTTTTTTATGCCTGTCTGAAAAATAAGCGTTTAGATTTATCTGTAGTGAAACAATGAAAGAAATTCGGTTGATGTCAGGTCTTTGTGGGGGATAAATGTTACTTTAACGTTTAGATTCACAGCCTTTGTTATAGGATGCAACAATTGTTTACGTTTGGCCGCGCTGACGTATTACTATTAAGCCCTAGGCATAAAACTAGGTGTTACATGGAATCACTCGTTTAAGGCATCAGCCACGGAAAATAACGGACAATATTATGAAGAAAATACTCACGGCAGTCCTAACGCTTTGCACCGCGTTTGGGGTGGGTGCGAAAGAGCTTGATTGGAAAGAAGTGGAAAAAAAGGCAGAGGGACAAACCGTCTATTTTCATGCTTGGGGCGGCAGTCAAGAAATTAACCGCTATATCCAATGGGCGAATAAGCAGTTGCAGCAGCAATATGATGTCACCCTGCAGCACGTTAAGGTCACCGATATCGCAGAAAGCACCCCTCGTCTGATTGCAGAAAAAGCCGTTGGTAAAAGTGAGGGCGGAAGTATTGATCTGGTGTGGATTAACGGTGAAAACTTCAAATCTATGAAAGAGAACCAGCTGTTGTTTGGCCCTTTCACCGAATCGTTACCTAATTGGCAATATGTTGATAAAACCTTGCCTGTAGCGGTGGATTTTTCAGAGCCAACAGAAGGGTTGGAAGCGCCGTGGGGAGTAGGGCAGTTGGTCTTTATCTACGATGAAGAGTTGCTTGCGGTACCTCCCGCTTCATTTGCCGAAATGCTCCGCTACGCTAAACAGAATCCAAACCGCTTGAGCTATCCTAAACCACCTGAGTTTCATGGCACTAGCTTCCTAAAAGCGCTGCTTATAGAGCTTTCAAATAATGATCCTGCATTATCTAAACCTGTAACGGAAGAAGATTTTTCTCGACTCAGCTCATTGCTTTGGGCTTATCTAGACGAGTTTCATAGTGTGGCCTGGAGAAGCGGTAAACAGTTCCCTGCGGGCACTGCTGAGATGATTCGCTTGCTTGATGACGGACAACTGGATCTTGCTGTGACGTTTAATCCTAATGCGGTTTATTCTGCGCAAGCGGCTGGAAATCTAGAATACAGCACTAAACCCTATGCAATGAATGCCGGTGCTCTATCAAATATTCACTTCCTCGCTATTCCTTGGAATGCCACAGCGAAAGAGGGAGCGCTCGTCGCTATCAACTTTTTACTTAGCCCTGAAGCTCAATCTCAAAAAGGCGACTTAGCCGTGTGGGGAGACCCTTCTGTTCTTGAACATAAATACCTGAAGGGAAGTGCGCAAGCCTCTGAGCAATTTGAAGCCATCGATGAGCCTCATCCAAGCTGGCAAGTACTGATTGAGAAAGAATGGCTTAAGCGTTACGGGCAATAACGGCATATGCTTCGTCTTCTCTACGCACTGGTTGTTGTGTTGTGCGTATTGCCAACAGTTCCGGGAGTGCTAGGTGTTGTTTCGTCTTCACTTAGCTACATTCCCCCACTGGGAATGAGCTCACTCTCTTTCACCGGTTTCAAGCAGGTATTTGCTTGGAATGGTGTTTGGCAATCTATCGGCTTAACCCTATTCTCTGCCATTGTCAGTAGTTACCTAGCCTGCGTATTGGCCTTTGCCATTTTGCAGCGTTGTTGGAATACTCGCTGGTGGCAGAAGATTGAGCTTTCCCTATCACCTCTGCTTTCTATTCCTCATGTGGCGTTTGCCATTGGCTTTGCCTTTTTGTTCGACCCGACAGGCTTAGGTGTTCGCCTTATTCATGCTCTGTTTGGCTACGATCTTAATCAGTCCACAGGACATGAGCTTGCCTTGCTCATTCATGATCCCTACGCGTTAGGGTTAATCATCATGCTAGCGATTAAGGAAGTGCCTTTTTTGCTATTGATGAGTATTCCCATCCTTAAACAATTGAACATTGATAAGACTGAAAAGATCACCGCCTCTATGGGCTACAGCCGAGCACATGCTTGGTGGAAATCTTTGTTTGTACAATGGTTGGTAAAACTGCGCTTTCCTATGTTGGCGGTATTGGCTTATAGCTTATCGGTGGTGGATGTGGCATTGATTGTGGGGCCTACCAACCCGCCGACCTTTGCAGTACTGGTATGGCAGTGGTTTAACGACCCTGATCTTACGTTACTGCCAAGAGCATCGGCTGGCGCTATTGTGCTATTTATCATAGCGACGCTGACCATTGCCTTTGCTCGAACAATTGAATGGTTGATTACTAAGGGCTTTCGAGGTTGGCAAATCTCTGGGCGACGTGGCGTCATGCTTCCGGGGAGAGGGCTATTTAGTGGAATTATTCTACTTACCGGAGCCATGCTT
Source organism: Vibrio superstes (assembly GCF_003569005.1). GTDB lineage: Bacteria > Pseudomonadota > Gammaproteobacteria > Enterobacterales > Vibrionaceae > Vibrio > Vibrio superstes. The sequence continues at coordinate 2,499,021 of NZ_BCUR01000004.1, read as the reverse complement.
CCCCTGATGCTAGTGTGGAGCTTTGCCCAGCGCTGGCGCTTTCCAGATATTGTTCCTAGCCGTTATTCTGCTCGATTTTGGGAGTATGAATGGTCAGGTATAGTCAGCACTATTGAGCAGAGTCTAAGCTTGGCGTTGGTCTCTGGAACGGTTGCGGTTGTTCTAGCGTTAATAGCACACGAATACCGAATTCGACATCGCTGGCAGGTTCCCGGTTATGTCATCGCTATTCCTATGTTAATCCCACAGCTCTCTATCTTGTTTGGATTGCAGATAACGACCCTGTTTATCGGTGGAAATGCGCATTGGTTGTGGGTGTGCTGGGCGCATATGTTCTTTGCGTTCCCGTTTGTCTACCTTTCTCTTGATGGCCCGTGGCGCAGTTACAATGAAGCGATGACTCGCGTCGCACTGAGCCTAGGAAAAACGCCATTATCGGTGTTCCTAAAGGTGAAATTACCTCAGGTATTTCCTGCCATCTTGTTTGCGTGGGCGATTGGCATCAGTGTCAGTCTATCTCAATACTTACCCACCTTAATCTTAGGGGCGGGGCGTATCTCAACACTGACGACTGAAGCAGTGGCTTTATCCAGTGGCTTTGATCGCCGAGTAACGGCCATCTATGCTTTGTGGCAAGCGCTGTTACCATTAATCTTTTTCTTTATCGCGATATTGGGCAGTCGTATGCAAGCTCGATATCGTCGTAGCAAATTCAAGGGGTTGCAGTCGAATGAGTCTGTGTCTAAAAAATCTCACAGTTCGTAAACTAGATGGCAGTGTGTTGTTTGATAGTTTGAATATGACTATTGATTCTGGTGAAGTCGTGTCTTTGATGGGACCTAGCGGATGTGGAAAATCGACCTTATTGGATGTTATCGCAGGCCATCTATCAGAAGAGTTTTCTTATCAGGGAGAGGTGGTACTCAACGAACGCCCGTTGGACTCAGTACCTGCACATCAACGCAAGGTAGGGATACTGTTTCAAGACGACTTGTTGTTTCCACACCTTAATATCTGGGAGAACTTAGCCTTTGCGCTACCTAACACAGTGAAAGGCGAGCAAAGAAAACAACAGGCTATTGAGGCGCTCGAGCAAATCTCCTTGAGTCAACTGGCATATTCCTATCCTGAGCAGATATCAGGAGGGCAGAGGGCGAGGGTGAGCCTAACCAGAATGCTATTGGCACAGCCAGAGGTAGCGTTATTGGATGAACCCTTCAGTAAACTTGATAAGCAACTACGCTCACAGTTTCGTGACTGGGTATTCGAGCAACTAAAGGTCGCCAATGTTCCTGCGCTTATGGTGACTCATGATGAACAGGACATCCCTGATAATAGCCGCGTGTTAAATTGGCCTTGGGAGACGAGCCATGCTTGATAGTTTTAGCATCAAGGTTATCCGTTGGCCCTTAGCGCAAGGAGCGAGGGCTTTAGACAGCCTAGGTATCACTGCCAATCAAACGACCCTATTTGGTTTTATTATCGGTTGTTTTGCTTTGCCATTATTGGCATTAGAGCAATATACCGCCGCACTGCTGTTGATACTGTTAAACAGGATTTGTGATGGCCTAGATGGCGCACTTGCCAGAAGGCAGGGGATCACTGATGCCGGTGGCTTTCTGGATATTAGCCTCGACTTTTTATTCTACTCTATGGTGCCGTTTGCCTTTGTACTCGCCAATCCAGAAGCGAATGCCATTGCAGGTGCATTCTTGATCTTCTCTTTCATCGGTACGGGAAGTAGCTTTCTGGCGTTTGCTGTAATGGCAGGTAAACGAGGCATAGATAATCCGGTGTATAAGCACAAGTCTCTTTACTACATGAGTGGTTTAACCGAGGGCACTGAGACCATAGGCTGTTTTATTCTGATGTGCCTGTTGCCCAACTACTTTGCAGAGCTTGCGTATGTATTTGGCGCCATGTGCTGGTTCACTACCGCAACCCGTATCTACTCTGGTTTCCATACATTGAAATAACCTCTAGCTCGTAGCTTGTGGCTTGTAGCTTCTATCCCCCACTTATCCTTATATTGTTATTCAATCTTTTGCTCATAGTGGCAGTGAGCAAGAGGTTGATCTGCATCTGATTACAATCATCAATATTCCTCACTATCAGCTTCAAAACTACTAGATATTATTCCTTCCACACTTCTCTTAATCTGAATGGGCTTTCAACGGAAAGCAGTTAATAACAACGGATGACTACTGAGGTCATTCTCAGATAAGGAGGAAATCATGCCGTTAAAACGCCCACGCCCTGAATTGGTAGATAGCAGCTCGTCAAAGGCGAAGCCAAGTCTAACCATGCAAGCGGCAGACTATGGGCACAAGAAAGTATTGAAGCCTTTTAAACAGTCATTTGTATTGGCGATGTTTGCTGGTGCTTTTATAGCTCTTGCCTTTGTCTTCTATATCACTGTGACTACAGGCTCATACGAAAACGGTTGGGGTGTGACCCGCTTTATTGGTGGTCTCGCTTTTAGCCTTGGCTTAATGCTGGTGGTTGTATGTGGAGGGGAACTGTTTACGAGTACCGTGCTTAGCTCGGTTGCTTGGGCTCAAAAACGAGTCACTACTAAGCAGTTACTGGGATGTTGGGCTCGTGTGTATGCAGGTAACTTTGCTGGAGCCATGCTGACCCTTGCTTTCATTATGATGGCAAAGATGCACATTCTTGACCATGGCAATTGGGGGCTAAACGCCTTGAGTATCTCTGCGCATAAGCTAGAGCACTCATGGTGGCAGGCATTCTCTCTAGGTGTTATGTGTAACCTGTTGGTTTGTCTAGGTATTTGGATGAGTTTTAGCAGTAAAGAAAGTGCTAGTAAGGCTTTTTTAGTACTGCTACCAGTGGCGATGTTTGTTAGCTCAGGCTTCGAACACAGCATTGCAAACATGTTTATGGTGCCTCTAGGTATCGCCATTAAGGCGAGCGCCGATGCCCATATGCTAAGTGCAGCAGCAGAAGCTGGTATTCATCTAGAGCTACTTAATATTAAACAATTTATCACTGCGAACCTTATTCCAGTGACCCTTGGAAACATTTTTGGCGGCGCGGTATTGGTGGGGCTTGCTTATTGGAGCATTGAACCAAAACAGAGCGCATCACCATCAATCTACCCAATCAAAAATTCAGATATTCAATTTTCATCATTAAATTCATTGGAGCATGCCATGTTAGAACAAATGAAACGTTTACGAGTTGCAGACCTAGCCTCAGACAATCAAATCACTTTCTCAGAAGATTTGAACTGTCACTCAGCACTCAAGCTATTGATTGATAACAATCAAGCAGGCGCTGCAGTATTAAGCGACGATCATCAAGTTCAAGGCTTTATCTCTCAGCAGGATCTTCTTCGAGCGATGTGGGGTCAGGACTTTGACGTGGATGCGGTCATGGTAGTAAAAGACTTCATGCAGACTCCAGTATGCACTCTTACTCCAGAGCAAAGCATTCTGACTGCACTTGAGCCAATGATTGTTGACCAAGACACTCTATATCCAGTCAATCAAGGCGGTTTCTTCATGGGTGGTGAGGCATTGTCATTCAGCGAACGTCTAGCGAAAGCGGCAAGCAAAATGCCAAGTGCTTACCCTGTAGTATTCAATGGTCAGTATGTAGGTCTTTTGAATCGCGATGCGATTGCACAGTGGGTGGCTAACTTTAATCAGCCACAGCAGCAAAAAGAGAAGGACCTGTCTGTCGCTTAATGCTAAGCGACAGCAAGTAGGGCAGGTGTAGCCCTTTCTAAAAAAGCACAACTAAGTTTTTGGGTCACGCAGGGGTTCCATCCTTGCGTGGCTTGAAAGATCTTCCTCTCGTCAATCTTCTCGCCTCAGACAGTAAACATTCTCTAAGTGGTGATTCGCCACTGTCATTACGCCAAATAAACGATATCTCACGCTGCATGTTAAGTTGTGGTGTTGGTAGTACTACCAATTGATTGCTTTCAAGCTCAGGCAATATATCTAGATAAGGTACACAACCTAAGTAACTGCCGTTAGCAACCAGTGATTTAATCACTCGAATACTCTCGTACTCTTTCCACACCTTAATATTATCGATAAGGCCATGAATAGCGCCATCGAAGATGCGGCGAGTTCCGGCGCCAGGCTCTCGTAATACCCATTTCGCTTGTTCTAACTGAGCAAGAGTTACTTGCTTATATTGAGCAAACGGATGATTTGGTGAGGCGATAACCACTAAATCGTCATCAAGCCAATGCTCCTGCTGTAGACGGCTATCCGTGTTTCTTCCTTCGATAATACCTAAGTCACAGTCATAGTTGAGTAGTGCTTCTATAACGTTTTCTGTATTTTCGATCATCAGATCAATGCGCATTTCAGGGAAATCGTTATCAATTTTGCTGATAAGAGCAGGAACTAAATGTTTCGCCGCAGTTTGGCTAGTGCAAAGAGTCAAATCACCACTAATAAGGTGCTGCTCATGAAGACCAAATTCAATTTGTCTCGCGTCTTGAAGTAAGCGCTTTGCTCTTGGTCTTAACCAATGTCCCCAATGACTTAGCACTAATCTATTACCCTGACGGTTGAACAGTGGGCGGTCTAAGACCGACTCTAGTTGAGACAGAGACATACTGACCGCTGATTGGGTCATAGAGAGCTTTTTGGCGGCCGCACTGACACTTTCATGGCTTGCAACGGCATCGAATACAGCGATTTGCTTTAGAGAAAACTTGAACATGCAACCTTCATAAATGAAAAATAAGTATCAGTTTTTTTGATACTTTGATTTTGCTCCTTAAAATGACTTAGTTCAATAAGTATTCACTGCGGAAACATGAATAAATGTAAATATTTGCTTGTTTTTTTATCTAATAGCGGCGATTTCTCTTTCTATATGTATCAAAAATATTCAGTTGCGAAATGTAATCATGAGCTGTATATTAATCGTCATTCTACGATTATCGAAATATAACCTATGACTAGTTGCCAGACTCAAGAGTGCATCGCACCTGTTATCTCAAACGAGGATGCAAAGCGAGAACAAGAACTCGCGACTTTAGCAAAGGCTATTGCTCATCCTGCTCGAATTCGAATCCTAAAGGTACTGTTCGAGCTCGAAACAAAGGGCGGCTGCCTTAATGGGGATTTAGTTGGGCAATTAGGTTTAGCTCAATCTACAGTATCAGAGCATTTGCGAATTTTGCGTCAGGCAGGGTTGGTTCGAAGTGAGCCTAAGCCACCTAAGGTTTGCTATCGAATAGAGACGCAAGCCATGCATAGAGTGAAAGAACTTTTTGATAGCTTGTTTTAGCGAAATAAAGCGGCTAATGATTCAGTAGAAACTATTTTTTATTACAATAATCGTCATTCGACGATAAACGAAAGAGATACACAAATGACAACAGCAGCAGTGAGTGCCTCACCAAAGATGAGCTTTCTCGATAGATACCTAACCCTCTGGATATTCTTGGCCATGGCGGTTGGGGTTGCCATTGGCGCCCTATATCCAGGGGTGGCTGATCTTAATGAAGCAATGTCAGTGGGTAGCACCAACATCCCCTTGGCTATAGGTCTGATCTTAATGATGTATCCGCCTTTAGCTAAGGTAGATTACAGCCTGCTAGGAAAAGTAGCGCAAGACAAGCAAGCGATTAAGCTTTCTTTGATCATGAACTGGATTGTCGGTCCGATCTTGATGTTTGTACTGGCTTTGACATTCTTGGGGGATCACCCTGGCTACATGGTCGGTATTATTCTTATCGGTTTGGCTCGTTGTATTGCAATGGTTCTAGTGTGGAATGATATTGGTGGCGGTAACAAAGAATACGGAGCGGCGTTGGTCGCCTTAAATAGCGCCTTCCAAATCGTGACTTATAGCTTCATGGCTTGGCTATTTATTACCGTGTTACCACCACTATTTGGTTATACGGGAATGGTCGTGGATATCTCTATGGCTGATATTGCACAAAGCGTATTCATCTATCTTGGTATTCCATTTTTAGCTGGTTTTCTAGGCCGTAAACTGTTGATTTCAGCAAAGGGAGAGCAATGGTATAACGAGGTTTATATTCCTCGTATCTCGCCGATAACGCTTATCGCGCTGCTGGCTACGATAGTACTGATGTTTAGCCTTAAAGGTGAAATGATTCTAGAGCTTCCAATGGACGTAGTGCGCGTTGCTATACCTTTGGCTATCTACTTTGTATTGATGTTCTTTGTGAGTTTCTTTGTCGGAAAACGATTGGGGATTCCGTATGATAAGAATGCCTCTATTGCCTACACAGCCACAGGCAATAACTTTGAATTGGCGATTGCGGTTTCAATTGCAGTATTTGGTATCAACTCAGATCAAGCGTTTGCTGGTGTGATTGGGCCACTGATTGAAGTACCTGTATTGATCGCTTTGGTTAATGTGGCATTGAGAATGAAGGCCAAGTACAAAGTGAAAACTGCATAGTTGTATATAGATTAAGCCAGTCACTGACTGGCTTTTAAGCACATACCCTTCCACTTTTAGTCATTTAGCACTCCATTTTCGATCCGATACCGACAAAAAGACACTTTCCTCTGCTCACTCAAGCTCTGTAAACGTCTGACCCATCACACTTTTCCAAAAATCCCCTGTGTGACCAGTGTCATATAAAAAATCGCAAGACCCCTCAAAAACTCGATCTCTTAGACCCTTTTAGAGAGGGGTAAGTGATCTAGTTATCATTTGACCGCGTCGCTCATGCAAGTTCTTCATGTCATACAATATAGTTAAATACATCGATGAGGTGAATGTCTATAGCAGAGGTTAGGCAATGAAAAGTCATGCAGAAATAGCAAAGGATGCTATCGAACTAGTAACACCCGCAATCGAAAGATTGTTTGAAAGAACCAATCGCAAAGAGCTTCATATCGTTGTCATGGACCCACGCGTTAAGCCTTGGGAAACAACATTCGAAGAAGCGATTTTGCTTGAAAGCTCTCTAGGCAACCCAGAACAATGGACTATCCCTTTTGATGAGTTTGCACGTAAAAAAGCCAAGCAAGCATGGCGAAATACACGTGCAAACATCACCAATCAAACACTACATACAGCGTCACTAAACGAAGATGATCTGCTTTTCTATGGCTCATTTGTTTATGGAGACGTAGTGGTTGGCTGTAGTGGTGTTGAACAATGGTACGACATGCTAATCAGTGGCTGGATTGCAGTAGCAATTGAACAGTTGTGCATGGCCGAATACCAGAACAACAAAGTAAGTAACCCTACACAAACAACTAGAAACTAGTTAAAACTGACACAAAAGGAATTAACATGAACAAACTTCTTAAATCCCTTCTTGTTGCCGCAGGCATCATGGTATCAGCAACGGCAGTTGCAGCGGACTACCCAAGCAAAAATATCCGTTTAGTTGTACCTTTTGGTGCGGGTGGTGGTACTGATGCAGTTGGCCGTACTCTGGCTAACTCTGCAAAAGATATTCTTGGTCAAAACATTGCGGTAATGAACCGCACAGGTGGTGCTGGTGCAGTAGGTATGAGCTTTGGTGCTCAGCAACGTGCTGATGGCTACACACTAACAGTAGTAACTCGTGAAATTGCATCTCTACCTCAAATGGGTCTAATGCAGCACGATGCTAGCGACTTTAAACTCATTCGCATGGTTAACCTTGATCCAGCAGTAGTACTGGTTTCTGCAGACAGCCCATACAACACAATCAACGACCTTATCGCAGAAGCGAAGAAAGGCGACGGTGTGGTTAAATTTGCTTCTACAGCAGCGCCAAACTTCTACCTAATGGCTCTTGAAAAAGACCAAGGTATCAAGCTAAACGCTATCCCATACAACGGTGCATCGGAAGCAATCCCTGCGGTACTGGGTAAGCACACTGACGTAACTATGGTTACTCCAGGTGAAGCCATTGCTCAGCTACGTTCTGGTCAACTTAAAGCACTAGGTGTTATGTCTGAAGAGCGTATTTCGTTCATCCCAGATGTACCGACTCTAAAAGAGCAAGGCATTGACGTTGTTACAGGTACATGGCGTGGTATCGGTGCTCCGAAAAACACTCCAGATGAAGTTATCGAAACTCTAGGCAAAGCATTCGACGAAGCTATGGCATCGGCTGAATTTAAAGAATTCATGGAGAAAGGTGCGATGACTATCCACAACATGAATGCAGAAGAGTTCACTACTTTTGTTGAGCAAGACACTAAAAACCTTGGTGTACTAATCAACTAATTTCCACCAGGGAGCTCTTGCTAGGGCTCCCTCCTTCTTTGAAGTTTAGCTTTAAAGGGTAGCATTATGATTAATAGAAATGTTGTCTTCCCATCCCTAATCATTGCCCTAAGCGCAGTTATTTTGGTTCTTATTGGACAGTTTGCAGAACCTCGTTTTCAAGACGCGAGCGTAGATGCGAAATTTTTTCCAACAGCCATTGCGGTTGCTCAAATCATTATTTGTATTGCCTTGTTAGTGCAACACAAACTTAAATCCATCAGTACCCAAGCTCAGCCTGCTATTTTCTCAAAAATGGCCGTATTTGGTGTCATATTCCTGATTGGATACGCATTATTAATCAGCGTGATTGGCTACTTGTTAGCGAGTCTTGTTGCATTCACGGTTTATCTAGTGTTGTTCAAGGTTAAGAAGCCACTGTATTACGTTGTGGCATGGGCCTTTGTATTTGGCGTTTATTACCTATTCGGTGAGGTGTTCTACATAGCACTTCCTGAAGGTCTATTTTATTAAGGAGGCGGTATGATTGAGCATCTATTGAATGGCTTACTGACCGCGTTCAGTCCAGCTGTTTTACCTATTCTAATCTTTGGTGTTGTAGGCGGAATCGTACTCGGTGCATTGCCGGGTCTGACTGCCACCATGGGTGTAGCAATTCTTCTGCCATTTACCTTTGGCATGGAGCCAACAGCCGCTCTGGTTATGCTAATCGGTGTCTACATCGGTGGTATCTATGGTGGCTCTATTGCCGCTATCTTGCTGAAAACACCAGGCACTCCGGCCTCTGCCGCAACGGTGCTTGATGGGCATACGCTGGCTGCCAAAGGTCAAGCGGCGAGAGCACTGAGTATCTCGGCAATCGCTTCGTTTGTGGGCGGGTTGATCAGTACTATCGTCCTGATCGCTATAGCTCCATTGCTAGCAAACTTCGCTTTGCGATTTAACGCACCAGAATACTTTGCATTGGCTCTATTTGGTCTAACCATCATTGCCAGTGTTTCAGCGCAGAACATTTTAAAGGGTCTATTGGCGGGTACCATTGGTCTGTTGATCTCAACAGTGGGTTTAGACCCAATTAGTAGTGTGCCTCGCTTTACCTTTGGCGTGATGGATCTGTATAGCGGGATCAACGTGATTCCTGTTCTGATTGGCCTATTTGCACTGTCTGAAGCGATTAACCAGATTGAAAAGATCTTAAAAGAGAAGCAAGCCAAAGTGGCTAAGTTTGATCACAAGCTGCTAAGTAAACAAGATCTTAAAGAGATGATGCCAACAGCAATAAAAAGTGGACTTATGGGGACATCCATTGGTTCTGTTCCTGGCGCTGGCGCGGACATCTCTGCATTTGTTTGTTACAACGAAGCGAAGCGTTCTTCGAAGAATCCTGATGAATTTGGTAAAGGTTCTGTACGAGGCCTTGCAGCAGCAGAGGCGGGTAACAACGGCGTAACGGGTGGCTCTCTTGTTCCTTTGCTTACACTAGGTGTTCCGGGTGACGCAGTAGCGGCAGTACTATTGGGCGCTCTGATTGTTCAGGGTCTCACTCCGGGTCCGCTGTTGTTCGCTCAGAATCCAGAGGTGGTTTACGGCGTATTCAGTTCAATGCTGGTGGCTAACATTGTGATGTTAATCGTTGGCCTAGTTGGTATTCGCTTCTTCTGTCGCATCATTGAGGTGCCGAAGATGCTGATGATCCCTATCATCATCTTTTTGTCAGTGGTCGGTGCATACGCGATTAACAACTCAATGTTTGATGTGGGCATTGCGATTGCCTTTGGTATCTTGGGTTTTGTACTGGGTAAACTGGATATTCCATCTTCACCAATATTATTGGCCATCATCCTTGGTCCAATGGCGGAGACCAACCTGCGTAAAGCCTTGCTGATGTACGATAACTCTTGGTCGTTCTTGTATGAAAGACCGATTGCTTTGGCCTTTATTGTGTTGGCTGTCTTCTCTGTGTACTCGACAATGAAGATGAAGAAGAAAAAGCAGATGCAGTTAGATTCCTAAGCGGTAAACGAAAATAGAGTGGTAATATTAAGAGCTAGTGAGGCAATCACTGGCTCTTTTTTCGTTCTCAATAATTGAAAATTAAGATTGAGGTTATCTCGACAGCAAATGTTACTGATCGTGATCCTGTTCATATCTTGTATTATTATATTAGTGCATTATGACCCTCGCTCGTTAAGAGAAGGGATGGGTATTGTTCCTGTTTCTCTTGGCACTAAAATAAATACCTAGAGGTTAATATGCATACAAAGAACAAGATTGCTGCTGTTGTTGTTTCAGCACTCGTTGCTGGCCTAGCAGGCTGCTCAACAGCTTCTTCCCCCGAAACTGCATCTGCGACACAACAAGCTCCGTCTGCAACACAAGCTCCGTCAGCGAATAATGATCCGCAGCTGGCTGTGCAGTACAACTTAGACGTGAACAAGGTTCCAGCTGAAAACTTCGATTTATCTAAGTTCAAGCTAAATACGCCAAGAGACGATAACAAGCCAGAGCGTGCTGGTAAGGTAATGGAAATCTATAAGCCTATGTTGAATGACAAGGCGAATCCATTCTCTGATGCTGAGTGGTTCTACACTGATTCTGTAACTGGCGCCATGGTGTTTGCTTCTCCAAACAAAGCAATGACAACACCAAACTCTAAGAATGCTCGTAGTGAACTGCGTGCAATGCTTTCTGATGACTACTCATCTCCAAAGAACAACTTCACTATTGCTTCTACAGATAATGCTGAAGCATACGGTGCGATTGGCGGTCACATGAGCGCAACTATGTCTGTTGACTGGGTAAGTACCAGCGGTGATTACAAGAAAAATGGTGCGTTTGCTACCGTAATTGGTCAAATTCACGGTTCGAAGAACGAGCCTCTAAAAATCATGTACCGTAAACTGCCAGAACACGAATACGGTTCTATTTACTGGAACTACGAAACCAATGCTCTAGGTGATGACTACAGCAAACGTCGTGATATTCGCCACGAAGTGTTTGGTCAAAGTGGCCTGCGTCAAGGTTCAGAAGATCCTGTAACGGGTATTAAACTGGGCGAGATCTTCTCGTACGACGTAAATGTAGAAGGTGATATCATGCACCTAACGTTCACTAAGAACCCAGGAAAACCAAACCAAGAAGTTAAGACGTTTGATATTGACCTAGCAAAAGGTGAGTACCAAGGCGACAAATACGACCAAGGTTACGCAAACGACTGGATGTACTTCAAAGCAGGCACTTACAACCAATGTAATACTGGCTCAAGCGGTTGTGCAAACAACGGTATCGAAGCGGGTGATTACTCTAAAGTTAGCTTCTTCAAGTTCAGCCTAGACCAATAATACGGTTAACTGACATTCATCGAATGTCAAAGAGCATGTCGAGATTTCTGGTGGGGGCTAGAGTCTCGATAAGCGGTGAGGGGATCGGGGATTGAGCTGTCTTCAATGGGAATTTACCTATGATTCACTTCAATGTTTCCTCACGTTTTTTAGAGCCTGCTTTTGCAGGCTCTTTTTTTATCCATTGAATTACACCTTTCCTTAAGGAAGGTACTGTTACCATAGAGGCAAAAAAGCCAAGTGCATCTGTTCGCACTTGGCTTTCTAATCGTCGGAATTAGGCAGTGAGTTCTAAGCTAATTCAACTTGCTTAGCCTGCTTTTGTACACGTTCACCATCAATATCTATGACAATAATGCCTTCGCCAATATCAACCTTCAAAAGACCAGCATTATCCATATCGTGATAGATAGGACTGTTTTCACAACAAGCCACAAATGTATGCTGAGCAGCAGGCGGCGCTTGCCATTCGATATGTCTTATATCTTGGTTTGCATCAGATACAACAGATTCATGAAGAGAGGTTTCTTCCTGATAGCCTATTTCTACACGGGGCTCAGACAACTCATCGGCTAAAAGTTTTACTGTGTATGCTAACTCGTCATTACCCAGAAGAACGTGTTGCCCTTTTTTATCTACATTCAGCGGTGAGTGAAGTCGCCACTGCACGGGTTGCGCCGAAGCTAAACTCATATTATCAACGATGAGAACGCCTTTATCTGCGACGGTGACTAAGGTTCGAATAAAGCGTTTTGCATCACAGTAAGTTCGGCTTAAGTCCATTTGTACAACACTCCAGTTAGCGCCTTTCTTATGGGTGATAACGGATGCGGTTGCAGACTCATCGTCCAGTATTTGTCCTTTCCCAGCAATTAATGGCAGGTTATGTGCTTTGGTGGTTCTGGTCCATTCGCTGTGATGGGCGCTGCCAAAACGATAGCCATAACTTCCACTTGGAGTCAGGACGCTAGTGTGTGAATCGATTAAGGCTATATTACCTTGATCTGCGTGGCGGTGAGAGCTATTGCCGAATTGGCTCGCTCTAAAGAATACAGAACTACGCTTGCTCTTGATGGCACCCAGTCCTGCAAAATCATAATACTTGCTGTAGATGCCTTCACTTTCTTGGCTCTCATCTAGGTTCAATAAAGGCCGCTCTGAGTGCTTAATTTGTGAAATCGTTGGCACCACATCGAGCAGGTGTAAATCATAAGATGGAATCTGTTGTTCAAGCTCTAAACTCATCTCTCGAGTTGCGCGATCGCCGAAGCGTTCAGCGTAGATTCGCAATGGGTTTTGAGCAAAGAACCCCGGCCATTCGTCGCCATCTCGCTTGCACCAGAAACCATCACCAAATGGGTGTATGTCATCTTGGGTTGCCACAAAATCCATGGCAAAATTGCTGTAGTTCTTGTAGAAAGGATGGTTGTAGAAAGAAAAACCACTGATTCGCTCAACGGATAGGAAGAACGGATGGAACCACTTACTGTAAGATGATGAATAAAATGGACCTTCTGCCCAGCTTCCATCTTCGCCACCATAAAATGGCAACACACCGCGATAGATCATTAGTGAGTAGTTAAGCCAGCGTTCACAGACGCTTTGATCGAACTCTTTGTGCAGAGCAAGAGCCGCTACCCCAAGATACGCTGGAAGACGAGATGTATGAGAGTGCCCTGGGAACTGCTTGAATTGATCTTGCTCTAATCGCTCTTCCATCTGATACGCAATACGAACCAGCATAGACCTCACAAAGCTTTTTTCGCTTTCGGTTAAAAGTGGCGCAAGCCAGTGGTATGCCAAGTAAAGGTTGCGAGCTAAAGAAAGACCAACTTCGTCTCCCCAAGTGCATGGACGAAGCAGTGATGCTGGACCTTCTGGGCTCCACTCTGCCAGTTTGAGTAACAAAGACACTGCGGTTTCACCGCTTTGCTTATCCCCCCAAATCTTGTACAGCAAGCTTAAAGAGATAAGGTCTCTATCTATCCATTTTCTGACATTCGCAATGGCTGTGCGCTTGCCTTCTTCCTCGCCTCTTCGGTAATGAGTCGGGTAGGTAATCGCTTCAATGTCGGCAAGCTCAGCTGTTTTCTTGAGCTTGTCATAGGCCATCCATGAAGAGATACGGACGTGGTTGATATCCTCATCGAAGTACATCAAGAATTGCTCGTGAGGTTGGCAACGTTCAAATAACTCTTTGGCGGTAGGCGCTAGGTAGTCTTCGGACTTTTCAGTCACGTTAAAAGAAAACCACGGTGTCGCCTGATTCTCTGCATTAACCAAGCGCCAGCGATATTCACCTTGTGGAAGCGTAAAAGGTAACTGGAAAGGAGAGGATACGTTCTCCCAACACCACTGCAGAGGTTTATTGGTGTGCTCTAATTCAATACTAAAGCTGTCATTATAATTAGGTTGAGGCCAGTTAAAGCTTGGTGGGTTTACAAGCACCTCTTGTTCATGTCCTGGAGACATAAACACTTGAAAGTCATGGTTTCTTTGCAATGACAACATTCTATTGCTCCTTCTTAAACCAAATATATTCGCCCGTTTCAGGATTGATTTCCCCAATCGCTTTTGCCGGAGAGCCTGCAACAATTTGGTAGTCTTCCACCGATTGAGTCACTACAGAGTTGGCGCATACTAGAGCGCACCTACCAATGGTGACTCCAGGAGTGATGACAACGCCTGTAGTAAGCCAAACGCCGTCTTTGATCTCTACTTTGCCCTCTTCAAGGCTACTGCGAGCACTAAAATGATCCGTTGTTGGATCATACAAGTGATTTGACGCAACGATAGAAACATGGGGACCAATGAGTATGTTTTGACCAATGGTGACATCACCATTGATATAGCTGTACAGTCCAATATAAGAATTTGCGCCGATCTGCTTATCACCAATTCGAACGATAGCTCCCGGAGCAACTCTTACACCTTTGTTTGTAAAGCCCATTATCTGAGCTCGGGTGTTGTCATCAGCGGCGTTATTGCTTTGGGTGGTATAAAGGGTGAACTTGCGAAATTCTTCATCGGTAAGTTCCCCACCGAATTTTTGTTGTACTGACATTTTTACCTCAATAGATAGGAGGTAAACCTCCTATCTTACTGTTTTAATGTTATTTTTTATGCGCAGCTTTGCTTAACTTGAAGATCAGCAGGTTTTTTTATCGTCCGCAATAGAATGAATCCAATAAAGCCTATGATGCCCGCAATGATGGCAAACAGTGCTTTACCCCAAAGTGGATTAGGAACAAGCGTTAACATAGCTAAGAATACTGATGCAGTTAGCAGCATCTTGCCAAGCATGATGTGCTGCTTGTTATCCATAAGAATGCTTTGCTCTGACTCTTCAATAACCACTTCAGTATCAACATTGTTAAAGAACAGGTTGATTTCAGCTGCACGCTCAGCCGATGGCTCTTTGTAGAAGAAACGAGATAAAACAAAGAACGGCAGAGTAATCGACATATGACCAATTACGCCCAGAGTTACTGACTTCATTTCAGAGAATTCGCGAGCGGTAAGCTGCGTATCAAGGCCAAGGATTGTTTCAACTGTGTTTGGCGTGATTACAAAAGCGATGACAGCTGACACACACATACCGACAAGGATAGTTCCCCAGCCCGCCCAATCAGGCGTTTTACGCACAAAGAAACACATGATTGATGGAATAAGCACTGGGAAGCCAACAAGAGTGCCGACTAGCATCATGAGGTCGAACAGGCCGAATTCTTTTAGAGACGTTAAGAACAAACCGGTAAGGATGATTACGATGCCGAATACCGCAGTAAGTACCTTACTTGCTCTCATTAGGTTTTTCTCAGAGAAGTCTTTACAGAAGTATGGTTCGTAAACACTCTTAAGAATGATGCCTGCATTACGGTTTAGCGCTGAGTCCATTGAAGACATAGTGGCTGCAAACATAGCTGCTAGCATTAGGCCAACCATACCCACAGGCATTTCACTCTTAACAAACATGTAGTAGGTCGCATCTGCAACCTTGTCGCCTAAGCCTTCTAGACCCCATGTAGTCACATCAGGGTAATTGCCCGCTACGTACCAAGCCGGTAGGAACCAAACAAGTGGACCAAGGATCATTAGTGAACAAGCGAGTAGAGCAGCTTTTCGTGCATTCTTTGTATCTTTAGAGGCAATAAAACGATAAGAATCGACCATGTTATTGGTGCTAAAGAACTGCTTAACAAAGATACAGATAAACCAGCCCACGAATAAATAAGTGTAGCTGTAACCATCACCAATTAACTGTTCTGTTGGTAGACCGACCTCAAGTAGGTTACCTACACCACCTGACTTCCAGATAGCAACCATAGCCGCAATGAAGGTCATTACCGTGATGATGATCATCTGCATAAAGTCGGAAGCAATAACGGCCCAACTGCCACCAACAAGTGACATGAACAATACCACTAAGCCTGCACCGATAATGGTTTGCTCTAGAGGTACACCGATAACAGCACTAGTGAACACAGCAAGGCCGTTCAGCCAAATGGCTGCCTGCAATACACTGAGAGGAACGTTTGCCCAAGTAAATACTTGTTCATTCACCGCGCCAAGTCTAAGTCTGATGCCTTGCAGAGGGCTAATTACTCGCATTTGACGTGCTTTGGCTGCAAAGAAAAGGTAGTTACAGAAGTAACCTAGAGCATTAGCGAAAAATACAACGGCGACTGACATACCGCTGGTAAGGGCTTTGCCCATAAGGCCAGTAAAGGTCATTGCACTCAATGCCATCATGAACGCACTGGAACCGACCATCCACCATAGCATTCGGCCACCTCCTCTAAAATACTCACTAGTATTTGAGGCTGCAGAGCGGAAAACCCACCCGAGACCGATGAGAAAAATGAAGTAAACGAGTACAACAATAATATCAATATCCATGCTTAATGGTTCCTGTAGTAATAGGGTAGAGAGGCATAGCTACATCCTTTTTTTTCTTGTTTATGGAGTAGACACATTTTTATTGTGGTCTGAGACCTAACACACGTTTCATCATAAGGAGACTTATCATGGAGTGGAAATATTATTATTGTATAACAATAATACAATCAACGAATGACCAACCCCCATGGACATTAAGACGCTTAAAACCTTTCTTTCTGTAGCTAAGTTGAAGAACTTTTCAGCGGCCGCTAGAGAGCTTAATACCGTTCAGCCTACGGTTTCTCGTCATATTTCCGATTTGGAAAATGAGCTTGGAACCAAGCTGTTTTTGCGTACCACTCATCAGGTAGAATTGACCGCAGCCGGAGAGGTGTTATTACCAGAAGCCTTGGCCATTATTGCAAATGATAAGCGAGTAAAGGCGTTGGTAGGTAAGGCGTTGGAGTCCAAAGAGTCAGTGCTTAATATTGGGTATCTGGCTACTGCTTGCTCATTTTTTCTGCCAAAAATTCTGGGGGAGTTTTCCAGTAGCAACGCTAAGGTAACCACCAACCTTTTTGAGATGACAGCTCAAGAACAACAAGATGGATTGGTGGAAAACAAGATTGATATCGCTTTCTCAAGACGACAGCCACAACTAGATGGCAGCGTGTTCAATGTAGAAAAGATCTATACCGATAAGCTGGTGGCAATCTTGCCGGCCAATCACCCTTTAGCGAATAATACAGAAGTGAGTTTAACTGAGCTTCGCAGTGAAAAGTTCATTCTGTTTCGCCGTTCTGAGTGGAGTGAAATGTTTGAGCACATCTCATTGCTCTGTCAGGAGAGAGGCTTCTCGCTAGACGTGAGTTTTCACCCTGAAAATATGCGACATCTGGTCACCTCAGTTTCGTCAGGACTAGGGATATCCATAGCACCACAATGCATCAAGTTCATCGCTGACAAAAATTGCGTATGTATCCCGATTAAAGAAATCAGTCTGGTGCTCCCGCTGTATATCTATTACAAGAAAAAAGGGATGAGTGAGCCCCTAGGGCACCTGGTGAATAATTGTGTTTCTCATGCTCAAGATATTCAGCGGATGCTGACGGCATCTTGATTGTTTTAATATCAAATGGTTAGACTGGTTTCTTGATAGCTGATAGCCAGTCTCTTGATCACAAGTCGGACTTTAGGGTATTGGTCATTCCTGAGTGCTTTTCTGGGCCGGCATTCCGCTGGGCCGGCATTCCGCTGGGCCGGCATTCCGCTGGGCCGGCATTCCGGTCGGGCATCTGTTTCTATAAAAGGTCCCCAACTGGTACGCCAACCCGGAGAACACCTCGGGGACGACGGTTATTACTATTACGAACACCAAAGTCGTGCAAGCAATGGTCGTTGATCGTAACGAGGTTAGTCTCTTTCAATGGCAAACGGTGACCACGCCTGACGTGTTGGCATGACCTCTACGCGGTTGATATTGATGTGCTCTGGTAGTGAAGCAATGTAGAACATCTGCTCTGCAATATCTTCTGCGCTAAGTGGTGTGGTGCCTTGATATAAATTGTCTGAAGCGCTTTGGTTCCCCTTAGTGCGTACTAAGGTAAATTCAGTTTCTGCGATACCTGGGGACAGGTCAGTAACGCGCACTCCCGTACCTTGTAAGTCACATCTTAGGTTATAACTGAATTGCTTAACGAAGGCTTTACTCGCGCCATAAACATGGCTTCCAGGGTAGGGCCATTGACCGGCAATTGAGCCTACATTGATGATAGTCGCGCCTGCACTGGTTTTGATTAGAGTAGGCAAAAGAGCATGGGTAACATTGACTAGGCCGGTCACGTTGGTATCGATCATGGTATGCCAATCGGATAGCTCTACTTCAGGTGCACCTTGAGGCGCAAGGGCTAGGCCGGCATTGTTGACCAGAACGACAACTGCTGAAAATTCATCTGGCAGAGTCTCTACAGCCTGTTTAACCGCGTCAGCATCACGAACGTCCAATTGCATGATGTGTACCGGCACAGACAACTCTTCTTTCAGGTCTAATAATCGCTCAATACGACGACCAGACAACACTAATGACCATCCCTCTTTGGCAAATCTGTGTGCGGCGGCCTTGCCAAAACCAGAGGTAGCGCCAGTGATAAATGCGATTTTCTTCATGCTAAGTTCCTTCTTAAAATAGGATTATGAGTAGTGCCAACATTACGAGAATGGGTGCAATTGTTTTTCTTGGTGATGGATCTGGATACTTGCTAAACAGCTTTTTGCCCACCATGTTGCCAAAGACTGCGGCGGGAAAGAGTAATAAGCTAAATTGGATAGACTGTGTAGAAATGGCATCTACATACAGCAGTCCGATTAACGATGCTAATGAGCTGAAGATAAAAAATACGATGGCTGTCGCTCTTAATTCGCTAGCATTAAGTGACAGATTCAAGAGGTATAAGACCAGTGGTGGCCCTCCCGCAGAGGCGGTCGTCATACTAAATCCTGATACGGCGCCCGCAAGCAATGCATAACGCTGATTCAGCCAACGTATCTTTAGATTAAGCATAATCAAAGTGCCAGCAATTAGAGATGCACCTGCAATCATCATCTTTAGTTGATGAGCTGAAACCTGAGAGATGAACATCAAAGAAACAGGAATTGCCCCTAGCATTCCTAGTGTGAGCAGAGCCAGTAGTCGTTTATTCAGTTCTCGTGTGATCCCTCTGAGTAAGCAAAGGCTACTCAGTAGATCCAAAGTTAGCGCAATAGCAATAGACTCAAAAGGCGAGTAAATAAAGCTGAGACACAAGGCGGCAATAATGGCAAAACCAAAGCCACTGTAGCCTCTCACCATTCCGGCAAAGAACACAAATACCGCCGCTAGCCCCATCTTCAGTCCCATCACTTAATCGTCAATGACATCAATGTAATCAGCCATTGGATTAAGCTATAGAGCCAGTTTTTAAGATTGTTTGAGGCAGGGGGAAGGACAGTGTCTGACCCAAGGCTTTTTTTAAACTGACCCTACGTCCTTATCAGCGTTTGTCGCCAAGATATCTGCAAACAACAGTACAACGGCACAGCCTAGATATCGCACAGGAGAATAAAAATGAATGGATTTGGAACAGAGGTATCAAATCAGTACGTCCTAGAGCTAGATAAACATGTCTTTCACTCTTGGTCAGTGCAGGAAGCGACTCCGCCAATTGCTATCGCGGGAGCTCAGGGATGTAACTTGTGGGATTTTGAAGGAAAGCAGTATCTCGATTTCAGTAGCCAGTTGGTAAATGCCAATATTGGCTATCAGCACCCTAAGGTGATCGATGCCATCAAGACACAGGCTGAGTCGTTAGTGACTATCGCACCTGCAACGGCGAACCTTACTCGAGGTGAAGCTGCAAAGCGCATATTGGACAGAGCACCAGAAAGCTTCAAAAAGGTGTTTTTTACCAATGCGGGCGCGGATGCTAACGAAAATGCGATCCGAATGGCTAGACAGTTTACGGGGCGAGATAAAGTGCTCTCAGCTTATCGTTCTTATCATGGCAATACTGGCTCGGCAATTGCCGCTACGGGGGATTTTCGTCGCGTACCTAATGAATATAGCCGTGGGCATGTGCACTTTTTTAATCCTTATCTGTATCGCACCGAGTTTAATGCACAAACCGAGGAGCAAGAGTGCGAGCGTGCGCTGCAGCACCTTAAACGTGTTATTGAGTGTGAAGGACCCGGCGCCATTGCTGCGATTCTTCTTGAAACCATTCCAGGAACCGCGGGCTTCTTGTTGCCGCCAGAAGGCTATCTGCAAGGTGTTCGAGAGCTAGCTACAGAGCATGGTATACAGCTTATTTTTGATGAGGTAATGGTGGGTTTTGGACGCACCGGTCGTTGGTTTGCGTTTGAGCATTTCAATGTAGTGCCTGATCTCATTACCTTTGCTAAGGGCGTAAACTCAGGGTATGTGCCTGCGGGTGGTGTTGTGGTCAGTGAGGCTATCTCAGAGTACTTCAAGAGTAATTTCTTTATGGGAGGCCTAACCTATTCTGGTCATCCGCTAGCAATGTCAGCCATTGTCGCCACTTTAGATGCAATGGAAGAGGAAGGCATTGTTCGTTATGCCGATGAAGTGGGAAATAACGTTCTTGGTCCTGCGCTACTCGAACTTATGGAAAAGCATGAGACCATAGGGGATATTCGCGGAAAAGGCATGTTTTGGGCGCTAGAACTAGTGGAAGACCGAGTAACTCGTGAGCCATTGAGTAATAGCAAAATAGCGTTACTCAAGTCTAAGTTAACTGCGAAAGGGCTGCTGACCTTTATTGTGAATAATCGTATTCATGTGACACCACCTTTGATCATCAAACCTAATGAGATTGCACAAGGTGTGGCGATCATCAGCCAAGTACTGGCTGAGTTTGATTAGCTTATCGGAAGAGCAAAAAAAACGCCAAGACAGCTGTCTTGGCGTTGGCGCATTGAATAAAACGCGATAGTCGGTCGAGGTTAACCTTGTATCACTCTTGCGAGTTGTTCGATTCCGGGAGTAATTAGCGCCTTATCTATTGCATGAAAACCGAGTCTAAAGTAGGTGTTGGTTTCGGGGTGAGACTGCTGTTTATCCATAAAGTGTGAGTAGCCGGTTTCTATAAGCACACCATGAGATGAGGCGCGAGAGGCCAGTCGTTGACTGCTCATTTTATCGGGAGTTTCGAGCCACAACGCGTTGCTGTAATTGTCTTTTGCTAGTCGCGCACAATCCGGAAGATAGTGCTCAACGGCATCATTAATGGTTTGCCAGCGCTGACGGGTATTATCTTTAAAGCGACGAAGGAAGCTGTCGTAGTACCCTTGTGAGATAAAGTGTGCCATTTCCATTTGCACGCGGCTTGGCGGGTGGCGATACATTAGACGGCGCAATGTACGAAGCTCGTAGATTAACTCTTCTGGTGCAACGATATAGCCCAGGCGTAGCCCTGGGGCTAGTATTTTAGAGAAGCTACTGACGTAGATAACCCGATTATCCTTATCTAATGCCTTAAGCGCAGGCAGAGGCGCCCACTCAGAGTTACTATCAGAGTCATAATCATCTTCGATAATGATGGCGTCATTGGCTCGCGCTTGTAGCAGCAGTTCATCTCGCCTTGCTTTACTCATGGTGACCCCTGTTGGGGCTTGATGACTTGGGGTGACATAAAAGTAATCACACATGGAAGATAGCTCGTTAAGCTTCAGGCCATCTTCATCCACTGTGTGCGGGTGTAACCGCGCGCCAGCCAAGCCAAAGATGTTGTTTGCCTCTTTATAGCCCGGGTTTTCAACCCCTACACGAGTCCCTTTATCCATTAGCAACTGAGACACGAGATACAAGGCGTTTTGAGAACCAATGGTTATCAGTATTTCATCGCTTTTGGCGTGTATACCCCGCTGAGGAAGCACTCGTGTGCGTATTTGTTCTACTAGCAGTTCAACGTCTTTATCGACCTTGTCACAAAGCCAGCCGTGATCGTGTGGATCTGCAATAACCTTGCGCGCCGATTCTCGCCATTGAGCCAGTGGGAAATCATTGATACTCGGCTGGCCGTAAATGAAGGGATACTGGTAACAACTCCAATGGGACGGTTTAACAATGCGGGGAAAGCGCTCAGTAGAGACCTTTAACCGGCTAGCCCAGTTTGGTGCACTGGCGGGATTGTCTGCCTCAAAATGATCCAGCTCATCCTCAACCTCTTGCAGTCTTAAGCGATATTTTTCAGACAGATAGTAACCACTTCTTGGCTTGCTGATCAGGTAGCCATCATCAGACAGCCCTTCATAAACCAGCGATACCGTATTACGCGATACCTTTAACTGAGTAGAGAGCTTACGGCAAGAGGGCAAAGCCTCATCAGCAGAGAACACCCCCTCGAGTATCGCCTTGACTAAGTACTCTCGTACCTGTTCTTGTAAGCTTCTCTTCGAATCGAATTCAATGAAACAGCTGTAATTGATTGCCATTGAGTCAGCCTCTTTGTGGTTATTATTCACTGTTTTTCATTGAATTGTGCAAGAAGTAAGCCAGTCTACCTATTTAGTATTATCTTGCTGTTTTCCAAGGCTGTCCCAATCCGTCTATAAAATTGGCTCTAACTCACAGCCTTGTCCTATCTCTAAAGTGAAGGTGTCCACAAATACAGCAAGGAATGAATTATGAGACAGGGTATGAAACTGAAAAAATGGGTAGCAGTCGCGGCAGCAACAATGACCCTAGGTATGTCTAGTTTGGCATTAGCCGATGAGATGCCATCGTTTGCCAGTAATGGTTTAAAGGTGGCAACAGAGGATAACTATTCTCCATTCAACTTCATTGCTCAAGGTAAGGCGACGGGCATTAATAAAGACTTACTGGATGAACTTCGAGCTTATTCCGAGTTTGAGGTGAAGCAAGACATTCTGCCTTGGACCGGTCTGTTGGCTTCTGTTTCAGCAGGGCAATATGATTTGGCATTAACGGGGGCAATTGTTACCGATGCCCGCCTCAAGGTCTTTGATTTCACCCCACCTATTGCCTCAGCACAACATTACTTTGTTGCCAGAGCAAAAGATGACAGTACCAATACCATTGGCGATCTCGATGGTAAAACGGTCGGTTTGCAAGCAGGTAGTGCCTTGCTAGAGAGGCTACCAGAGCTGAAAGAGATGCTTGAGTCACAAGGCAAACAACTAGGTAAGGTTGTCGAATACCAGTCTTATCCCGAAGCCTACGCTGATCTTGCTAATGGCCGAGTTGATTATGTCATCAACAGCGTTGTATCGGTCAATGAGGTAGTGAAAACCAAATCAAAAGTCTTTAAGAAAGGTGAGGCGGTATCTGGACCTGGCTTTGTGAGCTGGCCTGTACCTAAGGACAACCCTGAGCTTCTTGCATACTTAACCGAGTTCTTTGCACACCTTAAACAGACCGGCCGATTGGCTGAGCTTCAAGAGAAATGGTTCGGAGAGTCATTTGACGACTTACCAGCGGAAGCCATTGTCTCTGTAGAGCAATATCACAAACTGACAGCAGTGCAGTAATCCAAATAAATCAGTAGCGACCAAGGCCAAAGTAGAGCACATAATGCCATTGCCTTGGTCCTACTTTTCTAAATTATTTCAATTATTTCAATTATTCAATTATTCAATTATTCAATTATTCAAGCAGACAAGTAGGTGTATATGGATTACTACGCGTGGATACAATTGCTGCAAGGGGCGTGGACAACTGCATGGATATCAATGGTGTCGATTGCCTTAGGGGTTGTTATTGGGCTTGTGATTGCCCTTGTTCGAATGGCTAAGCTACCAGTCATTGACCAAGCGTTAGGGATTTATGTGAGTTGGGCGCGAGCCACTCCTTTGGTGACCTTAGCTCTGTTTATCTTTCTGTCATTTCCCTCTTTCGGTATCAACCTCGACAAACACTTTTCAGCCATCTTGTGCTTAACCCTAAATACCTCAGCGTTTAATGCAGAGATATGGAGAAATGCCTTTATTAATTTCTCTAACGGGCAAAAAGAGGCGGCGGAAGCACTTGGAATGCAACGCCTCACTTATTTTAGACGCATCATGTTTCCACAGATGGTGATCATGAGTCTTCCCGCTCTTGTGAATGAGATGTCATTTTTGATTAAGGGGAGTCCAGCCATTGCGGTGATCGGTGTTGTTGATCTTACTCGCGTCACCAATCGCATTGCAGCTGTAACTTATGAGCCTTTAGTTCCGATCTTGTGCGCAGGTGTGTTGTACATGTTTATCATAGGTGTGCTGATTAAGTTACAGGGAATAGCCGAACGTAAAGCTGACTACCTAGCGAGCTAATACCATCATATTAAGGAGTAATTATGGCTGAATGGGAAATCATCTGGCAGCAAAAAGATATTTTTGTCTCGGGATTTGGTAATACCTTTCTACTGTTTGCCATTGCATCTGTAATCAGTTTTATATTGGGTATTGCACTCTTGTATACCTTGGAAAATGGGGTGAAATGGCTAAAAGGCAGCGTCATCCTGATGATCAATATGATGCGTACCTTGCCTTTTTTGATTCTGGCATACCTGTTGTATTACGGACTGCCACAGGTGGGTATCCGCATGGATGCCTTTACCGCAGGGTTGGTTTCATTGAGCTTGTATCACGGCACCTATTTTTGTGAAATTTTTCGTGGCATTAGAAAGGGGCTAGATTCTGGTTTTATAGAGGCAGCTCAAGCCTGTGGCTTTTCAAAATTTAAGATCTTCAGTCGCGTTGTCGTACCCAATGTGCTGTTTAAATCAGTGCCTTTGATTGCTAATCAACTGATCATCTGTCTCAAAGATACTGCGTTCTTGTGCATCATCACGGTAGGAGAGATCACCGCAGCGGCCAACAGCATTCAATCAACTTATTTCATCCCACTAAATGCGTTTATTGTCGCTATCGCACTGTACTGGCTGATCAGTATCGTCATAGAACAGATCACGAAAACTATGCTCAATAAAGTTCAAGAAAGAGGGCTAAGCCATGCTTAATCAAACGTTAGAAACAAAGACCGTTGAATCATATGAAGAGGTTGCGGCCGTGGTTGAGCTGCCCATCAAACACTCAGAGCCAGCTGTTGCGAGTGATGCTGAAGATATCGTGAAGGTAGTGAATCTGTCCAAGCAATTTGATGGCATTGAGGTGTTAAGAGATATCAACCTGACCATCAAAAAAGGGGAGGTGGTGAGTATCCTTGGTTCCTCTGGATCAGGTAAGTCAACACTTCTGCGCTGTATGAACTGGCTTGAGCAACCTGAACGCGGCACCATTCACCTTGGGGATGAACGCATTGGCATAAATCCACAAACGGATAAGCCTCTTAAGTATCGTGATCTAGCAAAGATGCGTGAGCGAATTGGTATGGTCTTTCAAGGGTTCAACCTTTGGCCGCATCTTACGGTGCTTAAGAACGTGATGGAAGCCTTATTGCACGTTAAGAAAATGTCGAAAGCAGAGGCTGAAGACATTGCCAAAGTGCAGCTAGAAAAGGTGGGGATGTCACACAAGCTCGACAGCTACCCAAGTATGCTCTCTGGTGGTCAGAAACAGCGTGTTGCCATAGCTCGTGCTCTTGCAATGGAGCCTGAGGTGTTATTGTTTGATGAACCGACGTCTGCTCTTGACCCTGAGCTGGTGGATGAGGTTCTATTGGTGATGCAAAAGCTGTCTAAAGAGGGCTATACCATGGTAGTGGTGACCCATGAAATGGAATTTGCCAGAAATGTTTCAAGCCAAGTAGTGTTTCTTGAAAAGGGCATCTTGATAGAAAAGAATCCGCCCGAGAAATTCTTTACTGACCCTGACTCACCAAGGGTTAGACAGTTCTTGAAACTGGATTAAGTTGAAAAGGCTAGCGGTTCATCTGCTAGCCTTTTGGCCTACTGGAGTACTTTTACTATGATAGGTCAAAAGCACATGACGCTAAGTCGTAGCTCACTGTTCTCTGCTGTCCGTCTTTTACTAAAATGCAGCTAATATGCTCATCTTTCCATTCGACCATCTCAATAGACACGGTCTGCTCATCAGACAAATCGTGTAAAACCACCGCGTTCAATTGCGCTGCAGTGCTTCGAACAAGTGAGTAAGCCAAATCACTAACTGCGGGGTTGTCAGGTGCATACCCAGTGAGAATTTGGCAGGCCTGATTACTCCAGATGTGCTGACTGTAATCTGCTTGTTCTTCTATTTCATAAGTCAGTGTATGAGACAGAGCGTGCCCCGATAAACGAGTCTCTGTCATGCGCGCTAGCGGACCCTGCAACGGATTCTCAATCGCTGACATTGGCCGAGCGAGCTTATGAGTGCCACGCACATGATAGGTAAGATCCAGCTGCTGCTGATGCGGGTTATCTATCTTGTGTAGTTCGATCAAAAGGTTATCCAGCCAAATCAATACTCTACGGTACTTCACATCTTGATAGCTCGAAGAGTCCCACTGCACAATAGTATGACTATCAACGCTCGCTTCTTCTTGTGTCCAATCCACCTCTGCATCGATTACCGTAGCCGTACCACCTTGTAGGTAGTGATTCAGCACAGGGTTGATGGGTGACTGGTTTTTCTGGTTTACCACAAGCGTGTTATGGGTAGCTGTATTCTTGTAATAGCCGTAATGAAGCTCAGCGCCGTAGCCGGTAGTACCAAGATCAGGCAGGATCTCTTTGCCTTGACGAGTCACTATGATACCAAGACGATCATAATGATCATGCTCACCGCCATAAGGGGCGTGCTTGTATAGCAATGCATTGTCATTCTTGGCATCAAACTCTAGAGTAATCCCAGCTTCTTTAGCATGAATCGTCTGACACACCAAAGGTTCTGCGGTTGGCAGTTCATCCACACCGTACAGTAATGCTTCTATATTATCGCGGGTGATGTTTTGATAGATACTTGCAAGAGTTCTTGCAAATAACTCACATGGGTTTTGTCTTTGCGCAAACTCAAATAAGTGAGCGTGAGTTAGCTTTTGTTGTCCATCAATACTGTCATTGAGGCGAGGAAACTCACCATTATTCAGGACTAGGCTCAATGGAAATTTCAGCATCTTTAAGAAGTTAGTATTACTGCTGACCGAGTAAGGCGTATTGCAGGCCATTTTCTCGAAATTGAGTAGCGCCTGTAGTGCGTAGTAATGGTAGTGAATTGAACCTTCAAACCACATGCCTTCATTGGTACAGCCATGATTCAATTGGTAGTGAATGCCATACTCGGTATTGAGAGCAAAGTCGATGTAGCTTTGTTCATCTAAGATAAGGCCAATGACGCCAACCGTCGCGTTGATTTTCATCTCATGATTATGCAGCTGAGCCGTGCGATGCTTCATCAAGAATTCGGCACCCTCACGCAGTAACCTATTTTCAACATAGCGCTGCTGCTCTGCAGATAGTTGGTCTTTGACGAAGTCATATCCGCGTGCAAAGTCTAGGTGGCAGTTAGCCTCACAAAGGGTTTGTGCGTTAGCTTTGCCTGGGCCGTTGTAAGGGATACCTCCATGTTCTTCATAATCTGGATAGTATTTTGCGTACTCTAAAAGAATCCCCGTTACTTTATCAAGGTATAGGTTATCGCCAGTTAACCGCCATAGTAGGCCAAGGTCGTAACAGGCTTTCGCATTTAGGCCATTGAGCCAGCGCCACCAGGCCCCGTCATACGGCTGACCTGTGAATTCTTTTCCATCAACAGGACAACAATGAGATTTAGGCTTGTAGCGATCCCAAGTGAGGCGAACACCGTGCTCAGGACAGAAATAGTAGAGATTCCATGTTGCGATACCGGTTTCTGGCACCAAGGTGTTGTGATTGAGTACCACATTATTGTTGTTTTTAAGTGTTTCAATAATTGAAACATTAGCGCGTTGTTTGATTGTTTCTATCTCGGTATCAGAAAACTGCAGCATGACAAATACCCTTAATAGCTAGGCTATATCTTTGAAATTAAAATAGTTATTTGCGTTGTGATAGCAGATGTTTTCAATGGTCTGCTTTAATAAACTGAGGTCGTAGGGAATTTCACCATCCTCCACCCAGCGAGCTAGTTGATTACATAGCACCCGTCTAAAATATTCATGACGACTGAATGAAAATAGATTGCGAGAGTCAGTCAACATGCCAACGAATCGACCTAGGGCACCAAGGTTTTTGAGGGTGGTTAACTGTGCTTCCATACCGTCTTTATGATCGTTAAACCACCAGGCGGCACCAAACTGAATCTTGCCTGCGGCATCATCGCTCTGAAATGCTCCAGCCAAGCAACTGAGTAATTGGTTGTGATTGGCATTTAGGTTATAGAGAACCGTTTTGGGTAGCATGTGTTCTTGATCCAGTGCGTTAAGCTGTTGTGCTAATGCCTCAATATCGAGCTCATTTTGGATCGCTGTGAACCCTGTCCCAGGGCCAAGTTCTAGCTTGCGTCTTTGATTCACATTTGCAAGCACACCAATATGCAATTGCTGAGTCCATTGATATTGGTGGTATAGCTTTCCGAGTTGATTGAGGACATAGGTTGTCAGCTGGGCTATCTCTTTGTCTGATAATGCCTGCTCGGTGAGTAACTTAAGAAATGCGCCCTCACATTGCCCAATGCTTGCTGAGTAAAAGTTCACCCTAGGTAAGCCAATATCGGATAGGCGGCATCCTACTTCATGGAAGAAATCAACGCGGCTTCCTATCGCATCTATGTAATCTCGAAGCGAGCAGATCTTGATGCTGGTTAGTTGGCTAAGCTGTTCCAGGGTGTTTAAAAAACCTTGCACATCAGCAAAGGAAATTAATGGATCAGCTCTGAAGGTGGGGAGAACCTTGGTATGAAAATCTGAGCATTTTAGCCTTTGATGATACTTGAGATCTGATAACGGGGAGTCTGTAGTGCATAAGGTGTCAACATTTAGCTTTCTCAATACACTTTGTGTACCCATTTCGCTGTTTTTTAACTCATTATTACAGTGAGCCCAGATGGCATTACTAT
Source organism: Vibrio superstes (assembly GCF_003569005.1). GTDB lineage: Bacteria > Pseudomonadota > Gammaproteobacteria > Enterobacterales > Vibrionaceae > Vibrio > Vibrio superstes. Next base: position 2,470,114 of record NZ_BCUR01000004.1, on the reverse strand, counting down.
TGCTTGGATTCAGTAGTAGTTCGCAATTAAAAAAGCGCTTTAGCTCTAGGTGAGACCATTGATATAAAGGGTTTCCGAGTAGAAAAGGCATAGCTTCACACCATTTCTGAAACTTCTCTATATCTGATGCATTACCGGTAATGTAATGCTCTGAGATTCCGTTACTTCTCATCGCTCGCCAAACATAATGATCACTGTGTAGCCATGCCTCTGCTAGGTTTTTATACTTGGTATCAAACCAAATATCTTTTGCATCTAAGTGGTTATGGTAATCGATGATGGGCATCTGTGACGCATAGCTGTGGTACAGGTGTTGAGCCAGAGATGAGGTGAGAAGCACATTGTCGTGAATGTATTTTTCGTACATATAAGGGCCTTTAACGCTAAAAGATGGGTACCTATGACAGCGTTTTGTCTTAATTCGATTCAGCTCTTCCTTGAGTAATTGAGGTTGCTTAAGAACTTAGCGACGAAGCAAAAAGCCACCTTGAATGAAAGCTCCATCCTCAATGGCTTATAAATGAGTGTGTTGTAGTAGGTAGTTAATCCGTTTATATAGCCTTTAAAGCCATGTACAACACACTGCTCTATTCACAAGCGATCGCTTTTTCTTTTAGCGAGACAACCAACCGCCATCCACGGCAATGGTGTAACCATTGATGTAATCAGATGCACTAGAAGCAAGGAACACACATGGGCCAGCTAGATCCTCTGGTGTACCCCAGCGAGCAGCAGGGATTCGACCTACGATTTCGGCGTTACGAGATTCGTCAGCACGCAGAGCTGCTGTGTTATTAGTCGCCATATAGCCCGGTGCAATAGCATTGACATTGATATTGTGACTTGCCCACTCGTTTGCCATTAGACGAGTCACGCCCATTACACCACTCTTGGAAGCTGTGTAAGAAGGCACGCGGATACCGCCCTGGAAAGACAGCATAGAGGCGATATTGATGATCTTGCCGCCTTCACCCTGAGAGATAAATTGTTTAGCTACAGCTTGAGACATAAAGAAGAGTGACTTAACGTTGATATCCATTACGTCATCCCAGTCTTGCTCTGTGAAATCAATCGCATCGTTACGACGAATAATTCCTGCGTTGTTTACTAGGATATCGATACGACCCAGCTCTGTAACGGCTTGATCAACGATTGAAGGGATGTCGTCAAGCTTCATTAGATTTGCACGAATATCGATGAACTTGCGCCCTGTTTCTTTCATCTTTTCGATGGTTTCTGTTGGTTCAACAATGTTGACGCCTACGATGTCACAACCAGCGCTTGCAAGACCAAGTGCCATACCTTGTCCAAGACCAGTATCACAGCCAGTCACTATTGCTACTTTGTTTTTTAGATCGAATGAGTTGAGAATCATTTTTAAGTCCTAATTGTAATCACGTGTTGGGTACAACCTTGTGTTGTTTATGGAATTACATTAAACAAAACAAATCGATCTATCAAGTAAAATGAAATATCGTTTTAAAAAAATATTTTAAAGTGTGATTTTTATTGTGCTTGTTACTAGGCTCGATGTTGGTTGCCTCGTTGATTTGGTTGATCTCTGATATGGGACTGGGAAGATGTAGCCTTGATGATTACTGTGGAGCGCTGAAGAGTTTTGTTAGTGTTAGGAGGGTGACTAGAAACAAAAAAGGCCTTTCACAAATACTAAGTGAAAGGCCAAACGTGGAGACTAGTTGGACTAGGAGTTAAAAGTGGTATTTATTTACCGTTAAGCTTTAGCATAGAGAAGGTAACGCTGTTGTAATCGCCATTCTTCTTATCAGTAGCGAAGTCACCTGTACCTTCACAGCCAGGGCCCCATACAGGGTGCGACTCTTGAACACTACATTGTCCGTATGCGCCAGCTTTGAAGTAGAAATCATCTTCTGCGTAACCCGTTGGGTGATCTTTGTCGTCGATACCTTTGCTTAGGTCAATGTCATAAGTCACTTTGTCATGTCTCGCCGTTTCGAAGGTTAGGTGCATCATGGTGCCCTTAACTTCTATGCGGTAGCTAAACTCTTCACCCAAAGCGATGCCCGCTTTTCCTGGTTCTGCTGGGTTTTCCCAAGTGTTACCCCAAACTGGGTAGGCGATGTCTTGGCGGTTTGGATCTTTTTTAGCTAGGTTACGTTCGTAGTTCCAGAATACTGAACCGTACTCTTGATCTGGGAATTTTTTGTAGAAAATCTTAATAGGTTCGTTGCCATGCCCGTAGCCTGTTTTGGCTTCAATCAAAGCATTGTGCTTCTTGGCGTGGATCTGACCAACAACAACAGAGTGTGCTGGGTATTTCTCAGGGAATTTAGCATGCAAAGAAACATGGTTAACCTTTAGAGCTGCCTCTAATGTTCCACCAACAGCGCTGTATTGATCTGCTTCAGGATGGCTAGAAAGTGCCCATTGATTCAGTTTACCGTCGGTAAGAATGTTATCAAAGTTAGCTCCGCGCGGCATTTGGCGTAGCTCAGAACGTGCATTCTTTGAGTTCTTAGTTGTGATCGCTTTGTTTTGTACTTCAAAAACAAGGTTACCGTCTTTATCTAAGAAGAAGAAATCAGAATGGGAGTAGCTCATCATAGCCACACCTTCAATTTCATCCACTTTACCATCTTCATTGATGTCTGAAGGGATGGTGATCTTCCAGTTACGCATATCAAATTTATCTGCAGGAACAGGGTAAGAAACTCCGTTGTTAGCTACGTCGGCAGCCGCAGGTAGAGCGAGTAAAAGTGAACCAGCAAGAACCAGAACTTGTTTCATTTTGTAATTCCTTGTATGTATTATTGTCATACATAATAAATAGGGCGAATATGAAGAAAAGAACATAAGGCGTGATGTGGATGTTTGATCACATTTTGAAATACAATCATTAGATCTAGTTCAAAAAATTGAGTTGACGATGACGACTATGAAGCTGCGGTCATTAGGTGAAGGCATTTTTTGTGTTGAGATGGTGCGTTTCCTGTAATGGGGCAGGGGTAACGCTTGGAGTCGATGATGATTTTTTGACGGGAAACATCGTGGAAATGCTTCTATTAACTTTATGAAATATAATGTTTTTTAGGGAGTGGAAAGAGCACTCCGATTGCGTGCTCTTTCCATTGAGAAGTAGCTCTAAAACAAGGTTAGTCGTCCATCAACGAATTGACCTCAAGATTGGTGTCAGCACGGGCATCATCTGCGACCATTTTGCATTGCTCAATGTCGGTTGAGTTTAATCCTGCTGCCAGTTCTATCACGCGATCGTGATCGTTAACGGCTTGAGCCTTACCAATTTCCATACAAATATCAGAGTTTGCTAGCACTGAACCGGAGAACAGCAGAGAAAGTATCGCTATGCTTTTCATATTTTCCTCGATGATTTGGGTTATAGCCAAGACTGTCTACGTAGCGATGCTTATTTTGGTTTAGATGACGGTAATAAAAATACGGAACAACGGTTGAGAAAGGGAAATGAGTGTTTATAGCTAAAAGTATTGCTGTTATCTAGAATGTCGATCTTGATGGGTGCTAAACCTTTACTACTGCTCAGCAACTCACTTTTGCTCATATCCCTCTGAGTCAAATGTTACATTGAAGAGTTCACCGTAGTGCTTAGCTCGTATCTAGATACAAAAAGGGACACCCTAAGGTGTCCCTTTCCAATCGATTGGTGGGCTGGCGGTCTTCACGCTGTCTTTTTAAGTGCTTAATTTTAAAGGGTTTAATTGCGCTATCTGTCTTTCTGGGGAACAATGTTGGGGAACAAAAATTCTTCCCGTCATGAAAATAAGTAATAGATCTTTTAAATTGTGATTAGCGTCACAATTGCTGTGGCTTGTCTCCTCTACTCCTACATTCAGTTTAAAAAAGAGTGCTGGTGGTGTGGCATTGCGCTTTGGTGGTGCTAATCCAGAAGGGGGCTCTTTAGAGATCCTTTTTCATGCGCCTTAGGCAAAAAGTTCGTACTTTTTATTTGCAAACATGGAGTGTTGGCAAACTTTATGCCCCAAACTGTGTGATCCCATATTTGTAATCATATGTATCAATAGTTGTGATATATGACCTTTCTCAGGTGTATTTGGTAGGCAAATCATTGATAGTAATAGATATATTCAGCGACCCTTTTGGCAGTTGATTGCCAAGAAAAGTTTGTGCTCTGTATGTTGTTTGAGTTGGATTCTGTATATAGCTATCTTCCCCTTCACTATTGTCTGCCTCTGTTTTGTTATTACGCTTGGACTTTGCAAGAGATACTTCTTTGAAAGCTTTAGCTAGGCGTAAAGAAAGGGCAACAATGAATAGCCATGGTGTAAGATTTACGTACATAAACTCAGTGGCGGTAAGTTTCCTTATTTCTTGCCACTCTTTCAACTCTTTATTACGGTCACCGAGTCGTTTGTATGCTGATCGAATCTTTTCTACTTTGGCTTTTAGATTTGAGTTTTTGATCGTTGGAGGATTAGTGTCGAGGTCCCTCAAAAGTATTGTTAATTTGATATCGTCAGGGAAGTTTGACTGGTCTGCAAGTGGCGCAAGCGAGGCTATACGTGTGCAAAGTGGTTTATCCTTTTCATCGATACTATGACATGACAAGTTTTCAGTTGATCTAACAGTGCGTTTATATGACATAACAGCATGTTTCTTATTCGATTCTGCCAATTTCAAATCAAGTTCACTGTTAAGAACTCGGAGACCAGATGCCTGTGAAATGAGAGCAAGAGCAGCGAAAGATAACCACCATATGTCAATTTTTTTTAATTCCACATCTTCCCATTTACGTTTGAAGGCCAAAAAAGTAAAAAGTGCCGTCAAAATAGCTAAAACAATTAGCAAAGACACCAAACTTGGTGAATTCACCACCACCTCCGGTGTGATATTTTCTACAGACTGTGTATCAACACTCAATGTATAACTCCTGGTTATGAGTAAAAGTGGGAGAATATCACAATCGATAGCTTAGAACGAAATATAAGTTATTATTATATAAGGAATTTTTATATGGCGATATCTGTCTAGGTTGTGTCACAATGTGTCGAGTCAAATGTCTAATGTCTAAGGTGCTATGCGGTAGCAGTGGCATCGCTTTTGCGCTGCTAACACCCGAATAGAGGGTTACTTCTCTAACTAGAATTTATCCGTTACTGTCTAATCAACATAAAGATGCAACTCATTTATGTTCAATGATGTGTTGCAGTTTCACGCCGATGCAAACGTTGTAGAGCATATATCAACCCCAGCAAAACGCCTCAATGAGTCTCGAGTGACTATACATTAAGGCGTTTAAATGAGTTTGCTAGTTTAAAGAAATAGGAAAACGCATTCGCTTGTGCTGGTGGTTCATTTAGCAAATAGAGTCCTACTTCGGTTTTGGGACTTTGCCTTTTAGACGTGCCGCAGTGAAGAATCTGAGTAAGATTGCGTGCTTCTCTTTTCTCACATTTTCTCCCTCATGCTCTGTACGACGCCAATAACCAATGATTTGTCGTTTCCCAACTCTATCCAAATGCTCATTCAAATATGGTTCATGCGTAAAAATGTCCTCAAATATAGCCACCAATCGTTTGACCTGTTTGCGTCGGAATGGGATCCCTCGTTTTAGGTAGGGCGCCATGGTGGTGTGGATCTGCTTGAAAGTATTTGGGTTCATGTGTTCTCTCCTGCACTGTTTAGGAGATGTAGGGAATGCAATGATAAATGATTAGGATGAATGGCTCTTTTTAGGTGACAACTATTCAGCCCTTTTAAAATCAAAAGGGGGAGGGGTACCACTTCTGAGTGATGGGCTCTCAAAGCGAAACAAGAAGGATGCTGATTTAGCGGTCAGTAAATAAAAGGGAAAAAGGCTTTCTTAAAAAACATCCTTCCATAGCGACTTTCCGGCGCATTTTGATTTGATAGTGTGGTTTTGTACTCGACGTGAGTACCTAATTGCAACTAAGGAGCCAATGATGGCTACATTCAACAATCTCCTCGTCACTCCATTGGTCGATATCGACCTTACGCAAATGGGTGATACGCCTATTGCTCTAGTGCCTGTCCGCACTAGCAGTAAAAAACACGGCAATGATGCCACTACATTGATGACCCATTGTGCATTTGGTACCTCAAAAGTATTGAAGGCATTGGACATTAAAAATTATCGTTTGTCCTTTTCTAACAATGGTTTCATTGAGCACTGGCTGTTATTTGCCGTTTGCACAGATGCTAAAAATCGTCAGTTTTGCTTGTTGAAGCTGCTGGATATTGAGCGACCATCCCACGGCAAGACAACGTGCTAACGTTGTGCATTTCTGCTTAATGAGCCTAATAACGAGAAGCGTGTCTTGATACGTTTCTCGTTTTATTATTGGCATTACCCTATGTAGGCGTTGGTGATTCCTGGTCGATGATGCCCCAACAGTTGGGATAACTGTAAGCGAACTTTCTCATCTTCTGTTTTGGCTTCTGAAACAGTAATGCCAAGACGTTCTGCGGCAAATACAAAGTGTGCTTTACCATGGGAAACTTCAGCGATGACAGGCGGTGCTACACCCATCTTTTCGGTATAATATTGGCATGCAAAAAACTTGCGCTCTCCATGTGAATGATAGTTTGAGTTGATGCTTTTGACTTCACGCCATGCCTTACTCTGGAATGCTTTTAAAGAAGAATCAACGGGAGTGGCATTGACATGTCCAGTGTGTGCTTGCAGGTTTGCACCGCGTTCAAGTGCAGATACTTGATTGAAGTTTTCAATTTCGATAGTACGATTTTGTCCCCCCTTGGTCCCTCTAGACACAGTGATAAAGCCAGTAGAATGATACTCTTTTAGTGCTTTCTCACAGTCCGTTAGACTAGCTTCCCTAAATCGCAATCCAAATGCTCTCTGGAGTTGGCTGATGACAGCGACAGGTTCGCTCGCTTGAGTCACTATCTGGTTATGTAGATCCTCAGAGACCGAGCGGTCTATGGTTTCAATCTCATTCTTGGGTGGAAAGTCCATTTCTTTAGTTGCGAGTACAGTGAGTTTACTGTCACCCCTTGCTTGACGTAGGCAAACGTTGATATGGCTGAGGTAATCGCGTGCTGCCCTCGCACTAAATTGACCATTACATTCGTAGCGTTCTCTGAGATATTCGGCATAGCCCGTCACTTCTTGTTTAGATATGGCATTCAGTCTCTTCGCATCTGTTTCTTGCTTAAGGAAGAGTGCAAAATCACGACAAGCCGCTGATCGGGCTTTGTGAGTGTTGTTCTTGACCCCTCCAAGATTTTCCAAACTTGCATTAATGAGAGCCTTATCTATTTGTCGCGCACCTAGCCCGAAGTTAGGAGAGGAAAAATTACGGTTTGTAGGCGGCAAATGACCACTGTATTTTATTTTCATATTGAACCTTTGTAATTTGACATAGCGTTGAATGCACAGAGGGATTTCACCTCTTGCCGATTAATGATTACGCCAATTTGTGACTGCTCTTCTCCATGAGAAGCGCGGGATTGTTGCATCCTCAGTCACTTTACAAACAGTTCTCTCAGCGTTTGAGAGCAATGGGCTTATTGCATCCTCTGTCTGGTTCTAGATAGGCTGTTGGCATCAGCGCGGGATGTTAACTCCTCTATCTAGTTGCTATGTATGGATTGGCTTGATGACAGCGACTTGGATTGCGATAGAGACAGAACGCCAAACTGTGAAGTTGCTTCTGTCCGGTGCCAAGCGAGTGAGAGCATAGGTACTCGTCGTTGTAGCACTCAGTGCACACTCTTTCGAGTGGTCTGAGTGCTACGCACTTGTGCCGCTGCGCTCCAAATGGGGACGAGCATCCCACTATGGCTTTTCCTGATATGTCTCTCGACTAGGGCCGCGATTGCCGCGTGTTTGAACGATTTAACGTCTTTGCTAGTTGGTATGCTGAAATCACCCTGCTAAATGGGGAGTCGAGGTTTAAAATTGTCGAGACTAATAGCGTTCCCAGCATGGCAAGGTAGCTCCGGCCTGATGCACCAAAAATTGACTCCAAAAACCCATTAGCTTTCTTCTCTGATGAATGTACTGTGCACGGTTATATGCTTTTCGAGCGTCATTCTGTTCAATGTGCCCCAAGCTTTTTTCTATGTGATCATAATTGACACCAAATTCGTTCAGTGTGGTGCTAGCCAGTGATCGCGTACCATGACCGTGAAACCTGCCTTGATACCCAATGCGCTTGAAAACGGCATTTACTGTTTGTGAACTCATATGGCCATTGCGATTACGGCCCTGATTTGGAAAAACAAACTCATGTTTATCCCCGATTAAGCCCTTTATGGTCTGTAGAATATTTACGCTTTCTTGGCTGAGCATTATCTTATGTTCTAGCTCATTTTGTGATTTAGAGGGGATGGTCCAAATACGCAGTCCTAGATCGATATCGGCCCAACGAGCAGAAGCTGCCTCTATTGGCCGAGTGATAGTGTGAAATTGAAACTCAATCAAACAACGAGTTATTGGAAGAACATCTGCACTTCCTAGAGTTTGAAAGAAGGTACGAAGTTCTCGCCATTCAATCGCAAGCAAAGATTGGCTTTTGGGTGATGGGTAGGCACTCTTGAGCGGCGTCAACGTATTCATTTCGATTAAACCGCGGCAAGTCGCGTCATTAAAAATGCTGACGATAGAGCTTGCAATGCGACTAGCCGTTTCTTTATAGCCTAGAGCTATCACTTGCTCTAACACATGAGAAGCAAGTGCCGATGTGAACTCATCGATATTAACGCCCCCTAGGGATGGGAAGACGTATTTTTCCAGCCTGTTCAGTTCATCCGATTTTGAGTTTTGTAGAATATCTTTTTTCTCAATGTAATCTCGAGCTACGTCTTCAAACTTTAGGCTCTTATTAGCAATAGCATTACTTATATGGCACGGGATAGTCGAAATGACATTATTAGTATTAGTTAGTGTTTCACGCAAAGCCCTAGCGTCGCGCAAGCTCAAGTCCGGATATTTCCCCAGAGTTTTTTTAGAGCGATTTTTAGTGACAGAGTCGGTGTAGATATATATAAAAGACTTAGATTTTTTCCCTCTGATTCGAACGTAAAGTCCCCCTCCATCACAGAGGAGCGTATCGTTTCCTTCTGGTTTCGCATTTTTGATTTGAAGATCGCACAAGCTATTTAAAGGTTTTGTCATGCTGTTACACCTTTGAACCTGTAGAGCGTGCATCAACTATCTCTTTCACAAGCTCCTTGCGATCTTGTTGAGCTATGACTCCCGCGTAGTAGATTTCTAGTTCTTGGACGTTGAAACGTTTAGAACGCCCACAGAAAGCGACTGCAGGTACAAAAAGACCTTCACGAATCCAGTTCTCAATGGTTTTCTTAGAAGTGTCAATTTGCTTACAAAGTGTTTCCATCTTGATAAAAGCTTTAGTGTCTTGGTTCATAGTGCAACAACCTATTTGCTTGAACATTGAGCCGATTGAAGCAAAAAAAGAGGGGGAGAAGTGAAAGAAGGGAAGATAAAACTTTAAACCAGCAAAAATCGCAAACTGTTATGGGACAGCATTCACAGAAACCTATATCAGGTACATGTCATCTATCTATCGCTCTAGAACTTAGGTTTTATTATTGCTTCAACATGACAATTGATATGCAGAACAAGTGATTACCACAGGTTTGAGCAATGACCTAATGAGAGGCAGTCATGAATGAATCTGAAGTGAAACGTAATGCAGTCAAAGGTTTCTGTGAGCAATTTTTAGAGGAGAAACAAACCTATCCTACGGTAAGGGATATTCAGGCTGGAGTTGAGGAGGTAAACAGTACATCAACTTGCCACAAATACTTTAAGGAATGGAGGGAGCAACGAGAGTTCAAGGCGGTTGAGCGCGTCAAAATGATACCTATCTCTGATGCGGTTGCGAAGGCCATTCAAGAGAATATAGATCGCATTGTGTCAGAGCAAGTTAGTGTTTATGAGTCAGTGAACCAGGAACATTCAAGACATATTGATAGCCTCACGGCTGACCTTAAAGAAGCAGAAGATCGGATTGCAGCCTTGCAAAAAGCTGTAGAAACAGCTTTCGAGGAAAAAGCAGAGCTGGAAATACGTTTGCGCTTGGCGGTGCAAAAGGGGCTGGCTATTGTGCTTTCGTGATGTTGGGAAACGGAGCTCATTATTGAGCTCTATCGCTAGTTTATTCTTAATTAATCTAGTTTCTTATGAGAGAGTGTTTTGTTTTACAACAGAACGAGTGAACATGAACCTAGATCAGTATAACGACATAACTAGGCTAAGGCCTTTTCCTACAAATGCAGAGTTCGATGAATTAGTCGAACGAATGAGGGATAGCGCAGAGCTTTCGGATTTGTATACAGAAATTGTTGAAAAAGTATCCCAAGACTATTTTTTTGACTGTGATGAATGCAACTGCCACGCTGAACCCAACGTTTCGCGCAAGCGCATAAAAGATAAAATTCTGAGCAAGGCTCCTCAACTCGCTTTTTTCTTAAAGAACATCCACCCAGGAGCAGCCCATCAAGTTGAGGCGCTTTCCGTTCTCCGCAAGCAAACTGTAGATTTTTCTAATATATCTGATTTTAAAAGGGACCTCAGAGCGAGACATGAGGCGCGTTGGACTAGACAGCAAAAAGAAGAAAAGGGGAATAATGAGACTCAAGGTGGGGTGTCTGTGCTCGGCTCACTATCTGAAGAACTACTCAAACGAGCAATAGAGACCGTCTCAACAAGCCCAGATATTTTCCAAACCACTCAGGATGATACCAAGTCTTATGGGGACTTCGTATTAATGTCTTTGCCTAATAATCTGTGGTTTTCTGTAAAGTCAGGTTTTTCTAGAGAACGGCTTCTAGCGTCTGGTTTCTCTAATGACTTGGTCGGTGTGGGCTTTTTTGAAGAGCCTGGAGAGTTTACATCTCAGCACAAGGTTAGAAACTTAAAAAAAGCAGGGTTTCTAGCTATTTATCTACCTGACGTCGCAGTGACAGAACAGCAATATGATGGAGATACATCTACTTATGCTGAGGTTCAGGAGTTTTATAATCATGCGGAACGAGTTGCACCTTTGAATATCAATGGGACGCAATTCTTTAGACCATTGTCAGAGTTAGGTGATGATATTAAAGCGTTATTAGAGCAAGATCTTCAGAGAAGAAGTACCTTAAACTTCTAGTAAACCGTAAGCCCCATCATATTGGGGCTTACCTTTAAATCCTTTAGCTAGCTTGGCGTTGCTCACTTACCAATTGATCAGCTGTCGCTAGTGTATTGACCATTTGCTCAGCTACAGCATGTATTACATTCATACAAACTGAGTTACCAAACTGTTGATACACTTGGTTTTGTGAAACAGCATCAACCTTAAAGGTTTCTGGAAAACCTTGTAACCTAGCGCACTCGCGTGGTGTTAGCTTACGTGGGTTTTTATTGAGCTGGGCTTGGTCAATTAATATCTCTGAACCATCTTTATAGTATCGAGCACTGATTGTATTTGTGTACTCACTATCTTCATTGAAAAGTGAATAACCAAATCCATTGCCTTTAGTCTTATGCCCAGCTTTACGTTTTTGATGTCCTTCCCACAACTTGTCTGAGATAGTAAAACGGTCTTTATTATACTCTTTATGATCAGCCGCTAATTCTTCACGTGTTTGTAGGATGTCCCCGACACGTGTTGGTGTCTTAGGCGGTTCAGGCCAATTGAATATGTTATCGAAGTTTACGCCTGGGAACTGGTCCTTATCAAAACCAATAATGAAGACCCTCTCTCTATTTTGAGGTGCACCAAAGTCACCTGCTCGTAAAACGCGAACATCAACCCAGTAATTCAACTTGTCTTGCAAAGCATGGCGTGCCTCTTCGCTCATAGGTACATCTTCAGGAATCTGTTGCTCATGCTTTCCTTGTAAGATATCCATGATGGTTTTTAGAGTACGGCCTTTGTCATGCCCTCTAAGCTGTTTTACATTTTCAAGGAGAAAGGATTTAGGTTTTTTAGCTGCTAAAATTCGCTGAACTTCAAAGAACATCGTCCCACGGGTGTCACTAAAGCCCTGTTTTAGCCCTGCTTGTGAAAAGGCTTGGCAAGGAAAGCCACCTAAAAGGATCTCGTGATCAGGAATCATATCTGCAGAAATTTTAGTAATATCACCGTTAGGCATGTCGCCATAGTTTGCTAAGTAAGTTCTTTGAGCAAATTTATCCCACTCAGAAGTGAACACACAGTTGCCACCTAGTTGCTGAAATGGATAACGGATGCCACCAATGCCAGCAAAGAGATCAATAAAACGAAAGCTAGAATTTCCTATTTCACCCTGTTTTAGGGGAGCATTGTCGTAGAACTCCTTCATTTCATTTTCTAAATCGACAATCTTTGCCCACTTTAGAGGGGAAGGTTTATGCTCTCCAGCTTCCCAACCACGAATTGTTCGTTCACCGTCTTTTCCTAGACCTATCAAATTTGCTAGCTCACGCTGTCCTAAGCCAAGTTTATCTCTTAACTCTTTGATATAGTGGGAGGTATTCAATTTATGCACCATTTTCCATATTTATATCCGGTTTTTGCCCCGGTGATAGTGTGCACTGTATATTTGAACATGCATAATTGCAAGCAATTATCCGGTTTTTAACCCGGTGAACAGGAAGTGAGAGTGGCTTACACAATTAAAAATGGACTGGTTCAAAAAGACGAGGTTTTGCTAGAGGCTGAGCAACTATTTAGTCTCGGGCGAATTTCTGCTTATTCGGACAATAGCGAGGTTGAGCTAATTATTTCCAAGCGCCCTGCTCGAATCTATTTTGAATTCGAGGCAGAGCCAACACCTTATTTTTCGGTGTTCTTTCGAGGTCAAAAATTAGATTCGGAGCAAACGAATTCTTTAGCAAAGTATGGCTACTTTATATCTGATGGTAAGAGGATACATTTCGTTAGCTCCCATGTCTGCGGCTTATTGGTTAGCGCTTTTGAAGATCTTCCCCTTCCTAAGTTAATGAAGCTTCTACGCACTCTACATTTAGAAGGGTTTCTTGATGAGTTTCCTTCTGACTTAATTGAAGTGCTTAGAGGCAATCAACAAAAGCAAGCCCATCATGACAAGCTCTTTGTGCAATCACTGTATCCCTATCAAGAAGAAGGGGTTAACTGGTTGAGTTTTTGCGCAGAAAATGGCGTTGGGACAATACTTGCTGATGATATGGGCCTAGGTAAAACGGCTCAAGTGATCGCACTATGTTGTGATGTTTTGGAAAAGAACCCAAACAGCAAAGTATTGATCGTAGTTCCCAACCCTTTGCTTGATAACTGGGTACGGGAATTTAACTTTTTTGCACCAAGCATTATGCCTTATCTGCATTACGGAAAGAATCGTCGTGGTGTTGCCTCTGCTTTCGACAAGCACAATGTTGTTATAACCCCTTACACTACAATGTCTTCAGACATTACGATGCTTGAAGACGTCTACTTTGACCTTGCTCTGTTCGATGAGGCGAGTATGTTAAAAAACCCTAAATCCACTCGCTCCCTTTCCGCTCGCCGTTTAGATGTCGGTGTCACTGTTGCCATGTCTGGAACGCCTGTAGAAAATAGTTTGATGGATGCATGGGCCTTAACGGATCTGGTATTTGAAGGCTTTTTGGAGAGGCAAGATAGCTTTAAGAGCCGCTACGTACATTCTGATTTGTCTGAAACATTGAATAAAAACTTGGAAGAGCTTGAGAGCAGCTTACGTCAAATTACGTTGCGAAGAATGAAAAAAGATGTATTAGAGCAATTACCGGAAAAGCTTGATATACACACTGCAGTCTCTTTAGGTGAAGCTGAAAAAACAAAGTACGAAGCACTAATCGATGAAATGCAGAATGATAGCCAGAATGGTGGCGGTGGAATCCTCCCTCTAATAAATAAGCTTCAGCAGTTTACGGCTCACCCTGCATTAGTTGAACCTGCCATCCCTCATGATGTTCACTCTCTTATCAAGACTAGCGCAAAGTTTGAGTTACTTATGATGCAGTTGGATAAAATTGCACAAGCTGATGAGAAGGTGATTATTTTTGCCACTTTCCAAAAAGCCATTGATTTAATACAAGGCGCTATAAATGAAAGACATGGCATATTGTCTGGGGTTATCGATGGGCGAACACCTAACGATGAACGCCAAGCCTTGATTGATACTTTCTCCGAATCAAAAGGCTTCAATGTATTATTGCTTCACCCTAGAACGGCAGGAATGGGGCTAAATATTACAGCAGCTACCAATGTAATTCATTACTGCCGTCAGTGGAATCCAGCCCTTGAAGAGCAAGCGACGGCAAGGGCTTGGCGTAATGGCCAGAAGTCCGTAGTGAATGTCTACTATATGTACTATGCCGATACTATCGAAGAAAAAATAGATGAACGTATACGTTTGAAGCAGCAGCTAAGTGACCGTGTCGTTTCGGTCACTGATGATAAAGAAACAGATAAGCAGATCATGCTTGAATATTTGGAAACGCTAGGCTCATGAATAAAACAATAGAACTACCAGAAGAAGATGACTTTCGTCCTTCAGCGGCCCGACTCGTCGAGAGTTTACGAGATACCGGTTATAGCAAAGAGGCTGCATTTGCCGACATCATTGATAACTCTATTGCCGCTAATGCAACTCACATAGAGGTTGAGCTCCAATACATGTTTGGAGAACTTAGAGTCATCATTAGTGATAATGGTGATGGCATGTCAGAAGAGCAGCTTCGTAATGCTATGCGTTATGGCTCGCCCCGCCGTGATAACCCTAAATCACTGGGTAAATTCGGCATGGGCCTTAAAACTGCCTCTACTGCGTTCTGTCGTCGCCTTGTCGTGTTATCTCACCAAAATGACAACAATGTTGGTCGAGCATGGGACATTGATAACATCATTAAATCAGACCGTTGGGAGCTAGAAACTCCAGATGAAGATGAGTATTACGATTACTTTGATGCTCTGAATGCTTTCTCAGAAGCTAGCGGTACCATGATCATTTGGGAAAATATCGACCGTTTAGTAAGAGCCGGCAGTGAGAAACAAGTACAGGCTCAAATTCAGTCTCTTGGTAAAGAGCTTTCTTTAGAGTTAAGCGCTGTATTCTTTAAGTTCTTAGAGTCTGGTGAAGTAACAATCTCAATGAAAGTTGGAGACAACCCTGCCGTCAATTTAAAAGGGTGGGATCCTCTCTGTGCTGATTTGAATCGCAACACTGACGGTGCACGCTCTCGTATATTGAAAGAGAGACCCGTACCTATTGAAGTTAGCAATAAACAACTTTCGTTTACTGTTAAAGGTGGTGTTATCCCCTCTCAAAACGAACTTGACGCCGATGAGCGAGAATACGTCCGTTATAGCCTAGATAATCAAGGGCTTTACATCTACCGTGAAGGTCGCCTTATCTGGCACGATGGCTGGCCACATCGTATGTATAAAAAAGAAAGTAAGATCACTCGACTTCGAGTTGAGCTAAATTTCAGCCACGAATTAGATGATGTATTCAGTATCGATTTTCGCAAGAGTCGAGTCATTATTCCTGTCGAAGTGAGAGAAGAACTCAAGCGTCTCATTGCACCTTGGCGTCAAGAACTGCTGAAGGGGCAAGAGCGTTTAACTTCTGCTAACACTGAGCGTGCGCACGGACCTGCAGATAAAGCGATTGATAAACATAAAAAGCACACTAAGAACTCTGAAATTAAAGTTGATGGTGACACAGTAACAATACGCAATCAAAATCAGATGAAACCGACTGTAATTGAAGGCATCCGTGTATATGATGACAAAGCTGTGCGCGTACATGAGGAAGAGTCATTACTTGGTGATTGTTTATGGGAGCCTTCGTGTGATGAAGAGGGAAATACATGCGTCACCCTTGGTAAGTCGCATCCTTACTTCCACAAAATGTATAACGTCTGCAAGGATAATGCCGAGGCCATGAAAGCTCTGGATATGCTGCTGTGGAGTTTATCAAATGCTGAGCACGGTGAGTTCTCGGATACAAACAAGCATACGTTGAATGGATTTCGTCAAAAAGTAAGCCAAACACTTCGTCATTTGAGTATCGAGTTGCCTGATGTGGAGGAAGACTAATGAGTTACCAATATGATTTATCCGACTTTAAACGATACTTGAATGATAAAAATCCAAAGTACCGAGTGGATGGCCTGACTTTTTGGCAGAACAGAATCCCATTACCAGTTGATTTGTTTAATAAAATTTTTAATGAATCAGATCACATCGTTGCTGATTACGTCTATCAACTAGCGGCAAGTGCTGTTGCATTTAGCAATCGAGAGTTATTTGAAAGCACCTTTGAGGTTTCAGTGACCGAGCTTCCCAAGGGCGACTTAAAGAAAAAGCATGTCGCTCTGCTAGATTGGCTCCATGAGCAGTTACCAGAACGCTCCGAAATTACTCGCATGGCTTACGAGGTTGCTGATATTTTAGGGCTTGATTCATTCACCTTTTCTATTGAAAAAGTTGCGGACGCACTGCAGCACCAAGGTAAAAAATACGCTCGTATTTTTTTGCCTGAGTCTGTAAAGGAAAAATACGTGTTGATTCCTAGTTGTGATGGTGTTGGAGCGGATAACACGGATATGTTCGGTAATATTATTGCGGACCGCTATAACATTTACCGCTCTGGTTTTAGTGATGCGCTTGCTATTATTTTCAATGCTTTATTAGAGTTTCGTATCCTTTGCTCTGGTCGAGGAGAGCATTTGAGTAATTACAGAATAGTCGTACCTCTGATCGAAGATATTGATGTTCGTTTGGCTAAAACAAGTGATGGCTCACTATGGGAGCCTGGATATGAAGACGACCATTACATCACGCTTAACAATGAACATCCTCTTATGCGCAATCTGTCTGAAGAGCAATCAAGGCCGCTAGCCGAATTTCTATTTTTTATGGGTGAGTTTGAGAATAGTCAATTTTCAGATATCAACAAGAAGCTCATAGAAAATCTACGCCAAGAAGTCTCACGTAGTCTTTGGATAAAGAACGATTAAACTCTATACAGCCACCTTTAAGTGGCTGTGTTTTTATTTAGGGGTAAGGACGTAATGCTTTCAAAAATAAACACTGTTGGTGAATGGTATACAAATGAGCCTGACACTAGTTGGGAGCTTCCCGAGTTAAATTTTGATAATGAAGCTAAATCCGCTTTTGAATCGCTTGAGCTCGATATTACAGTATCTGATTCGTCAGCAAGGATTCGCATAGCTGGCAGTGATAATCACGCATATATATCTAGCCAATACTTTTTATATGTCATTAAGCTAGCTCCGCTCTCGTATTTGATTAATAAATATCTAGAAAGGTTCGACCAAGTTGTTCAAGCAATGATAAAGCCTGATGATATCGCACAATTCATTAGTGCTAGAGCTGCAAGTCAATCAAAAATATCAAATATTGACCCATATAGTTTAACCAATTTTTATGATGTATTTGATGTAACAACAGCTGATAATCGCCTAAAAGCGAAGGAAATCATTAATGGCTATGGTAAAACAGCAACTACCAAACTTCGCTCTAACGAAGACTTCTTCAAATCGATACTTTTAAAAGCTTTACCTATCCCGAACAATAGCTCAGGTATGTTAGGGGCACTGACATCCGCATTTGCTAAAAATAAGTCGGCTTACAATGTCTTAGTTGATAAGTACAATGCTTACCTTCCTCATGTTTTTCGGGGTGAAAGTGGTGATGAATTGCTCTTTATGATCTTGTCTACCCTCGGATGGCAAGGTAAGTTGGATGCGGAACTAAGCTCTACTTCATCAAGGTTTGCCGATTGGAGGGCCTTAGATAAAGCATTCTTGTTTAGTCCGACACCAGTATCAGGTAACTCAGGATATATTGAAGAGCCGATTCACTATCATTTCCCTTCACATCAGTATGTGCATATTAAAAAAGGCTTACTTGATACTGATGAGCTAAGAGAAAGTGTATCTGCTCTTATCTCAAATTTGTGGGATAACATGTCAATTCAGAAAGATGATGATGCTTTTTTCTTTAAATCCTCCCTCTGCTTTGACTCTAAATCTCCAGTATTTAAAGGCGCTGCCAATAAAATCTTTTATGGTGCACCGGGTACAGGTAAAAGTCATAAGGTTCACACTATAGAGTGTAATGGGGCAGAAAAGATCGTTACCGTTTTCCACCCTGATACGCAGTACAATGATTTTGTTGGCTCGTTGAAGCCCCAAATGGAGTCAAGTAGTGATGGTCAGCCCGTTGTAACCTATCAGTATCGCCCAGGCCCATTTACTAATGCTTTAGTAAAAGCAAAGTCTTATCCAGTTAAGCATGTTTGCTTAGTCATTGAAGAGATAAACCGTGCTCCAGCTGCGGCAGTCTTTGGTGAACTATTTCAGCTTCTAGACAGAGGCAATAATGGTCAAAGCACTTACAAAATCGATGCTACTGATCCAGATATGCTGACGTACATTAATGAACAACTTCGTTTGGTCGGGGCTTCTGAGTTATCTCAGCTAGAAATACCATCAAATCTATCTCTGCTCGCCACAATGAACAGCAGTGATCAAGCGGTAATGCCTATGGATGCTGCATTTAAACGTCGGTGGAGTTTTCAGTATACAGACATAGACTTTACTAACCCTGATGTTCCAAACCATAACTTTAAGATTGTTACCAGTGGCGGTGAGTATGATATTTCTTGGATAGAGTTAGCCCAGATTATTAATGATCTACTAGTTGACTGTAACGTTGCTGAAGACCGACTTATTGGCCCATTTTTCTTAACTGAAAAGGAAATGAATGATGACTCAATAGCAAAAGAGAGCCTGAGTGGAAAGTTATTTGTATACTTATGGGATGATGTACTACGTCATATAGGTCCAAAGAAAATTTTCTCACCTCAATTCAAAACCTTCGGGAAGTTATCGAGTGCTTTTAGAAAAGATAATGCAGTCTTTAACTCACTGGTAGAAGAGAGAGTTGCTGAGAAAGGTCGTAAAATTGAGGTGGCTGAGACTACAAAAGATGCCACAGAATAAAATTATCTACTTATCAGATCGCATTTCTCTTTCGGATGCCTCTATACCTAACTCGGTTATTGATGTGTTAAAAAGTCAGGGGCTTATTGCTCCTGATATGAAGAGGATACACTTTAGTGGTGTTGTTCCTTATACTGATGGTGTCGCGATATTTTTGCCGCGTAACCATCAAGCTTCTACAGAAGATGGTGGCAGTGCTGGCCACTACCTTATCCAAGCTCTACTAAAATATTACCAAGATAAAGATAGTGGCATTGATGCTCTCGAAAACGGTGAAGAACTGATCGGCGGTCGAGCCTTGTCTTTGGCGATCTCACTCATCAATGACTATCAAGCCAATGGACTATATGTACGTCGAGTTAAAGAACGCACATTTAACTCTGGCAAAGTGAACTGGTCTAGAACCGTCTCCCGTAGCCCCGCTTATCCATCTGTAAGTGGTCCGATATACATGGACCTACAAACTTCTCGCTCTCGTTACATTGCCAATTGTGAAATAGCTGAAATTCATGCCGCAGTGATGAAAGAGCTATTTTCTGACTACGGTATGTTGTGGTTAGGCATCTCAAGCTATTTCGATGAGCGCTTAGAGCACATAAAAAAACCTTCCGATAGTCTTGAGGTCAATCTCACTTATCTTAGACGTGAACTGCAACTGAGTTATTCAGAGCGTGATATATTTTTGATCAATAGCTTGATCCAGTATCTCGAATTAAAAAAAGGAAGATTAAGTAGCAGTACTTTGATAGGGGTACGTAAGTTCCATAATCTTTGGGAATCTATGCTGGATGAATGCTTACTAGGTAAGTACCCAGTCAACAGCAAGCTACCTGTTCCTGTCTATCAAACGAGCGAAGGGCAATTCATTTCTATCGCTCAGAAAGGTCAGAGAACGGATACGGTTCTTAAACATTTTGATGAAAATCGGTTTGCCGTAGTTGATGCTAAATACTATGAAGCAAGTTCACCATACACAGCGCCTGGTTGGCCAGATCTAGTTAAGCAGTTCTACTATCAACAGGCGGTATCACAATTGGAAGGCGAAGGTACTCCTGTATCCAACCATTTTATATTTCCGGGTTCAAATGCAAAGCTTAAATCTGCACATGTTGCTAGCCGAGGAATAGATGTAAAGTCTTCAGACGATTGCTTGTTAGAGTACGGAACAATCCATTGTCATTATCAAGATCCGATAGAGCTATTAAAAGCTTATGTCTGCGGAGAACATCTCACTCAGTTGACTAATGAAATTTTTGATGTTCTGGCAAAATAGCTCCTTCGAAGTAATCTGTTCTATTTGTAAGCGTGCCACCACGCAAGGACTTACCTACAACCATGTTGTCTCTTTCTGGTTTGGCCGACTTTTTGTGTGGAATCAGCCTTCAAGTGTTCCCCTTTAAGGGACCGAACCACTTTTATAAGTGAGTGCTTTTGGCACCTAGGATACGCTGACTCCACCAGTTCATCATTTTTCTTCGACGTTCTATATATGTGGCTCGGTTGTATGCCGCTCGGGTTTGGTTTGGGTCAACATGGGCTAGAGCTGACTCTATGAGGTTAAAATCGAAACCTTCTTCATTGAGAGCGGTAGAGGCTATCGACCTGAAACCATGACTGACCAACTTTCCTTGATAGCCCATCCGCTTTAAGGCGGCATTGACGGTCTGGCTATTCAAAGGTTTGAAATTATCAGTAGGTGAGGGGAATACATAGGGACTGCCTCTCCTAATACTTTTTGTATAGCACAGTAACTCTATGCAGTATTCACTGAGCGGGACAACGTGTTCACGTCTTCGCTTCATTTTACTGGCTGGTATGGTCCATATCTTCTGTTCTAGGTCTATCTCTTCCCAGAGAGTGTTTGAGGCTTCACTAGGCCTTGTCATCGTGTGTAGTTGGAACTCAATTAAGCACCTTGTGACTCTATTAAGAGATGCCCTTGATATTGTTTGAAGTAGTTCTGGTAGCTCAGATGGTGGAATAGATTTCATATTCTGAGCTTTAGGCTTTTTGAAAGCGACGTGAACCTTTGAGATCGGATTTGAGAAGACCTTCCCAGTATTCACTGCGAAATCTATTACCTCATTGAGTCTTTGACATAGTCTTTTTACCGTTTCTAGATTTCCTTTCGATTCAACAACTTTGAGAACTTTGATGACTTCAGGGGCGGTAATCTTGGAAATTGGAACTGTACCAAGAGAAGGGAAAACGTGTAGCTCGAGAGAACGCAAGATATCATGGGCATAGTCTTTGGTAACACTGTGTTTTTTCACCTCAAGCCATTCCTCTGCCACGTTGGCTAAAAGGTTTTTCTCTTTATTGAGCTCTTCCTCTTGTTGCTGTGCTAAGTGGCTCTTTGGGTCTATCTTCCGATCCAGTAAGTCCCTGTACTCAAGTACTGTTTTTCGAGCTTGCTTTAATGAACAGTGAGGAAACTTTCCTATCTGAAGCTTCGTTCTCTTTTTAGTCAGTGGGTGTGAGTACTGAAAGTAGAAAACCTTCGAACCATTGGGGCGAACCCTCAGGGTTAAACCATTGCCGTCTGTAAGTAGTTGTTCTTTGTTCTTGCAAGAGAGGGCAAGGATCTTAGTGTGGCTCAGTCTGGTAGCGGGTCTCGGCATGTTTTAGCCCCCCAAAATTTCTTGTTTGTTCCCCAAAGGTAGTTTTTGGGGAACAAAAAGTCTAAGTCACAGTGAGGTCTCTTGGCGCTTAGTGAGGTGCTAAGTTATTGATTTACTTGTCTGAAGGCAATAAAAAAGCACCCATTTGGGTGCCTTTTTATACGATTTGGTGGAGCTGGCGGGAGTGTCTATCAATCCCTTTATAAACAAATACTTAAGTTTGTTTTGGTTGTGGTTTAAGTAGCTCTTAGTACCGAATGTTAGCACCAACTTTCACGGACTAACAAGGGCTTTTTTGCGTTTTTTTCACCGTAGTAGGTAGGTGGTTGTTTTGCTTCGATTCAACTCCCTGATACGGAGTTGAATTGGTATGGGTTAGAGAGGATCTATAAGGTAAACCCTCCTTCCCACTATATAATTAGAGCATGAAATCTTGTGCTAAACCGTACTTGGACAAAAGTGTAATAGAACTGTCGTTCTAACAGACCTCTATCTGATTAGAAAAAGTATCTTGAAACCTTAAATGCTTTGTATGCTTAAAACTGTTCAAGATAATTGTCTTTGCCTTTATATTCATCTAACATATTTTCGTATAAACGTTTAAAAGCCAGATGATAGTTACTCTCAAAAACATCCCAAGATTCATTATTTTTAACAAGCAACTCATTATAAAAAGACTCATCAAGATAATGAACATACCCGCCTTTCTCCCTACCTAATTCTTTTGCTTCAGGTAATTTTTCAAATGATCCTTTCTTATAATGATTAGCTGAAAGTTGGTACTCTATTGTTACGTTATCATTACGTGTCAGTCTAGCATTTAAAATCGTGCACTGATTATCTTCGGACGTTGAATTGTACCTTCTATAAAATTTATAACAATCAGATACACTATAAGCTATATTTGCTTTTTGATTATATTTAGAGGTTATTGCACCTGATATTTCATGAAAACGAGCATTCATGCCTTCGGCGTTGATTGATAAGCGCCATAGCTTATTGTCAGCATAATCAGCACATACATAACCACCTTCCACTTTAAATACATGCTGTTCTGAATCTAATGTATCAGGAAGCTTGCCCAATGCTTCTTTAAACATAGGATCACTAACTAATTTTTTTGCAATATAAACATGCTCTTTATATTCTGAAGTCTTCTTGTACCTATTTTTGACAGAATTAACTTGATATGAGTAGAAATGTGCAGGGAACTCCAAAAATGTTTCTAGGTTCTTCGAATCAGATAACTTGATAAAGTCTAAACTACTAAAACCCATAAAGTTATCAGATAGCCTTACAATAGCTTTAGTTGGAAACTTTTTCTCATATGGACAATATATGCGCTTTTGAACATTATCTAAACGTCCTACGTTCGCATCTTCTAATGAATCACCAATCTCAAATCCAAAAGGAAGCGTTGCACTATAGCCAGTAGGTACGCATAAACACCCAAGCAATAAGACAAATTTTCTTAACACATCTAAATCTCCACATAAATCTTGAACATTATACCATATAGGTTGAGTTTTTAAGCTAACATCCAATTAAGGCATGAGCATTGCTTTCACCAAACTTAACCATGCCACCGTAAATACTTTAAAATTTAGAAATATAAATCCAAGCGTTAGGTATTACTCTTAATTTTTTGTTAGCTATTGCGCATAGAATATATGTGTAAACAGTTTTTATAACGAATATTATCATCAATTTGCTGTAACATTTCTTCCGTATCCAGAACGCTTCTATATGCAAACTGCTTATCCTTTTCTGAGAGGGTATCAAAGAAACCCAAGCGTCTACCGAATGATTTTGCAAAGTAACTTGCTTTTTCTTTTTCTCCTCTATCATTGAGTACGATGATACAATTTTTTATCATCGCTGCACTGCGGGCTGGAATAGTTAAATCAACGTCACCAACACCCTCTACAAATATCGTATTAGCACTTGCACCAAACGACAGGACTAAATAAAGAAACCAATACTTTCCCATACATATTACCTAACTTTCCAATCTCAATGTAATTCCACCACGCTGGTGACCAAAGTCCTCACATAGTATCTGGGATACAAGTTCCCTCACTATGCATTGTCATTATTAATTGATCATCATGGCTCGACCATGGCTTATAAGCATCTCTATGTTTCGGGTTTTGCCTGACTGCTACTGCCGAATGCTCTTCTGTGTAGGTTGTGAATGCCTGTGCAAAAAGAGCTATTGCTAAGAATATTAAGTGTGCATATGTATAATTGCATTCAGTCCAACTCAGGTCTGATAACAACCTTTTTAGCTTCACTACCACCAGTCTTTCTTAACTAGAAAAAACTTTGCTCGTCCCGAAATCTAGTCAGAGAAATCTTTCTTTTTTCTCTTCAGATTGCATCATGCCTCTGAACTTTAGTGCTGATTATAATGTAGCCAAGCACTCCCGCACTGCATATTTAATCAGTAGAAATCGACCTGTTACTTTTTTATCCATCTCGTTATTCCAACTTACCGGATAACGAAAAGACCTGACCCCAAAACTTTCATTGATGAGTATTATTCTCTTTTCTTTAAAGAGTTTATCCAGTCTATTTCCATCATTTCCTGATGGGTCATCGTTTTTGACTTTTCATGTAATTCTAATACGAAATCTAAAGGTATTAGCGTGCCGTCATCACAAGGGATACCTGCTGTATTATGAATATCTGTAGTAATGCAATTCACACGATCATATATATCTTGGAAATTTGAATTAATTTTATAAGCACTGTACCAGTCACCCATGTATGTTACATGGTCGATCATTAGAGATTCTGAGCTTCTAGAAGTCTCAATTGACAGATGTTCATTTGTAACGTAGACCTTGTAGTTACCTTGGGCTGACCAGTTAGTAGAAAATTTGATCTCTCGATATTGATCTTCTGAAGCTGTCTTCACTCTAGCATAAGTGTGCCATTTACCTTCTACACCAAAGTCTGAGCCTACGATTTGGTTAGACTTATTGATATTGAACTCCTCATCCAAGTTAGGAATAGGCATGTTTTCATAAAGCTTTCCGTCGACTTGCAATTCCGCTTCATAGCGAGTGACAGTATCTTCTAATATTACCCATTTAGGGCTTTCCTCAACTGGTGGTGCTGGTTCAACATCGGGAGTTTCCGGGTTAGAGGTACTGGAACTAGAAGAAGACCCGCCACATCCCACAAGAGTTAGAGCCAAAATGCTAGGTATTAGTTTATGCTTCATATTTTTATTCTGCTTAATCATCCATAATTGAAACGTCTGAATCATACATGCCACTAAGTGCATAATATGTAATTCACGTTTAATAATAGAGCTTCATCACGAATATTATTCAAGCAGTAAAATAAATGATTGAAGCTGAAAATGTAGTGGTTGAAATTGATTG
The DNA here is from genome assembly GCF_003569005.1 of Vibrio superstes. Lineage (GTDB taxonomy): Bacteria > Pseudomonadota > Gammaproteobacteria > Enterobacterales > Vibrionaceae > Vibrio > Vibrio superstes. The sequence goes on along the minus strand of NZ_BCUR01000004.1, from coordinate 2,445,116 downwards.
ATGCTGGTTATATATTTTGCTTCTGTGTTACAAAAAGTTCATTATATTTATTTTCGATCAGCTAACTGAAGACTAGTACTGCTATAACAATTTTAGCTAAATTTACGAACAGGAAGCGTGAGGAAATATAAGTCAAACAGTGGTGCTGTCGTTCAGAATCTACCTCACGCATACTAACTTTAGGCCATCTTGGTGTCAGTAATTATACAAATAATCACTCCAATGGATTGGAGTGGAACAACAAGGTGCGTGGATCTATTATTAAACTAGGCAAACTCTTCTTAGTTTTGATGTAATAACAGCAAGATCCCTTTTCAAAAGCCAGAATTTCAACATTCAACAAATCTCTAGATAGTTTTCTAGCAATAGATTTATCTAGGCTAAGCACTGTAATATTTGACTCCTTGCAATACTCAATTAAGCGCAAGATACACCGAATCCATTTTTCCGGTTCATCGTTGTACATGTGGTCTTTTGAGGAAGCGGTTGGTTCTGTACTAGTATTTGATATTTCCCAAATCATCAGTTCTGTTTGATCATTTGTATCAAAATTAGAATCAGAATCAGGAACGTCGATTGTAGAGTACAAATCATCGTCTTTATGCATGCTCGCATATACGAAAAGCTGTTCTTCGTACACTTGATAGAAGTGGCGCTTTTCTCTTTGAGGGCAATCTGTATACTTCAGTAGTGCACGTTGGTTCCTCAGGCGTTTAACAATGTCGAGTTCAAAATTTTGGCGAAATTTAAACTCTGAGCGAACACTAGGGGGTTCTAAGCTACCTTCAAGACATGTTTTGACTAAGTCGTGGAAATAATTATTTCCCTCTATATCAAGAAACATAACTGCATCCGATAAAGTTCTGCATTGTAGAAAATCAGTTAGAAGCTTCACGTTGTATAAAATTAGGCCTCTAGTTGAGGATGGGTGATTTGTAGTATTTGTTTCAATGGATTCTGCTAATAGAGAGATCGCAGGCAAACACTCCAAGAGATATTTTGCTTGAATCATCATAGTACCGTTATGTGTATTCATAATGTCATCCCATCCAAATGTTTAGCGACTCGCTCTAAATCCTCCACCCGTCCAGATTCTATAACATTCAAAGCGGTTCGCCCTTCAAAGAAAGAATTATTGTTTTTCATGCTCATGAAGCCGTAAATATTCTGGGGATTTTTGAAAATAGTTTTAAGGCAGCAGTGGATGTTCAGAATGTAGCTTATTCTAACAAGTTGTTCTGAGCTAACCTCGCCTCCAGTAAGACCACCTAAAATAACTTCTTTTTGGCTATCACTGCATCCCCACAACTCAAGGGTTTTTAGTGCGGCTTTTAGGCCTTTTATTGCTTTACTAGGATCAATATTGGTCATGAAATATTCTTCAGTTGAGTGCTTATTATTACTGTAGCTTTAAAATGCGTGGCGATCAAAAAATCCTTTAAAATCATTATATTACCACAGTATTCATTATTGACTTTGCTTGTTGTAGCGACTAGTTTTACGGGGTGTGGTTAGCTGTGAGCATCTAATGAAAATTCAATACCTATCCGATTTACATTTAGAGTTTGGCGCTATGGAACTGCCTATAACTGATGCTGATGTAGTGATTCTAGCTGGTGATGTCCATCTAGATGGTCAGCGAGCAATTGACTGGGCGGGAGGCTTTCCTCAAGACGTTATATATGTGTTGGGTAATCATGAATTCTATGGTTGTAATTCAATTTCTGAATCGATCAGCAAGACAAAAGCTTATGCAGCGCAATACCCTAAACTGCATGTGCTTAGTAATGATTCGGTTGTTCTTAACGGGGTCACGTTTCATGGGTGCACTTTGTGGACTGATTTTGAGCTAGATGGAAGCCCTGAAGTATCGTTTTATTATGCAAAGAACAGTATTAGCGATTTTAAACGTATACATTTTGATCATGCATTGATCTTTACACCAGCTTTATCGGCAGAGTTACACTCTGAATCTGTACAGTGGCTTCAAAGCGCAATAACATCATCTAAAACAGCTAAGAATATAGTTGTTACTCATCATCTTCCGACACCTAATGCCATCCATTCTCGCTATAGTGGCAGTTGTCTAAATCCAGCATTTGCCTCTGATTGTTCTTGGCTATTTAGTTCAAAAATTACGACTTGGATTTATGGCCATAACCATGACTGTAATTATTTCGAGCAAAAAGGTATTCAGTTTCGTACGAATCAAAGGGGGTACATTGGCCATGAATTTATACCCGGTTTTGATGCTTATAGAACGTTCGAAATTTGATTCTTTGAGCTTTCAGAAAACATAAGTCTTGAGAGCTTTCATCGATGTTGCTGACTAGTCGGAGTCATTATTTGCTCTAATCTAAAGGAAATATTAACCTTTAGGTAACCAGCTACGCATATTCACACTTTTTCTCCGAAAAAGATGAGAAATATGCTGCTGGCGAGGTTTCACCTCGAACTAAGATCAAAATCAAATACAAAAATATGACCAAGACTACGATGATTTACCGTCACGTAAACTTTCGTAAGCGAGACGCTTTTCGCAAGACTCTGAAGCATTCTTTACGCATTAAAACTGACTCGTTTAAACACAATGAATGGGTCGATTGTTTGGCGGAACAGAACTGGATTTATACAACAAATAACCCACATGGATTTAGACTAAATTCGCTTTCAGAAGATAAGCGTGAAAGATATATTTCTAATGTTTTAACTAGAGAATTCTCAAGTACGACAGTATTGGCGAGTGTAAAAGCTGATTACAAAAAGTATGAATATAAACTGAATAAAAAAATCTCCTCATCCTTAGCTATTGGGCATAAATTTCTAGCTCAAGAACTACAAATCATCAGGGATAAAAAGCCAGAAAACTATAGAGAAAAGATCGAAGCAATAGAAGGTGTTAAACGTCGAAATCAGCTTCTTCAAATGCTAGATAAATATATGGCGTTATCACAGCAAGTTGAAGGTACTGTTGATGAGAGAGTATCTAAAGTTCACGAAGCATTCTTTAAGTTTCCGCACCAACATGGTGTTGTTCCTGAACCTAAACGCATGGCAAATTGCATCAGGAAATTTTATGAACAACATCTGCCTGATTATCCAATCCACTTCATAGTCGTACATAACGATGAGCGCAGCTCAGAGATGGAAACTGGAGCACATCCACATATATTTGTTAGTACCAGAAATCGAAAAACGGGCAAGCGAGATCTCTGTTCCAAACTACGACAATCGGTAAATCGTTATCTGGCTGCACATCCAACGGAAGTAAAGCTATGGAACCCAGAAACTCGTCGGCATGAAACTCATACCATTTCTAACATTGAAGAAAAAATGGTAGGAGGACGGGCAACCGCAAAGCTTCAAGGCATTGTACTTCAAGATATGTTTATGGAGCACGTCAGGGACAATTTTCAAGAGCTGGACATACGATGGCGAACGTCTAGGAAAAGAAAAGTTATGGCGTTTCACAAGCAATATGAAGATGCAAAAAAGCCGAAGTCTGACAGACTATATAATCTACACAACCTGCTTGAACAGAGAGCTGCACAACTCAAAAGTGAGTGTCAAAACTTGAAGGACGTAACTCAAGTCAAAAGGGCTGAGCTATCGGAAATTGAGAAAAATGTCCGTACTGAAGAAATCTATTTTACTAGCGTAAAACTTAGGATTGAAGAGAAAGAAACTGAACTAAATTCATTGGAGAAGTGTGTTAAGCGAGTTAAGGGCATTTTATCTTCTTTCTTAACTCCCTATAAGAAGCTAATAGAGGCTATTGTAGCGAACGATAAGCCTAATACTGTCAATAGCGCAAATGAGTGCCTACAGCACCATTATATAGCTAGTCCTGAAGGTAAGAATGTAATTCTAGAGACAGTTAAAGCAGACGTCGAAGCTATCAATGAACTTTGTGTGGCTAAAGACATAAAAGATGTATTTAACAATGTCAAAAATCAGATGGAATCAAGTACCAACTTTCACAATCAAATAGAGTATAAAAAAAGCCTTCCAAAGATGAGGATTTGAAATTTTAAGGGATAGATAAAATCAATAGTTGGGTAGTTATACTTGAACTACGCCAGCTGTTGAACAAGAGCATTTATGGGGTTATATGAATTTTAAGGTAATTATTCACTATGATGTGCCACATTCCTATGACCTTACATGAATTAGTCTCAATGTAATCTGTCAGTTTCGTCTTCATGATGTGACCAGATCTGGCAGGTTGCCCTAAATCGGTTCTGCCCCTTTCCGTGTTTCGAGCCGCAAGTTCATCGTAGGGATTTTTCAGAGGTTTCCATGCTTTTCCTGATGAGATTTGAATGGCAGGTGATCGGGGTACACCTCAAAGGGGTTGTCGGAAAAATTTACAGTTCGAAGTATGCTGCACCTCGGAGAAACTTTGTTTGACACGTCTATGCCCCGAAATGCCATTATCTCATACCGTGCTTCATACGTGCTTGTTTTACAGTTTATTTTGGTACTGTGGCAGAAAGCTAGTTAACAATGCCCTTAAAATGTTCTAACCCTGACAGCTCTGAATAACGCTGCCAATACTGTATTACAGCTGCTTAGCGATCCTTAGCGTTCTGGTGGGTTACTTTCCTAGGCATGCAGGGCAGCAATGCTACCCTGCATGAAACTCTAGTAGTTTGAAATTTCATCGCTTGTGAACTGTTCCCAATCTTCACCTAGAATCTTATTACTGATAGAACCGATCTTCTGCAGGTTGTGAGGTCTAGCGCCTTTTACTACAGCTCGATCATTCAAGTAGCGCAGTTTCCATGTCCTCGGTTTATTCGTTTTCTTATCTACAGTAGCTCCTAGGAGATCAATCCAATGCGTAGCATGTCTGTACCAGTTAATAGATTTTAAGCGGAAAATAAGTTCATCTTGAGTTATGACATTCTTGTATTCTCGAGTGCAACGATAGTGCTTAACAATCAGTTGGAATCGTTCTTGTGGGTTTAATGCTTTTAGCTGAGTATCTGACAAGCCAAGATCTTCGAAATTAAAGCTAGGTTTATCAGCTTTTATTGCGTCTACCAATGGCCCAAGTTCCTCGAGATTTGCATAATGAAATGCATTGGCAATTGCTTTTTGAACATGGGCCCACCCCGTAAGGTATTTTTTTCTGAACGGATCATCATTGAGAGCGGTATGCTTCGGGAAATGGTCCTTAAAACAGTGTTCCATTATTTTAAAAAACTTATTGGCATGAGGCAAAATAGCATCGATGTGATGATGCTTTATACTAAGACCTTTGTCTTGGGTAGCGTAAAGCATGTGAATCAAGACCTGCTCTGCAGTCGACAGGTTCATAATACCACTTGTACTGCTATCTGAGATACTACCAGCTCCTGAACCAATAATTCTATTTTCAAAAATAGTACCTTTGCTTGCTTCTAAACGAAGAATGTTCAATGGCGCAGAAACGTCCATTTCAATTACTAGATTTTTGTTCTTTTTCACTCCTCGGCCATTTCGATCAGCAAATGATTGTCTTGCTACGTTTAGGTCGCAATTCAATTCTATTTCGATAGATAGGCGAAGATTTTCGAGAGCGCCAAGTTCGTTTACAGCTTCTTCATCTTTGCCTAATAAAAAAACTGCGGCAGTTTGAGTTTGACCATCGGACTGCATCATATATGTCAAGGGAACATACAGTTTTCCATAGTAAACGCCGTCTTGTGAATTGTGATAGTTCACAAATACAGTATCGATAAAGGAGTACTCATCCATCCATGCGTTAACTGGTGGTATATGAATTCCTCTTTCTCCTCTTAAGCCCTCCAGTAAATAGTCTTTATACAGGTTTCTATTTGCTAGTTTTGCTGTTTTGAACTCCGCCTGAGATTTTTTGTGAAACTCCGCCATTGTTGAGAATTTAAAATCTGGATCTCTGGGGTCGCTAGAAGGGTCGTAGCGAACTGCGTGTAGAAACTCTCTCATATTTAGTGTTGTATTGAATGTAAGGTTTTGATGCGTAGCGTATTTCGCATTTCCACGCAAACACAACATCCCAGTTAGGCATACCATTTCCGACGATGGATACTGGAACGCATATCTCTCATTGTTGAAGTTATCTCTCGCCTCCTCACTATTCTCAAAGTCGATAAACCGAATGTTTGAGAGTCTTGAATTCTTTTTTATACCGCTAGTTGGTATTAACTGCACGTCATTTTTTGGTAGAAGCATGGGTATTCTCATTCTTGCTATAACAATATAAAATCTAGGGATAATGCTAGATTGAAGCATAAATCTAGAATTACCTCTAGATTAGTGCGGTTTAATGGAAAGATCTAATATTTTTGCTAGATTTGCACTTAAATCTAGCAAAAACATTAGATTTTGTGTTTGGTTAAAAGTTTCATAAGCTTCATAGTTAGACTTGAGCGAGCGTTGCTAGTCCGACAAACTAGTGGCTATGGCACGGCAGTGCTTAGAGCTTTATATGGGGAGAAGGGAAACTGGGTCAGGTTTATCTTTTCCTTTATCTGATCTTATCCGAGAATTCGCCAAAGCATTCAAATCGTAACAAGCCTCTGTCCAAAAACGTGTCTGAATGCCTAAGTCGTAGAATCAAACGTCTGCTTCACTAAGCTAACGCTCGTTAGCTTAGCAATTTCTTGAAAATTAAATTGTCCCATAGTGAATTACGACACGGGTAAGTTGACTGTACGATCTAGTCATAACTTACCAGCGGATGCTTGGAACGAGTATGGGCCACTGCAATTTAGTGAAGCGCTATGAGTTAATTTTTCGGGAAAACGCATGCGTTTTCCCGAACTGGAATGCTAGTCTGGATTCAATCTGTAAATGTTGGAGTCACTATGGAATAGCCAATGTAGTACTTTCTAAATTGGTTTTGTTCTTTTGGGTTAGTACATTTTCTTCGTATCTGTCGAGCTATCGTTCACCTCAGCTTATTTTTAAATAGAAGACCAGTTTTTGCCCCCACAGCTATGAGGTCTTGCTTTTGTATGCAGCACTAGTTCCTGATAATAGTTCGGACTTGGTAGAATCTTTAGATACCAAGTCCCCGAAGAACAACGCAATGATAAAGAAGAGCATCGGTTCTCTTTTTTGCTAGGTAAAATTGCGCTTATGCCGAGAGGTTTAGCGTAAGTAGCTCTCAATATTGTAAAAATCACTATCAATATCGAACACCAAGTTAGGCAAATCCTTTTCCATACAGTTATTCATGAACTGCTAATCAAGAAAGTTATCAAGCTGATATCCAATGGTATAACGGCCCATTTCAACGAAAACGCATGCGTTTTCCCGAAAAATAGATCCATAGGGCGGAACTAAACAACGGTAGCCAGTGGGGGAGCTACCTGACTGATATGAGTTGGATACGATGCTCGACGAAGATTAACCTATTCTGTCTGATTTTATTGTTTGAAACTAAGCCAGAGGTAAGTTGACCGTCATAAGACTCAGGTCAATGACAGGGGGATATGGACGGCTCCCATCCCTACGGCACTACACCATTAGCATACCTAGCACAGCATCCAATGGAAGCACGACAAGTGGCAGAACACGTTATGTCACGTGGTATGCCGTGGTGAATTGAGTTGTACAATTGTGAGTTACGATAACAGCAGACCGACTTTACGACCTAGTCGTGACTAACCAACGGATGTGTAAGATCGAGTATGAGTTACTACACCTTACACGTTGCTTTATTAATGTTCATTTTGGACGAGAAGTTTTGCGTCACTACATTATCAATACAGGCAAGGGTTTTGTACTTTGTGGATTGATTGGTCAAATGGTCGTGTTTATTCCACCAAAAACAGCTTTTTCATTGTTTATAGTCTGATAAAAGTACCTGAAGGATGGCCGTTGATACCACATTTATTGAACGGGATGAATGATGTTAGATACTACCTATCCAAAGAAGTGCGTTAGCCATTATCACTTAGCTCAAAATGTGTAAGTTATGCGATGGGAATATCTATTCTGCTTCTTATATTTTGGTTTTAGTTCAGGTTGCTTGATGAGATACAAGCTGTTTTTTTGGTGAGAGGAAGCACATACTGAGCTAGGGTTATTTAGATTGCTAGCTAGTTGAATAACACCTAGGTAGTAATGACACAGTGACGCACTCATAGAGTGCGTCACTGTGTCATTAGTCACCTTAGGCTGCTAACGCTATAACATCAGCCATGGAGCGTCGCTTCCCTTTTAGAGTGGCTAGAACAATTCCCGCAGTTTCAAGCTTTTCAAATTGGCGATAAAAATCCTTTGTATTTGAGTTGGTCCAGCTATCTACTACTTCCTTAGAGTAGATTTTGTGTCTGATATCATCTCTAGTGCTACTACCCTCAAAATCCGTCTTTAATGCTTTAACTATAGGATCTAGCAGAAGTTGTTCCCCCTCAGTTTTCAACTTCATTTTTTTGGTTCGAGCTAGAGAAGTTACGGGGTTGTTTGATTCACAAGTAATCCCTAAATCAATAATGTCATACTCCAATTCAAGTGTTGGAGCCTCTTCACAATCTTTTTGCTTGGTATTGATCAGAGTGGCTTTAAGGGTTTTACTAGAGCGATTGATTAGAAATTCAAAATCACATGCACCTAACAGCGCACCACTTCCTCTAGCACCTTTTGATGCGTCCTTACCCGTGTGGTGTATGCAGAGAATAGTAGTTTGGGTTATATGGCGAATCCTGTCGCATCCTTGAATGAAGTCTCCCATAGCGCTAGGGCAGTTTTCGTTGCCAGTAAAGTGACGTGCAACTGTATCTAGTACAATAAGCTTAGCTTTTAGTCCCGATTGAGCTTCTATGTCCTGTATTGAAGCTATAATTTCATCCTGAACATTAGCCTGTGACACTTCTTTTTTTCGGCCTAGTACATACAAGTTTCGAGCAACAGAATTGTTCGCTAACTCCCAAGCTTTAACACGGCGTGATACGCCACGTTCGCCTTCCCCTGCAATGTAAATAACAATACCAGCATCAACTTTCTTTCCATTCCAGTCTGTGCCTGTTGCGATAGAGCAGGACATCTCCAGAGCTAAAAATGTCTTGAGTGAACTAGACTTCCCATACATTACTCCAAATGAATCAGAAGGAATAAAGTCTGTTGTAAGCCAGTTTTGTTTAATGTCGAATCCATCAGATCCTCGGGAAAAGAGTAAGTTGCCATGTTCTGCTGGAGTGTTTGATTGTTCATTCTTCATTTTTGTAATCTTAAAGTTTTTGTCAAAAGCTACTTTGTTTGAAAGTAGCTTTTAGAAAGAGAAAAGTTAGGAAAAGTACGGTTTGATGTGTTTAGTATGTTCTGGGCTAATTTGCTCAATGAAGCTTTGAAGAACGTCTACTTCGTAATGCTTGCTATAAACGTTGAATGAATCAGATTGCTGTTCGTGTCCTACAATACCTTCAATCACTTCCCTTGGAACTAGGTTCTGTTTTAGTTCATTGACAAACGTATGACGAAAAGAATGGGCATCCAACCCTTTGGTCAAACCCAGTTTATCTCGACGCCTTGCAAACCATTTTGATGCATTGTGAGAGTAGTAGCCGTTTACTAGTTTTAGTTCGGGAAATACTCGTTCAGTTTGCAAGGTTGCTACGAAGCTAAGAAAGCCAAGTCGCACCAATTCGCTATGTAATGGGATGGAGCGTTTGGAAGAAGAGTTTTTAATCCTTTGCCCATCAAAGGAATCATGAACTGAAATACAGGGAATCTTGCCCTTTGTCGTAATATCAACTTTATGCAATTGGCAAAGCTCATTTAGTCGACAGCCAGTGAAGCGAAGGAGTAAAGGAAGCCAGTAATAATAGGAATGTAGATATTGGTGATCTAAGTAACTATCCATGTGAAAAATAGCGTTGAGGTGATCGTTTGAAAATGCTTGACGCTTATCTTCATGCTTTGGCGGGTGTGTAGGTAAGCAATAAAAGTAATTAGTTTCAATGTGGCCATGAGATACAGCCCAATTGCAAAACGTAGATACCTTCTCAATGATGCCTTTTACTGAGCTATTGGAAAGTGTTGGGTAATTGTATCGGCTGTTTTTTGAAACGATATCTAGACCGTCAAGACCATTAAAGATTTGATGCTTACGAGCATTTTTAGGGTAGTGATGAAGCATATTTCGAATCCATTCTGCTGCTTCACGATCAATTTCGTTCAGGTCATCAAATGGAAGTAGCTTCAATGCCGTTGAAATAACTTGCTGATCCTGCAAGATGCACTTCATGCTACTACGTTTGAACTGTTTTCTCGATTGGGTATATTGCTCTAGAAGTTCAAGAGAAGAGAGTTTAGTTTGTAACTTTTGGCTTTTAGGAAGAGGTAACTTGCGTATGCAAGTATCGTCAAAATCAGGTTCAAGACAAGCAGCTGCAAGTAGCCCATTCTGTTGAAGTTGCGAAGCGTGTGGAAACGTTGAGAAGTTCAAAATATATCCTCCATTAATAGTATGCTTTTATGCTAGCGACAAAGCTTTGGGCGTGAAAGTGGTTGCAAATCAAACAGTAGGGGCAAATGAAGGCGTTAAGGCTAGGGTATTAGTTGATCTGGCAACAAAGTCTACCGAAGAGGGGAGTAGGGCTTAGAACCCTACAAATGCCCCCTTCAAAGAGGTATTTTTGAAATTTTTTCTGTCCGAGTTGAAAAAAAAAAAGAACTTTTTTTTATTCGATTAAAATTCAAACAGTTCAACTTAGGTGAATGGTTTAATTTTAGACAAAGCATCAGTAGGGATGCGTTCAATAGCTTCTTTCAAGATTGTCAGCTCATAACCTTTTCCATAACGGTCATAAGTTATATTGTTTAATAAATGGCCTAATATGGAAGCGGCAACCTCTGAAGAGATTAGAGAATTTTTGAGTTCAGTTGCAACAGTATGGCGAAAAGAATGAAAGTCATGCTTCTTGTCAAAACCTAGTTTAGTCTTAAATCGGCCAAACCATTTCGATGGCGCAGATCCATACCCATCTCGCCCTGCTTTCAATTCAGGAAATAGCCTCTTCGACTGCAGAGCGTGAATATAATCAATGAATCCCATATCAAGAATAAAGCTATGTATTGGTATGAGGCGCTTACTTTGTAGGTTTTTCAGTTTTTGGTCGGGTTGATCGTCAGAAATGGATATGCACCATATGGAGTCAACTTTGACTATGTCGGTAATGTATAGCTGACATAGCTCATTCAGTCTTGCTCCTGTCAGTTTAGCCAAGATAGGAAGCCAGAAATAGTGAGAGTGGATATACTGGTGTTTAGTAAAAATAGGGTCTGAAAAGATAAGTTTTTGCTCATCAGTGCTGTAGCTAAACTTACCTTCATTATCTCGCTTAGTCTTTTTAAAGCGAATACCTTTAAACGGATTTATATCTGTTAATTCATTGAGCACACACCATTCGAAAAAAGAGGAACACTTGTGAATGTAGTCTTTAATACTTTCTTCGCTTAGCGTTGGTTTCTCTAGAGTCTTATTTAGCTTTATAGCCTCTTTGACACAAAGGTTTTTAAACTCAGGGATCTTTTTTAAATTTCGAGGGTAGTGTTGCAGGCTTTTCTTCACTCCTTCAGCATCAGCCCTACGAATCTTTCTTAAAGACGTTTTCCCAACAATATCCAAAATGCATTTACATTGCGCATACAAGCTATCAGCGGTTTTTTTTGCTACGTGATCGAGCTTGTAACTGTAAAAGCTATCGAGAGCTTGGTATGGATTGTACTTTGTATTGTTATTGGTCTTTGCCGCTGGGGAGTAGGTACTTGTGGGGGAGGAAAGGTTTATGTCTGGGTCTTCTTTTGAATGGACACTAATTGTTTCGAGAATTTCTAGTTCCAGCTTCAAGGCCTGTATTCGTGCTTTGGTCTTTGAGGTGGTATGAAGCGAGCGTTTGATCTCGTGGCGATCATTGAATTGTTTTCTTAGGTGTTTGGGTAGTTGATATCGGAAGTGCCAAATTCCAGATTTAGAGAGGGTTAAATATCGCATGTTTAGTACCTTTCTTTAGTACAAACTACGTATTTGTTTAAATGCCAGATATAAAAAAGGCGGTAAATCAATGACTTACCGCCTTTTCCAATCGATTGGTGGAGCTGGCGGGAGTTGAACCCGCGTCCGAAAACCGTTCATCATTGGTACTACATGCTTAGTCGATCTTTAAATTCACCAAGTACCTGCGAACCGACACGCTAGTAAATGACTATCCTGAATTATATTTCGAACTTCATCTCTCAGGCGGGAGAATCCGATCTAGCTAGTTTGGGTTTGACTCTTTGTTATTCCCCGTCTTACAAGCGGAAGCTAGGGCAAAGAGGCTCTCAGCAGGTTATTAAGCTGCTAGTGCGTAGTTTTCGTCGTTTGCGACTATTTTTTTGCGGCTTTTTACGTGGCCAACCGCCCCACGACATGCACCTCAGACTTCAGAATTCCCGTCGAATCCTAGATCAGCCCCTAGTGTTCTTGCATAGTACCAGAAAAGACTAGCCTGTCTAGCACCATGCCAACTGGTTGCTCAATATTAGCGCAGTTTACTCTTCATAACCCGTGCTTTATCGCGCGCCCAGTCTTTATCTCTAAGATCGGTACGTTTATCGTGTAATTTCTTACCCTTAGCGACACCTATCTTAATTTTAACCCATGAACGCGACCAGTACAGGGACAATGCTGTAAGTGTCATGCCATCACGGTTAATGCTACCGAAAAGATTGTCTAGCTCACGGCGCGAAAGCAGAAGCTTACGGATACGAGTAGGGTTAGCTACAATATGAGTAGACGCTTGGTTAAGTGGTATAATGCTCATACCACTAATGAAAGCCTCGCCATCTTTAAGATATACGTAGCTCTCAGCGATGTTCGCCTTACCCTGACGTAGAGATTTTACCTCCCAACCTTGGAGCTCTAAGCCAGCTTCAAGCTCGTCCTCGATAAAATACTCGTGACGGGCTTTTTTGTTTAGCGCAATAGTATTACTAGTCGCTTTGGTTTTTGATTTTTTCTTTACCATAGTGGCCTCATTATACGGATTGCCTTATTATAGGGAAATTCTTTTTACTCGGTTTAGGGTAAAGGTCAGTAAAATTAGCGATTTAGTAGTTGAGGAGTAGTTATGCCGCAGGTGACCCGTTCAGCATTGGTATCGTTTAGCGCTGAACAAATGTTCCATTTGGTCAACGATGTCGCGCGATATCCTGAGTTTTTACCTGGATGCTCTGGCTCTCAGGTGCATGATTTTGATGATTCAAAGATGACAGCCTCTGTGGATGTTTCAAAAGCGGGTATCAGTAAAACCTTTACCACTAAGAATGTATTGCATATCGGTCGTGCTATTGAAATGAATCTGGTTGATGGCCCATTTAAGCACCTCAAGGGCGGCTGGTTTTTTACGCCCCTTGATGAGGGAGCATGTAAAGTGGAGTTGAAGCTTGAGTTTGAATTCTCCAGTCGAATGATAGAGATGGCCTTTGGCAAGGTATTCAACGAGCTGACCTCTAACATGGTCAACGCCTTTACCCTGCGAGCAAAACAGGTGTACCCGTGTTATGAGTATTGATTCCGATATGATTCATGTGGAAGTGGTGTATGCACTGCCTCATGATCAACGAGTAGTGGCACTGGTCGTAAATAAAGAACTGACCGTTGAGCAGATCATTGAGCAGTCAGGGTTGTTAGCCTTATTTCCTGAGATAGACCTTAAACAGAATAAGGTCGGCGTGTTTAGTCGTAACGTAAAACTTGATGCAACGGTTAGAGATAATGACCGCATTGAGATCTATCGACCGTTATTGGCCGATCCAAAAGAGATTCGACGTAAACGAGCCGAACAAGCAGCGAAAAAAGCCGCTCAATAATTAACTAGATAGAAATAAAAAGGGGAGCACATGTGCTCCCCTTTTTTTTGTTTGGTGTTGCGATGCCGTTACTGAATAGCTTGGTTGAAAGCTGGGCCTACACTAAAGTCACCTTCGACGCGTTCTAGACGTTCGTCATTGCCAAAGAACACGAAAAGGTTCTTTTGCTCTGGGTCGTTATGACCTTTTGTGAAATGGTAGATGTAATACCATTTGTTTGGTTTACCGTTTTCTACCAGCATAGGTGAGCCTAGAACATAGCGTACCTGTTCTTTCGACATGCCAATACGAAGCTGATCTACTGCAGATTGTTCGACAAAATTGCCTTGGCTAATATCAATTCGATAAACCAATTTTTCTAAGAAAGCACAGCCAGATAACATTGTTAGTGCTAGTGGGACTGCGATTAACCATTTTGTAAGCTGCATATGATCAGGTCTTTAACTTCTAAATAAAACTCGGCAGATAATAAACAAGCTGAGCCAGCTTGTATAGAGAAACAGCCATGAGAGTGAGGATTGCCTGTTATTGACTGTGCAAAATATGACATTTCCCATGTTTTCATGGCTGTAGACAGTCGGATCTAGCTTGAGTTCCTTTAGGCTGCCATTAACTCTTTGGCATTGGCCAGTGTTGAGGAGGTGATCTCACTTCCGCCTAGTAGCCTTGCCAGTTCCTCTACTCGCTGTTCTGTATTGAGGGTAAACATTCTTGTTTCAGTGGTGCCGCCCTTGGCCTTCTTGGCGACAAACATCTGTTGATGACCACTACCGGCTACTTGCGGCAAGTGAGTCACACAAAGGATTTGCGTACTTTCACCCAGTTTGCGCAGCATTTGTCCAACCACAGCCGCGGTTGGACCGCTGATCCCCACATCCACTTCATCGAAGATTAGGCTAGGGGTTTCTACTTTTTGTGCGGTGATAACTTGAATCGCCAAAGAGATTCGTGACAACTCACCACCAGAGGCGACCTTGCCTAGTGGCTGCAAAGGTTGTCCAGGGTTAGCCGAGACTAAATACTCGACATCATCCGTGCCCAGTGGCGATGCATATTTAGGGTCGTTATTAATACTGATATCAAAGCGTGCCTTCTCCATACTTAACTGGTGCATACTTTCAGAGATCAGTTTATTGAGCTCTTTTGCATAGCGCTTACGTGACTTGCTCAGTTTTTCTGAGCTTTTTAAGTACTTGTCTAGGGCTTGCTCTACTTCGGCCTTAAGTTGCTCAATACGTTCATCGGAGCAATCAAGGGCTTCGATTTGCTTTGCCAGATCTTGATGATGCTGATACAGGTCTTCAGGCAAAACTAAGTGCTTTTTAGCCAGTGACATTACGCGAGAATAGCGCTCCTCTACCATCTGCATACGCATTGGGTCCATATCGATGGAATCAAGATAATTACGCAGTTCACTGCTCGCCTCTTCCATCTGGATCAAGGCTTCATTGAGCATTTCGCTGATGCCTGAAAGGGTGCTGTCTAGTTCACCTAATTGCTGGGTTTGATGTATGACATTGTGCAGAAGGGCAATGGCATTAATATCGTCATTGTCGTTAATCACATCAAGGCTTTGTTGAGTTAATGACAGAAGCTCACCGCTATTGGAAAGTTTCTTGTGCTCGTCTTCTAGCTCGCAGAACTCATTCTCTAGAAGGGCCAATTCATCTAACTCTTTAATTTGGTATTCAAGTAGCTGCTTTTGGGCAAGATTCTGCTGACCGTTTTGAATGGTTTGCTTGAGCGTGTTATCGGCTTGGCGCCAGGCTTGGTAATGCTTTTGAACATTATTCAGTAAGCTTTGATGCCCCGCATACTGATCGAGCAAGGTAAGTTGATACTCTTTCTTAAGCAATTGATGATGGGCATGTTGCCCATGGATGCTCACCAGTGTCTGGCCTAAGCTCTTAAGCTGAGAAACTGGTACCGGATTGCCATTAATGAAGGCGCGAGAGCGGCCATCTTTGCCAATAACTCGACGTAAAATGCACTCCTCACCATCGGTAAGCTCGTTGTCTTCTAGCCAACGCTGTGCAGTGAGATTGCTCTCAATCATAAAGCTGGCGCAAAGGTCTACCTTGTCTTCACCTTGGCGTACCATGCCCGAATCAGAGCGGCTTCCCAAGCACAGACCTAAGGCGTCGATAGCAATAGATTTACCAGCACCTGTCTCACCCGTAATGGTGGTCATGCCTGGCTGAAGTTCAATTTGTAGCGATTTTACAATGGCGAAATTATTAACACTAAGATGAGCTAACATACAAAAATCCATAGAATGAAACACTGTATATGAAAACAGTATATACTGGTTTTACATACAGTAAAGTCACTCAAATAGATTTTTGTTGTTTTTTGTGTGCTGGCTTAAAAAAGTTTGCTCGACCAGCCCAATTTCTCTCGCAGTACATGGTAGTAGCTGTAGTCTTTTGGATGGATAAGTTGCAGTACATTATCACTACGATAAATGTGTATTTCATCACCAGGCTCTACGGGTAATGAAATCTGCCCATCGCAACTCACCTCTTGGGTGCCGCGGTTATCTGGAGCTAACACTAACTTAATACGACGATTTCCATCAACTACCAGCGGACGGCTTGATAACGTATGAGGAAACATAGGCACCAAGGAAATGGTATTTAGGCTTGGGGATAGGATTGGACCACCGCCAGAAAGTGAGTAGGCAGTAGATCCGGTTGGCGTTGAGATTATCAAGCCGTCAGAACGCTGCGAGAAGGCAAAAGAGTTGTCGATATAGACCTCGAACTCAATCATATTGGCTACTTTACCAGGGTGGAGCACTGCTTCGTTGAGCGCTGCATTTTGGCTTTTTACCAAACCGTGACGATGTATCTCAGCTTCTAAAAGAAAGCGCTGCTCTGTGAGGTAATGGCCTTCTAGCACTTCTTCTAAGGGCGCTTTGAAGTTATCGGGATCTAAATCGGTCAGAAATCCGAGATTCCCCTTGTTGACACCAATGACCGAAATATCAAACCTAGACAGGACACGAGCAGCGCCTAGCATGTTTCCGTCACCGCCGACTACAATAGCTAAGTCGGCCTCTTTGCCTATTTGCATTAGGTTGCTGAAGACCTTATCGTCTAATTCGGGCAACAACTCTTGTAGTCGGTCATCAATAAGAATGCGATAGTCTTTTTCAGCAAGCCAATGATAGATCTCATGGTGAGTCTGGATGGCACTGATGTCGCGAGGTTTACCCAAAATAGCGATTGTAGAGAAATGCTTGCTCATTTTAGTCCCAAAATAAATGGTTAGGCTTGATTCAGAAACGATGATCCCCATAATAAAGGCAAGTTGAATTCAGATGCTAATTTTTTGTGGATGCATTTCTGTCAAAATAATAGCACTTTCAGGAATATGCGTATCCGCGTCGGAGAGATCATGAGCGATAAAGAAAACAAGATTAACGAAGAAGAACTAGCACAAGCGGCACATGAAGCTGAACAAGTTGCAGAAGAAGTGACTGAAGAAGCTGAAGTGATCGGCGGTGAAGGTGACATCGAATGGAACGAAGAAACTGACGCAGAAGTGGAAGAGTCTAAGGTTGCTCAACTAGAAGCCGCATTGCTTCAAACAGAGATGCGCCTTAAAGAACAGCAAGACAGCGTTATTCGCGCTAAAGCAGAAGTTGAGAACATGCGTCGCCGCACAGAGCAAGAGATATCTAAAGCTCGTAAATTTGCGATCAACAAGTTTGCTGAAGAATTGCTACCGGTTATTGATAACCTAGAACGTGCAATGGAAGCGGCAGACTCTGAGAACGAAGTGGTTAAGCCATTCCTTGAAGGCATCGAAATGACACATAAATCATTTACTGATGTTGTTTCTAAAAACGGCCTAGTAGAAATTAACCCTGTTGGCGAAGCATTCAACCCTGAACTGCACAACGCAGTATCTATGGTTGAAAGCCCAGATCACGAAAGCAATACCGTAACTATCGTATTGCAGAAGGGTTATGAGCTTAACGGTCGTGTCGTTCGCCCAGCGATGGTAATGGTTGCTAAATAAGCGTCCAAAGCATCAAGTTTTAAAAAGAGGCTGTTTTCAGCCTCTTTTTTTGTTTTTTTTTCTGCCCAAGTCTTGAAACAAAGAATCCAGACCCTATCTATGGTGCAGAGCAATTAAACATAAGCTAACTGCTACTAACTAATTTGTAGCTTGGGGTTGAAACCAAGCTAAGCATCCCCACTTATGGGGTAGTAAAGAAACAAATAATCAAATTTTTGGAGATAGCCTGATGGGTAAAATCATTGGTATTGACTTAGGTACAACTAATTCATGCGTTTCAGTTCTAGACGGTGAAAAACCACGCGTAATCGAGAACGCGGAAGGTGAGCGCACAACCGCATCTGTAATCGCATACACAGACGGCGAGACTTTGGTTGGTCAGCCTGCTAAACGTCAAGCAGTAACCAACCCAGAAAACACGCTATTTGCAATCAAGCGTCTAATTGGTCGTCGTTTTGAAGACGAAGAAGTTCAGCGTGACATCGAAATCATGCCTTACAAAATTGTTAAGGCTGACAACGGCGATGCATGGGTAGAAGCGAAAGGCCAAAAAATGGCTGCTCCTCAAGTATCTGCTGAAGTTCTTAAGAAAATGAAGAAGACTGCAGAAGACTTCCTTGGTGAAGAAGTAACTGGTGCTGTAATCACAGTTCCTGCTTACTTTAACGATGCACAGCGTCAAGCAACTAAAGATGCGGGTCGTATCGCAGGTCTTGAAGTTAAGCGTATCATCAACGAACCAACAGCTGCTGCTCTAGCATACGGTCTAGACAAGTCTGGTGGCGATCGCACTATCGCAGTTTACGACCTTGGTGGTGGTACATTCGATATCTCTATCATCGAAATCGATGAAGTTGAAGGCGAGAAGACCTTTGAAGTTCTAGCAACTAACGGTGACACTCACCTTGGTGGTGAAGACTTCGATAACCGCATGATCAACTACTTGGTTGACGAGTTCAAAAAAGAACAAGGCATCGACCTTAAAGCTGATCCTCTAGCAATGCAACGTGTTAAAGAAGCAGCAGAAAAAGCGAAAATCGAGCTTTCTTCTACTACCCAAACTGACGTAAACCTACCTTACGTTACTGCTGATGCAACTGGTCCTAAGCACATGAACGTTAAAGTAACGCGTGCGAAGCTAGAAGCTCTAGTTGAAGACCTAGTTCAACGTTCTCTTGAGCCACTTAAAGTTGCTCTAGCGGATGCTGACTTATCTGTAGGCGAAATCACTGACGTAATCCTAGTAGGTGGTCAGACTCGTATGCCTATGGTTCAAGCTAAGGTAACTGAGTTCTTCGGCAAAGAGCCACGTAAAGACGTTAACCCTGACGAAGCAGTAGCAATGGGTGCTGCAGTTCAAGGTGGTGTACTTGCGGGCGACGTAACTGACGTACTTCTACTTGACGTAACTCCACTGTCTCTAGGTATCGAGACTATGGGTGGCGTAATGACTAAGCTAGTTGAGAAGAACACGACTATTCCAACTAAAGCGAACCAAGTTTTCTCTACAGCAGAAGACAACCAGAACGCGGTAACTATCCACGTTCTTCAAGGTGAGCGTAAGCAAGCGTCTTACAACAAATCTCTAGGTCAATTTAACCTAGAAGGTATCCAAGCTGCACCACGTGGTATGCCTCAAATCGAAGTAACCTTCGACCTTGATGCGGATGGTATCCTGCACGTTTCTGCGAAAGACAAGCAGACTAACAAAGAGCAGAAGATCACTATCCAAGCGTCTGGCGGTCTAAGCGACGACGATATCGAGAAAATGGTACAAGAAGCAGAAGCTAACAAAGAAGCGGACAAAAAGTTCGAAGAGTTAGTGACTACTCGTAACCAAGCTGACCAAATGATCCACGGTACTCGTAAGCAAATCGAAGAAGCGGGCGACGCACTTCCTGCTGAAGAGAAAACTAAGATCGAAGCAGCTATCACTGAGCTAGAAGAAGTTAAGTCTGGTGATGACAAAGAAGCTATCGACGCTAAAGTTCAAGCGCTAATGACTGCGGCTCAAAAGCTAATGGAAATTGCTCAACAGCAAGCTCAAGCACAGCAAGCACAAGGTGCTGACGCTGACCAACAACAGTCTCAAGATGACGATGTTGTTGATGCTGAGTTTGAAGAAGTGAAAGACGAGAAGAAGTAATTCTCGACACTATAGCGAGTGAATTCACGATGAATGTTATGCGTTCTATGGATAACTCGCTTTAGTTTAGAAAATAACTTTTTCTATTCTAACAGTAGCTTATGGGCGTTTAGGGAAACCTTAACGCCCTTCTGTTTGTAATAATAGCTGTCGCTATAGATGATATTTTTAGAAGCTAGAAGCTAGAAGCTAGAACCTCCATCTATATCGATATAAACCATTAAGCGGTTTTGCCGCTTGCAGTAAATAATTTGGTGACGAAACACATGTCTAAACGTGATCTTTACGAAGTACTGGGCGTAAGCCGAGACGCTTCTGAGCGTGATATCAAGAAAGCATACAAACGCCTTGCGATGAAATTCCATCCGGATCGCAACCAAGGTGACGATGGCGCAGCTGAGAAGTTTAAAGAGGTTAAAGAGGCGTACGAGGTCCTTACTGACTCTCAAAAACGTGCTGCCTACGATCAGTATGGTCATGCAGCCTTTGAACAAGGTGGCATGGGCGGCGGTGGCTTTGGTGGCGGCGGTGCTGATTTTGGCGACATCTTCGGTGATGTGTTTGGTGATATCTTTGGTGGCGGCCGTCGTGGCGGTGGTCAACAGCGCGCACAACGTGGTGCTGACCTACGATACAACATGGAACTGACCCTTGAAGAAGCGGTTCGTGGTTGCTCAAAAGAGATCGAAGTTCCTACGCTAGTAGGCTGTGAAGTGTGTGATGGTTCGGGCGCGAAGAAAGGTTCTTCTGCTCAGACGTGTGGCACCTGTCATGGTCATGGTCAGGTTCAAATGCGCCAGGGCTTCTTTGCTGTTCAGCAAGCTTGTCCTACTTGTCACGGTAAAGGCAAGATCATTAAAGACCCTTGTGACTCGTGTCATGGTGAAGGTCGTATACACAAAACTAAATCACTTAACGTTAAGATCCCAGCTGGCGTAGATACGGGCGATCGCATCCGTCTATCAGGCGAGGGTGAGGCTGGTGAACACGGCGCTCCTGCGGGCGATCTGTATGTTCAAGTGCACGTTAAAGAGCACCATATCTTTGAACGTGATGGCAGCAACTTATATTGTGAAGTACCGGTTAGCTTCACTATGGCCGCTCTGGGTGGCGAAGTAGAAGTTCCAACTCTAGACGGACGTGTAAGCCTGAAGGTTCCTGCTGAAACGCAAACGGGCCGTATGTTCCGTATGCGTAGCAAGGGTGTGAAAGGCGTTCGTGGCGGTCCACAAGGTGACTTGATCGTGAAGCTAGTTGTTGAGACGCCAGTTAAGCTGAACTCTCGTCAGAAAGAATTGCTTAAAGAGTTTGAAGAGTCTTGTGGCGGCGAAGCAGCTAACAAGCATAAGCCAAAGTCTGAAGGCTTCTTCGACGGCGTTAAAAAATTCTTTGATGACCTAACCAGCTAAGTGTTGATTAGCGTTTGATTTGTAAAGGCCAACCTAGTGTTGGCCTTTTTTGTACCAGCACCAGTACCAGTACCAGGACAAGTATGAGTTTTTGCGTCTTATCCCCTAAGGTTTTTTTGCCAGATTTACCTTCGTTGTAGAGGCAACTAGTGTTCGGTAATGAACACGACAATCAAGAGCATTAAGGGTTACTCTCTTATCGAGGTATTGGTGTGTTGTTTGTTACTCGGGATAACAGGCCAGTGGATAGTTAGCCCAGTTAAACAGCAACTTGATAATCTCAAGATGAAGCGCGCGGTAGCTCAAGTTCATACCGCTTTTATTGCTGGGCGAGATGGCGCCTATGGGATGAAAAAGGACTTATGGCTTCATATTCAATCAACACCAAGCAATAGCTATATCGCCCTCCATGCAGACGCCGATGCGCGCACCGCATCTTCGATATTCAGTAAGGCGATTAACCCTCAGATCCTCTCCGATGTTTTTCTAAGCTCGACCACAACAGTACTGCGATTTTCAGGCATAACCGGCAGGCCATCGGGCAATGGCAATATCAGTGTTTGGCTAGAAGCTGAGAGCAAGGTTAAAGTGATTTACCATGACATTACTGGAAGAATCAGGATTTGCGCTGCCGGTGAACGTACTTATGGCTATAGCTCATGCTGAGGGCGCAAAGCGGTTTATCACTGCTTGAGTTGCTCCTCGGGCTTGGCCTGTCCAGTTTGTTATTGCTCTCTTCTTCTAGCTTATTTGTGCATCAGCAACAGTTGTTGTCACAGCAAATTAAGCGCACGCAACTGCTCATCGCCAGCCATCATCTAGCCACTTACCTAAGAGGTGAAATCAGAAGGGCAGGGTACGCACAATCCTCTGGCATTGAGATACAAGAATCAAAAATTGCTTTGGGTTACAAAGATGACACAGGAGAGTATCGCCGAGTATCAATTTGGCGAGATGCTTTACAGTACAAACTCAAGTATTGCGCTGACTCTCACGCATCCGAATTGCCCTTGCTCGATACCTGTTCCAACACCATCAACTTTTCGATGTTGAACGACAAGCTTTTATCTATGAGGGGTTTTGAGGTTAGCAAGGCTTCCGATGGAGTAAGTTTGCTGCGCATTGACTATGCCATAGGGCTAAAAGGAGAGTCTCCTAAAGCCAATTTTATCTATGTGGCATCACGTAACCTGCCAGTGGAAGTCGATGGCGATGCATCACAGTAGAGGGTATGCACTATTTGTGGTGCTAGTTATTCTATTTGTAATGGGGTTTATTGCTTTAGATAATTCTCGCTATTTGACAGATTCAATTAAGTGGCAAGCACACCTGCACCACAAGCGGCTGGACCTCGATTGGCAACTCGAGTCAGCCATCAATTGCTTGGCTATACATACCGTCTCGCTACACACTCTTCCAACTGCGCAATGCGTGCAAGACGACAACACTAACTTGTTGGTTGAAGCCCAAGAGACGAAGAACCAATTTAAGCTTCAAGCAGACCAAGGGAGCATAGCGAGTAGCGCTTTAATGAAGCTTGGGGAGATGGAACATGATGTGGCAATTGCCTCAAACCACGCTTTACCCCAGGGCGTATTCGGGTCTTCGATACTTGTTGAACCATCGGTGGTTTCGCATTTCTTTGGATATACAGATCTCAACTTCTTAAAACCGCGTTGGGGGGAAGAAATTGAAGTGACTACAAAGCAGGCCTGCGGTGATTACCTTTTACTGAAAAGTGCGAATGGTGGTCGCAGTTTTGTCATTAGTGGCCATTGCTCTATTAGCGCTTATCACTGGGATCAATTAACCGTTTTATCCTCAAATGAGCCTTTTTCTCTATTGTTTGTTGACGGCGACTTGGCCTTTTCAGGCAGTCAAACGCTACAGGGAATCATTACAATCTGGCACTCTGAGGAGGAAAGCTATGAGGTGAGTATTGTTGCAAATCCAAAGATTGAAGGGGGATTACTGTTAAAGCTTTCAGCGCCGATTTTGCTTGAGCAAGGCGGCTTAGAGGTTGTGGAAAATGAAGCTCATCTTATGGCGTCTAGATTTAGGTTTGCTAAGCGAGAATGGCTCAAAGGCAGTTGGCGTGATTTCTAAGTGTTCTTTCAGGGAGCGGGGAGCTTCCATGCTTGAGGTGTTGCTATCAGTCACCTTGGTGTCATTGCTGTCGCTGAATTTGATTCAAGGTGGTGTGTACTTGCAAAGAGAGTCGAAGCATGCAGAGCAATCCTTACTCGTACTGCATCATATGGAAAACTATTTGGAGTACGCCCGCATTATGACCATCACAGGCACTGAGATTGAACCTCAGTGGCAAGGGTTAGAAGAGCCCACTATTGATATGACGCTCTCTAGTAGTAAACAAACATCATCTCTGGGGGTATCGGGCACTAAGCTAGAGGTTGCTGCTAGTTGGGTAAACCCATGGGGTCAGCTTGAATCTGTTGTTATATCCACTTGGGTAGCATTTTATTAACTCACCATTAACTGACTGCCATCAAATGTTGCAGAGAGTAATAATCAACAATATGAATACATAAAGTATCGTCTAGGTAACCGCACAGTTGCGTTTGTGGGTTAATTGTAGATTTGCGTGTAATGGGGTTATTTTGCACTTGTTAACTGAGTGCAAAATAAGCGCCAGATACCTCATTTTGCAAACTTAGATTCTGTTTTTTCGCATTAGTTTGGGTAAAATGTGCGCCCTAATAAAAATAATACCAATTTTTTAGCATTTTACATTTTTGTAAAAGTCACAGAGCGGTAATCTAATGAGCAACCAAGCAGCAAACACAGCACCTAAACAAGGTGGCATGGATCGCTTCTTAAACCTGATAGAAAAAGCAGGTAATAAGATCCCAGATCCAGCTATCTTATTCTTTTGGGCATTAATCATAGTTTGGGTATTTTCAGCCCTACTTTCTAATGTCTCGTTTGACCTAATCAACCCACGCACCGGTGATCCTCTTGAGATTACAAACCTATTAACCGGTGAAGCGTTGGCTCACTTCCTTGCTAACATGGTAACGACCTTCACAGGCTTTGCTCCTTTAGGTATCGTTCTAGTTGCAATGCTAGGTGTTGGTGTAGCAGATTCTTCTGGCTTCATCACCACTGGTCTAAAGAAGATGTTGAGCTTTACGCCAGCGAAACTTCTTACTCCAATGCTTATCTTGGTTGCTATCGTGTCTCACACGGCTGCTGATGCTGGCTACGTATTGGTTATCCCACTAGGTGGTATCATCTTCCACGCTGCTGGGCGTCACCCACTTGCGGGTATTGCAGCTGCGTTTGCTGGTGTATCTGGTGGTTTCTCTGCGAACTTTATCCCTTCTGGTATTGACCCGCTTCTAGCTGGCTTTACTCAGACTGCGGCAAACGTTCTAGACCCTGAGTACATTGTTAACCCACTAGCAAACATCTACTTCACTGGCCTATCTTCAGTGTTGATTGTTGCTATCGGTTGGTTTGTTACTGAACGCATCATTGAACCACGCCTAAACGCAACTACTAAAGTAGATGAAGATGCTGAAGAAGCACCTGACCTAGGCTCAATGACTGAACTAGAAGCCAAAGCATTCAAATATGCTGGTTGGTCAATGATTGCTGGTATTGCTTTGCTTGTCGCTGCAGTCATGCCTGAGAACTCTGCACTACGTTCTCCTGAAGGCGAGATCACAGCGTTCTCTGCACCTATCATGCAGTCTATCGTTCCATTGATCTTCATCTTATTTATCATCCCTGGCATCGTATATGGCCGAGTGGTAGGTAAGTTCAAGAGCAGCAATGACGTTATCAAATCTATGTCTGACACCATGAACACTATGGGTGCGTACATGGTAATGTCATTCTTCTGTGCTCAGTTCCTAGTGGCGTTTGGCCAATCAAACATCGGTACTATGCTAGCGCTATACGGTGCTGAAGGTCTGAAGGCGATGAACCTTCCTGGTGAAGCGACAGTAGTGGGCATGATTCTACTAACAGCATTTGTGAACCTTCTTGTAGGTTCTGCATCGGCTAAGTGGGCACTGATTGGTCCTATCCTAGTTCCAATGTTGATGGCGGTGGGTATCTCTCCTGAGCTATCTCAGGCTGCATACCGTGTGGGTGATTCTGTATCTAACATCATATCTCCACTAATGGTGTTCTTCCCTCTAGTTGTGGTTTACTGCCAACGCTATGTTAAGAACACAGGTATCGGTACTCTAGCTTCTCTAATGATGCCATTCTCAATCGCAATGCTGATTGGTTGGACTATCTTCTTGCTAGCTTACTGGGCTCTTGGTATCCCACTTGGTATCCAAGCACCTTACACTTACACTATGTAAGTGACTTATAGATAAAAGAAAAGCCCGCCTATTTAGGCGGGCTTTGTTGTTTTTGCGAGTTTGATTTATAGGTGTTTAGCGTGGAAGGCTAGATGATCGTCGATAAAGCTCGAGATAAAGAAATAGCTATGGTCATAGCCTGCTTGCATACGAAGCTCAAAGTCCAGTTTCTGTTGAGCGGCCACATCAATAAGGTGGTTAGGCTTCAGCTGCTCTTCTAAGAAACCATCAGCATCACCTTGGTCAACAAGAATTGGTAACTGACAGCCGTGCTTTGCCAGCAACTTACACGCATCATAGTCTTGCCATTGCGTTTGATCATTACCGAGATAGTTTGAGAGCGCTTTGATGCCCCAAGGGCACTCTGTCGGGTTAGTAATAGGACTAAACGCTGAGATTGATTGGTATTTGTCTTGGTTTTTCAGCCCTATAGTCAAGGCGCCATGACCGCCCATGCTGTGTCCTGAAATTGCTTTTTTATGGGTGACTGAAAACTGCGACTCAATTAAGGCTGGCAGTTCATCAACCACATAGGAGTACATCTGATAGTGTGCTTTCCAAGGCGCCTCGGTGGCGTTTAAGTAAAACCCTGCTCCTAGTCCGAAGTCATAGGCTTTATCACTATCATCAGGCACTGAGTCACCTCTAGGGCTAGTGTCGGGAGCGACGATAGCGATACCCAACTCAGCTGCCTTGCGAAAGGCACCAGCTTTTTGCATGAAATTTTCATCGGTGCAGGTGAGTCCTGATAGCCAGTAGAGCACAGGTACGGGGTGTTGATTAACCTGAGGGGGTAAGAAGATGGCAAAGGTCATTTCACATTGTGTAGAGCTGGATTGATGAGTAAATCGTTGATGTAACCCACCAAAGACTTTAGTTTCACTGATTTTGTTGATGCTCATAAAGGATTCCCAAAAATAAAAAAGCGACGCTACATCTTGGATATAGCGTCGCTGTTACTGCTGTTATTTATCGAAATGGATAACCGTTCGAATGCTTTCACCTCGGTGCATTAGGTCAAAGGCTTCGTTGATGTCCTTAAGGCCCATGGTGTGGGTGATGAACTCTTGCAGGCCAAACTCGCCAGCCATATAGCGATTTACAATCTCAGGCAGTTCAGAACGGCCTTTAACACCACCAAATGCACTGCCGCGCCATACGCGCCCAGTGACTAACTGGAACGGACGAGTTGAGATCTCTTGCCCTGCACCTGCAACACCAATGATAACGGATTCGCCCCAACCCTTGTGACAACACTCAAGGGCAGAACGCATTACATCGACATTACCAATACACTCAAATGAATACTCAACACCGCCATCAGTCATCTCAACGATCACTTCTTGGATTGGCTTATCGTAATCTTTAGGGTTAATGCAGTCGGTAGCGCCTAGTTGCTTCGCTAGCTCAAACTTACTTTCGTTGATATCAACGCCGATGATGCGATTCGCTCCAGCCATTTTTGCGCCAATAATCGCCGAAAGACCGATACCGCCAAGACCAAAGATAGCCACGTTATCGCCTTCTTCTACCTTGGCTGTATTCAATACCGCACCCATACCTGTGGTAACCCCACAGCCTAGCAAGCAAACCTCTTCAAGAGGGGCATCTTTGTTCACTTTTGCCAAAGATATCTCAGGCAGTACTGTGTACTCAGAGAAGGTAGAACAACCCATATAGTGATAGATAGGCTGACCATCTTTGTAGAAGCGCGTTGTGCCATCTGGCATCAAACCCTTACCTTGGGTTTCGCGTACCGCTTGGCATAGGTTCGTCTTACCTGATTTACAGAACTTACACTCGCCACATTCTGCGGTATAAAGAGGAATTACATGATCACCTACTGATACACTGGTGACGCCTTCGCCGACCATTTCTACAACACCGCCACCCTCATGACCGAGAATCGACGGGAAGATACCCTCTGGATCTTCGCCCGATAAAGTAAATGCATCGGTATGACATACGCCGGTTGCGATGATCTTTACCAGAACCTCGCCTTTTCTAGGCAACATTACATCCACTTCTTCCATAGTCAGTGGTTGGTTTGGTCCCCAAGCAACAGCTGCGCGTGATTTGATAAATTGGTCGGTCATAGTGATTTCCTATTGGCGAAAGAGTTAGTTAAAACTTTAGACTATGAGAACGATTATATTGTTTCTTTTATGATGATAAACTAGGCTTTTTGAAAATCACTTTTACGCAGGTGTAATAATGAGTCAGTGGGAAGGCATTGAAGAGTTCGTTGCTGTGGCGGATAGTGAAAGCTTCACTAAGGCGGCTCTCGCGCTTGATACCTCTGTTGCTCAGATCAGCCGACGATTATCCGCTTTAGAAGCTCGATTAGGTGTTAAGTTGGTGCATAGAACAACACGCAGAGTGTCGGTGACTGATGTTGGGCTAGGGTATGCTGAGCATTGCCGTATGCTACTCGATGGGCTTGCAGAAGCAGAGAGAGAGGTCACTGAATCTCACTCTTTGCCTATCGGCCGTTTGCGAATCACGGCACCTACTACTTATGGTGAATCGGTGATAGCCCCCTTGCTGATGGAGTTTATTGCGCTTTATCCTCAGCTCGAGCTGGATTTGCAGTTGAGTAACGATAGGCTAGACCTCATCGCTGACAAATTTGATATAGCGATTCGTATTGGCGAGCTGCCAGACTCGAGTCTCATTGCAAGGAAGCTCTCAGAGCGTCAGCAATATGTGTGCGCAAGCCCTGGCTATATTGCTGAACAAGGAGAAGTGCTGCATCCTTCTCAGTTAGCTGACTGTGATTGCCTGTTGAGCTCCTCATCTACCTGGCGTTTTCTGGAAAATAACAAAAAGCTCAACCTTACGATGAGAGGGAGCTTTCGATGCAATAGCGGAAATGTCCTTACTGCGGCTGCTTTGCAAGGGAAAGGTGTAGTTCAGCTTCCTGACTTCTATGTGGCATCGCATATAGAAAATAACTATTTAATAGAACTGCTCCCTGATTATCGCTGCGAGCGAGAGCCTATCTGGGCGCTGTATCCGCAAAACCGTCATCTTTCACCTAAAGTAAAAATGGCAATTGAATTCTTGAGCGTGAAACTGGCTCAGGGTACATTGCCCTCAAATTAATTCGTAGGCCTTGATATGAGCGAAACAAACACTCCATCCTTTTCTGAGCAAGACCATCATTATATGCAGCGTGCTATAGAGCTTGCACAAAATGCAGAAGATGAAGGCGAGGTTCCGGTAGGGGCGGTTTTGGTTAGAGATAATGAAATCATTGCTGAAGGTTGGAACCGTTGTATCGGTGCTCACGATGCAACCGCTCATGCTGAGATTCAGGTACTGCGAAAGGCTGGTGAGGCTTTGCAAAATTATCGACTGCTTGATACGACCTTGTACGTCACTCTCGAGCCTTGCCCTATGTGTGCAGGTGCCTTATTACACAGTCGGGTAAAGCGTATTGTGTTTGGTGCGCAGGATCTCAAGGCTGGGGCCGCAGGTACGGTGCTTGACTTATTTGAAAGCCAAGCGGCTTATCACTATGCCACGGTTGAATCGGGCTTGATGGAAGTAGAATGCAGAGAGCAATTGCAGGCGTTCTTTAAAAGGCGCAGGAAAGAGCAGAAAGAATTAAAGCGTTTGAGAAGAGAGGCTGAGCAGAAGGGGAATTAGGCAAACATTCAACTTTGTTGCGCCAAATGTTTGCTTTCAGTTTTACTACAACGCTAACGTTACGTAAGAACGGTTTCGCCAAAGAAGCTTCTTCTTGTTATTGGCTAGCATACGCTTACGACGGTTAGCTGAAACAGTGCTATTCGATAATTTTTTAGATAGCTTTCTTTTAAGTTTCAACGAACAATCTCCTATGAACTTCATGTAAGCAAACAATCACTGTCGTTTCGTTGTTTGCACTACACATATATAGAACATGATTGTTACTATAATATGAAACTAAACATAGGATCTAGATCGCAAATAAACGCAAACGATTGTTCAGTTGAATTTAATTTGTGAGCCATCTCTCCCTATTCCTCGGTGGCGGGTTCGCTTTCATCGCTGAGTGTTTCTGAAGCCTCAGACCTTGCAGGCTCTAGGGCTTCTATCACCATCAAGTCATCGGTGTCTGTTTCTACATTGGCGTTGTCACGCTGATCAATATGCCCAATGATGCTTTGATAGTAACGACGAATATTTTCCACATAATTGAGAGCCTCATCACCACGGGCATAGCCGTAGCGTGTGTACTCGTAGTAACCCTTTTTGCGAAGTAGGGGTAGGCGCGTTTTCACATCGCTCCACAGGTCAGGATCGGCACCTTGCGCTTTGGTTATGCGTCTTGCATCCATTACGTGCCCATAGCCAACATTGTAAGAGGCTAAAGCAAACCAGATCTTTTCGTGTTGATTGATACTGTCGGGAATGCGATTAACGATCTTTCTCAAGTAATCAGCACCGCCTCGTATCGATTGTTCAGGGTCAAGGCGATCGGTGACACCTACACTTTTTGCGGTGGGTAGGGTCAACATCATCATGCCACGCACGCCTGTCGGGGATTTTGCATCTGGATTCCAATGCGACTCTTGATAAGCAAGGGCGGCGATTAATCGCCAATCAAACTCGCCGGCATACTTTTGAAATAGAGGTTCCCATTTAGGTAGTTTACTGTCTAAGGCGCGTACAAACGCGCGAGTATCGACATAATCAAAGTCTTCGATATGCCCAAAGTACTTCTCCTCTATTAGCTGTAATTGACCATTTTGTTGAATGTCACCAAAGAACTCTAAAACCAGAGCATAAAGGCTTTCGTCTGCGCCCCTGCGCAAGAACCAAGACGTAGGCTGGTCTTCTGTCAATTCAAATGCGAGTGCGATATTAGGGTAGATACGTTGAGTAATCGAAAGCTCGATAGAGTCGGCGACAGTAAATAAGCGCTCGCCCTTAGAGACCTGCTTGAGTAAGTCATTGAGGTCATAGCTATTGGTGACATCATACTTAAGTTCAGGGTTTTCCTTGGCGATGTCTTGTAAGGTTTGCTCAAAGTGTGAGCCTTTCACTACAGTGATGGACTCATTGCTATCGACCAGCTGTTCGAGATTCCTTGGGCGCCAAGTCCCCTTTTTATAGACAACTTGCTGGCTCACATAGTAGTAAGCAGGTCCCGCTCTAAAGGCTTTAACTCGGTTAGGAGCTTGAGTAAGGCCAGCGGCAACAATGTCGACCTCGCCATTTTTTAATGCAGGGAATAGCTCAGAGAGGCGATAGGCTGGTTTGATTTCCAGACGAACGCCCAGTTGCTTAGCAAACTCTGACGCCAACTCATACTCTAAGCCGGTGGGGCCATCAGGGCCGATATAATAGGAAAGTTGATTGTTTAGCGTTCCAACGCGCAGTACACCTCGGTCTTTGATCTGTTGCAGTTCGTTCTTAGTATCGGTTTCGTACTGACAACCAGTGACAAAAAGTAAGGCTATGAACGAGGCCATTAGCAGGGAGAATTTAGTTAACACTGACGTGCGCATTGTACGGGACAACTCCGAATAATAAGGGGGATTTTTTTTAACGCTTCGTCCTTTATATCAAACCCCTTATCACCGGGGAAGTGAAACTAGAATCATGAGCAAACAGTGTTCGCATCTGAGGCTTTTACCTCACGATGTATACGTTAGAGTTACCTTGACGCAAAAATTTGCGCAAACGGTTGCTTTTTGTGTTACTTCACAAAAAGATTTGCTTTATAATACGCCCGAAACAACCTAGGTAATATTGAAATAAAGATAGATAATTTAATTAAGTTATTGTTTTTATTTGAATATTATCTTTAATCCATCATCAAAGAGACCTAAGCACATGAGAATTTTGCGTGGCTCCCCAGCTCTTTCTGAGTTTCGTGTACAAAAACTACTAGAACTTTGCCGTGAACAAGACCTGCCAGTAACAGGTATTTATGCTGAGTTTATGCATTTTGCAGACGTGAGTGCAGAACTTGACGCGTCAGAGGCAGAGAAGCTTGAAAAGCTGCTTACTTATGGTCCAACGATCGAAGAGCATGAACCACAAGGCACTTTAGTGCTTGTGACTCCTCGCCCAGGCACTATCTCTCCTTGGTCATCTAAGTCGACAGATATTGCTCATAACTGTGGCTTGGGCAAGGTTAAGCGTCTAGAGCGTGGTACTGCTTACTATGTTGAAACATCTGTTGCTTTGGATGAAGCACAAACCAAGGCTGTAAAGGCATTGGTACATGACCGCATGATGGAAGTGGTCTTTGGTGAGATGGAACAAGCTGCGGCACTATTCACTGTTGCAGAGCCGGCGCCGCATACCGTTGTCGATGTACTAGCCGGCGGCCGTAAAGCCCTAGAAGACGCCAATGTAAACTTGGGTCTTGCGCTAGCGGAAGATGAAATTGATTATCTAGTCGATAGCTTTAATACACTAGGTCGTAACCCTAACGACATTGAACTGATGATGTTTGCTCAAGCAAACTCTGAGCACTGTCGTCATAAGATCTTCAATGCAGATTGGACAATTGACGGCGTGGCTCAAGACAAGTCGCTGTTCAAGATGATCAAGAACACCATGGAAGTGACTCCTGACCACGTACTGTCTGCATATAAAGACAACGCAGCGGTTATGGAAGGCTCTAAAGTCGGTCGTTTCTTCCCGAACCCAGAGACACGTCAGTACTCTTATAATCATGAAGATGCACACATCTTGATGAAGGTTGAAACCCATAACCACCCAACAGCAATCTCTCCTTGGCCCGGTGCTTCAACCGGTTCGGGTGGTGAGATTCGTGATGAAGGCGCGACCGGTATTGGTGGTAAGCCAAAAGCGGGTCTAGTGGGCTTCACAACCTCAAACCTACGTATTCCAGGTTTCGAGCAGCCATGGGAAACGGACTTTGGTAAGCCAGGCCGTATCGTTACTGCTTTAGACATCATGACTGAAGGACCACTAGGTGGCGCAGCATTCAACAACGAATTTGGTCGTCCAAACCTATTGGGTTACTTCCGTACTTACGAAGAAAAAGTAACCTCTCACGCGGGTGAAGAAATCCGCGGTTACCACAAGCCAATTATGATTGCTGGTGGTATGGGTAATATTCGTGACGAGCACGTTCAAAAGAAAGAAATCCCTGTAGGCGCTAAGCTAATCGTACTTGGCGGCCCTGCGATGAACATCGGCCTTGGTGGCGGTGCAGCTTCTTCAATGGCGTCTGGTCAGTCTGCAGAAGACCTAGATTTTGCCTCTGTTCAGCGTGAAAACCCTGAAATGGAGCGTCGCTGTCAAGAAGTGATCGACCGTTGTTGGCAGCTTGGCGATGACAACCCTATTGCCTTTATCCACGATGTGGGTGCTGGCGGTATCTCGAACGCACTACCTGAACTAGTCGACGATGGCGAGCGTGGTGGTAAATTCCAACTGCGTGACGTGCCAAACGATGAGCCGGGCATGAGCCCACTAGAGATCTGGTGTAACGAATCTCAAGAGCGCTATGTAATGGCAGTTGCGGATGAGAACATGGCAGCGTTTGACGCCATCTGTAAGCGTGAACGTGCACCGTATGCGGTTGTCGGTATTGCTACTGAAGAGCGCCAGCTAACACTAGAAGATTCTCACTTCGATAACACGCCGATCGATATGCCAATGGACATCTTGTTAGGTAAAACACCTAAGATGCACCGTGACGCGCAAACGCTGAAGGTTGAAAGTCCAGCAATCAATCGCGATGGTATCGAACTAAACGAAGCGGTTGATCGCGTACTTCGCCTACCAACGGTGGCTGAGAAAACTTTCCTAATCACCATTGGTGACCGCAGTGTAACGGGCCTAGTCGCTCGCGACCAAATGGTTGGCCCTTGGCAGGTACCCGTTGCGAACTGTGCTGTGACTGCAGCGAGCTACGACACTTACCACGGCGAGTCTATGTCGATGGGTGAGCGTACTCCAGTAGCATTGCTAGACTTTGGCGCTTCAGCTCGTTTAGCGGTTGGTGAGTCTCTCACTAACATCGCGGGTACTGACATTGGCGATATCAAACGTATTAAGCTTTCTGCAAACTGGATGTCTCCAGCGGGTCATCCTGGTGAAGATGCTGGCCTTTATGAAGCAGTGAAGGCTGTGGGTGAAGAGTTATGTCCGGCACTAGGCCTGACTATCCCTGTGGGTAAAGACTCTATGTCGATGAAGACTAAGTGGAACGAGAACGGCGAAGACAAAGAAGTGACTTCTCCACTTTCACTGGTTATTACGGCATTTGGTCGCGTAGAAGATGTGCGCAAGACGGTCACTCCGCAGCTTCGCACTGATAAAGGCGAGTCTAGCCTTGTCCTTGTTGACCTTGGTAATGGCAAGAACCGCATGGGTGCAACAGCACTGGCACAGGTTTACAAGCAGTTGGGTGATAAGCCTGCTGATGTGGATAACGCAGAGCAGCTAAAAGGCTTCTTTGACGCGATGCAAACCCTAGTGCGCGATGACAAACTGGTTGCTTACCACGATAAAGGCGATGGCGGTCTATTTGTTACCCTTGCTGAGATGGCGTTTGCTGGTCACTGTGGCGTGAAGGCTGACATCTCTGAGCTAGGCGAAGACACACTAGCGACACTCTTCAACGAAGAATTAGGTGCGGTTGTTCAGGTTAAGAACGAAGACCTTGAGCAAGTGCGTGCAGTATTGGCAGCAAATGATCTAGAAGCATGTTCACATGTTATCGGCAGTGTCGAAGCGAGCGACAGCTTTGAAATCTTTGCTAACGGCAGTGCAATCATAGAGCGCTCTCGTATCGAACTACGTACTATCTGGGCTGAAACGACGCATAAGATGCAAGCGCTACGTGATAACCCTGCTTGTGCAGACCAAGAGTTTGAAGCGAAGAAAGACAACTCTGACCCAGGTCTAAACGTAGACCTAACCTTCGATGTACGTGAAGACGTAGCAGCACCATACATTGCAACAGGTGTGAAGCCTAAGATGGCTATCTTACGTGAGCAAGGTGTCAACTCTCATGTAGAAATGGCTGCGGCATTTGATCGTGCAGGCTTCGATTCTGTTGATATCCATATGAGCGATATCTTAACAGGCCAAGCGGTACTAGAAGAGTACCAAGGTCTTGTGGCTTGTGGTGGCTTCTCTTACGGTGATGTTCTAGGCGCTGGTGAAGGTTGGGCTAAGTCAGTACTGTTTAACTCAGCAGCACGCGACCAATTTGAAGGTTTCTTCAACCGCGAAGATACCTTCTCCCTAGGTGTGTGCAATGGGTGTCAGATGCTGTCTAACCTTAAAGAACTGATCCCTGGCGCTGACCTTTGGCCTCGATTCGTACGCAATGAATCTGAGCGCTTTGAGGCTCGCTTTAGCCTGGTTGAGGTTCAAAAGTCTGACTCTGTATTCTTTGATGGTATGGCTGGCTCTCGTATGCCTATCGCCGTATCTCACGGTGAAGGTCGAGTTGAAGTGAAAGATTCAGCTCACCTGAATGCGATTGAGAACTCAGGCACGGTTGCACTGCGTTACGTAGACAATAACGGTAATGCGACTCAGCAGTACCCGAACAACCCGAACGGTTCACCAAATGCCATTACAGGTCTAACTACAGCAGATGGTCGTGTGACTATTATGATGCCTCACCCAGAGCGTGTATTTAGAACTGTAGCTAATTCTTGGGCTCCAGAGTCTTGGGGCGAAGATTCGGCTTGGATGCGCATGTTCCGCAACGTTCGTAAGAATATCGGCTAAAACACTAATTAGTCTTATTTATGTACAGAAGCGACCCTTTGAGGTCGCTTTTTTTATGTTTGAATTTATAGGGTTAGCACTTCTTGAGTGATTTGTTGCATTTGTTTTAATCTTGTTGTTGTTTCTATTGAATCTTTAAATGTATTCATCTAACCTTTTGATGTTGATTGTAAATATTGGTGATAACTATGATTCTTATGTCAGGAAGGCAGAATTGACACTAAAGTTACAATCAAGTTCAATTTATTTATTGTAAACAATTGAAAATCGGCTATTTTAAATAAGCAGATCACCTTTTTCATTATAAAAACTTGAAGGATTCATAGCATGAAAAAATTTGGCTTAAAGGCAGTGGGGTTAGCAGTTGTTGCTGCTTCGTTAAGTGGTTGTATTGGTTCGAATGCTGTTACTGGCTACGTAATGAAGTTCAACCTTGAAGTAGTTGATAACCGTTATGCTCGTGGTGGCGTGAACATGCTTCTTGCGCCTGTGTACGCGCTGACTGTTGCGGTGGATGCCTTGATCTTTAACTCCATCGAATTCTGGGCAGGTAAAAACCCAATCAATGGTAAGCCACACATCTTCGATACAAAAACGAAGACTATGTACAACATGAACGAAGATTTAGACCCTTCTCTGACGGAAGCTCCTCTAGACCCAATTTCCATGCGTCAGGTTGAATCATCTACATTCGAAGCAATTGATGCAAATACGATTCAAATGAACGTAACCTACAACAATGGCGACAAGGCATTGATCATGGGTGTACGTGACGGCGAAAAAGTTAGCTACTACTACAACGGTGAGCTAATGTCTGAAACTACGCTTTCTCAACTTGAAGAACTAGCAGCAACTAAAGCATAACGCTTTGTTCGAGACATAAGAAAGCCGAGCTAAATGCTCGGCTTTTTAGTACTTGAAACAGAAAACTTATGCTTTCTCAGGGATATGCTTAAGTAGGTTCACCATCTGTTCCCAGAACAAATCCACAGTGTCGATTTTCACTTTCTCATCAGGAGAGTGAGGGAATTTAATGGTTGGGCCAAACGACACCATATCCATGTTTGGATAAGGCTTCTTAAATAAACCACACTCAAGACCGGCATGAATCACCATAATGTTGGGTTTGTGACCATACACTTCTTGGTACATGTCTCGGAAGATAGCCATGATTTCTGAATCTGCATCAGGCTTCCAACCAGGGTACGCACCAGAAAATGCGATCTTAGCACCGGACAGTGTAGCAACTGACGTCAGCATGCTTTCCACTTGGCTACGACCAGAGTCGATAAGAGAGCGAATCAAGCAAAGCGCCGTCACTTTATCTTGCTCTGTAGTAATCACACCAAGGTTAAGAGAGGTCTCCACTACGCCTTCAATGGCATCACTCATTCGAATCACGCCATTTGGGCATGCGTTAAGTGCAGCAATGAATGATTGCTGGCTTTGAGTTGAGAAAACACCGAATTGAGCTTGTGCATCTTCCACAAAGGTCACCAGATTCGTTTCAACAGCGCCTAACTCGGCTTTAAGCATGTCAGTGTAAGCTGCGTACATATCTTCAAGTTTAGCTACATTTGCTTGTGGCAGGGCAAGGGTAACTGAGCCTTCACGAGGGATGGCATTGCGCAGGCTACCACCGGTAAAATCAATCAGTCTCAGTTCTAGCTCTTCGGCATGGCCGGCAAGAAAACGAGCCAGCAACTTGTTTGCATTGCCACGACCAGTGTGAATATCACAGCCAGAATGGCCGCCTTTCAAGCCCTTCAAGATCAGTTTTTTAGCCACAGAGTCTTGCGGAGCATCTTCACGCTCGATAGCGAACTCAAGGCTAGAGTCGATGCCACCGGCACAACCCATGTACACTTCGCCTTCTTGCTCAGAGTCCGTATTAAGAAGGATGTCTCCTTCAAGCCAACCCTGCTGTAAACCGAAAGCACCGGTCATGCCCGCTTCTTCATCAATGGTCAGCAGTACTTCAATTGGGCCATGAGCAATATCGTTTGATGCAAGAACAGCAAGGCATGACGCCATACCAATACCATTATCTGCACCTAGTGTCGTGCCCGTTGCCGTTACCCATTCGCCATCGATATACGGAAGGATCGGGTCGGTAGTAAAGTCATGAATGGTATCTTCATTCTTCTGAGGAACCATGTCGATGTGCGCTTGTAACACAACACCTTTCTTATTTTCCATACCAGGAGTTGCAGGCTTTTTGATGAAAAGGTTGCCTACAGCATCTTCTTTAACTTCTAATTCTTGCTCTTTAGCCCAGGCAACAATGTGATCGGCCAACGCTTGTTCATGCTTAGATGGATGAGGGATAGAACAGATCTTATCGAAGAATGGCCAGATTGGATTTTGAGTTTGTTGAGTGATCTCGCTGAGAAATTGGGACATGTAATACTCCTTCATGCATACAGATAGCAACTAAGTACTCAATTCGGCCTCGAGTAGGCCGACGAATTGTGGGCAGGATATCACTGTGAAGTAGGGTTGGACAGGCAAACTCGTAACTGTTGAGTAAGTTTTATTATCATTTGTGACGCGATAGTGAAGCAATTGAGGTTAAGTTATTTATTTTACGTGTGAAATTAAATTACCAAAACAGGTCGTAAAATAGCCTGTTTTGGATTTTTACGCCCTCACCCAAGAAAAATACTTGTAATTAAATTACAGGATCGGTAATATTAACCCTGTCGATACAGACTACCCTTCTATGAGCCACCCCGCTCATCATTTTGTCTGTATCTATGCTGAATTAAAGTACTAATTTGTTGATTTTTAACTAATTAGTCTTGGGATTTTAGATGGGTACGTCGATGGCTTGTCAGCTAAAGATGTATTTCATATAGAGTTTCAACCCTATTTATAGGGTTTTTAAGCATGTGATTGAACTTCGGTTCACCCCTGATATATTGGAAATTTATTACTGATTTCATAAGCCGCCCAGTTTGGAGCGGCTTTTTTTTCGCCTGAATTTCTCATTTGAAGGCAATCAATGGTGATGAACGAGTGGGGATGATGTTAGTTTGAGTGCTCTTCTGATGATTACTGGGTAAGAGGCTTATTTCTATGTGCTACATAAGTGCTGATCTGTAGTTTTTGAGTTGTAACTTTAAGACAAGATGAAATATTAGCCTCGTTTTTCCGAGGGAATTAAGTCTTTCATAGTTATATATATCAATGAGTTAATGTAAGCGTGTACATTAGTGACCTACACATAAAGTGATCCAAATGAATTTATAGCCAAAACAGTATGGTATTTCGTGATGTTACTCACTATAATTCACGCCAATTTAGATACGCAAACGATTACTTTTAGAAACTTTTAGGAATTGATTATGCTCGAGAAGCTATTCAAACTACGTGAACACGGTACCACGGTTCGCACGGAAATCATTGCAGGTATGACTACCTTCCTGACAATGGCGTACATCATCTTTGTTAACCCGTCGATGTTGTCTGCAACTGGCATGGATCACGGTGCTGTATTTGTAGCAACCTGTTTAGCTGCGGCTATTGGTTGTTTCATCATGGGTCTTTACGCTAACTACCCAATTGCTCAAGCCCCAGGTATGGGTCTTAACGCCTTCTTTACTTATGGCGTTGTTCTTGGCATGGGTTATGAGTGGCAGGTTGCACTGGCAGCGGTATTTGTGTCGGGCATCTTGTTCATCTTGCTTAGCTTGTTCCGTATTCGCGAGTGGATTATTAATTCAATCCCTATGTCTCTGCGTACAGGTATCTCTGCGGGTATTGGTTTATTCCTTGCGTTTATCGGCCTTAAGAACGCCGGCATCGTAGTAGATAACCCAGCAACATTTGTTTCTCTTGGTGATATCACGAGTTTGAATGCGGTTCTGGCAGCTGTTGGCTTCTTTATTACTATCGCTCTTGTTCACCGCGGCGTTCGTGGTGCGGTTATGATCGCTATCCTTTGCGTTACCGTTTTCGGTCTGATTTTTGGCGATGTGCAATACAACGGCCTAATGTCAACTCCACCGAGTCTTGCTCCAACATTCATGCAACTGGATTTTGCTGGTGTATTTGAAGTTGGCATGATCTCAGTTATTTTCGCATTCTTATTTGTTGACCTTTTTGATACAGCGGGCACGTTGGTTGGTGTTGCAACTAAAGCAAACCTAATCAAAGAAGATGGCAAGCTACCTCGTCTTAATAAAGCACTACTAGCTGACTCTACAGCCACTTCTGTAGGTGCTTTGCTTGGTACTTCTAACACCACATCATACGTAGAATCAACCGCTGGTGTTGCTGCTGGTGGTCGTACTGGTTTGACTGCAGTAACCGTAGGTGTACTTTTCCTATTGGCTTTGCTGTTTTCTCCATTAGCGGGTATGATTCCGCCCTATGCGACAGCAGGAGCGCTATTTTATGTAGCTATCCTGATGCTTTCTGGTCTAGTGAACATTGACTGGAGTGACATTACAGAAGCTGCTCCTGTAGTAGTAACTTGCTTGCTAATGCCTCTAACGTTCTCTATCGCAGAGGGTATCTCTCTAGGCTTCATCTCTTACGCTGCAATCAAATTGTTGAGCGGTAAGGGACGCGACGTTTCCATGAGTGTTTGGGTTATGTCTGCTGTCTTTATCCTAAAATATGTTTTGACCGCTTAAACGCGTCATTAAATAGGTTTTCAAGTTATGCCAAAAAAATACATCATCACCTGGGATGAAATGCAGACAAACTGTCGTGAGCTTGCTGCTCGCCAAATGCCTGCTGAACAGTGGAAAGGTATCTGGGGTGTGAGCCGTGGTGGCCTAGTACCTGCTGCGATTCTTGCTCGTGAATTAGGTATCCGCTACGTTGATACTATTTGCATCTCAAGCTACGACCATGATCATCAACGTGACATGAGCGTACTTAAAGCTCCTGAAGGTGATGGCGAAGGTTTCCTAATCGTTGAAGATTTAGTGGATAGTGGTGACACTGCACGTAAGCTACGTGAAATGTACCCTAAAGCGAAATTGATCGCGGTATGTGCAAAGCCTTCTGGCGCTGAGCTACTGGACGATTACGTTGTCGATATCGCTCAAGAGACTTGGATTGAGCAACCTTGGGACATGCAGCTGCAGTTCGTTGAGCCAATTAATCGCAAACGCAAGTAATTCGCTCTTCCGATGCTCGCAAAGTATCGCAAAATAATTTTTATATTAAATGCCTCTATTTAGAGGCATTTTTTGTTTATGCTTAAGCATAAGTTCAATTCGAAGATGCCTCTCATATGACTGAAGAACACAAAAAAAATCTTTCCGAACAGCTCTTTTCAAAGCATTTACAAGCCAAGGAAACCTCTGGCTTAACGCAGTACATGCCAAGTAGCCTGAGCATCTTAGAGAATAAGCCACAGCACTCTTGGTATCGTAATCTGCGCCGATTGCAATGGATTTGGCAGGGGGCAGACCCCATTGAACAAGATCAAGTGCTTGCGCGTATCTCCTCATCTGAACATTCTCGAAGCAACGACGAATGGCTAGATACTGTCATGGGCTTTCGTTCGGGAAACTGGGCCTATGAATGGACTCACGCAGGGATGATTCATCAAAAACGCGCAGCCGATTTAAAGGGTGATGACGCCGCCGAGGCTCTCTATAAAGCGAGCCTTTATTTCAGCATTGCAGCATACCCACATATCAAAGGCGATAATCTATCCCTACAAGCTCAAGTATTGGCGAACAAGGCGTACGAAGAAGCATCCCATGCGAGCAAGTATGTGTTCAAGCAACTGAATGTGCCATATAAAGGCAAAACGGTGCAGGCGAATTTGCATTTGCCGCATACTGAACGCCCGTTACCTGTAGTGATTGTTTGTGCTGGGCTAGATAGCGTACAAACCGATATGTGGAAGTTGTTCCTAGATCACTTGGCTCCTAATGAATTTGCAATGCTTACCATTGATATGCCATCGGTGGGTAAGAGCAGTCAATGGACGC
Organism: Vibrio superstes; assembly: GCF_003569005.1. Taxonomy (GTDB): domain Bacteria; phylum Pseudomonadota; class Gammaproteobacteria; order Enterobacterales; family Vibrionaceae; genus Vibrio; species Vibrio superstes. The sequence continues at coordinate 2,403,694 of NZ_BCUR01000004.1, read as the reverse complement.
TTTCAGAAGATACAAGCTGCCTGCATAAGGCGTTGCTAGATTATCTACCTGAAGTTCCTTTTGTGGATCATTGGAAGGTAGGACTGCTTGGCTTCCGCTTTGGAGGCAATGCTTTGGTTCGCTTAAGTTTTCTGGAGCAAGACAGAATTAAGGCATGCGTTGCAATAGGTTCTCCTGTACACGATATCTTTGCTAATCCAGACAAGCTGGCGAACATGTCGAAGATGTATCTCGATGTTCTTGGGTCTCGTTTAGGTAAATCGCCCATTGATATTCAAAGCTTGGCAGGGCAGATGTCAGCATGGTCTCTTCGCACTCAAGGCTTGCTCGCGGCTCGTCGCACCAATGTGCCATTGCTCGCTATCTCTTTGGAAGGCGACCCGGTAGCGCCGCATAGCGATAATAAATTGATCGCAATGTCGAGTAAGGTAGGAAAAGCGGTGAAGATCCCTTCCAAAAATTTGAGCTCTGGATACCAAAAATCATTAAACTTGGCGATAGACTGGCTTCTTGAAGAATTAAAATCGTGACAAAGATGTTAATTTAATGGCACTATAAGTGTTGCTTATGTAACTGATGAGCAACATAAAATTCGCTGTGCGTTGTTGTGCATGGCGAAGCATAAATAAATGGAGTTATTATGCCAGGTAACCAACCTACTTATCATCGCATGATCGCAAAGCTCAAAGCGATTGGTCCTTATCTACGTGAAGCGGAATGTAAACCCAATCTATTCTTGTTCGATTGTTTGTCTGTTTGTGTCGACGACACTAAATCACCAGAGTGCCGAGAGTTTTGGGGCTGGTGGATGGAACTAGAAAAGCAAGATGATGAAAATATCTGTACCGCTCGCTTTCATCACGGCATGTACAACGCGTCAGGCGCATGGATAGATGAAAAGCTTCCAGCTGCCGCAGAAGCCGAAGTTCAGCGCACTCAAAGTGTTTTTCAAGCCAAAGTGCAGAAACAGCTGAGTGAGCAATTCGCGCTAGAATTCGCTCTGCATGAAGACTCAGAAGCTATCGCTTAGTGAAAAAACCGTTATTCAAGGCGCCTTAGGGCGCCTTTTTGTTTTTTTACTTGTGCATCGGGTCTCAGCTTGCTAAAAATGAGACTCTTTTATCAGTATCATTGAGTAACAAATGCAAGCTAAGACAGTTGTGGTGAAACTTGGCACAAGTGTGCTAACTGGGGGCTCTCAGTTCCTAAACCGCGCCCACATGGTTGATCTCGTGCGCCAATGCGCAGAATTGAAACAGCGTGGCTATAACCTAGTACTAGTATCCTCTGGCGCGATTGCCGCCGGGCGAGAGCATCTAGGACACCCCAAACTCCCCAACTCAATGGCAAGCAAGCAACTCTTAGCTGCGGTCGGTCAATCACACCTTATCCAGGTGTGGGAGTCGTTATTTTCTATCTATGGCCTAAAGATTGGCCAGATGTTGCTGACTCGTGCTGATCTGGAAGACAGAGAACGCTTCCTAAACGCTAGAGATACGATTAATGCCTTAGTTGAGCATGACATTATCCCTATAGTGAATGAGAACGATGCGGTGGCGACTACCGAGATCAAGGTAGGCGATAACGATAATCTATCGGCGTTGGTAGGGATCCTGTGCGGAGCGGACACGCTATTGCTACTGACCGATCAGCCCGGTTTATTTACCGCCGATCCAAGAAACAACCCTGAAGCTGAGTTGATTCGAGAAGTGACCACTATTGACGAAACCTTGCGTAAAATCGCCGGTGGCAGTGGCACGACGTTAGGTACCGGTGGCATGGCGACTAAACTGCAAGCCGCTGACATTGCTCGTCGTGCTGGTATTGAGGTGATCATTGCTGCCGGAAGTGCGCAAGATGTGGTGCTTGAGAGTGTTTCCTCTTCGCCTAGTGGTACGCGCTTCGTAGCGCTTCCTGAAGCCCTTGAAAATCGTAAGCGCTGGATATTGGCAGGCCCTGCGGCAACGGGTGAGATTGTTATCGATGAAGGCGCTGTGAAAGCACTACAAACCAAAGGCAGCAGCCTTCTCGCTAAAGGTGTTATTGGCGTTAATGGTAACTTTGCTCGCGGTGAAGTTGCGCGAGTTATCAGTCAATCTGGAATCTTGATTGCTAAAGGCCTAGTTAGCTATTCCTGTGACGATACGCGCCAGATAAAGGGCATGCACAGCAAACAAATAGGTGAAGCTTTGGGCTATGACTATGGCTCCGAAGTAGTACACCGTGACGATTTAGTTATGATGCAAGATTAAGAGCTTAGAAATTATAGAGGATGACACAGTGGATCTAATTCAACTTGGCCAGCGCGCAAAACAAGCGTCTTTTGCCCTAGCAACGACGACCACAGCAACGAAAAACCAAGCCCTAGCGATTATGGCTGATGAGCTTGAGAAGCAGTCGAAAATTATTCTAGAAGCGAATGCCATTGATATTCAAAACGGTCGTGAAGCTGGCATGAGCGAGGCGCTTCTTGACCGCTTGTTGTTAAATGAAGCTCGATTATCGGCAATTGCTGATGACGTTCGTAATGTCATCAAGTTAAATGACCCTATTGGCAGTGAACTAGACAGCCGCGTGTTGGAAAACGGCTTATCGCTATCTCGCAGACGAGTGCCTTTAGGTGTAGTCGGTGTGATATACGAAGCTCGTCCAAATGTGACCATTGATATTGCTTCTTTGTGCCTTAAAACCGGTAACGCCAGTATTTTGCGTGGCGGCAGAGAGACCTTCCATTCAAACATGGCGTTGGTCAAGGTTATTCAAACGGCACTAGAGCAAGCAGGGTTGCCTGCCGCTTCGGTTCAATACATTGAAAAGCCAGATCGCGAGCTTGTTTCTCAACTATTGAAGCTAGATGACTACGTTGACATGATCATCCCTCGTGGTGGTGCTGGTTTACATAAAATGTGTAAAGAGAACAGTACTATCCCAGTGATCATTGGTGGCTTTGGTATTTCGCATGTGTATGTTGATGAGAGTGCGGATATTGAGCGCTCGTTAACAGTAGTAGAAAACTCTAAGGTGCAGCGTCCTTCTGCGTGTAATTCTTTGGATACCTTGCTGGTTCACCAAGCTATCGCCGAAAAGTTTCTAGGCAAGCTTGCTAACCAATTGAGCGACAAGGTGGAGTTTGTGGCTGATGCTTCTGCATTGCCGTATTTAACCAATGCCGCAAAGCTTCGTGAAGCGACGGATGGAGACTTTGACACTGAATGGCTTGCCTTTATTTTGGGCGTAAAGGTAGTTAAAGATGTGGATGAAGCAATCGAGCATATGCGTGAGCACAATGCGAGCCACTCCGATGCGATCATGACCAATGACCTCTACAACGCAGAGCGCTTTATTAACGCGGCAGGTTCGGCTGCGGTTTATGTGAATGCGTCTACGCGCTTTACTGATGGTGCTCAGTTTGGTCTAGGAGCTGAGGTGGCGGTTTCGACGCAAAAACTGCACGCTCGCGGCCCTATGGGTTTAGAAGAACTCACCAGTTATAAATGGGTTGGAAAGGGTAACTACTTACCAAGACCATAATTAACCCCTGTGGGTAACGGTCTGAAAACCAAGATGATTCAGGTTATTAAGATTTTGACATAAAAAGTAATGAGGGCTCTATCACAGAGCCCTTTTTTGATGCTTAGGGATAGGGCTTCACCCTCGAATCAAATCACTAAATCCGTTACACTAACCAGATCAAATTGCATTGTTAATAATACTCACTAGTAATATCAGCATAGTGTCCCCTTTCATCGTAAAACTATGGAGCTTGTATGCACTGCCCATTTTGTTCAGAGAATGAGACGAAAGTAATCGATTCCCGATTGGTTGCTGACGGGCATCAAGTACGCCGTCGTCGCCAATGCCTAGCATGTAGTGAACGCTTTACCACCTTTGAGACCGCGGAGTTGGTGATGCCAAAGGTGATTAAGTCCAATGGAAACCGTGAACCCTTCAATGAAGATAAATTATCTAACGGTTTGCATCGTGCACTTGAAAAACGCCCAGTAAGTGCTGATGCGGTAGAGCTTTCTATGAGTGTTATCAAATCTAAGCTTCGAGCGACTGGTGAGAGAGAGGTTTCCAGCGATATGATTGGAAACCTTGTGATGGAGCAATTGAAAGAATTAGATAAGGTTGCCTACATTCGTTTTGCGTCTGTTTATCGTAGCTTCGAAGATATCCGCGAGTTTGGTGAAGAGATCGCCAGACTAGAAGACTAACTCTTAGAATAGATTTTCAACCTCAAAGAGTCATAAATGAGTTTTTCTGTATTTGACCATCAGATGATGGCGAAAGCGATAAAGTTGGCTGAAAAAGGCCGCTTTACCACACACCCAAACCCCAATGTTGGGTGTGTCATTACTCAAGGCGAAACTATTGTTGGCCACGGCTATCATATTCGTGCGGGTGGCCCGCATGCGGAAGTGCATGCGTTGCGTATGGCAGGTGAAAAGGCCATAGGTGCAACAGCCTATGTAACACTGGAGCCTTGCTCTCATTATGGGCGCACGCCCCCTTGTGCTGAAGGACTGATTAAGGCGGGGGTTTCCCGTGTTATCTGCGCGATGCAAGACCCGAATCCGCAAGTCTCTGGCAATGGTATCGCCATGCTACAAGAGGCGGGTATAGAGGTTCAGGTAGGTCTACTGGAATCTGAAGCGGAACGAATCAACCGTCCATTTTTGAAAAAAATGCGCACAGGTTTGCCGTGGGTTCAACTCAAAATGGCAGCTAGCCTAGACGGCAAAACAGCTCTTAGTAATGGTCAAAGCCAGTGGATAACCAGTAGCCAAGCGCGTGCAGACGTTCAGCTTTATCGCGCACAATCGGGCGCGATTCTCTCTAGCTCAAAAACAGTGATTGATGATAATGCCTCTTTGAACGTGCGCTTTGCCGAACTGCCAGATGAAATCCAGTCCTTGTATCCAGAGGGTGAGGTTAGACAGCCGCTGCGTGTTATCTTAGATCGTCAGCAAAACATGACCCCAGAACTCACTCAAGAACTGCGCCTGTTTCATACAGAAGGCAATGTGTTGGTGATTTCTGAGCAAAAAAATAGCCAACAAAAGCACATTGATTTACCCGAGCTACTTGCAAAGCTTGCTCGTGAGCACAATATAAACCACATCTGGGTGGAAGCTGGAGCGACACTCGCTGCTAGTTTCATAGAACAGCAGCTAGTCGATGAGCTTGTTGTCTATTTGGCACCAAAGATCATGGGAACCGATGGTCGTGGCTTGATTAACCTATTGGGTTTAACCAGCATGGACCAAACCATTGATCTGAACATTGAACAACTCACCCAAGTAGGGCCGGATATTAAATTGGTTGCTACGTTCAAAACATCAAAATAGAGTAGGAATTACTATGTTTACCGGTATTGTTGAAGCCGTTGGCACGCTCTCTAGCATTACAAATCAGGGCGAAGACATCTCAATCACGGTGGAAACCGGAAACCTGGACATGTCTGATGTCAAATTGGGTGACAGTATTGCCACCAATGGTATTTGTTTGACGGTTGTACGATTTGATAATCGTTCGTTCACCGCAGACTTATCTGTAGAAACGTTGACGAAAACAGGCTTTAGTCAATATCAGGTGGGCGACAGAGTAAACCTAGAAAAAGCCATGCTACCTACCACTCGCTTTGGTGGCCACATTGTCTCAGGGCACGTGGATGGCGTGGGTACTATAGTTGAACGCATTCCTGTGGGTCGCGCAGTAGAATACTGGGTTGAAATGCCTTCAGGTCTTGAGCGCTATGTCGCTCAGAAAGGCTCTATTACCGTCGATGGTATTAGCCTAACGGTGAATGATTTACGTAAGAATGGTTTTAAACTTACTATCGTGCCACACACGTCAGAACAAACCATTATTGATGAATTTGAGGTTGGCAGAAGAGTCAATCTTGAGGTCGATGTCCTTGCTCGCTATATGGAGCGATTGCTTGGTATGGGCTCGAATCAGCAACAAGGTTCCTCTACTATAACGATGGAATTTTTACAACAAAACGGCTTTGCATAGTCGTTTCTATACGCGTGCGACAGACACTTAACTAGGAAAGAAAAAATGCCTATCAGCTCACCGCAAGAAATTATTGAAGATATTCGCTTAGGTAAGATGGTTATCCTAATGGATGATGAAGACCGCGAAAACGAAGGCGATCTTATCATGGCTGCGGAACATATTACTCCTGAAGCCATCAACTTCATGGCAACCTACGGACGCGGTCTTATCTGTCTGACCATGACTCAAGAGCGCTGTGCGCGTCTTGGTCTTCCTCCTATGGTGCAAGATAACAATGCTCAGTACTCAACGGCGTTTACCGTTTCAATTGAAGCTGCTGAAGGTGTGACTACAGGTATTTCTGCTGCTGACCGCGCTGTGACGGTACAAGCGGCAGTCGCGGCTGATGCAAAGGCTGCTGACTTAGTACAACCAGGACACATTTTCCCTCTATCTGCGCAAGATGGTGGTGTACTAACACGTGCTGGACACACTGAGGCTGGCTGTGATTTAGCACGCCTAGCGGGTTGTGAGCCTGCATCGGTTATCGTCGAGATACTAAAAGACGACGGTGAGATGGCACGTCGCCCTGATCTTGAGATCTTCGCTGAAAAGCATGACGTTAAACTAGGTACGATTGCTGATCTGATTGAGTACCGCAACAATACCGAAACAACGATTGAGCGCGTAGCGGAATGCAAAATGCCAACTGAGTTCGGTGACTTTGATATGGTGACGTTCCGTGACACCATTGACAATCAAGTTCACTACGCGCTTCGCAAAGGCGAGGTTTCTGAAGAACCCTGTCTAGTGCGTGTTCACTTACAAGACACCTTTACGGATTTACTGCACTCTAACCGCGATTCTGATCGCAGTTGGTCTCTCGACAAAGCGATGAAACGCATTGGAGAAGAGGGCGGTGTTCTTGTTGTTCTTGGTCACGAGGAAACAAATGAGCAGCTCATCCACAAGCTGAAAGCATTTGAACAGCAAGACAAAGGTGAAGCGCCTACTATGGCTAAGAAACAGGGCACATCACGTCGCGTAGGTGTAGGCTCACAAATCTTGGCTGATATGGGCGTAAGCAAGATGAAGCTGATGTCATCAAGTAACAAACGTTACCACTCTCTGTCAGGCTTTGGTCTGGACGTTGTAGAATACGTGTGTGAATAACAATGAATATGGATGGGTCGCTGTTTTGACCCGTTTAACCAATAACTCGAGAATTAGCTGAAATGATATTAGATCCTAGTCACATTATTGTGCTAGAATCCGGCGATTCTCGCTCATGAGATAGTTGAAGGAAAACTTATGAAAGTCATCGAAGGTGGATTTCCAGCACCCAATGCAAAAATTGCTATAGTAATTTCGCGTTTTAACAGCTTCATTAATGAAAGCTTGTTGTCTGGTGCTATCGATACCTTGAAGCGACATGGACAGGTTGCAGAAGAGAATATTACAGTAGTGCGTTGTCCAGGTGCGGTAGAATTACCACTTGTTGCTCAACGTGTTGCTCGTACAGAGAAATACGATGCTATCGTTTCTCTAGGTACGGTAATTCGTGGCGGAACGCCACACTTCGACTATGTTTGTAGTGAGTGTAATAAAGGTCTAGCACAAGTGTCACTGGAGTACAGCTTACCAGTAGCATTTGGTGTTTTGACTGTTGATACCATAGATCAAGCTATCGAGCGCGCTGGAACCAAGGCTGGTAACAAAGGTGCAGAGGCTGCACTGAGCGCGCTAGAGATGATCAACGTTCTTTCTGAAATCGATTCCTAATGGGGGCCAGTGTGAAACCAGCCGCACGTCGTAATGCACGTCAATTTGCTCTACAAGCTATATATTCTTGGCAGATCACTAAAGAGAATATCGCAACTGTAGAAGAACAGTTTTTGTCCGCTGGAAAGTATGGTGAAGAAGACACCCATGCTGACGAGCCAGCGTTAAATGAACAAGAGACAGATGTAGCATACTTCCGTGACCTGTTGACTGGTGTTGCACTGTCTCACCAAGAGCTCGACAGCAAGCTACGTCCATTCCTTTCTCGTCCTATGCAGGACTTAGACATGATGGAACTGGCTCTACTTCGTCTAGCGATTTATGAGATGACGCGTCGTGAAGACGTTCCTCATAAAGTTGTTATCAACGAGGCGATTGAATTAGCGAAAGTGTTTGCTGCAGAAGACAGCTACAAGTTCGTTAACGGTGTGCTTGATAAAGCAGCACCATCACTTCGTAAAAACAAATAATAGTCGAAACCGATTGTTGAAAATCATATAGTTATAAAGGTCAGCATCTGCTGACCTTTTTTGTATGTGTTGATTAAGTGAATGAAAGGGAGTGAGTGTGGCAGGAGAGTTTGAGCTGATTAGCAAGTACTTTGCTAAACAGAAGCTAAAACGAAGTGATGTTGAATTATCTCAAGGCGATGACTGCGCACTGCTGGTTTCCCCTCCTGATACTCAGATTGCTGTCAGTACTGACTCCTTAGTTGCTGGTACTCACTTTCTTGAAAATGCCAATCCTAAGTGGGTAGGGCATAAGGCGCTCGCCTCCAACATCAGCGATTTGGCTGCTATGGGGGCAGAGCCTGCTTGGGTCTCCATGGCAATCTCACTGCCTGAGCCTGATGAACAATGGCTTGAAGGGTTTTGTGAAGGATTCTTCAGTCTTGCGGATAGCCATAATCTTCAATTGATTGGTGGAGATACCACGCGGGGTCCACTGAGTATTACGCTCACCATTCATGGTTTTGTTCCTGATAAGCAGGCGCTTTTGCGCTCAGGTGCGAAGGTTGGCGATAAGGTCTTTGTCAGCGGATCTCTTGGTGATAGTCATGCTGGCCTTGAGGTGATACTTGATGAAGACAAACGCCTTCTCCCCAATGCCTCGGAGCTTGAACGACGCCATTACTGCGCAAGCTCTAGAGCGAGCTTGGGTATGCTCCTAAGGGGTAAAGCGAGTAGCTGCATCGATATCTCAGATGGCTTGATTTCGGATATAAAGCACATCATGGAGCGCTCTAATGTCGGTGCTGATTTACATTGCGATAAGCTCCCTGTCTCTCAAGAACTGGTTAAGTTTTGCGAGAGTAAGCAAACTGCTCAGAGCTATGCATTAAAAAGCGGTGAAGAGTACGAGCTTTGTTTTACCGTGCCACAACATCTGATAGAGTCAGTGCGTCTGGCTGCGAAAAATGAAGGCGTTCAGGTCACTGAGGTTGGAGAGATCACTGATTCTCAAACCTTGAAACTGTTTCGTAATAACAAAGCCTTACAAGAGAATGTGGCCGGTTTTGACCACTTTCGTGCTTGAATCTATTGACTATAACGACTTAGAGACACTCAATGAGCAATCCCCTTGATAAGATTTCGTTAGACAACCCATGGCATCTATTAGCAACAGGTTTTGGTAGTGGGCTCTCACCGATCATCCCTGGCACTATGGGCACCTTGGCCTCTATTCCGCTCTACTTAGCCTTAGTGCAGTTGCCATTGGGGGCGTATGCGGTGGTTGTATTACTCAGCTGCATTATCGGCATCAAGATTTGTGATGTGACTTCCAAGGATATGGGCGTTCATGATCACGGCTCTATCGTATGGGATGAATTTGCAGGATTTTGGATTACCATGCTAGTGGTTCCACTATTGAGTATTCCGGCCAATGAGTGGCGCTGGCTCATCGCTGGCTTTGTATTATTCCGCTTCTTCGACATGGTAAAACCATGGCCAATTAGCTACCTAGACAAACATGTCCACGGTGGCTTCGGTATTATGATTGATGACATCCTAGCCGGTGTGATGGCTGGATTGTGCTTGGCGTTACTTGGCTGGGGTTTGGGCTGGGTTTAACGGTGGTTCTGTGGCCCTATGGCCCTGTGGGTATTTCCATAGGACCAAAGAGCCATAGCAACGCTCTACTTTTCTAGATACTCTTCAATCTGACGCTGAATGCCTTTAGCATCGAGCTCTAGCTCAGCGTGCATCTCTTCTTGTGTACCTTGAGCAATAAATCGGTCTGGAAGACCTAGGTTTAATACGGGTTTAGCGATTTTTTGCGACATTAGGTATTCCACAACACCGCTACCTGCACCGCCCGCAATGACGTTCTCTTCGATCGTCACCAATACATCGTGCTCTGCGGCCAATTGCTGTATTAACGCTTCGTCTAGAGGCTTAACAAAGCGCATATCGGCCACTGTGGTGTCAAGTTGCTCTGCAGCTTGCTGTGCATTGTCAAGGAAGGTACCAAAGCTCAAGATAGCAACCTTGCTACCCTTGCGAACCACTCGGCCTTTACCAATCTCAAGGGCAGTAAATGATTGCTGAATTTCAGCGCCAATGCCACTGCCTCTTGGGTAGCGAACCGCGGCCGGCCCCTGATGTTGATGGCCGGTGTAAAGCATCTGACGACACTCGTCTTCATCGCTTGGTGCCATAATCATCATGTTAGGGATGCAACGCATAAAGCTGAGATCAAAGGCACCCTGATGGGTTTGACCATCCGCGCCGACAAGTCCTGCACGGTCAATAGCGAACAACACGGGCAGATTCATGATGGCGACATCATGTATAAGCTGATCGTAGCCACGCTGTAAGAAGGTGGAGTAGATCGCCACAATAGGCTTGTTACCTGAGATAGCTAAACCGGTCGCTAAAGTCACAGCGTGCTGTTCAGCTATTGCCACATCAAAATACTGCTTTGGAAACTCTTTGGAGAAGCGCACCATGCCAGAGCCTTCACGCATAGCTGGCGTGATTGCCATCAGCTTAGGGTCTTGCGCTGCCATATCACAAAGGAAGTCGCCAAAGACTTTAGAGAAGGTTGGCTTGCCACCCTTGCTCTTTGGTAATGAGCTTGTCGCCGGGTCAAACTTAGGAACGCCATGATAGCCAATAGGGTCTTTCTCAGCAGGCTCATAGCCCTTGCCCTTCTTGGTCATGATGTGCAGGAACTGCGGCCCTTTAAGGTGACGCATGTTCTTCAGTGTTTTAACGAGCTCGAGTACATCGTGTCCATCAACAGGGCCTATGTAGTTGAACCCTAGCTCTTCAAACATGGTGCCAGGAACAACCATACCTTTCAGGTGTTCTTCAGTACGACGAACTAACTCTTTAATCGGTGGTACGCCGGATAAGACTTTCTTACCGCCCTCGCGAATAGAGGTATACAGACTGCCTGATAACACTTGAGCAAGGTGGTTGTTCAGTGCCCCCACGTTCTCAGAGATAGACATCTCGTTATCGTTGAGTACTACAAGCATGTCTGGGTGAATGTCACCTGCATGATTCATCGCCTCAAACGCCATGCCTGCAGTGATAGCGCCATCACCGATAACGCTAACAACCTTACGATTCTTGCCTTCTTTTTCCGCACCAATGGCGATACCAAGAGCAGCGCTGATAGAAGTGGAAGAGTGTCCTACCGAAAGTACGTCATATTCGCTCTCACCTCGCCAAGGGAAAGGATGCAAACCGTCTTTTTGACGAATGGTTGGCATTTGCTCACGACGACCGGTTAAGATTTTATGTGGATAAGCCTGATGTCCCACGTCCCACAAAAGTTGATCATAAGGGGTTTGATAGACGTAGTGCAGGGCAACGGTAAGCTCGACCGTACCCAAACCTGAAGCTAAGTGGCCACTGGATTGACTTACGCTGTTGAGAAGGTAAGTACGCAGTTCATCACAAAGTGTTGGAAGCGTCTCTTTAGGAAGAGAGCGCAACTCATCAGGCGTGTTGGCCAATGCCAATGTTGGGTATTTCGAGATATCAAGTGTCATATGTATTCGCGCTGATAAGTGAGTAATTAGTTCTTTCTTTCGACCACATAGCGAGCAAACTGCTCTAGGAGGTCAGTGTTGTAAGGAATGCCTTCCAGCTCTAGCAAGGCTTTTTCTAACAACTGTGTGGCTTTTGCCTGCGCTCCCTCAAGTCCGAGAAGCGAAGGGTAGGTCGATTTGTTTAACGCTAGGTCGGAGCCCTGAGGCTTGCCTAACGTTTGTGTATCGCTAGTGATGTCTAAAATGTCATCCTGAACTTGAAAAGCCAGACCTATCGTTTCTGCAAAGGCATTAAGACGAGGCAATTGCTCAATACCTTGCTCACCGGCGGCTAATGCACCCAACTGAATGGCCGATTTTATCAGCGCGCCTGTTTTATTGCGATGAATCAGTTTTAGCTCGTTTAGAGAGACTTGACGATTTTCTGCCTCTAAATCTAGGGATTGCCCAAGGCACATCCCAGATGCTCCAGAGGCACTTGCCAAGCTTTGTACCATCTTTATACGGTAGCTTTCCGCTTGAGGGGCAAGTTTGCCCTCAGCCAAGATGCTAAAGGCTAAAGTCTGCAAAGCATCACCGGCTAAAATAGCGGTCGCTTCATCAAACTCAATATGGCATGTCGCTTTACCACGACGTAATTCATCGTCGTCCATAGCAGGCAGGTCATCATGAATTAGAGAATAAGCATGAATGCATTCGATGGCCGAAGCCGGCGTATCTAAAGAGTCATCGCTTAAACCAAACACTGAACCAGTCGCGTAAACAAGAAAAGGCCGAGCACGCTTACCACCCAATAATAGCCCATAGCGCATTGCCTGAATCAGGTTATTGTCTTGAGAGTGTAAAGAGTCTAACCAGGTCTCTAGTTGTTGGTTATTGCGCTTCTGGTAGCTTTCAAGTTGCTGTTTAAAATGGGTCATTGCCAGATTCAAATTTGAAATCTTGAGGAGTCGCTTCAACCTGATTTTCCATCAAGATTGAAACACGTTGTTCTGCTTGGTCTAACTTGGATTGACCAGCGCGAGCCAGTGCAATACCACGTTCGAAATTCTTTAATGCAGAATCGAGTTCGAGATCACCTTGTTCAAGCTGATTGACTATGCTGTCGAGCTCTTTGAGAGACTCTTCAAAACTCATATTCTCTGGTTTTTTGGTCGCCATGTTCATTCTTTTCTACGCTGGGATCTGGGAAAGGTAACTCAGGCAGGAGTTATGGTCAATTTTAGCAGTTAAAAATCCTGCGATATCACTAACTTTAGTTCATTTTCTGATAGTTAAATGAACAGACAAGTGAGTTGTTTTATTTTTACTCTGCCTTAAATAGGTATATAATTCGTCGCCCTCAATTATCCCTGCATTTCCAATCAGCAGAATAATTTAGGCTAGACTCAAGTCATCGACTAATCAGAAGTGAAGTTACCTATGAAGTTTATTGTAAAACCACATCCAGAAATTTTTGTAAAAAGCGAATCAGTGAGAAAACGCTTCATACGTATTCTGGAGTGCAATCTCAGGATTATCATCCAGCGTCGCACAGAATCAGTGGCAGTATTCAATCGTAGGGATCATATTGAGGTTTCTTCTGATAGTCATCAATACTACCAAGAAGTGCTGGAAATTCTGACGCAAACTCCGGGTATTCATCACTCGTTAGAGGTCAAGCAAACAGAGTTCACTGATATGCATGACATCTTCGAGCAAGTGCTTGAGTTGAGCCGTGATCGTATCGAAGGCAAGAGCTTCGCCCTACGTGCTAAGCGCCGCGGTAAACACGACTTCTCCTCCATTGAGCTAGAACGTTATGTAGGCGGTGGTTTGAATCAAGCGGTTGAGAGCGCCAAGGTTAAGCTTACTCGTCCAGATGTTACGGTTAACATTGAAGTGACGGGTGAAAAACTAAACCAAGTGTTGGCTCGCCATAAAGGTTTGGGTGGCTTCCCTCTTGGTACGCAAGAGGATGTATTGAGCCTGATTTCTGGTGGTTTCGATTCTGGTGTGTCTAGTTATTTGCATATTAAGCGTGGTTCAAAAACCCATTACTGTTTCTTTAACCTGGGTGGACCTGCGCATGAGATTGGCGTTAAGCAAGTCGCGCACTACCTTTGGAAGAAGTACGGCTCTTCTGCGAAGGTGAAGTTTATCTCTGTAGACTTTGAACCTGTGGTTGCTGAGATCTTAGAGAACGTTGAAGACGGCCAAATGGGCGTAGTGCTTAAGCGTATGTTTATGCGTGCTGGTGGCATGATTGCCGATCGCTTTAAGATTGAAGCTCTGGTTACGGGTGAAGCACTAGGTCAGGTATCTAGCCAGACTCTAACCAATCTACGTCATATCGACGGCGTAACCGATACGCTAATCCTTCGCCCGCTGATTAACTGGGACAAAGAAGACATCATCGACTTGTCTCGTATTATTGGCACTGAAGACTTTGCCAAGGTAATGCCTGAGTATTGTGGCGTTATTTCACGCAAACCTACGGTTAAAGCCGTTAAAGGTAAGCTTGAAGCTCAAGAGCAGAACTTTGATTTTTCTGTTTTAGAACGAGTAGTTAGCGAGAGTCGAGTTATGGATATTCGCGATATCGAAAAGGAAAGCCTAGAACAAGCGCCTGAAGTCGAGCAAGTAACAGCGGTTCAAGAGCACGCTATTGTGCTTGATATTCGTAGTCCAGAAGAAGAAGACGATAACCCTCTTGAGATCGACGGTGTGGAGGTTGAGCATCTTCCATTCTACAAACTGGCGACTAAGTTTGGTGATCTTGACCAGTCTAAAACGTACCTACTGTACTGTGACCGTGGTGTAATGAGTCGCTTGCAGGCGTTGTACTTGCAGGAGCAAGGCTTTAGTAATATTAAAGTGTATCGCCCTTAGTCATCACATAAGCTAATTTTAGCCGAGGTCAGTCACTCTGATCTCGGCTTTATTTTTTATTTCAGGCATAAAAAAACACCGCTCAATGGAGCGGTGCGAAAATGACAGACAAGTTCATTAAATTGGAAGTATGCTTCGGTTAAAACCAAGCAGTGGTAGAAACTACCGTGCTCAAAATGAGCTCACAAACACAACATCGCAAGTAGGGATCCATGCCAAAGGCATGCCGTTTAGACCCCTGTCGCGTGGGACGCAATATAGATTTTCTCTGGCTGTTGAACAACGGACAATTTATAATGTTTCAGATAAAAAAAACTAATGCTAGATAAGAGCGAATGGCAAGAAGATTACCCCCACTAAAATCACTGAAGGTTTTTGAAGCAGCTGCACGTCATCTGAGCTTTACACGGGCAGCTGAAGAGCTGTTTGTTACTCAAGCTGCTGTCAGCCATCAAGTGAAAGCGCTTGAAGAATATTTAGGCTTAAAGTTATTTAGGAGACGCAACCGCTCCTTGCTGTTGACTGAAGAAGGGCAGAGCTATTTCCTTGATATTAAGGATATCTTTACTTCCCTGTCAGAGGCCACCGATAAGGTGCTAGAGCGCAGTGAAAAAGGCTCTTTGACCATCAGTCTACAGCCTAGCTTTGCTATCCAATGGCTTGTTCCTAGGCTTGCTGATTTTAATGAGCAAGAGCCCGATATTGACGTTCGTATCAAAGCGGTCGATATGGACGATGGCTCATTAACCGATGACGTTGATGTGGCCATTTACTATGGACGCGGAAATTGGCACGGATTACGTGCTGACAAATTGTATCAAGAGTATTTGATCCCTCTTTGTGCACCACGTTTGTTAGACGGTGTGAAACCGCTAGGTTCATTAAGTGACCTGTCGAAACACACTTTGTTACATGATACTTCGCGTAAGGACTGGAAGCAGTTTGCTCGTCAGCATCATCTAGAAGGGATCAATGTAAATCACGGTCCAATCTTTAGTCACTCAACCATGGTGTTGCAGGCGGCGGTTCACGGACAAGGTATTGCGTTAGGCAATAACGTGTTGGCTCAACCCGAGATTGAGGCAGGTAGATTAATCAGTCCTTTTGATGAAGTACTGGTGAGTAAGAATGCCTTTTATGTGGTGTGTCATGAGAAACAAGCAGACGTTGGACGAATTGCTACATTTAGAGACTGGATGCTGAGTATAGCGGCGAGCGAAGGTGTGCCTTCTATTAGCCAAGATGAGAATATTTTAGACGCGATAGCGTCGAGCGTTGAAGCTTCTTAACGCATTGAAACGAGGTTTAACTTGAAACAGGTTATTTTATATTGCCGTGCAGGCTTTGAGAAAGATTGTGCTGGCGAGATTCAAGACAAGGCAAACAACCTTGAGGTGTTTGGTTTCCCCCGCGTTAAGCGCAACAGTGGCTATGTTCTGTTTGAATGTTACACCGAAGGGGATGCGGAACGCTTGGTGCGTGAGATTGACTTCAAAACGCTTATTTTTGCTCGCCAAATGTTTGCTGTTGCAGCGAGTTTGGAAGAACTGCCAGAATCAGATCGCATTTCGCCTATCTTAGATGCGTTAGCAGAGCAAGAGGGCGTTCCAACTTGCGGTGACCTACGAGTAGAGACCCCCGATACCAATGAAGCAAAAGAGCTATTGAAGTTCTGCCGCAAGTTTACCGTGCCATTAAGGCAAGCAATGCGTGGCAAAGGGTTGTTGTACAAGAAAGACAACCTGAAAAAGCCTGTAATGCACCTGTGCTTTGTTGAACCAGGTAAGTGTTATGTTGGGTACTCTTATGCCAACAATAACTCACAGTTCTTTATGGGCATTCCTCGCTTGAAGTTCCCTTCAGATGCTCCAAGTCGTTCGACGCTTAAGCTCGAAGAGGCATTTCATGTCTTTATCCCAAAGAGTGAGTGGGAAGAAAGATTAGCATCAGGTATGTGGGCTGTGGATCTGGGCGCTTGTCCCGGCGGTTGGACATATCAGTTGGTGAAGCGCTCTATGTTCGTTCACGCTATTGATAACGGTATGATGGCACAAAGCCTAATGGATACAGGGCAAGTGAAGCACCAACAAGTGGATGGCTTTAAGTTTGAACCACCGCGTAAGAATGTCACTTGGCTAGTGTGCGACATGATTGAGAAGCCATCGCGTGTTGCTCAATTAATGGGTGAGTGGATCATCAAAGGCTGGTGTAAAGAGGCGATTTTTAACCTCAAGTTGCCTATGAAGGGTCGCTACGATGAGGTGCTTGGTGATATCGAGAACTTGAAGATCTTTTTGAAAGAAAATGGTATCAAGTTTACCTTGCAAGCAAAGCACCTTTACCATGACCGTGAAGAGATTACGGTACATGTACAGTCGCATACTAACCTAGGTTGGTAATCGGCTTTAACTAGATGTGAGCGGTCATCCTGACGACGTTAGGGTGACCGTTTTTTTATGGTTTAACCCAGCGTAAATCCTGAAGATTAAACCCAAGTTCTAAATCGGTCTTTAAAGAGGCCAGTTCCCGGCACAGAAGGGCGTGTTCTTCATTTCCTGCAATCTTCTTTTTGTACTTTTCAGCCAAGCCTTCATCGGCAAAGGCTTGCTCAAGGTTTTCATTGGCTGCCAATATCTCACGAGCTGCTTTAGGCCCAATGCCCGGAATGCCACTTAAGCCTGTACCACTGATGCCCGTGAGCCCCCAGTAATCACTCAATTGAGAGACCTTTACCGCAAACTCTTTCTCGACAAAGGCCTGATCTAGCCAGCGATGCTGGAAGTAATCCCTGATGCGTAAGGAAGGAGAAAGTAGCTGGCAGTAGCCTTTATCTGTGGAAATGATAGTGACTTGGTGCTGCTGGCTTGCCAGTTTTACCGCGAGTGTGGCCACGAGATCATCCGCTTCATCCCCATCAGATAGCAGTGAATCAATGCCGAGTTGCCACCAAGCTTGCTGAATCGTATCTAAACCTAAGGCAAGAGCCTCTGGCATAGGCTTACGGTTTTGTTTGTACTCAGGGAAACGCTCTTCTCGCCATCCACGCACTTGCTGGTGGTGATCGAATACGGCAATGATATGGCTAGGTTCGGTTTCACTGAGAATGCGTTTTAGGGTGCGAGTAGTGGTGTCTATAGTGCGCTGGATATCAGTTTCGTCAGGCTGCGCTGAATGTACGCGACGAATGAGGTTTAAAGCATCAATGATAACCAGGTGTATAGACATAACAACAAACTAAAAAGGGGCCGTAGCCCCATTGTAACTAAAATTAGATCAAGAGTTTAATCTTAATATTAGGGGCTGTTGACCTTTTGCAATTAAATACCCTCAAAGGTCACAGACCCTAGTCTGACGTCTGTACTTTATAGCAAGGGGTATATGCCGAACCTGGGAGTTTCATCCGTTGCTGTTTAACGAAATCTCCCAATAGGATGTCCATCTTCTTCATCAGCTCTTTGTCACCGTCAATGATGAATGGTCCTCTCTTTTCGATTTCTTCAATGCCCTCAGCCTTAACATTGCCTGCTACTACGCCAGAGAAGGCTCTGCGTAGGTTCGCCGCGAGAATTTCAGGAGGCTGGTCCATGTGCAGATCTAGGTTGTGCATATTTTCATGGGTAGGGTCAAAGGGCATCTGGAATTCAGGCTCAATATGCAGTGACCAGTTGTAGCTGTAGGCATCTTCATTTTCTTTGCGCTTTTGCCTGACTGCAGGCATAGCTTCTTTGACAATGCGAGCCGCTTTTGCCGGATCGTCGATGACTATTTGATAATACTTCTGCGCTTGTTCACCAAGGGTATCGCGAATGAAGTTATCGATGGAGCGGAAGTAGGCTTCACTTTCTTTTGGCCCAGTTAAAACAATAGGCAGTGGCTGATCTTGGTTTTTCGGGTGCATCATAATACCCAGTACATACAGCAGCTCTTCTGCCGTACCCGGGCCTCCAGGGAATATCACAATGCCATGAGCGATACGAACAAAGGCCTCAAGTCGTTTTTCGATATCGGGCATGATGATCAGCTCATTCACGATGGGATTAGGCGGCTCTGCTGCAATGATAGAGGGTTCGGTTAGGCCAATGTAGCGTGACTGTTTATGTCGCTGTTTTGCGTGACCGATAGCGGCGCCCTTCATTGGCCCCTCCATTGCACCCGGTCCACAGCCGGTACAGATATTCAGTTCGCGAAGTCCCAGTTCATGCCCCACAAGGCGGGTGTATTGATACTCTGTCTCGTTGATAGAATGGCCACCCCAGCACACAACAAGATTCGGCTCGATGCCTGGAATCAATACTTTGGCGTTACGTAGGATGCCAAAAACTAGGTTGGTCACATGTACCGAGTTGTCGAGTTGCAATCGCTTGTTTTGTTCCATAGACATGTGCACAAACACGATATCGCGCAGCACGGCGAACAGGTGCTCTTGGATGCCCTTGATGATAGTGCCGTCGACAAAGGCATGCTCTGGTGCATTGCTAAGCTCTAGCTTGATTCCTCGTTCTCGTCTAAGCACGTTTACGTCGAACGATTTATATTGCTCTAGCAGTTTTTTACTGTCGTCGGTGTGACTGCCTGAGTTGAGCACCGCAAGAGTGCAGTTTCTATAGAGGTTATAGATATCACTTGAGGCGGTCTTTTTGAGACGTTCAACTTCAAGTTGAGAGAGAAGATCCATGCTACCCGCAGGATTGATTGTCGTAATCATAACTGCTCCTTATTAGACTAAGCTCAGAGAAATGAGAGGAGCTTAGCGGTGGGCTGTTGAATAATACCAATCGTACTAAATAACTGGTCATCCTAGCTTGTTAAAATACTCGATGACTGCGTTAGAATTTTTGATTGTAGAATAACTACTTATCGAAAAATTCTGCCTTGTCCTCGAGGCTTTTTCCTACGCTATCTCTGATCACTTACTTAGTGTGATTGGTATAAGCCCACAATTTATACGCAGTGAAACGGACATTGATGTAATGAGCCGTATGTTCAGTCTAACCTTAACAGTAGATGCCAGACTAACAATTGCAATAAAAATTCGACTAAAATTAGTAGCTTAAAAAGGTTGTTAGGTTAAATTCTGAGCGTCTGCATGTTTGGGTAGCTGCTCTAGAGCTTGAGTTAAACTCTCTTCAAGGCATGAAGAATGGACTTTGATTAAGCCGTTTCGAATAGCATTTAAGATAGAACGGCGCATATCATCTTGAGCAAAGCACGCTGCGGGTGCCAGTGGAATAGCCGTGAAGGACACCCACTGACTTTCCTGTTCAAGTTGCACCACAGAGTCGCAAATATCAGCAGCTAACAATAGAAGATCAATGAGGTCTTCATCGTTAATAGCCGTATAGGCCCGCGGTAAGAATGGGTAATCGGCAATGCTCACACCGAACATGCGATCGACCTCATATTGGGTTTCAAAGCTATCAATGACCTCCTTGAATCGATCAAATAGAAGCTCAGGTTGATGCAATTTCTCTGGGTTCGGCTCGATATACAAGAATGAACTGTCTGATAAATGATAAAGACGAGTCCCCTCTTTAAGGTGATTTCTGATGTGATCACCAAAGGCTTTCTCTGTGGCTCGCCCAGCTTTATAGCCATGCTTTGCATAGATATCGAAGATCATTGGCACGTTAATCAAGGCAAACTTCAAGCGATCATTTAACGGCTCATCAATGAGTTGCCCAAATCGCCATTGTTCATAACTGGTCACTGACTTGTTTAGAGAGGTAGGAAGCTTTCTACTCAACATCCTCATATTTCTTAGACCGGAGCGAGGGTGTGTGTAGAGCTCCTGACTAAGCTCTGCGATGATTTTGTGCTTGCGCCCTAGACGGCGTGCATTCAGTACAACCAAGAAGAATAGGATGGTCGTAGTAACTCCTAACACTAAGGTTAGAGTTTTGGACTTGTCGTAATCAATACTCAGGTCACTCAGTTCGTCTACTTGATCCTTATAGTGTAAGGACTGCTCAATAGAAGAGACTTGATTGAGGAAGGTTCGGCTTATCAGTTCATCCTTTTGCTGAAGATTGATCGCAGTAAGCCTGTTGTACTCTTCAAGATAAGTCAGCGAATCCTTGTCTTTATTGGCGGACTTAGTCACGCGATGCAGTAGCGATAAGGCCTCTAATTGAATGGACTGGTCACCCATCTTTTGCGCTTGTTCTAGGGCTTCTTTACCTAGTTTCTCCGCTTGTTTAGGCTGGTTCTGTAGGAAGTCTAGTTTTGCAGTTAGCAGTGTCGACTTCACTCTTTGTGCTTTGATGTCGGTATAGTCGAGCAACTCGGTTGCTCGGTTTAGATAGCGCTCAGCCAAAGTGAAATTGAACAAGTTTAAATAGGTTTCTGTGAGCTTTAGCCTCAAGTCGATAATGCTCTCCAGATCCTTCTCCGCCAGCTCTTGATCTAGTACGTTAAAGTAGTGAACCAGTGCCAGGTTGTAGCGACCTTGGATGAAGTAGACATCCGCGAGCTTACGCAAAACGGTCGAAAACAGAGGTGACTGGTCGTAGTTTCCGTAATAGCTTGCCGCTTGAGATAAGTGTTCTTGGGCTTTTGCGTAGATTTGACGCTCAAAATAGAGGTCTGCCAAAAGGTGATTGGCTCGAGCGATATATTGAGCATTGTCTTTACCTATGGCCACCCAGTAGCTTTCAATTAACTCTTTTAATGCTGAGTTTAATCGATGCACCTTCAGGTAGTGTTGACCCAGCTGAAGGCTTGCTTCGAGGCCTTGCTGGTAGCTAGGGAGTCCTTCGGCGTATTTTTTTGCACGTAGAAAGCTTTTTTCGGCTTTTTCGTTTTCACCAATATCTGAATAGACCTTGGCATGCACTAAGCTCAGCTCATACTCAAGTCTATTCTTGGTTAAGCCTTCAATATGCGACGACTGCATCTTCTCTTCGATTTCTGCAAGGGGAGCTTCTACCTTACGAAGGTCCTCAGTCATTCTCCATAATAAGCTAGTCTTTAGCACGCGAGACTCAATCTCTCGCACGATCAAATGATTGGCCACAGAGATTGAGATACTTTGCTCTAGACTAGACAGTGATGAACGGTAATTGCCAAGAATATAGTCGGCGATACCAATGGTTTGATACGCATGAATTTGATTGGTGGCCTTTGCAATCGGCGTCATTTTACGTTTAACGGCATTGGTCGAGAAATCTTCTTCGTTTCTCAGATTGCCTTGATTATTAAGGTAAACCTTAGCCTTATTCCTTGATTGTAAAGGCGTAACATGAACTAATCGTCTGGCGTCAATTAGGTCCTTTGTCAGGCTACTGGTGGCCTCACTCGCGGTCGTTGGCAGTGAAAAAACAATGACCAGCAAGGTAAGCAAGGGGAGGGTGGATAACCTGAACAAAGAACCCATCATTTATTGTCTCGCTAAACGCAAAGTGCTATCTGGAGCGCTAGACTCACTGTGCAAGCTGGTGCGATACGGATTGATATCCAGGCCACCACGGCGCGTGTAGCGGGCATAAACCGACAAAGACTTCGGCTGGCAGAAATGCATGATGTCCGTGAAAATTCGTTCCACACATTGTTCGTGAAATTCGTTGTGCTCTCTAAATGACACTAGATAGCGCAATAGAGCTTCTTGATTAATCTTCTTGCCGCTGTATCGAATCTCTACACTTCCCCAATCTGGTTGGTTGGTAATTAGGCAGTTAGATTTTAAAAGGTGGCTGTGTAATACCTCATCTACGGATTCTTCAGATAGGCTTCCCTTGAGGTAGTCAGTGCTGAACTCATACGCTGTAATTGAGATATCTTGCTCATCAATACAAGCGCCTTGCATGTCAACAATAGGCTGCTGGTTAAAGTCTTGAACTCGACTCAACGTCACCGAGACCTTTCCTCCTGCACAAGCGGATAAATCAACAACTAATTGCTCTTGAACCGCATCCCAATCATTAAATTTCGTTTGATTATAGCTGTTTAGATACAACTTAAAGGATTTGGATTCAATTAAATTTGGGGAGCTCGCAGGTATAGAGACCTCGCCAACTGCCACTTGTGGCAGTCCATTAGCATTGAGCCAAGACAACTCGTATAACGTCCAAATATCTTGCCCCTTAAACGGCAATGTATCACCAAGCTCTAGATCATCTCGGTTGAGGCTTCTTGGTACTGCCTGCAACAACTCGGGGTCATAGAGAGAAGCGTATTGCGTTTTTTGGCCAAGGGTTAGCCCGGCAAGCTCTTTTGCGTCTGAATATTTGCTCATTTTACACTGCGTTATAGAGTAGAATGTTAGGAATTTTACTGAATAGATACTTCGATGTCATCAACGGAACGCCTGTAGGGTTATTTATGTCCAAATCAATCGCCAATACACTTAACTCAATTCATCAACAATACCTGAAAACCTTTGAGCAAGAGTACGGCACACTACCGACCAGCTCAGAGCTGGTGGGCGTTGCTTCTCCCTGTATTCAAGATAGCAAATCAGGAGAGGTATTCTGGAAGCCTCTTCAACGCGATGAGCATGCCGACTTTACCAATGTAGAGCAGGGAATTGAGCTGTTGTTGCACTCTGATATTAAAGAGTTCTACGGCAGTCACTATAGCGCTGACTTGACCATGAGTTGGAAAGGTAAGCCTCTTACTCTGTTGCAAGTATGGAGCGATGAAGACTTTGTTCGCCTACAAGAAAATATTCTGGGCCACCTAGTCACACAGCGCCGTTTAAAGCTAAAGCCAACGGTATTTATCGCCGCCATTGATTCAGACCTCGATGTTATCTCTGTATGTAACATTAGCGGGAATGTGGTGCTGGAATCGCTAGGTACCGACAAGCGTGAAGTGCTTGCAGAAAATCTGCTGGAGTTCCTACAACAACTGGATGTAGAGGTCTAGTATGTTTGTCTGTGAATTGCAGTTCGAATGCTATGATAACACCACATTCACCGCGGTTGAGAAATCCATCAATGGCCTTATGGAGGCACTGCGTTTCAATGGTCAGGTATTAGGTAGAGAGTTTCCACTCGCTATCGATGGTGGGACGTTTAGTTTGCGTTGTGTGTGTCCTGAAAAAGACAGCCTGCACCCCAAAAACCACTCGGACTTCGTGCGCTTTTCTATGGCAAAGCTGTCAGAGGCGGGATTGCTTGCGCCTAAATTGAGAGTCTTGGGGCAGGATCTTAATTCAGAAGAAACATGCACAGAGGATGCCCCTAGTTGGCAGATTCTCTATACGACCTATGTGCATACCTGCTCGCCACTTCGAAGTGGTGACTCATTTATGCCAATCCCTCTATACCGCAATCCACCCACGCTCAATGGTGATCATAAATCCATTATTAAATGGCAAACAGAGTGGCAGGCATGTGATGAATTGCAGATGGCGGGTGGCTGTAAGGCTGAGCATGCGGCCTTACGCGAATTAAATTCAGTCGACAGTGACATCTACCGCCGTGGTTGGGACTTGCGCGGGCGTATTGAATACATCACTAAGATACCGACCTATTATTATCTGTATCAAGTGGGAGGCGAGAGCCTAAAGCAGGAGCAGCAACGCAAATGTCCGAAGTGCGGTGGTCATTGGTTATTAGATGAACCACTGCATGACATGTTCCATTTTAAATGCGACTCGTGCCGACTGTTGTCAAATATCTCTTGGGACCACTTGAAGTAACGCGCTTTGAAGTTGTGAACCAAAATCTAATCCTTTGGAAAAAGAATGATTTCTAAAAACCAATTAAAACTTATTCGCGCCCTAGGCCAGAAGAAACAGCGCAAGGCTCATGGTTTATTTCTTGTTCAGGGAGAGAAAAATGTCCTTGAATTAAGTAATAGCCAGCTCACAGTCAAGAGTGTTTTTGCGACCGCTGATTTCTTGGTAGAGAATAGCCAGTCACTAAAAGGCTTTGACTGCGTAGAGGCGACGCTTGATGAGCTGACAAAAGCCAGCACTTTGGTCAGTAATAATGCGGCCATTGCGATCGTTGAGATCCCAAGCGTTGATGTACCAAAGGCGGAAGGACTGATGATTGCCTTAGATGGCGTATCAGATCCTGGCAATCTAGGTACGATTATTCGTGTCGCAGATTGGTATGGCATCAAGCATATCGTTGCGAGTGTGGATTGCGCCGACCCATACAACCCTAAGACCATCAGTGCGACCATGGGAAGCTTTGGCCGAGTGTTTGTGAGTCAGTTAGATCTACCTAGCTACCTAGAACAAGCCGACCTGCCAGTATATGGGGCGTTTCTAGA
This sequence comes from Vibrio superstes, assembly GCF_003569005.1. Taxonomy (GTDB): domain Bacteria; phylum Pseudomonadota; class Gammaproteobacteria; order Enterobacterales; family Vibrionaceae; genus Vibrio; species Vibrio superstes. Next base: position 2,378,814 of record NZ_BCUR01000004.1, on the reverse strand, counting down.
GGGAGAGAGCGTTCACAAAAAAGCTTTTTCTGCGGACGGTATCTTGCTAATGGGCAGTGAGTCTCATGGTGTTCGCGAAGAAGCAGCAAAGTTTGTGACCGATAAGGTAACCATTCCCGCTTTTGGTGGTGCAGAGTCGCTGAATGTTGCGATGGCGACAGGCATCATTTTGGACAACCTTCGCCGTCAACACAGTTAACAAAGAAGCTGGTGGGTTTATCTCTCCAGCATATCTAACTTGTTAGGCACGCCATTCCATTTTTCTGCATCGGGTAAGGCGGGCTTAACCTCAGTGATGTTTGGCCATTTTTCAGCGAGTTCTTCGTTCAGCTGAATAAAAACTTCTTGGTCTGGAGCAAGTTCATCTTCTTGAAAGATGGCCGCGGCATCGCATTCCGGCACACAAAGGCCGCAATCAATGCAGTCTATTGGGCTTATCACCATAAAGTTAGGCCCTTCATAAAATGCGTCCGCAGGGCATACCGCCACACAATCGGTGTATTTACATTTTATACAGTTATCGGTTACGACAAACGCCATGCTGATGAACTCTCATTAGTCTATTTTCGGATGGGCGATGATACGGATACCAAACAAAAACACAATATTTGTCCAATAAAATCTTCAAGGGCTTGTGCCTTTATTTGTCATGCGTACCGCCTAGTTTAGCACTCCCACTACAAAGTAAATTGTCTCAAGATGCGGTTAATTAATATGACAGACCTCTCAAGTTAACGTAAAATCCCCGCCATTGTGAGCAAGTGTGAGTGAATATTCGCCAATTTATGATTGGCTTTAATCGCATTACCCTTTAGCTAAGACACCGACTACGAGACATCTGCATGATACGTTTGACCGAAATAAAGCTTCCTTTAGATCATAAGGAAGACGCTATTCAAGCTGCCATAGTGAAAAAACTGGGCATCACTTCTGAGGAAGTGCTTTCTTTTAATATGTTTAAACGTGGCTACGATGCTCGTAAAAAATCAAAGATCCTGCTGATTTACACCCTAGATGTCGAAGTAGAAAACCAAGCACAACTGCTTGAAGCGTTTGCTGACGATCCGCACGTCCGTGAAACTCCTGATATGGAGTATAAGTTCGTTGCACAAGCGCCAGAGAACTACACCGAGCGTCCAGTTGTTGTTGGATTTGGTCCATGTGGTTTATTCGCAGCCTTAGTGCTGGCACAAATGGGCTTTAAACCTATCGTGGTTGAGCGAGGAAAAGAAGTTCGCGAGCGTACTAAAGATACCTTTGGCTTCTGGCGCAAGCGTAACTTAAATCCAGAATCAAATGTGCAGTTTGGTGAAGGCGGAGCAGGAACCTTCTCTGACGGTAAGCTGTATAGCCAGATCAAAGACCCTAAATTTTATAGTCGCAAGGTGATCAATGAGTTTGTTGATGCGGGCGCGCCTGCTGAGATCAAATATGTGAGCAAGCCACATATTGGTACCTTCAAACTCGTCACCATGATTGAGAAAATGCGTGCAACAATCATCGCATTGGGTGGTGAGATTCGCTTTAGCACACGTGTTGATGATCTGCATATGGAAGACGGCCAATTAACTGGCCTGACGCTGTCTAATGGTGAAACCATCAAGTCTCGTCACGTTGTATTGGCTGTGGGTCATAGCGCACGTGATACCTTTGAGATGCTGCATGAACGTGGCGTCTACATGGAAGCAAAACCATTCTCTGTAGGTTTCCGCATCGAGCATAAGCAATCAATGATTGATGAAGCACGTTTTGGTAAAAATGCAGGTAACCCAATCCTTGGCGCTGCGGATTACAAATTAGTACACCATTGTAAGAACGGTCGTACTGTATACAGCTTCTGTATGTGCCCTGGCGGTACAGTAGTTGCTGCTACCTCTGAAGAGGGGCGTGTAGTAACTAACGGCATGAGTCAGTATTCTCGCGCCGAGCGTAATGCCAATAGTGCGATTGTAGTGGGTATTTCTCCAGAGCAAGATTACCCAGGTGACCCACTGGCGGGTATTCGCCTGCAACGTGAGCTAGAGTCTGGCGCATTTAAACTGGGCGGCGAAACCTACGACGCTCCAGCGCAAAAGATTGGAGACTTCTTGAAAGGTCGCGATCCAAGCGCATTGGGTGAGGTTGAGCCTTCATTTACTCCAGGCATTAAGTTAACGGATGTGTCGAAAGCATTGCCGGATTACGCAATCGAAGCCATACGTGAAGCAATTCCTGCCTTTGATAAGAAGATTAAGGGCTTTGCGACGGAAGATGGTTTGCTTACTGGTGTAGAAACTCGTACCTCTTCACCACTGTGCATCAAGCGTGGCAAAGACTATCAAAGCATCAATCTAAAGGGGTTCTTCCCTGCAGGTGAAGGCGCGGGCTATGCTGGTGGCATTTTGTCTGCTGGCATCGATGGTATCAAGGTTGCAGAAGCGTTGGCGCTGTCGATTGTAGCGGAAACTGAAGCGCAATAGCGTAGAACAAATACTCGATAGTTTAGAGGGCTCATTTAGAGCCCTTTTTTTGTTTTACTCACACGCCATTATAGCCACTTCTCGCGAGAAGAAACCTATGCTGAAACCATGAGTCCCTGGCCTCTCTTGAGGCGTCTTGTTAGGGGGAGTTATTGGAAGAAAACACCGTGACTATTTATGCTTTGCATGTTCATTTGAGGGCTTTGTTTGAGTTGCAATCCATTAGTGGGAAATTTAGCTGTTTTCTAGTAAATAATAGAAATCATAAACACGGCATTGCATAGTTTCGAATAGGGATTGCACAGACGAATCTTAGAACAATGACTTCCTAATATCGATATGATAAACGTGGATAATAGCCCTTATTTTTCAATCCAAAGCATGCCTTTATTTTCTCGATATCTCGCCCTGGGCCAACTGTTTTCTCTGTCCGTTGCCCTAGTGTTTCTTTCATTTTCGTCATCTGCTCTCGCTCACCCACACTCTTGGATCTCTACCAAAACCACGGTGAATGTTGAGGGTGGCTATATTCAGTCGCTGAGTATGGACTGGTTGTTTGATCCAATGACCACGGCCTACACACTTTCTGGTTCGAAGTTAACCCCAAAAAATCGGCAACAGGTGTTTCAAAAGCTCAGTAAAGACATTCAAGAGAATCTACTTTATAAGCATTACTTCACCTATTTCTACCAAGGCGATAACCCCATTCGATATCAAGCTGTCGAGGGCGCAAAGATATCTATGGTAGGTCCTAAACTACGGCTTCAATTTCAATTGCAGCTGGCAAAACCTATAGATCTGCATACCCCTAAGCTGAGTTTGTATATCTTTGACCCGACCTACTATATCGATATGAGTTGGGACGATTATGGAACCATAGGATTTAATGGCGATGTTGGATCCTGCAGGCTTCACACTCATGCCCCGAACCCAACTTCAGAGCAAGTTGCTTACGCCATGTCCTTGCAGATAGACAGTGACCCAGATAACGAGCTCGGTAAGCTGTTTACCCAAAAAGCCACCATAGATTGCTCTGGAGAATAATCATGTCATCAAGATTCTTGAAGTGGCTGATAGGTGCCACCCTGATTGTATTAGCTTACTTTATTTGGCTGTACTTACCGCAGATTTGGCTGCAAATATCCAAGATACAAAAATATCTGGTTGATGAGATCAGTCATAATTTGTTTTATGCAGGGCAAGGACAACTGATCTATATTGGCGCAATGCTGTTTAGTTCATTTTTGTACGGATTGATTCATTCTGTCGCACCTGGGCATGGCAAAACCATGATCATCTCGATAAGTCTAGTCAATGGTTATTCGATTAGAACTAGCTTAAAGTTGGTTCTGCTGGTGGCCGTTCTGCAGGCAACCTCTGCTTGTATTCTAGTGTTTGGTGCTACCTATATTTCTTCTTTATTGTCTGTTAGCTTGGCTGACAATGTAAGGTGGCTGACACAGATGAGTGCCATCATCATTATATTGTTATCCCTAAAGCTATTGCTAGGCTCGTTCATTGGACAGCAAAAGCATGCTAGCGCTTCTGGTTCTTGGCAGCCTTTATTATTTGTTGGGTTGAGACCCTGTACCGGTGCCATTTTGGTCTTGTTCTTTGCCAATGCCTTTCAGTTTTTTACTCTGGGCATAGTCAGTACTTATGCCATGGCACTTGGCACAGCCTTAACGAATTCAATATTGGTGTATAAGGGGCTTCTTGCAAAAAGGCTGACACATGAAAAAGGTGATCAAGGTCCCTTGTCTCGTATCACTATGACTGTGCTGTCTTTGTCTTTATTGTTGTCCGGGGTAGTACTATTTAAACTCGCCGAGGTATCGACTTTGAATCTTGTTCATTGATCAAGCATAGGTGGGCATTTCAGTTGCGCCTTGATGTTACTTGTTTAATATCAAGGCGCAAGATGAAGTGCGAATCTTTGGAAGACTATTTTTTAGGAACGCGGGCTAGGATTCGATCGAGTGCATTGGCGAAATCACGTCGTTCGGTTTGTGACAATGCACTTGGGCCACCAGTTTGTACTCCTGATGAACGCATAGTGTCCATAAAGTCACGCACGTTAAGGCGAGCCTTAATATTTTCCTTAGTGAACAATTCCCCACGGCTACTTAATGCCTGTCCACCCTTAGTGATGATTTCGTCAGCAAGGGGGATGTCTGAGGTAATGACCAGATCATTGGCTTCAATACGCAGTGCTATCTCATCATCAGCAATATCAAAGCCTTGACTGACCTGCACAAAGCGAATGGTGTTGCGCTTAGGTAGTGGGATAGGGTGATTGGCAACAAAGATACATTCAATTCCTGTCCTCTCTGAGGCGCGTACTAGTGTTTCTCTAATGACCTTTGGACACGCATCGGCATCTACCCAAATCTTCATTATTGCTTACCTTCTAGTGCTTCGATACGACGAGTGAGCTCGGCGATCGTTTTCTCTAGTGCTTCAATCTTTGAGTCAGAACTCTCGCTATTAACGGCGACTTCAATTTTTGGAACACGCTTGGTGCTCTTCCAGTTCTTGATAGCGGCAATGAGTGCTGGCATTGGAACCTTACTGCCAAGGCGCGCTTTGACAAGTGCCATGGTAGGTTCTTTACCTTCAGATTCAAGTGCTTGGAAAATCTGATTTAATTCGTCGGTAACTTCTTTAGTGAGCATAGTATCAATTCTGGTTTAACGATTTATCGTCATCCTATCGAAATCACTATCATGAGTACACAGCAACTTATCAATCGCAGGCTTAACCATGCTTATTATTCGTGACTATCATGAGCAAGATCGGCAAGACTTTATTCGTCTTAATACGTGCCCTATCAATCGCGCCCACATGAATGGTGCACATTCTTATGAAAGTGCTTCAAAGCTGTTTGATAAGTTGCAAGGTGAGGAATCAACGATAACCCGAGCAGTAGAGGTTAATGGTCATTATGTTGGGCATCTATTTATCAGTGAACAAGAAGAAGGTTGGGAGCTAGGCTTCATCTTTGATAATGCTTATTGGGGGCAGGGGTATGCGACTAGATCGCTGAAAATGTTGATGGAGCAACTGCCTGATAACCTCTCAACACAGCGTTTATTTGCGACTATTGATGAAGGGCATAGTGCGTCAGAGCGAGTCATAGAGAAGCTTGGTTTTATACAAGCTTCCCGGCATGAGGATGAGTATGGTGTTTATTATCTCTATCGCTTAGTAAATTAGATGCGATGAGGGTCGGTGCGAAAATGCGAGACTCGCAGCCCGACCATGGTTAACTCGCCTTGATAGCAGTCATCACCTAGGGCTGAAAACTCAAAGGCAAACACCGTATGCCAGCCCAGCTTACCATCGGGGCGACGTATTCTGTGCGCCCCAGAAGAGATGCTGACAACCTGCAGTTCCAGTTTTTTGCAATGTCTAATGATGGCAACCTTGGCCAACTCTGCCTGGCGTCTATGTTGCCAGAATAGAGTAAGAAAAATTGCTAACCCGAGTATGGCGAGCAGGTTGTCCATTTAGCTTTGCCCCTTAGTATTTTTTTGTAAGGCAACTAAGGCTTGGGCCAGTTCTTGTGAGGGAGCTTGATGAAGCATTGGCAATATCACCATACGAAGTTTTGGCTGCATCACTAGGTCTGCAAATAGCTGGTTGAATAGTCCTTGATTATTGGTTTGTGCCAGTCTTATCAAGAATTGTTCAGCAAGCGTACTTTGCTGCAGTGGCTCCCAACAGCGACCTGCGATAGCGATCAAGACTTCCTGATGGCAATATTTACTCTCTGATAGAATAGCAGTCACAAGAGAGGTGAGTTTATTCCCTTTGTTGCCTGATAGTGCGCGAGCCAATGCCGATAATAGGAATAGGTCACCCTCTGGGTGATTTAGCTGATCCAACGCTAGGTCATACAATCGAGTGGCTAGAGAGTCGCTGATCTCACAATGCTCTAGGGCTCCTAGCAGGGCATAAAGAGGCTGGGTTGGCAGTTGAGAAAGGCTTTTTTTCACCATCAACTCATTATTAGATTCTTTTAGACGTGCACAGATATCTGTGATCCCTTGCAGACCGACAGTTTGCCAATTATTCCAGCCGAGTTCGCCCTTAAAATAGGTCAAAGCATGGGCATAATATTGGCTTGGAGATAGGTCTAGCTCAGCACTGACTTGGCTGTTAAATACCGCTAGCTTGTCTTCTTTTGGCTTGAAGGTGTATGGGTTGCTAGCCAGTTGCTCTTGCACTTCTTCATTCAGTTCTTTTTGCAGTCTTGAACCCATAGCCTCAAGTACAAACTTTATGAAGTTACCAATGTCGGTTGAGTTTAATAAACCACGCTCGTCCAAGTCGAATTTAAGGAACCAAATCCAAGGCTGCTTTTGTTCGTTCCAGTAGGTGATGGCAAATTGCGCTTGGCGCTGAATAGGGTAAGGATAGGCTTGTCGGCCTAGCTCAATACTTTCAAATTCATCGTTGGGGATCAATTCGATACGGCGACCTAAGTCGTGTACCTTAAAGTGACAATCGCTGTCTCGTAATATCTGTGTCAGTGTCGAAATATTTTCCATTTGCCTACATCTAAATAACCCATACTCTCCCTATAACATGGTAATCTTGCGCCGAATTTCAAGAGTAACAAGAGAAATAGCTTGAATACAGTTCACCTACAGATGCAAAAACTGCTCATCGATGTGGAATATACCCTTAAGCAATCTGGCTTGTGGGAAGTAAATAACCCGTCACCTGAGGCGCTGATGAGCACACAACCCTTTGCTGTGGATACTCTTCATCCAGAGCAATGGCTGCAGTGGATCTTCATTCCAAAAATGCAACAGATTGTAAGATCGCAGCAAGCCTTACCTGTTGGGTTCGCTATTTCTCCGTACTTTGAGCAAACTTGTCAGAGTAAGCCTGAGTGGGCAAAGGTAATTAAAGTGCTGAAAGAGATTGATGAGGTATGTGCATAATGTTGGAGATCATTTACCAAGACGAGTTTATCGTTGCCGTTAATAAGCCTGCAGGGATGTTAGTGCATCGTTCTTGGCTCGATAAGCATGAGACCCAGTTTGTCATGCAGACACTGCGTGACCAGATAGGTCAGCATGTGTTCCCTTTGCATCGTCTTGACCGTCCTACCTCTGGCGTGCTTGTGTTTGCTCTATCTAGTGAAGTAGCCTCCCAGATGATGCCTATGTTTGCTGAACATCAAATGCAGAAAACTTACCATGCGATAGTACGTGGCTGGATTGAAGAGGGTGATCGCTTGGATTACGCCTTGAAAGTAGAGCTGGATAAGATTGCGGACAAGTTTGCTGATAAAGAGAAAGAAGCTCAGCAAGCGATAACAGATTACCGTCCCTTGGCTAAGGTTGAAGTGCCGTTCTCAACAGGGCGCTTTCCTACCTCTCGATATTGCTTGATGGAACTTCAACCCCTAACGGGCCGTAAGCATCAGTTACGCCGACACATGAAGCACTTGCGTCATCCTATTGTTGGAGACACCACGCATGGGGACGGTAAGCACAATCGCTTGTTCAAAGAAAACTTAGCCAGTGATCGCTTGCTTTTGCATGCATCAAGGCTTGAGTTCGAACACCCCTTTACTGGGGTGCAACTAGTGCTTGAGGCAAGGTTTGATGAAACGTGGCGACAACTCATTGAGCGCTTTGAATGGCAAGCAGCATTCGACGGCGAATAAGTCTAACAAAAGAGAAAAGCTCATACTTGGCAATGGTCAAAGTATGAGCTTTTTGTATTAGGGCGATTATTTGAGCTTTTCTAGGTCGGCTTCAATTTCTGCAATCTTGCCCGAAACCACTTTTTCTAAGTGGCGTAAATCTGACAGTATTTTTTGTTTCACGTCGACATCTTGAGACTTGACGGGTTTAGTCAGAGTATTAAGCTCGTCGATAACCAAGGTCAGGTTGCGGTTAATTTCTGTTTTGTTTCGGTATTGCCCGCTACCATCATCGATAAGTACACTTTTTACCTGTCTTGGGTACTTAAACTTTACACTCTTTGCGAATAACTCACCTTTTTGCTTTTTAAAGTAGATCTTAAGAACATCTTTATGAGCTTCTTGGCGCAATGAATAGCGGTCAATTTGCTTTGTTTCGTGAATTCCCAACCCGGTTAGGTGTGGATACATAGGCACCTCTGCGATCAAATTTGGTGAACTTCCTAATGAATAGCTCAACGAGTATGGTTTTTCATACTTAATTGTAAATCTAGCAGGGAATCAGGTGCTTAGGTAGCGAGTTCCCCTTCAACCCTGCTTTCATTCACATTTTAGTTTGGCGCCAGCTCCGATAAGTTCTCAATTAGGTTTTGACGCAGGGTTTCTTGAAGCGCTGCATCCAGCTTTTTACCTTCCGGAGAGGTGATGATAAACAAATCCTCCGCTCGCTCCCCAATGGTGGTTATTTTGGCTGAGTGCAGGTGCAAATCCATTTTGGCGAAGGTGGCTCCCACTGCAGCTAACAGGCCAGGGGTATCTAATGCGACTAGCTCCATCAGCGTCTGCTTGGCGTTTTTGGTTTCGATAAATTCTGTTCGCGTTTTTACCTTAAAGTGAACGAGGTTTCTTGGCGTGCGTCGCACTTTAATCTTGGTCAATCGGCCATCTTTAATCACATGTTGCAGGTGCTTGATAACCGCTTCATGTCTGCGCTCTTCAAGAGGTTGGTTGTTTTGGTCTAACACAATGAAGGTATCTAGAATGTATCCATCACGGCTCACCATAACCTGAGCATCATGTACATTGAAGTTTCGTCGGTCTAGCTCTGCTACCACACTGGCAAATAGGACTGGCTGGTCTTTGGTGTATACAAACAGCTCAGAGCCTCCTCGAGTGGGTTGAGGGTTGATCAGCACTAATGGTGAGTCAGGGTCTTCTTGCTCAAGGATAGCTTGAGCGTGCCACGCGAGTTGCTGTGGTGTGTGACGAAGGAAATAGTCAGCCTTGAAGCGTTGCCATAGCACCTCGATTTCACGTGGCGTAAAGCCTTGGCTACGAAGCACAGCAGAGGCTTGTTGCTGATTGTGTCTAATTCTATCCCTGACATCGACTGGGTGCTCTAGCCCGCGACGCAGGGCTCTTTGTGTGGAGTAGAATAACTCAGTTAAAAGTGAGCGCTTCCAGCTGTTCCAAAGCTCTGGGTTGGTGGCGCAAATATCCGCAACGGTTAGGCAAACAAGAAATTCTAGGTACTCTTCTGTCTTCACCTTCTTGGCAAATTCGGCAATGACGTCAGGGTCTTGAATATCGCGCTTCTGCGCAGTTACGGACATCAACAAGTGGTTTCTCACCAACCACGCAACCAGCTTAGCTTCAGGTTTAGATAGATCGTGCTCGATACAGAAATCGTACGCTTCTTTTTCCCCAATCACCGAGTGATCGCCACCTCTGCCTTTGCCTATATCGTGGAAAATGGCGGCAATGGTCAGCAGTTCTGGTTTCTGTATTCTAGGCAGTACCTCACAACAAATAGGGTGCTTGTCCCTGTTTTTTGCAAAGCTGAACTTATGGATATGCTTTAGCAGTCGCATACTATGTTCATCTACGGTGTAGACATGGAACAAATCAAACTGCATTTGCCCAACAATCTGGCTCCATTGTGGGAGGTAAGCAGACAGTACGCCTAATTGGTGCATTAGTCTGAATGCTTTAGTGAGTGCATTGGGGTGCCTCACCAATATCATGAATTTTTCACGGGCTTCAGGAATGGTATGTAAAAATCGATTCAGGCGTCGTCGAGCGGTACGCAATTGGCGTAAGGTAGGTGGCGCGACACCCGTTATCGTAGAGTCGTTGGCGATATGGATAAACATATCTAAGATGGTATCGGGACGAGCCTGAAATAGGGCCGGCTTTCGCGCTTCAATAAGATGGCCTCTGCGCTGAAAATCTTCATTGATGATTTCAGCAGGGATTAACTTACCTTGATTCAATATCGCCTGATCAAATAGCTTGAGCAGCATTTTGTTGAGTTCAGTGATGCGACGAAGGGTACGATAAAACTCTTTCATCATCCGTTCAACAGGCTGGTTTCTTTCACCCGTAAACCCAAGGTTCTCTGCCACTTTCGCCTGATAAGCAAAAGAGAGGCGGTTGTCATAACGCTTTAGTTCAATATGCAGTGCGAATCGGATCTGCCAAAGAAAATTTTGACACTCTTGCAGTTCACGATACTCGGCATCGGTAAGAAAGCCATGGTGGCTCATTTCTAATAATGAGGTGGCACCGAAATGACGTCGTGCGACCCAACTCAGGGTATGAATGTCACGCAAACCACCTGGGCTGGATTTAATGTCCGGCTCCAAGTTGTAGCCTGTGTCGTGGTATCGAGCGTGTCGCTCTCTTTGCTCTTCTAGTTTGGCTTTGTAGAATATTTCACTCGGCCAGAAATCATCAGAGTCAATGATATTTCTTAGGCTTTGAAAGCAATCCTGGCTACCACAAATGAGGCGAGACTCTTGAAGGTTCGTCGCAACAGTCAGGTCTTCTTTTGCAACCTGCAGACATTCTTTGACGCTTCGTACACTATGCCCAACCTCTAATTTTAAATCCCACAGCAAGGTAACAAATTCACTGATCTTAGGGACCCACTCTTCTTTGAGGGTTCTCTTGGAAAGGATAAGAATGTCGATATCCGACAGCGGATGTAATTCACTACGGCCATACCCGCCTACTGCGACTAAACACACGCCTTCGATTTGATTAAAGCCATAGTGCTTCCATAATCGTTCTAATAAGGAGTCCATGAAGTCACTGCGCTCTTGAACGAGATCAGCAACAAGGTGATGTTCGAAGAAGAAGCGCTTTTGCTGCTCACCAAAATCTTGAAGAAGCGTTCGCAGAGTCTGTATATCAAGTTGCTCTTGAGGCAACTTGGTAGGGGAGAGGGCATTTAGGTTTGGCACGCACTAAATCCTTTTTATGCATTAAGGTCACTACTTCTGATACTTCCTGATTTTACGGCTGATGGCAAGGCAAACTTCAGTTTATAGGGCCTTAACGCCTTGAGGAGATTAAGGAAAAAACCAATATTTTCAGACACTTTAGAGAATGTTGTTCTAATCTATGAGGAAAGGATTTTTGTACCAGAGGGTAAAATGAAAAGGCGTTATTCGATAAAAGTGACAGTGATTAGTCTCTTTATCCTCACTACTTGTCTCACAGCATCTGTAGCGATTGGTTTGCAATACTACTTTAGTAAACAGCAAGCACTGCAAAGCGCACTGCAGAAGTACCAGAATATCTCCAGTATCATCACCAGAGAAGTGAAAAATGTCGATAGGGTTTTTAGTAATTTGACTTTATTACTATCAGGTCTTGGGCAAGATTTTGAAAAGTTCGATGAAAACTTGCTCGCGAGAACGGCCTTTGCTCAATTGATGAGAGGAGACCCGATATTTTATAGTTTGTATATAGCAAGGGCAGATGGTCACTTTTATCAACTCATCAATTTGAATTCTTTAGAGGAAATCAGAGAAGATTTAGGTGCTGAATCATCAGATCGGTGGGTATTGGTTGAAATAATTAGACAAGGGCAAGAAAACATAAAGACAAGCTCGTTCTTTGACCACTCATTTCAACTACGAGATAAGGTTTCGGTAAAAAGTAAATATAATGCAGTTCAAAGACCTTGGTTTGTGGGTGCGCAAGATTCGAATCTTTTTAAAACAGAGCCTTATTTATTCCACAATGTTCAAGTTAGCGGTCAAACGTACGCTTCAAAAATCGACGGTTCAGTATTTGGCAGTGTGCTTGGGATGGATGTCATATCTGAGACACTATCGAATAAAATAATAGGTCGCTTGGGACATCCTGCAACTAAGCTACCCGCAGAATTTTTTGTTTACGGTGAAACGGGTGAACTCAAGGCGTCTTCCAATGACAATAAACTTGGTTCGCTACCTGATGTCACTCCTTTGAGTTTAACAAAAGACCAACAAAGCCTGATCGCCTCTGTTGGGAACATTGAGGTATCAAACCAAACCAATTGGCCTCCCCTAGATTTTGCGGTGCGCGGAAAGCCCGCAGGATATTTCGTTGATAAGATGCGAATTATTGGTCTTAAAACCGGTATCCGCCTTAAGTTTATCAATGGTATTAGTTGGGCTGAACTTGTTGAAGAGTATAAGCAAGGTGATATTGATATTCTTTATCCGGTTGCGAACAATGCCACAAATAGATCTTTTGGGGCGTTGAGTGTTCCCTTAGCTAGATTTGATTTTGGATTAGCCACTTCAGGAAACGGCTATGGCGGACTTGATCAACTGCTTGGGAAAAAACTGGGTATTTTGAAAGGCTGGTCAATCATTGAAGAGATAAGGGCGAGCCACCCTGAAGTTCAAATCGTTGAGCTAGATGATCTTTATGCTGGATTGCTGTCGCTTTATAGTGGCGATCTTGATGCGGTTATGGATCTAAATGTAATTCTTAAGAGCACCATAGAGCAGCATTTCTTTAACGAATTGACGGTCAACCTTATCGACGCGAAGCAAGATCTTCATTCAACCAATACCTTTCATTTGGCGATTGAGAATATTGACCCCCAGGTGGGTGACATCATAAATCAAGCTATCGCTAGCTTTACACCAGAAGAGATTCGTTTTCTCGAGACCAAGTGGTTTTCTAAAGACAGCCCAAGTGGTGTTGTTCCGTATGAATTCTTAATTGATGCCACTAAGAATGAAAGTCTGCGCGATCAGTTACTGACGTTCGATGTGGATGGAGAGAGTTATTTCACTTACATAGAACAAATTGACCTATTTGAACGCGGTACTGAATATTTTAGCATTACGGTACCATCTGAATCTTTATTGGACGCTGCATTGAGAAATGTTGTTGCGTCTACTTTAGGCTCTGCAGCACTGTTAACCCTACTTATCCCACTATCTCGAGTATTCTCAAAGCCAATTGTGAGTCCTATTCATGCCTTAATTGAAGAGACAAAAAAGGTGCGAGAGCGTCGCTATTCAGATGTGAATGGTGTGTCATCTAGGATAAAAGAGATCTATCAACTCTCACGATCGATTGAGACTACAGCGAATGAGCTTTCGGTCTATGAAAAGCAACAACAGGAGTTTGTTGATTCCTTTATCAAGCTCATTGCTCAGGCCATCGATGACAAATCTCCATATACAGCCGGACACTGTAATCGAGTGCCAGAGCTAGCCATTATGCTGGTTGAACAGGCAGAAAAATCGAATGAGGGTTCCTTTGCTGAGTTCGGTTTTGAAAGCGATGCGCAAAGGCGCGAGTTTAGGATTGCCGCATGGCTGCATGATTGTGGCAAGATCACTACCCCTGAGCATATTGTTGATAAGGGCTCAAAGCTTGAGGCGAATTACAATCGTATCCATGAGGTTCGCACTCGATTTGAGGTAATGATTAGAGATCAGATCATTGCTTTTTATCAGCAGCAGGCTCCAACATTACGCCCTGAGCGGGATAGCGCTCTACAAGCGGACATTGAGTTGTTAAAACAAGAGTTTGCTGAAGTTGCCAATGCCAATGTGGGTGGCGAATTCATGGATGATGAGGCGGTAGAGCGAATTGAACAGATTGCGAAACGCACCTGGACTCGCTATTTAGATGATCAGTTAGGTTTATCACCAGAAGAGCAGCGACGTCTGGAGTCTCGAGGTATTAGCTCAGTGACTCCTGCCCTTGAGTCCTTGCTGGCAGATAAAGCTGAACATCTCTACCAACATCCATCGAAGATTGAGTATGATCCGAGCTTTGAAATAAAGATGGAGGTGCCTGAGTACCTAGCGAATAGGGGCGAGGTATACAATCTAACCATTCGCAAAGGCACGTTAACCGCAGAAGATCGATTTAAGATCAATGAGCATATTATCAGTACTATAAAAATGCTGGAACGCATGCCTTTCCCTGATGATCTATCTAAGGTGCCTCGATACGCCTCAACTCACCATGAAACCATGAAGGGTACAGGCTATCCAAGACAATTGAAGGGAGAAGAGTTGAGCATTCCAGAACGTATAATGGCGTTGGCGGATGTATTTGAAGCGCTGACCGCCGCAGATAGACCCTATAAGAGCGCTAAGAGCCTCAGTGAGTCTTTGAGAATTATGAAATTCATGGTGCAAGATGAGCATCTAGACAAAGAGACATATCGACTGTTCTTGAGCAGTGGAGCGTATCTTGAGTACGCTAAGCAGTACCTAGAACCTGAGCAGATTGATGATGTTGATATTGAGGAGTATTGGGTTTAAGAGTTAGGGCTGACAGCGTTAATGCGTGGGGTACAAAGTGACATTCCCACACGCTGAGAAAGCCTAGATAAATGCACTCGATGATTTGGAACGAGCACTTTGCATCATCCTGCTAGGTTAGGAAAACGCGTCATTGTCGAAGTCTCTTATCGGCAATCTATGGCTTGTGCGTTTTAGATACCCGACCGGAATGCCGGCCCAGCGGAATGCCGGCCCAGCGGAATGCCGGCCCAGAAAAGAACTCGGGAATGCCTGTTAGTCGGCAATTGAACTGAAACCTGATAGCTTTAAGCATGTCTCTTGATCACTATTCGGACTTTAGGGTATCTGTCATGCCCGAGTGCTTTTATCGGGCATCTGTTTCGACTGGTACGCCAGCCCGGAAAAGCCCACGGGGACGACGTCTATTAATCGCATGAACAGCCATGAACATCCATGAACATCAAAGTAGTGATCTAATAAGGCATACACTCTGTTAGAGCACATTTAGATCGACTATCAATACTTGTGTATGAAAGTCAGGCTTTAAGCCATCAGATGGGCAGGGATAATCTCTTTCGCAAAGGTTGGTTTGGGTTTTCCCCAAGCACAAAAAAGCCAGCGTTACGCTGGCTTATTTCTCTTAACTGTTCACCATCAATCGAGGGATGGATTCTTCGTTACGAAGGGTCAGCACTTCACAACCATCTTTAGTTACCACGATAGTGTGTTCCCACTGAGCTGAGTTTTTTCCGTCGCCCGTATACACAGTCCAATCATCATTAGCATCGATAGTACAGCCGAACTTGCCAGCGTTAATCATTGGTTCGATGGTAAAACACATACCTTCTTTTAATACGCGGCGGTCGAAGTTCTTGTAGTGCACCACCTGTGGCTCTTCGTGGAACTCATTGCCAATACCGTGACCACAGAAATCTTTAACAATAGAGAACTTGTTGCGAGGGTTCTTTTTGTTGTTCTCTTTGATGTACTTTTCGATAACCGTACCGATTTCGCCTACCGTTGCGCCAGGCTTAACCTGTTTCATACCCAAATAAAGCGCTTCTTGAGCCACCATACAAAGACGCTTGTCATTTGGGCTTACATCGCCAATCAAGAACATCTTAGAGGTATCACCGTGGTAGCCTTGAGGACGGGTGCTAAGGTCGGCGTTTTCGTCGTCAGGAATAATCACCGTAATATCGATGTTAACAATGTCTCCGCTTTTCAGTACAGCCGGTTTCTTTTGGCCATTGCTGCCCACCGCGTCTTCTGCTGCTGGAATACCATGACATACGATATGGTTGATTGAAGTACAGATAGATTTAGGGAACCCGTGATAATCAAGCGGAGCAGAATACGCACCGTTTTCTAGGGTAAATTCGTGACAGATTTTGTTCAGTTCTTCAGTAGATACCCCTTCTTTTACGTGCGGGGCTATCATCTCTAAAACGTCGGCTGCTAATTTGCCGGCAACGCGCATTTTTTCGATCTCTGCTTCAGTTTTGATTTTTATCGACATGCTGTACTCAGTTAACTCTTGCTTCAATTGCCTTTATTCTAACAACACTGGCCACACTCGCAAATGAAAATAAAACTCAAGTAGGGACGCGTTTCGTCTCTTAAGTGAAATAAACGTGATATTTCTGGTAATCGAGCCCGAAAATATGGTATAAACCGCGCCGAGATAGATTCCATTGTCTTCCTATTTTGTATAGGGCGAGGTGGTTTTCTATGTCACTAACTTAATTTACTTAAATCACACACATTTCGTCACATGTTTCGGGGTGCTCCAGTTTGCGATTGCAAACAGAGGGAGTCGAGACCATGGGGAATGTGGAGGCCTAACCCCAATTTAGAGGATTTTAAAATGGCAACTGTATCAATGCGCGATATGCTTAAAGCTGGTGTTCACTTCGGTCACCAGACTCGTTACTGGAACCCAAAAATGAAGCCATTCATCTTTGGTGCTCGTAACAAAGTTCATATCATCAACCTAGAAAAAACTGTTCCTATGTTCAACGAAGCTCTAACTGAGCTTGCTAAAGTTGGCGAGAAAAAAGGTAAAGTTCTTTTCGTTGGTACTAAACGCGCTGCATCTGAAGCTGTTAAAGAAGCTGCTATCGCAAGCAACCAATTCTACGTTAACAACCGCTGGTTAGGCGGTATGCTAACAAACTACAAAACTGTTCGTCAGTCTATCAAGCGTCTAAAAGAACTTGAATCTCAAGCTCAAGACGGTACTTTTGAGAAACTAACTAAGAAAGAAGCTCTAATGCGTACTCGCGAAATGGAGAAGCTAGAGAAATCTCTTGGTGGTATCAAAGATATGGGCGGCCTACCAGACGCTCTATTCGTAATCGACGCTGATCACGAGCACATCGCAGTTAAAGAAGCGAACAACCTAGGTATCCCTGTATACGCTGTTGTAGATACTAACTCTGACCCAGACGGTGTTGATTACATCATCCCTGGTAACGACGATGCAATCCGCGCGGTACAACTTTACCTAAACGCTGCAGCACTATCTGTGACTGAAGGTCGTAACAAAGACGTTGCTACTGCTGCTGACAAAGACGGTTTCGTAGAAGAAGCTGAGTAATAGCAGCTCCAAGTCACACTTAGTTGTTTGCCGGGAAACCGAACAGCAGATAAACTAAGTGCTAGTATGCATCAGGGGCCCCAATTTAGGCCCCTGAATTTTACCTTTTGAATCAACTTGAGGATTAGAGAATGGCTGTAACTGCTGCTCTAGTAAAAGAACTGCGCGACCGCACTGGCGCAGGTATGATGGACTGTAAGAAAGCTCTTACTGCTACTGACGGTGACATCGATCTAGCAATTGAAAACATGCGTAAATCTGGCGCTGCTAAAGCTGCTAAGAAAGCAGGCAACGTAGCTGCTGAAGGCGCGATCATTGTTAAAGATGCAAACGGCGTTGCTGTTCTTCTTGAAGTTAACTGCCAAACTGACTTCGTTGCTAAAGATGCAAACTTCACTGCATTTGCTAACGAAGTAGCTGACGCTGCTCTAGCATCAAAAGCTTCTGTTGAAGAGCTACAAGCACAATTCGAAGAAGTTCGTATTGCACTAGTTGCTAAAATCGGTGAAAACATCAACATCCGTCGCGTACAGTACGTTGAAGGTGCTGAAATCGCTTCTTACCGTCACGGTGAGAAAATCGGTGTTGTTGTTGCTGGTTCTGGCGACGCAGAAGTACTTAAGCACGTTGCTATGCACGTTGCTGCTTCTCGTCCAGACTTCCTTAACCCTTCAGACGTACCTGCTGAAGTAGTTGAGAAAGAAAAAGCGGTTCAAGTTGAAATCGCTATGAACGAAGGCAAACCTGCTGAGATCGCAGAGAAGATGGTTGTTGGCCGTATGAAGAAATTCACTGGCGAAATCTCTCTAACTGGTCAAGCGTTCGTAATGGAACCAAAGAAATCTGTTGGTGAAGTTCTTAAAGAGCGTGGCGCAGAAGTAACTGACTTTGTTCGTCTAGAAGTTGGTGAAGGCATCGAAAAAGCGGCAGAAATGAGCTTTGCTGATGAAGTAGCTGCAGTTCAAAAAGGTTAATCATTAGCCTTAGTGAATACCAAAAAGACCGTGGCAATTGCTACGGTCTTTTTACGAATAAATACTTAAGTTTAGCCGTTGAGAATAGTGACTTATAATTGGCTGATAGCTGATAGCTGATAGCTGATAGCTGATAGCTGATAGCTGATAGCTGATAGCTGATAGCTGATAGCTGAGTCTCCATCCTCAACTGTTAATCGATAACTCTTTAGAAGGTATACTTCATGACTACAAACCCTAAACCAGCATATCAGCGTATCCTGTTAAAACTGAGTGGTGAGGCTCTTCAAGGCGAAGAAGGCTTTGGTATCGACCCAACTATCCTTGAGCGTATGGCTCAAGAAGTAAAAGAGTTGGTTGAGCTAGGTGTAGAAGTAGGTGTGGTTATCGGCGGTGGCAACTTGTTCCGCGGTGCTGGTCTTGCAGAAGCTGGCATGAACCGCGTTGTAGGCGACCATATGGGTATGCTAGCAACAGTGATGAATGGCCTAGCAATGCGTGATGCATTGCACCGTGCATACGTGAATGCTCGCGTAATGTCAGCGATTCAACTAAAAGGTGTGTGTGACGATTACAACTGGGCTGACGCTATCCGCGAACTTCGTCAAGGTCGCGTAGTGATCTTCTCTGCAGGAACGGGTAACCCATTCTTCACAACGGACTCTGCTGCTTGTCTTCGTGGTATCGAGATCGAAGCGGATCTAGTACTAAAAGCAACAAAAGTTGACGGCGTATACAATGCTGACCCTGCAACGAACCCAGACGCTGAACTTTACAGCAAGTTATCGTACAATGAAGTACTAGATAAAGAGCTTAAGGTTATGGATCTAGCTGCGTTCACATTGGCACGCGACCACAACATGCCAATTCGCGTATTTAATATGAACAAGCCAGGCGCACTACGTCGCGTGGTGATGGGTGAAGCTGAAGGCACTCTTATCAGCAACGCCGAGTAATCGCCCAAGCACAACTTAGGTAGGTCATTAGACCCCGACAATTTCAAAGGTGAAATCGTGATTAACGAAATCAAACAAGACGCGCAACAGCGCATGGAAAAAAGCGTTGAAGCGCTAAAGAACACTCTTTCAAAGGTGCGTACAGGCCGTGCTCACCCAAGCCTTCTATCTGGTCTTTCAGTTGAGTATTACGGTGCTCCAACGCCTCTTAACCAAGTAGCAAACGTTGTTGCTGAAGATGCGCGTACTCTAGCAATCACTGTATTTGACAGAGAGCTTGCACCTAAGGTTGAGAAAGCAATCATGCAATCTGACCTAGGTCTAAACCCAATGTCTGCGGGTACGGTTATTCGTGTGCCACTTCCACCGTTGACAGAAGAGCGTCGTAAAGACCTAGTTAAGATCGTTCGTGGTGAAGCTGAAGGCGCTCGCGTCGCTATTCGTAACATCCGTCGTGACGCAAACAGCGACTTTAAATCTCTTCTAAAAGACAAAGAGATCTCTGAAGACGAAGATCGTAAAGCTCAAGACGAGATTCAAAAGCTAACTGATGTTGCCGTTAAGAACGTTGATGATGTTCTAGCATCAAAAGAAAAAGAATTGATGGAAGTTTAATTAAACTGGTTATCGATTAACTGCTCAAACGCTGCACCCTACAGTGCAGCGTTTTTTTCTGCTATTATCTCCCTCCTGTTAAATGTACCTAATCCTTTTATGTCTGACATACCTGTAACATCAAGTGCTCTTCCTCAGCACATCGCTATCATCATGGATGGTAACGGACGCTGGGCAAAATTACGTGGCAAGCCAAGAGTTTATGGCCACAAGAAAGGAGTGAGTGCAGTTAGAAAAACCATAACTGCCGCTGCAAAGCTTGGCGTTAAGTCAATAACCTTGTTCGCATTTAGCAGTGAGAATTGGCGCCGTCCAGAAGAAGAAGTCAGTCTTCTAATGGAACTGTTTATTACTTTGTTAACCACTGAAGTGAAGCGTTTGCATAAAAACGATCTTAAACTGAGGATTATTGGTGACAAAAGTGGCTTCAACTCTCGTTTACAGAAAAAAATAGCGGAAGCTGAAGAGCTGACGCAAGATAATGCAGGTTTAGTGATTAACGTTGCTGCCAACTATGGTGGTAAATGGGATATCACACAGGCCACCAAACGTATTGCTGAGAAGGCATTGCGCGGTGAGATTCAGCCAGCGGATATTACAGAGCAACTGATTTCACAAGAAGTGTGCCTAGCGGATTTACCTGAGGTCGATCTCTTGATTCGTACTAGCGGTGAATCGCGCCTAAGTAACTTTTTACTATGGCAAGTGGCTTATGCAGAGTTTTACTTCTGCGAAAAGCACTGGCCAGACTTTGACGAAGACGGCCTAGCCGAAGCTATCTCTTGGTATGTCAATCGCGAGCGTCGATTTGGCTGTACTGGAGATCAGATCAAAGCACTAATGGACAATAAATAAGGAAGTCGCCTTGAAGCAACGCATTATTACGGCACTGATTCTAGCCCCTCTAGTCATCCTTGGGGTTTTCATGTTGCCGCTATCGGGCTTTATGCTCATGCTTGGTTTTATCACCCTACTCGGATTGTGGGAGTGGACCCAGTTTGTAGAAATGGGCACTCGAGCTCAAAAAATGGTACTGCTTTTTGCCTCTTTTCTTATCCCTTTTCTGTTTATCCCAGAGAGCGTGCTCAAACTATCCGAATTGACCGGTGCATTACTTGTTGTCGTAGTGGGCGGTGCTATTTGGTGGCTTATCGCTAGTGTTCTGGCCATTACTCATCCTAAATATACCGCTTCTTGGAAGGACTCCCACTTACTGCGTTTCGTGTTTGGCGTACTGACCTTAGTGCCTTTCTTTTGGAGTATCGCAGCACTGCGTGCCATCGATATTGACACCGATTTTTACTACGGTGCTAAGCTGGTTATGTATGTGTGTGCTCTGGTATGGGCTGCAGACAGCGGTGCTTACTTTGCTGGCCGTAAGTTTGGCAAGCACAAAATGGCACCAAGCGTGAGCCCGAATAAGACGATAGAGGGACTGATTGGCGGCATTATCGTTGCTATGTTGATTGGCTGGGGACTGACGATTTGGTTTGGTCTAGAGTTTTCTACTCCTTGGTTAATGATGCTACTGACCCTTGTCACTGTCGTTATTTCGGTATTGGGTGATCTTGTTGAGAGTATGTTTAAGCGTGTCGCTGGTATCAAAGACAGCAGTAATATCATTCCAGGTCATGGTGGCGTATTAGATCGCATCGATAGCCTAACCGCAGCATTTCCGGTATTTACCGTTCTTTATTTCATGTTGCAGTAAACGGCACTTGTTTGGTCAATTAGCATGAAAAACATCACTATTCTAGGTGCTACAGGTTCAATCGGTAGCAGCACCCTTAAGGTTATCGCGCAGAACCCATTGCGATACCGTGTGTTTGCTCTTGGTGCGGGTAGTAACCATGCTCAAATGTTTACCCTGTGCCAACAATGGCGGCCTAAATATGTCGCAATGGCGGATAAAGCGGCCGCTTTAATCTTACAAAAAGAGTTAGCAGCAGCTGGCTGTAAAACCGAGGTTCTAGCGGGAGAAGAAGGGCTTTGCCATATTGCCTCGCTACCTGAAGTTGATATGGTTATGGCGGCAATTGTGGGCGCTGCGGGCCTGTTGTCTACAATGGCGGCAGTGAAGGCAGGCAAGCGAGTGCTATTGGCCAATAAAGAAGCGCTGGTAATGTCCGGTCAGCTATTTGTGGATGCGGTGAAAGAGCATGGCGCTGAGCTTATGCCTGTGGACAGTGAACACAACGCTATCTTTCAATGTCTACCTCAGAGCATTCAAACTAACTTGGGTCACTGCGCTCTTGATGATGCCGGTGTGCATAAGATCTTATTAACAGGATCGGGTGGACCATTTCGCTACAGTGATATAGATAGCTTATCCTCGGTAACTCCAGAGCAAGCTATAGCCCATCCTAACTGGTCTATGGGCCCAAAGATCTCTGTAGATTCTGCCAGCATGATGAATAAAGGCCTAGAATATATAGAGGCTCGCTGGTTGTTTAATGCCAATAAAGATCACCTGCAAGTGGTTATTCATCCTCAATCTGTGATTCATTCAATGGTGCAGTACACCGACGGCTCGACACTTGCACAGATGGGCGAGCCTGATATGTGTACGCCAATAGCCTTGACGCTTTCTTATCCACAGCGCGTAGAAGCGGGTGTTAAGCCCCTAGACTTCACTGAGATGGGAGAGCTGACCTTTATCAAACCCGATTTTGCGAGATATCCGTGCTTGGAACTGGCAATTGAAGCTTGTTATAGTGGGCAACACGCGACAACGGCGTTGAATGCGGCAAATGAAGTCGCAGTGGACGCGTTTTTGCAACACAAGATAGCATTTACTGATATTGCGCGAGTAAATAGTGCTGTAATGAACAAGGTTTGTGCAACTGAGCAAGCCAACCAATTGGATAGCTTGGAAAGCTTGATAGAGCTAGATAGAATGGCGCGCATTCTCGCTCGCGAGCAACTGGGTTAAGGATAGACGTAATGACCTCCATATTATGGAATTTTGCTTCATTTATTGTTGCGCTGGGCATTTTGGTCGCAGTTCATGAATATGGCCATTTTTGGGTTGCCCGTAAATGTGGGGTTAAGGTTCATAAATTTTCTATCGGTTTTGGTAAATCTATCTGGAAAAAGATAGGTAAGACGGGAACCGAGTATTCTATTTCTGTGATTCCACTCGGTGGCTACGTCAAGATGCTTGATGGGCGCGTAGAAGACGTTGCAGAGCATGAACAAAATCAAGCCTTTGATAAAAAGAAGCTATGGCAGCGAAGCGCCATTGTTGCAGCGGGACCTGTTGCTAATTTCCTTTTTGCTGTCTTGGCCTATTGGCTAGTATTCCTGATTGGTATTCCAGCAGTTAAGCCTGTAATTGGTGAGGTAACTCCCAATTCTATTGTTGCTCAGGCTGGAATTCAGCAAGGCATGGAACTTAAGTCCATCGATGGCGTCAAAACCGCGGACTGGGAATCAGTTAACATGCGTTTGATTTCGCGCATTGGCGATGATCAAATGACGGTAACAGTGACTTCGCCAGAGGAAGTTGGCCAAGAACAGACTTTGGTTGTTGACCTTAACGGTTGGAACTTCAATCCAGAGAAAGAGTCCGCCATGGGCACGTTAGGCTTTAGGCCGTATTCTCCTGAGATTTTCCTAACGTTTGCTCACGTTCAAGAGGGCGGAGCAGCCGAGGAAGCGGGCCTTAAGGTTGGGGACACGGTTTTATCAGTGAATGATAACTCTGTGAGCGAGTGGCAAGACTTTGCTTCTATGATCCGCGATAATCCCGGCCTACCATTGCAGTTAGAGGTTAATCGCGATGGTATGACAGTACCCATCACTCTTACACCAGGTGTACGAGAAACCCGAGAGGGAGATATGGGCTTCGCTGGCGTATCACCTGAAGTGGGTGAATGGCCTGAAGAGTATCGATTTGACCTGAGGTTTGGTCCTGTAGAGTCTGTCGGTAAAGCGATTGAGAAAACTAAGCAGGTGATCTCTCTAACGCTAAGCATGTTGAAAAAATTAGTCGTGGGTGACGTAGGGTTGAACAACCTGAGTGGCCCAATATCTATAGCCAAGGGAGCTGGAGCGACAGCAGATTATGGTATAGCTTATTTTCTTGGCTTTTTAGCCTTAATAAGTATTAACCTAGGGATAATCAACTTGGTGCCACTGCCTATATTGGATGGCGGGCATCTGTTGTTTTTTGCGGTCGAAGCGGTGATTCGTCGCCCGGTACCAGAGAAAATTCAAGAAATGGGGTACCGCGTCGGTGGCGCAATTGTGTTTGCACTGATGTCTATCGCAATTTTAAACGATTTTATGCGACTGTAGTCCAACGGGACAAACAGCGTATTTTTATAGGAAGTTAGAAATCGATATGTCGCTAAAACGTATCCTGCTTACCGCGTTACTACTTGGAAGTAGTGCTGTTCACGGTGCAGAAAATTTTGTAGTTGAAGATATAAGAATCGAAGGTTTGCAGCGCGTTGCATTAGGTGCTGCACTATTGGAGATGCCTGTTCGTGTTGGCGATGATGTCGGCTCAAAGGATGTATCGGATATCATTAAATCTTTATACCGTTCTGGCAACTATGAAGATGTAAAGGTGTTGCGCGATGGCAATGTGTTGGTGGTTCGAGTTACAGAACGCCCTACTATTGCGAGTGTTTCATTCTCTGGCAACAAGGCCATTGAAGAAGAGCAGCTACAACAAAACCTAAATTCATCAGGTGTTCAAGTGGGTGAGGCGTTAGACCGCACTGCATTGAGTACTATAGAGAAGGGGCTTGAGGATTTTTACTACAGCGTGGGTAAATACAACGCGTCTGTACAAGCGGTTGTAACGCCTCTTCCTCGTAACCGTGCTGACTTGAAATTTGTCTTCTCTGAGGGCGTTTCAGCCAAGATCCAACAGATTAACTTCATCGGTAATACCGTCTATTCAGACAGTGATCTTTTATCGCGCTTTAACCTAAATGTTAACGTGCCATGGTGGAACTTCATGGCGGACGATAAATACCAGAAGCAAGTGCTAGCCGGTGACCTGGAAGCGCTGAAATCTTACTATCTGGATCAGGGCTACCTGAAGTTTAAGGTCGACTCTAGCCAGGTTGCTATCTCGCCGGATAAGAAAGGGGTATACATCACTCTATTCTTAGATGAGGGTGAGCAGTACAAGGTTGAAGACGTCGAGGTCCGTGGTGAGCTGATCGGTAAGCGCGAAGAATTTGAAGTGATGAACCCATTTGAGAAAGGCGATGTCTATAGTGGCGGCGCTGTGACTGGAATGGAAGAGTCAATTAAGCGAGTGCTAGGTGAAGCTGGTTACGCTTATCCTAACGTGCGCACCATCCCAGAATTTGATGACGAGAATAACACCGTATCTCTAGTAGTGAATGTAGAAGCGGGTAACCGTATTTATGTTCGCGACATTCGTTTTGTGGGTAACAACATCACCAAAGACGAAGTACTACGTCGCGAGATGCGTCAAATGGAAGGCAGCTGGCTGAACTCGAGAAACCTAGAAACAGGTAAGACTCGTTTGAACCGTTTGGGCTTCTTTGAAACCGTTGATGTTCAGACCGTTCGAGTACCAGGTACTGCTGACCAAGTGGACGTGGTGTACTCTGTGAAAGAAGCGAACTCAGGCAGTGTTAACTTTGGTGTTGGCTACGGTACTGAATCAGGTATTAGCTTCCAGCTTGGTCTTCAACAAGACAACTTCTTAGGTACAGGTAACCGCGTTGGTATCAACGCAATGACGAACGACTACCAACAAAATATTAGCTTGGAGTACCGTGACCCATACTGGAACCTTGATGGTGTGAGTCTGGGTGGTAAGATCTTCTACAACAAATTTGAAGCCTCGGAAGCAGGTATCGTCGACTATACCAACGAAAGTTACGGTGGTTCTTTGACTTGGGGTTTCCCATTTGATGAATTGAACTTCTTCGAGGTAGGCCTTGGCTATACGCACAACAGTTTGTCCAACCTTGACCCATACGTTCAGATTGAAAAATTCCTTCAATCTCAAGGTGATAACTACGATCCACTCAATAATACGTTAGATACAGACGATTTTGATGTTTCTCTGACATGGACGCGTAATAATCTAAACCGTGGTATTTTCCCAACTTCAGGTAACCACCAACGCCTGACGGGTAAGATGACGGTTCCTGGTTCTGATGCCCAGTACTTTAAAGTTCAGTATGATGCGAGACAGTACTTCCCACTAAACCAGAAGCAAACCTTTGCACTACTGCTACGTGGCCGCTTAGGTTATGGTAATGGCTATGGCAAGACTGACGGTAACGACAATCTGTTCCCATTCTATGAGAACTTCTATGCCGGCGGCTTTACCACGCTGCGTGGTTTTGGCTCCAACTCAGCGGGTCCAAAAGCCGTGTACAACGACCCAACAGGTTGTTCAGGCAATGGTGGTGGTAACAACCCATGTTACTCAGCAACAGATGAATCGGCGGGTGGTAACGCAACCATGTTGGGTAGTATCGAGTTGATTGTACCGACGCCATTTGCGGGCGATGAGTTCCGCAACCAGCTTCGTACCAGTGTCTTCTTTGATATTGCAAGCGTGTGGGATACCGAGTTTACTGATGTAGCTATTGATGAGAACCTACCGGGCTCTAAATACTACTACGACTACTCAGACCCGTTTGCATTCCGTGCTTCCGTTGGTGCTGCAATGCAGTGGATGTCTCCGATGGGACCATTGGTCTTCTCGTTGGCAACACCTATAGAAATTTATGAGGGTGACGATAAAGAGGTCTTCACCTTTACAATTGGTAGAACCTTCTAAACTTTGAGGAAAAAACTTTGAAAAAACTAATTAAAGCAGCAGGCCTGAGCCTTGTAGTACTCACTACATCTTTGGCAGCGCACGCGGCAGAAGCTGCGCAGAAGGTTGCATACGTGAATACCGCTCAGATCTTTCAAGAGCTTCCTCAGCGTGAGGCTGTTCTTAGAACTCTTCAAGATGAGTTCAAAGACAAGTCGGCTGAGCTAAAAGAAATTGAAGGAAAGATTAAGAGCAAAATGGATCAGGCACGTCGCGATGGCGAATTGCTTGGTGATGACGGTGTTCGTAAGCTGCAAATCGAAATCGCTGGTCTTGAGGCTGAATACAAGCTTAAAGGTCAAGCTCTAGAGCGTGACGGCAAGCGTCGTGAAGCTCAAGAGAAACAAAAACTATTTAAAGTTATCCAAGATGCAATCGGTGTAGTTGCCGAGCGTGAAGGTATTGATATGGTTGTAGATGCACAAGCTCTACAATACGCTAAACCTGAACTGGACCTTTCTCAAAAAGTAATCGACGAGCTTAAGTAATCGACTATGACAAAACTGACGCTAAAACAACTTGAACAAATCACGGGTGGCACACTGTATGGTGACCCAGATGCTACGATTTCTTCTGTGGCAGCGATGGATAAAGCAGTAGAGGGGCAAATGACCTTCCTGTCTAATCCTCGCTACAAGAAGCAACTGCCAGAGTGTAAAGCGTCAGTGGTCATGGTTAAAGAAAGCGAACGAGAGCATTGCGCTGGTAATGTTCTTGTTGTTGCCGACCCTTATGTGGCGTATGCCAAGGTGGCTCAAGCATTGAATAACGCTGAAGTACCTGCTGTAGGGATTTCTGCGTCGGCATTTATTGCAGATGACGTAACCTTAGGAAGCAACGTTTCAGTGGGCCCAAATGCTACTGTAGAATCGGGTGCAGTTCTTGGTGACAACGTCTGCATTGGCGCAGGCGCCTATGTTGGCAAAAATGCTAAAATCGGCGCAGGCACTTGGATGTGGGCGAACGCAACTATCTACCATCACGTTGAAGTAGGTGAGCGTTGTGTGTTCCACTCAAGCTCTGTAATTGGTGCTGATGGCTTTGGTTATGCAAACGAACGTGGCGAGTGGATTAAGATCCCACAAGTTGGTTCGGTAAAAATCGGCGATCGAGTCGAAATTGGTGCAAGCACTACCGTTGATAGAGGTGCCCTAGATGACACCATTATTGAAAGTAATGTGATTCTGGATAACCAACTTCAGATTGGTCACAACGTGCGTATCGATTACGGTTCTTGCATTGCTGGCGGTACTGTCGTTGGTGGTAGTACCCATATCGGCAAATATTGTATTATTGGTGGCGGTGCAGCCATCTCGGGACACTTGGAAATAGCAGACGGGACAATGATCTCAGGTCGAGCTATGATCCTTAAGAGTATCACTGAGAAAGGGGTATACTCCTCTGGTATGCCGGCACAACCTAATAGGGAGTGGCGCAAATCTGTTGCTCGCCTAAATAGGCTAGAAGACATGCTGAATCGCCTCGGCGAGATTGAAAAAAGGCTTGGCGAATAAAGTTAGCATTAAGGCCTGCAATAAGCAGGTCTTTTTAGTCTATAATTCTCAAATAAATTAAAGCGTTACATTAAAGGAACTGAACTTTGACTTCTGAAAAAAAGACCATGGATATAATGGAGATCCAATCACTTCTTCCACACCGTTACCCGTTTCTACTGCTTGATCGAGTAACCGATTTTGAAGAAGGTAAGTACCTGATTGGTTTGAAAAACGTGAGCTTTAACGAACCTCAGTTCCAAGGTCACTTTCCTCAACTACCTGTTTTTCCAGGGGTTCTTATCCTAGAAGCGATGGCTCAAGCAACTGGCCTACTTGCGTTCAAGACCTTTGGTGAACCAAAAGAAAATGAATTGTACTACTTTGCTAGTGTTGACCAAGCGAAGTTCCGTAAACCTGTTAGCCCTGGTGACCAAATGATCATCGAAGTAGAACTGTTGAAAAATCGTCGTGGTATCGCGATGTTCAACGGTGTTGCTAAAGTCGATGGTGAGGTTGTTTGTTCTGCAGAACTGAAATGTGCTCGTCGAGAATTCTAATATGATTGATCCTACTGCAAAAATTCACCCTACTGCAGTTATTGAAGGTAATGTAAAAATTGGTGCCAACACAACGGTAGGCCCGTTTACATACATCAGTGGCGATGTAGAGATTGGTGAAGACAACGAGATTATGTCTCATGTCGTAATTAAAGGTTTGACCAAGATTGGTAATGGAAACCGCGTGTTCTCTTTTGCTATTTTGGGTGAAGAAAACCAAGATAAGAAATATCAAGGCGAAGCCACGCAACTTATTGTTGGTGATCGCAATGTGATTCGTGAAAGTGTGCAAATGCATCGCGGCACGATTCAGGATAAAGGCATTACTCAAGTAGGTAGTGATAACCTATTTTGTGTCAACGCACACATTGCACATGACTGTGTGATTGGTGACAACGTTATCTTGGGTAACAATGCGACTCTTGCTGGTCACGTGAAGGTTCAAGATTATGTTATCTTGACCGCCTTGGTTCCGGTACATCAGTTCTGTACGCTAGGTGCGCATGCCTTTGTTGGTGGTGGCTCAACCGTAGCTCAAGATATCCCGCCATTTGTAATGGCACAGGGCAACCACTGTAGCCCAATCGGTATCAACTCTGAGGGCATGAAGCGTCGCGGCTTTGAGAAGCAAGATATTCTAGCTGTGCGTCGTGCGTTCAAAACACTGTATCGCTCAGGTCTAACCTTAGATGAAGCCAAAGAAGAGATTGCCAAATCAGCTGAGGAATACCCAGCGGTTAAGCAGTTTATGGACTATCTAAATAATGATGTTAATCGTGGCATCATTCGCTGATTTCAGTGTTTAGTTGACCCTCTAAAAGATCGCTGTAATGGGCGGTCTTTTTGTTTGTATATTTCAGGAAATACCTCAGGAGAGCCTAGTATGAGTCGACCATTGCGTATCGGTGTTGTTGTCGGAGAGTTGTCTGGAGACACTCTTGGCGAGGGTCTTATTAAAGGGATCCAGCAACGCTACCCTGATGCAGAATTTGTCGGTATCGCTGGGCCTAAGATGCAAGCCTTGGGGTGTCGCTCTCTGTTTGATATGGAAGAGCTTTCAGTCATGGGCTTGGTTGAGGTATTAGGTCGATTGCGTCGCATTCTGCACATTAAGAAAGAAGTGGCTAAGTTCTTTAAAGAATGGCAACCGGATGTATTTATCGGCATCGACGCCCCTGATTTTAATCTGCGTCTTGAGCTCGAGCTAAAAAATGCCGGCCTTAAAACCGTGCATTACGTCAGCCCATCGGTATGGGCATGGCGACCAAAGCGTATCTTCAAGATCGATGCAGCGACAGACCTAGTCTTAGCATTCTTACCTTTTGAGAAGGCCTTCTACGATAAATACAACGTGGCTTGTGAGTTTGTTGGGCATACACTTGCCGACGCCATTCCTTTGCATTCGAGTAAATCAGAGGCTCGCGAGCGTTTTGGTTTAGAGCAAGACAAGCGCTGGATAGCGGTATTACCAGGCAGTCGTCGCGGCGAGATCAAACTGATGGCAGAAGACTTCATTGGCGGCTGTAAATTGCTGCAAGAGAAGTACCCTGATATCGGCTTTATTGTTTCTGCTGTGAACCCAGCAAGACGAGCGCAATTTGAAGAGGCTTGGCAACAAACGGCACCTGAACTCGACTTTCAAATCATAGAAGAGAATTCAGCGCGCAATATTATGGCCGCGGCCGACTATATCTTGCTCGCTTGTGGTACAGCGGTACTTGAGGGTATGTTGGTCAATCGACCAATGGTCACCGCTTATAAAGTCAATAAGCTTAGTGGCTTTATCGCCAAGCGTATGATGCTGAATAAATACTACAGCTTGCCTAACCTCCTTGCTGATGAAGAGTTGCTCAAAGAGTTGATCATGGAAGAGTGTCATCCTCAAAATATCTTCGAGGCCATGCAAAATATTATCGATGGCGATACAACTTACATGACAGATAAATTCTCAGAGATGCACTCTTGGATCAAGCGTGATGCCGACAAGCAGGCAGCCAACGCAGTATTGAATTTGATAGGCAAGTAATATGGCTAAAGCAAAAGTAGAATTCCCCCCATTTGAATACCCAGCAGGGTATACCTTATTTGCTGGCGTGGATGAAGTAGGACGTGGTCCATTAGTAGGTGATGTGGTTACCGCTGCAGTGATCTTAGATCCCAATAACCCCATCGAAGGGTTAACCGATTCAAAGGCATTATCAGAGAAGAAACGACAAGCGCTTTTTCCTGAGATCAAAGAAAAGGCATTGGCTTGGTCTGTGGGGCGTTGCTCTCCAGAAGAAATAGACCAACTTAATATTCTACATGCGACTATGTTAGCAATGACCAGAGCCATTGAAGGTCTTTCAGTACAGCCTGATTTCGCCTTGATTGATGGCAATAGAGTGCCTGATTTGGCTATGCCTGGATTAGCGGTAGTTAAGGGTGATTTGAGGGTTGCACAGATAAGTGCCGCCTCTATCATTGCTAAGGTGGTGCGCGATGAAGAAATGATCGAGCTTGATAAAAAACACCCAGAATTTGGTTTTGCAAAACACAAAGGCTACCCAACCAAAGCGCACTTTGAAGCCATCGAACAACATGGCGTGATTGCAGAGCATAGAAAGAGTTTTAAACCCGTTAAACGAGCGCTGGGCTTAGAATAATCCCAACTCGAAACAACTTAATCCTAGAATTTGAATTCCTTCTCCCAAATAGAGATTAATGAACTAACGGAACAACAGAGTAATTATGACAGAGCCTAGGTTTATACATTTACGCGTCCACAGTGACTACTCCATGGTGGATGGCTTGTCTAAAGTGCCACCTTTGGTAAAAAAGGTAGCTGAGATAGGCATGCCTGCAATGGCGCTTACCGATTTCACTAACCTTTGTGGCTTGGTGAAATTCTATAACACCGCTCACGGCTCTGGTGTTAAGCCCATTATCGGTGCTGACTTCACAATGCAATCGGACGAGTTTGGTGATGAACTGACTCGTCTAACGGTTCTTGCTGCCAACAATCAAGGCTACAAAAACCTGACCTTGTTGATCTCAAAGGCGTACCTTAGAGGACACGTTCAACATCAGCCCGTCATTGATAAGGCGTGGCTTGCTGAGCTAAATGAAGGCTTAATCGTCCTTTCTGGTGGCAAGAGTGGCGAGGTAGGTAAAGCCTTACTCAAAGGCAATCATGACCTTGCAGCGCAATGTGTCGCGTTTTATCAGCAACATTTTCCAGATCGATTTTATTTAGAATTGACGCGAACAGGTCGCGTTGATGAGGAGAGCTATCTCCACTTTGCGCTTGAGTGTGCAGAGCAAACTCAGTTGCCTGTCGTGGCAACCAATGAAGTGGTCTTTGTGAACCAAGACCAGTTTGATGCCCATGAAATACGTGTGGCTATCCATGACGGTTACACCTTAGAAGACCCTCGTCGCCCTAAAAATTACAGTGCTCAGCAATACCTGCGTACTGAAGAGGAGATGTGTGAGCTCTTCTCTGATATCCCAGAAGCGTTGCACAACAGTGTTGAGATCGCTAAGCGCTGTAATGTTACCGTGCGCCTTGGAGAGTATTTTCTACCGAACTTTCCAACGGGTGATTTGACCATTGAAGACTTCTTGGTGCACAAATCCCAAGAAGGCCTTGAAGAGCGTCTAGAGTTTCTATTCCCTGATCCTGCTATTAGGCAGCAAAAGCGACCTGAATATGATGAGCGCTTGCAGATTGAGCTTGAAGTTGTTAACCAGATGGGCTTCCCCGGTTATTTCTTGATCGTAATGGAGTTTATCCAGTGGTCTAAGGATAATGACATTCCAGTGGGGCCAGGGCGTGGTTCAGGTGCCGGCTCATTAGTGGCTTACGCACTCAAGATCACTGACCTTGACCCGCTAGAATATGACCTGCTGTTTGAGCGATTCTTGAACCCTGAACGTGTCTCTATGCCCGACTTCGATATCGACTTCTGCATGGATAAGCGTGACCAGGTTATTGACCACGTAGCGGAGCTCTATGGGCGTGATGCGGTTTCGCAGATTATCACCTTTGGTACCATGGCAGCAAAAGCGGTTATCCGCGATGTAGGTCGTGTATTGGGTCACCCATACGGCTTTGTCGACCGAATTTCTAAGCTAGTACCGCCAGACCCTGGTATGACTCTGGCGAAAGCATTTGATGCTGAGCCGCAAATGGGGGAATTGTACGAAGCGGATGAGGAGGTTAAAGACCTTATCGATATGTGTCGCATCCTTGAGGGCTGCACACGTAACGCAGGTAAACACGCCGGTGGTGTGGTTATCTCTCCCACCACGATTACAGATTTTGCGCCTATCTACGCGGATGCTGAGGGACAATTTCCTGTTACTCAGTTTGATAAGAACGATGTAGAAACCGCAGGCTTGGTCAAATTTGACTTCTTAGGCTTGCGTACGCTAACCATCATCGACTGGGCTTTGGGGTTAGTGAATCCGCGCTTGGAAAAAAGCGGTCAACAACCCATTCGCATCGAGTCCATTCCACTAGACGATCCAGCTTCGTTTAGACTACTACAGAACTCTGAAACTACGGCAGTATTCCAGTTGGAATCCCGAGGTATGAAAGACCTTATCAAGCGTCTTCAGCCGGACTGTTTCGAAGATATTATTGCATTGGTAGCCTTGTTCCGCCCTGGCCCGCTGCAATCGGGTATGGTAGATAACTTTATCGACCGTAAGCACGGTCGTGAGGCCATCTCTTACCCAGATGAAACTTGGCAGCATGAGTCACTGAAAGAGACGCTAGACCCGACCTACGGCATCATTCTCTATCAAGAGCAGGTCATGCAGATCGCTCAGATCCTGTCAGGCTATACGCTAGGTGGGGCTGATATGCTTCGCCGTGCGATGGGTAAGAAAAAACCGGAGGAAATGGAAAAACAACGCTCCATCTTTAAAGAGGGTGCGGAGAACAACGGCGTCGATGGCGAGTTGTCGATGAAGATCTTCGACTTGGTAGAGAAGTTTGCAGGCTACGGTTTCAACAAATCGCACTCAGCGGCTTACGCTTTGGTTTCTTATCAGACTCTGTGGCTGAAGACGCATTATCCGGCAGAATTCATGGCCGCGGTAATGACCGCTGATATGGATAACACCGAAAAGGTTGTTGGACTAGTGGATGAATGTCTTCGCATGGGGCTTAAGCTGCTTCCGCCAGATGTGAACTCAGGCCTTTATCGCTTCAATGTCGATGAGACTGGTGCAATTGTGTATGGTATCGGTGCTATCAAAGGGGTGGGTGAAGGCCCTATTGAGAGTATCATCGAAGCACGAAATAAAGATGGGCACTTTAAAGACCTGTTCGACTTTTGTGCTCGCATCGATCTTAAAAAGTGTAATAAGCGCGTTATTGAAAAGCTGATACAGGCTGGTGCACTTGACCGCTTAGGCCCACACCGAGCCGCTATGATGGCTTCGGTGGATGCCGCAGTGAAAGCCGCAGGCCAATACCATCAGGCTGAGGCCTTTGGTCAGAGTGACATGTTTGGTGTATTAACTGACACCCACTCAGATGTAGAGCAGGCGTACGCTCAAGTTCCTGAGTGGCCAGAGAAGGTATGGCTAGAAGGGGAGCGCGAAACCCTTGGCTTGTACCTAACGGGCCACCCGATTAATCTGTACCTTCGTGAACTGGCTAAATACACCAGTTGTCGATTGAACAATGCGACTCCTACAAGGCGAGACCAATCGGTTACCCTAGCGGGTCTTGTTATTGCGGCTAAAGTCATGACGACTAAGCGAGGAACACGTATCGGTATTCTTTCTCTTGATGACCGTTCTGGCCGAATGGAGGTGATGCTTTTCTCAGATGTGTTAGAAAAGTATGCAGAATTGGTAGAAAAAGATAGAATTGTAGTGGTTTCTGGACAGGTCAGCTTTGATGATTTCAATGGTGGCCTTAAAATGACGGCGCGCGAGGTTATGGATCTTGGCCATGCCCGTGAAAAATACGCCTCAGGACTCAGTATTTCGATCTCTGAGTCTCAAATCGATGCCCAGTTCTTTGAACGCTTTAGTCGAGTGTTGGAACCGCATCGCGCTGGTACTATCCCAGTCAATATTTATTATCAACGTAGCGACGCAAGAGCTAAGCTCTCTTTGGGAGTGGAATGGCGAGTGACGCCAACCGATACGTTGATAGACGATTTAAAGCAGTTGCTTGGTAATGACCAAGTGGAACTCGAATTTAACTGATGACAGAACACGCTGTCTTCAGCTCAAAAGAATGAAGGAATGCTAGATGACTTTGAACTTTCTAGAGTTTGAAAAGCCAATTGCAGAGCTAGAAGCAAAGATTGAAGCCCTGCGCGATGTAAGTCGACACGGTGGAGAAGAGGGAGTTGATCTGAACAAGGAGATTGCTTCCCTTGAAAAGAAGAGCCTTGAGCTGAAGAAAAAGATCTTTGGTGATTTAGGTGCATGGCAGGTAGCTCAGCTAGCTCGTCATCCACAGCGCCCTTACACGTATGACTACATTGAGAACGTGTTCACTGAATTCGATGAATTGTGTGGTGACCGTGCGTTTGCTGATGACAAGGCTATCGTTGGTGGTATGGCTCGTCTAGATGGTCGCCCAGTGATGATCATCGGTCATCAAAAAGGTCGTGAAACCAAAGAGAAAGTGATTCGTAACTTTGGTATGCCTAAGCCGGAAGGCTACCGCAAGGCATTGCGCCTAATGGAAATGGCTGAACGCTTTAAGATGCCAATCATTACCTTTATCGATACTGCTGGTGCTTACCCTGGTGTGGGTGCAGAAGAGCGTGGTCAATCGGAAGCCATCGCAACTAACCTTAAAGTGATGGCAGGATTAACCGTTCCTGTTATCTGTAACGTTGTTGGTGAAGGGGGCTCAGGTGGCGCTCTTGCTATCGGTGTGGGTGACTATGTCAACATGCTGGAATACTCGACGTACTCGGTAATTTCTCCAGAAGGCTGTGCTTCAATCTTGTGGCGTGATTCAGATAAAGCTCCGCAAGCGGCTGACGCTATGGGACTAGTTGCTCCTCGTTTGAAAGAGCTTGGCCTGATTGATGAGATCATTTCTGAGCCTCTAGGCGGTGCGCATCGCGATCCTGTGCATACTGCAGAGAACGTGAAGAGCACGCTGATTGCTCAGCTTAAAGAACTAGAAGGTAAAAATAACGAAGAGCTTTTAGAGCGTCGTTATGACCGTCTAATGAGCTACGGCTACTGCTAATCTAGGCAATTAGATAGCCAATGATTTATTGTTAAAGGTGAGCTTGGCTCACCTTTTTTGATTCTGCTTATTTTGATTTTGCTTACTAAGGAACACCGTGAAGTCTGTTATTGAAACTTTTTCAGATGTGATAAATGCTTGCCTAATTGAGGATTCTAGTCGATTGGTGCTCGCGCTGAGTGGTGGCCTAGATTCTAGAGTAATGCTGGAGTGCTTATCTCATTATCAATTACAGAATCCACAGCTAGAGGTGCGCGCAGTCCA
The DNA here is from genome assembly GCF_003569005.1 of Vibrio superstes. Classification (GTDB taxonomy): domain Bacteria; phylum Pseudomonadota; class Gammaproteobacteria; order Enterobacterales; family Vibrionaceae; genus Vibrio; species Vibrio superstes. Next base: position 2,342,642 of record NZ_BCUR01000004.1, on the reverse strand, counting down.
TGTTCATCACGGACTAAGTGACAATGCTGATCATTGGATGGAGCAATGTAGAACATGGTGTGAAGAGGCCAGAATCCCTTTTTACGCGGAGTTTGCCAATCTAGATATACACAGTAAGCAAAGCCTTGAAGCTCAGGCGAGAGAGGCACGCTATGCGCTATTGTCTCAACACCTACGCAAGAATGATTTACTCCTCACTGCTCAGCATGCAGATGACCAGTTAGAGACTGTGCTATTGGCACTAAAGCGTGGTAGTGGCCCTAAGGGATTGGCAGCCATGGGTGTGAAATCTGTCTTTGGTGAGGCAGTGTTGGTGCGCCCATTTTTATCACTGAAAAGAGAAGCGCTTGAAGACTTTGCTAAGCAACAGAATCTTGATTGGGTAGAAGATGAAAGTAACCAAGACACACAGTTTGATCGAAACTTTCTTCGTCTCCGGGTGATTCCTGCCTTATCAAAGCGATGGCCCGAAATACAAGCCAGTGCATTGCGAAGTGCGCAGCTCTGTTTTGAACAAGAACAGCTATTGGATGAGCTTCTAGAGCAGCAGTATCAAAGCGTTCGCAATGCTGATAATAGTTTAAATGCGCAGTGCCTATGCGAGCTGTCAGAAGCCATACGTAATCGCCTGCTAAGACGTTGGTTCGCTCAATATGGCTTGCCTATGCCCGGCAAGAAACAACTAGGGTTGATTTATCGTGAGGTAATTAACGCGTCACAAGATGCCAATCCTAAATTAATCATCGGCAAGGTGAGTGTAAGGCGCTTTCAAAAAAGCCTATTCTTGGTTGAGCAGAGTAAGGAGGCGCCGTACTGGCAATCCACTATTGTTATTGATACAACCTTGGAGTTACCCAATGGTTTAGGCTATGTAGGAGTTAGTAGTCATAGTGACATTGGCTTACTTGTCCGAGCACCAGAGCAGGGCGAAAAAGTGTGGGTTCAGTTTAATCCTGGAGGCTTAACGGCTCATCCAGATGAGCGCTCTGGGAGCCGAAAACTAAAAAAACTGTTTCAGGAGTATCAAATTCCGTCATGGAAACGATCGCAGACCCCGATTTTGATGTATAACGAAGAGGTAGTTGCGGTCGGCGATTCATTTGTATGCAGAGGATACTCGGGCTCAGGTCACCGTTTTTATTGGAAAAAACATAATTAACAAGGAGTAATTATGAAGAAGTCTCTCATTGTTGCGGCTCTATTAACGTCGTTGGTAGGAGTAACAGCACAGGCTGCTGATATTGAAGCAGGTAAAGCAAAAGCGAAAATTTGTGCTGCGTGTCATGGCGCTGACGGTAAGGCCGTTATTGACGGCTATCCAAATTTGAACGGGCAGAATGCCAAATATATCGTGAGTTCATTGAAGTCCTACAAGGCGAAGCAACGTAATGGTGGCCTCGCGGCTGTTATGCAGGCGCAAGCGTCAATGCTCAGTGATCAAGATATGGAGAATCTAGCGGCTTATTATTCTTCGATGAAATAATCGCAACACTTTTTACTCTTTTAAGCTCAAGAATGCATAATTCCTATATGGTAATTTGCTAGAAATCGTTGATAATACTTGGACTTGTCATAGGCTTGACCGAATTAGGGAGTAGGAATGAAAAAGATTGAAGCGATCATTAAACCTTTTAAACTTGATGATGTGCGTGAGGCGCTAGCTGAGGTTGGAATTACAGGGATGACGGTTTCTGAAGTGAAAGGCTTCGGTCGTCAAAAGGGCCACACTGAGCTTTATCGTGGTGCTGAGTACATGGTTGATTTTCTTCCTAAGGTTAAGCTGGAAATTGTTGTATCAGAAGACGTTGCAGCGCAATGCATTGATACAATCGTTGAAACCGCGCAAACCGGTAAGATTGGCGATGGTAAAATCTTCGTCACTGATGTAGAGCGTGTGGTTCGCATCCGTACAGGCGAAGAAGACGAAGACGCGATTTAATCTCGCTGAAAAATTGCTGCAAGCCCTCGCCATTGTGCGGGGGCTTTTCTTTTCTATGGGATAGGAAATAGTATAATACCAATCGTAGTAAGTAACGGGTAACCCTAGCTTGTTAAAACACTCGATAACGGCGTTAGAATTTTTGATTGTAGAATAACGACTTATCAAAAAGTTCTGCCTTGTTATCCAGCGTTTTTCCTACGCTATTTCTGACCACTTAATTACTGTGATTGGTATAAGGTTATAAAATTCAATCATTCACACCTTGTTAGCTAGGTATCTCATACTATGATCGCACCCTCTAAAAGGTGGCTACTTGCACCTATTATCGCTGCGCTGTTGACCACAGCAGTGCTCGCGATTGAATTTCCAATTAGCTTGCCTGATTCTGAGCATTTGATTATGGCGGATGGGATCACCGATACCGAAACGGAAAGTGCATTTCAATGCTCGGTATTTGAGCAAAGTGGTGAGGCTATTGATAATAATGGACACATTGATGTGTTGGTTTGGAATATCTACAAGCAAAATAAAGACGATTGGCAAGCCGAACTGACCAAGCTACTCAAAGGAAAACAACTGGGTCTGTTGCAAGAAGTCAGCTTTACCGATGAATTTAGGACTTGGTTATATCAACTGGATTGGGTGGGGCAGCAGGTGAAAGCCTTTGAATCATTTGATGTGAGTGCTGGAGTTTTTAATATCACTCAGGTCTATCCTATTCGTGCCTGTGCACAGTTAGACGCAGAACCTTGGATACAGATCCCTAAGTCAGCGCTCTTTGCCACCTATCCTTTGTCCAATGGGGAAGTGCTTGCGGTCGGTAACCTGCATGGAATCAATTTTACCATTGGCACTAAGGCGTATTCAAAGCAGCTAAAACTATTGGCAAGTAAGCTTGAGCGACATAATGGACCTGTCATTGTGGGCGGGGATTTTAATACCTGGAGTGATGCAAGGCTTGAGCAATTGGCGAAAATCATGTCATCGGCAAATCTTAAAGAAGTACAATTTGAGCCCGACCAACGAACCGAGTTTATGGGGGGGCATATGCTAGATCATATCTACTATCGTGGCTTAGACCTAAAAACAGCGGAGGCGCCCACTAGTGACGCCTCCGATCATAATCCAATGCTAGCGAGTTTTTCTATTACAGAGGTTAAACGCTAACCTTAGTGACATCGACATACAGCTTGAGCTTTTGCCCTGGCTGTAGGTAGTCAGATTTATTCAGATTGTTCCATTTGACTACGTCACTAGAGCGCACTTTAAATCGGTTGGCGATAGTGCTAATGCTGTCCCCACTGCGCACGTTGTAGTAAACGGTGCGCATTACCGCGCCTTGCTCACCTTGTTTCCACACCACCAGTTTCTGACCAATACGTAGCGTGTCTTTCGGTGCCATACCGTTCCACTTTGCCAATGATTGTACTGATACATTATGTTCTTTAGCTATGGTCCAGAAACTCTCGCCCGATTTCACCGTATGAGAGAGCTTGTAGTCACCTCTGCTACGCGATTGGGTCTGTTTTAGACGGTTATCCGCACTCAGGGCATAGGTGCTGTCTGACTGGGTAGAGGTTGGAATCAACAAGTAACGTCCCGCTCTAATATTAGAGTCCGACATGCCATTGGCATTCTGAATGACCTTTATGGTGGTGTTATGTTTTTGTGCAATAACACCTAAGCTATCACCTGACTGAATTTTGTAGCGAACCAGTTTGACACCCTTGCCTCGATTTTCTTCAACCTTGGCTAAGAATTGCTCTTGCTGCTCAGCTGGGATCAACAGCTTTTGTGGCCCTTCAGGAGCAGTAGCCCATTGATTGTAAGCTGGGTTGTAGCTCTGAAGCTCCTTCACAGGTATACCGGCATATTGCGCCGCAATACCGAGGTCAAGTTGCTCTTTGGGATCCACTTCAACCAATACTGGTTTGTTGGCAATCGGTGGGATCTTCACGCCGTACTTTTCTTGGTTTGCCACAATATCCGCAATCGCCATTAGCTTAGGAACATAAGCACTGGTTTCTTTTGGCAGTTGCAGTGAGAAAAAGTCGGTTGGCTTGCCATGTCTTCGGTTTTTACGAATGGCGCTGCTAACACGGCCGCTGCCGCTGTTGTACGACGCAATTGCGTGGTTCCAGTTGCCGTCGAACCTTTCGTTAAGGTAGGTCAGATAATTTAGAGCTGCATCGGTTGAGGCAACCACATCGCGACGACCATCGTACCAATAGTCTTGCTCTAGGCCATACATCTTGCCTGTACCTGGAATGAACTGCCATAGACCCGCTGCGCTACCATGTGAGTAGGCGAAGGCATCGTAAGAGCTTTCAACAACAGGCAGTAATGCCAACTCTAGCGGCATGTTTCTTTCTTCAATCTGTTCGATGATTAGATACAGAAAAGGTTCGGCTCTTTTAGAGACGGTTCTTAAATGGCTTGGGTGTTTGATGTACCAGTTGCGGTAGTAATCAACCATCTTATCGTCAGCGACTGGCAGCTCTAATTGCATGCCAATACGTTTCCAAAGATCGTCTTGTTGCTGGGCGGTGAGCTCTGGTGCTTTTTCTGTTTCTTCTACTGGAAGCGTTTCTGCGTCCGTAGAGCCATCGATGGGCTGTGTCTGTTCAGCTTGGCTTTCTTCTGTTGTAGGAGGAAGCTCTGAGACGTCCTTATCCGTGGGCTGCTGTGGAGCCTGACAACCTGCAAGTAGCAGAGCCAGTATCCAGCTGTATTTCAATCTCATTAAAAAGCCTTTCCTTTGGTGCTGAATATAAAAATTTGTCCGAGTTTACTGAATTAGAAGCTATCTTTCCATTTACGTAGGGCGGTAAACACGCCTTGCGGGCTAAGATCTTCTGTACGATGTGACACAGAATTGACAACCTCAGGGATTTCTACCCTCAAAAAAGGGTTAATCCATTTTTCCTGTTCAATAGTAGTCGGTAATGTGGGTTTTTGGTGAGCTCTGAGCTGATTTACTTTTTCTCTGTAAATTTGTAACTGCGGGTTACCTGGCTCAATCGCCATGGCAAATGAGAGGTTGCTTGAGGTGTATTCATGAGCACTGTATACCTCTGTTTCTACTGGGAGGGCAGCCAGTTTTTGTAGAGATTGCCACATTTGCGCTGGCGTTCCCTCAAACACGCGGCCGCAACCGGCAGAGAACAGCACATCACCACAGAAGAGTTTGCCATCCCCTACGTAACCTATGTGCCCTAGAGTATGCCCAGGTAAGCCCAGAACTAAGAAGCGCTCGCCAAATAGGTCTAGCTGCTGTCCTGCATCAACCGAGTGCGTCAGACCTGCCACAGCGTCATTTCTAGGACCTACAATCATGGTGTCTGGATAGGCGCGCTTGAGTTCCGGTACTCCACCAATATGGTCAGCGTGGTGATGGGTGACTAAGATTGTGGTGAGTTCCAATTGATGTTCTTTTAGGTAAGACAGCACTGGAGTAGCATCACCGGGATCAACAACCGCACATTGACCTTGTTTATTGTGAATAAGCCAGATGTAATTATCATTAAATGCGGGTATGCTTTTTACGACTAACATTAAGATATTCCTATTGTTTCTGTACGGATGACTGCTGAATGCGACCAGCTCGGGTATCACGGAAAATTAATCAGCCCCATTCTTGGGACGACTTACCTAAACATGCTTGGGTGCGCGATGCGATTCAAATGCGTTTGGATGAATGGTGCCCAAAACTATTTGGCTATCATATGCTTAAGCTTGGCGGTTTAAGTTGTGAGATTACCAGCTGCAACTGTAACATTCAGCACCAAATCAACCTAGATATAGTAAACCCAATTCATAGCATCGTAGCCGATGCTTATGATTTACCCTTTCTAGAGAAGAGCATAGACGTTGTTTTAATGGCGCATCAACTTGATTATTGCTTGGATCCGCATCGCTTGTTGAGAGAGGTAGACCGCGTGATGATCGATGATGGCTATCTAATACTAACAGGCTTTAATCCGATAAGTTTATCGGGACTGAATAGCTTGATGCCATGGCGAAAGAAAAACCTGCCTTGGAGCGGGCGAATGTTTACGCCGTATCGGGTTCAGGACTGGCTCAGTGTACTTAATTATCAAGTGGTGCATATGGACAGTTATGGATTGATACCGTCGAAAAAGCAACGTGCGATATGGACTTGGATAGAAAATGGGATAGGGGGCTGGAGTACGCCGTTTTGCAGTCAATACTTTATCGTGGCTCGCAAGAGAACATACCCGCTTAAACCGATAAAACCCCATTGGAAACTGAAGCGCCGTCTGTCTCCAGTGAGGTTAAATTGCCGAGTTAATCCTGAAGCCTAGGGTCTGTTGACCTTTTGCGATTAAATTTTGCTCGACCAGAAGCCATTTAATCAAGGCGAGGGACTTGCCGCCTAGTCATCTAAGCAAAAGTCGCTCAACGAAGAGTAAATGGCTTCTGGACGAGCCCTTCGGGTAGCGCTTTGTTGGGCATTTCTACCGCGTTAGTCACTTTTCATGTGGAACCACCACACCTAAAAGCGACTGCCTTGTATTAATACCCAACAAATCGCTACGAAAACAACCTCAAAAGGTCAACAGACCCTAGTATTAACTGTTTAGCTTAAGACGGTTGATAACCTGTATCTTCATCGGTAGGGGTTTCTGCCGCTTGACGAGCAATCTCGTCACAAATTTCGTTTTCTCTATGCCCAGCATGACCCTTTACCCATTTCCATTCTACTTGGTGGCGTTGATTTTCTTTGTCCAACGCTTGCCATAGGTCTGCGTTTTTTACGGGTTTTTTATCCGAAGTTTTCCAGCCACGCTTTTTCCAGTTATGAATCCACTGAGTAATGCCTTGGCGCACATACTGGCTATCTGTGGTAAGCACGACGTTGCATGGCTCCTTAAGAAGCTTAAGCCCTTCAACGGCTGCCATCATTTCCATGCGGTTGTTGGTCGTCAGTGTGAAGCCTTTGGCTATCTGTTTTTCGTGCTCTTTGTAGCGCATGACGATGCCATAGCCACCTGGACCTGGATTGCCTAAGCAAGATCCATCTGTGAAAATCTCAACCTGTTTATTCATGATTTGATATGATTGTCTGTATAGAGGCCTTCCTATTAGTCTGACACAGTTTTAATTATGAATACTAGTAACAATTCGCGCCGCATAGTGGTGCTCGATACAGAAACCACAGGTATGAACCGTGAAGGTGGTCCTACCTACCTTGGTCACAGAATCATCGAGATCGGTGCTGTAGAGATAGTGAACCGTAAGCTAACGGGGCGACACTTCCATGTCTATATCAAGCCAGACCGTGAGATTCAGCCGGATGCGATTGCAGTCCACGGTATTACCGATGAATTTTTGCGTGATAAACCAGAATACGAAGATATTCATAAAGAGTTCTTGGCGTTTATCGATGGGGCTGAGCTTGTTGCTCATAACGCGCCCTTCGATGTCGGCTTTATGGATAATGAATTTAGCAAGCTAGACCCTTCTATCGGAAAAACGCAAGACTACTGTAAAATTACTGACTCCTTGGCGATGGCTAAGCGCATGCCAAACATGCCAGCGCGCAAAAACCTGGACTCATTAGCTAAGCATTTCACCATCGATATTTCCGCGCGTGTATTGCACGGCGCTTTGCTCGATGCCGAAATATTGGCGGATGTGTTCCTGTTTATGACTGGTGGTCAGACAGCGATTCAATTTGGCGGTGACGGCAGTGGAGAGGCTGGTGGAGAGAGTATTCAGCGTGTTGCATCGGGAAGAGCCCCGCTTAGAGTCATTAAGGCCAGTGATGATGAGCTGACGGCTCATGCGGAAAGATTGACACTGCTTGCAGGTGAACAAAGCTGGTAGTAAGACGTTAGAATAAACAAGCCCTGCGATTTCAATGAGAATCGCAGGGCTTTTGTTTTTATAGGGTTATGCTTCAGTTTCGCTTAAGACTTGTTGCGACTGTACTGAGTTGGCTGGCAGTTCTTGCGGGTCAAAGTCATCGACATTGATACTGCGAAGTCGATGTTGTTCTGCCTCTATTAAGATCTCTGCTTCTTCCTGACTGATCACGTTAGCTTCGAGTCCTTGCTTAGCAATAAGATCTAATCGGGTGAAAGACCTACGTTGTTCAAGGGCTTTGCACACCTTGTCGAAGATAGGCTCAGCCTGCAATACGACGGTTAGCGCTAATTCTAATTGCCCTTGAACACAGTACTTCGATGGCTCTAGGTATTGATTACGTCCAAGTCGAGAGCGCGTCGCACTCGGTGTTTGTAGTATCTTAGCTAACTCGCTATCCAGAGCATCTGATGGTGCTTTGCGCACGCGCCCTATCGGCATTAACAGCACACGAAGCTTAAGCCCCATCCATTTCACAGGGAAGTTCACTAAGAAGTCATGCATCGCAGACTCAATCTTAAATAGGCTGCCTTGAGCGGTCCAATGCACCAGCGCCAAGTCTTCTTTAGGGCTTCCATCTAATTCAAAGCGCTTGAGCATTGCAGAGCATAGATAGAGCTGTCCTAGCATATCGGCTAAGCGTGCAGATAGGCGTTCTTTACGCTTCAAGGATCCTCCAAGGAAAGCCATAGAGACGTCAGAAAGAAACGCGAGGTTCGCACTGTAGCGGTTAAGCTTTTGGTAGTAGCGTTTGGTTTCATCATTGGTTGGCGCGTCAGAGCCGAAGCCATCAGTGACACCAAAAACTAGACTACGAGATAGGTTACTCATAGCAAAGCCCACATGGCTAAATAGAGCCTTATCAAACTGCGCTAAAGCATTGGGTGCATCAGAATAGGCCATTTCCATCTCTTTAAGGATATAAGGATGACAGCGAATGGCGCCTTGCCCGTATATCATCAATGAGCGAGTCAGTATGTTTGCCCCTTCCACGGTGATTGATATTGGAGCACCTTGATAAGCGCGCCCTAAGAAGTTAGAGGGGCCTAGCATTACGCCCTTGCCACCGGCGACGTCCATTGCATCAATGGATGCTCTTTGACCTAGGTGAGTACAATGGTATTTAACAATGGCAGAGATAACAGAAGGCTTAGCGCCATTGTCAATCGCTCCCATAGTTAATAGGTTTGCCCCTTCGAGTAAGTAAGCACTACCTGCGATTCGAGCTAATGGCTCCTCGATACCTTCCATTCGGCCGATAGGTTGCTTAAATTGGCGACGAATGCGAGCGTATGCGCCAATGGCGAGGGCATTGGTCTTGATGCCACCGGTATTAGTTGAAGGTAGCGTAATTGCACGCCCTACCGATAAGCACTCCACCAACATTTTCCAACCTTGGCCGGCCATCTCTTGGCCACCAATAATGAAATCTAGAGGTACAAATAGGTCTTCAGCTTGAGTGGGGCCGTTTTGAAATGGAATGTTTAACGGGAAGTGTCTACGACCAATCTTGACGCCTTCAAGGTTGGTTGGGATCAGGGCACAGGTGATACCTAAATCTTCCTTGTTACCCAATAGGCCATCAGGGTCTCTTAGCTTAAAGGCCAGGCCCAAAACAGTAGCAACGGGCGCCAGCGTGATATAGCGCTTGTTCCAAGTAAGGCGCATACCCAGAACTTTCTTACCTTGCCATTCACCTTCACATACCACACCAAAATCAGGGATAGCGCCTGCATCTGAGCCTGCTTCTGGACTGGTTAATGCAAAACATGGGATCTCTTTACCCTTTGCAAGACGCGGTAGGTAATGGTCTTGTTGCTCTTTGGTACCGTACATTTGCAGTAGCTCACCTGGGCCGAGAGAGTTGGGAACGCCAACGGTCGAGGCAACAACGATAGAAGTACCGGCCAGTCTTTGTAGCACTAGCGCCTGAGCGTAGGCTGAAAATTCAAGACCGCCGTATTTCTTTTTGATGATCATGGCAAAGAACTTATGGTCTTTTAGGTACTGCCATACCTCAGGAGGCATGTCTGCCATCTCGTGGGTAATTTCATGATCATTGATCATTGAACAGAGCTCATTAACAGGGCCATCGAGAAAGGCTTTTTCCTCTGCAGAAAGTTCAGATTTTGGAATGTCTTTTAAGAACTGCCAGTTAGGCTTGCCTTGAAATAGTTCTGCTTCCCACCAAGTCGTGCCGGCATCTAGCGCTTCTTTTTCGGTTTGGGACATAGGTGGCAACATGCCTTTAAATAAGCCTAGAACCTTTTTGGTAATGGTATTCTTTCGCCACTCATCGAACATCATAAACGCAGTGACTGACAGTAAAATGGCCCAAGCAATGAAGGAGAATCCTGATAGGATGGAACAGATAATCAAGGCAGTTGTATTGGCCAGAAACCCAGAAAACAGTGATGTACGGTGATACAGGCAGATGCCTGACACCACGATTAGGGTAAGTAGAGCAACAAGTATTTCCATGTAAAAAGCATCTCCATTAAGCTGTGTCACCCCTTAATAATAGGTAAGAGGTCTAACCAGTTCAAATTAGTATCGCAAATGTTAATTATTTGTAAAGTATTATTGATGGTGTTTTGTGAGTTGGGTCGCGAGCGGCATCAAAAGTGATTTGTCGGTGAAATAGTAATCATTGAGCCTATTGAGTTGGAAATCTGCGAGTAAGAGTCTCGACACTGCTAAACTTTTCTTGTTACATTCGATGCTATAACAATGGCGTTATTAATCAGGAGAGATCAGCCATGTACCGTGAACTTATTAAGGGTGAACTAAATGAAGCGGCTAAAGTATTAGAAGCATTTCTATCGGACGATGAGAATATTGCTCAGATAGAGAAAGCAGCGAAAACCATTGCGGATTCATTTAAGCTTGGCGGTAAGGTTTTGTCTTGTGGTAACGGCGGTTCTCATTGTGATGCTATGCACTTTGCTGAAGAGTTAACAGGACGATACAGAGAAGACCGCCCAGGATACCCTGGTATCGCAATTTCTGATCCTAGTCACCTTTCTTGCGTGAGCAATGACTTCGGCTATGAAGCGGTGTTCTCTCGCTATGTAGAGGCCGTAGGCCAGAAGGGTGATGTGCTGTTTGGACTGTCCACATCCGGTAACTCTGCCAATATACTAAGAGCTATTGAAGCTGCCAAAGCAAAGGGTATGAAAACCATTGCTTTGACCGGTAAAGATGGCGGTCAAATGGCGGGTACCGCTGATGTTGAAGTGCGAGTACCACATTTTGGCTATGCCGATCGTATACAAGAGATACATATTAAAATCATCCATATCATCATTCAATTGATTGAGAAAGAGATGGAAGCTCAGTAAGGAAACTGAGGATTTATTAGCAGGAGATAACTATGTGTGAACTGCTTGGCATGAGCGCTAATGTGCCAACAGATATCTGTTTTAGCTTTACTGGCTTGATTCAGCGTGGGGGGAACACAGGACCTCACACCGATGGCTGGGGCATTACCTTCTACGAAGGAAAGGGTTTTCGCACCTTTAAAGATCCTAATCCCAGCTGCGATTCAAAGATAGCAGAGCTAGTACAAAGCTATCCTATTAAGAGCTGCGCAGTGGTAAGCCATATTCGACAAGCGAATCGAGGGGCAGTGAATCTAGAAAATACCCACCCATTTACTCGTGAGTTGTGGGGCAGATATTGGACGTTTGCGCACAATGGGCAATTATCTGATTATCATGAAATGCAGACCGGTCGACAACGTCCGGTAGGAAAAACAGACAGTGAGCTGTCTTTTTGCTGGATAATGCATAAATTAGAGGAACGCTTCCCTGAGCCTCCTCAAGACATGCAGCCCGTCTTTGCTTACATGGTCACCCTGTGTGATAGCTTAAGAGAGTTTGGCGTGTTTAACATGTTGCTTAGCGATGGTGAGTATGTGATGGCGTATTGCACCAACCATCTTTATTACATTACCAGGCGCGCTCCTTTTGGTAAGGCGACCCTTATCGATGAAGACGTAACCATCAACTTCCAAGAAGAAACAACACCCAACGATGTCGTGTCAGTGATTGCAACTCAACCCCTCACCGATAACGAAACTTGGCACAGGTTGAAACCGGGCGAGTTTACGCTGTTTCAAAACGGTGAGGTTGTTGCAGGGAATTCAGATTTGCTTGCTGATGTACCCTACGCTGCTGCAAAGCCAGCGAGTCAGGCACCCACACAAGTACTAGAAGAATAAACCAAAGGCACGATAAACGTGCCTTTGTTGTTTTTGTTACTCATTCAGTTTAGACATAAAAAAAAGCAGCTCAAAGGCTGCTTTCTAGATGTTAACTTTTCCAGTTTATCTCACCAGAAACTATCTGTCGGACTATGTCCGGGTAGAGTTGATGTTCCGCTTTTTGTACCTTAGTCATAAGGCTATCGGCATCATCATGGGCAGTGATAGAGACTTTAACTTGACCAATGATCGGGCCACTATCGAGTTCTGGGGTCACAAAGTGAACGGTACTTCCGTGCTCAGAATCCCCAGCATCAATCGCGCGCTGGTGCGTGTGAAGCCCAGGATACTTGGGAAGCAGTGAGGGGTGGATGTTGATCATCTTACCGAGGTAGTGCTCAACAAACTCATCACTGAGAATTCTCATGTAACCAGCAAGTACCACCAAATCTGGTTGGTACTCGTCGATTTGCTTCATCAGAGTCATATCAAAACTTAGACGGTCAGCAAAGTGCTTGTGAGATAAAGCATGGGCTGGAATCGCCGCGGTTCTTGCTCGCTCAAGGCCATAGGCTTGCTCTTTATTACTAAAGACAGCACAGACTTGACCTTGAATATCACCGTTTGCACAGGCATCCATAATGGCCTGAAGGTTACTTCCATTTCCGGAAACAAGGACGACGATTCTAGTCATGATTAACGGATCTCTACTTGCTCTTCTTCGCCATTTGCTTCAGCGATCTGACCAATAACCCAAGCGTTTTCGCCTTCTTCATTAAGAAGAGCAACCGCTTGTTCTGCTTGATCTTGAGGCAGAGCAACGATTAGACCGACACCACAGTTGAATGTACGGTACATTTCGTGGGTGGTAACGTTGCCGTTTTCTTGAAGCCAGTTGAAGATAGTAGGCCAGTTCCAGCTGTTGCCGTCGATAACTGCTTTAGTACCTTCTGGAAGAACGCGAGGGATGTTTTCCCAGAAACCACCACCTGTAATATGAGAGATAGCGTGGATATCATGCTTCTCGATCATTTTAAGTGCTGATTTGATGTAAATCTTTGTTGGTTCTAGTAGATGCTCACCTAGTGGCTTGCCTTCAAGATCTTGGTTTAGATCTGCATTAGAAACCTCAAGGATCTTACGAACTAGAGAGTAACCGTTTGAGTGTGGACCGCTTGAACCTACAGCAATCAAAGCATCACCGGCTGCCACTTTAGTGCCATCGATAATGTCTTCTTTTTCTACAACACCAACACAGAATCCAGCAACATCGTAGTCGTCGCCTTCGTACATGCCAGGCATTTCTGCAGTTTCACCACCGATAAGTGCACAGCCAGACTGTACACAGCCCTCAGCAATACCAGCAACTACATCAGCAGCAGTGTCTACGTCGAGCTTCCCTGTCGCGTAGTAATCTAGGAAAAATAGAGGCTCAGCACCCTGAACGATGAGGTCGTTCACACACATAGCAACTAAATCGATGCCGATGGTGTCGTGCTTTTTCATATCTAGTGCAAGGCGTAATTTAGTGCCAACGCCGTCTGTACCCGAAACCAGTACTGGTTGCTTATATTTGGTTGGCAGTTCGCATAATGCGCCAAAGCCACCAATGCCACCCATGACCTCTGGACGACGTGTGCGTTTTACAGCACCCTTAATTTTGTCAACCAGTGCGTTGCCAGCGTCAATGTCTACACCAGCATCTTTGTAGCTAAGAGAAGCCTTGTTACTACTCACGGGAAATTCCTCGTTTAGAAAAAGTTAGGGAAGAAAAATCGGCGCTATTCTAACAAGGGATAATCGACAATAGCAAACGTTTGCGCGGTTATTTCTGATTGTTATTGATTTGAGCCCCTAGATGATGATTTATTTTGCAATTAAAGCAATCTGTTACCTAGGGTCTGTTGACCTTTTTCGATTAAATTTTGCTCGACTAGAAACCATTTAATCAAGGCGAGGGGCTTGCCGCCTAGTCATCTAAGCAAAAGACGCTCAACGACGAGTAAATGGTTTCTAGCCGAGCCCTTCGGGTAGCGTTTGTTGGGCATTTCTACGGCGTTAGTCCCTTTTCATGTGGAACCACCACACCTAAAAGTGACTGCCTTGTTTAAATACCCAACAAATCGCTACAAAAATAAACTCAAAAGATCAACAGACCCTAGAGATACAGGCTCACTTTTTTGATAGTCGTAAATTGCATTCTTTACTTGGGATTAATTGCCCTCAGAGGGCTGTGCGACTCGTAACTTGATGTCGTTTGGGTATATAATTCCTAGGTTTGTTGATTTTAGACTGGAGAAAGGCATGAAAGTCGTTGAGGTAAGACACCCTCTTGTGAAACATAAGCTGGGTTTGATGCGCGAAGGGGACATTAGCACTAAGCGTTTTAGAGAGTTAGCTACAGAAGTAGGGAGCCTACTCACATATGAAGCGACGGCAGACTTCGAAACTGAGCGCGTAACGATCAATGGATGGGATGGCCCAGTTGAAATTGACCAAATTAAAGGCAAAAAGGTTACTGTAGTACCAATTTTGCGTGCGGGTCTTGGCATGATGGACGGTGTGTTAGAGCACGTACCTAGTGCAAAAATCAGTGTGGTTGGTGTGTACCGCGATGAAGAGACCCTTGAGCCTGTTCCATACTTCAATAAGCTTGCGTCATGTATTGATGAGCGTATTGCACTTGTTGTTGACCCAATGCTGGCAACGGGTGGCTCTATGATTGCTACTATCGACCTGCTTAAAGAGCAAGGCTGTAAGACGATTAAGGCACTTGTGCTTGTAGCGGCACCTGAAGGTATTGAAGCGCTAGAAAAAGCTCATCCTGATATCGAGCTGTACACTGCTGCGATCGATGAGTGCTTGAATGATAAGGGCTACATTGTTCCTGGTCTAGGCGACGCAGGCGACAAGATCTTCGGTACTAAATAATACCCAAAACCAACAAGAGTAGGGCGCTTTCTAGTGACTCTACTTGTTGGTTTTGCAATCTTTGCTTATTATTTTCTAACTACTTCATATTATTGAGTTATTTATGCGATTTTTGGCTTGTATGCTAGCGGCTTTAACGTCTTTTTCTGCGTTTGCAGTCACTAAGGTCAATGTGTTTGATACCGAAGCTGTGGTGATTGAACAAAAAGAAGATGCAAGATATAGCGGTGAAGAGTTGGCTCGTCGCGAGGGCATGAGAGATGTAATCGTTCGAGCAACTGGCGACGCTGCTTCTTTGGATAATGCGGTAGTAAAGAAAGCTATTACCCAAAGTAGCCGCTTTCTTTCAACGATTACACCGTCTGAGAAAGATGGACAACCTACTCTAAAGATGTCGTTCAATCCTAAACAAATTCAGGCTTTACTTGCTCAAGCAGACCTACCTTATTGGCCTGATGAGCGTGCTCGTTTGCTAGTTTGGGTGGTTGAAGATAATGGGTATGATCGCACTATAAGCTGGGAACAGTCTCAAAGAACCTCCATTGAGAATCTAAGATATGTAGCGAACCAAAAAGGTTTGCCTATTACGGTACCAGTGGGTGATATTGATGATGTGACTAGCATTCAGCCAACTGAGGTGTGGGGTAACTTTACCAAGCAGATCTCAGACAGTAGTCGTCGTTACGACGTTGATGCCGTAGTTGTTGCGCGAATTACACGCAATGGTAGCCAGCAGAACCTGCGTTGGACCTTATATGATGACAAGCCTCAGTTTATCGTTGATGCATCTCTGTCTCCGGTAACGGGCGAAGCCTCGGGCACAAACAAGCAGGTAACAGAAACATTTGTTGCGGATCTTGGTCGCTACTATGCTCAAAAGAGTTCAGCCAAGGCCAGTGGAGAGATTACCTCTTCAGTTGTCGTGAACTTTAAAGGCGTAGCTGAAGCTCAGTCATTCTTTAACATAGAGCGCATGTTAGAAAATCTATCTAGCGTAGCGTCAGTAGAGCTCATGCATGTTATGGGTAGCTCGGTTGATTTTCGTGTGAACCTAATTACTGACGCAGCAGACTTTGAGCGCCAACTTCTGCGTAGCAATAAGGTCAGCAAGGTTGAAATAGCTGTCGAAACAGAGCCTGCTGCAGTTGAACCTACAACTGAAGCACAGGCTGAATCTACGCTAGACGGACCGCAATCAGGTGCAGAATCGACAACCGTTGACAACACTGAATCTCAAACTTCTGAAGCGGTTAAGCCTACTACTGAAGAGTCAATCGAATCTAAGCCTGAAGTATTGATGTATGAATGGCAGTCATAGAATAAACAAATAATTATGCGTTTGTTGATAAGCCAGTAGCCCTTGCTACTGGCTTTTTTCTTGCTTCTGTCCTTGCGTAAGATTGGCCACATTCATCGGCTTCTATTGCTAATCCTTTCCCTAAGCTTCTAAGCTTCTAAGCTTTTCGTTTTTTTATTTCTTACTTCTGTTTTTTTGCTTATCTAACGACCATCCCATCAAAACCTTTTTACACCGAATACTATAAGTACCAACTGTTACCGGTAACTTGAGTGGAGTGATGCTGAAGATGAAAAGGACTCGAAATGATTAGCAATCCAATAATAAAAGGGTTTCATCCTGATCCATGTGTATGTCGTGCTGGTGAGGACTACTACATTGCCACCTCTACCTTTGAGTGGTTCCCTGGGGTTCGAATATTTCACTCTAAGGACCTAAAAAACTGGAAGCTGGCTTCAATGCCTTTGGATAGCGTTGAAAAGCTCGACATGAAGGGTAACCCTGACTCTGGTGGCATTTGGGCTCCGGCTCTTAGCTATGCTGACGGCAAGTTTTGGTTACTTTATACCGATGTAAAGGTGATAGATGCACCTTGGAAAAACGGTCGCAATTACTTAGTAACAGCCGAGAATATAGAGGGCCCGTGGAGTGACCCTATTCCGATGGGAAATGGCGGGTTTGATCCATCGTTATTTCATGCGGATGATGGCAAAAAGTACTACGTTTATCGCACCTGGGGGCCGAGAAATCATAGCGATCCTATTAATGAGATAGTGGTGCAAGAGTATGATGTTGCTTCACAAAAATTAGTGAGTGTTAGACAGCCAATATTTAATGGGACGGAGCTAAAGTACACAGAGGCCCCGCATCTGTATAAGAAAGATGGCTACTACTACCTCCTTACCGCAGAAGGCGGTACAAGCTTTGAGCACCATGTGACAGTGGCTCGCTCAAAGCATCTATTGGGGCCTTATGAGGTTTCTCAGCACGGTGCATTGCTATCCACTTGGCATACGCCTGACAATGCACTGCAAAAAGCAGGGCACGGCTCCTTGGTTGAAACGCCTGATGGTGAATGGTTCATTACTTACCTAGTGAGTCGCCCGCTAAAATTTGCAGGCAGACCAAGGCTTGCTAGGTGGGGGCGCGGTGCGTGTTCTCTAGGAAGAGAAACGGGTATTGATCGTATTGAGTGGATAGATGGCTGGCCTGCAGTGGTGGGAGGAAAACATGCGAAGCTAGAAATTCCGGGATTGAACCTTGCCGTTACTTCTCCTGCTGAGAGTGAGTCTATTTATGATGACTTTTCTACTGAGTCCTTACTTGGCCATTGGCAAACTCTCAGGATCCCCTTTACTGAATCTATGGGGAGTTTGAATGAAAGACAGAGTTATTTACGCTTGCGCGGTAAGGATAGCTTGCTGTCGACATTTGAGCAGTCAACGGTAGCGACGCGTTGGCGTCATCATGATTTTGTTGCTTCCACCAAGCTTGAGTTTGAGCCGGTAAACTTCCAGCAGTCAGCAGGCTTATGTTGTTATTACAACACCAGTAATTGGACGTACTTAGCGGTTGAGTTTGATGAAGAGCGCAAGCGTCGCTGTTTGCGAGTGATGCAAGTAGACAAGCAGGCGGCCAGTTTTCATTTTTATGATGATGAGTCCATAGAGATCCCAGACGATGTGCGTAGTGTTTGGCTTAGTGTGAACGTCCAGGGCTTAACCTATCAATACAGTTACTCATTTGATGGCGAAGAATGGCAAAAGCTACCTTTAGTGCTCGATGCTTGGCGTTTATCGGATGACTACATTGACGGGAGAGGGTTCTTTACGGGCGCCTTCGTTGGACTTCATTGTGCTGATATTAGTGGGTTTGGCTGTCATGCAGACTTTGAAGAGTTTAGCTATGAGCCCACTGGCGGATAGTTAGCGAGACGTTCTGATAAAAAAGCCCCATTGATGGGGCTTGGTTGTACTTTTTGATCTTAACGCTAGCGACCAAAACGCTCTTGCTCTTCTTGCTTGTATTCAGAGAGCTTTTTCAGCTTTAAGCCTAATTCTCTTCCTCGTAATCGGCTATACAAGGTATTGCCGATAAACGCGATACTGGTTAGCAGTACTTCCACAATAGCCAACATTCTCTCGCCTTCATCAACATAGACCAAGGTGAGTGAGTGTAGGAAATAGAGCAGAAGCACGAAGTTTGCCCAAGCAAAGGTATATGGCTTTTGTTGCAATATTCCCTTAATTGGAAAGAGCAAAGGCAGTGCCCAAGCAATGGTCAAAAACCACGGGCTGAATTCCAGTGGCGGAGATATAAGGCTATGCCAAAGTATGACCCAAGCCAAAAGCGCAAAGTGTCCCGCTTGAGCCACTCGTAACCATAACCTTGTTTTTGGCGCCATTTCAGCAGGGGATGTGGTTGGCATTATAGGATCTCTAGTACCTGTTGTGGTGGACGGCCATGTCGAGCCTTGCCATTGGCAATCACAATTGGGCGCTCAATAAGCTTGCGATTGTCAAGCATCGCCTTAAACAGGTCTTGCTCGGTAAGAGAATCATCCCCAAGGTTGAGCTCTTTATAAATCGCTTCCTTGGTACGCATCATTGCACGTACGTTAGGCAGTTCAAGCTGAGCATATAGGCCTTGCAGTGTTTCAATGTCGAAATCAGCATCTAGATAAAGCACAACCTCTGGAGCAATACCATTTTCTTCCAACAGTGCGAGTGTTTCTCTGCTTTTTGAGCAGCGAGGGTTGTGATAAATAACAACAGACATGAAGTTTCCTTTTCTAATTTTGTAGCGCCATAAATTGGTCGCGTTGTTGTAAAAGTTGGTCAATGCGTGCATCAAAACGTGCTTGTTGAAGACTTCCTAATTCAGATAATTGAGCGGCCTGGGTAAAGCTTTGAATTGCTCGGTTCCAGTTGGCGTTTAGAGCGTACAGTTCTCCCCGTGCCGCTAATTCATTTGCAGGGTCACTTAAGTTGGCGTGTGCCTTACTAAGTAGGTGCCAGCCGTTAGTATCATTTGGGTTATCGTGTGTGTATCTTTGCAGCATGCGAATCGCTTGCTCATTTTTCCCTGCTTCAATCATTACATTGGCTAAGTTAATCTGCAGTACTGGATTACGAGGCTTGGTCTTTAGCGCTTCCTCTAGAAGTGCCTCTGCTTTTTCCGGTGTTTTCTTCTCAATGTTGAGATCGGATAAGGCATCTAATACAAAGTTGCTGTGTGGGAACCGTTCTTGAAGTGACAGTAACAGCTCTTCAGCCTTATCTAGCTGTTTGGTATCGAGATAAACCAATGCCTTACCATATTCGTAAGTCGGTTTGATGGCCTTGGAGGCTGACTTTTCTTTTCGTTCCAGCCAGTCCATTGCGCCATCACTGCTAATACCCACATATCGAGCCACTACGCGCGCCTTAGCCATATGAAACTCTATAGAGGGTGCCGGAGGGTTGATAGGGTAGGCATCTGCTCTAGCTCTAGAATCTGTAATACGATCTTCTGGTAATGGGTGAGTCAGTAGCATTGGTGGCGGCTTACTTGCGTAGCGATATTGATCCGCTAGACGGCCAAAAAAGCTAGGCATAGCATGCGGATCGTAACCCGCTTTGATCAGCGTGTTCATACCCACACGGTCTGCTTCTTTTTCGTTGCTTCGTGTGTAGTTGATCGCACTTTGCATTGCGCCAGCCTGGGTTGCCGTCAAAGCAGCGATACCCGCTTCAGGCGCAGCTATTGCCAAGAGAATGGAACCTGCAAGAGCGGCAAGGGTGACTGGGTTTTTTCGGGCTTGATCTTCCATACGACGGGCTAAGTGTCGCTGGGTAACGTGAGCGATTTCGTGCGACACTACTGAAGCCAGTTCGCCCTCTGAGTTAGCATGTAAGAAAAGGCCAGTATGGATAGCAACGTGTCCGCCAAAAAAGGCAAACGCATTAATGTTGCGGTCTCGTATTAGGAAAAACTCAAACGGTGTCTTTACGTCTTCTGCGTTTGCGACAAGGCGATACCCCAAGCTTGAAATATACTCGGCTAAAACAGGGTCATTGATAACAGGTTGGCTCGCCCTAAGAATGCGCATATAGGCATCGCCATAGTTTCGCTCTTGGTCTATGGTCAAGGTGCCACCCGCTGTTGTCCCTATATCAGGCAAGTCAGAGGTATTGGCTAGACTGGACGAGCTAAGGCTCAACGTTGCGCCCAACAGCATAGCTAATACTGAAGGTGCACGTTTCAAAATAGAGGCATTCATTGTTTGTTTAACGTCAGGTCCTGTTCCGTTTTTGAAAGGGTATACAACTGTAGACTCTGCAATTCCCATTTGGTTTCTTGGAAAGCGCATTAACGAGAGCTATTAACAATTTGTACACTAGGTTAGCACGGGATAATAGTGGTTTTGAACTAAAAAAGATTTACAATAGACGTATTTAGAATAAACAGAAGTCGCTTTAATATGTCGATGAAAGTCATTGATCTTACTGATGAGCGATGCCCAATGAGCTTGTTACTGGCGAAACGCGCCAGCAGGGACCTCAAACCATCTCAGACCCTTACCTTTTTGGTGACGGAGCTGAGCTCTGTAAATGATATGCAGGCCTATTTTTCACGCCACGATATGCTCGTGGATGTAAGGAAAACCCCTCACTATTATTACTTAACCATAACTAAAGAGTAGACCCCATGCTTGATATGATGAAGCAATGGTATAAACGCCGATTCTCAGACCCTCATGCTGTTAGCCTAGTTGCGATCATCTTATTTGGTTTCATTACCATCTATTTCTTTGGCCACCTTATTGCACCTTTATTGGTCGCTATTGTATTGGCTTACCTCTTAGAATGGCCTGTTGTGCAGCTTATACGGTTTGGTATTCCTAGAACCTTTGCCGTGATTTTAGTCTTGTTGTTGTTTGTCGGCTTAGTGTTGATCGCCTTTATCGGCATTGTTCCTACCATTTGGCAGCAGATCGGTAATCTAATGAATGATGTACCGAATATGTATCTAGAACTGCAGAATTACATCAACAGTATTCCAGAGCGTTATCCAGAACTGGCTACTGTGACCAATGTTGAGTTTGTGTTTGCTGACATGAAAAACAAATTCGTTGGTCTTGGCGAGAGCATAGTAAAGGGATCGCTTGCCTCTTTAGTCAGCCTAGCAACGATAGGCGTTTACTTGATCTTGGTACCGCTTTTGATTTTCTTCTTGTTAAAAGATAAAGAAGAAATGCTAAGCATGTTGGGCGGAATGCTTCCTCAAAATCGTAACCTGGCTTATCAGGTATGGCATGAAATGAACGACCAGATCTCAAACTACATTCGCGGGAAGGTATTAGAGATTTTGATTGTTGGTGGCGTAAGCTACGTGACCTTTGTGATTCTGGACTTGCGTTACTCAGCACTACTCGCCGTTGCGGTAGGTCTGTCAGTATTGATTCCGTATATTGGTGCAGCTGCAGTGACAGTGCCGATTGCGATCGTTGGTTTGTTCCAGTGGGGACTCACGCCACCGTTTTATTACCTATTGATTGCTTACGGCATTATTCAGGCTTTAGATGGCAATGTGTTGGTCCCAGTTCTATTCTCAGAGGCGGTAAACCTGCACCCCGTTGCGATTATTATCTCGGTATTGGTGTTCGGGGGCTTATGGGGCTTCTGGGGGATCTTCTTTGCAATACCTTTGGCAACCCTAGTGAAAGCGGTGGTGAATGCCTTCACTCATCCTAATTTGGATGCTGTTGAGTAGAGTTAAATTCGAGGTAAAAGAAAGCCAGTCATTAGGACTGGCTTTTTGCTTTTAGGCTTGGTTTAAGTAGTCCAACACCACGTCATGGTGAGTTTTGGTTTTGAACTTGTTAAACACATGCTCGATGACACCTTCCTCATTGATAAGGAAGCTAATACGGTGCAAGCCGTCATAGGTCTTGCCCATGAACTTCTTCTCTCCCCAAACCCCAAAAGCCTCTGCGGCGGAGTGATCTTCATCTGACAATAGAGTGAAGTTGAGGTTGTCACGTTCAATGAACTTGCCTAGGCGTTTCACGGGATCGATGCTAACGCCAAGCACTAACACATTGTGTGCATCCAGTTCTGCTTTTACATCACGAAGGCCTTGGGCCTGAACTGTACAGCCAGGGGTCATCGCTTTAGGGTAGAAGTAAAACAGGACTTTTTGTCCCTTAAGGTCTTTCAGTGAGACAGCATTGCCATCTTGGTCTAAAAGAGTCACATCTGGTGCCGGAGTACCAGCCGTTAATGTTTGCATTGAAGTTCCTTAAACATTATCCGTTGTTAATGAAGTTGAGAGTTCCTTTGACGCTCAGGTCGTCGCAAAGAGAGGTAAAGTCTTCTTGCAACTGCATCAAATTGTATTCATTTGATAGAAAAGCCGTTATCGAGATCTGAAACTGGTCCTCACCTTGTTTGGTTTTTTCTTTACTTAGAGTACGGGCGCTTAGCGAGCTAATGCCTATCTCTCTATCCGCAAAGAAGTGGGTGATTTTCTCTGTTAGACCAACCTTATCCGTTGCCTGAACATTCACCTCTAGAGTGAAGCCTTGTGCTACCTCTTGGTGAGGTGAGGTACGTTTAACTATGGTGATGAGATCGTGTTCTTGGCCTAACTGCGGAAGTGAATGCTCCACACGAGTGACCTGTGAGGCCGTGCCAGAGATCAACATGATTAGGGTAAAGTCATTGCCAAATAGCGCTATTCTACTGTCAATGATGTTACAACCAAGATCTGAGACTAAATGAATGATTTTGTTGCCAATACCTGGGCGGTCTGTACCGACGGCAGTAATGACTAGGTGCTGCGCCATAGAGTGATCCTTCGACTGACAATAATCTTATTAGCATACACGGAAATAATTGCAGTTGTGTTGGTAAATGTTAGAAAATCTAACATGATTAACATCTGCCGATTTTTAGAGGTCGACAGGGTCAAACTGTATGCAAATAAATGGTAAATAATTCACGGCTAAGCCTTTATCCGCTTGTGTTATCTAATCTCTATCAAGTACCATGCGATATCAATGAAATTTAGGGAGTGAATCATGTTTTCAGGAAGTATCGTTGCTTTATTAACGCCTTTCAATATCGATGGTGAAGTGGATTACCAAAGCCTCAAGAACTTGGTTGAGTATCATATTGATGCTGGCACCTCTGCGATTGTTGCAGTGGGCACTACAGGTGAGTCGGCAACGCTTACCGTTGAAGAACATGTGAAGGTCGTTAGTAAGGTAGTAGAATTTGCTGATGGGCGTATTCCCGTCATTGCAGGTACTGGAGCAAACGCCACTCACGAAGCTATCACTTTTAGTCGTTTACTTAACAATTCTGGTATTGCAGGTTGTTTAAGTGTCACGCCATATTACAATAAGCCTACTCAAGAAGGCTTGTACCAGCATTTCAAAGCTATCGCCAAAGCAAGCGCTGTACCTATCATTTTGTACAATGTCCCTGGTCGTACCGGTGTCGATATGCAACCTGAAACTGTTGCTCGCCTGGCTAAGATTGACAAGATTGTTGCAGTTAAAGATGCCACTGGCGATCTCTCTCGTGTTGAAAAACATAGGGAACTTTGTGGTGAAGACTTTATCTTACTCAGTGGTGATGACGCTACGGGTCTAGATTTCGTTAAACTAGGCGGACACGGTGTTATCTCTGTGACCAATAACATTGCCGCACGCGATATGGCGGACATGTTTAAGCTAGCTGAGCAAAATAACTATGCAGAAGCGGAAATCATTAACCAGCGTTTGATGGGTCTGCACACTGGACTGTTTGTTGAGTCGAGTCCAATCCCTGTGAAATGGGCTGCCCATGAGTTACATTTGATTGAGAATGGCGGACTACGTTTACCGATGACGCCGTTGTCAGAAGCCGGCCAAGAAGTGGTTAAGGCAGCATTGGCACAAGCCAATATCAGCTAAATCTATAATCTACGATTCACGCCTCAACGTAGGCGTGAAGAGTCAGGAGTTTTAATGAAGTTTGTTAATCAGCTAGTGCTCAGTTCACTGGCTGTCGCTATTTTAAGTGGTTGTGCGGGTAGTGCAGCAGAGCGTCGTCAAGCAAAGGACGACTTTAAGTATCTAGATGTAAAGCCTCTTGATGTACTTGCCTCGCCTGCAGATCAGCAACTCGAAGAGTATCCGAATTATCAGATCCCTGAAGGTGAATATATTGGTGGCACGGGTAGAGAAGTCGATATTCGACCTCCTCAGCAAGTTTTAGAGCTCATCCCTGGCGCACGCACAGAGCAGCGTGATGGAGTTGTTACCCTTTGGCTGCTAACTGAAGATGAACGTGATAAGGTCTGGCAGACGGCACAAGATATGATGTCAGGGCGCGATATCAAGCTTATAGAATCGACTGACAGCACCATCGAAACCGATTGGATCGTTTGGGAAGAGGAAGATGAAGAAGAAACCATCAGCAGTCGCTACCTTATTGAACGATTCGAGCAAAACTCTCGCTACGGCTTCCGCATTAGCTTGATTGCTTGGAAAGAAGGTAGGCAAGAGAAAGCGGTGAGCTACACCAATAAAGAACGATACAATACCTTGATGACTAACTTGGTGATGTCTCGCTATGATCAAGTTGTTCGTGAAGAAGCGGCAAAACAGGCGCTAGAACTGATTAAAGTGATTCCTCTGAGCATGGGTAAAGATCGTAGTGGTCTGCCTATTATCATTGCTCGTGCGCCTTACGATGCGTTCTGGCAGCGCTTCCCTGAACTTCTGCCAGTTATGGGCTTTAGTATTGATGAGCGAAATCAGTCTCAAGGTGAAATTAAGGCCTTGTATGCACCACCAAGTGATGATTTTTGGGAGAGTGTAGGCACTAAGCCACTGAGCTACAACGGAGAAACTTACACATTCCTGTTGGGTGATTTGGGTAACCGAACCTCGATTAATATTACCGATGCTTCTGGTAAGCCTGTTACAGAGGCTATGTTAGAAGAGATGATTCCAGTGTTGGCTACTATGATGCAGCAAAGTACTGAAACAAAAGAATCAGAATCGAACTAAGTCCCTGATACTGAAATTAAAAAAGGAGCTTCACATAACGTGATAGCTCCTTTTTTTTGTTCACCTTACAGCGTTATTCTCCGCCACTCTCGCCATCATCATTAGATTGACCAGGGCTTTTCTTTTTCAGGTGCTCATTGACTTTCTTCTGGCGCTCTTCATCCAACTCTTTAAGTCGCTCAATATCGTCTTTCTGATCTCTAGACATAGTACCTACCTTCATATTTGCAGTGTATTTAAGTGCTGCAATGTTACCGACAACAACGCTAACTACGATGGTAATGATTACCCAAGGGTTGAACAATAAATCTAAAAACATGCGCGAGATGTCCTACGTAGTTGAAATGTTGGTAACATATTGAGTGTAGATGCTATTGAGGCGCTTTAATACCTCGTGGCTTCCCTCTATTGGGTTTTGCTCTAGGGTTTCAGCAAGCATGCGTTGAGTCAGTTGCTCCAAGGCAAATCTAGAGGTTTGCTGGTGGCTAAGGTGCCAAGGCTCGATTGCTACGCCCCCCTTGTCTGCAGAGTAGGGAAAAAAGAACCCTAGTTGCTGCGCATTGGCTTGCAGCCACTGATAAAAAGGGGCTTGATGTCCCTCTAAGTACTCCCACGGCTCTAATTGAAGCTTGGTTTCGGAAGGCAGAAGGTTATAGGCGTACAAATCAAAATCACACCCCCAATGATGGCGACTTGCCCCGGGAAGTGCAGACCAGCGCAATATGGCATGAATGCGATCCTCTACAGAGAGAGACTTGGCATCAAGCACTTGGCCATCACTACCTAGAATCGGTCTCAGACCCAGATACTTGTTGTTCCATATCAGGCGTTGCCTTTCAAAATCACGATAGCCACTGGCTATTGCAACCTCGAACCCCTCTTTTTTTGCAAGAGCAACCAGCGACAGAAGGGCCGACTCAACATCCTTGTGAACCAATACCTCACGCTCATTAATACTCAGAGTCCTAAGGTGTGATTGGCTCAGTCCGGTAAGTTGTTGGTGATTCCAGTCGCTAGTCTTTTGCATATTATTGACCCAGTAGGTTAACCAGAACGTTTTGGTACATGTCTGCCAGTAGATCTAGGTCTTCCGCTTTCACGCATTCGTTCACCTTGTGAATGGTGGCATTCACAGGCCCTAGTTCAATGACCTGAGTTCCCATCTTGGCAATGAATCGACCGTCTGAGGTTCCACCTGTAGTAAGAAGTTGAGGTTCTACGCCATTGACTTTAGCGACAGCATCAACCACAGCCGTTAATAGGTCACCCGTATCCGTTAGGAAGGGTTCGCCATTTAGTGTCCACTTTAGGTCATAGTCAAAGTCATACTTGTTCAGCACCTCGTAGACGCGCTCTTTGATCTGCTCATGATGGATCTCAGTGCTGTACCTTAGGTTGAACATCGCGTGCAATTCGCCTGGAATGACATTGCTCGCGCCGGTACCACCGTTGAGGTTTGGAATTTGGAAGCTTGTTGGCGGGAAGAATTCATTGCCATTATCCCACTCTATTTGGCTTAACTCAGTCAGTGCAGGAAGAGCATGGTGAATCGGATTCTTCGCAATATGTGGGTAGGCTACGTGCCCTTGAACACCTTTAACGGTCAACTCACCCGTAAATGAGCCTCGGCGACCGTTCTTGACCACATCACCCACCTTTTCTGTGCTTGAAGGTTCACCCACAATACACATATCGATGATTTCATCACGAGCAACAAGGGTGTCAACGACTCGAGTCGTACCGTTGATGAAAGGCCCTTCTTCGTCTGATGTGATCAAAAAGGCGATAGAGCCTTTATGGTCTGGGTTTTTAGCGATAAAGCGCTCTACTGCAACAACCATTGAGGCCAATGAGCCTTTCATATCTGCTGCGCCACGACCGTATAGGTAGCCATCTTTTATTGTTGGTTCAAACGGAGGTGTGTGCCAGTCATTGAGGTTTCCTGCTGGCACCACATCAGTGTGTCCAGCGAAGGCAAACAAAGGCGCTTCTGAGCCCTTACGAGCCCATAGATTGAGCGTATCTTCGAAATGCATGACCTCAATGTCAAAGCCGAGCGCTTTAAGACGTTCAATCATGAGGGGTTGGCAGCCAGCATCTTCTGGAGTGACGGATTGACGGCTCATCAAGTCGATAGCCAAGTCTAAAACAGGACTAGAGTTCATCCTAATTCCTTAAATATGAAAAATGTTGTCGTATTGGTCGGCTTTAAAGCCAATATGCAGAAGATCGCCAATGCGTATGATAGGGCGTTTGACCATGGCGGGATGCTCAAGCAAAAGGGCAATGGCATTGTCGCGGTCTAGGGTTTGTTTTTGTTCATCAGACAGTTGTCGGTAAGTGGTGCCGCGCTTATTGAGCACTTGTTCCCAACCAAAGTGGTCACAAAACTCTCTGACCATTTCGGTAGTGATGCCTTGCTTGCGATAGTCGTGAAAGGTGAATTCTATTTGATGTTCTTGAAGCCACTTCTTGGCTTTTTTTATGGTGTCACAGTTTGGGATACCATACATGATTACGCTCATCATCTGTCCTTAGTGCGTTTATCGATACTTGAATCCTACCAAACAAATCCAACATCTTGTATACCTAACTCGGTTTGAAGTAGCGCACATAAGTGACTAATTGTGTAAAAAAATTCATAAAAGCGAATAAAGAGTCAATGTTGTTTGATCAGACTCAAGTCGTTATCGCCGATATTGGCAATAATTGGTGAAAACAGTTGTAGGAGGTATCAATGGAATTGAATCCTGTTTTTGCTCGTCGTATATATTTAGCTCATTTGGTTGCAAGCATGGAGCGCCCAAATGTTCCCAAATTAATAGAATGCACAGGTTGGCCACGTCGCACGATCCAAGATGTTTTGAAGGCTCTGCCGGGGATCGGCATTTCATTGAAATTTGTTCAGGATGGTTGCCGTCACAATGACGGTTACTACCAAGTGTCCGATTGGGGCCCGCTAGACCAGCAATGGGTGGCAGGCAATACCACCGAAATCCGCTCTCACCTGTCTTGATACGCTACGCAGCAGTAAGCGCTGTATAAGCAATAAAACCTATCCAACTGACGACCAACAATGCCCATGGTAATTTACTTGAGTTGGATGGGGCTTCTGTTTCTGCTGCATCACTGGTTACCGATTCAGTAGCGCTTTGTTTTTGCTTTTGGCTGCGTTTTTTTAGCTTGTCGGCTTCACGCGCTTTTTGCTTCTGACGTTTTTTGTATTCTGCGATACCCTTTTCTATTCCCAACGCAATGAGCTTGGTTTGCTCTTTAGTTTGCCCTGGTTTTTGGGTAGATTTAGCGACCTGCATCGCTTGTTGTTGGGTTTCTGAAGAGATTGTCGTATTGTTCTTTTTCATAAGTTTTTTGCAAGTGAAGTGCCAGAGTTAATTATGCCTTTAATTTTAAATAAGTTCTTCAATAGAAAGTGGATAATGTGCGTTATTTAATTGAAGAATACGACAAGAATGGCTATCTAAAAGCGCCAATTTGGCTTTGGTTTGCTTGGTTGTTCTTAGCCAGAGGTTGGATAGTGTTTGTGATGGCTGGAATCACTCGCGATAAAGGAAGCGATATCCTTTCGATGATCTATCCTAACTCTTTCAGTCTCTATATTATGATGTGTATGGGAGTGCCGAGCCTGCTGTTGATGTGGGTGATTGGGTTAAGAAACCCAGAGAGAAGATGGCTTAATAAATTGATTGGTTTAGGGCGAATAACAACAATCCTACTCGCTATCGTCCAGTTGGCACTCGAGTTGCACTATATTTCTTTACAACATGGTCAGTTTACTTGGGGCGCAGCCCTATCAGTCGTTGGATTGAGTTGGATTGTTATTTATCTATTCAATAGCCGACGAGTAAAAGATTGTTTTGACAGCATTTCAGATAATTAGTCTAAGGAATTACAATGATTCAACCTCAAGCGGCCATAGTGCCAGAACCGGGCCCATTTGCGTTATATGTGCTTATCAAGGTGACCGGTGATAAAAGCAAAGTATTGAACGCACTGCAACAGATGGGTGACTGGGTAGGGGATATCAATTTCAATCAACCCGGTGCACATTTAACCAGCAGCATTGCATTTTCTCACCAATTTTGGAGTGAGAGTATCTCTAAAGATGTACCTAGCGAACTGATTCCGTTCCCTCGCCTAGAATGTGGTGATATTGAAGCACCGACAACCGATGTCGATGTACTGGTGCATTGCCATTCTCATCGCCACGACCTGCACTTTTTCTTACTGCGTAAGTTAATGCAAGAGATCGCGAGTGACGTCACTATTGTTGATGAAACTTACGGCTACCGTTACCTAGATTCGCGTGATATGACCGACTTTGTTGATGGCACTGAAAACCCGAAAGGGGATGCAAGATCTGAAGTGGCTCTTTTAGGCGAAGGTCCTTTTGAAGGCGGCAGCTATGTAATGGTGCAACGCTTTGAGCATAACCTACCCGCATGGAATGCCCTGTCTGTCAGTCAACAAGAACAAAAGATTGGTCGAACGAAAGAAGATTCGATAGAGCTTGAAGATGTGCCGGCTGAATCTCACGTAGGACGTGTGGATATCAAAAAAGAAGGTAAGGGCTTGAAGATAGTCCGTCACAGCTTGCCGTATGGCTCTGTGTCCGGTGATCACGGATTACTCTTTATAGCTTACTGTAATACGCTAAGTAACTTTACAGATATGCTTGAGAGCATGTATGGGCAAGTCGATGGCACGACAGATGCGCTACTGGATTATACTAAAGCAGTCACAGGTGCGTACTTCTTTGCGCCGAGTCAGACGATGCTGAAGCAACTGGTTTTGTCTTAACCGATTCATGCCTAACCGCAAACGCGAGTTGGGCTGTTTTCTGATTGATAAGCATAAAAAAACGCAGCCATTGGCTGCGTTTTTATTCACTTGAATCTAAGTAGAAGTTACTTAGTTACGCGTAGAACTGGAGTTTCACCCACAGTTACAGCGCCAGAAAGCTTGTTCAGCTCTTTGATTTCATCCATGTTAGAGATAACAACTGGAGTCAAAGTAGATTTCGCTTTCTCTTCTAGGAATGCAAGGTCAAACTCGATGATAGTATCACCAGCTTTAACTTCTTGACCTTCTGAACCGATGCGAGTGAAGCCTTCACCTTTCAGTTCAACAGTGTCGATACCGAAGTGAACGAATAGCTCGATACCGTCAGTTGATTCAATAGAGAACGCATGGTTTGTCTCAAAGATCTTACCGATAGTACCATTCACTGGTGCAACGATTTTGTTGCCAGTTGGTTTGATAGCGATGCCATCACCAACGATTTTTTCAGCGAAAACTACATCTGGCACATCTTCAATGTTAACGATCTCACCAGAAAGAGGTGAAATGATTTCGATTGAACCTGCAGCGTTGCCTTCGTCCGATACCAGCTTCTTAAGTTTGTCAAACAGACCCATTACATGCTCCTAAGCAATTAATTTCTATTAAATTATATTATTAGTTTGTTTTGTCCGCGATAAATTTCTCAACGTGCGCTTCGATTTCTGCGGCAGTTGGCATTTGAAGAGCTTCTTCTGCCATTGCTTTTACTTCCGCAAAGTTTGCGTTGCGAATCACTTTCTTCACTGCAGGGATAGAGATGCCGCTCATAGAGAACTCATCTAGGCCCATACCTAGTAGAAGAAGTGTTGCACGCTCGTCGCCTGCTAGTTCGCCACACATTCCAGTCCACTTACCTTCCTTGTGAGAAGCGTCAATCACCTGCTTGATCACAGTTAGAACAGCCGGTGATAGTGGGTTGTATAGGTGAGAAATAAGCTCATTACCACGGTCTACTGCTAGAGTATACTGAGTTAAATCGTTTGTACCAATACTAAAGAAAGAAACTTCTTTCGCTAGGTGGTGAGCAATTGCCGCTGCAGCCGGAGTTTCAACCATAACACCAATCTCGATGTTTTCGTCAAACGCTAGGCCTTCAGAGCGAAGTTCTGCTTTGTATTCTTCGAGCGCTGCTTTCAGTTCACGGATTTCCTCAACAGAGATAATCATAGGGAACATGATGCGAAGCTTACCGTGTGCTGATGCACGTAAAATGCCGCGAACTTGATCACGAAGGATTTCACGACGGTCTAGACTGATACGAATTGCACGCCATCCTAAGAATGGGTTCATTTCTTCAGGAAGATCCATGTACGGTAGGTCTTTGTCACCACCGATATCCATAGTACGGATGATCACAGAGTGGCCGTTCGCTGCTTCAGCAACTTCTTTGTAGGCTTGGTATTGCTCGTCTTCAGTAGGAAGAGCAGTACGGTCCATGAATAGGAATTCTGTACGGTACAGACCAACACCTTCACCGCCGTTGCGGTTGATGCCGTCACAGTCTTTAACTGTACCGATGTTACCGCACACTTCTACTTGATGGCCATCAAGAGTGATTGCTGGTAGATCTTTTAGTTTTGCTAACTCAGCTTTTTCCGCTTGGAAAGTATCACGAACCTGTTTCGCTTCGTTTAGCTGAGCTTCAGTTGGATTAATGATGATCTTGTTGTTCATCGCGTCCAGAATTAGCATGTCGCCGTTTTTCACTTGTTTCGTGATGTCGTTAGTACCAACAATCGCTGGAAGCTCAAGAGAGCGAGCCATGATAGAGGTATGAGACGTACGACCGCCAATGTCACAAGCAAAGCCTAGAACGTAATCCAGGTTGATTTGTGCTGTTTCTGATGGCGTTAGGTCGTAAGCAACAAGAAGAACTTCTTCATCGATGTCGCTTAGTGAAACGATGTTGATACCTAGTGCGTTTTTAACAAAGCGAGTGCCGATGTCACGGATGTCCGTAGCACGCTCTTTTAGGTATTCGTCATCTAGAGACTCAAGCGCAACGGCTTGCTCTTCGATGATTGAATGGATCGCATGATCTGCAGTCAGTTTCTCGCCTTTAATAAGAGCAAGAATTTCTTCTTCTAGTTCTTCATCTTCAAGAAGCATGATGTGACCTTCAAAGATCGCTTCTTTCTCTTCGCCAAAAGTCTCAAGGGCTTTTTGCTTGATGATTTCAAGTTGGGCTGCTGATTTGTTGCGAGCGTCATAAAAACGCTGAACTTCTGCATCGACTTGGTCGGCAGAAATTTTTTGTGTGTTTAGAACGATTTCATCTTCTTGAAGAAGTAGTGCTTTACCAAAAGCAATACCTGGAGACGCTAGAATACCTGAGATCATAGCTTTACCTTAAACTGGTCTATAAGTGGGCGGATTACTAATTTTTAGCTTACATAGACGCTATTTCAACAAAGCCACTTGGTTGTTAACAACGAAGTGGCTTTAGTTTTTGAAACAGTAGTCTCTTAGTGTAGCTCATCCATTAGAGCTACTAGATGGTCAACAGCTTCAGTAGCTTGTGGACCTTCAGCTGAGATAGTAACCATAGTGCCTTTAACTAGACCTAGAGTTTGAAGCTTGAATAGGCTTTTCGCGCTAGCGCTTTTGCCGTTAGAAGTCACAGTGATATCTGCATCAAATGATTTTGCTTCTTTAACAAACTGCGCCGCTGGACGAGTGTGAAGACCGTTTTCTGCAGTGATTTCTACTTGCTTCTCATACATGTGATATACCCCGTTGATATTAGATTATGTTTTGAAGTCTGAGCCGCCTATTTATTGTTTAAACTGGCTCATGACTTTGACTACGTAAGTTCTTATGACTTTTATGTGTAGCCTAAATTCGTGCTTCTTTTATTTTGAAGCGAAAAATAAAGCCTAGAAATATTACCAAATGCTGACCGCGAATCAATAAAAAAGCCCCTAAAAGGGGCTTTTTTGGTTGAAAACTTGATTTGGGCACACTTTTTTTGTGCTTATTGCTGATTCTCTTTCTCTGTGAATATACCAGCAAACAATGCAGTACTGAGGTAACGTTCACCAGAGCTTGGTAGTACGGTTACGATAGTTTTCCCAGCAAATTCAGGGAGTTCCGCAATTTTGTTAGCAGCAACAACCGCTGCGCCTGAAGAGATTCCGGCTAAAATACCTTCTTCTTCCATCAAACGACGTGCCATATCGATAGCTTCATCTGAAGTGACAGTCACAACCTTGTCTACTAGCTCTAGATCTAGGTTACCAGGGATAAAACCAGCACCGATACCTTGAATTTTGTGTGGAGCAGGTTGTACATCTTCACCTGCAAGCACTTGGCTGATGACCGGAGATTCCGCTGGCTCAACGGCTACAGAAGTGATTGCTTTGCCTTTAGTTTGCTTAATGTAACGGCTAGTACCTGTAATTGTACCACCAGTACCGACACCAGAAACCAATACATCAATCTCGCCATCAGTGGCTTCCCAAAGCTCAGGGCCTGTTGTTTGTTCATGAATTGCAGGGTTTGCTGGGTTGTTGAACTGTTGAAGAAGCAGAGTGGTTTCTGGGCTTTCAGCCACAATCTCTTCTGCTTTAGCGATAGCGCCCTTCATACCTTTAGCCGCTTCCGTAAGAACAAGGTTTGCACCTAGTGCTTTAAGTAGCTTACGACGCTCAAGACTCATTGACTCCGGCATGGTTAGCGTCAATTTGTAGCCACGTGCTGCTGCAACAAAGGCAAGTGCAACACCCGTATTACCACTGGTTGGCTCTACAAGCTCAATGCCTTTGGTTAGCGTGCCTGCTTTTTCTGCTTCCCAAATCATATTGGCGCCAATACGACACTTAACACTAAAGCTAGGGTTGCGTGCTTCAATTTTAGCGAGAACGTTGCCGTTGCTGACGCGATTTAAACGAACGAGAGGCGTGTTACCTATAGTTAGTGAATTGTCATCGTAAATTTTGCTCATGCTTGCTTCCTTGTGCGTTGACGCGCTATGTCATTGAGGTCGAGCCATACACTGTTGATGACTCGAGCAAATTGCTTCTACAATCCTAGAATAAGATGCAACTATCTTGTTATAAAGGAATAAAAGGTTATAACTAATAGCTAACTTTTTGATGTTGTTTGAATTCTGTTACCCACATTAATGTAGCACCACACACGGCAACAGGCATGATAACCAGGTTTAAGAGAGGGATGGAGGTAAACAACGCCACCATGGAGCCGTAACCATAGGCTTTACCTTGCTTTTGTTTTAGCGCAAGTCGCATAGCGTTGAAGTCGACCTTATGATTATCAAATGGGTAGTCGCAATACTGAATGGCCAGCATCCATGAGGTAAAGATAAACCATACAAAGGGAGCAATAGTTTGACCAAAGGCTGGAATGAGTAGTAGCAAGAACAAACCTAGTGCTTTCGGCATAAGATAAACAAGCTTGCGCCATTCACGCCCTAATATTCGAGGTACATCCTTAATAAGGTCGGCCACACTTTGGTCAATCATTCCTTCGGGACTGAGCTTTTGTTCTACCTTCTCCGCTAATAATCCGTTGAACGGAGCGGCAATAAAGTTTGCTAGAGTACTAAAGAAGTAAGAAAAGGTTGCTAGGATAGTAATAGCAAGCAGTGGCCATAGTAGATAACGAAGCCAATCTAAAAACTCAGGTAAAGCGCCAAGCCATTGCTCAATCCATTGATTGAGATTGCTAAAGAGATAGAAAAGTGCGCCACCGACCAAAAGGATGTTGATCAGTAGTGGCATAAACACATAGCGGCGTAAACCAGGTTGCAATGCCAATTTAAATCCGGAGAAAAAGTAACCGAAGCCTGACATTGGGTTCAAATTATGATGCATTTTGTCTTCCTATGACGGAGATTGTCGCGAATTATGCCTAATATAAGAAAAGCGTGCTCAAAATCACAGCATAAAGTGAATAGATTTTATTAAAAGATTCAACTCTCTAGGAGAGTTTTGTTAAAGTAGTTTAAGTAACTCAATCTCGGTGTCTCACCAGGGTAAAGCAGAGAGCAAAAAATGCAGGAATTGCGAATCGTACTGATAGTTGTAGGTGTGCTAGCGATAGCGGGTCTACTTTTTCATGGTTTATGGACGAATAAACGCGAACAAAGTGGTAAGTTTTCGGATAAACCATTAAGTAAATTAGCCAACGAGTCTTCAACAGATCTCTCAAGTGATTTCTCAACTGAGTCTGACGTTGTGGCTCCTAAGAGTCCAGCAACAGAGACACCGGTGGTTGAAGATGATTTCGACGTGGTAAAAGTGAAGAAAAAGAGTGGTAAGAAAGAGCCAAGCTTTTCTAGCTTCGATGATGATATCGGTGATCCACTGTTAGACGATCATGACCACAATGATGTTGAGGCAATCAGACCGACCGTCGCGGTTAATACGGATGAATTACCAACGATCACTATTAGCTCTGATGCTTATTCTAAGCATGAAGACGAGTCATCCTCTGCCTTTGTAGCTAAAGAGCCGCAGATAGAACAGAGTGTGGAGCTTGAGCCTGAGGTGACAACCGTTGATTCGGAAAGTACGCCAGTTGCTGCTGCCGCTGAGCCTGAAGAACCAGAACTAGAAGTATTGGTTTTGCACGTTAAGGCTTTGCCAAACCAGATTTTTGTCGGTAGTGACTTGTTTGTCAGCATGGAACAAAACGGTCTGCACTTCGGACCTATGGACATTTATCACCGCCATGCGGATATGTCGGGCACGGGCAAGGTACTATTCAGTGTGGCGAATATGCTGAAACCGGGCACATTATCTCATGATGACCCTGCAACCTTCACTACAGAGGGTATTTCGTTCTTTATGACCTTGCCAAGTTACGGCGACCCAGAGCAGAACTTTAAGATCATGCTGCATACCGCACAAATGATTGCTGATGACCTAGGTGGACATGTACTAGATGACAAGCGTTCATTGATGACTCGCGATCGCATTGATGCCTTTAAGCGTCAGATTCAGGAGTTTGTACAAAGACAAAAACAAAAAGAGACCAGCAACATAGTCTAACTCTTTGGTTTATAAACAAGATTACTTAAAGGGCTCTCCATAGAGCCTTTTCTTTTCCCTATTTTTGAGAAATCCCTATGTCAGATTCTATTCAACAACAACACGCTAAGCTATCTGAAGCACTGCATTATCATGCGGTGCGCTACTATGTTGAGGATAGCCCTGAGATCCCTGATGCAGAATACGACCGCTT
The DNA here is from genome assembly GCF_003569005.1 of Vibrio superstes. Classification (GTDB taxonomy): domain Bacteria; phylum Pseudomonadota; class Gammaproteobacteria; order Enterobacterales; family Vibrionaceae; genus Vibrio; species Vibrio superstes. The sequence continues at coordinate 2,306,272 of NZ_BCUR01000004.1, read as the reverse complement.
GATGCGTCAACTCATTGAATTAGAAGAAGGTAACCCTGAATTAGTGACGGTGGATTCACCCTCGCAAAGGGTAGGCGGAGCGCCATTGTCAGGCTTTACCCAAGTCACCCATCAAGTGCCAATGTTATCTCTAGATAATGCCTTTGATGATTCGGAGCTCAAGGCGTTTCATAAACGCATGCAAGATAGACTGAATAGCAGTGAGCTTGGTGCGTTCAGTTGCGAGCCTAAGCTAGACGGCTTAGCGGTGAGCTTGATGTATGAAAATGGTGTGTTAGTTCAAGCTGCGACTCGTGGTGATGGAACGACGGGTGAAAACATTACTCAGAACGTTCGCACCATTAGCGCTATCCCTTTAAAACTGCAGGGCGAGGGATACCCAACCCGACTAGAAGTGCGCGGTGAAGTATTTATGCCAAAGGCGGGTTTTGACCGTTTTAACGAGCAGGCGATAGCGAAGGGCGAAAAGCCGTTTGCCAATCCACGAAACGCAGCGGCGGGCAGTTTACGCCAGTTAGATTCGCGCATTACGGCAAAACGTCCTTTGGGTTTTTACGCCTATAGCGTGGGCGTCATTGAAGGGGGTGAACTGGCAAACAGCCATTATCAACGCTTCTTGCAGCTCAAAGAGTGGGGGCTACCTATGTGCCCTGTGGTGCGTAAGGTTGAAAATCTGAATGATGTGATTGCGTACTACCAATACATTCTTGAGACGCGCGATGACCTTGATTACGAGATAGATGGCGTAGTGATCAAGCTTGATGAAATTGCAAAGCAAGAGCAGCTTGGCTTTGTCGCACGTGCTCCGCGTTGGGCTATTGCCTATAAGTTTCCTGCACAAGAAGAGTTGACGACACTGAATGATGTTGAGTTTCAGGTCGGACGCACTGGCGCGATTACTCCTGTAGCTAAGCTTGAGCCGGTATTTGTTGGGGGTGTGACGGTCAGCAATGCCACCTTGCACAACGCCGATGAGATCCAGCGTTTAGGCGTGATGGTGGGAGATACGGTTATTATCCGCCGTGCGGGTGATGTGATTCCTCAGATCACTGGCGTGGTACTAGATAGACGCCCTGATGATGCAAAAGTGATTATCTACCCTGTGGTATGCCCAGTGTGTGGCTCTGATGCTGAACGTACCGAAGGTGAAGCGGTGACTCGTTGTACGGGGGGCCTAGTATGCTCAGCGCAACGTAAGCAAGCATTAAAGCACTTTGTATCGCGCAAAGCGATGGATGTGGATGGGCTAGGTGATAAGGTTGTAGAGCAGTTGGTAGAAAAAGAGATGGTGCAAACACCAGCCGATCTTTTCAAGCTCAGTGCAGGTCGAATTACGGTTCTTGAGCGGATGGGACCCAAGTCGGCGCAAAATGTAGTAGACGCTCTAGAAAAATCAAAACAAACGACCCTACCTCGATTCTTATATTCTTTAGGCATTCGAGAAGTAGGCGAGGCAACCGCAGCCAACTTAGCGCAGCACTTTAAGACCCTTGAGCACATTGAACAAGCAAGCGTTGAGGCATTACTGGAAGTGCCTGATGTTGGAGCCGTTGTGGCTGAGCACATTAAGGCATTCTTTGCTCAAGAGCGAAATCAAGCGGTGATTGCCGAGCTTATCGAAAGCGGCATTACTTGGGCTGAGATTAAGGAAGTGGCAAATGCTCAAGAATTACCTTTAGCGGGTAAAACGGTCGTGCTAACGGGCTCACTATCCCAGCTCACGCGCTCAGATGCTAAGGCTGCACTGCAAAACCTAGGCGCTAAGGTAACGGGAAGTGTGTCGAAAAAGACCGACATCTTGTTTGCTGGTGAAGCGGCAGGCTCCAAGCTCGCAAAAGCGCAAGACCTAGGCATTGAGATTCAAGACGAGACTGGCTTGATCTTGTTGATGCAACAGCACGGTTTGTAAGACATAAAAGGCTCTGAATATGATATTCGGAGCCTAGTCTCTAGATGGTTAGGCGAATGATTACGTCTAACATTATCTCGTAGCAAGGCCCCAATAAGCTTTCATCTGCTTATGAAAAGTGGTTTCTATTGTTTAGCTCGGATGAATAAAACGATACCTTCCACTTTATACACTTCTACAACAGTGCCAATTTCGAAGCTTTCTTCACTGACCGCTGACCAGGTGGTGTCTCCTAGAGCGATCCTTCCACGTCCAACAGGGAAATCACTATCGAGAGTCGTAAATTGCCCAATGAGTTGGTTGGATCGCTTATTCAATGTGGTGACCTTATCGTCTTTGCGGTCTTTGTTTCTTTGAAATCGCCACCAAAGCCAAGTAGTGATGAGACTGAAAGTAGCGAAGCTCATCCATTGCATTTGCCAACCTATTGGGAGCAAACTCAATAAGGCGCCGACGATTAAGGCGGAGATACCCAACCACAAAAAATAACCTGCGGTCCCTAATATCTCAAAGCACAGCAGTGCAAGACCAAATGCCAGCCAGTGCCAATGATTAACTTGCTGTAGAAGTTCTATCAAACCTTGTCCTTGTTACCTGATTCTTTAAACATTTCAGCGATACCGGCAACCGAACCCATCAAGCCTGTTGCTTCGAGAGGAAGCATAATGATTTTTCCGTTCTCAGCCTGACCTATGGATTTCAACGCATCGGTATAGCCTTGCGCTATAAAGTAGTTCACGGCTTTCATGTCGCCTTGAGCGATGGCATCCGATACCATTTGAGTTGCCTTCGCTTCAGCCTCAGCAGCTCTTTCGCGAGCTTCAGCTTGCAGAATAACGGATTGCTTTTCCCCCTCAGCCTTTAGAATCTCAGATTGTTTATGGCCCTGCGCTCGTAAAATCTCAGCTTGTTTCACGCCTTCAGCTTCAAGAATATCTGCACGCTTGTTACGTTCCGCTTTCATCTGAGCGTTCATGGCGGCCGTTAGGTCGGCTGGTGGCTGAACGTCTTTGATTTCAATACGAGTTACCTTAACACCCCAAGGGTTGGTCGCTTCGTCAACGATAGAAAGCAGGCGTGTATTGATCATGTCTCGTTGACTCAGCATTTCGTCCAATTCCATAGACCCTAAAACAGTACGAATATTGGTTAGGGTTAGGTTGCGAATGGCATGCTCAAGCTCTGTTACTTCATACGCTGCTTTTGGTGCATCAAACACCTGTACAAAACAGACTGCATCAATAGTTACGTTAGCGTTGTCTTTTGATATCACTTCTTGTGCTGGAATATCAAGAACGCGTTCCATCATGTTGATTTTATTACCAACCGTATCGATGAATGGAATAATTAAGTTTAGACCTGGGTGTAAGGTTTTGGTGTAACGACCAAAACGTTCAACTGTCCAGTTGCTACCCTGAGGAACTGTTTTGATTCCGGCAAATATAACAATGACTGCGAGGGCAATGAATATGACGATAGTAATTAGAGTTGAATCCATGCGTGTTTACCTTGGAATGCGAAAATGAATACTAACTATACATCAGTTTGACTGAGTTCTCTGTGCGTCAATTATTAAAAAGGCGTGAAATATTCAGGCCTTAAGTTACTTTCGATTTATTAGCTTCAGGAGGGAAAGTGTGAGTAACAATCAAGGAAATGAGCTTTGAATTATAGTTTTGGTGCTACCTATCGATATAGCCAATAGAAGCTAATTACCATTTTCACTCACTAACTGACAAATTACATCATCGACGTTTGTTTTTGGAGAGAGTAATGAAGGCTGTTGTACCTATTCTTGTGTCCTGCTTAGGTCTTTTTGGTTGTCAAGTTCAAGCCAATAGTCACTACGATGACTACTGCGATGAAGTGGTTGAAGACAGTATTGAGGGGGGGCTTGTTGGTGGCGTCGCCGGAGCCGGCATAGGTGCTATTGCAGATGGTAAAGAGGGGGCAACGCGTGGCGCAGCCATCGGCGCAGCTGTAGGAGCATTGGATGGTTTGGTAGATGGCGTAGAGAAGCGTGAACGTTGTCGACGAGACATGCAAGATCTTGAAAGTGATTACTGGGATGATGAAATCGATAGGGCCGTAGATGACGCTATCGTCGAGGACATAATCGAAGATGTAATTGCAGAAGAAATTTCAGAAGAAGCCTGGGGCTAAATCCTATTTTGCTAGGAGGGAAGGGAGGCCCCCCATAGCAATCCAGACAAATCGAGAGATAAAGTATCTGTATTCTATGTTGAGATGGATTAGCTAGGACGCAATCCGTCACTTTTCGATTCAAGGTTTAATCAGATCGGGTAGGTTGTTTTCACTCATTATTTAGATGGTACGCCCCAAAACGAATTGCAGCCGATGGTCTTGAGGTTTAACGAAGCATAATTTGGCTTACTTAAAGTAACTAAAAAAAACGTAGCCAGACAATTACTCTAAGTGAAGGGCTAATATTAGTCAGTCACTAAAGTACTGGACATCAATTGTGGTTAGAGGAGCCTGAATTAGCTCATTAAACCCAGTCTAGTTCTGCATGCTAAAACGGAAAAACCCCTCCGAGGAGGGGCTAAAACTTAGAGTTTTATAGGTAATTGATTACCAAGCGTATGAAACACCAGCACCTGCAGATACATCTACATCGTTACCCGTTGTTGCTGAAACGTTCGCGTTTGCAGTCCAGTTCGGGTTGATGCGGTGTGCGTAACCTACTGCTACTGCTGCTACATCTCCAGCGTAACCTACACCAACACCTACAGAGTTAGTTTGGTTAGTTGATAGGTAAGGACGCGCTGCTGTTACTGCTTGAGCAGAAGCCATAACACCGTCGATACGCTCGTCTAGGCGGTCTACTTCACCGAATAGAGTCTCGATATCTTGACTGTTAGCTTGACCCTGAGCGTAGATTTCATCCATTTGTGCTTGAGTCGCATTGTATGCGTCATTTGCTTGCTCACCGGTGTAAGTTTGAGCGATGATTGCACGAGCTTCTTTTAGACCTTGAACGATTTCTTGACCTTCAGATGGAACTGGCTTCTCACCTTCGATTGGGGTCGGGGCGCCTACCGGAGTCTTAGCTTCTTCACGACGAGTATTACGCTCTGCAGATTTCTCAGCCATTTCTTCACGACGATTATCTACTTTTGTGTGAAATGTATTTTTATCAATTACTACTTCTTTACCACCATCTGTAGTAACAGTAGAAAACGTTAGTTCACCAGACTCTTCATTGTAAGCAACATCATAGCCATGTTCATTGGCTCGTTTAGTTACTTCAGCAAGCATATCCGCGCCAGTCATGTCCGCAATGATATCTTCGACATGAGATTTAGCTGAATCCGCTGCATGATCGACACGCTTTGCTACCTCAGAGATACGCTCAGTTGGCACAGGACCAACACCAAAACCAGGATCAATTGGGTCAATGATAATTGTGTCGTCTTCTTCGATTGGCATGGTAGGGTTATTCGGATTAGTTGGTACAGATGGGCCACCAGCAAGTTTGTGCTTAACAATCTCTTTCTTCATAACCAACGCATTAGCTTCTTGATTTGTACCTTGAACCCACTCGCCAGTAGCTTCATCAAACATAGCAATCGCACCTTGATTCACACCATCTTTTTGGATTTGCATATAACCATTTTCTGTAACTACGATTTCGTAACCGGTAGTTTCAGTGTTGTTATTGAAAGCTTCAACAATTTGTTGACCTTTTGGAAGAACTGGCAATTCAGCATTTTCAGCCATTACAGAACCAGAAGCAGCTACTAGAGCCAACGTTAGAGCAGTTTTAGTAAATTTCATATCATTACCTATAAATATGTACTTAGTACTTTTTAGTTTTATTAAAAAGCAGGACAAGTCCTGCAAAGTTGGGAATATGCTCTCAATTCATACTGGGTACCAATTGAGGTTAAAAAAAAACAGGTTCAGGTGTTTGCCTTCTCCCTGTTCGTTGGAGCGCATATTAAGCGTCTGCCGTACGGTATGCAAGTGTTTTTTTGGTACTAATTACGAATTAATTGGCATCTATATTTCAACTGCCTGATATTTAAAGGAATTAAAGTTTGAACTTTTTTTCTTTTTACTGATACACCGGAAAATTGACACCTTGAGTATTGACATAGCACAGCCCTCCCCATTTACTCGGTACAATCTAACCTCGACTCCTCTTCTGATCTGCTCCAGTAAAACTGAACACTAAGCTAAGCGACTTTCCATACCTATAGTTATCCATGAGTCGCTCATATTCGATTTTTCGAAACTCATTATGATCCAATCTTGAGCTTAATATGGGTATAGCCAGCTGTGATCAACAAGCAGTTGGCCAGTACGATCCAGTCGTGATTTTGAAGTTAATGTGTGAGATCGAGTATGCGTCAATACCGTTGAGAACATCATTTCTTGTGCCGCCTATCATTTTTAATGAACCGACCATGCAGCCTCTTTGATTTGCGATGATTAGTACTTAGCTCTATTGAGGCATATCCCGCCATTTGAACATGGGCTGTAACCTAACGGGTAATGAATATTCTTGAATTCTGAAGCCTTGAATTAAGTTCATCTTCAAGAAGAAAAGTTACTTTCGAAAGAGCATGCAGTGATGTATTGTTAACGATATGTATCTTTGAGGTTACTTTTATCTTGGGTAATATTCCTACTTGGCTGTCAGCCAGTATCAAGCTTGCGATTTCAGTGAGTGTGTTTTCAATTTTGCCATCCTATTTGACCGCTGTAGAGCACCATTTAGTGATATCCGCGACATCGTTGAGTTATTTAGCGACCTTAGAGTTAATGGGGTTTGCCATTGCTTGCGCACTGAGTTTCTTTTTCTCAAGGAGTGGTTTTAGGTTTAATGACAAAGTTGGATTGGCCCTACTGTGCCTCTGTCACTTAGCGAGCGGATTCACTTCAAACCTTGCTTTATTTTTTGTACTCAGAGGATTGGCTGGAATCAGTGCGGGACTGGTCATAGTGCGTTGTTATGAAATTCTGGGGGCTGAAGAAAACCCAGATGCGGCCTTTGGTAAGGCTATTGCTATTCAGATGCTGACCACTGCGGTCCTGTTTATGGTATTGCCTGCGATGGTTAACCTCTATGACCCTAGTGTTTTTTTTATTACTTTGGGTATTCTCGTTGGCTTGGCTTTATTGCTAAAGCCCTTATCTGCTCCTTTTCAACAAAATGATAAATTATCGGGTGATATCGACTTTGGTGTGGTGTTTATCAGCTTGAGTGCAATGGCTATGGTCATGCTGACGCACTCAGCGGTTTGGTCCACGCTTTCCGCCTATGCAAGTACGCATCATATAGAAATACAGAACCAAGGCTTGTTGTTTGCCGTTGGCACCTTGTTTAGTGTTGCTGGTGCTATGTTGGCGACATTCCCTGTGGCTCATCAAAGGAAAGCCTTGATACTCACTATTGCTCTTGTGCTTCAGTGCTTAGTGGTCTCAACTATGTTGACGGGCGATGACATGTACAGCTTTATTGTAGCGACATGTATCTTTCAGCTTCTATGGAATCTCATTGTTCCTCTTGTCATGGGAACGATGGCGAGTGGTCGTTATGGTCACGTCGTTATTCGTTTTGCTTTAGCTGCGCAAACGTTCGGAGCCGCATTGGGGCCACTTCTTTTAGTACCCGGTTGGGTCTTGCCTGAGGTATTAGTTTTTCTGTTCATGACTTACCTATTGATTTCTTCAACCATGATGGCACAGAAGACCCAATGACCTAGCCCAAGCACGTTTTCGCTTCGCCTCTAACAGCCCAGATTGCGCCCACCTATCGATATATCAAATAGATAGTAATTTAACCTATTTATCCGATCCCTTTATTGTTGCCTCAGAAATAACTTGTTACAAACTCTGAGGCCAATCAAATGAAAGCGAAATTAATCACGACACTTCTTAGCCTATCAGCAATCGCTCCTGCGTTTGCTGGAAACAACGCGATAAACACATCCGTCAATGATGATTATGTTGTTGCTGGTGACAATCTACAGATCTTGATTCCTTTAACGGGTTTGTTTGCTACTTGGTTGCATGATGATCCTGAAGGTGCAAAGCAATTAGCGCTTTCGGTTGGCGCCACACAGGTAATTGTACATGGTACAAAGAATCTAGTTGGGCGTGCTCGTCCTAACAGTAACAGTTATAACTCATTTCCTTCTGGTCATACAGCTGCTGCTTTTTCGGGTGCTGCGTTTTTGCAAAGTCGATATGGTGCAGCGTGGGGGGTACCTGCGTACGCAGCGGCTGCGTTTGTTGGGGCAAGTCGTATGCATGGCAATCGTCATTTTGCCGATGATGTACTGGCTGCAGCGGGTATTTCATTCTTGGTTAACCAATACTTAATCGCACCTTATCAACCTAAAAATATGGCTTTTTCCGCTACTCCTACTAAAGACGGGGTTTCATTTGGTGTCAGTCTTGCTAATGATTTTTTCTCGAAGCAATCAAGAAGTGCTTATGAGGAACGCATATCAAAGCCCTTGAACCATCGATTTGAGCTGGATATCGGTTTTAATATGACGGATAGCTTAAACAAAGCGGGACTACCAGGAGACAAACTTGTTGATGAAGCTCAACCTTTTGCTTCGGTGAATTATAGCTACCAGTTAGATGAAGATTCATTTCTAGAGTTTTATGTTTCACCAAATGAAACGCGCCGCTACGGAGAGTTGAACGAGAGTGCTTCTTACTTGGGCGAGAGTTATGGAAGTGGAACTGACATTTACTTAGCATTTCGTCAATGGTCTATTGGCGGCTCTTACAATAAAACATATGAGCTTACCGATGATTTTACCGCCAGTATTGGTGCTGGCGCAGCGGGTTATCTGCTTGAGTTTGAATTGGATAAAACTGAGGGCGGTCAACACGTTAAATCTTCAGCACTGCGTTTGTTGCCTGCAATCAATACGCATCTTGATTATGAGATGGTAGAAGACCTTCATTCATTTGCTCATGTGGAATATCAACATCTAAAGCGTGACCATGTGCTCTTAGCTGAGGCTGGTGTTCGATATGACCTAAACGAAGAATGGGATATCAGTGTGAAGTATCAACATAATGATGCTCACTGGAACAGCCAAAAAATTGATGTTAAGTCTCAATCCGTAGTCTTCAGTGTTGCGAACCGTTTTTAGTATCTGATCACAGTCACCGTCGACCTATTAGAAATCTTAATAGTAACTAAGTTGGTGTGTCGTGTGTCTTTGTTTATTGTGCGCGCATTAAATGTGTATCGTGGGAAGTCCAAATGTTTAAGTTTTTTATCAAAAGACCAAAACTGGCAATCGTAATATCTATATTCATTTCAGTGGCAGGGCTTGTTTCTGCCTACTTATCGCCTATGGGTCGTTATCCAGACGTCGCACCATTAACGATTACAGTTGACACTTGGATGGACGGAGCTACGGCAGAGGTCATTACTAAGACCATAGCTCCGGAACTTGAAAAACAAGTTAATGGCGTTGCAGGAATGCAGTATATGAAGTCGACTTCTAGCTCTGATGGCTCTTATTCATTGGAGGTGGTTTTCGCCAATGATACAGATGCGGATAGTGCCGTTACCTTAGTACAAAATAGAGTAAACCTTGCGCTTCCTGAGTTACCAGGGGATGTGATGCGAAATGGTGTCAAGGTGGAGAAAATGTCGAATGGCATGCTTATTGGTTTATCTATCCAAGATCCTAGTGGTGAAGCTAAAGATACACAAATTAGCTCTTTTGCTGGTGGTTCGCTTAAAGAGGCTCTGCAGCGTATTCCTGGCATTTCTAAAGTTGATGTCTTAGGGGAGAAGAAATATGCAATGCGTGTATGGCTAGACCCAAATAAGATGCGCCAATTTTCTGTTGACGTTGCTGCTATTCAAAATGCAATCGCAACTCAAAATAAGATTAGCCCAGCAGGATCTTTAGTTGGAGAGTTGTTGGAATATCCGATAACCGTAGACGGTGGGTTAACCAACAAACAACAGTTTGAAAATATAGTTATTCGTGGCGGAGCACTGCATAGAAAAGTGTTTCTTAAAGATGTCGCAAGAATAGAGTTAGGGGCTGAAGTCTATACGGCTAATGCTTATGCTGGAGTAAACAGTGGTTCGGTTGTATTCATTTATAAATCGCCCGATGCAAATGCGGTTGAAGTTGGCTCAGCGGTCAGCCATTTGCTAGAAACCATGAAGTCAGACTACCAGATCGAGTATGTCTATGATGCGACAAACTTTGTGCGTGGCGCCGTAGATAATGTTGTTGAAACTCTGTTGCTCGCAGTAGTGATTGTAGGCTTAGTCACCTTAATTTTTATGCAGTCATTACGTTTGACCTTAATTACGGTTACAGCAATACCAGTCTCATTGATTGGAACGTTTGCCTTCATGTATGCACTAGGTATAGATATCAATATTATCTCTATGCTGGGTTTGGTGATGGCGATAGGTATTGTCGTTGATGCCGCCATTATAGTGATTGAGGCGGCAGAGCATGAGTTACATCACAACCCTGAACTCACAGTACCCGAAGCGGTGGGTATCGCACTAGATAAAGTAGTGTCGCCAATAATTGCCTCAGCTTTGGTTTTGTTATCCGTATTTGCTCCCACCATTTTTATGAGTGGAATGACCGGCATTATCTACAGTGAATTCGGTATTGTACTGAGTGTATCAGTATTGGTGTCAACCGTTGTCGCACTTAGTCTAACTCCAGCACTTTGTGCATTATTTATGAAGCCACCTAAAAAAGGTGTTATTGCCCGTCAAGTCGAGCGTGTTATTGGTTTAAAAATTAGTGCATTTACAGGTATAACCAAGGGTTTTGTCCGTTTTCCGCTTATCTCCATTGTTTTACTTGGAGGTGCCGTATGGTTTGCCATGGTACAAGGTAAAGAGTTACCTCAGGGTATGCTTCCTGCCGAAGATACCAGTGCAGTATTTGTGGTTGGCGGCTTTGAACCGGGAACGGCACTAAATATTACTGACGGGCATGCTCTTGAGGTGGTTAGTGAGTTGCAAAAAATACCAGGTGTCAAAAACTCTATTGCAGCTTCTGGGTTTAATCTTCTTAATAGCACTGCAGACATGAGTAGTTTTCTTATCTTGCTTAACCTTGAAGATATTGTTCAACGAGATCTATCTGATGATCAGATTGCCGAACAAGCAAATCAAATACTGCAGGATATGGCAATAGAAGGGTTTGCCTTTAAGCCACCTGTTATACCCGAGCTTGGAATGGTTGATGGTGTCAATTTTGTTTTGATTGACCATCTATCTCGTTCTCCTACTGAACTAGGTAAGGATACTCAGGATATTATCAACCAGTTAAATGACCAAGAGTCTATCTCAATAGCAATGACGCAATTTGCGGTTAATAAGCCCTCTATAAAGTTGAATATTAATCGTAATAGAATGCTGGAATACGGCATTAGTTACGCTGATCTTGTTGATGGAATGCAGGCTCATTTTGGTGGTCAGTATGTGAACACATTTAACTTAGATGGTCGCAACTATAAAGTAATGATGCAAAATGCACCTGAATATCGATTGGATGAAAATGCCCTCAGAAATGTGCACATTAATTACGATAATGGAAGAAGTCAGCCAGCAAGTAAGCTGTTTAGTGTGGAACCGATTAACGTCCCTAACTTCCTCAATCGTTACAATGGTATGCAGTCTGTTTCTATAGATGTGCTTCCGTCTGAATCGACGGGCGCTGTAATTACCACACTACAACAATTGAACCTACCTGAAGGGTACTCTATTGAATTTACAGGAACAGCAAAAGAAGAAATTGAAGCAGGTAGTCAAGCAACAATTATTTTAGGGTTAGCGCTGCTGATTACTTATTTGGTGCTCGTAGCACAATATGAAAGCTGGCTGATTCCTATTGCTATCATGACCATGGTTCCTACGGCGGTTATAGGCATCATTGCTGGTGTTGAGCTATTGGGTGGTGAGATCACTATATTTACGCAATTGGCTGGAGTACTGCTTGTTGGGATGGCCGTTCGCAATGCTATTCTAATTGTGGAATATGCCAAGGAATTACGTGAAATACATGCCATGCCAATTAAGAAAGCCGCGGTAGAGGCGATGAGATTACGAGCACGAGCTGTATTTATGACGGCGTTTTCGTTTGCTGTTGGTTTAGTGCCATTAATGCTGGCTAACGCTATTGGTAGTGGTGCTCAGCAAGCTTTAGGTTGGGCGTCATTTGGTGGCATTGTAACTGCAACTTTTCTAGGTGGTATTGCCGCTTGTGTTTTATTCGTGATTTTTCAATCTATCAGGGAGCGATTTCGCACCCAAAGTCCTGATGTGCAAATAGCATATCAATCTAACTAACCTAAATTTATAAAGAGGAAATGTAATGAAAAAGCTATCTCGGTATGTGAGATCTCTACTTTTTACCAGCATGTTGTCATGGTTGCTGATAGGGGCGTCTGTTATAGCTAGAATATAGAACCTTAGTTGCAAAGTAGCGTCATACAGGAAGAGGGCGCTTATATCCTATCAAAATAGCCTATTTAGTCTCCCATCACCATTATATCGATTAACTGTAGAGCGAGAGTGTCTTAAACTTGAAGTTTAACGGTTGTTTCTTTATGTGAAGTTCCACCTCTTAACTTTTCTAGTTATTGATAAGTCGTTTGATATTGCTTTGGAAGAATTGTTGGACCTCATTGAGCGGCTGATTCTTCTGCCAAATTAAATCGTATTGCACGGTTAGACTCGTTTGAACAAAGTCAGGAGATAGAATCTTCAAATTGCTATCAACTTCTTGATTCACCGAACTCACCATCGCCCAACCAACACCTGCTTTCACCAGTTGCACTAAATTTGTGTGGCCATTTACGCAGCACAAAGATGGTGACATAACACTAGATTTATAAAGGGCATCTTGTTGATTCATGTCGGCGCTTAGCACCTGCGTATGAGACATTAAGTCATCATTACTCACCGATTGTTTGCGCGCGAGAGGGTGTTGTTTTCCACAAACAACATGCACATCGCAGTGCCCTATTGCTTGAAACTCATAGAACTGACTATTTCCTTCCAAACTTGGCGTAAACGCCAAATCAACTTCATGTTCTCGAACTGCGTTAAAAATAGCACTAGCACTTTGTTGGCTAATCTGGATTCGCATGTGTGGCCATCGTTGTTGCGCCTGTTTGACTAAGGGGGCAAACACTTGAAAGTCGATATCTTCGTGAACGGCAAAGGTAAAGCGAGCAGGAACTCCTTCGGATAAATGAACGGCATTGCGCGTAAAACGTTCCACACTGTCAACCACGACTTTTGCACCGTCATAAAGATTTAACCCAGCTTCAGTCAGCTGAGGGTATTTTCCTTCTCTATTGAAAAGTTGCACGCCTAATTCGTCCTCTAATCGAGCAACGTTTCCACTAACGGTGGCTAGGTGCTTGCCTAGCAATCTTCCAGCTGCGCTAAACGAGCCAGTGTCAGCCGCTGCTATAAAGCATTTTAAGAGATCGGGCTTAATCATAATCGTTCCTATACCAATTAATCCTATCATTTTTCAATAGGTAACCTATTAACCACTATTTAAATAATGATAGATAATGAGCTTGATTTCAATAAGAAGGGACCTTATTAGCTAGCAGGTATGTGATGACGGTATGCACTTTAAGTATGTTGAACACGACCTTCTGGAAAGGATTCAAACAAACACTTAAATATTTTTAACTAACCAGACTCAGAGGTCGACGTTATGAAAAACACTCTTAAAGCAATCGCTATAGCGGTATCACTTGCCACAACTATGGGTGCAAGTGCTGCATCAATTGAGGCAGTTCCGGGGCTTAATACTGGACAACCTTTTTACTCCCCAGAAGTTTTTGTTCAGCAAGAAAACATTCCTGTGATTGACTTACAGGGTATTGATGCAAAAAACCATGGTAAGGCAATAATGGACGTTGCTAGCGATAAGATTGAATTATTTATTAAGAATGCGCGTCGAAAATTCGAAGTAATAGGCCTAGACAGTAAGGTGCTGGCACAGGAGTTGACGGTTACTTATAACAACTCAAAGGCACTAAACCCTGAATTCATTGGTACGTTAGAATCAATCGCTCAAGAAGTCGATATGGATCCCAAAGAGCTATTTGCGCTTGGACAGACAGACTACGCTGTTGTGCAACTTCTTAAGAAAGGTGGTGAGACCGATGTTAAGAATGGCGGATGCACGTCAATGGCATTCAATGATACAGGTATTGTTGGACAGACTAACGATTTAGCCAGTTTGGACGGTGGTGCTCTAATCGTGCTGAAAAAAGAGGACTCCATTGTCGCTATGACGGGATTTGCGCCAGCAGGACAGACATTAGGTAAAAATGTTGGAGTCGTAATTAACTTCATTGGTCACGATACAGAAGGTGTTGATAAGCAAAGTACGTTAGCAACCGATATGGGAGCTTTAGTCGATGCTGTAGCGAAAACAGAGAATGTCGAAGCAGCACTTAAGTTGGTTGAAGAGCATCGAACCATCGTAGGTATTAACCTCACCATAGCGGACAAATATGGCGCAGCCGCTTCAGTTGAAATGAGCCATGATGGTCTGTTGATTAAGCGTGGTGAGAATGGCGTTGCGCATGCAAATCATAGTTTGAGAGAAGGTGGCGAAGAAGCTATGCGTAAACAGCTAGGTCAGACTCTGGTTGAACAAAACAAAAATGGTGCATTTTCTTTTTGGCGTCAGGAAGCAGCAGATACCTTCTTAAAACATAACCCAGAGTCGAGTGTGGATGCGATGAAGTACATATTCAGTCAGAAGCCAATTGCTCAAACTGCAGCATATGGAAGTGATTTCATTACAGTAAATACTGTCGTTTTGGATACGGTAGAAGGTTGCATGGATATGGCTGCAGGCGTATCTGAGTGGAATGAATACCAGAAAATTTGCTTTTAGTTTTTATTACTCGAAAGAGTTAATGGAGACACTATCCAACATTTATTGATTATGTGTAACCACGCGCATAAATACGCGTGGTTTTTATCCAAATTATATAAATTAAATAACTGCTTTTACCTTGGACTGAGGTAATGGCTAATAGACCAAGGACGGTTGATAACCTTGAGGTGATCCACATGTTTTTTATTCTTCGACTGCGCAATGCTGCACAGCCAATCAATCCCCGATACTTCCGCTTCTCTGATCGAGTAAACAATTTAACTCACCAACTATGGATGAAGCTCTAATGAAAAGATTGATTGCTGTTGCCGTAGTGACAGTACTGCTAGTAGGCTGTGGCGGTAAATCCAATTCAAAAACCAATCAATGTAAGGCAGGTACAGCTTGGAATTCACAACAAGGGAAATGTGTGACCGCGCCAGATAGTGGTGGTAAACCATTGACTCCGTTGATTCCATCAAAGCCAACTCCACCGACAAAGCCAAACCCTCCTGTTGGGCCAGTTGAGCATTGTAGTACTAAGAACAAATATCATGATTGGCATAAAGGTATGCCATCTGTCGAAAAATATTATTCGACTATGACGGTTAATAACTGTAATAACGTTGTTTACTCATCCGTTTCGATTCCAAAAGAAGGTGTAGACCCTAATGAGTCTAATGGATATGAGCTGCAATATTTCAGTGGCGTAACCCAATATACAGAGGAAGGACATCCAAGACATTTCGATGGTCACGCGGTATTTAGCACTTATCGCCAAGCGATCTATGACGATGGTGCAGAAACATGGCCAATGAGCATGTTTGTCATTGTTGAACACGCACCTGTCCCAGAGCCAGCAATAATACTTGGTGCGACAGAATGCAGCTATCGGGCTAGTCTAGAATTCACAGCTTTGGTAATCCAAGGGAATTTCGAGCGTTTTCGAGATAAGAAACGTGGCGGTACAGGTAGACTAGAATGTAAAGACAGTGGTGGTAGTTCGGTTGTGGATGTTTCAGGCATGCTGGTATTTAACGAACAAGGTGAGTTCGATGTCAATCATCCATCATATGACGAACAAACTGCACAATTGTGGAGTGACTATGGTTTTCACGCATTTCATGAAAAGTTTGAGGAAGCTAATCGCTTTGCAGCGCCAGTGAAAGATGAATGATAAAGCGATAAAGTGAAACCATTATAATTAAGTTAAACAATGAAAAACGTACCCTTAGCTCAGTGCTCAAACCAGTAGTCTTTATTACAATCCACTTTGCTTAGGGTGAGCAAAATAAAGGCGGAATTTCCGCCTCTATTTTTTGAAAATAAGTCAATCTTGCACATTAGATACGAAATGATAAATCGTACTATCGGCGTTGTTCAAGGTAGTTGTCGTCATTTGCTTGCTTATTAAGCTGCTTCTCTTTCTGGAACTAAGTGAACTTCATCAATAGGTTCAGTTCCTGATATCACCAGGCCAACACTCAGATTTTCGCTGTTTTGCAGCGAGCAATACCTCTGCACGGCGTTTCAATATCCCTCTATCTTTTCCATTGTGACGCTCTGAATGCGTCATGCAATTGAGCTTATTATACTTGTGCTCGGTGTTGTACCAATGTACGAAGCCTTCAACCTAAATTCGACTACTGTCGAGAGCTTCACAGCCCTTTATGGGCCAACTAAGCATGTACTTGACCCTGCGGAACAGTGACTCAACATACGGGTTACCATCACTGACTCTCGGGCGGCGATACGATGAGATAATACCTAACTCATCCATCTTCGCTTTGAACCACAGCGATTTCATAGGCGCACCGTTATCTGAATGAAGAACCACGGTTGATTGAATCACTGCTCTTGTATTCACGTTCGTTGCAGGCGTTGTGACTCTCGCTCTCCACACTCACGTTCATATACCTCATAGCCAACGATTTTTCGGCTATAGATGTCCTTTATGAAGTAGAGATAATAATGCTGGCCTCGAACCTTTGAAGGTCGGTAAGTAATACCCCATGTGAAGACTTGATTCGAGCTTTTCGCCGTATCACTTAGAAAGAGGAGTTATATGAGGTAGGTATACGAAACTGCCATCATGTTGGAAATCTTAGATAAGACTATGATGTTCGATATACAGGAAACCAGGTGCAGTGAATGAGAGTGGAGCATTTTAGGTGGCTTCGCTTTATGCTGAAGTAGGCACGAAAGCCACCAAGGACAAAAGCAGTTAGCAACTATATTGATGTAAAAGCTTGTTAACAGGTAACCATACCTTCCATTTTGTGAAGTCAGGTGCTTTTGTGTTTACTGGGCTGGGAATATGAGAGATACCTAACAGTGGGGAGCGAGATGATACAAGTATAGATAAGGTCCCATCAACAAATAGCCGTGCTTCAAATTTTTCCAAAACTATTTTATTTGTTTTAGTGTTGTTTTTGTTAAGGGCAGGCAAAGATTGAATACCTATATAGCGATGAAAGGTTTTTATAAAACCATGGCTTCCATCGTAGCGATACCCTGAATCTAAAAGAAACTTGTCAGCTTTGAGTTTGTTAAAAAATCTAGTTTTAAATATCTTTCTCATAATTTAATCACCTAAAAATAGGCATTGTGCATGACGAAAGATAATCTGATAAATGAGGATGTATAGAATCATTTAATAGGTCGGAAGAGTGAATACTCATCTGAATTAAAAAGCCAATCCCCTCAGTGGTATTGGCTTTAAATCTATAGTCTTAGAAATAGTAGCTTGCTTGTAGCCAGGCAACGGTGTCTTCCTTCTTCACCAAATTCTTTTTCGAAGATTCCCCGGTATATTCAACCTTTGCACCAATTGAAGCGTTGTCGAGAATCATGTAGCCACCACCAACTTCTATTTGTGGTATCCACTCTTTGCTTTGCTCGTGGTAGGTCGCCTTAGGGTTGGCATAAATCCAGTGCCCAGCGTCAAACCCATACATACCGTAGAGGCCAAGCTGGCCAAGTGCAGATTCAGATTTGGCTTTTCTTTCTCCTTCTCCTTCTACTGCGTCGGAAGTGGTGTAACCTACAGAAGCCATTGGAAATAGCATAATGTTGTCGGTTACTTGGAATTTATAGATAGCACCAGCAAGAGCTGTCGTGTTGTCTTTATCTCCAAGAACATCGACTGAGTAGCCTAATCCATCAGTAACATGGAAGTATCGACCACGATAATTCATATCGCCGGACTTGTTATCAACGCCGAGGTCTAATTGGAATATGTTGCTACCGAGACCAATCATACCATTAAGTTGGGTGCTGTCTTCACTTGCACTCACACCAAGAGAGCTAAAGCTCGCGGTAGGATCGCCATAGTTAACTTGTTCTGCATCTTGCTCATTGGCTATCGCGCCACCGCATGCTCCGGCGATTGCCAGTCCAATTAATAACTTTTTCATTTCAATATCTCCAAATTAAGGTTTGAATCAGGTTTATTTCGGAGATAGTTTTGCACTTTGCCATAAATAGATTAAATTGGTAAGTATCGAATTAAATAATAGGTTATAGAAATGATTAATCTTGACTACTTACTTGCATTTGTGACTGCTGCCGATAAAGGCTCATTCTCTGCTGCAGGAAGGCATATAGGCAAAAGCCAAAGTACAATTAGTGTCAGTGTTAGTAATTTAGAGTTAGATCTTGGTGTTTCTTTATTTGATCGTACTGGCAAATATCCAGTTTTGACTCAAGAGGGCGAACGTCTATATCAACAAGCTAAAGTGTTGATGAGGCAAGCCGATCGAATCACGAATTACACTTCAGGTCTCAGGGACCAGGTGGAAAACTCCTTGGTCATTGGACTGGATCCTTTGGTTCCCTTTTCATTGATTGAAACCGCTTTAGAAAAAATCTCTCAGAAGTTTCCGTTTACTCAGATCAAAATTGTTAAAGAAAAAGGCAACTCCTTGCTCGAGCAATTGGATGAGGATAATGTCGACTTTGTGCTTTACCTTACAGAAGAAGCAATTCCAGATTATTATGAGTTTGCTTGTATCCATATGCTTGAGTGGACAAGTGTGTGCAGTCCGGATAGTGAGTTTGCTGACTTAGGGGTAGTCAGTAATGAGCTACTAACAACAGACAGGCAAATAATTTGTACCAGTCTCTATGAACACAAAGTTTTAGGAGCAGTGAGTACCATGTCTCAATCTATCTGGTTGGCACATGATCAAGATGACATGATACGTATGGTAGAACAGGGAATAGGGTGGGCCGTGTTGCCAAAAATCATGCTAGAGGAAAGGGTAGCGTTAGGTACATTAATTGAGTTTACCCCAGAATTCATGAAAACCGGTGGTTCATTTGGTGTCGACTTGGTTTGGAAAGAAAGTGCTAGCAGAGGGCCAGTTGCACAGTATCTACGTGAGCTTTTGTTTGCGGCGGGATAGCCTGAATCACAGTGATATACACTAGGGCCTGTTGACCTTTTGAGGTTATTTTTGTAGCGATTTGTTGGGTATTAATACAAGGCAGTCGCTTTTAGGTGTGGTGGTTCCACATGAAAAGTGAATAACGCGGTAGAAATGCCCAACAAAGCGCTACCCGAAGGGCTCGGCAAGAAGGGCTCGTCCAGAAGCCATTTACTCTTCGTTGAGCGACTCTTGCTTAGATGACTAGGCGGCAAGTCCCTCGCCTTGATTAAATGGCTTCTGGTCGTGCAAAATTTAATCGCAAAAGGTCAACAGACCCTAATATAAAACTCTATGTCGTCCCCGACGTCTTTAATCGGGGGCTTTCCTAAACCGATTCTCCCAACAAACGCTACCAGTTTACCCCCGCAAGTCAGCAGTCAAAAGAAATCTAAACTATCTCTACAAAATCAATAATATAAATCATTGCCGAAAGGTAAATTACTTTCCTTTTCTTAATCCATAAATCATCAACCTATCTATTTTGTTAATACTAACTAGTTTAACCTATCAGCGATG
>NZ_BCUR01000004.1:2284818-2285669 GCF_003569005.1 Vibrio superstes | reverse complement strand
TTTTAATTTAGGCGATTACCTCGCCTAACTAGGGCCCCCGCAAGGGGGCTTTTTTGTATTGAGAATAAAGACATGAAGAATAGACTATTTGCATCAATGCTTTTGTTGATTTCCAGTTCTTCAATAGCTGGAATGGATCATTCAGGCTTGCGTGTTGGTGCAGGCTTAGCTTCAGACATGGGCATGTTCAAACTAGAAGATAAAGTGACAGGCTTTGACTCCGATCCTTCGGTCATTGTTGATCTTGGTTATGATTTTAACGACATCTTTGCCATAAATGTCACCGGTGCTGCAACGGGCTTTAAGTGGGATCGTGGTAAACAGAAACCCCAGTATATAGATACCGCCTACGAGGTGGCTGTGGCAGGTGAAGTCGGCTATACCAAGGTAACGGAGCGTGGGTTTACCATTAAGCCGTATGTTGCCCTAGGAGGTGTGTATTATAACAAGCAGGCGAACCTTCTTTTTACTGGTAATGATGGCGGGAGTGACGTGCGTGGCCGTGGCACAATTGGACTCAGAGTTTCGATAGATAATAAGCTCTATCTCGATGGCCGCGTTCAGGCAACCAATGTTGCCTATGATGGCAAGCTTTCGGGTAAAGAAGATCTATTAACTCAAGGTTTAGTCACCATAGGCTATAAATTCTAAGAGTAATAATTTAGAGCGATAAAATGGTATATAAAACCACCCCAATAGTTGGATATCAATTATTGGGGTTTTTTATTGCCCAAACAAAATGAAACCCTCATCAACATTGAAGATATGAGTATTCAATGTTGATGAGCTTCACAGAAATAACCCTACCTATCGGATTTATTAATATTAACTAATTTAACCTATCAGCGATA
>NZ_BCUR01000004.1:2284099-2284793 GCF_003569005.1 Vibrio superstes | reverse complement strand
CTTGCGTAAATTACACCTCAAGCCAAACAGGACTGGCAACAAATCAAATGGAGGTAACTAAATTTTACGAGGTAATCAAACATGAAAAAATTAATTCTAGCTTCAACTCTTGCACTAATGTCCGCGTCTTCTTTTGCAGCAGACGATCACTCAGGCTTCCGCGTCGGTGGTGGTTTTGGTACTGATATTGGTAAGTATCAACTGCGTGAAAGCGTTGGTGACGTGAAGTATGAAGCCGACCCATCAGTAGTACTAGAAGCTGGTTATGACTTCAACAGTATCTTTGCAATTAATGTTAAAGGTTCAGGGACTGGCTTTAAATCTTACGAAAATAAGAAAGATAAAGGCTCTAAGGAGCATACAGCATATGATCTAGCAGTTGAAGCCGAGGTTGGTTACACATTCGTTACTCCGGGTGATGCATCAATCAAGCCATACGTAGCACTAGGTGCAGTAGGTTTTGATAAGGACACGAGTGCTTTGATGCTTGGTGAAGAAAAAGCGGCGGTACGAGCACGTGGCGCGGCTGGTGTACGTATGACTCTGGATAACGGTGTTTACTTTGACGGTCGTATCCAAGCTACTGATGTGACTGAAAAAGATAAGAAATTCAATGGTAAAGACGACCTACTAACTCAAGGTATGGTTACCGTTGGTTATAAGTTCTAACTCAACTCTTTCGTTGATATGAACA
>NZ_BCUR01000004.1:2196892-2283926 GCF_003569005.1 Vibrio superstes | reverse complement strand
TCTTAATTTAGGCGATTACCTCGCCTAACTAGGGCCCCCGCAAGGGGGCTTTTTTGTATTGAGAATAAAGACATGAAGAATAGACTATTTGCATCAATGCTTTTGTTGATTTCCAGTTCTTCAATAGCTGGAATGGATCATTCAGGCTTGCGTGTTGGTGCAGGCTTAGCCTCAGACATGGGCATGTTCAAACTAGAAGATAAAGTGACAGGCTTTGACTCCGATCCTTCGGTCATTGTTGATCTTGGTTATGATTTTAACGACATCTTTGCCATAAATGTCACCGGTGCTGCAACGGGCTTTAAGTGGGATCGTGGTAAACAGAAACCCCAGTATATAGATACCGCCTACGAGGTGGCTGTGGCAGGTGAAGTCGGTTATACCAAGGTAACTGAGCGTGGGTTTACCATTAAGCCGTATGTTGCCCTAGGGGGTGTTTATTATAACAAGCAGGCGAACCTTCTTTTTACTGGTAATGATGGCGGGAGTGACGTGCGTGGCCGTGGCACAATTGGACTCAGAGTTTCGATAGATAATAAGCTCTATCTCGATGGCCGCGTTCAGGCAACCAATGTTGCCTATGATGGCAAGCTTTCGGGTAAAGAAGATTTGTTAACTCAAGGTTTAGTCACCATCGGCTATAAATTCTAAGAGTAGTAATTTAGAGCGATAAAATGGTATATAAAACCACCCCAATAGTTGGATATCAATTATTGGGGTTTTTTATTGCCCAAACAAAATGAAAACCTAATTAACCATTGCGGAGATTGATTTTTAATGTTGATTAGCTTCACAAAAACACCCCTACCTATCTAATAAGTTAATACTAACTATTTTTACCTATTTGCCATGCTCGCGTAAATTACACCTCAAGCCAAACAGGACTGGCAACAAATCAAATGGAGGTAATTAAATTTTAACGAGGTAATTAAACATGAAAAAATTAATTCTAGCTTCAACTCTTGCACTAATGTCTGCTTCTTCTTTCGCTGCAGACGATCAGTCGGGCTTTCGCGTCGGTGGTGGTTTTGGTACGGATGTTGGCAGCTATAAACAAAGAAACTCTAGCGAAGGTAAGATTGAAACTGATCCTACAGTAGTGCTAGAAGCTGGTTATGACTTCAATAGCATTTTTGCGATTAATGTTAAGGGCTCTGGTACTGGCACAAAAGCTACAAACCGACGTGGGCGCAATGGCCAAAATCTTTATACAACTTACGATCTAGCAGTAGAAGCAGAAGCAGGCTATACATTCGTTACAGATGGTGGCACATCAATCAAGCCTTATGTTGCGTTGGGCGCAGTTGCGTATGACAAAGATACTAGCGCATGGTTGAGTGACAGTAAAAATGCAGTCCAAGCACGTGGTGCTTTAGGTGCTCGCATGACCTTTGATAATGGTGTGTACGTCGATGGTCGCCTCCAAGCAACAGACTTTTCTGAAAAAGGCAAAACATTCAATGCTAAAGATGACTTGCTAACTCAAGGTATGGTTACCGTTGGTTATAAGTTCTAACTCAACTCTTTCGTTGATATGAGCATCTTAATTTAGGCGATTACCTCGCCTAACTAGGGCCCCCGAAAGGGGGCTTTTTTGTGGATGGCGTTTCTTACCGACATGTATTTATACATTGAGATGAGACGATGATGACCCTAAGCTACACCTTCTCTAAACACACTCAGCGTGATTACATATCTATTAAAACTTTAAGTTATCGTATGGCTTGTTATCAACACTGAGCTATTTGAGCCAACAAAGTTCATTCTGTTCCTTTAAACTGACTCTAACCCTTCTATATACAGGCTGCACGCAGTGTAAGGGCTTAACGAATGATAGGCTCTACATTCCCCTCTCTGGTGGTTAGCTGTTGCCAGAAATCATAGACAATAACCTCTTCGAAACATCAGTAACGCGGAGGTAGGGCATCTTGATAAGTTATAAAGAGGTACTTTTATAGTGATATAGAGGGGCGAATGTCCATACCTAAGGCCGAGGTTAGTTAATGTTGTTCGTACAACGCAGATTGAAGAGAGATGCCATTAAGCTATCCAATAATAGATGAGTAAAATGGATACCAATATGCATTGGCTAGAGCTGACGGAATGCTGACACGAGTATTGTGTCTTGATAGTGATAAGCACGGTAATGAAATGGAGCGGGTAGTGAGGGGCTATTTTACTGGTGATAGCGTGTTAGATTACGCTACGTGAAAAAAGCCAACAGTTAACTCTGTTGGCTTTTTAGAAAGGGCTCAAGGTATTCTAGAAAGGATACATTGAGCTAGATAGTTTACTTAGCCGCACAAGCTATTATTCCTTTTTGGGTTATTTATACCAATCACACTAAGTAAGTGATCAGAAATAGCGTAGGAAAAATTCTCGAGGACAAGGCAGAATTTTTCGATAAGTAGTTATTCTACAATCATAAATTCTAACGCAGTCATCGAGTATTTTAACAAGCTAGGATGACCAGTTATTTAGTACGATTGGTATTACACTCTTCCCAACTGATCTTCTCAGCAGAGCGAGCTTGCTTGAAGATATCTGCACACATGGTCTTAGCAAAGGCTGTTGTTTCTGCAAAGTTGATGTCTATTTGCGACCCATTGCCTTCATTGTAGTAAGTTGTATTACCGGTCTCTAGGTTGTAGATGTAGGTCTCCCAAGTTGCGTATGACGTATCGTTTGTTGGGTCAATTAGCTCCTGGGGAACCTTGTTACCGTAGTCGAAAAACCCTTTCATTTTACCGCGAGTATCCACCCAGTCTGCTTTTGGATCTAGTTTCGCATTTGCAGTGACATGGTAACCACGCAGGTAACGAGATGGGGAGCTGATATCGCTAGGTAGTGTTTCAGCGTTGCTTAGGTCAAAATTTTCAGCGTGAGCAAGGATGTCTTGGCGCAATGGCATGTTAGCCATTACACGCAGGTCACTGCTGATGTCACCACGGTGAACAACCATCTTACCGCCTTCGTTCAACTGGAATAATGCGATGTCACCAGACTTGTCTTGCACCGAGAAGTGGAAACCGTGTTGGTGGCCTCCAATGCCGGTTTTCCAAGCAGTTTGGAACTCACCTGCTTCGAATGCTTTTACTGCTTCGTCAACAGTAGCAAATTGAGTGGCCAAGTAGTTTACGATTTGCGACATATGTACCGCTGGTGCGCCGTTGTCTGCTGCGTCCTTTACAAATTCAACCGATGGGTTTTGGTAAAGGATAGAAGCCGATAGACCTTTATCGTTAACGGCCTCACCTGACGTACTATGGAACGTTTCTACTTCCACGTAATCGACGGTATGGTGTTTTACTGTCCAAGATGCAGGGTTTTTGTACTCTGGTACATTGTAAGCTTCTACAGCTACGCCCGAAGGGTAAGCTTTTGCGATGGATTGTAGTTCAGAGCCACCCCAGTCAAAAGAACGAGCAACAGTTACACCGTGAGTCTCACCACCGTCCATGATAAGACGTGAGCACGCGCTTGCTGTAGTGGTTACAGATGCGATTGAAGCAGCAGCGATTGCAGCGATGGCTAGTTTGTTTAGTTTAAAGTTCTTCATGAGTTCATACCTATTTAATGGTTGTATTAAGAGTGAATTCAGGTGGCTTCCAACAAATTATGTTGGTTATCCCGCCAGTTGATGATTGAATTATGAGGTAGGCATACTAGAATGTTAACTGCGCCAAGAGTGGGGTTATCCCTCTCTTAGGCTTTCCTTCATTAGGTTGAGATCTGGAGCGAACGATATGGCGATGACGTTGGAGCAGCTGACAGCTTTTGTTGAAACTGTTGAGAAAGGAAGCTTTAAGCAAGCGAGTATTCGTTTGGGAAAGCACACTTCGACAGTGAGCGGATTGATAGCGAATCTCGAGTCTGAATTGGGTATGGATCTATTTGTGCGTAAGCCGCGCTCACTTGAGATCACACAGCAAGGAGTCGAAATTTACCGTTATGCTCAATCAGTTATCAGGGAATGTGATTTACTTGATGTAAAAGCTAATAGCTTGCTCGAGGGGTTACCATCCTCATTTACCATAGCCGTAGATAGTGATCTAATGGATAGTGGGGTCAGCAAAATAGTTGCTCGATTGATCGATAGGTTTCCAGCGTTGAACCTTAAAGTTATCGCCGTTGATCCTATGCAAGTAAGGAGTCATGTTCTGAGCGAGCAGGCTGATATAGGATTTGGTATTTCACTCTTTAGTGGTCACCACGAGCTGACTATTGCAGATGGATATTCGTTTGATGTTGCTTTCGTTTCTTCCCCTAAACTGCACTTCGAAAATAAAGTGATACCCTTAGCAGAACTGCGAGGTAAACTGCAAATTTCGGCTTTGTTTATGAAGCAGGTTGCACGTGAAGATACACATAATTTAAGTTCGAGAATGATCTATAGCAATAGCCTTGGGGGAACGATTGAACTGTTGAAACAGATTACTTCGTGGGCAATGCTTCCAAAATTTCTTTGCCAGGATGCAATAGAAAAGGGCGAGATTGAGCATTTTTACGTCAACCCTACTGAATCTATCCGCTCTAACCGATGGTCGACAGAAATTAGTTGGCTTTCTGCAAAACCAACTAATGCTGCGATGGATTTTATTATTGGTGAACTGGCAAAATTTCCAGATAGATAACTGGTTATTAAAATTCTATTTAATAATCGTTCTGATATTTTACCATGAAGTCATCAAATGATAATAAAATAGTCTTTTAGAGAAATATTAATAGTCAGAAGCACTATAAAGCAGAGCAATAAAATATTATCTGTAAATACTATTAAGTAAAATATTAGAAAGTATATTGTAGTGAGAGCATTGGACCGCTAAAGTCAATGCCGACATTAGCATTTAATAATGAATCGCCATACTCAGCGCCTATCTCATAATGGTTATATGAGGCATTAAAAATCAGCGAGTCTGTTATTTGATAATATGCCCCGACATTAAAATCAATTAAATGGCCGTCAAACAGTCGAGTAGACAGCATAAAGGCTTCTAAGTGAGATGTCAGCCCTAGATTTTGAGTCAGTTGATAGTTTCCCCTAACGCCTACGTTTGGCATAGGGGCAAGGGTGTTTTTCTTACCTTTGGTATTAAAACTCAGCCAGTCTTGACCGCCTTCATTGATATTAGCGCTGATGCCACCTTGCCCCGATATTTGCATTAGATGCAGGCCCAACATTGCGTCTAGATTAAAGTTATCCGTAGATATGATGCGATGAGCATAGCCAATGCGAGCGATGTCTATATCTAGATTTAGGTCTAAGGTTGCGCTCGCCTTAAACTTACCATCGAGGATCTTGATTGGATCACTGGATACAGTGGTGCGAGCATTACGATGCAATGAACGCCAATCTGCATAGACACTATTCCCACTATCGAACTGGTACTCAATCTTTACATAAGGTGAGAGGTTTTTTTCATCTAAATCTAGGTGACTTTCGGCATCGAGTTTCAATTTAGCACCAAGGATGGGAACACCCAGAGATGCAGTACTGTTCGCAGAGTTGTACACGCCGCCAAGGGTAACAGAAAGGTCGCCAGCATAAACGCTACTTGTCAGTATACTTGCTGTGATTAAACATAGTTTGAGCTTTTTCATCTTCGCTTGCTACCGTTCAATTTGCTGAGTGTACGCTTTAGCTTGTTAGCCATATGCGAGTTTGTAAGCAGATATTACAGCGCAAGTCCCGATAATTAGAATGAGTAAGTATCGCTATTGTAGATAGATTGAAGAGTGAGAAAAGAAGGTGAGAAGATCGAGTGGATTTAGTATGTAGGGAGGTTAGTTACTTGTAGAGTTGTTAGCTGAGGCCTAACTGTCTGGGCCGGTTGGGAGTTGGGGTTGCAGAGGACTGGTAGAGGGGAAAATGAGGCGCTGACTAGCGCCTCGTTTACAGGAGTGACTTAATTTACAGTACATATCGGTTGAAATGGAGTTGTGCTGATTGGAAATAGGCGGTCATAAATAAGGTTAAATACAGCCGAGTAAATCAAAGCATAAATGACAAAGCCAATATCCGCGATAAAAGCTTCAATGAAGGTCAAATTTAAGCTCAAGGCAAGTACTGGAACTGTGACAGTAATTAAACCAAGTTCAAACAAAATTGCATGCATGATTCTTTGCTTTGAGGTTTTTTTACAGTGTCCTTGTGTTTTACTCAGGTGTCGATCAAATAAGAAGTTAAATAACATATTCCATGCCATCGCAAGTAGTGACATCGCCATAGCAAGAATACCTACATGATGGCTAGCACCTGGGATAAACATCATGCCAATAGGTATTAAAGTCACAATTAACCCAACTTCAAAAAAGATAGTGTGACGAATTCTGTCCATCAAAGAACGATTGGTTTTAATATTGTTAGTATTCATAATATATCTCTCATCTAATCGTTAGTAACTTTAAGTTGGCCTAGCAAAACTTATCGTAAAGAGCATTAGTAAAATAGGTGTAAGCAAATACAAGAACGCTAAACCATAAGTCAGCGGACATGACTTGCCAGAATGAAGAGTCGAGCATAGAAAAGAATATAGGCGCTGAAATAACAAGCAGTCCTAGTTGGAACAGTAGTGCATACACAAAACGACACTTCGCTGTTTTCTCTAAACTACGTCGCCATTTCCATAGATAGGTATCGAAACCAAAGCTATAGGCAGCATTCCAAACGATGGCGGCAGTAATGAGTAGCAGTATTTTGCCACTGACTAGGTTGATATCTGCGAAATCGTCAATGAACACAGGTACCACTAACAGCAAGATCCCACCTTCTAGAGTAAGTGCTCGCAGCAGTCTGCTTTTTAGTGGACGTATTGGTTGAGTGTCGGTTTGTTGGTTCATGACTATCTCCTCGTTGATGGCGCTATTATCTAGTGCTAAAGGGAATAGGTACAATGAATAAGTATCGTCAAAATAGATGGATTGAAATGCTCTCTCTTTCTCTCTCTATTTATATATAGGAAGTACCGTTTGCTGCTATTCGCTGTCGCATTAAAAACCTTACCTATCGATTTTATAGATGAAATTTATTTTTATCTATTGGACATACTTGCGTAAATTTCGCCTCAAGCCAAACGGATTGGTAAAGAACTACATGGAGGTATTTGTAGTTTTATGAGGTAATCAAACATGAAAAAAATACTTTTAGCGTCAACGCTTGTTCTACTATCTGCGCCTTCTTTTGCTGCGAACGACAGTTCAGGCTTCCGTGTTGGTGGTGGTTTTGGTACAGATTTTGGCAATCATCAACCTAGGAAATCTAGCGGCCGCCATTCCGTTGAAGCCGACCCAACCGTGGTCCTTGAAGCCGGTTATGACTTTAACGATATCTTTGCTATCAATGTCAAAGGGTCTGCTACTGGCAATAAAATTTATGGAAATTCGAGAAGAAGCAGAGGCAAATCATACAATCTAGGCACTACTTACGACCTGGCTGTAGAGGCTGAAGCAGGTTACACATTTAAGCTTGACCGTTCTACTTCAATCAAACCATACCTAGCAGTAGGTGCGGTGGGTTACGATAAAGATACGACGGAATATTTCCAACTTGAAGATGGTAATGACAAGAACGCAATTAAGGCGCGCGGTGCGCTGGGTGTTCGTATGACGTTAGACAATGGTATTTATGTCGATGGTCGAGTTCAGGCAACGGACTTTTCACCGAAAAGCGGTGATTTTGACGCAAAATATGATCTGTTAACTCAAGGCTTAGTGACTGTGGGCTACAAGTTCTAATTCAATCATTGTATTGATATGTGCATTTTAATTTAGGCGATTACCTCGCCTAACTAGGGCCCCCGCAAGGGGGCTTTTTTGTTTGCTGGTATTAGCAACGAACAAAGAACTTTGTCAGTGCCCTCTGCAAATTGAATATTAAGCACCGACTAACCTATGGGAAATTTGCATAGTAGCTATTTTCTACAATTAATTTATCTAATGTAAATTCACGCCTAGCCAACAGGACGGGCAGTGGAAAAAGGGAGGTGTTTAAACTATTTACTCGGCAATTCAATGAAAAAATTACTATTAGCATCAACTCTGGCAATTATGTCAGCCTCTTCTTTCGCCTCTACGGATGATCATTCAGGTTTTCGTATTGGGGGTGGTTTTGGTAGCGATGTTGGAAAATATCAGATACATGGTTTAGGTGAGAGTCGTAGCGTGTCTGCTGATCCCGTTTTCATCTTAGAAGCAGGTTATGACTTCAATGAAATCTTTGCTTTGAATGTAAAGGGCAATGTGACTACCTATACGGATTATGGTGATAATCCTAAAAATTATCGTCCAACCTGGGATCTTACCGTTGAGGGTGAGGCTGGCTATACCTTTGTAACAGATAAAGGTTTTTCAATTAAGCCTTATGCGGCTTTAGGCGCAGTGGCTTTTGATTCCACCACAAGCTCAGGTTTGGGTGAGAGTGGCACACATGCAATACGAACACGTGGAGCACTAGGCGCACGAATGACTTTGGACAGCGGGCTGTATTTTGATGGGCGCCTACAAGCTACCGATCTTACCCCGAAACCTGAGAAGTTTAATAGTAAGGATCACCTGCTGACCCAGGCCATGCTTACAGTGGGTTATAAATTTTAGAGCGCTTGATAGCGAGTTAAGAATAGCGCTATCTTGACGAATTAGGCCTCCTTAGTGGAGGCTTTTTTATGTCTGTTTATTGGGATATCTATTAGGCTCAGGCAGCTGACAACGAACTTAACACTCTCAATGTCCTTATTCGAACTATAGAAAATCAAGATAGGTATTAATTTATAGTATCGCCTTTGTAAGGGTAAATTATCTCGATAAACCAAACCGGACTGGTAATAAGCAAAAGGAGTTCTTTCAGATTCACGAGGTAAGGTACCATGAAAAAATATGTTCTAGCTTCAGCTTTGATCTTGGCTTCTTCTACTGCAATTTCCGCTGATTATCTTGGTTTGCGCGTTGGCGGTGGTTTGGGCACTGGCATTGGAGACTATTCATTGCAGGATATCGATAATTCACAAATGAGTATCAGTACAGACCCTTCAATTAGTCTAGAGTTGGGGTACGATTTCAATGATATATTTGCTTTTAATGTTAAGGGAGCTGGTACCGGCTTCAAGTCAACTTCAAAGAGTAACTCGAATCAGAGTAAGGGCACTATCTATGAACTTGCTCTTGAAGCGGAGCTTGGCTACACCTTTTCGTTTGATGGTGATACTTTGGTTAAGCCTTATGTAGCCGTCGGTGTTGTCACATTTGATAAAGACACAAGCAAAATGCTAGGCGAAAACAACTACGCTAAAACAGGTCGAGGTGCGATAGGGGTACGAACGATATTAGATAATGGTGTCTATTTTGACGGTCGTATTCAATCGACTGATTTTACCGATAAAGGAAAAGGTCTCTCCGCCAAGCTCGATCTAGTGACTGAGGGTAGAATTACAGTAGGTTATCGTTTCTAAATAGATCTTCGCTTCTGAAGAGGAGCGCCTATTTTATTGTGTATGATTATCTGGTTAGTTTGTGAACTCGTTAGAAATCAATAAACTGCTCTATAAACCAACTCCCTGCTGGCCCAAGTGATGGAGACCATGCTATCTCTATAGGCCATAGCATTTGGTTGCCATCAAAATCTACTCTTAGTTCTGTTACAGCAGTAGCTTCTATAAGGGGTTGAGAGAGTGGTTCTGGCAAAAGACAAAACCCAACGCCTTGTAACAGCAACGACTGTAAATGATAAAACTGCGAGCAGTGAATCAAGTTTGTGCTTTAGCGCAGTGATTCCACAAGATCGGCGTCAGCAAAGCCGCTTACTTGGGGGATGAGTTGCACGTGCGAAAGAAGATCATGTCTTGAAAGTTCGGCTTGTTTTTGTGCCAAGGGATGAGATGGGACAACAACAAATCGCCACTTAATCTGTTCTATAAACTGTGACTCATAGCCCCCGCGTTGATGAAGTTTTGCCGGTGCAATGATGATATCTGCCGTATTTGAATCATTGGGTGCCAAGCCATGTATATCCTCCATATCCATCATATTTATCTTGAGTTCAGGGAACTGTCTTGATAACTCTGGTTGCGTTAGAAAGTGAGTGAATCTTACGCTGACATAGGAAAACAGAGTAATTGGCAGGTGTTAGTCCAGCTTATAGGTTGGATGCCTTAGTTATTGCCGAGTAACCGTGTTATGGATAAACGAATAAAGACTGCCATACATAGTGACAGTCTTTTTTATTCTTGATACATGGTGTGTTCGGATTGCCCTAAGCAGGGCTCAATCACTCCATTAATAAAGAATGGAGTAAAGCTGGCGTCGGTATTGCTTAGCGATCGTGTTTTCTTGACCTAGTGCAGAGAGCACATCCATAAAGGTTTTTCGCATCTCACCGTCTAATGCACCTAGGTCTTTAGAGATAAACGACCACAATAGCTCAAGGGCTTCATCGCTACGGTTGACTTCATGGTATTGCAGCGCCAATTCGTTGGCGATTTTTGCATTCTCGGTATCATTAGCTAGCTGAGTTTCTAAGGCTTGTATCTCTGGGCTGTTTGCAGCTTGAGCGTGAAGCTCTAACTTCGCCATCAATCCTTTGTAGTAGTTGTCTTGATACTCTAGCGGGATATGAGAAAGCACAGCTTCAGCTTCGCTAAATTGGGCGGTCGCGATTAGGCAATCA
Source organism: Vibrio superstes (assembly GCF_003569005.1). Classification (GTDB taxonomy): domain Bacteria; phylum Pseudomonadota; class Gammaproteobacteria; order Enterobacterales; family Vibrionaceae; genus Vibrio; species Vibrio superstes. Next base: position 2,273,269 of record NZ_BCUR01000004.1, on the reverse strand, counting down.
GCTTTAGCCAGTTTTACTTCACCCTTATTTTGCAACTCCTCAGGTAAAGAGCCAAACAGAACAAGAGCTTCTGTGTATTGCTGCTCTGACATCAAGCTCAATGCTTTTTGTAGATTAAGCTCATCTTGGCTTGGCAGGTGTTTTTGTAGCATAGCCTCAATGGCTTGAATTGGCTGCGGCCCACCTAATCCATCAATGGCTTGGCCTTGACTAAACAATGCGATAGTTGGCAGCGCTTGAATACCAAACTGTCCCGCAATTTGCTGCTCTTGCTCGCAGTTGAGCAGGGCTAGGGTAAAGGCGCCCGCGTATTGCTGCGCAAGTTGCTGGATTTGTGGAACAAGATCAGCGCTTTCTTGACTCATCGGCGCCCAAAAGTAGACCACAACGGGTGTGTTCATTGAGCCTTCCAAGATCTGTTGGAAGTTTTGTTGGTTCATTTCGACGATGAATTCTGATGGCATGAATGTGTCCCTAGACTAATGATGAGTATGCATAACAATACCTTATAGATTGGGTTACTTTAGGCAATCTCAAGGTGTATGTTTATGAAAACCAAAAAACTCAGGCCATTCTCGCTAATCTTATTAATTAACGGAGCGAACCTGAGTTTCTGTAGGCTTGGTTAGTGTAAGGGTTAAAATAGCACTAAAACAAGAACCACAACCCCCACACTTAACCAGTTGAGTTTGTTTAAAGACATGCTGTCCTCTGAAACTTAAACATGATTAATCATAACAGTTGGTATTTTGCACACCTTTTATTACAAATTTATGGCGAAACGACGATTTTGAAGAAAAAATTGTAAAAAGTTAGTGTGACAAAATTTGCGACAGCGCTGGCTGGACCCTCGAGTAATTAAAAGTGAAGCCCATTTCAGTGAGGCGTTTTGGCTTGGCTTTGACGCTATCAAACAATAAACAACTGGATTCGCCCAAGGCCATCTGCATGGCAAATTTAGGTGTAAATAAAAAGTGGGGTCTTGAGAGGGTCTTTGCCAATGTTTGGCTAAATTCTTTATTGGTAACAGGGTGCGGTGCCACCATATTAAAGACTCCCGAGCAGCTCTCTGTTTCGAGTAGAAATTGAATGGCTCTCACCATATCTTGAATGTGAATCCATGGCATGTATTGCTGGCCAGCGCCTAATGGGCCACCGAGACCAAGCTTGTATGGGAGGAGCATTTTTTCTAGTGCGCCCCCATTTTCCCCCAACACGATTCCTGTTCGAAGCAGCGCGACTCTGGTTTGTTCACTGCGCGCTTGATTGGCGATGTCTTCCCACTCTTGGCAAACGTAATGCGGAAAACCCTCTGCCTTATAGGGAGTTTCTTCGTCGACGCGAATTTGATTTTGATCTCCGTAAATGCCGACTGCAGAGCCGCTGATCAATACCTTGGGCGGATTTGAAGAGCGTTTAATGAGGTCTACGATTTGCCGAGTGATGTCCCAGCGACTGTCACAGATGCGCTTCTTTTGCGCGTCAGACCAGCGCTTATTCACAATAGGCTCTCCGGCCAGATTAATCACAGCATCAAAGCCAGAAAGGTCTTGTAGTTGGTCAAGAAACTGCACAAAGTGCAAGCAATTAGGGTTTACGTGCTTTAATTGCTGCGCAGCGTTGTCACTGTCACGAGTCAAGATAGTCATTTGATGAGGGATGAGTTGTTTGACCAGCGCGCGGCCAATAAACCCAGTACCACCAGTAATCAATATGTGCATACCTGCTCCAAGTAGAGTAATCGCAGAAGGTCAACAGACCCTAGCCAGTATTATCGACGTTATGTGTATATCCAGCGCTAAGCTGAAAGAGCCTATAATTATAGACGTTACATTTCGAGCCTCACGTCACACCTAGGCCACGGATAATTGACCATAGTTAATCTATAAGATTAACACACGGTTTAATTTCTTTAATACGTAAGGAATAACGCAAGCAGATGAATGTCTTCCTACGATCTTTCATTGATAGTGCAAAAGATCTGACGCCCATCGTTTTGGTGGTGGCATTCTTTCAGCTAGTTATTCTGCAACAACCCCTCCCGCATTTCTTTACCATTTTATTCGGCATGCTACTGGTGGTGCTGGGGCTTACCTTATTTGTGCTTGGGCTCAATATGGGGCTGTTCCCCATCGGAGAGTCGATGGCGCAGGCGTTTGCACGCAAGGGTAGTGTGGCATGGCTGATATTCTTTTCTTTTTGTCTTGGTTTTGGCACAACTATAGCGGAGCCTGCGCTTACGGCTGTGGCAATGGAGGCTGCAGAGGTGGCTGCGAAAGAAGGGGTGATCGCGTTTAATGATGACAGTATGCAAGATTATACCTTCCACCTTAGATTAACCGTCGCGCTGTCGGTGGGGTGCGCCCTGGTGCTTGGGGTGTATCGAATTCTTAAAGGGTGGCCAATCCACATCTTGATTATCAGTGGTTACTTACTGGTGGTCTCGCTGACCTTTTTTGCTCCGCAAAGCATCATTGGCATTGCCTATGACTCAGGTGGGGTGACAACGTCGACCATCACTGTGCCTTTAGTCACCGCTTTAGGAGTAGGGCTTGCTTCTTCGATCAAGGGTCGCAATCCTATGGTGGATGGCTTTGGGCTAATCGCATTTGCTTCCTTGTTACCCATGATCTTCGTAATGCTGTATGGGATGTGGCTGTCATGATTACTCTAGCTCATACCCTTGAAGTGTTTGCCTCCACAGTCATGGACGTCTTTCCCATTGGTGTGATCTTGTTTGGCTTTCAGGTGGCGGTTTTGCGCAGACCTATACGAAATTTGCCCTCGGTATTGCTTGGCTTCGTATTAGTGATTGTCGGATTGGCGCTATTTTTGATTGGACTAGAGGCCGCGTTGTTCCCATTGGGAGAAACTATGGCCATGCAACTGACCATGCCAGAGTTCTTAAAAGAGATGCGATTATCTGAGGCTGGATTGCTGCGTTGGTTTGATTATTACTGGGTGTATCTGTTTGCCTTTTGCATCGGTTTTAGTACCACCATAGCCGAGCCCTCGTTAATAGCGGTAGCGATTAAAGCCAATCAGGTCTCTGGCGGTAGTATCAAGGTTAATGGATTGCGATTGGCGGTTGCATTGGGTGTCGCGATTGGCATTACACTAGGCTGTTATCGCATAGTTGCAGGTGATCCTATTCACTACTACATCATAGTGGGTTATCTGATTGTTATTGTGCAAACCTACCTATCTCCATCCATGATCATTCCCCTTGCCTATGACAGTGGCGGTGTTACCACATCAACCGTCACAGTGCCCATAGTGACGGCACTAGGTTTAGGGCTTGCCTCGACGGTACCGGGCCGAAGCCCACTGATTGATGGCTTTGGCCTTATTGCCTTTGCCAGTCTATTCCCAATTATTACTGTCATGGGGTATGCGCAGATTACACGCTGGCTTAACCAGCGCCATCCTATTAAGGAGGATTCTAATGCGATTTAAATTGATACTAGCCTTTGTTGAGGATATCCGCACGGACGCGGTACTTGATGCTGCAAGGTCTGCGGGTGCAACGGGTGCGACTGTGATCAGTAATGCTCGAGGTGAAGGGTTGAATCAAAAGCGTACTTTCTTAGGGTTGACGCTTGAGGTTCAAAAGGACGTATTGTTGTTTGTGGTTGAAGAGCACTTATCGCGCCGTATTTTGGAGAAGATCAGCGATATTGGTGAATTTGACCAAGAATCAGGACAAGGTATCGCAGTACAGATAGATGTGGAGGATGCCGTTGGAGTCGCCCATCAGGTTGAGACTCTAACCAAATTAGTAGAGAGGGAACTATGATATGAAAAGTCACACCAGCCGCAGAGTAAAGGATGTTATGTCTGCAACCTATGCCATTGTTGATGGCCTAATGACAGTTCAGGAAGCAATAGGCATAGCACGTGAAAACGAGGTCAAAGCACTGATCGTAAATAAACGCCATGAGGATGACGAATATGGTTTGGTGTTGATGAACGATATTGCCAAGAAAGTATTGGCTCAGAATCGCTCACCGGCTCGAACTAATGTCTATGAGATAATGAGTAAGCCTGCGTTGTGTGTATCACCAGATATGAATGTCAAATATTGCGCACGATTGTTTGAGCGATTTGGAATTAGCCGGGCTCCGGTTGTTTTAGATGGTAATGTGCTTGGGATGGTGAGCTACAACAATATTGTTGTGAAGGGCATGGTGTTAGATTCGGAGTTCTAACCTAACCACAAGGGCCTGCATAAGAGTGAAGTAATAGCTGTTTACCAACTTCAGACGGTATCCTCTGGAGAAAAACAGAGGGCATTGGTACACTCTCGGCCAATGTAAGACGATAGAGTAATTCAATATGAAACTGTTTTTTGCTTCTGATTTGCATGGCTGCCTAGCCTCAACGGAAAAAGCTGTCGAAGCTTATCACGCCTCTGGTGCGGAGCATTTTATCTTGCTCGGCGATATCCTAAACCATGGACCGAGAAATCCAGTTCCAGAAGCCTATGCGCCAGCGCAGGTAGCGGAACTTCTCAATAAGTATAAAGACGACATTATTTCAGTAAGAGGTAACTGTGACAGTGAAGTGGATCAGATGTTGCTTGATTTCCCTGTACTGAGCGACTTTGCCATTGTATTACTAGAAAGCGGAAAGCGCCTGTTCTTAACCCACGGGCACTTGTACAACCAAGATAGATTGCCACCACTCAAAAGCGGTGATGTTCTCGCGCACGGACATACTCATTTGCCTGTAGCCGCATCAATGGGCGAGTATACCTTGTTTAATCCTGGTTCTGTAACCTTGCCTAAAGGTGGCAATGTAGCAAGCTACGGGGTGCTTGAAGACAACAGACTTAGCGTTGTTAGCTTTGATGGGGATGTGTTGGCGGAAACTAATATCTAGGAATCTAGAACCTAGGGTCAAAAAAGGAGGCTGAGCCTCCTTTTTTATTTTAACTTACATCGCCGGCGTCGATACCAACACTCGAGAACCATGCCCTAGGCTGGTCAGCAAGATTGAATTGTCATCGATGATGTCCACGCGACGGCTTTGTTGGGCATCAGTGATAAACAGCTGCTTTATCACTCTAAGCTGTTGTTCAGTGAAATCTTGGCTATCGATAGCTGAAGAATCTTTAAACTCTTTAGGATCGATCAACAGATAGTTATCACTTAGTTGCCACAGACCTGATTCAGTAATGTTCATCGTAAATGACACAACATTGACGTCATTGAACAACTGGATACGTGATGCACGAATGTAGTCGCCATTAGGTAGGTATTTTACATTAGACATAATGTGGACCTTGTTCAGAGGCCCAATGCTATCGTCAGCGAGATCAGAGTGAACAAACGTATTAAGGTTTGTTTGCCATTCACGAGAGGTCAATACCTGTTCGATCTTGACGTCACTGCCCCAGTATAACCAACCACTGAACACGACAGAGATTACTAATAGAATTGATGCTACACGTTGGTTCATTACTTGCTGCCTCCTTTTGCGCAGATCTTGGCAAGGTCTTGCTGTTTGCCAACAAGACGAACAGTGCTATTTTCAGAGGTAAACTGTGGCCCATGAATGTAGCTTAAATAGAGCTGCTCTGATTGGCTTGCCGTTGCAATGATTTCAACAGGGTCAGACTCATCCGTATAAGCGGTCATGTAATGGTCTACACAGCTTTCGATGCTTTCCATCCAGTTGGTCAGATCAGGGTGGCCTTCGGTAGTTTTAACCGGTACATCATTGACTACCGTGACGGCACGGAATGTAGACGGTGAAGAGTTAGGGATGATTAGTGCAATAATTGGCAATAAAATCGCCACCAACAGTAAAATTCGGGTGTTTGTATCCCAATTTGTCCAGAACGCGTGTTTCTTGGTGTTTTGCTCGGCTTTAGATTCTTTTAGCTGCGACGTAGTGATCGAAGCAAGAGCCGGCTCTGCTGCTGGAGTAGCGACTTTTTCCTCTGTTTGAGGCGTCGGGGTTTCGCGCTCGACAGACGAGATCAATTGATAGCCACGCTTCGGCACAGTCTTTACAAACTGTGGGGATTTGGTGGAATCTTTTAGCATTTTTCTAAGAGTAGAAATTGCCTGAGTTAAGCTAGAATCATCAACTTGAAAACCTTGATCTCTCCAAACAAATTCATGCAGTTGGTCACGAGTAACCACCTCATTTGGATGTTCGCAAAGTAGGGTGAGGATTCGACTTTCATTACTACCAAGTCGCACTAAACTATCGTCATCTGATTGATCGACAAGTGAGTTGCTGTTTGGATCAAAAATATACTTCTGGGCTAGTACGTATTTAATACCGATTTTACTCATTTAGATCTTCTTTGATTTTCGCTGACACACGCTTCCATAACCCATCACACTCACTCCATATGAAGTGTGAGATATATCGCCTTTTAGAGCGAATAACCGCCCTAGCATAATAAAATTTTATCTAAAAAACAGTTTTTTTATAGTAATTGACCTTGAATTTGCACTTCTCACCCTTATTTCATGCCTTATGAGTACAAGCACCAGTAAATTCTAACCTGGTGCAGTTATGAGTAAACATAAAAGTATGGAGTCAAAATGAGCGAGACTGTGTCAGCTAATAAAGAAACTCGAGGTTTCCAATCAGAGGTAAAGCAACTGCTGCACCTTATGATTCACTCACTGTATTCAAATAAAGAAATTTTCTTACGTGAGCTTATTTCTAATGCATCAGATGCGTCTGATAAGCTGCGCTTCCAAGCACTATCTCACCCTGACTTATACCAAGGCGATGCCGATCTCGGTGTGAAGCTTTCTTTCGATGAGAAGACCAACACTCTGACAGTATCGGACAATGGTATTGGCATGAGCCGTGATGATGTGATTGAGCACCTAGGCACAATCGCAAAATCGGGCACTGCGGAGTTCTTCTCTAAGCTTTCTGAAGACCAATCAAAAGACTCACAGCTTATTGGTCAATTTGGCGTTGGTTTCTATTCTGCCTTTATCGTTGCAGATGCAGTAACTGTGCGTACACGTGCTGCCGGTTTGTCGGCTGATCACGGAGTACAGTGGCACTCTGCGGGTGAAGGTGACTACACCATTGAAGACATTACCAAAGAAAGCCGCGGTACTGACATCATCTTGCACATGCGTGATGAAGGTAAAGAGTTCCTATCTGAATGGCGTCTACGTGATGTGATCAGCAAATACTCTGACCACATTGGTATTCCTGTTTCTATTCTTATCAAGGTAACGGATGAAGAAGGCAAGGAAACAGACGAAACCAAGTGGGAACAAATCAATAAGGCGCAAGCGCTTTGGACTCGTGCAAAATCTGACATCAATGATGAAGAATATAAAGAGTTCTACAAGCATGTTTCTCATGACTTTGCGGATCCATTGCTATGGAGCCACAACAAGGTAGAAGGTAAGAACGATTACACGAGCCTGCTGTACGTTCCTTCAAAAGCACCTTGGGATATGATGAACCGTGACCATAAGAGTGGTCTTAAACTGTATGTTCAGCGTGTATTCATCATGGATGACGCAGAGCAGTTCATGCCTTCGTACCTGCGCTTTGTTAAGGGCTTGATTGATTCAAACGACCTGCCACTAAACGTGTCACGTGAAATCCTGCAAGACAACAAGGTGACTCAGTCGCTTCGTAATGCGTGTACTAAGCGCGTTCTTACCATGCTAGAGAAACTAGCGAAGAAAGACGATGACAAGTACCTTTCTTTCTGGAAAGAGTTTGGTTTGGTGTTAAAAGAAGGCCCAGCAGAAGACAGCGCTAACAAAGAGAAGATCGCAGGCCTATTGCGTTTTGCTTCAACAGAAGTTGATAGCAATGAGCAGTCGGTAAGTCTTGCAAGCTATGTTGAGCGTATGAAAGAAGGTCAAGACACGATCTATTTCTTGACTGCTGATAGCTACGCAGCGGCTAAAAACAGCCCACACCTTGAGCAATTTAAAGCCAAAGGTATTGAAGTTGTATTGATGTTTGATCGCATCGATGAATGGCTAATGAACTACCTAACAGAATTCGACGGCAAGCAATTTCAGTCAATCACCAAAGCAGGCCTAGATCTCAGCAAGTTTGAAGACGAGCAAGAGAAAGAGAAGCAGAAAGAGACCGAAGAAGAGTTTAAGTCTGTGGTTGAGCGCACGCAAGAGTACCTGGGTGGCCGCGTTAAAGAGGTGCGTACCACCTTTAAGCTTGCAAGCACTCCAGCGGTAGTGGTTACCGATGATATGGAAATGGGCACGCAGATGGCTAAGCTTCTTGAGGCTGCAGGTCAAGCCGCTCCTGAGGTGAAGTACATCTTAGAGCTAAACCCAGAGCACGATTTGGTGAAACAAATGGCTGATACTGCTGATGAGATTGCCTTTGGTCGTTATGTTGAGCTTCTACTTGGTCAAGCTATGCTTGCAGAGCGTGGTTCTCTAGAAGATCCAAGCCAGTTCTTAAGCGCGGTAAACCAATTGTTGATTAAATAGTCAATCTCACGGATTAGTCGCAAAGCTGAACATTGAGCCCAGAATTATGATAGTATTCTGGGCTTAATCATTACTAAACGTAGAGTTATACCGAAACTTACAACAAAATCAGTGGCTTACTGTTTGTTGTCGGTTTGTGAGCTTCGGTATAAAAGAAGAACATTAAAGAGGAAAAACAATGCGCATCATTCTTTTAGGTGCTCCTGGTGCAGGTAAAGGCACTCAGGCTCAGTTCATCATGGAAAAATACGGTATCCCACAAATTTCTACTGGTGACATGCTACGTGCTGCTATCAAGGCGGGCACTGAGTTAGGCAAAAAAGCTAAAGGTGTAATTGATGCAGGCCAATTGGTTTCTGATGATATCATTCTAGGTCTTATCAAAGAGCGTATTGCACAAGACGATTGTGAGAAAGGCTTCCTACTAGATGGTTTCCCACGCACTATCCCTCAGGCTGATGGCCTTAAAGAGATGGGTATTGATGTTGATTACGTTATCGAATTTGACGTAGCTGACGATGTTATTGTTGAGCGTATGGCCGGTCGTCGTGCTCACCTTCCATCAGGTCGCACATACCACGTTGTATTTAACCCGCCTAAAGAGGAAGGTAAAGACGACGTAACAGGTGAAGCGCTTGTTGTTCGTGATGACGACAAAGAAGAGACTGTTCGCGCTCGCCTAGGTGTATACCACACGCAAACTGCTCCGCTAGTTCAGTACTACGGTAAAGAAGCAGAAGCTGGTAACACTAAGTACCTTAAGTTCGATGGTACTAAGCAAGTAGCAGAAGTAAGCTCTGACATCGAAAAAGCGTTATCTTAATCATTGCTTATTGTTAAGCGAATTTAGATACTAGAAGGACGACCCATTGGTCGTCCTTTTTTATTGCTTATATGTCAGGATGTTATGGAAAACCAATCTAAAACAGGGGTGTTATTAGTTAATCTAGGGACCCCAGATGAAGCAACCCCTAAAGCCATTAAACGATTCTTAAGCCAGTTTCTGCACGATAAGCGTGTAGTGGATATGACGCGTTGGGTATGGTGCCCGTTGCTGCACGGCGTGATATTGCCTATTCGCGCTCCTAAGGTAGCCAAGCTCTATCAAGGGGTGTGGATGAGTGAAGGCTCACCCCTGATGGTCTTCTCTCGCAGGCAAGCGAGTAAATTAAAACAAAGCCTTAATGTTCCGGTCGAACTAGGGATGACCTACGGTAATCCAAGCCTGCTGTCTGGCATGCAATCACTGCTTGAGCAGGGCGTTGAAAAGGTCATAGTGCTACCTTTGTACCCGCAGTATTCTGCAACCACAACCGCTGCTGTTGTTGATGGTCTGGGTAAGGCGTTCAAACAGATGACGGTAGTGCCTTCCTTTGAAGTGATTGGTGACTATCATGATCACCCGCTTTATATTAAGGCTCTGGCTGACTCAGTACGAGAATCTTGGCGTGAGCGTGGAGAGAGTGAATACCTACTTTGCTCATATCACGGCATACCGAAACGATTTGCTGACAATGGTGATGTCTACCCTCAACACTGCGAGAAGACTACGGAGTTATTAGCGCAAGAGCTTGGGCTAGGCTCCGATCGAATGGGCATGACCTATCAATCGCGTTTTGGTCGCGAAGAATGGCTGCAGCCCTATACCGATAAGACATTAGAGCAGTTGCCTAAACAAGGTATTAAGAAGCTGGATATCTTAGCACCTGCTTTCTCTGTGGATTGTCTTGAAACACTAGAGGAGCTGTCTGAAGAGTGCTGCGAACTCTATAAAGAGGCGGGTGGTGAAAGCTTTAATTACATACCGTGCCTTAACGACGGAGACAAGCATATTGAACTGATGGCCAGTCTAGTAAATGCGCGTTTATTGAATGGAGAGTGAGCACTCGTGCTCGGTCGGATTTCATGTCGGTGGGTGAGCTGATAGAATACCAACGTTAAAATTACGGCGCAAAGCCTAGTATCAGATAAAAGGTAGCAGCCATGAAACGTTGGTATTTATTGTATTGTAAGCGCGGTGATCAAGAACGGGCGCAAATACACCTTGAAAATCAAGGTGTAGAGGTTTACTACCCCAAGATCACTGTAGAAAAAATGGTTAGAAGTAAGCGCCAGAAGAGATCTGAGCCTCTATTTCCAAGCTATATGTTTGTACGCTTTGATTTTGAAGTAGGCCCTTCCTTTACCACTGTGCGTTCAACACGTGGTGTGTCTGATTTTATTCGTAATGGTATCTACCCTACAGAGCTGCAAGGTGATCTAGTGTATACCCTTAAGCAATTTGAGGGCTCTCAGGAAGATACTGAGGTTGCATTTGACTTATTCCAAAAAGGCGATGAAGTCATGATCAAATCAGGGCAATTTGCTGGTGTCGATGCGATTTACCATGAGGCTGATGGTGAGAAGCGCTCTATTTTGTTGATTACTATGATCAACAAGAAGGTAGAAGTTCAAGTAGACAACCAAGATATTGAAGCTAGAAGCTAGACTTTCATACGCGACAAATACCAGACAGGTCAGTACCTAGTTAACACTGGATTTGAAATAGAAAAAGGGCACTAAACAGTGCCCTTTGTTGTGTTTTGCTGAGAGGTTTAATAAGCCTCGTTATGTACCGCTTTAACTGCACGACCTGAAGGATCTGCGTTGTTCTTAAACGACTCATCCCACTCAATGGCTTTAGCTGAAGAGCACGCTACAGATGGTCCACCAGGAACACACTCAGCGGCTGACGGCAGCGGGAACAACTCTTCAAAGATCTCGCGGTATACATAGCCTTCCTTAGTTAAAGGAGTGTTGTATGGGAAGCGGAACTTAGCGGTTTCCATTTGCTGAACCGTTACCTTAGCTTCAGCGACTTCACGCAAGGTATCAATCCAGCTGTAGCCAACGCCGTCAGAGAACTGCTCTTTTTGACGCCATGCGATAGATTCTGGTAGGTAGTGCTCAAAACATTCACGCAGGATGTGTTTCTCCATCTTACCGTTGCCACACATTTTGTCTGCTGGGTTAAGACGCATTGCCACATCAATGAACTCTTTGTCTAGGAAAGGTACGCGACCTTCGACACCCCATGCTGCCAGTGATTTGTTAGCACGAGCACAGTCAAACATGTTTAGCGCCAGTAGTTTACGTACTGTTTCTTCGTGGAACTCTTGTGCGTTTGGAGCCTTGTGGAAGTACAGGTAGCCACCAAAGATTTCATCTGCACCTTCACCAGAAAGCACCATCTTGATGCCCATCGCCTTGATCTTGCGTGCCAATAAGTACATTGGTGTTGAAGCTCGAATCGTTGTCACATCGTACGTTTCAATGTGGTAAATCACATCACGAATCGCATCTAAACCTTCTTGAATGGTGTAAGTCATTTCGTGGTGTACAGTACCGATTTGGTCAGCTACTTCGCGAGCGGCAATAAGATCCGGTGCGCCTTCTAAGCCAACAGCAAATGAGTGAAGCTGTGGCCACCAAGCTTCAGATTGGTCATCATCTTCAACACGCATTGCAGCAAAACGTTTTGCGACAGCAGAAGTGATAGAAGAATCTAGACCTCCTGAGAGCAACACTCCATAAGGCACATCTGTCATTAGCTGACGTTTTACGGCATCTTCTAACGCTTTTGTTAGGTCTTCTTTGCTGGTGGAGTTCCCTTGAACTGCTGCGTATTCGTTCCAGTCGCGGATGTAGTAGCGAGTTGGATCTAGTGCGCCAGATTCTAGGTAGCAACCAGGAGGGAATTCGCTGACGGTTTTACATACAGGTACCAGTGCTTTCATTTCTGAAGCAACGTAGAAGTTTCCGTGTTCATCATGGCCCTGGTATAGAGGAATAATACCAATATGATCACGACCAATGAGGTAAGTCTCTTTCTCTTCATCGTAAAGAACAAACGCAAAGATACCGTTTAGCTCTTCAAGTAGGTCAGCACCCATATCTTGATAAAGGGCTAGAATAACTTCACAGTCTGAATCTGTTTGGAAGTCGTATTTACCTTCGTAACGTGCTCGGATTTCTTTATGGTTGTAGATCTCACCATTAACCGCTAGCACTAGCTTTTTGTCTGGGCTGTATAGAGGTTGCGCGCCGCTGTTTAGACCCACAATAGCCAAACGCTCATGCGCTAGAATCGCTTTTTCTGATGAGTAAATACCAGACCAGTCAGGTCCGCGGTGACGAAGTTTCTTCGACATCTCTAACGCCAATGGGCGAAGTTTCTCTGCATCACTTTTAATGTCGAGGATACCAAATACCGAACACATATATCTTCCTTACAAATTCATTTCCGTATGTGTTCAATTTGCCATTGTCGCTAAAAAAAGCAACCCACTAATCAACATTTTAATAATCAAAGAGTGACTAATGTTTATTTTGTTTAGTAAAAAGGCCTTTTTGTTAGATGACATCTAATATAAGTCAACAATTAGACAATATCAGTGTAGGGATGAGGCTAGTTTGCAATAAAGTAGTTATTGCGTCCGTTGGATTTGACTCGATACAAAGCCTGATCTGCTCGCTCAAAAAACGACACCTTATCCATAGAGTGTGAATCAAACTCACAACCGCCGATGCTGACGGTAAGTTGTGATTGAATAGGGTGAGGGATGCCTAGCTCGTTAATGCTAAATAGGATTTTCTGTGAGAGTATCTCAAGCCCTTTTTTATCAGTATCAGGGAGTAAAAGGACAAATTCTTCACCGCCATAGCGCGCAACGACATCTGCTGGTCGCTTGGCAATGTCTTCCAACGCCTTGGCCACTTTTGTTAAGTAAACATCGCCAGTATGATGACCCAACTGATCATTAACCATTTTAAAGTGATCGATATCCACAACTAGCAACCCTAGCGGGGCAGACGAACGGGAGGTTCGCTTAATCTCGTCCCTTAAATGTTGATCGAAGTAACCGCGATTGAAGATTCCCGTCAGAGCATCCTTACCTAAAAGCTGTTGGAGTTGTTTTTTTTGAGCTTCCAGCTCCATCAACTGTAATCGAATCTGTTTTTGAGCGCGCCACTGCTCTTTACTATGCACAAAGGCTCGAAGATGGGCTTTGTAATGGTCGCTGCCAAGATATAGGACCCAAACTAGCAGGATGGCAATAGTCACATAAAGGTGCAAAGACATGATTTGTTGGTTATGAACTAGCTCAACAATGCCAAATCCGGCGAGTAGGCTGAAACAGTAGATAACGATAATTTCTCTGGTGCGCAAAATGACCAATTTTGCCATGGCTGTCACTATAATGACCGATACGGGGGAGAGAGTGATGGAAAGGGTGACCAGAGCGGCATGTTGAACCGCTAGAAGGTTAGCAACAACAAACAGGCAAGTCAGATTAGTGATGTAGCTTGCACGTAGCTTACTGACCAATGCCCAAGTAACTAGTATGAGAGTGGGAGCCACGTAAACCATATAAGAGCGGAACAGTCCGTAGGTGTGCTCTAAATTGAGTAAAAAGCTTCTTGACTCCCATAGAGGCATGAACACCCCAAGAGCAAACATGAGCAGAGCTATAAGCGGTAATCCACGCTGCAACTGATTTTTGTTGTTTTTGACTACGTGCAGGCTGAAGCTACGTTGAACTGAGTTATACGGGGCTGAGGACACAAATATCCGCTCTATCAATAATTTATATTAATCATAGAACAACTCGGAGCTCAATCTGGAATATTCCTTATTATCAATGAAATAAAGCAAATCGAGCCCTCAATGAAGACTCGATCTGCTTTTATTTGATGGGTTTGAAGTTGGGAGACAATGTATCGCACACGTGCCGTGCAAAACCGCTACCCGCTTCTCGGTATATATCGAATGCTGCATCTGCGCCAAGTTCAATAAACTGCTCAACCTGATCTTGATATTCAGCAATGGCGGCGACTTTCCCTTGGTAGCCTCGAAGTCGTAGCTGCTCTAGGGCGAAGCGGTTACCCTGGTTATTCGGAATGGCCAGTAAGACCAACTCTATTTGATCCAGTTTCTGGATACGCTCCCAAAAATCGGAGTCGGTCACATCACCACAAATAGTATTTCTAGCATGGCGTTGGTGGTGATCGGCTGTGTCATTTCGTATTTCTACGCCTAAACAGATATCACCGTGTCGCTGTGTGAGTTCATCATAGGCACCTGTGCCGATACGACCCATACCCAGAACCATAACCTGAGCCTGACCAACGCCAATAAACTGGTCGCGAATATTAATCTTGGCGTCGCTGTGCTCTTTAAGCCAGCTGGCACTGCGGCGATAGATGCTATTGCTAAAGCGGTTAAGGGGCGCAGCAATAATAAAAGAAATCGATACGGCTAGGGCGATAGAAACCATGATGTCACCGGATATCCAGCCTTGTTTGTAGGCTAAACCGCCGACAATCAAGCCAAACTCACTGAAGTTAAATAGCGTGAGTGACGCGAGTAGCGAGGTTCGAACTCGAAATTTAAATCGGTCTAAGATGAGGTAATACAGCACTCCCTTGACTGGCAACAACAGCATGAATACCAGAGCCAGAATCAATCCTGCCACGGTCGGTTGTTCAGACAGACCAATGTTCAGGAAGAAACAGACCAAGAACATCTCTTTCAAATTGAACAGAGACTTGGAAAGCTCAGACGCCTTCTTATGCCCGGCAAGCAGCATGCCAAGAATTAGCGCACCGAGATCGCCTTTCACGCCGACTAATTCAAATAGCCCAGCCCCCACAACTAAGGCGAAGAAGATACCGCACAGTACTAATAACTCTCCGTGGCCTACTTTATCTAATACCTTGTAGAAAAGAGGGCGGACTAACGGCAGCGCAAATAGGATAATGGCGTACCATTCTGGGATCTTACCGGTAGATACGGTCAGAAAAGCCACCGCAAAGATATCCTGCATGACCAAAATACCAATGGCAATGGTGCCATAGACGGAGTTTAGTTCACCGTTATCTTGTAGGGCCTTGATGGCAAATACGGTACTAGAAAAAGAGAGTGCAAAGCCTAGGATGATGAGCTGCGCAAAGGACATATCAGCGAAAAGGTTTACACCGATAACTTGTAATGCCACTAAACAGAACGTAAAAAAGGCGGTAGAGGCAAGGTTGTGCAGGGTAGCACCAGCCCAAATCTCTTTGGACAGTAGTACCTTAATATCCAGCTTTAGTCCGATAGTGAATAGCAGCAAGGTGACACCAAGATCAGCAAGCTGATTGATTGCATCGTTGCTTTCGAAACCAAAGGCATTAAGGGTGAAACCAGCCAGCAAAAAACCGACAAGGGGAGGGAGGTTACAGCGCTGTGCGACAAAGCCGGCAACAAAAGCACCGAAAATGAGCATTATATCCATTTATGCAGTCTCGAAAGTGGTTGAGAAATTGGCGCATATTCAACCACAAACGAGTCTGAGATGATTGAACTTATTGCGTAGAATCCATCAATTTTTGTAACAATATGCCATTTAACATGGCTCGCTTAACAATAGCAAACGCCCCCATTGTCGGATACTGCTCTAGATCAGAGGAGACAATAGGTAAGTCTTTATGAAACGCAGTGAGCGATTGGCTATTTACGTTCCTTTGAATTGCTGGGAATAATACCTCTTTTGCTTTGGTAATATCACCTGCAATAACTATCTTTTGCGGGTTAAACAAGTTAATTACAATGGCCGCAGCTTTACCGAGTTGATCGCCCACGCGTACAATACTTTGTGTCGCTAGCGCATCGCCGCTGAGTGCGTGCTTGCAGATAGCATTGATGGTAACTTGGGACTCATCGGCAAGCGTAGAGTTATAGCCTTGCGCTAAACGTGCTTTTACACCTTTGATAATCGCAGGGTTAGCTGCGATTGTCTCTAGGCAGCCAAAGTTACCGCACTGGCACTGCTCGCCAAGAGGGTCTACTTGAATATGACCTATTTCGCCTACGTTTCGGTTTGAGCCCAAGAACACCTGACCTCCAGCCATAATGCCAGAACCGGTTCCGCGGTGAACACTAATTAAGATTGAATCTTTGCAGTCACGCGTCGCGCCAAAGTAGTGCTCAGCAAGAGCCATACCGCGGATATCATTACCCACAAAGCACTCGGTCTTAAATTCATCTTTCAGAATTTTCGCCAAAGGTAGATTATCAATCTTAGTGTTAGGCATGTATTGCACAACGCCTACATCTGGGTTTACTAAGCCAGGCAAAATCACACCAATCGCAATCAGGTTATGGGAAATGCCCTCGTTACTGGCTTTGAAAAGTTTAATTTTATCGAATATTTGCCCAACCAATTGCTCTTGGTCGCTGTACTGAATTGCCGATTCACTTTGCGCTAGGATCTCTCCGCTCAGGTCATGCAAAGACAATTGAATATAATCTCGGCCAACACGCACCGCAATAGAGTGGAACTGAGTCACCTGTGTGGTTAGGGATATCGCTCGTCGGCCACCGGTCGAGGCCTGCTGTGCAACCTCTTGTACTAAATTACATTCCAATAGCTGACGAGTGATCTTAGTGACACTCGCTGGCGCCAAATGACTCAATTCAGCAATCTGAATGCGTGATATAGGCCCTTGTTGATCAATCAGTCGATAAACAGCTGCGCTGTTCAACTGCTTTACTAGGTCTACGTTGCCAATTTGTCCGCCAGTCATAATTATCCCTGTATAAATTGACCGTTTACTACGGTCGCTTTAACGTTAAAGTCGTTGTTGAAAATGGTAAGGTTTGCAATCATATCAGTTTTTACGCGACCTAGTTTATGCTCCATGCCCATAGCTTTTGCGGGATAGAGTGTTGCCATGCGTAGCGTTTCATCGAGAGATAAACCTACATGGTTAACGCAGTTCTCTACGGCTTCAATCATGGTAAGTGCAGAACCGCCCAATGTACCGTCTTCACCCACACACATCCCATCACGAACGTACACGGTTTTTCCGACAAAATTGAACTGGTCCATTTCAGCGCCTGCTGGGGCTGTTGCATCGGTTACTAGCACCAACTTTTCGCCCTTAAGTTTGTGAGCGATACGGATGTTAGCATAATCAACATGATGCCCATCAACGATAATGCCCGCATATACGTCTGGAGTGTCGAATATTGCGCCCACTACGCCTGGCTCACGACCTGTCATTGGCGTCATAGCATTAAATAGGTGAGTTGCAAAGGTAATACCTTGCTCAAAACTATCACGTGCTTCTTGATACGTTGCGGCAGTGTGACCAATAGAAACAACAATCCCAGCTTCTTTCAGTTGCTTGATGTGCTCAGGTCTGTTTTGTTCTGGTGCTAGAGTTACCTTGGCCACTAGGTCTGAGTGCTGGCAAATAAAACCGATCATCTCATCATCCGATTGACGAATGTATGACTCGGTATGGATGCCCTTTCTTGCAAGGTTAAGGTAAGGACCTTCAAGGTGTAGACCGAGTGACTGATGCTTGTTTTGTTCCTGATATTTACGCTGAGCTTCGATAGCGCTGCGCATATTTTCGTCTGAAGAGGTGATCAGCGTTGGTAAAAAGCTGGTGCAGCCGGATTTTAGGTTGGCTTCGTGCATAATCTGCATCGTTTCAGGCGAGATGTCATCATTGAGCATCACACCGCCACAGCCATTTAATTGAAGGTCGATGAAGCCTGGGCTTAGATTAGCGCCTTCTAGATCGATACGTTCAATGCCTGAGTCTAATGTTTCTTCAAGGCATACCGCCTTGATACGGTCGTTCTCAACGACAACCGCGTGGTTAATTAAAATGTCGCTACCCGTGAATACGGTGCAGTTCGTTAATGCATACATACTTGCTGCTCCTAATTAAAGATCTTTGATGTTTTCCGCTTCTAACTCGCGGAAGTATTTTAGGGTTTTGACTTTCAATTCTTGAGAAGCCGGAGAGTCCGCGACAATAACGGCTTTTGAATGCATCTGCATTGCGCTTACTGTCCATAAGTGATTGACCGAACCTTCTACTGCTGCTTGCAGTGCTTGAGCTTTATTGTGACCAGTAATCAACACCATCACTTCTTCTGCATCGAGAAGCGTCGCAACACCGATAGTCAGTGCATACTTAGGCACTTGGCTAATGTCACCGTCAAAGAAGCGAGAATTAGCAATACGGGTTTTTTCGGTCAGCGTTTTAATGCGGGTACGTGATGAAAGAGACGATGCTGGCTCGTTAAATGCGATATGACCGTCATGACCCACACCACCCATGAACAGGTTAATTCGGCCATAAGATTTAATCTTAGCTTCATAAGCTCTGCACACGGCATCGTGGTCTTCAGTGTTGCCATCCAACAAGTTTATGTTTTGCTGTTGAATGTCGACATGGTTGAAGAAGTATTCGTACATAAAGGTGCGGTATGATTCAGGGTGATCGCTAGGCAGGCCAACGTATTCATCCATATTGAAGGTCACTACATTCTTAAAGCTCACTTCTCCTGCATTGTACATTTCAATTAAATACTTATAGGTATTTAGTGGTGTACCACCGGTAGGTAAGCCAAGCACAAAAGGTCTGTCAGTTGTCGGGTTGAACTTATTTATAGTATTAACAATATGTCGAGCAGACCAACGACCGACGTCTGCGCTTGTTTGTAATGGGATGAGCCTCACGGTGGATACCTCGCCAAGATTTAAGATTTAAGATTTATTTAATTGTCCTTAGTATACTCAAAATGATCGTTATTTTTAAGAGTGAAATAAGTTTTATGATCTACCTAACAAAAATAGGCTGTTCACACGGATTGCTATGACATGGCTCACGTTTTATAGGGTTTTAATTTGCGACGCAAATTTAAGCCATTAAGATGAAGAGGACTAAATTAATTAACTAAAAAAAGTTTTTAACTTATTTTCAGATTCCTCAGAGGGAGAGATAACGTGAACATTCTTGGATATTTTCAGAAGGTAGGTAAGGCGCTAATGGTGCCGGTTGCTACGCTACCAGCAGCAGCGATACTAATGGGTATCGGTTATTGGATTGACCCAACCGGTTGGGGTGGCAACAGTGCACTAGCTGGCTTCCTTATTAAGGCGGGCGCAGCAATCATCGACAACATGTCTTGGCTATTCGCTGTGGGTGTTGCCTACGGTATGTCTAAAGATAAAGATGGTGCAGCGGCACTGGCTGGCCTTGTAATGATGTACGTTGTTACTACTCTTCTATCTCCTGGTGCAGTAGCACAGATTCAGGGTATTAGCGGCGACGCAGTTCCAGCGGCATTTGGTAAGATTCAAAACCAATTCGTAGGTATCCTAGTCGGTATTATCTCTGCTGAAATCTACAACCGCTTCTCGACCGTTGAGCTTCATAAAGCACTAGCGTTCTTCTCTGGTAAGCGTCTTGTTCCTATCTTGACTTCTTTTGCTGGTATCGTAATGGCATTCGTACTTATGTACGTATGGCCTGCAATCTACGATGGCCTAGTACACTTCGGTGAGTCTATCCAAGGTATGGGTTCTGTAGGTGCTGGTATCTACGCATTCTTCAACCGTCTATTGATTCCTGTTGGTCTTCACCACGCATTGAACTCAGTATTCTGGTTCGACGTTGCCGGTATTAACGATATCCCTAACTTCCTAGGTGGCGCTAAGTCTATCGCTGAAGGTACTGCAACAGTAGGTATTACTGGTATGTACCAAGCGGGCTTCTTCCCAATCATGATGTTCGGTCTACCAGGTGCAGCACTGGCTATCTACCACACTTCAAAATCTAAGAACAAAGAAAAAGTAGCGTCTATCATGATTGCTGCAGGTTTCGCTTCTTTCTTCACAGGTGTGACTGAGCCACTAGAGTTCTCATTCATGTTCCTAGCGCCAGCACTGTATGTTCTGCACGCTGTTTTGACGGGTATCTCTGTATACATCGCAGCATCAATGGAATGGATTGCAGGCTTCGGCTTCTCAGCAGGTCTTGTGGATATGGTTCTATCTAGCCGTAACCCACTAGCTGTTAACTGGTACATGCTAATCGTTCAAGGTCTAGTATTCTTCGGAATCTACTACGCAGTGTTCCGTACAGTAATCATTAAGTTCGGTCTTAAGACTCCTGGTCGTGAAGATGACGAAGATGGCGCTTCAACAACTGCGGGTTCTTCAAACTCTTCTGAGCTTGCTAAGCAGTACCTGAAAGCACTAGGTGGACACAGCAACATCTCTTCAATTGATGCATGTATCACTCGTCTACGCCTAACTCTAAACGACACAAGCGTAATCAACGAGAAGCAACTAAAAGACTTAGGTGCAATGGGTGTGGTTAAACTAGGTTCAAATAACGTTCAAGTTATCCTAGGTCCACTAGCAGAAATCGTAGCAGGTGAGATGAAACAAATCCCTGCAGATGCTGACCTAACAACTGTACAGCTTCCATCTTAATCAATAACTCCTAGATTATTGTGCCAATGCCTCCCTCGGGAGGCATTTTTTTTACCTTTCATAACACAAACATCTAGATTTAGTTCTTTAGACGAATACAATGTAGGGCGTAGAAGAATTTCAAAATTGAACCATGAGGTGTTGTAGATGAGTGAAGCTGAGGCTCGACCATCGAATTTTATCCGCCAAATCATCGATAAAGATATCGCGGATGGCAAACATAACAGCGTGCATACTCGTTTCCCGCCAGAGCCAAACGGTTATCTGCATATCGGACACGCTAAGTCGATCTGTCTAAACTTTGGTATTGCTCAAGACTATCAGGGCCAGTGTAACCTGCGCTTTGATGACACCAACCCAGAAAAAGAAGACATTGAATACGTTGAATCAATTAAGAATGACGTTCAATGGCTTGGTTTCAACTGGTCTGGCGATATCTGTTACTCGTCAAACTATTTTGATCAGTTGTATGCGTATGCTGTTGAGTTGATCAACAAGGGCCTAGCTTATGTTGAAGAGCTAACGGCTGACGAGATTCGTGAATACCGTGGCACGTTGAAAGCGCCGGGTAAAGAAAGCCCATATCGCAACCGCACCATTGAAGAAAACTTAGCGCTATTTGAAAAAATGCGTGATGGTGGCTTCAAAGAAGGCGAAGCATGTCTGCGTGCTAAGATCGATATGAGCTCATCATTCATGGTGATGCGCGATCCGGTTCTATATCGTGTGCGTTTTGCCCATCACCATCAAACCGCTGACAAGTGGTGCATTTATCCAATGTACGACTTCACTCACTGTATCTCGGATGCCCTAGAGGGAATTACTCACTCTTTGTGTACCCTTGAATTCCAAGACAACCGTCGCTTGTACGACTGGGTGCTGGAAAACATTACCATTGAGACTCAGCCTCATCAGTATGAGTTTAGCCGCCTAAACCTTGAATACACGGTTATGTCTAAGCGTAAGCTGAGCCAACTAGTGACTGAAAATTTGGTAAATGGCTGGGATGACCCGCGTATGCCAACCATCTCTGGTTTGCGTCGCCGTGGTTTTACTCCTGCGTCTATTCGTGAATTCTGTAAGCGTATTGGTGTCACCAAGCAAGAGAACATGATTGAGTTTGGTTCACTAGAGTCTTGTATTCGTGATGACCTAAACGAGAATGCACCTCGTGCAATGGCGGTTCTTGAGCCCGTTAAGATCGTGATCGAAAACTACCCAGAAGGTCAGGTAGAGACACTAAACGTTGCGAATCACCCGAACAAACCTGAAATGGGCAGTCGTGAAGTACCCTTCACTCGTGAAGTGTGGATCGAGGCTGATGACTTCCGTGAAGAAGCGAACAAGAAGTACAAACGCCTAGTTTTAGGCAAAGAAGTGCGTCTGCGTGGTTCTTACGTGATTAAGGCTGAGCGCATCGATAAAGATGAGCAAGGCAACATCACCACTATCTTCTGTACTTATGATGATGAGACGCTAGGTAAGAACCCAGCGGACGGTCGTAAAGTGAAGGGCGTTATCCATTGGGTATCCGCTGACAAAGGTGTTCCTGCAGAGATTCGTCTATACGATCGCTTGTTTACGGTACCAAACCCAGCAGCGGCAGAAGACTTTAAAGCAACGATTAATGCTGAGTCATTAGATGTGAAACAAGGCTTTGTTGAACCTAGCCTAGTGGGTGCTGAAGCAGAAGCGGGTTATCAGTTCGAGCGCACAGGTTACTTCTGTGTAGACAGCAAAGACAGCACTGCAGAAAACCTAGTGTTTAACCGCACAGTCGGTCTACGTGATACTTGGGCAAACAATAGCTAATTAATGCTTTGTGCTAGAAACAAAAATGCCAGCTAGATGCTGGCATTTTTTATGTCTGCTTTATGAGGCTAACTCTAGTCAATCGTTTAGAACGTAAGAGACATCACCGGTTCGAGAGTCATACCAGATCACGTGTTTCGCGTTGTTTGGGTTAGACGTATATCCGTCTTTGGTATAGATGAAAACACACTTAGAATAATGACCTTCTTTACCTGTTTGTCGAATGGCATAAAAATCATAATTTTCAGCTTGATTTACATTATCGGTCGCAGTTAGTGATGAATCGAGAAGCCTATCCCATAATAAATAACAGGCTTTATCACCTTTACCAATATTAAAGGGCGCTCCCATTGGGTCATTTTTATCAACTCCAAGCGGGTATCCAACGTCATTCATATCGAGGTGGCTATCTATGGTGTTACTGCCTTCAGCTGAATCTGTTCCTTCAGCGTACCCTGGCATATTTGCGTACGATTCCGTGCCTCTGCCTTCTAGAGCCCATCTTTGATGCGCAAAATTAATAGACTGTTGGAGTTCAGCCGCCGCACCTTTAAGCATCGATTCTCGTGCGTCTGAGTTAAGATCTAAAAATCGCGGGGCAGCCACAACAGCTAGCACCGCGATTATCACGATAACAACAATTAACTCAATCAGCGTAAATCCGTTTTTACTGATAGACATTTTGTTTTTTGACTCTACTACTTAGGCGTGTGCGCCTTAGGACCCGCCTTACAGTCACCATTGGCACAGCGGCCGTATAGGTAGAGACTGTGGTTAGTCAGATTGATATTGTAACGTTTTGCAATCTCGCGCTGACGCTCTTCAATAACTTCGTCGCTAAACTCAATGACTGAGCCACAATCTAGACAAACAAGATGGTCATGGTGGTGCTGGGTAGACAGTTCAAACACTGATTTACCACCCTCAAAGTGGTGACGAGTAACAATGCCTGCGTCATCAAATTGGTTGAGAACTCGGTAAACGGTAGCAAGACCAATCTCTTCACCGATATCTATTAATTTCTTGTACAGCTCTTCCGCACTTATGTGCTGACAACCTGGCTGTTGAAGTAGCTCTAAAATTTTTAAGCGTGGTAAAGTGACCTTCAACCCTGCTTCCTTTAGGGCTTTATTATTATCTGGCATGCATGTTCCTATAAAAATCTGAGCCTTACTCTAACGTTCATTATATGGGAAGGAACCAGAACAATAAACCATGTACTTATGATGGTTATTTCTTTTGGTCATAAAACGGAAGGATGTCACGAATAGTATGTGATAAATATTTACAAATTTGTAACTCGTGAAATAACAGGTACAAAAAAGGGGCACTAAGCCCCTTTTTCAAAATTTCAAAATCTGTGCAAGCTTAGTCTTCTAGTTCAGCAAGACACATCTCAGCGTGGATTTGGTTAACCCACTTAGTTACGCGCTCGTCAGTCAATTCTGGCTGACGATCTTCGTCGATGCATAGGCCGATGAAATTGTCGTCATCAACAAGTGCTTTTGATGCTTCAAACTCGTAACCTTCTGTTGGCCAGTGACCCATGATGGTGCCACCTTTGCCTTCTACGATATCGCGGACGGTACCCATAGCGTCACAGAAGTATTCAGCATAATCTTCTTGGTCACCACAACCAAAGATAGCGACGAGCTTAGTGCTAAAGTCGATACCCTCTAGTTCAGGGAAGAAATCGTCCCAGTCACATTGAGCTTCACCGTAGTACCATGTTGGAATGCCGATTAGAAGCAGATCGAAGTTATCAATATCTTCTTTGCTGCTCTTTGCAATATCTTGAACGTGAACCAGTTTTTTACCTAGTTGCTTTTGAATCATCTTTGCAACAGCTTCTGTATTACCAGTATCACTGCCGAAGAAGAGACCTACACTTGCCATAGAATCAGTACCTATATTAGATGTAATCGGATGCGTTTATAAAGTGAGTTGTAGGTTATATACCTGAACCTTCCCAAGAGAGCTGAATAAGCCCCTTGATAATGAAACCAGCACAACCTAAAAACAACACAAGCCATACGATACGACGGCCAAATGGAGGGACATTACCCTGCTTTAGAACGTCTTTGATTGCGAGACCGATGAGTAAAAATACGGAGGCAAACAACAAATCAAGTCCAATGGATTCAATCTGATTTATGTAATCGTAGAGCATGGCATCCCTTTATGCTTTATCAATCGCGGAACTATATCACAGTCAGCTTATATCTGTTTACCCTTGACCCTTAATTTTGTGCAATAAACTTGCGAATAACTCGCAACACCATGTCCGGTTTCTCGGCATGCAGCCAGTGTCCTGTATTCGCAATCACATGCGCTTTGGCGTTCGGGAACTGGGCCATAATTTCAGGCTGATGTTCACCTTGAATGTAATCCGAATCTGCGCCCTTAATAAAGAGGGTAGGCAAAGGGTTTTCTGCTAGGGTAGACCAGGTCATGATCTCAGAATATTGTGACTTAAGGGCTTGATGGTTGAAGCGCCAATCTAAGGTATCGCCATTTTTATAGAGCGACTTGCTCAAAAATTGCCTTACACCTTCCATCTCGATGTGCTTGGCCATAAGGCTCATAGCTTCAGAGCGTAGTTTTGGCTTCTGTTTGGCGACTTCTTGAATCCCAGCAAAGACATTGCTGTGTCGATCCACGTTGTAGGCGACAGGTGCCATGTCCAATACAATCAATCTTTTGATGTTCATTGGGCTAATAGAGGCATACTTCATTGCCACCTTACCGCCCATCGAATGGCCGACCACGGTTAACTCATCTAGCGCTAGTTCATCGATTAACTGACGAATATCTTCGGCCTGTGCGGCATAAGTATGCTCATCACTGTGGAAGGATCGCCCATGATTGCGCAGATCCACGCTAATCACTTGGTGATCTTGGCTGAGATCGCGGGCGAGGAGGCCTAAATTATCCAAACTTCCAAACAAACCGTGGATCAAAAGTATAGGTTTACCATGACCTTGGATCTTATAGTGTAACTGGCTCGACATTTTCTCCAATTCCCTTTTGCTTTCCGTAGAGACTTACTCAATAACTGGGTATAATCTGGCGCAGTTTAAACTAATAAGATTGTGAAAAGCGAATGAAAACCATCGAAGTTGACGAAGAACTGTATAGATTTATCGCGAGCCGTACCCAACGCATTGGAGAGAGTGCATCCGATATTCTACGACGTTTACTAGATGTGGATGGTATAGCCAAGCTAGAAGCAGAATCTGTTGAGGCAAAGCCAGAAACAGATATTGAGCCTACAGGCGCGGCCACACCTATCATCGTAGGTAAACCGTCGCAATCGATTGACCCTATCAAGCAGATTCGCAGTGAACTTATCTCTGATGAATTTGCCGCTTTAGATAAAGCGATTGATAGATTTATGTTTGTTTTATCTGCACTTCATCGAATTGATAAAGATGGATTCGCCGAAGCGACTCAGGTTAAGGGTCGCAAACGCGTTTACTTCGCAGATAACGAAGCAGTGCTCTTGGCAAGTGGCACCACGACCAAACCAAGAGCCATTCCTGGGTCACCTTTCTGGGTGATCACCAATAACAATACCAGCCGTAAACGTCAGATGGTTGAGCAGTTGATGGTGAGAATGTCATTCCCCGCCGAGTTAATAGAGCGAGTGACTCGCTCAATTTAATCCCAAGGAATTATGCCTGCAAAGAACTTCCCCCCTTTTTGCGGGCATTTTAATATTTGAAGAACTATAAAAAAGGAATAACACAATGGCTATGCATCCTCGCGCTGGGCAAAAGGCTCAGCAAGAAGATTTACACAACATCCCTCAGTTGGTAGCTAACTATTACCTACTTCAACCTGAAGCAGGCAACGCGGATCAGAAGGTAGCATTTGGTACCTCTGGACACCGCGGTAGTGCTGACAAAACTACGTTCAACGAAAACCACATTCTCGCTATCGCTCAAGCGGTCGCTGAAGTTCGCGCAAGCAACGGTGTGACTGGTCCTCTATTTGTGGGTAAAGATACTCACGCACTTTCAGAGCCAGCATTTGCAACGGTTGTCGACGTATTAGTGGCAAACGGTGTTCAAGTTATCTGTCAAGAAGACGAAGGCTACACGCCAACTCCGGGTATCTCTCATGCAATTCTTACTTACAACTTGGTTAATGATGCAAAAGCAGACGGCATTGTAATTACTCCGTCGCATAACCCACCACAAGATGGCGGCATCAAGTACAACCCAGTTCACGGTGGTCCTGCTGAGGGCGAGCTAACTCAAGCTATCGAAGATCGCGCAAACGAGATCATCGCAGCAGGTTTAGCTGATGTGAAACGTGTAGGCATTGCCGCAGCAAAAGCTAGCGAGTTATTCGTTGAGAAAGATTTGGTTGCTCCTTACGTTGCTGATCTAGTGAACGTTGTTGACATGGAAGCAATCCAAAAAGCAAATCTTAAGATTGGTGTTGATCCACTAGGTGGCTCAGGCATCGATTACTGGCGTCAAATCCAGAAGGCTTACAACCTAGACCTCACTCTAGTAAGCGAAGCAGTAGACCCTAGCTTCCAGTTTATGTCTTTGGACAAAGACGGCGTGGTTCGTATGGACTGTTCTTCTCCTTATGCAATGGCAGGTCTACTAGCACTGAAAGACGACTATGAACTGGCATTTGGTAACGACCCAGATTATGACCGTCACGGCATTGTGACTCCAGCAGGTCTAATGAACCCTAACCACTTCCTAGCGGTATGTATCGATTACCTATATCGTCACCGTGAAGGTTGGGGCGCTGAGGTTGCTGTTGGTAAAACTCTAGTATCAAGTGCAATCATCGACCGCGTTGTTGCTGACCTTGGTCGCGAGCTATGTGAAGTGCCAGTTGGCTTCAAATGGTTTGTAGATGGTCTATACGAAGGTAAGTTTGGCTTTGGTGGAGAAGAGAGCGCGGGCGCTTCATTCTTGCGTAAAGATGGCACACCTTGGGCTACGGACAAAGATGGCATCATCCTATGTCTTCTTGCAGCAGAAATTACTGCAGTAACTGGCAAGAACCCTCAGCAATACTATAACGAACTAGCGGCTAAGCACGGTGAGTCTAGCTATAACCGTATTCAAGCGGTTGCCAATGGCCCACAAAAAGATGTGCTTAAGAAGCTATCTGCTGAAATGGTGTCTGCGGATACACTAGCAGGTGATGCAATCACTGCTCGTTTGACTCACGCGCCAGGTAACGGTGCGGCAATTGGTGGACTTAAAGTGACGACAGCCAACGGCTGGTTCGCAGCGCGTCCATCAGGCACAGAAGAAATCTACAAGATTTACTGTGAAAGCTTTAAGGGTGCTGAGCACCTGAAGCTAATTGAAACGGAAGCACAAGAGATTGTGAACCAAGTATTCAAGGCTGCAGGCCTGTAATTTAAGCCTTAGAACTTACGTTTTATAGCTTAAGCCTGAATAAATAAATCCCCATTGTGTTTGCGCACAGTGGGGATTTTTTATGGTGTCAAAACGATTGGTATTATATCTGTTTATTTTTTTGCTTTCTCTGAAATAAAGTGACAAGCAAGATTGGTGCACAGAGCATCAGCATAAAAACAGATATGGCTTCAATCAATTCGGTCATGGGAACTCCTAGATGAATCGCATATATATCAAGTGTTTTAAGTCAGCGAGACTGTATGCCTATGTAGGTTAGGATTCAATATGAGCCCATGCGCTTATGCGGCGCACCTTTATGAGTAAGTGGATATACAATATTTAACTTGTTGTATTAAAAAGATTTATTTGCACTCGTTATTGACTGTTTTGAATGTGAAATCACTGTTTCTACATTTGATTAAATATTATTGGGCCAATCATTAGGAACAATAAACCAGAAGCGACCTGATTCGCTTTGGCAGTGCAAAACTTTGCCTTGAATACTATCCAATAATGGAGAGTTTTCGGTTCTACCAGTAGCCCAAAGCGGCTTATCTAAGCGATACAGTTTTTCAGCTATTCGATGAGCCTGATTCTGATGACACCAATAGCCGACGATCTGCGAGGTGTTTATCCTTTTCCCTTCACAGTGAGTGGGGACAGTGTGATTCTCAAAAGGGTTAATGTACAAACGTCCTTGCATTAACAGGTGTTGTGATAGGTCTTTCCATTGTGGATATTGACGGATAAAGATGTCTGATTGTGTGTGCTGAAGTTGTCTTTCCAGCATATGTTTAAGCTTTTTATCGAGTCGGTCAATGGCATTAGGGCCGTACCATTTATCCCCATGTAACAGGTAAAACTTAATGGCTACTTCCCAATGCTCGGTTCTATCGTGCTGGTGGTTGTGCAGAATAAAATCCAGCTCGCCAATGGTTCTTCCATTATCACTGAGCTGCAGTTCAGTGGTGGTGATGGATAGGGAAGGGTGTTGTATGAACAGTTGCTCACACAGGTGCTGATAGATAAACCCGAGTCGAGGGTTGCCCGTATAGGTTTGCATTTGTTCGGCGCAGAGGGTTTTAAAAGGAAGCTCTTCTACAATAATCTCATCACCATGCAGCAGCGGCGGTGTTGTCGCTATCCAATCAGCGAATTGAGATAAAGTAGAGACATCAACATAGGTATTTGGCATTGGTTAACAGACCCTAGCAGGTAGACGAGCAGACATTTGTTTGTTTAACTTGCTACATATCAGACGTATTTTCAATTATTTGGAAGCAAAATGGACAATTTACAACTGCAACGCATTCTCAATTACACGCTTTCCCCTGAACTGATTAAAGATTACGCGCCGAATGGACTTCAGGTTGAAGGAAGCAAAACCATCAATAAAGTTGTTACCGGAGTGACTGCTTCTCAATCGCTTATCGATAAGGCTATCGAGTTAGGTGCCGATGCTATCCTTGTTCATCATGGTTATTTCTGGAAGGGTGAGCCTGAGCCGATAGTCGGTATGAAAGGTCGCCGTATTCGCTCATTGATCAAGAACGATATTAATCTTTATGGATATCACTTGCCATTGGATATCCATCCGGAACTGGGTAACAACGCACGTCTGGCTCAGCTACTAGAGATTGATGTTGAAGGCGGGTTAGAGGGGCATGCTCAATCTGTCGCCATGCACGGCCGCTTGAAACGAGCGGTGAGCGGCGCGGAATTTGCCAAGCGCATCGCCCAAGCTCTAGATAGAGAGCCACTGCATATCGCACCTGAAAACGCGGATAAAAAGATTGAAACCGTTGGCTGGTGCACGGGCGGTGGTCAGGATTACATTCAATTGGCTGCAGACTACGACTTGGATGCCTTCATCTCAGGTGAGATCTCAGAGCGCACCACATTCGTGGCTCGTGAGCAAGATATTCATTACTTCTCAGCGGGTCACCACGCGACAGAGCGCTATGGCATTAAAGCGCTGGGTGAATGGCTAGCGGCAGAGCACGGGCTAGATGTAACCTTTGTTGATATTAATAATCCAGTTTAATGGTAATGGGTATCCCCAGAGCATTAGTAATAACGAGCGGGCTACCCTTATACCAATCGTAGTAAATAACTGATCATCCTAGCTTGTTAAAACACTCGATAACGGCGTTAGAATTTTTGATTGTAGAATCACTACTTATCAAAAAGTTCTGCCTTGTTATCCAGCGTTTTTCCTACGCTATTTCTGACCACTTACTTACTGTGATTGGTATTACTTGAGCTTACAGACAGAATCTCGCTCTACCAACTCTGGTATAAGGTTATTAGACAGTAAATATTTTCGGTTCTCGATTCGTGCTAGCAAGGCTTTCGCTGCCACCTCACCAATTCGATGAACAGGATAATCAATCGTCGTCAGTCTTGGTCTCACGTGCTGACTATGGCTATTGTTATCAAAGCCGATGACAGATAACTCTTTGCCAATAGTAATGCCTCGCTCCGCACATACATCGTAAACGGCCAACGCTATATTATCGTTCTGACAGAAGACGGCGGTGATTTGCGGCGCTCGATCAAGCAATCGTCTTACTGTATCGTGGTTTCCCTGATGATCAAATCTTCCTTCTATCACATACATTGGATTGTAAGGAAGCTCGGAAGCACCCAGCGCGTTTCTGTACCCTTGCAAGCGATCTCTACTATCAACCTTGCTCATTTGGCCGCTGATACAGGCTATTTCAGTGTGACCATTGTCTATCAAAAACTGAGTGGCAACCATGCCACCTTGCTCATTGTTAATGTAGATACAACTCTCGGCAATCTCTGGAACAAGACGGTTAACGATCATCGTATTGGGATGGCGTAACAGCAAGCTAATCAGAGTGTCATCGGAGAGCTTATCTGAATGAACAACCAATCCGTCGACTTGTTTAGCAAGAAGAAATTCGATGGAGTCTTGTTCTTTTTGAAGAGACTCTTGGCCACTGGTTACGATCAGATGCATGTTTTTCTCACGCACTTGCTGTTCAACGTGATGCATTAAAGGACCGTAAAAGGGACTATCGAAGGAGCCTACTAGCATGCCAATACTATTGGTTTTATTGGATGCCAAGGCTTGAGCAGACGCGTTTGGTTGAAAATTCAAAGCCTTCATCGCTTCATAGACTCTCTGCTTGTTAGCCTCCTTAACATAAGCGTGCCCGTTGAGAACTCGTGAAACGGTTGCTGTTGAGACTTTTGCTAGCGCTGAAACTTCTTTTATCGTTGCCAATTTTATTACCTGTTAATTTACTTCTCGAAACAGTGATAAGTTTGTAAATCTAACTATTTCGAGAAAGAACGAACATTCATCGTTGAGTTGAAGTGCTCGGATAGCCCAATTATAAACACACCTTGTGCTTAATTCAGCCAAATAATTGCTTGGGTTAGGTATAAGCACATACAGCCAGATGGCTCCACTGAATTAGAAGATGATTTCATTGTGGGTATTCAGGCAGATGTATGGTGATAATGCTATTTAACGTCGCCTCTATGGGGCGATTTTTTTGTTTCTGGCGCTGAGAGTAGGGCCGTGAACTTTCGATTGTAGAGGTTATTGATAGCCCAATAACGAAAAAAGCCGTATCGAAATACGGCTTTTGATCGTTGTCGCTTAAGCGTGGTTATTCACGTTCGTGAAGGGGCTTAAACTCGCGCTGCGTTTCACCAGTGTATAGCTGACGTGGGCGGCCAATGCGGTTGTGAGGGTCACTGTGCATTTCGCTCCAGTGTGCAATCCAACCAACGGTACGAGAGATAGCGAAGATAACCGTAAACATAGATACTGGGATACCAATCGCTTTAAGAATGATACCTGAGTAGAAATCTACGTTAGGGTACAGTTTCTTCTCTACAAAGTACTCGTCTGATAGAGCGATACGCTCAAGTTCCATAGCTACATCTAGCAGAGGATCTTTAATGTTCAGCTCTTTCAATACATCGTGGCACGCTTCACGCATTACTGTTGCGCGTGGATCGTAGTTTTTGTAAACGCGGTGACCGAAGCCCATTAAACGGAATGGGTCATCTTTGTCTTTCGCGCGTGCTACATATTCTTCAATCTTATCTACACTGCCGATCTCCTCAAGCATATGTAGGCAGGCTTCGTTTGCACCGCCGTGAGCAGGTCCCCATAGAGATGCAATACCCGCTGCGATACACGCAAATGGGTTAGCACCAGAAGAGCCGGCTAGTCGAACGGTCGACGTAGAAGCATTCTGTTCGTGGTCAGCGTGCAGGGTAAAGATCTTATCCATAGCACGAGCAACGACAGGGTTTACTTCATATTCTTCACAAGGATTTGCGAACATCATATGAAGGAAGTTTTCTGCATAGCTTAGGTCGTTTCTTGGGTAAATAAATGGTTGACCTATGCTGTACTTGTAGCACATTGCCGCTAGTGTTGGCATTTTCGACAGAAGTCGGAATGCCGCAATCTCGCGGTGTTTATCATTATTAATGTCTAGTGAATCGTGGTAGAAGGCCGCTAGTGCACCGACTACCCCACACATTACCGCCATTGGGTGGGCGTCGCGACGGAAGCCGTGAAAGAAGCTTGCGATTTGCTCATGCACCATAGTATGGCGCGTTACAATCTTCTTGAAATCCTCGTATTTTTCACGAGTTGGGGCTTCTCCGTACAGCAAAATGTAGCAAACTTCCAAATAATCCGCGTTGTTTGCTAATTCATCGATTGGAAAACCACGGTGCAATAGAATGCCCGCGTTACCATCAATGTAAGTGATTTGAGATTCACAAGATGCAGTGGCAAGAAAACCAGGGTCAAAGGTAAAGTAACCCTTGCTTCCCAATGTACGAACATCGATCACGTCTGGGCCATCGGTTCCCTTCATAATCGGCAATTCGATAGGCGCTTGACCCTCAATAGTCAGAGTCGCTTGCTTATCTGCCATAACATTCTCCTTTGTTATTTTATTTTCCATCTTGATTCAATGGTGCACCAAATTTGTACTGATCTTCGGGCGAGAAGTCAATTTATATACCTTTTTGTGTGCACTTGTTTAGGTTTCTATACGTAGATTTAGTAAAAATTGGGTCTATGTAACATTATTTGTTAATGCAATTGTATTGGATTGTTAACGGTCGTATAGTGGCGCTGAAATCTAAGCTATATCTTTGTTTCATCTCCCTATGATATCGGCTTTGCTAAGGGAGAGTGTTCTATTTTATAGACTAACAAAGTGACAAAACATTCAGGGGCGACCCGTAGTTATGTAAGTTTTTGTTAAATTTCTGCTAAAGAAGCCCAAATGTTTACAATTTGTAAAACTGCTCAAAGGAGCTGAGTGAGCACGCCGTGGACAAGAAAAAAACAAGACCTGTCAATCTGGATCTCCAGACGATTCACTTCCCGATCACTGCCATTGCTTCGATCCTGCACAGGATATCTGGTGTTATCACCTTTGTCGCTGTCGGAATCTTACTTTGGTTACTTTCCATTTCTCTGTCGTCACCTAAAGGGTTTATGGAGGCTGCCAGTTACGTTGATGGCTTCTTCGTTAAATTCATTTTGTGGGGAATACTAACTGCGCTTTTCTACCATATCGTGGGCGGTATTAGACACCTTTGCCAAGACTTAGGGTATTTTGAAGAACTAGAGAGCGGTGCTAAAAGCGCACAAATCTCCTTCATCATTACCGGCGTTCTGGCACTCGTTGCGGGGATAATCGTATGGTAAACAACGTATCTTCATTTGGGCGCAATGGCGTCCATGATTTCCTGCTGGTTCGTGCAACTGCAATCATCCTGACTCTCTACACCATCTACTTATGTGGATTTTTCCTGATCTCAGGTGACATAGGTTATATGGAGTGGAGCAACTTCTTTGGTGGACTGTTCACCAAGATCTTCACCATGATCGCGTTGTTCTGCATTCTGATTCATGCATGGATTGGTTTATGGCAGGTTCTGACCGACTACATTAAACCGGCGCTATTGCGCGGTAGTCTGCAACTGGTTCTCATTGCAGTGCTACTAGGTTATTTCTTCTCTGGCCTATTTATTCTTTGGGGGGCATAAATGACGATTCCAGTTCGCGAATTTGATGCAGTAGTCATTGGTGCTGGTGGTGCAGGCATGCGTGCAGCACTGCAAATCTCTGAGCAAGGTTTGACTTGCGCATTGTTATCAAAAGTATTTCCTACTCGTTCTCACACCGTATCAGCGCAGGGTGGTATCACCGTTGCTCTGGGTAACTCACATGAAGACAATTGGCAATGGCACATGTACGACACCGTTAAAGGGTCGGACTACATTGGTGACCAAGACGCGATTGAATACATGTGTAAGAACGGTCCAGAATCCGTAATCGAGCTAGAAAAAATGGGCCTACCATTTTCTCGCTTCGAAGACGGCTCTATTTATCAGCGTCCGTTTGGCGGCCAGTCAAAACAGTTCGGTGGCGAGCAAGCTGCACGTACTGCGGCGGCAGCTGACCGTACAGGTCACGCACTATTGCACACCCTGTACCAACAGAACATCAAATACAAAACCACTATTTTCAGTGAGTGGTACGCCCTTGATTTGGTGAAAAACCAAGACGGCGTCGTCATGGGTTGTACGGCAATCTGTATGGAAACCGGCGAGATGTGTTACTTCAAGTCGAAGGCCACTATCTTAGCGACCGGTGGCGCAGGTCGTATCTACTCTTCAACTACTAATGCGCACATCAACACAGGTGATGGTGTTGGTATGGCACTTCGTGCTGGCGTCCCTATGCAAGACATGGAGATGTGGCAATTCCACCCAACTGGTATCGCCGGTGCAGGTGTGCTTGTGACCGAAGGTTGTCGTGGTGAGGGTGGTTACCTGCTCAATAAAGACGGCGAACGCTTCATGGAGCGTTATGCACCAAATGCGAAAGACTTGGCCGGTCGTGACGTTGTGGCTCGTTCAATGATGATCGAAATCCGTGAAGGTCGTGGCTGTGATGGTCCTTGGGGTCCACACATTAAGCTGAAGATGGATCATTTGGGTAAAGACGTACTCGAGTCACGTCTGCCAGGTATCTGTGAACTATCACGTACCTTTGCTCACGTTGACCCAGTGAAAGAACCGATTCCGGTTATCCCAACCTGTCACTACATGATGGGTGGTGTACCAACACAGGTTTCTGGTCAAGCGATCAAGCTAGACGAAAACGGTTCAGATGTTGAAGTACAAGGCTTGTTTGCTTGTGGTGAAATTGCATCAGTATCAGTACACGGCGCTAACCGTCTAGGTGGCAACTCGCTACTTGATTTGGTGGTATTTGGCCGAGCGACTGGTCTGCACCTTGGCGATACGTTGGCCGCTCAATCAGAAGCTCGTCCGGTTTCAGAGTCGGATATTGAGGCTTCTCTAGCTCGTACCATGCGCTGGGAAAACAGTACTAGCGGCGAAGACCCAGCTCAGATTCGTAAAGACATGCAAAGCTGCATGCAAAACAGCTTCTCGGTATTCCGTGAAGGTGAAGCGATGGCAACAGGTCTTGAAGAGCTACGTGTTATCCGTGAGCGTCTACAAGATGCGCACCTTAGCGACAAATCAACAGAATTCAATACACAACGTATTGAGTGTCTAGAGCTAGACAACTTGATGGAAACCGCTGTAGCAACGGCTGTTGCTGCGAACTACCGTACAGAGAGCCGTGGCGCACACGCTCGCTTTGACTATCCAGACCGTGATGATTCGCAGTGGCTGTGTCACTCAATCTACAACCCGGAAACGGAGAGCATGTCTAAGCGTGACGTGAACATGGAACCTGTGCATCGCGAAGCGTTTCCACCGAAAGCTAGAACCTATTAAGGGAGCGAGATATGAACCTGAATTTTTCTGTCTATCGCTATAACCCAGACGTAGACAGCAAGCCCTACATGAAACAGTACACGCTTGACGTGGAAGAAGGGTCGGACATGATGGTATTGGATGCGTTGATCTTGTTGAAAGAACAAGACCCATCGCTTTCATTCCGTCGCTCATGCCGTGAGGGTGTGTGTGGCAGTGATGGCCTCAACATGAATGGTAAGAACGGTTTGGCGTGTATCACGCCACTGTCAGCCTTAAAAGGCGATAATTTGACGATTCGTCCGCTACCAGGCTTGCCTGTTGTGCGTGACTTGATTGTTGATATGACTCAGTTCTATGACAACTACGCCAAGGTGAAGCCGTTCTTAATTTCAGACGGCGAATTGCCACCATCGCGTGAACATAAACAGTCACCAGAAGAGCGTGCTCATCTCGATGGTTTGTATGAGTGCATCATGTGTGCATGTTGTACCACATCATGCCCATCATTCTGGTGGAATCCGGATAAGTTCATTGGTCCTGCAGGTCTTTTAGCGGCTTATCGCTGGTTAATTGATAGCCGAGATACGGCAACTGATGAACGACTGAGCGATCTAGACGACGCATTTAGTGTTTTCCGTTGTCATGGCATCATGAACTGTGTCAGTGTATGTCCTAAGGGGTTGAACCCTACCAAAGCGATTGGGCATATTAAGACAATGTTGGTCAATCGTTCGGTATAGATTATTGAAATTACGGGCTTTTCAGAGTTTACTGTTTAGCCCGTCGTAGCCAAACATTTAGGTTTGGGCAGAAGTTCGGCAAAGACCGAAACAATAAGTATTAATCTACAGGTTAAGGGAATATATGCATAACGGTGTGATGAAGGCATGGCTCGAGTCTTCACACTTGGCAGGCGCCAATGCAACGTACGTAGAAGAACTCTACGAACTTTATCTAAGTGACCCAGATCTGGTGAGTGAGGAATGGAAACGCGTTTTTGATGAACTGCCGGTGCAGGCATCAGAGCAAGGGGAGCAATCTCATACGCGTGTTCGTGACTACTTTCGCAGACTTGCACAAGAGACTAAGCATTATAATGTCCAAGTAAGTGATCCTGATGTCGATGCAAAACAAGTAAGGGTACTTCAACTTATTAACGCCTATCGATTTAGAGGCCACCAAGCGGCCAATCTGGATCCACTAGGATTATGGGAACGCCCAGTTCAGCCTGAACTAGACCCTGCGTTCCACAGTCTGACCGAAGACGACCTCAACGAAAGTTTTAACGTCGGTTCTTTTGCGGTAGCGCAAGAAACCATGCAGTTAAAAGACCTCTATAAAGCGCTCAACAAAACGTACTGTGGCTCCGTCGGTGCAGAATACATGCACATGACCAACACAGAACAGAAACGTTGGGTTCAGCAACGCCTTGAATCGGTTCAATCTCAGCCAGAATTTTCTCTCGATGAGAAGATCACCTATCTTGACGAACTTACCGCAGCCGAAGGGTTAGAGCGCTACCTTGGCGCTAAATTCCCAGGCGCAAAACGCTTCTCTCTAGAAGGCGGTGACGCACTTATTCCGATGACCAAAGAGCTGATTCGTCATGCTGGTCGCAGCGGTATGCGTGAAGTCGTTGTGGGCATGGCTCACCGTGGTCGTTTGAACATGCTAGTCAACGTTCTGGGTAAAAAACCTCAGGACCTGTTTGATGAGTTTGCGGGTAAGCACGATGAAACCTGGGGTACCGGCGATGTTAAGTATCATCAAGGCTTCTCAGCGGACTTTGCCACTCCAGGCGGCAATGTTCACTTAGCATTGGCATTTAACCCCTCTCACCTAGAGATCGTTAATCCAGTAGTTATTGGTTCAGTACGTGCTCGTCAGGACCGTCTTGGTGACAAGAATGGTTCAAAGGTATTACCAATTACTATCCACGGTGACTCTGCAATCGCAGGTCAAGGTGTGGTGCAAGAGACGTTTAACATGTCTCAAGCGCGTGGTTTCCAAGTGGGCGGTACGGTTAGAATCGTTGTGAACAACCAAATTGGTTTTACCACCTCTAACCCTCGTGATACGCGCTCAACCATGTACTGTACTGATATCGCTAAGATGGTACAGGCCCCTATCTTCCACGTGAATGCTGATGATCCTGAAGCCGTCGCGTTTGTAACGCGTATCGCTCTTGATTACCGCAACACCTTTAAGCGTGATGTGGTCATCGACCTAGTTTGTTACCGTCGTCATGGTCACAACGAAGCCGATGAGCCGAATGCAACACAGCCGTTGATGTACCAAAAAATCAAGAAGCACCCAACGCCACGTAAGCTGTACGCTGATGTCATGATGGAGCGCGAAGAGATTGGTATCGATACTGCGACTCAACTGGTGAATGAATACCGAGATGCCCTCGACCACGGTGAAGTGGTGGTGAAAGAGTGGCGTCCAATGGCATTGCACTCAGTGGATTGGTCTCCTTACCTAGGCCATGAATGGGATATGGAGTGGGACAGCCAATATGAGCTGACTCGTCTTAAAGAACTGGGCAACAAGCTCTGTGATTACCCAGATAGCCACAAGCTGCAAAGCCGCGTAAATAAGCTTTATAACGACCGCAAGTCAATGGTCGAGGGCGAGAAAGCCATCGACTGGGGCATGGCAGAAACACTCGCTTATGCCACCTTAGTGGATGACGGAAAACGCATCCGTATCTCAGGTCAAGACTCAGGCCGTGGAACCTTCTTCCACCGTCATGCGGTATTGCATAACCAAGAAGATGCCAGCACCTTCGTTCCACTTGCGAATATCCATGATAAGCAAGGCCCGTTCCAAGTTTTCGATTCAGTATTGTCTGAAGAAGCGGTATTGGCATTCGAGTATGGCTATACCACGGCAGAGCCAGGTGGCCTGACTATTTGGGAAGCTCAGTTTGGTGATTTTGCCAACGGCGCTCAGGTAGTGATTGACCAGTTCATCTCTTCTGGTGAGCAAAAGTGGAATCGTCTATGTGGTATCACACTATTGCTACCTCATGGTTATGAAGGACAAGGCCCTGAGCACTCATCGGCTCGCCTAGAACGCTACCTACAGTTGTGTGCTGAACAGAACATGCAGGTTGTTGTGCCATCTACCCCTGCGCAGGTGTATCACATGCTGCGTCGTCAGGTAGTGCGCCCAATGCGCCGTCCTCTTATTGTGATGTCACCTAAGTCGCTATTGCGCCACCCGCAGTGTGTGTCGTCTCTAGAAGACCTAGCGGAAGGTACCTTCCAATCGGTGATTCCTGAGGTCGATGAGCTCGATAACGCTAAGGTACGCCGCGTTGTATTCTGTTCGGGTAAGGTCTACTTCGACTTATTAGAAGAGAGACGTAAGCGTGAGCTTGATGATGTAGCGATTGTTCGTATTGAACAGCTATATCCATTCCCGCTAGCGGACCTTCGTGAAGTGATCTCGGTTTACCCTGAAGCGAAAGACTTCGTTTGGTGTCAAGAAGAGCCACAAAACCAAGGCGCTTGGTACTCAAGCCAGCACAACTTTAGAGCGGCAACGCCATTTAACACCACCTTGAGCTACGCAGGCCGCCCAGCCTCTGCATCGCCTGCGGTTGGTTATATGTCAGTGCACTTGAAACAACAGAAGGCGTTAATCAATGACGCTCTTACCATTGACAAAGAACTAGAAGAATAAGGAAGCCCAACAAATGACAATTGAAATTCTGGTTCCTGATTTACCTGAATCAGTTGCAGATGCTACCGTTGCAACTTGGCACAAAAAGCCAGGTGAAAGAGTAGAGCGTGATGACGTATTGGTTGATATCGAGACTGATAAAGTTGTCCTTGAAGTACCCGCTCCTGAAGCAGGCGTTCTTGAAGAGATTTTCGAAGAAGAAGGTGCAACGGTTCTTTCAAAGCAACTTCTTGCAAAGATCAAGCTAGGCGCTGTTGCTGGCGAGCCAACCAAAGACAGCACTGAAGATACAGAGGCCTCTCCTGACAAGCGTCACAAGGCGTCTTTGACAGAAGAGAGCAATGAGGCATTGAGCCCAGCTGTACGTCGTCTTCTAGCTGAACACAACCTTAGCCCATCAGATGTGAAAGGCACAGGTGTTGGTGGCCGTATTACTCGTGAAGACGTCGATGCGCACCTAGCTAACGCGGCTAAAGCTGCCAAAGCTGCACCTGTAGCGACTCCAGCTGCAGAGCCTGAGCTACCAGCCGCCGCTCGCACGCAAAAACGTGTGCCTATGACTCGCTTGCGTAAGACAGTTGCAAACCGTCTACTAGAAGCGAAGAACAGCACCGCAATGCTGACGACGTTCAACGAAGTGAACATGAAGCCAATTATGGATCTTCGTGCGCAGTACAAAGACTCGTTTGAGAAGCGTCATGACACTCGCCTAGGGTTCATGTCTTTCTATGTGAAGGCTGTGACAGAAGCACTGAAACGCTACCCAGAAGTGAATGCGTCTATCGATGGTGACGATATTGTTTATCATAACTACTTCGATATCAGCATGGCGGTATCTACACCGCGTGGCCTAGTGACTCCAGTGCTAAAAGACTGTGACACACTCAGCTTTGCCGAGATTGAAAAGGGCATTAAAGAGCTGGCAATAAAAGGTCGTGACGGCAAGCTAACCGTCGATGAGTTGATTGGCGGTAACTTCACAATCACTAACGGTGGCGTATTCGGCTCTCTGATGTCGACACCTATCATCAACCCACCACAAGCCGCTATCTTGGGTATGCATAAAATCCAAGACCGACCAATGGCTGTCGATGGCAAGGTTGAAATCCTACCAATGATGTATCTGGCTCTGTCTTACGATCACCGTTTGATTGATGGCCGTGAATCAGTAGGCTTCTTGGTAACCATCAAGGAACTACTAGAAGACCCAGCTCGCCTTCTATTGGATGTTTAATTAGAAATTAGGGGTGTCGTTTGGCACCCTTATTAGACCCTCGGGTCAAAGCTCAAGATGTACACCTACACCTGTTAAAGAGCAATCTTTAACCATAGGAAATAATTCTATGCAAAGCGTGCTTTGGAATAGAAATAAGAATGGAAGATACTAATGAATTTGCATGAATATCAAGCTAAACAGCTATTCGCTGAGTTTGGACTGCCAGTACCAGAAGGCTTTGCTTGCGACACGCCACAAGAAGCGTTTGAAGCGGCTGGACGTATTAGCACCGCTAAGAAAGTCGTAAAATGTCAGGTTCACGCTGGTGGCCGTGGTAAAGCGGGTGGCGTGGAACTACACGACACTAAAGATGGCGTGAAAGAGTTTGCCCAAAAGTGGCTAGGCAAAAACCTAGTGACTTATCAAACAGACGCTAACGGCCAACCTGTAACTAAGATTCTGGTTGAAGAGGCTTCGAACATTGCCAACGAATTGTACCTAGGTGCAGTTGTTGACCGTGCTTCACGTCGTATCGTGTTTATGGCCTCAACAGAGGGTGGCGTAGACATCGAGAAGATCGCTGAAGAAACACCAGAGCTGATCCATAAAGCAGCCATCGACCCATTGGTTGGCCCTCAGGCATATCAAGGCCGTGAGTTAGCATTTAAGTTGGGTCTAACTGGCGATCAAATTAAGCAGTTCGTTAAGATCTTCATGGGTCTTGGTGACATGTTTGCTCAATACGATTTAGCATTACTAGAGATCAACCCACTGGTCATTACGGGTGAAGGTAATCTGCTTTGCCTAGATGGTAAGATCAATATCGACTCAAATGCGATGTACCGTCAGCCTAAGCTACGTGAAATGCACGATCCTTCTCAAGAAGATGAGCGCGAGGCTCATGCTGCACAGTGGGAGCTTAACTATGTTGCTCTAGATGGTAGCATTGGTTGTATGGTTAACGGCGCTGGTCTTGCGATGGGTACTATGGACATCGTGAACCTGCACGGTGGCCAACCTGCTAACTTCCTAGACGTAGGCGGCGGCGCGACTAAAGAACGTGTAACTGAAGCGTTTAAGATCATCCTATCTGATAGCAATGTTAAAGCGGTTCTAGTCAACATCTTTGGCGGTATCGTACGTTGTGACCTTATTGCAGACGGCATCATTGGCGCAGTTGAAGAAGTAGGCGTTAAGGTACCAGTAGTTGTTCGACTTGAAGGTAACAACGCACCATTAGGTTCTCAGAAACTGGCTGAAAGTGGTCTAAACATTATTGCTGCAAACTCTCTAACTGAAGCAGCTGAAAAAGTAGTAGCTGCAGCGGAGGGCAAATAATGTCTGTACTAATTAATAAAGAGACTAAAGTGATCTGCCAAGGTTTCACCGGCGGACAAGGTACATTCCACTCTGAGCAAGCGATCGATTACGGTACGCAAATGGTCGGTGG
Organism: Vibrio superstes; assembly: GCF_003569005.1. GTDB lineage: Bacteria > Pseudomonadota > Gammaproteobacteria > Enterobacterales > Vibrionaceae > Vibrio > Vibrio superstes. The sequence continues at coordinate 2,231,108 of NZ_BCUR01000004.1, read as the reverse complement.
TGTATCTCCGGGCAAAGGTGGTCAAACACACCTTGGCTTGCCTGTATTTAACACGGTACGTGAAGCGGTAGAAACAACGGGTGCAACGGCGTCAGTTATTTATGTACCAGCGCCATTTTGTAAAGACGCAATCCTAGAAGCGATTGACGCTGGGATTAAGCTTATCGTTACTATTACTGAAGGCATTCCTACTCTCGACTTGCTTGATGTAAAAGTGCGTTTAGATGAAGCCGGCGTGGTCATGATCGGTCCTAACTGCCCGGGTGTTATCACTCCTGATGAATGTAAGATTGGCATCATGCCAGGACACATTCATAAGAAGGGTAAAGTAGGTATCGTATCGCGTTCAGGTACGCTGACTTATGAAGCGGTTAAGCAAACCACAGACGAAGGCTTTGGCCAATCAACGTGTGTTGGTATCGGTGGTGACCCAATCCCTGGTTCAAACTTCATCGATATCTTGAAGCTGTTTGAACAAGACCCTGAAACTGAAGCTATCGTGATGATTGGTGAGATCGGTGGTACAGCGGAAGAAGAAGCGGCTGCATTCATTAAAGACAACGTCTCTAAGCCTGTAGTGTCTTACATCGCAGGTGTTACAGCGCCTCCAGGCAAACGCATGGGTCACGCTGGTGCAATCATCTCTGGTGGTAAAGGTACAGCTGAAGACAAATTCCAAGCGCTAGAAGCGGCTGGAGTTAAGACAGTGAAAAGCCTTGCAGACATCGGCAAAGGATTACGTGAGATCACCGGTTGGTAGTCTAGCTTTTCTTTGATACTAATACGTAAAAACCTCTGATTTATCAGAGGTTTTTTTGTTGGTGATTAGCAAGTGTCACTTGTTTTTCGCATTGAAAACTCTGATCGCTGAAAGCTAATAGTCTGACTTTCATACACAAGTATTGATAGTCGATCTAAATGTGATCTAACAAGGTGTACCCCTTATTAGATCAATACTTTGAATAAAAGCACTCGGGCATGACGGAAAACCTAAAGTCTGACTTGTGATCAAGAGAAGGCTAATAGCTGACAGCTTGCTTCACCCCACCTGACGCTTAAACTGTGCCAGCAAAAATAGCACCGTAGCACTTACCACGACCGAAGGGCCTGCTGGGGTATCGTAGAACCAAGACATGCTTAATCCAGTACAGACACAGATCATGCCAATGATAGAAGCCATGATCGCCATCTGCTCAGGACTGCGGCACAAGCGCCTTGCGGTTGCTGCTGGGATAATTAACAGCGAAGAAATTATTAAGGCGCCAACAAACTTCATACCCACAGCAATAACCAAGCCAATCATCAGCATGATCAGTAACCTCATCAGAGAGATATTCACGCCTTCAACGGCAGCCAACTCTTCATTTACGGTACTGGAAAGTAGCGGTCTCCAAAATGCGACCAGCAGCAGCATTACCACTGCTGCGCCCACATAAATAAACATAACGTCGTAGTTATTCACCGACAGAAGATCACCAAAGAGGTAGCCCATTAAGTCGATGCGCACGTTGTCCAAAAAGCTCACCGCAATAAGGCCTAGCGATAACGCACTGTGCGCAAGAATACCCAGCAAGGTATCGGTCGCTACGAGTTGTTGTCTCTGCAATGTCACCAAAATTATGGCTAGCGCCATACAACACACAACAAGCGCTAAATAAAGGTTAATGTCTAACAGAAACCCTAAAGCCAACCCCATCAGTGATGCGTGAGCGAGGGTGTCGCCAAAGTAAGCCATTTTTCGCCAAACCACGAAAGAGCCGAGAGGGCCGGCGATAATAGCGATGCCGAAGCCTGCCAGTAATGAAGGCAATAAAAACTCAATCATGGGTATGTCCGTGTTTGTGGTTCTGACATGAGATAGCGTTTCCAGTCACAGGGTCGCCAGAGAGATCATGATGATGATGGTCGTGATGATGTTGATAAAGCGCGAGACTAGATTCAGGGGTATTGCCGAACATCTGCAAATAACTAGGGTGATTTGAGATGGCTGAAGGCGTGCCTGAACAGCAGATATGGTGCTGTAAGCAAATCACATTGTCGGTTTTGGCCATCACTAAATGCAAGTCATGAGAGATCATAAACACCGCACAGTTAAACCTATGACGAATGGTATCGATGAGGTTATAAAGGTCAACCTGACCCTGAACATCCACTCCTTGAGCCGGCTCATCAAGCACCAGTAATTGAGGTCTGATCAAAAGGGCACGGGACAGCAGCACTCGCTGAGTTTCTCCTCCAGATAGCTTATGGACATCAGCCTTAATAAGGTGGCTTGCACCTACAAGTGACAGCGCATCTTGACGTTCTTGTTGGCTGTATTTCCCAGCTAAACGCAGAAAGCGATCAACAGTAAGAGGCAGGGTCTCATTGAGTTTAAGCTTTTGCGGAACATAGCCAATGCGCAGTTTACCGTGCTTAATGACCTTGCCAGAGTCTGTTTTCTGAAGCCCCAGTATCACCTTAACTAGGGTAGATTTACCCGCGCCATTTGGCCCAACTAAGGTAGTAATTTCAGACTCATTAATGGAAAGGTTGATCTTGTCCAATACCTTTCGTTGTTCAAATTGAACAGTCACGTCTTCTAGGGTGACGAGTTGCGTCATAGCATTAGGCCTGTGTATGGATTGGGTAGCAAACTGAGGTTTTCTACCCTTGTTCATCCAAAGAGTAAAGTAAAATAATAGTGTGCAAACATACTTATCGTTTGCTTATTGCGAATGATATAAAGTAACATTTGCGCAGAAATTTGGCTATTGCAATGGAACCGCATTGATGAAACGTTTATTTTTATGTCTGCTCTCACTGAGCTTTGTTACTAGTGCCCAAGCTATTGAGGTGCTTAATAGTATTAAACCGATACACCTTATTACCCAAGAAATTACGAAAGACGTCTCTTCATCGTCAGCATTACTCGGCACCAATATGTCTCCGCATGATTACTCATTGCGCCCATCTGATGTGAAAAAGGTTCAGAATGCCGATCTTGTAATTTGGTTTGGACATGATCTCGAAAGCTTCATGTCCTCTATTGTTGAAGGTCAAGATAATGTATTAACCATCAGCGAGCTTCCAGACTTGGATTTGCGTCATTTTGAGGAAGGTCACCATGATCATGATGGCCATAATCATGGCAATACTGATCCGCATTTTTGGTTGGGTCCAAAGCAAGTGGGCACGGTCGCAAAAGCGATTGCCAATAAAATGATAGAATTAGACCCTGAAAATGCTGTTCATTACAAAGATAATCTTGAAGAATTCATGAGCAATTTGCAGCTGACAACTAGTGAAATTAATGAGCGTCTTGACCCTATACGTGGTCATGGGTACTTTGTTTTTCATGATGCTTATGGTTATTTTGAAAACTTCTTCGACTTGAATAATCTAGGGCACTTTACGGTAAGCCCAGAAAGAAAACCGGGTGCGAGAACCCTAATTCAGATAAAAACACGGTTAGCGGAAGGGGACGTATATTGTGTGTTCAGTGAGCCTCAATATACTCCTGCGGTGATTGAAACGGTCACGCGAGGCAGTAATGTGAATACTGGTGAGTTAGACCCTTTAGCAACAGACATTGACGATAAACCGGGTGCTTATTTTGCGTTCTTGAGGCAGTTATCGGGTAAATTTGAGACGTGCTTGAAATAAGTAACATTTAAACTTTCACAAGGCGCTCTTTTTCAAAGGGCGCTTTTTTTTGATTTAGAACAGGTGACTTTGTAACAAGTTGTGTTAAAGTCTACGCAAATGATAACGATTGGCATTTAGATTATGAAGCTCGCTGAACTAACAATAGGACAAGAAGCCACTATTTCTTCTCTGCAACAATTAGATGGCTCTACTCGTAAAAAACTGATGGTAATGGGGATTCTTCCTAATACGCCAGTCACTTTAGTGCGTAAAGCGCCAATGGGCGACCCACTACAAGTGAGAGTTCGAGACGTTAGCGTTGCAATTCGTAAATCTACAGCAGAACAAATTTCAGTAGAGGTTGCATAGTGGACTATTCAATTCTGACCGTTGGTAATCCTAACAGCGGTAAAACCACACTTTTTAACGCCTTCACCGGTGCAAACCAAAAAGTCGGTAACTGGGCTGGTGTGACCGTTGAGAAAAAGACAGGTCTTTATTCTCTAGCTGGCGAAGAGTTTAGCCTGACAGACCTTCCTGGTATCTATGCTCTGGACAGTGGTAATGACAACAACAGCTTGGATGAGACCATTGCCTCTCGCGCTGTGTTATCCACGCCTGCTGACATTATCATCAATGTTATTGATGCCACTTGTTTAGAGCGCAGCCTATACGTAACGCTGCAGCTGCGTGAGTTGGGTCGTCCGATGATCGTTATCCTAAACAAGATGGATGCGCTGGCTCGCATGGGTCAGAAGGTGAATATCAAAGGCTTATCTAAAGCGCTTGGCTGTCCGGTTATGGCGGTAACAGCGACTCGTAACAACGAGGTAAATAAGCTAAAAGCCGACCTGCACAAGATGTTAGCAACAGGCATTGAGGTTGAACCTCTGGCACTGGACTACGGCACTCAATTTGAAGAAGTGGTGTCAGATATTCAAGATCAGTTTGAAAACGACATGGTGAGTAATCGTGCTCTGGCCATTCGTGCGCTAGAGAACGATCAGCTTGTCATGCACACAGTGCCTGCAGAAGTAAAAGACGCGACCGCTCAAGCACGTCACTCTCTTGATATGGATATAGAGCTGCACATTGCAGATGTGAAGTTCACTTTCTTACATGAGTTGTCTAAATCCTTCAGAACGACAGAAGGAAAAATCACCCGTCGCCTAAGCGAGAAGATTGATGCCGTTGTGCTGAATAAATGGATTGGTGTACCGCTGTTTTTTGGCGTGATGTACCTGATGTTTATGTTTGCTATCAACATCGGTGGCGCCTTCATCGATTTCTTTGATATTGCCTTTGGTGCGGTATTAGTCGATGGTACTCATGCGCTTCTAGATCCAGTTCTGCCTGCATGGATGGTGACTTTGCTTGCCGATGGTGTCGGTGGCGGTATCCAAACCGTAGCAACCTTTATCCCTGTTATTGCCGGTCTTTACCTATTCCTTACCCTACTGGAAGGTTCTGGCTACATGTCTCGTGCGGCATTCGTACTGGATAAAGTAATGCAGAAAGTAGGCCTGCCGGGCAAAGCCTTTGTTCCACTGGTATTAGGTTTTGGCTGTAACGTACCTGCTATCATGGCAAGCCGTACACTTGACCAAGAGCGTGAGCGCCGTTTAGCTGCATCTATGGCTCCGTTTATGTCTTGTGGTGCTCGACTGCCAGTTTACGCGTTGTTTGCAGCGGCTTTCTTCCCAAGTGCGGGTCAAAACGTGGTATTTGCGCTGTATGTGATTGGTATTCTAGCAGCGGTATTCACAGGGTTTATTCTGAAGAACACTATCTACCCTGGTAGCAACGACAGCTTCGTTATGGAAATGACAGATTACGAAATCCCTCGTCTGCGTAACGTAATGATCAAGACATGGCAAAAACTGAAGCGCTTTGTATTTGGCGCAGGTAAAACCATCGTTGTGGTTGTGACTATTCTTAGCTTCTTAAACTCTATCGGTACTGATGGCAGCTTTGGTAATGAAGACAGCGAGCATTCGGTTCTATCGAAGGCTGCGCAAGTCATCACTCCAGTGTTTGAACCTATGGGCATCGAGCAAGATAACTGGCCAGCAACGGTAGGTATCGTCACAGGTATTTTTGCAAAAGAAGCCGTGGTAGGGACATTGAACAACCTATACGCCTCTCCTTCTGATGAAGAAGCCGAATTTGACTTAATGGCGAGCCTAGAAGAGGCAGTAATGTCGATTCCTGAAAACCTAAGCGGTCTGAGTTTTAGTGACCCGCTAGGTATCGAAGTAGGCGACCTGACAGATACTCAAGCCGTGGCGGATGACCAAGAAGTCGATCAGTCTGTGTTTGCGAACCTACAGGGTAAGTTTGCTAACGGCCATGCAGCCTTTGCTTACCTACTGTTTATCCTATTGTACACACCGTGCGTAGCAGCGATGGGTGCATACGTTCGTGAGTTTGGTGCTCAGTATGCACGCTTTATAGCAGTGTGGACTATGGGGCTGGGTTACTTTGGCGCTGTGCTTTACAACCAAGTAATGAACTTCTCAGCTCACCCGGCTAAGAGCGCTATTTGGATATTGGCTGTAATGATAGTGTCGGTGGCAACCTACCTAGGTTTGAAGCACCAAGGCAACAAACAGCAGTTCCAAGAACAAGAATCTGCGGCGTAGGTCGATTATGATACTGCAACAACTCAAGTCTTATCTCGAACAGCACGGCACCACTGAGAGAGCCGTGCTAGCCAATCACTTTGGTTTATCTGAAGACGGTGTAGACGCAATGCTTCAAGTGTGGGTGAACAAAGGTAAGGTCACCCGCATGTTTGACACCATCAAGGGTCAAGAAAAGGGCGTGCGCTATACCATCAATCAAGGTATAAGCTTAAACGTTCAGATGTAAACGTCTTTACAAGCTAAGTTTCCAATCAGCTAGGTTTAAACTGCTCGCAGTTGCCTAGCTTTTTTTTGATCTGCTCTAGCAGTTGCTGTTGTTCCAGATCGCTTCTGAATTCACCTTTAGTATTTCCCCATACTGGTCCTGGCCATGCATCGTCGGTCTTAAAGCGCGCAATATGATGAATATGCAGCTGCGGTACCATATTGCCCAGAGCGCCAAGATTCATCTTATCGGGAGAAAATAACCCTTCTAGTGCCTGCATCACCGTTTGTGATTCCACTAAAAACTGCTGTTGATCTTGCATCGGTAGATGGTGAAGTTCTTTAAGCTCATGCTTCTTGGGCACCAAAATCACCCAAGGCACGCAGTTATCCTTATGCAACAGCGCTAAGCTCAGCGGAAACTCACCAATCACACTGGTATCTTTTGCTAACTGCGGATGAAGTTGAAATTCCATCGATAATCCCTTATTTGTTATTGTGCGGTGACAGGCTCTGCTGGTAGTGATTGTTTAGGCTCGCGGCTCATCATCAATGCGCCGCCGACTAGCAATACTGCACCCGAAATCTGTTGTGGAGTTAAAGTAGCATCAAACGCCACCCAGTTGATGGCAACAGCGGAAACAGGAAAGAACAATTCTGCAATTGTGCCGTATCGCGCAGGTATTCTTTCAAGCCCTTTGTAATAGATGAACATTCCCAATAAACCCGACAACAACACCATATAAAACAGGCTATCAAAACTGCCCTCAGATAGGGTGAAATGTTCACCATAGAAAAGCATCGCAATGGTCAGTGTAACGAGAGCAAGGCTAAAGCGACCCGACATGATTTGCATGGTGTTGTAACCTATCATCGTCAGCTTGCGGCCATACACAGTGGAAGCTCCCCAGGCGACAACGGCGAGCAATGCTGCGCCATAGCCAAGCAAGATAGCAATTAATTTCGGGTCATAGTGCCAAACCGAGCCTTCTGACCATAGTTCAATTATATCCGGCGCAATCATCACGATACTGCCAACAAGGCTAACACTCGCCCACAGTACAAAATGTTTCTGGAGTTTTTCTTTGAGCAAGATTACCGATAGCGAAATAGCCACGATAGGCTGAAGCTTCTGCAGCAGGATCACTATAGTCGGATTCATCAGGGTAAAAGCTTTGGTGAAGGCGAGGGTGCCAATGGCTGAGCCAAGTACGCCAATTAAGATAAAGGGCAGTAGTGAGCCCTTGATGTAGGCAAAGCGCCATCTCGGTACTGCAATTTGCAATAGGGCAATCATCACCACCAACACTATGTGTTCAAAGAACACGATCTGTAAGGTGCTGTTTGTCTCTAAAAGAGGGTAACGAAATAGGGTATCAGCAGCCCATAAACCAGCCGCGATCATTACAAAAACTATACCTGCCACGAGGATCTCCAAATTCATACCAGTAGCGACGCGCTATCGGGTTAGATTTCTAAAAACGTGAACAGAGCTAAGAGGCAAGGCAATATGATGCGCCAAACCGCCCAAGACGGATCTTGAGTGCAGTTTTGCGAAAAACGCAATCAACACCAATAACGAGAGCTCGCTTGGTGGTCATACGCTATCAATTGTGTCACTTCTTTCATCCGGACTGTAACCGTCGGCTCTGGATTCACACCAGATCTGCTGTCCCTTCACTTGGTGAAGGCGCTCGTGGGCTCAAGCTAGGCTTTTACCACCGGTGGGGAATTCCGCCCCGCCCTGAAGTCCATTTAAGGTAGCAAACTTTAGAGGCAGAGAAAATGGGTTTTTATGGTGGGAAGCCTTTAGCCTGACTTTTATACGCAAGCAACATCAGACGAGTCATTGGCAAAGTCTGTTATTGGCAATTTCAGGCCTGTGCGCTCACAGATCCTCGATAGGAGCGCTCTAGGATGACTGGGGCGGCCTTTGTACATGCGACTAGCCTAGGAAAATGCGTCATTGCCGAGGTCTCTAATTGGCAATCTTAGGATTGTGCGTTCACAGATCCTCGATAGGAGCGCTCGAGGATGACTGCGGTTGCTTGTGTACACGCGACTAGCCTAGGAAAGTGCGTCATTGCCGAGGTCTCTAATCGGCAATCTTAGGATTGTGCGTTCACAGATCCTCGATAGGAGCACTCGAGGATGACTGGGGTTGCTTGTGTACACGCGACTTGCTTAAGAAAACGCGTCATTGCCGAGGTCTGTTATCGGCAATCTTTGGCTTGTGCGTTTATAGATCCTCGATAGGAGCACTCGAGGATGACTGGGGTTGCCCTTTGTGCATTTTACTAGCCTAGTAAAAACGTCATTGCCGAGGTCTCTCATCGGCAATCTCAGGACTGTGCGTTTATAGATCCTCGATAGGAGCGCTCGAGGATGACTGGATTGACCTTTGTGCACGCTGTTAGCCTAGAATAAAACGTCATTGCCGAGGTCTGTTATCGGCAATCTTTGGCTTGTGCGTTTATAGATCCTCGATAGGAGCACTCGAGGATGACTGGGGTCGCCCTTTATGCAAGTTACTAGCCTAGTAAAAACGTCATTGCCGAGGTCTCTAATCGGCAATCTTAGGCTTGTGCGTTCATAGATCCTCGATAGGAGCACTCGAGGATGACTGGGGTCGCCCTTTGTGCAGGTTACTAGCCTAGTAAAAACGTCATTGCCGAGGTCTCTAATCGGCAATCTCAGGATTATGCGTTCACAGATCCTCGATAGGAGCGCTCGAGGATGACTGGATTGACCTTTGTACACGCGACTAGCCTAGGAAAATGCGTCATTGCCGAGGTCTCTTATCGGCAATCTTAGGATTGTGCGTTCACAGATCCTCGATAGGAGCGCTCGAGGATGACTGCGGTTGCTTGTGTGCACGCGACTTGCTTAAGAAAACGCGTCATTGCCGAAGTCTCTTATCGGCAATCTCAGGATTGTGCGTTTATAGATCCTGACAGAGGCACTCGGTGTAATTAAGAGACAGGCTTTCAGTGGCCAGCAGACAAAAAAAAGAGACCCAAAAGGGTCTCTTCAAATCTTTATCTGACGGCTTGAAGCGTCAAGCTGTCAGCTATTTTAATTACAGCTTCTTAGAAACTACCGCAGTCAAACCAATGATAGCAATTGCTAGAATCATGATTGGACCTTTGCCGCTTTCAAAGCCGCTTAGGATACCTGCGATTGCAACTACAGCAACTGCTACAGGGATGATGTACTTAACTAGGTTGTACCATAGACCGAATAGTGGGAAAGATACTTTACCGTCGTTAGTAATTTCTTTCTCAAGGTCAACACGGTTTAGACGCCAGCCTGCGAAGATACAGATGAACATACCGCCAACCGCTAGGAATACCTTGTCAGTAAGTAGGTCGAAGATGTCGAATACGCCTGTATCGAACAGCTTAGGACCAAGGCCACCTAGTGATAGAGAAGCAAACACACACATTACTGCCATTACTGCACTTGCAGAAAGTACAGCGTTAACACGCTTCATGCCTTTCTCATCGATTAGGTAAGACACAACTACTTCTAGTAGAGATACAGAAGAAGTTAGTGCAGCAACCGTTAGACCAACGAAGAAGATAAGTGCAAAGATAAGACCTGTGCCACCCATTTCAGCAAATAGCTGAGGAACAACAACGAATACTAGACCTGGACCAGCCGCTGGTTCCATGTTGAATGCAAACATGGCAGGGAACATCGCGATACCTGCAAGTAGAGCTACCGCAGTATCCATACCTACAACCATACCTGTAGTTTGAACTAGGTTCTCTTTCTTCTTCAGGTAGCTACCGTAAGTGATCATACAACCCATACCAAGAGATAGGGAGAAGAACGCTTGACCCAGTGCTGCTAGAACAGTTTGGCTATCTACTTGAGTGAAGTCTGGTTTGAATAGGAACTCAAGACCTGCGCTTGCACCAGGTAGAGACAGACCCTTAACCGCTACAATGATAAGAATAAGGAATAGCAAAGGCATTAGAATCTTGCCTGCTTTCTCAATACCGCCAGAGATACCCTTACTAACAATGACAATGTTAAGTACTAGGTATGCAGCCATCCACATTAGTGGTTGGATAGGGTTAGAGATGAAACCACCAAAGCTATCACCGATTGCTTCAGGGGTGTCTAGTAGGCCAGTAGCCACTTTAGGGATGTACGCTAGAGCCCAACCACCCACAACAGGGTAGAAGCCCATGATCAATAGACCACTTAGTACACCAATAACACCAACAAAGCTCCAACGCTTATCTGTTGATTTGAATGAGCCTACAGCAGAACGGCTAGTGTGACGGCCGATTGCAAACTCAGTCAGCATTACGCTGAAACCGATAATGATTACGAATGCTAGGTAGATAAGTACGAATGCACCACCACCGTTCTCACCCGCTGTGTACGGAAATTTCCAAATATTACCAAGGCCAACAGCTGAACCAGCCGCTGCCATTACAAATCCAAGTTTTGAACCCCAGTTATCACGAGGGGCTGCTGATGCATTTCCAGTCGCCACAATTACTCCAAATTTAATGTTGTGTTTTTACTACTCGGCGCCTTAAAAAGAGGGATGTAAACAAAGGTGTACACCATATAAGTTTTGAGTGACGCTCTAAGAGTGGCAAGTTAACCAGTTTGTGAGTAAAGTTGAAACCCTTAAAAGTACATTTATCGGGCATTGATCGCATAATTGCAGTTAATCGCTAGTTTATTGCACAATCACTAGCTGATTACCCCTAAAAATATCTCTCTGAAAAATGTTTTCGCTTGAGTTGTTCAAAGAACTTTACGTGTTTTAGCGCCACTTTCTGTCTTAAAGTCTCTTATTCTTGAACATCACTGTGGCTTGCGAATTCAAATTTATCGCTTGTTTATTTAGAAATCACCCGTGCATTTATATTCACTTTAGTTGCCTGTAATTGCGTTTAAACGCTATTCCAGCCAAATTCTCTGCTTAACCTCTCTAATGTCTCTAATTCTTTTGCCGTTTCTTTTTGAATCCATTGGTGGATCTCTTTAACAATGTCGGAAGTGCCTCGGCAATGGCAGAAGTATTGCCAAGCACTAGGCTGGATTTGTGCATTGCTAGGGCAAACTAAATAGCCGTGTTCCAGCTCAGGCAAGATCAATAGTAGGTCACTCACTGTCACTCCTTGGCTGGATAGACAAGCACTCAAGGCCAAATCTAGAGTAAAAAAGGTGGTGTTGCGTACCTTTACACTGTCTTTATGTCCGACACGGGCCAGCCAGGTTTTCCAGTCATGGTGGTCAAGGGTTGGGTGCAATCGTGGCATCGCTAGTAGAGATTGCAGGTTTCCTTCTTTTGAATACAGCTCTTGAGAGCATACTGGTGCCATGTATTCATCTCTTAAAAACACCACATCGGAGCGCTTCTTGTATTGGTGGGGAACTCGAGTGTTAAGAATCAGCAAGTCATAGTCAGTGGATTTAAGCGCCTCGTCTTCATCAATAGTCGGAATCACCACGATTTCATGTTCAGGGTAGCGCTCTTGCAGTTGCTGTATCTTTGGGAGCAAGGAACGAGTGGCATAACTGAGCGCTGCCTTAATTACGATTCGCTGCTGCTGATTGGGCTGCCAAGACTGTACTAAGGTTTGTACGCTCTGATAGTTCCGCTGAAGCACAGCAAACAGTTCTGAGCCTTGCAGCGTTAAGTCGATGCTTCGATGCCCTCTTACAATTAATTCGACACCTAGGCCTTGTTCGAGCTGTTTTACCTGACGACTGACGGCGCTTTGGGTAACGTTTAACTCATCTGCTGCTTCAGTAAAGCTCAGATGGCGAGCAACAGCCTCAAAGGTTTTCAAGCTGTTATGGGAGTAGGGGATATCGGGATAAGGCGTCATAGTTATTCACATGATCTCAGGTAATGGCAACTGACATAAATGTTAATTGAATCCTAGCTCAATTAGCAGTACTTTGAGCCCAAATTATAGAGGGCTGTATGAAAAACATTCTTAAACTGGCATTGCCGCTGACATTATCCCAACTCATCGCTATGGCATTGGTACTCACCGATGTTTGGATGATGTCGCAAATCAGTGTTGCCGATCTCGCCGCTGGTGGATTGGGCGCCTCTGTGTATTCGTTTGTTTTTCTAATGGCAGGCAGCATCGTGGGCTGTGTCGCCAACTTGATAGCCATTGCTTATGGGCAGAGTATTGCACGTCCAGATTTTGGCCAGCAGCAGATCCGCTTTGCGGTTAAAGGCGCTGTGATGCTCTCTGTTTTGCTAGCGGTCATACTGAGTTTTAGCTTCTTGTATGCACCCCAACTGCTCGCTAAAGCACAGCAATCACCAGAAGTCATAGATATTGCAATGCTGTATCTTAATGCATTGAAGTGGGCAATGTTGCCAACGCTGCTTTTGCTTGTTTTGCGCGGTCTTACCAGCACCTTTGGTGATGTACGCTCAGTGATGGTGATGTCGATTCTGACGGTAATCATCAATGTGCCAATCAGCTACTTCCTTGCATTTACTCTAGATTGGGGTATTGCAGGCCTTGGTTACGGCACTGCAATCGCTGCTTGGTTTGTATTGGTGGGTTATGGCACTTGGGTATTTCGTCAAAGCAAATATCAACGCTTTGCACCTTGGCAAAATATGCACGAGTACACCCCAAGGCTCATGGGACCGATTTTGTCTATGGGTATGCCAATTGCGTTAGCAGGCATGCTGGAACACGGCCTTATCTATGGCGGCACCTTGATGGCAGGCATGATTAGTGTGGCATCACTGGCATTGCACCAAATTTTACTGCAGTGTTTGTCTTTTACTTGGAACATCAACTTTGGCTTTGCACAAGCCTCTGCCATCTTGGTGGGCAAAGAATACGGTGCGAACAATTATGACGGCATCAAAACCATCGCTAAGAAGAGCTTTGTGGCGGTTACCGCGCTGAGCTTTGTGATCGCCTTTGGCTTTATCGTATGGCCAGAGGCCATTGCTAACCTGTTCCAATTGGATACAGAGGGCAGTCATGAACTGACCACTATGCTTGCGTCGATGATTTGGGTAGTAGCATTGTGCTTTGTGGTGGATGCATGGCAGCTACTAGCCATTAACCTGCTGCGCGGCATGAAGATAGTGATGGTGCCGACCATAATGACGGCAATCGGTTACTGGGCATTTGGTTTGCCAGCCGCATGGTACTTGATGAAGGCTTATGGCTTAGCGGGTATTTGGGGCGGTATCGGTGTGGGTCTTGGAGTGACAGGAATACTGCTACTGGCACAGCTTATTTATGAAACCAGACGCTCTAGCAATCGAACGTTAATGCAAGCGGCCTGAGACTCACTTCTCAACTTGAGATTTGCGTAAGCGTGAGACTCTTAGCCTTTGATATACTCAGTTGTAAATCAACGCAAAGGATGAGCTCGATATGTCAAAAACCGCAAAGATTCACAACGAAGACAAGCTAGTAAAAAAGGCAATAGAAGTCGGTTTGAAGATGGCAAAAATGCAAGGCATTGATTTGCCGAGTTCGACAGGACCATTGAAAGCGCAAGGTGTGTACTTGTTTCTAGTAGGCGTAAATCAAATCACGCCATTGCCAGATAACAAACTGGACGGCCCTAACATTAAGCACCGCCTGGCGTTGTGGATGCATAGCGTATTACCCGATAACGACCCTCTGAAATAAATCCTATCTAGATGCAGAAAAATCTCTGTTCGTCGTCCAAACGAGCAGAGATTTTCATCATTAATCGCAAAAGGTCAACAGTAATACTAGGAAAATAGACCAGAAGTTGCGATACGACGTGCCCAGCGATGGACGGAATGGTCGTGATTGTTTGTGCCAAAGTACACAACCACGAGGTCTTTGTCCGGGGATACATAAAGGCCCTGGCTCATCATTCCCCCCTTCCACATATCATTGTCCGGCCATAGAACATCCCATTGACGAGAGTTTGAGATAAAGGTGGGTGCGTCTACTTCGCCGTGATAGCTCGCAAATACCGGGCCATCAAAACCCGCCATCAATAGTTCATGAGTCTGAACATCATCTTGAATGCGCTTTAGGGTTTCGTCTGAGACAACTTGTTCTGTTGCTGTCTTGTTCCAACTTGGCGTATACAGCATGCCAAATCGGGCGAGGTCAATCAGTTGACTAGAGATCACGCCGTGGGCAAGGGCACTGCCATCTGGAGCGGTATGAACTTGCAAAGGAGCATTGACTCCCATTTTTGACCATACTAAGCGGTCAAAGGTCTGATGCCAGCGTTCGCCAGTTAATGACTCTACTAGGCATACTAAGGCTTGGGTATGGGCGGATGCATAAGCAAATTTCTCACCAGGTTCACACTCTTTTTCTGCATCAGCTAGCACATCAATGAGGTGTTCTACCTTACCTTTATACAGCAGATTAAATTCGGCACTGTACAGACGAGTAGGGTGTGAGTCAGGGTCTGCACGAGACTCACTCGTATCCTCAACATCAAGGCCTGTTGCCATGTTCAATGTGTTGTTCACCGTCACATTGTCCCATGCAGTGCCTTTAAACTCTGCAATGTAATCGGACAAAGGCGCATGCTCGTCAATCTTGCCTTCATTAATCAGTAATTCAACCAATAACGAAGCGGTTGGCTTAGCGGTAGACATCCATACATGGTGATCTGTAGGGCGCATACGAGGATAGGCATCAAACACGATCTCACCTTTATGAATCACTAGATAACCTTGTGAAAAGCTGTCAGGGCGAGCAAGAAATTCATTCAGTGTCAGAGTGCCGAAGTGTTCCGTTTCTGCTTTGATAGCGCCAATTTCCGGCATGATTCGCCTTGCCAAAGGCATAGTCTCGGTGCGTTTAGGAATGATCGCAGTTGGCAGGATTTCAGCGGTGCGCATTGACCAATAATGTGACTCGTCGCCACCGGCGAATAAAACGGGTAATTTGGCGTGCATGGTTCTTTGTGAAAGCTCTAAAGGAAAACCATTAATGAATTCTTCAAGTGGGGTTCGTTGTAGTGATTTGCTCATAGTGTTCACCTATTTATTACCTGGGATAGAAATGTGTTTCAGTACGGTGAGGTAAATACTATGTAGGATAAGGTTATTCATAAAATCAACTTTGATTGATCTAAACCATCAAAAGTCAATAAATAGTGTTGCAGTGAGTTTGAACACCAAGCATGTAGGGTTTTGCCCTGCATAAGAGATTCGTTAAAGAGTTGGAACTATAGAAAAATGCTTTTCATCTTAAGTGTTTATTTAGAAAGAGAGGGTGTAGCAATAGGGCATTGTCCTACCTCCCCTCAAAAAGCCCCTTATTTAACCGAATATCAAAAGAGAACACTCATCAATGCCTCATGTTTTTTCTAATCGTCGACGTTTCTTAAATCTAACCTCAAATCGTAAAGACCTAGCAGCGCAATTTCGCTGGGAAACAATCAATGCATTGGCCTACAAACTGGGCGGTGTTCTGTTTGTTATTGGTAGCTATTTCTTTTTCCCAAGTCAGGCTGAATATGCGTTTATCGGCGGTTGGTTATTCCTATGTGCTTCTTTGGTTTACCTAGTGGTGAATGCCCACGATATGATGGAAATTAGGCGTTACTGGAAGAGTCATTCGGTTCATAGCTTGGACGAAATGATGGAGTATTTCGCGGGGGCTTGTTATTTACTCGGTACCCTATGTTTTGTTATTGGGCGTATTACCGGCTTCCCTATATTAGATCTCGCCATGACCAGCACCTGGCTGTTTATCATAGGAAGTCTTCTCTTTATTGTGGGCGCCGCTACGAATGTGTTGCTAATAATCAAAGCCGAGTCAGTGCAACTACTGCAATTGATGAACCTAACATCGATTACTTTCATTGTGGGTTCTGTCCTATATGGCACCGCTTCTGTGCCTTATTTGTGGGCATTTGAGTCGCCCAATGATCATCGACTTATTCTCAATTTTCTTGCCTGGCAGTATATGATTGGCAGCTTACTTTTCTTGCTAGGTGGGGTCTTTAATTATTGGCGCGCTTACTTGCTTGTACAGCGCAAGATAAAGAAAATTCAAGAATTAGAGATGACGATTTAATGATTTCTATAGAAAAGGGGCTGAATGCAATATTCAGCCCCTTTGTCATGTTTGATGCTACAAAACTATTTCTAGATCAGTAGATTACATGCGCTCTAGAGTTTCAATACCCAGTAGAGACAGACCTTGCTTGATGGTCTTCGCTGTAAGCGCTGCTAGTTGCAGACGGCTTTGCTTAACCGCTTCGTCTTCTGCTACTAGGATTGGGCATGCCTCGTAGAAGCTAGAGAATTGACCCGCTAGTTCGAATAGGTAGCTACACATGATGTGAGGCTGACCTTCGCGAGCAACAGCTTGTACTGCTTCTTCAAACTGCATCAGTTTAGCGATAAGCGCTTTCTCTTTTTCATCAGTCACTATGATGTCGCCTTGCAGGTCATCCATAGACACACCAGCTTTTGCAAATACAGACGCTACGCGAGTGTAAGCGTATTGCATGTACGGCGCTGTGTTGCCTTCAAATGCCAGCATGTTGTCCCAATCGAACACGTAGTCAGTAGTACGGTGCTTAGAAAGGTCAGCGTATTTAACTGCAGCCATAGCAACAGTAGACGCGATGTTTTTCTTCTCGTCTTCTGCAAGCTCTGGGTTCTTAGATTCGATAAGCTTGCCCGCGCGCTCTTCTGCTTCGTCAAGAAGATCAACTAGGCGAACAGTACCGCCAGCACGAGTCTTAAATGGACGACCGTCTTTGCCTAGCATCATGCCAAACGCGTGGTGCTCAAGAGAAACGTCTTCTGGCACGTAACCAGCTTTGCGAACAATAGTCCAAGCTTGCATTAGGTGCTGATGCTGACGTGAATCGATGAAGTAAAGTACGCGGTTCGCGCCTAGTTCTTCATAACGGTATTTTGCACAAGCGATATCGGTTGTGGTGTATAGGAAGCCACCGTCACGCTTTTGAACGATAACGCCCATAGGCTCGCCGTCTTTGTTCTTGTACTCGTCTAGGAATACAACCTGTGCGCCGTCATCTTCTTTTGCTAGGCCTTTTTCTTTAAGGTCAGCAACGATGCCTTTTAACATGTCGTTGTATTGGCTCTCACCCATAACGTCGTCACGAGTTAGAGAGACGTTTAGACGGTCATAGTTCAGTTGGTTCTGTTGCATGGTGATATCCACCAACTTCTCCCACATGTCTACGCAGAACGCATCGCCACTTTGTAGCTTAACCACGTAGTTACGAGCTTTAACCGCGAACTCTTCGTCTTCGTCGTACAGTTTTTTAGACTCACGGTAGAAGGCTTCAAGATCAGACAGTTTCATTGAAACTTCGCCGTCTTGCTCTGAAACGCGCTCAAGGTTTGCGATAAGCATACCGAACTGAGTACCCCAGTCACCAATGTGGTTAGCACGGATTACCTTGTGTCCCAAGAACTCAAGAGTACGAACTACAGCATCACCAATGATGGTTGAGCGAAGGTGACCTACGTGCATCTCTTTTGCCACATTTGGCGCAGAGTAATCAGCTACGATAGTTTGCGGTGCTTCTGATGCAACGCCAAGACGAGAATCCGCTAATGCTGCTTTGGCTGATTTCGCTAGGAACTCTTCGCTTAGGAAAATGTTGATGAAACCTGGGCCTGCGATTTCAGTTTTGCTAGCGATGCCATCAAGGTCTAGGTGCTCAAGCACTTTTTGAGCAAATTCGCGTGGGTTTGTACCTAGTCGCTTTGCAACGCCCATTACGCCGTTCGCTTGGTAGTCACCAAACTGAGCTTTTGCAGATTGACGCACTGCTGCTGGGCTGCCTGCTGGCGCGCCTGCTGCTTCTAGTGCTTGAGATACTTTGTCGTTAATAAGTGCTTGGATATTCACACGCAATTCCTTCAATTCAAGGAGTGTCAAGAAAGCTAATAATAAGTGCTTTCGTGCCGTAGTTCACAAAAATGGGGGTAATGATAACAAGATCAGCGCTGATCTAAAAGTGCTCTCAAAGGGTGCAATCCAATTAATCTGTAGCAAAACTCTCTGTTGCAGGTAAACTTCTGCCAAAACCGGATTAAATGACCAAAGGGTAGGGAATATGGAGCAATTACAACAGGTAAATCTGCACCCACAACAGATGCTAGATAGGGTGGATGCGTTTGCCGAAAAGATAGCCGTCTTGGGACAAGAACTAGGGTTAGACCTTAGCCAATTTCAGGCGGATCATATTGCCCTTAGAATCAATGATTCGGCTCTTGCTAAGCTTGCTCACGAGGCGTGGTCAGAGCTAGGAGCGACCATTTCACAGGCGCAAATTAATGGCAGACCTATCATAGTGATTGCCTTTGATACCCCAATCACCGCCGGCGCTTGGTCAATTGATTGCCTAGAGCTTCCTTATCCTGCAAAGGGAAAGATCTATCCTGCTCAAGATTGGGAGCACATCGAGTTTGTGATTCCATCAGATAAGATTGATGCGCAAGATTACCTGCAAGATATCAAGCAACGATTCCCAAGCTTTAACCTTGAAACAGGGATGAAAATGAAGCTATCTAGCCCTAAGGGTGAAGGGGAGCGTTTAGCTAATCCTACCGTAGCGTTTAAGAAAGACGGAGTGTGCATCAAACTGCATCCGCATCCGCTAAAGAGCATTGTAGAATCAGAGCAAGCGTAACAAGGTAGGAACTGAACCCCAAACGGGGTTCAGTTGTAGAAGATTACAAGATAACGGTCTTATTGCCGTAAACAAACACGTGGTCGTTCACTACCTTGTTTAGCGCTTTACTCAGCACGTTCTTCTCAACGTCGCGACCTGCTTGCGCCATGTCCTGAGCGCTGAAGTTATGATCCACAGGGATCACGTCTTGCTTGATGATTGGGCCTTCGTCCAGATCGTTGGTCACAAAGTGTGCCGTTGCACCGATGATCTTCACACCGCGCTCATACGCCTGAAGATAAGGCTTAGCGCCAATAAAGGCCGGTAAGAAGCTGTGGTGAATATTAATGATACGATTGCGGTAATGCTCAACAAAACTTGGCGTTAGAATACGCATGTATTTGGCCAGCACCAGGTAATCCGCGTCAAAACCATCGATGGCTTCCTTCACTTTCGCTTCATGCTCTTCACGGTTTAGCCCTTCATGGCTTACGTGACGAAACGGGATATCAAACTTCTCTACTAATGGCTGCAAGATGTCATAGTTGCTGACCACTGCGGTGATATCCACATTTAGGCTACCATCAAAGGTTTTCATTAAGATATCGCCTATACAGTGCGATTCCTTGGTGACTAACACCACTACCTTCTTCTTGCTTGAATCCACCAGTTTCTTACTGGCGTTCTTAGGCAATGCAAACGCTAGATCTTCCATAAATACCGAATCGTTGAAGTTGCCTTCAAGCTCTGTACGCATGAAAAAGTGACCACTGGTGTTGTCTACAAATTCGTTGTTATGAATGATGTTCAGTTGATGTTTGTAACAGATATTGGTGATCTTCGCGATCAGCCCAGGCTCGTCAGAGCAATGGGTGAGTAGGGTCTTTCTTTCCATGATGACTCTTTAATAAAAATGATGAAAATAGGTCTGCTTCGACATTATCCAATTTTTCTCCTGCTTGCAAATTCAACGAGTGGCTAAATTGCCTAGCACCCTAAGCTCACAGTCGCACCAAATGGCAAAAGCTGACATAATTATTTTCTCGCTCAATCAACAAGGCCCCTTTTGTGAATATCAGTACCGTTTTTTCTGCCGATGGCGCACTAGGTAAAGCGATTTCTGGCTTTCAGCCGCGTGATGAGCAAACCATGATGGCAGACAGTGTCCATCAAGCTATTAAAGAGCAGTCTCAACTGGTGGTTGAGGCGGGAACGGGTACCGGAAAGACCTTTGCCTACCTTGCTCCTGCATTGTTGAGCGGTAAGAAAACCATCGTCTCTACCGGGTCGAAAAACCTGCAAGAACAGCTGTTTCACCGCGACCTGCCATTGATGAAAGATGCACTGGGTTTTACTGGTCGCATTGCGCTGTTAAAAGGGCGCGCCAATTACTTGTGCCTTGACCGATTGAGCCGACAGATTGTCGAGAGTCACGGCCACCATTCCGACCCGCAATTACTGACCCAATTGGTTAAGGTTCGTTCTTGGTCCTCATCGACAAAAAGTGGCGACCTTGGCGAGTGTGAAGATCTTGCCGAAGACAGCCAAATTATCCCAGACATTACCTCGAACAATGAAAACTGCTTGGGAAAGGAATGCCCGAGTTTCGGCGATTGCTTTGTATTTAAGGCGCGCAATAAAGCGCTAGAGGCCGATCTTGTGGTGGTGAACCATCACCTGTTTTTGGCGGATATGGCGGTAAAGGAAACCGGTTTTGGTGAGCTGTTGCCAGAGGCAGAAGTCTTCATATTCGATGAAGCACACCAGATTCCAGATATTGCTAGCCAATACTTTGGTCAGTCTATTAGCTCTAAGCAGATTGCGGATTTAGCCAAAGACATAGAGATTGGTTATCGCACGGAAGCCAAAGACATGCGTCAGCTACAAAAGGTGGCGGATAAACTGGTGAGCTCGGCCTCTGAGATGCGCATTTCTCTGGGTGAACCAGGCTTTCGTGGCAACTGGCGCGACGCGCTGAAGAATCAAAAGCTACAACGAGAGATGGAGCGACTGCAAGACGCACTGCAGCTGTGCCGTGATGTGCTCAAAATGGCGTTGGGTCGCAGCCAACTTCTAGATACTGCGTTTGATCGTGTCACTCAGATACAAAACCGCTTAACGCGAGTGTGTGATACTTCGATTATGGGGTATTCCTACTGGTTTGAATGCACCCCAAGACATTTTTCATTGAATATCACACCGCTTTCGGTAGCCAATAAGTTTCAAGAACAAGTGGATGCACATGGCGGGAGTTGGGTGTTTACTTCGGCGACCTTGTCGGTATCTGGCGATTTTCAGCACTTTACCTCTCGTTTGGGATTAAAGGCAAAAAAAAGTTTAGCCTTGAGCAGCCCATTTGATTATCAATCACAAGCAAGGCTGTGCGTGCCTCGCTATTTGCCTGAGCCAAACAGCCCGCAAATGGCGCAAAAGCTGGTGTCTATGTTGACGCCCGTTATTGAAACCAACAAAGGGCGCTGCTTCTTTTTGTGCACCTCGCACGCCATGATGAAAGAGCTCACCGAACGCTTTAGACAACGACTAGACTTGCCTGTGTTGATGCAAGGCGAGAGTAGTAAGCAGGCGTTATTGAAAGAGTTTACTGAGCTAGGCGATGCCTTGCTGGTGGCAACCGGAGCATTTTGGGAAGGGATAGATGTTAGAGGTGACGCGTTAAGCTGTGTTATTATCGACAAATTGCCGTTTACCGCCCCTGATGACCCGCTATTAAAGGCGCGCATTGAGGACTGTAAACTCAACGGTGGCGAACCCTTTTATGAGGTGCAACTCCCTGATGCTGTTATTGCATTGAAGCAAGGGGTGGGGCGCTTAATTCGAGATAAAAGCGATAGAGGTGCACTGATTATTTGCGATAATCGCTTGGTAACACGCGATTACGGCAAAATGTTTTTATCCAGTCTGCCACCGATACCGCGCACTCGTAGTGTTTCGAACATTATAAATTTCTTACAGCCTTCGACCGATGTCGTGATCGAAGCTGAATAGTACAGCGAATAATTGAGTAATAGATGAAAGCGAAAATTCTAGCACTAGATACCTCAACTGAGTTTTGCTCTGCAGCCATTATGGTTGACGGAGAGGTGTTATCTAAAGGTGAGGTTGCCCCTCGTGAACACACCACCAAGATCTTGCCGATGGTGGATCAACTCTTGGTTGATGCAGGTTTGAAACTGGGGGATTTAGATGCCCTTGCCTACGGCCAAGGCCCTGGCAGTTTTACGGGTGTTAGGATTGGTATTGGTATTGCTCAAGGCCTAGCCTTTGGTGCTGATTTGCCTATGGTGGGTGTTTCTACCCTGCAAGCGATGGCTCAAGGTGCGTATCGTACGACTCAAGCAAACAACGTGGCTGCTGCCATTGATGCTCGCATGAGCGAGGTGTACTGGGGCCGATTCAGCCGTATGGAATCAGGCATTTGGCACATCGAAGATGAAGAGTGTGTAATTCCTCCTGCTGAGCTTGTTCAGCAAACGGCGGAAAGCGAATTAGTTTGGGCTCAAGTAGGTACTGGCTGGGAAGCGTATGCGGAAGAGTTAAATCAGCTTGAACTTAAGCGCACTGACAGCGGTCTACTATACCCTGAGTCGCAAGATATCGTTATTTTGGCTCAGCACGAACTTGCCAATGGCAATCAAGTGGGGGCGGAAGAAGCGTCACCTGTTTATCTGCGAGACAAAGTAGCTTGGAAGAAGCTTCCGGGGCGAGAATAATCCACACCACCTTAGATAAGTTGTATATGGAGGTTGTATGTATCGATTTATAACCGTTGTTCTATTCGGCATAGTATTAGCAGGCTGTAGCTCTTTGCCTGATTCACTTGTTTCAAGCAACGAGAAGATAGTGACCGACTATGAGACTTGGGTGAACAGCGCAACCGAAGAGGTCTCCGAAGTACGACTTGGCGGTGTGATTGCCAAGATCACGAATCTTGAAGCGAAAACACGCCTTGAAATAGTGAACCTACCGATAGCTAAAGATGGCAAGCCGGATATCAATGTAGAGCCTGAGGGGCGCTTTGTTGCCTACGTCGATGGCTTTATAGATCCTGTAACCTTCACCAAAGGGCGTTTGATCTCTGTGCTAGGAAAGCCTGTTGGCAATGAGAGTGGAAAAGTAGGGGAGTATGAATATCGATTCCCTGTGCTTAATGCCGATGGCTACCATCTATGGCAAATCAAAGAAAAGCTGATTGTGCATGATGAACCACTGAGTATGTTCCCTTGTCGTTCGCTGTACTGTCGAGAGGTCAACTATGGACCTAGAACAGGACACGTCGTGCAGAGTGTTGAATAACGGTGTTATCAGAACGCACTTTTGAGGTTAGTGACTACTCGCTATCGGCTTTGTGCCATGAATCACAAAGCCCTTCGCATTGTGTTTTGATGCTACATGGCTGGCTAGATAATGCGGCATCATTTATTCCTTTAATGGATGTGATGCGTTCGCAAAGCCCTGACATCCAACTCATCTCGTTAGACCTTCCTGGTCACGGTTATAGCTCCCACTCACGCAGTGGCTATTACCCCTTTCATGACTATATTGATTCCCTACATCAAGTTATCACTGAGCTAAAGAAAGAACTCAATTGCCCGCTAACCCTAGTGGGGCATTCAATGGGTGCGCTTATCGCTAGTTGTTACTCTGCAGCCTTTCCGGAGAATATCGATCACTTGGTTCAAATAGAGGGTTATGGCCCGATATCCGAGTCGCCACAAAACAGCTTAGCTCGATTGAGAAAGGGTGTGCTGAGTCGGCAAAGAGTCAGCAAAAAACCAGCGCGTTTCTTTGAAAGTTTTGAAGAAATGCTGCAGCTGCGCGCTAAGCGTTATGTTTTAAACGCTGATGAAATCACTCCGCTGGTGGAGCGAGATTCTGAGCAAACAGAGCAAGGTTGGCGTTGGCGACACGACAAAAAGCTCAAGGCTGAGTCCCTGTATCGGATGACAGAAGCGCATGCGAAACAGGTTATTGATGCACTTCCTAAGTCAAATCTACTCATTTTGGGGGATACGGGTTTTACCCATTTGAGCTCAATTTGTACTCCAACGACGCGAATTTCACACATTAAGGGTGGTCATCACTGCCACTTAACCTGTCCAAGGTCTATTTCTGAGGCAATAATCGCTCTAATTTTGTTCGGTTAGTGTGCTTTTGTGAACACCATTTGAACGCCTTTGTATTTTCCAGCTATCCTGTAATGGAATCGCAATAAAACAAAGAAATTCAACCTGATAGTCGTATATAATGCGTTGCTATTTTTTCAGGAGTAATAACGTGAATAAACCTTGGCTCTCTCGATATCCTTCTGATGTACCAGAAATGATTGACCCAGATACCTACCCATCTTTGGTCGAGATGTTTGAAAACAGTGTTCTAAAGTTTGCTGACCAACCTGCCTTCCTCAATATGGGGTCGGTAATGACGTATCGTAAATTAGAAGAAAGAAGTCGTGCATTTGCTGCGTATTTGCAAAATGAATTAAAGCTTAAAAAGGGCGATCGAGTTGCCTTGATGATGCCAAACTTGCTGCAATACCCCATTGCTTTGTTTGGTGTGCTTCGTGCTGGTTGTATTGCAGTGAACGTAAATCCACTCTACACCCCTCGCGAGCTTGAACATCAGCTGAATGACGCCGAAGTAGAGACCATTGTTATTGTTTCTAACTTTGCGAACACCCTTGAGCAAATCGTTGACAATACCTCCGTGAAAAACGTGGTATTGACGAGCCTAGGACAAATGCTACCGACAGCCAAAGGTACGGTTGTCGATTTTGTAGTGAAGTACGTGAAAGGCATGGTGCCAAAATACGACCTTCCTGGTGCTATCTCATTCAAAAAAGCATTGCATAAAGGCCGTCGCCTTCAATATGTTAAGCCATTTATGAGTGGTGAAGATATTGCCTTCTTGCAATACACCGGTGGAACAACAGGCGTGGCCAAAGGTGCGGTTCTGACGCATCGCAATATGGTTGCCAACGTATTGCAAGCTAAGGGGGCATATGCCGCTAAGCTAGAGGAGGGCAAGGAGTTAGTCGTTACCGCTCTGCCGCTCTATCATATCTTCGCTTTGACCGTGAACGGCTTGCTGTTCTTAGAGTTGGGGGCCAACAACCTGTTGATCACCAACCCGCGTGATATTCCTACCTTTGTGAAAGAATTGAAGAAGGTATCGTTTACCGCGATTACGGGCGTAAATACCTTGTTCAATGCCTTAGTCAATAATGAAGATTTCCACGAGCTGAACTTTAGCCGTATGAAGCTATCTGTTGGTGGTGGTATGGCGGTTCAACAAGCGGTGGCGGACAAATGGAAAAAGACAACAGGTGTCTTTTTGCTTGAAGGCTATGGTTTGACAGAATGTTCTCCACTGGTATCGGGCTGTCCACACGACATGACTGATTACAATGGCGCTATCGGTTTACCTGTACCCTCTACAGAGGTTCGTATTGTTGATGACGAAGGCTTGCCTTTAGAAAACACTGAGGTGGGTGAGCTACAAGTCCGTGGTCCGCAGGTTATGCAGGGCTACTGGAAACGCCCAGAAGCAACTCGTGAGGTGATCACTCAAGACGGCTGGCTATCAACCGGTGACATTGTTAAGTTTGACGATGAAGGTTTCTTGCACATTGTTGATCGTAAGAAAGACATGATTCTAGTGTCTGGCTTCAACGTTTATCCAAACGAGATCGAAGACGTGGTTGCGCTGCATGGTAAGGTACTAGAAGTTGCCGCGATTGGCGAACCGCACGATGTATCCGGTGAAGTGGTTAAGATCTGCGTAGTTAAGCGCGACCCATCTTTAACCAAGGATGAGCTAATTAACCATTGTCGTCAGCATCTAACAGGTTATAAGATACCTAGGATTGTTGAGTTTATGGAAGATCTGCCAAAGACAAACGTCGGCAAGATCTTGCGTCGTGAATTACGTACTGACCCTAAAGAAGCAAAATCGGCTTAAACGAAACCGATATTGAGCAGTATGTAGTATGATCGATATAAGCCCCTGTAGAGCAGACGCAATCAGCGCATGCAATGCAGGGGCATTTTTAATTATGGAAATATAAAGAGACTGTTTTGAATTATCAGATAGTGACAGACACTCAAACTCTGGCACAGGCGTGCGAACAAGCCCGTCAAAAAGAAGCGGTGATGTTGGATACCGAATTTGTCCGTACCCGTACTTTTTTCCCGCAGCTTGGCTTGGTTCAGATGTACGATGGTGAGCTTCTTAGCTTGATAGATACCACCGTTATTGATGATGTCACTCCGATAGTGCAACTGCTACAAGATACCTCTGTGCTTAAGGTGTTGCATGCTTGTGGTGAAGATATTGAAGTCTTCCAGCACCATTTCCAGAGTGTCCCAACACCTATGGTCGATACTCAGGTAATGGCGGCATTTTTAGGCCACGGCCTTTCTACAGGCTTTGCGACCTTAGTGAACGAATATTTGTCAGTAGCGCTGGATAAAAGCGAAGCGCGTACAGATTGGCTAGCTCGTCCATTGACATCAAAACAACTCGATTATGCGGCAGCGGATGTGTTCTATCTGCAGCCTCTATTTGACAAACTGCAAACCGCTCTTAAGGAGTCGGGTTACTGGCAGAATGCGATGCAAGAGTCTGAGCTACAGGTGTCTAAGCGTATTCGTCATCATCAGCCAGAGAAAGCGTACCTTGATATCAAGGGCGCATGGCAATTGTCTCCACAGCAACTTAGCGTTCTTAAGCCGTTGGCAACATGGCGCTATGAAATGGCACTGCGTAAAGACTTAGCACTTAACTTTGTGTTTAAAGAAGTCGATCTGCTCGCAGTTGCTCGCTTTAGCCTCACCTCAGCACGAGATATGGAAAGAGAGCAGTGTGATGTGCGCTCGGTACGCCGCTATAGCACTGTGATTGCAAATATTGTGCGTAAGGCGCAAAGCACGCCAGAAGCAGAGTGGCCGCAAAAGATTGATCGCCTGGTTGATCTGCCAAACTACAAGCAGACTTTCAAGTCATTGAAAGACGAAGTGAACAAGGTGGTGAAGGACTCACATCTTGCCCCAGAGTTTTTGGCCTCTAAGAAGCAAGTTAACCAACTTATCTCTTGGGTATGGCGTAAGAACATGGCGCCAGAGTCCACCCCTGATTTAATGCAGGGCTGGCGTAAACCACTGCTTGGTGAGCGTTTACTCAAGAAATTGAAGTGATAAAAAAGGCGATGAGAAATCATCGCCTTACTTTTTTCTGTCAGAGTAAGAGTTACTCTTCTTCTGGTAATTTCACGTTCAATTCGAGTACAGAAATGTCATCATCTTTGTGCTCAAAAGAGACGTTCACCATATTTGGATCAATGTCTACATACTTGCTGATAACCTTCAAGATATCAGCCTTAAGTTCTGGCAGGTAAGACGGCGCTGGGTCGTCATGACTGCGACGCTCTGCAACAATGATCTGCAAACGCTCTTTGGCAACGTTAGCCGTCGTCTTCTTTTTTGGACGGAAAAATTCTAGTAAAGACATAAATTAATTAACCCCCAAATAGACGTTTGAAGATACCTTTCTTCGGCTCCGTAAGGAATCGAAATTCGATCTGCTCACCTAGTAGACGCTGTACAGTGTCGTGGTAAGCCATGCCTGCATCAGACTGCTCGTCAAAGATAACTGGCACGCCCTTGTTAGACGCATTCAGTACCGCTTGGCTCTCAGGAATCACGCCTAATAGGTTGATGTGAAGAATTTCTTCTACATCTTCCACGCTAAGCATTTCACCTTGAGTTACGCGGGCAGGATGGTAACGAGTCAGTAGCAGGTGCGTCTTCACAGGCTCAAGGCCTTGTTCCGCGCGGCGTGACTTAGAATCAAGAATACCTAGGATACGGTCTGAATCGCGCACTGATGATACTTCAGGATTGGTTGTTACAACCGCTTCATCGGCAAAGTACAATGCCATTAATGCACCTTGCTCGATACCCGCTGGAGAATCACAGATAACAAAATCAAAACCCATTTCGTCTAGGTCATTCAATACTTGCTGAACGCCTTCTTTAGAAAGTGCGTCTTTATCACGAGTTTGCGATGCAGGCAGAATGAATAGGTTTTCTGTGCGCTTATCTTTAATAAGCGCTTGGTTTAGTGTCGCTTCGCCGTTGATGACATTAACGAAGTCATACACTACGCGGCGCTCACAGCCCATAATAAGGTCTAGGTTTCGTAGACCGATATCGAAATCGATAACAGCGGTCTTCTTACCCTGCAGGGCTAGACCCGATGCAATAGCAGCACTGGAGGTGGTTTTCCCTACGCCGCCTTTTCCTGAAGTAACAACAATGATACGTGCCATCATTTTATCCTTTATTTAATATTGAGGAGATCGCAGTGCAGGGTTTGGTCCGTTAAACCCAAGATCACTTTTTCTCCCCAGAAGTGAGATTCTATTTGTTCGCTAAGCCAATAGTTTCCAGCAATGGAGACTAATTCTGCTTGCATGTTATGGCAAAGTATTGAGGCTGCTTGCCCGCTCGCGCCAGCGATAGCACGTCCGCGCAAAGTGCCATAGATATGAATGCTTCCGTCAGCGATCACCTCTGCACCAGCGCTCACATGGCTCAGGATGATAAGGTCGCTATCTTTGGCATAGATCTGTTGTCCAGAACGCACTGGAGTACGAATAATTTTGCTTGGCGTAATGGCTACGGGTGCCTTATCTGGACGGTTGGTACCAGTCATAACAGCAAGCCCAGCTTCTCTTGCTAGCTTTTCGAGGTGTTTGTTGGTGCAATCGGTGACGCCTACAGGCACCATACCAATATTAATAATGCCTTGTTTGAGACGAGCTAAATCGAGCTCAGAGCTTGCCTGAGACAGGTTAACGACCAGTGGAGCAGCTTTGAAAAAGGCAGGGGCCTTAGCCACTTTTTCATCTAAATAACGAATTGCTGAATCAGTGTCGTGCTCATACATGTGAAGCACAGTAAGTGGAAAACTGCTTCCCTTTAGATCTGGAGTTTGAGACATCTAACCTAGCCTTGGCATATAATCAAACAGTTACCTGTTATGTTATCTATCATAGTGACAACGAACAAGTAACTTGTTGTCAAATGTTGGTTTTAAGCTCAAAATTACACAAAGTCTTTAAAATTGACACTTTAGCTGTTTAAGCTTGGATATGAACTCGATAGATCAAGGCGATATATGATTTGTGCAATCTATAAAAGTAACAAAAAACAGGGGATGTACCTCTACATCACTAAGAAAGATGATTTTTCTGCAGTGCCAGATCAATTGATGCAGATGTTCGGTAAGCCGACCATGGTGATGGTGGTGAATTTAGCGAAGCGCGGTCTTGCCACTGTCAATGTCGATAAAGTAAAAGAGTCACTGCTGAGCGATGGCTTCTTCCTGCAGTTGCCACCTCCAGTTGAGAATGAATTGGATGCCTATAAGCGACGTAAAAAAGAGCAAGACGATTCGGCTGATTAACTAAAGGAATACAGATAGCATGATAAGGATGTTGAAGTGCGCAAGAAGCATTGGGCTTATCTTACTAGCAAGTAGTTTTTCAGTATCAGCGAATACGCAGATACCTGAACGAGGTGCCAGCTTTGATGAATACGTTGTTGCGCTCAAAAGCGAGGCAGCAGAGCAGGGGATTACTTCTAAAACCATAGAAAGTGCCTTTGCTAATGTTCAGTTTAAACCACGTGCAGTGTCTGCTGATCGTTCTCAGCCAGAAAACAAAATCACTCTGGATGAGTACATACCTAGAGCTGTACCAAAGTGGAAAGTAAAACAGGCCAAGCAGAAGTATCGTAAACACCAAGCTGAGCTTGAGCGCATCGGTGAGCTTTATGGCGTCCAGCCAAGGTTTATCGTTGCTCTATGGGGCGTTGAGAGTAACTTTGGCGTGCTGACTGGCGGCTACAATGTGATTGATGCTTTGACCACTATGGCTTATGAAGGGCGCCGTGAGACGTTTTTCCGCAATGAGTTAATGGCGGCGCTAACCATCTTAGATGAAGGTCATATCACAGCGAGAAATATGAAAGGGTCGTGGGCTGGAGCTATGGGTCAGCCTCAGTTTATGCCAAGTTCTTTTTTAAATTATGCGGCTGATGGTAACGGTGATGGCAGTAAAAATATTTGGAAGAATGAATCCGATGTGTTCGCCTCTGCTGCTAACTATCTAAAGCAATCTGGATGGAATGATACCTACACCTGGGGTCGTCAGGTGACCTTATCTGAGCCTCTAGATAACAGCCTCTTTGGGCGACAGCTTGAGCAAGCCAAAACATTAGCACAGTGGCAAGCGCTAGGAGTTCGAAACCTGCAAGGGCATGATTTACCTAAGCTTAAAAACGATATAGATGCTTGGCTGGTAGCACCAGATTCGTCGTCAGGACGGGTGTACTTGGTGTATAACAACTATCAGGTGTTAATGAAATGGAACCGTTCCTACTATTTTGGGTTGGCAGTGAGCCACTTAGCGGATCAGCTGAAGTAGTTTAAAAAGAGCGAGGATAACCTCGCTCTTTTTGTGTTGTTATGTTGTTTTGAGCCTTATTTACCAAACTGCTCGCAGGCAATCATGGTATTTTCAATCAAGCTTGCCACTGTCATTGGGCCAACACCGCCTGGTACTGGAGTGATAAGGCTTGCTCTCTCACGCGCAACATCATACTCAACGTCACCAATTAGTTTGCCATTGTCTAGGCGGTTAATGCCTACATCAATCACGATCGCGCCTTCTTTCACCCAGTTACCCGGAATAAAGTTAGGCTTACCTACCGCAACCACAAGTACATCGGCCTGACGCACGTGGCTTTCTAAGTCTTTAGTAAAGCGGTGACAGGTTGTCGTTGTGCAGCCCGCCAGCAGAAGCTCAAGAGTCATAGGGCGGCCAACGATGTTGGAAGCGCCGACGATTACCGCATGCTTACCGTGTGTTGGTACGTTGTAACGCTCTAGCAGAGTGATGATACCCTTTGGCGTACAAGAGCGAAGCTTAGGCATACGCTGTGCAAGACGCCCCACGTTATAAGGGTGGAAGCCATCCACATCTTTTTCTGGAGTGATACGCTCAAGGATCTCAGTAGAGTCGATACCCGCTGGAAGCGGAAGTTGAACCAAGATGCCGTCGATTTCATTATCAGCATTAAGTTGGTCAATCAGCTCTAAAAGCTCTTGCGCGGTAGCAGTAGATGGCAGGTCAAAAGACTTAGACACAAAGCCAACCTCATCACAAGCGCGGCGCTTACTACCGACATAGACTTGAGATGCAGGGTCTTGACCCACAAGAACAACAGCTAGGCCTGGTGCACGCAACCCAGCTTCAGTGCGAGCTTTTACTCGAGCTGAAACTTCAGAACGAACGGTTTGAGAAATCAGTTTTCCATCAATGTTTTGAGCAGTCATGACGATCCCTAAGTTAAGGCGGTTCAACATTTTGGCGCATTGTCGCAGAAACGAAACAGTTTTGCTACATAGCAAACGTTTGCGTCGAGTATTTTATATCCACAATGTATAGTGCTGACTTTTTTTTCGGCACTTAGATCATAATGTTCAATAAAGCCGTTGACCATTGTATCTCAACTCGTATAATCCTTCCCCATAGCGCGCCCTTAGCTCAGCTGGATAGAGCACGTCCCTTCTAAGGATGTGGTCGTAGGTTCGAATCCTACAGGGCGCGCCATATTCTATAAGGCCTGATGACTCTTTGAGTCATCAGGCCTTTTTCGTTTCTGTCGTTTTTAGTCAAGTAATTAGTCAAGTTGGGAGTTGGCAATAATTGAAACGGTTTGAAAAGTCGATAACGAAGGCTCTTATATTGACTCAGAAAGTGGGAGATAGTTGAAAGGTGAGATTAGAGCTAAAGCATAAAGCTCGAAAACATATTGCTTCTAACACTCAGGCACTAAATAACCTAACCTTCTTTTGTCTAAGCATTTCCTAGGATGCAGTTTAGTTCTCTTGAACAAAAACATTTTTGCTATCACGATCCCATAACCACGTTAGAAAAAGCAGAAATATAGGTGTTTAAGTAGAACACCTATAGCCAACTAAGACTGAATGCAGAAGTATTGCTTTGAAGGCCAACCAAGTTGGTTGGCTAGTCTCTTTTATCTAGGGGAGTAATGATGGAAAAAAACCAACTAAAGTTAATGAACGTAACAGAAACGTCAGAATACTTAGGTTTAAGCTCTACGACATTCTGGCGTATTCGCCAAAAAGGACTCTTCCCCAAGCCGATTTCAAGTGATGGGGTTGTTATCGGGTGGCCGAAAAAGGAAATTGATAACTGGGTACATGATAGTTTCGCGAGCGCGCAGAGTTAGCCTGTGTTTGAGTGTGAACAGTAACAGGTTGTTTGGCACCCAATTAGACTGCCCAATGGTTTCCCAAGAGAATAAGGTGCATTTCGATGTGCCTTTTTTGGTTCGACGAATACGTTGAAGTAAGTTATTTTAAACGGCAACTGATTAACGGTTTCCTTACTATGTAATTAAGTCTAATTTACTTTGATCACTTCATGCAGCAACAAAGCCTAAACGTATTTTATCTTTAGCAAAGTTGTGGTGTGCGTAGTATTTCGGTTTTTGAGTAAGAACATGTTCGTACCACTCGCTCGTTACATGCCAATCGACTGGGGCAACGAAATAAGCTCTATTTGTTAAGGCATGGGCTTTCGAATGTGGCGGAGAGATGGGGATTTGAAACCTAGGTAGACCGTCAAATTTGATTTTAAAGCACTGATTTTGAAGAACTAAATTCTATCCTGAGCCTAGAGGGGCTCTGTGATTGACTCACCTTAGCCAAGCTCTATTCTAGAGGGCAATGTGGCTCGGGAAAATAATTAGGGATTGGAGGAAGTAGTTAGGGATCTCTCAGAGATTTAGAAAGATTTGGGCGAACAAACACCATTGGTTTGTGAAATATATGGTCGATTGAATGGGGAAAGGAGGGCTACAAGCTGGAAATGCCTAGATCATTTTTCATGGGGTCGCGTAACACGAAACTGCCCCAAAGTTTCTTTCACTTTTTAACACGTTTCAGATAGCCCGCCAATTTTGACATACAAAAAATAATGCGGGGAAAAACCTAAAGCCTGACCCTGTTGTCTTTTTCTACCAACTATTAATCACGATAGAAAGAGTCTTTGGAGACGCCCATAATCTAACAGGTTTTAGATAAATTTCCGAGTTCTCCTGCAAGATTGAGAAGGCCAGCTGTGTGTTTGATGATTGGATTGCGAGTATGAAGCATGAGAGTTACCTCTTGTTGTCTTTGATTACGGAATAAGCACCTTTAATCAAAGTAGGTAACCCTCTTCTTTTCAAATTGAAGTGTCAGATCTAGTCTGAACTAATTCATATAAGTCGTCTTTTATATTATCTAGAATTTGAGTAGCTATCTACTTAAATGAGTAATGTAAACCTACACCTGCAGACAAGTCAGCCTTAGTTTGTTTACCTTCACTTTCATACGCAGTGGTAAATGAACTACTCCAAGACTCATTAAAACGGTAGGCGCCACCAATAGCTAGCGCTTGTTTTGAACCTGCAGCACCAATACCAGCACCAACCGCGAATTCACCAACGCCGTAAGCTACCGGGCGCGCATTGGTAACAGCATGCATTGTTGCTTTAACGCCGTCATAGCGCTCTCTCATTTCTTGTCCTTGTTGTTTGATTGCCTCTTCAAGACTATCAATCCTCGCACTGTTCTTCGAAATCGCTGTAGAGTTAGATTCGATGGAGGTTTGTTGTCTTTCTATGACTCGGTCTTGCTTTTCGAATTCAGTGATAGCAGCGCGAACAGTTACCTCTGACTCTTTTTTTCCTGCTTCAATTTCGTCATCAATACGCTTGGTATTCTTGTTTATATCGTTGCGGTTATTGGATCGTTCAGACTTAGCTTCATTGTTTATAGTATCTTGTTTAGCTACTTCATCGGTGATACGAGTGTTAGTGTCTTTGATTGCATCAGTGTTATTTTTTATGCCTTCTTGGTTATTTTCAATTTGACGGCGATTATGTTCTGTCTTGGTCTCATTGTTGATCGAGCGGTCTTCATTAGCTCGACTACGTTCATCATTACGAATTGAACGT
>NZ_BCUR01000004.1:1587110-2196643 GCF_003569005.1 Vibrio superstes | reverse complement strand
TTGGATTGCATCAGAGTTATTATCAATTCGTCCTTTATTGGAATCGATATCACTTCTGTTTCTGTCAATATTCCCTTTGTTGTCTTCAATTTGACGGCGATTATGTTCTGTCTTGGTCTCATTGTTGATAGAGCGATCTTCATTAGCTCGACTACGTTCATCATTACGAATTGAACGTTTCTCATTGTTATCAATTTTCACATCTTGACGGTCATTGTGTCCTTTCTCAGTTTGGGTTGCAGTCGCGTCGTTTGTCCAATCGCCTTGATTAATATCATTAGCTAATGCCATGCCAGAAGAAAGTGAAGCAAGGATAGCTAATGCGATGGTTTGTGTTTTCATTTTCAATAATCTCAATACTTATATGGAGCCGTCCTTTGCATAGAAAGTCTGATGAATCTTTCATCAGATATAAACAGATTCAACGTACTAGGTAGCCGGTACGTTGGGAGCAGGGCAGACTATACGTAAAGGGTTTTAGTTCAGATAAATAGGTACTATCGATGAATCAGTTGGATTGCTATGAAATATTTTGTTACATAAGAGTGGCGGTTGATTGTTCTGCTCATGAGTTGACGAGCGATATTTTACGTGGTCACGATGTGGGTTAGTTGAGAAGAAATAATTAAGCTAAAAGCGAGTGTTTGAATAGATGATATCAAGATTGCCTAAATCGGTTAGGTTGCAATTATTCATTCGTTACTCTTTTTTAGGTTAGACTTTGGCCAGTCAGTTAGAGGTTTGCGATACTTCAGATAATCTATTCGGCAATAATTTCACAAGCTCTCTAACTCATTTTTGTCTAAAACCTTCATAGTTGGCACTTCGTAACTCAGAAGTGCCCCTTTACACTTTAGAGCACCCAGTCACCTTACTTAGTCACGGCGGTCCAACATAAGGCTTTTTATGCAAAGGCCATTCCCCTTGGTTGAACTTCAAAACGATACTTGTTAAGTTGTTCGGATGAATTACATTTTAATTCCTACATCATTCTTCTTCTGGTGGCGCTCTAAATAGAGCGGCACGGAATTCTTACATTCTTAAGCTGCTGGAAGGTAGCTAAGACTGTAATTTCTTTTTGTATCTCCAGTAGCGATCTGTTTTAACTAGGAGATACACCCATGAACAGAACACAAAACCTCGATAGCCAAGAAATTATTTTGACCGGTGATAGAGCCACAGGGCCATTGCATCTCGGTCATTATGTGGGCTCACTGAAGCAACGTGTAGGCTTGCAGGCCGTCCACGAACAAACGATCCTTGTTGCTGACATGCAAGGCCTCACTGATAATGCCCACAACCCTAAAAAAGTATCATCCAACATTCTAAATGTGGTAGCTGATTATTTAGCCGTTGGCATCGACCCTGCCCAAACCACCATTTGCCTCCAATCACAACTTCCTGCGCTTGCAGAGTTGACCATGTACTACAGCAATCTTGTAACCATCAGTCGATTAGAGCGAAACCCAACAGTAAAAAGCGAAATACAAAACAAAGGTTTTGAACGTTCTATCCCAGCAGGTTTCCTGACCTACCCAATATCACAAGCGGCCGATATAACTGGATTTAACGCCTCTTTGGTTCCCGTAGGTGATGATCAATTGCCAATGCTTGAGCAAACCAACGAGATAGTGAGAAAGGTTAATACACTGGCAGGTTGTAGTGTTTTAACTGAGTGCAAACCTCTATTGAGTAACGCACCGCGGCTCCCTAGTACCGATGGAAAAAACAAAATGTCCAAGTCGATGAGTAACACCATCAATCTAGGGGCGACAGAGAAAGAGATATCGGAAGCCGTAAAATCTATGTATACCGACCCTGACCATCTAAGAATTGAAGACCCGGGCAATGTGGAAGGGAATGTGGTTTTCACCTACCTCGACGCTTTTCACCCTGACGAGGAATATGTCAATCAGCTAAAAGAGCACTATCGCCGTGGAGGACTTGGTGACGGCACTACCAAAAAGGTGCTGGAAGAGTGCTTGCAGGAAATACTCCGCCCTATAAGAGAAAGGAGAATAGAGTTTCTGGGGGATAAAGCGCAACTAATTGATATTTTAATCAAGGGAAGCCAAGTCTCTAGAGAAAAAACGTCGGGTGTACTTTTTGATGTTAAAGACGTTTTTGGATTGAATATTTTCTGATTGTCTTGTTCTTGTCGGCCATTCATGGGTCGAGGGGCAGAGAACTGAACCTCCTATGAATGGCTCCATATTGCTATCGAGTGTGTTGAAACAGTGAGTCGTGATAACTCATTTCTGCCCCAAAGCTGGATTCTGATTCAGTGAACAAAAGCTAAGCGACTTCATCTGCTTTAATGCTGAAGTCGAATACATCGACGGCAACACCGGTTTCCGCAACGTTCGACTTTATGAATATGGAGAAATTGCTGATATTGGCTACAGCGATAACGAAGGGTTAGTTAATCATTCCGAATGTGCACCTGCTAAGATTCAAACTACGGGATTGGAAACCATTTTCTCATGGTACGAATACGGCAATCTTATTGAAAACGATAGAGTCACTTTATTAAGGTTCTTCACTAAGAATGGGCTTCTTAATATTGAAGCTAATCGCATCAAGGCTCGTGGGGTGGCCGATATCGAGTTCTCTGAACGTGGTACCGACTATGACTCTCGAGCAACTATCACTAAGCGTATCTGGAATACCGAAACGCCCAATATGATAGTCACCGCAGAAGATGAGTTTGATGGCTTATCAG
The DNA here is from genome assembly GCF_003569005.1 of Vibrio superstes. Lineage (GTDB taxonomy): Bacteria > Pseudomonadota > Gammaproteobacteria > Enterobacterales > Vibrionaceae > Vibrio > Vibrio superstes. The sequence goes on along the minus strand of NZ_BCUR01000004.1, from coordinate 2,193,921 downwards.
AGCGAAGTACGACTGCAGTTATTGGAACTTCCACAAAGATTAAACTTCGGGATGATAACTCGCAGCAGTGGGATTGCTCATATACAACTGTATCTAATGGTAACGTTGTGAACTATGGATGCACTAACGAACGAACAAGCAAACGACATTCAATACATTGGATTTGAATTAAATCTTGATGTCTACTTTGTAGTGTGCGTCTTGTATTCTTTCACCCTTGTAGTCAGGACCGCTCAATTTCGCTTGTAAAAATCATTCTCTACTGTAGTCCAGACTACACCTTGGCAATTCAAGGCCATCATAGTTCTACTGTAGTCCAGACTACAAAGGGCACCATCAAACCACTGTAGTCCAGTAGTCATGACTACACGGGAGCAATTTCAAGTCCGTAAACCATCGCCAACGTTTATCGGTGTAGTCATGACTACACGGGAGCAATTTCAAGCCCGTAAACCATCGCCAACGTTTATCGGTGTTAGGTCTTGAGGTTGATCAACCGCTATTTGCATATTTCACTTTCGCGGTTCTAAAAGTCTTTGACTGGGAATGAAAAAGGAGAACCTGGGCTCTCCTGTATTGTTTGTGTTTGATGAGTTAGGCATTACAGTGCTCAACCACTGCACCAATAGCTCTGTGAGCGCCTTTAAGTGAAAATGTATACGTCATTTCTTTATTGCCACTATCGGCTTTCAGAATCAGCGTATTCCCTTGTTGCAGGGTAGGTAAGTAGTTCTCGAAATCGACAATCTTGGTGATAGTATCATCTAGAAATGCACCAGAGTAAGTTTGCATCAGAGCACCATTTTTGCCGTCTGTTTCCAGTGTAATGATACTGTCTTCGTTGAGAGATACCGGTGTTTGAATGCTAAACGTTAAATTGGACGAATAGCTCTCTTTCATGCACTGAACTGTCAGTTCAGCATGGTCTAACCCGCGCTCTTGGGATTCAATTGTGCCCATAGATGCGTGATAACTCATGGTATTGTCATGGGCTAATGTCCATTGATGGCGGGCAGCGGTGGCTGTAAAAGCAGTGGCAATCAGTGCAAGGCCGATTAGGCCCTTTGAAGGGTTCATTTATGACTCCAAGGTGTCTAAATTGTGGTTAGTCTCGTGTAAGAGCAAAGTTTTGGCTGTGTTAGCTTTGTGAGTGTTGCTGACTTTTGATTAGTTCGGTTTCGATGTTGATAAGCGTGCCTAGGATTACTTTCTCACGCTCTGCTTTCTCTTTTTCCATAGTTCGTCTTTCATCCAAACGCTCTTGGATGGTTGAGAGTTTCATACCAATAAGAACCAGCCCGATAACAACGAAGATAAGAAGAATACCTGCAATCATTTTTTGTCTCCAAAACGGTAAGTTGGGCGCAGTGTAATACGTTCGTCTAATTAAGCTGTTATCAGATTGCGCCATAGTAAAAAGTTCTCTTTTGTTGTGACTGGCGAGAGTTGGAGGCTTTCAACTAGAGTTAAGAAAACGTTAGTTAGGGGCTAGATATGAGCGTACGTAGGGGAGACTACTTGTACATTGTGGATTGCTATACTTTTGCCAAAGTAAAGGGGTGGGCAGAGCACAAAGAGCAAATCCAAGAGAAGAGGTTTGAATGGGCAAGAAGTTACGAAACCTCGGTTAAAAAGGGCTATTTCCTACGTTTATTTTATCAAAACCACTGTCTTGATGAGTTTTTAAAGCGTTACTGGTCACGGTCGGCATGAGGTGAATCGGTTGATGACTCTGGCTGATGAGTATGATGCTTATCAGGGTAGGGTAGAGGTTTAACTGTTATTATTGGTAGATAGCTTGCAGGCGCTCCACTTGCTCTTTAATGAGTCGGTAAGTATGACTCCATATCTCAAAATCCACATAGTGCCTTCTTGATTACTAAAGACCTGTTTTAGATAGTCCTGTTGCGAATCTCGAAACTGAATCCAGTCTCTTTGCGCTAGTTGCAAGGCTTCGTTGTTTACTCCGCCCAGTGCGATATAAGCACGGTTCAGTTCACTGTCCTAACTTTGGTAAGCTTTGGCGTAGCAGTCATTCATTCCCATTGTAGTGGTATTGATATTTATGCACATCTGCAAGGACACGTCGATAGGGTGCTGCTCGAAGACACCTAGTAATTTGATTGGTTTATGAATAGCAGGAATGATTAGTACGGTGCCTTGCGTGTCGTCATAGGAAAGAGTCGCTTTAGCGTTTTTATCTTCTTCCAGATATAGCTCATTTAGTGTTTTCCCGTCAACGTCGAAAGGCTTTATCCATTCCTCGGTATTTTCTACTAGCAGAACTACATAACCGTCCCCAGACATACCTTTGTAACAACTGAAAACTAAGCGTGGGTAGGTGGCGTAATGTGGTAACGGAGTGTTGAGTGCGCTTGAGTATACTGTTGAGTCTATTGCTATTTCAAAACAGGTAATCATGGGGCTCTTTAAACGCACTTTTCAATCGATCATTCGCGCTGAATTAAACCATTTTTTTAGGGAGCGGAGAAAGCGTAAAGCTTTTCACCAACATGAGTCTCAACCTCAAGTGATGCAATACACCTTTGAACAGCTGACCTCTAGGGCTGACCCTCTTGCAGACGCAAACCATCACCACTGGGGACAAGGTCAATCTCAACGAGCGCAGATGAATGAATGGGTGTATATCTTGAGTAATCCGGCGATGCCTGGGCTTATTAAAATCGGCATGACCACTCGAAGTGTTGAGGAAAGAGTAAGAGAGTTAAATCGCTCTACTTCAGCACCGGCTTCATTTACTATAGAGCGAAAATTTCGATGTCGAGATGGGCTTGCAATGGAGAAGCGTTTGCACCGAAAATACGACCATCTGCGTTTCAATGACAAGCGCGAATTCTTCATGATGTCTCCGCATGAAGTTGATCCTCGCTAAAGAGTTGGCCTATCGACTGTATCTTAGCGGGTGATTAGAAATCGAAATCGCTTTGATGAAAGAAAATTGACTAGACTTTTTGCCACCTTTTACGGTAGTTACTTTGTTTTTCTTAGTGTCCGTCTCCACGATCATCAGTAGGATAGTGACTAGAGTGAAGATGATGAAAATAATGGCTGAATCGACCAGCCTCTTGTAGACCAGTGACTAGTTGTAAACTCCAAGCTGTTCATGCACCAGTGGAGGCATATTTTCTGCATGGCTATGCTTACGTCTAGAGTTATAAAACATCTCGATGTAATCAGAAAATATCTGAACGTGCTTTTTCTCTTGTTTGATAGATCTTTTTCTTGATTTGCTCACGTTTTAGTAGCTGGAAGAAGCTTTCCGCTACCGGGTTGTCATGACAATTTTCCTTACGACTCATGCTCGGTATCAGGTTATGTTCTTTGAGGAATTCCGGCCATTCGTAACCAGTAAACTGACTGCCCTGATCGGAATGGATTAGCACTTTACTTTTTGGCTTTCGACGCCACACCTTCTGCAAGAAGGGCTTGTGTTACCAACTCTGATTCCATCCTTGATCTCATTGACCAACCTACTATTGCTCGTGAATAGAGATCTAGCACGATAGCGAGATACAGCCAGCCTTCATGTGTTCGGATGTAAGTGATGTCCGTTACCCAAGATTGGTTTGGCTCAGACGGTGAGAAATTTCGGTCTAGTATGTTTTGAGCGATAAGTGCTGGCTGGCTACTGTACATGCCTCTGCGCTTTTTATATCCAACTTGAGCTTCTAGGCCTTCCTGTCGAATAACAAGCATTCATGCCGAAGAAGCAGTAGGCCAGCAATTGCTGAGAAGAGGGTGTACCAAAAATAGGTCCTTTGATTTCCACGAGTTGTAGTGGAGCGTTATGTAGCAGACTGAAATCAGTCTCTTCAAACAGTGTTAGAGTATGGCTCTTTGAGTAATTCATATTAGGTTCTCCAAAAAATAACCGGTCTGTATCCACTTTTTGAGTGCCTAAGGACCGTATCATTATTCATCTTTCCCGAAAGTCTTCGCAGCGTCTTTTTTTGGGACGTCCTTTTCTTCTAGGTGAGAGGGGGATTTACCTTGTACTTGATGGTGTTGAAATCAAACACAAAGGATTTAAGAAATAGCGTCGAAGAGAGAGGGAGTCGCTATCCGTTAAATCGAAAGTACGCCATTTCACTGGACAATAAAGCACCTAAATAAAAGCATCACTTATTCATCAACCTTAAAAGCGAGACCTACTCTTTAGTGAGGCGCAACAGCGCCGTTCAAAACATCCTCTACAGAGGACACACCGAGAGGTCAGTTAAGGTTTCATTATTCCTACTCGCTCGGAAATATCCGCTTGCACAGCGAACTCGAAAGAGTGAGCGAATCAGTGCAAGCGACAGGCCCAATAGAGCGCACGCTTAGACTTCGTCTAATTATCGAAAGAAATTAGACGAAGTCTCCCACAGTAAGCCCAGCCCTTGAATTACGGGAGTTGCGGAATCAAAGACTCAGAAGTATTCGGAAGTCACGGTATTCAAGCTTACCCTTGAAGCCCATCTCTGAATTTCGGTATTCACGAAATCCACGGACTTGGTACAGATGGAAGCAACTTCGGTTTGGCGTTCTATCTCTAATGCAATCCAAGTCGATTTCATGAATCAATCATTGAATACATAGCTCTAGGTAGAGGATGCAATAAGCCGCCTGCTGATGCCAACAGCACTGCCTAATGGACCGAGGATGCAATAAGCCCACAGCCCTTAAAGTACAAGGGAGCGGTCACCACACTGATGCGAGGATGCAACAAGCCCTTCAGACTCTGCGATGGAGTAGCACATCAGATAAAAAAGGCGTCATCATTTATCGAGACAGAGGTGAAACACTCTGCGCAACATACGCTATGTGACACAGTAAAAAGGCCATAACATGACAAAAAGACAATACAGTGGGGTGATGCCCAGCCCCCTCAGGAACTTCAATAAGCCCAATTTTGGCTTAGGTGCTAGGCAAATTGATCGAGGTTTAATTAATGCGTCTCTTGAACGGGTAGGGGACTTAAAAGACAATACGCATAAAGCTAGGATTTCAGCTTGCCGCGACTTTGCGCAGTATTTAAAAGACGAAACTGACGTGAAGCGTTTAATTGACATTGAAAAGGCGCACGTCGTGAATTACGGCGAGCATTTGAGAGCACGATTTGAGTCTGATGTGAAATTTACGGCCAGTACGGCGAGAGATTATATCAGTCATATCAACGTGTGTATGGCGCAGGCTCGAGGTGACGACAAACTGAACGTCACTGCGAGTAAAGAGTTAGATTACCCTCCCAAGTCAGGTATTGCGACAGTAGACCGCTCAACAACACTCGAGCAACATCAAGCCATCCTTCATCATGCCAGTGAGCCAGTGGCGCTAGCTGCGCAACTGGAGCGCACTCTGGGTCTTCGAACGCGAGAGGCTTGCTTGCTGGATTCACACAAGGCTCTGGTTGAATATAAAAAGACGGGCGTCATCACCGTAGGCCGCGGGACCAAAGGGGGGCAACCACGCATGATACCGATTGAGAATGATGAACAAATTACTGCTCTCGAGCGTGGAGAGAAGCTTCAAGAAACCACAGGACATAACAACCTAGTGCCTGTTGACCAAAGCTTCAAAGCGTTTCAGAGCCACATCTATAAAGAAACCAAAGCGATTGACCCCATCTACAACTGTCATGGCGAACGAAAGTTCTTTGCTTGTCAGTTCTATCAAACCCAAATGGGAGTAGAAGCGCCAGTTCGAGTCGGGATTGAGCATGGCCGTGCTCATCATGAGTACATTGCTAAGACCTTGTGCATCTCTTTGAGTGAGGCTAAGGCGCGAGATAAAGCCGTGCGCTTACAACTTTCAAAAATAATGGGTCATCACAGACCTGGGATCACCAACGCCTACCTTGGGTAATGAAAAACGTTATGTGTTATGAATAGAAAAAAGCCTGCAAAAACAGACTTTTGATTAACGTTGCTGTAGGGCACTCTCGTTATCTAGAAGCGGACTTTAACCGATAACGTGTTACGTGTTCCATCTTCATCAGGCCGTACCTCTTGCCATCCGAATCCGATATCAGGGCAAACAGCACCCATTCTTCTAAAAACTCACCACGCAACAGACAAACGCGCAGATGCTCTTCATCGATACTGACCAGATATCGATTAGGGGTAACTAAGGTACTGGCAGCCAGCATTGCGCCTAAATCTGGGTATGGTGTGCCTATCTTGATGCCTCCAGGCACCAGCATAAGGGGGTAGCTATTTAACTGACTTAGGTCAGTCTCGCACAGCAGGGTGATTTGGAGCGTATTAAACGTCTTCATCTGAATGTTCCTTTTGAGTGATTAACTTCACAATCACCCTAACATTTGAAAATCACCCCGAAAGTCCTCCGAAGTCGATGCAACATGAAAACCCAACTCAACACTGCCAGTTACCTCAGGTTCATAACACTCTTATAAACACCTAGGAGAGAACGATGAACCCCACAACCTACAAACAAATCCGTACTGTCATGGCGCCTTATGTGAAAAAAGGGATCCCGTATCGCAAGAAACAGCTAAAGCGATTGCTGGCCATCATTGAGGACATTTTTGAGCATGAGCCTTATCTGAATGAAAACTTAAGCCGGGTTGGGCGTAAGCAAATGATGGGCTACTGGAGAAGAACGGCGCACGAAACACACAAGACGCGAAAAGAAAAATACGACGTACTGAAGCTGTTTTTTGATGCAGCACAACTCAAAAGAAAGGTGCCTTGCCCCAAATAATAGAGATTATCATCTTAGATATTAGGGTATTGAGGTGGCAGTTCAGAACACAAAGAATACTGAGGTTTTCTACGAGATTATAGATTCTGTAATTCGAGAGTAGTCTTTAGAAGTGAACCCAGTAGATGCACTAACAAACATTTGCCCCAAGACGAGTTACAGCCGCAAAATGCACTAATGAAAGTAAGTCAATTTTCCCCTAAAATAGCTAATAGCAAAATCTCCAAAGATGAGGCCAAATTTGATGATCCACTACATAACGAGTAAGCAATGAAATTAGCAGGAATAGACTTGGCTTGGCATAGTGAGAAAAACCCTTCTGCCATTGCTATCGGCACCTTAAGTGGGAAAAACCTGATACTGGATCAGCTTGAACCTGCGATATTTGGTATGTCTAGAATTTTAGAAATACTCAAAAACCAAAATGAACTCTGGGGGGTTGCCATAGATGCTCCTTTGATCATTGAAAATCAAACAGGTCAAAGAGTTTGTGAGAAATCGCTTAGCCGTGATTATGGCTCTAGAAAAGCATCTTGCCACACTTCTAATAAGTCCCTTTATCCAGAAGCTATGAGTGTAAATTTGTCCTCGTCTTTGAAATCACAGGGCTTTCAGCACTTATCTTCAGATAGATGGCAAATTGAGTGTTATCCTCACCCAGCTATAATTGAATGCTTTGGGTTAACAGAGCGGCTTGCGTATAAGAAAGGTAAAGTCGCTGACAAAAAATCAGGTCAAGTCGAATTAGCTAATTTCATTTTGGCCCTCGAAAAATCAAGTATTTTATCACTTCAGCTCCCGACTCAAATCAAGATGCTTCTTTCTGATTCCTATATCAATAGTTTGAAAGGTACTGATTTAAAAAACAACGAGGATGCTTTAGATGCGATTGTGTGCTTGTACATAGCTGGTCTTTATCAGCTAAAGGTATCAAGTGTTACTTACGGAGATACGGAGCATGGGTATATATGGGTTCCGCTACAAAAGTGTATATAGAAAATTGTTCATCTGAATAGCAAAACACAGACAGGGTATTTCTGTATTTGTCAATTTGAGCTCAGAGGCTTAGCTGCTTCCAATAATTAAGAAGCCGTTAAACAGAAATGCCCCAAAGTTTGTTTCAGCTTGCTAACGGCTAACGTCCATTAACCGTTATTTGGCTTACTATTTCTCATGCGAATGAAGTGGACGAAAAAATGCAAAATAAGTCTATCGTTCCTTGAATTTGAGTACTTCGTCAATAAACAACTGCATAGCCGAGTTAACGGGTTTTTCAGCGCGCCAAATCAGGTCGGTATACCAGTGAGCAGTATCTTCAACCTCTAACTCAAACTTATCAATTTCGCCATTTTCAAGTGCGTCTTCACATAAAAATAGCGGCATAACTGCCCAACATGAACAATGTTTTACTAACTCCAATATCTCATGAAGATTGTTGCAATATGTGATTTTATTACTCACATTGTGCGCTTCACTGAGCCCTAAGTCTTTTAGGAACTTAACGGATATCTGATGTAACCCACGGGCTTGATGCATGGTCATTTTCTTACCTGCTAACTTAAGGTCAGGCGAGGCAAGGTTGGCTATTTGAAAGCTAAATGCCCGTGCTGAAGAGAGCTCATGTGACATAGAAAAAGTCCCCATGCTTAAGCCAATGTCGGCTTGCTCTGTTAATACCCAACTTCTAACGAGCAGCGGATCACCACTGAGTATTTTTACCTCGAGTGTTGGAAAGCGTTGAAAAAGATGTTTGTAAACCAGAGACAGTTCAGCCCCGTTGAGCGCTGAATCAATAGCGATAGTGATGCGACTAGGTTCGTCTCCGAGTAGACTGCTTGCCTTCGCATCAAAGTGTTCTATTTCTCGCAAAACCGATCGTGCGTGATCATAGAGCTCTTTCCCTTTCTCTGTAAGCTCAAGCGACCTCGGCTTCCTAACAAAAAGCTCAAACCCTACTGCACTCTCTAGGTTGGCGACCAATCCACTGATTGTGACTGCATGTTTCCCTAGCCTTCGACTGGCTGGTTTAAAACCACCTCTATCTATAGTTTCAACAAAAGCACTTAACTGTTCAATTGAGGCTGCCATCAGTCCTGTCCGTCATTACATTTATAAGGATAGGTTTAACCTATCCTTGGGGGTGTGGAGAGTCAATGAAAACTGCATGATAATCGCTGCATCCCTAGAGTTACTTCAACAGGTGAAGTAACAATCATTAGCTTAGTAGGTATCAAGATGACACTATCACGCACATTGAAGTTTGCTCCAATCGCGCTTGCTTTATTAGCAGGCAATACTCTAGCAGCAGATTTCTCACAAGAAGAGTTGGCGTTCATGCCAGCCAATACACAAATTGAACTGTTCAAATCAGGCATGATCACACCGGTTGATGTCCTACAAGCGCAGAAAGCTCAATACGAAGCGACGAATCATGTTGTTAATGCGGTCACTTACGAGCATTGGGACACCGCATTAGAAGCGGCGAAAGAGTCCACCCAACGCTACCAAGACGGCACATACCGCTCAATGGAAGGCGTGACTTTTGCTGTAAAAGATGAACATCACGACAAAGGTTGGAAAGTAACGTTTGGCTCTAAGCTTCATATGGACGATGCGCCAATGAAACACGCGGACCCAATGGTCTCTAAGCTAAACGAAGTCGGTGCAGTTCCGGTCATTCAAACAACAGTTCCTGAGCTTTACTTCAACTGGGTCACGAGCACGGATGCATGGGGAACTTCTCGCAACCCTTGGAACTCTGATTTCGCGGTAGGTGGCTCTTCAGGCGGCTCTGGCGCAGCGGTTGCGGCAGGTTACGCAACCATCGCAACAGGCTCTGACATGGGAGGCTCTATCCGTATCCCTTCTTCTTTCAATGGCTTATATGGCTTAAAACCTGCCGCATTCAGTGTTCCTAATGCGACGCTCTACTCTTATTTCTCAGGCAGCGGACCAATTGCTCGTAGCTTTGAAGACATGGTGATGATGTACAACGTAATGTCTGGTCCCGATGCGGCGTGGTCTGTACCAACCGTTGGTGAGCAAAAGAAGCTCAGTAAAGAAGTGGAGTCTCTAGAAGGCATGAAGATCGCCTACCTTGGCGACATGGGAACAAGCCCGATGGCAAACTATGTTGCCGAAGGCATGGAAGACGCAATGGAAGTACTGCGTAAGCAAGGAGCGACTGTTGATGTCGTAGACTTTGATTTCGAAATGCAAATGGGTCTTCTGGAGGGGGTGTCAAACCTTGCATTTTCTGGAGCGCTGGGCGCACCAATGATGGACAGTTACGAAGGCAAGACAGACCAAATGACCACTTACACGGGTAAACTCATTCAAAAAGCGATCGACCATCGTGAAGATTACGACGGCCGAGCACAAGCGAAAACCGAAGCTGAAGTACAACGCATGTGGACGAAGTTAGCGGAAGAAGTTTACGCACAAGGTTACGATTTGGTAATTGCCCCAACCATGCCAACAGTGACCGTACCAGCGGATTACAACTTCATTACCGATGAGCCACTAAAAGAAGATGGGCAGACATACGACAATGCTGTCGGTATGATGTACACACTACCGTTCAACCTATTGGGTTGGTTACCAGCGGCTAGCGTACCTGCAGGTCTTAGCCCAGACGGTGTCCCGTTCGGTCTACAAATTATCGGTAAGCCAGATGACACGGCAACGGTTGTGAAAGTGGCAGGCGCATACAGCAAAGGCGCACCGAAGTTCTTCACAGGTGACCTGATGCCAAATGGCGTTAAGTAAACCGAGTTAACCCCAAAAAGCTTCGCTAACATTAGCGAAGCTTTTTAGTTTCATTGAACAAAATCATCTCTAGAGGATGCTAATCCGCCTAATGGCGTACTAAAACTAATCTGAAAGAGTGTGACTTGGGAGGCTCGCAAGCACGTTTTTGTCCAAAGACGTTTTAGCTTGTCTTTACGGCACGATATGCTTAGAAACGTGTTCTATCAGTTTTATAAAATAAACCTAGTTGAATAGCATACATTTAAAAAGTGCACCCTTATGAATCACATTCCTGAGGGTGCTAGTAAGTATTGTCCGGGACCGTTAATCAAAAGGAGTAACTCGGTTTAGAACGTTCTCCCATTTAACCAAACCTTCTCGCTTTTCTTTTAAGTACTCGTATCGATCATAGTGTTTGCTTGATACGTCTCCAAACGCATGTCCTTGAATTCTATCTCTATGTTCTTTGGTAATACTTAAATTCCCCCCTAGTGTTTTGAATGTGCGCCGGAAATCCCTAGCTGTAAAGTGATTGATATCTGTAACGTTCCTGTAATATGTGATCGCCTGAGCTAGAGTGTTTGTCGGAGTCGGTTCGTCGAGAGTATTGTGTTTGTTGAAAACATATAGACTTTGACTGTTGCTCTTCATTTGTTTGAGAATTTCAAGGACTGTTTCGGTCAAAGGAATTACATGGGCTACGTTTGTTTTGAAAATCTCGGGTCTGACGGTAATTATTTTTAGCTCCCAGTCAATATCCGTCCATAGTGTATTGCATATTTCATAAGGTCTCTGACCTCCTGTATATAAACAGACTTTGATGAGGTTTCGAGTCGTCTGTCTTAGTCGCAAATCATCAAATCGATGATCCATATCGTCTAATAGCTTAAATAGTTCATCAAAACTCAAAAAGTGGTCACCTGGTTTGTCAGCAGCGGTTTGGACAGGAATTGCTGAAACTGGATTACTGAGTAACTGGAATCGTGTGGGCATATTTTCATGAAAGTTAGCCGGATCATTGTCATGATTCATTCCATAACCGAAAGCGGCATGGAGAATAGATCTTACTTTGTTGGCTTTAGACACGGCTCCTCGGTTAATCATACTTGCAAGCATAGGAATGAGGTCTTGTGGGGTGATCTTATTCGCTTTTGTTTCGGGGTCGATAAATTTGTATAATTCACCTTCAACGAAACCTAACTCCTTTTCATAGTTTCTTTTATTATTTCGTTTTTTATGTTCAGCCTGCGAATCCAATAGTTCCTTAATTGAGCCATTTTGATTTTCTTGATCTATTAGCTGTTGTTTACGCGATGCTTCTTTTTCAATCTCTATTTTGGGGTCTTTTCCTTCGCTAAGTAACTTGGAATAGTGTTGTTTTCGTTGTCTGGCTTGATGAAGAGTGGTTGCAGGAAAGTCACCAATGGCGATATATGAAGCATTTTCTTGATGGAAATAGCGGAACTTGAAGCTTTTTCGCCCCCTTGGCAACACTTGAACGACTAAACGCCCAGTTCCTCGTTCTTGAGTTTTATCAGTAACATAGTATGGATTTTTCTTCGGTTCTAAGCTTTGTAAATACTTTGCTGTGAACATACTCGTGCCTTCTTAGGAGACTAAAACATACTGTACTTGTATAGGTTGCTTTAGTCAAATACTTAGTCAAGTAGTGATGAAGGTAAATGAATTATTCTGAACTAAATTGAATTGTAAGTTTGGTAGTTATCTAGCGTAAGATGTTGTTAATATGAGTTTTTATTAATTTTGGAGGAATGTGGATTAATTTGAAATATTGACTGATAATCCCTTCTAAGGATGTGGTCGTAGGTTCGAATCCTACAGGGCGCGCCATCTACAATAGAAAGGCCAGATAATTCAATGAGTTATCTGGCCTTTTGCTTTTCTGTGGTGCCCCTGTGGTGCCGAAGAAATTAACTTTCGTTAATTTTCATCTATCCTAGCTTGCATTTATATTCCTCATTCTGAACATCAATAATAAGCTCGGCCTCTAAATCCAAACTCTCCAAGTCGTACCATACAAAGAATTTCAATGGTTGTTTCAGTGTCAGTAATTGATGCCAGCTCACACTCTTGAGGCTGTTTTCTACACGATATAGATCAAAGCTTTTAGGATGAACTTAAGTAGTAATTGCTTAATACTAAGGAAATAAGCCAGATGAAATTTAGCGTACAGCAAATTAGTGAGCTCGAAGGCTTAGGCTTGGATGCTAAGCAGATTTCCGAGGTTAAGTTAGCGCTAAAAGACATTCCAGAAACGCCAGATATCAAACGCCTGAATAAGTTAATCCAGCAACTCAAATCGGTTAGAAAACTGATGTCAGAAATCGAAAACGAGGAATACCGCACTTACTTCTCCATAAAAGGCTCTTTATTACAGCAACAAATTGATCTATCTACACAACCAATTGAACACCTGCTATCAGCGGTCACTTTTCAGCGAGCGAAGCACGAAGGTGTAGAAATTAATGAATTTACAGATACGGGTGAGTATATCTGTACACGAGCTGTTACTCCGAAAAGTAAAAATTATTATCGCTTTGAAGAATTTACAGCAATGTGGAAGGCTTGGGATAGAACAGTCGCAACGTCTTTGAGTAGTGAGTTTATCTGGTTTTTAACTATTTGCATTGAAGGGGCTTATTCAGACAAAGGAGCGGATCGAATCAGGTCTAACTACAGACGTATATACATGGGGTTAGATGTCACTGATACTCCTGATAATGTTGACTTCGATGAATTAGAACTCGCGATTGATAGACAAGTTGAAGGCAGTGATGAGTTGGACACTCAGTCTATAACACTCAGTTCACCAGCTTATAGTAACGAGCAAATCAGCGATCATATTTCTACGCTAAAACGAAAGCGAAACTAAAATCCGTCCTCCCCTCTAGTCCTTTATTTATAAGGGCTACCATTATTTGACTAAACCAACTTCTCTAAAATCCGTCCCTGCGTTTTTGTTGTATCACCCTCCTTGCAAGCCTAATCTCAACTCATCCAATTCGGATAATTAAAAGTAAGGAAGGTTTAACATGAGCAATGAATTGATGAGTCGGTTTAGCGACAAGATGAACCGAAAGGCTGCGGCCGAATACCTAGGTGTAACTGAAGGGACACTAGCTGTTTGGGCGAGTACAGGACGCTACCAATTGCCTTTTATTAAGGTCGGTCGAAAAGTCTTTTACACCCTAAAGGATCTTGATGCTTTTATTGAGGGGCGTGTGTTTACACATACGGCTTAATGAAGGAAAGAATGAATCCCCCTATAGCGATTAGCAATAGGGGAATCGAATTCAGTAGCGGTGAAGTATTTGGCGATAGGACACCGCGACTAAAGGAGAGTATAGAATGAATTATACATTTGCAGAAGCTCAACAGAACGAGCCGTATACAGTTAGCAATGCCGGTCTAAATTTTCCAGATATTGGTTTGAGTGGAAAACCATTAGCAACCCAGCAAAATCTTGAAACTTTACTCAATCATCTTGGTTTAAAACCTATGACTAATCAGATGACATTAGAGTTTGAGATCTTTGAGTATGGAAGACTCTTTGACAGTAGTTTTGAGGGCATGAGAAGTTTAATTGTTAGTGAGTGCTTGAAAGCTGGGCTTCCTAAATCTGTATTTGAAGATCATTTAATGGCTTTAGCAGAGAAGAATACGTATCACCCGTTTAGAAACTATCTAGATAGTGATAAGTGGGATGGGGTAGAGCGAGTATTTCCTCTAATTGAGGCTATGAATGCAAAAGATTCAGGTATCGCAAGAGCGGTGATGCTGAGGTTTTTTATCTCAGTAGTTGCATCAGTTTTTGAGCCACGATTCAGCAGTAAACTAATACCCATATTGCAAGGCGGGCAGTCGTTCAAGAAGACAGCGTTTATACGCCGGTTCGCTGATGTAATAAACGGAGCTTTCTTAGAGGGGGCAGAACTCAATCCTGACAATAAAGACTCGGTGTTAGCTTGCATTAAAAGCTTAATCACAGAGCTTGGAGAGTTAGAGCGAACCTCAAAGAACAGTCAAGGAGGATTGAAAGCCTTCATTACACGAGAAGTGGATACTGTTCGCCCTCCATATGGACGTACCGAGATTAAAAAGAAACGACAAACTTCATTAATCGCAACGGTTAATGGTAGTGAGTTTCTTAGAGATGAAACTGGGTCTAGTCGTTTTGCGGTACTAGAGCTTGAAAAGCCTATAGATGTAGAACGAGTTAATACAATCCTCGGTTGGTCATATGTATCAGGTCGCTTGAAGTTAGTTAAACCAGAACAACTAAAACAGTTTTGGTTAGAAGTGATGCAGTACTACATCGATGGAGAGTCATGGCTTCTTAATGCTGATGAATCAAGAAAAGTGGCGAAAATCAACCAAGGCCATGATTACAAGGGTAATTGGTATGACATGCTCCATGAGCGCTTTGTTGAAGTCGATAGTGTAGGTCGCACTCTTAAGTGGATGACTGCAACAGATGTTTGCAATTACTGCAATGTTGGACAAAACAACTGTCGTTCGATAGGGGTGGCATTAAAGCGATTAGCCACAGAAGGGTTGATTGAATCAAAAAAAGGGAGTGCTAATAAAACTTTCTATCAATTGAATGTGGCCTGAAGCATGAAAATCCATTAACTCTTTAACTGAGCATGATATAGGTTAAAGAGTTAATGAAAAATCAGTACTTTAACTCAAAACAGAACCTATCCAAGTTGTATAATGAAAGTAATTTACTCATATTGAATAACGGTTATGAAATTTTCTGATAAGTTTAGGTTTTCTGAGTGGCCTAACAAAGAGATCCCAAAAGTAGCTGCGGGTATATACGCTATCTGGAATGGTGACGAGCTGTTTTATTGCGGGATGTCGGGTAGAGAAATTGAAAAGAACTCTCATAAGAAAAGGTACGGCTTAATTACTCGATTACATAGCCACTACTCAGGTCGCTTAAGCGGAGATCAGTTCTGTGTGTATGTCGCTAATAGACTGGTTATTCCCTCTCTTCAACAAAGTGATTTACCGTTGTTTGCAACTGGTGAACTAAAACTTGATGACCTGACAAAGACGTACATCCATAACTACCTTGAGTATCAATATGTTCTTGTAGATAGCAGTGCAGAAGCGTTTTCAGTAGAAATTAAAGCAAGAAATGGGGAGTTGTTTGGACAAAAGCCTAAGCTCAATCCGCTTTAGCCTCGCTACATGTTTCTACCCTAAAGTTTGCTTTGTTTCTAAGTACGTTCTAGATGATTAGTTAGTTGTGATATATAAAAAGTAATGGAAAAGGAACGAAGTTTATCGCTCTTCTTCTAAAGAAAGCTGGTTTGAAGTTAAATTTCCTGCGGAACAATAAGTTAGAATGCTTCAAATAGATTTGTGATAGAGATCGATTTATTTATATGGGTAGAATAGTACTTTGATTTTTATAGGAACTGGACTGTATTGATTTTTCTGGCAGAGAGCTTTAACTAGTAGATGATAATTTAGTTATTGAAATAAAATACTCGCTTGCTTGACCGAGACTCAAAGGCGATCATTAATATGAAGTTTGCTCCAAAGTATGATTTTTAAATAGCATGATAGATAAATCAGGAGGCATATGAATGATAAATGTTGATATTAAATTAGCAATGAATGATAACGAAGGTAAGTATAACATCACAATTAGTTCAAGGATCATTTACTCTGTAGAACAAAGTGAGGGCATTGATGGTATCAATCAGGTATTTGATGCAATACAAGAAGCTATGAGTATTACATTGAAAACAGTATCAAACAATGGAGCAAATATATCTATGCCTTAGATTTACTATCTACGCGGAATAGCAATTTTCAGCTTGGTAATAAGATATAAATTTTCATGGCATAATTCACATACATAATAATTAAGATGCAGATCCCAAAATGCGGTTGGCGTTTACGCATTGAGAAGCGTTTTCCCTAATACATTTTATGGTGGCGCTAAATGGTAGGCGTTATGTACATGCTAAGTGATAAGATCCGCACAACAATCATTTTTGAGGCGAGCTAAATCGCGTAATACATTGGGTTTGGGGGCACCACAATCCCTTTGGATGCATGATCAAACAGCAGGGATAAATACTCAAAAAATAAAGCTTTTTAGATGTGCTGCAGGAAGATAGATTAACCTCCCGTTCACGTTGTCTTTCATTCTGGTGGTACTCTAACAATCACCTTTCTCCTATTTCATATTGCTAACTAGAGGAATCTCAATGCCTGAAACTGCAGAATCCTATCAATTAGTATGGGCTGTGCTATTGCTACTGACCTTTGCTATGTTGCTCTCTGTCAACTCAACACAAAAGAAACGAAAAAAGCTCAGTAAGGATATTAGGAGAAAGAAGAGCGCGCTGGCTAAAAGGCCTGTCGAAGATATCGTGCAAGAGCTAAAGCTTGAAATTGGTGTTATTGAAAGCAAGACCGCCAATGGTCGCCCTGTATATGCGCGTCTCAAGGAAGAGCTTGTCAATAAAGAAGAACAACTGAAATACATCAATGTGGGGCTGTTCCCTCCCACCTATAGATTCGATGATAGCCAAGCACTAAAAGATAGAATAGCCGGTTGCTTAGATCGCCAATATCAAGTCATTAAATCTGGCCGAGCGACTAGTGCATACACAAACTGGGATTGGTTTGGGAGTGAATCTAAAGGCGCGCGAATGGTAACTTCTTATCAAAGTCTACTTCTCAAGGCATTCAATGCTGAGTTCGACATGATCCGTAAAAAGATGCGGCACTCAAGCTACGAAACTGCCTTGAACAAACTCGATAGACTTGAGCTGCAACTAGAAAAACTTGGTGAAACCGCGAACGTTGCTATCGCTTATGAATACTTTGACCTAAAAGCTGAAGAGCTCACTATCTGGCATAGTGAGTTACTCCGCAAAGAAAAGATAAAACAAGAAAAGAAAAAACAGCAGGCCCTGTTGCGTGAACAAGCCAAACTGGCCAAGCGTTCGCTAGACGACATCGACGACCTTGAAGATGAGATCTACTATAAAAATTCTGACCTTGTGAAAGCCCAAAAGCTTGCAAAAGAACTGCACGGCGCGAGCTCACAGGATATGGAGCAAAAAATCGCTCACATGAAAGAAGAGATCGAAAAGCTAGAAACCAAGTTTGAGCGTGCGACCTCTCAGGCTCAGCTTACAAAAGCTGGTTATATCTATGTAATTTCAAATATAGGTAGCTTTGGCGAGGGGGTAGTCAAGATTGGGATGACTCGTCGACTTGAGCCAATGGATCGCGTTAACGAATTAGGTGATGCGAGCGTACCTTTCAAATTTGACGTCCACGCACTAACTTTTGTTGATGATGCGCCAAGAATCGAAAGAGAGCTTCACCGTGAATTTGATGGCAGGCGAGTAAATGGAGAAAACCGTCGTAAAGAGTTTTTTAAAGTGAGTCCTCCTGAGGTAGCAAAAGTAATGCGAGAGCTTCGAATTGATTGTGATTGGTACTATGAGGTTGAAGCTAAAGAATACCGCGAGAGTCAACTTATAAGAGAAGCTCGTAAACAAGAAGCGGAAGAAGCCCAATCTGCGTCCAGTCAATTTCCGCAATCAATTTAAGGAGTCGCTATGTATATTTCTATCGTTATATCATGCCTAGCGCTGTTCACTCTGGTATTTTTGGTAAAGTCCCGATCTTTACTTAGAGAGTTAGAGGCGGAAGATCAGGACATTGAGAAAGTCTATGCTCCAGCCTCTGAGAGCGAGCGACTACTATCTGATACGGTAAGCAATTATCAAGAATTACGGGAAAGTTATAAACAAGATCTTCTCAGCTTAAAGCAAGGTGAAACAAAGCTGGCGCTCTACCATCTAGGAGTTGGCACCTCCGACTCTGTCTCTTATATGCAGATATCTCAATCGCGTGACCTGGCTGAGCTAGAGAGAAATCTGGCAGACACTAAGGTAAGAATAAAAGCACTAGTAAGCAATAAGCAAGCGTGCATCTGCTCTATGGGCAGTGATGTGACCGTTAACGGAAAGAAATCCGAGGCGAAAAAGCTCTTTAATAGGGAAATAAAACTGAGATTAAGATGTTTGGATAATGAGTTTAAAGCTGCTGCAGCCGTAGTTGACTGGAACAATATCAACCGACTTATTGAGCGTGCTCAAAAAACATTCGAGGAAATTAACTCTTCTTCTGATTTGGTAAAGACACACCTAACAAGTCAGTACTTAGGGCTAAAAATCACCGAACTAAGGCTAGGCTATGAAATCACCCAACTGAAACAAACGTTGAAAGAAGAAGAGCGTCAAGAGATTCAGATTGAAAGAGAAGCAGCGCGTGAAGAAAAGCGCATCAAGGCCGCGGCAGAGAAAGCCGAACGAGAGCGTAAGGTCATGGAACGCTTAGTTACAGAAGAACTTAAGAAACTCGAGTCTAGTAGCGAAGAGCAAAAGGCATTGTATGAGTTACACAAGGAGGAGCTAGAAAAGCTACGTAATAAAGAGAAGCGAGCTGTATCTCTTGCCCAACAAACAAGAGCAGGCTATGTCTATGTAATTTCAAACAAGCTTTCTTTTGGTGAAGGGGTTGTAAAAATAGGTATGACTAGGCGTGCGGATCCTAATGATCGGGTGAAAGAGCTAGGTGATGCTTCTGTACCAGAGCTCTTTGATGTTCACGCATTCGCATTTACAGAGGATGCGCCAACATTTGAACGGTTCCTACATTCTTGTTTTGCCAACCAGAGAGTGAACCTAGTTAATGGCAGAAAGGAGTTCTTTTTCGCATCGGCCGATGAAGTGCTTTCTGAGATGAAATACTATGATGGTGAGTATGAATTGAGTGAGTAGGATGCATAGGTGTGGATGGGTAGTATCATTTGCTAAGTCGTTTTGCCAAAAACTGCTCAACCCAAACGAACTGACCATGTAGGTAGCCCTGCAAGTGCCCAAATTGATCTAATCCGTACTTTGGGCACTTGTAAGGAAACTTTTTTTAGTTATCCCCCAAAACTCTATGGCAATTCATATAACAGGTTAGTGCTAATTGAGATTCATAGTGAATGAGATCAAGATAGTCGGTATATAAACACAAAAATACCGCCTATAACGTTATGCGTGCGATAGCTATGGAACACAGTAAAAAGTTGTTAACAACGGACGTCAGAAATGGATATAACATTAAATAAAAGAAAAGCTTCAATGCTACTTTTTAGCATTGAAAGCCAGGCATTGGGGTCAGGTCTTTCTTTTTGTTCTAGCTACGATTAACAGGAAGACCTACAAATTCCTGGAACCGTAAGAACTTTTGTTCAAAGGCGAGCTAGCACGATCATCGCTAGCTCGTTTATGCCCCATTCTATGACAGTGACGCATAACCTCTTAAACCGCAATGAGGTGATTTTCCCTACTTTTTCTAACCTAAATACTTCTACCAATCTCAAGCCTTAGCTTGACTTTGAACTAGACAGAAATATCCCCTTCTTGCAAAGCCGAAAGTCTCTCATACACAAAGAAGTAATACCATTTCTCTGATAGAGTGTTACTAGAGGTGTAATAAAGCATATAGTCTCTAAGTTACAATTTATCTGTAGGCCATTGGTGGTTCTTTAATTTTTTAACTGTTTTGGGGATGCCAAATAACCAAACTGCGCCTCCGACTCCTCCACCAAAACTCAATAATAAGAACAAGAAATTGCCTTCATCACTTACTCCTCTATCGACCATATCTAATATTAATGAACCAAAAAGGTAAGATGATCCTATGGATAAGGCTAGCATTATAGGAGTAGCGAAAATTAGGTACGCCCAAAACAAAATAATATGATACCTTAATGGAAGCCATTGCTTGTCTTGTTTAGCATGAATATATTTTTCTAAATTATAGAACTTAACCCCCATCCACAAAGGGTAAAAAATTAAAATTGGTGTGAATATCCAAAATTCGGCCAGCGACCATAATGCAACAATGCTTCCGATAGCTATTTCAGCACCAAACAGCCAGATTCGATAAGGTCTACGTCTAGACAGAAGCCATTCTTTAGCAAAGTTCTCTATTAGTAGTATGATCATATTCATTCTAGAGCAGGAGAAAATGTTGTGAATAAGTATAGGTTATGATCTGTACCTTCAGCACTGGACACTAAGTAAAGCGACTTTCCATACTTTAGTTATTCATTAGTTGGTAATGTTTAATTTTCCGAAGCTCATTTTTGTCCAAAACCTTGCTGAAAGGGGCGTAACACGAAATTGCCCCAAACCTTCTCAGGCCCAATGAATTTTCCAGATAGCTAGTACAGCAATAGACCAAATTAATCTAATCCGTGCTTTGGGCACTTATACGGAAGTTTTCCGTAATTCTACCCTGAAATGCTATGTCGAATCACATAACAGATTGATACCTATCGAGTTTCCCTGGGATTTTATATTGAATATGTTTCATAACTGCTCTAGAATACCATTCGGCTTATGGGCAGATTTTTAGTTCGCGTTTCGCGATCAGTGAAGAAATGGTCCGTTCGGATTGCCTTATATAGTATATCATATAGGTATTTATAAGATATATAGTGCGTAGGAGTGCCCATAAGCCAATAATTAGGGGTAATCAATGTCAAGATTAAAGCGTCTAAAGTCAGCATCAACAAAACCTGAATTTGCTAAAGTATTGGGTATTGATGCAGCTTTTCTTACTCGTTGCTTATATATCCACAAGCCAGAGAACCAATATCACCAGTTTTCCATTCCGAAGAAATCAGGCGGTGAAAGGCTTATAAATGCACCTTCAGAGGAACTTAAAAGCCTTCAAAAAAATCTGTCAATATTACTTTTAGACTGCATTGATGAAATTAATGCGGAAAAATATCCAGATTCACAGTGGGCTAAACCGAAACTTAGAAAAAATGGTGATCCAGATTACGCAGCTGAAGTTCTTAAGATAAAAATCCCCAATGCGCGAGTAAAGCAACCTTCGTTATCTCACGGTTTTGTAAGAGAGCGTTCAATCCTAACGAATGCTATGACGCATATCGGAAAAAAGAACGTCCTCAACATTGATTTAGAAAGTTTTTTTGATAGTTTCAATTTTGGACGTGTTCGTGGTTTTTTTATTAAAAACGCTAACTTCAATCTTAACCCACAGATTGCAACAGTAATTGCTCAAATTGCCTGCTATGATAACAAACTGCCTCAGGGCAGCCCATGCTCTCCTGTAATAACTAATCTTATTTCACATACCCTAGATATACGGTTAGCCTCGTTAGCCAAGAAATATAAATGTACTTATACGAGGTACGCTGACGACATAACATTTTCAACTAGGAAATCTGAGTTTCCTCCTCAAATAATGACACAAAATGAAATTGATTATGTACCAGGTAGAATGTTAAAGAGTGAGATAAGACGTTCAGGGTTTTCTATAAATTCTAGTAAAACTAGAATTCAATATAAGAATTCCAGACAAGAAGTCACAGGTCTGGTAGTAAATAAAAAACCTAATGTGAAACAGGAATATTGGCGACTAGCACGGGCGAAATGCAATCAGCTGTTTAAAACAGGTAAGTTTACAGCTATAAAAGATGGGAATGAAATTGACGGTAACCTCAATGAGCTTGAAGGGCAGTTAAACTTTATTGATCAAGTTGATCACTATAACCGGATGAGGCAAAAAACACCTTTAAGTACCGATTACACGCATGCGAAAGTTGGGAGAAATACTAAAGTCATACTTTCAGGTCGAGAAAAAACGTTTAGTAGTTTCTTATTTTATCGACTTTTTTGCGGAAACGAGAAACCTACCATTTTATGTGAAGGTAAGACAGATAATATTTACTTAAAGTCTGCAATCAGCGAGTTAAGCAAAGATTATCCTCAATTAGCGCACCGTAAAGGAGATAAGTATGAGCTTTTAGTACGTTTTGTCGAGTACTCAAAGCGAAGCCGCTTTTTATTAGAGTTATTCGGAGGGGCTGATTACCTGCGAGGCTTTGTGGATAACTTCGAAAAGAACATGAAGCTCTACGATGCCATAACACCTAAACATCCAGTTATTGTTTTTTTAGATAACGATGAAGGACCTCAACAAGTAGTGAATTTGTTGAAGTCAAAAAACTTTCAGAAAAAAATCGAATTGTTTCCATCTACTCTTGATAAGAAGGAGGATATTCGAACGTCTGAATTTATACATGTTATCAAAAACCTATATGTTGTTTTCACACCGTTAGCTAAAGATGGCGGAGAGACAGATATAGAGTATTTCTTTGATGATAAAACGCGTTTAATGAAACACCCAAATGGGAAGTGTTTCAACACTGTAAAGAATCGAGACTCAAAAAGTGATTTGAGCAAAGATGCATTTGCTACACATATAGTCAAAAAAAACAAAGCGAAAATAGATTTTAATGGGTTAAAGCCTCTTTTAGACTCTGTTGTAAAAGTGATTAATCATTATGACTCTCTGAGGTAGTTTTCTGAAAAACGAGGAATAGCCACTTACCAACGTTTAAGGTTTCAAGATATTTTTTTAATCTGATATAAACGATTTAGAGCAATTACCTAAATCGTTTTTGTCCAAAAGCTTGTTTTTGATTCACACTTACTATTTCACAAAAAAAGCCAATCATGCGCTTAAACTTTGTATAAAACTTGCTAATTCCTGCCTATCATATTCACTAAGACTCAGAATGTCAGATTTTATTTTAGCTAAATCAATCACCTTATTTAGTGCTTTATTTTCGCCTAACATTCCCAATGTTGTGCTTTCTAATTCAGTTCGCACATTATCAATGGCTAAATGGGCGTAAACGTCTGATGTTATTGATATATTTGAATGGCCTAATAGCTTACTTATGGCTTGGATGGAACCGCCTTGATTTACAATATTTGTGGCTAATGTTCGTCTTAAATCGTGCATACGAAAATTATTGGCTTTATTTTGTGAATCATACAGATCCGCTCTTTCAATTATTCGCCTCCAGAATCCGCCTTTACTGCCTTTATCACTGATATGTCCGGTACTGCTTCTGTGGCTTGGAAACACAAAAGATTCCCTATTATTGGCTTTGTTTTTCCGTTCAGTGAGGAGTTCCACAACGGGTAGTGATAGTGGAACAGCATGTAGCTTTTTGTTTTTGGTGTTTTCTGATGGGATTGTCCAAGTCTTGGTTTCAAAATTTATTTGGTTCCACTGCATAGAGATGACATTGGATTTACGTTGACCCGTGAATAGCAATACTAGAACGAAATCTCGATAGATCTGGTCTTCATAGTTTAGAGAATCGAGTAATCGTTCAAGCTCTTCACCAGAAAGGGTTCTAGTGCGTCTGTGCAGAGCCTCATCTATTTTCTTAATGTCCTTGAATGGATTCACTTCTAATTCAGCACGGTTGTACATGGATTTGAGCAAGGTTAAGGCATGATTGTGTCGACTGTACCCATACTTTGCCAATAAACCATTCAAGAATGTTTTCGCATCTTGGCGTGTAAAATCGATAACAGAATTTTTGCCAATAACTGGGGCAACATGAAGGCTATATAGAGTATTGGATAGTTCAAGGCTTCTCGGGCGTCTAAGTTTGGCTTGTACATCCAGTTTCAAAGTAGCGGTGTAAATCTCAAATAGAGCATCAAAGTTAATATGGTCTCTTTGTTTACGCTTTTCTTCATTAGGGTTAACACCATCGGCTATTTTTTGTGCTTGTTCTTTGGCAAGGTTTCTAGCTTGTTCAACCGTAATGTCTGGATACTTCCCAAGGGTCACTTTAATGTTTTTGCCGTTCACCTTTTTCTCGTAACGAAAGGTTTTCTTTCCCGTTGGAGAAACATCAAGCCCTAAACCTGCGACACTGCCACTACCACCAGAATCACGAAACCTTGTTCGCTTGAGAGGGTTTGGTAAGTTATCTAATGTGCGTTTGGTGAAATTCAATTCAGTATTCATAAAAGGGTACCAATCAAATTCTGTGGTGCTCCTGTGGTGCTGAAGACGTTAAAAATGAGCTAATATGGGTAATCTAGGTTAAATTAACTGTAGTCGATTTATGATTTAAGTCTATAATAATTAAAGAAAAGTAACGTCAATTAATTTTGATTAAATTTGTAATTCAGCTCCTACAGGGCGCGCCATACATTCTAAAAGCCTGATAACTCTTCGAGTTGTCAGGCTTTTTCCGTTTTTAAGTTTAAAGCTCTAGTTAGGGGTCTAGTCGCGACTTGGTAGAAAACTAGGCTTGTACATACGCAAGTCAAATTAAGCATATTGCGCTACAGGGTAGAAACAAAGGTTTGTTTAATTGAGTACCTTATATCCTCTACCTATCATGCACTGCTTCTGCACGTGGTCGACATCCTGATTGTGTTTAGCCTGTTCGTAAGCAACCTCATGTCTATGATGCAAAAGACCACCCACGACACCAATACCTGCCCCGACTTTTGCTCCATCACTGCCATGACCGCCTGCGATTGCGGTTCCTAGGCCTCCAAGAGCAGCTCCTCTAGCTGCGGTTCCTGCTACTGAGCGACCTACACCTGCTACCTGTTCTTGTTGCACTTGTGTAGATATCTGCTGACACTCAAGTAGATCAATATTGTATTGATTCATATCTACCCCTTTGGTATCTACGATGACACTCGCTGAACTCAGCGATGAAAAGAGGGATACTGAAAGCAGTAGTATTACCTTATTCTTATTCATGATGATTTCTCTTCTATAATTATCTGGAATCCTTTCTTGGTTTGTATTGAATAAATTGCTTTATGCAATTATTAATATAATCAGTTCTGCTTAATATTATTTCTTATATTTAGCTGAAGATTATATATTCTAGAATCGCCTATTTAACGTAGAAACAAATTGATGTTTTCGGTCTTTTACCCATCCATACTCTGCGGAAATGGACCAATTTCTATTAAAGGTATAATTCGCACCGACAAGACCTGACCATTTATCCACATTACTCTGCTCTACTGTGTAATCGATGCCTACGCCTTCATAGGTATATGTCCCTGTCAAAGTTAGGGTGCTGTCGATGTACGTTGCCCCGCCATACAATGCAATGGATTGAGAAGCTGTAATTGGAAACACTTTACCAACACGAGGAGTTATATTAACTATCAGACCCTCGGCATCATTCTTGCGCATGTCTGCATAGGTCACTGACATGGGCAGAGTGAAGAAATAGTCATGCCAACCAGTGGCAATAATTGTTCCCACAGTATAATTATTGCCACTCAAGTCAGCGGTGACATTGTACAGAGGATCCTTTCCTTGCAATCGACACACAAGCGGTTTGATTCTGCCACCGCAATCCGTTCCTAACTGACCTATGAGGTCATCGCCACTGAATTGAATACCCAGGTCAGCTGTGCCGCTAATTTTACCTATGGAGCCAAATACATTCATAAATGGAAACAGCCAAGCATCTAACTTGAGTTGTGGAGATTGTGTGTCGTTGCTGTTGTTATGAAAGGATACAAAATCAATTGGATATTTCTGAGAGCCATTAATGCCCACATTCAAACCTGTGATATCCATATACTGATAGGTGTCGGTATATACAACACTAATCCCATACGGCTTAGGTAATGAGTAGCCCTTGTCGATGACGTTCTGGGCATAGAATGGAAGTGCACGATCCCACTTTTTAGCGACACTTGTTGTGTCTGCGTCACTATATTCTTTGTTGGCAACCTTAAGGTCGCCCAAACCTGTCTCAGTCAAATCATAATTAATTGAGGTAGATATAATTTGGGCGCTGGTACCTGCGGATGCTCCTGAATAGTCAAGCACATACATAGAGACATCTTGGTCATCGCCCAAAATGGTTGCTGTGGAGGTGCCACCGCTTTCGCCAATATTAGCGTTTGCTGCAAGAGTAAGACGTAACTCTCCCTCTTTATAGGAATCTAGTTGTTCCTTTGTGTCAAATATGACTATTCCATCATATTTATGAAATGCTAATCCTGCGCCAAAATCGTATTTATCGATATCAACGTAAGTAATTGTACCGTCGGTATTATTGTAGATAGATCCAATGCCCGATGACTTTCCCAATAGAGGAAGTTGGAGTTCAGACATTCGAACCGTAGCGTAACCATACGCATATTCCATCTTTTCTGGCAACTCAATATAGTGTTCACTCAATCTATTTACTACGTGACTAGAAACTTGGTTTACTTCTTGCCTCGCTAGATCTCGCTCTTGTTGATTGTCAGGAGAACTACATCCAAACATAAATAAAAGCATAACTATAATCATTAAATGTCTCATTGATTTTCTTATCGTTAATTTGACTTTTTATATAAAGGACTCCCTATCACTAATTAATAGTGTGAGGCTAATCTCTGATATAGTCGTTCTTAAATAGGTTGTAAGATGTTGTCTTGCCTAAGAATAACATCAGCGATTTATAAAAAGCATAATCGTTCAAATTAGCCTAAATAGACTTATCTTATAAATTAACGGAAAGAATTAGATAGCAAAAACGATTTGATGATATTTAATTGATTAGAACAAATGCTTCCGGTGAATAGATATTATGGAATTACTTGATTGAGATCAATAAGCAGAGGTTAAATGATAATTAAGTATTATTTAAATCTATGGCGGGATCGTGAACATTTTTAAGCTAACGACCGGACCGATTTGACGACCAGCTTTACCTGTGACCATATACGCTCTTTCTTATAAGAGACTAAATTCCATACCTATCGATGAGCTCAAAGAGCACTTTCAAACTGTGACTTATAAACGCCAATCAGAAAAGGTAACCTGTTGCTTATTTGAGGTTCTATTTGCGTCTTGATACGCCGTAATTGCGGGAGTCAAAGGATGGTTCGACATTCGAGAGTATATTCTCGGACACCATGAGTGCTTTATAAACTGGATGTCCGCAGTTCATGCTCTTACCGATGGTCAAGTTATCGCTATCGATTACATGACCCTTCCAGGTTCTTAAGACCGTGATGACCAAGTGAGTAGTATCCATTTGAATACCACCATGTTGGAAGCGGTTCTCAGTGCGGGATTAAGCGCTGCGAATAAAAACTAAACAATCATGTGGTCACCCTGGTACCTATCATTCTTGAAAACTAATCTCACATAGATGTTATATCTAATAAGCTAATGTAAATTGAAGGGCAGATTCGCAAGATTATTTATACTATGTTTGGATACGGTTTTGCTTTGTTTAGAGGCTCACTTAGAAGTTCAAGGGGCGTTGTTACTCTGGATTCGACATAGATATTTGAATCCTATTTGCTACTCATAATTGATATTACAGTAAGGATACCCCTCTATGATCACTTGTTATGTTAGGTATGTCATTGACCCTAAGAAGGTTAAAGAGTTTGAAGAGTATGCAAAGATGTGGATACCTTTGGTTCAAAAATTTGGTGGTCAGCATAATGGCTATTACCTACCCTCGGAGGGGGCTAATAACATTGCTTTAGCCTTGTTCACTTTTGAGAATTTATCTGCGTATGAAGACTATCGAGTTAAATCTTTAGATGATGCAGATTGTATGAAGGCTTTTGATTTTGCGAATGAAGTTGACTGCATTGTAAGCTACGAGCGTAGCTTCTTTAGACCTATATTAGGCTAGTGATAACTAGGCGTTGGTTCTGCATCAAAAGATGACAGCGCTCTCTCAAAATTTGCCCGTATTCAATCGTTTTCAATAGAACTGCCCAAGCTCTGTATTGGGCAGTTCTTTTTATGCAACTTAGTTAAGGGCATCAAACTGACAGAGCCGCTCTATCTTTTGAATATTGACCCACATCATCCAGAGGATTAACTATTTCATAATCGCTGATATTGATTATGACCATGTGTTGCTTATGGAAAGGGTGGTGCATGAAAGTTCTATGACTTTCTCGCCATCGCAAGTGACTCAGACATCGCCTTATACTCCTCTCATTTTGTTCTCGATAATGCGGTAAATACTTGAGTAAAGCTTTACTGTATTGAGCGTCAGATAGTCATACTTGATGACCCAGTTTAAAGGGCAGTAAGTAGGCTCCCGTCCTACATAAACGATTATGTATTTCCTAATAGTTAACAAATAATGCGCGCCGAATATGATTGAGAATAATTTTTTATTCGAGGTCTATTTCGTTGCCTCTCTCAAATAAGGAGGCAGTTTCACGCATTAATAGGTTTAACTAAATGGGAGCATGTCGATGAAGTCTTCACTTGTTTATCATTACGCCGTATTTCGTCATAAATACAAAAGGCTGGGGCGCGCGTTTGAGTTTGGTGTGTTTTTGATGGGTTTTCTCGCGATCATCGAGCTAGCGGCTACCGAGAATGACTGGGTTGTTCTGGCTTGCTTCACGGTGATTCTTTCGTGTTTGGCAGCCTTTGTCTTCTTTTATCATGCGGATGAAAAAAGAAAGATAATGCCAGATTAAGTAGAGCTTGAGTTTAGTTGATGGAACTCGTGGTGGGTTTAAGATCATCGATTGTCGAGTCGTGACTAATTGGCTTCGCTGAGATCAAGCAGTTCAGAAACTAAGCAGAAAGTATCCATATACTAGTTTGAACGATGTAAATGCAATCTATCTCATAAACTTAAACCGACACCTGACATAGTGTTGATAAACTTATACCCATAATCATTGATACTCGCGCGTCATCATCTACACACATCGAGTTTTATAAATACAATGAAAAAGTTGCCTCTTATTTTTATGTCTTTGGTCTTAGGGTTGCTCGTTGGCTGCTCTTCCTCTAGTGCCTCCCAGAAAACTAAGCAATACTCAGGTTCGCATGAACTGACTGGTTTAGCGTCTTGGTATGGCAGCAAGTTTCATGGAAAACTCACCGCCAGTGGCGAGAAGTACAATATGAGGGCATATACTGCCGCACATAAATCACTGCCATTTGGAACCGTTGTTAGGGTTATCAATACTGACAATAATAAAAGTGTTGATGTAAAGATTAATGACCGTGGACCGTTTGTCAGTGGAAGGGTTATCGACCTATCTCAAAGAGCATTTGCCCAGATCGGAGATGCCAGTAAAGGGGTTGTACCGATTCGAATAGAAGTGCTTGATGATAGTAATACGTTTCGATATAAGCACTAGCAAGCCCGACTATGATATTGGTGACCCTCCACGCTTATTTTCATTGTAGAGATGAATTAACAAGCGGGGTTTGGTCACCTTTCAAATCGCTCAAACTCACCAGGGATTAGCAAATACCTGAGTCCAATAGATACCATATTCCGTATCAACATTTTCTACGGCGCTCGCCCCCATTTGAGTCACGTTGCTACTCATTATGTTCATGCAGTGCCCCGTGCTACTCATCCACGATGCCATGACACTCTCTATGGTGCTTTGTCCGGCCGCCACGTTTTCTGCCCATGCATTGGCAGAGTATCCAGTATCAGCAATACGATCGCTTGGAGTGCTTCCGTCTGAGCCGGTGTGATCCATGAAATTGGCGTTTGCCATATCACTTGAGTGCCTAAAAGCCGCAGATTGTAGGTTGTAATCCCATTCAAGGCTTGGCACGGGAGGCATTAGGGTATCACCACAGGTTTGCTCCACTGAACGAGCCTGATTGACGGCATTCAGCATCATAGAGGCAAAGTCGTTTTGCTCTGGAGAGTTGTCATTAGTGGGGGGTAAGTTGGGGTCGGTATTGTCGTCGGTGACAGGAGTATTGCCATCTTTATCTGGCGCAGAATCGATGGGATTGTTCGTTGTATCCGTTTCAGATCCTGAATTGTTGCTGGAACTTGAGCTAGAATCTGAGCCACAACCGATTAAAAGGGTGGATAAAAGAATGATCGGTAAATATCGCATTGTTGTACCTAAACTACCTTGTACAGTACCTGTACCTTGATTAAATATTGTTCACACGAGGTACTATACGGACTAACTATTGAGCGTATCAATATATGAGCCGTGATTCTTACGTTGCTCTGACAAAGTGAAATTAGGTGAAAATCTAGTGCGTTGATTTAAAGGGCAATTACTTATGGTTGGTTTTTGAACAGAAAAAATAGAAAAAGGTCAAGTCAGTAGTCGACTCGACCTTTTAGGTTCCAGACCGCGATTTAGTGGGAACTATTTAATCAGTTCAATATTTCTCACCTGAAACGTAAACCCAGCTTGGCTTGCATTCCATGATGGTAGCGAAGCGAGTGGGGTATTCACATTGTTAATGTTTAAGCTACCAGTGTTAAGTTGTGACATTGGCACTGAGACCTTGTGCCACTCACCCACAGGGTAATCAGCGCGAGGCAATAGTAGGTCATCACCAGGGCCTTCTGGAGACTCCATCTTGATAACTAAGCCCTGGGTGGCATTTTCGCCCTCGTTGGCTGGAGTACCATAGGTTTCTACATAAAGCTCAAACTCTAGCGTGCCATCAAGGTAGTTTTCTAGGTTCTGAGGCTCACCTTGAACGAAGACAATACCTTTGTAGCTTTCAGGACTAGTTGCATCGTAGGCAACGCTTAAATTGCCATTAGACAGTCTCTGATAAGTCATATGACCTTCGATACCTTGCCAGTCATCCGTATTCACCTTGTAGTCGGTTAGGTTCGGCCAAAGCGCACTAACATCGACAACGTCTTGATCTAGTGGAGGCAAAACTTCACCTGCTATTTCTTCACAAGTTAGTGCATCTTCAGCAGGATCGATTGAACGAGGTACAAAGCGAATTTCACCAAGGTTAAATTCGAATTCTTGAGACTCGTTTGAGTACAGTAGGAATGCGGTATTCATCATTGGGAAACTCATGCCTTCATCAGCGAGACACTGCAAAGGTATCTTGATGGTTTGCCAGTTGCTTTGTGATGGGTCTGCCAGTGGTTTTGGTAGAACTTTACCTACTTCTACCTCGCCAAAACAAGGCCACTCACAGTGCATTGATAGAATGAAGTTATCAGGTATTTCTTTCTTCACATCGATATCAAACTGCAGCGTTGAATCTGCATTGAGATATGAGTTTCTATCCTCGCCTTGCTCGTCATAGGTTTGCATGTACAGCTGACGCGCGCCTTCTCCAGAGAAAGTCACATTGATAGCATCTTGCTGGTGCATGTAGTTGATAGGATGAGTCGTTAGGTTGCCAATGGTGGTTTCTGAACCATTTGAAACATCAACGCCAGCCCAACCGGTATTATCGCCAGACATTCTTGCAACAAACTCACCAGAACTTGATCGTCCAAAGATTTCTAGGGGCTCACTCGCAATGCCATCGTCAGGTTCGTCTTGTCCACAGCCAAATTCACGAGGGTCTAGAGGCAAGTTATCCAAGTCTTGATCTTCGGTATTGCTAGAGTAGGTTAAGCCATAGCCGTAAGGGAATAGTGGCTTGTGCTCGCCTTCAATGTCTTGCTCTGTTTCTGGAGTCACGTAATCCTCAATGTTTGGAGCGTGACGGTTGATGGTCGTAGAGCATTTTAGGTTAGGCCAAGAGTAAGACAATGAACCGGTGAAACCATGGTTGTCTTGAGCAAAGAGCACATCGGTGATGCCTCCTGCTTCTGTACCCGGAAGCCATGCCGCAACGAATGCATCTGATTTGTTAATCTCTTCATTGACGTACAAAGGACGGCCAGAATAGAACACAGAAACCACAGGGTTACCTTGTTGCTTCAGGTCTCGAATGAGATCTAAGTCTTCGCCATACTTGGACTTCAATGTGGCGTATTCAAGGGTTTGGTTCTTCTTAATGTCACCAAACATCTCAGCGTATGGGTCTTCGCCAAACACAACAATTGCAGTGGTGTCTTCATCGGCTTGATTAATATCTGTGATGACATTTTCTTCACCTACCAGCTCGCGCATAGCCATCAGCATGGTTTGAGCACCAGGGAAATCGCGCTCGATTTCATTTTCTGTGCCTTGCCAAGTCAGTGTCCAGCCACCGGTTTGCTTTTGGATATCATTTGCCGCACTACCTACGACCAAATATTTCTGATTAGGTGAAAGTGGCAAGATATTGTCGTTATTCTTTAGAAGTACGAGTGATTGGCTAACTGCTTCTCTCGCCAATGCGCGATGCTCATCTGCACCTAAGATGTCAGATTTACCCGCATAGGTACGAAGAGATGGTTGTGGTTTTCCCCAAAGCTGCGCACGCATTTTCACACGCAGAATACGGGTAACCGCATCATCAATGCGTTCCATTGGGATAATGCCATCTTCTACTTGCTGAATAACATTGTGGTAGAAAGACTTCCAATCATTACGAGAGGTGACCATGAATACGTCGTTACCCGCATTCACTGCCTCTGGACAGTTTGCAGCGGTACAACCGTTGATCTCACCTTGACCATTCCAGTCGGTAACAATGATGCCGTCAAAGCCCATTTCGTCTTTTAGTACGTCATTGAGAAGATACTTACTACCATGGATCTTATAGTTGTACTCTCCCGTCCCCGTTTGGTCGTAGTTAGCAGGGTTGTGCCAAGAGTTAAATGAGCTCATGACTACCTGAGCGCCAGCATTTAAGCCAGAGAAGTAACCGGTAGCATGGATGTTTCTTAAGTACTCTTCGCTGTAGTGGTTTTCGCCGCGGTCTACACCATCAAGGGTACCGCCGTCGCCAACCCAGTGTTTCACGTTAGAGATCACGTGACCGTCTGTTTTGATACCGTTTTTACCACCTTGCAGGCCAGTAACCATACGGCCGGCATAGGCGTAGATGACTTCTGGGTCTTCAGAGTACCCTTCGTAAACACGGCCCCATCGATAATCTCGAGGAGAGGCAACTGTAGGCGCAAAGGTCCAGTCTAGGCCAGTGGCGACAATTTCTTTTGCTGTGGCGCGTCCAATTTCTTCAATTAGGTCAGGGTTTCTGGCGGCACCTAGGCCAATGTTGTGCGGGAATACCGTCGCCTTGAATACGTTGTTGTGACCGTGCACTGCATCGGTTGCCCAAATAAACGGGATATCGAAGCCTCGGTCGGCATAGGCTTCTTTCAGTGCAAGCCAGTATTTATCTGATTCCTTCGCCCAATCTTCGGCAGTGGCATACTTGTCATCATTGGGCCAACCCCCGCCACCGTTTAACAAGGAGCCGAGCTTATATTCTTTTGCTTCTTCTGGCGTGACTTCGCGAAGGTCGGGCTGAACCATCTGGCCCACTTTTTCTTCTAGGGTCATCTTAGCCAGTATTTTTTGTACTCGATTTTCTATGCCGGGATTGGTTTTAACAACACTGTCTACTTGGGGCCATTCATCAAAGTGGGGAATTGTGAAAGCGCTTTCTTTGGCACTTAAAGAAGAACAACCTAAGATTAATGTGGCCGAAATTACACTGGAGAGTAAATTTATTTTTGTTTTCATTGTTGGTCTCGTCATTGAGGTAAATGATATCCGTAGAACAAAGTGATGTGGGGGTAACATTCATATGTTCTATGAATGATACTAAAGAGATTGAAGCTGTATAAATGTGCGCCAATTCAAGTTGTAAATCATTGACTTGTATGATTATTTTTAAATGTGAGTGACCTAGAATTAGTGAAGATCGAATGACAGAGTGTGTCAAAACATGATCTGGATCAGAGTTATTTGTAGTTAATTATGTAAGCGCTTACATTAGATGCTTAAAGTGATCTATGTTATTCATTTTTAACGCATTCCATAAGGTTAAAGTAACTGTACACCTGCAACCTTTGCTAGGAGCACCACTGCACCAAAACAGAATAAGGAAAGTCTGACACATAACAGCAATGTAATCCAAAACGTAAAACGTTCTATAAGGATAGGGAAAAGCAAAAACATGGGTAGCGTAGGGAGAACGTACCAAAAGGTATAAAAGGAATGATTGGCGAGTTTCTCTTTGGGTAATCCCTCAATGTGCATCCAGATTAGCGCCAAGATAGTTACAGTAGGCAATGCTGCAATCAGTGCGCCTAGTTTATCACTGCGCTTGGCAACCTCAGAGATGAATACGATTAAGCCCGCAGTGATGAGGTATTTAGTGATGATCCAATACATGCTTTATCCCCCCGAGGATTATCTAAGAATTATAGAAACCTTCTTACATGAAACCTGATTTATTTGGCGTCCTTGCAAGACGCGCAGGGCTTAAATTAAAGGAGACTTATATCGAAACGTAACGATGATCTATTGGTAACTAGGGTCTGTTGACCTTTTGCGATTAAATTTTGCTCGACCAGAAGCCATTTAATCAAGGCGAGGGACTTGCCGCCTAGTCATCTAAGCAAAAGCCGCTCAACGAAGAGTAAATGGCTTCTGGACGAGCCCTTCGGGTAGCGCTTTGTTGGGCATTTCTACCGCGTTAGTCACTTTTCATGTGGAACCACCACACCTAAAAGTGACTGCCTTGTATTAATACCCAACAAATCGCTACAAAAATAACCTCAAAAGGTCAACAGACCCTAGATAAATAATACCAATCGTAGCAAATAACGGGTCATCCTAGCTTGTTAAAACACTCGATAACGGCGTTAGAATTGTAGAATAACGACTTATCAAAAAGTTCTGCCTTGTTATCCAGCGTTTTTCCTACGCTATTTCTGACCACTTACTTACTGTGATTGATATAAGATATCTGCGCTTTGGTTACATTACCGAGTAAAAACTAAATTCGGGTAGTTGTATTTGCCAGTAAGTCATTGCTTACTGGCTTTTTTATGCCTTGAGTAAATTAGGGTCAACAGGCCCTAGTATCGCCACGCAATAAATCGACTGATTTTCTGTCCCTGACACATCTCAACAACCTTGACCTCACTCGCGCCTAGTTTGTTGAGCACTTTCTGCATCGGTGCGACGTTCTCTTTTTTGGAGATAAGGGTACTGAACCAGCCTACCTGTTGTTTAAATAGGGCACTTTCTTGGGCCATATTTTTTATGAATGCCTCCTCGCCACCGGGGCACCAAAGCTCCGCCTTTTGACCGCCAAAGTTGAGTCCTTGTGGCGTTGGTTTTATTGGTAGGCCTTTTTTATTCATAGCCTCTGAACCGCGTTTGGCTCTGTTCTTTGCAAGATTATCGGCTTTTCGTTTTGTTCCTTGCTCCGCATCCTTCAAGGATTTGTGAAAGGGAGGGTTACACAGGGTGAGGTGATAGTATTCGCCCTCATGAATGACTCCCTTGAAGATATTGTCAGCATTTTTTTGTAGGCGCGGCACTATCTTCTTCGATAGATGGGGGTTTAGCTTGGCAATCTCGGTAGCAACCTTAATGGAGATAGGGTCAACATCGGACGCAGTAAAGTGCCACTGGTAGTCCGTGGCACCGATAATAGGGTAAATACAGCTCGCTCCTGTGCCGATATCGAGAGCATTGATGGTGTTATCGGTTGTATCCAATAAGTCTGCTAAGCGGTGCACATAATCGGCACGTCCTGGAATCGGCGGGCATAGATAGCCCTTTGGGATGTCCCAGAATCTCACCTGATAGTGGTGGGCCAGCAAGGCCTTATTAAGGGTTAGCACTGCTTCTGGGTCGCTAAAGTCTACGGTTTGCTCTCCCTTAGGGTTGAGTGTGACCTTACGTTTTAATTCTGGAAGTGCTTTTACCAAGGCATCGATATCGTAGCGTCCGTGGTGTTTATTTCTCGGATGAAGACCGACTTTGACGGTTTTTTTTGGGGTAGCTTTGTTATTTTTCATCAGGATATCGATACTCGGTATTGGGTGTCTGCATTGCGGTCGCTACTTTAGCACAAGCTTAGCCTAGTCATACAATTGGATCTATCGCACAAAGACTGATATCTTCGCGCATCTTTGCCATTCTTCACTATGTTAGAGCTCTATGCGCGGTAACTCGGTCACTCAAGCCATCTTATTATTGGTCTTTGCCAACTTCTTAGCTTCACTCTCGGATGTTTCACTTAAGGTCCTTAATGGTGAAGTGCCTACCTTTCAGTATGTGTTGATCAGGCAGATCATGAGCCTGCTGATTATTGCGCCATTATGGCTGCGCCTACCAAGGCAAGAGCGTATGCTGGGTTGTGGCAAGATCAACTTCTGGCGCTCGCAATTTATTTTGATTGGCAGTGGTTGCGCTATGGTAGCGATTACTCATTTAACCTTGGCAACGGCGAACGCGATGTTTTATGTGGCGCCGTTGATGATGCTGCCATTATCGATCATCTTCTTGAAAGAAATGCCTCCGATGAAGAAGGTGATCGCCACGGGGATTGGCTTTATCGGTGTGCTGGTGGTGTTAAGACCTGAGCATTTTCATTGGGCTGCGATTATTGCCTTGGGTAGCGCTCTGGCAATGGCGGTAGGCAATATCTTAATCAAGCGCTTGCCAGCTTCTCAGTCAGTGGTCTCGACGCTCTTTTGGACTACCGCTTTAACGATCCCTGGAGCGTTTTTACTGGCGCTACCTAATTGGGGGCCTATTGAAATCCGTCATCTGTTTTGGATCTTAGCGATCAACTTTTTTGTATTGAGCTATCACGCGCTGGTGGTTGTGGCATACAAAAAAGCCCCTGCAAGTCACATAGCCTTGGCTGAATATTCGGGTCTGGTTTTTGTTACCCTATTTGGGATCATGTGGTTTGACGAGATCCCAGATCTATTGACTATCATTGGTATCGCGATGATTGTGGTTCCGTTAATGCCTATCCGCTGGCGCAGAAGAAAAAAGCCCGCCGACAAGGCTGTGGACATAGTTACCGATGTGGCCTCGTAGACTAGGGGTAGTACACAATATTTTGAAAGCGCACGGTTTCAGTTATGGCTTTGTAGCTGTGCGCTTGGTCAGCAAAAAATCGAACACACTCTCCTTGTAGCAATGGGTGCCAGTCACCGTCGAACCGCATAGCTAGCTCCCCCGATAAAACTACAATGTGCTCAATGACCCCATGGCTGTGAGGTGTAGAGTCTTGCTGATGAAAGTCTGTGAGTTGTATTTCAAACATCTCAAATTGGGTATCCGCTTGATAGCCAAACAGCGTATCAACCTTCATCTTACTGTCGTTGGGAAAGGCTTGGTTATGCTGACGCAGTTCCTTAGTTGTGGCAAAGAAAGAAGAAAAGGACACCTCTAAGCCACTGGCAATTTGCCACAGCTTATTGATGGTAGGGCTCGATTCACCTCTTTCAATCTGCCCAAGCATTGCTTTTGACACCCCAGTAA
Source organism: Vibrio superstes (assembly GCF_003569005.1). Taxonomy (GTDB): domain Bacteria; phylum Pseudomonadota; class Gammaproteobacteria; order Enterobacterales; family Vibrionaceae; genus Vibrio; species Vibrio superstes. The sequence continues at coordinate 2,156,377 of NZ_BCUR01000004.1, read as the reverse complement.
GCTTTGCTGCAGCATCTAGGCTAAGCTGCTTATCCAGACGAATTGATTTTAACTTCTTTCCCACTTGTTGCTTAAATAGCTGTTCTGACACTTGATACCACACTCGTTTGCCTGCTTATCCTTTTATTATTTTAGATCTGTACGTTATAGCGCACAAGTGCTATCTTTTGATTTGTGCGTTATTGCGTACATGGGTGTTGTTTATGGCAAAAGGGAAAGGACAAGGGTATGTACGTCAGTCAGTATGGTCAGAAGATCCATCGCTTCTTTAATTTATCTCATGTTACTGCAGGTTTTATCGCGGTGTTGGTCGGCTATACCAGTTCTGCGGTCATTATCTTTCAAGCAGCTAATGCAACGGGTGCTAGTGCTGAGCAAATCAGTTCCTGGTTGTGGGCGCTAGGTGTTGGGATGGCTGTGACCACCATAGGCTTATCTCTCTTTTATAAAACGCCTATCTTAACAGCATGGTCGACACCTGGGGCTGCATTGCTGGCAACCTCACTAGACGGTGTTAGTATCAATCAGGCGATAGGGGTGTTTTTGTTCTCATCCACCTTAATATTGGTGTGCGGCTTAACGGGTTGGTTCGAAAAACTGACTCGGCATATTCCAAGCTCAATTGCTTCTGCCATGTTAGCCGGAGTCTTACTGCAATTTGGCCTAAATGTGTTTACTGGAATCGCCATCGATCCTTTGCTGGTGGGTGGTATGCTCATTGGCTACCTTGTTCTAAAACGATGGGTTCCTCTGTATACCATTCCCTTGGTGCTGTTGATTGGAGTCGCCATAAGTTTGACTCAGGGCTCATTAAAATTAGATGGCATTGGCTTGGAAATGGCTTCTCCTGTTTGGATTTCCCCAGAGTTTTCTTTATCTGCGGTGATAGGCATAGGGATCCCATTATTTGTGGTGACCATGGCCTCGCAAAATGTTCCGGGTATTGCTGTGTTGAGGGCGAATGGTTACCAGACGCGATCTTCTCCACTGATATCTACCACAGGATTCATGGGCGTGCTGATGGCACCGTTTGGTGGCTTTGCGTTTAATCTGGCTGCCATTACTGCGGCTATATGTATGGGAAAAGAAGCGGGCGAAGACCCTAAAATGCGTTATATGGCATCGGTATGGGCAGGTCTGTTTTATCTGCTCACTGGCCTATTTGCGGCAACAGTAGCGACGTTATTTTCGGTCTTTCCCCAAGCCTTAGTGTTTACCATAGCAGGACTCGCTCTAGTGGGAACCATAGGCAATAGCCTTGCGATTGCACTAAATGATGCGAGTGAAAGAGAGCCTGCTTTGCTTACCTTTTTAATGACCGCATCTGGCGTGTCGCTTATGGGTATTGGTAGTGCTTTTTGGGGATTGTTATTGGGTATTACCGCTTATGCACTTTCTTCAGCAAGTCGTCGCGAATATGCCTAGAATTGAATGAGTTAGTGAACCATTTGCACAAGGATTGATGGCGTTGAAAAAAGTATTGTTATTGGTTACCCATATTATTGCGATTGGCTTTGGTTTTGCTCTTGGTATTTACGCTCTGCCGATTCTGACCGCACCGCCGGCACCAACGGAACAGATCATTCAGCATTTTGATAAGGCTGAGTTTACCGCAAGCTTTGATAAAGAGCGCCAAGACAGCGACTTTTTTCATTGGGGTGAAGGAAAGGTGATGCTTAGCGCAGAGCAAATCTCTTTTGTGGGAGAATTAGCCCCAGGACCTGACTACAAGTTGTATCTCTCTCCAGAGTATTTAGAAACAGAAGCTAAATTCAATCAATTAAAATCACAGATGGTTCAGGTGGGGGACGTAAAAAGTTTTAACGGCTTTAGTCTCACGGTTGATAAGGCCATCGACCTTGAAGATTACACGACCGTGATTATTTGGTGTGAAAGTTTTGGCGAATTTATTACCTCCGCCAAATACAGAGAGTAGGCCTATACAAATTTGCCCCTAAAATTTAGGGGCAAGCGAGAATTAAATAGGAGACAAGCGCTTAATCAGACCCCAATACAGGTTCTTCAGCAATAACAAAAAGCCTATGGGGATCAAAATGGTTTTTAGCGTGAACATTGCAATCAGGGTGAGTAGATTGATGACTAAAGACTCTGTTTTTTCCTGAAGTTCATCAAAGCTTTGTTGCATCTCTTGCTTGGTTTGTTCAAAGCCATTGGTCACGTTGTTCCACGTTCTTTTCGCACTGTCCAGTAGGCTATCATCTTCCTCGTACTCTGCTGTCTTTCCGTCAATCAACTTCTGATTAAACTGATGCAAATCTGTGGCAATAAAATCGGTCTGTTGGGTGATCTGTTGTGTTTGTTCATTTAAAAACAAGGTATCAACTAGGCTGTTTAGCACTAAGGTTCCTACTAGTAAATATCGAGTCAGACAGAGGACAAAAAATAGCGACTGTGTGAACTTAAAAAATCGACTAAACGAAGGTACCCACAAGGTAACCAAATAGGCAAAGGCACTGATGGCTATGGTTATATTGACCAATTTGGCTGAAAACACATCCAGTAAGATTTTCTGTAAGCCCAGCGAAGCTAAAGCTGTGGTCAGTACGGTAGACGTGGACTGCAGTATCTCTGTTGCTGGAGATAGAATCTCCCCCACACTTACTGTGAGGAATGGGACGCTGATTTCAGTACCTTTCAGCATTGATATGACGGCATGAATACTGCGTACTGATGCAAAGGCGACCACTCCTTGCTCTAAGGATTCGTTGAGTTTGATATCGGCGTAGTGATCCGCAAAGTTAAGCACTGCACCAATTGTGAGAAGCAGAGTAATTACAGTAAGGAGCGCGCGGTTTGATTTCGGAGATGAAGGCGCAATAGTGTCGTTATTTACAGGTGTTGACTCACTCATTTTTCTGGGCTCGCTAATAGGCTGGGGGATCCCCAACCTAGTTTGATCAATTAATAAGGAGCAGGGATTTGCTTGATGACGTTGGCAATACGTTTCTGAGTCTCATTATCCAGAGTCAGTTCAAAAGCTGCTAGGTCTTCCTTTAGCTGAGCCATACTCGTAGCGCCAATAATGCTAGAGGTCACACCCTGAACGCTGTTACACCACGCTAACGCCAGTTGCGCTGGAGTAATGCCGATATCCTTGGCGATGTCAGCGTACTGCGCTACGGCGCTGTGCGCGAGTTCAGTGCTTCGGTAGATGTTATTAGAGTTCATCAAGCTCCAGCGACTGCCTGCAGGGCGAGCGCCATTGGCATATTTCCCGGTTAACAAACCACTAGCCAACGGTGACCAAGGTAGATAAGCGACATCCGCATGATGGCAGTGCTCAATCAAGTAGGGCCAATCCTTTTGACACAATAGGCTGAACTCGTTTTGTATAGAAACCATCTTAGGCAGGCTGTGTTTTTCGGCAAGCTCTAAATAGGTGCTGATACCCCAAGTAGTTTCGTCTGATAATCCACAATGGCGAATCTTACCTGCGGTAATACATTCATTGAGCGCCTGTAAGATCTCTAGCATTTGTGAGCGCTGTGAGTTGACGTCAACGTCTGCGAAACTGAAGGTATTTGGCCACTGCTTACCAAAGTGAGGAGAGGTTCTGTTTGGCCAGTGCAGTTGGTAAAGATCAATGTAGTCTGTTTGCAGTCTCTTTAATGAATTCTCTACCGATTGAATAACGGCTTCGCCAGTAATAGGGCCACCATCGCGAACCCAATGCATGCCTGGCCCTGCAATTTTTGTGGCAATAATAGTCTCTTGACGCTTAGCTTGATTGCGAGCGATCCAGTCACCAATAATGGCTTCAGTTTTACCATAAGTATCTGGGGTAGGAGGGATGGCGTACATTTCTGCGGTGTCGATAAAGTTAACGCCTTGCGCTAGGGCATGATTGATTTGCTCATCGGCATCGTGTTGATTGTTTTGCACTCCCCAAGTCATGCTACCTAAGCAGACGCGCGATACTTGCAGTTCACTATGGCCAAGTTTGGCGTATTCCATTTGGGTTCTCCTCATCCTGATTATTCTTTTAAGATACTCTATGGCACTCGCTGAAACCAGTAACTTGAGTTATCTTGGAGTTAAGCTTTTTGCCAACTGTAATGGATGGATGCTCTTTGCGCCCACATCAAATTAAGATCACGACCTTCAACCTGTTTAATTACCTAGCGCCGCCGGGGGCGTATTACGACTTCGAAAACATCTATAGCTTTGCTCATTGGCAGGACAAACAACATTGGACACTCAAGCAAATAGAGGCTTCGGATGCCGACGTGATTGGTTTTCAGGAGATCTTCAGTGCCAATGAATTGGAAGAGCTGCTCGCTAGCATTGGTTATCCGTATTTTGCAGTGATTGATGAGCCAAAGGTCGAGAGTGATTTTATCTATTCAGAACCGGTGGTTGGCATTGCTTCTCGCTATCCATTGCTGTCGGTCTCTGCGGTTGAATCTGACCCCTTGGCATCTGCAGAGTTAGGTTTTGCCTTTAGCCGAGCACCCTTGCATGCACTTGTCGAACTGCCGATCATTGGTAAGGTCGATTGTGTCGTGGTGCACTTTAAGTCGCAGCGGCCTAAAGCCCTGAGTGTCGAAAATCCTAGCTTGAAGCCGGTTGAGAGTTGGCGTTCTACCATGCAAAGGGGGCTTGAAGCTCGCTTTATTGATGCTTTCTTTGCCCAGCGCAAGCGCACCAAAGGTTACCCTCAGGTATTGATGGGAGACTTTAACCGAGATTTAGCCAGTGCCGAATTTTCTTGTTTTGATGCTATTAGCGATGATCCAATAAGAGGACTTGGCGATTCGAAGACCCTTTTAGCACAAGAGCCATCAATTCAGGCCACACATTATTATGGCGCAAAAGGCAGTGTCTTAGACTACATCATGCTTTCAGAGGAGTTTGATCGCAACAGCGCGTCTTGCTTGTTTGAGGTGAGTAATTATCAGGTCTCTGATAGTCATCTTGTGAACCCTATCTATGCCATCGACCGTATGGCCAGCGACCATGGCATTGTGACTATCACACTTACCGAGCGAGATTAACTGATACCAATCGTACTAAATAACGGTTCATTCTCACTGGTCAACAGACCCTAGTCACTTACTTAGTGTGAATGGTATGATCCACTTTATATCCAACAGCGGTTTTGCTTCGGTATTGATCAATAGGGCGTGATTGCCTGCTTGAACTAATTCGATTTCAATGGGTAGCAGTGCAGGGCGCTTAAAGTTGACTTCAATCTCTGTTGGCGCAATATCCAGAGACACTAGAGAACGAGCCAATAAATAGAGGCCGTGGGCGATGGGTTTCTTAAAGCCGAAGGGGGCGGATGTCAGCCTGTGCAAATGGATGGGATTGTAGTCGCCTGATACTCGTGCATACCCGCGAACGCTTTGCTCTGTTATGTTCAGCCGAGCAATATGCTGAAAGGCACTAAAGTCATCCGCTATTGGCGTAGACTTATTTCCTCGCTGGCGACTAGTGATGGAAAAGTAGCGGCTATCGAACCCACACACTAGTTCATCATTATCAAAAAACTGTACACATAACTCAAACTCTATGCCTCGAGCTTTGTGTTCAATATGGCCAACTGAAACAGTGACATCGTAGTTTGCTCTAGTGTCGATCTCCTTATGTCGATAAAAACGAATTCCAGAGTGGATTAACCCCAGTGTCTTTAGCGGAAACTTGTTGTCGGTGAGTAGATGTAATTGTGCCTTCTGGCTGGCAACAAATAAGTAGGGCAAGGGCAGTTCAGGGTGAGCAAAACCACAATAGCGTTGGTAGCTTTGCAGGTGCGCTTGGTCAAAGTGAAAATCTTTTACGGTGAAATGTAATTGTGGGATAGCGGAATGGGATTGAGATTTGAATAAAGTTCTGCCCAAAATGCGCAGATTGCTCGGCAGATTTTTATATTCAATGGTTTTTTGTGACATTAATTGCCTATCCCTAAATTCGGTTTACTTGCCTATTTATGGATGTTAGCAAGCATTCTTGAAACTATCTTATTGAAATAGCGCAATTTTTATCTAGCTCTCGATCTTAGTTAGTTAACCAGTTGCATAGTTGTAATATTAGATTGCATTTATGCCTGTTGTGACACTCGCTCGTTTGGCTTAAATTTAGTGGCACAGGTGATGGGGTTCCACCTACTTAACCGCCGACCAGTCGGCTAATGACTCCTACCAAAATCGGAAACAGTGACTCATGGTCTTTATGATCTTTGGGGCTAGTACTTTGTAGTACTCGGTTTGGTAGGGCGTATCTAATCCATCTTGCACCCAATCCTTTCTCGCACTGTTTTCCCAACTTTATTCATTTGTTAGAGCGGAAAACATTATGCATTACACAAACGAAATTCAATCAATGTGCCCAATTCAACGCGGCGACCTACATGCATCTTCTCCTATTCCAGTAGAAGGCCGTATGATCAATCCTAAAGAGGTTATTGCAATCTCAGGTCTAAGTCATGGCGTAGGTGCATGTGCACCTCAGCAAGGCGCTGCTAAACTTACTCTCAACGTAAAACAAGGCATCATTGAAGAAGTTCTAATCGAAACCATTGGCTGTTCAGGTATGACTCAATCCGCAGCAATGGCATCAGAAATTCTTACCGGCAAAACCATTCTTGAAGCAATGAACACTGACTTGGTGTGTGACGCTATCAACGTGGCAATGCGTGAAATTTTCCTTCAGTTTACTTACGGTCGAACTCAATCAGCATTTTCAGATGGCGGTCTGGAAGTGGGTGAAGCACTAGAGGACCTAGGTCAAACTCTTCGTAGCCAAGTGGGTACTAGCTACTCAACCAAAGCGAAAGGCGTTCGTTACATGGAAATCGCAGAAGGCTATGTAACAAAAATGGGTCTTGATGAAAACGATGAAGTTATCGGTTACCAATACATGAACCTTGGTAAATTCATGAAAGCAGTCAACGCTGGCGTTGATGCTGAGACAGCACTGGCACAAGCAAGTGGTCAGTATGGTCGTTTCGACGAAGCTGTTAAAACTATTAACCCACGTCAACAATAAGCGAAGAGGACTGAATCATGAACAACGCAACTCAAGCTCTACTAACCGAAATGAACATGAACTCTTTAGAAGAAGCGTTCGCTTATTGTAAAGAATTTGGCATCGATACCCGTGAACAAGTCATGGAGACTCAGCCTATCGCTTTTGAAAGCGCAGTTGAAGCGTACACTGTAGGTACGGCTTACGCTCTATTTACTGATAGCAAGTCTTCAATTGAAGCCGCAAATGCAATTGGTAAAGGCCTACAAGCGTCTTGTAAACCAGGCAGTGTGGCAGATCAACGCCAAGTTGGTATTGGTCACGGCGCGCTTGCTGCTCGCCTTCTGGATGAAAAAAGCACCTGTTTTGCTTTCCTTGCTGGCCACGAGTCATTTGCGGCAGCAGAAGGCGCAATCAAGATTGCACTTAACGTAAACAAAGCACGCACTACACCGCTTAAAGTTATCCTTAACGGTTTGGGTAAAGATGCAGCATACCTAATCTCACGCATTAATGGTTTCACTTACGTAAGAACTCAATACGACTACGATACTGGCGAACTTAATGAAGTAGAACGCCGTCGTTTCTCACAAGGTCCACGTGGAGAGATCATCTGTTACGGTGCTGACGATGTACGTGAAGGTGTAGCTATCATGCGTAGCGCAGGTGTTGATGTTAGCATCACAGGTAACTCAACTAACCCTACACGCTTCCAACACCCAGTAGCGGGCATCTACAAAGCAGAATGTAACCGTGAAGGTAAAGCGTACTTCTCTGTAGCATCAGGTGGTGGTACTGGTCGTACTCTCCACCCTGATAACGTGGCAGCAGGTCCTGCATCATACGGCATGACAGATACTATGGGTCGCATGCACGCTGACGCTCAGTTTGCAGGTAGCTCTTCAGTACCCGCACACGTTGCAATGATGGGTTTCATCGGTATGGGTAATAACCCAATGGTGGGTGCATCTGTGGCTCTTGCAGTAGCGGTTGATGAAGCGCTAAAAGCAAAAAGAGCTTAAAAAATAATTCTGGAAGTTAGCTGACCATCCCTCTTGTTCTACTCATGCGTTGTCGTGAATAGCAGCTAGCTTCTAGTCTTATGCCCAAATAGATGGATCTCTACCGCCAGATTGACATCTATTGTTATTATTGTGAGCTAGAAGCTAGAAGCTAGAAGCTCCAACAATACCAAGACAACTAGTGATACCGCTCATTGCTTTTTGCTTGTGGGCACAAAGAGCAAACTCTGTCCGATGGGTTTGCTCTTTTTCCTTTTGTAAATTAGGAAGTTCACTTGTAGAGTTGTCACTTTGTAGTATTCAAGGATGAATCAATGTCTGCGTTTTTGGCTGGCTTTTCTATTGGTCTATCACTCATTTTGGCTATCGGAGCGCAAAATGCCTTTGTCATAAGGCAGGGCTTGCTTAGGCAGCATGTTTTTTGGGTCTGCTTGGTATGCGCCGTTTCAGATGCTCTGCTGATCAGCGCAGGTGTCGCGGGGTTCTCTGTGGTAGTGAAGGCTTACCCTCAAGTTGAAGAGTTTGCTCGATATGGTGGTGCATTATTCTTGATTGTGTATGGCACAAGCAGTCTGTGGTCTGCCTTTAAGAATAAACATACATTAGACCCAACCGCTAAAGCGCCTTCCTCATTAAGTAAGACCCTCGCTGTTTGTCTCGCCTTTACCTGGCTCAATCCTCATGTCTATCTTGATACCTTAGTTTTATTGGGATCTGTTTCTACTCAATATGGCACAGATAAAGATTTATTTGGTATTGGGGCGGTGTGCGCATCCTTTGTTTTCTTCTTTAGCTTGGGATACGGCGCAAGATTATTAACCCCTTACTTCAAAAAAGCCCATACTTGGAAAGTACTTGAGGGAGCGGTGGGCGCTGTGATGCTGATACTCGCTATCGAATTATTACGATAAACCTCCAACAACCGACAAGGAAGTGATGGTGGCTGAACAGCAAGCGAAATTCGTCGAAGGCTCAACCATGAGGCATATCCTGACGATGTCAGGGGCCGGCTCCATTGGTTTAATGTCGCTATTTATTGTCGACCTCTTAGATATGATGTTTATCAGTATGCTAGGGCAGGTTGAGCTAGCAGCGGCAGTGGGTTTTGCTGGAACACTTATCTTTTTTTCCACCTCAATATCTATTGGTACCTCCATTGCGATGGGTGCTTTGGTTTCCAAGGAACTTGGCGCTAAACGCGTTCAAAGTGCTCGTCATCTTGTTATCAATGTTTTAGTGACGGCCTTTTTGGTCAACGCGGTAATTACCGGCGTGATGACCTATTACATACCTGAGTTATTGCAGCTCATTGGCGCCAAGGGTGCGGCATTCGAGCATGCCAAAGACTATATGTATATCTTACTGCCGAGTACGCCTATTGTGGCTCTTGGTATGGCAGCTGGTGCCGCATTGCGTGCTGCAGGAGATGCCAAACGCTCTATGATGGCAACGATATGGGGTGGGGTGGTTAACGCAATTCTTGATCCTATATTTATCTTTGTATTGATGTGGAACGTAGAAGGCGCAGCACTGGCCTCTGTCTTATCTCGATTTACTGTACTGGCCTTTTCCTTAGCCCCACTGATCAAACATCACGACTTGGTGGGCAAGTTCCGATACAAGCAGTGGATCATTAGTCAAAGAGCGATATTTGCCATTGCGCTACCCGCTATCTTTACCAACATAGCCACTCCAATAGGCAACGCCATCGTCACCAGTTCAATTGCGCAATATGGTGAGGATTTTGTGGCAGGCTTTGCGGTTGTGGGGCGTCTGACACCCGTAGTGTTTGCCGCTATTTTTGCGTTATCGGGCGCGGTGGGACCTATCATTGGGCAGAATTACGGTGCTGACCGTATTGATAGAGTGAAAGAAACGCTGTTGAATTCTTTAATCGTGGTCAGTATCTACTGCGTTACCGTAAGCCTTGTCTTGTACTTCCTTCAATCCTTTATAGTCAGTGGTTTTAACCTAACGGGTGATGCTGATGTGTTGGTTCGAACCTTCTGCACCTTTGTCGCAGTAACTTTCCTGTTCAATGGCGCTCAATTTGTGGCGAATACCTCGTTTAATAACCTTGGTAAGCCTTTGTATTCCACAGCTCTTAATGTAGGCAAGGCGACCATTGGTACCATCCCATTCGTTTATATTGGCTCGGCTTGGTTTGGCGCGCTAGGCGTATTATACGGACAGGCGGTGGGCAATATCGTCTTTGGCTTGATTGCGCTAGCCGCTCTTAGATTTCATGTTCGCCAGCTGAACAAGGAGGCGGCTGTTGAGGATGAGGTAGATGAAGGGTTGCACAGCGTTAATATGCAGCCGTTTTGTACTCACGATGCTGTGGTAATGGAAGAGCTGGCGAAGAATGATGAGTTGGTAGCAGAGCAGAAGTAATACCAATCGCAAAAGGTCAATCGACCCTAAGTAAGTGATCAGAAATAGCATAGGAAAAATTCTCGAGGACAGGGCGGAATTTTTCGATAAGTAGTTATTCTACAATCAAAAATTCTAACGCAGTCATCGAGTATTTTAACAAGCTAGGATGACCAGTTATTTAGTACGATTGGTATAATAAGAAGCAGAGATAAAAAAAGCCTACAGGGAGAAGATCCCTATAGGCTTATCTGTATTTTTTCGCTGTTATCCCGCTAGAACGTCAGTTGCAACCTTGTAGCTAGGATCTTCTTTTACGTTGATCTCTACAAGGCTACCTGCTTTGTGCAGCAATGCACGGCAGTCTTGGCTAAGGTGGCGCAAATGTAGCGTTTTGCCAACAGCCGTATAACGCTCAGCCAGTGTTTCAATCGCTTCGATCGCGGAGTGGTCAGCAACGCGAGAATCAGCGAAATCAACGATCACGTCGACAGGGTCATTTCGTGCATCGAACAGCTCTAAGAAGTTAGCCGCAGAGCCGAAGAATACCGGGCCGTGAACGCGGTATACCTTTGAGCCTTCTTCATTGATCTGGCTGCTCGCATAGATATGTTTAGCATGTTGCCAAGCAAACATCAGAGCCGAAGTAATAACACCTACTGCTACCGCAACGGCAAGATCAGTCAGCACTGTTACTACAGTTACTAGAACAATCACAAAGAAATCTTGCTTAGGTACGCGGCGTGCCAACTTGAATGTTGCCCACTCAAAGGTGCCGATAACAACCATAAACATAACGCCAACGAGTGCAGCCAGTGGAATCATCTCGATAAGCGCTGAAGCAAACAGAATGAATATCAGTAGTGCAACTGCGGCAACGATACCAGAAAGGCGACCACGACCACCTGAGTTAATGTTGATCATAGATTGACCAATCATCGCACAGCCACCCATAGCGCCAAATACTGAACAGCTTAGGTTTGCGATGCCCTGACCCACACATTCACGATTACTCTTACCACGGGTGTTTGTCATTTCATCAAGAACAGTTAGCGTCAGTAGCGATTCAATTAGACCAATCGCTGCTAGAACGATGGCATAAGGCAAGATGATCTTCAGTGTCTCAAGGTTGAATGGCACTTGAGGAATCGAGAATGTTGGTAGTGAACCAGCAAGAGTCGCTGCGTCGTTACCAGACATAGCACGCAAGAAGTCAACGACAGTGCGCGTATCAAGACCGCCAAATTGAACAATTAGCGTTACTGTAACTATGGCCACCAAAGAAGATGGAATCGCTGTGGTCAGCTTAGGAAGGAAGAAAATGATACCCATAGTCAGTGCAACAAGACCTAGCATGATCGTCATTTGACCCGCTGGAAGCCATGTCATTACACCGGCAATATCAGGCGCTTTAAATTGTCCCAACTGAGCAAGGAAGATAACAATCGCTAAGCCGTTCACGAAGCCAATCATTACTGGATGAGGCACCATGCGGATGAACTTACCTAATTTAAATATGCCGGCAAGCACCTGTAATAAACCGGTAAGCATGATAGCGGCAAATAGGTATTCAACACCATGTACGGCAACAAGGCTTACCATTACGACAGCCATTGCGCCCGTCGCACCAGAGATCATACCTGGACGACCGCCGAAGATAGAAGTGATTAAGCCAACGATAAAGGCGGCGTATAAGCCAACCATAGGGTCAACACCGGCAACAAAGGCAAAGGCTACCGCTTCAGGTACCAAGGCAAGTGCTACGGTTAGACCGGACAAAACGTCATTCTTGACACTTTGAGCTGAAAACTGTGGAGATTCAAACATTTGTGTTATTTCATCTTTTGGTTTGGGTTCACGACCGAAGACTTAAAGAATAGTCGTGATAGTGGAAATTTGCGGAATATGGTTACACTAGGTAACACATTCGTGCTTGCTATTATAATTTTCGTCGGCGAATGCTAACGGAAACGAGGTTGAAGTGCAATCAGGGGATGAGAAACAGCAGTAATATCCAATAGATTAGGTAAAAAAAAGAGCCAGCATAAAGCTGACTCTTTTCTGGCTAATCCAAATTAGTAATTTGGTTTAGTGGTTCCGGCCGTTGCCTTAGCTGTAGCAGACTGACTGCCACCGGCTTTACCTTGTAGGCGTTCGCTACGGAAATCGGCTGCCTTGACAGTAATCTCACGTGTTTCCTGTGGACCAGGCGCGCTTGTCATTCCTGACCCTGCGTGACCCTTACAGCTCATGGTCGCTTTAGGAGCAGACTGCTGTGCTTTTGGAGCAGGTGCAGCTTTCGCTTCTGGCTGCTTCGCTACTTCAGGAGTAACAACTTCTGCTGTTTCTACTGGCGCAGCTTCAACAGGCGTCGCTTCAACTACTACAGCTTCTGGAGCAGGAGTTTCAACTACGGGTGCAGGCTGCTGTTCAACAGGCTGTTGCTCAATAGTTTCTGCAACGATAGGTGCTGCAACGGGTGCTTCAGCTTTTGCTTCTGCAACTACAGGTTTCGCTTGCTCTACCTTAGTTTCAGCAACTTTAGCTTCAGTAACCTTAGCGACTTCAACCTTAGCTTCTTCAACTTTAGGGGCTACCTTAGGCTGTTCTGCTTTAACAGGTTGAGCTGCTTTCATTACGATAACTTTACCCATAGACATTTCTGGGAAAGCAACACCACCGATTACGCTAGCGGTTGTTTCTTCAACTTTAGGCGCTTTTTTCTTCGGCTTAGGCAAGTCGTACTTAGGCATTACTTTACCCATTGCCATCTCTGGAGAGGCAACACCACCTTTGCGCAGGCGGAATGGGTTAGGTCTGCGATCACGACCGCGACGACGACGTTGACCACTTGCACGTAGGTGACGCGGAGAGCGGCGGTTACGGCGTTGTTGTGGCGCTTCGTTCTTCTCAGAGTTTTCACCTTGAGCATTGTCTTCAGCTGGAGCTTTGCCTTTCGGTTGTTGCTTCTTCGCTGGTTTTTCTGCTTCAGGTTTAGACACTTTAGCCGCTGGAGCTTCTGCAGTTACGTTCTGTTGGTTCGCATCTGCTTGCTGATCCTTAACGCGTACTTGTTTCTTCATCTGACGACGTTGACGACGCTGTTTAACCTGACTTGTCTTGGTTTCTTTGTCGTTCTTCGCTTCAGGCTCTTGCTGAGCTTGCTCGGCAATTTGTTTACCTTGCTCTTCAACTTTGCTTGGCGCTTTTCTCTCTTTACGAGGTTTACGCTTGTTCTCTTTACGAGGTGAATCTTGTTGAGGTGCTTGTTCGCGAGGTGCTTCTGTCGTGGTCTCTTCGTTCTCAGACTTGTTACGGTTTGGACGATTGGTACGACGACGGTTATCACGGTTATTGCGACGACGGTTATCGTTACGATCGCGACGTTGCGGTTTTGGCTTGCTTTCTTCAACAGCCGGTTTCTCTTCTTTCACTTCTTCTTCTGAGCTGAACAGTTTACTGATCGCTGAGATGATGCGAGAGAATAGGCCAGGTGCTGCAGGCTTAGCTGGAGCCGTCGCTACAGGTGTTGCCGCAGCAGGTGCTGCTTGTGGTTTTGGCGCAGGCGCTGCTGATTGTGCAGGAGAGGCAAAACCTTGAAGTGCAGGCTCTTCAATGCGTCGAGGTGCAGCTTCAACTTCACCAGCATCACGAGCTTCTGCTTCTTTCATTGCGTCTAGTTTCTTCGGCAATAGGTAAGAAAGCAGGCTTTGTTCTTCACCTTCACGAACACGAACAACCTCAAAGTGAGGAGTTTCCATGTCTGAGTTAGGAACAATAAGGATCTTAACTTCTTGGCAACGCTCGATGTGATTCACACTGCGTCGCTTCTCGTTCATCAAGTAAGAGGCGATAGGCACAGGCACAACAGCAAGTACTTGAGCAGTGTTGTCTTTTAGAGCTTCTTCTTCAATCAAACGAAGGATAGACAGCGCTAGAGACTCATTGTCACGCACAACACCCGTACCCGAACAACGAGGACAGATGTGGTGGCTTGCTTCTGCTAGAGAAGGGCTCAGACGTTGACGAGACATCTCTAGAAGACCGAAGCGAGAGATACGACCGATCTGTACGCGAGCACGGTCAAGACGCGCAGCTTCACGAAGACGGTTTTCTACTTCACGCTGGTGGCGTACTGGAGTCATATCGATGAAATCGATAACAACCAGGCCACCTAGGTCACGTAGACGCAACTGACGAGCAATCTCATCGGCAGCTTCTAGGTTAGTGTTCAGTGCGGTTTCTTCGATATCGCTACCCTTTGTTGCGCGAGCAGAGTTGATATCGATAGAGGTCAACGCTTCAGTTGGGTCGATAACGATTGAGCCACCAGAAGGCAAACGAACTTCACGCTGGAACGCAGAGTCGATTTGGCTTTCAATTTGGTAGTGGCTAAATAGTGGTACTTCACCTTCGTATTTTTTAACACGGTTGATAAAGTCAGGACGAACCAATTGAATGTGCGCTTGAGCACGCTCAAAGATAGTGTTGCTATCGATAAGGATCTCGCCAATATCACGACGCAAGTAGTCGCGAATAGCTCGAACGATAACGTTACTTTCTTGGTGGATCAGGAAAGGCGCTTGATTTGCATCAGACGCTTCTTTTACTGCATTCCAGTGGTTAAGAAGTACGTTTAGATCCCATTCAAGCTCCTCAGCACTCTTACCAACACCTGCTGTACGAACGATTAAACCCATGCCTTGAGGCAGTTCTAATGTACTTAGAGCTGCTTTAAGTTGAGTGCGCTCGTCACCTTCGATACGACGAGAAATACCGCCTGCACGAGGGTTGTTAGGCATCAGTACTAGGTAGCTACCCGCAAGAGAGATAAAGGTAGTTAGGGCTGCGCCCTTGTTACCACGTTCTTCTTTCTCTACTTGTACAATGACTTCTTGGCCTTCTTTAAGCACTTCTTTAATGCTTGGACGGCCTTGGTATGTGTAACCAGCGGGAAAGTAGTCGCGAGCAACTTCTTTTAGAGGGAGGAAACCGTGTCGCTCTGCACCATAGTCAACAAACGCCGCTTCTAGGCTTGGTTCGATGCGTGTGATACGTCCTTTGTAGATATTCGCCTTCTTTGATTCATGGCCAGGGCTTTCGATATCTAGATCGAATAGCTTCTGTCCATCAACGAGGGCGACACGCAACTCTTCTTTTTGAGTTGCGTTAATTAACATTCTTTTCATTCGAAATCTCGTTGTGATTCTTTAATTATTTCATTTGTGATTATCGCAATTGTTTCTATCGATGGTGTCTGATCCCATGGTCAATCAATGCAGCCTCTCGGCTGGAAGGGATGCTCGGGGACACTTTAGCCATCACATTTTTCTCTTCAGAAAAACATGATCTGCGAGTAATTGCAGTCGATCTCTGCATCGATAGGTAAAAGTCGTGCGATAAGTTTGTTCATTATCAATGTCTTATGCCTTACGCAGCACTGGGAAATGAACAATCGACTTTCGTCTTTTTATCAATTTGCACCTTAGAAAAGTGTAAAAAATAACCAAGAGGGCATATTGATTGACGAACTATAACAGTGTCACTAATACACAGCAATCGACAAACAGATAAAGGATAGAAAAAAATCTAAAAACTGCGAAGGCTTCATATATAAGTGGCTGATATTAAAGTGTTTAATAAATGTCAGTAAAAATGACAAAACTGTGACGGCTTAATGTTGTACACAGGTTTTTAAATAACCAACAAACAGGAGCACAGCTTGTTTCAGTTATCCATTTTAGTAGAGAAAAATGTGATTTACAGCACTTTAGGATGTTAGACTAAGGGAATGAGTGAAATTAGAACCCAAGTACAGTTTGTTGACATAGATTCCGACATGGCTGGACAGCGCATTGATAACTTTTTGCGCAATCAATTAAAGGCGCTCCCTAAAAGCATGGTTTACCGAATCGTGCGTAAGGGAGAAGTTCGTGTAAATAAAAAGCGCGTTAAAGCAGAATACAAGCTTCAAGCGGGTGATATCGTCAGAATCCCACCAGTAACTTTGCCTGCTACCGAAGAAGCGCCGGCCCTTAGCACTAAGCTGAATAAGGTGTCAGAGCTCGAACACTGCATTTTGTATGAAGATGAGCATGTGCTGATCCTTAACAAGCCATCGGGCACCGCTGTCCATGGCGGCAGTGGCTTAAAGTTTGGCGCTATTGAAGCCTTGCGAGCGCTTAGGCCAGACGCGAGATTTCTAGAGTTGGTGCATCGCATTGATAGAGATACCTCTGGAATCCTATTAGTCGCTAAGAAGCGTTCGGCGTTGCGTCATCTACAGGCTCAGTTTCGTGAAAAGACAGTGCAGAAGTACTACTTTGCGTTAGTGATGGGTGAGTGGAAGAGCAGCATTCGTAAAGTGACCGCGCCACTTCTCAAGAATGAAGTGAACAGCATTGTGCGTGTAAACCCAAACGGCAAGGCGTCAGAAACTCGCTTTAAGATAATTGAAAAGCTCAACAACGCAACCTTGCTGCAGGCGAGCCCGATAACCGGGCGTACGCATCAGATTCGTGTACACACTCAATATACAGGTCATCCCATTGCGTGGGATGATCGCTATGGTGACCGCCGTTTTGATGCTTTCACTGGAAAGGTAGGTCTTGACCGTCTTTTCTTACACGCGGCAAATATTAAATTTATTCATCCTGGAACAGAAAAGGAAATGGACATTTCTGCACCAATGGAAAATAAACTGCAACGTGCTATCGAAAGGCTACGCGTTAAGTAACGGCGTTACCCAATACAGAAACCCCTTCGTTTTCGAGCAGGGTAATAAGTTCGATGAGTGGTAGCCCAATTAGTGTATTTGGGTCTTTACCCTCCAAAGCTTCAAATAGAGCGATGCCCAGTCCTTCGCTCTTGAAGCTACCAGCACAATTGAGAGGTTGTTCCATTTCAACGTAACGCATGATTTGGGTGTCTGTTAGTGTTTTGAAATGAACCTTAAAGGTATCAACAACCACTTGAGTGCGACACTGCTTGCTGTTGTATAATGCAAGGCCAGTGTAAAAAGTAATAGTTTGGCCGCTTTGAGCGTGCAACTGTTTCATCGCGTTTTCTACCGAATGCGGTTTACCGATGATTTGGCCATTAACCACACACACTTGGTCTGAGCCAATAACGAGGTGATTGCCATCGGGTAGGGCGCAAGATTTCGCTTTTCCTTCAGCAAGTCTGGCAACGAGTTGCTCTGGTGTTTCATTGTCCTGAGCGGTCTCGTCAAAATCTGGGCTAAGCTGAGTAAAAGAAAGAGATAATTTATGCAGAATTTCAGCTCGATAGGGTGATGTTGAGGCTAAAACGATTTGATATTCGCTCATGAGTTCCATCTGTGGGTCAGTATTGATTGCTATAGAATAATCGACGTACAAAAATTGAGTAAGTTTTTTCTGTTTTCCTTTGACTAAATATAAATTGAGAGATAATATTCGCGCCCTATGCAAAAGGTAAAAATACCGCGAACGGTTGACCCGAGTAAAGCTGCTCAGAAACGACTAGACTATGATGGCATCATCCAAGTCAGTCTGCTCAAGCGCTTGGCCGAGTCGGTCGAAGGCGTAAAACGCGACGCAGAAGTCACATTGTCATTTGACTTAGATGAACAACGATTGGTCGTTATCTCTGGTAAAGCTAACGTCGAAGTCGATTTAGAGTGTCAACGCTGCAATGAGAACTTCACACATGTTTGTGAAGTCCAATTCGTCTATACCCCTAATAAGGGCGAAAAGACCGAAGAGGAAGCCCCGGAAGAGTACGATTTGGTAGATCTGAACGAGTACGGTGAATGCGATCTCATACAGTTAGTTGAAGACGAGTTCCTTCTAAACTTGCCTCAAATAGCAATGCACGACGTGTCTGAATGTAGCGTAAATACACATAACTTGGTTTTTGGTGATATTCCTGAAGAAATTGAGGATGATAAACCAAACCCGTTCGAAGTTTTAAAAAGCTTAAAAGCAAAGACAAAGGAGTAGGGTCAATGGCCGTACAAAAGAGCAAAAAATCACGTTCAATGCGTGGCATGCGTCGTTCACACGATGCGCTAACTACAGCAGCACTATCTGTAGACGCAACTTCAGGTGAAACTCACCTACGTCACAACGTGACTGCTGAAGGTTTCTATCGTGGTAAAAAAGTAATCAACAAGTAAGATTACCTTTTGAAAACGATTACCGTTGCACTTGATGCAATGGGTGGGGATTTCGGTCCCCATGTTACAGTGCCTGCCGCCGTGCAGGCATTGTCTATTTTCCCAGAGCTGAAAATTATATTAGTGGGCGACGAATCTGTCCTCATTCCCCACCTCTCTACATTGGGTTCTTACCCCAAAGACCGAATTCATATCGAGCATACCGATAAGGTCATTGCCGACACCGATAAGCCTTCTTCCGTAATGCGCCGCAGCGTAGGCACTTCTATGCGCCGAGCTATTGATCTTATTGAAGATCAGACCGCACAGGCTTGTGTGAGCGGAGGAAATACAGGTGCTTTGATGGGACTCTCTCGTTATCGTCTAAAGTTACTTCCCGGCATTGAAAGGCCAGCACTCATCTCTGCTTTACCTACCCGTAGTGGCCAAAAAGTCTGGTTATTGGATCTTGGTGCAAATGTCTCAGTCGATGCGAACACGCTATTTCAATTTGCGGTGATGGGCTCGGCACTTGCTGAAGAACACCTGCAACGTGCACCAAGAGTGGCGATATTGAATGTGGGCGAGGAAGAGATTAAGGGAAATGATCTGGTAAAAAACTGTGCTGAAATGCTTCAGCAGGTAAAATCAATTAATTACACCGGCTTTATCGAGGCTAATCAATTATTACACGATGAAGCGGATGTAGTGGTATGTGATGGCTTTGTAGGCAATGTATGCCTAAAAGCGTCTGAAGGAGTCGCAAATCTATTCCTTGAAAGGCTAAAACGTCATATGCTGTCGTCTAAGCTAAGAGCTTGGATTTCAAAATTATTCTTCTCTGAGCTGTTTTCTGAGCTAAAACAGCTGAACCCCGACCAGTATAACGGGGCAAGTTTGCTAGGATTGCGCGGCATTGTCATTAAAAGTCACGGAAGTGCGGATAAAACTGCTATCATCAATGCAATCATAGAGGCAGTTCACGAGGTCAAACGTCAAGTACCCAGTCGTATAAGTGACCGTTTGGAAACCGTTTTACTCGAGAGGCAAAATTAGTCTTCATGTATAGCAAAATATTAGGCACAGGCAGCTATTTGCCTTCCCAAGTGCGCACCAATGCAGATCTAGAACAAATGGTAGATACTGCCGACGAGTGGATTGTTGCTCGTACAGGTATCAAAGAACGTCGCATCTCTGCTCCCGATGAATCGGTGGCGGACATGGGCTTTATTGCCGCTAAAAATGCAATTGAAATGTCCGGTATCGATAAGAAAGATATCGATCTCATCATTGTTGCTACGACAAGTGGTAGTCATGCATTCCCATCTTCAGCGTGTCAGGTCCAAGGACTCTTAGAGATCCCTGGTTGTGCTGCGTTCGATGTGGCAGCTGCATGTACGGGCTTTGTATACGCGTTGTCAATCGCAGACCAACACATCCGTTCAGGTATGTGTAAAAACATTTTAGTTATTGGCTCTGATGCTCTGTCTAAATCAGTGGATGAGATTGATCGTTCAACGGTTATCTTGTTTGGTGATGGTGCAGGTGCAGTGGTGTTAGGTGCAAGCGAAGAGCAGGGCATCCTATCGACACATTTAGGCGCAGATGGCCGTTATGGCGAGCTACTTAGTCTTGAAATGCCAGTTCGTGGTGGTGAAGTCGATAAATGGCTACACATGACGGGCAATGAAGTATTCAAGGTGGCTGTAACCCAACTTTCTCGTTTGGTTACCGATACGCTAAAAGCCAACAACATGAGTAAAGAAGACTTGGATTGGTTAGTGCCACACCAAGCAAACCTAAGAATTATTACCGCAACAGCAAAGAAACTGTCCATGTCTATGGATCAGGTGGTAGTGACCCTTGATCGCCACGGCAATACTTCGGCTGCAACAGTACCAACAGCGTTGGATGAAGCAGTGCGTGATGGTCGGATTAAGCGTGGTCAGACGCTGTTGCTAGAAGCCTTTGGTGGTGGTTTCACCTGGGGTTCTGCGCTGGTTAAATTTTAATCCAGGCGTGTTCGACTAACCAAAAGAAGTGCCTTTGCACTTCTTTTTCAATATTTAGCAAGGCTTAAAGGACGAATTATGAGCAAATTTGCAATCGTATTTCCAGGTCAAGGCTCTCAAAGCCTTGGTATGTTAGCTGAACTTGGCGAGCAGTTTGATATTGTTAAACAAACATTTGCAGAAGCTTCAGAGGTGTTAGGTTACGACCTTTGGACGCTTATCCAAGACGGCCCAGTTGAAGATCTAAACCAAACTCATCGCACTCAACCAGCACTACTGGCTTCTTCTGTTGCAGTTTGGCGCGTATGGAACGAACAAGGCCTAGCGACTCCTGAGCTGTTGGCGGGTCACAGCCTAGGTGAATACTCAGCATTAGTATGTGCGGGTGTTATGGACTTCAAAGAAGCAATTAAACTGGTTGAGCTACGTGGTCAATTAATGCAAGAAGCGGTACCAGCAGGTACGGGTGCAATGTACGCTATTATTGGTCTTGCTGATGATGCGATAGCCAAGGCATGTGAAGACGCTGCACAGGGTGAGGTTGTTTCACCGGTTAACTTCAACTCTCCAGGCCAAGTTGTTATCGCAGGTAACAAGGCGGCTGTAGAGCGCGCTGGTGCACTATGTAAAGAAGCCGGCGCTAAGCGTGCTCTGCCTCTTCCTGTTTCTGTACCATCACACTGTGCACTAATGAAGCCAGCGGCTGATCGCTTGGCTGAAGCACTTAAAGATATTGAATTCAACGCACCAACGCTGCCAGTGATCAACAATGTTGATGTGGCTGCTGAGACGGATCCTGCAAAGATCAAAGATGCACTAGTGCGTCAGCTATACTGCCCAGTACGTTGGACAGAAGGTGTGCAGAAGATGCACGAGCAAGGTGTTGAAAAACTTCTAGAATTAGGCCCAGGTAAAGTATTAACCGGTCTAACTAAACGTATTGTAAAAAGCCTGACGGCTGCAGCGGTCAATGACTCTGCATCCCTTGAAGCGGCGAAATAAGATTCTTAACGGAGATAACGAATAATGAACCTTGAAGGAAAGATCGCACTAGTTACTGGTGCTAGCCGTGGTATCGGTCGTTCTATCGCTGAAACATTGGTTGCACGTGGTGCAACAGTGATCGGTACAGCAACGAGCGAGAACGGTGCTGCAGCGATTAGCGAGTATTTAGGTGACAAAGGTAAGGGAATGGCACTTAACGTGACTGATCCTGCGTCTATTGAGTCAGTTCTTAAAGAGATCACCACAGAGTTTGGTCCTCTTGATATTCTAGTGAACAATGCGGGTATCACACGTGACAACCTGCTAATGCGCATGAAGGACGACGAGTGGACAGATATCATGGACACTAACCTGACCTCAATCTTCCGTTTGTCTAAAGCCGTTCTACGTGGCATGATGAAGAAAAAGTGCGGTAGAATCATCAATGTAGGTTCAGTAGTTGGTACTATGGGCAACGCTGGACAGACAAACTACGCGGCAGCGAAAGCGGGCGTAATTGGTTTTACAAAGTCTATGGCTCGTGAGGTTGCTTCTCGTGGAGTAACGGTCAATACTGTAGCACCGGGCTTTATCGAAACTGATATGACAAAAGCATTGAATGACGAGCAACGCGCTGCGACGCTCTCTTCTGTGCCAGCGGGTCGCTTAGGTGATCCTCGTGAGATTGCAGCTGCTGTGGCATTCCTTGCCTCTCCAGACGCTGCTTACATCACAGGTGAAACATTGCACGTCAATGGTGGCATGTACATGGTGTAATTTTGCGCATTTTTGGCGTGATATATGTCAAAAATGCCATTAAAATCGGTTAAATTCACAAAATTGTGGTTTGACCAGCAAGGATGCCCTTGCAACTTTTTAACTTTCGAATAAACTACGCAAAACATCGCATTAAGCGACTTATGTATAGGAAATAAAAAATGAGCAATCTTGAAGAACGTGTAAAAAAAATCATCGTTGAACAGCTAGGTGTTGACGAAGCTGAAGTTAAGAACGAAGCATCTTTCGTTGACGATCTAGGCGCTGACTCTCTAGACACAGTTGAGCTAGTAATGGCTCTAGAAGAAGAGTTCGACACTGAGATTCCTGATGAAGAAGCAGAGAAAATCACTACTGTTCAAGCTGCTATCGATTACGTAACTAGCGCTCAGTAATTCTCTTCTCAGGCGGTCTATCTTGGCCGCCTGATTCATTTCAGTTCCCTTATTGTTTAAAATCAATATCTAACTAATCTAACCCGGAGTAAAAATCGTGTCCAAGCGTCGTGTAGTTGTCACTGGCATGGGTATGTTGTCACCGGTCGGCAACACCGTAGAATCTTCTTGGAAAGCCCTGCTATCTGGTCAAAGCGGTATTTCAAATATCGAACACTTTGACACCACCGAATTTACAACACGCTTTGCAGGTCTTATCAAAGACTTTAACTGCGAAGAGTACATGTCTAAAAAAGATGCCCGTAAAATGGATTTATTTATCCAGTACGGTATCGCAGCAGGTATCCAAGCTCTTGATGATTCTGGCCTAGAAATCACTGACGAAAATTGCACTCGCGTAGGCGTGGCGATTGGCTCTGGTATTGGTGGTTTAGGTCTGATTGAAAACGGTATCCAAGTTATGAACGATAAAGGCGCACGTCGTGTGAGCCCATTCTTCGTTCCATCAACCATCGTAAACATGGTTGCAGGTAACCTTTCTATTATGCGTGGCCTTCGTGGTCCTAACATTGCTATCTCTACAGCTTGTACTACTGGTTTGCATAACATCGGCCATGCGGCACGTATGATTGCTTACGGTGACGCTGATGCGATGGTTGCGGGTGGCTCTGAAAAAGCGTCTACTCCAATGGGTATTGCAGGCTTTGGTGCAGCTAAAGCTCTATCAACTAATAATGAAAACCCACAAGCAGCTTCTCGTCCATGGGACAAAGCGCGCGATGGTTTCGTGTTAGGCGATGGCGCTGGCGTGATGGTACTAGAAGAGTACGAATCAGCTAAGGCTCGTGGCGCTAACATCTACTGTGAGC
The DNA here is from genome assembly GCF_003569005.1 of Vibrio superstes. Classification (GTDB taxonomy): domain Bacteria; phylum Pseudomonadota; class Gammaproteobacteria; order Enterobacterales; family Vibrionaceae; genus Vibrio; species Vibrio superstes. The sequence continues at coordinate 2,132,824 of NZ_BCUR01000004.1, read as the reverse complement.
TAGTTGGCTTCGGTATGAGTGGCGATGCGTATCACATGACCTCTCCAAGTGAAGATGGTTCTGGCGGTGCACTAGCAATGGAAGCAGCAATGCGTGATGCCGGTGTGACTGGTGAGCAAATTGGTTACATCAATGCACACGGCACATCGACTCCAGCCGGTGATGTTGCAGAACTAAAAGGCGTAAAACGCGCTCTAGGTGATGCAGGCTCTGCGCAAGTGAAGGTTTCTTCTACTAAATCTATGATTGGCCACCTATTGGGTGCTGCGGGTTCTGTCGAAGCTATCATCACTGCATTGGCTCTTCGTGACCAAAAAGTTCCGCCAACAATCAACCTAGATAATATGGATGAGCGTGCTGCAGAGCTAGGTATCGACTTGGTGCCAAACGTCGCTCAAGATGTTGATATCGAATATGCTCTATGTAACTCATTTGGCTTTGGTGGTACAAACGGTTCATTAATCTTCAAAAAGATTTAATAATCCTAGATACCATAGAACAAATAGTTGGCTAGAATAGTTTGGGTCAGAATCAGTTTCAAAGAAACTGGCTCTGGCCTTTTTTATTGTTGGTAACCTTTGGATAGAGAGCATGTACTGGATAAATGGCGTCCAAGAAGGCACTGTTTCGGCGAGTGATAGAAGCTTCAATTACGGAGACGGTGGCTTTACGACAATCAAAACCCTTGATGGAAAGCCAATTTTTTGGCCATTGCATGTTGAAAGGATGCAGGCCTGTTTACAACTGCTACAAATCTCTCAGCCTGATTGGAAGCAAGTGCGAAATTGGGTAGAGCAGGCGGCAATAGAGCAAGGCTTAGCGGGCATTAAACTGCATGTTAGTCGAGGCAGTGGTGGCCGAGGGTATAGTCCTGCTGGCGTTACTGAGCCTTTAGTGACCATCAGTGAATTTAGCTACCCTGCACACTACAAAGATTGGCAGCAGCAAGGCGTTGCACTGGGCGTTGCCGAGCACAAACTAGGAATTAATCCCTTATTAGCCGGGCATAAACACAACAATCGATTAGAGCAAGTGCTGTTAAAAGCCGATATAGAACAGCAAGGCCACCTAGACGGAGTCGTGCTGGACCTCAATGATCATATAGTAGAAACAACGATGGCAAATCTATTTTGGGTCAAAGGTAAGACGCTCTACACCCCAAGTATGGAAAAGTGCGGTGTTTCCGGTGTTATTCGTCGACTGGTTATCCAGGATGCCCAGATGTTGGGTATGAAGGTTCTGTTCGGTGAGTTTGATATGGAACATTTATTGAGCGCAGATGAAGTTTTTATGTGTAATTCTCTATTAGGCATCGCTCCTGTCGTAAAAATCACACATAAATCCTATCCAGTCGGTATAATTACACGCGACTTTCAGGAGAGTATAAATAGTGCTTAAAAAAATCATCACCCTTTGTATCATCTGCATTCTTTTGGCTGGAGCTGGTTTATTTTACGTTTGGAACCAACTCGACGGCTATGTTAACCAGTCAGTGAAAATTGATGAGCCCACTCTAGTCACTATCGAGTCGGGAACCTCATTTAATTCGTTGTTAAATCGATTTGAAAAAGATGGCTGGATTGAGCCAAGTGACTTTTCACGTTTATTGCGTCGTGCGCATCCTGAGTTAACTCAGGTTAAAGCAGGCACCTTTCAGATAGAGCCGAATCTTACCCTTAAACAAACCCTTTTAGATTTGGTCCATGGGCAGCAGATGCAATTTAGCATCACCTTTGTTGAAGGAAGTACCTTTAAAGAATGGCGCGCGATGTTCGACGAAGCGCCCCACCTTATACACACGACCAAAGAGTTGACTGAGGCTGAGATAGCCGAAGCCCTACAGATTGATAGAGAGAAACTCGAAGGTTTATTTTTGGCAGAGACTTACCACTATACGGTAGGCATGTCAGATTTGGATATCATGAGGCGTTCTCATACACAGTTGAACCGTGTTCTAGAACAATATTGGGGGCAACGCCAAGACAAGCTGCCACTGAAGAATCCATATGAAGCCCTAATTCTAGCCTCTATTATTGAAAAAGAGACGGCGGTTCCCGAAGAGCGCCCATTGGTTTCGTCTGTGTTTGTGAATCGCTTGAATATTGGCATGCGATTGCAAACAGACCCGACCGTTATCTACGGTATGGGGGATAAGTATAAAGGCAATATTCGTAAGCGTGATTTACAAACGCCAACACCATACAACACCTATACCATGTACGGTCTGACACCAACGCCAATTGCTATGGTGGGTGAAGAGGCAATAGCCGCAGCTGTTGACCCGGATGACAGCAAGTATTTGTACTTTGTAGCAAGTGGTGATGGTGGGCATGTCTTCTCTAAAAACTTAAGAGATCATAATCGCGCTGTTCAAGAATATCTAAGAAAGCTAAGGGCACGTAAATAAATGGAACAAGGTAAGTTTATTGTTGTTGAGGGCCTAGAGGGCGCCGGAAAAAGTACCGCTATTGCGAGTATTATGTCGGTGTTAACCTCATCAGGTATCGAGAATATAGTCTCAACAAGAGAACCTGGTGGTACTCCATTAGCTGAAAAAATGCGTGCTTTGGTTAAAGAAGAGCACGAAGCAGAAGAAATCCAAGACATCACCGAATTACTTCTTATGTATGGCGCACGAGTACAGTTGGTAGAAACTGTCATCAAGCCTGCATTGAACTCAGGTAACTGGGTAGTAGGAGATCGCCACGATCTTTCATCTCAGGCTTACCAAGGTGGTGGTCGACAGATTCCCGCAGAAACAATGCAGTCATTGAAGCAGATTAGCTTAGGTGATTTTAAACCCGATCTTACCCTATACATGGACATCGAGCCGCGACTTGGGTTAGAGCGTGCGCGCGGTCGTGGCGAATTGGATCGCATTGAAAAAATGGATATTTCATTTTTTGAGCGAGCACGAGAGCGCTACCTTGAATTGGCCAACAGCGATAGCTCGATTTTAATCATTAATGCTGCGCAGCCGATTGATAAAGTGGCCAGTGATATCGAAGTAGCGCTAACTCATTGGTTAGGAAATCACTAATCATGAATAGTGTTCAGTATCCGTGGTTATCTGAAACTTGGACGAATTTGCAGGCGAGCATGCAACATGGCTCTTTGCCTGGAGCTTTGCTGTTCAGTGCAACGGAAGGACTTGGTGAAGAATCACTGGTTGAAGCATTGCTCAAGGTGCAATTGTGCAACAGTAGCGAAGTAGAGGCATGCGGCTTTTGTCATAGCTGTGCATTATTTCAAGCAGGGACACACCCTGATTTACATCGAATCGCACCTGCTGAGGGTAAAGCAACCATTTCAGTGGATCAGATTCGCGAAGGGAATCGCTATGCTCTAGAGTCGTCCCAATTGAGCGGCCAACGAGTCATTGTTATAGAGCCCGCTGAATCAATGACAGAGCAGGCGATGAATGCGTTATTGAAGACACTAGAAAGCCCACCTGATAGCTGTGTGTTTATTTTAAGAAGCCATGCACCTCATCGCTTGTTGCCTACGATTAAGAGTCGCTGTCAGCATTGGCACGTTAAAACGCCTGTGTTGAGTGAATATCAGCAATGGCTAGCAGCTAATGGGATCTCTGAGGTGTCTGAGCTGTATTATCAGTTATGCTTAGGCGCTCCATTAAAGCTAAAAGCATTTATTGATGAAGGGCAAGGCGCTGAGTTTGACACTACATTAGCAGCATTGACGGATTTTATTGAGCAGGACTTTGCATTACCGAAAACCTTCGTAGATAAGTGTTCTGCGGACACGCTCGCTAAGCTGAGTTTGTTGTCATTGGTATTGATCGAGCTGCAGAAAGGGTATTTTGTTGCACTACCTACCGTAGAAAACCATCCTCAACTAAAACGACTCAAATCAGTTCTAGATTATCAGCGGGTGTTCGATATGACACGAAGACTCGCCAAGCTCATTGAGCAACTTACCCTTCATACAGGGCTCAATAAAGAACTACTATTAAGTCAGTGGCTCATTGAAACGAAGACTAGATGACTATTCGTACTAGTTAAAATTATTGTTTACAAGGCGCGCGCACAGCGCGTTTTTTTATAGGTGTTATATGTTTGTAGATTCTCATTGCCATCTTGATAAGTTGAATTATCAAGACTTGCACACTGGTGTAGCCGACGTCATTGCTAAAGCGGAAGAAGCTAACGTCAAACAACTGTTATCGGTTGGCGTGACCCTTGACGCTTTTCCAAAGATGATGGAGCTCATTACTCCCTTTCCACAAGTTCATGCTTCTGCAGGAGTTCATCCTCTTGATGTGGAGAGCGCGTTTGACCTTGAACAGCTTGCTTCTTTTGCTCGACATGAAAAGGTAGTAGCGATTGGTGAGACAGGTCTTGATTTTCATTACAAGCCAGAGACCAAGAACTTACAGATCGAACGATTTGAACAACAAGTTGAGCTAGCGGTTGAAGTAAACAAGCCTTTGATTATCCATACGCGACAGGCACGAGCAGAGACACTCGAAATATTGCGTGATGGTGGTGCAGAAAAGTGCGGAGGGGTCATTCATTGCTTTACTGAAGACCAGGCATTTGCAGAAGCTGCGATGGAACTAGGGTTCTACATTTCTGTGTCAGGAATCGTGACTTTTCGTCAAGCTATTGAATTAAAAGAGGTTGTTAAAAAATTACCTCTAGAACGCTTGCTTATTGAAACAGATTCTCCGTATTTGGCGCCAGTGCCTCATAGAGGAAAAGAGAATCAACCTGCCTATGTAGTTGAAGTTGCTAGTTATATTGCGCAGCTAAAAGGGATTTCATTAGGTCAGGTTGCGGAAAAAACCACGCAAAATTTCGCCGATCTTTTTTTGCGACGCTAAGTTAGTTTTTGTGCGTATTTCACCTCTTTGGTCTAAAGTGACTCAATAATAAGAGCTTTTTACTATATGTGTTGTTTATTATTTTATGTGTTTAAAATCGAGTTCACATAGCTGTTGTAGTAAATTTCCGTATAAAAAATAAGTGCTTGAAAGCGCGTACATTAGTAAATAAAGCCACTTTTAATGTGGTTTTATTGTTTAAATACAGTTGCTTAGAGTGTGTTTGTTTGTTTATTGTTCGCGTTATCGAATGTGATCCATAACGGCTTTTGAACACTTAGATTTTAGTCAGTGAGGAAAGTTGAGGCGCATCAATATATATTTAGAGACGAAAAATATAATCGTAGAGGTTACATTTCTTCGATGGGAACCATCATTCGGACTACGGGGGTAAGTCGATGGGACCCGACAAAATACTAATAATCTTTCAGGAGCATAAACATGTTTAAGAACCTTTTTGCGAACTTGCAGAAAGTTGGTAAGTCTCTGATGCTACCAGTATCAGTACTTCCAGTTGCAGGTATTCTACTAGGTGTCGGCGCCGCTGACCTTGGTTTCATTCCAGAGGTTGTATCTAACCTAATGGAACAAGCGGGTGGCTCAGTATTCGGTCAAATGGCTCTGCTATTTGCTGTTGGTGTAGCACTTGGCTTTACAGATAACGACGGTGTGGCAGGTCTTGCTGCTATCGTTGGTTACGGCATCATGACTGCAACACTTAGCGTTATGGCTGGTGTTATGGGCGTTGAGAAAATCGATACTGGTGTTCTAGGTGGTATCCTAGTCGGTGGTGTTGCTGCATGGTCATTTGCACGTTTCTTCCGCATCCAACTTCCAGAGTACCTTGGCTTCTTCGCTGGTAAGCGTGCTGTGCCAATCATCACTGGTTTCCTATCTATTGGCCTTGGTATCCTGCTTTCTATCGTATGGCCACCAGTTGGTTCTGCTATCGGAGCATTCTCTCACTGGGCTGCTGAGCAAAACCCAGAGCTAGCGTTTGGTATCTACGGTATCGTTGAGCGTTCTCTGATCCCATTCGGCCTACACCACGTTTGGAACGTTCCGTTCTTCTTCGAGGCAGGTTCTTGTGTTGACGGAAACGGCGTTGCTCAAAACGGTGTTCTAACTTGTTACCTAGTTGCTGATGAAGCATCTCGCGCTGCAGGCAATGGCTTCGGTCAACTTGCGGGTGGTTACATGTTCAAGATGTTCGGTCTACCAGCTGCTGCAATCGCTATTGCACACTGTGCTAAGCCTGAGAACCGCGCTAAAGTAATGGGTATCATGCTTTCTGCTGCGTTGACTTCTTTCCTAACTGGTATTACTGAGCCAATCGAATTCTCATTCCTATTCGTTGCTCCTGTACTTTACGGAATCCACGCACTACTAGCGGGCTCTGCATACGTTGTTGCTAACGTACTAGGCTTTGTACACGGTACATCATTCTCACACGGTCTAATCGACTTCATCGTTCTTTCTGGTAATGCTCAGAAGATGGGTCTAATGGTTGCTGTTGGTCTTGGTTACGCTGCAATTTACTACTTCGTATTCCGCGCTGTTATCACTGCTATGGACCTTAAAACTCCTGGTCGTGAAGACGAAACAGAAGAAGCAGCTTCAGTTGCAACTGGTTCTGAACTAGCAGGCGAGCTTGTAGCTGCATTCGGTGGCAAAGCGAACATCACAGGTCTTGATGCTTGTATTACACGTCTACGTGTAGCAGTAGCTGACACTGATAATGTTGACCAAGATAAGCTTAAGCAACTTGGCGCAGCTGGTGTAGTTGTTGTTTCAGGTGGTGTACAGGCTATCTTCGGTACTAAGTCTGACAACCTTAAAACAGACATGGATGAGTGGATTCGTAACAACGGTTAATATCCACATATAACCATGATACAAAAAGGAGGCTTCGGCCTTCTTTTTTTGATCTCAGATATTACAAAGGTGTCTATTCATCTTTGGCATACATGGCCTGAATGTGTTGCGAGAAATAAAAGTGTGTTACAAAACGCACTTTTACAGATTTCATCACAAATCGCTGACAAAGGGCGCTAAAATAAGACTAAAATGCGCAAAGTTATACATAATCAAGGATACATAAAGTGAATATTGGGAAGTTAGCATTGGTCACGGCAGTTCTTACTGGGGTAGCTACCTATGTTGGAGCAGCGAAAGCAGCCGGTCCTACTAATGTTAAAGTAGGTATGGCGTTTGATCAGGGTCTAAGTGCAGTAGTTAAATTTGAAGACAGATTTAACTTAACTGTGGGCAATGATGGAATGGCGTTTGATTACCATTTTTCCAAAGGCAGCTTTTCTCAAGATATTCCTTTTGATTGGTATGTCGGGGCTGGTGGCTGGTATGAATGGGATGACGATTGGGGTCTTCGAGTACCACTAGGCTTGGATTGGAACTTCGCGCCAAATTGGAATGCTTTTGGACAGGTTGCTCCAGAATGGCAGATTCAAGACAAATCAAAGCTTAAATTTGGTGCCGCAATTGGTGTGACTTACCGCTTTTAGTTTTGATACCAATAGAGACAAGAAAGCCGACATATAATATGTCGGCTTTTTAATTTCTGATAGCTGATAGCTGATAGCTTTAAACTGTCAGCTACTCGTTATTATTGTTGCTTTTTCATTGCCTTACGGATACAGATGGCAGCACCACCCCAAGTAATCCCTAAACCAAGAACCATCATAATGATTGCGCTGGTAGTCATAATTACGCTTCCTTTTTGCTGAGTACGTTAATTGCTACACCAATGATAACGAGAAGGGCAAGCAGTCCCCAACCTAGTAGTAGCAGGTCAGATTGTGCGTAACCGCCGTAGCCATCGGTTAGAGTCGCTTTCAATGTATTGAATAGTGTTAGAGCAAGAATTGCTGGGCTTACAAACTTCAAACAAACGTCATACCAAGCACCGATTTGGAAATCAGATACTGAGTTTACATAGTTGCGAATAGTTGCAGTCTTAACAATCCATACAATCAACAGAACTTCAATGAAGCAGCTCAATACGATACCAATCTGGTTGGTGAAGTAGTCAACAAGGTCTAGCAGTAACAAACCACCGTTTGTGGCGAATGCTAGAGAGACCGCAGCGCCAATACCACACACCAATGTCGCCGCTTTTTTACGTTCTAGCTTGAACTTATCAATGATTGCAGATGTTACCGCTTCAATGATTGAGATGTGCGAGCTTAAGCCAGCAATAGTCAGCGCTAGGAACAATAGTGGACCTAGGATGTAAGGCGCTGGCAATTCATTAATTGCCGCAGGTAGAGTAACGAAGGCAAGCCCCACACCGGCAGACACAACGTCTGTGAGCTCTTTACCTTGTTCATGTGCCATGAAGCCCAATACAGAGAAGATCATGATACCCGCAAGGATAGAGAAGCCACAGTTAATCAATACCGTCATAAAGGCGTTGTTATTGATGTCTGATTTCTCTGGCAGGTAGCTTGAGTAAGCAAGCATGATTGCAAAGCCGATACTTAGGGTGAAGAAGATCTGACCATAAGCCGCCGCCCACACCTTAAGATCCATGATCTTGCTGAAGTCTGGTTCAAACAGGTAGTTAATACCGTTTAGTGCACCTGGTAGGAAGATAGTGCGACCGATTAGCACTAACACCATGATGAACAATACTGGCATCATGATTTTAGCTGCGCGTTCGATACCTGACTTAACACCACCTGCAATGGCTGAATAAGTGATAGCCCAAGCCAGAAGCATGGTACCCGCAATCTTCCATTGGATAGAGCCAAGGTTAGACGGCGAGTTATCACCTAGGTTCAGGTATTCGCTAAAGAAGAAGGCGTTAGTGTCTGTTCCCCAGCCCTGATTGAAAGACATGCCAAGGTATGAGATCGACCAACCGATAACAGCAACGTAGTAAACAGCGATACATGCTGCAATACCAACTTGGAACCAACCCAACCATTCAAACTTTGGATTGACAGAGCGAAGCGCTGCAGGTGCAGAACCACGATACTTTTGACCCAGCTTGAACTCCATAATCATAAATGGAATACCGGCCGTTAACATGGCGAAAAGGTAAGGGATAAAGAATGCGCCACCGCCGTTTTCATAGGCCATATACGGAAAGCGCCATATATTACCTAGACCGATTGCTGAGCCTACTGCGGCTAAGATAAATCCGGTACGGGAACCCCATTGTTCTCGTTTCATAATTACTCCTTGTAATTACTTATGAAGAGTTGCAAATATTAAATGAGAGTTAAGAGTCTCTTTTGCTTAAATAACCAGAGTGTATAAAATAATCACCTCGCATCAGTGCGATTAGGTAGTTATTAATTCTGTTTTAACGCTTAATAAGTAGTGGTTTATGTTTATAAATTTACTACCCAGACTTTAAAACTAGTAGAATATTCTGGGTCATAACGGCAGGTTACCGTGAGATATTCTGTCTGGCAAGATAAAATAAGGCTCATATATGGGAGGAATGGTTGCAAAATTACTGGTGATAGAGGGAAGATTAATGGATCGTACTGCAAATGACTTAATGACTGTTGTCATCAGTTAGATAAATGGTTTTAGCTAGAGGATATGACTAAATGTTAATTTAAGAGCGAAAAACCAAGAACCTTTCGCTCGTTAATATATTGTTGTGATTATGTGTCGGTTTAGAAGCTAAATCTAAAGCCTAGGTTGGCTTGAACTTGACTCATCCAGTCACCAGAGAACGCATACTTACAGCTTGTACCATCGCTAGAAGAGTTACATACCGTAATGGAATCGCCATCAACCAAGGTTCCTAAATAGCGAACCTGTCCTTGCAGAGCAAAACTGTCAGTGAATTTGTATTCGACACCACCATAGATACCTGCAGAGAACTTGTATTCATTGCTTGCGCCCTGAACATCTATTTGTGTTCCACCTAAACTCAGACCTATGTAGGAATTCCACTTCTCTCCTGATGGATAAAAGATGGCACTTTGAAAGTGCAAGTAGCGCAGTGTGGTATCAAGATTAACGTCTTCAATAGAAGAGTCTTGTTGAGAATAGAGTAAACCTAAGCGCCCTGCATCTACATTAGTTTCAATCGCAATGTTGTAGTTGACGGCTTCTTTGATATCAAAACTGCCGTTCTCTTCCGTATCAAACGAACCACCCATGCTGTAGCCAACCATTGGAGTAATATAGATCTCTGCTTGAGAGACGGCAGGGTAACTGCAGGCTAGCACCAATAGGGTGAGGGTCTTTCTGTTCATAGTATTGTCATCCTTGTCAATCTAGAGCATGTTTACTTAGCTTTAACGATCCGTGCTCACGCTTGCGTAGCACCTAAGTAATGTATAGTTAATTGTGACAGTAACTGCATAATTCTGCACGGCTTTTCGCTAAGTCTTGAGAGGTAAACTCAGGAATGCTAATACTTATGTTAACCCTAGGTATTATTATCTTTAGGGATTATCGAATATCTATAAGGTGAGAGAATGAGTACCGATCTAAAATTTACCATAACAATAGTAACCTCAATCTTTGCAATACTTATCGCTTATGGATTAGTTGCTGTATTAAGCTAGTTTCCTATGGTGGATGAATGGAAAACAGTGGGTTAGTCTGGGGTAACAATGCCTTATACAAGCAAGAGATGTTTGCTGAGTATATTAATGGCAAAAATGCGCTAGTTGCACAAGGTGGGGGGCAACGTAGTATCTTCACCGCCGGTGTTTTAGATGCCTTCTTGTATTCCAATTTTGACCCATTTAACACCTTCTATGGCACCTCTGCTGGAGCACTTAACCTCTGTGCATACCTTTGTCGGCAACCCGAAATTGGGAAATCATTTCTCCTAGATCTCACCACCGATGATCGTTTTTTCAACCTGTTCAGTTTTATCAGGCAAAAACATTATATTGGGCTCGACTGGGCGCTAGGTAAGATTTGTTCTCCTCCTTATAAACTCGATATTGATATGGGAAAAAAGATGCTTCTTGGAAGAGAGGCATATGCAGCAGTGACTCGAGCAGACAACTTCCATGATGACTATCTTCCTATGCTTGCGACTGATTGGTTGGATGTAATAAGGGCAACTTGTGCGATACCTAACCTCGTTTCTAGGCCCATATCTGTTGCGGGCAAGGAGTTTGTCGATGGCGGCGTGTCAGCTTCAGTGCCTATTCAAGAAGCTTGGAGGCAAGGGGCTCGCAGTATCATCGTCATTCGAACAGAGTTACCAGAACATCCCTTGCTAACTGTTCAAGAAGGAATAGATCCTCCAGAAAAACATGATAATGAGGTCTGGTATCGCAGTCCCATAGACAATATTCAAAACTTTTGGAGTGAAAAACTCGATCAGGGTAAAAAGAGTATTGAAGACTTTATCGATGAGCGAGTGGGTCAAAGCGACTCTGGAAAACCCATGTCGCGTTTAGAGCTACTCAATGGCGGTCGATGGTTGTTTGGGGCGGACAACGTCTATCGATTGTCTCATTTGCTCGGCAATCGACTCGATGCAGGGTTAGCAGATATGCTAATGGTGCACTATCAAACCTATGCGTTGACTCAAGAATTTATCTCTAACCCACCCGAAGATTGCTACGTAATGCAGATCATTCCAGAAGAACCTCTGCGCAGCTCTTCGCTGATGAGTAGCACCGAGGATCTACTCTTTGACTATCAACAGGGATTAAACTCGGGATATCGCTTCATTGATGAATATCAGAGCACTCGAAAAAGAAAGATAAAGAAAGGCGCACACGTTAATTAGCGTTCAATCGGTGAGCATGCTCACGCCTTTAGATAACAGTGCTTCACATTTACTTCGAGCTGTAAAAAAATAGAACCTCACGATTGGGGAGAAATTCTATGTACACGGCTCAACCAAGCCATATTGACCATATTAAACAGATTAACGCCGGCAAGGTGTATCAACTAATTGATCAATTTGGTCCCATCTCCCGAATCGACCTATCTAAGCTGAGCGCTCTTGCACCAGCGAGTATTACTAAGATCACCCGCGAGCTCATCGATGCTCATCTTATCCATGAGACGGTTGTGCAAGAAGCCACAAGTCGTGGTCGCCCTGCTGTTGGGTTGCAGACCAATAATGAAGGTTGGCAGTTCTTATCGCTGCGTCTAGGCCGAGGTTACTTGACCATCGCACTGCATGAATTGGGCGGCGAGGTGATCACTGAAAAGTACATTGATATTGAAGAGCGTCATCAAGATGAGATGCTAGAGCGCCTATTGTCTGAGATTACCCAGTTCTTCGAAGACAAGGGATCAGTACTAGAGCGCATGACCAGTATTGCGATTACGCTACCGGGTCTTGTTCATTCTGAAAGCGGCTTGGTATTGCAGATGCCTCACTTTGATGTGAAGTACCTAGAACTTGGCCCTGCGTTGTATAAAGCAACTGGTTTGCCTGTATTCATTGCCAACGATACGCGAGCGTGGGCACTAGCTGAAAAGCTATTTGGTAACTCTCAGCAAAATAAAAACTCTGTGTTGATCTCTATTCATAATGGTATTGGCGCAGGTATTATCCTTGAGGACAAAGTCCTTCAGGGGCGTTTGGGGAACGTAGGTGAGCTAGGTCATATCCAAGTTGATCCGAATGGTTACCCTTGCCACTGTGGTAACAGAGGCTGCTTGGAAACGGTAGCCAGTTCTCACGCATTGTTGCGTCAAGCAACAGAAGCCATTGCCGCAGGAGACGAAACCAGTTTAGAGCTAGAAACCCTATCGGTCATCAATATCTGTATGGCTGCCAATAATGGCGATGAGGTTGCTCTGAAAATTATTAAGCAGCTAGCAAAGCGTCTGGGTATGGCGGTTTCTTTGGTGGTTAATATGTTTAATCCAGAGAAGGTTCTTATTGGTGGCGACATCAATGTAGCCAAAGGCATCATCTTGCCTGAGATTGAACGCTGTGTGCAGGAGCAAAGCCTGCCTATCTATCGTCAAGACTTAGAAATTGTACCAAGTCGCTTTATCAAGAATGCCACCATGCCTGGTGCAGCGTTGATAAAGCAAGCCCTGTATGATGGTGTACTTTTGATGAAAGTGGTTGAGGGTTAGGCCTTAACCTCTTTCGCTGGCAAAGGCTGGTTGAGCTGCTCGCTCAGCTCAATTAAAATCTGGTCATACACTTTAAATATGGCCAGTGATAACGTACTTGTTAGCTGATAAAGCTCTCGTTCATCCAACTCTTCTATATGACCATGGGCAGAGATGATTTCAGTCAATTGTCTTGCCGCATGACTGGTACTCGGTGCATGCACGCCTAAGGGTGACAGTAAGCTCAATCGATTTATTTTACGCAGCAGTACCTGTGCCTTCAGATTCAGACGCTCACACTGCAGCTCATTTCTAGAATCACTCACCAGCATTCTAAACTGGGTTAATGCCTCCAAAGAATCAATGACGTGGCTCCACTGCCGTGAATATTGCTCACTCAATTCCAGCTGATCCGATTCTACCAACCAAGTTAGCACGATTTCATCAATGAGGTACAAGGTAGCGCGAATGGCTTTACCGTGACTCATTTGGCTCTTAGAGGCTGTCATATCCCGCCATTCAAATAACAAGGTTTGTATCTGTTTCATCAAAAGACGAAACATTGGACGGTCATTAACGAAGCTTTTTTCAACGAGGAAGAGCAGTGAGTTGCTGATGTTTTTCTCAATCTCAACAGTATGGTTGTCTGGTATAGGTTCGAAGCTAAGATGAGTGTGGGCAAGGTGCCTGTGTTCGCGTAAATGTTCTGCGACGCTGCGCAGTTCGCACACCAACCGATAGCGATTGTCATTGAGTTTGGATTGCCTGCCGTGTCGCATCAATAAATAGAGCACGATGATAGCGCTGAGACTGGCTGCAATAATCATGAACATAACTTACTCCCTAAAAGCTACGAGCCAAATAAGGGTAGTGCAGTATCTATGCCAGCGTGATTCTGTGCACTTTAGCCAATTAAAACAGCTAGTTGCATATGAAGTGTTAGCTAAGTTGCGTTACCAAAGGGCGGGTTTGCACTGGTTTGGCGCAAAAAAATACCGGCCATTTAGACCGGTATTTTAGTATTGAACAACTTTGTGACAGTTCGGTGCTTACATTACGCGCATGCCTGGCTGAGCACCTTCGTGAGGTTCTAAGATCCAAAGATCTTTACCACCAGGGCCTGCTGCCAACACCATACCCTCAGACATACCAAACTTCATTTTACGAGGTTTAAGGTTTGCTACCATTACGGTGTGCTTACCAATTAGGTCTTCTGGCTGATACGCTGATTTGATACCAGCAAATACTTGACGAGTTTCACCACCAAGATCCAGTACCAGTCTTAGTAGCTTGTTCGCTTTAGGCACAGATTCACACTCAACAATCTTAGCGATGCGCAGGTCAACCTTGGCAAAATCATCGAATTCGATTTCATCAGCGATTGGCTCTTTAGTCAGCTCAGTTTCGTTTTTAGCGTGCTCTGCTTGTTCTTTGGCTGCTGCTTCAGCTGCCGCATCTTCTTTCGATGCTTCAACCATTGCTTCTACCTTCTTAGGATCAACACGGTTAAATAGCGCTTTGAACTTGCTGATCTCGTGATCAGTTAGAGGCGTTGCGACACCTTCCCAAGTCAACTCTTGATTCAAGAAGCCTTCAGTGCGCGCTGCAAGCTCTGGCATAACAGGTTTCAAGTAAGCCATTAGTACGCGGAACAGGTTAATGCCCACAGAACAGATGTCTTGAAGCTCTTTATCTTGGCCTTCTTGCTTAGCAACAACCCAAGGTGCCTTTTCATCAACGTATTGGTTCGCTTTATCTGCCAGCGCAGTGATTTCGCGAATAGCTCGGCTAAATTCACGAGTTTCGTACAGCTCTGCAATACGATCAGCGGCGTCAGCAAACTCTTTGTATAGGGCTGGCTCAGCAAAGTCTTGAGACAGCTTGCCTTCAAAGCGCTTGGTGATGAAACCAGCATTACGAGACGCTAGGTTAACGATCTTGTTGACAACATCAGAGTTTACACGCTGAGTAAAGTCTTCAAGGTTAAGGTCTAGGTCATCAATACGGCTGTTTAGCTTAGCCGCGTAGTAGTAGCGCAGGCACTCTGGATCTAGGTGATCTAGGTAGGTGCTTGCTTTAATGAAGGTGCCTTTAGATTTAGACATTTTAGCACCGTTTACCGTTACGTAGCCGTGCACAAATACATTGTTTGGCTTACGGAAACCTGCGCCATCTAGCATTGCTGGCCAGAATAGGCTGTGGAAGTAAACGATGTCTTTACCGATGAAGTGATACAGCTCAGTGGTGCTGTCTTTCTTCCAGTATTCTTCGAAATCTAGGTCATCACGCTTGTTACAAAGGTTTTTGAAAGACGCCATGTAACCCACAGGTGCGTCTAGCCATACGTAGAAAAATTTGTTCTTCTCGCCTGGGATTTCAAAACCAAAGTAAGGTGCATCGCGAGAAATATCCCATTGTTGCAGGCCTGATTCAAACCACTCTTGCATCTTGTTCGCGGTTTCAGTTTGCAAAGAACCAGAGCGAGTCCACTCTTTTAGCATGCTTTCAAACTGTGGAAGGTCGAAGAAGAAGTGCTCTGAGTCTTTCATTACTGGAGTCGCACCAGATACTGCAGACTTAGGATTAATAAGCTCAGTTGGGCTATAGGTCTCACCACAGTTATCACAGTTATCGCCGTATTGATCTTCAGACTTACATTTAGGGCAAGTACCCTTAACGAAGCGATCTGGTAGGAACATTTCTTTTTCTGGGTCAAACAGCTGAGAGATAGTACGGCTAGAGATAAAGCCATTCTTCTTAAGCTCAAGATAGATGTTAGACGCCAGCTCACGGTTCTCTTCACTGTGAGTGCTGTGATAGTTATCAAAGCTGATGTCAAAACCTGCGAAGTCTTTTTGATGTTCTTCGCTTACCGCTGCGATCATGTCTTCTGGCGAAATTCCCATCTGCTGGGCTTTAAGCATGATTGGGGTACCGTGCGCATCATCGGCACACACAAAGTTTACCGTGTTACCACGTAGGCGTTGGTAACGCACCCAGATATCAGCTTGGATGTGCTCAAGCATATGACCTAAATGGATTGAACCATTGGCATACGGTAGCGCACAAGTGACGAGCATTTTTCTTAATTCAGTAGTCATACTTAACTTTTCGCAGATAGGTTAAATTTGTAGGCGCTTATACTACCGTAAGCTAGCAATAACGAAAAGGATCTCACGGATAAATTGCATTGTGTTTACCTAGTAACACGTAAGGAAACCTGGGTAATTGCTGAAAATAACCGCGCATATGTCGATAATTTGTTATAGGTGAAAGAATCCTGTTAATTCAGCGCGATATTAGCGCTAAGATGTATTCATAACTAGAAAAGGACGCATCAATGAATAAAGAAATACAGGGTCTTCACGCTTGGTTGAATCAATTTCAACATCCGTTACTTGTGAGTGAGTGGGCGGCGACTCAAGGAGTGGTTACCGTAGATGAAAAGGACAAAGCGATTGATGTAGAGATCCCCTTTTTGGTGGAGTCTTTAACTCAAGCGGTAGGTGATTGGATATCACAGCACGATGCTCCAACTGAGTGGGATGAGTACACATTTTATGTTTCAGCCCGAGTACGCCCGCTAGAGAGTAAGGTTGTCAGCAGCCTAACCAGCATTAAAAATATCATTGCCGTGACATCGGCAAAGGGCGGAGTGGGCAAATCCACTACTACCGCCAATTTGGCTCTGGCTATCGCCAAGCAAGGCGCTAAGGTAGGCGTGCTGGACGCGGATGTGTACGGTCCTTCTATTCCATTAATGTTCGGTACTAAGGGTAAAAACTTAGAAATCATCGACAATAAGTGGATGAAACCGCTGGAGGCGCACGGTGTTTTCACCCAATCCATTGGCTACTTGATCTCTAGTGATGATGCAGCCGTTTGGCGTGGCCCTATGGCTTCTAAAGCATTGATGCAATTGCTTAAAGAAACGCAATGGCCAGAATTAGATTATCTAATTATCGATATGCCACCGGGTACGGGCGATCTACAACTGACCCTTTCTCAAGAGATCCCATTAACCAGTGCGTTAGTAGTAACTACACCGCAAGACTTGGCGCTGGCAGATGCAATAAAAGGTATCGCCATGTTTGAGAAAGCCGAGGTTGGGGTATTAGGGCTTATTGAGAACATGAGTTATCACGTGTGCAGCAATTGTGGTTCACATGAAGACATCTTTGGCAGTGGTGGCGCGGTGAAATTAGCCGCAGAAAAGGGAATATCAGTATTGGGTCAATTGCCATTACACCTGAACGTTCGCCGTGACATCGATATGGGTGTGCCTTCTGTGGTAAACCCAGAATCAGCAGAGCAAGCACAAGGGTATTTACAACTGGCAGAGCAAGTGGTGAGTCGCTTATTTTGGCATGGAAAACCGCAGCCTGAACGCATCAGTTTTGTTGAAGTAAAATAATTGTGCGCATTGTGTACCGCATTTGCTAATGGCTGGCTAAATTATGCCCAACCTTTAGGGATTATGAGCTTATTTCTGGTATCAAAGTTTATCAATCCCTATAATTACACGGTTTAAATTCTGTTTTTCGTTAGGATCAGTAAATGTCTGAAAATAATCAATGTGTCATCGTCGGCATCGCGGGTGCATCGGCATCCGGTAAGAGCCTTATTGCAAGTACTATCTATAACGAGCTGCGTGCAAAGGTAGGCCCAGATCAAATCGGTGTTATCACGGAAGACAGATACTACAATGACCAAAGTCATTTGAGCATGGAAGAGCGCGTAAAGACCAACTACGACCATCCAAAGGCATTGGATCACGATCTATTGTGTGAGCATCTTCAGCAATTGGCAGATGGCCATGCGGTTGAAGTGCCAGAGTACAGCTATACAGAACATACTCGCACTAGCAACACGAAAACCATGACACCTAAAAAAGTCATTATCCTTGAAGGTATCTTGCTACTAACAGACCCTCGTCTTCGCAAGATAATGCATGCAAGCGTATTTATGGATACTCCTTTGGATATTTGTTTACTGCGCCGTGTGAAGCGCGACGTTGAAGAGCGTGGCCGCACCATGGAGTCAGTACTGAACCAATACCAAAAAACAGTGCGTCCAATGTTCATGCAGTTTATTGAGCCGTCAAAGCAATACGCCGACATCATTGTTCCGCGTGGTGGTAAAAACCGTATTGCGATTGATGTATTAAAAGCGCATATTGCTAAATTATTGAAATCTTAGTAATTTACTGAATAGTTGTCGCTTTAATAGACTTGGCACACACGGTTTCATCAAACCTAAAGAATAAGCGCTTATTTTTTTAGGCTGACGTTACATACAAGTGGCAAGTTTTGGTTAAGAATTAAATGGCACGGATGTGCCATTTTTTGTATCTAACGTTTGCCAAACCCAGCGAGCGCATAGAAAAATCAGGTTACAGGGAAGAAAAGATGAAAAAGCTGTCACTATTTATCATCACACCAATCGTGTTGGTCGTATTAGCCGTCGTCGCCTTGCTAGTATTTGTCGACCCCAATCAATTTAAACCCATGCTGGTGGAACAAGCCAAGAAGCAGACTAACCTTGATCTAACCATTGAAGGGGATATTGGTTGGCAGTTCTTTCCCTCTATTGGATTTTCTCTTGGTAAAACTACGCTGAGTAACCCAGAAGGGTTCAGTGCGCCTAACATGCTGAAAGTTGACCAAGTCGGCTTGGATATTTCCGTTCTTCCATTACTCGATAAAGAGCTAAGAGTAGGAAATGTCACCTTGATTGGCGCTGAGTTCTATATGGAAACTCACGCTGATGGCAGCAGTAACCTCGATGCCCTGACTGGATCTCAACAAGCCGCCGACGAATCAGTAACTACTGAGTCCACTACTGAGACGAGCACTGAGACCGCAAGTACCGATGCGCCAGCAGAACCATGGACTATCTCACTTGAAGGGGCAAACATTGAAAATGCCTTTCTTGAGATCAAAGACGACCAAGCTAAGTTGTACACCAAGCTTGAGAACGTCAATCTGCAGGTGGCTAACTTTGAATTTGATCAATGGACACCAGTAAGCTTTAGCTTCTCAGGGGTGAACAACCAACAAAAATTTTCTATATCCGGTAAAGCGAACGCAATAACCAATGCAGAGTTTACCGACTACCAAGTTAAAGACATCGAAGTCGGCGGAAGCTTTTCACAACCTGACTTTGATCTTACAAGCTTTGAGTTAAAGGTTGATGAGTTCAAATTGGGTGCATGGGCAAATATATCCTTGCTAGCCAAAGGTAATGCCGCAGGTAATGAATTTGATCTTACCAGCACAGTAAGAGCTCAGCTGGAAAAAGACCTCGCTACCTTTGGTATTGAGGATCTTGCTTTAGAAACTCCTCTAAAGGGTAAAGACCTGGATATCGAGACCGTTAGGCTGGCTATGTCATCATTTAGGTTTGGAGAGTCAGGTGGTTTTCAGTTAGCGGTAATTGGCAATGCTGCGGGTATGGAAAGCAATGTGACAATGATGGGGAGCCTGTTGGTTGATGAGGCGATTTCTAAGGTCAATATCAATGGCTTTGACGTGAAAGGTCAAGTAGCAGGAGATGCGCTACCGCAAAACCCTATCAATCTAGATATCAACTCGAACATCGAATTTGATCTGACCAAGAATAAATTGTCGCTAATTCTAAACAAGTTGGCTGCCAACGACCTGCAATTTGATGGCACTACTAGCGTTGTTTTAGCGGATATCCCTAAGGTTCGCTTTAAGCTACATAGTCCGAACATCAATGTTGATGAATGGACAGGTGCAGATTCGACACAGCCTGAGGTAGCAGAAAAAGAAGCGTCGGTATCATCAAGTAAAACATCACAGGCAGCACAAGAACCAGATTTATCTGTACTGAAGACAGTCGATGTTGCAGGCAGTATCACCATTGATAAGATGCAGGCCAGTAACGCTAAGATGCAAAATGCTTTTGCTGACATTGCCATTAAAGATGGCGTGTTTAACCTGCGCTCTTTAAAAGCAAGGCTCTACAAAGGCAGTATCAATGCCAAAGCCGTAGTTAATGCAAAGCAGCCTGTTGCGAGTTACGACATTGATGCCGCGGTTCAGAACGTAAAGGTAGGCCCTTTGCTGGTGGATGTAGCGGATAATAACACCCTTGAAGGTACTGGTAATATTGATATAGACCTGAAGGGTAAAAGCCTTATTCCGGACGAACTGAAAAAGCACTTAGCCGGCACCATACAGGTCAAATTTGCAGATGGTGCGATTAATGGCATCAATGTGGCACAAATTATTCGCACTAACTATGCCAAGTTCAAGGGTGAAGAAGTGCCAAAGGAAACTGAGGCCAAGAAAACAGACTTTAGCGCCATGAATGCGGTGGTTAAATTAAATAAAGGGGTCGCAACACTGTCTGGTGTGTCGGTACAGTCACCTTTATTGCGCATCAAAGCGAGTGGTGATGCGAACTACCTAAAAGAGACGATGGATATCTTAGCGAAGACCTCGGTAGTAGGTTCTCTTGAAGGGCAGGGCGGTAAAGATATTGACGATCTGAGCGATTTGACTATCCCATTGCGTATTCAAGGAAGTTGGGCGAACCCTAAAGTGAGCTTGGACTTGGCGGCACTTCAGCAACAAGAGCTGGAACGTAACAAGAAAAAACTTGAAGAAAAAGCGAAGAAAGAAACAGAACGCGGACTTAAAAAACTGCTAGGTGATAAGGCCAGTGATGAAGACACCAAGAAAATCACTGATTCCTTGTTAAAAAAATTGTTTTAATAAAGGCGACACAATGAAGACCTTAGGTTTAATCGGGGGAATGAGTTGGGAATCCACTCAGACTTATTACCAGCTGTTAAATACTCAAGTAAAGCAGCGCCTAGGTGGTCTAA
Source organism: Vibrio superstes (assembly GCF_003569005.1). Taxonomy (GTDB): domain Bacteria; phylum Pseudomonadota; class Gammaproteobacteria; order Enterobacterales; family Vibrionaceae; genus Vibrio; species Vibrio superstes. The sequence goes on along the minus strand of NZ_BCUR01000004.1, from coordinate 2,112,095 downwards.
ATTCGGCGAAGCTAGTGCTCTATAGCGTCAACTTCGCCGAGATAGAAGAGCTTCAGCGAGAGGGAGAGTGGAATCAAGCGGCTAAGATTTTGTCTAGAGCTGCACTTTCATTGCAAACCGCAGGCGCAGAAGCCATTGTCATTTGCACGAATACCATGCATAAGGTGGCAGAGGATATTGAGCAGGTTATCTCTATTCCTCTTTTGCATATTGCGGATGCGACCGCGCGAACACTCAAGCAAGAAAATATCAACAAGGTCGCGTTGCTCGGCACTGCCTTTACGATGGAGCAAGACTTTTATAAGCAGAGACTGACCGAACAAGCTATTTCTGTATTAGTGCCCAATGAAGAGCAGCGCAAACAGATCCATACGATAATCTATAATGAATTGTGCCAAGGTAAGATCTTGCCTGAATCTCGCCAGATCTACCTTGATATTATTGCAGACCTAAAATCTCGAGGAGCTCAAGGCGTGATTCTGGGCTGCACAGAGATTGGAATGCTGGTTAACAAGGAACACACCAATGTTCCTTTGTTTGATACCACGCTGATTCACGCTTCTTCCGCAGTAGAGTGGTCTCTTACCTAAGGGAACAGAAAGCAAAAGCGCATACTCTTACCTACCAATCAATACCTTTGCGAGCCATGATGCCAGAATCAAAGGCATGCTTAACATTACGCACCTCAGAAACCGTATCAGCCAATTCAATCAAAGAGCGATGCGCTCCACGACCTGTGATGACCACAGATTGCTGGGTCGGGCGCTGTTCTATGGCGTTAATCACTTCGTCCAAATCTATATAATCAAAGCTGACCATATAGGTAATCTCATCAAGCAGAACCACGTCGAGACTTGGGTCTTGTAGCATCTTCTTGCACTCTTGCCATACCAGTTGTGCCGCTTCAGTGTCTGCCTCTTTGTTTTGTGTCTCCCAAGTAAAGCCCGTTGCCATAACATGAAATGTCACTCCATGTTGCTCTAAAAGGTTTCGCTCTCCGTTATCCCAAGTACCCTTGATAAACTGCGCCACGCCACAGCTAAAACCGTGTCCTACAGCGCGAGCCACAGTGCCAAAGCCTGATGTAGACTTTCCTTTGCCGTTACCGGTTATGACCAACAATAGCCCTTTTTCTTCCGTAGCCGCAGCTATCTTCTCATCGACTTTTTCTTTTAGCTTTTGCTGACGTTGCTGATGGCGATCCTGTTGTTGAGTCATTGTCCTTCCCGTTACATTGCTGACATATTGCCGTAATAACTGCGACACAGAATGATGGTGTTAATAGAGCATTCTGCCAATCGTTAAAAATACTCGATATTGAGGCTTGCTGATCCCGAGTTAAGGCTATGATAAACATAGTTCTACTGATAAAAGAAGGATTGATCGCAATGAAGATTTTGGTTGTGTGTATGGGAAACATTTGCCGCAGTCCAACTGCAGAGGCAGTGCTGCGAACGAGAGCCGAAAATAATGGCTTATTGATTGAGGTAGAATCGGCAGGCACCATTGATTATCACCATGGAGAAAAACCGGACAGCCGTGCAGAGGCGGCAGCGCGGAGCAGAGGCTATTCATTTGGTAGAAAGCGAGCTCGAGGAGTGACACAAGAAGATTTCTATTATTTTGATCGGATATTGGCGGCTGATAAACAAAACCTCGCAGACCTTCAAGGTATCTGTCCTAGCGAGTATCAGTACAAATTGGCTTTGTTTCTTAAAGGTGCAGATCTAGAGACCGATGAAATTCCTGATCCTTATTATGGTGGTGAACAAGGATTTGAGCACGTGCTTGATCTTATAGAAAGTGGCAGCGACAAAATACTCTCTCAGTTGTAAGTTGCTCTAATAGTATTCGGGGAAGCCGTGATTAGGTTTCCCTTTTGCAATGGATATGATGTAGAAGTGGGGGTTAATTGTTTTTAACTTGTAATCAGCGCGTTGAATTGTTTTCCTCTTAAAGATACAAAAAATAGATACAACTCACGATTGTAACTAATTGTAAATTTAATCCATGAAAGTATGTCAAAGATTGACTTGGGTCGCCTTTTGAATGTAATGGCTCTGATAAGTTGCGTCGATAATTTGAATATTGGCAAGGTTTATCGACATGTTAGAACTTCTCATTGGATTAGTCGCCACAGTAATCGTCGGCTATTTCATTATTAAAGGTTACCGAGCGGCAGGTGTGCTGCTGACTGCTGGCCTTACACTCCTTATTATTACTGGTCTGCTAGGCCACACCGTATTGCCTGCTAAAGTGGCGTCGACAGGTAATACATTTACCGATGCACTTGAGTTTGTGAAGTATATGCTTCAGTACCGTGGTGGTGGTCTAGGCCTGCAGATCATGTTGCTGTGTGGTTTCGCCTCTTACATGACACACATTGGCGCAAACAATGTGGTGGTAAAGCAGTTTTCTAAACCTCTTTCGTTCATCAAATCGCCTTACATTTTATTGGTAGCCGCTTATATCGTGGCGTGTTTGATGTCTTTGGCGGTAAGTTCTGCAACAGGGCTTGGCGTGCTATTGATGGCAACACTATTCCCAATGATGACAGCGATGGGAATTTCACGCCCAGCGGCTGTTGCTGTATGTGCATCGCCTGCAGCAATCATCTTATCTCCTACCTCTGGTGACGTGGTTATTGCCGCTGAAAAATCGGGCATGGCATTAGATATCTTTGCTTTCCAAACAGTACTGCCGGTTTCTATTAGTGCTATTGCGGTTATGGCGGTTGCAGCTTACTTCTGGAACAAGTATCTAGATAAAAAGCAAAATACGCCAATGGAGAAGCTAGACCTTTCAGAGATGGAAGTGAATGCCCCTGCGTTCTATGCCATTTTGCCGTTCTTGCCTATCCTAGGTGTGTTCTTGTTCAACGGCCGCACGATTCCAGGCTTATCCCTAGATATCTACACCATAGTTGTGTTATCTATCTTTATCGGCGCAGTAGTAGATTACGTGGTGAAACGCTTTGATGGTAAGCAAACCCTTGAAGACCTTGAGTCTTGCTATGCGGGTATGGCGGATGCATTTAAAGGTGTGGTAATGCTGTTGGTGGCGGCGGGTGTATTTGCTCAAGGCCTAATGTCTATTGGCGCTATCGATAACCTGATTCACCTAGCGGATAACGCAGGTGCAGGCGCGATTGCTCTAATGCTATTGCTGACTGGACTCACAGTTGCCGCAGCCATCGCTACGGGTTCTGGTAATGCGCCATTCTATGCGTTTGTTGAACTGGCTCCAGCGCTAGCGGGTAAGATGGGTATTAATCCAGCGTTCCTTATTATCCCGATGCTACAGGCTTCTAACTTGGGCCGTACAATCTCGCCTGTTTCTGGTGTTATTGTTGCAACTTCAGGTATGGGTAATATCAGCCCATTTGAGGTGGTAAAGCGTACCTTTGTTCCCGTTATGTGTGGTCTTGCCACTGTTATTCTTGGTACCATTTTCCTTGTACCTATGGCGGCTTAATCTGACAGCGTAATCAATTCAAATAAGCTCTCTAATCTCAATTAGAGAGCTCTCTCGAGGTGTATCATGACAGTTTCTTTTGACGTAAATACCTATATTGAGCAACTTTCCAAACTGGTTAATATAGATTGTGGCAGTGCGAACACGCAGGGCATCGCTAACGTAGCGGATGTGCTGACTCCTATGTTTGAGCAAATAGGGTTTAACGTTACCAGACATAGCGTTCATAGCGATGCAGGCCCTTGTCTAGAAATCACTAATAAGCCCAATGCCGAGCGTTACGATGTGATGCTTTGCGGACATATGGATACGGTATTTCCCGACGGCACAATAGCAGCGCGTCCTCTTACTTTTGATAGTGAGAAGATCTATGGCCCTGGTGTGACGGATATGAAGTCCGGGATCTTAAGCGCATGGTATGCACTGCAAATGCTGTCTTCTGAGCAAAGAGATAAGCTGTCTATTCTTGTTGCGCTGAACAGCGATGAAGAGATTGGCTCGCGATATTCTCGAGAGTGGGTGGAGTCTTTTGCCCGTAAGAGTAATAAAGTGCTAGTGTGTGAGGCCTCGCGAGCAAACGGCAACCTAATCCGTTCTCGTAAAGGTAATGCAAAATACGAGCTGACCTTTCACGGGGTAGCATCCCACGCAGGCTCGGCGCTGCAAGATGGCGTATCGGCTATTTACGAGCTAAGCCATTGGTCATTGGCTATTAAGGATATGGTGAACCTAGAGACGGGCACCACAATGAACGTGGGTACGGTTGAAGGGGGAGTAGCTGTTAATGTGGTTCCCGATTACGCCAAGGCGATTGTCGATTTACGCTTCTGGAATAATGAAGAAGCAGAAGCTATCCATCAAAAACTGCAGCAGATGGCATTAACACCGTTTGAGGAAGGCGCGCGAGTGGAGGTCAAGCGATTGGCCTTTAAGCCCGCTATGATCCCAACAGCGTCGACAGAACAGATGATTGAGATGGTGAGTGCTGAGGCAGATAAACTGAATCTTGTTTATGGCTGGGAGAACGCGGGTGGCGGATCAGATGGCAACTTTACCGCTAATGTAGGCACGCCAACTCTGGATGGATTTGGGCCGTCTGGCGCTGGTCTTCACTCGGATAAAGAGTATCTTCTGATTGATACCATCAAGCCAAGGCTCGATCTACTAGTGAACGTACTGAATCGTTTATAAGCACTATATTTGAAAAAAGCCCCTATTGCTGTGACTCGAAAGAGCAGTGGCAATAGGGGCTTTTTGCTATTTTTCTTGACTGAACGTTGGGTAGTCAGTAAGTCCTTTTTCACCGCCGCCAAACAAGGTGTTTGGATCGTGCTGTGCTAGCGGTGCACCGATTTGAATTCTCTCTGGCAGATCAGGATTTGCCACAAATGGTCGGCCAAATCCGATCATATCCGCCAATCCTTCTTCGATTGCTTTTGCGCCAGTGTCGGCTTTATAGCGACCAGCGTAGATCAAGGTATTTTTGAACGCCTCGCGCAGAGCAAGCTTAAACGCCTTAGGCGTATCAGGGGCATCGTCCCAGTCCACCTCTGCAATGTGTAGGTAGGCAATATTGTGCGAGTTCAATAGCTTAGCCGCTTCGGTGTACGTATGTTCTGGGTTCGCATCCACTGTGCCATTTAGGGTGGTCAGCGGTGCTAGGCGCACGCCTACACGGTCTGCTCCAATAGCATCAACCAATGTTGCGACTACTTCGTCCAAAAAGCGTAAGCGGTTCTCTAGGCTGCCACCATATTCATCAGTACGGTTATTCGACTCAGAATCGATAAATTGATTGATTAGGTAACCATTGGCTGCGTGCAGCTCAATGCCATCAAAGCCAGCTTCTAGTGCATTTAACGCCGCTTGATGAAACTCTGCGACTACATCTTTGATATCTGCAGTGGTCATTTCTCTTGGCTCAACCACATCCACAAAGCCGGGTTCGTCTGAACCGTTATCGATGAATACCTTGACGTTCTCAGCCTTGATAGCTGAAGAAGAGATAGGTTGGTTTCCATTAATGTTATCTGGGTGGGTCACGCGACCTACATGCCATAGCTGAGCGAAGATTTTACCACTATTGTCATGCACCGCAGCGGTCACCTTCTTCCAACCTGCGATCTGTTCTTTGCTATAGATACCAGGGGTCCAAGCGTAGCCTTTGCCCATTGGTGAGATTTGAGTGCCTTCAGAGATGATGAGGCCGGCTTGAGAGCGCTGACCGTAGTAGGTTGCCATCATTTCGTTTGCAACATCGCCAGGCTGAGAGGCTCTAGAGCGAGTCATTGGCGGCATTACGATGCGATTCTTAAGAGTGATATTGCCAAGTTTGATAGGTTCAAATAGTGCTGAAGTCATGAGTCAATGCCTTAATGGATTTGGAAACTGAGGCTAGACTATCAGCGAGGACTATTGTCTTAAACCGCAAAATGAGCAAAATACTTTTACTCATTTTGCAATAATCAATTTGGTTTAGAGATTAACCGAGGTAGCTTTCAATGCCGTTCAAGAACATCTGAACCGCGATCATTAGCAGTAGCATTCCCATTAATCGTTCAACAGCCTTTAGGCCCTTTTCGCCGACGATACGCTGGAATAGCTCTGAGAACATTAAGATCACAGCAGAGGCTAGCCATGCACCAACGAGAGCTAATGACCAATCCATCATGCGGTGTGGGTCTTGATGAGCAAGCAAGATTAAGGTCGCGATAATAGACGGCCCCGCCATCATTGGAATAGCTAATGGCACTATTAAGGGCTCTTCGCCCGCGCCTAAGCTAGCACCTAGGCCACCTTCCGGTGGAAAGATCATTTTCAGGCTGATCAAAAATAGAATGATAGCCCCGGAAATTGAGACGGCTTCTTTGTCCAAGCCTAGGAAAGTGAGGATCTGTTCACCGGCGAATAGGAACAGGAACATCACCACGAGCGCTATTACTAGTTCACGAATCAATACAAGGCGACGTCGTTTCTTATCAATATGTTTTAGTAATGACGTAAAGATGGGCAGGTTGCCCATAGGGTCCATGATAAGAAATAGCATCACAGCGGCTGATATAGTATCCATTCAATGTCCTGATAGCTTTGGCTGATTAAAAGCCGAGATTATGAAACAAGATGTGTCTACCTGTACAGAAGAATAGTCCTTGTTTTGTCAGATAGTTAGCTTGAATAAGAGGCTAGTTTCAGAAAAAAGCTCAGATAGTTGTCGTCTTTTACTTACTCACTCCGTCTTATAGAGGTTAGATAACTACTAAGAGAGTGAAACATGTTAAAGATAGTCAGTTTTAAAATCTGCCCTTTTGTTCAACGAGTGACAGGTGCTCTAGCGGCCAAAGGCATTCCGTTTGAGATTGAATACATTAGTCTTAAGGAAAAGACACAGTGGTTTTTAGATCTTTCTCCTAATGGACAGGTACCGGTATTGATTACGGAATCGGATACGGCATTGTTTGAGTCTGATGCTATCGTTGAATATATAGAAGATGAATATGGCCCACTTGAAGAGAATGTGAGTAACGAGCAGCGTGCACTAGACAGAGCTTGGAGTTATTTGGGTACGAAGCATTATCTTCCGCAATGTGGGGCGATGAGTAGCAAGAGTGCAGATATCTTAGAGCAGCGTTCTGAAAAGTTAATTGCAGCATTTAATAAAGTAGAGAAAAAGCTAGACCCTAACTTCGCCTTCTTTAAATCAAACGATATAAGTAACATCGATATTGCTTGGTTACCTTTGCTTCATAGAGCGCATATTATTAAACAGCATAGTGGTTACGATTTCTTGTGTGGTTTGCCAAAGGCTCAGACATGGCAAAAGAGTATATTGAGTTCTGGGCTTGTTGAACAGACGGTATCAGGCGATTTTGAGATTGCGTTTAAGAGTTTTTACTTAAAGAATACTTATCTTGCGGAAAGCAAAAATATCGCCGAGCCTAAAGGGTGTAGAACAAACGCCAGTTGTTGTTAAGATCGATAAAAGCAAGAACCTCTTATGAAGGGGCTTTGATTCACAAAGGAAAACAATGAAGATAGAAGCTATTTGGTCTGAGTATCAGACGACCCTTAAGGCGTTCTTACTAAAGCATGTTTCAAATGCGGATGATGTCGATGATCTATTGCAAGAAATTATGCTCAAGACTCATCAAAACTTGCATCGTATTGAAGACGTTAATAAATTGAAGCCATGGCTTTTTCAGGTCGCCAATCGAGCGGTTATTGACTTCTATCGTTCTAGATCTAAAAAAGACAATTTTGATCCTGATGACCTTTGGTATGAACATATAGAGAAAAGCTTATACCAGCAGATGACCCATTGCGTGATTCCCTTTATTCAAGCTTTACCTGAAGAAGAGGCTAAACTGCTTACTGCTATTGAGATAGAAGGGATATCGCAGAAAGAGTATGCTCAGCAAATAGGTGTGGCTTACTCAACGCTAAAGTCGAGAGTACAGAAAGGGCGAAGACTTTTATTCGAGGTATTCAATCAGTGCTGTAATTTCTCAGTCAATGAGCAGGGAGAGCTTGTCGATTATCACACCAAGAATCGATCGTGTTCAAAGTGTTAGCCTTTAATTGAACAAAAACACACCACCTAAATAACTTGGGATTGTTGCCTTAGAAAAGCTATGGTAAACATATTGTTACGTCCCCTTAGTTCAGCTGGATAGAACAAGGGCCTCCTAAGCCTTAGACACAGGTTCGAATCCTGTAGGGGACGCCACTTTACCTCTTTTTCTTTGTCTATTAATTGGTTACATCAATCAGCAAATGTACTGGGTGCGATTTAGGTGCCAGTAAAAAGCTTATGCATTTAATGCTTCATTCATACACGCTAAAAAGCGAACCTGTTATGGGCGCTGACGTTTAGCTATAAGTTTGAACTTGTAGTCATTTGTTGTGAAATAGTTCCGACTGTACTCAAACACTGTGTCATCGTGCAAATGCCCACGAGTACGCTTTTCTATAATTGGCAGTGCAGCATCAATATTAAGCAGATCAGCGATATCTTGTTGTGGCAGGATAGGGATCAGCTCTTGCTCACTACGATCTATCACCATGCCTTTTTGCTTTTCTATAAAGTCATACTTAGAGCCTTGCATTACTTGATAGGTAAGATCAGGGAACATCTCCGTTGGCATCCATGTCTCTTCAACGGTAATAGGCTGATCATTTAAGAAGCGGACACGCTTGATGTAAAACACCATCTCTTTTTCGTTGATCTCTAGGATATCAGCGATGCTTAGCGAAGCGGGTTGTATCTCAAATGCAAGCACATTGCTGTGAGTGACTCCTTCTAGGTGGGCCCACTTTTCTGCGAAACTACTCTGTTGATCAATGTCATAGTTCACTTTGCTTTCTTTAACGTAAGTGCCGCTACCTTGAATGCTTTCAAGTTCTTCACTCTCCACCAACAGCTTGATAGCTTGTCTTACTGTCACTCGACTAACTGAAAATTCTTCACGAAGTTGAGCTTCGGTAGGAAGAGCTTCGCCGACTTTATACTCACCTGTGCTGATCTTTTCACGAATAGCATCAGCAATTTGACGATACATTGGCAATCTTGCCATTAAAACCTCTACAGACAATACAAATGTAATGAGAAAGAATACATATTCTTCATGGAGAAACGAAAGATATCCATAGATATGATCGGAGTAACCGTTTTACTCACTCACATAGGCTATGATATCCAGTAAATCTTCTCTATTTAGCTAGCATAATACGATTTAAACTGACTAAAACAAGTATTAGTTTACAAATATGGAGAAACCAAGCAATACAAATACAATACATATATTCCTGCACGTGAGATCTTGGTCACGGTTTATTTGTATTTAAAAGGTATTATTGTCTCACTGTTGTACGGAAGCACTGTACGTAAATAGACAGTCAAACATTGAGACATTGGGACATACGTTATGAATTTGACATCTCTGACCAACTCATCGCTGATTACCCTACAAACGACATTTACAAGTCGTAATGAAGCGATTGAAGCACTTGCTGAACAACTAAATCAGCAAGGAAAACTACATAATAAAGACGAGTATCTAAAAGCGGTATTTGCTCGCGAAGAACAAGGCCCAACAGCCCTGGGAGAAGGCCTTGCTGTACCTCATGGTAAAACAGACGCAGTAAAAGAAGCTGCCTTTGCAGTAGCAACACTAAAGGAAGATTTGAAGTGGAAAGGGCTTGATGAAGACGAGGATGTAAATCTTATCTTCTTGATTGCGATCCCGAATGCGGAAGCGGGTTCCACCCACATGCATTTGCTTACAGAGCTGACAACGACACTCGTTGATGATGAAGTTCGTGAAGCTGTTCTTGATGCTACAAATGTAGAACAAATTATGGCTTTGCTGAGCAATGAAGATGCGTCAGAGGCACAAGAACAAGACATTATTGATGCTGATGCGCCAACAATTGTTGCTGTGACGGCTTGCCCTGCAGGTATTGCACATACCTATATGGCTGCTGAGTACCTTGAAAAAACAGGCAAAAAGCTTGGTTATAAAGTTTATGTCGAAAAGCAGGGTGCAAATGGTATTGAAGACCGCTTGACTGCACAGCAACTAAATAATGCAACCGCTGTAGTGTTTGCTGCTGAAGTAGCAATTAAAGAAAGTGAGCGCTTTAACGGCATTCCTAGAATAGAGGTTCCTGTTGCAGAACCAATCAAGCATTCAGAGCGCATCCTTAATGAAGCAGTCGAAGCCGGTAAGGCTGGGCGCAGTGCTGATGCTGCAGTCGCAGTCGATGATGCGCCGAAGAAATTGCCTTTGAAGACAGAACTTAAACAAGCGTTATTGTCAGGTATCTCTTACGCGGTTCCTTTGATCGTTGCTGGTGGTACTGTTCTTGCGGTCGCCGTTCTTATTGCCCAAATTTTTGACCTGCAAGAGCTCTACGCTACAAAAGATTCTTGGTTATGGATGTACCGTAAGCTTGGTGGTGGTCTTCTAGGCACACTAATGGTGCCAGTGCTGGCTGCTTATACTGCTTACTCACTAGCTGATAAACCTGCGCTAGGCCCTGGTTTCGCAGCCGGCATTGCCGCAAACCTAATCGGTTCTGGTTTCCTAGGTGGTGTTGTAGGTGGCTTGATTGCCGGTTACGTGATGCGCTGGGTAAAAGAGAACGTTCGCTTAGGTCCAGCTTTTAATGGTTTCCTAACCTTCTACCTATACCCAGTGATCGGTACCTTGATCGCGGGTTCACTGATGCTGTTTGTCATCGGTAAGCCTGTTGCCATGCTAAACCAAGGCCTAACGGATTGGCTAAATGGTATGTCTGGAACAAACGCCTTATTGCTAGGCGCGATCCTTGGCTTGTTTGTTTCTTTCGACCTTGGTGGACCTGTAAACAAAGCCGCTTACGCATTCTGTTTAGGTGCAATGGCAAATGGTGTTTACGGCCCATACGCAATCTTTGGTTCAGTGAAAATGGTATCGGCGTTCACGGTAACAGCCTCAACTATGATTGCTCCACGCCTATTCAAAGACTTTGAGATTGAGACGGGTAAATCAACTTGGCTACTTGGCCTTGCTGGTATCACTGAGGGTGCAATTCCAATGGCGATTGAAGATCCAATCCGCGTAATCGGCTCATTCCTTCTAGGCTCTGTCGTAACAGGTGCCATGGTAGGTGCTGCAGGTATTGGGCTATCAACTCCAGGTGCAGGCATTTTCTCACTCTTCTTACTGCATGATGCAGGTATCGGTAGCTTTATGGCCGCAGGTATTTGGTTTGGTGCAGCCATTGTTGGTACGGTTATCTCTACCATTACCTTACTGATGTGGCGTGGTCATGCAGTAAAAAAGGGTAAGTTTCAGGCTCAGGCTGCCGCTTAACCTCCTCAGACTTAAAACACTAAGTATTAAACAGAAAGCTCATAAAAAATAAGTAACTGATGGGCACAGGATTACTGTGCCCAAAATCAGGCTGATATTCAATTTCCTTGATATAAGAATTAACCCTCTATTTGGTCTATCAAAGACCGAATAGTCTCTAAAGGTAAGCAAAATGACTACATCACGCGTTCATATTACTCCACACATGCACTGGGATCGTGAATGGTATTTCACAACAGAAGAATCTCGCATTCTTTTAGTGAACAACATGGAAGAAATCATGCAGCGTCTGGAAAGTGATCCAGAGTACAAGTACTACGTGCTTGATGGCCAAACAGCGGTGCTTGAAGATTACTTTGCCATCAAACCAGAAAATAAAGTGCGCGTACAAGCACTAGCAGAGGCTGGCAAACTGATTGTAGGACCGTGGTATTCCCAGACAGATACCATGCAGGTGTCCGGTGAGTCGATTGTACGTAACATGCTTTACGGAATGCGTGATTGTCTTGAATTAGGCCAACCGATGAAGATTGGTTATCTGCCGGATTCGTTCTCGATGAGCTCACAGCTGCCGATGATCTACAACGGCTTTGGCATTGATACTGCGATGTTCTGGCGCGGTTGTTCTGAGCGTCATGGCACAAACAAGACAGAATTCTTATGGCAGTCAAACGACGGCTCAGAGGTCATGGCACAAGTGCTTCCTCTTGGTTACGCGATTGGTAAATACCTGCCTCAAGACGAAGAAGGTCTGCGTGCTCGTCTCGACAAATATTTCCCTGTTTTAGAAAAGCCATCAGTCACCAAAGACATTCTATTGCCAAACGGCCATGACCAGATGCCTATCCAAAAAGACATCTTCGAGGTGATGGATAAGCTACGCGAAATCTACCCAGAGCGTGAGTTCGTAATGAGCCGCTTTGAAGAGGTGTTTGACCGTATTCGTGAAGAGCGTGACAGCCTTGATACTATCAAAGGTGAGTTCAATGACGGTAAATACATGCGTGTTCACCGCACCATCTCTTCAACCCGTATGGACATTAAACTGATCCACGCAGAAGTTGAAAACAAGATCGTCAACATCCTAGAACCACTAGCGTCCATTGCATGGTCTTTAGGCTTTGAATACCACCACGGCCTAATTGAGAAGATGTGGAAAGAGAGCATGAAGAATCACGCTCACGACTCCATCGGTTGCTGCTGCTCAGATAAGGTACACGCAGAGATCCTAAATCGTTACATCCTAGCGGACGATATGGCAACCAATCTTATCCACTTCTACAAGCGTAAGATTGTTGATCATATGCCAGCGCGTGAAGGTTGTGACAAGCTCGCCTTCTTTAACCTTTCTCCTTACGAGCGAGAAGAGGTGATCAACACCACAATTACTATCCGTGCCAGCGAGTTCAATATCTTCGATGAAGATGGCAACCAGGTTGAATACTACATTCAAGACCAGCGTGTAATCGACCCAGGCAAGATTGACCGTCAAATCGTGCATTATGGAAACTATGACCCGTTTATTGAATACGATATTCAAATCAAGCGTGCCGTACCAGCAATGGGCTTCACTACTCTGCACATTGAAGCCAATTCGAAAGGCAACAAAATGATCGCAGAGCAAAAAGATTATGTTCTGGAGAATGAGTTCTACCGCATCAACGTGAATGACAACGGTACACTGACCATCTTCGATAAAGAGACCGAGATGCTGTTTGACCAAGTCCTTCGCATGGAAGATGGATCAGACGATGGTGATGAGTACGATTACTCACCATCGCGTCAAGAGTGGTTGTTGTACTCAGACGAATTTATAGCGGAAACCCACATCAAGCACGAAGGCTTCCAGTCTGTAGCAAGCATCAAATTGCGCATGGACGTACCTGCAAATCTACAAGAGCGTGAGGAGCGCACAGGCCAAAATGGCTTTGTTGACGTGGATTGCCAAGTGGTACTGAAGAATGGTTCTCGTCGCATTGAAGTTCGTATGGAGTTGGACAACCAAGCGGATGACCACCGTGTTCGTGTTCTTGTACCAACCCCATTTGTTTCAGAAACAGTAGTTGCGGACAACCAGTTTGGCCTTATTACTCGCCCAACCAACGACCCAGCAATGGCAGTATGGGAACAAGAGAAATGGAAAGAAGCACCAGTTCCTGTTTATCAGCTGATGAACTTCGCTGCTGTTGAGAATACCACAGGCGGCATGGCATTAATGACCAACGGTCTGCGTGAGTTTGAGGTGATCTCTTCAAACAACAGTGAACAACGCGACACCTTTGCTTTGACCCTGTTACGTGGCGTAGGTGTGCTAGGTAAAGAGGAACTTCTTCTTCGTCCTGGCCGCCCATCCGGCATCAAGATCCCAACACCAGATTCTCAAACTCGTGGCAAGATTGTTTGTGAATTCGCACTGTTTGGCTTTGCTGGCAATCATGTTGAAGCAAACATTATGGCAGAAGCTCGCGATAACGTGACGCCGATTGAATGCTACAACAAGATCCCATATAACGCGATGAAGCTAAACGTTGGTGAGCAAGACAAACCAATGACCTATTCATTGCTTAGCAAGGATCAGTCAGGCGCAGTCTTGAGCGTTCTTAAAAAAGCGGAAGATGAAGATGCACTTATCTTACGTGTCTACAACCCAGCAGAAAATGGTGAGGTTGAAGATACCATCAGCTTCACTCCATTGGTTACCTCTTGGCAAGAAGCGAGCCTAGACGAGAAGGTACGTGAGACCCAAGTTGAGATGCAGAGCTTTGGTGGACTGAAGCCTTGCCAGGCTAAAACATTCCAAGTGAAGTTTTAGGTTATCAAATTTGAGAGTCCGCCTGAGCAATCAGGCGGAAAAGGTAATTGATGATGAAGATTGTTATTGCTCCCGATTCTTTCAAAGAATCTTTAACCGCGAAGCAAGCTTGCGAAAGTGTTCAATCTGGGTTTGCCCAAGTGTTCCCCGACGCAGAGTATGTTCATTTGCCATTGGCAGATGGTGGCGAAGGCACTGTGGATGTATTACTGCAAGGACTTGAGGGTGAAATTCGCCAAACACAAGTAACTGGCCCTTTGGGTGAGAAGGTTAATGCCAGTTGGGCGGTCCTTGCCAACAAGCAAGCTGATGACGGGAAAACGGTATTAATTGAACTGGCAGCAGCATCAGGTTTGGACCTCATCAAACTTGAACAGCGTAATCCTGCGGTAACTACAAGCTTTGGTACTGGAGAGTTGATTAAAGAGGCCCTCAATATTGGAGCCACCAAGATCTTGTTAGGTCTAGGGGGGAGCGCGACCAACGACGCGGGTGCGGGGATTGTCCAAGCTCTGGGTGGAAAGCTGCTGAACAAAGAGGGTAAAGAACTGCCCTTTGGCGGCGCTGCACTTGCAGACTTAGCCAGCATCAATCTTGATGACATTCATCCTCGATGCAAAGAGGTTGAGTTTATTGTTGCTTGCGATGTTGCCAATCCATTGGTTGGTGAAAGTGGTGCAAGTCATGTCTTTGGCCCACAAAAAGGCGCCACGCCCGAGCTTGTGAAGTCCCTTGATAAAGCTTTATCTCATTTTGCGTCGATTCGTGAACAGCAAACGGGCGTTAATCACTCTGGCTCTAAAGGCTTTGGGGCAGCGGGTGGCACACCTATGGGGCTTTCGCTGCTGTTTGAACTTCAAATCAAGCAAGGCATCGAGATGGTGCTTGATGTACTTGAAGCCGACAAGGTATTGGAAGGTGCAAATCTAGTCATCACTGGTGAAGGTCAGATGGACAATCAAACCCTGCAGGGTAAAACCCCTTTTGGTATCGCTAGGCGTGCACAGATGAAGGGCATTCCGAGCATAGGTATTGCAGGCTCATTGGGTCAAGAGATTGATGAGCTATACAACACTATTGAGAGCACGTTTGGTACGGTTCGCTCACCTCAGCCACTAGAGCAAGTTTTATCCGAGGCGAGTAACAATCTAACTCGTACTGCCCGTAATATCGCAGCCACGCTCAAGCTTGGCGCACAGATTTTCAATGAGAAGTAATTATGTCTCTTTTTAAACTTGATAACGTTATTCAAAATTACGCATGGGGCAGTAAAGACTCCATCAATCAACTGTTTGGTATTGTAAATCCAAACCATGAACCACAAGCTGAAATCTGGATGGGCGCACACCCAAATGGCTGTTCAAAGCTGGGCACAACAGGTGAACCGCTATCGGAAGTGATTGACCAAAACAAATTGGATGTTCTGGGTGGATATACTGCAGCACGATTTGGTGGATTGCCTTTTCTATTTAAGGTTTTAGCAGCAGAAACACCACTTTCGATACAAGTGCATCCGAATAAGCGTAAATCCGAATTGGGTTTTGAGCGCGAGAATGCTGAGGGTACTCCACTAAATGCATCAAATCGTAATTACAAGGATCCCAACCACAAGCCAGAGCTGGTGTATGCGTTAACGTTTTATAAAGCAATGAATGGCTTTCGACCTATCGAGCACATTGTTGCGCTATTTGAAGAAGCAAACATCACCACGCTTAACATTGAATTAAACGTCCTAAAGGCTATTGGGGATAGTGATGCATTGAAAGCGTTCTTTAGTGCCATTATGTCTCTAGAGGGGGAACGTAAAGAAGCGGCATTAGCTGAGCTGTATGCCGCTCATGCTCGCCCAGCCAAAACGGTGATGGGACGAGAAGCGTTGCAATACTCTAAAGAGTTCAAGCAGCACTATAACGATGACATCGGTTTGTTTGCGCCATTGATGCTCAATACCGTTGAATTGGCTCCTGGCGAAGCGATGTTCCTTCACGCAGAAACCCCTCATGCATACGTGCAAGGGACTGGGCTTGAGATCATGGCAAACTCAGACAATGTACTTCGTGCTGGCCTTACTCCCAAGTATATCGATGTACCTGAGTTAATCGACAACACTATTTTTGAGCCAATTAAGCCTGAAGATATTCGACTAAACCCGGTATTGAAGGAAGGCAAGATGAGCTACCCAATCCCGGTGGACGATTTTGGTTTTGATATTTTGTCGGCTACCGATGAGAGCAAGGCACAATACTTACGCAGCGCAGAGATTCTGTTCTGTGTGGAAGGTGTGGCGACGATTTCATCCGAAGGGCAAAGCATCACCCTAAAACCGGGTGAGTCAGTTTTTGTTAGCAATAATTCTAGCGTTTACCAATATCAAGGGAACGGTGTTCTTGCTCGAGCTTATAACTAACCCCCTAGATAACTAACGCTATCTATTAGTTAAGCTCTGAAGCATGAAAGCTGAAGCTTGAAGCAAAATGCTTTGAGCCATTATTGGTACTTTTTGGTCTTGCCACTTTTGACCCCCTCGCTGTATTGCGAGGGCTTTTCATATATAAAGCAAACACTACTTTAAAAGCACCTAAAAAACGGAGTATCTAGATTGATTCTTCTTTTAGGCCGTTATTGTAGTTCACTCATCCTTGCGGTCGCAGGGCCGAACTCTTGGCTTTTATCGGGAGTTAAGACTTCAATTTAACTTCTTTAATTCTGTTCTTAAGAAAAAGTTATTTCAAAAGTTACATCTTATGCAAACGGTGGCGCAACCGATTGCATGGCAATCTTCGCTGCTAAATGTCTTCAATGTGGTGCTATTTGATCCCAAATTAGAGTTTTAACTCTAAATGTCATCACGCTCTGATTAATAACTAGAAACATATCTAACCCACCAAGCCATGGTAACGTCACAAAATACAACTATTATCCCAGCCGACTTTTATATTGCATTTTTACGGGGATTTAATGTTTTTTACTAAAAAGGCTGCAGTATGCGGTGCTATATCACTAGCTTTGTTGGGTTGTAATAGTTCAAGTGACTCCAAGGTTTCTATGGATTTACGCTTGATGGAGACCACAGATCTGCACGGCAACATGATGCCGTTTGATTACTTCGCAAATAAGTATGAGCCAAGTTATGGATTCGCGCGTACTGCATTGATCATCAATGAGGCACGTAGTGAAGTGAATAACAGCATGTTGTTTGACAATGGTGACCTTATCCAAGGTAGCCCGATGGCTGACTACATTGCGAACCAATTTGATCAAGATGAAGATTATCTTAAGAGCAATCCTCATCCAGTTTACAAAGCAATGAACCTTATGGATTACGATGCTGCAAATATCGGCAACCACGAGTTCAACTATGGATTGGAATTCCTTGATGCTGCAACAGAGCACGCCAACTTCCCTTATGTTGTCTCAAACGTATTTGAGTATGATGAGAACCTTCTTACGGCGGATAATTTTGATACTAACTCTTGTGAGTTGAGAGTGGATTCGGAATTTCTTGGGGTAGCCAAACCTTTCTTTGAACCTTATGTGATGCTAGACCGCACCTTCACCGCTCGAAACGGTGAGGACTACACCATTAAGGTTGGTGTGATTGGCTTTACTCCGCCAAACATTATGAGTTGGGACAAGAGCCATTTGGAATGTAAAGTTGTCGTTTCTGACATTAAGCAGACTGCAGCTCACTATGTACCACTAATGAAAGAGCAGGGCGCTGACATTATTGTTGCAGTTCCTCACTCAGGTTTGACTGGTGCAGACCTTGACGTTGAGTTTGCAGACAATGCAACATGGCAATTGGCGAAGATCGACGGCATTGACGCGATCATGTTTGGTCATGACCACAATAACTTCCCAACGACGGCAGGTAGTTACGATGGTATGGAAGGTGTTGATGCGCCTGCAGGCAAGATTTTTGGTAAACCTGCGGTAATGCCTGGCTTCTGGGGTAACCACGTAGGCGTTATTGACCTTGTTCTTGAGACGCGTGACGAAGGTGATACTTGGGCTGTGAACTACGGTCAAAGCACTGCGGAGCTTCGTACTTTGCCTGAAGATAAAACACAGATATCGACACTGATTGCAGCCTCTGTGGCAAAAGAGCATACCGCGACACAAGAGTACATGGCAGAGCCAATTCTGGGTATCTCGCAGAAGATTAATAGCTTCTTCTCTGCAATTAAACCTGATCTATCAGTACAGATTGTTAATGAAGCACAGTTCCACTGGGGACAACAATTGATCGAAGAAGGTGGATTAGAGATTAAGGATGATGAAATTCTATTATCCGTTTCTGCACCTTTTAAAGGCGGCCGTGGCGGTAGAGATGACTACACCGATATAAATGGCACTGAGCTAACTAACGCGAGTGTTGCTGACCTTTATGTGTTTGATAACAACACTCCAGCAATCTTAAAACTAACGGTTGCTGACGTTAAAGAATGGCTAGAAACCATTGCATCTCAGCAATATAAAACAGTGGCGAACGAAGGGGATGACCTTCTTCATCAGATGTTCCGTAGTTATAACTATGATGTGTTCTATGGTGGCTGGACTGAAAATGGTGAAAGCAATGCCTTGCATTACACTATTGATGTTTCTAAAGAGCCTCGTTACCTAGTTGATGGTACTGGTGAGCTTGTTGGTGAAACTCCTCAGCTAGATCCTAACGACAACCGCCGTATTGGTGATATTACCTATAATGGTGAGGTGTTAGATGAAACTCAAGTTGTATACGTAGTGACTAACAACTATCGCGCTTCAAACAACTGGATCCCAGGTGTTGATAATGCAGAGCTTGTTCTTGAAGATGCAGCTTACTCTAACCGCGAGCTTGTTGATCAATATCTAAAACACCTTGCAGAAGAATCGGTTTCTCCAGTAGAGGGTAGTATTCCTGAGCATGAGTTTGTTAACGCTGAAAACTTTAGCCTTGAAGCTACATCAGGCTTGACAGTGAACTTCCTATCTTCTCCAAGAGCCAAAGATTTTGCCTATGAAGTAGAATCAATTAAATTTACAGAATCAACTGGCAATGTTGGTGATAATGAAGGCTATAGCGTATACACCTATACGTTTGAATAATGGTTTTCATGACTAATTGATAACGTAGGGCAGGCCTTTAGGCTTGCCCTTGTTGTATTTAGTTACACTTTTGTTTCTAATGTTTCAGCCATCAAATAACAACAGGATAATGCCAAGTTATAACCCTTTGTTTTAGATTGTTTTATTTTCACTTAATGATATTTCCCGAAATGTTATATCGACTATTCCATATAAATCATCAGCCTCATTTATAGTTCACTCTCTGTACAGCGATGCCATACTCCAAAAAATAATACGGTATTCGCGTGCATATTTGGCTTAGACACAGAGAGAATTACCATGCAGGCAACCCTTCCCCCCACCTTTACCTCAACCAATCCCGATACGATATCGCTACTAAGGAAAGTAGACCTCAACCTAATTGTAGTGTTCGCGGCTGTAATGGCGGAAAGGAACGTGACTCGCGCAGCGAGGATCTTAAACATGTCTCAACCAGCCGTAAGTAACGCATTATCGCGTTTACGTGCTTTGTTTGACGATGAGTTGTTTGAACGCATGGGTCGTGGCATTGTGCCTACTGTTCGCGCTGAACAACTTCAGAGTTCGTTGAGTCATGCTATGCATATTATTAGAGATGAACTACCCAACAGCCGCTTTGTGGCTGAATCATCATGCCGCAACTACCATATTGTGCTTCGTGCCCCCCAAGATCAGCGTTATTTGAGCAATCTTATTACTCAGGTATCTGAGCAAGCGCCAGGTATTACACTTTCTCTGGTTTCAGATGCGAATCAGACAACTACTTCCCTTAATCAAAATGTTGATTTTGTTATTGATGTAGAGCCTGTAATGTCAGAGGGCTTTACCAATAGCTTGCTAGTATCCGATGAACTGGTCGTGGTGTTTGCCAATAATCATCCACGCCTAACTCAATATTCAAACCTTTGTTTTGAGCTCTTACAAGCAGAGAAAGTGGCAGTCACCGCGAATATGCAGACACGCGTTCAAAAAATTAAAGCGTTGAGCCAAAAGCCAACATACCTTTCGAGCAGTTTAGACGAGGTGATGGCAGTAGTTACGAATACAGACTTAATTACGGTTGCCCCGCGCCGCGTGATAGAGCAAGCAGGAAGCCAGTTTGATACTCGCATGCTTCCATTACCTGGCAAAGATGACAGATTCAATACCTATTTGAACTGGCATCAAGCGAATGAAAAAGACGGTTCGCATACTTGGATGAAAGAACAAATTCAGAGTGTGTTTGAGTGTTCGCTGCCTTTTGTTGCCAAGTAAGATTGAAGAGATCAAAACTCCAAAGATAGCCTCATCAAATTTGATGAGGCTTTTTAGTTTGTGGGAAGTAGTCATGTTTATACAGCAATAAGCAGTATCGATATGTTGTGCATGCATATCTGAAATGCAAACAGTTGATTAGGTGAATACCACCTCGGCTTTTAACATGGCTGTTTTGTCTGTGTTTCTGTATGCGTCTATGCTCACTCTCAACTAAAGCATTCCTATCTGTAATTTTTTTCTGCCCTCTGTGGGCTTGGCATGCGCTTGCCTCAAGCTCTGAGTCTAAAGATCCCAATCGTTCTATGTTTTCCATCCTTGGCGGTCCGGGGTATATGCCAGAAACTGGGCTAATGTTGGCCGTTGGCGGGTTGTTCTCGTTTAAAACAGAGGATGATGATGCGCTTCAGCGTTCTTCGATTACCTTGGTCGGCGTTGCCAACGAGCTTGAAGAGGGCATTGGTTTTGGGGTTCGCTCAAAGCAAAAGGTCTTCTTTGCTGATGACGATATTCGTTACTTTGGGCATTTAGATGCGGGCCATCAGAGTCTCTATTACTGGGGTATCGGTTATGAGGCGGGCACATCGCAGAAGGCAAGTGATGACTTACTGGTGGATCTTGAGTTCGTCAAATATAACGCTGACCTTACCTTCAGGGTTTATGACCAGCTTTATATTGGGCCTATATTACGCTTGAAGTATTTCTCGCCAACCGAAGATAAGATCCCAGATTCCGCACTGCAAGACCCTAATTTTAACCACTTCAAAGACTTACCGTTAAGCCTCGGCCTTGGCGCCGCCATTCAATGGGATAGCCGAGATGTCGCGGTTAATGCACGGCGTGGTCACTTCTTTAATCTCGAATACTCAAGCTACTCTCCAGATTGGGGCAGTGATTCTGAGTATGAAAAAGCGCTCTTTGATTATCGCTTCTACATTACTCCAAGAGTGGGATCCACCTTTGCTTTCTTGAACCGAATCGAATGGAGTGAAGGCGATGTTCCTTATTACGATATGGCAACCCTTGGCGGTATGGATTTCATGCGAGGCACCTACCTAGGCCACTTTCGAGACCTTAATGCCACAGAAAACACCGTGGAGTATCGTCATACGTTTAGAGACGGTGACAGTTTGAGCCGACACGGTGTCACGTTATGGCTTGGAGCTGGCTCTATTGGTGAGCAAGCAAGTGACCTTTATCAGGATTGGGTTGTGACTTATGGCGTGGGTTATCGCTATGAATTGCAACCAAGGATGAATGTTCGCGCAGACTTGGGCTTCTCAAATCAAGATGAGGTGGGGTTTTATCTCACCTTTACTGAGGCGTTTTGATTATGCGCTTCTTAATCTGCTCAATGATTCTTTGTCTTTTTAGTGCGATGGCTCAGGCTGATTCTGCTCGTATTGATTTTCCCGATCAACAACAGCAACAGAAACTGAATGAAAAGTACGACCGTATGTTACCGTTTCATGCTCAGCAGGCTATCGACCTTGGTTACCATCTACCACTGCCTTTTTCACTCTCTTTGGTTCCTAGTGTGGGGAAGCAAGGCTACGATATCCATTCCCTTGAGGTCTCTTTCGGAGACAACAATTTAAGTGATAAGTATGACCTTTCTCAGGTAACGTGGGGAGACCCAGAGATTGAAAGTGCGACTTTGCAATTAAGAGCAGCAGCATGGGTTTTGCCCAATTTGCAGGTAGGAGTGCATGGCGGTCGCTTTCGAGGGCGAACTGCTCTTAGCGTTGCAATACCAACATCGATATTTGAACGCTTCTCTGAGCATTGCCAAACGGACCCAAGATTGGGTGGTGAACTGTGTGACAAGATAGGTGAGGTGATAGAGATACCCACCTTTGAGATTGATGATATCAAAGGAACAAACTGGGGTTTTTCTGCGAATTTTGTGGGTCAGTTTGGCGGGTTTACCTATGTAATGCCACTGAGCATGACTCAAACCAAAACGGATGACGGGCGTACTACAGCAAAAACCGTGATGTTCAGTCCTCGTATTGGCCAATTGTTTCCCATTGAGGGCTATGGCGCCATCTATGGATATGTGGGGGCTGCTTATATGAATACCGAAGGTCGCGTTGCGGAAGATGATGCTTTAGGGGTTGAAGGGTTAAGTTACTCTCTAGAGCAAAGTAGCTCTTCGCAATACGCTGCTGTTGTTGGTATGAACTGGAACTTTGCAGACTCATTTGGCACCAGTCTTGAGCTAGTAGCAGGACCAGAACGAAATCTGGTAAATATGGTAATGACCTACTCATACTAAGGGCATTAAGGGTTGAGAGTATGACCCGATTCAAATCCTGACGACATACTTCACTTTTCTGTGAAGAAACGCTTACTAATTAATCGTTTACATTGGTTGGCCATAATAAGCCTGTGTTACTATGCCATTTCTTTGGAATTGGTACTGGCGGGCTATGCTGGAAGTAAATGGATTAACTGCAATTCGCGATGAAAGGATTTTATTCGAAAGCCTGTCTTTTACTGTAGAGGCTGGAGATCTGATTCAGATCGAAGGGCGAAATGGTACGGGTAAAACGACGCTGCTTCGAATTATTGCTGGTTTAGGTGATAAAGAAGCCGGTGATATTGCATGGAAGAATGAATCTATTTTTGCTGACCGAGACAGTTTCCACCAAGACCTATTATTTTTGGGGCACCAAACGGGTATCAAGCGCGATTTGAGTGCCTTTGAAAACCTCTCGTTTTATCTCAATATCAGTGGCCATTCCTATACCCATGATGAAGTTTGGCAAGCACTAACCAAAGTGGGTCTTGCTGGGAGAGAAGATGTGCCAGTAGCGCAGTTATCTGCGGGACAACAACGTAGAGTCGCTTTGGCAAGACTATGGTTAAGCAAACACCCACTCTGGATCCTTGATGAGCCACTGACGGCCATAGACAAGCAAGGCGTGAAAGTCCTTGAACAGCTGTTTCTTCAGCATACTGAGCAGGGGGGGATGGTGTTGCTGACTACCCACCAAGATATGTTTGAGAATAACAGCAAGCTACGCAAGATAAGGTTGGGTCACTAATGTTCAAGCATATGTGGGCAATTATTCGCCGTGAGCTGTTGATTGCATTTAGGCGTCGTGCAGATGTCTTTAACCCATTGTGGTTTTTTATCATCGTCATCACGCTGTTCCCACTTGGTATTGGCCCTGAACCCAATTTGCTGATGCGTATTGCTCCTGGCATTGTATGGGTAGCAGCGCTGTTAGCGGCACTTTTATCTTTGGAACGACTATTTCGCGATGATTATCAGGACGGTGCGCTTGAGCAATTAATGCTTATGCCACTACCACTGCCATTAGTGGTTATCTCTAAAGTGATCGCGCACTGGATTTTGACTGGCTTACCCTTGATTCTCATCAGCCCTTTATTGGCTGTACTGCTAAGTCTGACTTGGGAGTCTTGGAGTGCGGTATTGATTACCTTGTTGCTCGGCACCCCAACATTAAGCTTTTTGGGGGCAATTGGTGTTGCTTTGACCGTTGGGCTACAAAAAGGCGGTGTTTTACTGAGTCTTTTGATCTTACCCTTGTATATTCCGGTACTAATTTTTGCTACCTCTGCAATTGACTCTGCAGGGCTAGGCGTTGCATACAACGGCCAAATCGCAATTTTAGCGGCCATGTTAGTGGGCTCGATAACATTAACGCCATTCGCAACTAGCGCAGCATTGCGCGTATCGGTAAATTAACCTTAATTTTCTCAGAGAGTGAAAAACATGTGGAAGTGGCTCCATCCTTACGCAAAACCTGAAGCAACGTATAACCTATGCGGAACCCTGCAACCTTGGTTTACAGCGTTAGCTGTAGTTTGTCTCGTTTGGGGAACAGTGTGGGGACTGGCTTTCGCGCCAAGTGATTATCAACAAGGCGACAGCTTCAGAATCATCTACATTCATGTGCCTTCAGCAATTTGGTCAATGGGTGCCTACATGTCGATGGCGATTGCGGCCTTTATTGGGCTTGTTTGGCAGTTGCGCCTAGCCAGTATCGCAGCTTCAGCAATGGCACCAATTGGCGCTGTGTTTACCTTTATTGCACTAGTAACAGGCGCAGTTTGGGGTAAGCCTATGTGGGGCACTTGGTGGGTATGGGATGCACGCCTGACCTCCGAGCTAGTGCTCCTATTTCTCTACTTAGGCGTTATTGCGCTCTATCACGCCTTTGATGACCAAAAGACAGCAGCAAAAGCAGCGGGTTTACTTGCTGTGGTCGGTGTTATCAACTTGCCCATTATTCACTTCTCTGTGGAGTGGTGGAATACACTTCATCAAGGCGCAACTATTACTAAGTTTGAAAAACCATCAATTTCCAATGATATGTTATGGCCATTACTGCTCAACATCTTCGGCTTTGCCTTCTTCTTTGGCTCAGTGACCATGACTCGTTTTAGAACCGCGATTCTGCAAAAAGAGGGACACAGACCCTGGGTGCAAGAACTCGCTAAACGTACTTTTGCTAAAGGGTAACGCATGCATTTTGATTCCCTGTCGGACTTATTTTATATGGGAGGTTATGCCTCCTACGTTTGGGGTGCTTTTGCCATCACGTTTGGCGCCCTAGGTTTGATTTTTCTATCGAGTCGCTTAGACAGTAAAGCGACTTTAAAAGAGGTTAAAAATCGGATGGATCGCCAAGCGCGCATCGATGCGGCTAAAAATATGGAGAACACACTATGAATCCTAGACGTAAAAAGAGAATGGGCTTAATTGTCGCTCTATTGGTTGGTTTGGGAGCCACGATAGGTTTAATGCTGTATGCACTAAACCAGAATATGGATTTGTTCTATACGCCGACTGAGATCGTAAACGGTAAGAGTAACGGTGAGAAACCCGAAGTGGGCCAGCGCCTGCGTATTGGCGGCATGGTTGTCGCGGGTACCGTATCTCGCGATTCAGAGTCGCTACGTGTGTCTTTTGATGTTGCGGATATTGGCCCAGCGGTGACAGTTACTTACGATGGCATCTTGCCGGATTTGTTTCGTGAAGGGCAGGGTATCGTAGCGCAAGGCGTTTTGACGGATAGCCATACTGTTGAAGCCTTTGAAGTATTAGCGAAGCACGACGAAGAATACATGCCACCCGAGGTTGCTGAAGCAATGAAGGTGGTTCACGAGCCTCTTGAGTACACTCAAGAACAAAAACAAGGAAGCGCTCAATGATTGCTGAGTTAGGGCATTTTGCTCTCATCGTTTCACTAGCGATGGCGATATTGTTGAGTGTGTTGCCTTTATGGGGCGCCTCTAAAAACAATGCACTGCTGATGAACACGGCAAGACCTTTGTCTTGGGGAATGTTTATCCTGCTAGCGATTTCGTTTTACATCTTGTGTTGGTCTTTTTATCACAACGATTTTACGCTGCAGTATATCGCGAATAACTCCAACAGCAGCCTGCCTTGGTACTACCGCATTACTGCTGTTTGGGGTGCGCACGAAGGCTCGCTGCTACTTTGGGTATTGATTCAAGCTGCTTGGACGGTTGCTGTTGCGACCTTCAGTAAGGGAATGCCTCAAGAGTCTGTGGCTCGCGTACTCGCGGTTATGGGCCTCATTACTGTGGGCTTCTTGCTATTTATCATCGTCACTTCGAATCCATTTGACAGAACGCTACCTTACTTTCCTGTCGATGGGCGAGACCTTAACCCACTGCTTCAAGACCCCGGCTTGATTATCCACCCGCCAATGTTATACATGGGCTATGTAGGTTTCTCTGTTGCTTTCTCATTTGCTATCGCTTCTTTGATGACGGGTCGACTTGATACGGCATGGGCTCGTTGGTCAAGACCTTGGACAATTGCGGCATGGGCTTTCTTGACTGTGGGTATTGCACTGGGTTCATGGTGGGCTTATTACGAGCTTGGCTGGGGCGGCTGGTGGTTCTGGGATCCAGTAGAGAATGCTTCGTTTATGCCTTGGCTAGCGGGTACCGCTTTGATGCACTCATTAGCAGTGACTGAAAAGCGCGGAACCTTCAAAGCATGGACAGTGTTACTGGCGATTTCTGCTTTCTCATTGAGTTTGCTCGGCACCTTCTTGGTTCGTTCAGGTATCTTAGTCTCTGTGCACGCCTTTGCATCTGATCCTGCTCGTGGCATGTTTATTCTGGGCTTCTTGGTATTTGTTATCGGCGGCTCGCTATTGCTGTTCGCTCTAAAAGGCTCTTCAGTACGAGTACGTGGCAACTTTGATTTAGTCTCTCGCGAGAACGCACTGCTGGCGAACAACGTGTTACTCGTAGCCGCTTTGGTTGTAGTGCTTGTTGGTACATTGTTGCCATTAGTACACAAACAAATTGGCCTAGGGTCGGTATCTATCGGTGCGCCGTTTTTCAACACCTTGTTTACTTGGTTGATGGTACCGTTTGCCTTCCTATTGGGTATTGGTCCTTTGATGCGCTGGAAGCGTGACAGCATTGCGAACTTTACCAAGCCAATCGTGATCAGTGGGGTTATCTCGCTAGTTTTAGGCGCGGTAATGGTGACGCTATTAGGTGAGCGCTTTACCGGCCTTGCATACCTTGGTTGGGTGATGGCGCTGTGGATCATCTGTCTACACTCGTTTGAGCTTTATACCAGAGCGACGCACCGTCATTCGTTTGCAACGGGCATCACTAAGTTGCCTCGCAACCACTGGGCAATGATGTCAGCGCATATTGGTTTGGCGGTCACGGTGATTGGTATCGCTATGGTGCAAAACTACAGTATCGAACGCGATGTCCGCCTTGCTCCGGGTGATAACTTCGAGATTCAAGGGTATAACTTCTACTTTGATAAAGTACGTGATAACGACGGTCCAAACTACGACGGTTATATTGCCGACTTTGATGTCACTAAAGATGGAAAGCACATCAATACGTTACACGCGGAGAAGCGTTTCTACACCACTGCTCGCTCTATGATGACTGAAGCGGCCATTGATGCTGGTGTGACTCGTGATTTGTATATAGCCATGGGTGAGAAGCTTGATGATGGTGTTTCTTGGGCTGTGCGTATCTATTACAAGCCATTCGTTCGTTGGATCTGGGCTGGTAGTTTGTTAATGGCTATCGGCGGCGCTATTGCCATCAGCGATAGACGCTACCGCTTTCGTAATAAAGCGGTGAAAAAGGAGTCGTAATGAATAAGAAAGTATTATTTGTACCTCTAGTGATGTTTATGGTGTTAGCAATGGTGTTTGCTACTCAGCTCACTCGCAATGCTGGGGGCGATGATCCTACTAAGCTGGAATCGGTGTTGATTGGAAAGCAAGTGCCTGTGTTTAAGCTTGAAGACTTAGAAACAGAAGGGCTTCAGCACGATCAGGCAATATTTACCGGGCAGCCTTTGCTTCTTAATGTTTGGGCAACGTGGTGCCCGACCTGTTATGCAGAGCATCAGTATCTGAATGAACTGTCATCTCAAGGCGTGAAGATCATTGGTTTGAATTACAAAGATGATCGCGTTAAAGCCATCAAATGGTTAAGAGAGCTAGGCAACCCTTACATGGTGAGCCTGTTCGATGGCAGAGGAATGCTAGGACTTGATTTAGGGGTTTATGGTGCGCCAGAGACCTTCTTAATTGATGCTAACGGTGTCATTCGCTATCGCCATGTGGGTGATGTGAATGCAACAAACTGGCGTGAAAAACTAGGTCCTATGTATCAAGAGATGCTTGATGAGGTGAAATCATGAAAAAGTGGTTAATTACCTTAGTTGCTTCAATGATGGTTAGCATGACTGCGTTTGCTGTTATCGAGATTCATGAATTTGATTCTCCAGAGCAAGAGCAGCAGTTTCACGAGCTCAATCAAACGCTTCGTTGCCCAAAATGTCAGAACAACACTATTGGTGACTCTAATGCAGAGCTCGCCCTCGATCTTCGTGAGAAAGTGTATGAGATGACCAAAGAGGGTAAGTCTAAGCAAGAAATTGTCGACTATATGGTGGCGCGCTACGGCAACTTTGTGACTTATCAGCCGCCGTTTACCGCAGCCACCGCTATTTTATGGCTTGGACCATTGTGCGTAGTCTTGGTTGGATTTGGCTTTATCCTCACTAGAAGCCGACGTAAACCTGCCAAGGCAGTAAAGAGCGCCCCACTAAGTGCAGAAGAGCAACAACGCCTTGATGCATTGCTTAAAGAAGACAATGGAGACAACAAATAATGACGTTGTTTTGGATTTCTACCCTAGTTATTGTCCTCTTTTCGGCGGCACTAATTGTAATTCCACTGGTTCGCAAAAAAGCGGTTAACGATGCAGAGCGTCGCGATGAGCTCAACAAAGCGATATTTAAAGAGCGTGTTGCCGAGCTTGGCGTTGAAGATGAAGAAGGTATCGTTGTTGATAAAGACGAGCTGATCGTCGACTTGAAGCAAGCTCTTCTTGATGATATTCCACAAGATCAGCAGCTAGCGTCAACAAAATTGACCTCTCCAGTCCTTGTTGCCGTGGTCTCAGCGGCTCTTCTATTGGGCGTTTCTTACGGCTTCTATGCTAAGTTTGGCGCAATCAATGATGTGAAACATTGGCAAGGGGTAAGTGCTAACTTACCGGCTCTTAGCAAAAAGCTTATGGATGCTAATGGGCAACCAATGAGCGACGATGAGCTTAAAGACCTTACTTTAGCGCTAAGAACTAGCCTGCATAAGAACAGTGATGATGCGACTGGCTGGCTACTATTGGGTCGTATTGGACTGGCTAATCGTGATATCCAAACCGCTATTGGCGCAATGGAGCGAGCGCGTAAGCTAGAACCTGAGAACCCTGATATTCAGCTAGGTCTTGCGCAAGCGCTAACCCTATCTGGTGATGAGGTGGATCAACTTGAAGCCGAACGTCTTCTTCATGATTTGCTACGCAAAGATTATGTTGATTTACGTGTGTTCTCATTGCTTGCCTTTAGCGCATTTGAGAAGCAAGACTATGCGGGCGCAATTCGTTACTGGAGAACCATGCAGCAGCTTATCGGCCCTGACGATAGTCGTTATGAGATGCTAGAGCGAAGCATTAATAGTGCCCAGCGAAGCCTTGGCACAGAGGGCGAAGCCGCCCCAGGTCTGGTGCGTATTGGTGTTTCATTATCGGACGATGTGGCTCTACCTGAACAAGGCGTGTTGATCGTATCTGTGCATAGAGCCGATGGTTCACCGATGCCTGTCGCAGCAGCGCGCTATGGCTTAGGCACCTTCCCTCGTATGATCATGATGGATGATGGAAACAGCATGATAGAGGGCAATAACCTGTCAGACCTAGAAGAGTTCATCGTACGTGCGCGTATTGATACCGACGGCAATGTCTCTACTAAAGGTGGCGATTGGTATGGTGAGAGTGAAGTGACGACTAAAGGGGAAGATGTTAATTTAGTCATTAATAGTCAATACTAGTTATTGAGGGTGCAAAGGTTACGCCTTTGCACCTAACTAATTGAATCGACAGGGAACGGATCTCCTATATGAGTCGAATTTGGATCTTGATTGTCACATTGATGATAGGCTGTGCTTCTAATCCCGAGGGGGATAGCGAAGTACAAGACCTGTCTCATCCCAATGATCCCTTTGAAGGTTTTAACCGCACCATGTGGGATTTCAACTATGACATCCTAGATCCGTACTTTGTTCGCCCTGTATCCCTTGCCTATACTGGCTACACTCCTGGCTTTATTCGAACCGGCATTAGCAACTTCCTTTCTCATCTAGACGAGCCCTCAAGTGTGGTGAATAACCTTTTGATGGGCAATGGCACTCTCGCATTTAATCACTTCAATCGCTTCTGGATAAACACGACCTTTGGTGTTGCTGGGCTTTATGATGCGGCAGCACATGGCGGTATTGCTAAAGAAGATAATCGAGCGTTCAGTGATGTCCTTGGTAAATGGGGGCTAGGAAGTGGCTGGTACTTCATGTTCCCAGGCTACGGCCCCTATACGCTGCGCGAAGTAGGGGATTTTGCCGATGGCCTATATCCGACACTTTCCTATCTTAATATTTGGGCAAGCTTTGGCAAGTGGGTGTTCGAAGGGATGGAAACTCGCTCTGCATTGGTGGCACAAGAAGAGCTGCTGAATAACTCCCCTGATCCTTATGCGTTATCTAGAGATGCCTACCTACAGCGTCGTGCCTATAAAGCCGATGTTGCGGATCACGAAGCCGTTGACGAAGAGGAAGAAGATTTCTTGGATGATTATCTAGATGAGGAATTTTAAAACCCTAGTCCCTAGCTTGTAAATTTTAGGCTGGTTATTTATATCCTGTTGATTTTCAGAGCTTATTTTGTTTACCTTTCCTTACATTATGTCATTTCTCCGTAATTAAAATTCACCTAATTGTTCATTTTATTCAATTACTCTCCCATGGATTTTTTAGACAACCATTATTGGGGAAAACATGAAACTAAAGCTAAGTGCTCTGGCTGTTGCCAGTGCTGTTTTACTAGCTGGGTGTAACGATAGCTCAAACGATACTACGGACAGAGATAAGCCACCGGCCGAAGTATCCGGTGTTAAGATCGCCTTTATGCCTGATATTCACTTTCATGATGTGTACGGTGATTTCAAGGATGGCTCATTTGATGGCCTGTACAATAGTATCACTGGCAAGGGTGCCACAATCCGCACCATGCAATCTCAGATGGAATCAACGCGTCTTTTCAATGAAAACTATTTTGCGATGATTGCTGCGCTTGATGATGTGGTGGAGCGTGGGATTAAGCACGTTGCGCTACCAGGCGACTTTAGTGATGACGGCCAGCCTGTGCACATGCGTGGCTTGGTAGAGATTTTTGATCATTACGCCGAAAAATATGACTTAGAATTCTTTGCTGCCCCTGGCAACCACGATCCAACGCGCCCATTTAGCATTCCAAACGGCAAGCGCGACTACCTTGGTGAGGGCGGTAAGGAGCAGCGTATCTACAGCCGTGGTTCAAATGGCTGTGACGGTTATGCGGGTGACTGGACAATCATTCATGGTGAGTGGGACTTGCCACAAGTATGTACTGAAGAGGTACAGGAGTGGGGCTATAAGGAGATCATGGATATCCTAGCACCACATGGCTTCCACCCAACGCCAGACCACTTCTATTTTGAAACTCCATACTCATCTCAAGGAGCTCGTGACCATTATCGTTATGAGACTGCTTATGTTGAGTCTAAGTTTGAAAACCGTTTCTTCGAGATTTGTCATGAAGGCACGGGCGGCGACTACAAGAAAGAAGGCTACACGTCATGTTCAATGGTTCCAGATACTACCTACCTGGTTGAACCTATTGAGGGTGTTTGGTTGATGGCTATTGACGCCAACGTATACCGACCAAAGGCAGGCACCGCAGACAACTCAAATAATGGCAATGACTTTGACGGCTCTAGTAACGCTGGTTATAACATGATGCTGACTCACAAAGAGCATGTTATCGAGTGGATAGCAGATACCGTTGAAGCGGCAAAAGAGCAAGACAAGGTGCTTATCTCGTTTAGCCACTTCCCGATGACAGATTTCTACAATGGTGCTTCAGAAGAGATTGAAGATATCTTTGGCGAGGGTAACTTCCAGCTTAAGCGTGTACCAGAAGATGATACGTCGAAAGCATTGGCACAGACAGGTTTGGGCATCCACGTGGGTGGCCATATGCACTTCAATGATACGGGCAAAAAGCAGTACAACATTGGTGGTGAAACCTATACCTTGTTCAATATTCAAGCTCCGTCGTTAGCGGGTTATATTCCGGCATACAAGGTTCTTGAAATCCTACCTCAAGGTCAAGTTGAAGTAGAAACCGTCATTATCGAAGAAGTTCCACGCTTTGATGAGCTATTTGAGCACTATGCGGAAGAGCATGCTTACCTAATGGCGATGGGTAAAGAGGATGCATGGACTAGTGAGATCCTTGATTCTCAAGATTACTATGAGCTAACAGACTGGCATATCAAGGAGCTAACTCGACTGCGTTTCTTACCAAATGAGTGGCCACAAGACCTGAAGAATATGCTGTTTAATATGGATGGCAAGCAGATGCTAATCCTATCTCAGCTAGAAACAGATATTACAGTTTGTCAGCTGAAAGCTGCATTAGATATCCCTTGTACAGATGCATTTGCCAACGAAGATTTAGATAAGTTCTTGCAAGACTGGACTAAAGCAAAAGAGAAGGCGACTGTGCTTGCTAATCAGCATGGCATGAGCCTAATGTCATTTGCTGAGTGGAACGGTACTGAACTGGCTACAGACTTCTATCGTCTGCGTAATGCTGATGAATTGGCATTCCGTGATATCAAACAGTCACGTCTACCACAGTACAAACTGCTGAGTGATGAGCTGTCTGAGATGGATACTGAGATTCGCTTGCCAGCAGGCTCTGAGGGCCATACGCCTGTAGGACAGGTATTCAAGGTGCGCTTTGGTACTCTATTCTACATCCTTGACCGTTTCGCAACGGGCGAGGCGAGTGACCACTTCCTGATTGATACTGAACTGGGCGAAATTATCGACCTGAAGAAGGTAGCGGATCGCGAAGCGATGTTGTAATTTAAACAAAATAACACCGAGGGCGAAATCAACGGGTTTGATTTCGCCCTTTTTTGTTTCTCAAATATTTACCAAAAGCTTGCTAGGTTTTGTTTTATGCATCTCGAAAAATTCTCCGATATCTATCAGCGCGCCGCTAAACGCAAAGGTGGCAGTGCCCAACTTGAAGCTCGACTTTCTGTCCCTTTTTCTACCGAAGAAATAGCGCAGATCCCCGATGATCGCTGGCTGTCTATTTTTAGTCTAAAGGTGTTTCAGTCAGGGATGTCATGGAAGGTTGTTAGAGACAAATGGCCAAATTTTGAAGAGCTGTTTTTTGGTTTTAAACCTGAGTTGCTTTTGATGCTATCTGATGAGCACTGGGAAACGAAAGCGAGAGACCCAAAAATCATTCGACATTTTGGCAAGGTAATGACCATTAAAACCAATGCCGAGATGTTGATGGATGCAAGGCTGACACACGGCTCATTTGCCAAGATGGTATCCGAATGGCCATCAGAAAACATCACTGGCCTATGGGATCACTTGAAAAAGCACGGCGCGAGACTAGGCGGCAATACCGGCCCATACGCATTACGCCAAATGGGCGTAGATACCTTCATTTTATCCTCAGATGTTGAAAGTTACCTGCGAAATTACGGCATTATTGATGGCGGCCGAGACACCAAAAAATCACGTGCTGCCGCTAACAAAGCATTTTGCCACTGGCAGCAAGAGTCGGGTAGAAGCTTGAGTGAGATAAGTCAGGTGATTGCGTTTAGTTGTGGGGATAATAGGGTTTAGGGTTTAGGGGGTTGGGGCTGGGGTTCTTTGGTTCCTAGAACCTAGGATTCTAGATACCACACCACCTGCGAATGCTTTTATCGGAAATTTTGGCCCGCACAGATCATAGATTGCCGATAAGAGACCTCGGCAATGACGCGTTTATCTAGCCAGTAGCGTGCACAAGGGGCGATCCAAGTCATCCCCGAGCGCTTCTATCGGGGATCTGTGACCGCACAAGCCGAAAATTGCCGATAAGAGACTTCGGCAATGACGCGTTTATCTAGCCAGGAGCGTGCACAAGGGGCGATCCAAGTCATCCCCGAGCGCTTATATCGGGGATCTGT
The DNA here is from genome assembly GCF_003569005.1 of Vibrio superstes. GTDB lineage: Bacteria > Pseudomonadota > Gammaproteobacteria > Enterobacterales > Vibrionaceae > Vibrio > Vibrio superstes. The sequence goes on along the minus strand of NZ_BCUR01000004.1, from coordinate 2,077,981 downwards.
AGACGCACAAGCCTGAAGTTGTCGATAAGAGTTTAGATCGTGAAAAACCACCAGATACAAAAAAGGTGCTGAACCTAAGTTCAACACCTTTCATCTAGATGCTTTCAGTCAGACTTAGCTTAGAAGCTGTGGCTGTACTGTAGACCTACTAGGATTGCATCTGCACGAGTTGTACCAGTTACGTAACCTTCGCTAACTTCTTCATCTCCACCGATTAGGTAAGTAATACCAAAGTCCATATTTGAATCATCGCTGAAGTGGTACGTCGCACCAGCAGAGATCCAGTTACGATCTGAGTCAGGTACAGAGATTGACGTGAGTTCGTCTTGAGCACTAGTGTCGTGCATGTAACCTGTACGCAGTGTTACGCTGTCGTTAAGGTACCATGTACCACCGATTGCAAAGTGCCATCCGTCTTGCCACTCATACGCACTTTCGTATGAACCAGGAACTAAGCCTTGGTTAAGATTTTCCATCTCAATCTTGTCAAATGCACTCCAACCAATCCACTGTACAGAGTAGTGCACGGCGAATGCTGTGTCAGTGATACGGTGGTAACCAGAGAACTCAGCCATATCAGGTAGAGGAATGGTGATCTCTTGACTGTTATCGTCTTTAGCCGTGATTTCTGGGCTGTAACGGTAAGACAAACCAAAACGGTTATTCTCGTTTAACTCATATACAGTACCTAGGTTGAAACCAACACCCCAACCATCAGCGTCTTCAACGTTAACAAGATCTCCAGCAGGCATACCACCAGCAGGAACACCTCTACGGATAGTACCTTTACCGTAAATGATGTCTAGACCAGCACCGAAACTCCACTGCTCGTTTAAGCGGTAAGATCCAGAAAGGCCGAGGTTTAGACTCATTATGTCAGTCTCGCCACCATAAGGAGCACCACCACCATTTTGGTCCCAAAATTCACTGCCAGAAAAATCGGTACTAGTACCAAAGTTTGAGTAAGCGTTAATACCCCATGCAAATCTATCGTTAACAGGAACTATTAAATGGATGTTTGGCGCGATAGAAGTGCCACCGATATCATCGTAGTCAGCACTTGGGAGAGGTTGACCGAACGCAGTTGTATCTTTAACAGAAATATCAGTAATGATCGCTTCAAAACCAAGAGACAAAGAAGTTTTATCAAAAAGGGCCATTGTCGCTGGGTTACGAGCCATAGAAGACGCGTTATCTGCGATTACTGCGTCACCTGCAAATGCACGACCAATACCTGTCGCTGATTGTGCGTTAAGTTGAAAGCCTGCTGCGTGTGCTTGAGAAGTTGAAGCAATCACTGCTGCTGCAAGTAGAGAGCGTTTAAGAATACGCGTCTTATTCATGAAATATTTCCTTATGGTTTACGCCAAAATCCTAGCGCATCAACCGGGTCTTTTTGTCGAAGTCGGCTGATACTATTGATTATTATAAATTTAACAACTCAGACCACTACCCAAAATGGCTAAATTGTTTAGTTTTGAGAGCAAGATGGTGCAATATTCGTGGAATATCGTGATTCTTAGAGTTATTGCTCTAAATCAATTATTGATAAGAAAAATGGGTGAAAAATGATAACCCCTTAACAATTATGAGTTGTAAGGGGTTGAAATCATGGAGGTATTATATCTATGAGATAGGCTTTATGATACTTGCTAACCGCTCAGCAACACTTGCAACATCCTCGTCACTGTCTCCGACGAGTATCATAGAAGCAGTGCCAATGGGTACTACAGTGCCGGACATTTGTTTTTCGCTAAAGTTCACTGCATGATCTGAGCTGATATTGGTAATAAAGAGGGTGATTCGCCCTTTTTCACCTTGGAAAACCATGTGCAAAGCGTTACTTTCACCAAAACCACAATGGTTTAAATAGTACACATGGTACGGAAAAGTCTCATTGAATTGATACGCAAACGGTGCGAGCTTGGTATTTATCTGATTTGATCCGACCTGCTCGTCAAGTTTGTCAGTAAATGGCTTTTCAATAATCACATGTTCTATAGCTTCATCGGCCAGACTAGCATGAGCCGTAGGTACAATATTTGCGGACCAATTTAGCTGTCCAATCATAATCCCAGCGGCAAATGCCACAGAAGCAGCGACCGCTAGACTGCGTTTGGCAAAGCTTGGGCGCACCACGTTGTCTTCGCTGCTCTGATTAAACAAAATCTTATCAGCTAAGCTCTCTGGTACATCGACACGCATGGCCTGTTCAATCCTCGCGTCGAGATTTAACACGTCATCGGCAAACTTGGCATTGCTGTCTTTGCTTGCGATGGCACTGAGTAGGTCTTCGTCTCGCGCTTTCGGATCAGACATGATACGGCGGCGAAATTCTAAATCATCCATTTTGCCTCCCCTGATTTGAAGTTGATGAATCGAGCAACTCTTTAAGTTGGTTTCTAGCCCTAAAAAGTCGAGTCATCACAGTATTTTTATTCAGATCTAATATGTCACCGATCTCTTCTCCGCTGAATCCACCAACGACTTGCAGGAATAGCGGTTCTCTATATTCAAGGTCAAGGCGCATTATCTGAGCTTGAAGCCACTCACTTTGATGAAAGCCATCATCGCTACTGTGTCCTTCGTTGCCAGGATCGTCTATATCCACAAGATCAAGCTGCTTCCTTTCGAAACGTCGAGCGTTTTCTCGTCGAAGTATGGTAATTAACCATGACTTAGCGGCTTTGTCGTCTTGCAAAGAGTCCAGTGCCTTCCACGCTCTTAAACAGGTTTCTTGAACAAGATCTTCTGCAATAGAGCGATCTTTACACAACCAGTATGCATAGCGAAATAGGTCTCGATGATAAGCGCGAACGAGCGCTTCGTATTTTCTTTGTTTATCCATATTAGAGTCGACCAGAGAAGTCGAACTTTTCTTTCGAGATTTTTCTTTTTTATTGAAAATCTTCAGTAGTGCCACACAACCTCCTTGTTAGGCGTGTTTATTTATCGGTTGTAACAATAGATAAATTGATCTAATTCAAAGAATGAATACTCAGTTTCTCTATAGTACACCCCGTCATCTGGTTGGACATCTCAATGCATATTGCATGCCCACGTTTTTGACAGTTTCCTTTTAGACTGACTTCAATCTCTCACTTAACCTTTTGCCTTTTGGCTCTTTCACCATTTTTAGTGAGATTATTTGATAATGCAGTGAGTAGTACACTGTATAACAGTACTTTATAACCGCACCCTAGGGTGCGGTTTTTTTTGTTCTAATGCCACTAAACCCAATCTATACCAATTCAGTTAATGGGTTCTTCTTTCCCCAGCACCGGGGAGGTTGTTTGAAAAACAAACAACGTTCAAGATGGTCTTTGAACTAATAACTACTGCTTCTTATTAATCACTTAATGGAATAATCAAAAAGAGAGTTAAAATGATTCTCATTTTGGGTGATTTTACAGAACTCTTCTACAATTGTTACTGAAATGTGATTTTCACGCCAAAGGAACAAGGCGTGGTTAAACAAAATCGCTGAGGTTTGTTTTACTCAGCGTCACATGCAGGGAATAGCAGATGATTAAGAAACTCATCAGTGCGCTGACACTGGGAGCACTAACCTCGACCGCAAACGCAGAAAATCTCCTCGATATTTACCAACAAGCTCTTCAATATGACCCTGTTTATCGTGCGGGTATTGCGCAGCATGATGCAGACAAAGAAGTGTATGAACAAGCTAGAGCCTTCTTACTGCCTACGCTGGATCTCGAGTTAAGCCATACTCAAAATTATATCGATATCATAAGCACTGATAACCCGATTCAGGGGGCACCAGACTCTTATGATTATCCAACCAATGAATTGAATCTTTCTTTAACTCAATCCATCTATAGCTACAGTAATTGGGCTGCATTTTCACAAGCAGAAGAAGACGTTAAGCGAGTGGCTGCTGAGTTAGAAGATGTACGACAAGAACTCATGTTACGCGTAGCAAGGGCTTACTTTATTGTACTTAAGCGACGAGACACCTATCTGGGTATCGATGCCGAAGTTAAATCGCTAGAGAAGCTTAATGAGTTTGTGCAGACACAGGGCAATAGCGGTTTGGCACGTAAAACCGATGTCTTGGATGCTGAGGCAAGGCTTTTACAAGCCCAAGCTCGAAAAATAGAAATTGGCAACTCACTGCGCGATGCAGTCCAAGGGTTATACGAACTCACAGGCAACATTCCCCCAAGTATGGCCACCCTTGGCGAAGAACTTTCTTTGGTAAAGCCTGACCCGTTTGATATTCAGAAATGGATAAATAACGCTCAGAAAAATAACCCTTCCATTATTGCTAAGCAAAGTGCGCTAGATGCAGCGCGAGAGGATATTCGTAGCCAAAAAGGTGGGCATTACCCAGAGCTTGATTTGGTGGCGAATTACAACATTACCGATATCAATGGCTCAATCTTTGAAGGTGAGAGTGAAATTGAGACCGCGGATGTGATGATTCGTTTGAAGATCCCTATCTATGCGGGTGGCTCGGTATCGTCGCGGGTTCGTGAAACCGAGAGCCTATACAATAAATCACGTAATGAGCTGGAGCAGACTTGGCGTCAAACCTCGAGAGAAACACGCGATGCTTTTACCGGTGTGACGAGTTCCATCAGTAAGGTTGAGGCACTGAAAAAGTCGGTTGAGGCCTATGAATCTGCGGTGGATTTTAAGGAGCAATCCTTTGAATCTGGAGTGGAAAGCAGCGTCAACGTTTTGGATGCTGTGCGAGACCTGTTTATCGCAAGAACAGAATACTCGGCTGCACGATATGACTACTTATACAACAACCTGCGCTTGAAGCGAGCCGTGGGCACATTAACTGAATTCGATCTAGAACAGATCAATAGCGCATTACAAGGCAAAGAGGTATCTACTGATTTATCGGTCTTAGACCAAGACTTAGAACTGTCCAGCGTATTGGCTTACTAGGCTTAGCGGGCAGGGCTTACCTACACTGTTTCGATGTTACTTAACACGCAGTATTTTTTAAGGATGAAAAGGAGTTCAACATGACTACTCAACTATTAATTTATGGACAAGTAGAAGCGGTAAACAAGAAGCGCCACCAAAAATGGTCGGTGAAAGCAGAGAACAATTATGACTTCGCTAAAAAGGTCAATTCAGTACCTCTAATGGCTGCGGAGTTTCCCCATGCAGCTCAAGACTACTCGATAGTTTTTGCTGGCGAGGGAGAGCAAGTGCTTCCTGTGGTAGTGATGGGCATCAAACAAGATGAAAACCTATACGTTAACGATCAGGGGCAATGGGTAGCAAAATACATTCCAGCCTTTGTTCGTCGTTACCCGTTTGTATTTGCGAGTACCGATGAGGGCAAAACTCTAACCCTATGTATCGACGAGTCGTACTCAGGTTGTAATGAAGAAGACCGAGGTGAACGCCTCTTTGATGCAGAGGGAGAGCAAACCCAATACCTAGAAAAGGTGCTGAGCTTCCTTCAGGATTATCAAAATCATTATCAACGAACACAAGCTTTCTGCAACAAGCTAGTAGAGCTGGATCTTTTTGAAGACATGGGGGCTAAATTTACTCTGCCTACGGGAGAGGAGCGCACTCTAACCGGCTTCAAAGTGATCAATAAAGAAAAGCTTAAGGCATTGGATCAAGAGAGCTTATCTCAGCTGTTCACTTCTGATGGTCTTGAATTGGTTTATTTGCATCTACATTCACTGCGTAACCTCAACAAGATGTTACAGAATGCAGGCTCGCAAACAACTAGCGCTGATGAGCATGGAAACGTTCATTAGTTGCAAAACTGAGGAGCAGATGCTTGCTCCTTAGCTCAGGAAATGGATAGCACAGCTCATTGAGCTGTGCGTTTTTGCTTTTAGTGGCCCTAAAAGCCATAGGAAGTGTAGGGTTATCTGGTGCCGCAGAGCCCTAGGAAGGTTAAAATTATGAATACGAAACTGGGCGCTATTAAAGCATCAAAAAACGCCGAAATGCCTCGCTTATCTAGTTTGATGACGGGCATTAGCCATGCGATTAAGTCTTCTCGTTGGGGGCTTACTCCTGCGCAAAACAATGTCTTTGCGATAGAGCAACTCGAGCCGAGGCTTTTGTTGTCGGCAGACCCGCTGGCGGCCTTAGTGGCAGATACTGCTAATGACGTGACTCTTCAAGTTATAGAGAAGTCCCCGGACGAGCAGTACATTCAGTTAATCAATAATCTAGACAATGGTGCAGTGCTTGGTGAGCGTAAGCTTGACAGTATTGGTGCTGCATCCGTTATCACCGTCACCGGCACTGATGGAGATGACATATTCACCGTAGATCAATCCTTTCTCGACCTTGGCGAATCCAATTTTATTGTTCAATTTGATGGTGGTGAGGGCGATGACACCGTCGCTGTCGCGAGCACAGTCACAACCAGTAATTGGCAAATAAATGGAGACAATGAGGGTAATCTTGGCGATAACGGCACCGTTGAGTTTTTAAATACCGAAAATATCGAAGCAACTCAAAGCGATGAATCTATTCACGTGCTAGCTGCGATTAATAATAGCTATAACTGGGAGATAGCAACGGAAGGGGAAGGTACCGTATCTACCCTTGAAACATTGACTGATGGCGGTCTTTTAGATTCGGTAAGCACTACCAGCATAGCCTTTAAGGGTTTTGATGAGCTTGGTGGTAGTGGCAGTGACTATCTGAATTACAGCACCTACACAGAAGGCGTCACGGTAGATCTAGAGCAAGAAGCGGTAACGGGTTTCGATAGTGTGACCGGCATGAACACCATCATTGGTTCAGATTTTGCTGATAGCTTTGTTGGAGACACCAACAATAACGTGTTTGTGGTGGGCTTTGGTGACTCTGTTGATGGCTTTGGTGGATACGATACCGTGTTGTTCAAAGAATCGGGCAGCGGTGGAATTGATATTACGGTTCAGCTCAACAGTGACAATGATGATATTGACTATGTCTATCAAGGCGGTAGTTGGGACGGCAGTACGTTCACAGAAACACTGGATCAGACGGTAACCATCTTTGATGTCGCCTTACTTGCCGCTGAGGGTGGTAGTGGCGACAACTACTTTGATTTTTCAGCTTCTGAACTTGATGTGCATTTAATCGGTCGCGATGGCGCTGACGAACTATTTGGCGGCATTGGTGATGATGTATTTGTCGGTGGCGCAGGCAGCGATGCGATTGCTGGTAGTGACGGTAGCGATGAGGTCATTGCAGTAAGAGCGGCCGACTTTGTGTTAGATGGTGACCAGATTAAAGTTGGCGATAGTGAAACTGACACTCTGACTGATATCGAAACCATCTACATCAAAACACAAGCAAATGAAAATGATGTCGCTGGCTATATATTGGATGCAAGCCTTGCAAACGATTATGACATTACCTTAGAGGGTAGTGAGCTCGCTGATACGATTGTTGCATCTGACTATGGTGATACCTTAATTGGTTTAGGTGGTGCAGATACGATAACCGCAGGTGCTGGCACGGATACCCTAGTTGAGAATTTCGCTGGTCGTGCAATTGTGACTGTGTTAGGTGATGATTATCAATTAGACCTATCACACGGCTTAAATGACATTATTGATATTACCTTGCCTGACATCACCAGTGGTTCAGGCTATGTGCTTACTATTGGAGTGAATGGTGGAACCGTCGATACGGAAGAGATTGCATGGGATGCACGTACTCGCGATGTCTCTCGTGCGATAGAAAAGGCATTAGACCTTGCCTATGGCCAGCTAATTGCGACTGAGCTTTCTAATGGCTTTAGTATTGAGTTCGCAGGTTTGTATTCGGGTCAATCCATCATTGAGTCTATTTCAGTCAGCAACGGTGCTTCGGTTATTAGCTCTCAACAAGGCAGCCAAGTATTAGATACCCTAGTGGACTTTGGTGATGAAGATTATCTGGATCTTGAGGGTGGAGTTGGCGCTGATGATGTCGATTTATCATTGTTTGCTGGTAACAGTAAAATTGCCACCTTGCAGGGCGTTGACACTATACGTGGTTCTCAGGGCATTAACGTCATTGACTCTGGCGATGGTGATGACTTTATCTATGTCACCGGCAAGTCTAACGACATCATAGATGGTGGTTTGGGTGAAGACACCTTGATTGCCGATATGAGTGGCAACACGGCTGTCGATCACAGCTTTGACCTCAATAATGATGCATTAACCATAGAGCTAGATGATGGCTCCCTTGCGACTGAATTAACGACTATCAATCTGCTTGGCATTGAAAGTGCTGAAATGATAGGTGCAGATGGCGATGATAGCTTTGATGCAACCGATTTCTATGGTCTATCCGAGAGCACAGATATCTATTTACTCGATGGTTGGGAAGATCTAGCCGAATTCTCATTGCTATTTACGCTAGATGATGACAGCACAGTCTTAGAAGTCGACACTCAATCGGCGCAAACCCTTGAAGAACTGATTGCGCTTATTAATATTGCCGATGATCGTGAAAGCGATCCTATGTTTGCTTCTTTTGACCAAAATACTGCACAGCTTTCGATTTCTGGCATTTCCGCTTTTGATGTAGCGGGTAATGACAACTCTATTTTGTCTGTACTTGGCCTCGATGGACAAACCGTTTCAAATTCTGTGGCTACAGGCGTTAGCTTGAGTCTACTTGCCTCAGTACAACTATCAACCCAGCGTGGTAATGCGGGTACAGATACCTATCTAGGTTCACAAGGGATTGATTTCTTCACCATTGATGATGATGACACAAGTGTTGACGGTAAAGGTGGTTATGACACCGTTGCTGCGAGCACAACCGCAACTCACACCCAGGTAGATGTGGCAGATAGCAGCCTGACCTGGAAAGGCGATTTGCAGACCGATAAAAGTGTTGATTTGACTGATATCGAGCATGCTGAGATCAGTGCTACTACAGGTGCCACCTTGATTGATGCCTCTAGTGCCACCATTGATGCAACCCTGGATGCATCCAGCACTGTTGCGGAGCTGAAAGGTGGAACCGGAATCAATGAATTCCGTATCGATGTCGGTTCACGAGCGGATATCGCCGTAGTCAATGTGACCGTGTCGGACTTGGCTACCAGTAACAATGTGGTTTTCTATGGTGGGAGTGAAGTATTCGATATCAATGACTTCGACTTTGCCACAATTACGGGTGACAACTTCTCTTTCGTTAATGAATCTAGCGGCAATCTGACGATAGACAACAACGTGTTTTTGGTAGGGCAGTCCATTAAATTTGATGCTGGTGGCACTATCACTGTTAAGGCCAATGTCGAAACAGATGATGCCAGTGATACTGCCGGTGACATCAGTTTTTACGCGCGCAATATCGTGATTGAGGATGGCGTCAATCTATCGGCTAAAGGCATTTCTTTGAGTGAGAGCGGTGATATTAATATCATTGCATCTGACTCTACAAATAAGATCAAAGGTGCTGGTTTTTACAACTTTGACGATGTCAGTGCAACCATTACCATAGGCGCTGCCACCATCGAAGGACGTGATATTAATATCATTGCCTTTGCTGAAACCAACCCTGATAGCCCGGTAAACTATGGCGGAGATTCTATCGAATCTGATGAACTGAGTATCAAGGACTTTAAGGCTGAGTTAGAAAACTTTGCTCTTTTCTTTGGCTACTCTCGCTCTCAGGTAGATACCACGATCACCATTGATGAGAGTGCCGTAATCAAAGGTGACAACGTTGTGATTGAGGCTCGCTCAATCGCACGTGTTAAATCAGAACCTTTAGCTATCTTGTTCTCGGTAGCGATTGGCAGCATTCGCTCTGATGCAAACGTTGAAATGAACGGTACTGTGATTGCACAAGGGGATGTATTGATCTCCTCTAAAGTAGAGAACTACATGAAGGTCAATGCGGAACCCTTCTTTGGTTTCAAAGGCTTTGCCTTTAGTGTCGCTGTCGGTATTTTGGAGAGTGACTCTACTACTTTAGTGTCTGATTCTGCGTTGATTATTGGTCAGGGCGATCTCGAAGTATCCGCCTATACTGCAGACTTTATCTACGTTGGTGCACTAAGTGATGCAGGTGATAAGGGTAAATTGGCAGCGAGTGTGGCGGTGCATATCGAACACGGTGATACCAATGCAACCCTAGCCGGCGACATCATTATTGCCGGTGATGTGGATGTTAATGCAGAGCAAAAACAAGGTCGAGTTGATGGTGTTTGGGGCACAGTTGTTGAGGCTGTGGTTGATAGAGTGCCGAGTGTACTCAACAACTTTAAAGACAAATATAAGCAAAAAGCCGCGGACAAATTGGCATCCAAGGGAATGCCGGAATTTATCACAAAACGTATATCCCCATCCGATAGATTAAAGCCAACCAAATTTACTCTAGGTATTGCCTTTGGGTATGCCGATGATACCAACAACGCCAACGCCTATATTGGCCTTACCGATAAGAGTAGCGACATACAGGTTGGTGGTTCTCTAGATCAGACGGCTTCCGTTGAGAGTCGTCAATTAACCAGCGTCAGCTCTGTTTCCAGTACCGTATCTCAGACGTCTCAGTTGGAGGGTTCAACAGGGACTAAGAGTGAGTTTAATCAGGTACCATTTGGTGGTGCGGTTTCAGTGATGATCGCAGACATGGACAACAATGCCAATGCGCTCATCCAGGGTAATACTAAGCTCGACGTTCTAGATAAGATTACGTTGGATTCGGAGACTGAGAATCTAACCGGGTTGATCAGTCCTGATACAACCTTCAAATATGTGAAACCAGACTTTGTTCAACCAAGTGAGATAGATACCGATTACACGGTGAATCCAGGGGATTTGGTTGGCTTTCATTACAAAGACTACGATTGGAAGCAGACTGAGTCGCAACAACCAGACATTGGTTTCTTGGGTGCAGTTTATAAATATCTAGGCGATGACACCGCCACTATTCGTCTGTCAGAGGCGGATTTTAGCGACCCATTTGAATGGGAGCTACTGGGTGACAAGGTCACCAGTCTACCTAGCCAGTTACTGGGTGGTGATTCCGACCTTTATCTTATTGATAATACGGTTAAGTCTGAGGCTGCCGGTGCTAAGGTATCTATCGGCCTTAACTTTGGTTACCTAAACGTAACCCAAAATGCCAATGCTAAGGTGCTGGGTACGGTCGAGATCAACCAACGTACAGATCTAGAAAATACGTTTGATGAAGTGACAGAGGCGGATTACCACACGCTAGTGGATAGCTTCTTAGGCTCTCTATCGTCGTCAAATCGTGACATGTCGGTTGCTTCAAATACCATCAATCAGCAAGTGGATTATGTTGGTCTGTTAACGGCGACAAACTCTAATATCCCAATTCTAAAAACCATTTACGAGAAGTCGGGTCAATCAGAGGCATTGAATGGTTCAGGCGTGAGTGTGTACATCAACACGGTGACTCTGAACAGTAATGCCATTATTGAAAATGGTGCCATGGTGTATGCCGATGATCTCAAAGTTGATGCAGACAGTAACGTCTTTGCGATTAACCTCGGTTATTCAGCCGGTTACGGTAAAGGCACATTGGGTCTTTCGGGCTTATTCATCAATAACATTGTGGATAGCAGCGCCAATGCACGCATCGAATCTGGCGTAGACTTGATGGTGGGGACGCGAATCACCAACCTACCAGGAACCGAGCGTTTAACGGTAACAGCAGATAACCGTGTCGATATCATTACGATTGCCGGTGGCGGTGCTTCGGGTGGTGCGATTGGTGTAGGTGCTTCATCTATCGTTAATATCATTACCAAGGTGACTAAGGCTGAGATTGGTACCAGTGGCGCGGGCAGTCGCACCGGTGATGTGGATGTAAACGGCGATGTTAAGGTTGAGGCGAACAGTGAAGGGTTCGTAATTGGTTCCGCTATTAGTGCGGCATGGGCCACGGGTAAGGTTGCTCCATCTGGAGGGGATACGCCTAAGACGAATAATAGTTCTTATGGTATCTCGGTTTCGGGATCCTTTATCTTCAATATTGCGGACCACACCACCTCCGCTTCTATTTACAATCTCAATAGTCTAAACGCTGATGCATTGACCCTAAGTGCAACAGATAGCTCGGGCGTGTTTGCTTTTCCTATCGCTTATTCAAGCTCCGATGCTCAAAAGTTTGCATTGGCTGCTGCCGGTATCGGCCTTCGAAATGATGTAGATGTGGATATTGACGCAGGCATCGCCGGCGTTAATAGCCTGACCCTTGAAAGTCTATCTATCAATGCAACTAACAACACGACCGTGGTTACTGCGTCAGTTTCTGCCGCTCTTTCCGGGGTCTCAGATACTCCGACAAACTCCAGTAGTACCAGTATCGCGATTACTGGCAATGTTTCGGTGAACAACGTCGATAATGATGTGGATGCCTTCTTAACGGGTATATCTTCGGGTTCTATTACGGGCAAAGACGCTAGCAACTTCGCCGTGGATATTGAGGCGAAGGATACCTCTAAGATCTATGCGGTAGCGCTAGGTGTGGCCTATGCAGGTAACGCTACTGTTGGGGTTACCTACGCTGAAAATAACATAGACAGCGATATCGACGCTCTTATCAGCGATGTGGATATTGATGTCGCAACAGGCAAGGTTCGCCATCAGGCCAATAGTGAAGCTGACATACTCTCAGTAGCCATAGGTGCAGGGGTAAGTAAGGATACCTCACCTAATTTTGATACTAAGGTTGGGTTATCGGTTGCAGCAGCCGTGAGTTATAACAAGGTGCGAATGAATACTCGTGCCAAGGTGCTTAATAGCACCATTACACTGCCAAGTCATGACCTTGATACATCTCGCATGGATGTCAAAGCGCATAACGAGGCTGACATCATTGGTGTTGTCGTTGCGCCTTCTATTGGTTTGCAAAGCGGCGGTGACACAACGATTACCCTTTCTGGTAGTGGAGCCTCGGTAGAAAATGAGGTGTACGGCGATACCATCGCTCAGGTGGATGGCAGCACGATTGATCAAGCAACGACGGTTAATGCTAAATCCAATGCTGAGAATGGCTTGTTTGTTAAAGCCGACGCTGATGGAGACATCAGTGCTACCGTTGTTTCTGCATCGATTGCTTGGGCAGGCGCGACTTCGGGTACCGGTGTTGCCGGTGGTATCGGTGTAGCACTGGCTGAGAACTATATTGGCGATGACAATGGAACAGCCAATGCCATTAGCGCAACGATTACTGATTCAAGTGTCGACTTGAGTGGCTCTGTTGATACCTATGCAGAAAGTAAGCAAGAGATAACAGCGGTAGTTGTCGCGGCTTCAGTTGCGATCGGTACGTCTACCGATGGCGTAGCGGTTGGTCTTAGCGGGGTAGGCTCAACGGCTGATAACTCAGTCATGATTGATACCACCTCTGGAATTACCGCGGTGGAAGCCAATCATGTCATTAAATCGGACTCTATATCGGTAGAAGCAAAAGATACCAGTACGATCACCAGTGCGGTTGTTGGTGCCTCTATTGCTGGTACCTTCTCTGCGAATTCCGGTGCTGTCTCCTTGAGCATAGGTGTGGCACTGGCTGGGAATGATATTGATAACGACACGGTTGCGCTCATCGATAACGTGGACCTTGGTGCCTCGGATGATAGAACGGGTGATGTTGACGTTGTTGCGACTACTAATGCCACGATTACGGCTACCTCAGTAGCAACATCATTTGCCTTGGGTTGGAGCTCTGGCACCATCTCGGTAAGTGGTGCTGGCGCGAACGCCGTTAATACCATCAAGGGTACGACTACTGCTTCAATTGCAAATAGTCAGACTTACAGTTCTGGTAACGTCTCTGTGAGTGCAAGTAACACCGCGACGATTAACGCAGAAGTGGCCGCAGTTTCTATTGCTGGTGCTGGTGGTACAGATGCTGGGTTAGGCGTTTCTATTGGTGGTGCTGAAACTGAGAATAATATTGGTACGTCAGGCAATCGTCTGGGCGTAATCGCAAGCATTATTGACTCAGGGATTGATACCACGGGCGATATCTCGATTACCTCAACGGCGGATTTGGATATTGATGCTGGTGTAGGCGCAGGCTCTATGGCCATTGCCGCCGCTGGCAGTGGTATAGGGGTTGCTGCTTCGGGTTCTGGTGTGAGTGCTCTCAATCAGATTTATGCCGATGTTGATGCTTATGTAGATAACAGTGCCAATCAAACCATTAAGAGTGCCTCTCTTACCCTAAACGCTAGCAATGTCTCTGATATCGATGCCGATGCTGCTGCTGCAACCATAGCTGCCGGATTTGGTACGGGTGGAGGTGTGGCCATCACAGTAGGCGTGGCATTGGCTCGCAACGAAATAGACAATAACACTCGGGCATATGTGGCTGGCGCGGATGTAGACCTAGGCACTGGTGCCCTAGATATCGATGCATCGACGGATAACACAATAGATTCGCTGTCTGTTGCAGCGTCTTTGGGTATCGCCTTCGGCAGTGGCGGTGGCATAGCGGTTAGTGGCGCTGGTGCAAACTCGATGAACAGCATAGGCGGCGATACGCTAGCGTATCTTGAAGATGCAGACGTAGAAAGTGCCGGTGCTGTCTCTATCGATGCTGAGAACATCTCTGATATTACCGCAACCGTTGCGTCAGTATCTGTCTCAGGCGGTGGTGGTTCAGGTGGCGGTGTGGGTGTTTCCATAGGGGCATCAGTTTCTGAGAATGAAATAGGCACCTCGGGTGACAACCTAAGAGTTGCCTCGTATATACAAGATTCAAGCGTCGATGCTTCAGGTGCTCTGTCAGTCACTGCAAACGGACAAATGACGATAACTGCTGGTGTTGGTGCCGGCGGTATGGCTGTTGCTGGTGGCGCAGGCGGCGGGCTTGCTGGTGCAGGCTCAGGCGTTGTGACGACTAACGATGTGTATGCATTGATTGAAAGTTACATTGACAACTCTGGCGCAGGTAGCGCTCTGATAGATGCAACCAGCATTTCTATCAGCGCAACCAGTCAATCAACCATTGAAGCTGAGCTTGGTTCTGCATCGCTTGGTATTGCAGGCGGTGCTGGTGGGGGTGGCGCTCTGACCATTGGCATTTCAATTGCCGAAAATAGAGTTGAAGTAGATACCTCAGCTTATATCAAGGGTGCTGGTTCGGTTGATAGCGCTGGAGCTATCAATGTAAGCGCTGATGCGACCAATGATATTGATGCCACCTCTGTTGCGGCTACCGCGTCCTTCGCAGGTGGTGCAGGTGGCGGCGTTGCAATTAGTGGTGCCGGTGCCGAGGCTGTTAATAGCATCTTTGGCACAACCGAGTCTTATATCGAAAACTCGCAGATCAACAGTGCAAGCCAAGTTGATGTGACTGCATCTGATACCTCTGATATTGATGCCACTGTGGTGGCGGTAGCGGCTAGTGGAGCTGGTGGAGCGGGCGGTGGTATTGGCCTTGCGATTGGTGCTGCATTGGCAACGAATAACATAGGTAATAGCGGTTCTCGCCAAGCGGTTCGTTCATATGTGAAAAATAGTGGCATTACTACAAGCGGTGCCCTGAACCTTGATGCTGACGGCAATATGACGGTGTTCTCAGGTGTCGGAGCGGGTAGCGTCGCAGTGTCAGGCGGTGCCGGTGGCGGACTCTCTGGCGCGGGGGCAGGAGTCAGTACCACAAACGATATTTATACCGATGTTGAGACGTATATCGACAATAGCTCGGCTACGAGTAAGGTGATTGAGAGCGCAAGTACCACATTAGATGCAGACAATACCACTAAGATCACCGCAGAAGCGGGTGCTGCATCTTTGGCTGCGGCCTTTGGAGCGGGTGGTGGCGTTTCATTGAGCATAGGTGTTGCCCTTGCGCAAAATACGGTTGATGCGAATACCTTTGCATATATCACCGATGTTGGTGAGTTAAATAGTGGTGATATTAGCGTCTCAGCCACGACTGATAATACGATTAAAGCGACCTCAGTAGCGGCTTCGATTGCGGCTGCAGGTGGCGTTGGTGGTGGTGTTGCGATAAGTGGCGCTGGCGCTGAAACCGCTAACTACATTTATGGAGAAACTCAAGCCTACATCGCAAACAGTACCCTAGGTGCTTCTAATAACACCGTGGGAAATGTTGATGTTAGCGCAGACAACACCTCTAAGATTACCTCAACCGTTGCCGCAGCTTCAGCGGCAGTGGCCGGTGGTGCCGGTGGTGGTATTGGAGCCTCTCTAGGTGGCTCTGTAGCGGTTAATGAGATTGGTGCTGACAGTGACCGAATCGTGGTTAAGAGCTACATAGACAACAGCGAAATCTATGCGTCAGGTACATTAGACGTTGATTCAACACAGGATATGACCATTAACTCGGGAGTTGGGGCAGGCAGTGCTGCTGTTGTAGCAGGGGCTGCAGGCGCCGCTATTTCTGGCGCCGTCGTTCGAGTAGAGAATGAGGTTTATTCTGACCTAGATAGCTATATTGAGGACAGTACTCAAGTGAGTGCGACGGACATTTCCGTAACCTCAAGTAGCACATCCGATATCGATGCTACCGCTGCTACTGCAAGTATTGCTGGAGCCTTTGCCGGTGGTGTCGCTATTTCTATTGGTGCGACTCGTGTCATCAATGTGGTGGATGTTGATCTTAACAGTGATGTTCGCAATTCAACCCTTGATGCGAGCGGTGATTTTACCCTAACAGCGAGCTCAACAGATGATGTGTTTACCATGGGGATCGCAACCTCAGTATCTCTAGGTTTGGGTTTCTCTGGTGCTGGCGTGTTTGTAGAAAGTGAAGTCACCGGAGATATCGGTGTCAGCATGGCAGACTCCGATGTTGAAGCAGCAGGTGATGGCTCGGTTAAGGCGCTTGCCAATGCCAAGCAAAAATCAGAGGCATACGGTATTTCAGCTGGCTTTATTTCAGCCGGTGTCGTGTTTGCTGATAGCGAAACCGATGTAGATACACTTGTGAGCATGTCGGCTACTGATTATCAAGGTGGTGACCTTACCATGGTGGCCAAGGCAACCGAGGACAATTATGTGCTCGCTGTTGCAGGCAGTGGCGGTGCTCTTGCCGGAGCGGGTGTTGCTGCTGATACCACTTCAACGAGCACCACTAAGGTGATTGTGGATGACGAATCAAGCATCATCTTAGGTGAAGCGTCTGGTGATGGTGTTTTAGATGTCAAAGCGGAACACATAGCTAAATTTGATGCCAAGGTAGTGGCTGCGTCTGGTGGTTTACTGTCTGGGTCTGGTGCTGAGATTAATCACGATGTCACCTCTGATGTCGATGTGATTCTGGGTGATGGCACCAGCAATAGTGATAACCTTTCGATTACCGCGTCAGATATCAATGTTGATGCCATTAATCGAGCTCAGAAAAATGAGAATGGCCGAATCGATGTTGTCGCAGTAGGTTTGGCAAGTGCTGCAGGTGCGGATAGCATTACTACTTTAGATATGGCAACCACGATTGATGTGGGTGATGATGCCAGCCTTACCGCTTGGGGCATTGAGGATACCGATGGTATCGCATTGAATGCACTCAATGACCTAGATATTACCGACAAGGTGATCTTGAATGCCTCAGGTGCGCTGGCTGGCACGGGGGCTACGGTTAAGATCACAGATGATGAGCTGTTAGCCAAGGTACGTGTTGGTGAGAATGCTGTATTGCTTTCTGAGGGCGATATTCAGATATCGGCTCGTGGTCAGGGTACGGTTGTGGGCAATGTTGAGGCTGATTCTAGCGGTGCAATCTCGGTCTCAGTCACCAATGCAAGGGTCAATATTACCCCAGTAAATACCATTCTAATCGACCTAGGAGCGGACTTAACCACCTATGGCGACATGAACATCTCGGCAGGTACCGATACCGACTTCAATCGAGATGATTACAAGGTTCATGCCTTAATAGATAGCTTCTCAGACAGTATTATTCCAATCGATGATGCGGGTGCATTTGCCACTTTATCGCAAACCAACAACATTACCATTGCCTCTGGTGCTCACGTGAAAACGGCGCGTCAGATGAATCTTCACTCAGAGCGCTTTGGCTTTGCTGATATGGATGCACAGACCAAGACGGTCAACTGGGCGTCGGCAATCGGTGGCACCGCTGACCTTGGCGGTGACGTTACTATAGGTACCACAGGTACGGTCATTAATGCTGGTACTCTAGAAACGGGTATTCGCCGTAACCAATCTATCGAATTCATTAGTTTGAACGATGATGGCAGCGTGAATGAGGTGAGCAAAACTGATGGTGTGAGCTTCTCTACCTCTATAGAGGCTCTGAGCTCAAGTTTGTTCGATGACCTTGAATTCGCAGAAGAACAACTCTCTATCTTTAACGATGGTAAATCTAGTGACTCAGAGATTGAGGCTTTTTATAAGTCAGAGATTAATCGTTTGCGTATCTTGATGGTAGAGAAGGGATTGATGGATGTGGACGGTGATGGAGAGTATTTCGCCATCACTCTTAACATCCCAGTGATTACCGTTAACGATATTCATGCCGAAGCGGGTCGTATCGATATCCGTTCAGGGGATTATGAGGATACGGGTACCGTATTATCTCCGGGTGACGCCTCTGTCACCATTCTGAACCACACCTTGGCGTCATTGGTGGTGAATGACATCACCATTCCACAAGAAAATGGTGGGGTATTCTTAAATGGTGAACGCCAGGATGTGGGTAGTGAAGGCGACCCAATCATCTCTATTATCAATGATGTAGATCTTGACCTTGCATTAATTGAGCTGAATGACCGCGTGGATACCGTGGATAACAACTCCGTGTTGACCTGGCCATCGATCACACTGAACGGTGATGTTGCCAACCGAAGCGGAAAGTTAGAGCTTAAGAGCTTGAGCGGTCAAGGTTCTAGTACCTTAGGTAAGGGTGACATCAACATCTATGCTGATATTGATGTGAAAGACCAGGTCGTCATGACGGGCGGATCTACCGTCATCAGTTTGCCACCAGGGTCAACCTATTCGGTTGATGGCTCTGAGTATGCGAAATGGAACTCAGCAATCGGTAATAACGGTCTAGAAGAAGCAAGCTTGGCTGAGATTAATAGCTTGATCAATCGCTCGATTACTGGACCTAGCATCTACGCAGACAATATCTCGATCACCGCTGAATACATCAATATCAACGGTAAGATTCAAAGTGGTAAAGAAAGCTTCACCCTGAATATTGACCAGAATATTGAAGACACTATTGATGAGCTTCGCGCAAACGGAGCTACGGGCTTGATTCGTCTGGATGTTGGCAGTGAGGATTTCTCTGTCTTCTATGATGCGACCAATGACCAGATAGTCGTTGGGGATATGCGTGTAAGTGGCGGTTATATCGAGCTAGAGGGCCATATCTTAAACACCAATACGAATTCTGAGATAGAGGTATTGGGTGGCTATGCAGAGATTAATGTCGTTAACGATACCGACCTTGATGTGAAAATCATGGGCTTGGATGCATCGCAGCGCGGTAAAGGCACCCTGATTATTCGCGATAAAGCGAAAGGTAGCTCGGATACTCCGCTAGAAACCATCTATACCAAAGATGAAAACGGCGTAACTGTGACCACAAACGGTGTTGAGTCGTCGGGTACCGATGACATGACCTACGACCCCAAAACGGGCTGGCGCTATTCTTGGACTATGGGTCAAGAGACCTTTGAGCGTCGCTATACCACAGAAGGTACTTCGTCTTGGCTTGGCATTGACGCATTTGCCAAAGACCCAGATAAGGTGGTGTTCGATGGTGAACCTGAGATCGTGGGATCGCCAACTCTTAGAGGTGAGGGTGCTTACTTTGAATTTGATGAGGGTGGTCAAACCTACATCTTTAGCGAGTTAGCTGACCCAATCGAGCTAGACAATGAAGTTTCTTTGGTTCGCAAATGGACCGAGAGCACTTGGTGGGGTAAGAAGACCTACTATGCCAAATATGTGGAAGAGAGTAAGGTTCGCTACGAATCAACCCATTCTATTCGAGCAGATTACGGCGTAGCCATTACCTTTACTGGTTTGGAAGCGGGCTCTATTGATATTACCTCTGAAAATGGCGGTAGTGTGATTGTTCAGGGTGCGATCAGCAACACTGAAGGTACCACTACTATCACCACAGATGCCGACATTATCACCAAGTCGACAGGCTCGGTAGGTGGCGAAGACATAGTGCTCGAAGCGAAGCGAATTGGTGGCAGCGTTCAAACCAATGCCGATGGCAGTATTGAGGCTGCAAGCAATGCCTTGCGCACCAATCTTACCAATGACGGCAACGGAGGTATTACGGCTCGCACCTTTGGTGGTCGAATCAATATTGTTGAGACCGATGGTCCTTTGGTGATCAAAGACATTACCTCAGCGACAAGTCGTCAATTGAGCAACGACACTGGGGGTAAGGTTTATCTATCTGCTGTAGGTGGTATTGAGGCTGAATCTGGTACCGCTGGTGTGGTACGGGGAGGACAGGTCTTTATCAACTCCGAGGCTCATGTGGGTACCTCTACACAAGCTCTCGCTATCGATAGCGGAGTTAAGAACACAGACTCGGTTTCCGTGCTAGCAGTGAATGATATTTACCTGAGTGAAATCGATGGTGACTTCCTAGCCAAAGAGATCAATAGCAACTCAGGCAATGTAACCATCACAGCTTCTTATGGTTCGCTGATTGATGCCAATAGCTCAACCGCTCGAGATGAGCGTAGCTACGAAGAACTCAGTACAGGCCTTTGGGAAAACCTAGGTTTGATCAATGGCTCAGACTCAGCGCAATTGAAGATTGATAACGTGATTGAAGCGTACACAACAGCGCGTGAGATGGAATACAGTACCTACTGGAATATCCGCAATGGGCAGTTTGATGGTGTTTATATTGCGGATGTAGAGGTAGGTCTATCGGTTGACGAAGAGGCGTACTATCGTGAGGTGTATCAGACCATAGGTGCCGAGGACGGCTTGAGTGGCTCTGCACTGGATACCTTTATTGATGATGCTATTCAAACCCTAGTTAACAAGCGTACTGCGGAATATCATGCACTTCATGCCAGCTATGGCGGGGAAGACTATCGTGCGGATTATGCTTATCAATTGAGCGATGAGAAGCGTGCTGAGCTGACCGCTAGCGTTCATGTTTGGACTGAGGATGAACTCACCAACCTGATTAGTGGCAGTCTTCTTAAGCCAATTACCAATACTCAGGCAACCATAGAAGATGCAAATATCACGGCGGGTGGTGACATCACGATTGTGACGCAAAGCGATATTGGTAGCGCGGTTGGGTCAGTTGAGATCGATCTTGATGGCGATTATACCGATGACGAGCGTGTACAATTGGCCGCTGCTGAACGAAATGATGTGTACTTCTTGTTTACGGAGCGTGCATCCAGTGTTGAGGTAAATGTGGTGGAGTCGGATAGCGGTGATTCGCTGGTTCGCTCTACAGGTAGCTGGATTACCGATGGCTTTGTTGCGGGAATGCAGATCCGAATTGCTGGAGACAGTGCAAACGCTAACGATGAAGGCAGCTTCTATGAGATAGCATCGGTAACGGCAAATACCATGACCCTAACCTCAACCGCACTTTCGGTTGAAATTGCTGTCACTATGGATGTGGCTGCTATCAGTAGTACGCCCGATTTAACTACGCTTATTAATACTAATGGCGATACCTGGGCAAGCTTGGGTCTGGTTCAAGATGGGTTTGTGTCATTAGGCTCAGAGGTTTATCAGATTAATCGAGTCGCGGGTCTGGTGGTTGATCTTGAGGAGGTTGATCCTAACTTAGCCAGCGCAATCGTTGACCTTGATGCGGGTGACTATCGCACAGCCGTAGTTACCAAGATTGTTATTGACCAACGTGAAGACATCGACGTTCTAGTGACCGGTGGCATTAGCGCTACTGCGCTGGGCAATGTCTACCTTGGCTCAGAACAGTCAATGGAGATCGACTCCGTTTCCGGCGACAATGTGCGTATCAAATCTAAACAGTCATTGACCGATGACACCGGCAACTCAGCCTCTGTTAGTGCAAGTAGCACCTTGATCCTCGAGGCAGGCTCTGGCGCCATTGGCAGTTCGAGCAATCGCTTTACTATCGACCTAGGTGCAGGCGCAACCCTAACCGCTCGTGCACAACAAGACATCTACATTACAGAGATCAACTCAGACCTCAACATCGCGACCATTTATTCTAGTGGTGGCACGGTAGATCTCGTTGCTCTGAATGGCTCTATTGTCGATAGCTTTGATCACGAGTATGAGAATATTCGTGCTGTCGATGTGGTGCTGACCGCAAACGCTGGGGATATAGGTAGCTTTGGTAATCTATTGGATATCAATTTAACCGGCGGAGTGTTAATTGCTTCGGCGCTGAATGATATTCGCATCAGTGAAACCGACGGAAACCTTGATGTCGACCATGTTGAGTCAAGCCAAGGAGACGTTGAATTGGCCGCACATCTGGCCATTTTAGATGCGGTTACCGATGACCCAAGTGAGCTAGCCGATGTTGTGGGTGCGAGTATAACGCTCACCTCACGCTTTGATACTGTTGGTCAAGCTGGCAACGATATTGAGGTAGATTCAGGCTCTGTTGAGGGAGAAAACCTCACCGTTAGCAGTGCGAACAACACACACCTCACTGAAGCGCGCGGTGATTTGTATCTAAATACCATTCAAACGGGCGCCGCAGCGATTGCCTTTATCGCAGCGCCAGCGGGTCGCATCTTGAATGACAACGCCAATGGCGACAACGTTATCTCAGGCAAGACCTATCTATTTGCTTCATTAGATATAGGTAGCGAAGGCAAGGCTCTTGCGACAGCGGTGGGTAATATCCAAGGTCAATCAACAACGGGTAGTACTTATGTTGAGAATACCGGCGCGTTGAGTGTGGGCGGAGTGGTTGATGGCATCTCGAGTGGCTTCGAGGCGGGTGGCGAAATCAACATGGTTACCCGAAGCCCTATGACTGTGGATCAGAGTTTGATCGCGGGCGAGGACATCAACCTAACCTCAGATGATAACTCCGACAATGATGATATCACGATCGTATCTGGTGTGACTCTGGAGACGAGCAAGAACATCAACATCAATTCTGGCGACGGTTTTGTGCTTGAGGCTGGAGCGGTGTTGGATGCGGCTCTCGATATTAATATCCAGGTAGATTCAGGCTTGACCGGAGATCAAGACAATCTAGGTGCGATCTTAGATATCCAAGGTAGCATCACGGCTACAGGCGAGATTGCGCTTCTTGGTGGTATCAACGAAGACAGTATGATTATCCAGGGTATGCTCGAAGCTGATGAGATAGTCATTAGCATGGGAGATGCAAACGATAATCTTCTTCTCGATGCACAATCTATATTGGGCGATACCTATGTGAATATGGGAGATGGTGATGATGAAATCACTGTTAATCAATTGCATACACGTACCGACAAGCTGGTGCTTGATGGTGAGGGTGGTACGGATAGTTACATCATAAACCGTACTGGCGATGATGCCGATTACACCATAGATATTGAAGACTCAGGTGCCCGTAATGATGGCGCTGACGTTGTGAGTTTTAATGGTTTAGTAAGCAATGACACCTTCTTAATTCGAGCTAACTTTGTCGCAGCGCTTCATGATGATGGCAACGCAGGCTATGGGAATACCGCTGAGCGCATCAACTACGATGGCAACATTAATGCGCGCTTTATTATCAATGGCCTAGAGGGCGAAGATAGCTTCTACAGTGATGATACTGGCACCATCTTTACCCTAGATGGCGGTGCGGACAATGATACCTTCCAAGTTGGTCAGCTATTCGGTAGTGACCGAGTAGGTCCATTTGTGGCTGACGGTGATGAAATCGAGACTACAGAAACCACATTGGGCTTCTTAAGTAACGGTAACAGCCTGCCGATGGTTATCTACGGTGGTGACGGTGAAGATAGCATCAAGGTTTACTCAAACAAGGCAGTGACCAAGCTTTATGGTGAAGCGGGTGATGACAGCTTTGTGGTTCGTGCCTTCTTGCTTGCCGATAGTGGCCTAACCAACAACAGCGTAGATGTAGAGCTGTTTGGTGGTGAGGGTGCCGATACCATCGAATACAGTATCAATGCCGCCCTTAAGATCGACGGCGGTGCAGGTAGCGATAAGGTTGTAGTGCTCGGTACCGAGGGTGATGATAACTTTATGATCACCGAGGACGGCATCTTTGGTGCAGGTCTAAATATCGGATATCAAGGCATTGAATTTGCTGAAGTCGACGGCCTTGAGGGTGACGATACCTTCTACGTACTAAGCACTAATGCAGATGTAGAAACCACCATTATTGGCGGTTTGGGTGCTGATGTATTTAATGTAGCCAGCGATGTGACCAAGCCTATCGTCTCTTACTCTGTTGAAGGTCGTAGCAGCTTTATCAATCACAGTGTGTTTAGTGATGATGAGACGTACAACGGCATCTTCGTTGATGGTGTATCTCTAAATGTAGCTAGCCAAGAGAACGGCGCTGTGGCTATCGATACTCAATCGCTAACGGTTGATGAATCTGGCATGACAGATAGCTATGAACTGTCTCTAAGCGTTGATGAACCAAACGTCGCGACTGTGGCTTACGTGACGGTTTCTGCGGCGCGCGCTTCAAGCAGCGACAAAGATAACACCAGTGGTCAAGCAGCCAGCATTCTGGTTTCCACCGATAACATCAACTTCTATGAATCACTGGTAGTGACTTATGAATCAGGCTCTAACTGGCAAGACACCACCCAGATCTATGTGAAAGCTATCGATGACAGCGCTATGGAAGGGGTGCGTGATTATGTCATCAGCCACAGCGTAAGCAGTGATAACCCTGAGTTTGATGGTCTGGATATCGCTAACGTTGAGGTGAATGTATTTGATAATGACCAGGCGGATATTATCGTGCTTCCACAAGGCGGCGATCAGCTTACCGAGGGCGGCGCGAGCGCTACATTTGATGTACGACTTGCGACTCAGCCAGAGGTAGGTGAAACCGTAACTGTCTCTATTGCAGAGATGCTAGGTACTGGCGGCTTTGCGCAACTAGAGTTCAGCACAACTGAGCTTACCTTTGACCACACCAACTGGGATCAGGTTAAGAGCTTTAGTGTGAATGCTCTGGATGACCTAGATGTAGAGAACCTATACCAAGGTAGCGTTAAGTTAACCGCAAGTAGTGATGTCGATGATTCTGATTACAACCAAGTGGATGATGCAGAGCAGATCCTGTTTGTAACCGATAACGATAGCGGTGCGGTTATCGTGACTCAGACCGATGGCTCAACCCTTGTGAGTCAGGCTCAGGATGACGAGTACAGCTTAGTGCTAAGTAAAGCGCCAACGGCTCCAGTAACTGTGAATCTGTTGAACGATGGTCAGACGCTGTTTAGTAGTGAAGACCCGCGCTTCAATGCTGATGACAATACTGTGACCTTTGATTCAACCAACTGGGATCAACCAATAACCATCACTCTATCAGTAAATGAGGAGTATCAAGAGCAAGAGGCTCAGCCGGTTCAAAACCCACCACTTCAACCACACACATTAACTGGTATTCAAGGCAAACTGATCATTGAAGGCGGTGTACCTCAAGGTAAGGCGCGTGCACTGAGCGTTGCGGTAATGCTTCCTAGCGAGACTGATACCGAGCTTCCAGTTAAGAATATCGAAGTGAGTGAAGTCCTTCAGACTGATGTGCTGAATGTGTTTAACGATGGCAGTCAGGAGAACGACAGTGGCATGCTTAGCGATACCAGCCTAACCGGTTTTGGTATGGGTGAGGGCATCGAATACAAAGACCTAGAGGTGGTTGAGCTATTCCTAGGTCAAGGTAATGACAATGTAGTGGTTACCGATACGGCTGCTGATGTGATTACCGTAGTACATGGCGGTGGTGGTAGCGATACTCTAACCGTGACCGGTAGTGATGCCGATGGTGTGCTTATCCTATTTGGTGATACTGGTCAGAACGGTTTTGCTTATAACGCAACCTCAGATGAGAAAACCGACAAGGCTCGTGAGTTTAACAACCCAGGCAATGACATTATCAATGCCTCTGGCGCAGGCGGTTCAGTAACCATCTTCGGTGGTCAAGGCAATGATGCGATTACCGGCAGTGAATATGGTGACCATATCGCTGGTGGTTCTGGTAACGACTTTATTTCTGGCCTAGGCGGTGATGATCACATCTATGGTGATGCGGGCTTTAATGTCGACGTAAGCACTCGTCTGGACTTGAGCACTCAGATCCTAACCGTGGTGAATATCGCTGATGGTGTGAACGACAACCTAGAAACCTCAGACCCTCTAACTGTTGGTGGCGACACCATCAATGCCGGCATTGGCGATGATATTGTGATAGCCGACAAGGGTGTGATTAACCAACTAGATGGTGTGAATCGTATCCTTTCTACCTCACTCAGTGATGTAACAGAAGTGAGCAATATTGGCTTTACCAATGGCGGTGGTGACACCATCACGGGCAGTGCAGGTAATGATATCCTACTTGGCGGTCAAGCCTCGGATTCTATCTATGGTGGGAATGGTCCTGAGGGTGCTGATATTGCAGGTAACGATAGCGACATCATCTTAGGTGATATGGGTAATATCCTGATTGATACAGGTGTGGTTACCCTAATTACTACCTCAGATACCAACACTGGCAATAACGATATCATCTATGGCGATGAAGGCGACGACATCATCCTAGCCGGTGCAGGCAGTGATTATGTTGAATCTGGTTCCGGTAGTGATTGGGTGTTCGGTGACTTTGGTGAAGTGGACCTAAGAAACAACGCTATTGCGCTGAAAACAGAGCAAGGCAGCAGCAATGCCTCTGGTAATGATGAGGTTCACTTAGGCTCTGGCAACGACAGTGTGCTTGGCGGTCTTGGTAGTGACACCATTACCTCTGATTCGGGTAACACCCATGTTGTTGCGGATAATGGTGAGTTGAATTACTTAGGCGCTTGGAATGACAGCTCTGTGCTTGTTAGTGCTTTGAGCAATGATATCAACATTGGCGGTGATGATGATGTCACCCTAGGCCTTGGTGACAACATTGTCATCGCAGGCTTTGGCTCTGATGAGGTAACCACCAATGATGGCGATGATACTGTTATCGGTGACAACGGTCAGATTGACCTTGTAGAGGGCGTTATCCGCACTATGCAAAGCACAGATGCAGACCGCTCTACTGCAGCGGCCGATACTATCCACCTTGGTGCTGGCTCAGACCGTGTTATTGCAGGTCTGGATACCTTTAATGAGGAGCTTACTGAAACCGTTAACGGCATCGAGCTTATCACCACTATCGAGAATGATGAGATTACCTCAGATTCAGGTAACACCCATGTCATCTCAGATAATGGTGTATTGACTTACAATGCTGATGGCATCTTGGTTAACGCGATGGCGACTGAAACCGAACGAGGCGGTGATGATGAGGTGACCCTAGGTGAGGGGGACAATGTGGTTATCGCGGGTCAGGGTGCAGATACCGTAATCACAGCAGGTGGTGGCGATATCATCATGGGTGATAATGGCGAGCTGAACTTCGATGACCAAGGCGTATTCGTTAAAGCAGAATCTACCGCTATCGACCAAGGTGGTAATGACACCATCAATGCAGGCAACGGTGATAATCGCATTATCTCAGGCTTTGGTTCTGACGAGGTGACTACTGGTTCTGGCAATGACGTGGTTATCGGTGACAACGGTCAGGTAGACCTAATCGATGGCGTGATTCGCGTAATCCAAAGCACGGATACCGAGAACGCAACCGCGGGTAGCGACACTATTAAGGTGGGTAGTGGCTTTGACCGAGTGATTGCAGGCCTTGATAGCGATATCGTGATGTCTGATTCGGGCAATAGCCATATTATTGCGGATAACGGCGTACTGTCTTACAGCGCCAACGGCATTCTGACTAATGCGAAGTCCACTGAAACTGACCTTGGCGGTGACGATGACGTTACCCTAGGTGAGGGTGATAACGTAGTTATTGCTGGTATGGGTTCGGATACAGCTAACACGGCAAACGGTGAAGACATTATCGCGAGTGATAGTGGTGAGATCAGCTTCGATGCCAATGGCGTATTGATGCAGGTTAAATCGACCTCACTAGAGCTTGGCGGTGATGATGTTATCGACGCAGGCAATGGCGACAATATTGTAGTCGCGGGCTTTGGTAGTGATGAGGTGACTACGGGCTCTGATAACGATGTCATCATCGGTGATAACGGTCAGATCGACCTTGTAGGTGGCGTGATTCGTTCTATGCAAAGCACTGATAGCGTGGATGCCACAGCGGGTAGTGATTCCATCAAATCGGGTACTGGCTTTGACCGTATTATCGCGGGTTTAGACAGCGACATCGTAATGTCTGAGTCAGGTGATAGCCATGTGATTGCGGATAACGGCATCCTTAACTACAACGCTCAAGGCGTGTTGGTCCGTGCTCGCACTACAGTTCAAAACCTTGGTGGCGATGATGAGGTTACTCTAGGCAATGGCGATAACCTAGTGCTAGGTGGTATGGGTAACGATACCATTACTACCTTCACTGGCGATGACGTCGTAGCAGGTGATAACGGCGAGGTTATGCTAAGCAATGGGGTTGTTCGTCTTATCCAGAGCAGTGATTCTGACGAGAGCACCACAGGCGACGATACCATTAAGGTTGGTACCGGTTCTGATAAAGTGATTGCGGGTCTGGGTGACGACAGCGTGATGTCTGATTCTGGTGACACCCACGTACTGGCAGATAACGGTTTCCTATCATACAACGTTGATGGTCATTTGATTCTGGCGAGAACGACTCAAGAGACCCTTGGTGGTGATGACGAATTAATCCTTGGCGAGGGTGACAATACAGTTATCGGGGGCAACGGCAATGATTTGATTACTACCGCCAACGGTATGGACCACATCATAGGCGATAACGGCCAGATCCAGTATGACGGCAATGGCATCTTGGTTCAGGCTAAGACCACGGGCTTTGACCAAGGCGGCTCGGATATCATCAATGCAGCCAATGGTGAGAACCTAGTGCTGGGTGGTAACTCGGGTGACCAAATCACTACTGGTGATGATAAAGATATCGTTATTGGTGATAACGGTGAGGTTGACTATGTTGACGGTGTACGCCGTTTGATCACCAGCACTGACACTGAAAACGGCACTGGCGGTGACGACGTCATCAGCCTAGGTGCCGGTCAAGACCATGCCATAGCGGGTGTTGGTAATGATGAGGTTCGTAACGCATCTGGTGAGAGCATCATTATTGGTGATGATGGCTTTATCAGCAACGACGCCAACGGAAGATATATAGAGGTGGCTACCGGTAATACAGCAATCGGTGGTGATGATCTTCTGATCGGTGGTAATGATAGAGATATCATCTTTGGTGGTTACGGTTCTGACGAAATTCGTGGCGGTGCAGGCAGTGATTTACTCGGCGGTGATGGCTCACGAGTTACTCGCTCTGAAGATGGCACTATCGTATTTGAGGCGATTGACCTATTCGAGGGTGGCATTGACTTCTTGGTTGGTGGCGAAGGCCAAGACCGTATGCAGGGCCATTATGGCAGTGACTTCTTCTCTGCGAACTTTAGCGAGGATGTCCTCTTTGGTGAGTACGGAACATTTACCTTCGTAGAAGTAGGGGATGAAATTGTACCAGAATCTATTGTCTCTCTTGTTGTTGGCCAACTAGATCTTATCCGTGTACTTCAAGCAGGATTGTTCAGCGGTTACTCAGAGCAGGTTTATGCAGAGTCAGGCTATCGTGAGGTGACTCGCGATCGTGCATCAGATGAAGCTGAAGTCGAGATAGAGTTTACCGAAGAAGCACAGCTTGCCTTCCTGCAACTCGGTGGTCTTATGACCTCGACCGGCGCAGGCAGTAGTCCTGCCCCAACCCCTGCTGTTGAACAACAAGGCGAGGCAGAGCCTGAAGTCAAAGAAGCCGAGATCGAGGCGGTAGCACCGACTGAAGAGGACGCTACTCCAGTCGAAGAGGCGCCAGTTGTAGAGGTTCTAGCTGTCGAAGGAGAGGAGCAGGTAGCGCTTGAAGTTCCTACCCCAGAATCACCGGAGCTAATCGCTGAAAGTGAGGAAGGTATTAGCCTTGAGGCCGCCGTTGCAAGTGTGGCAGGTGCGGGTAGCTGGATGGTGATGCGTGCAGACAAAACCACTAAGGGAACAAGAAGACACTAATTAAGGGGGCTTTGGCTTTGGCCATCGCCCTTTTCGAACTCGGCTAGACACTTGGGCAATCCAAGACTACGTTTATCAATAGGTTGTGCAATTAGCGCACTCTGTTCAACGCTAATTGGCGAAGAGCATAGGCCATAGGGAAATGGTCAGGTATTTATGCGAAAAAGGAAGTAGTTATGACCCAACAGAGCTCAGTTGCGCCTGCCGAGACGCATTCCGAGCACTCTCAAATCCAAGATGATTACTATCATACTTGGCTTTCCAAACATAAGTCTTTGATCCCAGGGATGCAATGTGCGTCCGTGTATTTGCCCATTAGTGGCGAATTGATAGCGGTCGCTAATTTTCAGCCTCAGCATGATAATTTTGCTTACTTGCACCAATTGGTTGATGAGAACAAACAAACCGCGCAGCCCCAAGTCACTCGGCTAGCTTCTATTTCGCCAGCGGGAGAGGCATTTGGGCTCCTCTATCCAATATTGGACAATGCAGGGCAACTGATCGCTTTTGCGTGTTTTGCCATTCAGGTCAACTCTCAATCTGAACTGACTCAAGCGCTAACCTTGTTGCAATGGAGTGCGTCAGGGATTGAGGTAGCTGAACAGCAACTTAGGGTAGAAAAGGCCGAATTGGCTCAAGAATCCTATGCCTCCCGAGTGGAAATATTAGCAAGGGTACTTGCCGAATCAAGCTATGGTGCATCGGCGGTTCGAATGGTCACTGAGTTGGCTGTTTTACTCAATTGTGATCGAGTGAGTCTAGGTGAATACAAAAAGAAGCGTTCGAGGCTGAAGCATCTATCCCATAGCGCCCAGTTTGGTAAAAAGATGAACCATGTACGCTTGATTGAGCGTGTCATGGACGAGTGTATTGATCAGGGGAAGATCATCCGATTCCCCGAACCACAGCAACAAGCTATCACCCAAGCTCATCAAAACCTGTCATCCAGTCAAGGGGATATTGGACTGATTTCCATTCCTTTGTATCTTCGCGGTGAGATATATGGTGCGCTTGTTGTGGAAGGTAAGCCGGATCAACACTGGAGCGAAACAGATTCGGAGTTATGTCAGAGTATCGCAAGTCTTATTTTACCGACTCTCGATGATAAGCGAATAAACGACAGGTCTTTGCCTCAAAAACTTCTAGATGGCACAAGACAGCAATTCGTACGCTTGCTGGGTCCTAGCTATCTAGGTCGAAAGCTAACTCTTATTTCTATTGTCATCCTCGGATACTTGCTTGCGACAACGAGCGGGGAGTACAAGCTGTCGGCCAATGCTACGATAGAAAGCGGTATTCAGCGTGCCATAGTTGCCCCTTTTGACGGATACATAAATCAAGCCTTAGTTCGCGCCGGTGATAGGGTCATTGATGGTGAAGAGCTAGTGCTAATGGATGACAGAGATCTACGCCTTGAGCGCTTAAAGTGGCTCAGTGAAGAGAGCAAACTTGTTCGTCAGCGCCTAGAGGCACTGGCGGTGCGTGATAGAGCGAGGATCAATATACTGTCAGCTCAAGAAAGACAAGTAGAGGCTCAGCTTGCCTTGGTTGAGAGCCAATTAGAACGAGGTAAGTTGGTTGCTCCTTATGATGGTCTCATTGTCAGTGGGGATTTAAGTCAGCGACTTGGCAGTGCGGTCACTAAAGGAGAGTTATTGCTGGAGGTAGCACCACTGGACAGTTATCGAATTAAGCTTCAGGTGGATGAAAGCCGAATATCAGACTTAGAATTGGGCCAAGTAGGTACCCTTTACCTGTCAGCATTACCTGAAAAAGGCTTCGAGTTTGTGGTCAGCAAGATCACTCCCATCACAGAGGTAAAAGACGGCTCGAGTTATTTTATCGTCGAGGGTGACCTCAAGGAATTTTCACAGCAGCTCCAACCCGGGATGGAAGGAATAGGCAAGGTCTATATCGATGAACGTTTGTTTGCACATATATGGACGCGAGAGCTGACAGAATGGCTTAGGTTGCAAGTGTGGTCTTGGTGGGGGTAGTCGATCTCGATGTCTCAGACCCTATTTAGCCCCGCCTGGTACAAGGTATCCGATCTCAAGGTTCGAGTTCGCAAGCACGCAGATATTCATCGACATGTATATCGCGACAAGGTTTGGTACGTGTTGCAAGATCATGTGACGGGTCAATTTCAACGCTTTACTCCACAAGCGTATCGTCTGATCGGTTTGATGAATGGCGATAGAACACTACAGGAAATCTGGGATATCGCTTGCCATGACCTGAAAGAGGATCTGCCTAGCCAAGATGAGGTGATCAATCTTGTGGGCCAACTCAACAAGGCCAATGTGGTCCAAACTAATGTCCTTCCGAGTATTAAGCACCTGCATAAAAGACATGAGACTGAGCAACGCAAGAAAGTACTGCAGCAACTTAAATCCCCATTAAGTGTTCGAATTCCACTCTTGGATCCAGAGGTATTTCTCACTGCCACTCAATGGGCGGCACGACTTATTTTTTCTCGGTTTGGCGCCTTGTGTTGGTTTGCTGTAGTCGCTTTAGGGGTGCTTTTTGTGACATTGCACTGGGGAGAGCTTACCAACAATTTGAGTGATCAAGTACTTGGGTTAGAGAATCTGTTCCTAATGGCTTTGGTGTACCCAGTGATAAAGCTCGCTCATGAGTTAGGTCATGGCTGGGCGGTAAAGCGCTGGGGTGGTGAGGTGCATGAAATGGGGATCATGCTACTTATCTTTATCCCTGTGCCTTATGTGGATGCATCAGCAGCAAGCTCTTTTAGCAATAAATACCAACGTATGATCGTGGGAGCAGTGGGTGTGTTGGCAGAGTTGTTCATGGCAGCGCTTGCGATGATTATCTGGGTGTTGGTTGAGCCAGGTATCGTTCGAGCTTTGGCGTATAACGTCATGTTAATTGGTGGCATCTCGACCCTGTTATTTAACGGCAATCCCTTATTAAGATTTGATGCCTACTACGTACTTGCTGATTTTCTTGAGACGCCAAATCTGGCCTCACGTGGTAATGCGCAGGTGGGGTACTGGGTTAAACGTTACCTGTTTCGAATCTCTCAAGTCCGAACCAATGCACATAGCCGATCGGAATCCTTCTGGTTAGTGTTTTATGCCGTAGCATCCTATATCTACAGACTGTTTGTGATGGTGGCTATCTCGTTATTTGTCGCCAGCAAGTATTTTTTTATTGGCATCATCCTTGCTATTTGGTCAGTGATGACAAGTTTAGTGATGCCCATTCTTAAAGTGGTGGCAAAGCCAAGGCAAGATCCTTTTATGCGAAGAATTAGTGTACCCATCTATATAGGTTCAGCATTATTGGTGGCAGGGGTCATATTCCTACTCTTTTATATGCCAGTCCCTTATAAAACCTATGCTCAAGGGGTTATTTACGTGCCTCAGGAATCCTATGTTCGTGCTCAAACCGGAGGGTTTGTTAAAGCGGTGCAAGTGAGTGACGATGGTGAGATAGAGATGGGAGACGTCATAATAGAGATGGACTCTCCCGGCCTTGAATCCAGAGAGAGGGTAATAAAATCTCAGCTGGATGAAGCAAGGTTGAGGTATGAGGCAAGCGTGAACAATCGCACCGAGTCGAACATTCTTCTACAAGAGTACAAATACCTTGAGCAAGAATACCGAGATATCAATGGCAGACTACAACATCTGACGGTTAAGAGCCCTGACAAGGGAACCTTTATTTTTGCTCACCGGGATGCTAAGCAAGGTCGATTCTATAACCGCGGTGAGATCATCGGTTTTCTAGTGGATTTTGATACCTTGCCCTTGGCAACAATGATTTCAGAAGATGACATCGATAGGGTAAGGAGTGAAACCAAATCTGTCACCCTTAAACTTGTCTCAAAATCGGACCAAGAGTTTCCAAGTCAGATATTGAGATTGGTTCCGTCCTCCACGAGAAACCTACCCAGTGGAGTACTTGCAACAGAGGGAGGGGGCTTGATTGCTTTAGACCCAAATCGCAGCCACGATCTTGAGAGCTACAGTAGTTACTTTAGAGTTGAACTGGACAGTTCTCTTTTGCCGCTTGACCGATTTGACGAAAGAGTTCATGTGCTGTTTGAGCACCAGCCTGAGCCCATCGCTTATCGTTGGTATCGTGGCGTAAGACGCCTGCTATTGAGGCAGTTCGATGTATAAACGCCCTCAAAGAAGGCCAAGTTCGCTCATAGAACGACCGCAGAAGCAGATTGAAAAACAAGAGCGTATGGAGCGCTGGTGGAGAAGTCTAACCGCTTTTGGCACTAGACCTCTTCGCTCCTCTGTGTGGCTTTATAAGCCTCTTCTTTGGCGAATAAAACGTCGTGACAAACACTACCGAAATCTAACGGAACAGCAACTCAATAGCAGTATTAAAGAAATACATCAGGCCCTACTGCGCGATGGGTTGACCAATCACCTTACCGTTGAGGTGTTTGCCTTGATTCGGGAAGTTGCAGGGCGTGAGTTGGGTATGTGGCATTTTGATAGTCAGATCCTTGGCGGTCTTTCCATATTGCATGGCAATATTGGCCAGATGCAAACGGGTGAGGGCAAGACATTAACAGCAACCCTTCCTGTGGCTGCCGCCGCTCTTGCGGGAGTGCCTACGCATGTGGTTACCGTAAACGATTATCTCACAGAGCGCGACGCCGAGCTCATGGCGTCAGTTTATCAACGGCTAGGTTTGAGCTTGGGAGTGGTTGTTCAGGGGTTAAGCTTAGATGAGCGCAAGCTACAATATGCTAAGGATATCGTCTATTGCACCAACAATGAGTTAGCCTTTGATTATCTGAAAGACCGTATCCAGCTTGGTCAATTTGATGAATCTTTGCAGTTGCATGCCTTGCGTTCTATGCCGTCTTCTCATAGTGGTATGTTGGATAATCTGATGCAAAGAGGACTGCATTTTGCCGTGGTCGATGAAGCGGATGGGGTGTTTATGGACGAGGCGACTACGCCTCTAGTGATCTCGGGAGAGTCAGCGCCTCAGCAAGAGCAAACCTTGATGTATCAGCAGGCATTTGAGGTAGGGATAGCCCTGGTAAAAGACCAAGAATTTAGGATTCGACTGCCCTCAAAACAGATAGAATTCACCCCCGTTGGCGAAGAGCGAATAGAGGCTATGACAACAAAGTTTGGCCCGTTATGGCACAGCCGAGTTCGCCGTTTGGAATTGGTCAAGCAGGCCTTAACTGCACAACATCTCTTCATTCAAGACCGGCATTATTTGGTTGATGATGGTCAGGTGGTCATTATTGATGAACATACTGGACGTAGAATGCCTGATAGAACTTGGGAGCAGGGGCTACATCAACTTATTGAAATCAAAGAAGGGTGTGAGCTTAGTGATCCAAGAGTGACGTTAGCGAGCATTAGTTTTCAAAACTTTTTCCGTTTTTACCACCACCTCTCGGGTATGACGGGCACCGCCGATGAGGTGAGAAGTGAGTTTTGGAGGGTTTATGAGTTACCTGTAGTGAATGTCCCAACCCATAAGCGAAGCAAACGCAGACAACTGGGAGAATCTGTTTATCTAACCGAAGAACAAAAATGGCTGGCAATCGTATCTCGTATTCATCGTATCCGCGAACAAGGAGAGAGGCCCATTCTGATTGGCACCCAATCCTTACGCGATTCTGAATGGCTTTCGTCATTACTTACAAGGCAGGATATTGATCATCAGGTACTTAATGCGAGACAGGATCAAGCTGAGGCAGATATCGTGGCTTTAGCCGGTTTGCCCTCTAAGATTACGATCGCCACGAGTATGGCAGGGCGGGGAACCGATATTAAGCTTGCACCCAATGTGGAACCTCAAGGAGGGCTGCATGTCATCGTGACGGGGCTACATAATTCTTCTCGGGTCGACAGGCAACTAGAGGGGCGTTGTGCTCGGCAAGGGGACAGTGGCAGCGTCGAGTTTGTACTCTCATTGGAAGAAGAATTGATAACCAAAGGCTGGGCTAAATTATTGAGAGCAATAATTTACTTGCCAATTCCCAAGATATTGAAAAATAAACTATTGTTTAAAGGGATTCGACGTTGCCAGAGGAAAGTTGAGCGACAACATCAGCGACGTCGCACCCAGTTATTGAAGCATGATGAGCAGCAGCAGGAACTGTTGTCTTTTTCTCAGCAACAGGTGTAGCAAGATGACGAAAATAAAGACATGGATGTTAGGGACATTATTGCTGTCTCCAATGGCTTTAGCCAATATTGAAACGGACAGCTTTGGCAATGAATTGGCCCCTTTAAGTTGTTTGTTGGAACCAAGCTTTGATGTTGAATTATCAAGCGGGGTTCAAGGGATCATTAAGGAATTAAGGGTAAATCGTGGGGATACGGTCAAAAAAGGCCAAGTGGTGATGAAGCTTAATTCCACCTTAGAAATTGCAGCGGTAAATACGGTAAAGGCCAGGTTAGAGTTTGCAAAGCGTAAGGTTGAACGTAATGCTGATCTTTACCGAAAGAACCTGATCTCTGACAACGAGCAAGATGAGATGTTAACAGAGCAGAGACTGGCCGAATTTCAACTGAAGGAAGCAAGGGTGAGATTGAGTCAGCGTGAAACGCGCAGCCCTATCTCCGGTGTTGTCATTGAGCGAATTAAGGACCCCGGCGAGTTTGTAGATGAACTCCCTTTCCTGCGCATTGCAACCCTAAACCCAATGCATGCGGAGGTCGTATTACCTGCGGAATTGTATGGTTCAATTAAGAAAAATGAAGCGATTACCTTGTATACCTTGGGCTCAAAAACCCCGTATACGGGCAAAGTAAAAATTATCGACCCTATTATTGATGCAGCAAGCAATACCTTTGCAGTTACGGTTTCCCTCAATAATGACAGTGGAGCGCTATCGGCTGGGCTTCGTTGCCAAGTTGAGTTCGATAAAAGCTAGCATTAATCCCCTCTAGAGTGGCCTTATCCGGTGAATATTCAGGTGCACTTATCTCGATGTAGATCGGATTTGTGCATTTTATCTTTTGATTTCATTAACATTCTGATTACAATGGTGAGGTCTGACCTCTTAACTAAGGATGTGTGATGGGATTACAACAGTTGACGACCCGGCAGGGAGATAGGGTGGCAGTAGTCGCAGGGCTTCGAACGCCCTTTGCGAGACAAAGCACAGAACTCAAAGATGTGCCTGCATTAGATCTTGGCAAGATGGTGGTAAGTGAAATGCTTGCGCGTACCGAGATCGACCCGTCTATGATAGAGCAGGTCGTATTTGGGCAAGTCATCCAAATGCCAGCGGCCCCCAACATTGCGCGAGAGATTGTGCTGGGTACAGGCATGGATATTAATACTGACGCCTACAGTGTGACACGCGCTTGTGCGACCAGCTTTCAAGCCACCGCCAATGTCGTTGAATCCATCCTTGTTGGTAACATCGAAGTGGGTATTGCCGGTGGCGCAGACTCATCATCAGTGCTACCGATTGGTGTGACTAAATCTCTAGCTTCAAACCTTTTAGCACTGAGCAAAGCTCGCTCGCTATCACAAAAACTCAAAATCGTAAGCAGCTTCAAGATGAAAGACTTGATGCCTGTGCCTCCCGCTGTTGCAGAATACTCTACCGGACTATCGATGGGGCAAACGGCAGAGCAAATGGCAAAGACGCACTCTATCTCTAGACAGGATCAAGATGCATTAGCACACCGTTCCCATGCATTTGCCGCTGAGGCATGGAATGAAGGCAAAATTCGTGATGAAGTCATGACGGCCTATCCCGAACCTTATAAGAAGTGGATTGATACAGACAACAACATTCGCTTTGACTCTACCATTGAAGGCTACGCCAAATTAAGACCTGCCTTTGACCGTCAATTTGGTTCGGTAACGGCAGCCAATGCCACGCCACTTACTGACGGAGCGGCGGCGATAATGCTGATGACAGAAAGTAAAGCCAAGGCACTAGGCTTAGACATTCTAGGGTACATTCGCTCCTACGCGTTTTCAGCCACTGGCGTTGAGAAAGACATGTTGATGGGGCCTTCTTATGCAACTCCCATAGCACTAGACCGCGCTGGTATTTCACTAAATGATCTAACGCTGATCGATATGCACGAAGCCTTCGCAGCTCAAGCTCTAGCCAATATGAAGATGTTTGCTAGCGATAAATTCGCTCAAGAAAAACTAGGCAGAGATAAGGCCATTGGCGAAATCGATATGGATAAGTTCAATGTGTTAGGTGGCTCTATTGCTTACGGACATCCATTTGCGGCAACGGGCGCTCGTATGATTACGCAAACCCTAAGAGAGCTCAAACGACGAGGGGGCGGGTTAGGTCTTAATACGGCTTGTGCTGCTGGTGGACTGGGTGCTGCAATGATCCTGGAGGTGGAATAATGAGCGAGACTAAAACATTTAATCTAAGCATAGATTCAGAGCAGTTAGCTTGGCTATCAATTGACGTGCAGGGTGAGAAGATGAACACCCTGCAAGCGGCATTCGCTGATGAGATGAATGAAATCTTGGGGCAGCTTGAGGCAAAGAAATCAGAGATCACAGGCCTGATTGTCTACTCTTTGAAACCGGATAATTTTGTGGCAGGCGCCGATGTGCGAATGCTCGATGCATGCGGCACGGCGCAGCAAGCGACAGAGCTTGCAACGACTGGTCAGCAGATGTTTGCAAGATTAGGTGAGTTTCCTTTCTCTGTGGTATCAGCCATTCATGGCCCATGTCTCGGTGGTGGATTAGAGCTAGCGTTAGCGTGTGACTACAGAGTGTGCAGTGATGATGATATTACTCGCTTGGGCTTGCCCGAGGTTCAGTTAGGTTTGTTACCTGGTTCAGGGGGCACTCAGCGTTTGCCTCGCTTGATTGGCCTTATGGCCTCCCTTGACTTGATCCTGACTGGCAAGCAAGTAAGAGCGAAGAAGGCAAAGAAGTTGGGCCTTGTAGATGCCAGCGTTCCTCAGAGTATCTTGATGGACGTTGCAAAGACTTACGCCGCTAAATCTAAACCAAAACGCAAAGCACCCGCCAAAGAGAAACTCATTTCCAGCATTGGCTTGAGTCGCAAAGTGATTTTTGACCAAGCCGCAAAGAAAACCAAGCAAAAGACGCGTGGTAACTATCCCGCTGCTGACAAAATCCTTGAAGTGATGCAGTTTGGCCTAGAAAAAGGCTTTGCCAAGGGGCTTGAAAAAGAAGCCCTTGAATTTGGCAAGCTAGTGATGACCTCTGAATCTAAGGCGCTGCGTTCTTTGTTTTTTGCTACAACAGAAATGAAGAAAGAGCACTTTGGTAATGCAGTTCCTGCAAAGGTTAAGCATGTGGGTGTCCTTGGTGGCGGTTTGATGGGAGCGGGGATTGCGCATGTTTCACTGGCTAAAGCCAAGCTACCAGTGAATCTTAAGGATGTGTCTCAAGATGGCGTGCTTAATGCGCTTGGTTACAACTACAAGCTGTTAAACAAGCAGCGCAAGCGTCGCATTCTTTCTAAAGCACAGCTGCAATTTAAAATGTCTCAGCTTCGTGGCGGAACGGACTATTTAGGGTTTAATAAAGCTCAGGTTGTCATCGAAGCCGTATTTGAAGACCTTGCGTTGAAACAAAGCATGGTGAAAGAGATTGAAAATGAGTGTTCAGATAGCACTATCTTTGCCTCAAACACCTCATCTTTGCCTATTCATCAGATAGCCGAAAGTGCTCAAAGGCCTGAAAATATCGTAGGCCTGCATTACTTTAGCCCAGCAGAGAAGATGCCGTTAGTTGAAGTAATCCCTCATGCAACAACCTCAGATGAAACTGTGGCCACTGTGGTAGCCCTAGCTCGTAAGCAAGGCAAAACTCCGATTGTGGTTAAAGATACCGCTGGGTTCTATGTGAACCGCATTCTTGCACCTTATATGAACGAGGCGGCACAAGTACTAATGGCAGAGCAAGAAATAGAGCATATTGACAATGCCTTGCTTAACTTTGGTTTCCCGGTTGGTCCAATAACCTTGCTTGATGAGGTTGGCGTGGATATTGGTGCCAAGATCATGCCTATTTTAGTCAAAGAGTTAGGTGAGCGATTCCAAGGCCCAGACCTGTTCGATACCCTGCTCAATGATGGTCGCAAGGGAAGAAAAGTCGGCAAGGGGTTCTACCAATACAAAGGCAAGGACAAGAAGGTCGATAAATCTGTGTATGGATTATTGAAATTGACGCCTTCACGCAGTATCTCCGAAGAAGATATTGCCCTTCGCTGCACTATTCCACTGCTAAATGAGGCGGTACGCTGTCTTGATGAAGGGATTATTGCGAGCGCAAGAGACGGCGATATTGGCGCCATCTTTGGTATTGGGTTCCCGCCATTTACAGGTGGCCCGTTCAGGTTTATTGATACTTACGGTTTGGAGAACTTGATCGAGAGGATGAACCAGTTTGAGCTTAAATATGGCGAGCGATTTAAGCCGTGTCAGGGCTTGTTGGATAGATTGGAGTCTGGAGAGAAGTTTTATAGCTGACAGAACAAGATTTGTTGAATAAATTGGGCGTAACCGAGTGAACCTTGGTTACGCTTTTTTGTGTTAGCTGTTAGTTTTATCTCTCAATCCTCGGTGAATAAATAGAATATGCAGTAATTTGCCCCGCCATAATCGCGGAGAACATGAACAGTGCTGACAATCCAATACTAGGGATCGGCAGTATCGATTGCTCAAACACGGATTCACTGGCACTGACTAGCACTCGGCTACCTGGTACTAGAATAATGATGCCTTGCAGGATATAGATGGAT
This sequence comes from Vibrio superstes, assembly GCF_003569005.1. Taxonomy (GTDB): domain Bacteria; phylum Pseudomonadota; class Gammaproteobacteria; order Enterobacterales; family Vibrionaceae; genus Vibrio; species Vibrio superstes. Next base: position 2,037,088 of record NZ_BCUR01000004.1, on the reverse strand, counting down.
CCCGTCAGGTTCATTTTTTTTGCGATCCATGTGCCGTAGAGGGTAATAATGACTGTTGTAAGCCAAGTCCCTACAATCCAACCACTGCCAAAACCAAGGTAATACGGTCCCCACATGCCAAGTACAGCAACAGGCAATCCTAGTAGCATATCTCTTGGTTGTGCATTGAATATGATGCCGATAGCAATAGATATAAGGGGCAAGCCTGCAATATGCATCCATACTGGTACATCATTGGTATAGGTTAGGGAGTCACTCATCCCCCATATTGCTTCGCCCACCTGAACGCCCATGAAGATGCCGATAAAGAGCTTTATCAAGGTCAGCGCACTTTGTCCCAGTAAACTGGTGCCCGAGACAAGGTCGTTGAAGGCGAGACATTCTAGCGAGTTGGCGATGGATAAGCCGGGCACAAATAGCACGATCGCGGCGATACATAATGCATACACAGGAATGGGGAGTCCTTGGCTACTTAACCCGGCGACACAGATGCCCGTGAGCAACGCCGCAATAAATTCAACCGCGATGGTACGACGCCCACGCAGTACCCTCTGACAACCCCAAACCATAAACCCGAGAAAGAGTGAGCAGATGATGGCCTCAAGTGTACTGCCGATAAGCATTAGATAAGCTGGAGGAATGGACATATTTGCCAAAGCGACTGCCCAGATAGGGTAACGAAAAGGCTCTTGCTTGGTTGAGCCATTAGGTCTTCGTAGACGCTGTATGGTTTGTGCAAGCAGACTAAGGTCGATAGAAGCCGGCGCTAGGCGCTTCATAATGACTTTATTGTTGTCTTCGGGAAACTGGTAATTAATTGACGTTGGTAGTGCCTGCAGCATAACTTGAACGTTATGTTGTTTCGCATAATGTTGAGTGAATTTTTCTACCTTATAAGGTGGGCATCCACTCTTATGCAGAGTGTTTCCAAATTCCACTATTTTGTCGAACATTTCTTGCTGGGGCATGGCTACTAACAAAGATGATTAAGACTGTCGCGAATGTAACAGATAAAGAGTATCAAAGCCAAAACATGCGCCTAGCTTTGATACTGTTTTTGCCCTTATTTCAATCCGTTGCTAGGGTCTGTTGACCTTTTGAGGTTATTTTTGTAGCGCTTTGTTGGGTATTAATACAAGGCAGTCGCTTTTAGGTGTGGTGGTTCCACATGAAAAGTGACTAACGCGGTAGAAATGCCCAACAAAGCGCTACCCGAAGGGCTCGTCCAGAAGCCATTTACTCTTCGTTGAGCGACTTTTGCTTAGATGACTAGGCGGCAATTCCCTCGCCTTGATTAAATGGCTTCTGGTCGAGCAAAATTTAATCGCAAAAGGTCAACAGACCCTAGCCAAGCTCCACATCTTTAGGCATAAGCTGAAACTCTTCAATAGAGCCTATTTCTTTACCGAGTTTCAATGGCGGAGCATCGTGGTGTTGGTTTCCTTGCGTGTGCATAACAAGGCGGTTCGCTGTTCTTGGCTTGAGCTGTTCAACAACAAAGCGAATCATATCTGCGCGTGTGAGATCTCGAATCTTATCGACCACAATCTCTCTGTTATTAAACTCTTTATCTTTATTGCCAATAGAGACCCACAGTCGTTGGCCTTTGGTTCTCAGGTTATTGTCCGGTGCCATTATTTGATTGAGTAGCCCTTGCTTACTGTTTTGCCATTGTGCTTCGGTGAGCTCTAACAGCACCATATAAAACGCATTCAAGAATTCATCGATTGATGCAACAAGGTCTATAGGGGCAGCTACGGGGGATTGTACGTAGAGGACAATTCCGGGAATGCGATTCAGTGGCATGTTTCCTGTTCCCACCATGTAGCCCAGCTGCTGCTTGGTGCGGATTTCATTGAAAAATGCCGACGACATTAAATGATTAGCTAGGGTGAAGGTGGCAATTGATGTGGGGCTAGAGTCTTTACCTTGGTGATAAATAGCCACAGCAGAATCGTCTTGATTACATTTGACTTCCCGCTGGAATGTCCCTTGACTGCCTAGCTTCACTAGAGGGCGCAGTGACTCTTTGTATACTTGGTTTTCTACACGTAATGCATTCTTTAACTCATCAGAGATTTGATGGGCCGCTTGTTGAGTCCAGTCGCCGAATACAAACATCTCTACGTAGAGTTTGCCCAGTAGCATAGAGACAAATTCCGGAAGTTGCTCAATGGTCACTTCTTCAAGGGCATCAGCAAGTACAGCTGCTGGTGGATTATTGGGTTGTAAGATCCCCGATAATTGGTTGAACAGCTGTGAAAGTGGTCTATCTTTGCTGGCATTTCGCCATTTTCGAAGGATCTGAGCTTTAATCGTGTCAAAGCGTTGCTGCTCAAAATTGCGAGTGGCAAACTTTTCTAAGATCATCTTCAATAACTGAGGCTGCTTTTCACTAAAGCCAGAAATAGTCAGGGTTAAGCCCCCTTGATGGGCATAAATGTTGTAGCTCATGCCCGCGATCTCGGCCTGATAAGACTGGCGAGACAAAGCCTCCATGAACAACTCAACACACAGGCGCAGCTTCACTATACTTTGCGGGTCTTTAACTGAGCATGGACTATCAATGGCGATGTAGAGTGATCCCTTGGGTACGCGAAAGTCCGGCTCTTGAAGGTGCCAAAGCCTTAAACCAGGCAACTCTTCAATGAGCGTCGGTAGCTTTCTGCGTTCTTCTAGTGGTTTTGGATCTAAGTCGTAGCAAATAAACGGATTTTTACTCGGCAGTGCAAACTCATCATAAGCGCGTGGATTGTTCCATAGCTGAACTTGCTCGGAACTTAATTTTTTAGATGAGTAAGGGGTAAAGTACCAATCCGCTTCTTTGTCATACTCGAGCCCTTTTGCGGTCACCCAAACGCGGAGGTTTTCCACGCAAAAATACGGCACAAAACTTTCAATTAGTGAACGGTCAAAATCGCTCATGCGGTAGTCACCATATAACACTTCTTCAATAGGGTAGTGTTGTAGGTTCATCACCAGATAACTGGCAAGATCCATCGGCTTTACTGACTCTTGGAAGCGAAATGCAGACTCTAAAACCGCTTGCTTCTCATGATAGCGCCAGTCTTCAATGCCCTGTTCAAACACCAGTTTCATGTAGGAAAAGATCATCTCAATGATGTCATCAATATGGTCAAGTCCTTCGGGTGTGAGCAGACAGCCGATAGTAAATTCTCGGAAGTTGCCGCCACTGATACCGCCACCGGCAGCTAAAGAGGTAACCCAGTGTTTATTTTTAAGGGCCAAAGTCAGGCTTCCCGGCCCTTCATAACCAATAAGGTGGGCAAAATAAGACAGAGGCTTAGTGGCGTAATGCTTATCCATATTGGGAAAAGAGAAGGACAGGCTTAGCTTTCGCACTTCTTTTTCCGGTTCTATCTGGATATACAGTTGCTGCTCTTGCTCGGTGAGCAATGGGGTGGTGAGGGTTTTACCATTAAAGTCTTTATTGGGGATATCAGAAAACAAGCCAGAGGCTAGTTCTTCAAGTTCGTCTAAGGATTGAGGGCCAACCAATACTGCCGTCATGAGATCAGCTGAGTATTTTTCATCGTGAAAACGAATGATTTCGTCTCTGATTGAACCACTTTCTCTGTCACTTAGCGTTTCTTCGTTCCCCACAGAGAATTTGGAAAACGGATGAGCAGGGTTAACTAGCTCTTTTTGTACCTGATAGAAGCGGCGAGAATCATCATGGATCTTCATCTGGTACTCAGAGTTCACCGCCTGCCTTTCTTTATCTAAGGCTTCTTGGTTAAACAGCGGAGAAATAAAAAACTGGCTGAATCGAGATAAAGCCGGCTCAAAGAAGTCAGGAGAAACATCGAAGAAGAAGCAGGTGTGCTCAGTGCCCGTCCAAGCATTATTGCTGCCCCCATGCTGGCTTATGAACGTTTGGAATTCGCCGACTTTAGGATAAGCCTTAGTGCCAAGAAAGAGCATGTGCTCGAGGTAATGCGCAAGCCCTTCACGGTCAGCGGGATCATCAAAGTGTCCTACTCTTACCGCAAGTGAGGCAGATGAACGGAGTGCTTCGGGGGCCTGAACCAAGATAACCTTAAGTTGATTGCTTAGGGTTAAGGGACGATAGCTGTTTTTATCATTCGGGCTTTGATGCACTTAACGCTCTCCTTTGAGTTACTCACGTCCAAAGAGGTTAATCTCTAGCGAGGTAAACTATTGTTTTGTATATCAAGTATGGCGGAGCAATGACGTCTAGCAAACCTAAAAAGTAAATTTTTATTGAAATGCTAGCTCAATCAGAGATAACCCTACGGGTTATGGTGTACTCTTTCATGAGGTAGTCACAAGTTTAGGATAGAAATGAACGTATTTATCATGCGCCATGGAGAGGCGGGAAGCTTTGCCATAAGCGATGCAGAACGTACTCTGACTCAGCGTGGAGAACAGCAATCATTAGAGGTCGCTAAAGCTGTGGTAGGGCAGGGTGTATCCCATTTTGATCTCGTGTTAGTCAGTCCCTATATTCGAGCTCAGCAGACATGGGATGTGATTAAAGAGCAGTTCTCGGCGACAAAGGTTGAGGAGTGTGCGGATATTACGCCTTATGGTCAGTCCGATGACGTCTATCAATATGTTTGTGCAATCGCAGACACCCAGCAGCCAAAGTCTATTCTTCTTGTCTCACATTTGCCTTTAGTGGGCTACCTTACCGCTGAATTTGTCAATGATATGAGTGCGCCCATGTTTCCAACCTCGGGCTTTGCTGCTATAGACTTTGATCTTGAGAGCAGTAACGGCGAGTTGATGTGGCATATCGCACCTTAATTTACAGACAGCAAATTTAAATACAAAAACGGCGACATTATGGTCGCCGTTTTCACAATGTGGTTTGTTATTTAGGCATAATCACCGTATCAATAACGTGAATAACGCCATTCGATGCTTTGATGTCAGTAGCGGTCACCGTGGCATTATCTACCATTACTGTGCCGTCCATTACTTTGATCATCACCGTGCCACCTTGTACTGTTTTCGCCTCACTCAGTTTCACAACATCTGCAGCCATTACCTTTCCTGCCACCACGTGGTAGGTCAAGATAGCGACTAGCTTATCCTTATTTTCCGGTTTTAGTAGCATATCCACTGTGCCGTCGGGCAATTTGGCAAACGCTTCATTGGTGGGGGCAAAAACAGTGAACGGGCCCTCGCCTTTGAGCGTATCAACCAGTCCTGCTGCCTGAACCGCAGCGACTAGCGTTGAAAAATCGTCGTTGCCTGCAGCCACATCAACAATGTCTTTTTTCATGCCGTGATGGCCAGCATAAATATTAAAACTCAGCGCCAGTAAACCGACGAACCAAACTGCTTTTTTTGCGAGTTGTGAGAACATAACGTATCCCTCGTGTTGTCTTATTGAATATCCAAACGCTTTGGATACATGCAACATTGATTACGGATCGAGGGAACAAAGGATCATTATTTTTCCGGAATAGAGAGTAATACCAGCAGCGCACCCGCACCGCCAAACTCGAGAGGAGCTTGGTGATAAGCCATGACATCAGGGTGTTGCGCTAGCCACAATGGAACCTTCTGTTTGAGAATATGCTTGCCAATGCCGTGCATTACGCTGGCACAGTGGACGTTTTCTTTGATGCAGTGCGCAATCATAGCGCCAAGTTCACGCTTCGCTTCTTGTTGAGTCATGCCGTGCATGTCTAAATAAACGTCGGGTACGTAAACGCCACGTCGCAATCGCTTCACTTCGTATTTAGACACATCGCTTCGCGCATAACGGGTCGGACCGTCATCACTGAGCATAGGCTCGAACTCGTCAGAGAAGAAAAATTCGTTGTCTTTGGCTTCTCTACTGAACCTTTGCTGTTGTTTTTGCTTTGTCTCTCTTTTTGGCGGTTGGATTATGGTATCCTGTTGCAACTTTTTTACGCCCTGTACTGCTTCTTTAAACAAAGCAAAGTCATCATCACTTGGCTTATCGGATTTGTTCATGGGATTAGTTTTCTGATCTATCTTTGATTGGGCAGTATTGTAGCGCTTTTTGGAGAAAATTTTGGATAAGATTTTTGTAGATGAAGCAGTGTCGGAACTTCACACACTGCAAGACATGATTCGTTGGACAGTTAGTCGATTCAACGCGGCGGGACTATTTTATGGTCACGGCACAGATAATGCGTGGGATGAAGCTGTACAATTAATCCTGCCTTCACTCTATCTACCCCTAGATGTGCCTTCGCATGTCTTAAACTCGCGCCTGACTAGCAGCGAACGCTTACGCGTAGTAGAGCGAGTCATTCAGCGTATTAACGAACGCACTCCAACCGCTTACTTGACCAACAAGGCATGGTTCTGCGGTATGGAATTCTTTGTTGATGAAAGAGTACTGGTGCCACGCTCGCCAATTGGTGAGTTGATCGAAAGTCATTTCCAGCCATGGTTGGTTGACCAGCCAACTCGTATCATGGATATGTGTACAGGTAGTGGTTGTATTGCCATTGCGTGCGCGCATGCGTTCCCTGATGCTGAAGTTGACGCGATTGATATTTCTTCTGATGCGTTAGAAGTGGCAGAGCAAAATATTCAAGATCACGGCCTAGAGCTTCAAGTGACGCCGATTCGTTCAGACTTGTTCCGCGATTTGGTTAAAGAGAAATACGACTTGATTGTGACTAATCCGCCATACGTGGACGAAGAAGACATGAACAGTCTGCCAGAGGAATTTAAGCATGAGCCTGAGTTAGGCTTAGCGGCTGGTACTGATGGCCTTAAGTTGGTGCGTCGTATCCTTGCCAATGCCCCTAATTACTTATCAGACAATGGGATCCTGATTTGTGAAGTGGGCAATTCAATGGTTCACATGATAGAACAGTACCCACAAATTCCATTCACTTGGATTGAATTTGCGAACGGTGGTCATGGCGTATTCATGCTAACTCGCGAGCAGCTCGTTGACTGCGCAGATGAATTTGCTCTGTATATCGACTAGTTTTAAGAACTAAATTGAATAACGGCACCCATGGAGGTGCCGTTTTTTGTTGTCAAAGATCTTTACAATAGAGTGTGATAAGGCGAGTATGAAAGACATTAGCTCGCACAAAACAGACTTACAATGAGGAAGTAATGGCAGGAAACAGCATTGGCCAGCATTTTCGCGTAACCACATTTGGCGAAAGCCATGGTATCGCTTTGGGTTGTATCATCGATGGATGCCCTCCTGGTTTAGCCTTAGATGAGGCCGACCTTCAAAAAGACCTAGACCGCCGCCGTCCGGGTACCTCTCGTTATACAACCGCTCGTCGCGAACCCGATGAGGTGAAGATCCTCTCTGGCGTATTCGAAGGACAAACGACAGGTACTTCAATTGGTCTGTTGATCGAAAATACCGATCAACGCTCAAAAGATTATTCTGAGATCAAAGACAAATTCCGCCCAGGTCATGCTGATTACACATACCATCAAAAGTATGGTGTGCGTGATTATCGTGGTGGTGGTCGCTCTTCTGCTCGTGAAACTGCCATGCGTGTAGCCGCAGGTGCGGTAGCGAAAAAGTATCTAGCACAAGAGTTTGGTGTTGAAATCAAGGCTTACCTCACTCAAATGGGTGACGTAAAGATTGAGAATATCGATTTTGACGAGATTGAAAATAACCCGTTCTTTTCCCCAGATGCAGCAGCGGTTGAAAAATTTGATCAACTGATTCGCGATCTGAAAAAAGACGGCGATTCAGTAGGCGCAAAACTGCAGGTAGTCGCAAAGAGCGTGCCTGTTGGTTTGGGCGAGCCTATCTTTGACCGCCTAGATGCCGATATTGCCCATGCACTTATGAGTATCAATGCTGTTAAGGGCGTTGAAATTGGTGATGGTTTTGAAGTGGCTGCACAGAAAGGCAGCGAGCATCGCGATGAGCTAACACCGGATGGCTTTGCATCAAACCATGCTGGTGGCATATTAGGTGGTATCTCAACTGGTCAAGATATTGTTGCCAACATTGCACTTAAGCCGACATCGAGCATTACCGTACCGGGTAATACTATCAACCGTCAGGGTGAAGCGACGCAGTTAATCACTAAAGGTCGTCACGACCCATGTGTGGGCATTCGCGCAGTGCCGATTGCTGAAGCTATGCTAGCGATTGTGGTGCTTGATCATTTGCTTCGTCATCGTGGACAAAACTTTGGTGTGACGACAGAGACGCCGAAGATTTAAACTTAGCTGTAATTGATATTTTAAAGGCCTTGAATAGAAATGTTCAGGGCCTTTTTTCTTGTCTGATGCAGTTTAAAGTTGATTCATATGCACTCGCATGAGTTTTGTTTTTAGTGCAGTGAGCTTTCCGCTTCTAGATGAAACGAAGGCAAGCGCCATTTAAATCGTACTGCTGCCATTCTCAATAGATAACCAACAACCAAGGTGGTTATCGTCGCAGTAACATCGCTAATGCCGAACTCAAGTAGGGTTAGGTACAAACCCGATGCGATTAATGCCACTGAGGCATATAACTCTTGGTGCAATACCAGAGGTGTTTGACGACAGATTAAGTCTCTTAAAAGCCCGCCAAAAACACCAGTAACCAAGGCTGAGACCATACAGATAAGAGCATGGTGTCCCATGCCCATCGCCACCTTAGTACCGATAATACTAAATACGATCAGTCCCAGAGCGTCTAAGCGAATAAAGACTCCCTTGAGCTTGATTACCCATTTGGCAAATCCCGTAGTGAGTATGCCTGCAATACAGGTAATCACTAAAAACTCTGGATTTTTCACCCAGCTTAGTGGGTAGTGGCCGAGCAAAATATCACGGACTGTTCCACCACCTATGGCCGTTGCACTTGCTACTAGCATTACTCCAAACCAATCCATTTTGCGTCGACCTGCGCTTAATGCGCCAGTCATAGCTTCTGCTGTAATTCCAATGATATACAAAACACTTAGTAGCATGTTGTGAGACTCTAATCGTGACCAGTTATGCTGGTAGGTGGGAAAATTAGGCGTGAGTGTAGAGTGAAATTCGAACGCTGACGAATGAGATTTTGTACCGACGCAATCGTTTGTCAGATTACTAAATCTAATGACGGGCTGATTACTGTGGGTTTACCTATTGTCTTAAAAAAGAGACAATATTGTTTTACACAGATACAACGACCAAAGCTCGCTATGACTCACGAGTACTCAGATCTAATCACTCTATTCAACGATACTTTTTATAGTTCGTTCAATACCAAGCTAGAACTTGGTGGAGATGAGCCAATCTATCTCCCTGCCGATGAATCAAATAACCATCATCGTATTGTTTTTGCCAGAGGCTTTTATGCCTCTGCATTGCATGAGATAGCGCACTGGTGCGTAGCAGGGCCTGAGCGACGCCTTATTGAAGATTTCGGCTATTGGTATGAGCCAGATGGTCGCGACGCCAATACACAGGCGGAATTCGAAAAAGTGGAAATCAGGCCACAAGCCTATGAATGGATACTTTCACAAAGTGCTGGGTTTCGGTTTCAAGTCAGCTGTGACAACTTGCACGGCGCGTTTGAGCCAGATAGATTAGGTTTTATGAAGAAAGTGCATGCAGAGGTCATCGACATTTTAGAGAAAGGCTTGCCAACTAGGGTCGAGATGCTTTCTAATGCGCTTCGGGAACATTACAGTGTTCCTTCACTTACTCAAGAAGACTTTAAGGTACTTTAAACCATGATTTTACAACTCGAAGAACAACTCCTTGACACTATTGACCAAACCGTTGCGACAGCCTCGGATGATGAGTTGTTTGCTGGTGGTTATCTGCGTGGTCACATTTCCCTTGCCGCCGCTGATTGCGAATATGAAGCCGTTACTGAAGTCGCCGTATTCAAACAAAAAATTGAACAAAGTTTGGCGGATGCGCAATCTGAACTGACTCCAGCAGATCGCGTTATCGTGGCAGATATGTGGGATGGCTTATCAAAGGCGATCGTTTAGTCTTTAACTCGCCCCGTTTACTTGTTCAATTTTTTTGATGAAGTTGTTATAACTGACTCTATGGTCAAATGCTCTGATCTTATTATTATGAACGTAACACTAAGAGACAGTTAAAATAGGAAGTCATCATGAAAGTAGTCGCGTTTGGAGCCAGCACAAGCTCAACCTCTATCAACAAAACTTTAGCCGCTTATGCCGCTCAGCAAATTCCTGGTGCCGATGTTGAAGTCATTGACCTAATTGATTTCCCTGCGCCGCTGTTCAGCGAAGACACAGAGAAAGAAATAGGTCATTCTGCGTCGGCGCAAAAGCTGATTGCTAAGATTGGTCGTGCTGACGCTGTGATTGTCTCGTTTGCGGAACATAACGGAAGCTACACTGCAGCATTCAAAAACCTATTTGACTGGGCGACCCGCATCGAGCGCAATGTGTTCCAGAACAAACCTGTTGTGTATCTAGCCACTTCACCGGGCCCTGGTGGTGCACAGAGTGTACTGGCAAGCGCAGTAAGCTCAGCACCGTATTTTGGCGCTGACGTTAAAGCGTCACTGTCTATCCCAAGCTTTTACGATGTTTTTGACGTTGAGAGCAATGAGTTCAAGGAGACTGAACTTAAAGGGAAGGTTCAAGAAGCGGTCGATACCTTAGTGGCAGAGGTCGCGTAAACTTCTCCCGCATCGAACGAAAACAAAAATGGGCTCATCTCTAAATAAAGAGTGAGCCCATTTTTATTATCCAAACTTATATATCTAGATTCTATTTATCGAGCCCAGGAATGGGTTTGCCTTTTCTCAGTTTTCGTACCCACATCCGACTTGGATGCACCACCTCAAGCATATCGGTAGACATAGGCAACGGCTGCCCAAGGATCTGAGAAGCCAATACCTCAGCTAACATTGGAGCCGATGTTAGGCCCCGCGACCCCAATCCCAACAAGCAAAACAGATTTGTGTATTGGCTGACGGGGGTTGGCTCAGCGCTGTTTCGCTTATACAAGTTTGCATACTGCTCGAGTATCGGTTCAAACTGTCCTACATTGCCCGCGAAAGGGAGGTGATCTCGGGAAACACTGCGAACACCCTGTCGCGAATCGTTGTCGCTCACATCGACCTCTGATGTCCACGCTTGCTCAGGTATGCATTGCTGTAGCTTAGAAGCGTTTTGCTGCTGAGCTTGTGGATCAAACGCTGTGGTCAAGTCGCTACGATCATAACTGGCACCAATACAATGTTTATCTAACGGACTCTTTGGTGTTAGGTAGCCATCGTAACAAACTACAGTTTTTAGTTGTTGTAGATGCTCATTGGTAGGAATATGGCTGACTTGCCCTTTTACCTTGCCCAATGGTATTGATTGGCTTTGAGTAAATTGGTCAAACAGATGGCCATTTGCAATGACAACAACAGAATGCTCAAACGCCCCTTTGCTAGTCTCAATGTGCCATTTTTGATCCTGTTCCGTTAAGTCGGTGACTTCATGGCTAAGCTTTAACGTCAGCTTTCTTTGTTCGCTAAGCAGTTTAAACACGCCTGCAGTACATTGCTGAGGGGATAACCAGCCGCCAAGAGAATAAAACACAGAACCAAAGGAGCAATCCAAGCCCGCTGTTTCGCTGGTTTGCTGTGGGTTTAACGACTTGATAAGCTCTTGTGGATATTGTCCCTGCACTAAGCGAGAGAGTTTTTTGTGCTCTGCTTCATTCCAAAAAAGCTGAGTCACTCCGCACCAGTCATGGTCAAAATCAACCTTACTCGCAATCTGGTCATAGAACTGCCTCGCGAAGGTAAAGCCATTAGCAAACACTTGAGACACAGCATTGTTATTGCCATTAAGAAGAGGGTAGAGCGCCCCTTGTCGGTTTCCTGAAGCGCCTTCAGCGAGAGATTCATCTTTGCAATAGAGGGTGACACTCGCCCCTTTTTGAATCAATGAATATGCTAAGCAAGCACTGGCAATGCCACCACCAACAATTGCAATATCCCCAAGGTGCTCTACTTTTTTCGTCGCAGATTCACGCTCAAACAGTGGCGATAGATTGCCGTAAGGCTGCTTGTTAACCATCGAGCCTGCAATCATTTCGCGCTTGTGACCAAAGCCTTTCACTTTTTTCATCTCAAAACCCGCTTCATTCAAGCCTCGACGCACAAACCCAGCTGCGGTAAAGGTGGCAACGCTACAGTCTTGCTTGGCTATTTTGGCCATGCCATTAAACAGGTCTTGATTCCACATTTCGGGGTTTTTGCTCGGGGCGAACCCGTCCAAGAACCAAGCATCGATAATGCCGTCTTGGTATGTTGGGACTCGAGGCAGGTTATCTTTAATATCACCGAGCCATAAATCTAAGGTAATGGCGCCATCGGCTAAGATCAGGCGCTGACATTCCGGTAATGCCATAGGGTAGTGCTGCTGAAGTTCGATAGCGTACTTTTCCAGCTCCGGCCATGCTTTGTGTGCTTGCTTAAGGTCATGGAGGGTAACAGGAAATTTTTCAAAGCTGATAAAGTGCAGTTGAGTCAGGCTACTTTGTGGATTTTCTGCTCTAAATTGCTCAAACTCTTTCCATACCGCCAGAAAGTTTAGACCGGTTCCAAAGCCCGTTTCAGCGATGACAAATCGCGATTGGTCATATTTGTGCCATCGTTCTGGGATATGGTTTTGAGTAAGAAAGACATAGCGAGTCTCAGCAAGCCCGTCATTATTGGAAAAATAAACGTCATCGAATTGTTCAGAGATAGGGGTGCCGGAGTCGTTCCAATCCAGCTGTGCATGTTTAATTTTGGGCATATTGATCATAGAATGAGTCGTTAACTGTAGAGATTGTACAAATATCTAGGAAAGCTGACCACTTTATCCGGCCTTTCTGGTTATCATCTAGCGGAAATTTGAATTATAGGAATGTCACATGAAACGAGTCGTGATCACCGGTATGGGTATTGTTTCCAGCATCGGTAACAACGTCGAAGAAGTACTAGAGTCTCTAAAAGCTGGCAAATCTGGTATTGAAGCCTCAGAACAATTTAAAGAAAAAGGGCTGCGTTCTCAAGTTTGGGGCAGTCTGAAGATTAATCCAGCAGAACATATCGATCGCAAGCAAATGCGTTTCATGGGTGATGCGGCAGCTTACGCATTCATTTCTATGGAACAAGCCATTGCTGACTCAGGCCTGGCTCCAGAGCAGGTTTCTAACGAACGCACAGGTATTGTTGCAGGCTCTGGTGGTGCATCTTCACTAAACCAAGTAGCGGCTATAGATATCCTAAGAGAGAAAGGCGTTAAGCGTGTGGGTCCTTACATGGTAACTCGTACCATGGGCTCTACAGTATCAGCTTGTCTAGCAACACCATTCAAAATTAAAGGTGTTAACTACTCAATGAGCTCTGCATGTTCTACATCAGCTCACTGTATCGGTCACGCTATGGAGCTTATCCAACTAGGCAAACAAGATGTTGTTTTTGCTGGTGGCGGTGAAGAGCTTGATTACAGCATGTCGATGATGTTCGATGCGATGGGTGCACTGTCTACTAAATACAACGATGAGCCGACTCGCGCTTCACGTACCTACGATGCAAACCGCGATGGTTTCGTTATCTCTGGTGGTGGCGGTATGATGGTTATCGAAGAGCTAGAGCACGCTCTTGCTCGTGGCGCAAAAATCTACGGTGAGCTTGTCGGATACGGTGCTAACTCAGATGGTCACGATATGGTGGCTCCATCAGGTGAAGGTGCGGTTCGCTGCATGAAGATGGCTCTGCAGAATGTTGACTCTGTAGATTACGTGAACACGCACGGTACATCGACTCCTGTTGGTGATGTGAAAGAGCTAGGCGCAATCCAAGAAGTATTTGGTGGCAACAGCCCTGCAATCTCAGCAACCAAAGCAATGACAGGTCACGCACTAGGTGCGGCAGGTGTACATGAAGCTATCTACACTGCGCTTATGCTAGAGCACGGCTTTGTTGCGCCAAGCATCAACGTTGAAAATCTAGACGAAGCAGCTGCCGGTCTTGATATTGTGACTGAGAAGCGCGACCAAGAACTGAAGACCGTGATGTCTAATAGCTTCGGCTTCGGCGGTACTAACGCAACGCTAGTGTTCAAAAAGTACGAAGGCTAATCCCCATAGTGTACAAGTCATTCCCGAGTGTTTTTATCGGGAATCTGGTTTTGGGCATTACAATTGAAAAGTCCCGACTGGTACGCCAGCCCGGACAAGCCCTCGGGGACGACGGTTGTCATTTCTACAAATAAAAGTAGCAACCCAATAAACTACTTTAAGGCCCGACAGGCTTTGCTTGTCGGGCCTTTTATTATTAATCTATAACCCTGCCAATCACTTTGAAGCCCTGTAAATGAAAATTGTAATTGATGAAAATATGCCTTACGCCAAAGAGTTATTTGGCCAGCTAGGTGAGGTTATCGCGTTATCTGGACGTACTATCAATGCTGATGACCTAGTCGACGTTGATGCCCTGATGATTCGCTCTGTCACTAAAGTGAACAGTGAGTTGTTGTCTAAAGCCAACAAGCTTAAGTTCGTGGGTACTGCAACGGCAGGCCATGATCACCTTGACGAAAAAGCACTTGAGGCAAAGGGCGTTGCTTATACTCATGCCCCTGGCTGTAACAAGGTTGGTGTGGCGGAGTATGTCATTTCATCATTGATGGTGCTTTCTCAGCAGCAAGGTTTCACAATATTTGAAAAAACGGTTGGCATCATAGGTGCAGGGCAAGTGGGTAGCTATTTAGCCAAGTGCCTTTCTGGCATCGGTATTAAAGTGATGCTTAACGACCCATTAAAAGAGGCTGGGGGTGATACTCGTCAGTTTACCGCTTTGGATGAATTGCTAGAACAAAGTGATGTAATTTCTCTGCACACGCCAATCACCCGAGATGGGGAGTATCCAACACATCATCTCATCGACACTATGCGTTTACAGGCAATGCGTGCTAATCAAATTTTGATTAATGCAGCCCGTGGACCGATTGTAGATAATTCTGCGCTAAAACAGAGGCTACAACGCAATGATGGTTTCACTGCAGTGCTGGACGTGTTTGAATTTGAGCCAGAGGTCGATCTTGAGCTTCTTCCACTGCTGGCTTTTGCAACGCCACACGTTGCTGGATATGGTCTAGAGGGTAAAGCCCGTGGCACGACCATGATCTTTAACTCTTTTTGTCAGTTAATCGAGAGTCCACTTTCTGCCAACGCTGCTGATCTTTTGCCTATCGCGCCAGTACCTGAAATGCACTTATCTCGCCCTTGGGATGAAGCAACACTGCACAACATCACTCAATTGATCTATGATGTGCGCAAAGACGATGCCTTGTTTCGCCGGAAGATTGGGGAAACGGGTGCATTTGACCAAATGCGCAAAGAATACTGGGACCGCCGAGAGTATGGTGCGGTGACGCTGATCGGTGATGCGTCTTGTAATCTGCAACCCTTGCAAGAATTAGGTTTTAAGGTAGAGGTAAGTAAATGAGTCAAAAATTTAATGTGGCTATTTTAGGCGCGACTGGTGCTGTGGGCGAAACACTACTAGAAGTGCTTAAAGAGAGAGATTTCCCAGTAGGAGATCTGCATTTACTGGCCAGTGAGCGTAGTAAGGGTAAGAGCTACCGTTTTAACGGTAAGAGCATCGAAGTACAAAATGTTGAAGAATTCGATTGGTCTCAAGTACACATCGCTCTATTTTCAGCAGGCGGAGAGTTGTCTGCGCGCTGGGCACCTGTTGCGGCAGATGAAGGGGTTGTAGTCATCGACAATACTTCGCACTTCAGATACGACTACGACATCCCTCTAGTTATTCCTGAGGTGAACCCTGAGGCGATTGCGGAATTCCGTAACCGTAATATCATTGCAAACCCAAACTGTTCTACTATCCAAATGCTAGTGGCTTTGAAGCCCATTCATGATGAAGTAGGCATTGAACGCATTAACGTATCGACCTACCAGTCAGTTGCGGGTGCGGGTAAATCAGGTATTGATGAACTAGCAGGCCAAACAGCGAAGCTACTTAATGGTATTCCTGCAGAGCCTGAAACGTTTTCTCAGCAAATTGCGTTTAACTGTATTCCTCAGATCGATACGTTTATGGATAACGGTTACACCAAAGAAGAAATGAAGATGGTTTGGGAAACACAAAAGATCTTCAATGACCCTTCAATCATGGTGAACCCTACGTGTGTTCGCGTTCCTGTTTTCTATGGCCACGCAGAAGCCGTTCACGTAGAAACGCGTGCTCCTATTGATGCCACTCATGCTATAGAGCTGTTTGAGCAAACAGAGGGTATTGAGGTTTTCCAAGGAGAAGACTTCCCAACTCAAGTACGTGATGCTGGCGGCAAAGACCATGTTATGGTCGGTCGTGTACGCAATGATATTAGTCATCAAAGCGGCCTTAACCTATGGGTTGTTGCTGATAATGTCCGCAAAGGTGCAGCAACTAACGCAGTACAAATCGCTGAATTGTTGATTCGCGATTACTTCTAAACGGTGACTGCTTCTATGAAGTAACGCTCGTCTGATTGATAAAGCCAGAGTTGCCTCGTGTATCTCTGGCTTTTTCTTTTTAGGTAAGATAAAGCTCAATGATTAACCATTAGCGGTATTTGCAACACATTTTTAACGTAAATTGGCATGCTGTTGTTGTCTTTTGTTGTAAATTTTAGCAAATTAGAACTATTCATCGCCTAAGGTAAGTCTAGTTGCGCTCTCAAATGGAATTGTATCGTCGTACCCTTGTTATCATTGCTTGTATTCTGTTTTCTGTTGTTTCGCAGGCTGAAGAAATTCGCCTTGTTGGACCGAGTGGAAAACTACAAGCGGTTCCTACCTATATTGTCCCAGACAACCTTGATGGCACGGCGCTTAATCGCGACCAAAACAGGCTTTCCACTCAAAGAACGTATGGCCCAACCGCTATAGATGAGACCTTGTGGTCTATTGGCCAAACGGTAAGAACTAGCAATCAACAATCTGTCTATAAGATGGTATTGGCTATCTACAGAGCGAACCCTACCGCCTTTGAAGACAGGAATATTCATCTGCTGAAACCTGGAAGCACCATCACTATTCCAGCAGATGCCGAGGTAGAAAAGCAGAACGTTGCAGAAGCGGTTCGTTTGTTCAAAATTCATGAGCGAAAAGCGAGTTACCTTGCCAAGGTGGCCAATGAAAATGCACCTACTCAGATTAATGTTGAAGACCTTGGAGCCCGAGAAATTCAGCAAAAACAAATAGAGTTTTTGCAGCAGCAATTGCAATCGTCGCAAAGTGAATATAATTCTCTGCAACAAAATAATCAGGACCTACTAAAGGCTATCGGCACAATTCGCACCGACGTAGTGGAGCTAAAAGGTCAACTAGACCTTGAGTCTGAGCGCCGCGCCAATGTAGAAAAGATACTCATTGAGCAGCGTAATATACCTGCTTCAACAATTAATCAAGACGGGGCAACCTTACTCACGAATGTGTGGGTGATTGTTGCGTTATCTGCGGTAGTCACTGCCTTGATTATGTTGTTGATCATTAGGCTGACCCTTTCCATTCGACCTGTTCCTCAGATCGGCAAAGAACCTTCTACACCTAAGGCATTAAACCCAGCGCCTGTTGCTCGAGGTGATGATGAGCCAGAGATTGAAAATGTAGACCCAGTCGAAGCGAAGAGAGAATTGGCCACTGACGAAGAATCTACACAGACTGAACCTAGGCATACTGAACCACAGCAAGGCACGGTAAATCCTTTAGATAAAGAGTTTGAGCAAGAGCTTGATAAAATCTTGGCGGATAAAACAGATAGCGAGCATGACGAGCTAATAGAAGCGGACGTCAAATTCAGCTCTCAACCAGAAGTCGAATCAGAAGACGTTGTTCATGACGAAGACCTGCCAGAATATGGTGAGAAAGAGGCGTTAGCTGATGCCAGAAAAGAAGCCTTAGAACTGTTAGCTGAAGACGATACTGATACGATTTCTGAATCCAAGCCTGCAGATGACGAGCCAGCGCCTGAATCACAAGAGATTACCCCTAATGATGAAGTTGTGTCGCAGCAGACCCCTGTTGAGAGTGAACCATCAGTAGAACATAAGCCTCACAGTCCTTATAAGACTATCGATGAAGTGATTGCTGAGGGAGACTCAGAGCCTGCGACTAACCCAGATGAAGAAGAGTTAGACCTTAGGGTTGGGCTTGATGAATTCCCAGATGTGATTGGTAAAGTAGAACTAAAAGACGTTGATTTGGAGGGTGAAGTCGCAAGTCAGTTAGATCTTGCTACGGTTTACATTCAAATGAACGACCTAAACCACGCCAGTAAGTTGTTAAAAGGGGTGTTGGAAAAGGGTACGCAAGAGGAGCAACAGCGCGCTCAGCAGTTGTTGGAGTCTATTCGCTCTTAATGAAATTTGTGAGGTTAACGTGCATCGTTTATACTGCCCGCCCCAAATTTCAACTGGATTGTGACTGATGAGAATCGCCTTAGGCATCGAATACGATGGTGCAAAATATTATGGTTGGCAAAGACAGAACGAATTCGATTCTGTTCAAGAGCGTTTAGAGAAAGCGCTCTCCATAGTGGCGAATCACCCAGTAGAGGTTCAATGCGCAGGCCGCACAGATGCTGGCGTACACGGCACCGGACAAGTAGTGCATTTTGATACTACCGCCTCTCGTAAGATGCTGGCTTGGCAAATGGGCGTGAACGCTAACATGCCTGGTGATATTGCTGTACGTTGGGCCACAGAGGTATCTGAAGACTTTCACGCACGATTCAGTGCGACAGCAAGGCGCTATCGCTACGTTATCTATAACCATGCTTTGCGCCCTGCAATCCTAGCAAAAGGGGTGAGCCATTATCATGGCGACCTTGATGTAGAAAAAATGCATCAAGCTGCCCAGTTCTTGTTAGGAGAGAATGACTTTACGTCATTTAGAGCTGCACATTGTCAGTCGCATAGTCCGTTTCGTAATATGATGCATATTAACGTGACTCGTCATAATCATTATATCGTTGTCGATATCAAGGCGAATGCCTTCGTCCATCATATGGTACGAAACATCGTCGGTAGTTTGCTGGTGGTAGGCCGCAATGAGCAACCGGTAGAATGGATTGAATGGCTATTGTCACAGAAAAATCGCTCTCTAGCAGGAGCAACGGCGAAAGCTCATGGATTATATTTGGTAAAAGTGGACTACCCAGAGGAATTCGCTATTCCTGAATTGCCTATGGGGCCGCTATTTTTACCCGAAGAATTGTGATGAAACGCAAATATAGCGTCAATTTGACGTCATTTTGCGGTAATAATTAAGTAGTAAGGGATAGGTACAACCAGTTTTTTATCTACACTAGAGTGGATCTATGGTTTAATCCTTGCAAATTATCAACCTCTTGCCGTTGCGGCGAGAGCTTAATGAAAAAGGTCTTTCATGAGTTGGCTTGAGAAGATTTTCAACAAAAGCAGTATTTCAACGTCTCGCAAGGCGAATGTTCCTGAAGGTGTATGGACGAAATGTACCTCTTGTGAACAAGTTTTATATCAAGCAGAGCTACAGCGTAACTTAGAGGTTTGCCCTAAGTGTGATCATCACATGCGCATCTCTGCACGTAACCGTTTAGACAGTTTTCTAGATGCAGATGGCCGTGAAGAGCTAGGTGCAGAGCTAGAGCCTCAAGATAAACTGAAGTTTAAAGATACTAAGCGCTATAAAGATCGTATCACTACTTACCAAAAGAGCAGTGGCGAGAAAGACGCATTGATCGCAATGAAGGGTGCTATACACGGTATGCCTGTTGTAGCGTGTGCGATGGAGTTTAAATTCATGGGCGGCTCTATGGGCTCGGTTGTGGGTGCACGCTTTGTTCGCGCTGTAGACGCTGCAATTGAAAACAACTGTGGCTTAGTGTGTTTCTCTGCAAGTGGCGGCGCTCGCATGCAAGAGGCGCTAATGTCTCTAATGCAGATGGCAAAAACCAGTGCAGCACTTGAACGACTTTCAAAGAAAGGTTTGCCGTTCATTTCTGTTATGACAGACCCAACTATGGGTGGCGTATCAGCAAGCTTTGCGATGCTAGGTGATATCAATATTGGTGAACCTCGTGCGGTTATCGGTTTTGCAGGACGTCGTGTTATCGAACAAACGGTTCGTGAAGATCTACCTGAAGGCTTCCAAACCAGTGAGTTCCTACT
Source organism: Vibrio superstes (assembly GCF_003569005.1). Classification (GTDB taxonomy): domain Bacteria; phylum Pseudomonadota; class Gammaproteobacteria; order Enterobacterales; family Vibrionaceae; genus Vibrio; species Vibrio superstes. The sequence goes on along the minus strand of NZ_BCUR01000004.1, from coordinate 2,016,962 downwards.
TGAGCATGGTGGCATTGACATGATCGTTGATCGCCGTGAAATGCGTCAAAGAGTGGGCGGCTTATTGGCTAAGTTGACTAACCATTCATCACCTTTAGTGGTTTCTGTTAACGAAGGCCCAAAAGAGGCTGAATACGAAGTACCCGTAGCGCCAGAAAAATAGTACAGTACTCATTATCTGCCAGTAATTAGCGTTATATAGATAGATGAGTTCACATATCCCACAAGCCACATCATCCCTAACGGTGTGGCTTGATTATTTACAGTCCATTCATACCAGTGCGATAGACCTAGGTCTTGACCGTGTATCCCAAGTAGCCCAGAAAGCGACGCCTAGCCTGACTAAGCCAGCGCCCAAAGTGATCACCGTTGCCGGAACCAATGGCAAAGGCTCAACGTGTGCCATTATGGAGGCCATATTGCTCGACGCTGGATATAGCGTTGGCGTATACAGCTCACCGCACCTTATTCGCTACAACGAACGCGTTCGAATCAATGGTGCAGAGCTTGCTGACGAGTCTCATGTTGCCGCTTTTGATGTTATTGAAAAATTAAGAGGTGACATCAGTCTCAGCTTTTTTGAATACGCGACCTTAGCTGCTTTGCACTTATTCCAGCAGAAAAAAGTTGATGTTGTGCTTCTTGAAGTGGGTCTTGGCGGTCGTCTAGATGCAACCAATATCGTGGATCACGACGTCAGTATCATTACTAGCCTTGCGGTGGACCATGTTGACTGGCTTGGTGATGACATCAATGTCATTGGCTTTGAAAAAGCGGGTATCTTTAGAGCAGGCAAACCAGCGATTTGCGGTCAACCTAATGCACCGATGACAGTAGCCGCTCATGCCGATGATATCGGTGCGACGTTTTATCAAGTGGAGTATCAATATTCTTATCAAGAAGACGGAGAGCTGTGGCACTGGCAGTCCGGCAGCTTTGATGTCACCGATTTGCCAAAACCGAATCTTCCGTTAGCCAATGCAGCGACTGCTTTGATGGCGTTGGGCGTCTCTGATTTAGACCTTACCGATGTGAATATCGTTAATGGCCTAAAGAGTGCCAAGCTTGCGGGAAGAATGCAGTATTTGTCGCAACAGCCAACGGTGATATTAGATGTTGCGCATAATCCTCACTCTGCCGAATACTTGGTTGCGCAACTGCAACAGCGCTATCCAGAGCAAAAAATAAGAGCGGTTGTTGGAATGCTTCATGATAAAGATGTCGCAGCCACACTCGAAGCGCTCTCGAGTTGCACGCAGCATTGGTATCCTGCTTCGCTAGAAGGTCCTAGAGCGGCATCAGCCGATGAACTGTGTCAATACCTCGACAAGGGCACGGTAGGATTTGAAAACCCTGTGGAAGCGTTTGAGCAAGCCATGAGTGATGCAGGGAAAGAGGACATCGTCGTCGTATTGGGATCATTTTTTACCGTAGGGGCCGTGTTGGAACATTGGCAAACAAGGAGAAACAATGGCGAGTAAATTTCAAAGTCGCTTAGTCGGTACCATAGTACTCGTTGCCGTCGGAGTTATCGTACTCCCTGACGTGTTAGATGGTGAGAAGCTTCACTACAAAGAAGAGTTTGTTGCCATTCCAATCAAGCCTCAGCTTGAGTCGGAAGTCGAATCTTTTGAGATTCAAGACCCTGTAGAAGAAGAGGTGTCTTTGCCTCCAGAACCGGTTGAAGAAGTGATTCATGAAAGTGAAAAGACTCAAACAGCTCAGGTAGAGAAAAAAGTGGAACCTGCTCCGAAACCTAAGGCTGAGCCGAAACCTAAACTTGAAGTGGTTGAAGTTAAGGAGCGTAAGGTAGAAGAACGCAATGACTACGAAGACAGTGCCTGGATTATTCAGTTGGTCGCCGTTAGCAGTAAAGAGAACGCGGATGGAATGGTTAAGGATCTGCGTAATCGTGGTTTTATAGCCAGCGTTCGTAAGGCGGGTAACATTTATCGCGTCATCGTTGGCCCGGATGTCTCTCGTTCAAAGTTAGAATCGCAACTGCCTGAATTGAAAAAGCTCACAGGCGAACAAGGCCAGATTCAGACATTTAAGCCACTAAAACCATAAAGAAAACGTTTGCGTCGCGCATTTTTCTGTTAGAATGCGCGCCAGCATGAGGAAGTAAAGCTCATGAATTGGATAGATTTTACTATTTTAGGTGTGATCGGCATCTCTGCGCTGATCAGTTTGGTACGAGGTTTTGTTAAGGAAGCGCTCTCGTTAGTGATTTGGTTTGGCGCCTTTTTTATTGCCAGCCAGTACTACACTAGACTAGCGGTGTACTTTACAAACATCCAAGATGACATGGTCCGAAATGGAGCCGCAGTTGGCGCTCTGTTTGTGGCAACGCTAGTCGTTGGTGCAGTCATTAACTACACCATAGGACAGTTGGTCCAAAAGACAGGTCTGTCAGGAACAGATCGCGTGCTTGGGATCGTGTTTGGTACTTTGCGTGGCGTATTGATCGTTGCCGCAGTACTGTTTTTTATGGATGCCTTCACCAGTTTGTCAAATTCGGACTGGTGGCGCCAATCGCAATTGATTCCAGAGTTCAGTCGTCTGATCGCACCGTTTTTCGAACATCTTAAAGAAACGTCTAGCTTTTTATCCGGAGTGGTATAAAGCTTAACTGGCCAATACTGAGGGTTTAGACATGTGTGGTATTGTTGGAATTGTAGGCACAACTCCTGTTAATCAATCGATTTATGATGCGCTTACGGTTTTGCAGCATCGTGGACAAGATGCTGCGGGTATTATTACCATAGATAGCAATCGTTTTCGTCTGCGTAAAGCAAACGGTCTAGTTAAGGATGTGTTTGAAGCAAAACACATGCAACGCTTACAAGGCAACGTAGGTATCGGACACGTTCGTTACCCTACGGCAGGTAGTTCAAGTGCGTCTGAAGCACAGCCTTTTTACGTGAACTCTCCTTTTGGTATCACGTTGGCTCACAACGGCAACCTAACTAACGCTGCTGATGTTCGTCAGAAGCTATTTGAACAAGATCGTCGTCATGTAAATACAACTTCTGACTCTGAAGTTCTATTGAATGTATTGGCTCATAACATTGATATGACAAAAACATTCAACATTACTGAGAAAGATGTGTTTGATGCGGTTGAGCGTGTTCATCAGACCATTCGTGGTGCATATGCAGTAACCGCAATGATCATTGGTCATGGCATGGTTGCATTTCGCGACCCTAACGGCATTCGTCCTTTATGCCTCGGTAAGCGTGAAGTTGAAGGCGGCACAGAATACATGGTGGCATCTGAGTCAGTAGCACTCGATGCTGTCGGTTTTGACTTCATGCGTGATGTAGCACCAGGTGAAGCGGTATACATTACTTTTGATGGACAACTGTACACTCAACAATGTGCAGAAAACCCACAATTGAACCCATGTATCTTTGAGTTCGTTTATTTTGCTCGCCCTGATTCTTTCATCGACAAGGTCTCTGTATACAGTGCTCGTGTTGAGATGGGTAACAAGTTAGGCGAGAAGATCAAGCGCGAATGGGATGATTTGGATATCGATGTCGTTATTCCAATTCCAGAAACATCTTGTGATATTGCTCTGCAGATTGCTCAGATTATTGATAAGCCATACCGTCAAGGTTTCGTTAAGAACCGCTATGTAGGTCGTACCTTCATCATGCCGGGTCAGCAGCAGCGTAAGAAATCAGTACGTCGTAAACTGAACGCAATTCGCTCTGAATTCAAAGGTAAGAATGTACTGCTAGTCGATGATTCTATCGTTCGTGGTACGACATCCGAGCAAATCATTGAGATGGCTCGTGATTCAGGTGCAAACAAGGTTTATATCGTTTCAGCGGCACCAGAGGTGCGCTTCCCGAACGTGTACGGTATTGATATGCCAAGTGCTAATGAGTTGATTGCTCACGGTCGTGAAGTTGATGAGATTTCTGAGCTTATCGGCGCTGATGGACTGATGTTCCAATCATTAGAAGATCTTGTTGCTGCAGTAGGCGAGGGCAATCCTGATATTAAGACGTTTGAGACCTCTGTGTTCAGTGGCCAATACGTGACAGGTGATGTGGACCAAGAGTACTTAGACTTCCTTGATTCATTGCGCTCTGACGATGCAAAAACAGAGCAGAACATTGCTCAAGACTTAGCAAACTTAGAGATGTATAACGAAGGCGCGTAATGCTGCTTCAGCTCGAATAAAAAGGCCCAGCATGATGCTGGGCCTTTTTTTGTACTTTCAATTTTAACCAACACTGGTTTAGTTAAAGTAATCTCTGATGTAGTCGATCAGTAGTCGTGTTTTTTCTGGGATATGGTCTTTATGGTTATACAGCATAAAGATATCGCGTGGGTTTGCTGCCCACTCTGGTAGCACTTGCACCAAGCCACCACTTTCGATGTGATGATTCACCATTACGTTTGGAATCAAAGCAATCCCAACACCTGCAGAGCAGGCATGCCTTACTACATTAAGATCGGTTGCTTCTAGGCGACCTTTCGCTTTGTTCACTACGGTTTCACCGTGAGTGTTCAGTAGTGACCAGTGGGTAAGGGGTAAGCCTTTCAGAAGTGCATGATCGGTAAGATCTTCTGCATGCTGCAATGACGCTGAGCTGCTTTTTAGGTACTCAGGGCTAGCAACTAAGATGTCTTTAACTTCGGTAAGCTTGCGAGCAATGAGGTTTGAATCTCGTTGAGGGCCCACACGAAAAATCATGTCCCACTCTGTAGGGTCAAGTTCATCAGCGCGGTTGGTCATGCTAAGGTCAATCTGGATATCAGGGTAGGTATCCATGAAGCCTTCAAACAACGGCATTAACATACGCTTAGTCAGGTTAGCAGGAGAGGAGACTCTCAAGCGACCAGCCGCACCGCGACACTCTTCACCCAGTTCTACTGCAGCACTTGAAATTTGCTTTAGTAGAGGGCCACATTGCTCATAAAAACGTTGGCCGGCTTCTGTTAGTGTTAATTTGCGAGCGTGTCTGTTCAGCAGTCGTAAATCAATCGCGTCTTCTAACGCTTGTATTCTTCGAGTAATGGTCGCAACGGGAATGCGAGTGGCTCGAGAGGTGGCTGTATAGCTTCCATGCTCCACGACTTGGCGGAACAGATTGAGGTCATCAAGTTTCATAGTATCTTTCATGATCTAGATATGCGCTCACTTTCAAAGGGGGGAACAACCCTATTGGGTCAGGTGATTTAGTGTTTATTATCAAACAGTTTTTACAATTTGTCGTCAAAATAAGTCATTTATCTTTGTGATTATTTAAACGGACATCTAATGTTATAGCAATTGAAGTAGACTTAAAGAGTATAAAGTGCACCAAGAGAGTACCTTAGTGGAGCTGCCGATGAGCAAAAAATATGCAGCAGACGTTCTTATATTGGATGATGATGCCGTATTTCGAAATTTAGTGCGTTCACTACTTGAGACCCAAAACTATCGCGTGTTTGAAGCGGATAATGGTCTTGAGGGGTTACAGCATCTTGCGAAACATGTACCCGACTTGGTGATTTGCGATATTGAGATGCCGTTGCTAAATGGTATGGAGTTTGTGGAAGAGGCCAGTCATCAATATCCCTCTTTGCCTCTGATTGTTATTTCCGGTACTGAAAAGATGTCGGTGGTGGCAAAGGCTTTGAAATTCGGCATAAAAGACTTCGTCACTAAACCTATCGTCAATCCTACACATCTTTTGTCGACGGTTGAGAGTACCCTCAAAGAAGCGGAAGACTCCGCATTGGGCGCAAGAGACTTTACTAGCCAATGGTTTCAGCTAAATCCTCAAGGTGAACTGCCAGAAGATCAGGAATTGCACTGGCATCTAGAGTACCTAGACAATCATCCTGATATATCCCGAGACTTGTTGCAGGCTTTAGTTCCTGAGCAGAAAACCAGCCAAGGTGTATGGAACTGTCATTTTCGGGTACTACAAAGCTCTGAATCCATGCCTATTGTCTATGACTACGCGTGGAGCATGAATGGACAGTTTCTGTTTTACGTTCTTGATTCTGACTCGGCCGAGCAGTTTGGAGTGTCAACAACCTTATTGGTTCGAGCCTTGTTTAATGATTATATCCGTAGCCAAGAATCGCAGGTTTTTCATATCCAAGATTTAGTGAGTAACCTTGAAAAAGCCATTCGCTATGCCGATTGTGGTGAGCCCATAAACGCGATAGTCGGACTTGCTGATTTTTCAAATCGTGAGTTTAAGGTGATCAGCGCAGGTGTTGAGGGCGCTTGGAGTACTTCGAATGCAAACCATACGCTCGCAACTCAACAGAGCTTGGGTGGCGATAAAGTGTTGCATCAGGAACAGTTTCCACTTTCCACAACTGGAAAAAATAGTCTGAAGCTTTCTGGCCTAGCAAACGCTAACTGTCAAATTGTCATTGAAAGCAAAGCGAATTAGTTGCAAACCTAGCTTCAACTTCTTTTTTTTGCCTAGTTCAGATATGCTCTTTGTAGACTTATGCGTGGACAAGGCTTTGCAGTAGTGGTTACCCCCCAAAACCCAATAAAAAGATGGATGCTAATCTCCCTAGGGATAGTGTGCCTTGTGTTAGGGATAATCGGCGTCGTGTTGCCGCTGCTACCGACCACTCCCTTTGTGTTGCTTGCCAGCGCCTGTTTTATGAGGAGCTCTCCGCGCCTTAATCAAAAGCTGCTCTCTCACCCGATCTTTGGTCCTATTATCGAAGACTGGCGCGATACTCGTGGCGTCAAGCGTTCGGTTAAGCGTAAAGCGTACTGGCTCATTTTGTTTAGCTTCGCTTTGTCTATTGCTCTAGCTCCGATTAACTGGGTGAGGTTACTGTTGGTGGCCATAATGGCGATATTACTGTTGTGGTTAAGCCGTCTTCCGGAGCCTGCTGAGTAACTCAAGAGCGAAAACTTGAGGCATACCAAAGTGTGGCTTGCTCAAAATTGATAAAATCACTACCATATCGTCCACTTATATCAATCTAATCACTATGGTCAGAGACTCTGGTTATACTTTGTTTAGAGGGATATCAATCGCACCCAACCCATACGCAAATTAGCGGTAGTTCATCACCATGATTTAGGCTTACCTGAGTGCTCATACTGAGCGCTTTAGCGATGCGAAGTCAGGGGGAACGACTATGGTTAGGGTCTGAATTAAACTGTAAGAATTAACTATGAATATTGAAAAGCAAGCCCTGATCAAAGCCAGTATCAAAAGCATTCAAGACTACCCGAAGCCAGGTATTTTATTTCGTGATGTAACCAGTTTGATGGAAGATGCAAAAGCGTATCAAGCCACGATTGAGATGCTTATCGAACGCTACCAAGGCATGGGCTTTACTAAAGTGGTGGGCACTGAGGCTCGCGGGTTTTTGTTTGGTGCGCCTCTAGCGCTTGAATTGGGTGTTGGCTTTGTTCCAGTGCGTAAACCAGGCAAACTACCTCGTAACACTATCTCTCAATCCTATGAGCTAGAGTACGGTACCGATGTGCTGGAGATCCACACCGATGCGATCACCGAAGGTGATAAGGTGCTGGTGGTTGATGATCTGCTTGCTACTGGTGGCACAATCGAAGCAACAACCAAGCTGATTCGCCAACTTGGTGGCATCGTTGAACACGCAGCCTTCGTTATCAACCTGCCAGAGATTGGTGGTGATAAGCGCATTGAAAAAATGGGCATCGAAGTGTTTAGCCTATGCGAGTTTGATGGCCACTAATCCTTCTCATCTATCAGGATAATTAATGAGTTATTTAGCGTTAGCACGTAAATGGCGTCCAAAGCGATTTAAAGAAGTCGTAGGGCAAGAGCACGTCTTGACCGCATTAGAGAATGCATTGGATCAAAACCGTTTGCATCACGCCTATCTGTTTAGTGGTACTCGCGGTGTAGGTAAAACGACGATCGGTCGCCTACTAGCCAAGGGCTTAAACTGTGAAACTGGCATCACTTCAACACCTTGTGGCACGTGCCAAAGCTGTGTAGAGATAGACCAAGGTCGATTCGTTGACTTGCTAGAAATCGATGCTGCCTCCAGAACTAAGGTTGAAGATACTCGCGATCTATTGGACAACGTTCAATACAAGCCGGCCAGAGGACGCTTTAAGGTTTACCTGATAGATGAAGTGCATATGCTGTCAAAGCATAGTTTTAACGCACTACTGAAAACCTTAGAAGAGCCGCCTGAGTATGTGAAGTTTTTGTTGGCGACAACGGACCCACAAAAACTGCCAGTGACGATTCTGTCTCGATGCCTTCAGTTTCATCTTAAGCCTATTACTGTTGATGATATCCATCAGCAGCTAGAGCACGTTCTCGAGCAAGAGACTATTGCCAGAGAAGACCGTGCCCTAGGTATGCTTGCCCATGCTGCTGATGGCAGTATGCGTGATGCATTGAGCCTCGCTGATCAGGCCATTGCTTTAGGTAACGGCAATGTAGTGACAGAGCAAGTGTCGCGAATGCTTGGCACTCTAGATAGCGAACAAGCGCTATATCTGATTGATGCCATTGTTCATAAGCAGGCATCAAAAAGCCTAGAGGCACTAAATCAACTCGCCAGCAATGGCGTCGATTGGGATGGCTTATTGCAAGAGTTGTCGATGCAATTGCATCGCATCGCCATGTATCAAACGCTTCCAGCTACCTTAGATGCCGGTCATATGGACGCTGAGCGAGTTCAGCACCTTGCTGAGCAAATTTCTCCACAAGAGGTTCAGCTATATTACCAGATCGCTCTAAAAGGGCGTGGTGAGCTTTCTATGGCGCCAACAGAGCGAGCAGGGACGGAAATGACCTTGCTGCGTATGCTAGCGTTTAGCCCAGCTGACAAGCCTGCAGCGAACACTATTTCTACGCAGAGCAATATCAGCAGTGAAGCAACACAGTCCTTACCTGTAGTAGATACTGCGCCTGTAGCCGAAAGGCCGTCGCCGGTTCAACAAGCGAAAAAGGTTTTAGATCAGGGAGCTGCTAAACCTGTTTCACCAGAACCTCGCCCAGCAGAGCCGCTGCAACAAGCCCCTTATTCTGCACAGCAACCGTCTATGGCTGATGTGCCTCCTGTGCACTCAGGATATGAGCCACCGGCTCAGCAGCACCAAGATGCCTCAAACGTCGCTCAGCCAGCAGAGTCTGTTGGTCATGGCACAGCGAACGAACCACAAGCTTCGGTTAAGAGCCCGCTGGTGGGTCTTCGTCATCAACTTCGTTCTAAGCGCCAAAGCAAAACATCAGTACAAGGCGACCGCTCAAAAAAGGGTGAGGCAGTACAGACAGGTAAAAAAGAAAGCGTACTTGAGCGAGTGACTCAAAAGCACCCGCCAAAGACACCTTCAGAGTCCGTGCTGCAAGAAAAAGTCGATACCAGTAGTCTGCCATATCAATGGCAGGCGTCAGAGTCTTCTCAACCCAAAGAAATAAAGCCAGGCCTAACACCGGCATTGCTGAAAAAGGCTTTGGAGCACGAAAAGACACCCGAAATGGTGTCCAAACTGGTGGATGAATCTGTTGCACAAGACAGCTGGAGTGCTTTGATAGCTAAGCTGAATACCGCTAAGCTAGTAGAACAGTTAGCCTTGAATTCCCACTTTGAGGAGAGCAATAGTGGGATTGTCTTGCATTTAAGACCGAGTCAACAACATCTCGATGGAGACAAATCTCGCAGTGAGTTGATGCAGGCGCTTGCTGAAGTGACAGGGCAACATCGCGAGATTAAAGTACAAGTTGATGAGCAAGGTCAAACACCACTAGAGCTGCGAGAAACCCTGTATCAACAAAAGCTTGAGCAGGCGTTTAACAATTTAGAGAGCGACGAGCATATAAAGTTTATTGAGGCCCGTTTTTCAGCGGAACTGGATAGAGAGAGTGTTCGTCCAATATAGGGTTGAAATGGGTTAGATTAATCCCCATTTCACTAGTAATTATCAATACCGATATCAAAGAGAGATTCAGAATGTTTGGAAAAGGCGGTATGGGCAACCTAATGAAGCAAGCCCAGCAAATGCAAGATCGTATGGCGAAGCTTCAAGAAGAGATCGCACAAATGGAAATTACTGGCGAGTCTGGTGCTGGCCTAGTTAAAGTGACTATCACTGGTAGCCACAATGTGCGTCGCGTTGACATCGATGAGAGCTTGATGGAAGACGACAAAGAGATGCTTGAAGACCTGATTGCAGCAGCATTTAACGATGCAGCTCGTCGTGTTGAAGAGACTCAAAAAGAAAAAATGGCTTCTGTGACTGGCGGTATGCAACTACCACCAGGCATGAAAATGCCGTTCTAAGAAACAAAACTAATCAATGCGTACCAGTAACATGCTGGAGCAGTTGATGGAGGCCTTACGTTGTCTACCTGGGGTGGGTCCCAAGTCAGCACAGCGTATGGCCTTTCATTTATTGCAGCGAGATAGAAGTGGTGGCGTTAAGCTAGCAGACGCTCTTAGTCAGGCGATGACTGAAGTGGGTCATTGTGGCGAATGTCGAACCTTCACGGAAAACGATGTTTGTCATATCTGTAGCAACCCCAAAAGGCAGCAGACAGGCCAGATATGTGTGGTTGAAAGCCCTGCTGACATTGCAGCCGTAGAGGCAACAGGTCAGTATTCTGGACTCTATTTCGTGTTGATGGGGCATCTTTCTCCCCTTGATGGAATTGGTCCTAGTGATATTGGGCTTGATAAGCTCGACTTTAGGCTTCAGGAAGGCGAAATCAGCGAAGTGATATTGGCGACTAACCCAACGGTTGAAGGTGAGGCTACAGCTCAATATATTGCTGAGCTATGTCATATCCACCAAGTCAATGCCTCTAGGATCGCTCATGGCGTACCTGTCGGTGGTGAACTGGACTTAGTGGATGGCACCACCTTGTCTCATTCGCTGCTCGGACGACACAAGCTTTAATGGCAAGATGTTAAAAGGCCGCTTAGTGTAGACTAAGCGGCCTTTTTTATGCTTTCGAGTTTATACCAATCGCAGTAAGTAAGTGGTTGGTATTACTACTCTTTGCCAGCAACGGCTTTATAGATGATGGCGCCGATAATACCGCCAATAATGGGAGCTACCCAAAATAGCCATAACTGACTGATTGCCGCATCCCCGACAAATACCGCCACACCTGTGCTTCGCGCAGGGTTTACTGAAGTATTGGTGACAGGGATACTGATCAAGTGAATCAGAGTTAGACATAGGCCTATAGCAAGAGGGGCAAAGCCCGCCGGAGCTCTACCATCGGTCGCGCCCATAATTACGAATAGGAACACGGCAGTGAGAACGATCTCAGTGACTAGTGCCGCGGTCATTCCGTAGCCCATAGGAGAGTAATCACCGTAGCCGTTGGTCGCAAACCCGCCAATATCGGCACCTGCTTTTCCCGTCGCAATCACATACAACACACCACCGGCGATAATGCCGCCAATAACTTGTGCAATGATGTAAGGGACAACTTCCTTGGCTTCATGGCGACCACCGGCCCAAAGGCCAATAGTAACAGCAGGGTTTAGGTGACAACCTGAGATATGGCCAATCGCATAGGCCATAGTGACAACGGTAAGACCGAAGGCTAAAGCAACGCCCGCAAAGGCAATGCCGAGGTCGGGGATGCCAGCCGCTAAAACAGCACTACCACAACCCCCCAATACCAACCAAAATGTTCCAATCAGTTCGGCTAAGTACTTATTCATAAGAATCCCTTCTATAAGTGTTTGATTCTTAATAAAGGTAGTCGGTTTTTGCTAAGTGTGGAAAATTTTATAGGGATACAAAACGAAGAACTCTGATAAGAGCCACTTTAAGCAGTACAGTTTTCCAGATCATTGAGAATGAAAAGGGCTTGTTCACGGGTATCACCGCATACCCATTCTGCCGCTTTAAAGCCATGACAAACGTCTGGGCGCTCTTTTTTACCAAAAAGCTTACACAAGTTATCTTCGGTCAGTTGTTTACAGCGCTCACCGGCGTTCTTGCCGTTAGGATGCAGCGGAAAGCTGCTAGAGATACTTGGCGCTATACAACAGGCACCACAATAAAGACGACATTCCACAGTTGAGCCTTAGAAGAAAAGTGAAGGGGGATTATCAACAGTTTTACTAAGATTGAAAGAAGTTTCTGTACTCGGATGAAAAGTATTCATGTAAGTGCTTGATTGTCGCTTTTGCTTGTATTTTAAGCGATGAATAGGTATAAAACGCCTCCAAGTTTATGACGGTAAGATTTAAGATGACTTCTCCATTTTGGCAAACAAAAACACTAGAACAGATGAGCGAACAAGAGTGGGAAGCTCTATGTGATGGCTGTGGTAAATGTTGCCTACACAAACTTATGGACGAAGACAGTGACGAGGTTTACTACACTAATGTGGCCTGTAGCTGGTTAAACAGCAAAACCTGTAGCTGTAAAGACTATGCCAATCGTTTTGAGTCTGGTGAAGAATGCTTAAAGCTCACACGCGACAAGATTCATGAGTTTCATTGGTTGCCAGAAACCTGTGCTTATCGCTTATTGTCTGAAAATAAAGACCTGCCTGAATGGCACCCGTTGATCACTGGTTCAAAATCAGCCATGCATGCTGCAGGCGAAAGCGTTCGCAACAAAGTGGTGTATGAGATTGATGTTGTAGATTGGGAAGACCACATCCTGAATCACCCTAACAGAAAGTAACTACTCACAATTTGTCTTTGCATCCGAATGCGGATGTGTAGACATGCCATGATTAAGAGCTCCGCTGACAACCTGGTCGGGTAGAGGTAAAACCAATAATTGGTACTCAGGGAAGGGGCTTTGTTTTGATGTGCTTGAAACCTCATTCACTGGTGTTATTAGCGCAATCTTGAGCTCTGGCATTCGTTTATTAAGCGAGTAGGCGATGCCCATCCCATTCTCAACATGAAACTTTCCAGCCGTATGCATCACCTGATGTTCGGGGTTGTTTTTAATGTGCATAGCAATACTCTCCGCCATGGTCTCATCCCATGAAACCTGTGCCGCGTACATCTTTTCTATGACACCTTTATCCACCCCATCCATCATCTCGGTGAAATTTGCCTTATAGGGCCTATCAGAAGTATCCAGCTGTGCCGCGACAAACTTACGCTCTTCACTATTGAGTTGTTTGAGGTAATCAGGGCCAATTTTTCCGATACAACGCACGATATCTCGTGGAGCGTTTGCCGCAATTACAGGCATGTTCGCCGCTTTGGCTTGCTCAACAATAGCGCGATAGTCACTGGTGTAATTAGGCCACGCATTTCCATGAGCAATCAGTGCTAGTTCGCCAATTTCATTATTGAGGTATTGGTTGAGAGTTGATTGTGCAGGTCGGCTGAATTGCTCCATAGAGAGAGCCACATTGTCATTCTTATCTAGTAGCAATCTGTAGAGATCAGACTGAAAGCGATGTACTGCGGAATGGGAGTGCCATTCACCGACGAGGACAACATCTGCGTTCAAGACTTGCGACGGAAGCGAGGATAGGGGGATTGAGTTGGACGGTTTTTGATAAAGCTGATAGTCAAAAAATGTAGTCACAGGAGAATGCTGCTCTTTAGCAAGGACCTGAAAGCAAAGAAAACAGGAGAGCAAAACTAAGGTGTTTTTATGTGCGTACATATCGGCTCTCCTGCCTGCTTGGGTTAACTCACCCTGTAAACCTGAATATTAAAGTCGGCTTCACATTCAAAGATGTCACAGTCTTTGATCTCTGCCTGCAATTCCTTGGACGCTTTCCAAGCAAAGGGCGTCATTTGCAGAAGCTCAAACGCTAAGCCTTTTTCTAGTTGCATCTGATAATTGAGTTTAGTTTGTTCCACTAACTCTAGCCCTGAAAACTCATCTGCTTCTTCTTCGTGTAAACGGACTTCTTGATATATACGTTCGCGAAGCTGATATAGATGTCTTGCGCCAGGGGTTACAGTAATTAATAGACCATTGGGCTTGAGGCAGCGTAGCAGTTCTTCTTGTTTACTTGGTGCATAAACTTTAACAATGACATCTAGGCTGTTGTCGCTAAAGGGCAGTTTGTAGCTTGATGCAACACTGAAGTGGCAATGTGCGTAGCGTTTAGATGCATAACGAATGGCCACTTTGGAGATATCCAAACCATAGACTTCGGCGTCATCGGAAAGTGTTTGGGCGATTTCATTGGTGTAATAGCCCTCGCCGCAGCCAATATCCAATACCGTTGGAGCTTCGATGCCTTCTACGTACTTAGTGACGGTTGTGGCTAATTGCTGCTGCAGGTTTTGATAGTGACCTGATTCTAGAAAGATTCTGCGCGATTGCATCATCTCCTTGCTGTCGCCTGGATTCTTTGAGTGTTTATGATGCGCTGGCATCAGATTTACGTAGCCTTCCTTAGCCTTATCGAACATATGATTGTTAGGGCATTTAAACGTTCGAGATTCTAGGATTAAAGGTTGCGAACAAAGAGGGCAGGCGTAGATCATAATAACTGTATTCAAAAAATGGTATGCAGATAGTAGTCGCTATCGATGATAGAGACAATGATTATAAGAAGTGACTCTAGCAATGAACCTAGAGCCACTTATGGGCTTTACTTACAACCGATAGTTGTAGATAGCATGTGTAGTTCTCTTGGGGCTTAACAACCGTGCATGTCACCCATTGCTTTCGCACCTTCAGCCCAAGGAATCTAGAGCACTGCAGTATTTGCACCGCAATTTTCGATGACGATGTCGCGTTCAAAATCAGGGCCGCTCAAGGTGATGAGTGGTTTAGGCTATCGATGTACTAAAGTTCCATGCCTCGAATCTCAACATTATCGATATCAGAGATATTTAGTAATGTGTATTGCAATGCTTTTCGCTATGGTTTTATCCTAAGATACCTGAGCCGCCTATCGGCAACTTCCTTTTTATTTCTTCGAACAGTTCAGCTAAGCTCGCCTTGTTGGAGCAGCTCCGAGGTATTTATTTTAACTGACAATGATGATTACAAAATCATGGCGACTTATGCCTTTCTTCAATAATGAATTTTGGTCTCCGTTTTGCTTCAATGTAGATCCTACCTACATACTCTCCAATCACTCCTAGGGAGATAAGTTGAACTCCCCCTAGAAAAAATATACTTGTCATTAAAGATGCCCATCCGTCCACAGAATCTGTCGTTAACTTTACGTATACCGCGTAAAGTCCGCCCATAAATGAGAGGGAAGCTACGGTTAGGCCAATATAAGTTATTAATCTTAAGGGGGTAATTGTAGTTGAAGTTATTGCGGTTAATGCAAGAGAAAGCATTTTTCTAAGTGGGTACTTGGACTCGCCGATATCTCTAGTCTTTCTTTCATAGAAGACTGAATCGCTTTTAAAACCTAACTGTGGGATTATACCCCTAATATAAAGGTTAGATTCGTTGAATCTTAATAAGGCGTTAAGTGATCGCCGACCAAGGAGGCGATAATCTGCATGGTTTTTTATTTGAGTAGGATTAAACTTACTTAAAAACCAATAAAACACTTGAGCAGAATTTCGTTTAAAAGAACTATCATTGCGCCTAGAGTTCCTTACGCCATAGACTATTTCGTAACCTAAATAATGCTTTTTAATCATTAGGTTGATAGCATCAATGTCGTCTTGAAGATCGGCATCAAGACTAATCGTAATATCAGATTTAGACTCGGTTAGCCCCGCATAAAGTGCTTTTTGGTGACCTACGTTTTGAGAAAGCCTTATTCCTTCAATGTTGCTGTTTTCTAAAGATAATGCTTTTATAATTGACCAAGTATTATCGTTACTACCGTCATCAACTAATATAATTGAGCTTTCTTTGCTAATTAATGAAGCGTTAATGAGTTCTTCTAATTTATTATTCAACTTGTCATAAGTAGATTCTATTATCATCGACTCATTATAACAGGGTACAACAATGGATAAGGTTTTATTCATTTTTACTTACTTACTAGGTAGAGGCCAAATAGGATGAGTGTAATCCCACCACTTTGGTTTATAGATATGCTTTCCTTAAGAATTAAGCTACTAAATAACAAAACAAAAAGAAGACTTAAAATAGTAAATGGATAGACAGTCGCTAATGGTTCAGAAGATAATACTTTAAGCCACAATAATAGCCCTGCTAAATAAAATATGCCACCTGAGAAAACACTAAAATTTATATAGTAAAAGATGTTTACTTTATTACTTACGCCAATTTTAAACATTAGTTGACCTAATGCTGCAAAAAAACAGCTTAATACTATCAATACAAGATTGCAATAACTCAAATTGAACCTTTAAAGTAAAGTATCAGTGTTAGTCTTTTTTTAATCTTCGCAATAAAAGTTGCAATTTCAATAGGTAAAAAGTAGACCAATTTCTTCCGGATCTTATATGATAAAGAAGAAATATCCGCAATTTTTTCGTTATATGGTTGTCGATAATCTTTGAGTGATGTTGCGTAACATGAGGTTTTTCTAATGTAAATTAGGATGTTGTATCTATACCAAGGTGGAATGCTTTTTTTAGCTGAAATTCTAGGTCTAATAATATCGTAGGGCTCGAAATTATTCTTTTTGAAAATATTCCGCCAATAGTCATAGCACTGTTCGTTGACATGATTTTCTCCCCCTTGTCCTGGAGGAGCTGCAGAAAAAATGACAATATCAGAGTGCTTGCATATTGACTCAATTAATGTCGAGGAATATTTTTTAGGAATATGCTCTGCTACTTCGAGGCATTGGGCTACGGAGAAACTTCTCTTAAGGTTGAATGAACCACACAAATTCATACTAAGAAGACTTTGTCTAGGAATCAATAAATCTTTATCTGTTAAATTATTGCCATCAATACCATAAACATCACCGATATGATTGTCTTGCCATACTTTTAGCCATGTGCCGTCACCACATCCAACATCAAGAATACTATCCACTACAAAGTGTTGCATTATTACTGGGATAATAGCATTTGCGGCAAATTCCGAACCTTTGTTGATATATCGGAAAAAGTCGTCATTGTAAGCATGCTCTAAATCTTTCATCCAACAATATATTCCTTTAGATTATTATATGGCTTTACTACGGTGTCTAGATATCAGTTGGAAACAGTAGTATGATACAATTAATTAATGAATTATTTAAGTAAAAAAGCACATTACAAAGAATTGTATATAAAATATGAGACTTTGATCAGTTTTTTAGGTGAGAACTAGAGCTACGTGAATTGTGAAATTTATCTAGAAGATTATTTTGTTAACGTTGCATCTTCATGTTTTCTTATAAGGAGAGATATTTTTCGGGAATATATTTCAGGGGAGATTAGTTTTCGTTATCAATTCCATAGTTACTCAAGATTTAAGATAATAATTTCGATTTTTCTTATAAGGTGTATAGGAGGAAGATAATCGCATAAGTTGATATGCTCACCTTGCCAAAAAATTGACAATGGTAATGTAAGAAACTTACTCAGCAACGTCAACGATGACGATATTGACAAGGCTTAACAATGGATAAATTACCGCTCGAAAAATGTTTAGGGATAAAACAGTTGGCTGTCCTTTTTAAATGCTGAACCGGTATATTATTCTACCCTCCATAGTTATTCGTAATTAAGCGTCGTCTGTTCTCAATCATGCAAACCGATTGTAACTACTCATAATCTATGGTTGAGTCCGAATGTGAAGTGATCTGATATACCATGCTCATAACTCCCAGCCGCAATCTGTTGTGACAGAGGTAATACCAATTATTGGTATTCAGGGTAAGGACTTTGATTTAATTTGTTTGACACTTTAGTTACCAGCGTTATCGAGGCGATTATAAGATCGGGCATCCGTTTGTTGATGGAGTAGGCAATACCCATCCTATGCTTGACGTGAAATTTTTCAGCGGTGTGCATGACTTAGTTTTCTGGATTGTTTTTTATATGCACTACGTTGTTTTCTGCCATAGTCTTGTCCCATGTAGTAACTTGGGCTTAGTACAATTTTTCTATGACTTCTCGATTCATTCCCTCCATAATGTCAGCAAAATTCTTTTTATAGCGTCTCTCAGAGGTATCTATTTTTGTTGCTACAAACTTACGTTCTTTAGGTTCTAACTTTTTAAGGTAATCGAGTTCCACCTTCCCTATACATCGCACAATGCGTTTGCCGCAATTACCACTTTAGTTAGCTCTACCATAGATCGATAGTCACTTGTGTAGTTAGGCTATGTATCACCGTGAGCAATTAGCACCAACTAACCAATCTCACTATTCAAATACCGGTCGAGAGTAAGTTGTTCCGGTCGGATAAACTGTTCCATTGAGAGCGCCGCTTTTTCATTTTTCTCTAACAAGTGTCGGTATAGATCCGATTGAAAACGATGCATAGCGGGACGGGTGTACCATTCACCTACGAGCACAACATGTTCTTGTATGATATTTATTGAAAGGGAAAAGACTGAAACTAAATTTTGTGATGGACTGTAAAGCAAGTAGTCGCAATAGCTAAGAACTTCAGCGTTGAAGGAGTTAGTAAAGGTGAATAATGACGTAGATATAATTGAGGGTTGGATCCCAATTTTTTTAGTAACTAACATATTTTTTCTCAACTCATAGTGTTGTTCTTGAAATTTAAGGGAAAAGAAGGTTAGATATAGTTTAGATACCATTTGCTTTTTTTGTAAATATGAAGTTAGTGAGAAATTCAAGATGAAGAAAAATTATATTGTTCAATGAATAGGTTTTATTTTCTAGTCCATAAGTAGAATACCTTATCGTCAGGGTTGATTTTGATATAATATTTATTGTCCTATATACTAGGCGAAAATATAATTACTGATATATCATTTAAGAATGAGGGTTATATTAATTTGCTTATTAATAAATGCATTATAAAAAAAGTCGCCATCGTGGTACTACTGCTTTTAACTTCATACAATGTGTATAATATGTCATTCTTGGATTTCTATAGGCATGACTCTGGATACTACCTTGATACTTACGTATGGAAATTAATTAATGAAGGACGATGGGTATATTTCTTGTACTTTAATTATGTTAAGCAGTTACCTCCAATAGTAAATATATCATTGTATTTTTCAATCATGTTATTTTTCTTCTATAAGGTATCTTTTGAAATTAGTGATAATCATGATGATTCTATTCTTTTTTCTTTGTTATGTGTTAATTCACCAACGTTATATATCCTTTTACTTTGGCCTGTTCTCCCTGTGTTATCATCAATAATATTACTAATATTATTGCACTATAGTAAAAAGATAGACTTGAAATTCCTATTGTTATTGAGCGGAATATTGTCTTTTGCAACATATTCAAATGTTCATTTTCTAATGCCTTTATTATTTTTGAATAGTTTAACTAAATCTAGTGCCAGTTTTACCATTAACTTTATTTTGATATGGGTTGGAAGTTTCATCATTGGGTATGTCACATCAAATTTATTTGTTTACTTCTTTACATATTTATATTTTGATGAGCCTATGTTTATTAAGCTTGCGGACTGGAGAAACCCGAATCCTATAAACTCGATGCAATCATTAATGGGGAATTTTCACATTACGGTTTCTAGGATAATTAGTGATCTTGTGTACAGCGAAATGCGTTATATTATTCTTGTGTTGTTCTCTTTTATTATTTTGTCCCAAAGAAGAATTCCTGTTAAGGCTTACTTCTGGTCTGTAATAATATTTTCTTCTTTTTATTTTAGTAATATATACCATGGGATTATTATAAGTTATCGAAGTTTGTTAACTTCCTTTGTTGCTTTGTTTATATTATTTATGTTCTTAAAGCCTCCATATAGGTCTATATCATTAATTTTATGCTCTTTTATTCTTTTGGCATTTAATTTTGAGAAAGTAATATGGTTTAAAGATGTTTCATCTACTGTAGCGCAAAGGTTTAATAGCATTAGTCACATTTTTAATGGTGCAGATGGTAAAGTTTACGTTCATTGGAACAAAAATGAAGAATACAAGTTTTTCTTTGATACCAAAGAACAACCTTTTGGCATTGAACATATTAATGACTTTGAATACCGTCAAGTGCGGCCTTACCTCTTAGCACAGGGTTTTGATAATGTTCAGTTTCTTTATACAAATACTGAATATATGGGTGTTGTTCGTACAACAAGAATTGACGACCATTGGCACATTTATTTTGAATAGTAATTACGTTTCGTAACTCTATAGATGCATAAATTGAAATCTGTCTCACACACACTCAAAGGTGTCACATTCTTTGAGCTCTGCTTGCAATTCCTTAGACGCCTTCCAAGCAAAGGGTGTCATTTGCAGAAACTCAAACGCTAAGCCTTTTTCTAGCTGCATCTGATAATTGAGTTTAGTTTGTTCCACTAACTCTAGCCCTACAAATTCATCTGCTTCTTCTTCGTGTAGACGGACTTCTTGATATATACGTTCGCGAAGCTGATATAGATGTCTTGCGCCAGGGGTTACGGTAATTAATAGGCCATTAGGCTTTAGGCAGCGTAGCAGTTCTTCTTGTTTACTGGGTGCATAAACTTTAACAATGATATCTAGGCTGTTATCGCTAAAGGGCAGTTTGTAGCTTGATGCAACACTGAAATGGCAATTTGCGTAGCGTTTAGACGCATAACGCACGGCCACTTTGGAGATATCCAAACCATAGACTGCAGCGTCATCGGGAAGTGTTTGGGCGATTTCATTGGTGTAATAGCCCTCACCGCAGCCTATATCCAATATCGTTGGAGCTTCGATGTCTTTTACACACCTACTTACGGTTGCCGCTAATTGCTGATGAAGATTTTGATAGTGACCGGATTCTAGAAAGACTCTACGAGCTTGCATCATCTCTTTGCTGTCACCTGGATTCTTTGAATGCTTGTGATGGGCGGGCATCAGATTTACGTAGCCTTCCTTAGCCTTATCGAACCTATGATTGTTAGGGCATTTAAGCGTTCGAGATTCTAGGGCTAAAGGTTGTGAACAAAGAGGGCAGGCGTAGATCATAATAACTGGATTCGAAAAATGGTATGCAGATAGTAGTCGCTATCGAAGATAGAGACGATGATTATAAGAAGTGACTCTAGGATTGAATCTAGAGTCACTCATAGGTGTTTACTTGCAACCGATGGTGGTAGACAACGTGTAGCTCTCACCAGGCTTAACAATCGTGCCTGACTCGATACTTGGGGCATGTTGGCTGGCTTCAATGCACAGCATGGTTTTGTAACCATCGTCTTGCATGTCGCCCATTGATTGAGCACCTTCAGCCCAAGGATTCCAAATCACCGCTGAATTAGAACCTTGGTTTTCAATGACAATCTCACGCTCAAAGCCAGGATCGCCCAAGGTGATAAGCGGCTTAGGCTGAGTGTAAACTCTGTCGATGGTATCAGTAAGGGTGAGTACGTCGCCGCCTTGAGTCAGTTTCGCCTCGTTGAGGCTATCGATATACTCAGGGCCCATACCACGTGTTTCAACGTTATTGATATCAGAGATATTAAGGTAGGTGTGAAGTGCGCCAGAGAAGCGCCAGTCGGCTTCATCAGTGTTAGTCATTACAAGACTAACCTTTAGCTCGCTACCTACTTCTACGTTCAGCACAGCTTCAAATTGATGAGGCCATACTGCTAGCGTCTCCTCAGAGGTGCTTAGACCTAAACTCACAATAACACCGGTTTCATTTTCTCTGTGCTCGATAAGTTTCCATTGTGAGCTACGAGCAAACCCGTGTGCAGGTGCTGCAATTCGGCCAAACCATGGCCAGCATACAGGGATCCCGCCACGCAATGCTGCTTTACCATCGTATAGGGCTTGTTCACTCATCCAGATAAGGTCGTGTTGGCCTTGTGGCTTAAAAGAGATGACGTGACCGCCGTGAAGCGCAATGGCAGCAGAAGCTTTTTCGTGAATGACGCGAACAATTTGAAGCTCGTCTTGCTGAACGATGGTGACGTTGTCAGAGAGGACCGCTATTGCGGGTAGTTGATATACATCCATATTGAGTTCTCACTAAATTAGGGCGTATTGTGATGCACGGTTGGATGTGCAGTTGTAATTATTGCCCTAAATTTTTGACAAAAAAAAGGCGACTCGAGAGCCGCCTTCATGCAAATTTCTTAGCCAATGCTTACTTAGAGATGTGAGCAACTAGGTCTAGAACTTTGTTTGAGTAGCCGATTTCGTTGTCGTACCAAGATACAACTTTAACGAACTTGTCGTTAAGTGCGATACCAGCTTTAGCATCGAATACAGAAGTACAAACTTCACCGATGAAATCTTGAGAAACAACTTGGTCTTCAGTGTAACCAAGAACGCCAGCCATTTCGCCTTCAGAAGCTTCTTTCATTGCTGCACAGATAGCTTCGTAAGATGCACCTTCTTTAAGGTTAACAGTTAGGTCAACTACAGAAACGTTAGCAGTTGGTACGCGGAAAGCCATACCAGTTAGTTTGCCGTTTACTTCTGGAAGTACAACGCCTACAGCTTTAGCTGCACCAGTTGAAGATGGGATGATGTTCTGAGAAGCACCACGGCCACCGCGCCAGTCTTTAGCAGAAGGACCATCTACAGTTTTTTGAGTTGCTGTAGTAGCGTGAACTGTAGTCATAAGACCAGACTCGATGCCGAACTTGTCGTTAAGAACTTTAGCGATTGGCGCTAGGCAGTTAGTAGTACAAGAAGCGTTAGAAACGATGTCTTGACCAGCGTAAGTGTTGAAGTTTACGCCGCTAACGAACATTGGAGTTGCGTCTTTTGAAGGACCAGTAAGAACAACTTTCTTAGCACCTGCAGTGATGTGCTTACGAGCAGTCTCGTCAGTTAGGAAAAGACCAGTTGCTTCAGCAACAACGTCTACGTCGATTGCGTCCCACTTAAGATCTTCAGGGTTGCGCTCAGCAGTTACACGTACAGTTTTACCGTTAACGATTAGGTTGCCGTCTTTAACTTCAACAGTGCCGTTGAAACGACCGTGAGTTGAATCGTACTTAAGCATGTAAGCCATGTACTCTACGTCGATTAGGTCGTTGATACCTACTACTTCGATGTCGTTACGCTCTTGTGCTGCACGGAAAACGAAACGGCCGATACGGCCAAAACCGTTAATACCTACTTTGATAGTCATTATTGTTGCTCCACAACTTTTATGTCAGATTAATTTTAAACTGGTAGTAAAATTACAAAACTCAGTTTCCTTCTGCAACAGATAATCCAGCTTATTTTGTTTAAAGTCAAAAAAAAATACTTTCTTATCGTACTTAGGCCTGCAGATGGTGGTTTATTG
This sequence comes from Vibrio superstes, assembly GCF_003569005.1. Taxonomy (GTDB): domain Bacteria; phylum Pseudomonadota; class Gammaproteobacteria; order Enterobacterales; family Vibrionaceae; genus Vibrio; species Vibrio superstes. The sequence continues at coordinate 1,993,757 of NZ_BCUR01000004.1, read as the reverse complement.
CACTCATTTGACGAGGTAATGTCCAATAAGTGCGTGTTGCGCAACAAAAAACTGATATTGAAGCGCGAATTTCTATCTCTTTCACATAAGTGGAAGAAAGTATGTGCTACAACATCGGACGAGGCAAGTGATCCACTGCCAAAAAGTAATGATAAATTTTAATTAGGGAAGCAGGGACTCGTTTTACGTATGAGTGATAGTAGAAAATCAGACCAAGAATGGCGTCAGGAATTATCAGAAGAACAATATCGTGTGTGCAGAGAGCAGGGCACTGAAGCGCCTTATAGTGGAAAACTATTGCACAACAAAGCGACCGGCGATTACGCATGCACTTGTTGCAAGACTTTGCTGTTTAAATCAGATAATAAGTACGACTCAGGTTGTGGTTGGCCAAGCTTTGATGCACCAGTGTCTAATGATGCGATTCGCTATTTGGAAGACAACAGTCACGGCATGAAACGCGTAGAGATCCGCTGTGCTAATTGTGATAGTCATCTGGGACATGTGTTTCCTGACGGCCCTATTAGCACCGGAGAGCGCTATTGTGTGAACTCGATATCCTTAGTGTTCAACAAGGATAATGAGCAAGGTTAATCATTGTGGTAACTTTGTTACAACATAAAACAACACAGGAGGGAGACAATGAGTCAAACTATTCCGGATTTAGAGCAAATGGTCGATGCCATTACCCCTGAGGCATATCAAAGACTTTGCTTTGCTGTAGAAACGGGCCGCTGGCCTGAAGGGACAACGTTGAGTGAAGAGCAAAGAGCCTACTGTCAGCAGGCGGTAATGCTGTATCAAAGTAAGAATAATACCGAGGCGCAGCACATGACGGTGGCAGCAGGGGGAGAAATCAGTTTTAAATCTAAGAGTGAATTAAAGCGCCAATTTAACAACGAAGAAACGATCACTAAGGTGAAAGTCGATTAATCAGTGGTCGTTAGTTAAGCCTTCAACTCATCGTCAATTTTTACTATCTGCTCGACCAGTTGCTGCATGTTGTCAGCAACTATCTCCGCCTTTTTGTATAACGGATGATAGATTGCGCCGCTTCGGTTGATGTAAGCGGCGCGCATTCCTGCCGTCATCGCCCCATGGGTATCCCAATCATGCGTTGCTACTAATCTTAGGTCCTGGATCGAGCGGTTCACCTTTGATGCTGCATAGTGGTATACATCCACACATGGCTTGAAGCTTTCTGTTTCTTCGACGGAAATGACTTGGTCGAAATACTCAGTGAGTCCGGCATTCTCTATCTGTGTGGTGATTAATTTAGAGGATGAGTTGGACAGGGCAACGGTGCGATAACCATTGTCTTTAAGCCAAATCAATGCCGGTTTTATATCTGGATGGGCGGGAAGGTTTGCAAATGTAGACAATATTTCTGTTTGTTGGGCTTCACCGAGGGAGAGTTGTTTTTTTGAGGCTAACGTTTGCAGGGCAATTTTTGCAAGAGTCGCAAAATCTGATTTGACCCCAGTGACGATGGTGACAGTTGAGCTATGTAGCAACATAGAAAACCAGGTTTCGGCATAATCCACACTGCCGAAATAGGCTGCAAATTTAGGTTTGAGTGGCGCTAAGCTTAGAACCGTTTCGTTAATATCAAATAAGACTGTATCACGCATAACCGGCTTACCCTGTTCTGTTGGATAGGATGACAATAGCACTTACTGTTATGACTGTTAAAGGCGGACAGGACAAAAGATGGGTAGGGTAGAAGCAAGCCGACTCAACGAATATTGGTCGGCTCATTTCATTGAAAGAAAGCTCGAGACAAAAACAAATCCCAAAGATTCTAGTCTTACAAACTCATCTCACCATGCAGTACTCGCTGCATCTGAACCTTGATCTCTTCGTAGTCCAAACCTTGGCTTAGAAGGAAGTGAAGCTTAGCGAGGGCCGCTTCATGAGTCATGTCGTAGCCGCTGATCACTCCAGAGTCAGCGAGGGCACAGCCTGTTGCGTAGCCACCCATGTTCACCTTGCCTGCGAGACACTGGGTGAGGTTAACCACAATAACCCCACGCTCTGAGGCTTCTTTAAGGTGTGCTAACAACTGCGGGTTTTGCGGAGCATTACCCACACCAAAGGTCAGCAAAATCATTGCATTCACAGGCTGGCGCAATGTATTGCGAATTACCTCATGGGAAATACCCGGATACATAGTGATAACACCGATAGGTTGCGGAGTTATCGTGTGTACCTTGAATTCACCGACGGGCTTCTTATCCACTTCTGCAATAGAGCTCACCTGAATGTTGATACCAGCCTCAAGCAAAGGAGGAAGGTTGGGCGAGGTAAATGCTGAAAAACCGTCGGCATGCGATTTAGTACTTCGATTACCGCGCATCAATTGGTTATTGAAGAATAAGGTAACTTCATTGATTGGGTAGTTGGCAGCAATATGCAGGGCATTTAGCAAATTGGCTTGACCATCTGAGCGCAGTTCCGCAAGAGGTATCTGAGACCCTGTCACTATTACTGGCTTACCAAGGTTCTCCAACATAAACGACAGTGCAGACGCCGTATACGCCATGGTATCGGTACCGTGCAGAATCACGAAACCATCGTACTTGTCGTAGTTATGCTTAATGTCGTCGGCAATTTGTTGCCAATCAGCAGGGGTCATATCGGAAGAGTCGATAAGAGGCGCGTATTCGTGGATAGTGTACTCTGGCATCTCTGGACGATTAAACTCCGGCATACCAGCAAGTTGTGACTCCATGAAACCTGCCACAGGGACATAGCCGTTTGCTGATTTTTGCATACCGATAGTACCACCGGTATACGCGATATAAATGTGTTTACGTGTGTTCTGCTGAGACATAAAGACAGGTGCTTTTTACGGGTAACTGATGGGGGCGAAGTATAGCGGATTTAAGGGCTCAAGCAATATGACACTGCTTCAAGTATAACAAAGCCCAGCGTAATGCTGGGCTTTGGCTGTTAGTACTTACTATTTAAATGCCTATTGTACTTGGCAGGGCAGGCACAAGGTGTAGTAACCGTTTGGATCGTTAAACTGTTGCATCACGCTCAGATCTTGCTGAACTTGCGAGGCAATAGGCTGTAATGCGCTTGGAAGCCACATATTAACGTCTAGACCCAAAGAGACGGAGATTCGCTTGCTGAAGTCCTGCAAAAACTGCTGAGCAGGTGACAAAGATTTCTGTAACCAATTAAGGGAGTAAGTATCTATCTCCGCTAAGCTTGCTGCGCGAGCAATGGCGTCATCAAAATCACCGATAGAATCCACAAGGCCTTTATCCACCGCATCTTGACCAGTCCAAACGCGTCCTTCCGCTATTTTTTCAACGGCGTTCGCATCTATGCCTCGATTCTCACTGACAAGGCCTGTAAAGCGTCGGTAACCATTTTCGATACCTAATTGCATAGCCCGCTTCGCTCCGTCGTTTAGACCGGAAGCAATGCCAATACCAGAGAAGGGAGAAGTACCTAATCCATCGCTGTAGACCCCGTACTTGTTAAAGCCTTTCTCAAAGGTGGTCACCACACTAAAGATACCAATGGAGCCCGTTAAGGTTGTTGGTTGCGCCATGATTTCGTCGGCAGACATCGAAATCCAATATCCCCCAGATGCGGCTAGGCTAGACATAGACACAACGACTGGACGATTTGTTTCCTTGAATGCAATCAGTTCATTTCGAATCACCTCAGAAGCAAAAGCGCTACCTCCTGGACTGTCAACGCGAAGTACCAATGCTTTGACGTCGTCATTGAGGCGAGCTTTTCGAATCAGTGCGGCTGTCGTATCACCGCCCACCGAATTGCCTTGCTGTGGGCCATCCATAATGGCGCCACTGGCGACAACGATGGCAATTTCATTATCAGTAAGTGCGGGCTCTTGGATCACTTCGTCTTTGTAGGTGTAATACCCAACCGATTTAAAGCCATTTTCATCATCGCCCCCAAAGGCTTCGATCATCGCGTCTCTTGCTTGTTGGCGAGTCGCTAATTCATCGACCATACCGAGTTGCATTGCTAACTGAGCTAGGCTGCCATCAGCTTGCTCAAACTCCTTCAAGAAGGTATCCATACTTGGATTGAGCACAGATTTTTCAATGCCTCTGTTGCTGGCAACATCATCGACATAGGCTCCCCAAAGTTGGCCTAGCCAAACACTAGCCGCTTCTTTGGCTGGTGCAGACATGTTGTTGCGAGTAAAGGGTTCAACCGCGGATTTATAAGTCCCCACTTTAAAGACGTGCGTCGTAACGTCTAGATTTTCTAGCAAGGTTTTGTAATAAAGAGAATAAGAGCTGTATCCGCGAAGTAATACGCCACCATCTGGAGCTACGTAGATTTTATCGGCATAACTCGCTAGATAATATTGGCTCTGGTTGTAGAAATCTCCAATGGCGTAAATAGGTTTTCCGCTGGCTTTGAATTCATTAAGCGCCTTAGCAATATAACGTAGCTTGGTAAGATTCGTTTCTGGCATTTTCTTCAAGCTGAGGACAAGACCTGAAACGTTTTCATCTGAAGCCGCATGGCGAATAGTCTCTCTGATGTCGTAGAGCACATTTTCTCGAGGTATCTCGTTACCCAGTAGCGAGCCAGTTAACGAATCCATAGGATTTACGAAGCGTCGCTGTTCGACGATTTTCCCAGAGATGTTCAGCACTAGAGCTTTGGGCTCTTTTTCGACAGGAACAGCTTCATCTTTGGAGCTAATCTGCGAGAAGCTGAAGTAAATAAAGACGATAGCTGCGATGAATAAAAGGTTGGCGAGAGCGAGGCGAATGAAAGTGATGACCTTCCAGATGCCTTTAATTATCTTACCGATGAAGCGAAACAGTGTTTTCATTGTGTTCTCCGCCTGATCCTTCAACAATCAGAGATTTAGGGGAAATGATTCTTAATGCTAAGTGATAATCGGTCCAATCACAAACCTCTCAGTGCGAAATGTTGCTCAAAAGAGTCAAATAAAATCATAGACCTACAGGTTTGCTGTGACAGATTATTCTGCACTCTTAGATATCGTATACGTTAATCGCAAAGATTGTGATTACCTTAACGAATGTTGCGGAATTGTAAAAATATATTTGCCATATGAGGGAACCCGTTTTATCGTGGTCAGACCAGGATGAATTAAGCAAACAGGGGATGCTATGTACCCAAACCTACTTCGACCACTTGACCTAGGTTTTACCCAATTAAGAAACCGAGTTTTAATGGGCTCAATGCACACAGGGCTAGAAGACAGTGCAAAAGGCCTGCAAAAGCTGGCGGCTTTTTACGAGGAACGTGCCAAAGGCGGAGTAGGTATAATAGTAACCGGGGGCTTCTCTCCTAACCTGCGTGGTCGTCTCTATCCAACAGCTGCACAATTTAGCCGACCAAAACACGCTGAGGCGCACAAGGTGATCACCGAAGCTGTGCATCGCTACGATGGTAAAATAGCCCTTCAATTGCTGCATGCTGGGCGTTACGGCTACCACCCTTTAACTCAAAGCTCTACTCCAGCTAAAGCTCCTATTGCTAAGTTTGCACCCAGTGAGATGAGCTCAAGGCAGGTAGAAAATACTATCGAAGATTACGCCAACAGTGCAGCCTTAGCGAAGCAGGCGGGCTACGATGGCGTTGAGGTCATGGGCTCTGAAGGCTACCTAATTAATCAATTTATCTGTAAGCGCACCAATAAGCGCGCTGATAACTGGGGTGGTTGTTATAAGAACCGTATGCGCTTTCCGCTTGAAATAGTGAAGGCTATTCGTCGTTCTGCAGGAGATGACTTTATTATTATCTTCCGTCTTTCGATGCTGGATTTGGTTGAGGAGGGGAGCACCCTAGATGATGTGATTTTGCTGGCTAAAGAGCTCGAGAAAGCTGGCGTCACTATAATCAACACTGGTATAGGCTGGCATGAAGCGCGCATTCCGACCATAGTCACCTCAGTGCCAAGAGGCGCTTTTACTTGGGTGACCAACAAGGTCAAACCGCATGTATCTATCCCTGTCATAGCAACCAACCGAATCAACAGCCCAGAGCAGGCTGAAGAAATCATCGCGCAGGGCGCCGCGGACATGGTGTCAATGGCGAGGCCTTTCCTTGCTGATCCTGAATTCATCCGCAAAGCTGCAGACGGCGAGCCGCAATTAATCAATACCTGTATTGGCTGTAACCAAGCCTGTTTAGACAATGCCTTCGGGGGCAAACGTGCCAGTTGTATGGTCAACCCTAGAGCGTGCTACGAGACCGAGTATCCCATTATTAAGGCCACGCAAAGCAAGCGTGTAGCCGTTATCGGCGCGGGACCGGCAGGACTCAGTGCTGCTTTGTATTGTGCCAAGCGCGGGCACCAAGTGGACCTTATCGAGAAGAGCGATAGGATCGGCGGTCAATTTAGACTGGCGATGCAGATCCCAGGCAAAGAAGAGTTTAGAGAAACCATACGTTACTTTGCCAACCAGCTGGATAAGTATGGCGTGAATTTGCTTCTGAATATGGAAGCAACTGAGCAAGTGCTGAAAGAATACGACGATGTGATCATGGCCACTGGCGTTAAGCCAAGACAGGTCAAGATTGAAGGCTTAGCAGAAAGCACCAAGGTGTATGACTACCAAACGTTAATTCGCGAGAAAAGTTATGTCGGCGACAAGGTGGCGGTGATAGGCGCAGGTGGGGTAGGCATTGATGTGGCGACCATGCTCACAGAACCTAGTCGTTATTCGCTACAAGAGTGGATGCATGAATGGGGGATAGATCAAGAGTACAAGCATGACGGTGGCTTGTATCCTTTCCCTGAGATCCATTCCAAAACAGAAGTGTGGTTACTGCAACGTCGCGACGGCACCGTTGGCAAGGGACCAGGAAAAACAACCGGCTGGGTACACAGAGCGACGCTACAAAAACGCGGAGTTCATCTACTTGGCGGGGTTAGTTATGAGAAGCTGGATGAGACTGGATTGCATCTATCTGTTAAGGGAGAGTCGCAAACCCTAGATGTCGATAGTGTGGTGGTGTGTGCTGGCCAAGAGTCGGTAAGACCTTTTGAAGATAAATGGGCGGAAAAAGAAGGCCACGTTCATGTCATTGGCGGGGCAAGTGAAGCCGGTGAACTTGATGCCGTTCGCGCTATTCGTCAAGGGTTTGAGATTGCAATTAAGATCTAGTCTCATTTAGATGTTACACTCATTCGAGTAATGTAAAACTGATTCTGGAATGAAAAATACATGGAAGCACTCGATCTATTATTAAACCGTCGCTCTATCGCGAGACTGTCTGCGCCGGCCCCAAGTGGAGAGGCACTTGATAATATCTTAAGAGCCGGTTTAAGGGCGCCAGATCACGGGGCAATAACCCCATGGCGCTTTGTTATCTCACAAGGTGAAGGGCTACAAAAACTGGCTGATATCTTGGTATCAGCGGCAACTGCAGCGAAGGCTGAGGAAGCAGTAATAGAGAAACTGTCTAAGGCGCCATTTCGAGCGCCTATGGTGATTACGGTGATTGCGAAAACCAAGCCACATCCAAAAGTGCCTGAGTTTGAGCAGTACTTATCGGCTGGTTGCGCTGTACAGACGATGCAAATGGCAGCCGTTGCCCAAGGCTTTCAGGGCTTTTGGCGTTCGGGGACTTGGATGTTTGATCCCAATGTTGCTAAGGCGTTTGGTCTTGAAGGACAAGACAAGATTGTAGGCTTTTTATATTTAGGTACATCAGAGTGCACTCCAGCCAGAGCGCCCGAGCGAGATCTTGATAAGTTCGTCGAATATCTATAGCCCTATCCTGAGCGTTATTTACCAGGCGTAATCCCTTTATCATTCTTGCACTTAGATTACTGGGTATGTATATTTATCCAGTAATCTATTTTCAGTTAATTTCCTTATGACTCGACTTTTTGTAGCAGAGAAACCTAGCCTAGGTCGCGCAATCGCCGCCGCACTTCCCAGACCCCATAAGAATGGGCAAGGGTACATTGAATGTGGAAATGGCGACGTTGTCACTTGGTGTATTGGTCACCTTCTCGAACAAGTTGAGCCCGACGCTTATGATCCTCGTTATAAAAAGTGGGATCTGGCGGATCTCCCCATCATTCCCGATGCTTGGCAACTACGCCCTCGCAAAAGCGCTGCTAAGCAGCTTGCTGTGGTCAAAAAGCTTCTTAAATCCTCAAAACAAATCGTTAATGCTGGCGACCCCGATAGAGAAGGGCAATTGCTGGTGGATGAAGTCTTTGACTATTGCAAGGTAAGTAAAACTAAAAAGGAAGCTGCCCAACGCTTGTTGATCAGCGATTTAAACCTTGCAGCCGTTAAGCGCTCGCTCTCTAGTATGCGCAGTAACCGAGAGTTCGTGCCTTTATCTGTATCCGCTTTAGCTCGCTCACGTGCTGATTGGTTGTATGGGATGAATATGTCACGTGCCTATACCTTATTAGGTAAAAAAGCCGGCTACAACGGGGTGTTGTCCGTTGGCCGAGTACAAACACCGGTTCTTGGCCTTGTTGTGCGTCGCGATCTGGAAATTGAACGCTTTGTACCGCGAGACTATTTCACCTTACATGCCTTGATACCGTATCAAGACAGTTCCCAAGCCTATGATATCAGAGCTAAATGGGTGCCAAGCGAGGCATGCGCAAAGTGGCAAGATGAAGATGGCCGCGTATTAAGCCGCCCTTTGGTGGAAAATGTAGCCAACCGAATCAAGGGCCAGCCCGCTAAAGTGGTCAAGTCAGAGCAGAAAAAGACCAAGCAAGCGCCGCCTTTGCCTTATTCATTGAGCGCCCTACAAATTGATGCTTCTAAACGCTATGGCATGAGTGCACAGCAGGTGCTAGATCTCTGTCAGTCTCTCTATGAAAAATATAAGGTGATCACTTACCCGCGCTCGGATTGTCGTTATTTGCCTAAAGAGCACTTTAAAGAAGCGTCTTCTGTTTGCGCCGCAATCTTAGCAAACTCTTCAGAGCACAAAGTAGCGGTGGATAACGCCAATCTGTCTCTGCGCTCTAAGGCATGGAATGATGCCAAGGTTGATGCTCACCATGCCATCATCCCGACACCGAAAAAGGCAAGCAGTTTGCCTGCGCAAGAGTCTAAGGTCTATCAGTTAATCGCAACCCAATATCTGATGCAGTTTTACCCATCGGCGGAATACGCTGAATCTAAGCTTGAATTTGATATCCAAGGTGGAAGGTTTGTGGCCTCTGGTCGTCAGTTAACCCTGCCTGGCTGGAAGGTATTATTTCCTGCCCGCCAAGGTGCTAATGGTCATAATAAGGAAGATCAGGCTCCGTTAGTCCCAGCGCTGCAAGAGGGACAAGAATTGATCTGCCGAGAAGGCGAGATCAAACAAAAGCAAACTGAGCCACCTAAGCATTTTACCGAAGCGACACTACTTCAGGCAATGACGGGTATTGCGCGATTTGTTCAAGACGATTCACTAAAAAAAATCTTGAGAGAGACGGATGGCATAGGTACTGAGGCAACTCGCGCAGGTATTCTAGACACCTTATTTAAGCGCTCGCTCTTGATGAGAAGTGGTAAATCCGTACTGAGCACCCCTGCGGGAAGAGGCCTTGTGCAAGCATTACCAGATCTCTCGACATATCCAGACTTGACCGCGAATTGGGAAAAGCAGCTACAAGATATGGCCGAGAAAAAGCAGGCCTATCACCCCTTTATTAGTCAACTGCAGCAGCAACTGTCTCAACTAATGGATACCGCCAAATCAGGTCCTGTCCCAGATTCCTTGCGCTCTTTGCCAGAAGTGAAAAAGCCCGCCTTTAAAAAGCGCCGCACCAGTAAGAAGAAATCTTACTCGAAAGGCGGCGCTAAATAACGGGGCTTGCGTGATTAGAAAGTGTTTGCCAACAGCTTACCAAGCGATAGTTTGACCGTCGTAGTTGTAGAAACCGCCGGATTGTTGATCTCCAGATCCTTCTATCACTTCAACCAAGCCTGCAACTGATTGGTTAACATCAATCAGTGCATTGGGTCCGCCCATGCGAGTTTTCACCCAGCCTGGGTGCAGCGCCAACAGCGTATAGCCTTGTGGGCTCAAGTCGTTGTGCAGGCTTTTTACGACAGAATTAACCCCAGCCTTTGACGAACGATAAATGTAGCCACCACCAGAGGTGTTTTCTTGCATACTACCGACACGAGAGGAGAGGATTGCAATGCGTTTCTCACTGCTCTGTTCAAGCACAGGATATAATGCCTCCACTAGCTTCAGAGGTGCGATGGTGTTTATTTCTAATACCTTTCGCCACTCATCAACATCGGTGTCACCGAAGCTGCAACCTTTAGGACCGTAGTAACCTGCGTTATTGATCAGCAGGTCCAGCTGCTCAAATTCATTCTTGAATGCGCTAACGGCAGCGTAATCAGTGACATCTAGATGCCTTACACGCAAGTTATCGTACTTTTCACAAAGACTAAGAAGCTCTTCACTGGAGGCTTCGTTTCTATAGGTGGCAACAACACTCGTCCCCATTTTTAAATACGCAATGGTAAGACCAAGGCCAATCCCTCGATTGGCACCAGTAATCAAAACGGTACGCATAGCTACTCCTTATTGCACAGGGTTTCTTAGTCTATCTTTAGCATCTCTCAAGCAGCAAGTCAGCTAGGGTGGAGTTACAAAGCGTACCTTGTGAGTTATCTCAACTATTTGGGTTGAGCGTCTACACATAAACCACTGATTTCCTGAGACTGCTCACTCATCAGATAGAGGTAAAGTGGCATGATATCCAGCGGCGTCTTAAGGGTTGCTGAATCTTCTGCGGGATACGCGCCAGCGCGCATTGACGTGCGAGTAGCGCCAGGGTTGATGGCATTGATGCGCACATTAGTATTGCTTAATTCATCCGCAAGGACTTGCATCATGCCTTCGGTCGCAAATTTGGAAATGGCATAACTGCCCCACAGCGCACGCCCAATGTGACCTACAGTTGACGAGGTAAATACAATGCGCCCAAACTCGGCTTTTCTAACTAACGGTAGTAGGGCTTGGGTCATTAAAAATTGCGCCTTGACGTTGATCTGCATTACTTCGTCAAAGGTATCTTCTTCAATTTGGTTAAACGGACTGATCATGCCTAGCACACCTGCATTGTGCAGTAAGCCGTCTAAGCGACCGTACTGTCCCTCAATGGTTTCAGCCATATCAATGTAATGCTGTTTGGTGGCGCCTTGCATATCCAATGGGACAATAGCTGGCTCGGCATAGCCTGCACTAACAATGTCATCGTACGTTTTCTCTAGCTTGTTGACGGTGCGGCCAAGCAAAATAACAGTGGCGCCATGCTGGGCGTAAGAGAGGGCTGCTTGTTTACCAATGCCGTCTCCAGCCCCCGTTACTAGAATAACTTTGTCTTTTAAAGCGTCAGTTGCTACTGCGTAATCCACAATCTGAGTCCTTTTGTATGCGGTTTTGATTTAACGAATATGAATAGGACGTTACAATACAACAATATTCATCTTCAGGGATAAGACATTGGAATTTTTGTTAGATTACGGCTTGTTTTTGGCCAAAATTGTTACGTTTGTCGCCGCGATTATTGTGGTTTTGGTGATTGCAAAATCAGCATCAACTAAATCAGGCACAAAGGGATCACTAGAGGTGACCAACCTATCTGAGCAACATGAGCAAAATATCGAACTGATGGAGCATCATCTGCACGATGAAGCGTTTATCAAGGCTCGTGATAAAGCGGCGAAAAAGAAGCGTAAAGAAGAAGAAAAAGCGCGCGGCAAAGAGATCAAAGAAGCGGTTAAAGGTGGCGAGTTAGACACCAAGCGTAAACCGCATTTATTTGTACTGGACTTTATTGGCAGTATTGATGCGAAAGAAGTGACCAATCTTCGTGAAGAAATTACGGCCATACTTGCGTGTGCTCGTGAAGGTGATGAGGTGTTAGTGCGCCTAGAGTCTGGCGGCGGTATGGTGCACGGCTATGGCTTGGCGGCTTCACAATTGGATCGCATCAAAGCGGCAAATATCCCATTGACCATTTCGGTGGACAAAGTTGCGGCTAGTGGCGGTTATATGATGGCATGTGTGGCAGATAAGATAGTCAGTGCTCCGTTTGCTATTGTGGGCTCAATTGGTGTGATCGCTCAAATCCCTAACTTTAATAAGCTTCTGAAAAAGAACGATATTGAGTTTGAGCAAATGACCGCAGGTGAGTACAAGCGTACTCTGACAATGTTTGGTGAAAACACCGACAAAGCGCGCGAGAAGTTTAAACAAGAATTGGAAGAAACCCATGTGCTGTTTAAAGACTTTATCCGTGAACGTCGCCCAGAACTTGAACTAGAGAAAGTCGCAACCGGTGAGCATTGGTATGGTAGCCAAGCCCTTGATCTTGGTTTGATAGATAAGGTGCAAACATCCGATGACTTAGTGGTAGAGGCGTGCAAGGATAAAACTGTACTGGCAGTTCATTATGTGCAGAAGAAGAAGCTGGCAGACAAGTTTGGAAAAGCGGCTGCAGAAGCGACCGATTCAGTGCTGCTAAAGTGGTTTCAGCGTGGTCAACGCCCAATCGTTTAGCGATATAATCGCCTAGGCGATTAACGCTTTAAGCACTAGCGATAGAAGACCGCGAGCCATAGGGTTGGCTCTTCATGGGTGGTCCAGACCACCCTATGTTTTTCATGAGCAGGGATATTGAGATACTCCCCAACGCCTAGCTTTACAGTATTGCCACTTCCAAACTCAATTTCACCTTCTCCCTTTAACACGATCACCCACTCGTGCTCTTCTTGGTCATACCAACCTTTGTCTGGTGAGGTGTGCCCATGAGAGATAATCCGCTCAATGCGGATGTGTTTATTATTGAGTAGGTCATTAAATAACTCGTTGGGCAAATCATTGGGAATATCTGAGAATAAATTTGGCATAAAAACTCCCTTTTTATGACTGTTTTATTATAGCTCTCTCTAGGTTACCTAGCCTGCGAGCCATCCTTGTATAATCTTCTGTGTTATTACTCGCAGAGTGGGGTAATTACCTCTATAATATGCCGCGCGTTCAAAGAGACGCACTTAGGGCAAAGACCCATAACAACAAGAAAAACATCTGGAGTAAATATGTCTTCTCTTTCTCCTGTCATTACCGTAGACGGCCCAAGTGGGGCGGGTAAGGGCACTTTATGTATGATGTTGGCTGAAAAGTTAGGCTTCCAATTACTCGACTCAGGTGCGATTTATCGTGTCCTAGCGCTAGCGGCAATTCACCACGGTGTTGATATTGAATCAGAAGATGCCTTGGTACCACTAGCGACGCACTTAGATGTGCAATTTATCGCTCAGGGCGACCTCGTTCAGGTTGTACTGGAAGGTGAAGATGTTTCGAGCGAACTAAGAAAAGAAGAAACAGGAATGGCAGCCTCTAAAGTTGCTGCTTTGCCTCGTGTTAGAGAGGCCTTGTTGCGCCGTCAGAGAGCGTTTCAAGCTGAACCAGGTTTGGTTGCCGACGGGCGTGATATGGGAACAGTGGTTTTCCCTAGCGCAGTGGCAAAGATTTTCCTAGATGCCAGCGCTGAGGAACGTGCACAAAGACGCTTTAATCAGTTGCAAGGCAAGGGCTTAGGCGTTAGTATTGACCACCTTTTAAGCGAGATCCAAGAACGTGACCATCGCGATCGCAATAGAGCGGTTGCACCTTTACGTCCGGCGGAAGACGCTTTAGTGCTTGATTCTACAGAACTTTCTATTGAAGAAGTGGTAGAAGAAGCCTTACAATTTATCGAATCTAAACTGTCTTGATTTCACCTTCAATCAGGTAATCAAGGCATTATGGAACGTTGGTCGCAAGGATGATGACTGGCGAATTTATCAACCCCACGCGGTAGGATGCCCGTGGACGTTTAAATATTGAAGATCAAATAATGACTGAATCTTTTGCTCAACTCTTTGAAGAGTTTCTAAACGAAACTGAATTCCAACAAGGCAGCATCGTTAAAGGTACTGTAGTAGCTATCGAGAACGGTTTCGTTCTTGTTGACGCTGGTCTTAAGTCTGAGTCTGCTATCCCTGCAGAACAATTCAAGAACGCTGCTGGCGAACTTGAAGTTGAAGTGGGTTCTGAAGTAGACGTAGCGCTTGACGCTGTTGAAGATGGTTTCGGTGAGACTCAACTTTCTCGTGAGAAAGCTAAGCGTCACGAAGCTTGGATCGTACTTGAGAAAGCTTACGAAGAAGCTGAAACTGTTGTTGGTATCATCAACGGTAAAGTTAAAGGCGGTTTCACTGTTGAACTAAACGGTATCCGTGCTTTCCTACCTGGTTCTCTAGTAGACGTACGTCCTATCCGTGACACTGCTCACCTAGAAAACAAAGAGCTAGAGTTCAAAGTTATCAAGCTTGACCAGAAGCGCAACAACGTTGTTGTTTCTCGTCGTGCTGTTATCGAATCTGAAAACAGTGTTGAGCGTGACGAACTTCTTGAGACTCTACAAGAAGGTACTGAAGTTAAAGGTATCGTTAAGAACCTTACTGACTACGGTGCATTCGTTGACCTTGGTGGCGTAGATGGTCTACTTCACATCACTGACATGGCTTGGAAGCGCGTTAAGCACCCATCTGAGATCGTGAACGTTGGTGACGAGATCCTAGTTAAAGTTCTTAAGTTTGACCGTGAGCGCACTCGTGTTTCTCTAGGTCTTAAGCAACTTGGCGAAGATCCATGGGTAGCAATCGCTAAGCGTTACCCTGAGACTCATAAGCTAACTGGTCGCGTTACTAACCTTACTGATTACGGCTGCTTCGTAGAAATCGAAGAAGGCGTTGAAGGTCTAGTACACGTTTCTGAAATGGATTGGACTAACAAGAACATCCACCCTTCTAAAGTTGTGAACGTAGGCGACGAAGTTGAGGTTATGGTTCTTGAGATTGACGAAGAACGTCGTCGTATCTCTCTAGGCCTAAAACAATGTAAAGCTAACCCTTGGCAGTCATTCGCTGAAATTCAAGCGAAAGGCGATCAAGTAACTGGTAAGATCAAGTCTATCACTGACTTCGGTATCTTCATCGGTCTAGAAGGCGGCATTGACGGTCTAGTTCACCTGTCTGACATTTCTTGGAACGTTGCTGGTGAAGAAGCAGTACGTGACTACAAGAAAGGCGACGAAATCTCAGCTGTTGTTCTTGCAGTAGATGCAGAGCGTGAGCGTATTTCTCTTGGCGTTAAGCAAATGGAAAACGACCCGTTCAACAACTATGTTGCTGATAACAAAAAAGGTGCTCTAGTTAACGGTACTGTAACTGCAGTAGACGCAAAAGGTGCTACAATTGAACTTGTAGACGGCGTTGAAGGTTACATCCGTGCTTCTGAAGTATCTCGTGACCGTATTGAAGATGCGTCTCTGATCCTAAGTGTTGGCGATAGCGTTGAAGCTAAGTTCACCGGTGTAGACCGTAAGAACCGCGTAATCAACCTATCTATCAAAGCTAAAGATCAAGCTGAAGAGCAAGAAGCAATGGCTTCACTGAACAAAGCTGAAGACGGCGGGTTCGGTAACGCTATGGCAGATGCATTCAAGGCTGCTAAAGGCGAATAATCACTTTTTTAACTAAAAGATGATCGCTAAGAGGGGGCCATACGGCTCCCTTTTTTTGATTTGTGAATGAGGGAAACTATGACAAAGTCTGAATTAATTGAGAGACTGTGTGCTGAGCAGACACACTTATCTGCCAAAGAAATTGAAGACGCAGTAAAAGAAATTATTGAGCATATGGCCGACACTCTAGAAACGGGTGAGCGAATTGAGATTCGTGGTTTCGGTAGTTTTTCTCTTCACTATCGCGAGCCGCGTATGGGGCGTAATCCTAAAACTGGCGATCAGGTAGAGCTGGAAGGAAAATTTGTTCCGCACTTTAAGCCAGGCAAGGAGTTGCGTGAGCGCGTTAACGACAGTCTATAGTGATAAAGAGTAATGAAAACGGCACTTCATAATGGAGTGCCGTTTTTTCGTTGTGCTACTCAAGTTGATACGGATTCACAATTTGATTAGTGAATACTCAAGTCGATGATAATTTACGATTTAGCATGGTGTAGAGTGTCGAATTACTGCATAATCACTGTTATTGCACTGATTTTAAAAGGGTAGTCTTAGTGAAAATTCTAAAGGTAGCGTTAGTGTTGGTACTGTTTCTTATTGCGCTGGCTCTAGGCGCACAAAACCAAGAAGTAGTGACATTTAACTACTTGCTCGCGGAAGGTGAATTTCATCTTTCTACGCTGATTGGTATCGTATTCGTAACTGGCTTCGTTATCTCAGGACTGGTTTTTGGCAGTATGCACCTCAAATCTCAACTGCAAGTACGCAAGCTAAATAGAAAACTGAAGAAGCTAACACCTCAAGTGGCGACTTCTGCACCGACTACCCCGTCCGTACCCGCTTCAATCAAAACAGAGAAGTAAGTTTATTGGATGCTTGAGTTACTGTTTCTACTCTTACCAATTGCAGCAGCCTATGGATGGTACATGGGCCAGCGTAGTGCACGTCAAGATAATCAGAGACAGTCTAACCAAATTTCCAGACAGTACGTTCATGGTCTAAACCTGCTGTTATCTGAGCAATCAGATAAAGCAGTGGATCATTTCATCGAACTTCTTCAGGTCGATGACGAAACCATAGATACTCACCTTGCTTTGGGGAACTTGTTTCGCTCACGTGGCGAGGTTGACCGAGCGATTCGCATTCACCAAAACCTCATCTCGCGCACCGAACTGACCATTGAACAAAAGAACATTGCTTTGCAGCAGTTGGCCAAAGACTACATGGTCTCGGGTTTTCTAGATCGCGCAGAAAAAATCTATGAGCAATTGGTGGAAGAGCCTGATCATAGAGAACAGGCGCTGCAGCAATTGGTGGCGATTTATCAACAAACCAAGGAGTGGGGCAAGGCTATCCACTACGCCAGTATGTTGGTGAAAATGGGACGCAGAAAAATGCGCACCAGTATCTCTCATTACTGGTGTGAACTGGCGTTGAATGAAAAGGCCTTTGGCAAGCGAGCCAAATCCATTCAGTACTATAAGAAAGCGTTAGCTGAAGACCCTAAATGTGTGCGTGCCAACATATCACTTGGACGTATCTACATGGAAACGGAAGAGTACACTAAGACCATTAAGTATCTAGAGTCGGTATTAGTTCAGGATGTCGACTTTATTAGTGAGGTGCTACCAAACCTAGCTGATTGTTATTACCACCTGGGTCAAGAGCCTGAACTGTTAGAGTTTCTTCGTAAATGTATCGACAAGAAAGCGGGTGTGTCTGTCGAACTCATGTTGGCACAAGTGGTCGCTCAGCATGATGGCACAGCAGCCGCTCAATCGCTATTGACCCGACAGCTGATCAAGAACCCTACTATGAAGGGGTTCTACCGTTTAATTGATTACCATATTGCAGAGGCAGAAGAGGGTCGTGCAAAAGACAGCTTGAGCACTCTTCAAACCATGGTTGGTGAGCAATTGAAGGTGAAGCCTCATCACAGATGCCGCAAATGTGGCTATTCAACTCATGCCCTTCATTGGCATTGCCCATCTTGCCGCAACTGGGGCAGCATCAAGCCTATCCGAGGCTTAGACGGCGAATAAAATCGCGTTTCACTCTAACAATCTTCGACTGACAAGGTTAGAATAGGCGCGCTTTATCCCCCATGCCCATACTAGGAGACCTTTCGATGGATCAAAAAGTGATCGTTGCCTTAGACTATGACAACAAGAATGACGCTTTAAACTTTGTAGACCGAATTGACCCAGCCTCATGCCGCTTAAAAGTAGGCAAAGAGATGTTCACTCTATTTGGCCCTGAGTTTGTTAAACAACTCCATCAAAAAGGCTTTTCTGTATTCTTGGATTTGAAATTTCACGATATCCCAAATACTTGTTCTAAAGCGGTTCGCGCTGCAGCTGAAATGGGCGTTTGGATGGTGAATGTTCACGCAGGTGGCGGTGAGCGTATGATGACCGCATCACGTGAAATCTTGGAACCTTACGGTAAAGATCGTCCACTGCTGATTGGTGTTACTGTACTCACCAGCATGGAACAGTCAGACTTGGCGGGTATTGGCTTAGATGTTGAGCCAAAAGCTCAGGTATTGCGCCTTGCGCACCTAACCAAGAACAGTGGTTTAGACGGAGTGGTATGTTCAGCTCAAGAAGCGAGCTTCTTGAAATCTGAGCTAGGTAAAGAGTTTAAATTGGTGACCCCAGGCATTCGCCCAGCAGGTGCTGCCGTTGGCGACCAAAAGCGTATCATGACCCCAGTTGACGCGATTCAAGCAGGTTCTGACTACCTTGTGATCGGCCGACCAATTACCCAAGCTGCAGATCCTGCGAAAGTACTAGCCGAGATCAACGCGACTCTAGCGTAATTTAATCCAAGTTAGGCAATAACAAACGTCATCCTGAACTTGATTCAGGACCTTAGAAAGTGCTTCAGCCAGCAAAGTGCACTCCAAGATCCTAGATAAGTTCTCTGAACTTTCTAGGATGACGAGCGTAAGACAGGCAAAGTTAGCAATTCCTCGTCATGCCCGAGTGCTTTTCTGGGCCGGCACTCCGGTCGGGCATCTGTCTCTATAAAAGGTACCCGACTGGTACGCCAGCCTCGGGGACGACGATTTAATTAGTATGACTGCCTATTTGTTCCTATACCGGAACACCACTATGAAACTTAAATTCAACATCCGGTGTAGTAATTAGTTCAGCCTCAACCTTCGCAAAGTATTCCACTCGTTCACCAATGTCTTCACTGGCAATCTGTTGAGCTAAAGTTAGATAATCTTGATAGTGCCTTGCTTCTGAGCGCAATAGAGAGATATAGAAATTCTGTATATCTTCGTCCATATGTGGCGCTAGAGCGGCAAAGCGCTCGCACGATCTTGCCTCAATGAAGGCACCAATAATCAACTTATCTATTAGTGTCTGTGGCTCATAGGTTTTCACATGTTTAAGCAAACCTTTCGCATAACGACTGGCGGGTACGTGATTGTATTCAATTCCGCGGCTATCCATGATTTCTAGAACTTGATAGAAGTGATGCAGCTCTTCTTTGATCAGCAGCACCATTTTATCGATAAGGTCTTGGCTATACGGTGAATCAGATTGAGCAATAATGCCTTTCGAGATATTACTTTTACCTTTCAAGGTATTCAGATCACCAATACCCTTGTAGGCAAATTCTTCATAGGGTTTGAACCACTCCAGTAGCTGCTGTTTGCTTTCATTGTTTGCTGCGTATTTGCGGATCAGGAACATGGCGGACTGGCCGGCTTTCAATTCACACAATAGGTGGTCGATAAGCACCACAGGCAGTCGCTCAGGCTTTTTTGCTTCCTCTATCCATTGTGTTGGGGTAGTGCAGTTGAGAAATTGATGAATGGGTTCGAGAAGGTGTCGATACATGAGAGATCCATTGTCATTACAGCGATGCCGTAGCCTAAGAAATTTGTTTAGCTGTGTCTATAGTGACCTTATATCATGAATATCAATGAAACTACTTTTCATACTAATCTAAAAACGTTATAACTATTCATTATATGTAAAGGAATACGAGGCATAGCATGAAGCTACAGCAATTAAGATACATAGTGGAAGTGGTTAATCACAATCTCAATGTATCTGCCACCGCGGAGAGTCTTTATACCTCTCAGCCCGGTATCAGTAAGCAGGTGAGACTGCTTGAAGATGAATTGGGTATACAAGTGTTTGAACGAAGCGGTAAGCACCTCACTCAGGTGACCCCTGCGGGTGAAGAAATTGTCAAAATCTCTCGAGAGATCTTATCTCGTGTGGAATCGATAAAGTCGGTCGCTTCTGAGCATACCCATCCAGAAATGGGCACCTTGAACATCACTACCACCCATACTCAGGCCCGCTACGCACTTCCTGATGTTATCAAAGGCTTTACTGCGAGATATCCTAAGGTGTCCCTGCATATGCACCAAGGGACACCTTCACAGATGTCTCAGGCCATTGCCAAGGGTACTGCCAATTTCGCTATCGCGACGGAAGCTCTGCACCTTTACCATGATGCCATTATGTTACCGTGCTATCACTGGAACCGCTCAATAGTGGTGACGCGTGACCATCCGCTGGCTAATAAGGCCAACGTGACCATTGAAGACCTTGCCTCTTATCAGCTAGTGACTTACGTCTTTGGCTTTACAGGGCGCTCGGAGTTAGACGCTGCCTTCAACAAAGCCGGGTTAACACCACGAATCGTATTCACCGCCACCGATGCTGATGTCATCAAAACCTATGTACGAATGGGGATCGGTGTTGGCGTTATCGCGAGTATGGCCATCGATGAAGAGCAAGATAAAGACCTAGTGGCGATTGATGCCAGTCATATCTTTGGCGCAAGCACCACTAGTATTGGCTTTAGACGAGGCACTTTCTTGCGCAGCTACATGTTCGATTTTGTGGAGCGTTTTGCGCCGCACTTAACCCGTCCAGTGGTAGAGCAGGCGATTTCGTTGAAAAATAATCATGAAATAACGGAAATGTTCAAGGATATTGAGCTTCCGGTTCGTTAAATATTCCTAATTGATTCGCTTCCCTCTAAAATAACCACCTTAGGGGGAAGCATGCTCACACATTTTACACCGCTCGATCATCTATTGCTTAAATGCCAACATTTTTGGCGTTTTGAGCCTTTTCACGAGAGTCGCTCTCGACAACACCGATTTGCGAATACGCCATTGGCAACCTGGCTTGATGGCTTATCTGCGTCCGATGCTCATACCCTAAAGCACGACGTATCGAGTGTGTATCAGCAGCTACAAACATTTATACCTGAACTTAAGGATATAGAGCCCTTGGTGGCGCTTGAGCACTCATCGACCATGCCTCTAGAGCTTGATTCTCATCTTGCTACTGGAATACCCGGAAGAAAGCTAGAACAAATCACGGCTATGGGGTCTCAGGCGCTCTCGGCCCATTCAGGTGTCGAATGGTTGGAGTGGTGTGCCGGTAAGGGATTCTTGGGGCGAATACTCGCTCATCATTCGGGGCAGTCGGTGACCAGTTTTGAGTGGCAACAGCCACTTTGCGAATATGGTCAGGCCGAGGCTCTCAAGCAAAATCTTCCTGTCACCTTTATTCAGGGTGATGCGTTTCACTGTGACCATCAACATGTATTTAATAACAAGCAACACGCCGTCGCTTTGCATGCCTGCGGAGATTTGCATGTTTCTTTGATGAAGCACGCGATGGATCACCAGTTAGCCGCACTATCAATAGCGCCTTGTTGTTATCACTTAATACAAGACGATCAGTATCAGCCTCTTTCGAGTCTGGGCAAGCAGTCAGCCTTGACGCTATCTAAGTCAGAGTTACGTATTCCATTGCAGGAAACGGTCACCGGCGGCGAGAGAGTGGAGCGCCATAGATACCAAGAAATGAGTTATCGACTCGGGTTGGATGAGCTTTTAAGAGAAGAACTAGGTTTGAGCGAATATCAACCCATTCCAAGCGTCAAGAAATCGCAGCTTCAGCTTGGGTTCATTGAGTTTTGTAAGTGGGCGGCGCAGCGAAAGGGCTTTGAGTTACCTGATTGTGATTTTAAGCGTTATCAAAGATTAGGAGAGGAGCGCTTTGCGCGAATGGAAAAACTCAGCTTAGTGCAAATGGCTTTTCATAGACCTTTAGAGATGTGGCTTATCTTAGATAAGTCTCTTTATCTGCAAGAGCACGGTTATAAGGTTCATCTAACGGAATTTTGCGAGAAAAAAATAACACCGCGTAATATTCTCATACACGCGGTGTTGTAGCTGACAGCTTCTCTCTCCTGCTCAAAAGTCGAGCTCCCCGAGCGCTTTTGGCCTTGTCACTCTAGAGTTTTTCGGGTCTTGTCACTCCAAAGTGCTTCGGGTGTTGTCACCCCCGAGTGTTTCGAGTCTTGTCATCCCCGAGCGCTCTTATCGGGGATCTTCACCACCAAGAGATTACCGACAACAAACCTCGGCAATGCGTGTCTAGCGTTATTAAGAAAATAGCGCTATGGCCTTGCTAGGCTCAACGTATTCTAGGTTGAAGTTGTCGGCGACTTCTTTACATGTCACGACACCATGAATGACGTTAAGACCGTTCAAGAAGCCTTTGTCTTCAGTAAGCGCTTGTCTGTAACCCTTATTTGCCAGCTTGATAATGTAAGGCAGAGTCGCGTTATTGAGGGCAAAGGTAGAGGTTCTTGCTACTGCGCCAGGCATGTTTGCGACACAATAGTGAACCACATCATCGACAATGTAGATTGGATCAGCATGAGTTGTCGCATGAGAGGTTTCAAAGCAACCACCTTGGTCAATGGCCACATCCACGATAGCGGCACCAGGTTTCATTGATTCAATGTGTTTTTTTGTAACAAGTTTTGGCGCTGCAGCACCTGGAATCAATACCGCACCCACAACCAGATCGGCTTCTAATACATGGCGACTTAGTGCTTCTTCAGTGGAATAAACTACCTTGGCACGTCCTTGGAACTCTTCATCAAGAGCGCGAAGAGTATCAATATTTCGGTCAAGGATAGTCACATCAGCACGCATGCCGACAGCCATTCGAGCGGCGTTTGAGCCAACAACACCACCGCCAATGATCACCACTTTTGCAGGCTCAACACCGGGTACTCCACCTAGCAAAAGGCCTCTACCAGCATTGGATTTCTCTAAGGCTTGTGCACCAGCTTGGATAGACATTCTGCCTGCAACCTCCGACATTGGTGCAAGAAGAGGTAGCTGATTTAAGCGGTCGGTCACGGTTTCATACGCAATGCATACCGCTTTGCTATTGATTAGTTCCTCAGTTTGTGGAAAATCAGGAGCTAAGTGTAAATAAGTAAACAATATTTGCCCTTCGCGAAGCATTGCTCGCTCAATGGCCTGAGGTTCTTTTACCTTCACGATCATTTCTGCCTGAGCAAAGATTTCCGTTGCGGTTGGAAGAATGGATGCACCTGCTGCGATATAGTCATCGTCGCTGAAACCTATGCCGCTGCCGGCTTGCGTTTCTACAATAACTTGGTGTCCGTTAGAGATAACTTCTCTCACGCTGGCTGGGACCATACCAACTCGGTACTCATGGTTCTTAATCTCTTTAGGGATACCAATTATCATCCTGACTCCTTATTGTTTTCTAGTTATAGTAACTGCATAAATCGCTTATGTGGGGTGTTATCAACTAGTATAGAGCTGTTTATTCAAAATTTGATGCTGAATATTTTAATATTGTAGTGTATATTGTTGCAAGGAAGTAAAAAGGTGGAACAAAACCATGTTAGAAGCGAGTAAACCGTCCAAGGAACTGGACCGTATAGACAGAAATATTCTTAATGAACTGCAAAAAGATGGCCGAATTTCTAACGTAGAACTGTCTAAGCGTGTTGGTTTGTCGCCAACCCCTTGCTTGGAAAGGGTAAGACGTCTTGAGCGTCAAGGTTATATTTTAGGATATACCGCACAACTTAACCCGCAATATTTGGATGCCTCTCTATTAGTTTTTGTAGAGATCACCCTGAATCGCGGTGCGCCAGATGTATTTGAGCAGTTTAATACTGCAGTACAAAAACTAGACGATATTCAAGAGTGTCATCTTGTTTCTGGTGACTTCGATTACCTATTGAAAACACGTGTATCTGATATGGGGGCCTATCGTAAATTGCTAGGCGACACCCTGCTACGCCTGCCGGGTGTTAATGACACTCGTACGTATGTGGTCATGGAAGAAGTGAAGCAGAGCAATAACCTAGTGATCAAAACTCGCTAAATTGCTGATTCCCTGAGGTTCTATTTGGGTTTTTACCTCAGCATGTGTTTAAATGAAGATAATCACGGGCGACATTAGTCGCTCGTGTCGTTTATCCGACTAAGACCCGCATGCAATGGATATGTTGAAAAGAAATCCCAAAATTCGAACAGTAGTTCACAAGTCTCCTCACAAAGCCAAACCCAATCTCACTGGCATTCAACGCCTCAGAGAAGGGTGTCTTATCATTGGCGTACTGCTTGCTGTCCTTATGGCAGTATCACTGATCACCTTTAACGCTGCAGATCCTTCATGGTCGCAAACGGCGTGGGGTGGGGAAGTAAAGAATGCGGGTGGCCTAATGGGTGCCTGGATAGGTGATACATTGTTATTCACCTTCGGCGTTCTGGCCTACGTTGTTCCAGCCATTATCGTTCTACTTTCTTGGATTGTATTTCGTAAACGCACAGACACAGAACCTGTAGATTTGATGCTATGGGGCACTCGACTGCTTGGCGGCGCACTGTTAATTGTAACCAGTTGTGGCCTGGCAGATCTGAACTTTGATGATATCTGGTACTTCTCATCCGGTGGTGTAGTAGGTGATGTGATCACAAGTCTGGCACTCCCAACGCTCAACAGCTTAGGCAGTACCCTCGCGCTGCTGTTTTTCTGGGGTGCATCTTTCACTTTGTTTACTGGTATCTCTTGGCTATCGATTGTTGAACGAATCGGTCAGGGCACCCTATGGTGCGTGACCTCATGCTTGAATTTTGTCCGTGGTGATAAAGAGCAGGTGCTTGAACCTACGCGACTTGACGATCAAAAGTTGGTTTATGCAGATACTTCTCCAGAAGCTGTGCAACCTACGTTGGAGAATACAGAGAGTCCGATTACAGAAGATCCGTTGCTAGCGCCATCTACTGAAGCGCTTGCGGAAGAAACCCCATACAAGATCTATATGCCTGAGGACAGCGAAGAAGAAACCTTCACGTTCGATAGAACCAGTAACCTCAATGCGCCGATAGATCAGCTTGAGCGCGATGCCCAACTTGCGAATGACTACGCGGATGCTGAAGAACCGACAATAGATACGGTTACACAGACCTCTGAGCTTAACCAAGATCCAACACCCGAAATGGTGATTCCTGAGGTGGAAGAGCATTTTTCTGCCACAGAAGAGATAGTAGAAGAGAAGCCGAGCTTCCAGCCTCCAACGCTAGACAGTGATCCTCTACTTGAAGATGAACAGCAACATTCACACAATCATGACGCAGAGCTAGTCGGAGACTCTTCTGACTTTGATATTGTTGAAGAGTCAGAAAAATCACAGCCGAGCATCTCCATAGAATCACTTGATGAGGTGGAAGAGCAGAGTGCCGCTTCTGACCAAGAACAAGATGATGAAGAAGTCATCGTTGAAGAGTTAACGGATGCCGAAGCCTTTGCCAAGCAAATAGCCGATGAGAAAGCCAGACAAGTGGCCTCTCAAAATCCATTCTTGATTCGTAAAGATGCTGACCTTCCAGTGCCAACCAGTCCAATGCCGACATTGGAACTGCTTTATCATCCTGAAAAACGTGAAAACCATATCGATAGAGAAGCACTGCAAAACATAGCGCGTCTTGTTGAGTCGAAACTGGCGGATTACAAAATTAAGGCCGCAGTCGTAGGTATTTTCCCTGGTCCTGTCATCACTCGTTTTGAACTAGACCTAGCACCAGGGGTCAAAGTCTCTAGGATTTCAAGCTTGTCTATGGACTTGGCGCGCTCGCTATCTGCATTGGCGGTGCGTGTCGTTGAAGTGATTCCTGGTAAGCCGTATGTGGGGTTAGAGCTTCCCAACATGACCCGTCAGACGGTATTTTTATCTGATGTGATTTGTAGCCCTCAGTTTATTGAGAACAAATCGCCAACCGCGGTGGTGCTTGGTCAAGATATTGCCGGTGACGCTGTTGTCGCTGATTTGTCTAAGATGCCGCATGTGTTAGTGGCTGGTACTACAGGTTCGGGTAAGTCTGTAGGTGTAAACGTTATGATTCTGAGTATGTTGTATAAATCAACACCAGATGATGTGCGTTTCATCATGATTGACCCAAAAATGCTTGAGCTTTCTATCTACGAAGGTATCCCTCATCTGTTGTCCGAAGTGGTTACAGATATGAAGGATGCATCGAATGCCCTGCGCTGGTGTGTGGGAGAGATGGAGCGTCGTTATAAGCTAATGTCCGCTCTTGGCGTACGAAACTTAAAAGGCTTTAACGAGAAGTTGAAAATGGCTGCGGATGCAGGACATCCAATCCATGATCCACTATGGCAACCAGGCGACAGCATGGATCAAGAAGCGCCACTGCTTGAAAAGCTTCCGTACATCGTGGTGGTGGTTGACGAGTTTGCTGACCTGATCATGGTCGTAGGTAAGAAGGTTGAAGAGTTGATTGCTCGTATCGCACAAAAAGCACGTGCGGCGGGTATTCACCTTATTCTGGCCACTCAGCGCCCGTCAGTAGATGTGATTACCGGCTTGATTAAGGCAAACATTCCGACCCGTGTTGCGTTTACGGTATCGACCAAGACAGATTCACGAACCATCCTAGATCAGGGTGGTGCAGAGTCGCTGCTGGGCATGGGTGACATGTTGTATCTACCGCCTGGCTCTAGCCATACCATTCGTGTACACGGCGCGTTTGCTTCAGATGATGACGTGCACGCGGTAGTGAATGACTGGAAGGCGCGAGGTAAACCTCAGTATATCGATGAAATCACTAAGGGTGAACCGTCGCCAGAAACCTTGCTTCCGGGTGAGAAAATGGAAGGGGAAGAGGACACGGACCCACTGTTTGACCAAGTGGTTGAGCATGTTACTGAGACGCGTCGTGGCTCGGTATCAGGCGTGCAGCGTAAGTTTAAGATCGGTTACAACCGAGCAGCTCGCATCGTAGAGCAACTTGAAGCGCAAGGTATCGTATCGGCTCCGGGGCATAACGGTAACCGAGAGGTACTTGCACCGCCACCAATTAAAGATATGTAATAGGGCCTCTTGGCCCAGTATTCAGAGAGTAGTATGAAGAAAATATTAGTAAGTTTATTGGTGTTGGTATCAGGCGCTGTGTCTGCCAACCCTCAGCAAGAGCTTGTACAACGCCTAGATAAAACCGATGGCTTCACAGCGCAGTTTTCACAAACCGTAGTGAGCCCAGAGGATGAAGTTGTCATGGAAGGCACGGGCTCCGTTGAGATCGCAAGGCCGAGCCTCTTTCGCTGGACCACCAATACACCCGACGAAAATGTATTAGTGTCTGATGGCGAAACACTGTGGTACTACAGCCCGTTTATAGAACAAGTGAGTATTTACTGGCAAGAGCAAGCTACAGAGCAAACGCCGTTCGTATTGCTAACCCGCAATAAAGCCAGCGATTGGGACAAATACAACGTAATTCAAAATGGCGATCGCTTTACCTTAACGCCAACGGACGAAACCTCAACACAGGGCCAGTTCCAGATTGACATTAACAAAGCGGGAGCAATTTCAGGCTTTAACGTGGTGGAGCAAGATGGTCAGCGCAGTAAGTTTACCTTTAATGACTACCGTGCTCAAACGCCAGCTAAGTCGCGCTTTGTATTCGAAATCCCAAATGGGGTTGAAGTTGACGACCAGCGTAACTAAACCTATATCATGAGCAATATGCAATTTGATTTCTCAACGGGGGAGGATTTTCGTCCCCTTGCTGCGCGTATGCGCCCAAGAACCCTTGAGGAATACATAGGTCAACAACATGTCTTAGGCCCGGGTAAGCCCTTATATCGAGCCTTGCAGGCAGGACAGCTGCACTCCATGATCCTATGGGGCCCACCCGGCACAGGCAAAACCACATTAGCAGAGGTAGCGGCAAGCTATGCCGATGCTAGGGTAGAGCGCGTGTCTGCCGTGACTTCTGGGGTGAAAGACATTCGAGCCGCTATCGAGAAGGCTCGTGACAATAAGATGGCGGGACATCGCACTATCTTGTTTGTCGATGAGGTGCATCGCTTCAACAAGAGCCAGCAAGACGCCTTTTTGCCACATATTGAAGATGGCACGGTCACCTTTATCGGGGCAACCACTGAGAACCCCTCTTTTGAGCTAAATAACGCACTACTATCGCGAGCGCGAGTGTATAAGCTTGCCTCTCTTGATACGCAAGATATCGAGCAAGTGATTCAGCAGGCCTTAAATGATGATGAGCGCGGCTTAGGTAAGCTTAAGGCTGAGTTTATCGGCGAGAGCGATCAGCGCTTAGCTGAGCTTGTCAGCGGTGATGCGCGGATGGCGCTAAATTACCTAGAGTTATTGTTTGATATGGCTCCGGAGAACAACGGAGTTAAGCAGATAGACCTTGAACTCCTTGCACAGGTGGCAGGCTCTAAGGTGGCGCGCTTCGATAACAAGGGCGATATTTGGTATGACCTGATTTCTGCAGTGCATAAATCAATTCGAGGCTCAAACCCTGATGGGGCCCTGTATTGGAGTGCTCGCATGATCAAGGCGGGTTGCGACCCTTTGTATATTGCCCGTCGTCTACTAGCCATCGCATCTGAGGATATTGGCAACGCTGATCCGCGTGCGATGCAAGTGGCAATTAGTGCGTGGGATTGTTTTACACGCATAGGTCCTGCCGAAGGCGAAAGGGCTCTGGCGCAAGCAGTAGTCTATTTAGCGTGCGCGCCAAAGAGTAACGCCGTTTATAAAGCCTGGAAACAAGCGCTACAAGATGCCGATGATACATCAGAGCTTGAAGTGCCACACCACCTTCGTAATGCACCGACTAAGTTGATGCAAGAATTAGGCTATGGTGAGGAGTATCGTTATGCCCATGATGAACTCGGCGCTTATGCGGCAGGAGAATGCTACTTCCCTGCAGAAATGCGCGAGACTCGCTACTATTTCCCGGAAAATCGTGGCCTAGAAACAAAAATTGCTGAAAAGCTGAACTATCTCCATTCTTTAGACGAAAAAAGCACACGAAAGCGCTACAAAAAGTAGTGTTTTTTAGATATCTTTGTTCGATTGAAATTTTACCCTTTTAGCTCCTTGAGAGTTATCGTTAACTACACGCAGGATTAGCAATGCTAGATTCTAAATTATTTCGTACAGAGCTGGACGAAACAGCAGCAAAACTAGCGCGTCGAGGCTTTACCTTAGACGTTGATACCATTCGCCAACTAGAAGAAAAGCGTAAAGCTATTCAGGTTGATGTTGAAAACTTGCAATCCTCACGTAACTCTATCTCCAAGCAAATTGGCCAAAAAATGGCAGCTGGCGATAAAGAGGGCGCTGAAGAGATCAAGAAACAGATCGGTACTCTTGGTTCTGACCTAGATGCGAAGAAAGTCGAACTAGCAGAAGTTCAAGCTCAGCTAGAAGATATCACTCTGTCTGTACCTAACCTTCCAGATGATTCTGTACCAAACGGTAAAGACGAAAACGAGAACGTAGAAATTTCTCGTTGGGGCACGCCAAAAGAGTACGATTTTGAAGTAAAAGATCACGTCGATCTTGGTGAGATGGCTGGTGGACTAGACTTTGCTAGCGCAACTAAGATCACGGGTGCACGCTTCATCGTGATGAAGGGCCAATTTGCTCGTCTTCATCGCGCTATTGCGCAGTTCATGCTGAATTTGCACACCGATGAGCACGGGTACACAGAAATGTATGTGCCATACCTCGTGAACTCAGAAAGCCTATTTGGCACAGGTCAGTTACCAAAATTTGGTGAAGACCTATTCCACACTGAGCCACTAACAGAAAAAGTGAATGACGAAGAGCCTCGTAAGCTTTCCCTTATTCCAACTGCTGAGGTTCCAGTGACCAACATGGTTCGTGATACCATTGTTGATGAAGCCGACCTGCCAATCAAGATGACCGCTCATACTCCATGCTTCCGTTCTGAAGCAGGTTCTTACGGTCGTGATACTCGTGGCTTGATCCGTATGCACCAGTTCGACAAGGTTGAGCTTGTTCAGATCACGCGTCCAGAAGATTCAATGAATGCTTTGGAAGAACTAACAGGGCACGCTGAGAAGGTGCTTCAGTTACTAGAGCTTCCTTATCGTAAAGTGGTTCTTTGTACTGGCGATATGGGCTTCGGCGCTCGCAAGACTTATGACCTAGAAGTCTGGGTTCCAGCACAAAAAACGTACCGTGAAATCTCTTCTTGCTCGAATACTGCTGATTTCCAAGCACGTCGCATGCAAGCCCGTTTCCGTCGTAAGGGTGAGAAGAAGCCAGAGCTTCTACACACACTTAATGGCTCGGGCCTAGCAGTCGGTCGTACCATGGTAGCGATCCTAGAGAACTACCAACAAGCAGATGGTCGCATTGAGATCCCTGCTGCACTTCAGCCATACATGGGTGGTCAAACGCACATTGGTTAATTACTGATTGTATGAATAGCCGGCTACTTGTTAGCCGGTTTTTTTATGCCTAATGAAAATGGAATTCTCTATTAAGCAAATAGTATTGGATTAATTACTTTGAATATGTGTTAATGGATTGTAAATCTTTGTTTTGTAGGAGGTTCTTATGGAAGAGAAAAAACAAGGCTTGGAGTATTTTAGCACTCCCCAAAAACTATTTGTCGGTTATACCTTAGCGATTTTGGTCGATTTGACCGTACTTAACTTACTCGATGAGTTCTGGCAGTACGTCAGTATTTCCTCATTTATTGTCTCACTAGGTGCGGCTATTTTGCTGCAGTTACTACTGAAGCTATCCATTGGTTTAGAGCATAAGTTAGCGAATTACTTTAAGTCTAAGCCGGGCACTGCACCTAAGGTATATCGTGGTATCACCACCTACATTATCTTGGTGGGCTCAAAGTTCGTGATGCTTGCCGCCATAGACTTTGTGTTCGGGGATTCAGTGTTATTCAGTGGCCCATACAACGGCATCGTTGCCTTCTTCGGTGTGGTGTTTGCCATCATGATTTCAGAGGCAATTGTCGGTAAGATCTATAGAGCTCTAGGTGACGATTAAGAGCATTAGAGAAATGTCATCCCGGCGAAAGTCAGGGCCTTAGGGCGCACAATTCTAGCTTAGGTAACAACTAAGATCCTGGACAGTTGCTCTGCAACTTCCAGGACGACAACCCTTAGGTTAGCTACAAAAACAGCCCCTCATCTTGCACCGCGCTTTCAATAGCCTCTATCAACCTCTGCAACTCATCCTGCTTGATAATGTAGGGCGGCATAATATAAATCAGCCTCCCAAAAGGGCGTATCCATACTCCCTGTTTAACAAAGTGTGCTTGTATCTTTTCCATATTTACCGGCTTGTGTGTCTCTATTACACCAATAGCACCTAGGTAACGCGTCTCCTTTACAAGATCATAGTGAGATAACGTACGCAGTGATTGCGAAAACTGTTGTTCTATGGAAGCCACTTGCTGCTCCCAAAGACCTGATTGCAGTATTTCTAAACTGGCCGATCCTACCGCACAGGCGAGTGGATTCCCCATAAAGGTAGGCCCATGCATAAAGCACCCAGCCTCTCCCCCGCAGACAGTGTGAGCAACCTTGGGTGTCGCAAGGGTTGCTGAGAGGGTCATATAGCCCCCGGTCAAGGCCTTACCTACACATAGAATGTCCGGTTCTATGCCAGCATGCTCTACCGCAAACATCTTTCCTGTTCGCCCGAATCCAGTGGCAATTTCATCGGCAATAAGCAAGATGCCGTAGTGGTCACACAACTCTCGCACGCGCTTTAAGTAGCTTGGATGATAAAGACGCATTCCACCTGCGCCTTGGACTATGGGCTCTAAAATGATGGCAGCTATGTCGCGATGATGAATCTCAAGGGCATCGAGCATTGGCGCTATATCAGCTTCATCCCAATCATCAAAGAAGCCACATTGAGGGGAATTTACAAAGATGTGCTCAGGTAGAAAGCCTTTGTAGAGTGAATGCATTGAGTTGTCAGGATCGGTCACCGACATCGCAGCGAAGGTATCACCATGATAACCGTCTCGTAAGGTGAGAAACTTGGGGCGACGCTCTCCTAAGGTATGCCAGTACTGCAGTGCCATCTTGAGGCTCACTTCCACTGCCACCGAACCTGAATCAGCAAGAAAGATGTGCTGAAGATTTTTGGGTGCAAGATCGAGTAGCTTTTTCCCCAACTCAATGGCGGGCTCATGGGTAATGCCTCCAAACATGACATGGGACATAGTGTCAATTTGCTGGTGAGCCGCTGCGTTTAGCTTTGGGTGTGTGTAGCCGTGTATTGCAGACCACCACGAAGACATGCCGTCAATAAGCTCGGTGCCATCTTCTAATCGCAATCTAACACCGGATGCCGACGACACAGGGTAACAGGTGAGGGGCCTCAGAGTTGAGGTGTATGGGTGCCAAAGGTGTTGTTTGTCGAAGCTTAAATCCATAAAAGAGCTCAATTTGTACAATTAGTGTTCGTTAGTAAACAAAGTTATTCTCACCGTGTTGACAGTGTATCGCTTCAGGTTAGACTAGCCAAGCAACAGAGCATTAAAAATAATGCCGTTTATACAATGAATTTAGAAAAGGATAACAGCGTGGAAGTTCGTCATAATTGGACAGTTGAAGAGGTCCAGACACTACTTAATCTCCCGTTTATGGATCTGTTGTATCAAGCACAGACCGTTCACCGTCAGCACCAGCAACATAACTATGTTCAAGTCAGTACATTGCTTTCCATAAAAACAGGGGCTTGTCCCGAGGATTGTAAATACTGCCCACAAAGTGCCCATTACCGTACTGATGTGGATAAAGAGCGCTTGATGGAAGTCGAGCGAGTATTAGAAGCTGCAGAGAAGGCGAAAAACTCAGGATCTACTCGCTTTTGTATGGGCGCCGCTTGGAAGAACCCTAAAGCGCGCGATATGCCTTTGCTGACAGATATGATTAAGGGTGTGAAGTCTTTAGGTTTAGAAACCTGCATGACCTTAGGTATGTTAACACCTGAGCAAGCATCAGAGCTCTCTACAGCAGGGCTTGATTATTACAACCACAACCTAGACACCTCGCCAGAATATTATGGCAACATCATCACCACCAGAACCTACCAAGACCGCTTAAATACCTTGTCGCATGTGCGCGAAGCCGGAATGAAAATCTGTTCTGGAGGGATTATTGGCATGGGCGAGGGCACCGCAGATCGCGCGGGTCTATTGGCTGAATTAGCGAACTTGCCGGTTCATCCTGAGAGCGTTCCCATTAATATGCTGGTGAAAGTAAAGGGGACACCACTGCAAGATGTTGACGATGTCGACCCATTTGAGTTCATCAAACTGATTGCCATTGCTCGCATAATGATGCCTGAATCGGCTGTGCGTTTGTCTGCAGGTCGAGAGAATATGAACGAGCAAATGCAGGCACTGTGTTTTATGGCTGGCGCTAACTCCATTTTCTATGGTTGCAAGCTCCTGACAACACCTAATCCAGATGAAGACAGCGATATGCAGCTATTTAAAAAGTTGGGTATCAATACCCTAGCAACCAGCCAGAAACCTGATCAGATCCAAGAGCATGAACTGCTCGAACAGGTCAATGAAAGAGTGGCTGCAAGACCAACAAAAGATGACCTGTTCTACGATGCCACTGTTTGAATCGCGCATCACAAGTGCACTGCAACAAAGAACTGAACAAGGGCTACTTAGAACCCTAACCCCTGTTCATGGCGGAAATAAAGCGCAGGTTAAAATAGCTGAGCAAGGCTTCGTTAATTTTTCTAGTAATGATTACCTAGGGCTTGCCAATGACAACACATTGAAAGAGGCGTGGAAAACAGCGGTGGATCGTCATGGTGTAGGCAGCGCCGCCTCACCTATGGTGACAGGGTTTTCGCACGCTCATCAGCAACTGCAAGACGCCTTATGTGACTGGCTTGGATATGAACAGGCGGTATTGTTTAGTTCAGGGTTTAGTGCCAATCAAGCCGCTCTTTTTGCTCTGCTTGAAAAGGGTGATTGCTTATACCAAGACAAACTTAATCACGCATCACTGATTGAGGCTGGCATGCTAAGCCCCGCGCACCAATACCGGTTCCCTCATAACAGTACTCAGCGATTGAGTGAGCTGATTGAGCGCAATGGCTCAGGTTTAGTGGTCACTGAAGGGGTGTTTAGTATGGATGGGGATAAAGCCCCACTGGTTGATATTCAAATCCAGAGCCAAAAACAAAACTGCTGGCTGATGGTTGACGATGCGCATGGCATAGGGGTTTTAGGGCAGGAAGGCAAAGGCAGCTGCGCAGAGTCTTCGATAAAGCCTCAATTGCTGGTGGTGACCTTTGGCAAGGCTCTAGGCGTGCAAGGCGCAGCGATCTTGTGCAGCTCATCCATAGCCGAATATCTACGTCAGTATGCTCGTCACTTTGTGTATTCAACGGCGATGCCACCGGCACAGGCCGTTACAGTGACCAAAGCAATTCAGATTACTCGCACTCAGCAATGGCGTCGTGATCAATTATCTGAGTTACAACATGCCTACTCGAGCCTGCTTGGGGAATTGCCGGGTTTTATAGAGACACAAACGCCAATCAAACCCTACTTAGCAGGCTCTGCAGACCGAGCCATGTCGATGGCAAGTCACTTGCGCCAGCAAGGGCTTTGGGCGACGGCAATTAGACCGCCCACTGTATCTAGAGGGAAGGCTAGAATTCGAGTGACATTATCGGCCAATCATCAACTTGAAGAGATCAGCCATCTTGCTCAATCGCTAAAGCAGTTTGAATGTCAGTATCCCAAGGAGGGTTGTTAGTCATGGGATCAAATGGAGTGTTGATTGCTACGCCAGAAAAACAGGCCATTGCCAGCGCATTTGGTCGTGCAGCTTCCAACTATGACCAGCACGCACGATTTCAAAGAGACGTAGTAGAGAAGTTACTCGAAAGACTGCCGGCAAGCCTGATAGGTAAACAGATTCTGGATGTAGGCTGCGGTACAGGTTATCTCACAGAAAAACTACTGCGGCGAGGGGCTGAGGTTGTGGCGTTAGATCTATCGGACAAAATGTTAGATCAGGCCAGACTACGTTGTGGAAAGCAGGCTAACTATTATTTAGGTGATGCTGAAGCTCTTCCCTTTGCTGATGATAGCTTTGATTATGTTGTCTCGAGTTTAGCTTTGCAGTGGTGTGAGGATTTGAGTGTTCCTATCCGAGAATCAACACGTGTATGTAAAGTGGGAGGGCATGTCTTGTTCTCCACATTGGCTGAGGGATCGTTGGATGAACTAAAACAGGCGTGGAGCTATGTTGATCAGTATCAACATGTGAAGCAGTTCGTGTCTGAAAAGGCTATAAAAATTGCGTTGGCTCAATCGAAGTGTGATGGCTCTCAAGTAGACTTGGCAAAAATGACCTATTGGTACCATAGTGCCTTTGAGCTAATGAAAGATCTAAAAGGCATAGGTGCGACTCAAATAGGTGGACGCTCACAAGGATTAACCAAAAAAAGTTCATTGGTTAAGCTAGAGCAGGTCTATCAACAATTATTTCAGAGCAATCTCAAATTACCGGCAACTTACCAAGTTTGCCTAGGGCTAATAAAGAAATGAACAAGACAATTTTCATTGCTGGAACGGACACTGATGTAGGAAAAACGGTTGTTTCACGAGCTTTGTTACAAGCATTTAATGCAAGAGGGCTGTCGACGATCGGCTTTAAGCCCGTTGCTGCAGGCTGTGAGATGACCGCTGAGGGTGCTCGCAATTCTGATGCCTTGTATCTACAAGCGGCGGCTAGTATTGAGCTTGCTTACGATGAAGTGAATCCAGTCGCGTTAATGACACCTGCATCTCCACATATAGCAGCGAAAATCGATGATAAACCAATCGACACAGCGCCCCTTTCTGAAAAACTGCATCAGCATCAGGAAAATGCCGATTTTGTATTGGTTGAGGGTGCTGGTGGTTGGCGAGTGCCTATTACAGATGATGGTTATCTATCTGAATGGGTTGCAGATGAGAAGCTACCTGTAATCTTAGTAGTAGGCGTGAAGCTAGGCTGTTTAAGTCATGCTATTTTGACTGCAGAAGCAATCAAAAATGATGGCCTAGAGGTTGTGGGCTGGGTGGCCAACAGAGTAAACCCATGTGAAGAGCACTACCGCGACATTATTACGTTCTTAGAGTCGCAGATTGGCGCGCCTAAGATTGGTGAAATTCCGTACATGCGTGGGGTTAAGAAAAAAGATCTCAGCAAATACATCAATCTTGATTCGATCATATAAATGCATTTGTGATAATTGAATAACAAAACGCCCTCTTAAAAAGAGGGCGTTTTTTCTATTCATATTCAGCTATTTAGTGTCGCGAGCTAGTTTCGATTGCGCGTTTAGCACTTGTTGCTCTACAGATTCAGCATCGGAAATGCCTAACTCTTCGAGGGCTTCTTCTTTGCTCATTCCAAGGTGACAACGAAGTATGTCCAACGCCATTTCATGATTAGTACCATCAGCCATAACTCACTCCTTTTTTGTTAATGCTTGGTTAAAAAATAAATATCTTGGCTAACATTTATACCCATTCATTGATTTAACGCAAGACACTTTGCTAAAAAAATCGTCAATTGCGATCAGAACTCTCATTTTGTAGCAAATTGTTACTGCTATTGAGTTTTCGCTTCGCGTCCACATATATAGAATGTGGTAGCAGAAACTTGCAAATCTAATCGAGATACCCCTCTGGGAACAAAGATACTCTTTCTTTGTCTACTGTCTTGAATTGGAACCATAATTACATAGTTCTAGCTTCTTACTTTGGAGAAAATGAATGAAGCGCGTAGCGTTATTTTTACTGACCAACCTTGCTGTAATTGCAGTATTGAGTGTGGTGTTGAACCTTGTTTATGCTTTTACTGGCATACAATCCGGTAGCCTTTCTGGTCTACTAGTGTTGGCCGCAGTCTTTGGTTTTGGTGGCTCTTTCATTTCATTGATGATGTCAAAGAGCATGGCGCTGCGTTCGGTGGGTGGACAGGTGATAGAAAGCCCACGCAACCAAACAGAACACTGGCTATTGGAGACAGTTTCTCGTCAAGCACAGCAGGCAGGTATCGGTATGCCTACCGTAGCCGTCTATGATTCTGCAGACATTAATGCATTTGCAACCGGTGCTAAGCGTGACGATTCATTAGTTGCGGTGTCTACGGGACTGCTAAATAGCATGACTCAAGACGAAGCTGAAGCGGTACTGGCGCATGAAGTAAGCCATATTGCTAACGGTGACATGGTCACTATGACGCTAATGCAAGGTGTGGTGAATACCTTTGTTATCTTCCTATCTCGCTTTATTGCCAACATGGTTGCCAATAACAACAACGATGAGGGAGAAGGTGGCACTAACATGATGGTGTACTTCGGTGTGTCTATGGTTTTGGAGTTAGTGTTTGGTTTCTTGGCAAGCTTCATTACCATGTGGTATAGCCGTAAGCGTGAGTTTCATGCGGATGCAGGTGCAGCGCACTTAGTGGGTAAGCATAAGATGATCGCCGCTCTTGAGCGTCTTAAAACAAGCCATGAACCTCAGCTTGAGGGCTCAATGATGGCCTTTGGTATTAACGGTAAAAGCTCTCTAACAGAGTTGCTTATGTCCCATCCCCCATTAGACAAGCGAATTGAAGCGTTGAGAAACACTCAGCAATTCTAATTTGTTAGCAAGAATATTGATTAAAAAGCTTGGTGTAAAAACCAAGCTTTTTTTTGATCTATTGCTTTGTAAAACACGTAGTTAAGGTAAGTTTTTGAAAAATACACTACCTTTAACTAGACCCAGTAACTATAAGGTCAAAAAGGTTGAATAAACCAGACGGGGAGGGATGCTCTGTCATAGCCATTAGGAAATGGACGATGAACATTGATACTGTTGCAGATGTATATCAAAGCCTGAGTAAAGACACTCTTCACAGCCTTACTCGAATCTATCATCAAGACGTGATTTTTGAGGACTCCGCTCATAAATTAAATGGCTGGGATGAGCTCTCGTCGTATTTTGATAACTTGTATCAGAACGTGATTGATTGCCGTTTCGATATTCTGAGTAAGCATCAAGCGGGCGATGCGGGTTTCATCATTTGGACTATGCGTTTGCGCCACCCAAAACTAAAGGGAGGCAGTGAGGTCTCAGTACAAGGAATTAGTCACCTAGAGTTTCGCGATGGCAAGGTGATACATCATCGTGATTATTTTGATATGGGAGAGATGCTCTATGAGAACCTTCCTGTGCTGGGTTCAGTGATTAAGACCATCAAGAAAAGGTTGGGGCAATCATGAACCCAATCTTGATTACCGGAGCCACCTCTGGGATAGGGCAGCAGCTTGCCATAGATTATGCGCAATCCGGGCAGACGGTTTATGTCTGCGGACGAAACGCTGAAAAACTGCAGGAGCTCTCCTCTCTAGGCAGTCACGTAAAACCACTTCAATTTGATCTTACCGACCTTAGTTCGTGCAAGAAAGCCCTTCACGATTTGGATCCTGTTCCACATACTTGGGTTCTCAATGCTGGAGACTGCGAATACATTGACGATGGGGCAATGGATGCAGCCCTAATAAAGCGCGTATTCACGATAAATGTCGTCGGACTGGCCAATGCCATCGAAGGCGCCCAGCATCATTTTGCTACAGGGCATCATTTAGTGATTGTGGGCTCTATCGCTAGCGAGATGGCACTACCTCGCGCCGAAGCCTACGGTGCGTCAAAAGCGGCGGTGAGCTACTTGTCTCGTACACTCGGGGTTGACCTTGCGCCCAAAGGCATCAAGGTAAGCACGGTTTTTCCGGGCTTTGTGAAAACCCCACTAACCGATAAAAACGATTTTCCAATGCCGATGATGATTGAAGTAGACGAGGCGGCAAAGGCGATACGAGAAGGCATAGAGTCGGGTAAAACCAACATCTATTTTCCTAAGCGTTTTACATGGATATTGAGGATTTTGGGAAGCTTGCCGTATTCAGTACAGCATCATCTTGCCAAGAAACTGATTAAGGACAAACAGTAATGAAGATAGCGATCATAGGCACAGGGATATCCGGACTCACTTGTGGATACCGCCTACATAAAAACCACGACCTAACCTTATTTGAAGCGAATGACTACATTGGTGGCCATACGGCGACGGTGGACGTTGAGGTTGAAGGAAAGCCCTACACTGTTGACACCGGCTTCATCGTTTACAATGACCGTACCTACCCTAATTTCATCGAGATGATGAATGAAATAGGCGTACGTGGAAACCCAACAGAGATGAGTTTTAGCGTACGCAACGACGGCAATGGGCTGGAATACAACGGTCATGCTTTATCTACACTGTTTGCTCAAAAGCGAAACTGGTTTAATCCCAAGTTTTACTCGTTTATTGCTGAGATCCTTCGCTTTAATAAACTTGCAAAGTCCTTAGCGGGTGATGATTCACCAGAAGAGCAAACTCTCGGCTCTTTTCTTGAAGAACATGATTTTAGTGACTATTTCAGTGAAAACTATATCTTGCCAATGGGCGCGGCAATTTGGTCATCCACCCTTGCAGACATGCGCCTATTTCCTCTTTCTTTCTTCCTGCGATTTTTCCTCAACCACGGCCTGCTTGACATCAAAAATAGACCGCAATGGTACGTGATAGACGGGGGCTCAAGAGCCTATATTGAACCGTTAACTCAAGGGTTTTCAGATAAGATTTTGCTCAATTCGCCTGTCGAAAAAGTGCAAAGAACACCGGTGGGTGTTCGATTGTTGGTGAACGGTGAATGGTTGCAATTTGATCAGGTGATCTTTGCTTGCCACAGCGATCAGGCTCTGAAGATCCTTGGAGAGGAGCAAACACAGCTAGAGACTGATGTGCTGGGGGAGATGCGTTATCAAGCCAATGAAGTGGTTTTGCATACTGATACCAACCTACTACCGAAACGAAGTAAAGCTTGGGCTTCGTGGAACTATTATTTGTCTGGTGACCAAGATCAAGAGAACCGATTACCGACCCTGACCTATGATATGAATATCTTGCAGCACATTCAGTCAGAGCACACATTCTGCGTATCTCTGAATAACAGCCCGAATATTGATGAGAATAAAGTTCTACGCAGCTTCATCTATCACCACCCAGTATTTACTCGGGAATCAATTGCCGCGCAGGGGCGCAGCGATGAGCTTCAAGGCAATAATTCTACGTGGTTCTGCGGCGCATATTGGCGAAA
Organism: Vibrio superstes; assembly: GCF_003569005.1. Classification (GTDB taxonomy): domain Bacteria; phylum Pseudomonadota; class Gammaproteobacteria; order Enterobacterales; family Vibrionaceae; genus Vibrio; species Vibrio superstes. The sequence continues at coordinate 1,953,829 of NZ_BCUR01000004.1, read as the reverse complement.
TGGCTTCCATGAAGATGGCGTGCATAGTGCATTGCAGGTAGTGAAAGGTATTGAAGCGTTGCAAGAAAATGCGCAAGAGAAAGGCGCAGCATGAATAGCGCAATCTTAGTGGGCACGGTGAGGCACAGACGTTTCTCTCCCACAGAACATGCCCTTAACTACCCACTGTTTATGCCTAGCATCGATGTCGATGAATTCCAATCACTGAAAAAATCGGTATGGGGTTTTGGCGAAAAATGGTGGCACTGGGCTCGTTTTAATCGTAGCGATTACGTGGGAGAAGGATGCCTAAAATCAGCCGTTCAAGATAAAGTATTTGAGCTAACAGGAAAACGCTTTAGCGGTAAAGTCGTCGCCGTTGTCCACCTTCGTTATCTAGGCCTCTACTTCAGTCCCGTCAATTTCTACTATGTTTATGATAGTAAAGGGCAGTGGCAGATGCTGTTGGCTGAGGTGAGTAACACGCCATGGAACGAGCGACACTACTATGCCATTGATGCCTTTGAGGGAGAAAATGGAGAAAACTGGAAACATGATAAGGCGTTTCATGTATCGCCTTTTAATCCTGTAGAGCAGCAATATGTGTGGCGACTCAAACCTCTGTCAGAAAAGCTGATGGTTCATCTAGAGTGCCATAGAGAGAACAAAGAGTTTGACGCTACTCTGTCAATGAAGGCGAGAGCCTTTAATAGTAGAAATCTTCTTAAACAGTTGATCTGTACCCCGATTTTGACAGTAAAAGTACTCACAGGCATTTACTGGCACGCATTGAAGTTGTGGATTAAGAAAGTACCCATCTACCCGCATCCAGCAAAGAATAAATAATGAGAAAGCAGGAGGCTTTTCACAATGTACGATTCACAATCTCTGGTTATTGGAAAGGAACTTTCGCCTCTACAGCGTTCCGCTCGCGCGCTTCTTCTTAACCATCTGCAAAAACTGCAACATGGCAGGCTAACCATCATCGAACGCTTCGAATCGCAATCGGTTTCAGAGTCTTTAGAGTTTGGCTGTGCAACTGAGAGTTTTCATGCCTCTATAGAAATATCCCATCCAGACTTTTATTCTCGAATGCTAAGTGGTGGCAGCATTGCTGCGGCAGAAGCGTATATGGATGGCTGGTGGGACAGTAGCGACCTGACCGCAGTGATGAAGTTGATGGCATTGAACCTCAATTCTCTTGATAATATGAACAGTAAGCAAAGCCTCATCAAAAGAGCGGCGTACAAGGTGGGTCACTGGCTAAACAGAAATACCCTCAGTAATTCAAAAAAAAATATTGGAGCACATTACGACTTGGGTAATGAGCTATACACTCGTTTTCTTGACAGTAACATGCTCTACTCTGCAGCGGTTTACAACAATAGTTCAGACACCTTAGAGCAAGCTCAAATCAATAAGATGGACCGGCTTTGTCAGCAACTGAGGTTGCAGCCGGGTGATTCGGTCATTGAAATTGGTACAGGTTGGGGCGGCATGGCAATATACATGGCCAAAGCCTATGGCTGTCATGTCACTACTACTACCATTTCAGAAGAACAGTTTGCCTACGCAGCACAAAAAGTGCAGGAGCAAGGACTTTCTGATCAAGTTACTCTTTTGAAGCAGGATTACAGAGACCTTGAGGGCCAGTTCGATAAACTCGTGTCCATTGAGATGATAGAAGCGGTGGGGCAAGAGTTTTTACCTTCTTACATCGAAAAGTGCCAGAGTCTTCTTAAACCTGGTGGTCTTATGGCGATTCAGGCTATTACGATTGCCGATCAACGTTTTGAATCGTACAGCAAGGGCGTTGATTTTATCCAAAAATACATCTTCCCTGGGGGCTTCCTTCCTTCTGTCACACACTTATTGCAACAAACCACCGAACATAGCCAGCTTATTTTGCACGATCTGCATGACATAGGGATGGATTATGCCAAGACCCTTCGCGAGTGGCTGCATCGCTTTAACCTCTCTGAAAAAGAGTTAGAGACCTTTGGTTATGATGAACGCTTCATGCGTATGTGGCGCTACTACCTATGCTACTGTGAGGGCGGCTTTCTTGCTCAACGCATCAGTACCGTCCACTTAACATTTCGCAATCCAAAGTAATTGATGATGGATAAGGGGCTGCTGATTAAATCCATATGGTTTCAAAGCCTGTGGTTCCTTGCCGTCATTGGCAGAGAAAACACCTTTTTTCTATTGCTCCTCTCTGTGGGGGCAACGCTTGTTTATTCAATCAAGAAACAAGAGATCAACCTTGCTTGGTTATCAGCGTTTGTTATTACCGGCATCGTCTTGGATACCTTTCATGGCCTTATTGGCTTGTTCCTGTTTCCACAGCCATGGATACCAGCCTGGCTGGTGTTGTTGTGGGTGATTTTTATATGGTATGCCTACCAAATGAAAACAGTTTTGACCCGTTTTCCTCTCCCTATCGTAAGTATGGTAGGAGCGCTTGGAGCAGCCGGCAGTTATTTTGCAGGGCTGAAACTAGGTGCGGTGCAATGGCCATATTCTGACGGACTGACTTTTGTTGTTCTGACCGTAGAATGGTTCCTAATTTTTGCACTGATCATCTACTCCCTTAAAGCGTTGGACAAACGAGGAAAGGGACATAACCATCATGAGACTCATCACACTTAAAGCCTTGTTACTGGCCAGTTTATCGTCATTTGGAGCAGTAGCCTCAGAGGTACAAGACAGCTCTAACAACGTTGACGTAGTCGATAGATGGACTCATTGGCCAACTGTGGGTTCAGCTGACCTTAACTTCATGTTCTTTGATGTGTATACCTCGGAGCTTCGTGCACCAGACGGTGTTTATACCGTAGACAATGACATTACGCCTCACCCTGTTGCATTGGCCATAACCTACGAGCGAAATATTTCTAAAAAGCATCTTCTCAAAGAAACGAAGAAACAATGGCTTCATCTTGGTTATTCTCCAACGGAGTCTGAGCAATGGACCCAGAGGCTAGATGCGATCTATACGGATGTGGCTACAGGAGAGCAACTGGTTTATATCACAGACGGTCAAACAGGTTCGTTTTTGTACATTACGCAAGACGGTTCAACTCAGCTTCGCGGCACTATTACTGATGAGGCTTTGAATGATGCCTTTCTTGCTATCTGGCTATCTCCAAATACCGAATATCCTAAGCATCGCCAGCAACTGATAGGGATGAATCAACGATGATCTCTCGAAAGATTAAAGCGTTTTTAGCACTCATAGGTGTTCTTCATATCATGGGGTGCAGTGCTGATCTAAGTGATTACCAGCAGGATGGCCCTAAATTCGATCTGTTTGGTTATTTTGAAGGAAGCGTTACTGCTTGGGGAATGGTGCAAGACCGCAGTGGCAAGCAAACTCGTCGTTTTGAAGTTGATTTGAGCGGAAGCGTTGATGGCAACGTGTTAACTCTTAACGAAGATTTTGTGTTTGACGATGGCGAAGAATCGACTCGGGTGTGGGTCATTACTCGGTTAGAGGATGGGACCTATGAAGGCAGGGCTGACGACATCATAGGGGTCGCTAGCGGTGAAGAGGTGGGCAACGCGCTTCGCTGGACTTATGACTTTGAGCTACCTCGCGGCGATTCAACGGTTGTGGTGGGGTTCGATGATTGGCTTTACCGTCAAGATGAGAAGCATCTGTTTAATTTAACTTCCATCAGGAAATTCGGTATTGAGTTCGGCACGCTAACGCTCTTTTTCCAACGCAATGATTAGCCTTAACTTGTGCAGCAGATCACCGTTTGTTACAAATTGCATCGGCTGATGCGTCTGTGTCGCGTCTGATTATGATACTATCGAGCCACTATAGGCTTTATTTACAAAGTGATTAATGACTGCAATAGCTGAAACTAACCCACTCTTATTCCATAAAACGTACCACCATCCTGAGTCTAAGGAATGGGTGGTGTTTGTGCATGGCGCAGGTGGCAGTTCTTCTATTTGGTTTAAGCAAATCAAAGCCTACAAAGAGCACTTCAACATTCTGCTTATTGACCTTCGTGGTCATGGCAAATCCAATACCCTATTTCAAGACATCATTAGCAAGCGCTACACCTTCGAGACTGTGACTAAAGACATTGTGAATGTCTTGGATCATTTGAAGATTAAGTCTGCACACTTTGTTGGTATGTCGCTAGGGACCATTATTGTGCGTACCTTGGCCGAGATGGCGTCAGAGCGCGTTAAGTCTATGGTGCTGGGTGGCGCGGTAACACGCTTTGATACTCGTTCACAGATTTTGGTAAAGCTAGGGGGCTTGTTTAAGAACATCATCCCTTATATGTGGCTGTACAGCCTGTTTGCCTGGATCGTGATGCCACAGAAAGGTCAGGTTGAATCTCGCTTAATGTTTGTTCGTGAAGCAAGAAAGTTATGCCAAAAAGAGTTTAAACGTTGGTTTAAGCTTGCGGCTGACGTTAACCCGATCATGCGCTATTTCAAAGATAAAGAACTCGATATCCCTACACTTTATTTGATGGGCGATAAGGACTACATGTTCATTAAGCCGGTTAAAGAGATGGTGTCTGTTCATCAAAACAGCCAATTGGTTGAAATAGAGGACTGCGGCCATGTGTGTAATGTGGAGCGTCCTCAAGAGTTTAATCAGAAGTCTATTGCCTTTATCCAATCTATGGTTAACACCGACAGCAAGATGGCTTAGCAGTTAGCCTGTTGACCTCAGCGTTTCGAAAGCATACATAAAACAAGACCCAGATAAGAATAGATACAGTAATACTGTGATTTTTTCCCAGTGGTGATTGCCTAGGGACAGTTTCTTTTGTGCTCGCGAGGTGAAATAGGTGTAAGCCGAATGTATGAGCAGCACATTGATGGCAAATATGCCAATTAGCAGCGGATATTCTACGCTACCCTTCATGTAAACGGGAAAGACTGAGGTAAAGAAAAGCAGTGCCTTAGGGTTGGTTAAGCTAATCAATACCCCGGACAGCAATTCTGTCTCTGATTTTTTCACTCTCGTTTCTTTTACCGGCTGTCTTCTAAGGTTCGATAAAGCCAGCCACAAGAAGTAACAACCTCCAAACACTGTCACGGTGGCAACGCCTCCAGGAAGCTTTTCACCAACCCGCACTAGTAACTCATGAGCAATAAACCCTACGATTAAAATGCCAATAGCAACGCCTAGGTAGCCTCGAATGGCTGACCTATATCCTTTACTTAACGTGTTGGTAATCGTGAATATTACGGCTGCTCCGGGGCTTGCAACCGTAAGTGCAGATATGATGTAGTAGGTTGATATTGAGCTCATTGATAAAAGACCTTTGCTATTGAAGAGTCATAAGACTAACAATGGGTCGAATTCAGAGTAAGCTCAGTACAATTCAAAGACTTTTTACTATCAGTTAATAATAAGGCACTGCAGAGGACTTATGGACAAGTTTAAGGCTATCGAAACCTTTATCAGTGTATGTGACGAAGGCAGTTTCACTAAGGCGGCTGATAGACTGAGCATCTCAGTGGCTATGGTGAGTAAGTCTATTTCCCAGCTAGAGGCAGAGCTTAAACTAAAGCTACTCAATCGAAATACTCGCAAGCAAACCCTTACAGAGGCGGGTGAACTTTACTTAAAGAGTTGCCGAAATATTCTGAGTGAGCTGTCAGCGGTTGAGCAGGAGCTTAACCACCAATCAACGGATGCTGACGGCCTTATTCGGGTGTGTGCGCCTACCAACTATGGTACCTACGAATTATGCCCGCTCATTCACCAGTTCAATCTACACTACCCAGAAATACAGATTGCGCTCACTCTGTCAGATGAGCTTTCTGACATTATCGATGATAAGTTCGATTTTTATTTTAGAGTAGGGCAGTTAGCGGATTCCGGATTCATCAGCATGCGAGTCGATGAGCAGGTAATGGTGTTTTGCGCCTCTCCCCAATACCTTGAAGAATATGGAACACCAAGATGTTTAGACGATCTAGCCAAGCACAAGGTACTAGCCTTTTCCCCTTGGGGAACAAGCTCCTCGTTTGCAGACCATTACAACATTAAGCCCCTGAATCTAAGCTCTGCCCCTGTCAGTTGCAATAATGGCAACAGCTTACGAATGTTAGCGAAACTAGGGACAGGGATTATCCTGCAGCCACAGGCACTAGTGGCAGAAGATATTGCGAATAAGGATCTCATTCAAATATTAGAAGCAGAGCAGAGAATGGTTCGCCCCATCTTCATGGTTTACCTTAACCGAGATCTATTGCCTGCGCGGGTGAAGTTATTTATAGAGTTTGTTAAGCATTATAAAGTAAGACCAATCACACTAAGTAAGTGATCAGAAATAGCGTAGGAAAAATTCTCGAGGACAAGGCAGAATTTTTCGATAAGTAGTTATTCTACAATCAAAAATTCTAACGCAGTCATCGAGCATTTTAACAAGCTAGGATGACCAGTTATTTAGTACGACTGGTATAAACGCTCGCTAACTCGAACTGCTACCACATTGCCAACACAGAGCAAACTGACCCTCGTTGGTTTCCCCACACTCAGCGCAGCGCCATTCGCTATTTGCTAAATGACTGCCATTACGTTCAAACTCCGCAATGATCGCTTTAGCTTGTTCCTGCTTATGATGGTCAATAAGCCAAAGATAGGGCAGGCTAGAATCGTCCATTGGAAGCTCTCCCTGCAGGCCAAACATACCTTCACCACGTACTTCAACTTGAATGTTGTGACTAAGCAAAAGCTCACAAAGTATGTGAGCTTGTGGGGGATTTTGCGCGACAAATAGTTTCATTGTGACCCTCAGTTATGCCGCGCTTGAGCCGTTCTGCGGGCGGATTTTGCCCATTACCCATTTGGCAATCAGCGGGAACAGTCCTAACAAAGCGAATGAAGCTAATACAGTAGGTGATACGATGCCTGATAAGCTGTCTATCTCTGCTAATTGTGTGCCCGCATTTAGATACACCATAGTCCCTGCAAGCATGCCTAACTGGCTGAATAGATAAAACTTGGCGATAGAAATGGGAGTAAGTCCCATAAGCAAATTGATCAAGAAGAATGGGAATACAGGGATAAGACGCAAAGAGAAGAGATAAAATGCGCCATCTTTTTCGACCCCTTTGTTGATGGTCTCTAGCTTAGAGCCAAACTTCGCTTGAACCCAATCACGTAGTAAGTAACGGCTACTCAAAAACGCCAAGGTAGCGCCAATGGTACTTGCGAAAGACACCAACAATAAGCTACTCCAAAAGCCAAACAGGGCAGCACCTAACAGCGTAACCACCGCAGCACCAGGAATAGAAAAAGCGGTAATGAATACATACCCAATAAAATACAGAGCAGCAGAAAGCACGAAGTTTTCTTCGATCTGAGCATTCAATGCCAGTTGCTGTGCCTTGGCATTTTCTAGGGTTAGATATTGACCAAAATTCGCACCGAGTAGCACGATAGCAACCACTAAAATTAGCCCGATTATCAATTTCTTATTCATGATTCTGCCCTTATCATCCTGAGTAAGTATAGAGACACGACAAGCAATAAAAAACTTTCAAATTAATTATTTTAAGGTGAGATGGTTAAGCTTGTATCAAGTCGTGTGCGCATGCTCGTTGTTCGCGAGTGAACACGCCAATCTCTCTTAAGTCACACTCCCGTCGTTTTTTAGTGTACCTCCCCCGTCGTTCCCGAGTGCCTTTATCGGGAACCTAAAGAGCTCCAGAGGTAATAGACCCTCGATAGGAGCGCTCGAGGGTGACGGGTTTGGGAGATCTTGGGCGTTCTGTTTTGATACTGAACGGACCCAAATTACACCATAAACGAAATAACCAAAACACACCGTCGTTCCCGAGTGCTTTTATCGGGAACCTAGAGAGTTACAAAGACAGTAGACCATCGATAGAAGCACTCGAGGGTGACGGTGTTGGGAGATCTTGGGCGTCTGTTTTGATACTGAACGGACCCAAATTACACCATAAACGAAGCAACCAAAACACACCGTCGTTCCCGAGTGCTTTTATCGGGAACCTAAAGAGTTCCAAAGGCAGTAGACCCTCGATAGAAGCGCTCGAGGGTGATGTGTTTTGGGGCACTGTGTTCTCTATTTTAATGTTGGGTTGACTCAAATTACTGCATAAACGAACCAACCAAAACACACCGTTGTTCCCGAGTGCTTTTATCGGGAACCTAGAGAGCTCCAGAGGTAATAGACCCTCGATAGAAGCACTCGAGGGTGACGCGTTTTGGGAGATCTTGTGCGCTCCTTTTTGATACTGTTCGAACTCAAATTACAGCATAAATGAACCAACCAAAACACACCGTCGTTCCCGAGTGCTTTTATCGGGAACCTAAGGAGCTCCAAAGGTAGTAGACCCTCGATAGGAGCGCTCGAGGGTGACGTGTTTGGGAGATCTTGGGCGTTCCTTTTTGATACTGAACGGGCCCAAATTCCACTATGAACGAATCAACCAAAACACACCGTCGTTCCCGAGTGCTTTTATCGGGAACCTAAGGAGCTCTAAAGGTAGTAGACCCTCGATAGGAGCGCTCGAGGGTGACGCGTTTTGGGAGATCTTGGGCGTTCTGTTTTGATACTGAACGGGCCCAAATTCCACTATGAACGAATCAACCAAAACACAGCGTCGTTCCCGAGTGCTTTTATCGGGAACCTAAAGAGCTTCAGAGGTAGTAGACCCTCGATAGGAGCGCTCGAGGGTGACGTGTTTGGGAGATCTTGGGCGTTCCTTTTTGATACTGAACGGACCCAAATTACAGCATAAGCGAAGCAACTAAAACACACCGTCGTTCCCGAGTGCTTTTATCGGGAACCTAAAGAGCTTCAAAGGTAGTAGACCCTCGATAGAAGCGATCGAGGGTGACGGTGTTGGGAGCCCTTGGGCGCTCCGTTTTGATACTGTTCGAACTCAAATTACACCATAAACGCACCAACCAAAACACACCGTCGTTCCCGAGTGCTTTTATCGGGAACCTAAAGAGCTCCAAAGGTAGTAGACCCTAGATAGAAGCGCTCGAGGACGGGGTTGGAAGCTCTAGGGTGATACGTTTGGAATCATCAAGGGTGACGTTTGCTATGGGTAAGGGTTTAGCCTAGTAAACAAAAACGGCAGCCCTAGGGCTGCCGTTCTCAAATATTTTACAACTTACCCAGCATTAAGATTACGAACGCTCGCACGTTCAATCAGCTCTGGGTGCATTTCAAAGACACGGCGGTCGTGCTCTTTATCTTTGATTCGCTCAAGAAGGATCTCAAATGCAGTCTTGCCCACACGACGCTTAGGTTGGTGAACCGTAGTCAGTGGCGGAGCAAAGTAGGCTGCAAGGTCGATATTGTCATAGCCAATGATCGAAATATCTTCAGGAACCAACAGACCATGTTGGCGTAGGCGACTGATCAGGCCTAATGCCATAATGTCGTTAAAACAGAACACAGCAGTAGGACGCTGCTCTTCTGGAATAGCAAACAGCTTGTCAGCAGTTTCAACAGCGGTATCGCATTCGAAGTTGCCTTCAAAAATACGTTTCTCGTCAAAATCGATGTTCGCTTCTTTTAGAGCACGCTTATAACCGGAAATACGCTCGATGCACGCCAGTTTCTCAGCTTGACCTGTCAGACAAGCAATTCGCTTATGACCATTTTTAACAAGGTATTTAGTCGCTAGATAGCCACCTTCCTCTGAGTTATCGATGATCTTGTCTGCAGATGAAGACTCAGGGCCCCAGTCCATCACTACTTTCGGGATACCTGGGTGAGAATCTAACATTTCACGCAATTCTTCAGTCAGATCAGAACACATGACTAAAATACCGTCAACGCGCTTCTCTGCAAGCATGCGAATGTAGTCACGTTGCTTCTCATATAACCCACCAGTGTTACATAGGATTAGGGTATAGCCTTGGCGATAGCAGTAGCTTTCTACGCCGTCGACCACTTCTGCAAAGAATGGGTTCGTCGACTGAGTTACCAACATGCCAATGGTGCGAGTGGTGTTACATTTAAGACTACGAGCTACTGCACTTGGTGCATAGTTAAGCTCTTTTACTGCGTCCATTACACGTTCTTGCGTTGCTTCTGCAACAAAACGAGTTTTGTTAATCACGTGGGAAACAGTGGTAGTGGACACACCAGCTAGCTTTGCGACGTCTTTAATGGTTGCCATGCTATACCTTGTAAAGAAAACTGAGGGTTATTGAAAATGGAAAGTTAGGAAGAGGTTAGCACTCTTAGCCTATACTGCAAACGATTGCGCCGGGCAGTCTAGCCATAAATGCAAGTGCTGACAATGCATTTATGGCCATAATGTGAATCTATTACTCATTGCCCAGATAGCGGCAATCTAATTCACAGAAGTTAACGAGCAATTCAGCGACGGAAGAATAAAAACCAAACTCATCATATTGAGTGCAGTTTTCAGAAAATTGCGGTACCCAAGAAAGGATGTGCTCTTCTATTAACGCCTTTTGTTCCGCTAGTGCTTGTTCAAGGTGAGACTCTTGTTCTAGCTCATTGGAGCGAATAATCAGGTTACCAAGGAAATCCAATTCTAAGGCGAGGTGGTCAGCAGGTTCGTTGAAGTTCTTATCCACTTCAATGCCTTTCTCCAACATTAACTGCGCCATATCTTGAGCAGGCTTGCCATTGAGCAATTTACTGTCATCCAGATAGATAGAGGCGTAGGGCAGTGCAGCATACTTGTCTGACGTTAAGAATAGGTCACAAAAATCTGCAGCGAGTTCGAGCTGAGCATCTTCTCTATCTTGAAGACGGTTGAGCGCGTCAACAACGCGTTCTACAGACTTAACCAGTTCTTCATTTTCAGCCAACCCGCCTAGAAATCCACGTACTTCGGCAGATTGATAGGCCTTCAAATCTTCTTCTGTCAGTTCTTTAGAGAACAGGCTTGAAAACCACCAGTAGATTTCAGCGCGTTGTTCGTTGAACTGTTTTAGTTCTTGCATAGATAAATCCGTTTCTTTGACACAAATGAAAAGGCTATCTGTATAGATAGCCTTATCGTGTTAAATAGTATCTTAAATTATGAATCAGTTAGTTGGAGCTGACAAGATCTCGTATCTTCTGCCACCAAATTCCCATGGTTTCATGCCAATAGCGCTCAGTTTGCTCGAGATATCGAGCCTGTGGCGTGTATTTGACCCAGGCTTGATTGATATTCGACTGTGCCAAGTAATTGGTAGGTGCAGGCAGCGGCTCAAGGCCGGCGCTATGGAACTCTCCTAATGCTCTGTGCATATGACTAGCTGAAGTCACAAGGGCTAGGCTCTTTTGACCCACAAACCCAGCAGCTTGTCTTGCTTCTTCCCAGGTATCTTGGGCGGTCTCTAATAGAATGATGTCGGATTTTGCCACGCCCAATGCTAAAGCGACCGTTGCCATCATGCGCGCTTGGCTCATTTCTGAGCCTCCGTCATAGCCAGATAAAATGAGTTTCGCTCCAGGGTACATACGCAAAATACGAATGCCTTCGCTTAGGCGCATCAATGCGGTTCGGCTTAATTCTGAGGTAGGAGGAATCTCAGCGTCAACCACATGCCCACTGCCAAGGACCATGACATAATCTAGGCTCTCTGACGGTGGTAAAAAGGCGGTGTATTTTCGTTCTAAAGGCTTAAGAAGAGAGGTTGAAACGGGTTGGAATGAAATAGTAAAGATCGATATCAGTGAGATAAAGATGAAAATACAGCCAGCTTTATGCCTTCGGGTAAACATAACGAGTGCCAATCCTACGAAGCCAACCAGCAACATTGCAGGCAGTGGCATAAGAAAAGCAGTGATGATTTTTTTCAGTTCAAACATGTTGGGATAAACCAATTCCTAGGTTAGGTGGGGCAAAAAATGTGTCACGGGAATAAATGCCCCGCATTTGGTCGTTTTTTTAGTCGATCGAAGAGTCAAATCAACGACAGCGCTTTATTCTTGACGTCCTTGTGACACAATACGAAACACTCTTAAATAACATCATACCTCAATTAAAAGTGACACAAGATCGTAATTTCGACGATATTGCCCACAAATTTGCCGAAAATATTTATGGCTCGGACAAAGGCAATATACGTCAGACTATCGTCTGGGAGGATTTGCAGCAAATCATAACCCAGATTGGTGGCGACTCGAAACCCCTTACCGTACTTGATGCGGGAGGTGGGTTAGCTCAAATGTCACAAAAGTTGGCGCAGCAAGGCCACAAAATTATTTTGTGTGATGTGTCTAACGAAATGCTTTCGTTAGCTAAGCAAGATATTGCGCAAAAGGGCTTGCTAGAGCAGTATCAGTTTATTCATGCGCCGGTTCAAGAGTTGGATCAACATCTTGAACAGCCAGTAGATTTAGTACTGTTTCATGCGGTAATGGAATGGCTAGCAGATCCAAAGCAAGCGCTTCAAAAATTAATGAGCCATGTAGCCCCAGGCGGCATGGCTTCGATTATGTTTTATAACCACCACGGATTGGTGATGAAAAACGTAATTTGCGGCAATATACCTCATGTATTGCAGGGAATGCCCCATCGTAAACGGTTTAAGTTGCAACCTCAGAAAGGGTTGTTACCAGAAGACGTATACCAATGGCTACAACAGTGCGATTTGCGCATTTGTGGTAAATCTGGGATCCGGTCTTTTCATGACTATATTGGATTTACTCAGTATGTGGGTGATTACAGTCAAGAAGATCTGATGCAACTTGAACAGCAATTATGCAGAACTGAACCCTACCTTTCATTAGGAAGATACATTCATGTATGGGTTCAGAAGGAACAACAGTAGGGAACTGGATGAGTCAACTCTCCCAAGAAGGGCAACAAAACGACCAAGTCACAGTAGATGAGTTGGTCGGGTGGGTTAAACAACACGATTTCTCCCTTAATTTAACCAGCGAACACTTAAGCTTTTTGGTCGGTATCGCCTTGTTGAGTCAAGAGCGTTTTGATGAAGAGCTGGGTGAAGGCGAACTGCACGACGCATTTGCCATTGTTCAGCGCGAGTTTAATGGTACTGAAAGCTCTGGCAACGCAGCATTCAAAGCCAATAACGCGATTAACAGTTTGGTGGCACAACGACTACTCAGTCGATTTACCAGCGAAGGACAAGAAGGCAGCAGCATTTATCGCCTGTCTCCTTTGGCCGTGGGTATTTCTGAGTATTACTTGAGGCATCGCCAATTTTCTAAGCTTAAGTTATCCATTCAACTAACCTTAGCCGGTAAAGAGCTCACCAATGCAGTTACCATTGCCGAAGACGAACCGAGCTCTGAAGGCTGGCGACGAGATATCTACGGCACGCTTAAGTTTTCGGTAGCTGAGATCTTTGATCAGATTGACCTTAATCAAAGGGTCATGGATGAAGAGCAAGGCCAAGTAAAAACGCAAATAGCAGAGCTATTGAATCAAGATTGGCGCGAGGCCATCAGTCAATGTGAGACCTTGCTATCGGCAACCTCAAATACCCTTACCGAGCTGCAATCATCCTTGCAGGCTGCTGGCGATGAGTTGCAGTCTCAGCTATTGACCCTGCAACAAATCGTGTATGGCAATGAAGAGCTGGACTATATCGATGCAGTATTGTTTAGCTTGCAGGTAAAACTTGACCGAATTATTAGTTGGGGTCAGCAATCCATTGATCTATGGATTGGGTATGACCGCCACGTACATAAATTTATTCGTACCGCTATCGATATGGATAAAAACCGCGCCTTTAGCCAACGACTTCGCCAGTCTATTCAAGACTTTGGAGCGAACGCATGGCTGCTGACCTTTGCGGATGCTGAGCGTCTACGAGACCTAAGAGATGAATCTATGGTGCTCAAGAACGATGAAGCGTTAGGAGAACTGCCGCCAGAGGTCGAGTACCAAGAGATGCTACAGGTAACCAATGAGTTAGCTGAGCAGGTTAAAGGTATGCTGAAAAATCATAAAAACCAGGGAGCGAGAATCGACCTCGGTGAGGTACTGCGCAACTATCTTGCCACTCACCCACAAGCGAGCCATTTTGATTTGGCCCGAATGGTAGTCGACCAAGCAGTACGCTTGGGTTACTCAGAACAAGACTACGCGGCCATTCAACCAGATTGGCAGTCGATTAACGAATATGGTGCAAAGGTACAAGCAAATGTCATCAACAAATTCTGAACTGTATATGCCAGAGAACCTGGTACGAGCGATTGCAAATCCGCTGTTTCCAGTATTGGATAGCCTGCTTCGCTCTGGTCGTCACATTACTCAAGACGATATGGATAACCACGCGCTTTTGTGCGACTTCGAAACGGATCTGATGCTGTTCTATCAACGCTACAACACAGAGCTGGTTCGCGCCCCAGAAGGCTTTTTCTACTTACGGCCCCGCTCAACAACATTGATTAACCGCAGCGTGCTATCTGAATTGGATATGCTGGTGGGCAAGGTGTTGTGTTTCTTATACCTAAGCCCTGAGCGCTTGGCTCAAGAGGGTATCTTTAGCAATCAAGAGATGTTTGAAGAACTGCTGTCTATTGCCGATCACAAGACACTAATGAAGTTTGTGACCAACAAGGCAACAGGTACCGATCTGGATAAAGAAAAGCTGTACGACAAGGTTCGTACGTCACTGCGTCGTTTGAAGCGTCTTGGGATGCTTCTGCCGATGGGCGAGGGTGATAAATTCCGTATCAGTGAAGCGGTGTTCCGTTTTGGCGCTGATGTTCGTGTTGGTGACGATGTTCAGCAAGCACAAATGCGTTTAATTAGAGATGGTGAGGCCGTACCTTCAGAAGAAGTACAGCAAGGAACCCTGCTAGATGAGTCTGAGAGTGAGGAACAAGCATGATTGAAAGAGGAAAATATCAATCACTGACGATGGTTAACTGGAACGGCTTCTTCGCGCGTACCTTTGACATCGATGGTCTTGTGACCACACTTTCTGGTGGTAACGGTGCGGGTAAGTCGACCACTATGGCGGCGTTTATTACCACCTTGATCCCAGATCAAAGCCTACTGCACTTTAGAAACACCACGGAAGCGGGTAGCTCGCAAGCCTCTCGAGACAAAGGCTTATACGGTAAGTTGCAGCCCGGTGTCTGTTACTCCGCTCTAGAGGTTGTCAACTCACGTAATCAGCGCTTGGTATTTGCGGTTAAGTTGCAGCAGATAGCCGGCCGTGACAAGAAAGTAGATATCAAGCCGTTCGTGATCCAAGGACTGCCAAGCTCAATTAAAGCAGCACAGCTGTTTATTGAGACAGTCAATGAGACTCAGGCAAAGGTGTGTCAGTTAAATGAGGTGAAAGAGCGTGTCGCTCAAATAGAGGGTGCTCAATTTAAGGCCTTCAACTCGATTACTGATTACCATGCTCAGATGTTTGATTTTGGCGTTGTGCCAAAGAAACTGCGTAACTCAAGTGACCGTTCGAAGTTCTATCGCTTAATTGAAGCATCACTATACGGTGGTATCTCAAGCACCATTACGCGTTCTTTGCGTGACTACTTGTTGCCACAAAATGGCGGCGTTAAGAAAGCATTCCAAGATATGGAATCAGCGCTGCGTGAGAACCGCATCACCCTTGAAGCGATCAAGAATACTCAAGCGGATCGTGACCTGTTTAAGCATCTATTAACCGAGTCGACCAACTACGTGGCAGCAGATTACATGCGCCATGCTAATCAGCGTCGTTCAAAGCTAGAAGCCACTTTGGGTTTACGCGCTGAGCTGTTTAGCAACCGTCAGCAGATCATTGACAACAATGCACTGCTTAATAGCACTCAACAGCAGCTTGAGGCGGTGCTAGAAGAGCACTCAGCACTAGAGCAAGACCATCAGTCGGCTATTGATTATCTGCAACTGGTTCAAAACGCGCTTCAGCAACAGCAAAAAATAGCGCGCTATGAAGAAGACTTGATCGAGCTTAGTGAGCGTCTTGAAGAGCAAATCATGGTCGTGGAAGAGGCTCAAGAAGCCCTTATCACCGCCGAAGAGCAAAGCGAACTGACAGAGCAAGAGGTGGATAGCCTTAAGTCTCAACTTGCTGATTACCAACAAGCCCTTGATGTTCAGCAGACACGCGCATTGCAATATCAACAAGCCATAAAAGCCCTTGAAGAAACACGCACGCTTTGTGATTTAGAGATTGAGTCTGTTGAGCAGATCCCAGCATTAATTGCAGAGCTAACGGCGCAGCAACAAGCACAAACGCAGCAGATTTTATCGCTAAAACATAAACTAGATATTAATTCAGCGGGTGTTGAGCAGTTCAATAAGGCCTTTGAGTTGGTTAAGCGTCTTGACGCAGGTTGTGAACGCAGTGGCGCTGCCAGCTTTGCGAAGAATGCATTGGCAAAAGCGGTGAGTGCGAATAATGATGTGCAGCAACTTTCTCACTGGCAGTCACAGAAACAAGACTTGACCAAAGCCGTCGCGAAGCAGCAAGCCGCTCGCACATTGGTGAGTGAATATCAGCAGCAATTTGCTACGTTGTTGGTTGATGAAGCCGACCTTGAAGTGGAATATGAGCGCCAATCTGGGGCCATTGAGACGGCGGAGATGGGCATTGAATCGGATCGTGAAAACCTGATAGAGATGCGTCGCAATGAACAGCAAATCAATTCTGAGATTCAACGCTTTGAATCCATAGCGCCTCGCTGGATCAAGGCGAGCGATGCACTCACTCAGCTAAGTGACCAAACGGATGCTGAGCTGAACAGTGCGCAGTCAGTGATGGCTTCAATGCAATCAGTATTGGAATCTGAGAAAGCCTTGCTATCAAGTAAGGATGCGCTGGCGATTCGCCGCACTCAAGTTGAAAAAGAGATTGAAGCATTAGGTGCACCAGGCGGCGCCAATGACGCTCGACTTAAGGCTCTAGCTGATAGCTTAGGCGGTGTGCTTCTTTCTGAAATCTATGACGACATCACCCTAGAAGATGCTCCGTACTTTAGCGCTATGTATGGTCCGGCTCGTCACGCTATCGTAGTATCGGACATGAGCGGTGTGAAGGAGCGTCTAGTCGAGTTTGATGACTGCCCTGATGACGTTTATATCCTAGAGGGTGATGTAGATGCCTTCGATGATAGCCAATTTGAGGTAGAAGAGTTTGAAGGTGCAGTGTGTGTTCAAGTTAGCGAACAGCAACTGCGTTTCTCACGCTTCCCTAAAGTGCCTCTGTTTGGTCGAGCGGCACGTGAATCTCGTTTGGAGACGCTTCGTGAAGAGCGCGACCAATTAATCGAAGACTACGCTAAAGCCTCTTTTGATGCGCAAAAAGCACAGCGTCTGTACCAAGCATACAATGACTTTGTGGCACACCATGCCCAAGTCGCATTCGAGGATGATCCTGAGCAAAGCATTAACTCATTGCGAAGCCAGCGCAGTGCACTAATTGAAAAACTATCAGCGCTGCAATCTGCAGAAGCAGAGCACAAGGCGGCACTAGCTAAAGCTAAGAAGGCGCTGTCAGCGCTTGATAAGATTGCGCCGTCTCTGCACCTGCTTGAAGACGAGTCCTTAAGCGAGCGTTTAGAAGAAGTTCTGCAAAAACTAGAGCTATTGTCTGAGAGCAAGCGATACCTAGACCAGTTCGGTCAGACGCTACAAAAGCTTGAGCCGATTGCGAATGCCCTTGAGGCGGATCCTGAGCAATTTGATGCTATTCAGGCGGAATATGAAGCCTTAGACCAAGCACTACAGTTCAACAAACAAAAGACCTTTGCATTGTCGAATGTACTGGGGCGCAAAGCGCACTTTGCCTATGCAGACTCGGTGAAGCTTCTTGATAAAAGCAGTGAGCTAAGCGAACAGCTGAAGCTGAAGCTTGCGACTGCAGAGCAAGAGAAAGATCGTGCCCGTGAGGGCTCCAAACAGGCTCAGCAACAGTTCCAGCAATACAATCAGCTACTGGCAACGCTGAAAAGCTCGCATCAAGCGAAATCGGAAACCGTTCAAGAGTTCCGCCAAGAGTTGACGGATGCGGGCATTACGCTAGATGAGGGCATCCTAGAGCGTGCACAAACGCGCAAAGAAAGCCTGCATCAACGCATTGAAACCTCTCGCACTGCTCAAGCGCAGATGCAAAAAACACTGACAGCGACTGAGATGGAGCTTCGCAGTTCTACCAAAGCGCTTAAGAAGCAGCAGAAAGAGTACTCAGAGCTGCGTACCTTTGTTGTAACGGCAAAAGCCGGCTGGTGTTCAGTGCTTAAGCTTGCAAGAGAGCATGATGTAGAACGCAGACTGCACAAGCGTGAACTGGCGTATCTTTCAGAGGGCGAGCTTCGCTCTATGTCGGATAAGTCTTTGGGTGCGCTTCGCTTGGCTGTTGCTAATGAAGATGACTTGCGTGATTCACTGCGCGCATCGGAAGATACCGCATATCCTGAGCGTAAGGTGCTGTTTTACATTGCGGTCTACCAATACCTAAGAGAGCGTATTCGTCAGGACATTATCCACACCGATGATCCTGTAGAAGCTATCGAAGAGATGGAGGTAGAGCTTGCCCGTCTGACTGAAGAGCTGAATCAGCGTGAGAACCGCTTGGCGATTAGCTCAGAATCGGTATCGAGCATTATCAAGAAAACCATTCAGCGTGAGCAAAACCGTATTCGTATCTTGAACCAAGGCTTGTCCAACATTCACTTTGGTCAGGTTAAGGGTGTGCGATTGAATGTGCAGATCCGTGAGAGTCATCAAATTTTGTTGGATAGTTTGGCTTGTCCAGACAAGACTCATCAGCAATTGTTTGATAACTCAAGACTGACCTTCTCCGAGGCCATGGCTAAGTTATTCCAGCGTGTGAATCCTCATATCGACATGGGACAACGCTCGCCGCAGGTGATGGGTGAAGAACTGTTGGATTACCGCAACTACCTAGAAATGGGTGTTGAGGTAAACCGTGGCTCAGAGGGTTGGCTACAGGCGGAATCTGGCGCACTTTCTACAGGTGAGGCGATCGGTACTGGTCAATCTATCTTGTTGATGGTAGTTCAGAGCTGGGAAGAAGAATCACGTCGCTTACGCAGTAAGGATATTGTTCCTTGTCGCTTGTTATTCTTAGATGAGGCAGCGCGTCTTGATGCAAAATCCATTGCGACCCTGTTTGAGCTGTGTGATCGCTTGAATATGCAATTGTTGATTGCCGCTCCTGAAAACATCAGCCCTGAGAAGGGAACCACCTACAAGCTAGTGCGTAAGGTCTTCAAAGACCACGAGCACGTGCATGTGGTTGGCTTGCGTGGCTTTGGTCAACAATCGGTGGGCTCAGAGACGATTGATGAGGCTGAGGTGGTTTAGTCAGTTCAAGATATCAGATAAAACGCAGTACATAGCGTTTTATCTGAGGAATCAAGTGACAGACTAACAGCAAAGTCATTTCCACAGTGGTTAGTGGGGATCTACCTTTCCGCTGAATTTCAGAGATGCCCGACCGGAGTGCCGGCCCAGAAAACCCTCGGACATGACGCCTATCTTTATATCAATAGTAACACACTAAAAGCAGAGTCATTCCCACTGTTGTTAGTGGGAATCTATTTGCCAGCCTTATTCTTCAGTTGCTCGAAAAAGAACGCAGATATGATGCCTAGTTTGGGTAAGTAGTAAGCCAGTTAATCCCCATCTCTTACAACAAATCTAACGTATGTTGGAAATGGTACTGATATCCAAGTTTGACGGATTTTGAGCTATCGATTTGCTTGTCTGGAGTATCAACCACTTCAGGCAAGGAA
Organism: Vibrio superstes; assembly: GCF_003569005.1. Lineage (GTDB taxonomy): Bacteria > Pseudomonadota > Gammaproteobacteria > Enterobacterales > Vibrionaceae > Vibrio > Vibrio superstes. Next base: position 1,934,159 of record NZ_BCUR01000004.1, on the reverse strand, counting down.
ATGTTGAGGGATCGAGCGTCTATCGCCGCTTGATAAAACTGCGCTTTATCACAGGTATTTGGCGTGGAGGCATTAATGATGTCATGCCCAATATGAGTCATAGCATACTCAACCATACCAACAGCATCCACCCTATGCAGCATGTTTGCAGGAGCATTGCGACTCACTGAGCGTAATCGCATAGCAAAGCGAGAGGGATGGCGAATCTCATCCACCAATCCACTGCAGCGGATCACCACATAATCCATCCCACTCTCTATAATTTTTTGCTCAGCTTGCAACAGAGCGAGGCTTTTTTTGGAAAAATCATTACTGCCAAGGGCTAACTCTAGGCTCGCGTCATCCTCTTTCATATCTTTCGATACAGAAGGGTAAACCGCGGTAGAGCTAATCATTATGACTTTACGGGCGCCACCTTGCTTTGCTGCGTCACAGATTTGCTGCCAGTTATTGGCATAACTGTCCCAATCGGGAGTTGCACTGCGCCTGAAGCCTGGGGTAATACACCCAATAACCACCTCAATTTTCAATTGCTCAATGAGCGATGCTAGAGGTTGTATGCAAGGTAGGGGGAGTTGTAATTGATGAGCCGATAAACCGAATTCAAGGCTTTCTTCGGTGTTCTCATGACTCGAATTTGTCACGTGAACAGTGTGGTTTGAGGCGCTAAGTTGTTTGGCTAATGGGCGACCAAGCCAACCTGCGCCTATAATTAAGACTGCAGTCATATTTAGTGACTAAGGGCTCTCAATACTTTTTCGGCGTGCTCAGCGATTTCAATGCCTTCATCCGTTAGATAGCCACCATCATTTAGAGTACATAAACCCTTATCGAAAAGTCTTCTGACTGCCAGTTGTACATGTTCTTCTGCGTCGCTGTGTACTTTGATACCGGTTGCAGCACTGTTTAAATCGAATTGAAGAAGTAGATTTAGTTCATCGGTCAATAGTTGATTGAATTTCATGATTATTCCTTTTTGATACTTTCTTCCACAGTAGGACTGGAATAGCACTGAATCAACAACAAACAGTAAAAAACGTTATCTATATCCTACGCCCGCTCAATTGTTCATCACTAAAGGGGCTTCTGAAGGAAATTTAAAAGATTTGTCATTGTAGCGTAAAAAAAGTCAAATTTAACATTGACTCTCTGTCAGCCCAGACTGGACAAGACTTTACACTTTTTATCCACAATTATTGTGGATAACCGCTCTAGAAATCCAAAAAGACCGATGTTCAAAAAACCATCAAACAGCAGAGTAAAGTAAATTAAATTAGCCATTTACATTTACTTTCAATTTAAGTTGCGTCAAATTGCGCGCTTTAAAAATTTCATTATTGATCCTGTTGCTTATTCAAGCTGTGAATAACTCTTGTTGATAGGAAATATCAATCGCAACAACTGGATAGATCAGGGATATGGTCTAAATTTTTAGTATTGGCTCGCCGCGGTATTACCGTGGTGAATGAATAACAACAATCAAGGCAACGTGTATGAGTGATATGAATAATATCCAAGAAGAAGAGAAAAGCTCACTTGAGTGGAAAGCCTTTCTTTTTATCGCAGTCGTTCTATTCCCGGTTCTAAGTGTGGTGTTAGTAGGCGGGTATGGTTTTGTGGTCTGGATGCTTCAAGTTTTTGTATGGGGCCCACCCGGCATTCATGGTTAAGCAAGATGCAACTAAGAAAACTGATTTAAGAGCGAGAGTAAGATGAAGTCACTAATCGTGAAACTATGGAAAACGATGGGGCGCCCAGCTAAACATATAAGTTTAGGCGTTCTCACCCTAGGCGGCTTTTTGGCCGGGGTTATCTTTTGGGGCGGATTTAATACTGCACTAGAAGCCACCAACACTGAGGAGTTTTGTATAAGCTGTCACACCATGCGTGATAACGTATACGAAGAGCTTCAAACAACGGTTCACTGGAAAAACCATTCGGGTGTTCGTGCAACCTGCCCAGATTGTCACGTTCCTCATGAGTGGACCGCTAAGATAGCGCGTAAGATACAAGCTTCTAAAGAAGTGTATGCTCAGATCTTTGGAGACTTAGATACCCCAGAAAAATTTGAAGCGCGTCGCTTTGAGCTGGCTCGTCATGAGTGGGACCGTTTTTCAGCCAACAAGTCTCTGGAATGTAAAAACTGTCACAACTACGAATCAATGGATTATGAGTTAATGTCTCCAACGGCTCGAATTCAAATGAAGCAAGCGGCAGAGCGAGATCAAAGCTGTTTGGATTGTCACAAAGGTATTGCTCATAAACTGCCTGAAAATATGGATACCTCAGGTGGTATGGTCGGTGAGCTAGAACAGATTGCACACTCAACCTCTTACTCTAAAGACTCCTCTTATGTGTCTGTTCGTCACCTTCCTCTATACGAAGACAAAGACCTTTCTGTTGAAGCTGGTCTATTGAACCCAGCGTCTCAAATTAAGGTTCTTCAGGTCACAGACAAAGCTCTACAAGTTGAAATTAGTGGCTGGCGTAAAGACAAAGGCTTTGGGCGAGTAATTCAAGAAGACTTTGGTATGAATATCGCGGTGGGCTCTCTACTTAAAGAAGCGGCACAAAGCGATGCTATCGTGCAAAGCTTTGAAGAGAAAGAAGATGAGCTAACCGGTTTGCCTTGGAGCCGAGTTATCGCAACAGTTTGGATGAAACCAGAAGCACTAGTAGAAAGTTACGATCCAATTTGGGAGCGTGCGGGTGAGTCATACACCGTAAACTGCTCAACCTGTCATACACAGCCAGCACCTGCACACTTCAGTGCTAATGCATGGCCGGGCATGTTCAACGGTATGTCAGCATTCGTAAACCTAGATACTGATAGTGAAGCCTTGGTATTGAAATACCTACAGAAACATTCATCTGATTTCTCAGATGAGCATCACTAATTCTGGACGGAGAGAAATAATGTCATTATCAAGAAGAAGCTTTCTGAAAGGTTTAGGCGCAACAGGTGCTGCAGCATCCGTGATTGGTCCAAGCTTATTAGTATCAAGCTCTGCTAACGCCGCTTCAGAAACAGAAGGTGTGTGGAAGACTTCAGGATCCCACTGGGGCGCTTTTCGCGCTCGAGTGTGGGCCGGTAAGGTTCAAGAGATAAAACCGCTAGAAGTGGATAAATACCCAACCGAGATGCTAAACGGTATCAAGGGTATTATCTATAGCCCCTCACGTATCCGCTACCCTATGGTTCGTTTGGATTGGTTGAAGAAGCACAAGTACGCCACAGATACACGTGGTAACAATCGCTTTGTTCGTGTCACTTGGGATGAGGCGCTTGATCTCTTCTATCGAGAGCTTGAGCGTGTTCAAAAAGACTACGGTCCTTGGGCACTGCATGCGGGTCAAACAGGCTGGCGTCAAACAGGCCAAATGCACAGCTGTAATAACCATATGCAGCGCGCTATCGGCTTGCACGGTTACTCGGTGAAGAAGGTAGGGGATTACTCTACCGGTGCAGGTCAAACCATATTGCCGTATGTACTTGGCTCTACCGAGGTGTACGCGCAAGGCACGTCTTGGGAGCTTATCCTAGAGAACAGTGACAACATCATTATCTGGGCAAACGATCCGGTTAAGAACCTTCAGGTAGGTTGGACGTGTGAAACCCATGAGTCGTTTGAGTATCTTGAGCAACTGAAAGAGAAAGTCGCTAAGAAAGAGATCAATGTGATCTCGGTGGATCCAGTTAAGAACAAGACTCAGCAATACCTTGGCAACGAACACTTGTATGTGAATCCACAAACTGACGTAGCCTTCATGCTAGGTATGGCACATACGCTGTATACAGAAGATCTGTACGATAAGAAATTTATCGAGCTGTACTGTCTTGGCTTCAAAGAGTTTGTTCCTTATATGATGGGTGAAACCAAAGATAAGGTAGAAAAAACGCCAGAATGGGCTGCGGAAATCTGTGGCGTTCCAGCGGATAAGATTCGTGAATTTGCTCGCATGCTAGTGAGCGGTCGCACTCAGATCATGTTTGGTTGGTGTATACAACGTCAAGAGCACGGTGAACAGCCATACTGGATGGGTGCTGTACTGGCTTCAATGATTGGTCAAATTGGCTTGCCGGGCGGTGGTGTATCTTATGGTCACCATTACTCTGGTATCGGCGTCTCCTCTACAGGCTTCGGTGCGCCGGGTTCATATCCTCTGAATATCGATACAGGTCAAGAGCCTAAGTACACCAACAAGGACTACAACGGCTACAGCAGCGTTATTCCTGTGGCTCGTTGGATTGACTGTCTTCTAGAGCCCGGTAAGAAAATTCAAGCGAATGGCAGTGAAGTAACACTTCCTGCCTACAAAATGATGGTGATTAGTGGCAACAACCCTTGGCACCATCACCAAGATCGCAACAACATGAAGAAGGCGTTCAAAAACCTTCAAACCATGGTGACTATCGATTTTGCTTGGACTGCTACGTGTCGTTTCTCAGATATCGTTTTGCCAGCGTGTACTCAGTTTGAGCGTAACGATATTGATGGCTATGGCGCATACTCAGGTCGTGGTCTCGTTGCGATGCATAAGCTTGTCGACCCGCTGTTCCAATCTAAAACTGACTTTGACATCATGACTGAGCTTACCGCTCGCTGGGGCCGTGACAAAGACTACACTCGTGGCATGTCTGAAATGGAGTGGGTGAAGAGTCTATACGATGGCTGTAAGGCATCTAACCCTAAGTTTAATCTGCCAGAGTTTGAAGAGTTCTGGGAGAAAGGCTTCCTAGACTTTGGTAAGGGTCAACCTTGGACGCGTCACGCAGATTTCCGTGAAGATCCCGAGATCAGTGCCTTAGGAACACCATCAGGCTTTATCGAGATCACCAGTCGTACTATCGGGCGCTACGGTTACGAGCATTGCCAAGAGCACCCAATGTGGTTTGAAAAGTCAGAGCGCTCCCACGGCGGTCCAGGCTCGGATAAACACCCGTACTGGCTCCAGTCTTGTCACCCAGACAAGCGCCTCCACTCACAAATGTGTGAATCAGAAGAATTCCGCGCAACTTATGCGGTTCAGGGACGTGAGCCTTGCTACCTAAACCCTAAAGATGCGAAAGCCAAAGGGATTAAAGATGGGGATTTGATTCGCGTGTTTAATGATCGCGGACAGCTTTTAGCCGGGGCCGTAGTGAGTGACCATTACCCAGAGGGTGTGATTCGAATTGAAGAGGGTGCATGGTACGGACCACTCAATGAGAAAATTGGCGCAATAGATACCTATGGCGATCCCAACACCCTAACTCAAGACATTCCATCATCAGAGTTGGCACAGGCAACATCTGCCAATACCTGCTTGGTGAATATCGAGAAGTTCAAAGGCGAGGTACCTCCAGTGACTGCCTTTGGTGGACCACTAGAGGTTTCTTAACCTTTTAATTATTGAAACTAAAACCACCGATTAAATTCGGTGGTTTTTTTATGTCTAATTACTAGGGTCTGTTCGTGTGATTTGTTTTACTTATGGTTGCAATAATTAGAGCTAATTTTTCTATAGCTTTGGCTAGCTGTATCTTACGTGCAATTTAATTGTTGATGAGACCAGAAAATGAAATCAAGCCTAATGAAAATGAGCAGTGTATTAAGTATCGCGATGTTAGTAGGGTGCTCATCACCTGCTTTTGATGCTGAGAATGAAAATGCTGCCCGTAACCGAGGTGCGGCAGGCGGTGCCCTTGTTGGTGCAACATTAGGAGCGCTGACTGGCGAACCAGAATTGGCAGTCATGGGGGCTGTTGCTGGTGGCGTGACCGGTGGTGTTGCCGGTTCTATGAAAGACTTAGAAGACTCTCGCTCAGCAGATCGAAATGAAGTGCTTGCTGATGGCATCAGTCAGGACAACCGTAGCGATGCAGAGAAGAGACTTGCTGAGCTGGAAGCTGAAGTCCGAATTAAACAGCTAGAGGCAAAATTGGCTGAATATGAGGAAGCAGAGTTGGCAGACCACGATGAAATAGAAGAGTTACCAGCGAGCTAGTGCTTTGAGCCAAAGGCTCCTTTAATAAAATAGTCTTAATTCTAAGGCCACCAACTTAAGTTTGGTGGCTTTTTTGTCTCTGCTACTCTTGAAGTTAAATGACAAGCAAAAAAAAGCCGACCACGAAAAAACGTGCGATCGGCTTGTATTCTTGTGAACAATAACTACGTTCACTAACAACGTCAGTTGGCTAGGTGATCCTTGGCTTAAAAGGATCACTTTCTCTAATGCACTATACGTGCCAACTTTTAAAATTATTTATTAAACCTTTGTTATATAAGGATTAAACTTTAAAAATTAACTTGTTTAGCAAATTGCATTTTCATAATGCAATGCATTTTAGATTTTTGCATATGTGTGCTTGTGCATATTTTAGGCATATGGTTCGGATGCATCCGCAATCATCTACAGAAATTAAACAAAGAACCTAAATACCAAGGTTTCAAGTGCGACAATCCCGAACAGGGCAGGGAAGGTGATTCTAGAAATGATATCCAACCTGTGGGCTAGCCCCAGCTTGCCTTCCTTGGCTAAGGCTGACGTTGCAATACATTGCAGTAGGCTGGCGAACACCAAAATAGTCGATGCCAAGATAAAATAATCTAAGCTGGTTAAATAAGGCAGGCGAGGCAAGATGGTGTCAGCCGAAAAACGATAAGCAATCAAGGTTAACATTGAGGTTATCGCAATACCTACGTTACTGGCGACATTGAGTGGGTCCATCCAAAACACAGCCCAAGACATGGCAACAATCAAGGCTAACGGCAAGATCATCTTCAGGATGTAATAACTGCTGAGCCGCTCTGCAACAAAGCCGTAATTGATACCCGCGACATTGATGGTGTCATTTTGATAAGGGCGATAGGCTTTTGTTTCGGCAAACCAGTCTAGAATGCGCCAGTCCGCAAGGGACAAGCTGCTGGCGATCCCAGAGAACTCTTCAATATCAATCATCTCAATTTCAGCTGGATTATACCCAGGAGCAACCAGATGGAAATTGAAATCCTGTATATCAAAAGGGAAACGGTTTAGGCGCATGGCTTGCGAGTAACTGCCCCAGCTGGCCACCAAGAAGGATACCTGACCTTCAGGGGTAATAGTGACGCTGTCTTTATTGTGAAAGAAGATCTTTTGCTGACTGACGATCTGGAACTGAGGGTGCCAAACCTCATCCAAGTCTTTTGTAATAGGCTCTGGACCGGGGTGAGCTTCGCGACTGTCCAGCCAACTTATGCGATAAAAAAGACGAATATCAAAACTTTGTGACGAGGTGTCAATACCATCTACGTCAGCAACAAATAGCGCAGTGTTTATTCTTAGGGGCAGATCACCGGGCGGTAGGCCCTTTGAGGCGAGGGTAGTAGGAACTATACAAAATAGCGCTAATATAAAAATACCAATTGTTCGCATCGGCAGTCGCTCCATCAACTTGATCTTCAAATTATAGAGCGATTACCGTGTAACGTCGGATTTACTTGATAGCGAACATGGATCCGAAGTTAAAGCACTGGAACCAAACCTCACTGCTGCTAAAGCCAATGTCAGCAAATCTCTGTTTGTGAGTCTCAATCTTGTCAGGAAGCATTACGTTCTCAATAGCACTGCGTTTCTGGCTAATTTCCAGCTCGCTGTATCCATTGGCGCGTTTAAAATCGTGATGTAAATCGATAAGCAGCTCATGGGAGGTTTGATCCTCAAAGATGAACTTTTCAGAAAGGATTAAGATGCCGCCCGGCAGCAGTCCTTTGTAGATCTTTTCAAGCAGCGCCTGACGGTCATCTGGAGATAAAAACTGCAGCGTGAAGTTCAAGACCACAACAGAGGCGTTTTCAATTACGATTTCGCGGATATCAGCTTCGCGAACATCAACAGGAGTTTTAGCTTTATAAGCATTGATGTGCAGCTTACAGCGCTCCACCATTGCCGAAGAGTTATCTATCGCGATGATATTGCAGTTATCTGTGGTGATGTTACGACGCATAGATAAGGTAGCAGCGCCAAGAGAGCAGCCAAGGTCATAGAGATTTGACCCTTCTGTTGCAAAACGCTCAGCTAACATGCCAATCGCCGATATGATATTGCTGTATCCGGGTACAGAACGCTGAATCATATCTGGGAACACTTCTGCTACGCGTTCATCGAAGGTAAAGTCGCCAATCTTTTCGATTGGAGCGGAAAAAATCTTATCTGTGCTCATCGGGATCTTGGTGTGTAAGTAATAACAAGCGTAAGTTTAGAGAAAAGGCACCGAGCTGTCATTAATCTAGCTCAATTGCGTTAAAGCTTGTTGTTTTTCCCTTTGTTTGCTCAAAAACAGAGCAAAGCCCACCTTTCATGCAGAAAAAGTTGCTTTGCCTGTCGATTTTAAGGCTATTTCCGAGTATAAATATCGGTTAATTGCGTCGAGATCTTATTGTCTCGATAGAACCTTATTAGTTATTAGAAAAGAGTCGGGAAATTCAATATGCGTAGCCATTATTGTGGTCAACTGAACAAGTCCCTAGCAGGACAAACTGTAGAACTTTGCGGTTGGGTAAACCGTCGTCGTGATCTAGGCGGCCTTATTTTTATCGATATGCGAGATCGTGAAGGTATCGTTCAAGTAGTTGTTGACCCAGATATGGCAGAAGCTACTGCTGTAGCAAGCCAATTACGTAACGAATTCTGCATTAAGCTAACGGGTGAAGTTCGCGTTCGTCCTGACAGCCAAGTAAACAAAGACATGGCGACTGGTGAAGTTGAAATCATCGCTAAAGGCCTAGAAATCATCAACCGTTCAGATGTGTTGCCACTGGATTTCAACCAAAACAACTCTGAAGAGCAGCGTCTTAAGTATCGTTACATCGACCTACGCCGCCCTGAAATGAGTGACCGTATTAAGCTGCGTGCTAAAGCGTCAAGCTTTGTGCGTCGTTTCCTAGATGACAACGATTTCCTAGATATCGAAACCCCTGTTCTGACTAAAGCAACGCCAGAAGGCGCACGTGATTACTTGGTGCCAAGCCGTGTTCACAAAGGCAACTTCTACGCGCTTCCACAATCTCCTCAGTTGTTCAAACAGCTGTTGATGATGTCTGGCTTTGATCGTTACTACCAAATTGTGAAGTGTTTCCGTGATGAAGACTTGCGTGCGGACCGTCAACCTGAATTTACTCAGATTGATATTGAGACCTCATTCATGTCAGCAGACCAAGTGCGTGCAACCACAGAGAAAATGGTTCACGACATGTGGCAAGAACTACTGAACGTTGACCTTGGTGAGTTCCCTGTAATGCCATTTGCAGAAGCTATTCGTCGCTTTGGTTCTGATAAGCCAGATCTACGTAACCCTCTTGAGCTTGTTGATGTTGCTGACATTCTTAAAGATGTTGAATTCAAAGTATTCGCTGGCCCTGCAAACGACGAGAAAGGTCGTGTAGCAGTACTTCGTGTACCAGGTGGCGCTAAGCTGACTCGTAAGCAAATCGATGGCTACGCTGAGTTCGTTGGTATCTACGGTGCGAAAGGTTTGGCTTGGATGAAGGTGAACGACCGTGCAGCTGGCATGGAAGGTATCCAATCTCCAGTAGCTAAATTCCTAAATGAGGAAGTGATCAACGGTATTCTTGAGCGCACTGGCGCAGAATCTGGCGATATCATCCTATTTGGTGCTGATAAAGCGAACGTTGTTTCAGAAGCGATGGGCGCACTGCGTCTTAAAGTAGGTACTGATCTAGAACTAACAGACCTAGCAGCATGGAAACCACTTTGGGTTGTTGATTTCCCAATGTTTGAAGAAGACGGTGAAGGCAACCTGCACGCGATGCACCACCCATTCACTTCTCCTCTTGGCGTAACAGCAGAAGAGCTAAAAGCGAACCCTGCGGCTGCAAACTCTAATGCATACGACATGGTTATCAACGGCTACGAAGTGGGCGGCGGTTCCGTACGTATTCACAACGCAGAGATGCAAGCAGCAGTGTTTGACATCCTAGGCATTGATGCAGAAGAACAGCAACTTAAGTTTGGTTTCTTACTAGAAGCCCTTAAGTACGGCACGCCTCCACACGCAGGCTTAGCATTCGGTCTTGACCGCCTAGTGATGTTGCTATGTGGTACAGAGAACATCCGTGACGTGATTGCATTCCCTAAAACGACCAATGCATCTTGTCTACTAACAAACGCACCTAGCCTTGCAAACCCAGCCGCACTAGAAGAGCTTTCTATTGCAGTGAAAATTGCGAAGAAAGAAGGCGAATAACACTCGCGTTTAACTAGTCTAAACTCCCGCTTATATCGCGGGAGTTTTTGTTTGAGGGATAGAAAACATCAATGACGATTATTTTAGGAATAGATCCTGGCTCTAGAATTACCGGGTATGGGGTTATTCGTCAAAACGGTAGGCACTTGTATTACCTAGGTAGTGGCTGTATCCGCATGTCAGAGAAGGAACTGCCGGGTAGGCTAAAGCAAATTTATGCAGGCGTGAGCGAAATCATCACTCAGTTTCAGCCTGATGTATTTGCTATCGAGCAAGTCTTCATGTCGAAAAATGCCGACTCTGCGTTAAAGCTAGGGCAGGCGAGGGGCAGTGCCATTGTCGCTGCGGTAAATGCTGACCTAGAGGTTCATGAGTATGCGGCGAGGCTTATCAAACAAGCGGTAGTAGGTACTGGTGGTGCAGACAAAGCCCAAGTACAACATATGGTTCAACAAATGCTGAAGCTGCCCGCAAAACCGCAGGCCGATGCCGCCGATGCACTAGGTGTCGCAATATGCCACGCCAACACCAACAAAACGCTGGTGGCCCTAGCAGGCAAGGCAACCTCTGCAAGACGCGGCCGATATCGCTAACTTTTGAGCCGTTAGTTAATAGCTGTTAGCTGACAGTTGGCAGCTTGAAGCTATCAGTCCAACTCCCGTCATTGCCGAGGTCTCTTATCGGCAATCTTCAAAGAGTGCGCTCCCAGATTCCCGCTAACAGCACGCGGGAATAATGAAATGGACCCACCCTTTACACGGCGTCACAATGCGCCAAGATGAAGTTGAACAAACAAGCATCTAAATAAGGGTAGGTCCACATGACAAATGTAACGGTCGGATTAGATATTGCCAAGAATGTTTTTCATGCAGTGTTCGTCACATCACGCGGAAAAATCACATATAAGAAGCAGCTTAAGCGCGCGGCTACACTCTCATACTTTGCTAAGTTAGCTCCTCAAACAATTGCCATTGAAGCCTGTGGTGCCTCTAATCACTTGGCTCGGGAGCTCATCAAGCTTGGGCATGAGGTTAAACTCGTCCCTCCGCAACATGTCACTTCATATCGTCGTAAAAATAAGAATGACTACAACGACGCAGAAGCGATAGCGGAAGCCGCACAACGTGACAATATGACGTTTGTACCGATAAAAACCATTGACCAACAAGACGCTCAAATGTACCTGCGTATTAGGCAACGCTTGATTAAGCAACGCACTCAACTAATGAACCAGATACGAGGATTACTGCTTGAGTATGGGCTCTGTATGAATCGAGGTATCTCAGCCTTGCGTAGGTCCGTTCCAGAGTTCTTAGAAGACCCAGGTAACGAACTGACCTGGGTCGCTAGAGATTTGTTCAATGAACTGTACCAGGAGTTCTTGTCCTTAAACGACCGTATTGAACAGGTCGAGAGCAAGCTAAAGGCTTTTGCTAAAGAAAATTATGTCTGTCAGATAGCGCAAAGTGTCGTGGGTATCGGACCTATCACCGCGCTAGCGTTGTATGCAGCCATTGGGAAAGGGACACAGTTTAAGAGTGGTCGACACTTCTCTGCTTGGTGTGGTCTGGTTCCGAGACAGTTCTCAACTGGAGGGAAATCTCAACTGTATGGCATCACCAAGAAAGGTAACGTCGTACTCAGAGCGCTTCTGATACACGGAGCGAGGAGTGTACTCCAATATGCAGATAGGAAAGAAGACAAGGTGAGCGTCTGGGCAACTAAGCTGAAGCATGAGAAAAGCTTTAACAAAGCCTGTGTAGCGTTAGCGAATAAGTTGGCACGCATTGTCTGGGCTGTGATTACACACAACAAACCGTACCAACTTAAAGAAGCATAACTTGATAATGCTAACGCTCTAAACAGTAGGGAATTAACCAGTTAAACAACACTCATCGTCAGTTGCGATACATTTTACATCGATGGTTAGCGGTCATCCCGCCCCAGTGAAACTCTGACACCGTCATTGGCTCATCAGAAGCCGTGGGAATGATAAAGAGCATTGGGTGCAGATTACATCAAGGCCATGAGCACGATAGAGCTCAGTAAACAGGCCGAATATATGAACGACAATGACTCAATAACCAAGAATGTAAAATGACTTGCAAACTGGGTGGGTCCATATATGACGATTTTACAGCTGTTATCTATTAGCTGACGGCTGGCAGCTTGAGGCTTCGATCCAACCCCCAGTCATTGCCGAGGTCCCTTATCGGCAATCTTCAGAGAGTGCGTTCTAAGATTCCCGCTAACAGCATGCGGGAATGATGTTTTACAGTTTTTAGCTAATATCGGTCAGCTGACAGATTGAGGCTCGAAGCCCAAGCCCGTCATTGCCGAAGTCTCCAATCGGCAATCTATAAATGAGTACGTTCCCAGATTCCCGCTAACAGCATGCGGGAATGACATTTTTGCAGCTATTAGCTTTCAAGCCAACCCCCGTCGTCCCCGAGTGCTTCTATCGGGGACCTAAAGCTTATAGGGTTCCCCGATAATCACCGCAAGAATGATGTTTTCACGGCTGTTATCTGTCAGCTGACAGCTTAAAGCTGCCAGCTCAGTCCCCGCTATTTACTCGGAGTACTGGCTATCCGTCCAGTTATTTATTATCATCAATAACATTGTAAACAGCGATTGGAAATAGACAGTGATTGGACGCTTACGTGGAACCCTTATCGAAAAACAGCCCCCAGAACTTTTAATTGAAGTGGGTGGGATTGGCTATGAAGTTCAGATGCCGATGAGCTGTTTTTATGAGCTGCCAGAAATTGGCCAAGAAGCGATTATTTATACTCACTTCGTGGTGCGAGAAGACGCGCAGCTTTTGTATGGTTTCAACAGTGTGAATGAGCGAGCTCTATTCCGTGAAGTGATTAAAGCTAATGGCGTGGGTCCTAAACTGGGCTTGGGTATTTTGTCGGGCATGACGGCGGGTCAGTTTGTTAGCTGTGTTGAGAACGAAGATATCTCTACTCTGGTTAAACTGCCAGGCGTGGGTAAGAAAACCGCCGAGCGTTTGGTAGTCGAGATGAAAGACCGACTTAAAGGCTGGGGTGCAGGTGATCTCTTTACGCCTGCCACTGACGCAGCGCCAATGGATAAAGGTCTGTCTAGCGACGAAAGTGCCATTGACGAAGCGGTGAGTGCATTACTGGCATTGGGTTACAAACCGCAATTGGCTTCAAAAGCTATCTCGCAGATTGCCAAGCCTGATATGACCAGCGAATCCCTGATCAAAGAAGCTCTACGAGCGATGGTATAATAGATGATTGAAGCTGACCGACTCATTGCACCTGAAAACCCTACCTTTAGAGACGAAGAAGCGATTGATCGCGCGATTCGTCCTAAAAAGCTTGAAGATTATCGAGGCCAAGACCACGTGCGTGGTCAGATGGAGATTTTCATCAAAGCGGCTCAAATGCGCAATGAAGCTTTGGATCACCTGCTTATCTTCGGGCCTCCTGGTTTGGGTAAAACCACACTTGCTAACATTGTTGCCAATGAGATGGGTGTTAACATCCGCACCACTTCAGGTCCTGTGCTAGAAAAAGCTGGTGACTTGGCGGCGCTTCTAACCAACTTAGAAGAAAACGATGTGTTGTTTATTGATGAAATACACCGCTTGAGCCCTATGGTTGAAGAGGTCCTTTATCCTGCGATGGAAGATTATCAATTAGACATCATGATAGGCGAGGGGCCTGCTGCTCGTTCTATCAAGATTGACCTACCACCCTTCACATTGATTGGCGCCACCACACGAGCGGGTTCTTTAACCTCGCCACTGCGCGATCGATTCGGCATTACTCAGCGTCTTGAATATTACAAGATTGAAGATCTGCAACACATTGTTCAGCGCAGTGCAGATTGCTTGAATTTGTCGATGGAAGAGGAGGGCGCTCTTGAAGTCGCAAGACGTGCTCGAGGTACTCCGCGTATTGCTAACCGTTTACTAAGGCGTGTGCGCGATTATGCCGAAGTGAAGGGTGATGGACATATCGATTCGGGTATCGCAGACAAAGCCTTGGACATGTTAGATGTTGATAGCCTTGGTTTTGATTACATGGACCGCAAATTATTGCTGGCTATTATTGAGAAATTTAACGGTGGCCCGGTTGGCCTCGATAATATGGCCGCTGCCATCGGTGAAGAAAAAGATACCATTGAAGATGTACTAGAGCCGTATTTAATTCAGCAGGGCTATCTGCAAAGAACCCCTCGAGGTCGAATTGTTACAGACCGTGCCTACTTACATTTTGGATTTGATATAAAAGATTGATGAATAGTTACAGGGGTGTAATGCCCCTTTTATTTGTCAGACAATAACCCTTCCAAATTATTAACCTTGGTCACATATCAACCTCTTTCCGCCTAATAAATAACCCATCTCAATTCATTATTCTTGATTCAAATCAAGGAAACTTTCTGAAATAAAGCCTTTGAAACCAACAAACTAAACCGATAATATAGCCCACAGATATATTAGAGGATGCTTAACAACTGTTTAACTGTTAGTTTTCAGGGAATTAATGTTTGATACAGTTATTTAACAGCTCCTGTTAATTTTTAACTTTGCGCTTTAGGTTGAACCAGTGTCTAGGAAGACACCCAAGGAGTTCTTATGATAGATGTCGTTGATCTGTCGCGATTACAATTCGCGTTGACAGCAATGTACCACTTCCTGTTTGTACCATTAACTTTAGGTCTTGCTTTCTTGCTTGCGATTATGGAATCCGTTTACGTGATGACAGGCAAGCAGATTTATAAAGATATGACCAAGTTCTGGGGTAAGTTATTCGGTATTAACTTTGCTCTAGGTGTAGCTACAGGCCTTACCATGGAGTTCCAGTTCGGAACAAACTGGTCTTACTATTCTCACTATGTAGGCGATATCTTTGGTGCTCCTCTTGCCATTGAAGCCTTGGTAGCCTTCTTCTTAGAATCCACGTTTGTTGGTTTATTCTTCTTTGGTTGGGACAGACTGTCTAAGCGTCAACACTTGGCGGTAACTTGGCTAGTTGCATTGGGCTCAAACTTCTCTGCACTGTGGATCCTTATCGCAAACGGCTGGATGCAACACCCTGTGGGCGCTGAGTTCAACTTTGAAACCATGCGAATGGAGATGGTCAGCTTCTCTGAAGTGGTGTTTAACCCAGTTGCTCAGGTGAAATTCGTTCACACCGTAGCATCAGGTTATACCACTGGCGCAATGTTCGTTCTTGGTATCAGTTCCTACTACCTACTGAAGGGACGAGATGTTGCTTTTGCTCGCCGTTCATTTGCTATTGCCGCTTCTTTCGGTATGGCAGCGATTCTATCTGTAATCGTTCTTGGCGATGAGTCAGGCTATGAGCTTGGTGACGTACAGAAAGTAAAGCTTGCGGCTATTGAAGCTGAATGGCATACCGAGCCAGCACCAGCAGCCTTCACTGCATTTGGTATTCCAAATCAAGAGACAATGGAAACTGACTACGCGATTAAGATCCCTTATGTCATGGGCATCATCGCAACACGTTCAGTTGATAAGCAAGTGACAGGCCTTCGCGACCTTCGTGAAGAGCACGTCGATCGTATCCGTAACGGTATGTACGCTTATGACCTTCTTGAAAAGCTGCGCGCAGGCGACAAGTCTGACGCCAATGTGGCAGCCTTTGATGAGGTGAAAGACGACCTTGGTTATGGCTTGCTGCTTAAGCGTTACACCGACAACGTAGTAGACGCTACAGAGACACAAATCCAAGCGGCAGCTGATGATTCAATCCCTACGGTTTGGCCTCTATTCTGGTCTTTCCGCATCATGGTTGCGTGTGGTTTCATCATGCTATTTGTCTTTGGTATGGCGTTCTACCAGACCTGTCGTCAGAAGATTGAACAAAAACCTTGGTTACTTAAAGCTGCATTGTTCAGCATGCCACTTCCGTGGATTGCGATTGAAGCAGGTTGGTTTGTAGCCGAGTTTGGTCGTCAGCCATGGGCGGTGGGTGAGATCCTGCCAGTACACGTCGCTGCATCGGCACTGACCCTTGGTCAGCTATGGGCATCACTAGCCGCTATTCTGGCACTTTACACTGTGTTCTTGATTGCAGAAGTTTATCTAATGGTGAAGTTTGCGCGTAAGGGACCGAGTAGCCTGAAAACAGGTCGCTACCATTTTGAACAAGACAACGACGATGAAGCGAAAGCGAAGATCGGTCGTCAAGTTGAAGCATAATAAGGGAGTGTCATTATGTTTGATTACGAAGTTTTAAGATTTATATGGTGGGTGCTGATCGGCGTGTTATTCGTCGGGTTTGCGGTCACTGACGGCTTTGATATGGGCGTATGTGCGGTTGTACCTATCCTTGGTAAAACTGACACAGAACGTCGTGTAATGATTAACTCTATTGCTCCCCACTGGGATGGCAACCAAGTTTGGTTAATTACAGCAGGTGGTGCTCTATTTGCTGCATGGCCTCTAGTGTACGCAACGTCATTCTCTGGTTTTTATTTCGCGATGATCGTAACCCTAGCTGCATTGTGGCTTCGTCCAATTGGTTTGGATTACCGTTCTAAAATAGAAGAGCCAAAATGGCGTAAGACTTGGGATATCTGTATCTCTATCAGTGGCTTTGTGCCACCGGTTATCTTCGGTGTCGCCTTCGGTAACCTGTTACAGGGTGTACCGTTCCAGCTGAACGAGTTCATGATGTCTAGCTACCACGGCAGCTTCTTCGGGCTACTGAATCCATTTGCACTGCTATGTGGTCTAGTAAGTCTGTCGATGATACTGCTACAAGGCGCAACCTGGCTGCAGATGAAAACCACATCGGACATTCATGCCCGTGCTCGTAATCTCGCTCAAATTGCGGGTATTGCTACAGCAGTGCTGTTTGTTCTTGGTGGTTTCTGGGTTCAAGGCATGGACGGCTATGTGATTACAAGTCAAATGGATCACAATGGCGCATCGAATCCTCTTGCGAAAGATGTCGTAGTAGAAGCAGGTGCTTGGATGAAGAACTTTGCTGAGTACCCTGCGTTTTGGTTAGCGCCCGCACTAGGCGTGGCGATGCCATTGCTTGCACTACTTGCGTCACGCGCTGAGAAGGGTGGTTTTGCATTCTTGTTCTCAAGCTTGGGCAATGCTGGCGTAATCTTTACTGCAGGTCTTGCGATGTTCCCGTTCGTTATGCCATCAAGCCTTAACCCGGCACACAGCTTAACGATGTGGGATTCAACCTCTAGTGAACTGACTCTTAATCTTATGACGGCAGTAGCCTTTGTTATGGTTCCAGTAATCCTAGCTTACACCAGTTGGACCTACTACAAGATGTTTGGTCGTCTAGATGACAAGTTCATCGAAGAAAACAAGAATTCACTTTATTAAGAAGGGACAAGATATGTGGTATTTCGCTTGGATTTTGGGTGTGTTGCTAGCTTGTGCTTTCGGCATCATCAATGCTCTGTGGCTAGAGCACACAGAAATGATGGATAAAGATAAGCAAGACTAAGCTTAACTGATATCCAAAAAGGCCAGAGTTGATATTCAGCTCTGGCCTTTTTATATAGATTTTCGATTTCGGATGTTGAAGTAAACAAACGTCATCCTGACAAAAGTTAGGACCTTAGCTCGCACGCAGCCCAGCCGATCACCAATCTTACCCCCCAAGAATGTTTCGAAATATTGCGACATTAGTCAAATTTTGGCCACTTAGCTCACGAAAGCCGTGCATCCATCAAAAAAAACGTGTTGCCTAAAAAATAAAAAGTTACATTGTGTATATTACAGGCAAAGAAATCAGGGACCTAGGGCATGTCGTCTATCGATAAAGCGCCGTTCACTTGGCCGATACGAATCTACTACGAAGATACGGATGCGGGTGGTATTGTTTATCACTCCAATTATTTGAAGTACTTCGAGCGCGCACGAACTGAAATGCTAAGAAGCATTGGCGTATCGCAAGAAGTGTTGTTGCAAGAGAATTTAGGTTTTGTGGTCCGACATATGGATATCGATTTTTTGCAAGGTGCGAAACTCGACCAAGAATTGACGGTCCAAACACATACTGCTCAATTAAAGCGCGTATCTCTCGATTTTTGTCAGGAGATAGTCAATCTAGAAGGCAGAGTATTGTGCAAAGCTATGGTTAAGGTAGCATGTATTAATACCGCCAATATGAGGCCTCAGGCCATACCCAGTTTCATGATCACGGAGTTATCGTAAAGTGTCCGCAGAAATCAATTTTATTGATCTTATCCTAGAAGCAAGCCTATTAGTTCAGCTGGTGATGCTCACTTTGGTTGGCATGTCGGTAGCCTCATGGGCAATGATTATCAGTCGCAGTAAGGTTATCTCCGAGGCTTATGCTCATACAGATCGTTTCGAAGATAAATTTTGGTCAGGCAAAGATCTTGGCAAGCTATACCAAGAAGTGAAAGCGCGTAAAGACCGCTTATCAGGTATAGAAGAAATCTTTTACTCAGGCTTTACCGAGTTTGCTCGTCTTCGCCGCACTAACGCTGGCTCACCAGACTTCATTATGGAAGGTACTGGAAGAGCGATGCGTGTATCAGTGGCAAGAGAAGTCGACAATCTAGAAACCAACCTGCCATTTTTGGCAACGGTAGGTTCTATCAGCCCATACATTGGCCTGTTTGGTACGGTATGGGGCATCATGCATGCGTTTATCGCACTAGGTCAGGTAAAGCAAGCTACGCTAGCTATGGTAGCCCCTGGTATTGCAGAGGCCTTGATTGCAACGGCTATGGGCCTATTTGCTGCGATTCCAGCGGTGATGTTCTACAACCGCCTTAGCAACCGCGTTGGTAAGCTTGAGCACTCATACGCCACCTTCTCTGAAGAGTTTCACGCTATCTTACACCGTCAAGCGATGAGCGAAAGGAACTAATCAATGGCGGGTTATCAACCTAAAAAACGCAAACTCACCGCAGAAATCAACGTAGTTCCCTACATTGATGTCATGCTGGTGTTGCTGATTATCTTTATGGTGACCTCGCCGTTTGTCACACAGGGCGTGGATGTTGAGCTGCCTAAAACGCACAGCGCAACACCTGCATCAGAACTTGCTGGAGACAGCGAAGCTAGCTTTATCATTATTGAGATCACAGCTGACGGTGAATTAGGCCTTAGTGTCAATGACGAAGAAGTACAACGTGGCATGAGCCTTGACGAGGTGATTGTTCGAGTCAAAGCAGAGCGCGCCATTTCACCTGACGCACCCGTAGCGGTGGGGGGTGACGCTTCAACGCCATACGCTGAAGTAGTTCTGGTTCTCGATGAATTGGGACAAGCAGGTATAGCCAAGGTTGGCTTGCTGACAGACATCAAGGGATAGATTCCAGTAAACGATGAAACAAGATAAAAAGTTCACCAGATCGCTCATCATTTCAGCAGCAGTACACTTGCTTCTGGTGATAGCTTTGATCTGGGGAACTAACTTCAATATGTCGAAGCCAGAACCTACACCCAATATGGTGGAGGCGGTGGTTATTGACCCCAATGCTATTCAAAAGCAGGCTCAGCAGATTCGCCAACAGCGTGAGGCTGCCTCAAAGGCTGAGCAAGAGCGTATTCGCAAACTGAAAGAGCAAAGCAAGCAACTTGAGAAGAATCGAAAGGCTGAAGAAGAGCGCATTCGTCGTCTAGCCCAAGAGAAAGCAGAATCAGAGAAAAAAACACGTGAAGCTGAAAAGCAGCGTCAGTTAAAAGAGAAACAACGCAAGGAAGAAGAGCAGCGCACTAAGGTTGCCGAAGCTGAGCGTAAGAAAAAAGAACAAGCCACCAAAAAGGCAGAAGCAGAGCGTTTAGCTAAGCTGAAAGCCGCTGAAGAAGCGAGCAAGAAAGCGGCGAAGGCAGAGGCGGACAGGGTAGCTAAAGAGAAGGCAGCCAAAGAAGCTACTGAAAAAGCACGCAAAGCGGAACAAGAAAAGCTGGCTCAAGAGAAAGCCGCTAAAGAAGCCGCTGAGAAAGCCAAGAAAGAACAAGCTCGCCTGGCGCAACTTGAGCGTGAACGTAAAGAACAAGAAGCGGCACTGAGCGATATATTCTCTGGTCTTGAGGCGGAACAGCAAACGAATTCAACCGCTCGCAGTAGAGCCATAACCGATGAAGTCACCCGAATGGGTGAGATCTATAAGCAAATGATTCAACGAGAATTATTGCTAGATGACTCCTTTAGAGGAAAAGAGTGTCGAGTGAATTTGCGATTGCTCAACACAGGCTCTAACTTCATTGTAAGCGACCTAAGAACTCTGTCTGGAGATTCAGGACTTTGTCGCGCAGCACAAGTAGCAGTTTCAAAAGTAGGGAGTTTCCCACTGCCAAGCGACAAGGCTGCTATAGATAAATTGAAGAGCATTAACTTAACCGTTGCACCTTAAGAAGGAAAACCTGGTGATTAAACGATTATTTGTAAGTCTATTGATGATGTGCAGTATGGGGCTATCTGTTGCCCATGCCTCACTTGAGTTAGTTATTACAGAGGGCGTCAACTCTGCACGTCCAATTGGTATTGTGCCATTTAAATGGGACGGCCCGGGTAAACTGCCACACGATGTGTCTGCGGTTATTGCCTCGGATCTGCAGCGCAGTGGCAAGTTCAGCCCTGTTGCGACCAATCAAATGCCACAGACGCCTTATGAAGATAAGGATGTAAATTATTCGGCATGGACATCAATGGGTGTCGATGCGCTGTTAACCGGTACTATTACTGACGCGGGTGATGGCAAGTACAAGGTACAGTACAAGCTTATTGATGTAGTGCGCGGCGCATTAACAGATGGTCAGGCTAAATCGCTACAAGACGGTACCTTGGTACTGTCTAAAGACCATATCCTGTTCAACAAACAAGCGACTGTTCCTGGCCCTCGCTTACGCGAATACGCTCACCGTATCTCTGACCTAGTGTACGAGCAGTTAACTGGCGATCGCGGTGCATTCCTGACGCGTATTGCTTATGTTGTGGTTAACGATAAAGACAACTACCCGTACCAATTGCGTATTGCTGACTATGACGGCTACAACGAGCGCCTAGTATTGCGTTCTAAGCAACCACTAATGTCTCCAGCATGGTCACCAGACGGAAGAGAGCTTGCTTATGTAAGCTTCCAAAATGGCCAAGCTGAAATTTTCTTAATGAACATCTACACGGGCAAGCGCGAGAAACTTACCTCGTTCCCTCGTCACAATGGTGCACCTCGATTCTCTCCTGATGGGAAGTCAATCGCACTGGTATTGTCAAAGACCGGTGCACTTCAGGTTTACACCATGGACTTGAAATCACGTAAGTTGAAGCAGATAACTCGTGGTAGATCAAATAATACAGAACCATTTTGGCATCCAGATGGTCAATCTCTTATATTCACCTCTGATAGAGGTGGTAAGCCTCAGATTTATCAAGTAAATTTAGATAACGGGGCATCGAAGAGATTGACTTGGCAGGGTAGCCAAAATTTGGGAGGCCAGATTACTCCTGATGGACGTTTCATGATTATGGTGAATCAGTCTTCTTCAGGTTTCAATTTGGCAAAACAGGATTTGGAGACCGGAGCCGTTCAAGTGTTAACAAAAACACTACTCGACGAGTCTCCGAGCATAGCTCCAAATGGAGGAATGGTGATATACAGCTCAATGTATAATAAAAACAATGTGCTATCGATGGTTTCAATTGATGGACGGTTTAAAGCCAGACTACCAGCAACCAATGGGCGTGTAAGAGCACCCGCCTGGTCACCGTTTTTGTAACGACGTTACTTTTTATACAATAAGGAAAACTTAACATGCAACTTAACAAGGTTTTTAAAGGGCTGCTAATCGCACTACCTGTTCTAGCTGTTACAGCTTGTAGTTCTACTGATGAAGCAACTGACGCTTCTGATGCACAAACTACTAACCAAGAAGCTCAAGCGAACGCAACTGAAACTACAGACACAACTGTTGTTTCTCCAATGACTGAAGAAGAGAAGCTAGCTGAAGAGCGTGAAATGGCTGAGAAAGCACTACGCGAAAACACTACACTTTACTTCCCATACGATAACTCTACTATCAGCTCTGAGTACGAAGAGATGCTATCTGCACACGCTCTTTTCCTAAGCGAAAACCCAGACGTTAAAGTAACTATCGAAGGTCACGCTGATGAGCGCGGTACTCCTGAGTACAACATCGCACTAGGCGAGCGTCGTGCTAACGCAGTTTCTAATTACCTTCAAGCATCAGGCGTTCAAGCAGACCAACTTTCTATCGTAAGCTACGGTGAAGAGAAGCCTCTAGAGCTTGGTCAATCTGAAGAAGCGTACGCGAAAAACCGTCGTGCGGTTCTAGTTTACTAATCTTAGGAAGTAAACATGATCAGTAACTACAAGCGAGCAGTTGCGCTTACGTTACTAGCAAGTGCGGCGAGTGTTTCATTCGCCGCACCGGCTCCCGTTTCTGATCTCAACTCTAGCAGTGCGTCGACATCTAAGTCGTCATCTAGCGCTAAAGAAACCGAGACAGAGCGTTTGGAGCGTCTGCTACGAAACAGCAACCGAGTACAAGCCAACTTACAGCAGCAAGTAGACGAGATGTCACTTGATATGAGTGAGTTGCGTGGTGAATTAGAACGTAACAACCACGAAATGCGCCAGCTTATCGATAGACAGCGAGAGTTGTTTATAGAGTTAGACAAAGTTCGTTCTGAACTTGCCAAAACCAAACAAGCCCCAGCACAATCTGCCGAGTCAGCCCCAGCCGGTAAATACTCTTCAAACCAAGACGAACAAAAAGCGTATCAAAGCGCCGTTGACCTGATCTTGAAGAATAAAGACTATGACGCAGCGACCGTTGCATTGGAGCAGTTTAAGAAAGATTTCCCTGAATCAGTGTATTCGCCTAACGCGAACTACTGGTTAGGACAACTCTACTTTTCGAAGAAGAAAGACGTAGATTCAGCGAAAGCATTTGCTGCTGTCGTTGCCTATAAAGACTCTAACAAACGTGCCGATGCATTGGTTAAGTTAGGGGATATTGCTACCAGAAATAACAGCACTAGTGCAGCGAAAAAATACTATCAGCAAGCGGTTGATGAATACCCGAATACCTCCTCGGCTAATTCGGCTAAGAAGAAACTGTCTAACTTGAAATAACCTCAATTAATAATCTTTAAGCTCAGCATTTATTTGCTGAGCTTTTTTGCTTTTGGCAAGCACACTCAAAGCAGTGTACAATGCCCGAAGTTAAAGGAAGTTGCCCGAGCATTGCAATGAGCCAAATATTAGAAACAGCACCAACAATTTATCCATTTCCTCCTAAGCCAGTACCTCTGAACGAAGATCAGAAGCAGGCGTACAAGGAGAGCATTAAGACCCTTCTTCGACAGAAAGATGCGGTATTGATTGCCCATTACTACACCGATCCTGAGATCCAAGCCCTGGCAGAAGAAACCGGCGGCTTTGTCGGCGATTCTCTAGAGATGGCCAAGTTTGGTAACCGTCATTCAGCAAAAACATTGATCATTGCAGGCGTGCGCTTTATGGGTGAGTCAGCGAAGATCCTGACCCCAGAAAAGACCATCTTAATGCCAACACTAGAAGCAGAATGTTCTCTAGACTTAGGTTGCCCAGAAGACGCATTCTCTAAGTTCTGTGATGAGCACCCTGATCATACAGTAGTTGTGTACGCTAACACTTCTGCGGCGGTTAAAGCGCGCGCTGACTGGGTGGTAACATCAAGTATTGCATTAGAGATCGTTGAGCACCTAGACGCTGAAGGCACGCCAATTATTTGGGGCCCAGACCGTCACCTTGGTTCTTACATTGCCAACCAAACCGGCGCA
The DNA here is from genome assembly GCF_003569005.1 of Vibrio superstes. GTDB lineage: Bacteria > Pseudomonadota > Gammaproteobacteria > Enterobacterales > Vibrionaceae > Vibrio > Vibrio superstes. The sequence continues at coordinate 1,910,126 of NZ_BCUR01000004.1, read as the reverse complement.
GAGATGCTGCTGTGGAATGGTGAATGTGTTGTCCACGATGAGTTCTCAGCAAAAGCACTAAGAGACATGAAGGCAGTCTATTCAGAGGCTGCTATTTTGGTGCACCCAGAGTCTCCAGCAAGCGTTGTAGAGTTAGCCGATGCCGTTGGTTCAACTAGCCAGCTGATCAAAGCCGCAAAAGAGCTACCTAACAAGCAGCTGATTGTGGCCACAGACAAAGGTATCTTCTTTAAGATGCAACAGCTGGTGCCAGAGAAAGAGCTTATCGAAGCACCAACAGCAGGTGCAGGCGCAACATGCCGCAGCTGTGCCCATTGTCCTTGGATGGCAATGAATGGTCTTAAAGCGGTTGAATCAGCACTAAAAGAGGGTGGTGCAGAGCACGAGATATTCGTAGACGAAGCCGTGCGTGTGAAATCTCTTATTCCGTTAAATCGTATGCTAGATTTCGCAGAGCAGTTAAACATCAAGGTCAAAGGCAACGCCTAACCACAATGTGGCACCTACAAAAAAGCTCGGCAAATGCCGAGCTTTTTTATTTCTGACAGCTAATAGCTTGCCGCTAATCTTTACTGCGCTTCCGCCAAACTAGCACCGCGCTGAGTCAATCCGCACAGCATTGCAGGCATAGCATTAAAGATCTCAACGAACTGATCAAGACCATTCACGCCTTCCTCAGAAAGCGTCGCCAATGAGGTCTCAGGATCATAAAGCATGCTGATAGACAGAAGAACACCGCCCAGAAGTGCGTTGTCTTGACTATCTTGAGGCATTAGAGTCTGCCAGTCGTCTTGCGCAAGCTGCCAACCCTGCAATAGACCCTCGCAGAACTCTTTCGTGGCTTCGGTAACAATCTCAGAGTCACTTAGGTCACATTCGATAGGCCATTGCCAGCTGCCTTCAAACAAGGCAGGGCGCGCCGCATTCCACGCGTTGATGACAGCCTCTAAATAAGACTCTAATTGTTCTCCATCCGTGAACGGAGCGCTCTCTTCACCACCCCACAGGTACGCAATCCATTCTGCTGGATCAAGCACGTTCGGTGCAGCCGCCATTGCAGTAATAAATCCAAGGGTTTGATGATAAGGAAGAAGACGATCTTCCAGCTCAGGTTGAGCAATAATTTGTGCTAAATCCAAAATGGCTATCCGTAAAAAAGGTTTTGCCTAGTGTAGCAAGCCTTTAAATCCAACTGCACTGCTAAATTACCCTAAATGCCTCAATTTTCATCGAACTACACAATAATTGTCCAAACAACCGCAAACTAGGCAAAAAGCCCTGATTTCTACTTGACCAATTGCCGACAAATCATTAAATTAGCGCCTCGTTGACTGACACAGTTAACGCAATCAAATTCGGTGAGTTGTCCGAGTGGCTGAAGGAGCACGCCTGGAAAGTGTGTAAGGGGCAACCCTTCGAGAGTTCGAATCTCTCACTCACCGCCACATTATAGAAAAAAGACGTCCTAGGGCGTCTTTTTTCGTTTCTAATCAATATCTTATTCTTCAATCACGCCTACATAAGTCGGTAGAGTTTGGAATTGAATGTATAGATAACTGTTTAGCTTAATCATTCCGTTCGGCAACGATATACAGTTTCAAGTAATTTTTAATTATCTATCATCAATGTACTTCCTGTTTTGTCTAGTTCCCTTGAAGTAAGAAAACCCGTTATTTCAGCGCTTTAGAGTGACGGTTTGTATAAAATTAGATCACTCTCTTTGTATTCATTGTTTCTATACAGTAGCGGGGTGCAATCGAATGCGGAAACGCGGTTGTGTTTGTTTCGCTAGTAAGCAAAATAAGGTGAAAGTGCTTTTATGTTTAATGCCATGGTACTTTCACTGTATTGCGCTTCTCTTTCATGTTGAAAAGCGTCTAGTCGTTTGTAAATAGTAAAGTAGCGCTTGATGTTTGCGACGTAGGTGACGGGTTCATTACTGATATTGGCTTTCGCGACAATCTCTACGTTGTTGAACCATTTATTGTGGTTGTAGCCTAGCTCCTTTGCAATGGCCCTCATGCGACGGATTTTAGCGGGGCCTGCATTATAAGCCGCTAGGCTAAAGTACACCTTATTTTCCTTTGATATCTCTGGCTTATCGAAGTAACGGTCATGTATAAACCTAAGATACTTAGCTCCAGCATGGATGTTATTTTCTAAGTCATAAACGTTGTTGATATCAACGTACCAATCTAATGCTGTTTTAGGCATCACTTGCATGATGCCCACCGCACCTCGATGAGAGACTCTGGAATGATCGAGAGTGGACTCTTGGAAGGCTTGGGCCAGTAAAATCATCCAATCAATATCATACATGTCACCATATAGACCAAAGATCACTTTTAGTTGTGCGCGCTCTTCGTTTTTCGCTGCGTCAGATGCTCGGCTCATCCACTTAGTGCGTTTTAAGTAGCGATTATCAATGATATTACCAAGCAGAGTACCTTGTTTTGATGATGCTAAGTAATCGTTGATTTCCTTGTTCAAGAGAGGGCTATTTTTTCTGATCGCCCAGGCTACTTCTCCCTTATTACGGAGGGTTATGTCCTCGTGGATTTGTATTTTATCGCTTAATTGAGTCCATAGTTTGAGTTTATGACTATCTACTATTGTCGCGGAGATTTCATTCGACTCGAGCAAAGCTAATAGGTCTAAATCTTGCAAATCATCACCAACTAATTGAATCTCTATTGGTTTATGGCCAGTACTCGTTAATTCTTCATTTAATTGAAGTACGCTATCTAAATGACTTGATGCAACTTTGACCCATACTTTTTTTCCTGCGAGTTGTTCAATTTCTGTTAAGGCAGGAGCCGATGCGGAAGTAACCAAATACTCGACAATATCTTGACGAAGAGGCTGGGTGAAATCGATTTTTTGGAGACGTTTTTCCGTGATCGTTAAGTTTGCGATGCCAATATCGCCAAACCCTTGTTCGACTTTTTCGATGATGTCTGAGCGATCTACTGGAAAAACAATAACCCGTAGCAAGGGATGACTTTCTTTGAGGGCATCCTCAAAGTGTTGGATGTGTTCCGCAGCAATCCCTTTGGGTCGTCCATTTTCCATATGATAGAAACCCAGATCGGGCGAGACCAATATTCGGATTACTCCCTTGCTGTGTAATGCATCAAAATCACCGACGTAAGTGTTTGCTCTCGAGGTTGGGAGTTCAAGCGCATACGCGAATGATGTAATACACAACACGAGTGCATTCATACTCAAAAATACCAGTAATTTAAATGGGTTAGACACGTACAAAGTACCTCTGTTGTTTAACGATCGTTAATGCTTGGCCTTTGTCATAAACAAAGCGCGGCAAGGTGAGATAAAAAGCGGGCGCAAAGTACTCTGCTATGAAGGCTTCATAGCAATACAATTACCGGCTTTGAGATTTAGAATGGATGTTGGTCAGGTGACGGAATTTTTCTTCCAGTCAGTTAACGTGTGATAAAGCCACTTGATGGAATCAGATCCCCGTTGCTCTGAGGGATAGATTAACCAATAACTAATAGACTCAACGGGCCCAGGGAAGGGTAAGGTTTTAATAGGAAGTATGTTTGCTTGTTGCATGGCAAATCGTTTGGGGCATAGACACAGGGCTTCTGAACGAGCCACCAATGACAACATGGATGTTAACGAGCTTTGCGTTGATAAAATTTTGCGTTTAATTGGTTCTTGGTTGTAGAACATCTCAAACAGCGATGCATTTCGAAACTGGTAGTTCAGAATGATATGAGACTCATTCGAGTACTGCTCTTTAGTAATGCTATCGTTTATTCGGGGATGGTCTTTAGCTAAGACAACAACCATTTCATCTTCGAATAAGAAATCATTACATACGTTTACATCAGTGATCTGGAATATATCGATGAGTGCATCCGCATTGTGAAGCTTTAGCGTCTCATAACTATCGCTACTTCGATAAAATATATCCACCCATTCGATGTTGTATCGCGTGAGGTCATTATTAATCTTTTCTGAATCCGCTATATGGTCATAAATCAGCGTTTCAGGTGCGTGTACGATAAGCGTTTTCTCATTGGCTCGATGACCACTGTAGATGCACTCTTCAATGATCGTATCAAACTGAGATACCAGCGGCGATACCTGTTCAATGAGTTGCTGAGCGTGAATAGTGGGTGTAATCCCTCTGCCTTGGCGTATAAAAAGCGGTAAGCAAAGTTCAGTTGATAGTTTTTTAATTGATTGGCTCACAGAGGCAGGTGTTACACCTAGGGCTTCAGAAGCGCGACTGACGGAGCGGTGTTGATATACAGCAACAAAAATTCGAAACAGATTTAAATCAATATTGTGATCGCGCGACATAATGTGGTCATCTTTAGTAAATTAGCTGATAACCTTCCTTGGTTATATTATTAACTATAGGTATTCATTTCTACGAAGCAGAAAATTCTTTTTCCAATGCGTTCAGTGTTGTCTCAGAAACTAATTGGTCCTCGATGTAATACAGAATCGAATCGCCGTCTTGAACCGCTGTCACCTTTGACGTTCCCCCATCGCTTAATACCACTTCCATTTCAATAGTGTTCTCGTCCAGATAGCGAATGGTGCCATGATTTGGTTCGACCTTGGTTAAGGGATCGATCGGTGCGTCGTGGAGGCTAGAGTCGATTTTGTCATTAATCTCAATATAAGTTTTAAGCTTGGTATCAAAAATATGATTTTTCCCGTTGATCGGGTTGGTACCAGACCAAAATTCGATGGAGTTCACCACAAATACATCGGCTAACCATGTGAAACCGTACACGGGAGATAACAGAAAGTTCACACCCGCTCGAGCGTAGCGATTGTCTACCACCTTAACGTTGAAACCCATCAGCTTTTCTGTCACCGCGTTACTACCCACACAACCACTTAAGGCGAGAGATGATGCTATGAGTAGCGCGAGTTTAATTTTGATATTCATAATTTTCCTATTTGTTGGTCCGCAATCTTTGTCACCTTCGTGATCACAAGCTGGGCGAAGAAAAGCATTTAAAACACAGCTGAACCAGAAGGGAGCCGGAGTCTATCGGCGTGAAGAATGGTGATAAATTGGAATGAATTAATGAACAGTTAACGAGAGATTAATCATTGGGGGTTATAGGTTTTATCTTATTAAATCATAAAGTTAGGGTAGAGCGCCCTAAAGCCCTGAAATATCTTGAAACATTTTGACACCGGATTTACGAATTAAAATAGATTGTCATGAGTCCCAGTTAAACCGTCACAAAATCAATCTCTCTAGGGTTGAATGAAAAGTAACCATCAGAGATATAGGTCATAAAGGAGCGATTAGTATCTATGGCTTAGCCTTGAGTTAATCTACTGGGTAAGCCCTGACTGAAATTGGTCAGGGCTTTTTGCATTTAGGGTGACGGCCTATCCAAGCATCTCTGCGTTGATTTCAACAAGCGAGTTAAGCGTCTACGAAAATAACCTCTCCAGTGATGAAGCCATCAACCGAACGCTCAAATGCCTTGCCGACCAGTTTGCTCGATACCGGTTCAAAGCCTGGCATCATTTCACCGTATACCTCCCATGCCTCTGCAAGCACGGTTGGGTTAATGACATTGATTCTGGTGTTTCTTGGCATCTCAAAAGCCACGCATTTTACAAAGGTATCGATGGCACCGCTAGTGGTTGCATCGGCAATAGCAAAAGGGATAGGTTTCACATTGAGTATGCCACTGATAAGGGTGAATGAACCTCCGTCAGCAATGTATTTTTGACCAATACGGACTAGGTTGATCTGCCCCATCATCTTACTCATGACGGTTGTCATCCACTGTGCCTCGGTCATATCCTCGAATGTTGCATATTCACAAAGCCCTACGGTATTTACCACAGCGTCAAAGTGGCCGACGGATTGATAGAGCGCTTCGATGGATTCCTCGCTGGTAATATCCACCAAGTGGTCAACATTGCCAGAGCGTCCTGCAGTGATGACTTTGTGATTACCTAGGCCTGTTAATGCAGCTTGACCCATCTTGCCGTTTGCACCAATTAAAATTACTGTTTTCATTTCTTCTATTCTCTACTCTCTGATTTGATGGTGGTACTTTACGAGATAGTCAAAACCAGAGGAAACAAAGTAATTCTGTACGTGATACAAGAAATTTTGGTTATATGTTAGGGTGGCTGATGGTTTTGGATGACAAGTAGATGTGCGAGTGAATAAATTAGATCGATTGGATATCAAGCAGCTTAGAGTATTCCAAGCCTTGATACGTGAGGAAAACGCATCGCGAGCCGCCAGTCAGCTCGGTTTGACCCAGCAAGCCGTGAGTGAGCATTTAAAGAAACTCAGGGATGTATTTGATGACCGATTATTTGTGCGCAAGACCAATGGCTTTGTGCCCACTCCATTTGCCGAAAACTTATCCATTGGGGTGGATAAACTGCTGATAGATTTTAACTCCCTGATCTCGGCTTCTAGCTTTGTGCCAAATAAAGTGAAAGGCACGTTTGTGATTTCGGCGACGGACTATGCTCAGCAGATCATTTTGCCTAAATTGATCTCCAAAATTAGAGAGCTAGCCCCTGAACTCAAGCTGATAGTGAGGGACTTTGAGATTGATACGCTTCATGAATTGATGGAGAGCGGCAGGGTTAACCTAGCTATCGCTTTTCCTGACTATATCCCAAGCAGCTACCGCACGCTAAAGCTGTTTGAAGAGCATCATTTGTGTGTGACTTCCCCCAACTCTTCGATAGCAAATAAAGCACCATCTTTGGCTGAGGTTGCCCATTACCCTACGATTATTGCCTCTCCCTCTAGGCCAAATTTTAAGGGCTCGATTGATGAATGGTTTGCACAGTTTGGATTGAAACGTAACGTCGTGGTGTCTGCGCCGTGTTTTTCCATCGTCCCTATGTACCTGGATACCACAGATTCCATCGCTTTCTTGCCTTCCAGGGCTGTAGAAAGCCTAAACTTGGTGAATATACCCCTTGAACAATCACCGGATGGTTTTGATGTGATTGCCGCTTGGCACCCAAGATACAATGACGACTTACTACAAAAGTGGGTTATTTCATTGTTAGACATTGAGTAGTCTAATCATGAAGAGGCTTCAGTTCGCTAAAATGGGCACCACCAACCATTTATAGTGATTCCATCAGTCATACATCAATTCTTTGGCCTTCTTGCTATCAAACTTTCTTAGGAATTTTCGAGCTTGATAACGCATAGGTATGATTTTAAGTATCTGTTCAAACACTGTGATGGCATATACCCAAAAGATAGAGGCGTTCAGTACTAGCACTACGAAGGCGCACAAGGGTAGTGCAATTATCTTTCTATGATTTTTTTCAAAAAACTTTCGTCTTTTTCCCAGCTTGTACGTCTTATATAGGTGACTCGTCTTATTGTGGTTTAAACCACTGAATCTCAAGGAGCGAAACCCTAGTCTTTGCGCTATGATTCCGCCTAATTTTTAGAAAAACAAGCTCAAGAGCGAACTGTGTATTTATGAACATTCTTTGGAAACTAAAGGACTACCTCAAAAGGTTTGGTCGCCAATACTTGATAGCCTTCGTGGCGTTGCAGGTTGTTGCGCTGATCAACCTTGTGCCTTCATGGTTAATTGGTCGTATCGTAGATGGCATCAGCGAGGGGACTCTAGATTCTCAAGCGCTAATTCTTCATGTTAGCGGAATCATAGTCGCTGGCGTGGCAATGTACGGCTTACGTTTTGTATGGCAAAGCAAGCTGTATGGCGCGTCTATCGCGATTACACGTGTGCTTCGTAGTGAACTATTTCAGAAGTTTTCACAGTTATCACCGGCATTTTATGCTCGCCGTAGTACTGGTGATCTTATGGCGCATGCCACCAATGACCTTAATGCAGTGGAAGAGACAATGGGCATGGGCATCATGACCTTGGTGGATTCTTTGATTGCGGGTTTTACGGTAATTTTGGGCATGATCTTTGTGGTGAGTGGGCAGTTGACGGCAGTGGCATTACTGCCGTTCCCGTTGTTGGTTCTGATTACCCGTCGATATGGTATAAAACTGCACAAGGCATTTGGTCAGGCGCAATCGGCGTTTTCAGATTTAACCGAAGAGACTCGAGAAACGGTATCGGGCATTCGCGCGGTACGCTCTCACGGTATAGCCGATCGCCAGCAGAAATTATTTACAGACAGCCTCGAAAAAACGGTCGATGCAAACCTATCCGTTGCTAAAGTGGATGCGGCATTCAGTCCTACCATTCAATTGGTTTATGGGCTTTCGTTTGTCATTTCCCTTGGATATGGTGCCTGGTTGATAGAGCAAGGCAGCATAACTGTGGGCTTGTTTACGACCTTCACTCTTTATCTTGGGCAATTGCTTGGCCCATTCTTGCAGTTTGGTTGGCAGTTTAATGTGTTTCAACGTGGCAGCACCTCATGGCGTCGTCTAGAAGGGTTGTTTGCTGAAAACATTGAGGTTGTTGAGGGTGACAAGGCCTTACCCCGCAATGCAGACTCAAGTATGCAATTTAATGTTGAGTCATTCACTTATCAAAACAGCAACCGCAAGGCGGTAGATAAGGTGAAGTTTGATCTGCCTGCCGGTGGCTTGGTTGGTATCACAGGGCCAACGGGTAGCGGTAAGAGTACCTTGTTGCACTTAGCACTTAGGCAGTTTGAGCTTGAACCATCATCCAGTATTCACTTAGCTGGGTTTTCTACCGATAGCCTGACCTTTGAATCACTCAGACGCAAGATGGCCTGGGTTCCTCAAAAACCGCATCTGTTTTCAGGCACCATTACAGAGAACATCGCCTTGGCCAAGCCAGAAGCCACAGATCAAGAGATTGAGCATGTCGCTGAAATGGCGGGAATCAAAGATGAGATCCTTGCTATGCCTGACGGGTTTGATACCGAGCTTCGCGAGGGAGGAACGAATCTATCTGGAGGCCAAAGACAGCGCGTCACTCTGGCAAGAGCGCTGCTTTCTGGCGCAGATATCCTTCTTTTAGATGACCCCTTCAGTGCATTGGACATGAAAACTGAGGTGCGTGTTCGCCAAAATATAAGAGCTCACTATTCACACAAAACCATACTGCTAGTGACGCAGCGTTTGACCAACTTAATCGAGGCAGACCATATCTTGGTATTAAACGAAGGGCAGGTGGAAGAACGAGGCTCACATCATCAATTGGTTGCCCATCAAGGTTGGTATTCCACTGTGTATCAGCGCCAAAGCCAATTAGGGAAGTCAGTAACGGGCGAAAAAAGCACTGAAAATGAAACCAGTGCTAAGGGGACTGATCATGAGTAAGTCTCAAGCAGAAAGTCAATTGAACAAAGAGTCACAGAAGCCTGAACCAATGAAAAATGATGCGCTGTATCGTCGCTTGTTTGCTTTTTCACTCCCTCACAAGGCGCGTTTCGCTTTTGCCTTCTTGATGCTGGCTCTAGCGGTTGCCGCAGAGATGACCATTCCGTGGCTCGCGAAGATCATACTCGATGAGGTGATCGTGCCACAACAGTTTGAGTGGCAACAACTGTTGATGTTTACCGGGTTAGTATTTCTTTTTTACATACTCGCTGCCGTGTTTGGTTACCTGCAAGCGGTGACCTTTAAACACAGTGCATTGCTGGTGGTTAAGGACGTACGAGAGCAGTTATTTCGTCACGTATTGAATTTCCCCATTGCGACCTTTGATCGATTGGCCACTGGGAAATTGGTTTCTTACATTACCAATGATACCGAAGCACTGCGTAACATGTATGTATCGACGATCCCAACCGTGATCCAAGGTGCACTGCGCATTACCGCCATCTTCATTGCCATCGCTTTGTTGGATTGGCACTTGATGCTACTGAGCCTGGTTTTGATTCCTGTCCTTTTATTGACGATGCACTTGTATCGTAAGATCTCTATGTCGGTGTTTGATGGCATCCGAGTTCAAGTCAGCAACATTAACGGGCAGATCAACGAGTCTTTACAAGGGATGGCGTTAATCCAAGCGTTTCGCCAAGAGAAGGCCTTCCAAGCGAAGTTTGAGAAAGATAACGACAGCTGGTTCAAGTTTAGGACTAAGTCGATAGCTATTGATAGCCTGATGTTGTTGCCGTTAACGCGCCTTATCTCAACCTTAACCGCCGCCGGTATTGTGGCATGGTTTGCTGGTGCATCCATGTCAACCATTGTCGAGATTGGTACCCTGTATGCGTTCTTGAATTACATCGAACGCTTCTTTGACCCATTCCGTCAGCTATCGATGGAGCTGCATAAACTGCAAGTTGCCACGGTGGCATCCAAACGTGTTTTTGAATTATTGGATGATGAATCAGAAGCACACCATCACGCCAAGCCAGACGTGAAAATCGATGCGGCTCATGACATTGAGTTTCGTAATGTCACCATGGGATACGAGGCAGATAAACCTGTACTTAAAGACGTTAGCTTTACCGCTAAAGGCGGCCAATTTACGGCAGTAGTGGGGCATACCGGCAGTGGTAAAAGCTCGGTGATCAACTTGTTGATGCGTTTTTACCAGCAACAACACGGAGAGATTCTTGTTGGCGGGCAGCCTATTCAGAGCTTGCCTGAATCGCAACTAAGAAAACTGTTTGGCTTGGTGTCTCAAGACCCCACCATATTTAGCGGCAGTATCGTTGACAATATAGCTCTTAGTGATGACGAGTCCTCAACTCCGTTACAAAGCCAAGAAGCTAGACGAGATAAAGCTATACGAGCAGCGGAGACGGTGAAAGCGGATCGCTTTGTTCATCGTCTCTCCGATGGATTCGATCACCAGCCGCGCAACGGTGGAGCATCACTGTCCGTGGGGGAAAGGCAATTGTTGGCCTTGGCGCGCGCTATTTCACACGACCCTAAGGTATTCCTGCTGGATGAGGCGACAGCAAATATTGACAGTGAATCAGAAGAAACGGTGAAACAAGCACTCGAAAGTATCCAAGATGGTCGCACTGTCATCACTGTGGCACATCGTCTATCGACGATCAAAAGCGCCGATCAGATCTTGGTGATGAACAAGGGTGAATTGGTTCAAAGTGGTACCCATCACCAGTTGATTGAACAGCCAGGTGACTATCGAGATTTATACCTTGCGCAAAAAGCGCAAGAAGAAGACGAACATCAGAACAGTACGCTGGGTTTAACGCCTGTTAGCGTTGCATGATTAAACGTATTAGGAAGAATTTAAGAGTATGAATAACAAGCAATTAGTATCTCAACAGGTTATTGAAGATGTCACTGAATGGGAAATCATGCACGGCGTTGCCTTTCGTCAAGAAGACAATACAGCCAGGCACGTGCCTTTTAGCATTGCACCAATGACAATGCAGCGTTCTGCATACCAGCATTTGTTATCTGTGACACCATTGATCGCAAAGCTCGTGAGTAATGTGTCTGAAGACCATGACTTTTTACAGGCATCGCTGAGCGATATGGCAAAAGCGGATCCCTTCTTTGGTCGTTTAATGGAGTTACATCAGCAGCCACATGGGGATGCGAGTCATCGCCAACAACCTGCCAGACAACCTTTGTTACTCATGCGCACCGACTTCATGGATGATCGTCAGCATGGCGCAAAAGTCATCGAATTCAATGGCATTGCAGCAGGAATGGGGCCATTTGGTCAACGAGCAGCTGAGCTACACCGCTATGTCGAGAATCAATGGGGCGAGGTTTATCGTAATTGGCTAGAAGATGAGACCGCGGTGCCAGCGGATAATCAGGGTATGGAACAGCTTGCACTGGGTATTGCCACCTCAGCGAAGAAAGTGAAAGCGCATTTTGCCGAGTTAGGAGACTGCGCGCTCGAACAAAAGCCAACCTTTTTGATGATCGTACAAAAAGATGAAGACAACGTTTATGATCAGCATCTGCTAGAGATTGCACTGCAAAATCTCGGGATTAAAACTGTGCGTCGCACCTTTGAGCAGCTGAGTGCACAGCTTTCAACCGGTGATAACCAGCGCCTGATCTTACAAGGCGTGGGCGCTATCGATACGGTTTATCTGCGCGCTGGCTATCAGTACACAGATTATTGGGCTCCGGATCTTAACGAAGACATCTGCTGTCAAACATTAAGCCAAACTCGCCTGTTCATAGAACAGCATTTTGTTGCTATGAATGCCACCATCAGTCAGCAGCTGGCAACCAGCAAGTCGATGCAGATGTTGCTCACCATGATGCCATCAGAAGAATATGCTCGTTGGGGTTTGTCCCTTGAAGAGGCGGCACTGGTTAAGAGTGTGCTTGCGGATATGAAGCCGGTATCAACACAGAACATCGAGTGGTTCAATGCCTCTGCTGATAAGGAACAATGGGTACTCAAGAACCAAGGCGAGGGTGGTGGACACTGCGTATTTGGTGAGGATATTAGCCAGACTCTAGCCCAGTTAAAACCAGAAGAGTACGATGCCTGGGCACTGATGCAACGCCTGTACCCTCATGAGCGCGATATGCCAACCATTGCTGTTCGTGACGGCAAGCAGTCTCTGGTAACGGACCTTGTCAGCGAGATTGGTTTGTTTACCGCTCATTACCAAGGTGAACCGGTAACAGAACAAAATGGCTATGCGGGTTACCTTATTCGGAGCAAGCCCGCGAGTGAAAATGAAGGTGGCATTCATAGTGGGCAAGGGATATTAGACTCACTGGTACTCATTGATGTTTAATTCCAACTAAAAGTATGACTACTATAAAGTCCATATTTATCAGGACTTTATAGTGTCTGGCACTATGATGGTGGGGTTCAAGACAGGCGAGCTATTAAAAAAAATTAGACCGACAGAATTGATTCAACGTACCAATCTAATGCTGTTTTAGGCATCACTTGCATGATGTCAAACGCACCCGATTGAGAGACTATGAAAAGTGCAAGCGATTGCGGTTTCTGTCTATGTTCGAGATCTGGGTTTTGAACCACAATAGAGACACATAACAAGGAGCGTTTATAAAAACGCCCAATTATTGTCATCTAACGAGGAATAAAACATGTCTCTACAACAAGAATTTCGTAATGCTATGTCTAAGTTGGCCGCGGCTGTAAACATTGTGACCACGGGAGGTGATGCGGGAACGGTGGGTATCACAGCAACTGCGGTATGTTCGGTAACAGACAGTCCTGCAACATTGTTAGTCTGTGTGAATCGAAACAGCGCTTCGAATGAGATATTCAAGAAAAATGGTCGTCTGTGCATCAACGTGTGTGCGAGCGAACAACAAGAAATGTCCAAGCACTTTGCGGGTATGACGGGGTTAGAGATGTCAGAGCGATTTAAGCTTCCTGGGTGGCACCTCAATGAACATCAAGTGCCAGTACTGCGAGGTGCATTGACCACTCTTGAAGGAAAAATCAGTGATACCACGGAAGTAGGTACCCACACAGTGTTCTTCTTGGAGGTTGAAGCCATTGCTACTCAAGACAAAGATGCATTGATGTACTTTGATCGACAGTTTATGGAACTTAAGGCAAACGTGAAGGTGAGCGAAGCCGCTTAATCAGTAATAATTTAGCATTACCGAAACAAGTCACCCGCGTAAAGCGGGTGTTTTGTTTTATGCCAATCACAATAATTGTTTGCATCAGAAGGTGTACAAGAAAGAGGCTTGAGAACAAGGCAAACTATTTGTGAAGCAATGATTCCTACATGCACCATTTCAACCACACTATCGAGAACTTTAACAAGCAGAAACGCCCTCGTTAGTGCGAGGTGGTATTAACTATCGATCAAGTCATTGAGCAACTGTGACAGTTGAGCATACTTATCTGCCCCCACTCTTTGTTTTAGCGCCACATATTGATTTTCTATCTGTGGTCTTAATTGCTCCACCAAATGCTCTGCTTTATCGGTTAAGTGAATATAGGTCTTGCGTCCATCATGAGCGCATTTACGTTTCTCTACGTACTCTAATTTCTCTAAACGATTGATGATGCCGGTGAGGCTGGGACTTAAGATACTGCTTTCTTGAGATAGCGTGGTGAAGTCTATTTCCCCCTTTACATCTAATATCCTCATTACTCGCCACTGCTGCTCTGTGATGTCATTGCTCGCAAGAATAGGGCGGAAGTATTCCATGGTTATTTCCCTAGCGCGGATGAGCTGCAAAGGGAGTGAATCTTCGTATTTAGTCATTAGACAAATCTTCATAATATCTTGTTACCAATACAACATATATCAGATGAGCGCTGAAGTCATCAGGTGATATAGGTAGTTTTAGTTTTCCTTAGGACACAAAGGGAGCCGACATAAAACAAGAAAAAGAGCTTCCTCAATAGGAAGCCCTTTTGCAGTTAGTACAACATGTTAGGTAGAAATAGAACGATGGCAGGGACGAGTACAATAATGGCGAGTCTGACCATATCGGCCACCCAAAATGGGAACACGCCTTTAAAAATGGTACCGGTATTGATGTCTTTAATGATGCCGGATAATACAAAGACATTGAGTCCTACGGGGGGAGTAATCAGACTTATCTCTGTCACCACGACCACCACAATACCAAACCAAATAGGGTCAAAACCCAACTCCACCACAACAGGGAAGAAAATAGGGATGGTGAGTAACATCATGGACATGCTTTCAAACACGCACCCTAGAATGATGTAGATAAGCAGAATAATGCCTAGCGCCATCATTGGTGTCACGTTCGCTTCTTGGATCATCTCTACCAATGCGGTTGGTAAACCAGCTCGGTTGATAAAGTTTGACAGGATTAGCGCACAGATCACAACGGCAAATAAAGACGCAGATGTTTTTGCTGTATCAACCAGGATTTCACGCATTACTTGGTAGTTCAGTTTTTTGCGATATGCGGCAAGCGCAAATGCACCCGTCGCACCTATGCCTGCTGCCTCGGTGGGAGTGAAGGCGCCGATATAGATTCCACCCATGACCAATACAAATAGCAGTAATGTCGATAAAATCCCTTTGAGTGCGACAAAGCGACCTGCCCACGTTACTCGCTCGGCAGGAGGAGCGGATTCTGGTGATCTAAATACCACCCATTGCACTGCCGCTAAATAAAGGCCGATGCCTAGCAATCCAGGAAGAAAGCCAGCAGCAAATAATTCTCTGATACTACTTTCAGTCAATAACCCATAGATCACTAACATGACGCTGGGTGGAATAAGGATCCCGAGTGTTCCTCCGGCTGCAATCGAGGCGGCTGCTAAACCATCGGAGTAACCGTATTTTCTCATCGGTGGCATGGCCACCTTAGACATGGTTGCCGAAGTGGCTAAGCTAGAACCGCAAATCGCTGAGAATCCGCCGCAAGCAAGGATTGTCGACATAGACAAGCCTCCTTTACGGTGCCCTACAAATGCGTTACATGCGCGATAAAGCTCATTGGATAATCCAGCTTTGGTAACAAAGTTACCCATTAGAATGAAGAGTGGAATGACGGACAGGCTGTAGTCTTGACCGGTATCTATGATTCGTCTTGCCGCCATAGACATAGCCGCATTCCAGTTGTAGTCATTGATGTACCAAAACCCAATAAAACCGACAACCCCCATAGCAAATGCTAAGGGTAAGCGTAGGAATACCATTATGATTAGGGCTGCAAAGCCAATAATGGACTCAATCATTTAAGCCTCCTTGCTTTTAGCGGTTAAATCGGCGGAAGGGGGAGTTCGAGAAAATAGTTTCTTGCCATACACAAGCGCATTAAATAGGGTCAAGCTACCGCCCACAAAGCCTGTGATTGAAATGAGGTAAGTCACATACCCCAATGGCATCTCTAAGATTTCGGTCACTTCTTCATACTCCATTGAACGACCTGCCAATTTCCAGTTCATCATGGCTACCAAGATCAATGAAGCTGAGCAAATAAGGTTGATAGCAATTTGCCTCACACCAATCCATTTGGTGGGGAAGTAATTGTCCATGAGATCAACACAGATGTTTTCTTCGTTCCAAGAAACGAGAGGAAACGCCATAAACACCATAACTGCGAGCAGTACTTCAATAAGCTCAGTAGAACCCATCACTGGGACGTTAAAGAAGTAGCGACCAGTCACATCAACAAACGTAATCAACATCATGAGTAGTAGGCTGATGGCAGCAAGGGCCTCAAGCCCTCGCTGTATGGCCTTAGATAGACTAAAACCATTCATAGAAATTACAGTCCTTGTTCTAGTTGCTGGTGGAAGTAGGCATAGGCTGCAGGTCCGTCAACCTTGCGTTTTTGCGCTGCCTTGTGCCAAGTCGTCACTAATGGCTCGCTCGATTTTTTGAGCTCAGTGATCATTTCTTCAGTTGCAGGAGTAAAGGTATGGCCTCCCTCTAAAGCCGTCTCGTAAGCTGCGTTATCCACGTCATCCCACATCTTGCCGAACAGGCGTGATAGTTGTTCCCCAGAGACGTCTTTAATGCTTTGTTGGTCTTCTTTTGAGAGACTGCGTAGTGTGTCTTGGTTCATGACGATAGCGAAGCTACCACGATACAAACCACCAGGAATAACCAAAGTATTGTCTGCCACCTCAGCTAGGCGAAAAGAGCTTAATGCCTCCACAGGTTGATAGGCACCCTCAACAACGCCTTGGGAGATGGATTCATAGACCTTGGTCGTTGGAATGAAGACAGGGGTTACCTTCATATCTTTAGCGACGGATGATATGACGCCACCACCAACACGGATCTTCTTACCTTGCAAGGCGTCTAATGACTCAACCGGATTTTTGGTAATAAGTTGGCCTGGACCATGAACGCTCAAAGCCAACACCTCAACGCCTCTGTGCTCGCGTCCATCTTTTAGGTATTTGCTGTAGGTTCTCCAATAAGCCTGAGACATAAGTTCAGAACTTGAGCCCTCAGAAAAGGTAGGGATTTCAGGCAACTGGGTGAGTTGGAAACGACCGGCCTTATGCCCATGAAAAATCCAAGTCGCATCGCCAATACCATCGGTCACAACGTCAATTTGTGTGTGGGGTGGAGCTAAATCATATTCGATCTTGATACCCACTCGACCGTCGGTTGCTTCTTCTATCCAAGCGCCCCATGTAGGCCAAACCACTTTGTTAATACCATGGTTTGGTGAACCCCATGTACTGATCTTAATGATTTTTTCCGGTGCAGCCTGAGCCGAAAAAGAACCTATAAGTAGTAAAGCCGTCGTAGTAACAGCGGCGATCTTGTTTGCTCGCATAGCATATTTCCTTTCGTTTCACGGTGTGTAGGGTGCTCTATTACTGCAGAGCCTTGCCCATTTATATGGGTCGTTGTTTTGCTTTGATACTTAACATATTAACTAATTATCTACAGATTCAAATCGATAATGTTAAAAAGTTGTATTGATTTTGCTTGATGTGTTAACCAGATCAATGAATCAAAAATTAATCAGCACTTGTTCGTCACTTCGCAAGAAATCAAGCCTTTCTACCCTCTCAAATAATGCCAGATACAGTGACTCTAATCACATATCGACTGCAATAGGTTTACAGTGTGCTTGCTTGTAATTGAGTTAAATGCAAATAAGTAATTATTTATCAATAACTTAGGTATTGAAGTGTAATTTTTGGACATTAGTTAATATATTAAGTAAAGTATTTAACATGTTAACTACATTCAAGTCTGTAGAACACTATCTTACGGCCATTCATTAACACCAAGAAGCCTATATAGATGCCAACACTGAAACAAAAGGGAACAAAATGTTAACGGAAGATCAAATGCAAGTGGCTGCTGAACGCCTCTATAAAGCGGAAAAATCAAAACAGCAAATTCCAGCACTGACCTTGGATTATCCCGAAATGACGATGGACGATGCCTATGGCATCCAAAAGCGCTGGGTTGATAGAAAGAAATTAGAGGGAGCGAAGGTCAAGGGGTACAAGATTGGTCTCACTTCCCGCGCTATGCAGATGGCCGTAAACATCGACCAGCCTGATTATGGTGTTCTGTTAGATGACATGTTCTTTAGTGATGGTGCGCAGATTGATGTGTCTGAATTTCTAGATCCGCGCATTGAGGTAGAGCTTGCTTTTGTGCTCAAAGAAAAGTTAGAAGGTGACAATGTCACAATATTTGATGTGTTGAATGCCACGGACTATGTCGTACCAGCCTTAGAGTTAATCGCGGCACGTTGCCACCGCACAGACCCTGAATCAGGTTATACGCGTAAGGTTTACGACACGATTGCGGATAATGCGGCCAATGCTGGAATCATCTTGGGCGGCCGACCAATCAAACCCACAGAACTGGATCTGCGTTGGGCTGGCTCTATGTTGTATCTCAACGGTCAGATAGAAGAAACAGGCCTAGCGGGGGGGGTGTTAGGGCACCCGGCAAATGGTATTTGCTGGGTCTGCAAGCGATTTGCACCTCATGGAGTCTCACTTGAGCCAGGCCAGGTGATCTTAGCGGGCTCGTTTACTCGTCCGGTGCCCGTTAAACAAGGTGATACGGTGCATGCAGACTTTGGTGCTTTGGGTGGCATCTCGGTCAGATTTGTATAGGAGGGTCGCGTTATGTTCGAGAATCATTTTAAACAGGCATTAAAGCAAAGTGACCCATTGTGGGGCTTGTGGCTTGGATTACCCGATACCAGCTGCGCTGAAATATGTGGTAGCGCTGGGTTTGATTGGGTGTTGATTGATGGTGAACACGCCTCATTTGACCTCTCCGATATCAAGTATCACCTTCAGGCATTAGAGCCTCATAGCGCATCCAGTATTGTTAGGGCTGAAGACTCAAATCCAACATTGATTAAGCGCTTGCTGGATATTGGCGCGCAAACTCTTTTGGTTCCAATGGTGAACACCGCAGAACAAGCACAAGAGGTGGTTAAGTCAGCGATGTATCCCCCCCTTGGTACACGTGGTATCGGAAGTGCTTTGGCGCGAGCATCGCAATGGAATCGAATCCCACAATATCTGCATAGAGCGAATGACCAAACTTGTATCTTGGTTCAAGTGGAAACCAAGCAAGCCATAGACAATATCGAAGAGATAGCGGCCATTGAAGGCATTGATGGCATTTTTATTGGGCCTTCCGATCTATCTGGTTCTATGGGGCACATAGGTAACCCTGATCATCCGGAGGTCGTTGCAGCGATTGACCACGCTATTCGAGTCATTAATCAGTCCGGTAAAGCGTCTGGGATCTTGTCTTTAAACCCCAAACAAGCTCAAGAGTACGCATCCCGAGGCGTCAAGTTCATTGGGGCGGGAGTGGATACACTCTTGCTGAGATTGAGCGCAGAAAACCTCGCCAATCAATTGAAACACGTTAACGATATCGAACCCACCATAGTCGACAATGTTTATTAACCCTTACAGCCTAAAACGTAGGAACAACGATGAAAACGAAACTACAAGGAAAGGTGATTTGTGTTGCTCTCAATGACAAGCAGCAACTAGAGCATATGGCAGACACCTTCAAGCAACAGCCATACAAAGCACTGCCCACTGAACCGGTTTTATACTTTAAACCTCACAATACCTGGCAGCAGGGCGACAATTCAATTGAGTGGCCTACCCATGCCGACAGCCTAGTGGTGGGAGCAAGCGTCGCTGTGATTATGGCAAAACAATGCTGTCGCGTGTCGGAAAGCGAGGCAATGAATTATGTTGAGGGTTTTGCTCTTTTCCATGATTTTTCTTTGCCAGAAACCAGCTACTACCGTCCAGATATCAAAGGAAAGTGTATAGACAATTCGGCCTCGATATCAGCCCCAATCTTAAAGTCTGATGTCGCTGATTTAGCTGCTCTAGAGGTCCAAACCTCGGTAAATGGCGCACTGCAGCGTACCTTCCCATTGAGTCAACAATCTCGAACCATTGAACAGCTTATCAATAAGATCTCTCACATCATGACTCTAGAAAAGGGAGATGTCATCGCTGTAGGTTTTGCTGGTGAGCGAGTGGAGTTGCAACCTGGCGACCAGGTCAGCTCATGCCTAGGGAATGTACTTAGCCTAGAGAATAATATTGAAGGAGTGGAAGCATGAAGCGCGCAAGAATCAGTCATCACGGTCAGGTACTGGATGTTCTAGTGGACGAACAGGACGTCATTACCACGCTAGAGGGAGAGGTGATTGCATCTGATGATGTTCGTTGGTTATCGCCTTTAGAGAATCCCGGCACTATCTTCGCGTTAGGGTTAAATTACGCTGACCATGCCTCAGAGCTTGCCTTTGAACCACCAAAAGAGCCGTTAGTATTTCTAAAGGGACAGAATACCTTGACGGCTCATCAGCAGCCTTCATACCGCCCTGATGGCATTGAATTTATGCACTATGAGTGTGAGCTGGTGGCGGTTGTTGGCAAAGAGGCTAGAAACGTAAGGCGTGAAGACGCGCTTGACTACATTAGTGGCTTTACCATCTGTAATGACTACGCGATTCGAGATTACCTAGAAAACTATTATCGTCCCAACCTGCGTGTAAAAAGCCGAGATTCACTCTGTCCGATGGGGCCTTGGATTGTCGATACCGGCGACATAAAAGATCTCAGCGACCTCAAGATAGAAACCCGAGTGAATGGCGAGTTAACACAATCGGGTACAACCGCTGACATGATTTTTGACGTGCCTTTTCTTGTTGAATACCTGAGTCAATTCATGACATTGAAGCCTGGTGATCTCATCGCCACAGGCACACCTAAGGGACTCAAGGATATCCTGCCAGGAGATGTGGTGAGCTGTTCTATTGAGCAAATAGGAACGCTAGAAAATCCGGTTCTCTCTGAACAAGAATTTTACGCTCAGCGTTAAACGCATCTAGAAAAGGAACGAAATCATGACACAACAACTCGATACAAACCTGACCAAGGCCGAACAATTTCTATCCAAATATAGAGACAATACGTTAGGCCACTATATTGCGGGTGAGTGGACCCTTGGGTCTGAGGGTAAGACCTTTGACAACCTGACCCCAACGACCAATGAATCTTTGGGAAAAGTGGTGAAGGGAACGCAAGAAGATGTGAATCAGGCGTGTTTAGCTGCGCAAACCGCGTTTGCTGCTTGGGCTGAACTCTCTGGAACGGAGCGCAAGAAAATCCTGCATCGCCTAGCCGATAAGATAGAGGAGCGCGCTGAAGAAATCGCTCTAGTTGAATCTATGGATTGCGGGCAGCCGTTGCGCTTTATGAAGCAGGCAGCGATCCGCGGTGCAGCAAATTTCCGTTTCTTTGCCGATAAATCACCTGAAGCAAAGAACGGCTTATCGCTCCATCAAGACGATCATACGAATTACACCCTACGCAATGCCATTGGTCCTGTGGGCGTGATCACGCCTTGGAATACCCCATTTATGCTGTCTACTTGGAAGATTGCTCCTGCTTTAGCCGCTGGATGTACCGTAGTGCACAAACCTGCCGAATTTAGCCCATTAACCGCCGGGATCTTGGCTGAGTGTGCAGAAGCCGCGGGCTTGCCTGCGGGTGTGTGGAACATGGTGAATGGGTTTGGGGAAGTGGCAGGTAAAGCCATTACTGAGCATAAAGCCATCAAGGCGATTGCCTTTGTTGGAGAGACGACAACAGGCTCTATGATTCAAGCCCAAGGAGCCCCAACCCTTAAGCGTGTGCACTTTGAGTTAGGGGGCAAGAACCCAGTTATTGTCTTCGATGACGCCGATTTTGATAGGGCCTTAGATGCCGTTGTTTTCATGATTTACAGCCTAAACGGTCAGCGATGCACCAGCTCCAGTCGTCTATTGATTCAAAACGGCATTAAACCAAGGTTTATTGAGGCGCTTAAACAACGCGTTGAGAGCTTGAAGGTTGGGCACCCTCTAGACCCTGAAACAGAGGTCGGCCCGTTAGTGCATAAAACCCATTACAACAAAGTGCTCAGCTATATGGATGCAGCTACCCAAGATGGAGCAACCATTGCGGTAGGTGGCAGGGCGCTTGATGAGTTGGGGGCTGGAAATTACCTAACTCCGACCTTGTTCACCGAAGCAAACAACAGCATGAGAGTCGCTAAAGAAGAGATCTTTGGCCCGGTTCTTACCTGTATTGAGTTTGATTCTGAAGAAGAAGCCTTACAGATCGCCAATGATACCGAGTATGGATTGTCAGGCTACATCTGGACAGCCAATACAGGGCGTGCAATGAGAATGGCAAGCAAGGTCGAAGCGGGCATGATCTGGGTGAACTCAGAAAATAATCGTAACCTTCCATCCCCATTTGGCGGAGTGAAGATGTCCGGTGTAGGCCGAGACGGAGGAGACTGGAGTTTTGATTTCTATATGGAGACTAAGAATATCTGTATTGCACATGATACTCATAATGTTCCAAGTCTTGGTAAGCACTAATCGGATAATCAATAGAGGAAAGACTCACTGAGCTTTGCAGTGAGTCTTCTAAGCAAGGAATACAACATGCCACATTTTATTATGGAATTTTCTCCAAACCTGGAGTCGGATATCGACGTTCCACAATTGATGAAGGTTATTCATCGAGAGGCTATCAACACTGGCGTATTTCCAAAAGGCGGTATTCGCACTCGTGCAATCAAGAGTGACTACTACCTTATTGCCGATGAAGACCCTAGCAATCGATTCATTCATCTGACAGCGAAGATAGGAACAGGTCGGGATATTGCGACAAGAAAAGAGGCTGCACAGCGCATATTCACGGTGTTTTCCGATTTTCTTCAGCCTGTCTTTGAGGAGCAATTTTTGAGCATAGGGTTTGAGATGATTGAGCTTCATCCACAACTCAACTTTAAGAAAAATAACATTCACCAGAAATTGGCAGCCCAAAGCAAAGCCTAGTAATAGAGGAAAGCCCAGTGTCTGTTGCCCAACTCCTACATGTCGTGTTTACCATTTTGCCTGTCTTTCTGTTGATTGGTTTGGGCTTTTTGGCCGCAAAGACACGAATCATGCCGGAGAATGGACACAAGGTTCTGGCTGCATTTGTGTTTAATTTTGGACTGCCGGCCGCGATCTTTAGCGCCTTGAGCACCAAGTCCTTGGTTGAGATTTGGGACACCCAGTATCTGCTGGTTTACGCGCTTGGCTCCATGTTGGCCTTCGCGGTAGTGATGGGAGTGAGTGTTGCATTACTAAAGCGAAATCTGACACAGAGCGTGATTCTGGGCCTTGGTGGTAGTTTCTCAAACAGCCTGTTGATCGGTTTTCCTATCATCTATTTTCTGTTTGGTTCGGCAGCCTTAGTGCCATTTTCTCTGACCTTAATCGTAGAGAATTTGATCATGCTCCCCTTGCTACTGATGCTGGCAGACTTTTTTAGTGTTCAATCTGATTCGAGTGTTCGGCTTAGGTTTACAAGCACCTTAAAGAACTTGGCTAAGAATCCAATCGTGTTGTCGATAGTGTTAGGAATGAGTGTATCGGCGCTCTCCATACCCACCCCAGAAACCGCATCGAAGATGATAGATATGCTGGCGAGCACAGTCACTGGGGTCGCACTTTTTACGATAGGCGGAGGCTTGATAGGGGTTCGCGTTAATGGGATGAAGAAAGAGATAAGTACGGTTGTGTTGGGAAAATTGATTCTTCACCCACTGATCTTACTGGGAATGATTTTAATCTGGTTTGAGTTAGAGCCCACCATGGGTGCGGTCGCGGTCATTCTCGCTAGTATGCCAATGTTTGGGATCTACTCCGTCATTGGTCAAAAGTACAAAATGGAAGGGCTCTGTTCTGCGGTGCTTCTTCCCACCACCTTGTTGGCAATGGTTAGTGTGAGTGTAATGACAACAATAGCCTTGGCAATATTTAGTCTTAATTAATTTACTGATTGCGAGATTTCTGAATGTGAGAGGTCTCGAAGCGAGCTTAGAAAAGGAAGGGAAATGATGGGAAAACTCTGTGTTGCAGCAAAAATCACACACGTACCGACGATGATCATGTCAGAGCAGCCAGGTCGTTTACATGGTTGTCGTGAGGCCGCTATCGATGGACATAAGCAGATTGCACAAATGGCGAAAGACCTTGATGTGGATACCGTCGTGGTATTGGACACACACTGGTTGGTTAATGCTGGGTTTCACATCAACTCTAAGGATAAGTTCGTCGGGAATTACACCAGTAATGAATTCCCACATTTTATTCAAAATCTAGAGTATCAATATTATGGCAATACGGAGCTCGGCGATCTGATTGCTGATCGTGCCACCGAGAAGGGGGGGTTTACACTTTCTCATAAGGTTGAATCGCTCGAACTCGAATACGGCACCTTGGTCCCGATGCGTTATATGAATGAAGACGCTCAGTTCAAGGTGGTGTCTATTGCTGCCTGGTGCACGGTGCACGACCTCGAATCTTCACGCAAGCTAGGGGAAGCAATCAGAGAGGCAGTCGAGGCCAGCAACAGCCGAGTTATGCTTCTTGCATCAGGCTCATTATCACATCGTATCTGGAACAATGAAGACTATGAGGCCAACAACGGCACCTTCACTATCTCCAAGGAGTTTAATCGCCAAGTAGACCTTAGAGTGTTGGATTTATGGGCTAAGCGTGATTATTCAACCTTTATAAAAATGCTTCCGGATTACGCAAACCTATGTTCGGGTGAAGGGGGAATGCATGATACCGCCATGCTGTTTGGTGCCTTAGGTTGGGATGACTACCAAGGGAAAAGCGAGGTTATTACTGAATACTTCCCAAGCTCAGGGACAGGCCAGATCAATGTTGTGTTTGAAGTGACAGAGTAGGTAGCGTAATGAAACTCGATAATCCAAGTTTGTTTAATCAACGCAGTTATATCGGCGGAGAGTGGTTTACTTCAACTTGCGACAACAATGATGTCGTGATCAATCCATCTTCAATGCAACCCATTGGCACAGTGCCACGCTTGGGGCGAAATGAAGCCGAGCTTTGTATTGAACTGGCCCACGCCGCCTATCTTGATTGGAAAGACACAACGGCGGAGCATCGCTCGACCATCCTTAGAAAATGGTACGACTTAATGGTTGAGAACACGGACGATCTCGCCACTATTTTAGTCACCGAACAAGGCAAGCCCTTTGCTGAGGCTAAGGGAGAGATTGCCTATGCGGCAAGCTTTGTCCTTTGGTATAGCGAGGAGGCAAAGCGTGCCTATGGCGAAATAATCCCAAGCCATAAAACGGATGGGAAAATACTCGTCACAAAAGAACCAATAGGGGTGGTGGCGGCCATTACACCGTGGAACTTCCCAGCAGCTATGATCACTCGAAAGTGTGCTCCAGCCTTTGCCGCCGGTTGTTCTGTGGTATTAAAGCCGGCACCGGAAACCCCCTTTACTGCGCTTGCTTTAGCGGAGCTTGGGGAGCAGGCAGGCCTACCAAGAGGATTATTCAATGTGATCACCGGGGATGCGCTAGAGATAGGCAGTGTGCTGACCTCAAATAAGAAGGTGCGTAAGGTTTCCTTCACCGGCTCTACTAACGTAGGCAAGATCTTGATGAACCAGTCGTCTTCTTCCATCAAAAAAATGGCGCTGGAATTAGGCGGCAATGCCCCCTTTATTGTGTTTGATGATGCCGATATTGATTCAGCGATTGAAGGGGTAATGATCGCCAAATTTAGAAATGCAGGCCAAACCTGTGTTTGTGCGAATCGTATCTTTGTCCATGATGCCGTTTATGAAGAATTTGCTGACAAATTAGTCGCACGAGTGAGTGCGCTTGAGGTGGGTGATGGATTTGGGCAAGGCGTTGAAATTGGTCCCTTGATCAATTCACAAGCGATAGCAAAAGTGCAATCCCACGTTGAAGATGCCAGCTTGAAGGGAGCAAGAATTCGTTGTGGAGAGCTTCCAAGTCAGGGTGGTCAACTTGTAACACCCTTTGTGATTACCGAAGTGACTGACGAGATGATAGTGGCGAGTGAGGAAACATTTGGTCCCCTAGCCGCGCTGTTTAGGTTCTCTGATGAAGACGAGGTTATCGAGCGTGCCAATGATACAGATTCGGGCTTAGCTGCTTATTTTTACACCCAGTCACTGAGCAGGGCTTGGCGAGTGGGCGAGGCATTAGAGGCAGGTATGGTGGGAATTAATGAGGGTTTAATTTCTACGGCTGCGGCCCCCTTTGGTGGCGTTAAAGAGTCGGGCTTGGGCCGTGAAGGTTCTAGGCATGGTATGGAAGAGTATATGGAGATGAAATACATGTTTATGGGTGGACTGAATAAATGAATCGAACAGTAAAGAACACAGTAGCGGGTATGATACTTGGATTAGCGAGTTTATTGTCGACTCAGGCCATTGCTGATCTCATCGAGCCGTCGGATATTACTCAGGTGGTTATGTTAGGGACAGGAACGCCTTTCAATGATGCAAACCACTCAGGACAATCTGTTGCCATTGTGGTTAACAGTGCGGTGTATTTAGTGGACTTTGGGCCAGGTGTTGCTAGACAAATTGATGCAGCACGTCGTCAAGGCTATGCAGGATTCCCGGGCAATACCATGCGTCCTACCTTTATCAAGTATGCCTTCTTAACCCATTTAGATTCGGATCACACCATGGGGATCGCCGACCTAGTGTTAACCCCTTGGGTGCTGGGCCGTAAAGAGCCTATTTCTATTTATGGACCGCCAAACACTAATTTCTTAGTGGACCAAACGTTGAAGGCCTTTGATACGGATATTCAACACCGAATGAAGGGCGCTCAACCTGCCAACCCTAATGGCTACAAAGTGAACACTCAGATCATTAAGCAACCTGGGCAGGTTTATAAAGATGAGAATGTCACGGTTGAGGCATTTAATGCTCGCCATGGTGATTGGCCAGATGGCTATGCTCTAGGTTATCGATTTACCACACCAGATCGCGTGATCGTGGTGTCAGGCGATACGACGTTTGACGAGTCTGTGGTAAAAAATTATGAGGGCGCGGATATCTTAATCCATGAGGTGTATAGCATGGAGGGCCTGTCTAAACGCACTGAAGATTGGCAAAACTACCATCAAAAAGCGCATACCTCGACAGAGGAGTTAGCTAAGATTGGGGATAAAATACAGCCTCAATTAATGGTGCTTAATCATGTACTCTATTTTGGTACTAGCGCTGAATCTGTTGATAATGAATTTTCCGAGTTCTATAACAGAACCTACACTCTAGCTCAGGACCTAGACGTCTACTAATCCAATACAAGAGAGCAATTACTGTTGCTCTCTTTCCCTAAATCCTGAGGCTGTTTCCCCTGCATTCTTCTTAAAGAATCGAGCAAAATAAGCAGGGTCCTGATAACCCAATTCAAACGCAACCTCTTGCACTGATATTGCTGTCAGCAGTAACAATCTTCTGGCTTCCTGCATCACTCGATCTGCGACCAATCTTTTGGATGAAAGCCCGCTAACTCGGCGACAGATATCATTGAGTCGAGCCGTGGTGAGGTTCAGTTCGTTCGCATATTGAGGCAGGGCCCAATGGGCTTTATATTGCACCTCGATTAATTGACTGAACTGGTTAAATACTTGCACATCCGCGCTACGGTAACTGGTGTTGGTAGGTTGATCACTCGCAAGCCGGATCACGTCAATCAGGATCAATTGCATGATGGATTGACCGGCCACGTCACTCATAAAATCATTGGATTCTTGTTCTTGTAACAGAGCTTTAAAAAGTCTTATCAGTCGATTGTCTGCATCTATCTCCACACAAAAGGGCTGCATAGCGGTGGAAGCAACATCATTTCGTCCAATCTCGATGTCCAATAAGCGCCATACTAAGGTTTGACTCGCGGTGATGACAAAGCCACTGGCATGATCATCGGTAACGAAGGAATGGGGAACCGTGGGAGGGGTAAAAAACAGCGTGATACCATGCTTTGAGTAGTGAGACTCGTCGAGAAGGACGTGGGTATTGCCCTCTAGTATGCAATGTATCTGATAATACCGGTCGTGATAGTGTGTCGGCATACTTCGACCAAAAAACAGCGCTAAGCTATCTAATTTCTCTACATGAAACTCGTTGTTTTGATATCTCGAGTCGTACACGTTACCGATATTGAGGTTAGGTATTTTCAATGCTTCCATGTCATCACTCTATGAAATCCCTTCAACTAGTTAATATGTTAGAGAGTTCTACGAAAAGTACAAGCTAACATTTGTAACATCCATTTAACACTGACGTTTCAACAGACATACTGTTCAGCAATTGCCCAGACTCATAAATATTAAAGGGCTAAACGTTGAAAAGGAATCGATGATGAAAACACCTAATCCACTACTAGAAAAACTTCAAACTATCCTGCCAAAGATTGCAGAAAACGCGATGCAAGCTGAACAGGATCGTACGCCACCTGAAGAGAACATTCGCTTGTTGAGAGAAATTGGTTTTTTTAGGGCTTTTCAACCAAAGATATACGGTGGACTAGAAATTTCATTGCCTGAGTTCGCGGACTGTGTGGCGGCACTAGCGGGTGCCTGTGGTGGCACGGCATGGGGTGCCAGCTTGCTCGCCACGCACAGTCATCAAATGGCTCTGTTTTCTCAAGAGGCTCAAACTGAATTCTGGGGAGCAGACCCTGAAGCCACAGCCAGCAGTAGTATTGCACCCTTCGGTAAAACGGAAGAAACCGAGGGTGGTGTAATATTCAATGGTGATATGCGCTGGAGCAGCGGGTGTGACCATGCTGACTGGGCTATCTTGGGCTTTAATCGATTTGATCAAGATGGGAATAAGGTTTATTGCTTCGGTGTCGTTCCTCGTCATCAATACAAGATCATCGATGATTGGTACGCAGCTGGCATGAAATCAAGTGGTACCAAGACCTTAGTGTTGAAAGACGTTTTTATTCCAGAGCATAGAATCGAAACGGCAAAGGGAATGATGGAGGGGCGCTCGGCGGGAGCGGGGCTGTATCCAGAAAGTGATATCTATACAACGCCATATCGCCCATATTTCGCCTGTGGTTTTGCCGCGATTAGTCTAGGTATTGCTGAACGCATGCTTGAGGTGTACAAGGAAAAACAAAAGAATCGAGTACGTGCCTACACTGGTGCGAATGTAGGCGTTGCGACTCCAGCGCTACTTCGACTCGCTGAATCTACCCATCAGGTTTCAGCGGCCAGAGCCTTGCTAGAAAAAACATGGGAAGACCATAAAGTACATGGAGAGCGTCGCGAGTTTCCTACAGCCGATACCTTAGCTTACTGGCGCACGAATCAGGCTTACGCGGTTAAGAGTTGTATTGCGAGTGTCGATCGTTTGTTTGAGGCATCTGGTGGCATGGCGTGGTTTAGCGACAATGAAGCCCAGAGATTGTTCAGAGATTCACATATGACAGGCGCGCATGCCTATACCGATTATGATGTGTGTGCACAGATCCTAGGACGCCAGTTAATGGGCTTAGAACCAGATCCAACGATGGTTTAATCTACTAAACAATTGATAATGCCAAGCCCTGACCGAATTCGGTCAGGGCTTTTTAACTTTACCCTCACTCGGCAAACACATCATCCACGTTTATATGACAACGAAATTTTCTTTTATATATGAAGCATTAATATTTGCTTAAACTGCGCGCCGACTAATCCTAGAGCAATCTCCATTATATATTCTTCTTTAGTTTCTCTTTTGAGCAATTGATATAGATAAGTTAAGGATTTTCTTGAGGTTTCCATTACACTTGTAGCTTATCGTTGTATTTCATACGTCATTGCACTCATTGCCGAGGAACAGATTAATTTATGTCAGAAGTATTAGTACCACCGCTCGTTTCCTTTACCATCGCCATTGCATTGCTGTTTATTGGTAAAGCCATAATTGAGCGCTCAGAGGTATTGAAGAAATATTCCTTACCTGAACCTGTTATCGGTGGGTTTGTGTGCGCAGCAACTGTCGCTGTTCTTTATTATGTCTTTAACATTCAAGTCACGTTTACCTTGGAAGTTCGAGACTTTTTGTTGTTGTACTTCTTTGCAGGGATTGGTCTTCAAGCGGACCTGAAAACACTTATCAAAGGTGGACGCCCGCTGTTCATCTTGTTGTTGCTTGCTGGCACCTTTATCGTACTACAGAACGTTGTTGGCATGTCGGTAGCCACAGCGTTTGGCTTAGATCCTAAGGCCGGTTTGTTATCTGGCTCGGTCAGTTTGATTGGTGGTGTTGGCACAACCTTGGCTTGGGCTCCGACTTTTGTTGAAGAGTACGGCATTAGCAATGCAATGGAATTGGGTGTGGCGTCCAATACGGTTGGTTTAATCGCAGCCTGTGTTATTGGCGGCCCAATCGCTAATTACCTTTTGAATAAACACAAGGTGAGCCCCTCTAATCAAGAAGACGTTGCTGTGGGTGCGTTTCAAGACCATGAAACAACTGTAGAGCTTAGCCATTATGGTGTTTTGTGGGCGTGGTTGGTCTTAAATATTACTCTAATGTTAGGCTACAGTATCGGTGAATCTATTGAAGCTGCTGGCTTTAAGCTGCCTTTATTTGTGAGCTGCTTAATCGCAGGTATCTTGATTGGCAACATCGGTCGTGCCTTATTTAAGAAACGTCGAACTAAACAGAAGATTGAGCAGGGTCGTAAAGGCTTAGCGATGATTTCTGATATCTGTCTGGGTATGTTCTTGACCATGGCGTTGATGGGGCTTCATATCTGGGATCTAGATGGCATGTTTGGCTATATCTCAGTGATCATGTCCGCTCAAATCCTGCTATCTCTACTGTTCACTGTCCTAGTGGTTTACTACTTGATGGGCAGAAACTACGACTCAGTGGTTATCTGTTCAGGCTTCGGAGGCATAACCCTTGGCTCGACTGCGACTGCGATTGTGAATATGACTGCAGTAACAAGTCGTTATGGTGCGAGTCCGCAGGCCTTTATCGTGGTGCCATTGGTATGTGGTTTCTTTATCGATATTGTGAACGCGCTAGTGATCAGCTTCTTCGTGGGTCTGTAAACAGCCAAATGCAGGCCTAGAAAGCTAGGCCTGCTTAATTACCTTTCTTTGGCACTCAGTCGCGCAGTTCTCGGCGCAAAATCTTGCCTACGTTCGTTTTTGGTAACTCTTCCCTAAACTCGATGACCTTCGGGATCTTGTAACCAGTGAGGTGTTGGCGACAGTGCTTTTTAATATCGTCTACAGAAACCGAGCCGTTAGTGACCAGGATAAGCTTGACGCGCTCTCCAGCAACGTCATCAGGCACACCAACAGCAGCCGCCTCAATGATTTTCGGGTGCAGCGTGGCGACTTCTTCAATCTCTGTTGGGAATACGTTGAAGCCCGACACTAGAATCATATCTTTCTTACGATCCTCGATATAGAAAACGCCGTCTTCATCCATGCGGCCGATATCACCAGAGTTTAGCCAGCCATCCTCTGTGAGCACAGCCTTGGTTTCCGCGTCTTGTTTCCAATACCCAACCATGACTTGGTCACCGCGGATTTGAATCTCACCCACTTGATTTGCGTCTAATGGTTGTCCGCCATCATCTACGATCCTCATTTCCGTACTTGGTAGAGGTACTCCGATAGCCGGCACAAATTGCTGCTGAGTGTGGACGCCACCGGCAACTACCGGCGAACACTCGGTCAGGCCGTAACCCTCAATGATTGGCATCCCTGTAATGGCTTGCCACTCATCGGCGACGTGTTTTTGCGTCGCCATCCCGCCGGCAATAGTGAACTCTGCGTTAGAGAAGTCCAGTTGCTTGAATTTTGCATGATTAATTAGGGCAGCGAATAGGGTGTTCAGGCCAAAAATCATAGTAAATGGGTACTTGCTGAGATCATTTACAAAGGTGTTTAAATCCCTAGGGTTAGTGATCAACAGATTGGTGCCCCCCATATACATCATCAGCATCATACTGACTGAGTTTGCGAAGATATGGTAAAGCGGCAGAGGTGTGACGGCATGTTCTTTATCTTTTGCTGTACGCGGGCCGAAGTGCCCAAAGACCTGCAGCACATTAGCCATCACGTTCTTGTGTGTGAGCATTGCGCCTTTGGCAAGGCCTGTGGTCCCGCCGGTATACTGCAAATAAGCAAGGTCGCTTTGCTCAATCTTTGGCGGATTAAAGTCTAGGCGTTTGCCATCGGTCAGGACTCGTCTAAGAGAGATAGCGCTCGGGAGGTGGTACTTAGGCACCATTTTCTTTACGTACTTCACCACAAAATTAACTAGTGTTCGCTTATGCGGCGCCAATTCATCGCCAATACTGGTGAGGATTACATGCTTTAAGCTAGTGCGACTAATGACTTGCTGCAAGCTGTCACCAAAGTTTGTGACTGCCACTATGATGGTGGCGCCAGAATCTCGGAGTTGATGTTCAAGCTCACGAGGAGTGTAGAGGGGATTGACGTTCACCACGACCAGCCCTGCTTTGAGCGCACCTAGAATACAAATAGGGTATTGCAGTAGGTTGGGCATCATTAGTGCGATTCTATCGCCTTTCTTTGCCTTCAGTTCTGATTGAAGGTAGGCCGCAAATGCATCACTTTTTTCATTGATCTGTTGGTAGGTAAGAGAGTGTCCCATGTTGACGAATGCGGTGTTGTCAGCAAATTGTTCAAATGGTTTTTTGAACATTTCGTTGATATTGGCATATTGGTCGATATTGATGAATTCTGGTACGTCTTGAGGATAGGTTTGTAACCAAGGTTTATTCGATGTTGTCATAGTGCGATTTACTGATGTTGATAAGCGTCTATTTTACCTAACTTCTTGATCGTTTTTGTTGTTTTACCTCATAAACTTGAGCTCGGTAAAGACATCGAAAATTTTCACTTCTCAAACCATCAGTGTGTGAAGTACATCCTTTGATTAGCAAGATAGGTGTGTTGTGATTATGCTTATTATAAGCAAAAGATAGGGAATCAAATATGCGACTTTTAGCCTCACGAGAAGACGGTTGGAACCTGTACCGGGCAGCGGATCAGTATTTTGAATCTCGTGTACAGTTATCGGAGCAAGAACAAGTCACTAATGGTGAAGAACTACTTACCAATTCGGGTAATTTGAAGCAGCTTGCCTTCAATTTAGACTCAATCAATGGGTGGTTTAACGACAGCAAAACCGCAGAAGACCTGCAGCGCGTGATTGCGGCACTAGAACCTATGATTATTGAGCTTTGGCAGGAGAAAAAACTGGGCTCTTGGGTGATGGAGATCTACTAGAGTTCTTCGAAATGGGTGGAGTCTAGAGCAGACTGGAGCTTGTTTTCCTCAAACGAAGCAGGAGAGCTTTATGATTAAAAGAGTAATGGCGCTGGCACTACTTATCCCTAGCATGGCCTTTGCTACAGGGGCTTTTGCCACAGAGCGTGCAGAGCAGGCGTGGGAGTGGATTGACTCTGGTGCAGTCGTGATTGATGTGAGAACGCCGCAAGAGTTCAATGGCGGGCATCTCGACAATGCCGTGAATATCCCCGTAGCTGATCTATCAAGAGCCGATCTCTCCTTTGTGGATAGGGATGATCACATCGTAGTGTACTGTCGCAGTGGCAATCGTTCGGGCAATGCCAAACAAATACTACTGACGAAAGGGTATAAACACGTGCATAATGGCGGCGGATTGCAAATGATGTTGTCAGAAAAACAAGAATCACCTTCTGAATAGGAAGTGATTTAATACTATTACCCACAGCTTTGTGGCTGACTCTTCGCTATCCTTTTTATACCAATCACAGTAAGTAAGTGGTCAGAAATAGCGTAGGAAAAACGCTGGATAACAAGGCAGAACTTTTTGATAAGTAGTGATTCTACAATCAAAAATTCTAACGCCGTTATCGAGTGTTTTAACAAGCTAGGATGACCAGCTATTTACTACGATTGGTACTATTCATTTAACCCTCAGGATCTTTAGCATTGAGTCAGTTCGAGCACGCCACTAAACCACAGCCTATAGATGTACTTAATTCTGTATTTGGTTACGACAGCTTTCGTCACCAACAACAAGCCATAGTCGAGAGTGTGGTGCAGGGGCAAGATGTTCTGACCCTGATGCCCACGGGGGGTGGTAAATCTATCTGTTACCAGATCCCGGCAATGGTGCGTTCGGGTGTGGGTGTGGTGGTATCGCCACTAATTGCCTTGATGAAAGATCAGGTGGACGCCCTAAGACAAGTGGGCGTGGCGTGCGCCTTTCTAAACTCCACTCAAGATCAATATGAACAGCTGGAAGTAGAAGCCTCGGTAATGCGCGGTGAGATACAACTGCTTTATGTTTCTCCAGAGCGTCTGCTTATGGAGCGCACTCTTAACCTTCTTGAACAATCGAGCCTGTCGTTATTTGCCATTGATGAAGCGCACTGTGTAAGTCAGTGGGGACACGATTTTCGACCTGAATACCAAAAACTGTCCATCTTACCTCAGCGGTTTCCCAATGTACCTCGCATCGCCTTAACAGCAACGGCCGATGAGCGCACAAAACAAGAAATTATTGCACAGCTGCATCTCTCTGATGCCAAGGTATTCGTGCATAGTTTTGACCGTCCGAACATTCGTTATCATGTCAGTGAAAAAGCCAATGCAAAGCATGAGCTATGGGACTTTATTGAGAACAACCATGCCCAAGATGCGGGGGTCATTTACTGCCTATCACGCAAGAAGGTCGAGGAAACCGCAACCTGGCTTGCAGAGCAGGGGCGAGTGGCCTTGCCTTATCATGCGGGTATGTCTGTCGAGCAAAAGAATCAAAACCAACAGCGTTTCTTGCGAGAAGACGGCGTTATCATTGTGGCGACGATTGCATTTGGTATGGGTATAGATAAGCCTGATGTCCGATTCGTCGCGCACCTTAGCCTGCCAAAAAGTATCGAGTCTTACTACCAAGAAACTGGGCGTGCAGGGCGTGATGGAATGCCGGCAAATGCGTGGATGGCTTATGGTTTGCAAGACCTTGTTATGCAAAAACAGATGGTAGAAAACTCAGATGGCAATCAAGAATACAAGCAAGTGCAGGTGGGCAAGCTTAATTCATTGCTTGGATACTGCGAGCTGAGTGCTTGTCGCCGTCAGACCTTGTTAGGCTACTTTGGTGAGTCACTAGAGCAGGCGTGTGGCAACTGCGACAACTGTTTAAACCCGCCCAAAACATGGGATGGCACTCAGGCGGCGCAAAAGGCGCTCTCTACTGTGTATCGCTCAGGCCAGCGCTTTGGTGTGACGCACCTAGTGAATGTGCTACTCGGCAAGAGTGATGACAAGATCCAGCGCTTTGGTCACGATACCTTATCGACCTTTGGCATTGGCACAGAGCTTACTGCTGAGCAGTGGAAAGGGGTATTTAGACAGCTCATTGCAATGAATTACCTGACCGTGGAGGGTATGTATAACAATCTAAGGCTGACCGAGCAGTGCCGCGCTGTGCTGAAGGGTGAGCAAAGCATAGAGTTGCGTGAACTTCGTAAGGCTAAGAAGAAAAAATCCAGCGCTGCGAAAAAAAGCAACGCGCTTTCAGCTCAAGATGCAGAAGTGTTTGAGAAGCTAAGAGAGCTTCGTGCAAGCCTAGCCAAGGAACAAAATGTCCCTGCCTATGTGATTTGTCACGATACTAGCTTGGCTGATATTGCTCTAAAGAGACCCACCACATTGGACGCGTTAGGTGAGATATCAGGCTTTGGTGAAGCCAAGGTCGCTAAGTATGGCGAGCCGATCATCACACTGATGCAACTGCAGCCTAAGCCGCTCCCTACATTAAGCGCCACAGAGCAAACCACCCTTGAGTTATTTCAATCTTTGGGAGATGCAGAATTGGTGGCAAAAGAGCGCGCAATTGCACTCAACACCGTGATGAGTCATCTAGCATCAGCCATAGAGCTTGGAGCATGCCAACTGCAACAAGTGATTGATATTGAGCTTGTCGAACTCGAAGAGTTTGATGCTGCTATTAAGCAGCTCAACACTCTAACTGAGGCAAAGCTAAAGCCACTGTTTGAGCGCTTTGATGCCAAATACGATTACGGCACTTTGCGCTGTGTCGTCGGCCACTTTGCATACCAACAACAGCTGGCTACGCTGGCAAGTTAGCACTAGAACGGTATATCAGCCTCAAAGGTGACCCACTCTTTAGTAATGGGGTGGGTGAAGCTGAGCTGCTGTGCATGCAGATATAACCTTTTGTCTTTGCGGCCATATAAGGTATCGCCAATGATGGGCATGTTAAGCCCCTCGGCGTGAGCGCAATGAACGCGTAGTTGGTGGGTACGGCCTGTTTCTGGATACAGCATGACCTTGCTGTGTCCATCATTGGTTTCTAGAAGTTGATAGCGAGTGTGTGCTGGCTTACCCTCATCATACGACACCATTTGCCTTGGCCTGTCATAAGGGTCACCACATAAAGGCAGCGTAATATCCCCTTGTTTTTGCTGTAACTCGCCATCAATTAAGGCCGCGTAGCGCTTTTTTACTTCACGAGAGATGAACTGTTTTTGCAGGGATTTGTTGGCACGCTTAGTGAGGGCAAACACCAGTAAACCTGAGGTTGCCATGTCTAAGCGGTGCAGGGCAAAGGGGCCTTCGACATCGGGATACATTTGCTGTATGCGGTAAAACGCTGAGTCTTGAATGTGTCGACCAGGGACAGAAAGAAACCCTTCAGGCTTATTCACCACCACAATGTGTTCATCTTCATAGAGGATAGGAAAAGGCTTATCTTGTGCAGGGTTTTCTAGCAGCGGGTTAGGATCGACCTCTAAGCCTTGTAACATGTGCGAGAGAATAGGGTGGCACTTACTCATGCACGAAGGATAGAACTGTTTGTGCTGACGAATCTCAGACTTGGGTGAGTGGCCCCACCAAAATTCTGACATAGCGACCGGCGTATAGCCATTAAGGTAGGCGTATTGCATTAGCTTGGGTGCGGCGCAT
This sequence comes from Vibrio superstes, assembly GCF_003569005.1. GTDB lineage: Bacteria > Pseudomonadota > Gammaproteobacteria > Enterobacterales > Vibrionaceae > Vibrio > Vibrio superstes. The sequence goes on along the minus strand of NZ_BCUR01000004.1, from coordinate 1,873,426 downwards.
TCTCCTGCCCCCGCTGGTGGCACTTTATAGGCGGTTTGGGCAAATATCTGGTTCAAATCTTGACGCTGTCCTTTCGCATTCAAGAAGGAATAATGGGCGAAGATTTTGTGTTGCAGCTGATTGGATAACGCCGCGCGTTGGGCTTTTAAATCGGTGATGGCTTGCTCAATCTGAGTGATTGTCTCAGTCAGTGCCGTCCGCTTATCTGCCCATTCTTGCTTGAGCCTCTTTAACTGATTCTTTTGCGCCACACTCTGCTTAGCTAAGTTTTTCTCAAGCTCTTGATATTCCTGCTCTGATAGGGTGATTTGTGCTTGGGTGCGTTCAATTTTGCGACGCTTTCGACTGTCTGCGATGTCAGTTTTCAGACGCTTTATTTGAGAGGATTCTTCTTCAATAAGCGATGAAAGCTGCTGTTTTAACTGCTCGATGTTTGAGGTGCCTACAAAGGCTTTTAGCTCAGATGAAACCTCGTTGACCTTTTCTAGTTCATCCCTAAAAAATCCGTCATCATCCAGCATATCGTACACCGGTGGTACGAACCCTTGATGATGGTTTGTATCATCGATTTTGCCAGAGAAAGCGCTAAGAAACCCCAGCTCTCCTGCACTATTTTTTACCACCAACACACCAAACATTTTGCCTCTAGCAGAAGGGGTTATTTCTGTATTTAGGCTCTGATCGTCTTGCAGGCAAAAAAGCTCATTAAATCGATCATTTGAACTCAGGCGCTTTTGTAATAGTTCGCAGGCGATGATTGTCAGTGGGTTCGGATCATAATAAAAAGGAAAGGTGAATCGCTCCGGCATCGGCAGTGAGATGGGTTGCTTAAATTGGGTGAAAAGCGGGTCGATGCTCATGGATTAACGGTACCTTTAATGGGAAACGGTGGCTGGATATAGAGCCGATGGGCAGATTGTATTGAATACTCGCCTCATCTACCAGCATAGCGCGTTTTTCTATTCAATATACCCCTCATGCATATCAGGTATAGCAATGAATAATTGGAGGTAATCATCAAAGTTATTTATTGTCACTGTGTTGTGGGGATTACGGAATAGGGAGATGGCCAGCACTCTTTGAAGTTGGGGCGCCATACGTAGTCACTACCATACGTATTTGTATTGTACCAATCGTACTCAGTGACTGGTACCAAAGCCCAACTAAAGTGAGAGTGAGTAATGAAAAGATTGTTCGGTGTTTTAAAGTGGCTAATGAAGGCCATTGGAGTACTCAGTGCCGCTGCTGCAACTTCCCTATTTTTCTCTACCTTATCCAACATTCACGGCAAATCTATGCCGGCCAGCGAGTTCGTCGATGGTAATCCTTCGATCATTAAACTGCTCAATTCTGAAATCTTCATGGGTCTCATCTTCGTTGTGACCATTTCTATCTTTGCTTACGTTGCTTATTTGCTATGGCAATTACACGAAGTTGCGGTTCACGAGAGTGAGCACCGCAATAGCGCACATACCAATGTGGTATTTGCTTTATCTCTGTGTGGCCTGTTTATTAGTAAGACTTGGTGGGTATTAGCGATTGTGGTTGCGTTTACGCGCTGGGACATCATTGGCAACTCATTAAGTGGCGTTATTCGTCGTGGTGTAGAAAAAGACACCCTGTCAGCTGAGGAGTCCAAGTAATGAAAGAGATCATGCTTCCTTATGTATTCATTATGTGGATTCTGGTTAAAGCTGGAGTTATTCAGTGGAATCTGCGCAATGCAACCATGATCACCGCATTTGGTGCCTTCTTAGCAATGACACTATTTACCGTGAGTCGTTTTTGGGCTCCTGTTGATTTGACAGACAGCAGTACCGTTAAAGCACCACACGCGGTTTTGAGTCCTCTAGTGGGGCAGAAAGTTGAAAACGTTATGGTTAACCATAACCAAGTGGTTGAGAAGGGTGAATTGCTTTATACCCTTGAAGCCACAGATTCTGTTGAAGAGATCAAAGGTCTTGAGGCTCAGATTCAGGCGATCAATCATCAAATATCGGCAACCGAAACCCAGATCAAAACAGACGAAACCACAATGGCACGTCTGATGAAGCTTGAAGAGTACAGCAGCCAAGCAGAGCGTGATGATGTAAGAAACGCTATCTTGCAAGGATACTCACGCCTGTCAGAGTTGCGCGCTGAGATTGCAACTATTAACGCTCAGATCAAAGAGAACCAATGGCTTAATGAAATGAACCAAGTGGTTGCGCCATTTGATGGTCAGATTGGTGTTGTTAATATCTCGAAGGGTACTCGCACTGGTAACATGCACATCTATGACACCAGCAAGAAGTTTATGGAGATGCGTGTCAGCGACCAAACCTATCGCTATATCAAAGAGGGTCAGTTTGCCGAGTTTTATGTTAACTCCCACCCTGGTGAAGTATTCCGAGGTAAGGTACACAGTATTACCAGCGGTACTGGCGAGGCGACAGTGTCAGTGAAAAACGGCGCGCAGAATGTAAAGCAACACGTAGGAAATAACGCAGGTGCTCATGGTCGTACCGTCATCATTGAATTTGAAGAGCCCGAAGGCTACAACATCCCAATTGGTGCAACGGGTTCAGCGTGGATTTCTGCCACTAAACCGCACCCAATCCTAGGGTTTATGGATATCATTGGCGGGGCAACAGTTAGGCTGAAATCATTGAAGGCTTACCTTAGCGCTCTATAGAGAAAGCAGAGTATTCAATCAGTAAATAGAGGGTTTTTGTTGAGCATCAAATAAAACCCTACATTTTGTGAGTGAATAGACAACATAAGGCATATTTGCGGTGTAGAATTTAGACAGCACGCAAATGTGCCTTTGTCGTATATGGAAGAAAATCTGAGGCGAAATGCGTGATCTTGACTTAGTTTGTGGGTAAATAACACTGCAATTCTGTGCGGTCTGTTTGTCCACCTGTTTAGGAGAAACAGCGCATGTCCTCGTTATCAAAGACCACCGAATACCCGACTTATCCTGGTACACCTGCCGTCATTCATGGCAACGGAGCGGTTGCTCATGTTATGGATTATGTATGCGGCGGTGTTATTGGCTATCCCATCACCCCGTCGACCGAAATCTCAGAGCTGTATGAGGCGTTTCGTGCTCAAGGCGGAATGAATGTATGGGGACAGCATCCGTTCTTCTTCGAGCCTGAGGGTGAGCACTCTGCGCAAAGTGGCGCATTGGGCGCTGCGCTCACGGGGGGCAAGTACATCTCTAATGCCTCTTCAAGCCAAGGTATCTTGTATGGCTTGGAATCCCACTATGTGACGGTAGGTAAAAAGGCTGCAGGCTTTGTACTGCATGTAGCAGCGCGCTCTGTCTCCAGGCACTCTTTGAATGTGATGGCGGGACACGATGATGTATATGCGCTGTTGTCTGCGGGCTACACCACCTTATTTGCCAGTAATGCTCAAGAAGCGGCCGATCTTGCCTCTATCTCTTATCGAGTCAGTGCGCTCTCGCTAATACCGGTTGCCAACTGTATGGACGGGTTTGCCACCAGTCATATTCAAAGCGAAGTACAGTTACCGGAGCCTGAGCTTTTAAAAACCTACCTAGGTGATCCTTCAGAGCGCATTCAAGCGCCAACCGTAGCACAGCAGATGCTGTATGGTGCTAAGGGGCGAATTTGGCAACTCAATGTCTTTTTAGACAAGCATCAAGATGATTTTTGGCCCGATAAATTACGGGATATAAAAGATTACCTAAAGGCCAATGAAGCGCAGCTAGAGCAAGATAAAGAAGGTCGATTGATCGCCCATACATTGGACTTTATTCCCCCAGAGCTACTTAAAAAATGGCGACGAGTCTGGGTTAATAGCTATGAAAAGGGCAGTCGTCAACGAGTGCCGGCGCTAATGGACACCCATAATCCAGGGCTGACTGGTGGGGTGCAAAATCAGCCAGATTATCAAGCAGGGATTGTTGACCATAGGGTCCACTTTCAATCGGATGTGCCTAAGTTTATCAAGCAAGCGATGCGCGAGTTTGCTCAGCTTACTGGCAGACAATACTCCCCCGTCATGCAATATGAATGTGAGGATGCAGATTATGTCATTCTTGGTCTGGGCTCAGTCACAGACGATGCTGAAGCCGTGGCCGAGTATCTGCGAGGTAAGGGCGAAAAAGTAGGGGTGGTCAGTATTAAGCAGCTGCAGCCTTTCCCTGAAGCGCTGCTCATCAAGGTATTAACCGGCAAGAAAGCCGTGACCATATTAGAGCGTTGTGATGAAACCAAATTGACTGAGCGCGTCACTCGAGCCTTATTTAAAGCAAGAGAAAACGCTGACAGTCATCGTCATGAGAACATTCCCCTTCTTCGTGAGCTTCCGCAAATCTGCACTGGTGTGTTCGGGCTAGGTGGCCACGATCTGCAGCCTCGTCACCTCGTTGCGGCATTTGCAAATATGCAAGCGGCGCAAAGTAAGCCTTTCTTCTACCTTGGTAGTCAGTTCTTTGATAACCAAGCCTCTGAGCAATTACAGGTCATACAAAGAAGACTAAGAGACGCCTATCCAGAGACCGAGTTGATGGCACTGTCCACCGATGAGAATCCTCAATTGCTTCCAAACGAGGCGATACGTACGCGCTTTCACTCAGTGGGTGGCTACGGCACCATAGCGACAGGTAAGTTATTAACCGATATCCTTGCCGGCACGTTAGAGCTGCACTCTAAGTCCATGCCTAAATACGGCTCAGAAAAGAGTGGGGCGCCCACCAATTTCTTCATTACCTTGTCACCAGAGCCGATAAAGATCACCAATGCAGAACTGCAAGAGGTGGAGGTTGTTCTATCGCCTGATCACAAGGTCTTTATGCATACCAATCCGTTAGCGGGTTTGACCCAAAACGGTACCTTTATTCTGCAAACACACCATACTCCAGAGCAAGTATGGAAAGAGATCCCAGAAGCCGCTAGGCAGTACATTCGCGAGCACAATATCGACTTCTTCATTGTGGATGCCTTTAAGGTAGCCAAAGAGCAAGCCCCTAGCCGAGATCTTGAAATCCGTATGATGGGGATTGCCTTCATTGGCGCGCTGTGTGGGCATGCTCGCCAAGTGATAGGCAGTGCTGATGAAGAGGCAATGCTAAACCGAATTGAGCAGCAGATAGCTAAGAAATTTGCCAGCAAAGGACGGGCAGTGGTTAACAGTAACATGGCCGTCATTCGCGAGGGGATGCACGCCACTAAACAGGTCCGCTATCAAGATTACGAGGATGTCGTTCCTACTAGGGTAAGCAGTTCACAAGTCACCCTAGATGACAAAGCAACTCGTGCCAGCAGCTGCCTATTTGATCAAGATTACTTTGATAGCATTGCCGGCAAACATTATGCCGATGGCAGTATTGCCGAAGCGCCGGTTATCCCGGGTTCGGGTATGTTTATGCCGCCTTCTAGCGCAAAAACCAAGAACAAGGGATTGTTTCGCTTAAATGTGCCTTTGTTTGATCCTGATAAGTGTACTGGCTGTATGGAGTGCACCATCGCCTGTCCAGATAGTGCGATACCTAATGCGGTGCATGAGGTGCATGACCTTATCAATAATGCGATAGATACCCTTGCGGTTCCTCCAGCACAAATCTCAGCCCTGAAAGCTGAGGTGCCGAAACTGAGTGACGCGGTAAGACATTACTATCGCACTCACTCTAAAGAGGATTCTCTTCCTCTGCATCAAGCCATTGCATCAAAGCTTGATAGCATGGTCTTCAATGATGGTAAGGTTCAGCAGCAATTTGCGAGTGTGTGTATCGCATTAGAATCTATGCCAGTGGCTCGTACTAAGCCCTTCTTTGATGCTATGGAAAAAGCCATGCCTGGCAGCGGAGGATTGTATTCGGTCGCTATAGATTCGAATAAGTGCAGTGGTTGTATGGAGTGTGTGGATGTCTGCGGCCCCAACGCGCTGCAAAAGGTGCGTCAAACCACTGAGCTCAATGAGCAATTGCATCACAGCTTCGAAACGCTCGCTGCGCTTCCAAACACGCCGATTCGATTTATCGATGGCCAAGAGGCCAAACGCTTATTACTGGATAGAGATAATTACTATGCGATGAGTGCCGGCCATGGTGCATGTCGCGGCTGTGGGGAGGTGACTGCGCTTCGCTTGGTGACTTCAATTAACCGTGCCATGGCAGAGCGCCGCAATAAGGCACATCGTGCACAGCTAGAAAGCTTATTGGATAGGTTAGAGAGTAAACATCGTCAGTTGTTTGAAACCGAGCAGCAGCCTGAGCGTGCCCAGCGTATTGAAGATACAGTTAAGGTATTAGAGCGACGCCTGTATGAGTTTGAACATGGACCAACAGGTGACGGGCCTGCGGATGCGCTGATTGCCAATGCCACAGGCTGTAGCAGTGTGTATGCCTCCACCTTCCCATCCAACCCTTATAAAGTGCCATGGGTAAATAGTTTGTTCCAAGATACGCCAGCACTGGCTAAGGGGTTGTTTGAGGGTGAGGTTGCTAATCAGCTGCAGCAGATTAAGGCGCTACGCTGTGCCAAGCTGGAAGTGGAGGATCTGTATGATCCTAGTATCCACGATAAGCAGCTTAACTATCTAGAGTGGCAACAACTCTCTAGTGATGAACTGAATCTACTACCCACAGTGTTCAGCATCGGCGGGGATGGTGCCACCTATGACATTGGTTTTGGCGCGTTATCTCGACTGCTGACAACCTCTACGCCAATTAAGGTATTGGTGCTCAATACGGGGAGTTACTCTAATACAGGAGGGCAAGCCTCAACCGCAAGCTTTACTGCTCAAGACTCTGACTTGAGCCGAGTGGGTAGCGCACATAGTGGTAAGCAAGAGGCGCGAAAAGAGCTCGGGATCATCGCGATGTTCCATCCTGAGGTCTTGGTGGTGCAAACCTCAACAGCCATTCAAGGGCACTTTATGTCTAACTTAGTGGAGTATCTCAATTATCAAGATGCCCCTGCTTTGTTTGATGTGTATACCCCTTGCATGGGTGAGCACGGAATAGCGGATGACGCCAGCACTAGGCATTCACGCTTTGCTGTTGAGAGCCGAATGAACCCAATATTTGTGCACGATCCGCGCAAGGGAGAAACATTGGCTGAGCGGCTCTCACTCGAGGGTAATCCTGATATCCAGCAAGACTGGACTCAGCAGATGATCACCTATCTGGATGATGATGGAATGACTCAGCTTCTAGAAACGGCGCTCACCCCAGCTGATTTTGCCTTGTTTGAGGGGCGCTTTAAGAAGCATTTCTCTCTTGCAACCAGTGAGCGCAACCTTATTGAACTGGCCGATTACGTTGGCATGAATGTGAGTGAGCGAGCAGATAAAACGCCATTTATCTGGTCAGTAGATAGCTCGCAACACCTAATCCAACTAACAGTATCAAGCTCCATTGTCGCACTCACCGAAGAGCGGTTAAACAACTGGCACATGTTGCAGTATCTGAGCGGACAGCATATAGCTAAGACGAAGACGGAGCATCAAGCAGAGATTGTCCAGTGGAAAGCACGCTATGAGCAAGCGGTTGAGCGCAATGAGCAAACCATAGACACCATTGCTAACGGATTGGCAGAGCTGGCGCTTACCGTAGATAGCGAGGTGCAAATTCCGGTGACGCAAATCGAGTCAACTGATACAACGCCAGCTGTAAGAGCGGCAGTTGATAGATTAGTGAGTATTGCCGAATCCGATATGGCAAGTTGTACCGACTGTAAAACCTGCTATCAACAGCTTCCGGAATTGTTTGAAAAGACCACCATCATCGAAGAGGGTAAGGCAAAGATAGTCAGCCGAGTGATTCCCAACGTCTTTGATAGCCTGGTGATTACCGATGAGCTTATTGAGCGAGCCTCTCGCATCGCTGATGAGTGTGACGCTGAGATTATTCACGTCAGTGTCTCGCAGACTTCGGAGGTGTAGCATGGTTTCGACAATCAGTAAGGCTCAACAAACGCTGCTAGAGCAGCGAATGCGCAAAGACCCCAAGCGCTTTCAGCAAATGGTGATTGATGAGAGCATGCAGGCGATTCAAGCGGCGTTGAAGTATGGAGAACTCTCGGCTTCGTTTGTAGAAAAGCTATGGGATCTGCTGCTCGTAGATGACGAACTCAGTATTACGCTGCAGCGCTATTTATGGCGCGTGCCTCTTAAGCAGAAGCGTGCTTTTGTACGAGGTATCGACCGACATCTTAGTGCTCGATATCCCATGTTTGAGGGCTTATCAAAGGGATGGCCGGGCAGTAATAATATTCCCCCTTATGTGCGTCCTGCAGAAGAGAGACGTAAGGATTTTGATTTAGTTAGCCAGGGGTACCTTGGCTATATGGGATTGGGGTATAACCTGCGTGAGGTTGAGTTGTTTGTTTGGCTTGAGGTACTAAGAGACAAGCAATGTGAAGACCGCCCATGTGAAATCGGCGTGCCTCAGTGCGACAGACAAGGCTCCTCAAAAGCGGAAGTCGAAGGCGGTTGTCCTGTTAAGATCCATATTCCGCAGGTACTCAATCTGATGGGAGAGGGCCGATTGAAAGAAGCCTTTGAGATGATTCGAGATGCGAACCCTCTACCTAACGTTACAGGCCGAGTGTGCCCGCAAGAGTTGCAGTGCCAAGGGGTGTGTACGCACAACGATAAACCCATTGAAATCGGTCAGCTAGAGTGGTTTTTGCCTCAGCGTGAGCGCGAGCTCAAAAATGCAGGCTCCGCAGCGGAAATAACCCACAACCCTTGGGTCTTGGCCACCAAGCCACCAATCGCTATTGTGGGTTCTGGGCCATCGGGTCTTATTAACGCCTACTTGCTGGCTAAGGAAGGTCACCCTGTTACCGTGTTTGAGGCCTTTCATGCCCTGGGCGGAGTGCTACGTTATGGCATTCCAGAGTTTCGATTACCCAACCAATTGATTGACGATGTGGTTGATAAAATCAAGGCCCTTGGTGGGCGATTTGTCACTAACTATATCGTGGGTAAAACCGCGGCTTTGAGCGATCTTAAGAAAGCGGGATTTGTGCGGATCTTTGTGGGAACCGGAGCAGGATTGCCTAGGTTTATGAATGTCCCCGGCGAACACTTACTCAATATTATGTCAGCCAATGAGTTTCTTACCCGTGTAAATCTTATGCATGCCAACCTAGCGGACTACGAAACACCTCTACCCCAAATGCAAGATAAAGAGGTGATGATCCTAGGTGGCGGCAATACCGCAATGGATGCCGCGCGCACGGCATGTCGATTAGGCGCCAATGTCACCATAGTCTATCGACGAACTGAGCAAGAGATGCCCGCAAGAGTTGAAGAGCTTCATCATGCACTAGAAGAGGGTATTCAGCTTAAGGAATTGCGTGCACCGTGTGAGTTTCATGGTGACAAAAATCATCTACTCAGCAGTGCCACGCTAGATGTGATGGAGTTAGGTAAGCCTGATGCATCAGGTCGTCGTCGCCCTCAAGTAACAGGTAAGCAAGAGTTCATCAAAGTGGACTTTGCCATTATGGCTTTAGGCAATAGCTCTAACCCTATCGTGAAAGATGCCAACCCCGATCTCAACACCTCAAAATGGGGAACCTTGCTGCTGGACAAAGACTCGCAGCAAACCTCAATAGAGGGGGTATATAGTGGTGGTGATGCTACAAGAGGTGGCTCAACGGCCATCAAGGCGGCAGGTGATGGGCAGGCCGCTGCACGCGAGATAATGGCAAACTTGGACTTCAATACCCAAGAGCTGCAAGGTCTCGTGGAGAGTGCCAGCCGTTATACCGAACTGGGTCAGACGCCAGCCAAGATCGTTAAGCGTAAACAGTTAACCGATGAGATTGTCGAGTTCACCATTAAAGCGCCGTTAATTGCACAGTCCGCTAGGGCGGGGCAGTTTGTACGGGTATTGAGTGATGAGAAGGGGGAGTTGATACCGCTAACGCTAGCTGACTGGAATGCGACTGAAGGGACTATTGATCTTGTTATTCAGGGGCTAGGAAGCAGCTCTAAACTGATCAATAAAATGCAGGTTGGTGATAGTTTCTGCGCTGTGGCGGGTCCTCTAGGCCAAGCCAGTCAGGTCACAGAGCATCGCGGAAGAGTGGTTTTCACCGCGGGTGGCGTAGGCTTACCTGCGGTATTTCCTATCTTGAGAGCGCATCTAGAGATAGGTAATCAGGTGACGCTTATTTCTGGATTTCGGGGCAAGTCGCACAGCTTTTGGACAGAGCTAGGTGGTCGATTAGAGAGCGTGCGTGAGCACTATCCTGAGCACCTAAAAATTATCTATGCCAGCAATGATGGCAGTCTTGGCATCAAAGGCTTTGTCACCACACCGCTTGAGCAGATGATGATTGCCCATAAAAGCACCAAGGAAGCTGAGGTTTCAGAGGTGATTACCATTGGCCCGCCTATGATGATGCGCGCGGTGAGTGACCTGACTAAGGGCTTCTCGGTGCCCTGTGTAGCGAGTCTTAATTCAATTATGGTTGATGCTACTGGCATGTGCGGCGCTTGTATGGTGCCGGTGATGCTCGATGGGAAATTAGTGCGTAAGCATGCGTGTATTGATGGCCCTGAAATCGACAGTCACATCATTGATTGGGACAAGTTCTTGCCGAGGTTTAATCAATTTAAGCCACAAGAGTATCAAAGCCAGATTGACCACAAGTTAATAGAACCGGATTGATCGGCAGTAGGCACCCTAACGCCCCTAGAGCGAATGACTCCTAGGGGCGGCTTTGTTTATGGAGCGATAAAGAGGATGATCTATTCGATAGTAAGAGAGGCTAAGCCAACCAGACTTGGCGCGGTGAGGGGCTCAACACTACTCACTTTTACCTTGTAGCCTTGTCGCAAGTATTTATAGATATCTTCAGTGCTTTCGACATAGGTGTAACCTTCATCAAACCTTGCCTTGCTTACAGCAAACTTACCATTTTTATGTCGATGGGGCTGTTGAATAAGCCCTTTGTGTTTGCCTCGTTTTGTTTCGTAGAAAATCTTCATTTTAATTACCTCTGCCAATCTAGAGCACAATCAAAAGGACCATAGTGTTGTGTGGTTATTTGGAAAATGCCTGTAAGGATTATCCCCTTATTCATCGGGATTATGTGTTTTTCTCATCACATAACATCATGATGAAAAGGAGGGAATTCTTTATCTATCGAGTTGATCACACTGCATGCTGAAGAAGTAATCGTATTGTAAATTCTGTGTATTGTTTGAGAGTGAGTCGGGTTGTAGAGACGGTGCTCTTGAAAGAATAAAGCATATAAAACTAATGCCTTATGTATGAAAATTAATATACATACCTTTTAAAATGTTAATAAGTTGTATAACTTAGTGGTTTGACCACTATGCAAGGTAAAGCAATATGTCTCGAGTGACCTGCACTATTGATGATAATCAGATTGCAATAGTCAGCCTTAATCGTCCTGAGAAACTCAACGCCATTGATATGGAAATGTTCAAAGCGGTGAATGCCGTAACGCGTGAGTTGAAAAACGATAAACGGGTGAGGGCAGTGATTGTGCGAGGCGCAGGTAGTGATTTTTGCTCTGGGCTTGATGTGAAGTCTTTATTAACCAGTAAAAGTGGCGCGCTCTCTTTGCTCTTCAAGTGGTGGCCAACCCGTGCCAATGATGCTCAGCGCTTTTCCTTGGGTTGGCGCGATATCCCGTGTCCGGTGATATTCTCCATCCATGGTCGTTGCTGGGGGGGAGGATTGCAATTGGCTAGCGGAGGTGATTTTCGTATAGCGAGTCCTGACGCTACCTTTTCTATCATGGAAGCCAAGTGGGGACTTATTCCTGATATGGGAGGAGCTATCGCCTTTCGTGAGTTAATGCGTAAAGACCATACCCTAGAGATGGCGATGACCGCCAAAGAGATCGACAGCCAAACGGCTAAAGAGTACGGGTTAGTCACTAAGATCGCTGACGATCCCTATGCATGTGCCTATCAGTTAGCTCTAGAGTGCATTGATCGCTCTCCAGATGTATTGGCCGCGAATAAGAAGCTCTATCATAACACCTGGTGGTCCAGCCAAGGTAAGGCGCTACTGCTTGAGACTTGGTATCAGATTAAGGTCGGTATTGGGAAGAACAGAGTCATTGCGGCTAAGCGTGAGCGTAATCCTGATGAGAAGCCAAATTATCTGCCGAGGAAGTTCAAGTAAGGCAGTGAAAAGCCGATAACTTTAATACCAATCGTAGTAAATAACGGCTCATCCTAGCTTGTTAAAACACTCGATAACGGCGTTAGAATTTTTGATTGTAGAATAACGACTTATCAAAAAGTTCTGCCTTGTTATCCGGCGTTTTTCCTACGCTATTTCTGACCACTGACTTACTGTGATTGGTATAAGCCATCAGATTAAGGCGTGTCATTGCCGAGGTCTCTTATCGGCAATCTTGAAGGAGTACATCTCTAGATTCCTGTTAACAACTTGCGGGAGTGCCGGCCCAGAAAAGCACTTGGACATGACGGATACCCTAAAGTCCGAGTTGTGATCAAGAGACATGCTGATAGCTTGCAGCTAATTCCTCATCCCTTCTTCGAAAGCTTGATATACACCAGAAGTGACAAGAAGATAACGCCTCCACCCATCATCTTTTGCGCACCGACGACTTCTCCTAGCATGCTGATGCTCAGCATCAGTGTCCAAACGGGCTCTAAAATCATGATCAGTGATGCGGTTTCCATCTTGACTGAGAACTGACCGACCGTTTGTGCTAGATAACGAATCGAGGTGGCAATAAGTGTTGATACTGCAAACCAAAATAAGACATGCTGATTCAATTCGAAAGCCTCCGGCTGGGTAATGCCCACCGAGATGGCACCAATTAATCCAACCGCAAACAGTTGCACGCAGATAGAGGTTAATGGGTTGAGATTGGTGATCACACGCTTGTTTAAAACAAAGTGCAGTGACAGTAGGCCCGAAGCCAACAAGAAATACCATTGGCTTCTATCCACTTGCCAACCATTGGCAAGGGTCAGCAGAGCCATGCCTAAGATAGCAATAGGCAAGGCAACCCAAAAGGCTCGGTTGGGTTTAACTCGAAACAATATCAATGATACAAAGGGCGCAATTATCATGGCAAGACTCATGATAAAGGCACCCTCAGCTAACGTGGTCGAGATTGAGACCGCATAAACCCAAACTTGAATAGACAGGGCTAGGACGAAGCCTACACCAAGCAAAGAGATGATCTGTTTTAGCTTGAGTGCGAGAACTTTTTTATAACAGAAGGGGAAGAGAACTAAGCTCGCGAGCAGGAAACGACTAGTGATGAAGACTTCGCCGGGAACTTCGAGTATAACGAGCTTGGAGGCAATCCAACCTATCGCAGCTAGAATGGTTGCCAATACAAGAAACAGCTCGCCTTTGATGGCCTTAAGATTCATGGTTATCCAAATGTAGGCTTAAAAACGATAAAACCCTGCGAGAGCGCAGGGTTTTGATTGTGTTGAGCGATGATTAAGCTTGGTAGACAGGGTAGTCTGTTAAGCCTTGCTCTGCACCACCAAATAACGTTTCTGGGTTATGAGAAGCTAGAGGATACCCCTTCTTGATGCGGTTAGGAAGGTCTGGGTTTGAAATAAACGGACGACCAAAACCAACCATATCAGTGGTGTTTTCTTTGATAGCTGCAGCCCCTTTTTCTGCGTCGTAGCGACCCGCATAAATAAGCACGCCTTTATACGCTTCACGAACCGCAGTCTTGAACTCTTTTGGTGTTTCTGGTGCGTCTTCCCAATCGACTTCGGCAATGTGCACGTAAACTACGTTTAGCTTGTCCAGAAGTGCAGCCGCGGCAACGTAAGTCTCAACCGGTGTTGCATCAACAGTGCCATTTAATGAAGTAAATGGAGCTAGACGTACACCAACGCGATCACAACCAATAGCTTCTGACATTGCCGTAATCACTTCACCAAGGAAGCGCAGACGGTTTTCAATTGAGCCACCGTATTCATCAGTGCGGCTATTGGCTTCTGAGTCAATAAACTGGTTAATCAAATAGCCGTTTGCTGCGTGCAGTTCGATACCATCAAAGCCCGCTTCGATAGCGTTTAGAGCAGCTTGACGGTATTGCTCAACCACCATTTCGATATCCGCTTTTGTCATCTCACGCGGTTCAACAACGTCAACAAAACCTGGTGCATCAGTACCATTGTCGATGAACACCTTCACATTTTCCGCTTTAAGTGCAGAGGATGAGATAGGCTGCTCGCCACCAATGTTGTCAGGGTGCGTTACGCGACCTACGTGCCACAACTGAGCGAAGATTTTGCCATCTTTCGCATGCACAGCGTCAGTGACTTTTTTCCAGCCAGCAATTTGTGTTTCAGTGTAGATACCTGGAGTCCAAGCATAGCCTTGTCCCAATGCTGAGATTTGCGTGCCTTCAGCAACGATAAGGCCTGCTTCTGCGCGTTGTGCGTAGTATTGAGCCATTATATCGTTAGCAATGTTACCTGGCTGACTTGCGCGAGAGCGAGTCATTGGTGGCATTACAATGCGGTTCTTGAGAGAAAGTGGACCCAGTTGAATCGGTTGAAATAGTGCGTTAGTCATTATTATTTTCCTCTCAAATTAGCCTAGTTGGATCAGTTCGATTGCGTAGCCATCAGGGTCTTTAACGAAAGCGATGTGAGTCTCGCCGCCTTTTACTGGACCTGGTTCACGAGAGACATTGCCACCCAGCGCTTTGATTTTATCGCACGCTGCGTAGATATCGTCAGCACCAAGAGCGATATGACCGAATGCATTACCGTGGTCGTACGCATCAGTATCCCAGTTATAGGTCAGTTCAATAGTGGTTGAGCTTGATTTGTCAGCAAAGCCAACAAACACTAGCGTGTAGCGATACTCAGTGTTTTCGTGACGCTCAAGTTCCTTCATGCCCAGAACCTTAGTGTAGAACTCGATGGATTTATCCAGGTCGGCAACTCGAAGCATAGTGTGTAGAAATTTCATGGCGTATCCTCGCTGGCATTGGTATCAGACCAATGCGTGGTATGAGTGGAATTCGATTAAGCTCACTATACCTAAGGATATTGAAGATAAGAAATTATCATTGCTTATCCAAATTATAATGAAAATTTATAATAAAAAGGGTTTCGATAAATCGAAACCCTTGGCAATAGCGTTAGAGGGAAAAATTAGATTGTCAGGGGGATGATGGTAACCAATTCACCTTGTTCAACCTTGGCATACAAAGGCTCAATCTCAATCAAGCAGTTAGCTTCACTCATCGAGCGCAGTATGCCTGATCCTTGCTTGCCGGTGGAGCGAACAACCAGTTGGCCTTGCTCATTTAGGCTGTAGACACCTCGCGTAAACTCAGTGCGTCCATGACGAGAGCGTAATGATTCACTCGCTAATGCGCGAAGTTTATTGGGAGCCCATTTCTGGTCGCCTTGCATCTTGCGGATAGCCGGCTCCACAAAGTTAATGAACGAGACCATAGTCGCAACAGGATTACCCGGAAGGCCAAAGAAAGGTGTCTCGCCAATCTTACCAAAGGCCAGCGGTCTGCCTGGTCGCATATTGATACGCCAAAAATCGATATTACCGTTTTGCTCCAGTACGTCCTTGATGTAATCAGCATCGCCCACAGAGACACCGCCTGTGGTCAGGACTAGATCCGCATTCTGCGCCGCTTCTGAGACGGCCTTCTCGATCTGATGATGGTCATCTTCAAGGATCCCAAGGTCCAATATTTGACAATTGAGTTGTGTCAGCAGGCCAATCAGGGCATAACGGTTTGAATCGTAGATGCAATTTTCTCTTTGAGACTGACTTGGGTGTTGCACCTCATCACCGGTGGAGAATATAGCCACCTTGAGCTTACGTTTGACCAAGCATTGGTTGATGCCTAGCGAGGCAATCATGCCCATTTCGGCGGCGCCTATTTTGCAGCCCTTCTCAAAGACACTTTGTCCGTCGGCAAGATCCTCTCCTGCACAGCGAACATTTTGCCCAGGTTTGACTGTAGCGCCATTGAAGGTGACAAAACGAGTACCTTCTTCCGTGAAGGTGTCGGATTGCTCACGCATAACAACGGTGGTGCCATTGCAAGGCACTGGTGCGCCAGTCATGATCTTAACCGCTTCGCCTGCTTGCAAAGGGTGCGGATAGTTTTGACCTGCCATTACTTCGGCAACGAGCTCAAAGCGCTCAACAGACACATCTTCATCGCGAATAGCAAAGCCATCCATTGCTGAATTGGTGTGTTGCGGAACGTTGATGTTCGATACTACATCTTCAGCCAAGATATGCTGCAGGGCGTTATCCACCTCTACGTGGGTATGTCCCTCAATCTCTGAGACGGCATCCAATATACGCTCTATTCCTTGCTCAACAGAAAGAAAAGCGGGGGAGAGGGTATCGCAACACGCAGCAACGCTCTCTTCGCTTTGCTTCTTGTCTACGGTGTCGCCAGGCTTCACTCTAGCGACGATAAACTCAGCGATAGCGTCAAGGTCGTTGATGTCAAACTTTGGCAGTGGGCAATCTAAAACGATATCGGTGGCAACCGCGATGATGTTGTCATCACTTGGATACATCCACGAGTTTTGCAGAGCCTCACGGCGCAATTCAATCTTTGGGAACGATTGACTCTTAAATCCTTCAATGAGAATTAAGTCGAGTTCATCGTGCTTAAACTGCATTAGAAGGTGCTCGAAGGTCGCTTCTTCGTCTGGGGTTTCAGTAATCATGGCATTGCGATAGCGTGAGCTGATGTGCATTTGCGTCGCGCCAGCCTTTCGCAAGCGATAGCTGTCTTTACCCTCTTGATCGATATCGAAGTTGTGATGAGCATGCTTAAGAACGCCAAGCTTAAGACCTGCGCTAGTGAGCAAAGGAATAAGCTGCTCAAGTAGGGTCGTTTTTCCCGTACCGCTAAACGCGGCAAAGCCAAGAATTGGTGTGTTACGAATCATTTTCATGGGTTACTGCTTAAATTTAAGTAATTCTTGCTTCGAGTTAAGATTCACAAAGCTTTCTTTGATGTCGCTAAAGTCGATCTGTCTTGTGTTACAGCGATCGTAGAAGAGGATGATCTTGCGTTCACCATCATCAAGGAACTGCTGCAATCGCTCTAGTACGCTGTGACGAAATACAGTGAACACGGGCTGTATAAAGTCACCGTCATGGGCCACTAATATCTCATCTTCATCGTTTATTTCTTGCTGCATACGTTGAATCAGAGTGGGAGAAATTTGCGGGCAATCGCATGGCACAAAACCCACCCATTCACTGTCGACATGGGTTAATCCAGCGTGAATCCCGCCCATTGGGCCAACAAACCCTTGGTATTGATCGGCAAAAACCGGCGCATATTCTTGATAACGCTCTTGGCTGCGATTGGCATTGATGTAAACAGAGTCGGTATGGGATTTGAGAACCTCAAGAACGTATTCGATCAGCGGTTTCTCATTGAGTTCCACTAACCCTTTGTCTTGACCTTGCATACGCGTGGCTTGGCCTCCGGCTAGGACGACCCAGCTTATTGAATTCATATTAGTTCCCTAAAATATTGTGGGTAATGGGTTCGATGTGTTTGATTTCTTCATCGATGATTCGAAGATGAGGAGTTACGGTTAGACCCTGATTCTCTATGCTCCACTGAGTATCACAGAGATTGGTTAGCCCGTTTTGTTGATGACTGGTGATAACAATACTTGAGCCTCGGTCTAGCAGGTCTTTGGCGAGAGAGACTATGCCTTGTGTAGACTCCATATCCAATGATGCACTGGGTTCGTCCATCAATAATATGGATGGGTTAACAATCCAAGCTCTTGCCATGGCAAGGCGTTGTTTTTCCCCTCCAGAAAGCACAGAGCAGTGTTCGTCTGCCAAGGACTCTAGTCCTACTTGTCTTAGGGCGTGAATAGCTCGAGTACGACTATTTAAACCTTGTTGAGAGGTAAGGGGTAAGGCATAGCGAATGTTATCCACCAAACTTGCATCAAACATATAAGGCGACTGATGAAGATACACCACATCTCTGAATAGTTTTCGTTTGAATAGTCGGTGGAATGTTGAAATCTCATTGCCATTTATGGTGCCACTGCTCGGGGTTGTCAAACCGGCAAGTATCTTCAGCAAGGTTGTTTTACCAACGCCATTGTGGCCTTTTAAATAGATGGCATCGCTAGGGCCCAGAGTTAGGCTAGGGATGTGAAACAGAACCCGATCATCATAGCGCTTAGACAAATCTTGGGCTCTTAGTTGTATTGACATTGATTCTCGCCTCTAGACTCGAAGATGACTTTGCCCACGCAAAGACGTTAAGACAAAATTGAGTATCAGTGCTAGTAGCAGCAACACAATACCCAACGCCACACCCTGTGAAAATGCGCCTCTTGAACTCTCTAAGGCAATTGCGGTTGGGATGTTTCGTGTATGGCCTAGGATATTACCCCCGACCATCATGGAACATCCGACCTCTGTGACTATTCGTGAAAATGCGGTCACAATAGCCGCAATTAACGCAAACCGTGTTTCCCATAACAGTGCTCTAAATACCTGAGGATAAGACTTCCCTAAGGTAATGGAGGTTTCGACGTTGCGCATATCGACGCTTTGAAACCCAGCTTGGAGCATAGAGATAAGAATAGGCATTGCGATGAGTATCTGTCCAAGTATCATTGCCTTTTGTGTGAACAACCATTGCCAGTCGCCCATGGGGCCGGAGCGCGACAGTGTCATATACAGCAATAAGCCGATGACCACGGTCGGTACCGCCTGCAGTGTGTTGACTATTGAAGTGACAATATTTCGCCCAGGAAATGGCGCATAGGCCAGTAGCAGTGCAATGGCGATGGCAGGCAGTAAGGATAAACTGAGGGCGAACAACGACACGCTGAAGGAGATAGAGACTACCTTCCACAGCGCGGGGTCGAGGCTAAGAAGCAACTTAATGGCTTCTATTGTAGTGTCACCAATATTCATTAGTTGGACGTTTTCGCATCAGCAGTAAACAGTTTCTCCCCCTTGACCTGAAATTGGTCAATCAAGTGTTGAGCCTTGTCGCTCACTATCCAATCACTGAGCGCTTTAGCGCCATCAATGTTTAGGTCAGGGTAGCGCTTCGGGTTAACACGAATAATTTGGTATTGATTGAATAGGGCAGGATCGCCTTGCACCCAAATAGCAAGATCGAGAGCCTCTTGATAAGCAAGCCAGGTGCCTCTGTCAGTCAAAGTATAGCCTTGTAATTCCGAACTCATGTTCAATGTCGGCCCCATGCCTTGACCGATAGAGCGGTAGTTATTCCAATCATGAGTGCCGCTGCCCACTTCCCATAATGACAGCTCTTTTTTGTGCGTGCCTGAGTCATCGCCGCGAGAAATAAATACAGACTTGCTGTCGGCAATCTTAGTTAAGCCGCTTGCAGCGCTATCTGTTTGGCTAAGCTTAGCTGGGTTATCTTTAGGGCCGACTAAAATAAAATCGTTGTACATTACCGAGCGAGCATCGACACCAAATTCCGCATCAAGGAAGGCTTTTTCGGCCTTAGGCGAGTGAGTAAGAACGATATCGACATCACCCATCTCTCCCATTTTTAAGGCTTTGCCCGATCCCGTAACCAATAACTGAACCTCGTACCCTGTGTCCTTGGTGAAGGTAGGCAACAGATAATCCAGCAGGCCTGAGTGATAGGTGCTGGTGGTGGTTGCCATGCGCAGTGATTTTGAGTCTGCATGTGCTGGAGCAGTAACAAGGATTAATGAAGATAGCGCAGCCAGTAATACTGCACGCTTTTGAGTGGGTTGGAACTGTTTAATGCGTTGAAATAAAGGTTTGAGAAACATGAGATTTATCGATCCTTTTTGATGTCTTCATTATCGGCGTGCTTGCCGTCAAATTCGATTTTTTCTACCCCGTGGTAGACCTGAAAACGCAGCCCCTTGGCTCTGGCGATGATAGTGATGCCAAATCGCTCTGCCAACTCGAGACCCATCTGGGTAACACCAGAGCGGGAAAGCAGGGTAGGGATACCCATCTGGGCTACTTTGATCACCATTTCTGAGGTGAGTCGACCTGTGGTGTAGAAAATCTTATCGTCCCCCGTGTCTTGGCTAAGCCACATCTCACCCGCTAGCGTATCCACAGCATTGTGACGGCCTACATCTTCCACAAAGGAAACCACTTCCCCTTCTCTGCAAACGGCACAGCCATGAACGGCACCGGCCTTTTTGTAGGTATCGTTGTAGTGGGTCAGCGCCATCAGTGTGGAATACAGGGCACTTTGTTTGATCTTTGTTTGTGGCACTTGATAATTTTCTAGGCTTTTCATTACGTTGCCGTACATGGTGCCTTGTCCACAGCCCGAGGTGACAGTTTTCTTTTTTAAGGCTTTTTCGAGGAAGTCTGTATTTTCTTTGGTGACCACTGCCACACTGTTTGTTTCCCAATCTATCAACACGGAATCAAGTTGGGTAGGGTCTGATATAAAGCTTTGATTTTTAAGATAACCTAATACTAGAGCACCAGGGTGAGACCCAAGCGTCATCAGAGTCACGATCTCTCGCCAGTTGAGCAGAACGGTTAAGGGACACTCGCAAGCAATATCTTTGCTCAGTGGCTCTCCATATTCATCAAAGACAGTCACACTCTGGGTTTGAGACGGGGGTTGGCCAACGGCAACAAAATGGGGCGCTTTAGGCATCCAGAATTCCTTTTTCTATACTAGAACAGTGTTGTGTAGAAAGGTGAGGGGGCAAAGCCCATCTTTCAGTTACTCGAGCTGGCTCGGGTAGAACTATTTAAATAATAATGACTTAGCTTAACGAGGTACCAATGAAAACGGAAGATAATTGGCCCATTAGATGTCAGATTATTCTACATCAAACACAAAACTCTAAGTGGCAAACCAGCAATTGGAACATCGAAGAGATATTTTTAGACCCTTCGAAGAGTGAGACGGGCATCGATGCTGAAATCCAACTGTTTAGAGATGAGAGAACCGATTACCGTTTTAACCTGAATTCGCAAACCCCTAAATTGTTCGTGGTGTTGGAAAACGATACCGAATCGCTAAGCCTTGTTTCGGTTACTGTGTCACAAAGCGTAGCAGGCAGTTTTCTGGATGGCGACTATCTGGTGCTATCGGTGGATTTACCATTGGCAGTGCAGGCATGGATGGAGGCCTATCTTGCTCGGCATGGAGAATTGATTGAGCACAAACGTAAAAAACGTAAAGGTGCGGGTCGTGCCAGTCGATAGTGGAAGATCAGGAGTGTCATTATGAGCCGTGGATTGTTTGAAAGATTGCTGCATAAGCATTCAGCACCTGCCGAGCTTGAGGAAGAAATAGAGAATCCTCAGCTTGAGGTGGAACCTGAAGCGATAGTTGAAGAGCAGCTAGAACTCGACGAAGCCAATTTGGAGCCCATAGATTCGAGCGAGCTTGCAGAGCAAGAACCGACATCAGACGATGAAATAGAAGTCTCAGAGGAGCAAAAAAAGGGCAATGCCATGTCTGCGCTGTTGGCTTCAGATGTTGCCCCTGAGTTAAAGAAACGAGCGTTGCGTAGCCTCTTTTTCAGCGGGCAATTTAGTGAGGTCGATGAGCTCAATGACTACAACCAAGACTTTAGTCAGATAAAACCGCTATCTGCCGATGTAGCCAGTAAGCTTCGTAATTGGACGCGCGAGAAAGTGGAGCAACTAGAGGAGTTGGCTGAAGATCTTGAGCCTACCGATGAGTCGCAACTGCTTGTGAATGAGGAGCAAAATCAGCAGGGCAAGCTTGAAGAAAGTGATGCTGAAATTGAGCCTGTAGAGACTCAGTCTGTTAACAAAAAGCAAACATATTCAGGTCTCGATAACAACTCCGATGAGGGTGAATCGACACTAATTAGAGAAGATGAAAATAAAATTGCCAAGAAAATCACATAGTTAATAAATTTTCCTGCGTAATGCCTCAAAATTTCTATGGGTTTAATATGATTCTACAAATTATCTGCAATCCTTAAGCAAACTATTCACAACAGTAAGCTGAGCTTATTCACTAACTCACAGGATGCGAATGCTAAAGGAATTTTTGGCTCAATCGACCTCAAGCAATGGCCAAGCGCGAAACTACGCCTTTAACAACACGTTAGAGCTCTCAAACCTTATTCCACCCACCGTTAGTTATGAAAGTCACGGTGCCTTATTGGTTATTGCGGCAGTTGAAGATCTTGAATCACTTCAGCTGCAATTTTCTGGGTTAAGTTCGGTGACCTTCGCCACCCCAGCAAACTCACCTGTGCAAGGTGGCATAACCCCTTATTACTTCTCGTCAGCTTCTCTTAGCGGGTATATGGGGCGCTTTTCAATTTACCTATCACAACCCGATTCACTATCTGAAATAGATCTCGCCCCCGTTGCTATTGGGCAGCAGTACTTTGACCTGATTTTAGATTTGAGTCCGCAAGCACTGATTGATAATGAAGTGCCTCCTGTGGGTTATTTCCCTGTGGGAAGAGGCTATCCCAAACTTGAAGATGCCATAGAAGAAATCAATGCTTTGGTTGGCACCTTTGATAAGCCTAAATTTTTCCGTTTAGATACCGATAAGTGTGCGCACAGCTCACGCGGTGTTAAAGGGTGCGAACGCTGTATCTTGTCCTGTCCTGCTGGTGCTTTGACCAGCGAGGGAAGCGATGAGATTGGGCATAGAATAGAGATCAACCCATACCTCTGCCAAGGGGTTGGAACCTGTGCTACCTCTTGTCCCACCGGCGCGATTGAATACGCACTTCCGTATCCTCAGGAAACTCAGGGCTACATAGAGCGAACGTTACAGAACTATCATCAGCAAGGTGGCAAGTCGCCTATTATCCTGTTCTGCAGTGAAGAACATGAAACTTATAACCTAATGGCGCTTAGAGCACTGCCTGACAACGTCATCCCTATTGTGGTGAATGAGCTCCCTTCTGTCGGTATAGATACGTGGTTCGCAGCTCTTTCTAATGGCGCCACTCAGGTATTGTTCGCGGCCAGTCGCCGAATGCCAGCCACTATTATTCGAGTGCTAGGTGAAGAAGTGACAGTGGCTCAAACTCTGCTTAGACAACTGGGTATTAACGCCGGTTGCGTTGATATCTTGTACCTAGAAGATTTGAGACGTCAGGCACCTACCTTGATTGAACAACCTTTAGGTATTTCTGTTGGCGAGCTTGAGGGCGATAAGCGCTCAAGACTTTTTCAAGCATTAGATGGATTGGCGAAATCTTTCTCGCCACTTCAGCAGCAAGTCGCACTTCCAGCAGGAGCGCCTTATGGCACAGTTGAGTGCGATACAGATAAGTGCACCTTGTGTATGGCGTGTGTTGCGGTTTGCCCAACCACGGCTATCCATAACGAAGGCAAGCTGCCTTTACTCAATTTTATCGAGCAAGATTGTGTTCAGTGCGGTTTGTGTGAGGGAGCATGTCCTGAGGATGCACTTGCCTTGACTCCTAGAATGAACTGGGATCAGGAGCAACGCACCAATGTCACCGTATTACACAAGGATGAGCCTGCGCTCTGCTTGCGTTGTCAAAAACCATTCGCTCCAAAGTCAATGATTACCATGCTTCAAGGGAAATTAAAGGGGCATTCTCACTTCTCGGATGACAATGCGATCCGCCGAATTGCCATGTGTGAAGACTGCCGAGTTGCGGATGTTTTTGAAGAAATGGCGAAAGATCCTACAAAACAGCTAAAATATTAGGGGTAAGCATGAATCAAGAAGCACTACAGGCACCGCGCGCCGATATTTATTTGTTACTTGCTACCTTGTTCAGACAGCCCCCAAACAGCGATTTGCTTAAGTGGTTAGCTGATATAGAAACGGAAGACAGCAACAGTCAAATGAGCGCCGATTGGCAGGCACTGAAGCAAGCTGCAAGCCAAGCGACGCAACAAGAATTAGAAGAAGAATACCAAGATTTATTTATAGGGGTTGGAAGAGGAGAGGTCATGCCCTTCGCTTCTTGGCATCTCAGTGGCGCCTTGATGGAAAAACCCTTAATAGCCCTAAGGCAAGATCTTACCGCGCTGGGTTTTGAGAGAAATGACAGCGTGAAAGAGCCAGAGGATCACATTGCAGCCATATGCGAGGTGATGGCCATGCTGGTAGAAGAGAACTCTCCGCAACAAGGGGTGTTTTTTAATCGCCACATTGGCACTTGGTATAAAGATTTAGTTAAGCAAATCCAGAACGCGAACGCGGCTGGGTTTTACGTGGTTGTAGCAAGTCTTCTTGCCTCCTTTTTGGAGCTGGAAGCCGTAGCATTGAGTGAGCAGAGCATTGCTGTTCGTTCAAGTGAACTGGATTAGGTTGAGGATGGAGTCATGAAAAACAACAAAGAAATTGATAGTCATCGTCGTAAAGCGTTAAAGGCTTTGGGAGGCGGCGTTGTTGCAGGGGCAGTACTTAGCACAGCGACAACAACAGCTCAGGCGAAGCCGATTGATGTGAATAACGAACAATCGAAAGATGAGCAGGGGTACAAAGAAACCCAGCACATTCGCGACTATTATGATTCACTCTAGGAGCCTAAGACTATGAAACTAACTAAGCGCTCTGACAGCACCTCAAATCCTAATCAAAAGTTCGGTGTTAGCCGCCGTACCTTCATGAAAAACTCATCTCTGGCCGCTAGTGGTGCAGTGGTGGGAGCGGGGATCTTTGCTCCCGGTATGATGAAAAAAGCACAAGCCAACACCGAAAATAAAGACGTTAACGTCGAAATCAAGCGTACCATCTGTTCTCACTGCTCTGTTGGCTGTGGTATCTATGCCGAAGTGAAAAATGGTGTATGGACAGGACAAGAACCTGCGTTCGATCATCCATTTAACCTTGGTGGGCACTGCGCCAAAGGGGCTGCGCTCCGCGAGCACGGTCGCGGTGAAAAACGCCTCAAGTACCCAATGAAACTTGAGGGTGGTAAATGGAAAAAAATGAGCTGGGACGAAGCCATCAACGAGATTGGCGACAAAGCGCTACAGATTCGCAAAGAATCAGGCCCAGATTCGGTGTATTGGCTAGGTAGTGCGAAACACAACAACGAACAAGCCTACATGTTTAGAAAGATGGCGTCGCTGTGGGGAACCAACAACGTTGATCACCAAGCACGTATCTGTCACTCCACCACAGTATCTGGGGTAGCCAATACCTGGGGTTATGGTGCAATGACCAACTCTTTCAACGATATGCACAACTGTAAGTCGATGCTATTTATAGGCTCAAACCCTGCAGAGGCGCACCCTGTTGCCATGCAGCATATCTTGATAGCAAAAGAGAAAAACAACTGCCAGATCGTGGTTGCCGACCCAAGGCGTACACGTACTGCCGCGAAAGCTAATCACTATATCTCACTTCGCCCGGGTACTGACGTTGCCTTTATTTGGGGCTTGCTGTGGCATATCTTCCAAAACAAATGGGAAGACCAAGAATTCATCCGCCAACGTGTGTTTGGCATGGAGGAAATTCGCAAAGAAGTGGCGAACTGGACCCCTGACAACGTTGAGCGTGTGACTGGTGCTTCTGAAGAGCAAATGTACAAAACCGCGAAGATCTTAGCGGACAACCGCCCAGGCTGTATTGTTTGGTGTATGGGGGGGACTCAGCACACCACAGGTAACAACAACACTCGTGCTTACTGCGTTCTAGAGCTTGCATTAGGTAACATGGGTAAATCAGGCGGCGGTGCAAACATCTTCCGTGGTCACGATAACGTGCAAGGCGCAACCGACCTTGGCGTGCTATCACACACACTTCCAGGCTACTACGGTTTGGCACCTGGCTCGTGGAAGCATTGGGCTAAGGTGTGGGATCTCGACTACACCTGGGTACAAGAGCGTTTCGACCAGAATAAATACCGTGGCAAGCTACCAATGAACAACATGGGTATCCCTGTTTCTCGTTGGATAGATGGTGTATTGGAAAACAAAGAGAACATTGAGCAGAACGATAATATTCGCGCCATGTTCTACTGGGGGCATGCGGTTAACTCGCAGACTCGTGGCCCTGAAATGCGCACAGCAATGAAAAAGCTGGATATGATGGTGATTGTTGACCCATACCCAACTGTTGCTGGTGTTATGAATGACCGCACTGACGGCGTGTATCTGTTACCTGCCACTACTCAGTTTGAAACTCATGGTTCTGTGACCGCATCAAACCGTTCACTGCAATGGCGTGATAAAGTCGTTGAGCCTTTGTTTGAGTCGAAGCCTGACCACGAAATCATGTACTTGTTGACGAAGAAGCTAGGTTATTCAGAACAGCTGTTCAAAAATATTGCAGTTGAGGGTAACGAGCCGTCCATTGAAGACATTACTCGCGAATTTAACAAGGGTATGTGGACGATTGGTTATACAGGTCAAAGCCCTGAGCGCCTTAAAGAGCACCAACAAAACTGGCATACCTTCCATAAAACCACGCTGGCCGCCGAAGGTGGGCCTGCAAACGGAGAAACCTATGGACTGCCTTGGCCTTGTTGGGGCACCGCAGACATGAAGCACCCAGGTACTCATATTCTTTATGACACATCTAAGCCTGTTGCTGAAGGCGGAGGTAACTTCCGTGCGCGCTTCGGCGTTGAGTTTGAGGGTGAAAACCTTCTGGCAGAAGACAGCTACTCGAAAGATTGTGAGCTGCAAGATGGCTTCCCTGAGTTTAGCGATAAGCTACTAAAAAGCTTAGGCTGGTGGGATGACCTGACCGCAGAAGAAAAAGCAGCTGCAGAGGGTAAAAACTGGAAAACAGATTTGTCAGGTGGTATTCAGCGTGTCGCCATCAAGCACGGCTGTATCCCGTTTGGTAACGCTAAAGCTCGTGCCATTGTATGGACATTCCCTGACAGAGTGCCATTGCATAGAGAGCCGTTATACACAGCACGCCGAGATCTTGTGAAGGATTATCCTACTTGGGATGACAGTGAGTCTATCTATCGACTACCGACGCTGTATAAGAGTATTCAGGATGTCGACAAATCGAAAGAGTACCCCATTGTTCTTACTTCAGGCCGTTTGGTTGAGTACGAAGGTGGTGGTGAAGAAACACGTTCTAGCCCTTGGCTAGCTGAGCTTCAACAAGAAATGTTTGTTGAGGTGAACCCTAAAGACGCGAATGACCTCGGCATCAGAGATGGTGACATGGTGTGGGTAGAGGGTGCCGAGAAAGGTAAAGTGCATGTGAAAGCTATGGTGACCAGACGAGTCACTCCAGGGCTTGCGTTTATGCCATTCCACTTCGGTGGTAAGTTCCAAGGTGAAGACCTTACCGAACGTTACCCAGAAGGCACAGTTCCTTATGTGATAGGTGAAGCAGCAAACACTGCAATCACCTATGGTTATGACCCAGTTACTCAGATGCAAGAAACCAAAGTAACTCTGTGTAATATTCGAAAAGCGTAAGGAAACCTAAATTATGGCTAGAATGAAATTTCTATGTGATACCAAGCGTTGTATCGAATGTAACGGTTGTGTCACTGCATGTAAGAACGAAAACGATGATGCCTTGGAATGGGGTATTCAACGTCGCCGCGTAGTAACACTGAACGACGGTGAACCGGGTGAAAGCTCAATCTCTGTAGCGTGTATGCACTGTACCGATGCGCCGTGTATGGCGGTATGTCCTGCAGACTGCTTTGAGTACACTGAAGATGGCATTGTGCTGCACAATAAAGACCTTTGTATTGGTTGTGGCTACTGTCTATTTGCGTGCCCATTTGGCGCACCGCAATTCCCACATACCTCGGCCTTTGGTGAGCGCGGTAAGATGGACAAATGTACCTTCTGTGCTGGTGGGCCAGAAACAGAGAACGGCTCTGAAGAAGAGCGCGCAAAATACGGCGCTAACCGTATTGCAGAGGGTAAGCTACCTATGTGTGCTGAGCTGTGTTCTACCAAGGCTCTGCTTGCAGGTGATGCTGAGGTGGTCTCCGACATCTTCCGCCAGCGCGTCGTTGAGCGCGGAGCAAAAGGCGCTGGATGGAGCGATGGTGAAGATATAGCGTTTGATGCGACCAAAAGCTAGCTAGAGGGAGCAATCAGATGCAGTTAGCGAAACAATGGACTTTGTTGCTGTTAACGGTTTTCGCCAGTGTTTTGATGCTAGTGAGCACTTCAAGCTACGCAGAAGAGCAAAAGGCGAATACCGCAGCAGAAAAAGAAATGGTGCAATTGGCTGGTGCAGACTATTGGCGAGATGTGAAAGGCGGCGTTGAGGGTACAACAACCTCAAAATCACCAGAGCATGGCGTGTTAATCAGTGTACCGGGCCAAACTTGGTTTATTTTGAAAGAAAAATGGATGTCTCCAGCCGCGGCTGTTGCCATCTTTGGTAGTTTGATGATGGTGGTACTGGCCTATTTCTTTGTCGGTCCGCTTATGCTGAGTAAACCACGCACTGGACGTAGGCTTAATCGCTGGTCTCGAATGGATAGGGCGCTTCACTGGAGCATGGCCTTTACCTTTTTGACTCTAGCCTTTAGCGGTTTGATGTTGGTTTACGGTAAGCATTTCTTGAAGCCGTTTATCCCAAGTGACTTGTGGGGGCTAGTGATTTATACCGCTAAGCAATACCACAACTACATAGGCCCAATCTTTTATATTCTGCTTATCTTTATGCTGCTTAAATGGTGGCGCAAATCCATCTTCAATAAGACTGATATGCAATGGTTTATGAAGATGGGTGGCATGATGGGCAAGCACAAGGGCACACATCCATCGGCTGGTTTCTCAAACGGTGGCGAGAAGATCATTTACTGGCTTCTTATCGTAGTAGGTGCGGTAGCCGCAACCAGTGGCGTAATCCTAGATTTCCCAATATTCGATCAAACTAGGCGAGATATGGAGATAGCGAACCTAGTACACATGATCTCAGCACTCATCTTAATCTGTGGCTTTGTGTTCCATATTTATATCGGCTTGTTTGGTATGGAAGGTGCGCTAGAAGGCATGGTCACCGGTAAGGTAGACGAAACCTGGGCGAAAGAGCACCATGACCTTTGGTATGAAGAGGTAAAAGAACAATTAGAAGATGCTCCAGTTAAGGGAGCAAACAAAAAGGATGGGGTGAGCAATGAATGATCATCACAAAGGCATTTGGTATGCCTATATAGGCAGTATTCTAACCCCGCTTACCTTGTTATTGTCGGGTGTCATCGCAATTGTGTATGCAGGGTACCGATTAGATAAGGATGAAGACAGCGATGTAGTGATTTCTCA
Source organism: Vibrio superstes (assembly GCF_003569005.1). Taxonomy (GTDB): domain Bacteria; phylum Pseudomonadota; class Gammaproteobacteria; order Enterobacterales; family Vibrionaceae; genus Vibrio; species Vibrio superstes. The sequence goes on along the minus strand of NZ_BCUR01000004.1, from coordinate 1,844,244 downwards.
TTACTATAGCCTGATCAGAAGCTTCTTTCTGTTTTTAACCTTCTTTGTGGTGCTGATTGTGACGGTCGCTACCTCAAACGGTGTGCTTATTGGGATTAACGATTATTGGGCACGAAATAGTGCATTGGTTGAGATTGCACACTTTATCCCTATTGCGGGTGGCGTCATATCAGCCATAGCCATTGTTGTGTGGTTTGTTCGTATGTTCAGAGGCATGCGTTTATTGAAAGAAAACAAGCCTGTAGTTCAAGCAAAATCGCTGCACCAGTTTTCTCAGACTTGATGCTAAACGTATAACGCTTAAAAACAAAAACACCAGTGTGATGCACTGGTGTTTTTTTATGTTTATGGGAGTGTGCGAATGACGTAAGGTTTGTGCCTTTTTGAACTGTGGTAGCCCGAAACAACAGCCGCATCCTATAAATTACGCAGTAAAACTCTAGGATCTAGGGTTTAGCTATGTAGCTTCCAGATTCCAGCTAAAAGACTGCTGGAATGACGGTAGGAGTGTATCTCATGAACTGGAGGCACGAGAAGTAATAAACGTCATCCCAGAAAGCGGAGCTTATCTGGGATCTTAGTGCGCACAATGTCGACTAAACTAATCATGCAGCTTTAGTTCGAAATAACTGGCGCGATTATCTCTTAGCCTTCCCCTGAAACTGCTTTACACTCTTCTTGCTATTCGTGCGACGATTCGCCTTTTTATCTCTTGGGGCGCGCTTACTTTGCCCAGAAGATGGCTTATCTGTAACAGGAAACCCTTCAAGCTCTTCAAGAGGAAGCTCGCGGAGCGTCAGCTGACGAATAGCACTTAAGTACTCTGTCTCACCATGACACACGAAAGAGATGGCTACGCCTTGTTCACCTGCGCGCGCCGTGCGTCCGACACGGTGCACATAAACCTCAGCGTTTGACGGCAGCTCAAAGTTAATCACAACAGGCAGACTCTGCACATGGATGCCTCGAGCCAGAAGGTCTGTCGCAATGAGGACATTCACCTTACGCTGTTTAAACCACTCTAGTGTTTCTTCACGTTCTTGCTGAGACTTATTACCATGCAGAGCTGCGACTGAAACACCCGCTTTAGTCAGCTTTTTGCACAAAGCATCCGCGTTATCCTTAGCGCCAATAAACACCAGGACTTGCGAGCAGTTATGCTGTTTTAGCTGGGCAATCAATGCGTTGGTTTTGCTGCCCTTGTTCACCAAGTACAATGTTTCTTCAATGCCCTCGACCACACTATTGGCGACGTTGGTTTGAATGCGCTTTGGCGAATGCAGTAACCCCTTAGCTTGAATCTCCAGCTTTTCTGAGAAGGTAGCTGAGAACATCAAGGTTTGACGCTTTGGCGGAAGAAGAGAAACAATCTCTTGAATATCAGGCCAAAAGCCCATATCTAGTAATCTGTCTGCTTCATCAAGCACGAACGAGCTAAGTCTGCTGACGTCTATTGACTGATCTTTTAACAGATCCAGCAGTCTTCCCGGAGTCGCAACCAGTATTTCAGGGGTTAAGAGCAGCTGCTGTTTTTGCCACTCTTTATCGATCCCACCACACAACGATAACGCGGTGATATCGACGGTGTTGGCATACGGTTCTAGGGTGTCGCACACCTGAGTAGCGAGTTCTCTGGTTGGAACAAGAATGATGGCTTGAGTGCTACAAGGCTGCAGCCTGACTTGTTCGAGTATCGCAAGGCCATAAGCCAGTGTTTTACCACTGCCTGTTTGAGCAATAGCGAGCACATCTTTGCGTCCAAGGATTGCAGGAATAGCTTGGCTTTGAACCTCGGTAGGCTCTGTAAAATTGGCCTGTAGGGTATCGCTTAGTTCAGGACATAGGGATAACTGTGAAAACGGCATAATCAATCTTGGGTAGTGCTGTTCGGGCGCAGTTGAAGTTGAAGACCCATTAAGAAATTACGAAGGATCTGATCTTGGCACTCACGGTAATGCTTGTTGTCAGGCTTTCTGAAAAAGGCACTTAATTCGTGTTTGCTCAGTCTAAAGTCGACAAGCTTCAATGTATCAAGAATGTCTTCAGCCTTCATATTCATAGCGATACGAAGCTTCATGAAGATCATGTTGTTGGTAAGGCGTGACTCTGGCTCAGGTTGAGCACCTTCGCGTTTACCGCGTTTTTGATTGATCAGGCCATTAAGAAATTGAGCTAATTCTTTGTCGATGATTTTGCAAAAAGAGTCATCTTCTTCTTTCTTTAGCCAGTTAATAACCTGTTCACGCGACACAGTAAGATCTGCGGCATTAAACACCTCGATCATATCATTATCGTTGAAATCGAAGGTGTAGCGGATACGGCGCAAAATATCGTTATTAGTCAAAATATTTCCTAATGGAGTTAAGTGAAGGGTGCAAATGGCGTGCACCATAACACAGACAAATGAATGAATATAAATATTAGTTTGTGATTCTAGGGTCTGTTGACCTTTTGAGGTTATTTTTGTAGCGCTTTGTTGGGTATTAATACAAGGCAGTCGCTTTTAGGTGTGGTGGTTCCACATAAAAAGTGACTAACGCGGTAGAAATGCCCAACAAAGCGCTACCCGAAGGGCTCGTCCAGAAGCCATTTACTCTTCGTTGAGCGACTTTTGCTTAGATGACTAGGCGGCAAGTCCCTCGCCTTGATTAAATGGCTTCTGGTCGAGCAAAATTTAATCGCAAAAGGTCAACAGACCCTAGTTATCGTGGAAAAAATACTAATAACTTGTAATGAGCAATCGACGTTAAAGAGGTAACTAAATAATGCGAGTAGAGATTGTAGATTGGCAATCAAAAGATGAGATTTTTCTTGTTCGAAATACCGTGTTTACCGCAGAGCAGGGCATAGATACTAACCTAGATTTTGACGGTCAAGATGACGGGGCTGTACATGCGCTTGTTTATGAAAAGGATGAACCTATCGCAACGGGGCGTATGCTAGAAGATGGTCATATTGGCCGCATTGCCGTCCTTATCAGCCATAGAGGCAAGGGATTAGGCGCTAGCATAATGAAGGCTTTGGTGGATGAAGCCCGCCTTAGAAACTTTGCGAGAGTCTACCTAGGCGCTCAGGTACATGCGCTAGATTTTTATCAAAAACTGGGATTTGAACCCATTGGTGAGCGCTATGAAGAGGTGGGCATAGAACATCAAACTATGCAGCTTAGCCTGAACTGAAATCTTCGGCATAAACTGTCTAAAGCCACATTTAGTAAAACTAGCGTCACATTCAGCCAATCAATATTTTGACTTGTGTTAGTCCACTAGTAAGGTATATGCGACGATATGGGTAAATTTGAATAACAATAACCCAATCGTTTTGGACTAATAATCAAGGAGATGGTTGTGTTTAAACGAAACTTAATGTTGGCTTTAGCGTGTTTACTGCCCCTATCAGTAAGTGCTGCAAACTATTCAATTGGTACCGGTGGTCAAAGCGGTATCTACTATCCATTCGGCGGCGCACTGGCGAAAGTCTGGTCTGAGCATGTGCCAGAAGTAAATGCAAAAGCAGAGGTAACGGCTGCTTCTGTAGAAAATACTATTAAGGTTGTACGTGGCGACATGATTGCAGGGATTGCAATGGGTAACGTTGTGTTAGATGCCTACAATGGTCAGGGTAAATTCCCGTCAAAAATGCCAGTGAAGACGCTTTTTGCTCTTTACCCAAACCTAGTTCATACCCTTACTCTAGAGAAGTCGGGCATCAACTCGCTAGCTGATTTAAAAGGTAAGCGTGTGTCTTTAGGTGCACCGGGCAGCGGTACCGCGGTAACCTCAGCAGCACTGCTTGAGTCTATCGGTATTGATGTTGAAAAAGACATCAAGGCGGTATACCTGAACTACTCAGAAACCACAAACGCATTGGCCAATGGCCAAGTAGATGCGGGTTTCATTGTTGGTGGTCAGGGTGTTGGTGCGGTAACACAAGTTGCACTAACGCATAAAATCAAAGTCCTTTCTATCTCTGATGCAGAGAGCCAAGCGTTTGTAACCGCTAACCCAGCATACAGCTCATATGATATTCCAGCGGATGTTTACAATAACGTTGGCGAAGTCTCTACGCTAAGTGTTTGGAACGTATTGGTGGTTAACGCGAATATGGACGATGACATGGCTTACAACCTAACGAAGGCTGCTTATGAGAATATGGGCGACATTCGTAAGGTGGTTAAGATGGCTGAAATGACTACCCCACAGAACGCTTCTCGCCTGCAAGGTGTACCTCTACACCCTGGTGCGAAGAAGTACCTAGACTCTGTTTCTAAGTAAACCACCTAACAAAAAAGCAAGCGTGATGCTTGCTTTTTTGTGCTTCTAATTCTTATCTATTTTTTCTTTCAGGCGCCGTTATGGATGTAACTAATAACGAAAATAACCAAGATCTTAGTGCTAACTTGCCCTATGAAAGAGTGACAACATTCTTTGGCTATTCAATATTGCTGATTGCCGTTGCGTTATCAGTGTTTCAAATCTGGCAGGGAATAAGCTCAACTATTTCAGCCACTTATTTTAGACCGATACACCTGTGCTGGGTATTGGTGCTTATCTTTTTGCACTTCCCGTTAATCAGCAATCGCCGAAGCAAGTTTTACTTGGTGGGTCGTTGTATTGACCTGGTTTTGTGTGCGGTTGTTGTGTTCGCGGGCTACCGCATGTCAATTTTTGATTACAACGATATCAATTACCTGTTCTATGGGTTACAGCCGGCCGATATGTTTGCGGGCGGGGCGTTAATTGCTTTGCTAATGGAAGGCTGTCGCCGCACTGTGGGTTGGGTGATGGTGCTCATCGCTGTGCTATTTCTTAGCTACAGTATGTTTGGTGACATGCTGCCAAGTGCCATATCAATTAAAACTTATTCCTTACAAGAGCTGATACAGTTCCAAATATTCTCGGCTAATGGTGTGTTTGGTTCTGCACTGGGCATCGCGGCAACTACCGTATTTATCTTTGTTCTATTTGGCGCTTTTTTAGAGGTGACAGGCGCAGGTAAGTTCTTTATCGACCTTGCGTTTGCCATTGCCGGTAAGTATCGAGGTGGTCCTGCAAAAGCCGCAGTATTGGCGTCGGCGGGGTTGGGTTCAATCTCAGGTTCCGCGATCGCTAACACGGTAACCACTGGCTCAATCACTATTCCGATGATGAAGAAGCTTGGCTATAAATCGGAGCAAGCGGCAGGAATTGAAGCCGCTGCCTCAACAGGTGGGCAAATCATGCCACCGATTATGGGGGCGGGTGCGTTTGTTATGGCGCAATTTACCGGTGTGCCTTATAGCGAGATCATGTTCGCCTCAATTGCACCAGCGATTTTGTACTTCTTCTGTACCTTGCTTTATGTGCACCTTATGGCGTGTAAACTGAATTTGCAGGCCGTGAGTAAAACAGAGGCAGTGATCGCGGTAATGAAGCATGGTGCTCACCACCTTATCCCGCTGGTATTGATCACTACGCTACTCATGATGGCGTATTCACCACTGTTGGTAGGTGTAGCGGGTTGTGCTGCTATCTTAGTTGTGGCAAGCATGCGTAAGCATAGCCGAATCGGTTTCAAGAAGTTTTTTGAAGGCATGAAGAACGGTGCGTTACTAGCTCTGCCAATTTCTGCTGCGTGTGGTGCGGCAGGTATTATTGTTGGGGTTGTGGGGCAAACCGGTATTGGACTTCAGTTTACTCAATTTGTGATGGATTTTTCTGGCGGTTACATGATCATCGCCCTTGGACTTATCAGTATTGTGGCGCTGATCTTAGGTATGGGTTTACCTGTAACGGCAGCGTATATCGTATTGGCCGTTATGGCGGTGCCTATGCTGACTGACTTTGGATTGCCGATATTGACCGCTCACTTAATCGTATTCTGGCTATCGCAAACCTCAAATGTTACTCCGCCAATCGCACTAGCAGCGTTTGCTGGGGCCGGCGTGGCCAATGCCAACCCTATGAAGTCTTCAGTCGAAGCCTTTAAGTTGGCGGGAGGCTTGTTCATTATCCCGATCATGATGGCATATACTAACTTGGTAAATCCTAACGAAGGCATAGTCGCGCTTATGCTTTCAGTAGGGCAGACGTTGGCCATTATCGTGGCTATCGCCATTACCATTGAGGGGTACTTACTAGGAACGCTCAACAAGGTCGAGCGTCTTGCATCTGCTATTGCTATTCCATTACTGCTTCTTAACCCGTTTAATGTAGGGGTGCTGGGCGCAGTGATCATTGTTGGGATTGCCGTGGTTCAGTGGCGTTCCCACAAGGCGGTAAACGCTAGCTAGCACCTAATAGCGACCAAAGAAACAGTACCTAGCCCCGGCTCTTAGAGTCGGGGCTTTTTATTGTCGCCATAAAAATTAGTTGACACTGTCAACTTAACTGATTATAGTTGCATATATCAACTAAATGAGAGGGCGAATTATCCATGAATGCAATTGCTGTAATGCCAATAGCAAGCTCAGAAGAAAAGCGCACACCTTTGTTTTTGAAGGTGCTCGCAATGATGGGGATGATGACATTAATGGGCGGTTCAATAACCGGATTGATGACTTACCTAAATCAAGGCTATAGCGAACTGTTTTATGCTCAATGGATACGAGCTTTTCTTACCGCAGCGGTGACAGTGATGCCTTTGGGTTTTGCGTTAATGGCGCTACTGACCAAGCTCGCTGAGCGCCTCTTTCCTAACTCTAGTGAGAAAGTACGCAACATATCCATTGGCTTGATTATGGCAATGGTTATGGAATCGGGAATGGCATTTAGCACCGCGGTTAATAGTGTGGGTATTGCCGATACATCGATGCTGATGAGTACTTGGCTAGAGACCTTAGTAAGAGCGCTTCCTTTAGCGTTGCTGTTAATGGCCGTGGTATCTGTCACGCTCAAACCAAAAGTTGAACGCTTTTTGAAAAGCTAGAAATATTAATTAAAACAATGAGGTAACCCTATGACTCGTATCACCAGACAAGATCACAACTATCGCATTACCATTGAAGAAGTAACGCAAGATGAAAGTAAAACACTGCAATTTGAGTTTCAAGACCGAGAGGATATGTTCAAAGTTGTTGAAATGATAAATAAAGGCAGTGAGTTACCGAATGAAGAAGCGACCAGAGTGGCAGTAGCGCTTCGCTTGCTAGGTCCAGTGATGATGCAAAACAGAAAGCATCCTCTGTTTGCGGACTTTATGCCACATTTCAAAAACTTTATGCAGAACCTGAAAAGCACCATCAAGGCTTCGGTTAACGCATAAAAACCAAAAGACAAGGCACTGCTAGGGTCAACAGACCCTAGCAGTGCCTTGTCATTTTCTACTAGGATTAAAATTACTATCGACGGGTGGGTAACTAAGATGAAAATAGCGGTAACAGCAGCAAGCGGACAACTCGGTGGTGCGATTGTTAATGCACTTGTCCCCCTTATCTCAAAAGAGAATGTCGTCGCTTTGGCGCGCACTCCAGAAAAAGCCAAATATCTAGGCGTTGAGGTTCGTCGTGGTGATTATGAAAACCGAGCCGAGCTACAAGACTCACTACACTCTATCGATACACTGCTTATCGTCTCGGGGATGGATGCCCCCGATAAGCGTATAGACCAGCATCGTAATGTTATCTCAGCAGCTAAAGAGGTTGGTGTAAAGAAGATTGTCTATACCAGTGTGCAAGGTGCAGAACAGGGCACCGCTTTTTCACCTGTTATCCAAAGTAATCGTCAGACAGAGCAAGATGTCAGAGAGTCGGGTCTAGATTGGGTAATTGGTCGCAACGGTATCTATATTGAGCCGGACATTGAGTATGTAGAGAGTTATAAAAAACTCGGCGTCATTGTCAATTGTGCGGGCAACGGCAAGTGCGGCTACACCACACGAGATGAGCTAGCCCATGCCTACGCTAAGATGCTGACAGAAGATAAACACAACGCACAGACCTACAACCTTAACGGTGAACCCCTATCTCAATACCAACTGGCAGATTTCATCAACATGGCGTTTGATACCCAGCTAGAGTACCAACCTATGTCAGTAGAAGAGTATCGTGAAGACAGAATAGCGGAGCTTGGTGAGTTTATTGGGACAGTTATTGCAGGTATTTACCAAGGGATCAGCGAGGGTAAGGCGGACAATCCAAGCCATTATGAACAAGCTGCAGGTAGACCTCATATTAGTTGGACTGATTATTTCAATGCATTGAAAGAGTCTAGATAACAAAATCGAGCTCTTGTAGGTTATTAATACGACAAAATTGCCCTCGTAAACGAGTTTAATATGGCGACATACCCACTACTTGCGGTATATATAATGATTTGACACGCTTAGTCAGAAAAATTGACACTTTGGGAGAGTATTAGTGGCGCTAGTAACCAAGTTTTGTCCTGCATGTAACGAGGGCACGACTCATGAAACATCACACCCTATGCATTGGATCCACCTGATCATGACTATTTTTACGGGTGGTCTCTGGGGCATTATCTGGTTATGGAGAGGCTTGATGAAGCGTCCCTGTGTGTGTACTCAGTGCGGTTGTGACAACTCATAGCTTTGATAGGTATTTAGTGTCTGCGGCGATTAAGCTCATTCCGCAGACCCCTTCTTTTCAACTCATTGTCAAATAAAGATTCTAGGCTTTTCCAACGTCACATGAAGATAAGATTCGAACGGGATAGACAACAATGCTGTGAGTAGGGCAAACGTCTAATGGAAAAAGTAAATTGGTGTGGCCACAGAAAATCAAGGCAGAGTTTACTACTTATGCCTTAGCCAACCATTTATACATAACATAGCAATCCACATAGCCTAGTTGGGCATGACGGTAGGCTTTAGGAAGAGTGCCAACGATCTTAAACTCTAACCTTTGCCACAGCTTTACGGCAACATCATTGGTAGAAACCACGCAGTTAAACTGCATAGCTTCATAACCCAAGGCTTTTGCAGTCTGTTGTGAATGTTCACAAAGTTGGCGCGCAATACCTTTTCCCCGCGCTTTATTGGACACCATATACCCACAATTACAGATATGATTGCTAGGACCCATAGCGTTTGGCTTGATGTAGTAGGTACCCAATATGTCATTTCCATCTACATACACAAACGCCTTTTGTGGTGTTTTACACCAGACACGATAGGCCTCGTCTAAGCTCATTTGAGGGTCAAAGGCATAGGTTTCTTGGGCTTTAACCACCTGCTCAAATGTATTCCAAAATGACTCAAAATCCGTACGTGTTATTTCTCTGATCACCAAGTATTTCCTTATGCTGTGGGTCTTTTGTTCTTATGGTTCTTTGGGACTGTAGATAAAGTCCATATCAGGCTTCTCAGTGCAGTAATAATGAACCCAAATATAAATATGGCTGTATGCGGCAATGATCAAGGCCGCAGAAGAGTTTAAGCCAATAGCGATTGCCCAAACGAGCAAAAACGCATACACGTACATCGAATTGCTCGAGTATTTAAATATCCCCTGATTGACCATAGGTAATGACCGATAACTTAGCTCAAAGTGATCCGCTCCCGCTGCGCGTGCCATCCCAAAATACCGTCTCACGCTATATATGGCATACAGGCTTAAACATAGGCAAATGACAGTCACTGCAATTTGAACACTGCTATTTAAACCTAAGGTGCCTCTATCTAAGTAGGCGAGTAGGAAAAGAGATAAAAATCGACCGACAAATAAGACAAAAAATATCACCAGATAAGCGCGAAAGCCGAGAGTCTTGCTCACCAGGGACGATTGCAATTCTAGGCGCCAAGCCAGCCAGACAAAGATTTGGTGTAGAGCGGGTATTGAAAATGCTGTCCAAAATGCAATAGGTGCAGGTTGCCCCAATCTAAACCAAGTGAAATAAGAGATTAAAAGCAACACAAACAGGCTCACAAAGTGAGGTGTTTGTTTATACCAAAGCGTGGGTGAAGAAGAGGCCATTCATCTTTCCTATATTGAAGTAGGCGTAGTTTTTATCATTGAGTATATAAAGGTGAAATCACCTTAGCTCGTCACCCTTAGCATTCTACAAAGTATTTCCATATTTATACTCAGTGACGTGGATAAGACCAGACCGATATAGGAAATCGTCAGTACCCTTCATGGCTTGCGGTAAAGACGTTTCTATATGGCTGGACTCATGATAAATGGTATTCAGAAGCTCAACTGCCTTGGTTGAAGAGGGGCATTTATATACCCAGAAAAATAACCTATGCCGGTGTATTCAGAACATCAATATCTAGGGTGAAGAGTATCGATAACTCGCGGATAAATACATCAGCAACACTGAGGTTAGAACATAAGTCGGCTTTCTAGATTCATTAAGTCTGATTCGATATGGTGCATACAAAGCCAAATGAATTGATGTGGCTGAGTTGTTCATAAATGAGGCCTACTATGCCAATTCTAGCGACAGCTGCGGCCATTGTAGCTGTGTTGTATATATCGAATTCGGATGATGACAAATCTGTAGCAACTGTGCCCTACAGTATCGACTGGATCTGTGAAGTGAATGAACCTTGCTACAAAGCCATTATCTACAGCGACTTTGACATAGAGGTTTATCGTCTCTCTCAAGAGAGGCTTGATGGCGGGTAAAGGGTATTGGTGAGCGAACCATATTGCTGAAGATTAGGCAGTTTTAAAGTTTGCGACGATGACAGGTAAAGTCAGCCTAAGGATACAGCATTACCCTTAGGCTAATTCAGCTCTCAATAAACCTGACTGCTACGGTTAGTAAGAAATATGACTCAAGATATAGTTGATGATTTCTTCATCAGTGGTCATGGTTTCCGGCTTCATTCCTACCTTAGGAATGTAGTTTTCTTCCATGAGTTGTTCTGCTTTTTTATAGATTCGCACCACGCGATTGGCCACCGCTTCCATTGGGTCAATGAAATGAACGTCCGGAAATTGCGTTTGCAAAAACTTACGCACCAATGGCAGTTCAGTACAACCTAGGATGACGCTAGTAACACCTTTATCAACCAAAGGTTGAAGTGCCTTGCCAAGTAACACAGCATTGCGTTCAAATTCGCCTGATTTGATGCCATTCTTAATTCGAATATCTTGCCCGCACGGCGTCTTTTCACCAGTCACTTCACCATAGATAGCGCTGTGAACATAATGCTCTTGCGCATAACTGTCAGGTTTAACATAGACGAGATGGGCATCGTTAAGATATTGGTCGTAGATACCTGAATTGTAGGTACCATTGGTGCACAAGATACCGACGATAGCCTCTGGGTTTTGCTCTTTAATCAGATCAACGGTGGTTTTCAGCATATCAACCATGTACACGCCTGTGCACTGCTGAACACGCTCTCTAAAGTAGTGTGCAGTGTTGCAAGTCATTACCGCAAAACGAACGTTGTTACGCTCAAGCAGTTGTGCAGATTTAAGCAGCTCGCGTACAGGGTCTTGGCCACCTTCGTTGATCGCTTCAGATCTATCTGGGATGTCAGGGTTTTTCACCACAAGCATACCCATATGATCCTGATCTTTAAGAGCGCCATGATCCATCTCTTTTTTCGCGACGATGTCTTGAAACAGTGCATCTGCCTCTGGACCCATGTTACCGATTACACCGAATAGTATTTTTTTCATGTTCTTTACTCCAATGTCTGAATATGGAGTAGTTTATGATGGTAAAAGTAATCGTATGAATCTCATTTGACGGATCATATCATCGCAGGATCGAGTGTTCGCCTCCCTGAAATTTACCAAGTAAATATTTAGGAATTTAGAACGCACCCACCAAATCTCAATACAACAAATTCAAGCTATTCAGAATCACCAAGCCAATGGTCGTAGTCACTACCGAAAGTATCGTAGTAAGAGCAATGATATTAGCCGCTAGGGTCGAGTTCCCGCCCATTGAGCGTGCCATTACATAGCTTGCAGCTGCAGTAGGAGAGGCAGTCATGAAGAAGATGATACCAAGCGCTTCGCCGCGAAAGCCAAGCATATAAGCTAATAGACAGCTGACGATAGGCGCTGCAATCAGCTTTAATGTCGTGGCAATCCAGGTTGGCATGGTTTCATGCTTTAGGGAGTTAAGATTTAGCGAACCGCCGGTGCACAAGAGTGCTAGCGGGAGTGTCATGCTGGCAAAATAGTGGCCTGCATCAGAGGCGACTTTAGGAACGGGAAGGCCAATAAATGAATAGGCAAACCCAGCCATAATTGAAATGATCAATGGATTGCTAGTAATGCTCTTGGTCATGGTTTTCAGTGCACTAGCACCCGTTTGCGCGCCCTTAGGTGTCAGGGAGATCACGGCAAGAACATTATAAAGTAGGGTGGTAGCGGCAACATAGATAGCTGCTGTTGCAAGCCCTTCTGTGCCGTACATATTGGCAACATAGGCTAAGGCAATAATGCCTGTGTTGGCACGAAATGCTCCTTGTACCACTACACCATTGTCTTCGTTACCCTTAAGTAGTACGCCTACTAAAGCGGTGCAGAACGCAAAGAACAGCACATTGCTTCCCACGCTAAACCCAACCAGTGAAGCGCTGGTGGCAAAGTCGTGGTCTGCTTCAACTAAGCTTAAGAACAGCATTGTCGGCAGGGTAACCTTGAATACTAGGTTAGAGGCACTTTCGATGAAGGCGTCATTAATGATGCCGATTTTCTTAAGAACAACTCCCATCACCAAGATCAGACAGATAGGTCCGGTAACAGAAACAGAGAAAGCGAGTTGGTCAAAAAGTCCCATAACAGCCTACAGAGTTAAAATTTTAAGAGAGCGAGAGTATATCGCCAATTTGTCATACAAATTAGCGATAGCGAGTATAATGCCATGTTTTTCACATGCTTGGCAAAGTGAATTCTGGGGAAATGGATGGAAAAGCGCAATAACATTTGATTACTATTTCATCAGTTGACGTTACTTTTGCCAATTAATCACGTAAGATGTGCGCCTATTTTTTCTAGAGATGACATTGTGAAAAGAGAACAGTTTGAGCTATTGGCCCCAGGTGGCGATCTCGATTCAATCAAGGCGGCGATTGCTGCTGGTGCAGATGCTATTTATTGCGGGTTAGACCGTTTTAACGCACGTAATCGTGCGAGTAACTTGACTCTGGATAACCTCAATGGGGTTTTGGCACTCGCACATCAGCATGACTGTAAGGTCTTTCTAACGCTTAATGTTCTTATTCTAGAAAGTGAAATCCCAGCCATAGTCCGTCTCATCAATCAGCTCACTACCACAGAGATTGATGGCGTTATAGTGCAAGACTTGGGGCTGGCCTACATCTTAAAACATCATTTCCCAATGCTGGATGTGCATGCCTCTACTCAGCTGAATACACACAACGAGGGACAAATCTTGTTCCTAAACCAGTTGGGTGTAAGTCGAGTGAATCTATCTCGAGAGCTAAACATCAAGGAAATCAAGCACCTTGCCCAGTTTGGCTTAGCCCATGATGTCTTGATGGAAGTCTTTGTGCACGGTTCGTATTGCATTGGCTTCTCAGGTATTTGTTACATCAGCTCTGCCCGCAATGGCGCCTCTGGAAACCGTGGACGATGCAGCCAACCTTGCCGTGAACAATATCAAACGACTCAAACCGGCAATGACTACCCTCTGAATCTTAAAGACAACTCTGCGTTTGGTGACCTAGAAGCACTGGTGGATGCTGGCGTGTATTCTCTGAAAGTAGAAGGGCGAATTAAAAAGTCTCATTACGTGTTTACCGTCGTTGATAACTGGCGCAAACAAATTGACCGTCTGTGCGATGGTGAAGACTTGTCTAGCGATACCACTGAATTGTACACGGTGTTTAACCGCGACTTCTCGAATGCCTTCTTGCAGGGTGACTTTGGCAAAAACATGTACATCGATAACCCTAGAGACAATGCCGTTACGCATTTTTCAAAGGTGTATGGTGTCACATCAGAAGATGAGCTCAACACGATCAAGACCAAGCTGTATGACGATAAAACTCAGATCATCGACAGAGTCGCGAAAGAGATCGCCGATTTCGACCTTTCTTCCGCACAGAACAAGGGCTCAAGCCTGAAAGGAGGCGTTGGCACTCCTCAAACCGAAAAGCTGAATCATCATCGTCCGAGCAACCCTGTCGCTAAGCTATCGGTATTGATCTCCTCTGCAAAGGATGTAGACCTGTTGGATAGCAATGATATCGACCTTTATTATCAGTTGCCTATGGGAATGAAGGCTGAGCTTGCAGGTTTGATTGAGCTGTTTAGTGCTAATACACATTTGAAGCCATTCTTTCCATCAATATTGATTGGCGACGATTTTGCGGCTGCTGTTGAGTTCTTGGATACTGTGAGGCCACAACTGTCCATCACTAATAATTCAGGTGTCGCTTATCAAGCGAAAGCCCTAGGTCTAGGCTGGATTGCGGGACCGGAAATGAACACGACCAATTCATTTACCATGCACTGTCAACAGCAAGAGTTTTCTGCCAGCGGCGCATTTATCTCAAATGAACTGAGCAAGAAACAGATTTTCCAGCTCAAGAGACCGGATAACTTTAAAACCTTCTACAGTATCTATCACCCCAATACGCTGCTAACCAGTCGTCAATGTCTGTTCCAGCAAACCGAGGGTTGTAAGAAGATTAAGGTCAATAAAGGATGCTTGAGACGATGTGAAAAGCGTACCTCTATCATTAACCTAAAAGACACCTCGTATGTCGTGCAAAAGCACAAGGGGAGTCATAACAGTATGTATAGCGAGCACAATGTACTGAACCTAGAGCTACTCAAGGATTTTTCTGAGCTATTTACTGATGTCCTAATTGATCTTCGAGACATTCAAACTGAGACTCAAGTTGGTGTTGGAAAACAAGAACTCATAGAACTGTTTTTGCAGGGATTACAAAGCAATATGCGTGATGCAGATGCTGTGCAAAACATTCAGAGACAGCTGCTTCAAACAACGAATAAACAGTATCACAAGGGCGTATAATCTTAGGTAAGATGTACATATTGGTTATTGGAACTATCACCGATGCCTTTGTGTAAAGTGAATTTAATATACAGGGAAGTAGAGACTTATGACGTTACCCAGTAAAGGGTTTGAGCATTACCACGCACATGTTTATTTTGATCAGTCAACGCTAGAGAAGGCGACTCAATTACGCCAGCGCATCGCTGATAAATTTGATCTTGTCCTTGGCAGAGTACACAACAAGCCTGTAGGGCCGCACCCATGTTGGAGCTATCAGGTTCTGTTCACTCAGGAAGTGTTTGAAGAGTTGATTGCTTGGCTCGATTCGCACAGGGACGGGTTGACGGTACTGCTTCACCCAGAGGCGGGTGAGTTTCTTATCGATCACACCCAAAGAGCAGGGTGGCTTGGCGAACCGGTCGCTCTTAATCTTGGTACCAAGGATTAAACCAAAAAGGGAACTCATTGCGAGTTCCCTTTTTATTGGCATCAGTGTGCAGTTACATGAACCATTTCCACCACACAAACAGCGCTAAAAATCCGAATAAGTAAACTAAACCTATGATAGACAGTGCCTTAAGTTTAGGGCCAACCGCCAATTCAGCAGGCAGTGGTGTGCGCGTCACTAGGATGTAGTTTAGCAAAGCGAAGAACGGCGTGGTGATGAAGGCCAGTACCATCGCAAAATCAAGCATAGGTAATAGTGCCTTTGCCAAGAAGACCACGATGCACAGCGCTGATATTGATACGATTAGCATCCAGGCTTGATTCATTGCAGGATGGATAGTCTGTTTGCTACGCAAAAGACGTTGAGATTCAGTAATAACGCGAGAGTAACCATCAATAACAGTAATGGTGCTGCCAAAAATACAGAAGAAGGCAATGATAGCTACAAGATAACGTGACCATTCACCAATAGTGGCAGCATATAAACTGATTAACTGATGAGAAAAGCCTACGCCAGATGCCTGAAGTTGCACACCTGTACCGTGCAGCATGAGTGTACCCAAGGCGACAAAGACCAAAGCCAAAACCGCAGTACCGATATAGCCCACATTAAAATCAAACAGAGCCGATTTTGCCGTGACATCCTGTTCGCGACACTGACTCTTCAGCCACATTGAGGTAAGGCTTGAGATCTCAATAGGTGCCGGCATCCAACCCATGGTCACAACAATGAATCCAATGGCAGCCAGTGTCCAAGGCGATGGAGAAACAAAGTCTGGTTGTGGTTCTACAGGGTTGCCAAAAGCGATGGCTACCGCCACGAGAGTGGTCACCGTTAGAACCGCCATAATGGTTTTAGATAAGGTATCTAATGCCTTGTAGTGCCCGACAAACAATATTGATAAGCAGGTTACTAGAACGATGACGCACAGGGTTGGCATGGAAAGATCGACTGGGATGAAGTAGGCCAATAAACTGGCGCTGAACATCAGCAAGGCAGCCGTATTTACAATGGCTGAGATGACGCTCAGTAAAGCGAAAGAGATCAGGTATGGCTTGCCCAGTTTTGAATATCCCTCAACAAGGCTTGTTTTGGTTCCTACCGTGTATTGAACACCCGCTTTAAAGAATGGGTACTTAAATAGGTTTACAAGCAGGATCAATATGGCAAGTTGCCACCCATAGATTGCGCCAGCTTTAGTTGAAGCAACCAAATGAGAGCCACCAACAGCAGCGGCTGCCGCCATGATGCCAGGGCCTAATGAACGAACCAAGGTTCCTAATTTAGAGGGTGAGGATTGTGAGGGTATTGCGTTTTCCATTACTACGTCCGTGTTGTTATTTTTCTTTGTCAATACCGACTATAAATATCATATAGCCTTAAGGTGTCAATAATTAGATACACCATTAATGAGATATGTGCACTTTAGCGGATTAAGCGCTCTTTAAATGTACAATCGTTGCAGAAATAGAGTGACAGTTAGCTGAGAGTTAAACAGCTGAATGGCGATGCTGCTGATAGAGGGTGAGTGCGATCCCACCTAAAATAAGCCCCATGCTCAATAGGTTTTCAGTGGTTATGGATTCGCGAAGGAATAAGACGCCCATGATCATAGCGATGGCTGGGACTAAGAGTTGTGACAGTGACGCATTCAGTAATGATATCTTGGGTACCACTGCATACCAAAGTACATAGCCCAGCCCTGAGGTGATAGCGCCGGAGATTACAGCATACATAAGGCCTTGGGCGCTTATAGCATGGGTATCAAACGCCCAAGGAATAAGGCCTATAGAAATCACCGAAGCAATAATGAAGCCCTTGGTGGTTGCTGGCAGTGCCGCTCCCGTTTGCTTGCCTAGAAGAGTGAACCCAGCCCAACTGATTCCCGATAACAACATGGCTAACATTGGCCAGGCAACAAGTGTAGAAGACGACGGACTTACCAGCCAAACAAAGCCTGTAAAAGAGACTAAGATCCCTAGCCATTCTAGAGCGCTAAAGCGGTGTCCTTGAAAGAGGTGCATACCCAGTAAAGAAAACTGTACAGATCCGAACAAAATGAGAGCGCCAAAGCCAGTTGTGAGCTCGGTATAGGCCAGCGAGAAAAGCAAAGCGTAGAGGAACAGGCATATGCCTGAATAGAGGCCGATGCGCCATTGATGATAGAAGCCTTTTACTCCCTGTGATAGTAACAAGATTGCACTGAGAGTCAGTGCCCCGGAGACGATGCGAACTAATGTAAAGGCCTCTGCGGAAATCGCTCCATCAACCAGTGCTAAGCGGGAAAGCAAAGAGTTGGCAGCAAACGCCATCATCGCAAGTCCAGTCAAAAAGAGTATTCGCACTTTGTATTCCTTACCCTTATGTCTCGCGTAATAACAAGAAGGGCTCAACGAGCCCTTAATATCAGTAACCTTAGTTAAGCTTCGACAGTTTGTCGTCAACTATGGCTTGCAGTTTGTCGTAGTCAAGATAACCGCTTACCATCTCATCGCCGATGAGCATTGCGGGTGTGCCTCGCATGCCTAGAGCACGAAAAAGCTCTAGGTTTTTATTGATGAGTTCATCGCTTTTCATAGACGCATTCATCAATGCCGTGGTGTTGGTGTTCTTTGCTACCTTGCTGATGGAGTTGAGGTTGTGAGCGCCGGGTTTTGCCACCATCAACTGGTGAACCTCTTCATAACTGCTGCGCTTCTCACGCCATACGTTTAAAGCGTAAGAGGCGGAGTTCACGCTACTTTGCTCCTTCAGGGGAACATAGAGATTAATCACTCGAACCGTATCTGGGTTGTTCTCGACAAGTTTGTATAACTCTGGGTCAAACTTCTTACACCAAGGGCAACTGTAGTCAGTAAATACGACCAGTGTTACGGGCGCTTCTTCATTCCCTATGGAAGGCTGAAGGTCGTTATTGTAGAGATAATCGTGATTGTGGGTTAGAACCTCTTTTAGTTGACCTTGTTGCTCTATGTACGCCTGCAGGTTGCTATGCAGGCTATCAACCAACTCTGGGTGTGATTGCAACATGTCGGCAATGTCTTGTATTTTTTGCGACCTTGTATCTTGATTGGCATTCACTGGTGCGACGAAAACAAGCAGTGAAGCGAATAGGCTAATAAATAGATTTTTAATGTTCATGAGATGCCTTAAAGAAGCCACAGTCTAGCAAGCAGACCGATAGGCGTTGTAATTCCAGTAGTAATGTTCTTAATCTCGCCATTTTCAATAATGGCAATGGTTGGGGTCACTTTGAGATTCCAGCCTGAACTAATCTGACTTCTAGGGTCATTAATGTTCTCAAACTGATAATCATGACTATTGAGATAAGCCTGTACGCGACGTGCTTCACCGGATGAGGCGCTGATGGCCACAACGTCATAGTATTGGCTTAGCCAATTGATGGTGGGCGTCACAAATTTACACGCCCCGCACCAGGTTGCCCAAAAGTACACGACTACGGGCTTGTCTTGACTAAGAACGTCTAAGTCTATGTTGTTTCCGGAAAGCGCGGTTGCTTGTGTGGTTGGGGTCTCGCTAGAGGTAAAATCTCGAGTGCGCCACAGATCCACCGCAACGGATACCACAGTAAACAGCAAGATATACAGCAGTGAATTTTTAAAGAAGTTTAGCCATTTCTTCATTACCGCTTTCCTCCTGCTTGTTCTATAGCCTTGAGCACAGCTTCACTGCTCAGAACCGTCGGCAACGCAATACCTTGTGGGGCATTTGGGCCATATACGATATTAAATGGCACGCCATAGCGGTTGTAACTTCTTAAGAACCCAGTCACTCTGTCACTAGGTCGCGTCCAGTCTCCCTTCATTCGAATTACATTGCTGTTATCGAGAGTCGAATAAACCGGTTCTTGTAGCAGAACCCCTATCTTGTTGGCTTTACAGGTAATGCACCAATCAGCGGTCACATCCACAAAAACGACTTTATTGTCAGCGACGTATTGCTCTATGTTTTGAGTGGAGAGTTGTTGCCATTGGCGCTCTTTAGGTAGGGGAGTTGCCCAGCTATCGGCAGTCACACTCGCCGTAATTAAGCCTCCGCCTACACTAATGATGCCAACAACACCAACGATTGCCGCTACGTTTTTTCCATAGGCCGATTTAGACTTAACGATAAGCATGCAAAACAGGCTAAATCCTATGACGATAAGCCAAAGCAGTGATAAATGATTGCCTAATAAAGAAAGCAGCCAGATACTGGTCGCAAGCATCATCAAACCAAACACCATTTTCACCTTGTTCATCCACGCACCAGGCTTAGGCAATGTGCTTGCTATTGACGGGAAAGTCGCGACGAGTAGCCACGGAAGGGCCATACCTAAAGCAAGGGCTGAAAAAATCACAAACAGTGTGCTTATATCAGCACCTAGGGCAAAGGCTACAGCGGTTCCCAAAAAGGGCGCAGTGCAGGGGGTGGCGAGTAGGGTGGCAAACATGCCCTGAACAAAGTGCCCTGAGTATGAGTTGTCTCCCTTGCCTGCAAGCCAAGTAGAAATACCGGAAGGCAAGCGTACCTCCATCAAACCTAGCATATTCATGGCAAACAGCGCGGTGACCACAAACAAGAAGCCTAAAAACCATGGGCTTTGGAACTGAATGCCCCAGCCTAAGGCGCCGCCCGAAAGTTTGATTATTGCCAAAAACAGCGCGATCAGCCAGAACGAGACCAGAATGCCAAGGGCTGAAGCGATAAATTGCCATCGAATCTGGCGCTTTTCTTGGCCTTGCATACTCACAATTGAGCCAAGCTTCATACCTAAAACAGGCAATACACACGGCATAATATTAAGAATAAGACCACCAATAACGGCGAAAATAAACATCTGCAATAGACTTGGAGTAATAGAATTTACCGCTCCAGTGCTGACAGCAATTTGTTCTTCGGCTAGAAAGTCTGAATCTGAGAAGGAGACCGAAACGGTTTCGTTCTCAAGCGATGGTGCTCCTAGCCAGCTAGTTACTTCAAACACCGCATGCAGTGTATTGCCTTCTAGCGTAATGCTCGGTTTCTTAAAGCTAGCATCTTCTACATTCTCGGCTGTACCATCAACGAGAACATCTGGGGAGTGCCAAGGTGTTGTCTTGGTTACGCTAACTTCTAACTTAGAGCTTGCTTTGTCCCATTTTGCTTCTAGGTTGCTCAGTAAGGGAGAATCCTTTGGCACAGAGCTAATGGCCTTGGCGTAACTCAGCATTGCCCGATCGTTTGTCTTGAGGTCATCAGCTACAAATGAAAGCGTGATGGGATAGTCGGTGAGCACACAAATAGTCGTGCATGACGGAAGCGTCAGTGTCGCATTCAATGTTGTAGCTTGTGAGAGCTCATTCAAATGCAAAGTGATAGGAAAGATCACATCGGACTGATAGCCCAAGGTTTCTATTCCCAGTAGCGAAAAGCGCTCTGGAAATGGCCAGTGCCATTCAAGGGATTCAATATTAGTTGAAGTGGCATAGTCGATACTTGGTGCGACACCGGCTTCACCTGCCGTGCGCCAATAGGTTTTCCAGCCATCATCGAGCTTAACCTCTAGCAAGGCTTCAACAGTGTGAGTGTCGCTGTTAGTTTGGCCAGTGAGATCAAAACGTACCTGAACGGGAGGATGATCGGGAGAGGTAATCCAACCGGAACTGACCTCGGAAGCTGAGACTATCTGCGTTGAGCTTATTGCCCACAGAAATAGCAACCCGCTCAAGAAAGGCTTGAGTAGAGCGCTAGTTATAAATTTAGTTTTAAGCATAGTTTTTCCATAAATAACAAAGTGATAGTTGTGAGTAACCATCTTTTTTTATTCACGAAATACACAAAGCCTGAGATAGAGTCGCGGCGGAGGTCCTGTTGGCTCGGTAAAGAAACGCACAGGTTTAAAAGAACTAGTGACGGTGAAGATGCCAATCAGAGCAATCAGCAGTAATGCAACAGCAAGGTCTTCCATGCTGACTTGATGAAAGCTTAACAGTTTTTCCGATAGCGAGCAGGGCGTTTCAGTTAATGAGGAACTGCTTTGTTGACTGATCTCTGTTGAGGCAATGTGTTCGGAAGAAACGCTACAAAGACTGATAAAACCAACATTTTTTGCCAGACACACCACTATTACCCACCATACCAATAGTAGGGAGTATTTTGCGGTTAAATGCCTTTTCTGCTTGGGCTTCACGATATCGTTATAGAGTCTTGATTGAGTCCTTTAAACGTAACTTAACACACTCTAGGCAAGCAATGAAATACAAATGCTTATCAGTTAATAGCCGGTGTGCTTACTGGCATAATCTAAATGCAACTTGCCTGTCATAACTTCGTAATGCTTTGATTCTAGGGTATTTGCATAACAACATCGGCACAAACACAAAGGTACACAATGAATTGTCTGAACAAGTCTCTTGTTGCACTGGCAACGATGATAGGCGCAACGTCAGTATGGGCTCAAGATCTAGCCTCAGTAAAAGAGGGGGATGTCTACCAAGTCAGTCTGTCTGAGCTTAAGCCGACACAGCCTTCGGTAGGTTACGATCAGATTTACTACAAGCTAGGTCGCTATCAACATGATGTGAAAAAGCAGTTTGATGAAATCTGTGAGGCCAATGGTCAAAAGGGTTTAACGTCATTTGATGAAAACTCAGTACCTTCCAAGCCGGAGTCCTTTGTTTGTGAGCAAGGCATAGGTGAAAAGCGCAAAGACATGAAAACCATTGTGCTTGCGCCTAACAACGAAATTTACCTCACCGATGGCCACCACACCTTCAATACCTTCTGGCATATGTCTGGTGGCGGCAGTGACTTCAAGGTGCAGGTGATTGTTGATAAAGACTATCGCCACCTAGAAAACATGCGGGCGTTTTGGGCAGAGCTTGAGAACGATAAAAATGCCTGGTTGTACGACCTAAACAATAAAGCCATTACCCACGATGAACTGCCACAGCAAATGGGCATCACCAATTTTGCCAATGACCCATACCGCGCATTGATGTACTACTCACGTGACGTAAGCTGGAATAAGCCAAAGCAACCTGTGCCATTTCTTGAGTTCTACTGGGCTAAAGAGCTAAAGCCTGTGTTTGACCTAAACCAATATGACCTAACAACTGAGCAAGGCTACATGAAAGCGGTGAAGGATGCGGGTGAGGTTATTTTGTCCTTAGATACCGAAAACCTAGGCGGCTCCGGTTTGTCAGCTAAGGCTATGGGGCAGTTTGATAGCTTTGATGAGAAAGGTTTTCAGAAGATGACCCGTAAGACGAGCAAGCTTAATTATATGTTGGGGTATAAGCAGGGATTGTAGGTGCTGGGCTCTGGGTTGTGGTGGTTATGGGGCCAGTGGAACTATGGGAAGATGGTCGATAAGAGCACTCGACCATGACGATACTCACGAGCTTCGAGCTTCGAGCCTCAAGCCTCAAGACCCGCACCTTAACCACCGTCATTCTGGCAGTGTTTTAGCCGGAATCTTTGGCTTCATGGAAAGATGGCCGATAAGAGCACTCGACCATGACGATACTCACGAGCTTCGAGCCTCAAGCCTCAGAATTCAAGACTCAAGCCCCGAACCTTAACTACCGTCATTCCGGTAGTCTTTTAGCCGGAATCTTTAGCTTCATGGAAAGATGGTCGATAAGAGCACTCGACCATGACGATACTCACGAGCCTCAAGACTCAGGCCTCAAGCTTCGAACCTCAAGACCCGCACCTTAACCACCGTCATTCCGGCAGTGTTTTAGCCGGAATCTTTGGTTGCATGGAAAGATGGTCGATAAGAGCACTCGACCATGACGATACTCACGAGCCTCAAGACTCAAGACTCAAGCCTCAAGCCCCGAACCTTAACCACCGTCATTCCGGCAGTCTTTTAGCCGGAATCTTTGGCTTCATGGAAAGATGGTCGATAAGAGCACTCGACCATGAGGATACTCACGAGCCTCAAGACCCGAACCTTAACTACCGTCATTCCGGCAGTCTTTTAGCCGGAATCTTTGGCTGCATGGAAAGATGGCTGATAAAGACTTTCGGCCATGACGTTGGTTTAAATGCGCTAATTGTGTCTGACACCTACCACATCAATACTCCGCATAAACACTTGTGGTGCCATCAGAATGAAAGGCAATGACATCAAAATCCCTGTACGCGTCCCCCGGCTTTGCCATGCCTGGGGAGTGCATTGGCATGCCTGGTGCTGCTAGTCCTTTGATGCCTTGTGGGCGTTCTTTAAGAAGGCGGGCTATCTCTTTTTCTGGCACGTGCCCTTCAATTAAATAACCATCAATAATTGCCGTATGGCAAGATTGCAGCTTGGCTGGCATGCCAAACTCACGCTTGACGTTAGTCCAATCCTTTTGCTGTTGAATATCTACTTGATACCCTTTCTGCTCCATGATTTCTGCCCACTCGGTACAGCATCCACAACTTGGGGACTTGTACATCTCAATGTTGTTACTTGCGTAGCTTAGGCCGCTAAATAGAAGGGATGCGGTAAGGATTGCTTTGTTAACTGTTTTCATTGTATTGCTCCATTGCCAAGCGACTTGCTGGGCAATTAAATATTGTTTAGATAAGTGTAAGACACTCTGATGATTCGATTTTGATGAACAGCGAACTAAACAATAGGAGGCCGTAATACGGCTTGTTTATAGGGCGGCAGAATATCTGAAGAAGCTAGAGAGTAACGGGTCTCATCTAGGCTAGTTCTGGATAATAATAGGGCGGATGATGGCAGGCTAATTAAACTGCCGCAAACCTGCTCACAACACTGATGAGTGCTGCTAGTAGTACACCCAGTTGTGACTTGTTGGTGTTGCTCTTCACAGCAATCGGCATCCGTTGATGTTTGCGCTGCTGCGCTGTGATGCCCGATAGGGTTGGCTTGAGATATTGACGGCAAAACACCTGCCACTAGCAGAGCCAGTATCAGTGTTATTGCGATTATGCTGTGTGAGTGAAATCGTTTAAGCATTGTCAGTATCCGTATAGTTCCTATTGGTTATAGCTCATATTAAATTTTCTCGTCAATACCAATGTTCGTTTCAGTGATGAAACCTAAACAACCATAAATCAACGCGTTAAATAGTTTGACCTGTGACCTGCTCACCGGTTTTAGACTGGTGCGGAACTTACTTTAACCGGGAAATACCACATGGGATGTTGTAACAGAGCACCACAGGGAGGCACGAGATCACTAGGGCTATTGCTTAAATTAGTAGGGCTGTTATTCGCGGTTATTTTTATTCTTGCACTATTTGCAAACTAAATTCTTGACCTGTGTGTTGCTCCTAGGTTTTACACTAAGGTTATAGTTAGAAAATCGAACACTAGGAAACGGCCAATGATTACCTCAAAACTTGCTAAATCAGCCAATGTCTCACCCGATACTGTGCGTTATTACACTAAACGTGGATTGATCACGGCGACTCGAAATCCTGACAATGGGTACAAAGAGTACGATTTAAACGCACTGCAGAGGCTGAAGTTTATCCATCAAGCAAGGGATCTAGGTTTTGGGCTGAAGGAAATTGAGGACATATTGGCTTCCACGGAAGACGGCAGCTCACCGTGCCCTAAGGTGCGAACAATGATGGCGGATAAGATTGTAGAGACAGAGGCGCAGATCCTCAGACTGCAGCAACATGTCAGCATGCTAAAAGAGACCTTTGAACAATGGGGTGAGCTACCGGATAGCTTGCCAACCGGCGACTCCATTTGTTGTTTGATAGAGTCTTGGACTGAGGAGAAGAAGTAATGAACCAGTTTAACCTTCATCTCGAAGGTGTCTCTTGCGGCGGCTGTGTCAATAAGATAAAGCGCGCTGCCCTTGAACTAGACAGCCAATTTACTATTGACAGCAGTGAAGATAAAAAATGGGCGCGTGTGGGCACAAGCCTTGATATTGCAGGCATCTTAGCTGTGATAGCAGACCTAGGTTACAAAGCGAGCGAGAAACCTTTGCCGCAGATTAACAGCAAGGTAGCGAACGTATCTTGCCAAGGCTGTGTGAAGAAGAGCACCAACGCACTTGTCGAGCTGGATAAAGACGCGGTCGTTGCTGTCGATATTGAAGCTCAAACTATTGAAGTGAAAAGCCTTTTGTCCAGTGAGCAGGTGCAATCTTCATTACAGGCCTTAGGTTACGCCCCTTTAGCTGATGCACAAACACAAGAAAATAACCCAGTGAGCTCGGAATCAATCGCCGAAAACCCAGTGGCTGAAAAAGCCGATGCGAAGGTTATTGATGCTGATGAGGCTAGCTTGACTCGACTTAACCTATCTGGTGTCACCTGTGCCAGTTGTGTTGCGACCATAGAAAAAGCACTAATAAGTAAGCAAGGCGTGGATTCGGTGAATATTAACTTTGCCAATCGAACCGCCAGTATCTATTCGAGATTGCCCGCGGATAAGCTGATTCACACAGTCGAAGGAGCAGGCTACGGTGCATCACTCATCTTAGATGAAACCCAAGCAGAGCAAGAGCGTGAACAGGCCGAACAGCAAGAATATCGCGATAAGATTCGCCATACCATTGTGGGTCTTGGCTTAGGTGTTCCCCTAATGTTGTATGGCCTGCTTGGCGGGTCAATGACGGTTAATACCACCAGTGAGCAGTTCATTTGGTTAATTGTGGGTCTATTGACCCTAGCTGTGCTCTATTTTAGCGGTAGACACTACTTTGTTGGCGCTAGCAAAGCCTTTGTTAATCGCAGCGCGAATATGGATACGCTCATTGCATTGGGCACAGGTTCAGCGTGGCTGTATTCTATTGTGGTTGTTGCCATGCCCTCTTTGCTTCCCGAGAGTGCTCGTCACCTCTATTTTGAAGCCTCTGCGATGATCATAGGCTTGATTAACCTAGGACAAGCCTTGGAATTAAAGGCAAGGGGCAGAACGTCTCAAGCAATCAAGCGCCTTTTGGATTTGAGAACCAAAACTGCAGTGGTGATTCGAGATGGCAAAACCCTGACCTTGCCAGTGGAAGAGGTGATCATTGGAGATACATTGCTGATTCGTGCAGGGGAAAAAGTACCGGTCGATGGCAAGGTAATCGATGGCGAATCGTCTATCGATGAATCCATGCTAACTGGTGAGCCTATTCCGGTAATCAAATCAATAGACGACACAGTGTCTGCGGGCACGATCAATGGCGATCAAAACCTCACCATAGTAGCGACTAAGATTGGCAGCGATACCATGCTCGCTCAGATCATCGAGATGGTGTCTAACGCTCAAAACTCTAAGCCATCAATCAGTCATTTAGCGGACCGGGTTTCCAGCATATTTGTGCCTACAGTAATGATACTGTCCATCGTAACAGCCTTGATGTGGTACAACTTTGGGCCAGCGCCAACCGTGATTAATATGCTAGTCACCGCAACCTCTGTGCTGATCATTGCTTGTCCTTGCGCCCTAGGCTTGGCGACACCTATCTCTACCATGATAGGTATTGGGAAATCGGCAGAATTTGGCGGTCTTATTCGCAACGGTGACGCCTTGCAAAAAGCCAGTGCTATCGATGTTGTGGTACTGGATAAAACGGGCACCATCACACAAGGTAAGCCGAGTGTAGTTAAGGTTAGAGCGGTTCAAGAAAGCACGACGACATTGGGGTACTTAAACGCCATTGAGCAAGGCTCTACGCATCCGTTGGCGTCGGCTATTGTTAACTATTGTCGCGAAAATGCACAACAGCTGGACAGCCACAATGTAGTGGGATTCCAATCATTGAATGGCCTAGGTGTGCGAGCGGAAATTGATGGGCATACCGTGCTACTTGGCAATGAAAGGTTGATGGCCGAGCACAGTATTGCTATCGATCATGCACAATCTATTGCCGATGAATGGGAGCGTCAGGCGCAGACTGTAGTGTATTTTGCCATCGATAATCAGCTTACCACTGTGTTAGCGATTAGTGATCCGATAAAGGACGAGTCTAAACCAGCAATCGCAGCCCTTAAATCTTTAGGCATTAAGGTGGTAATGCTAACGGGTGATAATGAACACACTGCGCAAGCGGTAGCTACTGAGACGGGTGTGGATGAGATGCATGCGCAGCTTTTACCTCAGGATAAACTAGAGTGGGTGACTAAGCTGCAACAGCAAGGCTTGGTTGTGGCCATGGTGGGTGATGGTATCAATGACGCGCCAGCACTAGCGCAATCTGACGTAGGCTTTGCAATCGGTCATGGCACTGATGTTGCCATAGAGAGTGCCGATATCACGCTAATGAGAGGGTCGTTATTTGGTGTATCTCAGGTGATAGAAGTGAGCAAAGCGACCATGAAAAATATCAAGCAAAACCTATGGGGTGCCTTTATCTACAATTCGCTCGGGATCCCGATTGCGGCAGGTGTTCTTTATCCGGTCTTTGGTTTGTTACTGAGTCCGATTGTGGCGGGCGTGGCTATGTCTTTGTCTTCCATTACGGTTGTCAGCAATGCGAACCGATTGAGATTATTTACACCGAGTACAACAGGGGAGCATCAGCATGGTTAATATTATTGGTGTACTTCTCATCGTGTTTATTGTGTGGTGGTTTTGGATCAAGTAACTTAATCTAAACAGATTAAAGGAAGTTAACTGGGTTAACTTCCTTTTTTTTCAACCAATTCAAGTGCCTATTAGTTAAAATTGGCATACGCTTTGATTATAGAAAAGTGATACAATGCACTGTAATAAAAGTGTCACATTTGTAGCCGCATGACTTAGGTGATCAGAGAATAAGACGGCTGATTTGAAAAGGATGGTTTGAATTAATGTTAGATCTGAAGATTACGGCTAAAAAGAGCATAGAATTGCAGCAAACGCTCTCTGCCGATTCACAGTCAGAAACCAAGGTGGAATTTGTCATACCGAGCAGTATTGACCTGGGCGACACCTTTTCTGCAGGGGATTTCTTCGATAAGTCGTTTACCCAAATCCGACGCTTCCACAAAGGAAAAAGCATCAGCTTAATGCTGCTCTACATCAAGATCCTTGAAAAAGAGCAACTCCCGTACGAGTCCTACAAGACCTCCATTAGCCTTTTCGCCTACTTGTTTATTAATGAGATTCGCTCATTTAAGACTAATCAGCAAAAAGAAGAGCAGGCAATTGAGGAAATCATTGAGAAGGCCAAAGGGCACTCTAATATATTGACTTCGTTTCGCCGTTTCTCCCTAGAAGATGATCAGAAATTTGAGCGATTTCGAAAGGTCGATGCGATCCTCTCTTACGAGTTTGAACAGTATTTACTGCGCCAAACGGCTTTCTTGCAAAACATCAAAGGTGCAACGGTTGCTAGGGATTACCTGGCGCAACTGTCGATGGCTGAAGATGAATACCGAGTCACTCAGATGTATGAGGGTATTTACTCGGTTAAGAGCTTGGAGGCAGAGGACCAAGAAAAACTGACCCGAGTATTCAACCAAACCGACCTTCAGAAGAAGCTCCTTGAGTTACCGCTAAGGGTACACAGCAGTAGCAAGCGGGTAGGAGAGAAGGAGCGCTACCTTTCTCTGGCCATTGCGACGGGCTTGATCATGTTAGGCTTCAGTATTGTGCTCTTCCAATTCCGTCTAATGGGATTGGACACGGATCTTCAGTTTGTGCTGGCTTTTGCTGCCTTATACGTGGTGCGAGATGTGTTTAAGGAGAGCATCAAGTCTTGGGTGTTTGAGAAGATCATTCGTAAGAAACCTCGAGTGGTTTCCTCGTTTAGCATGCCAGACAAGAAAACCGGCATTGGAGCAGGCGAAACATGGTTTAACTCTCAGCCCAACTCTAAGGTCGCTATTGCTAACCGCGAAAATATATCGCTGTTCTTTAGAGAGATAGTGAGCCTGAAGAACTTTGAGTACAACGGCTTTAAGAAGATCAAGACCAATACCAGTATTGACCTTGGTCCCATCATGCGATGTTTCCCTAGTGAAAACAGAGATATGTATGTGTATTCAACGGGTAATAAATCTCGGAAGGTGAGTATTTCTCGTCGTGGTCGCATTGAAGTGAAGATCCATGAGAAGAAGACTGAGCCAGGTGGTGTTAAGGAAAGAACAGCACGTTACCGTGTCACTTTTGATCGTACCAAGATCATCAAGTTAGAACCTCTGCAGTAACCAACTACTTATGCTAAACCTGACCTTTCAACAGTGGGCGCTTATTGCGGATATCTACACTCCATTGCTTGCGCTATGGAGTGTACGTTTATTGCTTCAAGAGGCTACACCACTGCGCAAGATAAGCTTCACCGCTTTGATGGTGACCATCTGCATTGTGTACGGTTCGAGATTTATGGATGAATGGCTAGGAATTTGGCCAGCGTTTAAGTCTGATTACAGCACGCATACCGCAGTGGCGCTCGCCCTAGTGGTACACATAGTCATAAAGGTTGGATTATGGGGCAGGTTAGTCGCCGTGGGTTCTCTACTGGCCTATCTGCAACTGATGAATCATCAGCAATACCATACCTATCTAGATATGGTATCAACGGTTATCTATTTACTGCCTCTGTTTTGGGTCAGCTGGTTACACTTTGCAACCAGCGCAAAAGAGGCCTCTAGAAGGGTTGATTAACCATAAACCACATGTAACTGCCTTCTTCTGACACAGCGTAGTCAAATCGTACCACTAGACCTGCTGCCAATGCCCTAACCGCGACACCCGCATCGAGTTTCATGTCTTTGGTCAAATCACCTAGATCATATTCTGGCGCAACTTGACCTGCCTCGGCAAATGCCACCAATTGGAACCAATCAATATTCAAAAACCTCAGCCAAGTGACATCCTTGATAGGGTTATAGCGAAGGGTGTAACGGTATTCAGCGGTTGCGTATAGGCTTGCCTTGTCATGGAAGCGATTAGCATCGTATCCGCGCATTCTATCGTGCCCACCTAATGTAGCGCCTTCGTTATAGGGAGGCGCATCTTCGACAAGCTTGTTTTGACCATCCTCTATAAGGGTCCAAGAAGGAGAGTATCCTGTCCAAAAGTTGAAGGCGAAGATACGTTGTCTGGCCCAGTCACTCTCACCAATAGAAAGGTATTTGCTGACATCAAGTTCTACAAAATTCCAGGTGTTGTCGGGAGACACAAGGCTTCCTTCATAAGAATAACCTAGGTATTGGCGGCTACCCATGGAAGGGTTTGGTGAGAAATCGGTATTGTCATACTGAATACCAAATTCGAATGCACTCATGTCACCTTCTCGCTCAATTCCTGCATCATCTTCATAAGACTGATAACGATTGAATTGACGAATCAATAAGGTAGTGGTGCCTGTTTCTAACGGGTTCCAATACGTCCTCGTAGGGCCATCCACCAAGATGCCATTTCTCAAGAAGTAATCGGTAGTGGCGCTTTCTTTCGCGGAGCCTAGAGGCAACACGTATTCCACCTTAATATCTAACCAGTTGGAATAACCATCACCTTGAATGTAGTCATCCTGGCTTGAACCAGAACTGCCCCACCTATCGCCTTCAAACGGGATGTTGCCATTGGTATAGGCTCTTTGTTCAGGAAAGTAGGCATACATGCCTGCTACAGAAATAAAGGCTCGCTTTGCAAACCAAGGTCGATAGTTCCATAGTCCGCCTGAGACCCCATAGCTATCCGCACCCGTCCAACCGGTGCCACCAATGACCATCTGCTCTTGTCCAACGCCTTGTACAACGCCGCCGATACCGACATTGAGCCCCATAGACTCAGTGGAGAAAGCGTAGGGAAGAACCATGGCATTCTTAGTATTATCAGCGTTTTCTGCTCGATGGATAGTGTATTTCATACCCACCGGCGTAGCGGAGTAGGCACAGCTAGAAAAAACACCAAGCGCAAGCAGTGATTGAGTTGCAATATTAGGTATGCGTTTTAAGAAAGGCTTTGACATCAATTGACCGAGCATCCTGCTCTGAATAGAAATTATCGTATTGACGCTAGCTTACAAAGAATTCGCTAAACGTTAAAGAAATGTATCTACAGAGTGTGGTTAAACGAAGAGTTTTTGCGCGTTTTCTAGTAAAAGAGAAGCGATCTTAGGGATCGCTTCTCAATGGACTAAGGTCTATAGCCAGAACAATGAGGCAATTAAGGTGAGTGCACCAATACAGGCAATGTTAAGAACAATGCCCACCCGCATCATTTCTTGCTGTTTGATGTGACCTGAACCAAACACGATGGCATTTGGCGGTGTCGCAACTGGCAGCATAAATGCACAAGATGCCGCGACAGCGATAAGCACCGAAAGAACGACCGGTGACATACCAAACACTTCCGCTACCGTGGCAAAGATGGGGATCAGAAGCGCGGCACTGGCGGTATTGCTGGCGAACTCGGTTAAGAACACCACAAACAGCGCTATGATGGCGATAATGAACAAGATACCAAAATCTGATATCAAACTACTTAGTGAGTTGGCTAAGAACACACTGGTTCCGGTAGCCTTAAGTATGTTACTTAGGCAGATACCACCGCCAAATAAGATAAGTACGCCCCAGTCCGCGGTTTTTTCAATATCCTTCCAATGAACGACTCGTGCAAAGCTCACCAAAACAATCGCAGCGAGTGCCACTATGGTATCGAACTTAGAAATACCGCCAAGCATAGAGTTGATAGGCTTACTGAAGATCCAGCAGAACACGGTTAAAGAGAAGATAGCCAGTGTCACGATCTTGCCTTTGTCCCAGTTTACCGGTTCTTTATTAAGCTCAAAGGTGCCTTCCAGATTAGGCTTTAAGACAAAGTACAGGGTAGCAACAGCTAATGGCAGCATGATCACCGCAGCTGGAATACCAAATGCCATCCATTCAGTAAAAGTCAGTCCTACTTCAGCAGCGGCAATAGCATTAGGAGGCGAACCGACGATCGTGGCAATGCCACCAATACTGGCACTGTAAGCCACACCAAGTAGGACAAATACATAGGTTTTACGCTCTTTATCTGCGTCAACCTTACTAAGAACGCCCAATACTAGGGGGAGCATCATGGCTGCAGTGGCGGTATTACTGATCCACATCGATAAGCCAGCGGTGACACCAAATAGCATGAACACAGCTGCGCTCATCTTGCCTTTTGCCAAGATCAGAACCTTATCGGCGATCACCTTATCTAGGCCTTGCACATGCATGGCTGCGGCGAGAGCAAAGCCCCCAAGGAATAGAAATATAATGGGGTTGGAGAAGTTACTCAGCGCGGTTTGTGTATCGAAGATATCGAAAACGACGGCAAGTATAGGCACAAGAATGGCGGTAATGGTGACGTGCAAGGCTTCGGTTAGCCAAAGTACGGCAATAAATACCAAAATGCTAATACCGAGCACCACTTGAGGCTCAAAGGGTAAAGACTTGTATAGGGCAAAGAAGAGTGCAATATCGGCAAGGATAATCAGACTGTTACGGTTAAAAAACCACTCTCTGGTGTTAGTGGGGAGAGGGACACTATCATTTCTGTGCATATTATTATTCCTCAATAGCTCATTCTTGTTGTATTTATGATCAAGAATTGGTTGTAGAACGAAGAGTAGGGACTACCACTTTTGGGTTAATAAATGGTCACATGTTTTGTGGGGATTTGAAATGAAGATATTGCTGAAATGTTAACCGTATCAATAGTGTGGTTATTTTATTGTGCTACATCAGATTGGCATCACAATTGATGTGTAACAAGCTGAATTGATTGCAAATTGATAGAGAAGCATTTTCGGTGAGTACAGGTATCTAGCCATAAAAAAGGAGTGGTCACCTACAAGCTTCCACTCCAAACGGACAAACTGTTTACTCAGTTGATCAACTTGATTTAGTTATTTTTCATATAGTCGAGCATTTGTGTTTTAAAGACATCACTGTTGCCACCAAAGATGGCTTGTACGCCCGTACCGACACGCACCACGCCAGCTGCGCCCAATGCTTTTAGTCTGGCATCATCTACTTGGTCTTGATCTTTCACCTGCATTCGCAAGCGAGTGATACACGCATCAGCAGAAACAATATTTCCTTTACCGCCAAAGGCTGCCACCAATTCTTTTGTGAACTCATCGCCTTCTAAAGCGTCTTGTGCTTCTTCGGCAACATCTTCACGACCCGGTGTTTTAAGGTTGAAGTGCTTGATGAACCAAGTAAATAGAGCGTAGTAAACCGCAGCATAACCTAGGCCAAGAGGAATGATCATCCAGCCTTTAGTTGAGATACCGTAGAAGGTGACGTAGTCAATAAGACCCGCACTAAAGCTATAACCGTGCTTA
The DNA here is from genome assembly GCF_003569005.1 of Vibrio superstes. GTDB lineage: Bacteria > Pseudomonadota > Gammaproteobacteria > Enterobacterales > Vibrionaceae > Vibrio > Vibrio superstes. The sequence goes on along the minus strand of NZ_BCUR01000004.1, from coordinate 1,810,697 downwards.
ACACCAAGAATGATGCAAAGCGGGTAAGCCAGCCCTGCCAAGATAGCGTGTATTGCATACAGAGCAGGTGAAATAAACAAGAATGCAAACTCAATTGGCTCAGTAATCCCTGTTAGGAATGAGGTGAGGGCGGCCGATACCATGATTCCCATAACCTTGACGCGGTTCTCAGGTTTAGATGCACGGCCAATAGCAATAGCAGCAGCAGGAAGGCCAAACATCTTAAACAAATAACCGCCTGCAAGGTTACCGGAATTTGGGTCGCCAGCGAAGAATCGAGGGATCTCGCCGTGGAATACTTGACCTGCCGCATTGGTGAAATCACCTGCTTGCAGTTGAATGATAACGTTAATAACGTGGTGTAAACCAAATGGGATCAATGCACGCTCTGCGGTGCCATAAGCCCAAAATGCCATTACTGGGTTTTGCTCTGTTGCCCAATGACCAAAGGCGTCAATACCCAAGCCGATTGGATGCCAAATAAAGGCAAGAACAATACCAAGTAATAACATCGCAAAGGAAGTGATGATAGGAACGAATCGTTTACCCGCAAAGAAGCCCAGATAAGCTGGCATCTTAATGGTATAGAAGCGATTAAACATGTACGCACCAACAGCACCGGAAATGATACCGCCCAATACGCCCATGTCGATGTGATCGACCCCCAATACGCCAGCCATAACCTTCAAGGTTGCGACCAGAACGTAGTAGCCAATACCAGCAGCAACGGCGCCTACACCGTCGTTATCGGTAAAGGAGATCGCGACACCTAAGGCAAAAATGAGTGGCAGGTTACTAAATACGGCTCCGCCTGCTTCAGCCATAAGCTGTGACACAATGGGTGGAATGATTGCAAAGTTAGCAGAGCCAATACCAAGTAATATACCGGCGGCTGGCATGGATGCTATAGGCAACATAAGTGCCTTACCTACCTTGGAAAGGCTGGCGAAAAAGTTACTGAACATGTGATTACCCTTCAAATCTAAATATTATCTTTTTATTCAACGCAAATTAACGCTTTCAACGCCATTACTCAAAACGTATTAATGAAAACTAACTCTCTGCTTTTAATATTCTTGTAGTTACATATAGATGAGAATGGATTTGTCATTTTCAATTAGAGGAGAGCCAGTAATCTTCAACCCATGAACAATGTCAGGCTTTGGAAAGGACGGCATTAATTAATCTGTTTACCTCTTATGAGGTGGGTATGAAGCATAAAAATATAGGTAAATTAAATACTACTTTAAACGGGTTATTTGTTCTGTACGGCTTCGCTAGTATTGCTGATTTTGACAATTCTTAAGTTATTGATGCTCAAAGTGTCGATGTCTTGTTGAGTCGTCATAAGCTGTGTCTCAATTGAGTTGCCTCGTTAGTAAATACATTTAGTATCGTTGTTTTGCGGAATGATAAAATAGGCTAGAAATTACACAAATGCTCCTTATATTGTGCTTATCACTTCATTTCAATTTTGATTAGACTATTTTTAGTTTAAATAAGGAATAAAATGGAGCGTTATGAAACCGGAAGAAATCAGCGTTCAATGTTAAAAAATTTTATTCAGAAGCCGATGTGCGCCGTCAAATTGTCTTAGATTTTATCTAAGGCTAAAGCTGCAATTTCATCACATGCAGTTTTTGAGTTTTGTGGAACTGTTTCATGGCGTTGATATGGCACCTTGGGGCTGACCTGACATTCAGCAAACTTGGTTAGAAGATTAATAGCAAACAAGAAGGAATAAAGAAGAAGGTTATGGCAACAGAATACTTAGCAGATGTTATTGATGGAAAAAAGGTTATTCAGAGCTTAGACGTCTCTGATCTCAGCGCAGGAGAGCACACCTTTTGGTTTCGGATCTGTAGCAATGCCTTAGGTCAATGGCTGCATTTACCTGTAATGGTCTACAAGGGCAGTAAGCCAGGTAAGCGCTTCGTGATAACGGCCGGGGTGCACGGTGATGAATATAACGGGGTGCTGGTGGCACAAAAGGTCGCCTCTCAATTGGCAACTGCCGATATCTCAGGCTCAGTGGTGATTGTTCCTACTGTGAACCTTTCCGGCATGCTTAGCCATAGCCGAGATTACAGCTCAAACGATCCTGATCATTCTACAGCCAACCTCAATCGTTTCTTCCCTGGAAACAAAAATGGCAATGAGGCACAGCGCTATGTCTATCAGCTCTGGGAAAATCTACTCAAGCCTAATGCCGATCTCGCCATAGATCTTCACACACAAACCAGTGGCACCCTCTATCCATTGTATGTGTTTGCCGACTACCGCCTTGACGATGCGCTCAACATGGCCCGACTAATGAACCCAGATGTCATTTTTGACGATCCCGGTGATCCCGGTATTTTGGAGACAGTTTGGAATCAACATAACATCCCTTCGATCACCGTAGAGGTAGGGGTCGGGCGTTACAGTGACTACCCCTTGGTGGATCGCTCTACAAAAGGAATATTCAATGTGTTGAGCGATTATGGGGTATTAATAGAAGGTGAAGCTTTAGAAGCGGAACCACCGTTTGTTGAAGGTAAAGAGCTGACGAGCATTCGCGCAGAAACTGGCGGATTCTATCAGCCTCAGGTGGAGCTACTTCAACCTGTGAGAGAAGGGGATCTCTTATCCGTGCAAACAGATTCGTTCGGCAAAGAGCTTAAACGGTACTATGCCCCAAGAGCAGGCGTCGTGTTGAGCTTTAATGTTGAACCAATGAGAGCAACCGGCGCCCTTATTGTACGCCTTATTCACTAACCCGTTCTTTTATGAGGTTCGCTTGGAGCCAAAAGCCGAGCGTCTCTTCATTGACTTCACCTTGCTCACGAGCGGTTTTCAGCATCGCCATTTGGAAGGTTTGACTGAGTTCAGTTTGACCTAACAGCGCAAGACTACGAATGATACGAGTGATTCTCAAGTGATTGTGGTCCATGGGTTTTAACCATGGGTGGTCTTGCATATTGAGATCTTCTTTGGGCACAATAGAGTTACCAAAAAATCGCATTCCAAAAAAGTCTAACATCATGCCTAGTGAATGAAGCTGCGCCTCACGTAGTACTTCACAGGCACAGAAGTAATCCTGAGTTGATTGACAGGCGATAGGACTGTGGGAGTGAAACCGGCTTGGGGTATCAATAGGAAATAACCACTGAATATACTCATGGTCGTACTCCAACCAGAATGAGTCCAATGCCCAGACTTGCTCAATTCTTCTTCCCTTATGATCGGATTGCAACCCGAGCATGAACTGACAAACAGTCTTCATTGTTGACTAAAACTACCATGTAAAATAGCTACTTAGAGCGTAGCGCAAAATAAATGAATTGCCTCAATGCTAAACCTTGTAGATTAGAATATCTATTCATAAGGCAGTTCAATAATAACTATTTACAAAAAGTTATTTAACTACTATGAAATCAGTTTCATCTTGGGTGTTAAATAGTATACAACTTTCTCTATTCGCCACTATTGTGGCGATGTGAATTAATATCGTATGACACTCTATAAATAGTTCTGCTCTGATGAAACCCTGCAAATTGCCAGTAAATGGCCTGCTGAGATTCAATGATAAACCTACGATAGGAGAGAGTAGCCTTGTATTACAGAGCGTGACTAGAGATGTGTATTGGCTGTTCGCAATTGGAATGATATGCAGATAATTGAGGCTATTACATAAAAATGTACAGTCTGTTTTTTTGAGTAATTTCTCTTAAAAAGCAATGAAATATGCAAAATGAGATGCAATTTTCTGCCCTGATATTTTAAAACGTATCTAACTACAAACTGTTTGTAATAAAATGTTTCAATGTAACCTTCTGAAAATAAATGGATTAATCAGTCATGAAAGATTCATTTAATAAATAAATCTTTCATCTAGTTTCCACTTAACTGTCATCTAAATTGATTAACTTTCTTCGCAGTTTATTAGCCAACAGGAAAGTACAATGAAACTAGTTAAGACTGCAGTAGCTACTGCATTAATGTTCTCTGCAGCGGTTTCAGCAATGGACTCACGCTACCAAGACCGCACTGGTAACCTAGTTGCGGACGCTCCACAAAATGAAGCCGAATGGGTGAACCCTTCTACTCTTATCTTTGCTTATACCCCGGTTGAAGACCCAGCTGTTTATGCTGATGTATGGAGTGAGTTTCTTGATCATCTAGAAAAAGAGACGGGCAAGAATGTTCGCTTCTTCCCGGTACAGAACAATGCCGCCCAAATTGAGGCAATGCGCTCTGGTCGCTTGCATATTGCTGGCTTTAACACAGGTTCAACGCCGTTAGCGGTTAACTGTGCAGGCTTCGCACCCTTCACCATGATGGCTGCAGAAGACGGTTCCTTTGGTTATGAGATGGAAATCATTACTCACCCTGAATCAGGTATTGAGAAAGTTGAAGACCTTAAAGGTAAGAACCTAGCATTCACCGCCCAAACATCTAACTCTGGCTTCAAAGCGCCATCCGCTATCTTGGATGCAGAGTATGGATTGAAGCCGGATGCGGACTTTAAGCCTGCGTTCTCTGGGGCGCATGACAACTCTATCCTAGGTGTGGCTCATAAAGACTATGATGCAGCAGCGATTGCTAACTCTGTACTAAATCGTATGTTATCGCGCGATGTGGTGAATGAGCAGCAAATAAAATCTATTTATAAGTCACAGACGTTTCCTACCACAGCGTACGGAACAGCGCATAACCTAGCGCCAGAGCTTCAAGAAAAGATTCAACAAGCGTTTTTCTCTTTTGATTGGCAAGGGACTAAATTGCAAGAAGAGTTTGAGCGCAATGGTGAGGCGCAATTTGTGCCAATCACATACCAAGAGCACTGGGAAGTGATTCGCACCATAGATACAGCAAATCAGGTTTCTTATACCTGTAGCTAACCAGCAAAACCACTAACTAAAAGGCCCGGAATAGAGTCTGGGCCTTGCTTCATATCATCATTATTTAATACCAATCACACTAAGTCAGTGATCAGCGAGCATGATCGGTTATTTAGTACGATTGATATCACCTCCCCAAAGGAAGGTCATGTCTACATTAACTCTGAAAGGCTTAACCAAGCATTATTCTTCATCGGATAAGGCGCTTACCGATGTCAATCTTACCGTTGAACCTGGTGAGGTAGTGGGTCTAATCGGCCCATCAGGCGCAGGTAAATCTACGCTGATTCGTTGTATTAACCGCCTTACTGAACCCACAGATGGGCAAGTGCTGTTTTCGGATAGAGATTTGGTCAAACTCTCAACATCAAACCTAAGGCAAGCTCGCCGAGAAATTGGGATGATATTCCAAGAGTACGCATTAATTGAGCGTCTTACGGTTATGGAGAATGTGCTATCAGGCCGCTTAGGTTATGTGAGTTTTTGGCGCAGCTTTACTCGTCGCTACCCAAGCGAAGATATACAAGCGGCTTACGCATTGCTGGATCGTGTAGGCTTGTTGGAACACGCCAATAAAAGAGCCGATGCGCTCTCTGGTGGTCAGCGCCAAAGGGTAGGGATTGCAAGAGCGTTAGCTCAAAAGCCCAAATTATTGTTGATTGATGAACCCACCGCAGCGCTTGACCCGAGAACCGCGCGTCAGATCATGCGTTTGATCAGCGAAATATGTGAAGAACAGCAGCTTCCAGCCATCATTAATATTCACGATGTTGAACTCGCCAAGCGCTTTGTTCAGCGCATCGTGGGTCTTAATGCAGGTGAGGTAGTATTTGATGGCAAGCCAAGTGAGCTTGATGAAAAGGTATTAACCAGTATCTATGGTCAAGAAGACTGGAATGCCACAACGGAAGATGAATCTGAGCCTTCTCTGACGACAGCCCAGTTTACCGAGGCGATAGCATGAGTGGCAGTTACCCTAATCAGTGGCAGAAGCCACCCCTGATTTCAAGTGCTTGGGTTCGCTATGGCATTACGGCCATGGTGGTGATTTACCTTTATCTTGCCACCCAATCCATCAGCATTAACTGGATGCGTATTTATGAAGGAAGCGAGAGAGGTTGGCGCTTTATCGTTGCATTCATGAACCCTGACTTTGCAGGGCGTTGGGACAATATTTGGCAGGGCTTGGTAGAAAGCTTAACCATGACTCTAACGTCAACGGTAGCGGGTGTGATTTTATCGATTCCATTTGGGCTGGGCGCGGCAAAGAACTTAGCACCAAAGCCGGTGTATTTCTTTTGTCGCGGATTTGTGGCAATTGCACGAAGCTTTCAAGAAATCATCGTTGCTATCTTGTGTGTAGCCCTATTTGGCTTTGGCACTTTTGCCGGCTTTGTCACCCTAACGTTTGCCACCATCGGCTTTCTAGCCAAGCTGTTTGCCGATGAAATCGAAGCCATAGATCCTGCTCCTTTGACTGCTATGCGTGCAACCGGCGCTAGCTGGCTACAACAGGTCAACTATGCAGTTCAGGCGCAAGTGATGCCGCGCTTTATTGGTTTATCCATGTATCGTTTGGATATCAATTTTAGAGAATCAGCTGTGATAGGTATCGTAGGCGCTGGTGGTATTGGCGCAACGCTGAATACGGCAATGGATCGCTATGAATACAGCGCCGCCGCCGCCATTTTGTTGATCATCATAGGTATCGTGATGGTGTGTGAATACGTCTCAACCATCATTCGTCAGCACGTTCAGTAGGGGATAATACGATGAACAATTTACAATCGATGCCTACGGTGTGGCAAAAATACGATCAGAAACAAACCATCACCCAATGGGTGTGTTGGCTGGCATTTGTTGCCTTAGTGGTATTTGCTTGGCAGGTAATGAATCAAGATACCATTTGGTACTTTGTCACTGACTCACCAAATCAAATCGCAGACATAGGCTCTCGCATGTGGCCACCAAGATGGAGCTACTTAGAGCAGCTTTGGTTGCCGCTATGGGACACCCTTAACATAGCAACCCTTGGTACCTTACTAGGGATAGTGCTCGCATTCCCGGTTGCCTTTATGGCCGCACGAAATACAACGCCAAGCGTGGTTTTTGTCAGACCTATTGCGCTGTTTATCATTGCCGCTAGTCGCTCAATCAACTCGCTAATATGGGCGTTATTACTAGTGGCGATTCTTGGGCCAGGTTTACTGGCAGGTATTATCGCCATCGCGCTTCGCTCCATTGGCTTTGTGTCTAAGTTGATGTACGAGGCAATAGAAGAGGTGAGTGACACCCAAGTGTCAGCCATTCGAGCAACGGGTGCATCGTCACTGCAAGTGCTTGATTACGGAGTGTTACCTCAGGTGATGCCAAGCTTTATCGGCACAAGTCTGTTTCGCTGGGACATTAATATTCGAGAATCGACAGTACTAGGACTCGTGGGCGCAGGTGGCATTGGTCTAAAGCTTCAAGAGTCAATGGCAGTATTAGCCTGGCCACAGGTAACCGTCATCTTCTGCGCTATCTTGGTTACGGTAATTGTATCGGAGTGGATCTCAGCAAAGGCGAGACATGCTTTGATCTAATAAAAAGCCACTGAGTGTATCAGTGGCTTTTGAGTCTTTATTGTGCGAATCGGCGAGTGAACTGATCAATTCAGTGTGATTTTCATAGTTAAACTTAATAGGACGATAGGATTTGAAAAACAAGAAACGCAGAAGATAACTGTGTGATATTTTATCGATCTATAGATAGGGGAGTGACCATTAGTGGTAACAGGCTTGCTATTACCACGGACAATCGAAAGATAGAAATCTACAGATATACTCGCCGAATATTAAATGCTGATAGTAGTCAATATTGCGCCGTATACTGAAAAATGAGCTCGCGAAATATATTCTTAATGCCGCATGAATCCAGTTTCTAAATTTCTGTCGAAATTTTCCTTAATTTCCAATATAAGCTGTAAACGCTGTAACAATGCATACAATTTAAGATGTTGGTTAGATTTAGTTCAACTCTTTTGCGTAAATAAGTGTTAGCAAGTTTGTGAGTTGCTATACTTTCTGTAGAGCTGTAGCCAGATTAGCTGATAGCTATTTAAGAGAGGGAGCTATGAGAGTTGTCACAAGCAAACACCAAGGTGCACGGAAGCAACACGGGTTGGTGGTAATATTGTTCACAATAAGCCTGTTAGTGTTAATAGGCTTCGCTGCACTGGCGATAGATATCAACCATATGATTTTGAACAAATCTAGAGTGCAAAATGGTGTAGATTCGGCTGCACTTTCAGCATCAGTCGCCATTGATAATGGCGCTACCATAAATCAAGCATCTGCCGCGGCCATGGAAACAATAAAAGAGATGGCTAGTGCTAATGGTAACAACGAACTAAACTTCGGCGTAAGCGCTTCATCTTCCAATACATCCTCAAACCGAGAACATGTTTATACGTTCGCGGATGGAACGAATATTAAGATTCAGTTCAGTAATGATCCTACCTCGTTCAATGCGTCAGAACCTTTTCAAACCACTCGCGATATCTATACGCGAGTAGCAGTATCCGGTCATAATCTTGACAGCTATTTGATCCAAGCCTTTGGTATAAGTAAATCGGTAAATGCAAGTGCGGTGTCAGGGCGTAGCTCTGGTATTGAAAATACAGGTAATATTGCTCCGATAGGTTTGTGTGGAGACAGTGGTGGTACGCCTGGAGGTGATTTTTGGGGGTACAATTTTGGTCAAGAATATCAGCTATCAGGTAAAACCTCTGACAATTCAAATTGTAACGGTAACAACTGCGACGATTCCACTGATGGGTCTGGTGACGTAGGGCCCGGCAACTATAACTATCTAGATCTAGGTGCGTACTCCGATGAGAGTGATAAAGGCGGTGGTGCGTCAGATCTCGAAAAAGCATTAGCAGGTGCGCCTCTTGATGACACAGAGTTGGGCGGTATTAAAGACTATGCGGTGGGGGACTTTGTATTACCTAAAACTGGTGTGTCGGAGGGTAAGGCAAAATCTGGTATTAACTCTCGGTTTGAAGCGAGCAAGAACTCCAGTTTTCCTGCGCCCGATGACGATGTGACGTCTGACAATCTTACTGACTATCAGTCAACGCTTAATAATGTAGGCAACGGGCGTCGCTTGGTGGTTATGCCAATAATTAATTGTGATCCAAGTACTTCTGGTAGTTCAAGCTCAATGGAAATCTTGGCTTTTGCTTGTATTTTCCTTAGTCAAAAATATGATAAGCAGACACTATACGGAAAGTTCTATGATGGCTGTTCTCTAAGCAATGGCGGTGTAGGTAATGACCCTACGGCTACAGGACCATACAAAATTCAATTGTATCGAGACCCATATGCCGGAGATTCGTAACATGGATAGCTCACATCAAAAGCAACAAGGGATCGCTGCAATAGAGATGTTATTAGTACTGCCAGTTATGCTCATTTTGTTTGTGGGCATATTTGAAATTAGTCGCATCTTTATTCAATACACAACATTAAATAAGGCCGTTCAGTCTGGGGCAAGATACGCCCTCGTTGATATTTATGGAGCGCAATCGCAAGGCGCGATTTCGCCAGTGTCCCAAATACAGAATGTAGTCGTATACGGTCAGAAAACGACAGGGAGTGAGTCTCAGCGAGTTTTGAAAGGAATAGCAGTGAGCGACGTTTCAGTTGATACATCAAGCTCAAATCATGTAACGGTATCAGTTCAATATGCTTACACTCCTGTCTTTTCTAAAATCCCGTTTACTACTAAGTCCTTGGCGCTAAACCTCACAGCTTCAGCATCAATGCGAAGGAGTGGCCTATGAGTTTTATTCGCAGGAAATCTCGTAATGATGGTGTCGCAATACTCGAGTTTACCATCGTGTCTACTGTTTTGTTGTTGCTACTCTTTGCAATAATAGAGATTGGCCGATTTATGTTTTCATTGCAGGTTCTCAATGAACTTACAAGGAGAGCGGCTCGTTTAGCTACTGTCTGTTATGTTATTGACAATACAACATTAAACGCTGGTTCCTTCGGTTCTACTTACGATGTGCCTATAGATTTGGATACTTTGACTTTATCTATTGAGTATCTCAATGACAATGGAACGGTTATAAGCAATCCATCTAGTGACGCCAACTTCGGAAGTATTAGGTATGTTAAAGCTGAAATTACAGGCTTTACTTATACTTTCTCTACACTTAGTTCCTTATTTGGAACCCTATCTAATTTGGACGCATTCCAAACAACATTGCCTGCTGAAAGCTTAGGAAAATATAGGCCTTACTATAAAAATGGAACAGAAGTAACTGATACAACAGCCCTAACTCTCAATTGTAGTTAGTAACGACTTTAAGCCAGAATTGCAATAGAGGCCCTTCTTTGAATAAATGGAAGGGCTTTTTTGTCTCAGGTTAAATAGCTTATTCGTCAACGAACGTTAGAAAATAAATAGGATTATTTTCGGGCTAAATTGAGCTTCAGCTTTAATTTGAATAGCTTTACTCAAACACCGATAGCGCACGAGCCTTGGTACAATCTGCAGGGAACTGGTTTTGTACCGCATCAATGGATGAGCACACTTTTGCCAATGCAGTATCGTTATTCCAAATGAATAGCCCGCCAACAATGATTACCGCTGCGACAATGATGAGTTTTTTCATGTAGTTATTCCGTCTTTATATGAAATCTGTTTTAAGGATAGCGCAAACTTTTTCTAATAACCTCATATGAAAACAAAGGTTTAGGATCTGAGGTTTATTGAGTATGTTGCATAGGCGTGTGTGTAATGTCGAGATCGAAGCCTCCAAGATCCTGACTTTCGTCAGGATGACTAGATTAGTTCATTCGATGTCGACGAGGGTTGCGCTTTGCGTGCACCAGTGACTTAAACAAACACGTCATTGCTGAAGCGTCTTATCGGCAACCTGACTGATGTGCGTTTCTAGACCTTCGATAAGAGCACTCGAAGGTGACGAGAAGGGGACGCTTTGCGCACGGCAGTAACGTAAAACGCGTCATTGCCGAAGTGTTTTATCGGCAATCTGAGTGATGTGGGTTGCTAGACCTTCGATAAGAGCACTCGAAGGTGACGAGATGCGGAACGCTTTGCGCACGGCAGTAACTTAAAACACGTCATTGCCGAAGTGTCTTATCGGCAATCTGAGTGATGTGCGCTTCTAGACCTTCGATAAGACCACTCGAAGGTGACGAGGGCCGCCACTTGAACTCTCGGAACCGTGTCATGCCCGAGTGCTCCTATCGGGCATCTAACTATGGGCACATTACCCACAGACACCTCATTTTCCGATAACTAACATTTAAGCTTACACGTGTACGCTAAAAGTGGCATACTCATTAACCGAGAAGTTAACCAGTGTTGTGTTATGTCAATTGTAATCAGCAATCAGTACAGTAAGAATGAAGAGATCGCTAATTCCGTCACTCATGGCGTGGGGATGATCTTTGGCATTGTCGCGCTAGTCTTGCTGCTGCAAAAAGCACTATCTCATCATGCAGACACTATGACTATAGCGAGCATGGCTATCTACGGCTCGAGTATGATCGTGCTGTTTCTCGCCTCTACGCTATACCATGCGGTGCCTTATCCACGCGCTAAGCGATGGCTTAAAACCTTTGATCACAGTGCCATTTATTTGCTGATTGCAGGGAGTTACACCCCTTTCTTATTGGTGGGTCTGCGAACGCCTTTGGCCATTGGATTAATGGTTGTCATTTGGAGCATTGCGATTCTTGGCATTGTAATGAAGCTAGCCTTTGTTTATCGTTTCAAGCGCTTTTCCTTGATCAGCTACATAGTCATGGGCTGGCTTTCGCTAATAGTGGTGTATCAACTGGCTATAACGCTACATTCTGGTGGGGTGGCACTGCTGGCTGCGGGTGGGTTGATCTACTCTCTGGGTATTATCTTTTATGTCAATAAACGCATCCCTTTCAATCATGCGATTTGGCACTGTTTTGTGTTGGGTGGTGCGGTGTGTCACTTCTTAGCTATTTACTTCTACGTTCAGCCGGTTTAAAACTCATACCTTATTGATCAATATAGTGTTTTATCCTAGTTTTTAAACAGGGGGAAACACTATGCCTAAAGCTATCAACACCATATCAGCGTTTACAGCGCTTTCCATTATTGCTTTGTTGGCAGGCTGTCAGTCCGATCCGGAACAGCTAACGGCTATGGAAGCACCCAGCGACCCCATACAAAAAATGGTATTTGAGCAGATACTGAAGCCAGAGGGACTGACGGATAGAAGCTATCCGTTTGACTACGGTTATGCCGACCTCAATGGAGACACTGAAGATGAAGTGTTTGTATTGATGCAAGACCCATACTTTTGCGGTACAGGCGGTTGCTCTGCATACTTGTTTAATTCTTCGTTTGAAAAAATGAACACCTTTACCGTGGTCAAAAAGCCAGTATTGATTTCACATACAGATACTAACGGCTGGAAGAGCATAACGGTTTGGAGCGATGGAGCTCTGCGCTTATTGAAGCACGATGGTGAGTCATATCCAAGCAACGCCTCTACTCAGCCTATTTTTAATCGTGATGCTAGAAAGAGAAGGGCACATGACCTTGCAATACAAAGCGATCTCTATCTTGACGGTGGCTACGAGCTCACAGAACGTACCGACCTTCCCATTTTTACCCCTATAGAACAGTTCAGGTTTCAGTTTAAGCGTGAATCCGATCCCGATAGTGTGTTTGTAGTTAATGTAAATACGTTAACAAGTGATATCTTTTTTAGTAAGGAATGAATTACACAGAAAAACTGATGGCAAATCCTGAACACAAAGAACACCTGGATGGGTTAGATAAGATCAGCGTAGTGTCTTATAGATCGGGCATTACGTTATTTGCTTTGTCGCTTCTTGTTTTGTTTAGCGCAGAGTTGTTGTGTGTGCTTGAGGTAGACATTTCCCCAGTATTAAGGGAGTGGAGTCTTAACCTTATCGCGATTTCGGCTGCTCTCAGCGCCGCTAATATTCATGTCTATAACAAGAAAGTGCGTGCAATCATTGCATGGTCGAGTTGGCTAGGGCTGGCTTTGTTCATTGTTCTGCCCACCAAAGAATGGCTGTACATCGGCTTCATGTTCATTACCTTTTCTGGAATCGCCTTAAAAGAATCCTACTGCTTTAAGGTTAAAGGGCTTAATCTTGTGCCTCTGCTGTTGATCTTATCGGTGTTGGTGATGTGGATGAAAGAGCCCGCGATACTCGCAGCGTTGTCGGGTCTTGGTGGTTTTATCTACGCCGTATTAGCGATAGAAAAATGGAAGATGCCATTGCACTTTGATATTGGCAACAAAGCTAGTTACGAGATTTGAGACCTCGATATTGTGTAATTATTGCCCTATTTGACTCAGATCAATGAACTGTTCATAACCCCACCAATGTGTGTACGTACATAAGTATCCGGTATTATATTTATTACATTAGCATTAGTTAATTTAGTGTTTGGTGTAGCAAGTAAGTCGGGCTTATTCATACTCAATCTAATCTCCTCTAGCAGATAAAGAATGATGCAACACAACTGAGATTAATTGCCCATGAAGTTCGCCCACAAAAGGTATTGTGGCCTATGAACAAGTTATGGTTTTTGCTTCTTATCGTTTTCTCTCTTCCTGCCTTCAGTGCCTCCTCTGAAACACAGCAAGCCCCCCCTAAAACAAACCTAGCTACGACCAGCACCGCTGACCATTCAACCTTCGAAAGCCTTCATCAAGAATTCGACTATGCGCCAGATGTCACAGAAGCCTGTTTAGAGTGTCACACTGAAGCGTCTAAGCAGATGCAGGAGACCTTCCATTGGAATTGGGCGAAAAAAGTGGATGGTATTATGGTGGGTAAGGCAAAAAATGCCTTCAATAACTACTGTGTTTCCGCGCGTGGAAACCAAAGCTGCACTCAGTGTCACACAGGTTACGGTTGGCGCAATGACGACTTTGAACTTGATGCCCCTGAAAATGTGGATTGCTTAGTCTGTCATGACACTACCGGAACCTATAAGAAATCGGCTGCCTCATCTGGACATCCTTACTATGAAGATCAGATGCTCAGTGGAAAGTTACAAAAAGCCGTAGATTTAGCTTTTGTCGCGCAAAATGTAGGTAAGCCAGATCGTGACAACTGCCTAGCGTGCCATGCTCTAGGGGGAGGAGGTAACGGCGTAAAACACGGCGACACAGATCTTTCGTTAATTGACCCTAGCTTTGGGCTAGATGTGCATATGAGCAGTGAAAAATTGGACTTCGCCTGCCAAGATTGCCACACCACCAATGACCATAAAATCTCTGGTCGCTACAATGATCGCAAAGCCTTTATTGACCATGAATTAAACATGGGCCGAGAAGATCGCATGGGCAACAATGTTTCGTGTGAAAGCTGTCATAGCGCCACCCCGCATGATAATCGAGAAATTGATAACCATACCGCTAAAGTTGCTTGCACCTCATGCCATATTCCCGAAATGGCTCGTGGGCCTTATCTCACTAAATTGTCTTGGGATTGGTCAACTGCAGGGGATCTGAAAGAGGGCAAACCTTATGTGATTGATGCTGAATTTGACGGTGTCGAACACCATGCTTATATGAGCAAAAAAGGAACCTTTACATGGGGTAAAAACGTGGTTCCTGAATACCGTTGGTATAAAGGTGAACTGGAACAAATGACCTTCCAAGATACCTTTGACCCGTCAATGGCTCCCATAGATATTAACCCGCCAACCGGCACTTACGATGACCCTGAAGCGCGTATCTGGCCATTTAAAATTCATCAAGGCAAACAACCCTTTGATACCCAGAACAATAAAATGTTGCCCATTAAACTCTACGGCCGTAAAGGTTCTGGAGCCTTCTGGACAGAGTTTGATTGGGACAAAGCCTTGGTAGCGGGAGCTAAATTAAACCAGCTGGATTTCAGCGGTGATTATGCCTTTATCGAGACACTGGGCTACTGGCCGATTAAACATATGGTTGCACCGGCAGAGCAATCCGTTCGCTGCTCAGAATGTCACAGTACAGATAGCCGCTTAAATGGGCTAAACGACTTCTACCTAGTTGGCCGCGATAGAAACGCATTCGTGGAGTGGTTTGGCGCTATCGCTATTTGGGGCGGTCTTGCGGGAGTGGGCTTGCACCTAATGATTCGATTAATAAGCATACGCCGACGCAAAGCGCAGGCTGATAAAGAGTTCGGAGAGTAATTATGAGTAATTCCTTAGTCATATTTAAACGGTTCGAGCGTTTTTGGCATTGGGCACAGGCCTTGCTGGTTCTCACACTCATCGTCTCAGGTTTAGAGTTGCACGGTTTAGTGTCAGTCTTTGGCTGGGGCAATGCGTCTGAATATCATCATTGGACCGGGTTTATTTGGGGCGCACTCGTGGTACTCATTTTTACCTGGATCTTTACTACAGGAGAGTGGCGTCAGTTTATGCCAGAGCATAAAGGCATCGAAGGCGTAGTGCGTTTTTATTTATTCGGAATATTTAAAGGAGATAAGCACCCACATCATATGTCGGCCAAAGATAAGTTTAATCCCTTGCAACGAGTGGCGTATTTGTTGGTGCTTTTTGTCCTTGTTCCTTTGCAGATCTTAACGGGCATTATGTTCTTTTTTTACCCTGAGCTAAGAGCCGCAGGGGTTTTAAATAGCATAGAACTGGTCGCGATAGTCCATACATTTTGTGCCTATAGCGTTATGGCGTTCCTAATTGTGCATCTTTACCTGATCACACTAGGTGAGAAACTAACAAGTCACCTAAAAGCCATGATCACAGGGAAAGAGTAAGCCAAAGATGATAGATACAGTGATAGAGGTAATGACAATGAAAAAGCTCATATTAGGTCTAATGATTGGCTTGCTCTCGTGTGGCGTGCACGCGGACGCAGCAAAGGGGCAGGAGGCCTATCTTGAATACCTTCGGCCGCTGTTTGGATATAACGGTCAAGATTTTGCAAGCCAGCACTTAAAGGTGGAATGGAAGCGTTACTTTAAAAAAGACGCAGCGCGGTTTATCAAGAAATACAGTAGCAAACACCCAGAGGCTACTGAGTTCTTAAACAGCACCAAGTTCCAAGAGATTGCACCCGATGTAGCAGACTTTGCCAAGAAATATGCAGCAGACAGCGGTGAACTTGCTGCCTGCGATTAACGCACAAGAGGGAATTGACTATGTTAACTACAAATCGAATGATTGCCTCGCTGCTATTGGCTGTGACTTTGCTGACTGTATCCATAGCAACCAGCGCGGCCGAAGTAACGGGCAAGATCCAATCCATTATTCACTCATCCAAGGTGATCCAGTATCTAAACCCTAAAACCAAAGAGGTGAAGGTGTTGAAATACACCGATGAGACTACATTGTTGGAAGCCGATTCTTTTAAAGACCTTACAGTAAACACCAAGTTTAAAGCGGTAGTTAATGACGACAACGTGGCTACCCAAATTAAAAGAGTGCTGGTGAAACTGCCACCGGAACAAGTTATCGATACCGATACCTTGGCTGATCTAATGGATGAGGGTAAGCCGATATTTATCGGTGATGCGCGTCCGTTATCCGTGTATAACGCAGGTCATTTACCCACCGCTAAGGCAACGCCTTCCAATCAACTAAAAGAGAATTTAGATTGGCTACCTAGTGATAAAGAGATGTTGTTGGTGTTTTACTGTGGCGGTGTGACCTGCCCACTAAGCCCAGCAGCGCTCAAGATTGCCGTTGCGGCGGGATACACCAATGTTAAAGCGTATGTTGAAGGTTTCCCTGCATGGAAAGCGGATGTCTATCCTTCACATGTAAATCCAGAATGGATGGAGAAAAATCTAGATATTCACCACGTTATTCTAGATGTGCGAGAAAACCCAACTTCAAGTGTGAAAGGCGCCGTGCACGTACCAGCAAGTCAATTAGTGACTATGCACGAACAATGGAATGCTGAAAAATTTGCAGTAGGAAAGCGCATGGTTATGGGGCTTAGAGATAAAAAAGCGCCTGTGATCATAGTGGCTGATATGGATAATAGCGATGAAGCGATAGAAGCGTTTGAAATACTCACGTTCTGGAAATATAAAAATGCGGTGATCTTGAAAGGTGGAATGCAAGAGTGGACTTTAGCGAAGCGTCCAACCCAAGATGAAGACTTCTCTACTGAATTGGTCTACGAGAAAAAAATGGCGCCTGGAGCGGTGGAGGAATCTGTCTTTGTCACTGCAGCAAAACAAGGCGATGCCACCATCATAGATGTACGTAACCCTGATGAGGTGGCTAGCGGTCACATTAAAGGCTCAATTAATATCCCATTATCCGAGCTTGATGAACAACTCGCCAAAGTACCAAAAGAGGGCCTAGTAATACTGCACTGTGAGGCTGGAGCACGAGCCGCTCTCGGCTATACATTGTTAAGTAAAAAAGGCTATACCAATGTGAAGTACTTGAATGATTCGTTTAAAGGGGTGGTGGCTGATAACGGCATTGGCTTATTGTGAGTTTTATGGATATAGGTGCTTGGGGTGCACAAGGCCCTTTGCACATACAAGGTTAGCTAAGAGGCACCCAAGATTCCGGATAACCCTACCGGGTTTCCGGAATGACGTTTTGGGGGGAATTGCCCCTCAAGAGTTCGAAATGATACCCAGCGATTTGAACTGACACCTAAGGCTTTCCCTGCATTTAACACGCACAAGCTTTCCCCAATTCCGTCATCCCAGAAAGCGTTAGCTTATTTGGGATCTTAGTGCGCACAGTGTTAACTTAGCGCACACACAATTCGCGATGACAAACCCAATGATTCAAGCTAATAGGTGGTGATTTCATTCTAGGCTCAAACCCATACTCCTGAGTGAACATCGCAGTAAGTTCAATAACCCAATTCTCACGTATATTTCTCTAACAACAACCCCCACTCATTGCTATAATCCAGCCAAACCAAACAGAGTAAGCAGCACATGAGCATTAACAGAGAAGAACTACAAAACAATCCATTACACGGTCTTAAACTGGAAGATATGGTTAAAGAGCTGGTTGACCATTACGGTTGGAACATTCTTGATACTGCGATGCGCTTTAACTGCTTTCATACCAACCCCTCTGTCGCCAGTAGCGTTAAGTATCTTCGCAAGAGTGACTGGGCGAGAGAGAAGCTTGAGGCATTTTATCTGTCTCGTTTTAAGCGTATGCCGCGTCCAACTGAAGAAGAGAAAGAAATGCCGCCAAGAATGCGTACCTTCGCAAACGGTATTGAGCCTAGAGAGCCAATGGAACTGACTGTCGATTCTATCTTGGCATCACAAGCTAAAGCGGCTTCAGCGTTCAAAGAGAAAAAAGCACAAGAGCGCAGAAATCGCTCTCGCAGATAAGCGATGTAGTGTTACAAGCACTCAATAGAGATGTCCGAGAGTAACCAAAAATAGCACTCATTAGGGTGCTATTTTTATATCTGTAGTTCGCCTTGCTAACTTTTCTTACCTCTCCAACTAAAGCAATCGTTTGCCTACATTGGTTGATCCATATGCGAATGCGGAATAATTGTGTGATCCATCGCACGTTTGCCAGTTTTTAATATTTGCAGCCCCATAAAATATGTTTTTATTCTGCGGTCTAGAAGAATATTGTTCTTCGATGATACGTAGAGGCGCATCGCCTAACAGTAGTTAAGTGGAGGTTGACACCCTTCGAAGCTTAACGAAAGGAGCCGATGCCGAAGCAGTGTAGATGGTCACTCGCATTGCTGGGGTTGTTCTTAATAAGAATAACACTGTCATCTTCGACTTTGTCGGGGATGGGGAGCTACAACAGTCATGCGCTTGCATCTTTTCTATTGCTTTGACGCCAGTCTATTGTCTATCAGTGCTCACTAATACAGCCTTCCTCTAAATCGATTCTTGTTTCATTTTTGGAGTATTTTACGAATGGCTGATTATGGATTGCTATCCATCGTTCCCGCTATATTGGCATTGATTCTGGCGTTCACTACGCGTCATGTAGTTTTAGCCCTCGGCGTTGCTGTGATAAGTGGCATGTTGATCATCACTCAGGGAAACCCTGTAGACACCGCATTAATGTTTTTGACGGACGGTCCGTTTACCCAACTCGCTCAAACCACCAATGCGCAAATCATTATTGTGATTACCATCATCTCGGGCTTTATCTACCTTGTAGAGCAAAGCGGGGGTATGACGGCATTCTCCACCATGGCGACACGCTATATCTCATCTCCTTTAAAAGCGCAGGTGGCGACTTGGGCAACGGGTATCGGTGTGTTCTTTACTGACTCTGGTAACTCTCTTATCTTAGGCCCAATGTTCTCACCAATCTTTAGCAAGCTAAAGCTAAGCCGAGAAAAACTGGCCTTCATTATTGACTCAACATCCTCTCCAGTGTGTGTATTAATCCCTATCATTAGTTGGGGCGTATACTCACAAGGTTTGATTGAGAATGCATACAGCAACATGGGTCAGCAAGTAGATGGCTTTACCACCTTCTTACAAGTGATCCCTTACCAGCTTTATGCGTTACTGGCACTGTTCAGTGTGCCTGTATATGCGATGCTGAAAAAAGACTGGGGTCCAATGGCTGAGGCGGAAGCCAAAGCACGTTTGTCTGCTGATGTAGAAGAGGTTCAACCGCAAAGCACAGAAGGTAAGTCAGCATCAATGACGTTGATTATTCTTCCATTAGGGGTGCTATTTGGCTCTTTGATTGCGCTGTTCACTTACAATTACCATCTGCATGGCACCATTAATGGCCCAGTGATTCGTGCGAGCTTAGGTACGAGTTACCTGATTGCTTCGATTACCGCGATTGGCTACTACGCGTACACCAAAACAATGACCGCTTCTACGGCGTTCAATACCTTTGTTGCGGGCATGCAACGCATCATGTTGATCCTGATGATCTTGCTACTGGCTTGGACATTAGGCGATATCTGTAAAACATTGGGTACTGGTGATTACATCAGCCAAGTGATGAACGACCGCCTGCCGGTATTCTTGTTACCTGCGATCATCTTCATTATCGGTAGCTTTATCTCGGTAGCGACAGGCTCATCGTGGGGCACGTTTGCTATCTTGATCCCAATTGCGGTACCAGTGGCTTCCGCACTAGGCGCTGACCCAATCATCTGTATTGGCGCGGCTCTAAGTGGTGGTATGCTGGGTGACCATACGTCGCCTATCTCTGATACGACCATTCTTAGCTCGATGTCGACTGGTTGTGATCACGTCTCTCACGTACGAACTCAGTTCCCGTATGCAATTTTGACTGGTGTTACTGCCTCAGTTGGCTTTATGCTAGCAGAGATAACTCGTAGCCCATACACGATCCTAGCTATTGCAATTATTCAGGTTGCACTCATTACCTTTATGGTACGTCGACAAGGTAGAATCCAGCGCGTCGTGCCTGCTGTATAAGAAGGAATTTTAAGAAATGAAAACATTATTTTGGCTTCGCGATGAAGTAAAACCAGGAGAACGTCGCACTGCACTGACTCCCTCTGGCGCAAAAGCATTAATTGATGCGGGTGCCGAGATTGCGGTTGAACACAGTGAAACACGTATTTTTCCAGATCAAGCTTACGCCGATGTAGGCTGTCAGCTGGTGGAAACACACTCTTGGGTTGATGCGCCAGAGCACGCCTACATTCTTGGCCTAAAAGAGCTAGCAGAAGAAAGCTTTGCGCTAAAGCACAAGCACATTTACTTTGCACACGCCTTCAAAGGCCAGGACGAAGCTGTACAGATTCTGTCTCGCTTTAAAGAGGGCAGTGGTCAGGTTCTAGACCTTGAATTCTTACGTGATGAGCAAGGTCGCCGTGTCTGTGCATTTGGCTACTGGGCAGGCTATGTGGGTGCTGCGATCGGTCTTTCCGGTTTCGTGCACTACACACAAAGCAATGATATCTACCCAGCAGTTCAAAGCTATGCCGATCGCTCAGAATATCTAGCCGTACTGAGTGCGCAGTTAAAGGGTGCGCAAGAAACGCCTAAGGTATTGGTTATCGGCCAATACGGTCGCTGTGGCAAAGGCGCGATGGATCTATTCACCGATCTCGGTCTGCAAGCTCAAGGTTGGGACATCGAAGAGACCAAAGCCGGTGGCCCGTTCACAGCAATCAATGACTACGACATCTTGGTTAACTGTGCGTATCTTGCAGAAGGCACACCTCCGTTCATTACCAAAGAGAGTTTAGGTAATGCACCACGCCTTAGCATGATCAGTGACGTAAGCTGCGATCCAAATAACCCTGACAACCCAATCAGAATCTATGATCGCTGCACTAAACTGACTCAACCTATCATTGATTCTATTGTTGATGGCGTGCGTGTACAGGCGGTTGACCACCTGCCTACAGTACTGCCAAAAGAAAGCAGTGAAGACTTTGCAGGGCAGTTGCTTCCGCATCTATTAGACCTGACACAAGATCAAGATCCACAAGGTATTTGGGGTAGAGCAGAAGACTTTTATTACACCGCAGAGCAATCTGTATTGAGCTAGAGTCAGACATTTAGAGCTAAACTTGCTCTATCTTTAAAAACTATAAAAGGCGGGTACTCGGGTACCTGCCTTTTTCGTTTGCTGGCTGTGTTGGTTAGGTATCCTTTTTCAAACCTGACCACAATGCTACGCGCTGTCACTAAATGGCTTAGAATTAAAGACGTTAAGCCGTATCATTTCAGTACTCATAATATTCAAGGACATTACATGACTCGCCATTGGTTAATGTTGGTTTTAATTACTCAAAGTACTCTTTCCTTTGCTTTCAGTGCACCTGAGCCACCCGAGAATACGATACGGTTTGCCATCATAGGAGATCTTACCGGAGGCGAGCGTGAGGGTGTTTTCAATGTCGCGGCTGAAGGGATCGAGCAACTACAGCCAGATTTCATCATGAGTATTGGCGATCTTATCGAGGGTGGTACTGAAGATGAGATACAGATGAATCAAGAGTGGGCGGTATTTCAGAAGAACCTAGGCAACCAAGGCGTCCCTTTTTACCCTGCGGTGGGTAATCACGATATCTCAAACAGTAAAATGCGTGAATGGTATGAGAAGAATGTGGGCCCTCGTTACTACCACTTTGTTTATCAAGATGCGCTTTTTGTTGTGATGGACAGTGAAGACTTTACCAACGACTTTTTCTCAGAGTTGAAGGTTAAGCGTGACCAAGCGATTGAGGTATATAAAGCCGATCCCACTCAGTTTGAACAAACAGAATATGCGAACCTAAGTCAGCGCTATTACGGCGAAATCAGTGACAAACAGCGTGACTATGTCATCAAAGCATTAGATGAAAATCCAGATGTACGTTGGACGTTTTTCTTTATGCATAAGCCCGTGTGGCAAAACGCTGAGGAGCAAAACTTTAAGCGCATCGAAACCCATTTAATGGGCCGAAACTACACCGTATTTAATGGTCATGTGCATAGCTATCAACACACCCAGAGGCTAGGGCAAGATTACATTCAACTGGCAACATCAGGCGGAAAAATCTTTGAAGACCAACTCATTAATATGGACCACATCACTTGGGTCGGGTTATCCGGTGAAAAGCCGACGTACCTAAACATCAAGCTAGATGGCATGCGTGATAAACAAGGCAATATTCCCGCCAATGGCAATGAGTTGTGCTTTGATGATCCTAGCTGTGCTCAGTAGGGATTAGTGAAATCTAGGGTATAGAGATACTTCAACATCAGTTCATGGTGAGCGTTTCTGTATTCTTACAGTTGTCTTTGTCTAAGATAAATCCAGAGCATCCCCAAAAACACCTCGTTTCCAGTTCGCTTTGTCATAGGCCGTTGACACCGCCAAAAGAAACCAGTGAAAACTTTGAAGGTCAATTGCTTCCGCATGTTATTTATCTTACCTAGACAGAGTTCCAGTAGGTATCTGGACTAGACCGAAAGAGCTTTACTACTATGCCGAGAAGTTGCTAAAGACTGAGGTGTAATTACGTTGATTACGTGATTGAATTAGCCTTATTCCTTTCGAAAAAGAGGTAGATGCACGAGCATCTACCTCCCCTTATAATACACTTGCTCGATCGCAAGCGTTATCAGTTACAATACTTCTTGTGTTACTACGAAGTCGAGATGGAGTAAGTTCGTTTTGAAGGCATCGTCACCTAACTTAATGTTCCATCTGAGCTCCATAAACTCTAACAGTTCAAAGCCTCTATTTAGAATTGATTCCTGATCCCACTCAACGATTTGTGCCAATTCATTCTCTGCAGCAGAGCCATTGTAATAACCCACACCATTTTTATTGTTCTTCTTTAAGTCAAAACCATCATTTTGCAAACTAGAATTTTTCGATCTGCTTAATGGTACGAGATTACCTAGCGAATTGGTAATGGTCGTAGTTTGTTGGGCATTCAAGCCTCCAAAACGTTCCTTCCAGTACTCATTTGTTGCTGTTTGAGGAAAGATGTGCTCAATAGTTACAGCATCCCGTTTTACAGATTTTAAGTTAGACCAATGAAGCTTGTTCGTAGATTGTTTCCCTCTTGTTGTTAGCCACTGATCATACTCAAACAAGAAATACCTTAGTCCATCCCAACGGAAGAACCCTTGTTGTCCTAACTCATACTTTTCAGCAATGTAACTATGGAATCGACCTGCATCAAAGTAGTAGTCAATCCAATCATTAATAGTTTTAACCACGGACACCACGTCTCTTTTACCCTTAAGTAGCTCTCTAGCCATACTAAAAAACTCAGAATCGCCGGTATTCGATCGACGATGGCAGAGAGAAAACAAAATGAAGTTGTATCGTTCTGCCGCTATCAGGAGAGAGTTAATTTTATCAGTTGATTGCTTTGATACGTAGGCAGCTAGTAATAGTGGCCTAAATGCACGAAAGCTCAAACGCTGTAGTCTATCGAGCAATAATTTATTCTCTTCATTATCATAATGGGGGAGATAAAAGTATGGGTTATGAATATAGAACCAATGTCGAATCGATCCTTGCAAGCTTTCGACATAGTTACTTATTTCTTCGATAGTAACTTTATCTTCCCTGTTCGAGGGGTGAGTGACGTTTTTCGCTGTGAATTTGTCGTTGAGAAGATAGTTGATGTAGTCATCACCCTTGTTCCTAGTGTACTTAAAGTACATGGTCCAATGGTTTCTTAGGAAAATATTCTCATCTAGTGGACTATCTGCATTTTTTCCAAGGTATTCATACATGGTTTTCCAAGCACTGTTGATCTTATTTCTTAGAACATCTCGACCATCATGACCATGAAATAATGTGGATAGATAAATCAGTCGGTTTTTCAGCAGTTCTAGACTTGTTAGTGGTTTACCGCGGTTGTTCATGGTTTCAAAAGTCACAAACACATCGATTTCATCATCAATTTCATACAAGTTAAACTTAAGACGCTGTGTAAGCTTTTTAAATATCGAAGCGATTTGATTATGATCTAGAGTGGCGAGTTTTTTTTTGAAGTACTCTTTAGCACCCGACAAATTCTGTGTATACAAGGTTTCTTGAAATAGGTTGCTGTGGGAATGTTCGCCAAAGATACTTGTCTTCAGGTATTCATCGCTTGGGTTATCGGTTTCATAGCCGAAGATGAAGCTTTCACGTTGACCATCGTCTGCTTTGCAGAGTACATATCGCTGGCGAACAGTGGGTATCGACTGATAATTAAGTTGGGATTTAGCATCGACTGATTCGATAATGGCCTGAATTAGGATCATTGATGTTGTTAGTCTTTGTTGCCCATCTACAACATAGAATGGGCGATAGCCCATCCCCTCAATTATCCATTCATCTTGTTCCCATTTTCTCCAAAGCTTGGCTGGAACCGGTTCTAGGGTAATTACGCCAGTATAATGAACTCTTTCAATGTCGAGTTGAACTATGTCCTCCCAGAAGTCAGCAATCTGCTGCAGTGACCATGCGTAACCGCGTTGATAGTCAGGGATACGTAAAACTCGTCTTTCGCAGATGTCGCTAAGGCTTTGTAGTTTCATGATTCATTAACTCTCTAGAATTATAAATATTTCAGCAGGAACAAAATGTAGCTTATCGGAGTAGTATACATTTATAAATACTTGGTACGCAATAATGATTTTGTTTTTCAAAGAGAATGTAAGCGGTAATGCATTTGATTAATTGGTATCTAGTATGTTTTAATTGGTGGATTAAGTTTTAGGGTGTTAGCAAGAGAGTGTAGTATGAAGCGAAATGAGCTATTCAAATATCTTGGTTGTGATTCCGTGCCAGTTCAATGGCAATGGGGAAAGATTATCAAAGGTACTCCTGTGCTGCAGGTACATATGGCAGATAGGCTGAGTTTAGATGGTCAATCGTTAGTTAAATTATCTGGTACAGACTGGTTGCGTACCAATAAAAATGGTTCGGTAAATCTAGGTCACAGAGAGAGATTACAACATATCGAAATGATCAAAGGAGGAACTTATGGGTACTGCTTCTTTGATGACGAAAGTTATAAGCCTAAGAAAATATTCTCAGAAGTCATCTATAGAATTGCTTTTATCAAAATGCTTCCAGATGGAGTTTATGGTGTTCTTGATGCCTTATGTACTCCAGCAGAATTTACGCAGTTTCCTATCAAAATGGATACATAGAAAGAAGCACTCGAACCCCAAATATAAAATTTTATAGTTGTATGAGTTCTGGGTTAACAACACTCAACTAGCTGAAAGCAAACATATTTCAATTTTCCTTGGGATAAGATGTAGGCTTTAAACTATGCGACCACGTAAGGACTTTGTCTGTCCCTTTTTCTTCTTGGATTCAACACGTCGTCTTTGAGAGCCTTTTGTTGGTTTAGTGGGGCGACGCTTCTTCTGTACTACCATCGCTTTCTTGATGAGCTCAACAAGCCGATCAAGTGCATCTTGTCGGTTTTGTTCTTGTGTTCTGTAGCTTTGGGCCTTGATGACAATGACGCCATCACTGCTGATTCGACTATCAGACAGTGCCAATAACCTATCTTTGTAGATCGACGGCAGGGTAGAGCGGTTGATATCGAACCTTAAGTGAATTGCCGAGGATGTTTTATTTACATTCTGACCACCCGCACCTTGAGCACGGATAGCAGTCATTTCAATTTCCCAGTCGGCCAGGATTACGGTGTTGGAGATATGGAGCATGTTTCAGCCTTTAGGTTCATGTGTGGCTAGGGTACTTAGATTTGATGTACTTAGCTAGACGATAATCCAGAAGTTCTTTCACTAAACTATGCAAAACCCTCACTTCAGACTCTGAAACTTTTATATTTGCTTTGAATAGGTTTTTCTCGACATTAAACGAGGCTGATGTTTCTTTCTTTCCTGCGGTGGTGAAGGCTTTAATCGGGTTTCCTTTCCAATAATTAAGCCAGTCAACATCAGTGGGCGACAGCTGTTTGTTCTTATCGGAGAGTTCGTTAGTAAACAGTGCAGGGTAGGACTTCAATATGTGCCAGCTTCGCTCAGCCAACGCAGCTAAAGTTGGTGGCTTATTGAATCCATCTAACTCAATGAATGCTTCGAGTAAAATTGGTTTGAAGCATTTGGTCATGCTTGTCATTTGTATTGTATTTAGAAGAAATGCATCATATTTGCTGATGACATCTAATATCTCTTGCTCTTTAATATGCAATCCAACGAGTTGGAACCAGCTTCCATGTTGTTTTCTTACTTTCGTGTGATCATACCCCTCATGAAAGAACTCGGTCGCCGTTGGTCTGTGCCCTTGTCGCAACTCAAGTAACTGAAACTCTTCATCAGAGGTATGCTTGAATCGACTTTTGAGTTCCTTCCAGAAGCTAATAATTTCGGGGTCAAAATTGATATAGCAACCTTTTGCCAATGACACCATGTTGTTGCTATATTTGCCTTCGTTCTCTCTAACTTGGTTATCCGCATTATCTTCAGGTAGATGGAATAGATCGGTGCGGGATAAGAACGACTGGTGGTTACCAAGGAAATCAAGCACGACTACATGAGACTTGTTTGGAGCAAGCCTTAGACCTCGGCCTAATTGCTGCAAGAAAATGATGTTGGACTGAGTTGGCCTAATCATTAATATAGTATCGATAGAGGGTAAATCTGTGCCTTCATTGAACAGGTCGACAGAAAATAAAACCTGTATATCTCCGCTTGATAACTGTTGAAGAGCTTCATTACGTCTGACATGAGATTGACTATGTACAGCCAGAGCTTTGTAACCTTTTTCTGAAAATTTGGCATTAAACTGCTCAGCCATGTAATCGGCATGGGAAACAGAGACACAGAATGCTAATGTTCTTCTTTGTTGGTGTTTTTCCCAGTGTTTGAAAATATGTTGGGCGCGCTTTTGCGTTGCAAAAGCAGCATCTAGTGACCTTGGGTCAAACTTGCCATTTCTCCAAGGGATTTCTTGATAATCAAGAGTATCATCCCATACCCCAAAGTAGTGAAAAGGCACTAGTATACCCGTATCAATACCATGCACTAAGTTTCTCTCAAAGACCAAATTATTGTTACATAAAGAGAGAATATCAGCCTGATCGGTTCTATCTGGAGTAGCAGTGAGACCAAGTAGAAACTTCGGCTCGAAGTAATTTAAAACATTGAGGTAGGTACTTGCACTAGCGTGATGAAATTCATCAACAACAATATAGTCAAAATGGTCACGAGCGAACGAGCTTAGGTGTGTCTCTTTTCCTAGAGTTTGCACGGAAGCAAAGACCATTTGTTTATCAACAGATTTTTCAATGCTATTGAAATAGCCAGAGGATTTTTGAGGCCATAGCTTGGTGTAGGTGTTGAGTGCTTGAGTGAGTATTTCTTCTCTGTGAGCGACAAATAGAACTCTTTGAGCTTTACATTGCATGGCATCAAATGCAGATAACCATGTTTTCCCCATCCCCGTACCAAGCACAACCAAACCTTTAGGGTTACCAATTTTTCTTGTATGGGACAGGGCATCTAGAGCCTCGAGTTGCACTGAGTTTGGAGAGTGAGTTTCTTCAGGTTCGTTATCAAAAGGGCTGATTAAGCTCAGTGTTGGAGCATTTAATCTACGGGTGATGTAGTGATCAATCCATACATCACTTAAGACAACGCCACTTGAGTGATTGAATATATTATTGTATTCACTTCGAATCTTTCTGAACTGTTTAGCCTCGAATGATGTTTCAGGGTCTTTGTAATCAAACCTTAAACACCACTCATGAGCATTGGTTAACGCGGCTTTACTTATATTATTTGAGCCAATAAAAGCTGAACCACGGTAAAAAGTAGACTCGGAATCTGAACGAACAAAAATATAGGACTTCATATGGAAGCTATGGTTCTTTGCTTCAAAGATCTTAACTTCTATTTTGGGAGAAACTAGCGCCATGAGAGAGCGGAGGGCAATAGGATCAGTAATACCTAAGTAGTCGGACGTGAGAACACGAATCTTGAGAAAGCTATCATTATTATTTGAACGCTCTATCGCTTCTTGGAGTGCAGGAAGTAACAATCGTAATCCTGAATCTCGAATAAATGAAACAGCAATATCTATTTCGTTGGCGTGGTTAATAGCGTGAAGAAGTTGTTGTAGTAATGGGTCATCTCCACCTGTGGTGAGAAGATCCTCTTTGAGTATTAACTTTTGCTTTGACATTTGTTAGTACTTCTCCAATACCGCATTCAACCACTTTTCGTTTTCACGACCAGGTCTGAGATCCGAGGTTTCCCACCATTCCTTGACCTTTAGTACCCTAGTCGTTTCTAGAATAAGTTCTAATTGCCCTAAATTAAGGTCACGGAAAAAACGCCCATTGCGATCTAGCTCAGAATCTCCAAGCTTGAAAGAGCAATACATAACACTGCTAGGCTTGAGGTAGTTGCTAAGGTGGAGAAATGTGGGTGCAAGCTCTTCTTCCCGTACATGCAACAATGAAGCACAAGCCCAAATACCGTCATAAGTCGCGGGCTTAGATTGAAACTCGAGAAAGGTAGTCTGTGTGACTTCGAGCCCAGTGAGTTCACTGGCGAGCTTTTTTAGTTCAGCGCTGGCATCGAATGCATCAACTTGAAAACCCTTATCCAGAAATGCCTTGCTGTCGCGACCTGAACCACAACCTGCGTCTAAGATTCGACCACCTTTTGGGATTAGTGGTAAAAATCTCTCGTAAAGAGACTGCATTTCAACGTCGATAGTAGAGTCGAAAAACTGTTTGGCATTTTGGTTGTAGTATTGGGTGGTGCTGTTCATTGGCATTCCTTTATTTAGTGCTCTAATGGTAGCAAAATACTGGGGACGAGGGGGGAGATAACTCTATGTTATTTAGAAGATTATTTATCAGAAACAAAAAAGCCAAGGCCAGACTTTAATATCTAGTCAAACCTTGGCTTAATCAACATTCGATGAGGTTTTAAGCCTCCAGCACCTCAAAGGGTACTGAGCTATCCATGTTGTCTAAAAACTCTTCAAGCACAACGCGGTTGTTGGCGTTGATGGTGATGCCCCAAGTTGATTCATTTTGGGTGGCGTTAGTGAAGATGATTTGCTCTTCGTTTGCTTCCCAAAACCTGATGGCTGATGCGTCAAAATAGTCGTGAAGTTTTTGAGATAGAGTGTGCTTTAGTTCTGAGCAAAGTTGATGCTTGTAGTCGCTTGGCAATAAGGTTACTGAAAACATAATCATTCTCTCTATAAATCTGGATGGCAATGACATGTAGGTTCACAGGTGATGTCAATTTGATTCATATCTTACTCAAGATGATGTTTTATTGCTTATCATTAAGCGCCACTGCAGTATAAAAAGCGCTCAGTCTGGATCTGAAAAGTAGCTCAGTGCGTCTTGCTGTTTAATCACTTTACCTAGAACTCGTCTGCCGTCTTCACGAGTGCGGCGATACTGAATGTATTTGCTGTGATTGGGTCCAAAACTGATGTGAAGTGGGCTTTGAGAGCCATAGAAGTACAGTCTATCAAAGGGCAGGTGCTCTGAAATAAATAGAGCAACCAGGTGCATTCTGTTCTCATAGCCCTTTACCGCTATGTCGCAAGACGCGCCGTCTCTGGCACAGATGCGTCTATTTGCTAGGTTGTATTCTAGTGCTGCGTGTTGGTCTTCTTTTGGGCCGGTATCTCTTGAATTCGTGCGCTGAACGAAACGATTAAGACGACTGCTGTTAAATCCATAAGTGATAGTGACCTCGCCAAACTGCTTCTCAATGGGAAGCAGGATATTTTCAACCAATGCATCGAGATAGGGCTTGGAGTCATCATTAGGTTGGTTATCTAGCGCATAGGTAGGGTGCTTTATGCAATGCCAATCGATTAGCTTGTTATAAAGTGTGGAGTGAGAGCTCATTTCTTCAGATCATGTTAGCAATTAATCTAGATAGGATAGACATAAAAGCGACAAAGAGTGTCGTTTTAGCAGAAGAAACGGAAGATTAACAGGCCCAGCGTTCGCTAGGCCTGTTATTGTAGCGATAAGGTTATTTGGCGTTTTGTGCCGCGTTTTCTGCAATCTTAACGATCACCTTAACCGCTTGCTGCATGCCATCGATGCTAACGAACTCATGAATGCCATGGAAGTTGTAGCCACCGGTGAAAATATTAGGGCAAGGCAGGCCCATGAAAGACAAGCGTGCGCCATCAGTGCCTCCGCGGATGGGTTTGATGTTGGGCTCAACATCACAATCTATCATGGCTTGTTTCGCCAGTTCGATAATGTGTGGATGAGGCTCTACCATCTCGCGCATGTTGTTATAGCTATCAGTAATTTGAAGCTCTATCTGACCTTTATCTAACTGATTATTGAGCTCTGCCACCGCAGATTGCATAAAGGCTTTACGGCTTGCCAACCCGTCTTTATCAAAGTCGCGAATAATATACGAGAGCTCGGCTTTGGCTACGCTACCCGATATAGAATTGAGGTGGTAGAAGCCTTCATAACCCGACGTACACTCGGGCGTCTCTTCGCTTGGCATCACAAGTTGGAATTGAGCAGCCATATTGATGGCGTTCACCATCTTGTCTTTTGCCGTGCCAGGGTGAACATTCACACCATGGCAGATCACGGTTGCGGATGCCGCATTAAAGTTTTCGTATTCCAGTTCGCCAACTGGACCACCATCAATGGTGTAAGCCCACTTTGCGCCGAATCTCTCAACATCAAATAGATTCGCACCACGACCAATCTCTTCGTCTGGTGTGAAACCAATACAGATGTCGCCGTGTGGAATGTGCGGATTGTCTTTTAGGTACACTACTGCGGTAATAATCTCAGCAATACCTGCTTTATTATCGGCACCTAAAAGCGTTGTGCCATCTGTGGTGATCAGGCTTTGACCGTGCAGGTGGTTCAGGTCGGGGTATTGTGCGGGTGTCAGAACTTCTCCTGAGTCACCTAATACAATCTCCCCACCTTGATAATCAGTGATGATTTGGGGTTTGATATCTTTACCTGAGGCATCTGGTGCCGTGTCCATATGTGCGATGAATCCGATTGCTGGCACATCATAGTCAACATTTGAGGGCAGGCGTGCAGAAACGTAGCCATTACTATCTAAGATGACATCGCTGAAGCCTAGTTCAAGCAGTTCAGCTTCAATCTGTTTTGCCAATACAGCTTGCCCCTCTGTACTCGGGCACTGTGCATTTGCACCGTTAGATTGAGTATCAACACTGACATAGCGCAGGAAGCGCTCAACTAAGTTGTCCATACTTTATAAATACCTCGTTACATGTAACCAATGCTAACTCACTGTTTTGCATGGCTTTGTTAGTAGTTACACTTTTGAAGATTATTCACTACTTCAAAAGCAATCTTAATATAAAATTATTTCTTTAAATTCAGATGATTAGCTGTAAATAAGTTGCGTTACATTGCTATTTTCCGCATGAGTATTACTGAGAGCCGTATTCTTACGTATCAACGTAGCATTTTGCGATTGAACTTTAGCTAACATCGCTTTCAGCTCTGCCACCTCAGAACGCAGTTCTCGATTGCGCTCTTTATACTCATTTAGCTCTGTCTGCTTGGCATCACGCTGCTGTCGGATGCCCTTATTTACACCGCCTTTGATGCGCTCTAACAGGTCGGGGCAATCACGATGAATCAACGCTCGGCTTACGCCAGCTTCTTCGGCAACGGCTGCGACACTAATTTTTCGCTTATCAGAAACAATAGTTGGACGACCTTTTTCGATGCGCACAATGGCAAGTCGAACCGCTTTGTGGGTTGCTTTCTCTTTTTGGCTAGACATTTGCCACCTCGATTTGCTCTCTCTCGTTAATTTCTTGCTTCATAGTTTCAACATCGAACCCCAACGCTGTTAGCACCTTTTCACAGCGTTCCATGCCTTTTCGGACATTCTCTATGCCCGCCTCTCCAATATCACTAACACTCAACTGCAATAGTTTCATTTGTTGAACGAGCATCCCTGTCCAGTAAGGAGCATGACGCTTATCGACAATACCGCTTTCACAACTATCAGGCTTGCCACACTTACATTCATCATCATTGGTACACCAACCAATCCCAACAGACCGAATCGGTATTGAGGCAGTGAAAGCCTTTACCATCGCAGCATGGGAACCAAAAGCCTTTATCAGTTCACCATCTTCACGAATTTGCATGATTTTCTGAGCCGTATCACCACCAGTAATCGGTGTATCCAACTCAAACCAATCTTGTTTAATTTCTTCCTCAATCAGATACTTTTCTCGGAGCAGTTCTTCAAACAATTCCGCATCCAACTCATCATTAAAGGCATACAAAGCTGTCATGGTGATAGACCAGTGCTTAAAGTGGTCTTTCAATGCTCTCAAATCACCTAGCTCGGAATGCACCGCATAATTAGCAAAAGTGCGCCTAAACTGGTGTGCTGCTAGATTCCAATCACTGTCTATTTGCTTGCATAGGTTTGGCAATCGGAATCCTGTAATAGCTATGCCTGACAACAGATTGATTTGATTTCCTTTAGTTGGGTTTTTCGACAGGCAAATATGATCTGAGATTTCTTCAAGTCGATGCACTTCCACATGGTCATTGCTTGCTTGCGCTTTTTGCAAATCACGCTCAACTTGTGCTTGAAGTGGCGCACTTAACCGACCAAGAATATCAATTGCTTTTGTCGCAATCTCTGGTGCAATCCATTCAGCTAACCCTGTATGTGTTTTCTCCGATACCGTTTCTATGTAGTAAAAAGTGGTGTCGTCTTTTGTTTCAGAGCGATACGCACCACGTTTAATACCTAACACTTCATGGATACGCATACCTGTGGTAAGCAGTAGCCAAAAGATGCCGCTATCTCGCAACACGAATAAATCATCGTTTAGGTCGTCTAGTTTTTGATATTCAGTAGAAATGGTTTGCAGATAGTTACGTTTTTGGGCTGATCGGCTTGAAGCTAACTTTGCTGTAGGCACAAACACTTCAAGTTTATCTCTCACTGCCAAAATCTCGTCAGCCTTGTCTAAGTATGATTTCGTGAACTGACACAACGGGATTAAGACATCATCTGGAATGATGGGCGTTTTGGGTTTAGTTCTTGCTTCTTTTGAAGCCTCACTAACCATTCCTGCTTGCTCACTGGCACTTGACTCAGTCCAAGGGTGTTCTTTTACAAAATCAAACGCTTCACAATAGAGATACAGGTATTCTAAAGCTATAAATTTATGCGTTTTAGTCATTGGCGCAAGTGGCTTCACTTCACCCTTTATCTTTGAGGTGAGTGCGTTTACATGCTTCACGTAGGCACTGGACGTAAAAGCCGTGAGTCCGTGTGTCACTGTGGTATCTGAATTTAAGACCCACTGAAAATAACTTTTCAAACTGCCCAAGTAACTGCTCTGAGAGCTAACCGCCAAACCCTCTTTCATTTTGCTCCATGTTACCCACTTCGCCATGCGTTTCATTTGGGCATCGGAAATAGTGGCAAAGTTAAGTTTCAAGTGATTTGCTGTTGTAGCTTTCGTGCCTTTACTGGCAGGGAATATCCACTCATCCTCCTCATATCTGGAAAGCGTTTGGTATTCACCATTGGCAAGTTTAATGTAGGTCACGATACCCGTTAAAGAGCCAACAATGGCCTGTTCAAGCACAGTGTCATTTGGTTTTGGGCATTGCTGAGCTAAGAACTCAGCCTCCGTTAGTATCAACTCAATTGAACTCATTGCGTCACCTTTAACATATTAAGATTTTGCCAGTATGGGTGAGGGTTGGTTTTTGCTCGTTCTTTTTCAGCCTCAACACGCTGTAACTGACCAAGCTTTGTAAATGCAGGAACAACTTCTTCATCCACGATTCTTAAAACATTTCTCAAATGACGCTTCCAGTCCTTTCGACCAAACTCGTCACGATTTCGAATAATCGCCCAATAAAAGCTATAGAGCTTATACAAATCATCACCAGTAATAACGAAGCTCTTGCAACGGAAACAGGCTAAGAAGTCATTACAGAACGTGCCATTTTTAGGCGCTCTATCGCCATTCTTAGGGTCTTTACAATGCCCTACAGGAACGCTTGGCTCTGCGCACGTTAGCTCTTTAACCCGTATCTCGCCCATCAAACCTAAGTTACGCTTTGATTGCTCAGGAGCCTGCAAGTAATGGTCAAGCGTTCCTGTTCCGCTATGTTTGGCTTGCTGCGCAGCAACCAACAAGCTTTCACCACTTAGTTCATAAATGCCATTGATGAAAGTCTTACGAAAACGACTTACATTGAGTTTCATGGTCCGCCCATCTTCATCTTTTAAGTCGTATTCTTTGATGAATTTACCGATGTTATACAACAAAATATCTTTTGAAATAGAAGTGGCAGTACCTCTTTTTGTACCTTTGCCCCCTCCTGTAATTCCATAGACAAACACCAAGTTGCTATCCGTAGACCCTCGCACTTGGGCATTGCGCTCAATGATGACCTCAATTAAGTAAGCCACATCGAGCTTTATCCCTTGCACAACCTCAAGTTCTTCTGATTTACGCAAATTGTGTAACTGCGTTGCGTTGCCTCGCTTTTTGAATACGGTTAACAACTTGCGGTTATCTTTAAGTGGATGGTCACTCAATGCCTCTGTGGTCATATTGAGAAGCGGTGAGGTATTGATGCCTGTTTGAATTGCCACAGCCAATAGGCACAGTGTTAACTCATAGCTTGTAAGTGGTTCAGTCTTTTGATAAATCGGCTTAATCGCTTGCTTGAGCGCAACCACTACCTGTCTTTTCTCATGGGCAGTCAGTGGTTTCTCACCCTTGAAACGCTTGTTTGAGTGAGGAAAAGGGTTCTTAGGAAAGAATTTAGCATTTAAGCCAATATCACCTACAGCCGACCAATAGCCCTTTTCTTTCATGCGAGTCAGTAATGATTTGAGCTTCGAGTATTGAGTTTTTTGGGAGGTATACCCTGACTCACTGCCTTTAAGGTGCAGCAAATACTGCTCAATTAACTCTGGCGTAATATCCGCTTGTATTAAGTCCGCACTAGCTGAATGCCCAAACAGCTCAAGATATTCAGCAAAACTGGCAAAACCGTGTGTAAAATAACCTCGTTGAGTTTCCTCAGTAAAAGCATCGGTATTTTTCAGCAATGCTTTTGCTGTGTAGAACGCTCGGTTGGTAATGTCGTCATAGCCCTTGCCATAGTGCGGGCTGAAATCGAAATTAGAACCATTCCCACCTTTTGAGCCGAGGTTTGGATAGTTCACTACAGGGTTAATTGGTCGGACAATTTCTTGGCTTTGAGTAGCGTCAATTGTTGGTTCAACGACAGAGGTTTTCTTGAGTTTGTCTTTGTTTACTGTCAGGTTTTTTCGTTGTCTAGCCATACATTACCTACGCAATCGCATCAATTTGTTGCTGATACTCAATCGAAAAGTCATCGACTAAATCATTAACCAAGTGTAAATACTTCATTGTGGTTGTGATACTTGAATGCCCAAGCCGAGCTTGTAGGTACATCAAGGGTTCAAACTTACTGCTTTTATGCTCCAACATTCCTTTCAGTATGTGCGTAGCGTAAGTATGTCTTAGCATGTGTGGTGATACGTGAAAGGGTAAATTGAGCGACTTGAGAGCCTTTCCAAAAGCAGAACCTTGAGAAGTCCACTCTTGACCATCAGACGTTAAAAACAAGCAATCAGATACCACTTCTGACTCTTGTTGTTTCTGAAAACGAGCCTCATTAACATAACGCCACAAGTCTTCCATTAATCGTGTCGGGATGTGTACCTTGCGCTCTTTCTCACCTTTAGTTCGTGAGATGTTAACCTCGTAATAAGCTCGATTTCCAATTGGTTTTCGTATTGCATGCAATGGGAACAGCAACAGCTCTTTACGTCTAATGCCTGTCTGTAGGCATAAACGAACCATGAGCTTCAAGGTTGGATTTTCAATCGCAGACAACAGTTCTTGAACTTCAATTGCAGATAAAAACTGAGCTTTCTTCTCAAAGGTTTTCATCATCAAATCAGAGCTGTACTTCTTACCACCGTTTCTTTCGGTATGAGCTAAAAACTGCTGTCCTTTATTCACTGAAACGGATTCTAGAGAGTAAGGCAATGATTTAAACCACTTGCCAACACCATAGGAGTAGAAACGCACTATCGTCCTTAAATGCTGATTGGTTGAATTGACTGAAATACCAAACTCGCCAACACAAAGGTCACGATAGGCACTGACTAACATTTCGTCTTCACTGCTTTCGGAAATGTCTCGCCAATCCAAACTGTTCTGCTCACAGAATGTCAGGAACTGAGCTAGATGATTGCCATACGTCCACCAAGTGTTCTCGCTATTCACTCGACCTCGTTTTAAGCACTCATAGATCAAGAACTGCATTGCCTCTACACAAAGGTTTCCAGATTCAATCCCTAACTCTGGATTATCAGTCTCCCACGTTAATAAAGGGAAGTTAGGATATTTGACACTTTCTATCTCAAAGTCAGAAGTGGATTTGATACAGAGCATAGCAACCTTTGATTACTGTATATAAAAACAGTATAAGAGGCGATTCTATGCTTCGCTATGAGAATTGGAATTTTTTATGCGCACCGTGATATGCAACACGTTACTGGACGGAAACGAGTCAGATAGACTTGATATCAAGTGTCAGTTAAGGTCGAAAGTTACATTGTAAAGTATCAGATTGGGTATAAGTTAGTACAGCTAGAGGCTGTTTATCTGTATGGCAATTCTGCAAACTTTCTGTGTTAATCGATACAGTATCACAATGAGAAATCGCCATGCTCAATTCGCCCAATTAAGCTCTTAACCACTTCAAAATCGACCGAGGTTGAGACCATATCCAGAGGTCTTTTCCCACCCAAGAAGTAAACTCCCTCGCGTATCCACTCAAGAGCTTGATTTTCATCATCAAATAGTTCCGTAGTGAGCTTTATGATCATAGCTAAACGATAGATGGCATCACTTTCTTGCGTTGTGAAGCGTTCATTATTTTTCAACCTGCGCTTAATGGTGCTCGGAGGTATGAGGGTTACATTATGAAATTCAATTTGTGACAATCGTGTTCTTTCAATGATGTTCTGGTACACACTGGGTTCGAAGCCTTTGTGTACTGCATCAGCTATAGCATCTTCAATGCCAAGTTTAAGCCAAAAGTCTTTCTTAGACCCGTGTTTGCGATGAGGGGTGTTTGAAACCATGAGGCTCTCAAAGATTTAATAGTTCTTTGGTGTATAGATCATTTGAGCAGTTGTTGCAATTTCTTCCTATGTACGGCCCCCGTCCCACATCAAATCTAGTTGATGTAACTATCTGATTCTTGAAGATGATAAACGTATGTTTCGCTATACTTAAACAGTCACATTTCCAGAGAAAACGCCATGAATATATACGATAGCAAAGAAAGCAAGGAGATAACTAAATCAATTGAATCTAGACTTGAGCACAATAAATACAAGCACTCTCACAAAAGCAGTGAATCTCCAGAATTCACTCGACATGGTGATAATTTCAAAATTGATGCTAGGTATTTAAAAGTCGCAACTGCGGAGGACGGGGTAAGAAATTCACAGGGTTACTACTACAATCAGGCTAGCTACACATATGACCCAATTCCATTCGCTCAACTTCGTTTTACTCTCGCTCGACTGAGGTACATAAAGCTTAATGACTCTGAGTTTGACAGGTGTGATAAGGTGCTTAAAGCGTTTACCCTGAATGATAGAGCTTTCAAGGAAGGCGATGGGTTTGGGGCTGCTGTGTGGCATGCAGATAGAGTAAAGCCAACATGTTAATGATTACAGTTAATCATCACGCAACTTGCGTGAAATTGCGTGATGAAAAATCATAGTTATTGTAAGTCCTCCGCTTTCAGACTCATCATGATTGAAAACGCATCGTCGTAATCAAACTCAGCATTCTCAACAATCTTCGTAGCTATTGCCGCTTTTATTGCTTCAACTTTCACATCAAGTGATGCTGCTTTAGCAACAAGAAGATACTCAAAATCTTGCATGTCAATTCTCCTTCACACATCTAAAGATGGAGCGCCAGTCCCCTCAGATCTGTATGAATATGACATTGGGCTTTGTTGTTGCTACATAGATATTTTGCGCCCAATGAGAGCGATTTATCTTGTGTAACAACGTGAAAAACAGGAAGAAGGCTATTTGTTAGCTTGCAGTCAGTAATGATGCGAGAAAGTTCACTAATGATGAAAAAATCGGCCGATTGACCGAATAACGGGACAACAGTACCAACCCTACGGTTCTCGATCACAGGTAGCTTGAGAACGTCATTCGATACAGACACTAGATAGACATTTTCGTTCTCATGTAGCCACTCAACATTCCGCATTTTTACACAATCCCAGTCGAACGCTACGACGTTAGCTGTATCTGTATGCATTTACCATCCCCCCTACCTGCTACACTGTGTTTACATACAGTGTAGCAGAGTTATTTCGGAATAATATTTTATGTCATCGATCAGATACAAGCACAATTACAGATTCGTGACGCTTTATCCAAGCATTACGCCTGACAGGCTCGGTAATCTTATTTCAGGAAATACGATCCCTGCTCTGCTGAAAAATGGTGATCAGAAATTCGCGCCTTACAAAGGCTCTATTGACATCAAAGAGTGCGATGGTCTCCAAAGAGTCAAGCTTGTACATATAAAGGGGTGGTCGCCAACCGATGGTGAGACTGGGCTTTGGTACGATATGCCGCCTGAACATTACATAGTTGGTGCATACAAAAATGACGGATACTACATCGTGTTGTTCGATAACATGCCAAAGCCGGTTGCTTTAACCTAGAGCCGATGCACTCAAACACCTTCATAATATCCTCGATACAGAGGTGGTTTGATTTCAACCCTACATTACAAAATGATCAAAAAATTTAAGCCAAAAATATAATATTTCCGCATATACAAATATAAATACTTTCTCCAATGAACCATTCATCTTGATTTCCACATACCCGACAGCGAATTTTTATATCCATGACGAACCCTCCTTCATGAATAGGAGTATGGCTAATGGCTCATCACAACTATTGCTATATAACGCCTTTTGGAAAACAGATCACCTTATATCAATGGCTTTGTCACACTTTTGAGAAAAGCTGCGCAGTTGTTCAACGTAAACTTGAATGCTTGCTTTAAAGGAGGTGCGAGAAGAGTTTGAGGTGCTTTGTTCCCGAACGAGCCTGATCACAAGCCTGATTACAAGTGTCGTAAAACGTTTCTGGACATTTCCGTGTTAGTGAATCTGCTAATTTAGGTATTTACAGATTACTTCGAGTAAGGCAAACCGTGCCGTAGTCGTTTGTTATACCTATTTTTTTATAAAATCAAATTTTGTTTCACCAGCTTTTTGCCAATACTCCAGCTTCTGCTCCTGAGGTATTGGTTTTTCAATAGCTTCACCAAGAGCTGCGCAAAGCTCATCTAAAAATTGCATTGCTGAACGTATTGTTGTCTCTAGATACATCAGAAATCGTTTAAAATCTGGTGGGTAAACTAGGTCTGTCTCGCTTTCGAAAACTTTATGCTTACCATCTTGTGCGACATAAGAATTGATTGCTGTTTCTAGAACGAACAAATTAAACACGTACATCATTTTTTGGTCGTCAACAGAGTTAAGTGAATAGCGCAACTCAGGCTTCCACTCTATGGCTTTCGTAATTAACTCAGGTTTAATATGACCAACAAACTTATTTCTTAAATACTTTGAGAAGTCATAGTTTTTAGCATTATTTTTGTATTTTGCAGAAAGTTGCGGGTGTTTTTTATAAAGACGTCTAATCGTAAGCTCAAAGTCTACCAAGTTCGTTATCGTTAAAAATGCTTGTTTGACCAATAACATCGTAGACATATCATGACGGAAGCCCTCGGATAGCTGACGATCTATCTCGACTAGGTCCGAACGAATTAAGTTCGCTTTAATAAAATTTTCCACTGTATCTCCAATAGGTATAACGCCCGATTAAGTAGCTGACAACGCAACAAATATACTCAAACTTACCGCCGTAATCACTAAGGCTAAACTGAGTTGAAAATGCCATGCGTTGGCAGTCTGCTTAAATTGCTTGTTATGTGAATTCTTTTTTAGGGATCTCTATACTCTTACGAGTTAAATCACCGTTTTCGTCGATCACCACTTTGTAGAATTTAGTAATGCCGGTGAAGTAGTGCAGACGGAGTATGTTTAATACTTGGTTAATATCCTTTAATGGGCACTTAAGACCAAAAGTAACAGATTCAACGGTGGAATTTAGCGATATTACACGATCTTCTGGACGCATCACCATGAGGCGCCATTCGTTTTCATACGACCACTCGGGGAGTTTTCGAAATACAATATTGTCTAGAGCTTGGCTTAAAGATTCCAAGCTATCTCTAAATAGTTGTATTGCGTTCAAAGTAACTTTTTTCGGCCTATCATACTTTACTGATTTAAAATGCTTCTCATTCGCTAGGATACCCTCACGAGCATAACCGATGCAAAGCCCTCTATGGCAGTCTGCATAATGTGCCCACATTAATGGTTGTAAAGGGTCAGTAGTAAAGCAAGTCACACCCAGATTAGAAATTTCGTCTGAAACTGTTTTTTGAAAAGACAAACTCACGTCACGCAGTTCATTAAGTTGTTCTTCATTTACATCTTTATCTAAGTAAAGTAAA
The DNA here is from genome assembly GCF_003569005.1 of Vibrio superstes. Classification (GTDB taxonomy): domain Bacteria; phylum Pseudomonadota; class Gammaproteobacteria; order Enterobacterales; family Vibrionaceae; genus Vibrio; species Vibrio superstes. The sequence continues at coordinate 1,769,691 of NZ_BCUR01000004.1, read as the reverse complement.
TGCTCACGGAGTTCTTCATCACTGCTCTCTAACCATTGGAGGCCACAGTCGAAAGGGTCGTTAAAAAACTCAGGTTTTGATGCAAAAAAAGATGCAGTTGAGATTTCCATTAAAGTATCTACTGATACAGATCTATACCTGTATACCGTATCAAAACCTAATTCACTCAAATTGAACTCCTAATTCACATAACGCTAATTAGACGGCAAGCAGTCGCTTTTCACTCTCACATCATGCCGTCTTTCACAGGTTGACTCAATTACTAATCAATACCTTATCAGAAAAACAAGGTATTTAGGTTACTAAGAGATGTATAAGCCCTAAATGAGTAGATTTCGCATTACTTGTTGTAGTGCAAATTCACTTTAACATGATTTGAATGAGTATTTACTCTGAACCACAATGGGGCATAAACGTTTTAGAGCAATCAATCTAAGGCGCTATTGTCCCCGAGCGAGCCTGATTACAAGTGTCGTAAAACGTTTGGACAATTCTGAGTTAACCCGTCCTTCAACTATTTCTGAATATCTGCGTGTTCTGAGAAAAACATGACCAATTTTCATCATTTTTCATCATCAAATGATGAATTCATTATTTAGTGATGAATTGAGATGAATAGCGACGCAACTACGGAAAGGGGCATAAATGAGTTTGGCAACATCACTCCTGCTAGATTGCATTCATAACAGAAAGCACTAACTCTAGAAGAATTGAACTTTAGTTTAGTTCACCTTTAAATACATGAATATTAACCACTTAGATAGGTGTTACACTTCTGAGGACACATAACATTCTTTCATTCACCTCTTATGTGCTTTAGTTAATCAGTATCCTCTTAACTGACGTTCAATGACTTGTGATAAATCATTTTAAAGTGTGATTCACATGCTGAAATCTATGCTTGAAGAAATGCAAATATTGACGATTTTCCATATTGCGTTATTGATATTCTAGTAGTTGGTTAAAATAAGGTTAAGAATTAATGGTTCAAGTGTTGATTGTTATTTCAGATTAATCAAAAAAGAATAACTGTAATTCATGGTGTTTTAAATAATTACGGCGCACGCCGGTTTTATATGTTAAAAACTGGAAACTTATATCTAAATACAAATAATTTTTTACATTAATATCAGTTGTTTATGTTCATGCTGTGCGGTTTATTTATGCCGTTACTTAATTGAGTTCAACTATTACTTACTCATTGCTTATTATTTTCTGATAAACGCTAGGTGAATTTCTGTTATTCATATTCAGGTTTTTAAATTGGCTGTAATCTCCTCCAACGAAAACAAATCATAATTCTAACTTTATTTTTGGTCTGAGGAATATACATGAAACAGTTTAAGTTTTTACCATTGTCTTTATCGGTTGCTGCCGTTTTAGGTGCAGCGCCAGCATTGGCAAACTCTGAAATTGAAGAACTACAACAACGCTTATCAGCTCTGGAAGAGAAAGCGGTTACTCTTGATTACTTTGATGATCAACAGCCTGCAATTTTGCCAGCAGAACTAGACGTACCGCTAGGTGTTGTGTTCTCTGGTTACGCTCGCTACGGCTCGGCGTTTGAAACAGACGACGCTAAATACGTGAATTCTGACGGTGCCCTAAACGGCAACGCTACTGGTCGCTTAGGCAACGAAGGCAATGGCGGTGAATTCCAGTTTGCTAAAATATTTGAGAATGATGAAGGCGCTATCTGGAATGTGGCAGTAATGCTTGAGCATTGGGGCGATGACGTGGGCCTGAAGAAGTTCTATGCCGGTGTTTCAAACCTGTTTGATGCTCAGCCAGATCTTTACCTTTGGGCAGGTCGCGACTTCAACCAGCGTCCTCAAATTGGCCTAAATGACTACTTCTGGATGAATCACGATGGTCAAGGTGCTGGTTTCTATAACCTTGGCCTAGGTGGCAATGTTGGCTTTGATTTATCGGTTGTTGCACAAGCTGATGGCAACGGCAGCCCGGGTGACAACGGTCGCTACGCCGTTACCTCTAAATTGCACAGCATAAACTTTGGGCCTGCTGATCTTAGCTTCTTCGCTAACTACGGTTTCTCATCAGACTCTGTTGAAGATAACGATACAGGCGATACAGCTAACACGGCATACCAACTTGCAACTCAGTTGAGCATGTTTGGCCAGAACCTAGTCGTTCGTTACTCAGATAACGCAAAAGACAGCGTGTTCGATTTGGCGAAAGATCAAGAAGCAATGCTAGTGAGTTTGGATGGTACTTACTCTGTAACTAACCAAATTGGTTTAGAGTACCAGACGGCATACCAGTCTCTTGAAGGCAAGGACATCGACGATCGTGTGAACTATAACGTTATTGTTCGTCCAACGTACGCGTGGAACAACACTCACTCAACATGGTTAGAGGGTGGCTACAACGTAGTTGATTTCGATGACATCGACGCTAAGAACACGTCTTGGAAGACAACTATTTCTCAGAACATCTCGTTCGGTGATATGGGTACAGCACGTCCAATGCTACGTTTCTACGCAACTTACGGTAACTCAGACAATGAGTACACTGTACGTAACGACGATGGCACGTTGGCCACTCGTGACGAAGATACCTTGACTGTAGGTGCAATGTTTGAGGCTTGGTGGTAAGCCTTTAAGCTGAACCTAAGAGATGAAAATAGGGATTTAGGGCTTGCTCTGAATCCCTTTGCTGTTGCCCCATAAGAGTGATATAGCAAATTCGACATAACAGATAGAGACCTATGTCATTAGTTGCTATTTACGTTGTATGGAATGATGTCGTTATGCCTGAAAGTTTTAGATAAAGAAAAATATGTATATACCCGATGTCCCTAGATTTAATAATAGTAAATCTGAAGTCAAGCTCGCACAGAATGCCTTAATCAAACTGCACCGCAAGGATTTTGCAGGGTTCGATCTATGGCAAGGTTCAGAAGGGGAGATATATACAACAAATCCTTACAGTGCCGATGGATATAAAAATAGGCATGTGTGCAATATTATGCCTAACAAATATAAGAATCAGCGTCAGCAAAAGCTATATATTGAGAGTAAAGGCAAGTTTGAATGGATTTCTTCATCTTTTAGATAGATCTATTTATTCACTTGTAATGCCTAGTGATAATATTCGAACAATTAATTAACACACAAATTATATCCTCATAAAAGTATTCATCTAAGAATGAGTACATTCGTTTGGTGGATAGCTGCTCCCCAGTTTATAACCATCTTGTCATTGTGATGAAGATGTCTTTGGCGATCTGTGTAACTCGGACAACAAAATATAAAGGCATTAACACAAGGCTTTGGAAAAAGAGCGAACTCAATCGAGAATTTTTCCTACGCTATTTCTGATCACTTACTTAGTGTGATTGGTATTATGCGTCTGCCTGTGTCCATTTTTTAGTCAAATCCCACATTCAGTTCAACAACCTCTTCCTTCTCTCAAAAAAGCGTGATCTAACCCGTATTGCTAAGCGCTTCGTATTAGCCTTTAGTCTAAATTGTAAACAATTTGATTGTATTTAGTGATTAATGAGCCTATTTTTTAACCATAAATTACAGATTGTCGACAATGTGAAGTGGAAATGAATATTCCCCAGTTAGTAAAAGACTCAACCAAATCCGAGAATCTTACCGAGTTTCTTATCGAAGCCGTGGTCAGTGGTGATTTAGCTGAGGGCAGTAAGATCTCAGAACCAGAGCTTGCGAAACGCTTTGAAGTGAGCCGCGGACCATTGCGTGAAGCCTTGATGCGTTTAGAGGGGGTGGGGCTGATTGAGCGCATCCCGCATGTTGGCGCTCGAGTCATTAGCGTGTCTAAACAGCACTTGGTGGAACTGTATTGTGTTCGCGAGTCTTTAGAAGGTATGGCTGCAAGGTTGGCAGCCAAGCACATTACCGAGCCAGAGTTAGAGAGATTAACGCTGCTGCTTGAAGCCCACGGCGATCATCTTGCCAACCGAGATGGAGAGTCCTATGCCCTGCAGCAAGGAGATTTCGATTTCCATCATCAGATCATTCACGCCAGCCGTAACTCGCATTTGATAAAGCTGTTGTGCGGCGAGCTGTATCACTTAATTCGAATGTATCGTTATCAGTCTCCGAGAAGACACAACGATCCGCACAAAGCTCTACTAGAACACCAATTTATCTTAGAAGCGATTCGAAACCGCGATGAGGAACTGGCTGAGATACTGATGCGTCGTCATATCTCAGGTAGCCGTCGTCTACTCGAATCTGAAATTGATTGATCCATTGAGGACAAAATAATGAGCCAAGGAAAGAAGTTTAGACAGGCGGTGGCGGACAACCACCCATTACAAATCGTCGGCACCATTAATGCTTATTGTGCGTTGATGGCAAAGCAGGTAGGGCATCAAGCGATTTATCTGTCGGGTGGCGGTATTGCTAACGCGTCTTACGGTTTACCGGATTTGGGCATTACCGACCTTAATGATGTGCTGGTGGATGTGGAGCGTGTGACCAATGCCTGTGACTTACCCTTGCTGGTGGACATAGATACGGGGTTTGGTGGTGCGTTTAATATTGCCCGCTGCATTAAGTCCATAGAAAAAGCCGGTGCAGGCGCGGTGCACATTGAAGATCAGGTGGCACAGAAGCGTTGTGGGCATCGTCCAAACAAGGAAATCGTTACTCAGCAAGAGATGGTGGATAGGGTTAAAGCCTGCGTTGATGCGCGAATCGATCCTGACTTTGTGATTATGGCGCGCACCGATGCATTGGCGGTAGAGGGCATGGATAAAGCCATTGAGCGTGCCATTGCCTGTGTTGAAGCGGGGGCAGACATGATCTTCCCTGAGGCCATGAATGAACTGGGTCAGTATCAAGCCTTCTCTAAGGCTCTGCAGTCAGCAACGGGAAAGGCAGTGCCTATCTTGGCCAACATCACTGAGTTTGGCCAAACGCCGCTGTATAACTGCGACGAATTAGCACAGGTGGGTGTGGACGTGGTGCTTTATCCATTGTCGGCGTTCCGCGCTATGAATAAAGCCGCAGAAATGACCTATATGCACTTATTAGAACAACGCAATCAAGAAGCCCTGCTTGGGGATATGCAGACACGAGCGGAGCTGTATGACTACCTAAATTATCACGACTTTGAAGACAAACTGGATAAGCTATTTCGCCAATCGTGATATCGGATTAATGAAAAGCCTGAAACGCGTATAGATAGAACAGCAGTAACTGCGCAGACGGGATACAAGGAGTGATTATGCCATTAACAACTACCGCGCCAATTGGAGGCGCAGGACTGCGAGGCCAATCGGCCGGTGTTACCTCATTATGTACCGTGGGTAAATCGGGTACGGGGCTTACCTATCGAGGGTACGATATTTCAGATCTAGCCAAGCATGCGGAATTTGAAGAGGTAGCGCATCTACTATTGCGCGGACATCTGCCTAACCAAACCGAGCTTGATCAGTACAAAACAGCCTTAGTGGCGCAGCGCGGTCTGCCGGATGCGTTAAAGAAAGCCCTTGAGCTTATTCCGGCAACGGCGCACCCAATGGACGTAATGCGAACCGGTTGTTCGGTATTGGGTAACCTTGAACAAGAGCAAGATTTCTCACAGCAACAGCAAGCTACAGAAAGAATGTTAGCACTGTTTCCGGCCATGATTTGTTATTGGTATCGCTTTAGCCATGATGGCGTGCGAGTGGATACCGAAGATCAGTCTGAGTCTTGTATTGGTGGTTACTTCTTAAAATTGCTCACAGATACATCCCCCTCAGAGCTTCATAAGCAAGTAATGCACTGCTCGTTAATTTTGTATGCAGAGCATGAATTCAATGCCTCAACGTTTGCCGCTCGCGTCTGCGCTTCAACCCTTTCAGATATTCACTCTTGTATTACGGCTGCCATTGGTACTTTGCGTGGTCCTCTGCATGGCGGGGCAAATGAAGCGGCGATGGAGATGATTCAAGATTGGAAAAGTGCTGAAGAAGCAGAACAGAAGATCCTGAAAATGCTAGAAGCAAAAGACAAGATCATGGGCTTTGGTCATGCGGTTTATCGCGAGTCAGACCCACGAAATGCACTGATTAAGCACTGGTCAAAGGTATTGTCTGAATCAGTGGGTGATACCCGCCTTTATGCTGTTTCAGAGCGCGTTGAATCGGTCATGAAGCGAGAGAAAGGCTTGTTCTGCAATGCCGATTTCTTCCATGCCTCGGCCTATCACTTTATGGATATTCCTACCAAGCTATTCACGCCAATCTTTGTGATCAGTCGATTGACGGGTTGGGCGGCGCACGTTTACGAGCAGCGAGAGAATAACCGAATCATTAGACCAAGTGCAGATTACACCGGCCCTGAGCATCAAGACTGGTTACCTATTGAGAAGCGTAAATAAAAGGAATTTATTATGAGCAACAATGTAGATATTAATGAACGCCAAGCCCCTGATGAACTGTTAGTCACCATTGCCGACTATGTAATGAACACTGAAATTGAATCCAGCGAAGCCTACGATACTGCGCGAAACTGCTTAATGGATACCATTGGTTGTGGCTTGCTTGCGCTTCGCTTCCCTGAGTGTACCAAGCATTTAGGCGCAGTGGTGCCAGGTATGCAGGTTGCCAATGGTGCGCGCGTACCGGGTACTTCTCATGTGCTAGACCCAATTACCGCCGCCTTTAATATTGGCTGTATTGTGCGCTGGCTTGATTTTAACGATACATGGCTCGCGGCTGAATGGGGCCATCCATCGGATAACCTGGGTGCAATATTGGCGGTGGCGGATTATTTAAGCCAAGTAGCGGTATCTGAGGGCAAAGCGCCTTTGACCATGCGCGATGTGCTAACGGCAATGATCAAAGCCCACGAGATCCAGGGCGTTCTGGCGCTAGAGAATAGCTTTAACCGAGTGGGGCTAGACCACGTCCTTTTGGTGCGTGTTGCTTCAACGGCAGTGGTAACTAAAATGCTGGGCGGTAATCGCGACCAAGTGATTGATGCATTGTCCCATGCTTGGGCGGATGGCGGAGCATTGCGTACCTATCGTCACGCGCCTAATGCAGGCTCGCGTAAGTCTTGGGCTGCGGGTGACGCCACCTCGCGTGCAGTGCGTCTTGCGATGATCACCATGAAGGGTGAGATGGGCATTCCCACCGTGTTATCTGCGCCGGGGTGGGGTTACTTCGATGTTCTGTTTAAGGGTGAGCAGTTTAAGGTGAACCAACCGTTTAACAGCTACGTGATGGAAAACGTTCTATTTAAGATCTCTTTCCCTGCTGAGTTCCACTCACAAACGGCTGTAGAGGCCGCGGTGACCTTGCACAGCGAGGTAAAAGAGCGCCTTGATGAGATTGAGCGTATTGAGGTGACCACTCATGAATCGGCGATTCGCATTATCTCTAAGGTGGGTGAACTGGCAAACCCGGCAGACCGAGACCACTGCCTGCAATACATGATTGCTGTCCCCTTGATTCACGGCGACCTGATTGCTGAACATTATGAAGACGGCTTCCACAAAGGCGATAAACGCATCGATGATCTTCGTAATAAGATGAGTATTGTCGAAGATACTCGATATACCCATGAGTATCTCGATCCTGAGAAGCGTTCTATTGCCAACGCCATTCAGGTGTTCTTTAAAGATGGAAGTTCAACTCAAAAAGTTGAGGTTGAATACCCAATTGGTCACCGTCGCCGCAGAGAAGAGGGCATTCCTGTTCTAGAACAGAAGTATTTGAGCAACCTACGTACACGTTACCCAGAAGCAAGCTGTCAGAAAGTCTTTGCGCTATGTAAGGATGCCAACCGCTTAGAGCAAACCCCAGTTCAAGAGTTCATGAATCTGTTGGTCATCAACTAATTGGAGACAGGCTATGTCGAACTATCAGGATGAATATAACAATGCTGCGACTAATCCTCAGCAGTTTTGGAAAGAACAGGCTCAGCAGATAGATTGGTTTACGTTTCCTACTCAGATCTTATCTGATGATGAAAATGGCATTGAGCGCTGGTTTGCTGACGGCGAGCTGAATACCTGTTGGCTTGCGCTGGATTACCACGTTGCCAATGGCCGAGCCAACAACACGGCGCTGATTTATGATTCGCCAGTCACGGGCACCAAAAAGCGTTATTCCTATGTTGAGCTGCGCGATGAGGTTGCGAAAGTGGCAGGGATGCTCAGCAATCTTGGTGTGGAAAAGGGGGATCGCGTGGTGATTTACATGCCAATGATCCCTGAGGCTGCGATGGCAATGCTCGCTTGTGCCAGATTGGGCGCTATTCATTCTGTGGTGTTCGGCGGGTTTGCGCCTAATGAGTTAGCCGTGCGTATCGAGGATGCTGAGCCAAAGGTGGTTTTGACCGCTTCGTGTGGCATCGAAGTGAACAAGGTACTGGAGTATAAGCCCTTGGTGGACAAGGCGATCATGGATAGTCGCTGGAAGCCTTCAAATGTAGTGGTATTCCAGCGCCCGCAAGCGTTGGCAGAGCTTGGTCACGAGCGCGATGTTGATTGGCAAACAGCGGTATTTGCTGCAAAGCCTCATGAGTGTGTTCCTGTTAAAGCGACTGACCCGTTATACATTTTGTATACCTCAGGCACCACAGGTAAACCTAAGGGTGTGGTTCGCGATAATGGCGGACATGCGGTTGCGATGAAGTATTCGATGAGCAGTATCTACAATATTGACCAAGACAGAGTTTTTTGGGCCGCATCTGATGTGGGCTGGGTAGTAGGTCACTCGTATATTGTGTATGCGCCCTTAATCCATGGCTGCACCACTTTGTTATTTGAGGGCAAGCCAGTAAGAACACCAGATCCCGGTGCATTTTGGCGAGTGTGCGAGGAGTATGAGGTGCAGGCGATATTCTCGGCTCCAACGGCATTTAGGGCCATCAAGAAAGAAGACCCGCAAGGGGTTGAGCTAGCAAAATATGACCTTAGCAAGCTTGATACTATCTTCATGGCGGGTGAAAGGCTAGATCCACCAACGCTGGAGTGGGTGACGCAGATGACCAGTAAGCCGGTTATCGACCACTGGTGGCAAACAGAAACCGGCTGGGCAATCGCCGCCAATTTAACGGGCATTGAAATGATGCCAGTAAAGCCAGGGTCGGCAACCGTACCTGTTCCGGGTTATCAAGTGGAAATTTTGGATGAATCGGGAGATAAAGCGAGCGCTAATCAGCAAGGCTACGTAACCCTAAAACGCCCGCTACCTCCAGGTTGCTTGCCAACGGTATGGCGGAATCACGATAGGTTCCAATCTGGGTATCTGAGTCATTTTGATGGGTATTACCTGTCAGGTGATGGCGGCTACATGGATGAAGATGGCTACCTGTTCATCATGGGTCGTATTGATGATGTGATTAACGTCGCTGGACACAGATTGTCGACTGGTGAGATGGAAGAGGTGGTTGGTGGCCATCCAGCCATAGCGGAATGTGCTGTTGTGGGTATCCATGATGACCTTAAGGGTCAGAAACCGCTGGGCTTAGTTGTGCTTAAAGACGGTGTATCTATGGAAGACGCCACCCTTGCTTCTGAGTTAGTGGGCAAGGTTAGAGCAGAGATCGGCGCTGTAGCGTGCTTTGACCAAGCGCTGGTGGTGGATAGGTTACCTAAAACCCGTTCCGGTAAAATCTTGCGTCGCGTGATTCGCCAAATTGCCGATGGCGAGCAGTACGTGGTGCCATCAACGATTGATGATCCAAGTAGTTTGACTGAGATTGAGAGGGTGTTGGAGAGGTAAACGCGGGTATGCCATTGACTATGTTCGACACAACCGTCATTCCGGCATGACGATTAGGGAGGGTAGCTCAAAGGGAGTTAGTGTGCGTAGTAAGAGATTGCCGATAAGAGCACTCGGCAATGACGAGAGTGGGGGACAATGGTGCGTATGTGCATGGCAATGGCATGTGAATAGATGGCAATGAAGGATGTATGTTCAACAATAGCCGTACATACAGACTCGTCATTCCGGCAGTGTTTTAGCCGGAATCTGGCCAAGCGGAATCTGGCTCTGTGAAATCTAGGTTCGTTTAGCCAAAAGATTGCCGATAGGAGCACTCGGCAATGACGAGTGTGGGGGGTAATGACGCGTGTGTTGGTTAAAGTAGTTGTCATTCGAGCAATGTTTTAGACGGAAGGCGTAATCCGTAATTCGAAATCCGCATAATGCATATACCTCATGCGCCGCCCTCGTCATTCCGGCGGTCTCTTAGCCGGAATCTGGTCCAGCGAAATCTGTCCCAAAGGGAGTTAGTGTGCGTAGTAAGAGATTGCCGATAAGAGCACTCGGCAATGACGAGTGTGGGGGACAATGGTACCCTTACCCGTGCGGCATGGCTTGACGAGTGTGTGTGGGCCAATGGTGCGTGTGTTCGGGGTAATGACGAGGATCGTCGATTGTGATTTATAGAAACAATAAAACCCCGGATAGCTGCGCTGTCCGGGGTTTTTCTTTGCGGTAAGTTACTTGGTCAAATCAATCTGATACAGAGCAAAGCCGCTTTCGTCTGTCGCGACTTGCTTCATTGGGTATTGACCCTTGTCTTTAATAAACTGCGCTGCTTTCTCACTTGGTGAGGTTTCAAAGCGTACATCCAGTTTGGTGTCGGTCTTCACTGGAGCAAAGCGCCAGTTGTTGTCTGCGCTTGGGGTGACTTCACCTTTGTCTGCACTTACTTGTGAGATGTAGTTCGCAACGATAGTGCGGTTTTCATCAGGTGAGTCGAATGCGATGAAGTCAGGGCCGGTACCTGGGAAGCTGTTGCTGTAGGCACGGTAGTTGTTGGTGGCGATGATGAAGTCTTGCTTCATATCGATTGCTTTACCTTGGTAGGTAAGGCCAACAATACGCTCAGACTCAGGGTTGATTACCTTACAGCCAGCATCGTATTTAGGCGGTTGAGTCACATCGATTTGGTACTCAACACCATCAATCACATCAAAGTTGTAGGTTCTGAAGTTGTCCCAGTCGATAAGACCTTGAGGCTCGGTGCTGTTCACATCAATTTGGTTGAACTGACCAGCACTACATTCTAGCCATTCTTTTACTTCGTTACCGGTGACCTTAAGTGCCACTAGGGTATTTGGATACAGGTATAGATCAGCCGCGTTACGGAATGTCAGCTGACCGGATTCCACCTCGGTGAAGTTAGCCGGATCATTCTTACGTCCGCCAACTTTAAACGGCGCGGCGGCAGCAAGTACAGGGATACCATCTAGGTCTGGGTCACCTTGGATGAAACGCTCAACGTAATCCTTTTGTGCAAGGTTAACGATCTGAATAGTGGGATCGTCCTGCACAAGTGCAAGGAAGCTGTACATTACATCGTTGGCTTTACCAATAGGTTGGTTAACAAACTCACGTGTGCCTTTATGATCTTCTTCTAGTGCTTTAACAATGCCAGCATCAGGTTCTGCCAAAGACTTGTTGTTCGCGGTATCAAAGATTGGACGCGCTTCAGATTGGCCGTCAGCTACTACCCATTTACCATCTTCTTGTGCCAAAGTCAGGTCCATAACACCCACGTGGCTGCCCCAACGACCTGGCATTACAGCGGTTACGCCATTGATTGTGCCTTTTTCGTTATCGATGCCTTGGATGTTATCAAAGCCTTTACCTGGGAATACCGCGTGAGAGTGACCAAAGGCGATGGCATCAATACCTTCCACTTCTGATAGGTAGTATGTGGAGTTTTCTGCCCCTTGTTTGTACGGGTCTTGTGATACACCAGAGTGAGGGATCGCGACAATGATATCAGCGCCTTCTTTCTTCATCTGTGGAACCATCTTCTCAGCGGTTTCTTTGATGTCTTCAGCGTAAACACGACCTTCTAGGTTCTTCTTGTCCCATACCATGATTTGAGGTGGTACGAAGCCGATGTAGCCCACTTTTACCTTGTGAGACTCGCCGTCTACGTCAGTAAAGGTATGCTCTTTGATGATGTATGGCTTAAACAGATGCTCGCCGGTTTTTTTGTCAAACACGTTGGCACTGATGTAAGGGAATTCAGCATCGTTGATAGTTTCGAATAGAAACTCAAGGCCGTAGTTGAATTCGTGGTTGCCGATGTTACCGACATCGTAATCAAGCTGGTTCATGGCTTTGTAGACAGGGTGTACTTCACCCATTTTAATGCCTTTTGAAGCCATGTAGTCGCCCATTGGGCTGCCTTGGATCAGGTCACCATTATCAACCAACACACTGTTGCTTACTTCGGCGCGCGCTTCTTTTACTAGAGTCGCTGCACGTGTTAGACCGATTTTTTGTGATGGAGAATCTTTGTAGTAGTCATAGTCCATTACATTGGTATGAATGTCGGTCGTTTCGATAATACGAAGCTTGATTGTGTCTGCCATAACAGGGCCTGCCATTGCTAGCATGCCACCTAAAACGGCCAGTGAAATTGGTTTGATTGAGGTTCTCATTGTGCGCTCCACGCCAAAAGAGTGATAAACGCGCTAAATGTAACAAATTGCGAGGAAAGGTCGCGGGATTAGTGTGAATAGGTCGCGATATTATTGCGAATATGCGACCTATCTCACGACTCTTTAAGCGGGTTGGACGTCGAACTTGCGTAAGTATCTAGGCAGCATAGTTTCATTGCCTAAAATGCCACCTTGGTGAACATACAGTACATTGATGTCTGGATTCTCATCCATCCATGGTAGTAGGCAATTCCACATGTAAGGGTCATACAAAAGGTCAAACTCAACGTTGGTGATTTTCTCTAGTTTTTGCCAAATTCGAAATTCACTTTCATACAGCTTGCCAAAGTGATGCTTGTAGTTCGCAGACAAGACGGTAGGAAAGTGCTTGCCACCTAGCTCTTGCCACTGAGTCTGAAGATACTCGCTGCCGCCCACACAGGCGCAGGTGAGTACAGGGATATCGTGTTGCTTGAGGTGTTTGTGTAGATAGAACGCTGTGGTGCCAGTGCCAGAGGGAAGGGCGATAGCAAACTTTTGATTTGGGCGGTAGCGAGTCCAGGTGAGTAATTCGCTCGCTAACCCTTTAATGCCTTCTTCTGAGAGGTAAGAGCGCCCACCTTCGGGGATCACCAGGCAATTTACCTCTGGTTGTCTAACGTCTCGAATGTAATCAGCAGGGTGAATACCTTCTGAAAAGGCACTGTCACATTCTATGATACTTGCGCCAAGTTCGAGAGCACCTCGGTAGTTGCCTCGAGGATTGTCTTTAAGCCACTGCGGAATACGCTGAACGTAGAATTCCAGCTTCCACTTTCTGATTTTACACAGCGCCGCCAAAGAGTAGAGAGAGTTGGCTTGTATGGAACCGTAACCGATAAGGGTATCAATGCCAGCATAATCATCTTGTAACAACCGCATGAATTTTCTAGCTTTATTGCCAGAAAAATGTTGATGTAGTTGGTCATCGCGCTTTAAATAAAAGCAGTGGTCGCGAAAGATATGTTGTGTAACTGGACTAGTATCAAGTTTCATAGGTGTGCTTAGCGATCATTATATGGCGAGTCGAATCAGCAAAAGTCGGTCATCTTAGTGTTATTTGACGCGTAAACCAAGATGATTTGTTCACATTAAAACGAATTTATATAAAGGTATGGAATGAAAAACGGACGCTTTTTGCGTTTTGCTAAAGTAGGGGCCGCAGGTTTTGTGGTGGATATTTTAGTATTTTCGATATTGGTTTACTGGTTTGGTTTACCCACCATGCTATCGAGAGTGCTTTCATTTATCGTCGTTGCTAACACAACTTGGCTTGGTAATCGCTTGTATACCTTTAAAAGTACCTCAGACCGCTTTGGTCAATGGAAGCGTTTTTTTCTCTCTGCCTGCATCTCAATGTTGCCAAATCTGATGGTCTTTAAGGGCATACTGCTTTTCCTTGGAGAAAATCCTATTACCCATGTCATTGCGTTCGTGTGCGGTGTTGCAGCTGGTCTAGTGAGTAATTATCTGCTCAGCGCCCGTTGGGTCTTTAGATAAAAAAGGGTCGCTAAATGCGACCCTTAGAACATATCTATTAAGCAGGAAGAGTTTGCGCATCTTGCACTTTATCTTGGATAGTATCCGGCTTGCTTTCGGCACCGTGCATCCACTTAACTAGCGTATTCGACATAAACAGTAGAATAATACCAGAGACGGTTGCTGCTACTGCAATGCCACCAAAGATGGACATAGCGCCGTAATCACCTACGTGAGAACCAATGAAGCCCGCTACGTAGTTGGCAATGGCATTGAAACCAAACCATGCGCCCATTAACAGTGATGCTAGGCGAAGCGGAGCAAGTTTTGTCACCATAGAGAGACCGATTGGGGAGATACACAGCTCGCCTAAGGTGTGGAAGAAGAACGCACCAACCAACCAAAACATTGAAGTCTTAACGGTCTCATCGCCACCTTGTTGTAATACAGCGCCTACCATGAACAAGAAGCCTACTGCCAGGAAGAATAATGCCATAGCAAATTTCACTGGTGAACTTGGTTCACGCTTACCAAGCTTAACCCATACCGCTGCCAATAGTGGTGCTAGAAGCATAATGAAGAACGGGTTTAGCGATTGGAACCAAGCTGCAGGGACTTCAAAGTTACCTAACATGCGGTCAGTGTATTGTTGGGTATAGATGTTCATCAGGCCACCAGCTTGCTCGAAACCTGCCCAGAATACGATAACGAACAGACCCAGTACCATGATCACTTTTAGTCGATCAGTTTCTTGTTTGGTCAATGGAGCTTTCTGTTTGTTTTTGTTTTTCTGTAGAGCAAGTTTAGCTGCAGGAACAGTGCCGATTTTACCCAACCAAGAATGGCCAAGGCTTACCTGAAGTACCACGCTCAGTACCATACCGATGCCCGCCACAAGAAAGCCTGCGTTCCAACCGTAAGAGTTAGCCACACTACCGGCAACAACACCTGCGATAAGCGCGCCAAGGTTGATGCCCATGTAGAAGATAGTAAATGCACCATCACGACGGTTATCACCTTCTTCATAAAGGTCGCCAACCATCGTTGAGATGTTTGGCTTAAACAGACCGTTGCCCAGAATAAGTAGGGTTAGACCGAAATAGAATGTGGTATGGATATCGAGTCCAAAGGCATGGTTAGGTAGTGCCAATGAAAATTGGCCCAAGGCCATTAATACACCACCAATAAGAACGGATTTACGTTGTCCTAAGAAGTTATCTGCAATCCAGCCACCTATAAGAGGGGTGATATAAACTAGGCCGGTATAGATACCATAAAGATCTAGCGCTTCCTTGGTGCTCCAACCAAGACCGCCATTAAGTGTGGTATCTGTAAGATAAAGAACAAGGATGGCACGCATTGCGTAATAAGAGAATCGTTCCCATAGCTCAGTGCTAAATAGGAGAAATAGGCCGCGCGGATGGCCTAGAATGTTTTTTTGAATAGTCATAGTTGTGTCTGTATATAGTCGTTTTTAGTATGAACGCAGTTAGGTATACAGGGATGAAGGCATCACATCAATCACCGTAAAATGCATTAAAAATGCATATTTAGTGATTAAGTTATTGTTATATAGAGATTAATTGGAATAAATAGCACGCGAATCATGTGCTGGAAAGTAACTTTCCATTTTTGCCTGTCAAAATTCACCCAGAGCAATTATTGCGCTGAATTTGCTTGTATTGCAGGCGGTTAGGCTGTTGTTTGTCCACAAAAAAATCCCCAATAACTGTTTTCTGATTATTGGGGATTAATTCATATTTTCAGGACTTTTAAAAAGCCTATGAGACCGGCTCTTGAGTTGAGCCAATCGACTTAAGCGTAAAGCTCTAGGTTCTCTTTCGCGTAAGCTTCAAATTCTGTACAGCCGCCAACGTGGTCTTGGTCGATAAAGATCTGAGGTACTGTTTCTACAGGTTTACCAACCGTCTTCTCCAGATCTGCTTTTGAAATGCCTTCTGCATGGATATCAACGTAACGATAGTTAAAATCTTCACGCTTCTCTTTAAGCTCTTCAGCAATGTCTTTTGCGCGAACGCAGAATGGGCAGCCTGGACGACCAAAAATAACTACAAACATAAAATTCTCCTTTTCCGATGCTGAAACTATGCCTCAACCCTTCACTGAAATAAAGAATAAATTACCTGTTACTGTGATAGGAAGCACCTATCAAAACTAAGCGGTAACGGTTTCAGCAAAACTAAGATATCAAACGGAGTGTGATCTGATATGTAATGTAAACTGTTTGTAGGTCTTTATGAAAAATTTGATTGAAGTAAATCAATAAATTAGTACCCATTAGGGTGCATGCTAATGTTTACCCTAGAGACTAACAGAGGATGTTTCTATGTTTCAGTTCATGACTACATCAAGGATTATATTCGGCGAGGGAGCTCTTCAATCATCGCTCTCAATCCTTAATCAATTTGGCTATAGTGTTTTGCTAGTGACAGGAAAGGACCTTTCTCGCTCGCAGATGATTACCCGTTACCTAAAAAGCCAGTCAATGCGTTATCAACATATTTCCGTCAGTAACGAACCCAATATTACTATGGTTGAGGAATCCGCTGTTGTAGCGCGTCGCTTCAAGCCAGATATGGTGGTGGCGATTGGTGGGGGGAGTGTGATAGATATGGGTAAAGCGCTAGCGGCGATGGTGACCAATAATGGGGATTTGTACGACTATGTAGAAGTGGTCGGAAGAAATGTGCCGATTAAAGCTGCGCCTCTGCCTATGATTGCGATTCCAACAACGGCCAGTACAGGGGCGGAAGTCACTAAAAATGCCGTACTAAAGTCAGGCCAAGATAAGGTAAAAGTAAGCCTTCGCAGTCCGGAGATGCTACCTAATGTCGCCATTGTCGACCCTACATTAACCTACGGCACTGATCCTCAAACCTCAGGGCGAGGCGCCATGGATGCATTTACGCATCTTATGGAGGCGTACGTGTGTGGTGAACCAAACCCTTTAACGGATATGATTTGCGAAGAAGGCCTCAGACGCTTAGCGCGTTCTATTATCCCAGGATGCCGTCAAGATAACCCAAGAGCGCGTTCAGATCTTTCATTTGCCGCTATGCTAGGTGGGATGGCGATTACCAACGCAAAACTGGGAGCCGCACATGGCTTAGCTTCGGCTCTGGGTGGCAAGATTAGAGCACCACACAGTGTAATTACCGCTAGGCTTGCTCCGTTTGTGATGAACGAAAACATGCGCGCTGCCAAACAGAGTGGACGAAATGACCTGTTGACACGTTATCGCAAGATAGCTCAATTTGTCACAGAGAATGATGATGCACACATGGATGACAGCATTCACTGGGTAAACAGTATGTTGGATAAACTGGAGTTGCCTACATTATCTCATTACGGTATTTGTGATGCATCTTTTGATGCCATTGCCGATGATGCGTTGAAATCGGTGGCAATCAAGGGAAATCCTTTACCTCTCACTCATGATAGGTTGGTCGAAGTATTGAATCAGGTTTGCACCTGTGAAAATAAGCAAAATCGAAGAGAGCAGGGCGACCTGTCTGAGATGGCATAACAATCCAGTTAATGACGGCACTACACAGTACAAAGGCTTAGCTGATTAGCTAGGCCTTTGTGTTTACTGCGGCTGTACTCCGACATTCAACGTGTACTTGCTATACCCAACCCGCACTACAGCTGGATTTTTTCTGCTATTAACCCCCGTCTTAACCCCTCCTTAACCCTGACTTTGTTACCTTGCTCGCAACTTCGCAGGGGACAACACCATGTTTCGATATTCCATTCTTACTTTAATGCTAAGCGGCTTGCTAGGTTGTGCATCTCATAGCGATACCAATTACGCCTCACAAGCATCAGAGACACAGAGCTCGACGATAGAGCAGGTAATACAAAAGGTGAGCGTTGAGCGCAACCTGACAATTACCGAGCAAACAGAGCCAAACTACCTGACTGATTTAGTCAATATTCCAGAACTAGAGCAATACCTTAAGGTAGCTTTTGAAAATAATCCCAGCCTTCAGCAGAGTGTATTGGCATTAAAGATCGCCGGTGCCGAGCAAGGAGTCACGGGGGCGGATAGACTGCCTTCGGTTACGGCTTCATTTTCTGGAGAGAACAGCGAAGCGAATGGAGAGCAATATAATGCCGATTTGACCGCCTCTTGGGAGTTGGACTTATGGCAAAAGGTTGCAGATAGCAACAGCGCAGCATTAAAAGACATCGCTGCCACCCAAGCAAATCTCGATTCCGCGCGCGATCTTTTATCCGCCAGTATTATGCGCGCGTGGCTTGAGATCAGTGTTAATCAGCAGTTGCTCGAGATAGAGCAACGTCGTCTCGAAATCTTGGATAACAACGAATCCTTGGTGCTAGACCGTTATCAGGTTGGATTGGGCAGTTTAGAAGAGCTAGATAATGCCAAAACTAGTGCTGCATCGACTCGAGCTACCGTCGCTCAGTACCAAGAAAACTTACAACAAAGTAAACGGGGTTTGTTACTGCTTACCGGACAGTGGAGTAAAGACACTGCTGCTCCAGAGGTATCAAGTGACTTCCCTGAAGTCATTAACCCCCTAGACAACCTGTCGATGCAGGATATGTCAGGTCGACCTGACCTAAGACAGGCCTTCTACAACATCGAAGCCGATACCTATCGTAGCGATGCGGCCTATAAGGCGATGCTGCCGTCTTTTAGTATCTCTGCAAGCCTGAGTGATCTGGCTGACAACCCTAGTGATGCACTCTTCTCTGATCCACTTTGGGCAATCTTAGGTCAGGTATCAGCACCACTGTTTCAAGGTGGAAAGTTAAAGTCAGAGGCAGAAGTGGCTGAATTGACCATGGAGCAGAGCTACTGGGCTTATCAAGAGATCCTACTTAATGCGGTCAATGAAGTGGAGAACGCTACGGGGCAAGAGTATGCCTTGTCGCTGCAGCAACAACACTTGTCTACGGCATTGACCAGTGCGAAGCGCAGTGTCGATAGTTACGAGCAGAAATATCGCGAGGGCTTAGTGGATATTCTAGACCTGCTATCTGTTCAGCAACAAGCCTACGACACCGAAGCACAACTGGTTAACGCCACCTACCAAAGATTATTAAACCGAATTGATTTAGGCCTGGCTCTAGGCTTGGGAGTTTCAGCATGAAAAAGAACGTAATCACTCTAGTTATCACCCTAGCTGCAGCAGGTTCAATTGCTGGTGTAGTGGGCTATAACGGCATGCAAATGGCCATGGCGAAAGAAGCCTCAACTCAACATGTTCAGCAGAATAATGTTGTGCTGCCAAGCGTTTCGGTTCAAACCACTACAGCAAGTGCTTATGAGGCCGAAGTGATTGGTTATGGGGAAACAAGACCACGCTTCGAGTTGCAATTTGCCAGTGAAGTAAGCGGGCGAGTGGAATGGTTGGCGGATGAGTTTGAGACCGGCAAGGTCATAGAGCAAGGCACAGTATTGGCAAGGTTAGATGATACGGCCTACCAACAGGCATTGTCTCAGGCTAAGGCTGATGTTGCCGATACAAGGCTGGAATTGCTTGAAGAAGAGCGCCAGGGCGAGCAAGCAAAATCTGAGTGGCAACGCTCGGGGTTGTCTGGTGAGCCAGCCTCTCCTTTGGTACTTAGGGAGCCTCAGTTAGCCAGCGCCAAAGCAAAACTCGTCAACGCTCAGCAAGCATTGGAAAAGGCTCAAAAAGACCTTAGCGATACAGAGATCAAGGCCCCATTTGATGCCTTAGTGGTCACGCGCGATGTACAACCCGGTACTTATCTTGCCTCTGGAGGCATGATCGCGACATTCTACAGTGTGGATCGTATCGAGGTTGAGATCCCTTTATCTGAGGCTCAATGGGCTAATTTGCCACAAAGCCAAGATTTTACGCAATGGAGTGTTGAGCTTACTGACAGCAACGGTCTACAAAGCTGGACTGGTGAGGTGGAGCGTGCTTATCAACACCTTGATTCTGGAACCCGTCAGCGCTCATTGATTGTGACGGTGGATAATCCCCTTGAGAAAGAACACCCATTGTTCTCTGGCACCTTTGTTCAAGCAAGACTGAATGGCGCAACGATGGAACAACTTTGGGAGTTACCAGCATCGGCTATCTCTCAACAAGGTGAATTATGGCTGGTGGATGACGATGGATTGCTGCACAAGGCTTCCGCTGATAAGGCCTTTGAACGTCAAGACAAGGTGTATGTAACGCCAGTTGTGACGGACAGTGAAGCTCAGGTTGTCCTTAGACCGTTAAGTACATTCAACGTTGGCATGAAAGTGTCGGCATCAGAAAACAGTTAAGGGCAAGACTATGAATACTCAGCAAAATGGCATTATCGCTTGGTTTGCCAGAAACTCTGTTGCCGCTAATCTGTTGATGGTTGGCGTGATCCTTGTCGGTCTTTTTTCTATGAGCTCCCTTCGTAAAGAAGCGTTCCCAAGCCTTGAACCCGATGTGGTAACTGTGTCCGTCACCTACGATAGTGGCGATCCTGCTCAGGCAGAAGAGGGCATAGCGATAAAGATAGAAGAAGCCCTAGAAACGGTTTCTGGCATTAAACGCATTACCTCGACATCGGACGCGACGGGAAGTCATGTTTCGATTGAAAAGGAAAGTACCTATGACCTAGATACCTTGCTCTCTGATGTAAAAACCAAGGTAGATGCCATCAATAACCTGCCTGCTGAGGCCGATAACCCGGTTATAGATAAGGCTCGCAAACAAGATCATGCACTATGGATCCAGCTCTATGGTGATGCAGACCGTGCCACGTTGCAGGACCTGGCGGAAAGCCTAAAAACCGACCTTCTTAGTCAAAGTGCGATCAGTGATCTATCGATCAATGCAAAGCTCGACCCTATGTTATCGGTTGAGGTTAATGAAGCTAAGCTACAGGCCTATGGACTAACGCTGAGTGATGTATCAGACGCCATTAACAAGGAGTCCTCGAGTGCTATATCGACGAGTTTGCGTAATGGTGATAAATCGGTACGACTCAGTGTCTCTGAACAAGCCTATGAGCTTCAAGACTTTAAGGCAATTCCAGTCCTAACCACTGCTAACGGAAGCCAAATCACTCTAGGTGATATCGCCACCGTTACCGATACCTTTGAAGAAGATAGCCTGAGTTTATCGCGCTACGATGAGCAAAGCTCAATGGGCATACAGGTCGTAATGGATGACAACAGTGATGTTGTTGATATTGTTGAGCAAGCCGAGCAGGTGGTAGAGCAATGGCGCGCGAGTAATATTCTGCCGGATAACGTTGAAATCGATACCTGGTATGACAAAAGCACCATGATCAAAGAGCGTTTGTCTTTGCTAGGAAGCAATGCGCTAACGGGTATTGCAATGGTGTTTGTGGTACTGGCACTTTTCTTAAATTTACGCGTCGCATTTTGGGTTGCAGCGAGCCTGCCATTTGTTTTCTTTGGCACCATGTTCTTCATGACGGACTCTTTTGTTGGCCTCACCATCAACGAGATGACCACCTTTGGCTTTATCATGGCGCTGGGGATAGTGGTGGATGATGCCGTAGTGGTGGGAGAGAGTATCTATACCACCAGGCGTAAATATGGCGATACTGTGTCCAATACCATCCTTGGCACAAAGAAGGTCGCAGCACCGACTATTTTTGGGGTACTGACAACCGTAGTTGCCTTTTTATCCATAGCGATGATCGATGGCAAAATGGGGCAAATCTATGCCCAGTTCGCCACCGTAGTGACGATTTGTTTGCTTCTTTCTTTGGTGGAGTCGAAGCTCATATTGCCTTGTCATCTTGCGCATGTGAAAACTCAAGATAGTGAGAGAAAGGGCTGGTGGGCAAAAATCCAAGGCGGCGCTGATTATTCTTTAGAGTGGTTCAACCATCGAATCTACAAGCCGGTTATTCGACAAGCCTTAAAGTTTCGTTATGCCGTAGTGCTGGGTTTTATCTCACTGTTTATTCTGGTGATTGGTATGCCGATGACAGGCGCCGTTCGAGTTGCCTTTTTTCCTGACATTGCGGGTGACACTGTCACTGCAGAGGTCAGCATGTACAACGATGCGAGCTTTGGTCAAACCCAAACCAACCTATTGGTTCTTGAAGAAAAAGCCATTCAAGTCGATGAGGTGCTTAGTGGTAACGAGACATCTTATATTTCGAGCCTTCAAGTGCTAGCGGATGAAGATAAGTCGGGCAAGGTGACGGTAGAGCTCGATGGCGACGCTCCTTACGACTCTAATCAGTTTGCGGATATGTGGTTAGAAACAGCGGGTCAGCTTGAGGGTGCTAAAAAACTCAAGGTATTGTCTGCGAAAGAGATGGTCGATAACTTCAAAGTAGAAATTAAAGCAAGCGATGAGGTGACTTTGACCGCCGCTGGCAACGAGTTTAAAGAGGCCTTGACCAAGATAGAAGGCGTTAGTGGCATTGATGACAACCTAGATCTTGGTGAGCCACAGTATCGTTTTGAGTTGAACTCTCAAGGTCGTGCGTTGGGCATGGATACGGCAAGTTTGTCTCAGCAAGTGTTGCAATCATTTGGTGGCGACATAGTGCAACGCTTTCAGCGTGGTAAAGATGAAGTCAAGGTACGTGTACGTTATCCAGAAGAGGAACGTCAAACCTTAGCGGATATTAAGCAGTCAAGTGTGCGCACAGCAGATGGTACCGTTGTGCCATTGATGACAGTCGCTAATGTGTACTCTGATTACCAACAATCAGAAATTACGCGAATCGATAATTTACGCGCAGTTTATCTTACAGCGGTCGTTGATAAAGATGTCATTTCTTCTAACGAGTTGGTGAGTAACCTTCAGCAGACCTTAGTTAAGCAACTGAAAGCGGATTACCCGACCTTGAAGATAGATTTTGCCGGTGAGGCCGAGCAGCAGCAAGAGTCAACGGAGTCCATGGAGAGTACGTTTGTGCTGGCGTTGATTGCCATCTTTGCTCTGCTGGCTATCCCGTTAAAATCCTATGTTCAGCCCCTGATTATCATGGTGGCTATCCCATTTGGTATTGTGGGTGCCATCTTAGGGCATTGGTGGAATGACTTAACAATCAGTATCTTATCGTTAAATGGTATACTGGCATTAAGTGGTGTTGTAGTGAATGATAGCCTGCTGTTGGTATCTCGCTTCAATGAATTGGTGGAAGAAGAAGGCTTATCGGTACGTGAAGCGATTAAACAAGCGTGTAGCGGGCGACTAAGAGCCGTTCTTTTAACCTCGATCACTACATTTGCAGGCCTTGCCCCGTTATTGAGTGAGACATCCATGCAGGCTCAGTTTCTTATCCCTGCAGCTGCGGCACTAGGGTATGGCATCTTGTTTGCTACAGTTATTACTCTGGTTCTGACGCCATCCATGCTTTTGATACAAGATGACGCAAAACAAGGGATTGCTAAATTAAAGGCCATGCTTGGGCCACAGCCAAATCCAGTGATTAGTTAAGGAAGATTATGAATAAAGGCAGCTTGCAATTTCTATTGGTAGAGGATGATCTAGATCTGGCTACCGCCATTATTGATTACCTAGAGCTAGAAGACATTGCTTGTGACCATGCCTCTAATGGATTGGCTGGTTTCAACCTGGTTAAGGAGAACCGTTTTGATGTGGTGATCCTTGATTTGAACCTTCCAAAAATGAATGGGCTTGAGGTGTGTGAGCGACTTCGAGAGCAGGGGGTCGATGTACCAATCTTAATGCTCACTGCTCGTGATACCTTGGATGATAAACTCATGGGGTTTTCTAACGGTGCGGATGACTATTTAGTTAAGCCCTTCGCTATGGAGGAGTTGATTGTTCGAGCGCAAGTACTGTCTCGCCGCCGCAGTGGTGAGGTTAGCAAGCTTATGGTTGCTGACCTAGAGTTGGATACTAAAGGACAAACCGCTACGCGAGGCGGCCAAGTGTTAAAGATTTCTCCGATTGGATTTAAGCTCCTTTCTGCTTTATTGCGAGCCTCGCCCAGTCTAGTCACTCGCGATAAGCTGATGCAAAGCGTCTGGGGCGATGAGCAACCCGATAGTAATAGCCTAAAGGTACACATGTTCAATCTTAGGAAAGTCGTTGACGCGAATAGTGAGGTGAAGCTTATTCATACGGTTTCCGGTCAAGGCTTTGTGCTTAAGCAAGAGGAAACTCAGTGAAGATCAAAACCAGCCTAAGGCTCTATGTCGTTGGCGCTATGTTCATTGCGGGTACCTTGGCCATTTTGGCAATGTCTGCCGTTGCGGTTAGCTATTTTTTCTCAGGAATGGACGTGGCGATGGGCAATTTTATGCGCTCACAGGCATTCGGAATAGAAGTGAGCGATGGGCGTCCGGTGCAGCGCAATGAATTAACGGTTGCCAGTCATTGGGAAGACTTGCCCCCATCGATACAAGCGCACTTAACCGCCGAGGATATGGAGTTTGGCATACTAGAAAAACACATTGAGGGTATCCCACTTATCGAAGCGCCCAAGGGGGGATACTTTGCTTTAAAACTAGAGAGAAATGGGGAAACTCGTTTCGTTTCCATGGAGCTGAACGATAAAGAAAAAATAGCTCACTTTGAGAAGCGCAAGGTACCCAGGTTTTTCTATATTTTATTGTTTGCTCTGGTAACGATAGGGCTACTGGCAGTTGCATTGTTGGTGTTGGTTCGTAAGGTCTCAACCCCAGTTCGAGGACTGCGAAACTGGGCCAAGGCGCTAGACAAGGAAGACCTAACTAAGCCCGCACCAGATTTTCGATATGGTGAGTTAAATGCGCTGGCAAATATCATTCAGTCGAGTTTAGCATCCGTTCAAGAAAGCTTGGAACGCGAGCAACGATTTTTAGGTTATGCCAGTCATGAATTAAGAACACCGATTGCGGTAATGCGTTCGAATACCGAACTGTTGAACAAGATGATTGAGAAGGGGGTTGCGCAAGAGAAACAGCAACAGGTGCTAGAACGCATCGAACGTGCTGGCTTTACTATGACGGACCTGACGGAAACACTATTGTGGCTTAACCGCCAGCAAGGTAAATCTCTTCCAAAACATGCGGTCCTACTGAGTAGCCTAGTTGAAGAAATCAGCTCAGATCTTGAGTACCTACTTCGAGGGAAAGAGGTAAAAGTGTTAATCGCGACAGATGAAACCAAGGTTACACTTCCTGTGGCTTTGTCGCGAATTGTGATCACTAATCTTATTCGAAATGCATTCCAACATACCTTTGCTGGAGAAGTGAGGATTCAACAAACCCAAAACAATCTGGTTATTGTTAATAGAGATGACTCTAAGGCAGAAGAGAGTAGCGATCTTGGGTTTGGGCTAGGGCTAGAATTAACCGAAAGGTTAGTGCAACAATACGGTTGGTATTATGAGAATATCGATACGGATGAAGGGCATAAGGTGGAAATTCATTTCGTTGAGTAAGCTCAAAGTGAATGGATTAGTCATTCTGCTAGAAGCTAATAATAAAAAACCCGCTTAATTAGCGGGTTTTTTATTATTAGAGCTGTTCGTCTTTGCCAAAGCGAGATTCACGCAGCGCTTCTTTTACGCGTTTTAGGTTGTCTCTGAAGCTACTACCACGTCGCAATGTAAAGCCAGTAGCCAACACATCGATGATCGTCATTTGAACGACACGGCTCGCCATTGGCATATACACATCGGTATCTTCTGATATATCGAGAGTGATGGTCAGTGATGCTGCTTTATCCAATGGAGAGTTCTTTGAGGTTATAGCAATAACCGTTGCACCATTGTCACGAGCGAGATGAGCTATTTCAATTAGGCTTTTGGTTCTACCTGTATGCGAAATCAACACCACTACATCATTATCCGTGCTGTTGATACAACTCATACGCTGCATAACCGGATCGTCAAAGCAGGTAATTGGGATATTAAAGCGAATAAACTTATTCTGAGCGTCTTTGGCTACGGCAGAAGAGGCGCCTTGGCCATAAAAAGAGATGCGTTTTGCTTGAGTTAGCAGGTCGACAGCTCGATTTACTTGTTGCGCATCTAAACTGTTTTTTGCTACATCCAGGCAGGCCATTGTTGATTCAAAGATCTTATGCGTGTAAGCGTCAGGGCCATCGGTTTCTTCAACGTTTCGGCTAACGTATGGAGTGCCATTCGCTAGGCTTTGCGCCAAGTGTAATTTAAAATCTGGAAACCCTTTGGTGTCTAAACGACGGCAAAAACGGTTCACTGTTGGCTCACTGACATCAGCCAGCTTGGCTAAAGTGGCGATACTAGAGTGAATTGCCGTTTGGGGGTTAGCCATTATTACTTCAGCAACCTTTCTTTCAGACTTACTGAAGTTCTCTAAATTTTTTTGTACTTTTTCTAAAGTATTCATGACGTTGGCTTATTGAATAATTTGAACGCGTGAACTCAATAATGAGGCCGACGGGCGCGAAAAAACGAATGAAATCAGTATATACCGTTATGTTCTAGCGGTGTAACAAAACCGAAATTTAATGACAAGTAATGCGTTAGAATATGACAAACTTCAAACTTGAAGGCGTAAATTACCCGTATTTAGCGACCAAATTGTGCAATATTTAGCGGCTAATTAATTTGTGAGTAAAAAAATTACAACTCAGATTCGATAGTGCTGACGAGGGCATCTATCTGTTTGTTTAGCGAAGGCGCCATCTTAGCGATCTCACGCTGTTCATTCAGAACATTTTTGAGTATGTCGTGAGTGGTCAATGGGTTTGCTAATACCACCCTAAAGACGATAGTGGTCATGCCGTCCCATTGCTTTGGCGTGAGTGTAGTACGCGATACAAATGACAAACCATTCTCACGTTGACGCTTCTGGATAAATTGCGTCAAACCATTCAATAATTCATTCAGTTTGTGTTTGTTCTTGCCCGTCGCTTTTTCTAATGCGGTGCGAACGCGCGCAGGAATATATCGATAAGTCAGTAAACACAATTCCGGGTCAGTAATGAGTTCAAAATCGTCTTGCTTGCTAACTAAGTCTGCAAAGAATCGAGCCTTGTCCAGACCTTCATTGATTAACAACTCATACCCTGGTCGGCTGATAATGTGCATGCTTGAGTACACCAGCATCGCCATACCCGAGCGAGAGCCTTCTAGAGAGTGACTACCAAGGTCTTTAGAGCCTTTTCGCAGAATGTAGGCCGCGTGATGTTCAACACTTGCCATGGCGTGAGGGTCTTTAAATAAAACCATTCCCGCACCCATTGGGATATAGAGCTGTTTGTGTGCATCAATGGTGACAGAATCCGCAAGCTCAATGCCCGCAAGCAGGTGACGGTGTTTATTCGACATTAGCGTCGCGCCGCCCCATGCTGCATCAACGTGGAAGTGGCATTGGTGCTTTTGGCATTGCTTTGCGATCTCTTCTAACGGGTCAATGTTACCGGTTTCTGTGGTACCGGCTATTCCGACGACTGCGATGGTTTTAATTCGGTTTGATTCAAGCTCAACCAGTTTCGTCTCTAAATCATCGAGGCAAATCTTGTTGTTCTCGTCAGTCTTGACGGCGATCAGGCTCTCTCTACCGATACCCAAGACGTCAGCTGCTTTCTTCAGTGAATAATGGCCACGCTCGGACACAAGGATCGCGATCCCTTCATAGTCGTAATGCTTAAGCGCCTTGAAAATACCTTGCTGCTCAATGCCTTTGAACTCCCCGTTAGCAGGAAACGCATTGTTTCTTGCCACCCACAAAGCGGTGATGTTCGCTATAGTGCCCCCGGAGCAAAATGCACCTAGAGAGTGCTGCGCGCTATGCATCCATTTGGCGTAGAAGTCATCGCTCTGTGCATAAATTAGGCTATGTAGCATACCCAAGACTTGACGCTCCAATGGCGTAAAGGCTTTGGAGGTTTCGATCTTCACCAAGTTTTGATTCAGCGCAATCATGATCTTTGATAGTGGCATCAAGAAATAAGGCAGTGCTGAGGTCATGTGACCAATAAAGCTTGGCGATGAGGTATGTACAGAATGAGACACTAGTGTGTCTAGCAGGTGCTGAGTGTGCTCTGAGACGAAAGTCGGTGACTCAGGCAACAGAGAATCGTTGAAGTCTTTTTCGATTTCTCGAAGGGGCTTTTCCTCAGCAACGATATGTTCTTTTAGGAATTCATTCAGGTTTAGTGAAAGCCTGTCTTCGATTTGAGTCAGTGTAGATTCTGGCCCTTCCGGAACAGTAAATATTCTGAGTAAGCTTTCGAAATCAACTTTCGCTGTTTTATCCTGTGAAACCATATTGAATGCGTTTGTGTTGCTGAAATTGCGAGACAATGTAATAAATAAATGAAGCAAAGTCTCGCATTATTTTTTATGTGTTGCTTTTATAAACAGCGTCAACGTATGACTAAGATTTACAGTCCATAGCGACAACGTCTTGAATTGACTGATTGTATGAGTCGAGAGCGCCTTGAATCTTGTTTGGATGACTAAGCAGATCAGCAAGGGCAGAGCGGAATTCATAGTTCTGCGGATGTGGCTTCGCTTGACGATATTCGAAGCTTTGTTTAGCGATGTTGCCTAGTTCATCATCACGTGTGGCTAGCTCTTTAATATCACTCTGGGAGAGTTGTAACCAGGACTCAACGTCTAATTCTGTAGAGACTTTATTCGGTTGCGACTCTAAAAAGGTATGTACAGCAGTGCGATTTAATTCAAAGTGCTTTTTACGGCCCTCAAGGAACCACTCACTGACTTCTTTAAGTTCTGGTGAATCTTGGCTCGTCATAGTCGCAAGATCTTGATACCAGTTGATAGAGGCATCGATGTAGGTATCGTATTTTTCGATCTGACATTCCGTGTTTGCTGCAAATGCAAAAGTTGGCAAAGCTGACAACAGTAAAACCAGCGTTTTGTTCATCTTATTATTCCCTAGGTTGATAGACCCTACGAGTGTAGTGTGGCTAATCTAGCAAATCTCATTTCAATTACCAAAGCGTTCAATGATTGAATGTGAGCAATAGCGCCTAATCTTTACATTCCTAATCCCGAAAAGGTCAGGATCAAGATAGGAACAAGCAGACTAAGGATAAAACCGCTCACGATAGCAACAGGTACACAGCGAATTCCACCGGTTTGTTGTATTACTGGTAAGGTAAAATCCATAGCAGTAGCACCTGCGTAACCAATGGCAGTACAAGGGCGAGTTTTTATTAGCATGGGAATGAAGATTAGCGCTACTAACTCTCTTAATAACTCAACGATTAGAGAGGCACTGCCATACAAAGGCCCGTAATTATCGGTGATCAGGATGCCAGTTAATGAGTACCAACCAAAGCCAGACGCCATAGCTAACCCCTGACTTAGGGGTAAATCTAACAACAGGGCAGAAACAATCCCCCCTAGCCATGATGTAATGACAATCGCGCTTGCGATGATCAGTCCGTGTTTGTTGATGATGATTTCACGAAGAGTCAGGCCACTGTTTCTAAGCTGGATACCAATTAAGAACAGCAGCACAAACAAGGTCCACTCACTCGCAGTATGTACCCACGACCAGTAGCCAGGAAAAACCAGACCGATAATGACCCCAAGAGCAACCACTACAACCAACTTAAGTGACTCTGATGCCATCTGTAGCAATGGCAATTTATTTTGCTTTCCATCAACCGCCAGCGGCAACTTTGCATCGATGAAGGGTAGAGCGATTAAATTGAATACACTCATGCTGACAAAAAAGCATGCGGTGACCGTCAGAATCTGCTTGATGTTGCCACCAAGGTTATCCATTCCCGCAATACTCAGACCCATAAGGAATAAGATGAATAACACAGTGTGCGAGCAGAACTGATTAATCTTATCGAGAATACGCGAGTTTTTTACTGAAATCAGATACCCAACAATAAGGGGTATAAAAATGAATAATAATCCTGAAAACATATGTTGCTGAGGCTCTTAATGTTTATATGCAAGTGAATTATCTGGCCTTGCATGAATCCCTTCGAAGATGGACTAGCTTACACCAAGCTTATTCAACAGACGAATAACTATTGCTCTCTTTAGCCATGATTTTTTTCAAATAATACAATTTCTTGTGTGAATATTGGGTGCGATCTAGCTCGCATCAAGTAGGACTTTTCTTCATCGTAATAATACTAGCGGTTTCTAGACAACCGTATGCCTGCCCGCAAAGATTATAAGGTACCGTTTGCATAAGCATTATTTGTGCATTTACGTACGGTAGTGAGAGGGAACTTAGGGAGAATTGTATTGTGGCTATAAATGGAATTAAGGCTGTAATTGGTGATATTGAACGCTTTGAAGGACTTTGTACACGTCCTATGTTTGGGGGAACGGGTTATTTTGTTAATGATGCCATGTTTTTACTGGTCGATGACAACAAGGCGTTCTTAAGAGGAGGTCAAACGCTGACTGAGGAGCTTGTTGAGTGGGGATGCGAGCAGTACCAATATCAGAAACGAATAGGCTGTGCCAAGGTGCAGTATTATAACATTACTGATATGCATGCACAGGAGAGAACTCGGGTTCAATTGCTGTTTTTTCGGTCTATTGAGATTGCGAAGCAAGATAAGATCAATTGTAATTGTCATGACCGAATTAGAGACTTACCTAATCTTCAACTTAGTATTGAGAGAATGCTGGCAAGAGTAGGCATTATTGATATCGCAGAGTTAAAGCAGGCAGGATCCAGTGAGTCTTTTAAAAAGCTACAACAAATCTACGGCTTAGACCTGAATATCAACTTGCTTTGGAAACTGGAAGGGGCGATCCGAGGGATTCACTTTTCATTGCTAGAGCACAACTTAAAAAATAGCCTTCTTTCTAAGGTAGCTTCGAGAGGGCACCCTCGCTCCTAACAATCATTTACTTTTATGATTGACGTACTACCTATAAAAGTAAAAAGCCTGACTTCGATAGAGTATCAAAATCAGGCTTTCAGTTACTTAATCCAATAAAGACGTGTTAACTCAGCATTGGCGCTGTGATTGGTTAAGCTTGTTCTTTAGCGTGTTCAGCGCGACAAACTGCAGCAGTGAATACTACGTCTGTTGAGCTGTTTAGGGCTGTTTCAGCAGAATCTTGGATTACGCCGATGATGAAGCCTACCGCTACAACCTGCATTGCCACCTCGTTTGGAATACCAAATAGGCTACATGCTAGAGGGATAAGCAGTAGTGAACCGCCTGCTACACCCGATGCACCACATGCAGAAACTGCCGCGATAAGGCTAAGTAGGATAGCCGATAGGATATCTACTTGAATACCTAGCGTATGCACTGCTGCAAGCGTCAGTACAGTGATAGTGATTGCCGCGCCGCCCATGTTGATGGTTGCGCCTAGCGGGATAGATACAGAGTAAGTATCTTCGTCTAGTTTTAGCTTCTCACACAATGCCATGTTGACTGGAATATTCGCTGCACTTGAACGAGTGAAGAACGCAGTAACACCACTCTCACGTAGACACTGAAGTACTAATGGGTATGGGTTTTGTTTTGTTTTAACCCAAACGATGATTGGGTTAACCACTAGCGCGATGATGGCCATTGCACTCAGCAAAACAAACAGTAGGTTTGCATAGCCAAGAAGTGCACTAAAGCCTGTTGTTGCAAACGTTGCAGCAACCAAACCGAAGATACCAAATGGCGCTAGGCGGATAATAAAGCGAACAATTTGTGATACGCCGTGGCTAAGGTCTTCAAAAACCGCTTTAGTGGTGTCAGAAGCGTGGTGAAGCGCAAGACCAAGACCGATACCCCAAGCAAGAATACCAATGTAGTTAGCATCCATTAGAGCATGTACTGGGTTGTCGACGATCTTAAATAGAAGCGTGTGTAGAACCTCTGCAATCCCTTGAGGGGGTGTCGCACCTGTAGCGCTTTCAACTAGGGTTAGCGTCGTTGGGAATGCGAAGCTAAGTAGAACAGCGGTGATCGCAGCTAAAAAGGTACCGATTAAATACAGAATGACGATCGGACGCATGTAGGTATGTTGGTTTTTCTTTTGGTTAGCAATAGAGGCTGCCACCAAGATAAATACCAAAATAGGAGCAACGGCCTTTAGAGCACCAACAAACAGACTACCTAGTAGTCCTGCGCTGGTGGCGGCAGAAGGAGAAGCAACGGCTAGAAGGGCGCCGGCAACGATACCGACTAAGATTTGCAGGACAAGGTTACCCTTGGCCATACGGGCGATGAATGTGTTTTGCATAATATATCCATATAACTGGGATGAGAAAGCCGCTCCCAGGTTTTTTATAAGTTATAAGACGCTGGCTTAAACGTTTTTCTTGGGTTTGCTGACCTCTTGTGAGTAATTGTAATTAAAGGTAAGCAGCACATAGCATAAAAGGATAAATCTCAATGTCTAGTGGATAATCGTTTGCATTGGTGGTTTTTTAGCTTTCTGTAGTGATCATCGTTAACAATTTAGATTTATTTGTAACATTTGGGTTTGTCGGTAGGTTATTAATAGGGTGTAGATAGAGCGAGACCCACGATAAAGACCTCGGGGGTGACGGTTTAGCCAATGAGGCAGGTTAATCGAATGGCCTGTTTGTTTAAGTGATAGTGATGTTCGCTCGCGTCATGCCCGAGCGCTTTAATCGGGCATCTTGAAAGATGCAGAGCCAGAGACCCCCGATAAAGACCTCGGGGTGACGGTTTAGCCAATGAGGCAGGTTAATCGCATGGCCTGTTTGTTTAAGTGATAGCGATGTTCGCTCGTGTCATGCCCGAGCGCTTTAATCGGGCATCTTGAAAGGTGCAGAGTCAGAGACCCCCGATAAAGACCTCGGGGGTGACGGTTTAGCCAATGATGGAAGTTAATCGCATAGTCTGCTTAGGCGATAGTGATGCTCGAACGCTTTAATCGGGCATCTTGAAAGATGCAGAGTCAGAGACCCCCGATAAAGACCTCGGGGGTGACGGTTCAGGCAATGATGGAAGTTAATCGCATAGCCTGCTTAGGTGATACCGATGTTCGCTCGTGTCATGCTCGAACGCTTTAATCGGGCATCTTGAAAGATGCAGAGTCAGAGGCCCCGATAAAGACCTCGGGGGTGACGGTTCAGCTAATGATGTAAGTTAACAGCATGGCTTCTGAAGCGATATATAACATTAAGCGTTCGACGCAAGCGCGACCTGTTGTTTTGGCTTCTTCACCATCAACTTAAACATTGCCGGCACGAAGTAGAACGAAATAAGCGTGGTCAGAGTTGTGCCTCCAGCGATGGCGACCGCAAATGGGGGCCAGAAGCCTCCGCCGCCAATAATGAGGGGGGTGAAACCTCCCACGGTAGTGATGGTGGTTGATGTTATGTGCCGGGTACAGCTCATCACTGCCGTCAGTATTGCCTCTTTGTCACCTGCGCAGGCTTCAGGGCTTGCTTTTAGCTCCGCGAGTATGACGATGGCGGCGTTAATCGCTAAACCGACAATGCCGAGCATAGCAATAATAACGGTAAAGCCAAACGGGTAGTCGAAGAGGAATACGGAAAGTATCCCAAGACCTGCTGCAAGGCCGGCAACAGCGAAGATAATTCCGCTTAACCTAAAGGAGTTAAAGGAAATGACGACCACCAAGATCATCAAGGTGAACACCATCGACAGGTTGGCAATCAAACTGTTGACGGACTCATTACGCTCTGCTGATTCGCCGCCAAACTCCATACGGTAGCCAGTGGGTAAAGAATAACTCTCTAGTGCTTTTTGAAAGTCATTGAGTACGGTTTGTGGCAAGACTCCAGATTCGAGATAACCTTCAATGGTATTCACTCGTTGTCCATCACGCCTAGGGATTGCGCCACGGCTTGGCGTGAGCTTTAGCTCAGCGATAGTCGAGATACTGATGCCTGTGGTGTACATCTCCGAAACAACAGGCAGTCTTAAATTACTCAAATGAGTAATATTCTCTCTATTTGAATCACCCACGCGCACGCGTACTGGGATAGACTCGCTCGCCTCAATGATGCTGCCACTTTCTCTGCCCACTAAGGTTGCTTGCAGAAGGTTGGCAAAGTCACTTAGGGCTAGGTTGTTTAGCTTTGCGGTGTCTTCATCAACATCGAGCCAAACCTTTGGCGTGCCAGGTTGTAACGTTTCTCTGGTGTGGGTGACGTGATTGGTATTAGCAAGTATCAATCTGATATCTTCGCCAATCATTTTTAGTCTATCTAGGTTTTCACCGTAAATTCTTAGCTCAATAGGCGCCTTGAAAGGAGGGCCTTGCTCTAGTTTGCGTACTAATATCTGCGCATTGGGTATGCTTTGGCTGAGTTGACGTTGTAGCTTTGGAATTACATCGTTCGCCGATTGGAACGTGTCCATCTTCACCATCGCCTGGCCAAAGTAGGGAGCCTTGCTTTGCGAGGCTTGCAGGTTGTAATAAAAGGAAGGGAAGTTAGCCCCGAGTAGCCAATTGACTTGTTCGACACCCTCATATTCTCGAATGATGGCGTCCACTTTGTTTGTCGCCTGTTCGGTAGCGTAGATGCTCGCTTGAGGCGAAAGATACACTTGTACCTCAAACATGTCTCTATCTGAAGGCGGGAAGAACTGCTCTGTCAATTGCGACATGCTCAGGTATCCGCCAATGGGAACGGTAACTACCAAAGCAATGGCGATTAGCGGTCGGCGAATGGCAAATGCCACGGTTTTAGCGAAGCTTCGAGTGAGCGCAGGAAAATGTACCCCAGTTTGGTACCAGCGATTCGAC
Organism: Vibrio superstes; assembly: GCF_003569005.1. Lineage (GTDB taxonomy): Bacteria > Pseudomonadota > Gammaproteobacteria > Enterobacterales > Vibrionaceae > Vibrio > Vibrio superstes. The sequence goes on along the minus strand of NZ_BCUR01000004.1, from coordinate 1,735,131 downwards.
GACGTATGGCTGGGTAATATCTGTGCGGCGAAACCGGCAATGATAGTGTGAGAAATAAGGTATGAACCCACAAGAGAGAAGGATACCGTAATGGCGATAGCGCCAACGAATTCGCCACTCGCTCCCGGCATTAAGAAGATAGGTGCAAAGGCCAAAACTGTGGTTAGGGTTGAGCCCAATAATGGCACCCAAAGATGTTCAATCGCTTTAACTGCTGATTCGAGTTTTGCCTTACCTTGCAGTCGGTAGTTCTGAATGGTATCCACCATCACTACGGCGTTATCGACCATGATACCCAATGCTACAATCAGCCCTGTGACGGACATCTGATTGATTGGGATCCCTGTAAACTTCATGAGTACCAAGGTGAGCATAGAAGTAAGAGGGAGAGCGATTGCCACCATAATTGCGGCTCTAAAGCCGAGTGTGAGCAGCAACACTACCAAGATAATGCTAAAACCGAGAAGCAAGCTATCGCTCAGTTCCGATAATCGCGATTCGGTATACCCTTGCTGATTAAACAGGATATCGACCTTAATGTTGCTCGGTAGCTCTGCTTGATACTGTTCAATAAGCGCCTCGGCCCGAGGCGTCCACTTGTCCACGCGAAGGTGCGATTGCATGCGTGCAGCGACCACAACGCCTGGTGCACCATCTATGACGGCAATTTCATCGGCAGGGGTCTTTTGAGTTCGCTCGACCGTAGCGATATCACCAAGGCGGACCATGTGTCCTTGCTCGTCAATGGAGATTGGCACTTGGCGGATGCGTTCAAGGGAGTCGAGATCAGAGGCGATTTCTAGACCAAAGCGTGAATTACCATTCACCAATTCACCGGCTGAGTTCTTTGCATCTGCTCCATCAAGGCTATCGGCGATGCTGGCGCTAGAGCCACCCATGGCCACCACGCTGTTGGTATCAAGGCTTACTAGTACCTCTTCTTGTGGCATGCCGTATTCGTCAACGAACTCTGTACCAGAGAGAGAGCGTAAACGTGAGGCCAGTTCTTTTGAATATCGACCTAAAGTCAGTAGGTCGCTTTCCCCTTCGCCTTGCCAGGTAAGTGAAGCGATAAGAGTAAATGCGTAGGTATGGTCGCTATCAAGTTCTGGCGCTAAAGTGCCGTCAGGAAGAAAAGGGGTGACGTCAGAAAGTTTGTCGCGAGCCTTGGACCATGTGGCATCGGGCTGAATAATGTCATCATTAAGTTCAATGTTAATGATAGAAACGCCGGGGCGAGAGGTAGACGAAAGCAGCTTTACTTCACTGAGTTCGCGCAGTTTATTCTCAACCACTTCGGTCACTAGCGCCTCAACTCGCTCTGCACTGGCTCCAGGGAAGGTGGTGGTGACGTTGGCAAAGCGATTGCTGATGATTGGGTCTTCCGCTCTTGGTAATGTATTCAGCGCAGAGAAGCCACTGACTAACAAAAATGCGGTGATCAGCACAAGTAACCGGGTGTTGGATATGATATTGATAAGTTTCATATTCTATCCTTAGCCCTGTTTAGCTGAGACGACTTGACCCGGTACGACGCGGTGAAGCCCATTTTCAACAATGCGCTCACCCTCAGAGATAGCGCCCGCTACATACGCTTGCTCATTGTCGGCAAATAACACCTGAATACTGCGTCGCTCAATAACGTTGTCCTCCGTTAGGACAAACACGTTCCATACGCCGCGAATCCCATCGGTTAAGGCGGTATTAGGAATCCAATAGCCAGTTTCAGGGATGTTCTCGGTATACGTCAGATAAGCTAGTTGCCCATCCAACACTCGAGCAGTGTCTGGCAGAAGGTAGCGCAGCCCGATACTGCGAGAATTAAGGTCGACAGTGCCCCCAGGGTTGATCAATTTGGCGTCATATTGATTCTTGCCAATGCGAATCTTCGGGTCGGATATCTGGCTGACTTTCGGCAATTGTATGGTGGGGATGCCGATGAAGGCTTCTTTGTCATTTTCTGATAGCAGAGTCAGAGTGGGTGAACCCGCGTTGACAACATCACCGAGAGAAACATGGCGTCTGCTGACCGTACCGGAGTAGGGCGCCTTAATCGTCGATTTGGTTTGTTTAAGACTGTTTGCCTGAATGACAGCGTCGAGCCTGACAGTATTGGCTTGCAGTACGCCTTTTTGACTGTTGAGCGCATCAATTTCTGCTTCAGCACTAAACCCTTTAGATTTGAGTGATTGCTGTCGCTTGAGGTTGGCATCCACCAGTTGTAATTGAGCGCGTATTTCATTTCGCTGTGCTCTTAACTGCCTAGCCTCGGTCTCTAGCAACTGAGTATCAAGGGTGATTAGAGGAGTGCCTTTGTCGACCTTATCCCCTACATCGACCAATATGCTGGACACTTTCCCTGCAAACTCAAATCCAAGGCGTGCTTTTTGCCCAGCCTGAACGGTACCTACATACTCGCGCTCTACTTGATATTGCTCGCTTTGCTGAAGGGTATAGGTTTGGACAGAGACGGTTTGTACGTACTCTTCTTGTTGAGCCTTTGAATCAAAACAACCACTGATCACTACTGATAAAGACAGTAGTGCAACGACTTTGAATTTTGATGTGTACAACATGACTGACATCCTTGATGCAACGTTTATGATTCTATTAAAACCCAATCAAACTAGACTGTCTAGTTTGATTGGGTTATATTTGTAAAAAATGTTGAATGTTTGAGGAAAGGCATGGTTAGCAGAAGCGAGCGTAAAAGAGATCAAATTCTTCAAGCGGCGGGTAAGTTATTTGCGGAGCACGGTTATGGGGCGAGTATGGATGCCATATCTAAGGCTGCTAACGTCTCAAAGCAAACGGTGTATGCCCATTTCAAAACCAAAGATGTGTTGTTTGAAACCTGCATACAGTCTAAGTGTGTGAGTAACCGTATTGATGAAAACGCGTTTAATACCGACGCGCCGCTGCGGGACGTGCTACTTGAGTTCGGTGTTCGCTTTCAAAATATGTTGTTGGATAAAGGGGTGCAGCAAACCTTTCGCAATGCCATTAGCCAACTGGAATTGCATCCAGATCTAGCGGCGCTTTATCTTGAATCCGGCCCCAAAATGACCAATCGCGTGTTGAGCGATTATCTGTCTAAAAAAGTGGACGCAGGTGAGTTGTCTCTTCAAGGGACAGCAGAAGACGGCGCTATGCAACTGTTGTTATTGTTTCATGGTAAAGCCGTGTATTGGGCAAATTTGGGAGAGGATAGCGGTGAAACCCCCGAGCAGCGCGCAGCCTACATTGAAAGTTGTGTGGATCTGTTTTTAAAGGGAAATGGCCACCAGGTGTAAATAGTGTGATATCAAAAGAATTATTCGTATCGTAATTTCAAAGAGTTATGCAACAATTGAAGTCACGGTAGATTATTTCGCAGATAAGGATATTTCATGACCCTGCCTTCACTTAGCGTACTCGCGACCTCAGTACTCATCGCTAGCCAATTTTCATCTCAAGTGTTGGCAAATCCACTGCCTCAAAACGTAACACTAGCGTCTAGCCAAGAATTAGTGCGCGCCAATGATGCAGAGGTAGCCACCCTAAATCCCATAAAAGCGGAAGGGTTACCAGAGATGCACGTAGTTCGCGATCTTTTTGAGGGCTTGGTCATCCAAGATGCCGATGGCAACGTGATTCCCGGTACAGCAGAGCGATGGGACAATGACAATAATCAGGTTTTTACCTTCTATTTACGCAAAAATGCCAAATGGTCTAATGGTGACCCTGTCAAAGCAGATGATTTCGTCTATAGCCTGCGCAGGGCAGTAGACCCCAATACAGCCTCACCGAATGCGTGGTATCTAAAGCTGACAGAAATGCTCAATGCTGAAGATATTATTGAGGGCAAAAAATCTCCTGATACCCTAGGTGTCGAAGCGCTAGATGACCACACACTTAAGTTCACCCTATCTAAGCCAGTACCATACTTCTTAGCGATGACCGGTCACACCGTTATGATGCCAATTCATAAAGCGAGTGTAGAGGCAAACCCAGATGGATGGGCGAGACCAGGAAATTTGGTATCTAATGGGGCGTTTGTCTTAGATGGGTGGGTGGTGAATGAAAAAATCACTCTGAAGCGCAACCTGAATTATTGGGACAGCAAGGATACTCGATTAGATAAAGTCACCTATATCCCCTTTGAAAGCCAAATGGCGTCTTACAATCGTTATCGCAGCGGAGAGGTAGATATTACCTCGGATGTACCCGCACAAATGGCCGGTAAACTAGAAAAAGATCTGCCATACGCGTATCAAGTCTCCCCCTTATTGTGCACCTACTATTACGCGTTTAACACTCAACATGAAGCGCTTAAAGATGCTAGGGTGAGACAGGCGTTGTCATATAGCATTATGCGTGACGTAGTGACTAATGGCATAACCAATAGTGGCCACCTGCCAGCTTATACCTTTGCGCATAAAGATGTGGCGGGCTTTCATGCCTCACAACCTGATTATGCAAATATGACCCAACAACAGCGGGATCAAAAGGCACAACAACTGTTAGCGGACGCGGGATACAACCAAGACAATCCATTGAATCTTAATTTGTTGTACAACACCTCTGAGAGTCACAAGAGTATTGCTGTGGGTATCGCCTCTATGTGGAACAAAACCCTTGGCGTTAATGTGGCTTTAGAGAACCAAGAATGGAAGTCTTATCTAGACTCTAGAAAGGCAGGTGAATTTGATGTGTTAAGGGCGTCATGGTGTGGAGATTACAACGAGGCATCGACCTTCTTAAGCCTATTTACCTCTGACAATGACAGAAACTTTGCCTTCTATGCGAACCCAGAATACGATGCGGTGCTGGATAAAGCGCAAACCGAAACGGATGAAACAAAGCGAAGTGCACTGTATGACCAAGCGGAATCTATCCTAGCGATGGATATGCCTATCGCCCCGATCTACTATTTCATGCAAGCTCGTTTGGTACGACCAAGTGTAGGCGGTGTGCCCAAGTCCAATGCTGAAGGACGTATTTATTCTAAAGACCTTTACATTAAGAAGCTGTGAGTAAACGCGTCGACAAGCGAGATCTCCCTTCTAAGGTATGCCGTACCTGCGGCTTACCGTTTGTTTGGCGCAAGAAATGGGAGCGCTGCTGGGATGAGGTGTTGTATTGCTCGGAGCGGTGTCGCAGGAATAAGGTGAGGAATAACAGCTCGAATGAGTGATGTGTGCCTCTCCAACTCTGAATGTGTCAGGTTACATCTAGATATTACGATGAGGTATTGATGTGCTAATCATTAAATGGATATATACAACTTAAATGAATCGCCGAAACTTTCCCAAAGAGTTAAAACGACTGCGAGAAGCGCGTAATCTCTCTCAAGAGGATTTTGCCGCTTTACTCGCGAATTCTCATCGAGCGTTCGATGGTGTAAACCAAGTGATGATCAGCAAATGGGAAAGAGGCGACACAACAACTAGCCTAATTCGACGATTAGGCATCGCTAATTATTTGTCTCAACAATATGAGTACGATGAAAAAGAGATCGAAGTCATATCACCATCATTTAAGCTTAGCGACATTCCTGTCAATCAAGATATCTCATACCGTTACGTCATTGATAATGTCGAAATTCATACAATTAAAACGATTCTTAATGACTCATGGGAAGACATTCTTTCGATCCATTCAAAATTATACTCTTTGGATTTTATGAGGTTTTATAATGCTGATCATTTGTCTACTGATGATATCGTGATTTTAGTTTTTTACAGCAAAGGGCTGATGGTTGGGCATATCCTTTATGATGACAGAACCAATATGCTTTTAAGTGTGGGATCTATTAGCCTGTCGATTAGACACCAAGTTCTTCAGCATATGGCTGAACGTATGACTAAAAAATCTCTCATTATTCCTGCTCACGACCCAGCAATGGCGCAATTTCTGTATGACTTATATTTAGACCCTAAGCGCTCTATGTTTGGTCTGTTTCTTTTTACCGTAGAGCCCGCCATTCTTGCCAGTAACCCTTTTTATCAAAACTTATCAGAAACGGGTGATCAGTCATTCAAGTACTTTCGGTATTTCAGTCAAAAAATGAAGAAGAAAAGTATCGAGTTTGTACTCTAACGAACCGTGAGCCGAACCGTATATCATCTGTAAAATTATTGCTATGAAACAATATAGTTCGTCCCATATCTTCCCTGTACAGTCCTGCCTCAAACATACTTTCAATCTAAAATAGGCGATGACCGTGTATAGCAATTACTGGAAAATTTTACTACCCATCACTCTTATCCTTTCCTCTTTGAGTGCCTCTGCTTCTGAATGCTCACACAAAGTCGGTTGCGAGAAAAAAGCCTGCATCATTGAAGCTAAAATGGAAACTGCAAAACTTAATGGACATAGCGAAAAGCTAGCTGGTTTGAATAGCGCTCTCAATCAGGTAAGTGATTATTGTACAAATGAAGATTTAAAAAACGAATTACTCGAAAAACTTGAAGAATCGAAAATTGAAATCGATGAGTACCAGTCTGAACTTAATGAGGCTATGACGTATCAAGAAGAAGATAAAGTACATAAATACCAAAGAAAGATCGAAGAAGAGCAACTTGAAATCGACATGATCGAAAGGGAATTATCCCTGCTCTTATAAAACGGTGTAGAGAACGCCTTGTTAGAAGACGACCGGAATGGCACTGAACGAATCAGGGGTTACCGAAGCTCGTTGCCTGAATTACCACGGAATAGTCTCTCCCGCATAATCCTTAAACGTCCCTGAAGATTCAGCATCTAAAGCATCTATCTGCTCAAGTAGAAAATGTGCAGTTTGCATTGGGGTCATTAGTTGACCCTCAGGTAGGTTTCTTTGAAAAGGTTCGGACAATTGAGTATCTGTGGTACCGGGGTGCAGTGCCAATACTGCGATAGGCTTATGACAGCGCTGCCATTCGTTGCGCAGGTTCTTAAGTGCCATATTCAGGGCACTCTTTGAAGCGCGGTAGCTGTACCACCCACCCAGTCGGTTGTCTTCTATACTGCCCACGCGAGCGGACAAAGTGACAAATTTTGCGACGTCAGTTTGGTTGCTAGAGATAAGCTTGTCTTGAAAGTACTTGGCAAGAAGTAGCGTTGGTAAGGTGTTGCGGCGAAAATTTTCAATAAAAAAGTCTGCATCGAGATGTTTGATGCTTTTTTCAGGACCGTGGTGCTGGCAATGAAGTAACCCAACGCAGTTGACGATCCAGTCCATCTGGGAAAACTGATGGCTCAGCTCTTCAACCTGCCTTTCGTCTGTGACATCAAGGCGATGCCATGAGACCCGTTCAGCCTCGAACTCAGGCTTATTACTCAGATATGTCGCCTCAAAGGTGGCGAAGGGGTAGGCCTCCATGCATTTTTCAAGGAGGGCCGAACCGATACCGCCGCCTGCACCCACAATCATTATCCGCATTTTTGCCACTCTTTATTTAGCCAACGATTGATGAAGGCTCTTGAAGGGTCATACATCTGGGTTTGCTTATCAAGGTCGAAGCGCCTGACTGGTTTGGAATCGGCCCCCACACCTGCGATGTACTGCCAATTTCCCCAGTTTGAGCCAACGTCATAGTCAATTAAGTTGTGTTCGAAATACAGTGCACCGAGCCTCCAGTCCAAACCAAGCTCGTGTATCAAACAGCTGGCGACCAACTGCCTGCCTCTATTTGACATAAACCCAGTGTTCTTCAGCTGCCTCATGCAGGCATCAACGATATCGAAGCCGGTCTCGCCATTGACCCACGCCTCCAGTGTCGCCGCATCATCATCCCAAAGCTGAGGCTCTTTGCGTATGCCTCCAGAGTGAAACAGCTTCTCTTGATGCCATGCACTGTACCAATGGAAAAACTCTCTCCAAAGCAGTTCAAATTTAATCCAGTAACTTGAATCATTAGCGCCGTGCTCGCGCTCAAATTGAATCACGTTATGCCAAACTTGTCGTGCTGAAAGATTGCCTGAAGCCAGCCATGGGGAGAATTTTGTCGAGTTGTCCCAACCATCTAGTTGGTTCCTGACCAGCTTATAACTGTGCGGGAGCTGTGACGAAAAGTATTGAGATAGGTGATTGTGTCCAGCCTTCTCACCGCCAACAAAGCTGCCATATGCTTCTTCTGTCGTGAGGATAGGCTCTATGGCATTGCAATCAATAACAATGGGTTCTGGTAACCTTGCAGGTTCCTGAAGAGGTTTGACAATAGTGAGATGTTCTACGCGCTTTCTAAATTGGGTGAAGGTTGCAGGGTACGCCTCAGGCGTAAATGGAAGTTGGCTATGGTGAAATAAAGACCCTGTATAGGCACTGCAAACAGTCAGCTGTGGAAATGTCTGAGCAATGGCTTTTTCCGCTTCTTGTTCGTACATGCCAGGGTGAAACGCTCGATATAGAGTGTTGACTTGCAGTGTATCGATGATCTGGCACAGGTGGGAGAAATCATGTGGTGTATATAGTCTGTGACCGTGCCTACCGAGAGATGTAGCTAAGTTACTCAATGATTCGAGTTCAAAATTCTCGAGGTGTTCTGACTTAACAAAAGGACGGTGAACATCTTCCGAGTTGGTAAGTTTAGAGTAGGGTAGATAAACGAAAATCAACTCATCTACCTCATGATGGGCTCTAATGAGGAGATTGTTGTCGCTGATTCGGCAATCGTTGCCAAACCATATTAACCCTCGTTTTTTATCATTCATTCTGCTCTCACCCACTGCTTTCCTAGTGAATGTTATTACGTAGATGTGGGTGAGAGCGATCTAATGCTCGTCAAAGAAATCCTTGTTACGGATGTATTTGCTCATTAAGTGATAAGAGAAAGGACGAATGAGCCAACTTATTAGAGAGCGCCCTAAGCGAATGAAGGTAGGCGTATTTTCATAGATGCGCCCGTTGTACAGCCAAAGGAGTTTTCCCACATGCCAATAAGCAAGGGGAATTAAGGGCATAAAGGTCACTATGTCTAGGTCGCAGCAGACGCGATAGGTTTTGTGTGCGAGTCGGTAATGCTTTTTAAAGCGCCAGCAACCCACCGCAGGCTGACCAAAGGTAACGATGCGCTTGATCGCTTTTGGGTAATGATGTTCAACATAATCCCCAATGACACTCCCGATTGCACCTCCTGAGGAGTGACCTGTGATAACGAGACGATATCCATGTTTAAGACGTGGCTCAATGATGGCCAAAACACGCTCAAATACTGACAATCCAAGCTGGTCATCTCTGTGAGAAGGAGGGCTTTCTTGAGACAGCAGATAGTGAAAGCCAGCGTGGATGGAGTAATCAAGCCCAAAATTTTTGCAGCTCTTGTGCCAGAAACCGAGATTTAGCAGCCAGTCTTTGACACTGTGAGAGCCCTTAATCACCAGTACCACTTCTTCACGTTGCTTGTTCCAAAGGACCCGCATCATGATATTGCCTTGGGCATTGCGAATAATGCGTTGACCATTGGGGTCGAATCCAAAGGCGGTTTGTTTGAATACACGAGGATAGGCTAACCGACAGAGCACAGCGTAGCGTTCGTATTGATATCGTTTGAGGCTTTTCAATGACTAAACCGAACAATCTTTGGATCAAAAGCCTATTGTGTCGCGGAAAAATGACGATTATGTGACCGTCTGAGCGATGAATTACCGATAACTCGCTGTATAGATTGCTTATAACAGACTCTTGTTCAATAATTTGCCTACTTTTTTCGACCGTCGCTTTGTTGAGGCACCTACTGTGCAACGTTTCACTGACACTATTATTCGTTTCCCAAAGACCCTTCTTCTATTTCTTGTGATGGTTACTATGGTTGCTGGCTATTATGGGTCGACTCATTTTTCAATGAATGCGGATCTCAGTGACCTAGTGGAACAAAAAGGGGAGTGGCGTGACAATCTTGATGCGGTAGAGGCGGTATTCCCTGACTCTGGGAACATCATCATCGCCGTATCTTCAAAAGATGGCGAGCAAGCTAAGATAGCAACCGAGAAATTGGCACAGGCATTCAAAAAGCGTCAGCTGTTTGCTGATGTGTTCGCGCCTTCTACCTTGCAGTGGTTTGAGCAATACGCTATAGGCTTTCTAAGTGACAACGAATACCAATCCCTTAGGGACAAGGTTGCACTGCTGTTGCCTGAGGTCATGCTCTCCACTCAAATGAATAGCTTACAGCCTTATCTTGGTGCGTTGGATGAGAAACTCTCTGCAAGCGAGCGCTCTCCCGAAGAAATTAACACCTTGATTCAGCCGCTACTCGAGGCGATGCAAGATAAAGATGTTGATTGGCAAAGCCTATTATTTTCAGATGTCTCTGTACCCAATGGCTATGTGATCAGCTTAACTGCCGTTCCTGATTATTCTGAAACTGAACCGAATAAACTCATCATGAATACGGTTCGTGAAGTGATTGCCAGTGTGGGTATGCCTGCGGATGTGATGGTGCGAGTGACCGGGCAAACGGCGTTAGATTATGATGAGATTCAAGATGCGAACGATAGCGTTGCGCTTGCGGGGACGGTATCACTAATCAGTTTAATACTCATTCTTGCGGTGGGTATTCGCTCTTTAAGGATTATCGTTGCGAGCTACCTTGCAGTAATCGTTGGCTTGGTTTGGACCTTTGCAGCTGGTCTATTGCTGGTGGGCTCGTTTAATACCATCTCCATTGTGTTTATGGTTATTTTTATTGGCTTGGGCGTGGATTTTGCCGTTCACCTTAGCTTGCATGTATATGAACAAAGATTAAAGGGTCACGATAACCGCGAAAGTTTAGCGCTCTCTGTTCAGCACTGTATCTCACCACTAGGTCTATGTGCCTTATCATCCGCCATCGGTTTTTTGAGCTTCTATCCGACGGCTTATAACGGACTTGGTGAGCTTGGAGTCATTTCAGCAGCAGGCATGATATTAGCGCTTGTTGCCACCTTCCTAGTTATCCCTCTTTTCTTTCAGTTCTTTGGCTATCCAAAGGTGAAGAGAAGCAATGCCAAGCGTTCAAAGGTGGCATTAAAACTCAGCGAGTTTATTGTTGCTCAACATAGAAAGATCATCTTAATGACCTTGGTTGGCGCGGTTGCGACGGGTTACGGGGCAATGCAGTTTCAGTTTGATTTCTCTACCTTAGTGTTAAAGAACAAAAACTCTGAGTCAGTAGAGGCGCTACAATGGCTGCAAGACAATAAGCTTGGCTCTAGTTATCAGTTATTCGCAGTGGCTAAAGATCGCCAGCAAGCAATGGACTGGGAGAGTCAGCTGCAAGATAGCCCAGAGGTTGCGGCTACCATCAGTGCCAACTCATTTTTACCTCAGGATTTTTCGCAGCGAGTGAATGAGTTACAGGAATCGGCGACTCCTGAAGCGAAACGTCCGACGATGATGACCTGGTCAGAGTTTTCGAAAAAGTACCAGCAACTACTGAATTTGAGTCAAGCGTCAGAAACGAATAGCGATGAGCAAGCCTTGCAGCAGCATTTAACGGCCAAGATTCAGCCTTTAATGCAGGCGTTAGCGTCTCAAGACTCAGCAATTGTCGATCCTAAGGTTGATATGTTACCGGCTGAAATTGCCCATAAGTATATTGCCGATGATGGGCAATGGCTGGTGTCAGTGACTCCGTCGGGTGATATGCGAGATGTGGCGCAGGTGAATGTGTTTATTGAGACAGTGCAGCGAGTGGCGCCGTTAGCGACCGGTCGCGCTGTTGCCGAGCAACAAGTGGGGCAGATTATTGTGAAGGCGTTTTACACCGCAATCGCGATATCGATTGTTGCCATTACGCTTATCTTGATATTCAGCGTACGTTATAAGCTGGATATCTTGTTTATCTTTATTCCGTTACTGCTAACCACGACGACCACACTTGCGTTAGCGCATTGGTTTGGTCAGTCGCTGAATATGGCCAACATCATTGTTATACCGCTGATCTTTGGTCTTGGTGTGGATAATGGTATTCATATTGTGAAGCGGTTTAGGCACGAGCAGACGATTACACGATTCTTCTCGTCATCAACGCCGAAAGCAACCTTGATCAGCTGCTTGACCACCATCGCCACCTTTGGCGCATTGACCTTGGCTGAACATCAGGGGATGTACTCGATTGGGTTTTTGCTGACTATAGCGCTAAGTGCAATACTCTGCTTTAGTCTGCTGATTCTGCCTGCGTTCTTACATAGGTTTGAGTCTAGGGGGTAGGTACAAGCTATCAGCCACAAGCTTCAAGCTGACAGCAGTGATATGACCCCGTAAAAGTAGACACGGGGTCATATCAGAGTGAAAGCTATAGTCTTGAAGCTTGAATCTGACAGCTATAGGGGTGGGATTTACCTCTGACGGCTAGGTTTCTTACCTGCCTTCGGTTTACCTGCATGTGGTCGGTTTTGTTGACCGCCCTTATTGTTTGCACCGGCCTTGCCTTGGGTATTACTTCCCTTAGCATTGTTACCTTGGCCTGCATTACCCTGCGTACTATTCCCGTTTCGGCTTTGTCCTGGCTTCGCTTTGCCTCTTTGATTTGGCTTGCGAATGTCTGGCTGGCTGTCGGTGTGCTTGGTTGCAAAGCGGTGTGCGCCGTGGCGTCCGGACTTACGGCGCTGTGCTGGCGTTTGTTTATCGAGATCTTCTTCTGGAACCAAGCAGTTTGGCTTGTCACCAATGAGGTGTTTTTTGCCCATGCTGATCAGCGCTTCCCGGATCATTGGCCAGTTGGCTGGATCGTGATAACGAAGCAATGCTTTGTGCAGGCGGCGCTGACGCTCACCCTTAGCAACCGGTACATCTTCACGCTGTTTATATTTAACGCGTTTCAGAGGGTTGGTCTCTGAGTAGTACATTGCTGTGGCGTTACACATAGGTGAAGGATAAAAGTTCTGAACCTGATCGCATTCGTAGCTGTTTGATTTTAGCCATTGCGCAAGGTTCACCATATCCTCATCTTCTGTACCAGGGTGGGCAGAGATGAAATAAGGGATCAGATACTGTTTTTTACCTGCTTCTTTGCTGTACTTCTCAAACATTTCTTTGAAGCGGTCATAGGTGCCCATGCCCGGCTTCATCATTTTGTCTAGAGGACCTTTTTCTGTGTGCTCTGGAGCGATCTTCAGGTATCCGCCAACGTGGTGAGTCACCAACTCTTTGACGTATTCTGGAGACTCAATGGCGAGATCGTAACGCACACCAGAAGCTATCATCACCTTTTTCACACCTGGCACCTTACGGGCAGCGCGGTAGAGATCAATAGTATGCTTATGGTCTGTGTTTAGCTTGTTACAAATGCCTGGGAATACACAAGATGGACGACGACACGTCGCTTCGGCCTTAGGAATGCTACAGCCAAGGCGGTACATATTAGCCGTTGGGCCACCAAGATCGGATATAGTGCCAGTAAATCCAGGCACCTTGTCTCTGATCTCTTCGAGTTCGTTAAGGATCGACTCTTGAGAGCGGTTTTGAATAATGCGCCCTTCATGCTCTGTAATAGAACAGAACGAACAACCACCAAAACAGCCACGCATGATGTTAACCGAGGTTTTGATCATGTCGTAAGCAGGGATCTTTGCCTTGCCATACATAGGGTGGGGTACACGCGCAAACGGTAGACCGAACACATAGTCCATCTCTGCTGTTGTCAGAGGAATTGGCGGTTGGTTTACCCATAGCTCACGATCGCCATGACGCTGTATTAGCGCTCGGCCAGAGTGAGGGTTGGTTTCGAGATGCATCACACGACTTGCGTGGGCATATAAGATTCTGTCGTTATGCAGCTTTTCATACGCAGGTATGCGAATGGCGGTGGTTTCCGAGTCATGGCGGCTAGGGCGAACCACTACAGGTTCAGCCTTAACTTCGGTTTGCTCTGAGGTTTTATCACTGCAGTTGGTTTCGACTTCGTAAGGGTTAGTCGGTACGAAGGCTTTGCCTGGTTTTTCTATGCGTGATGAATCGATGATCTTAAACTGCTCTGGCGCCTGCGCTAAGTTTACCGCTGTGCCACGAATGTTGGTCATTTGTGCAATGTCTTCACCGTCAGAAAGGCGATGTGCCACCTCGATAAGCGCACGTTCAGCGTTTCCAAAAAGAAGTAAATCTGCCTTTGCATCGAAGATGACTGAGCGACGTACTTTATCTGACCAGTAGTCATAGTGCGCGATACGACGAAGACTCGCCTCAATACCACCAAGAACAATAGGTGTGCCTTTGAAGGCTTCACGACAGCGCTGAGAATACACTAAGGTCGCACGATCAGGGCGTTTACCGCCTTCATTATTCGGGGTATAGGCATCATCGTGACGCAATTTTCTATCCGCAGTGTAGCGGTTGATCATTGAGTCCATATTACCAGCGGTAATGCCAAAGAATAGGTTTGGTTTACCCAGCGTCATGAAGTCGTCTTTGTTGTTCCATCGTGGCTGCGCGATGATACCAACACGAAAGCCTTGAGCTTCTAGAAGTCGCCCAATGATAGCCATACCAAAGCTTGGATGGTCCACATAGGCATCGCCAGTGACGATAATAATGTCACAACTGTCCCAACCTAGAGCGTCCATTTCTTTGCGACTGGTTGGCAAGAATGGTGCGGTTCCGAAACACTCAGCCCAATATTTTTTGTATTGGTGGATTGGAGTAATAGTGTTGTGCATTTTTTGACCTCTTTTGAGCAAGCGGTGCATTATAGCGATTAGTTTTAAGGTTAGCTAGCAGAAGCCAGAATTTTATATATACTCAGTAAATAGTCTTTAAATTTCATATATATAAGAGTCCCTTTTATGTGTAAGCCTATTCGTCAACTCTCTTATCTATTGGCGCTCACTGGCTCTGTTTTCAATACTGCTCATGCAGTCAGTTTCACGGATCCGGTCGACGGTATGTTTGATATGGGCGAATATCTTGCTGAGAACGCCTACGGATTTCTGCCTATCCCAGTAATTATAACCGAACCTGCGGTGGGCTATGGCTTCGGCGTGATAGGTATGTTTTTGCACGAAACGGAAGAGCAAAAAGAAAAACGTCGCAAACTCGCGATGGAGTCCATCGATGGTGGCGCGCAACTTATTCCTCCTGCTGTCACTGTTGCAGGTGGAGCAGCTACCGAAAATGGAACTTGGTTTGCACTGTTAGGTCATAGACGAGTGTGGAAACAGGACTCTATTCGCTACATGGGGGGAGTCGGCTTTGGTACGGCAATTATGGAGTTCTATCCTTTCTCTAATAGTGGGGGTCCATTGCAAGATGTCGGGGTTGAGCTTGAAACGGAAGGTTATGGCGGAATGCAAAAACTGCAGTTTAGGGTGGCAGACACTAAATTGTTTTTGGGTATACAGCAGTTCTACGCCGATAGTGAGGTAAGGCTCAAGAATAATTCAGGAATTGGCTCAGATAGTTATACGCTGGCAGAAACACGCTCTTCTGGCTTAGGGTTTAACCTTGAATACGACGCAAAAAATAGCTTCTTTTATCCCACTGAAGGCTGGGACTTTATTGCAGAATATCTTTGGTATAGAGAAGGTATCGGCAGTGATAATGACTACGAGACCTTTTTAGCCTCAAGTACCGCGTATGTACCAATAGCGAACAATTGGACTCTGGCGTTTGCCGTGGAATACAACTCACTGACAACGGATGAGACTACCTTGCCACCCCTTGCGTATCCTGATATTTCCCTCAGAGGTATCCCCGTGAACCGCTATCAAGGTAACTACACCAGCTCTTATCAAACACAGGTCATGTGGCAGTTTACTCCACGCTGGAGTGTATCTGTGTTTGGCGGCGTTGGGGGCAACAGTGGCGTTGGCCGTTCTAATGAAGGGGCATCGGCTATGTTTGACGACATGAAGTGGGCTTACGGCACGGGCTTTCGCTATCTGATTGCCAGACGCTATGGCGTTCATATGGGAATGGATTTTGGCTTTAGTGAAGAAGACAGTGCGTTCTATTTTAATGTTGGCACGGGATTGTAATCACGCTAGGGGAGGTTACACTACTTCTCCTCATTGTTTTTGATTGATGACACTATGGACACCTACGCTCAGCTATCGATACATATCTTCTTGCCTATGGCCATTGGCGCCTTAGCGATTTTGATTCTGGCCTTAACTAAGGGTGAGATTTGCCCGGGACAAAGAGGTCGCTTACACAAGCAACTGCCTATTATTGCCTGTTTATTCTTTGTTGGCGGCGGCGCTATGCCAGCGTTTATTGTCCCAGCAGCGCTTGTTGTGTACTTCTCCGTTCAAACTAAAACAGGTAAAACGCGAGACAGTGGTCCGTTATTTCTATTGATACTGGCTGCTGTATCAGCGTGCCTATTCTGGATATTATCCATCGTGAATAGTGAGCCTAGATTTGTCCTTGGCTCATTGAGTATTGCAATGGGTGAGGTGATCTTCTTAGGCGCAGCTTTAGGTCATCTTCTTATGATCAAAGCGAAAACCCGCCTTCAAGCTTTTCATACTCTGTTACCTGTTACGGGTATTGCTTCGGCCATGCTGCTCGTACTTTCGGTATTGGTTCAGGCGCACTGGGCTTGGAGTGAGCAAAGCGAGGTTGTGATATCGGTGATTAGTTTTGCCTTCCCGCTATTACTCACTGCTATTCTTGTGTGGAGTTGGCATCTATTTCGCTCATCGACCGTCAATCAGTATCAAGTCTTGGTGGCGAGTGCATTGGGGATTAGTGGTAGCTATCTGCTACTTCCTTTGTTTTGACGAAATTTTGCCATTGATCACTGTCAAACGGCCGGTTTGCAACTAATCTTGTAGGAGAGGTTTTTGGGAGCAGTTCGTCTGAGAGGTGACACATGGATCTAAGTAACATCAAACGCTGGGACAGTAATATCCTGCTGAGTATCGTTAACGAGAAGCTGCGCTTAGAGTGCGATAGCATTGAAGAGTTAGCGAGTATGTACGAAATTGACGCAAACAGCTTGGCAGACAAGCTAAGCGGTGTGGGCTATCAATATGACCCACTGACTAATCAGTTTAAATCTCACGAGTTCTAGAAACTAATACCAATCGTAGTAAATAACTGGTCATCCTAGCTTGTTAAAACATTCGATAACGGCGTTAGAATTTTTGATTGTAGAATAACTACTTATCAAAAAGTTCTGCCTTGTTATCCAGCGTTTTTCCTACGCTATTTCTGACCTCTTACTTACTGTGATTGGTATAAAACAATACCTATAAAAATGGCTACCCTAGGGTAGCCATTTTTTGTATTAGAGCGCTTTAGAATACAAAGCGTGTGGTCAGCATAAACTGATCACCGTAGAAGTCATTGATCTTGCCTTCCAAGCCTAGAGAGAAAAGCTCAGTGGCGTGGAAACGACCATAAACGCTACCAATCCAGTCGTCGTTGCTGTCGATAGTCACGTAACCTACGTTACCACCTAGCTCAAATTGTGGACCTAACCATTGACGCCAACCTAGGTTCACTTCCATGCCTAGGTCATTGTCGAATGTTTTCTTATCATCGACAACGCGCAATAACATTTGGCCAGTGATGTCAGCCCAGTTCGTCACAGGAGCATGGAACCCCAGGCCGGTACGAAGGTTGTAATCACTCTCAAACTCAGAGTCGATGGTTGCTACAAAGTGCGCGTTAGGGTGAATAGCTTTACTAAAGCCGGCACCGAAAGTCAGAGGAGCCATACCGATGCGCGCTTCAAAGTAGTCGTAATTAAAGTTGCTCATAACAGCAGGGCTGTTTGCAAAGGTGGCGCCAGAAAAAGTCGCTGCTACAGCAAGTGCAGCACAGGCTAATTTACGCATAATTATTGATAACCTACTTAGTGGAAATTGTTAGTCCTTGGCTCTAAGAGAGTAAACTCTCATAGTCATCATGCACTATGTGAATGATTGGCCTTTTATAATGCTGACCATATTAATGGAACCAGACTATTACCTCCACTAAAACAGAGGGTTATATACGCTAAATTTCTGTCAATTTTCACAAAGCTAGCGCATTCGCACGTTTATTCACCAAATTGGGTGCGTTTTTCCGAAACCGACTGTAATATTTTGACGGTATCTAAGAAACGAGCCCATTGCATCGGCTCTTCCGCAGTCTCTATTACATAGCGCGTTAGGTGCTCAGTAACGATGTCAATAAGCTCTTCTTTTTTCCAGGGCTTAGCAATATAGAAATCTAGACAGTGGTGGTTGACGGCATTAACGGTGTCATTGAGGTCGGCCTGCCCAGTGAGAAGTAACTTTTTACAGGCTTTGGTGGCAACGTTTTGATGCAGCTCAATAAGAAAATCGACCCCCGTTTCTTCTGGCATGATGTGATCGCACAAGATCATCGCTAAAGGGGTACCTTCTACTTGATACTCAGCAATGACTTCACGTGCCTCCGAGACAGATTCGGCCGCTTCGATCTCGCAGAACTCTGCAAACGATTTAAGGTCACGAACCACACTTTCTAAGACGTCTCTCTCATCATCGACACACAAAATTAATAGCTTGTTCATCCATTTCCTCATTGTTCACGTTGATTGCGGTATAAACGGCAGACGAACAATCATCTGCGTTCCTTCCCCGATGGTTGATGCTACGGAGATGCTGCCTTGGTGCTGGTGGACTATTTGCTGGCACACGGACAACCCTATGCCTAAGCCAAAGTCACCTTGTTTCTTGGTGGTAAAGTTAAGCTCAAAAATGCTCTCGAGCTGTTCTGGTTCAATGCCAGACCCATTGTCTTGAAATACGATCTCTATTTCTTGTTTGTCTGCATCTAATACAGTGTGAATACTCAGTTTCCCATTATTATCCATTGCATCTAGGGCGTTGGAAATTAGGTTCGTCCATACTTGTTGCAGTGCAATGGGCCGGCAAAATGTGGGGGCGATTGAGTGGTAATCTCGCTCCACGTTGATGTTTTTCAATCGGTTTTCAAAGATGACCAACGTATCTTCAATACCTTCGTGTATATCGACTTTTTGTGTTGATTCTTCATCTGAGCGCGCATAGCTCTTTAGGCTTTTCACCATGTCGGCAATGCGTTGTGAGCAAACGTTTATCGACCGCAAAGTGGTGCCAGCGGTGTAATAGTGCTCGAGTTGCGCCAAGATTTTATCGATGTCTTGATGGGCTAAGATGCTATCGACTTGTTCTTCAAGACCCATGTTGACCACCATCTTAGCTTGCTGTTTGGTCTGCATTCTATTGACGATAGCTTTGGATTTTTGTCTAAGCTGTGCGGTCGAGATGGGGTTAGAGCGCAATGCTCGCTCAAGCACTTGCTTGCCGAGGAACTTGCTGGTCTGTTCAAAGTCTTCAGTGTCTTGGCTAATTTCGTGAATTAAGGTATCGGAGCTTCGCAAAATGGCAGCGATAGGGTTGTTGAGCTCATGGGCGACACCGGCCACCAATTGCCCTAGGACGACCATCTTTTCATTTTCAACCAGCTGGGTTTGTGCAGCTTCAAGGGACTCGAAGGTGTGCTGCAACCGCAGTTTAGTGTGAATGCTACGCTGCAATCGACGATTGAAGTGACGCAAGAGCAAGTTGGTGAATAAGGGAAGCAGGGCACTGTTTGAATGCATGACCTCTGTAAAGGTGGTTTTGCTGAGTTTGATTACATGGGTTTGGCTCAGGGTCAGTGCGGTAGAAAAAGACTTTTCTCCGGTAACAAATGACATGCCGCCAATAATGCCCCCCTTGCCATGTCGAACCACTTCACGTCGCTTGCCATGTTCGTCTTGCTTGTACAGTGCTACCTCTCCCTGGGTAATAAACCATAGAAATTGGTTTGGTTCTCCCTCTTTGGTCAGTAGGTGAGAAGGAGAGTATCGACGAATAGCACGTGACTCATCGCTTTTAGCAAAGAAGGCTTCTAGAGCGTTACACACCTTTTCCGACAACTCATCATCACTTATAGAATGGTAATCACGGATAAAATCACTGCGATAGGCGTGGATACGCTTATCTATATGGGCTCGGATGATTTTTTGACTATCCAATACCGACCCAAAGGGTAACCAGTCTATTTTAGGCTGATTAATGATAAATTCAGTGAGCTCCTTCTTTATAATTTGAGTAGTATTTTCCAGCTGCAGCGGATGGGTAAAGCAGTGATCGAGTCGTCCTTCGTTGACTGCCGTAATCACACTCTCTAATTGATTGGCATCACAGGTCAATATCTTGCGACAGTTTGGGTAGTGGGGTTCAAGCTCAACCAATAACTGAGAAGCGCTAGTGTTCAGCGATTCCGTCGCGATAACCATTGCGAGTTCTTGGCGTTCAACACGCATTTCTTCAAGGCATGCATACGCTTCACGAACGTTTTTCGCGAACAGAGGTCTAAACTTGCGCTCATAGGGTTTGAGAGCAAGCTCCAGTATTGATAGAGAGTTTGGATCGTCTTCGATACAAAGAACGCAATATTGAGTCATAATCAACCCATCTTTTTATTGCACTGTAACAATTTTACACTCACTCGAATGAGAGCCAGTTAAACTTATGCTAGTAAAGCGAAAATATCCTAGAAAATACTGATTTATCTCAATTTTATCTGTATAAAAGAAAGTAGACGTGCAAACACAGAAATTATAAGAATATGCGACAATTAAAATCTATAGCCGCGGTAGGCGGAGCAGTAGCCCTTATCGGTATCTGGCCTTTGGCCGTAGGTCACATTGGACAAACCATAGTGACGGACGGTATTCAAAATTTTGACAACCAAGACATCAAGGTGGAACTAGAAGAGTACGATAGAGGCTATCTTAGCTCTGTCGCCAAGACACTAGTCACCGTAGTTGACCCACAAGCTGTTGCTCAGCTCAACGCCTACGGCTGGCCGACGCAGTATGAGCTCGTACACAATATTAATCATGGAATGTTGAGCCTAAGCGGCGAGACTTTCTATTCTCAAATGCCTGAGCTTAAGCTTCTCACAACGACTCAACTCAATGGTAATACTGAGTTTTCTACCAACCTGAAAGCGCAGCAGTTTGACATTGCCGGTAGTGAGCCAATGACAGCACTGTTGGGCGCACTGGATATCGAAGGCTCTGTGACAGTATTGGGCGAGCTTGAATATCAATTGACTATGCCTTCTCTTGAGTTTGACTATCAAAACGGCGCGATGATTCGCTTTGACGGTCTAGCAAGCAGTGGTGACGGTAAAGTAGAACAAGGGCTTTGGATGGGCGAGCAAACCCTTTCTCTAGATAGCTTTATGGTTAACGACAATGAGGGTGTTAACCTAGTTGAAATGGATGGTTTGAGCTATCAATTCCAAACCAGTCAAGACGAAACAGCACAAACTCTGCAAGGGGATTATCAACTGACTCTGCAGGAGTTTAAAAACCATGATGGTGAGGCTAAAAACCTAAGCTTAAGCTTTACTGCTGGTGGCTTTGATAAGTCTGCGTTCTTGGATTTGTCTGAAATGTACCAAAATAGCCCAGTTTGGACAGAGCAAGATACCGCTAAAGCACTGCCTAAAGTGGATGAGTTGCTGGCTAAGGGCTTCTTCATGTCTTTGAATAAATTCAGCGTTGATGTGGACGAAGGTCGCTTTGAATCGAACTGGAATATGAACCTGCCTTCGGGTGAGGCAAACACATCGAAAGATTTCCTACAGCTTATCGAACTGCTTCAAGGGGATATGAATGCGTTTGTTTCTAGTGATTTGGTGATGGCTTACCCGTTCATTCAAGAAAACCTAGATGAACTATTAATCATGGAAGTCGCATCGCAGACTGATGATGGTTACAGCATGGCATTGCAGTTGAAAGACGGAAAGATACTGTTCACTAATGGCAAAGAAGTACCGGTAATGTCGTTATTGTTGCCAATGCTCATGCCACAAGCGCAGTAAAACCAAATACCTACAGAAAAAACAGCCATAGTTTGGTGCTTTATACCAACTATGGCTTTTTTATATCAAAATGAGACTTAAATCTTGTTTTAAGCTGGGGTATAGTCATTGAAAACATTGATTGAATCACTTGGAGTAAGTAAACGAAATGGACGCCATTTATAACTTTAGTGCCGGACCTGCTGGCCTACCAAAAGCCGTGATGGAATTAGCTCAGAAAGAGTTTGTTGACTGGAACGGTATGGGCCGCTCAGTGATGGAAATTAGCCATCGCAGTAAAGAGTTTATTGCAGTAGCGGAGGCTGCCGAGCGCGACCTACGCGAATTACTTCAAGTGCCAAGCAATTATAAGATCTTGTTCTGTCAGGGCGGGGCTCGTGCTCAGTTCTCTGCAGTGCCGATGAACCTTCTCGGTCAGTCTACTAAGGCGTGTTACGTTGATGGTGGTTACTGGGCAAACAGTGCTATTGCAGAAGCCAATAAGTATTGTGAGGTTCAGGTTGTTGACGCTAAAACTGAACGTGATGGCAAGGCCGCGATTGCTCCTGCAGCATCTTGGCCTATCGATGATGACGCCGCATACGTGCACTACTGTCCAAATGAAACCATTGATGGCATTGAGATCAATGACCTACCGATGACTGACAAACCTATCGTTGCGGATATGTCATCGACCATCTTGTCTCGCCAGATTGATGTGAGCAAGTTTGGTGTTATCTATGCCGGAGCGCAGAAGAACATCGGTCCTGCGGGCATTACACTGGTGATTGTTAGAGATGATTTATTGGGTCTAGCCAGTGACATCTTGCCGAGCACGTTGAGCTACAAGCTGCTCGATGAGAAAGAGTCTATGTACAACACACCGCCAACATACGCTTGGTATCTTTCAGGCTTAGTATTTAAGTGGCTGAAATCCATCGGCGGTATCGCTGAAATGGAAAAACGTAACCGCAACAAAGCTTCAGCCCTTTACAAGGCGATAGATGACTCTGATTTCTACAACAACAATGTTCATCCCGATAACCGTTCATTGATGAATGTACCTTTCCAGCTAGCAAAGCCAGAGCTTGACGGACTTTTCTTGGAGCAAGCTGAAGCGAAAGGCTTGGTTGCCCTAAAAGGTCATAGGGCTGTAGGTGGTATGCGAGCATCGATCTACAATGCGATGTCGGAAGAAGGTGTTGATGCCTTGGTAGAATTCATGCGTGAATTTGAAGCACAAAACAAAGGCTAACTGCGCCCTTGTTTCAAGAAACCCCAGCTAACCGAACCTATATCTAGGCGAACGTGTTAGGTGGGTTTTTTTTTGTAGCCAGATTATTTTGGCAATTAGTTACACCTGTTTGGCTACCATAAAGCGCTTCCATTGAGTCAGCAGACAGAAACTGAGTACACAGCTCCAACTCTCATCCTGGACAATTCAATTCCCCCTCATTTAGTCAACAGTTTTGGCTACTAGGCACCTCCTTTGATATTTAAATTATTGAATATTAATGGTTATATCTTTGAGTTCACCTCTCAGGTTCATAGTGAAGAAATCATCATTTCGTATCATCTCTGTCAGCCTATGGTTAATCAATACTTAACTCGTGATTAAAAATTCGTAAATTTACTTAACTAAATGACTTCTATAAAGTCCTCTGCGTTGACTTAAAGTACAGGGAACTCGCTTGGTTAACGACCGAATTCAGCACTTGTGAGATTGGGTTGAAAGCGGTTATCCCTGTTGAGAGTTAATTACTTACCTGCGTCATACGCGGAATATCGAGAAGTGAAAGACTGTCAGCGTTTTGTGTAAACGATTTTATAAGGTTTCTATATGACCAACAGACTTTCATTGACATTTATTGCCACGATTTTGAGTGCGGGATTTGCTGCTTCGTCAGCCAATGCTTCCGTTAAATTAGGTATGGGGATTGACCAAGGCTTAGGTATGAATCTTAAGTTTGATAATACGGTCAACCTATTTGCCGGCAACGACGGTATGGCTCTTGATTATCATTTTGCTAGAGGAAGTTTATCCAGCAGTGCGCCTTTAGGTTGGTATGTCGGTGTTGGTGGTTACTATGAGTGGAATGACAATTTTGGTATGCGCCTCCCTGTTGGTCTAGATTGGAGTTTTGCCTCAAACTGGAACCTCACGGCTCAGTTTAGTCCTGAGCTTCAGGTTCACCACAAGACGAAGTTTAAATTTGGCGCAGGCTTAGGTGTGAGCTACCAATTCTAAACTCATCAACAACAGTATCATGAAAATTTAGTAGAGAGCCCAGTGATTGATGTCACTGGGCTTTTAGGTTGAGGAGGTTGTCAAAGCATGAGTGTCAACTAAATCGATGAAACATCGTGCTAGCCGGATGTGTTCTCTAAGCTCAAATCCATCGCGGTTTGGGCAAGGCGCTCTTGTAAGAAGAGCTTCAATGCTTTCACTAAATTGCTGTATTGGCTTCGGTCAGTAAATATCATGTACAGAGGCGCATGCTCACCGCGCCATTCGTTGGCCAAGCTGACAAGACGACCCTGCTGAATATCCTCCAAGACATCCAATCTGGATTTGTAGGCGACACCATTTCCCTTTAATGCCCATTGACGAACTAGGCTCCCATCACTGCTTTTTCTATTGCCGTTGACTCTGACTACCTGCTGTTGTCCTGACTTGCTATGAATAAAGTGCCAACGATTGTGCAATTTTTGATTTAGAGCGAAGCATAGGCAGTTATGCTCAGTGAGATCTTCCGGATACAGAATCTCTGGGTGAGATTTGATGTATTCAGGGGAGGCACAAAGTATCCTGTAGTTGTCTTTATACAAAGGGATGGCAATCATGTTGGATTCTTCTGGCTCGCCAATTCTAAGGGCAACATCGACATTTTGCTCGTAGAGATCGGCGTAACTATCCGATAGGTGAACGTGAATAGATACCTTAGGATGACGGTTAATAAATTCATCCACGAGTGGCATGATTACGCCTCTGCCAGTATCGGAGGGCATTGACAGATTGATATTGCCCGCCAGTTCTTGGTTTTTCTCTGTTAGTTCATCGACACCTTGCTCAAAGATAAGCATGGCTTGCTGACATCTAGGAAGGAACAATTCGCCTTGAGGTGAGAGTCTTAGTTTTCGAGTCGACCTGATAAACAAGGGAACCTGTAATTCTGTCTCTAATCTTTGAATGGTGCGACTAATGGCAGCTGGAGTTTGGTCTAAACTTCGAGCAGCGGCGGAAAGGCTACCGAGCTTAGCGGTTTCAAGGAAGACTTTAATATCATGCAGTGATTTCATTTTTAACTTTTTGTAAAAAGTGTTTTGAGCGAAGCTTAGTTTTTCAAACTAAACGTGTCAATTAAACTGGTTGTATATAACGGAATTAATCTGGAGAGCAGACAATGAAGGCAGTTGGATATCAAGTAAACCTACCTATCGACAATCAAGAGTCACTACAGGACATCATGCTGGATAAACCCAATGCAGCAGGAAGGGATCTACTGGTTAAGGTGCAGGCTATTTCGGTCAATCCGGTAGACACCAAAATACGCGCTAATGTGGCTCCAGAGTCCGGCTACAAAGTGATCGGTTGGGATGCCGTAGGTATTGTCGAAGAGGTAGGCGATCAAGTTTCTTTGTTTAACGTTGGTGATCTTGTTTGGTATGCAGGAGATCTCACGCGCTCAGGTACCAATGCTGAGTTTCAATTAGTGGATGAACGCATTGTCAGTCTTGCTCCAACTTCCGTGAGCGTTTCTCAGGCTGCAGCGTTGCCTTTGACTACCTTAACCGCATGGGAGATGTTGTTTGATCGCCTCAAAGTTGATACAGAAGCAAATCAAAGCATCCTTATCATTGGCGCTGCGGGTGGGGTTGGTTCAATTATGGTGCAGCTCGCGAAAAAGCTCACTAACTTGAAGGTGATTGCAACCGCATCTCGTCCAGCCTCTGTTGAGTGGCTGAAACAGCTGGGTGCAGATCAAGTTATTGACCACAACCAATCCATGAGTGAGCAACTTGGGATGAATGATTGTGTCGATTATGTGGTGAGTCTAAATAATACCGAACAACACATGGCTGAAGTAATAAAGGTCATTAAACCGCAAGGTCAATTTGGTTTGATTGATGACCCTTCATCTTTTGACATTCGAGCGCTTAAACCGAAAAGTGTGTCCCTCCATTGGGAGTTTATGTATACCCGTTCGATGTTTGAAACCGACGACATGCAAAAACAGCATGAGATCTTAGGAAGGGTGGCAACAATGATCGACTTGGGAGAGGTGAAAACCACTCTAGGAGAACATTTTGGCGCGATCAACGCGACAAATCTGAAACGAGCACATGCGCTTTTAGAATCTCAAAAAGCACGCGGAAAGATAGTTTTGGAAGGCTTTAACGACTAAATAGTGATCAATAAAAAGCCCCGTGGCGTTTTGACGTTACGGGGCTTTTTGTTGGTGAGTCCAAAGATATACCAATCGTAGTAAATAACTGCTCATCCTAGCTGGTTAAAACACTCGATAACGGCGTTAGAATTTTTGATTGTAGAATAACGACTTATCAAAAAGTTCTGCCTTGTTATCCAGAGTTTTTCCTACGCTATTTCTGACCACTTACTGTGATTGGTATAATTTTCTAGATTGCTTGATGCAGTTGGAAATAACGCCCATTTTGCTTAAGAAGCTCGCTGTGCTCGCCTTGTTCTACTAGCTTACCTTGCTCAAGTACCACAACATTATCCATCTTACTTAGGCCCACCAGACGATGGGTTACAAAGACCACAGTTTTGTCTTGATAGTGCTGCTCTAGTAGCGACATGATTTGTGATTCAGTAGAGCGGTCCAGGCCTTCTGTAGGTTCGTCGAGTAGAAGGATAGGGGCATCGTGTAATACGGCGCGAGCGATACCGATACGGCGTTTCTCACCGCCAGAGAGTTGTCTTCCGCCATCGCCTAGCCATTGATCAAGCCCAGGTGCATCCATCAAGTACTCAAGGCCAACTTTTGATAGGGTTCCTGCTAATTCACTGTCGTCTGCATCAGGTTTTGCAATTAATAGGTTGTCGCGCAAGGTGCCATTTAGCACATCAACACGTTGACTTACTACCGAAATAAGACTGCGTAGCTCCGATTCAGAGAGCTCGGTCAGTGCCTGTTCGCCAATCTTGATATCACCTTGCTGAACATCCCAGTAGCGGGTCAGCAATTGAAGCAGCGTTGATTTGCCACTGCCTGTTTTACCTAGAATGGCAAGCTTACTGCCCGCCGGTACGCTAAGTGATAGGTTATCTACAGCAAGGGGAGCATTGCTTTCGTAGGCAAATGAAACATCGCTAAACTCAACGGCAACTTTACTGTCTCTGCCGATGACTTTGTTGTGGGTATAGCTAGGGAATTGCACATCAGGCTCTGCACCAATAACCTCATTAAGTCGTCGTGCGGATGCCAGTGTTTGGCCTAGGTATTGGAACGCTCCAGCAATAGGCATTAGCAGCTCAACACTGGCTAGAGTTGCAAATACCACCAGAGCGATAAGTGGGCTAGGTGCAGATCCGCCAATCCCGTCTGCAGACATCCATAAGATCAGCAGTAACGTCATGCCATTTGCCAATAACAGCAAAGCGTTGGCAAGACCTGTAATATGAGCGTTGATCGCCTGATTGCTCATCAGTGCCATTTGCGCTTGATCGATCTTCTCTCTGTAGCGTTTTTCGGCGCCAAATAATAGAAGCTCACTATGGCCTTCAATCCAATCCAGAGCGCGGATACGAAGGTCTGCCCGGTTTTGCGTCAGTCTATGCCCATTACCTTTACCCAATTTATAAAAGAGTACAGGCCAGATAAGAACCAGAGCCATCAATATAGCGCCAAGTGTTAGACCGATATCACTATCAAACCACACCAAGAAACCCGTTAGGCAGGTGATACCTAGAATGCTCAGTATTACTGGGCTCACAAGACGTAGGTAAACGTGATCCATGGCTGATACATCCGCAACTAAGCGGTTGAGCAGGTCGGCATCACGCAACCCACCCACACGACCTGGGATCAGTGGGGTGAGCTTCTCATAGAAATAAACACGCAAATCAGTAAGCAGCTTAAAGGTTGCGTTGTGTGACACCACACGTTCACCCCAACGACCGGCTGTACGGCCCATTGCAAGGCCACGAACACCACCTCCAGGAAGCATGTAGTTGAAGGTTTCTCGGGCTATGGTGAGTCCAGCCACAGCGGCAGCGGAAAGGAACCAGCCAGATAAAGTTAGTAGACCGATAGAGGCAAATAGGGTGAGAAAGCCCAAAATCATCCCTAGGGATAGACCAAACCAATGCTTTTTATACAGTTTTAGGTAGGGAAGTAACTCACGCATCGATACCGCCTCCTAGTGTTTGCTGCTGATTCAGCATCGCTTTGAAGGTACCTTGATGTTGCAGTTCACTGTAGCTACCTTGCTGAGTGAGCGCGCCATTTTCCAACACTAATATTTGATCCATTTGCTGCAGATTACTTAATTGGTGAGTGACCATAAGCGCGGTTTTACTCACTAGAGCTGATTGCAGGCTCTCATTGATTAACGATTCGCTGCGGGCATCCAAGCTAGCGGTCGGCTCATCAAGTAGCCAGAATTGGCCATCTTGTAATAAGGCGCGGGCTAGAGCGATACGCTGAGCTTGGCCTACAGACAGGCCTCCAGAGCGATCCGCAATGGCATGATCTAGACCCAGCTTATCGATAAATTCATCGGCGTGAGCCTGTTTGATTTTGTCTTGTAACTGTTGCGAGCTAAACGTTTTTTCAGCAAGGTTAAGGTTCTCGGCAATCGTGCCATGAACCAGTAATGGGTTTTGACCTACCCAACTCACCATTGAACGGTAGCTGTTGAGATCAACCTCAGATAATTCTGTGCCATTAATGGTGAGACTGCCTTGGTAAGGAAGAAATCCAAGAAGGGCGTTCATTATTGAGGTTTTACCTGCTCCGCTTGGGCCAACCAAAGCCGTTTTCTTGCCCGTTTCTAGAGTGAAGCTGACAGGGCCAACCAATACCTTGCCTTCTGTGCTAGTAACGATTAAATCAGAGGCTGTTATCACGCAGCTTTTCTCACTATTGATAACCTGCTTGTTGCTCTCTTGTTTAGGCTCTTCAATATTCAAGAAATCTACAATGCTTTCTGCCGCGCCAATCGCTTGCTGCTTGGCGTGATAAAAGGTGCCAAGATCGCGAAGAGGTTGGTAGAACTCTGGTGCGAGTATCAAGATGAACAAGCCTGTAAATAGGGTAACGCTGGTGCCATAGTGTCCAAAGTTAAGCTCACCAATAAAGGTGAAACCAAAATAAACCGCGGTGAGGGCAATGGAGATTGAAGTGAAGAACTCTAATACCGCAGAAGACAGAAAAGCGATCTTCAATACGCTCATAGTGCGCTCGCGAAACACCTCTGACGCAGCGTGCAGCTGTTCTTTTTCATCTCTTGCACGGTCGAATAAGCGAATCGTGGTCATCGCTTGCAGGCGGTCATAAAAATGACCAGACAAGCGTTGCAATGCTTTGAAGTTTTTACGGTTTGCATCGGCGGCTTTTTTGCCAACCAGTGCCATGAAAAACGGAATGAGCGGCGCGGTGATCAAAAATATCAGCCCGCTGACCCAGTTGAGTGGGAATACCACCACCAAGATCATAAAAGGGACTAGCGCTGAGAGTGCCATTTGCGGTAGGTATTTTGCGAAGAAATCTTGCATCTCTTCTACCTGCTCGATCAGCATAGTACCCCATGCGCCTGCAGTTTTACCTTTGATGTGGCCAGGCCCCAAACGACGCATCTTATCGACCACTAAGCCTCTAATATAGATGCGAACCTGTTCGCCACTTCTGTATCCTGCAATCTCTCTGCCCCATGCGAGGGCACTGCGCAGAATCACTGTCGCACCAAGGCCAACGAAGTGAGGGACTAAATCATACTTGTCGGCATGTTCAATGATGAGGCTATGTAGGATTTGAGCGATGAGTGAGGCTTGAATGATGAGCACAACGGCAGAAGCAACCCCTGCGACAACTGTCAGGGTCAACCATCGCTTTGCTAGCTTACTTTGCTGTTTAAGCCAGCGGCTCAACTCGCCTTGGGTTTTCTTATCCATGAATATGATTTAAATGCGAATAATTTTGATTTGGGGGAGTATATCGAAA
Source organism: Vibrio superstes (assembly GCF_003569005.1). Lineage (GTDB taxonomy): Bacteria > Pseudomonadota > Gammaproteobacteria > Enterobacterales > Vibrionaceae > Vibrio > Vibrio superstes. The sequence continues at coordinate 1,705,188 of NZ_BCUR01000004.1, read as the reverse complement.
AAGGTCCACAGATGTACTCTGTGGACGCTAAGATTTCAATATGAGAGGCAATTATTTTTGTTTACGCATCAATTTCGTCGAGATAACGCTCAGCATCTAGCGCAGCCATACAGCCAGTACCTGCTGATGTGATAGCTTGACGATACTGATTATCCATAACATCACCGGCGGCAAACACACCCGGTATGCTGGTTTGTGTTGCATTGCCTTCTAGGCCGGAATTCACCACTATGTAATCGTGATTCATCTTCAACTGTTCTTTGAAAATGCCGGTATTAGGTTGGTGACCGATAGCGATAAACGCACCCATGACATTAATCAGCTCTGTTGCATCCGATTTAGTATCCTTAACGCGAACGCCAGTGACACCCATATCGTCGCCAACGACCTCATCGAGAGTGCGGTCGGTGTGCAGAACAATATTGCCTGACTCAACCTTGTCCATCAGACGTTTTACCAAGATCTTCTCTGCGCGGAATGAGTCGCGGCGATGGACCAAGTGCACCTTTGAAGCGATATTTGAAAGATACAAAGCTTCCTCAACCGCAGTATTGCCGCCACCGACAACGGCGACTTCTTGATTGCGGTAGAAGAAGCCATCACAAGTGGCACAAGCAGATACGCCGCGACCCTTAAAGGCTTCTTCAGAGTCTAAGCCGATGTATTTCGCAGACGCTCCCGTTGCGATGATCAATGCATCACAGGTAAATTCTGTGCTGTCACCAAATAAACGGTATGGCTTTTGGCTCAGGTCAACCTTGTTGATGTGGTCGAAGATAATCTCGGTTTCGAACTTTTCAGCGTGAGCTTGCATACGCTCCATCAAAGCTGGACCGGTTAAGTCACTGGCATCTCCTGGCCAGTTTTCTACTTCCGTAGTGGTGGTAAGCTGACCACCTTGTTGCATCCCTGTCACGATAACTGGATTAAGATTTGCACGAGCTGCATAGATTGCCGCCGTATATCCAGCAGGGCCTGACCCTAAAATAAGTAGTTTACAGTGCTTAACATTACTCATAACTGTTTGATCCTTTTTAATTCTGCCTCGATTGTAAGTAATTCAAGCCACGAATTGAAGATGATGATTAAAGGTATATTGGTGTGAAAGCGGAGAAATCAAGGATAGGGCACGAAATGAGGACCTAACCACAGCGGATTGCTTATAGCTATTCGCTTTCAGCCGTCGGTTTGGGAACGAAGCGTGGCATGATTGGCCCGTATTCGTATTTCGGCAGCATATCCAATATCGGCTCTTGAGGACCTAAGAACTTGGGTTGTGTGTTCATGATGTAGACATCGAGCATGGCTTTAATGCGGGCAAAGACTTCCCGAACCCTGACATTGAACCAAGATCTTGGTTTAGGGGAGGGAACCCCTAGGCAGATGGCATCCGCTTTGTAGTAATTGGCAATGAACAGAGCCCTGTCGCAGTGGAAGGTTTGGGTAACGATAGTGAAGTCATTGAGGTTGAAGATCTGTTTGGCGCGAACAATAGAGTCGAGCGTTCTAAATCCCGCATAATCTAGGAAGATAAGCTCTTCAGGTATACCCGCCCTTAAAAGGTCTCGTTTCATAGTCCAAGGCTCATTGTATGAGCGATGGGCATTGTCGCCACTGAGTAAGAAACCGCGCACTTTTTGCTGTTTATATAACTCAATGGCGGCGTCAATACGATAGGTGTAATAAGGGTTTAAGGTTCTACCTATATATTTACTCGTACCTAAGATCAGGGCGATGTCTCTCGAGGGTGCTGATTCCACTTCTTTATGGATTCGGCCTTGGGCTTGATAGCTCATCCAAAAGTCTACTGAGCTTAATAGCAGGATAACGCACAGCGTGATCCCGCTACCCAGCAGTATCAATATTTTCAAAGCTCTAAGGGCTAAGTGCCAAATCGAAGTTTCGCGCCAATAGTCCTTTATATCAATCCAACTCAGTTTACTCACTAGAAGGCAGTACGCTTGTAACGACGGTAAACCGGTTGCCAGAAGTGATTGTCTATGGACTCTTTGATTGCTTGATCGGTGATCTCTAGTGCCACGCCTTGCTTAATCGCTTGTTTTGCAACAGCAAAAGCGATTTTCTTCGATACTGAATGAATCTCTTCCAGAGGTGGTAGCAATGCGCCGTGGCCTTTGATAGCCAGTGGTGAACACTCAGCAAGGGCTCGGCTGGATTCCATTAACATTTCATCGGTAATACGAGAAGCCGAGACAGAAAGTACCCCAAGGCCGATACCCGGGAAGATATAGCTGTTGTTACACTGAGCGATCTCAAGGCGTTTACCATTAACCAGCACAGGCTCAAATGGGCTGCCAGTAGCGACTAAGGCTTGGCCATCGGTCCAATCAAGGACGTCTTTTGGCACCGCTTCTACTCGGCTGGTTGGGTTCGATAGCGGGAAAACGATTGGGCGAGGGCAATGCTTATGCATGGTTTGAATCACCTGCTGGCTGAAGATGCCTGGCGCTCCTGAAACACCGATCAATACCGTCGGTTTAGCGTTCTCTACTACATCTAACAAGGAGTAGTCTTGTCCTTCTGCCTGCCACTGTTTAAGGTTTTCAGACTTTTGGGCTAATGGCTTTTGGAAATCGAGAAGGTTGTGCATACCATCTTGGAGTAGACCCCAGCGGTCCACCATATAAATGCGAGAGCGAGCCTCGTCTTCAGGTAAGCCTTCTGCTTGCATTTGAGCGACGATAGCTTCGGCTATACCACAACCTGCTGAACCCGCACCCACAAAGGTAATGCGTTGGTCTGACAGCTTGCTACCTGCTGCGTGACAGGCCGCAATCAGTGAGCCTACAGTCACTGCAGCGGTTCCTTGAATGTCATCATTAAAACAGCAAATGCGGTTTTTATAACGCTTCAATAGTGGCATTGCATTCTTTTGTGCGAAGTCTTCAAACTGAACCAGAGCCTCAGGCCAGCGACGCTGAACGGCTTGGATGAACTCTTCTACAAATTCGTCGTACTCAGCACCAGTAATGCGAGGGTGTCTCCATCCCATGTACATAGGGTCGGCTAAGCGCTGCGGGTTGTTGGTGCCCACATCTAAAACAATTGGCAATGTGTAAGCTGGGCTGATACCACCACAGGCGGTATACAGAGAAAGCTTACCAATAGGAATACCCATACCGCCGATACCTTGGTCACCCAAACCTAGAATACGTTCGCCGTCGGTTACAACGATCACCTTTACGTTATGCGTAGAGGCATTATTGAGAAGGTCATCGATACGGTCTCTATTAGAATATGAGATGAAAAGGCCGCGACCGCGTCGATAGATATTAGAGAACTTTTCACATGCTGCGCCAACGGTCGGCGTATAGATGATAGGCATCATCTCAGAGATGTGATTTTGTACTAAGCGGTAAAACAAGGTTTCATTGGTATCTTGAATATTTCGCAGGTAAATATGGCGATCCATATCATTGTCGAACTGTTGATATTGCTGATAAGCACGTTCCACTTGTTCTGCAATTGTTTCTGTTGTCTCTGGCAACAAACCGTCTAGGTTAAAGTAGGACCGTTCTGAAGCGGTAAATGCGCTTCCTTTGTTGAGCAGTGGAGTACTTAGAAGTGCAGGCCCTGCGTGTGGTATATAAAGCGGTCTTTTGTCGTTTTTCATCGTTTAACCTAGTTGGAGAGTAGAGAAGAGTTCAGCGAAGGGCATTGTAAGTTATCCCATTTGTAAATTGAATGACGCAGTGATCATTTTTTGTCAAATGTTTCCCCACAGGGCAAATAAGTGTCGAAATAGTTAACTAAACTGTTAACAACCAGTTACATATATATCAATTAGGAATTGATTGTTGGTGTAGTGGAACGTTATTTCATACAGTCTTGTACTGTTGTGAGTATCGGCTGATAGTTATCAATAACATAGCCAATTTTTGACTAATCCTAACGCAAATTCTGTGGGAACAATGACTATTAGCCAGATGCAAAGTAACGCTGTTCGCTTCGACTACACCCATTTTTTGGGTGAGAGTAGTCGTGGTCATCGCTGGCGTTTTGTCGATGTCATTCACAGCATAGCGCCTATCTTTGGCACGCTGTGGCAACAAGAAATTGATAAAGCACAGAACTCAGAACAGAAACTGTGGGAGAGTGCCCTCAATCAGCTATCTTCCACGCACAGTGATGAGAAGAACTTGGTTAAGCTGCTGAGAATTGCAAAACAGGAAAACATCGCATCACTTGAGATCTCTTTGCCTTATTCGTTTGAACAAGAACAAATCGAGGCTATTTGCGCTCGTGCAGAGGTGAAGATTGAGTGTATTGATGAAGAGCTTTGGAAGGTAACGTTGTGAGTCGCCCATAGACGACCCACACACTTGGGTTTAGTTTACCCAGTCTTTCAGTTGAAACGTCAAAGTATGCTCTGCACTTTTTAGTTCCATTGTCTGCTTAGTAAGAACGACGTCATTCCATTCAGAAAGTGCTTTTGAGTATGCCATCTCAGTGTTCATTACACCTTCTGGACACATCTTCATAGTCATTCCCATCTGTTGGATGCGGAACTTACCGTCTTTAAGTTCACCTTGACCAAAGAAGTTATTACAACCAGCGTTGCCGTTGGTCGTCATCTTCTCGCCAACTTCTAGGGTCGGAGCTTTGAAGTTCTCTTCAACCTCTACCGCGTTACCGTCAATATGAGTTAATACCCAATGGTGATGCTGTAGTGCTTGCTCATTGACTTGCAAAGTTTCGGCACTCATTTCCATTTCAGCCTTGCTATCCATAGCTTGCTTATCCGCATCATTACCGCCCATACTTGAACAAGCTGAAATTAGCAGTGCAGCTGATATTGCCGTTATTTTTTTGTACATTTAAAGACTCCAGATATTTGAAGAAGATGGTCCAAGTGTATAACAAATAAAGAGAAATATGTCAGTTATACGTCAGTAATTGCAATGACATTCATTGAATAATAGACCTATTTGATGAATACTGTTGGGTATTGATTCAAGGGTTGAATATGGGGGTGTAAATGGAACAATTAGATTTTTTTGATGTGCCCAGCCCTTGTATTGGCGTGTGCAGCTCTGACGAGCGAGGCTATTGCAAAGGATGCATGCGCAATCGAGATGAACGCTTTGAATGGCAAACAATGTCGCCCAATAAAAAGAAACACGTGATCAAACTATGCCGTCAGCGCTATCGCCGTAAAATGTTAAACAACCCATCCTCGCCAAAAACGACCGTAACAGAACCTACCAATCCTCAAGCGGATCTGTTCGACTAACCCTGTGTCCTACTTTTTCTCCCAGTAACCTGGCTGTTGACTGCCTACTTTCATCACTACATTTGTTAATTATATTCTCCGATACCGGAGTTTGATGGGTGTGATCCATCAAACTGAAGTTCATCATTTCATCCTTCTCCTTATAATTGCGGATATCACATGATGAGTGGGTTAGCCCACTGCTGGTTATTCTGCATATTTTTTAGTGAGAGGCGAAATATGGGCTTAAAGCTAATAATGAAATCTGTGGCACTGTTTTTTATTTATTCTGTGAATGTCTATGCTTTCGGAATATTTAATGACGAAAAGCAGTTGAGTTGGGAGTCATTAGTTATACCTACAAAAACAGTCGATAACCCCTTTGAAAATATGTCTTACGAGAATATTAATACCTTAAGAGAGTACTCAGGATTAAAAGATGTATTGAATAAATCCAACGTTAAATTAGACAGTGAATCTCAGCAGTTCATCAAGGATAAATTATCTTCACTAGAGTCGCAGCTCGAGAAGCAAGGGTTAGATGCCAACGAGTTATACCGTGTACGGAGTGAGATTACTGAGATGAATAGGAGGAATATCTACTCTCCTAACCCTCAGGTTATTGATAAGAATTGGATAATAGGTGGCTACTTGGTGCCTATCGATATGGACGGAATGAAAGTCACTCGTTTCTTTTTGGTGCCCATTGCTGGGCAATGCATTCACACGCCGGCACCAGCGGCTAACCAAATTATTCTAGTGACTTATGACGATGGAATAGCAATGAATTCTCTGGAAGACCCGTTATGGATAAGTGGAAAACTAGAAACCGAATTAAATACAGATAACGCTACTTATTATGATGGAATAAATAAGGTTGAGAGTCTTTATCAAATGGATGCAGAAAATGTTGAATATATGGCTAAATAAATTTATAGGTAAAAATATGTTTCGTAAAAACACTATTATTTCTTCTTTATTACTATCAAGTTTATCATTTTCAGTTTTTGCTGAAGATAGAATACTCATTAAAGGCGTAAATATATTTGATGGCACGACCAATGGTTTGGCATCGGATATGGATGTATTGATTGAAGGCAATACCATTAAAACTATCTCTAAAGGGATCGCGGCACAAGAATCCGATACGATTGTGGAGGGTGATGGGCGCACATTGACACCGGGTTTTATTGACGCACATGTGCATTTGTCTTTGCAGTTGGGCTTTAGTGAAATGATGGTGGCTGATGAGTATCGCTTTGCTATTGGCCAAGTGGAAGAATCGGAAGCTATGCTGCTTAGGGGCTTCACTACTGCTCGCGATATGGGGGGGAACACCTTTTCACTAAAGAAAGCCATTGATCAAGAGATTATTCAGGGCCCAAGGATCTATCCATCAGGAGGCGTGTTGACTCAAACTGGCGGTCATGCTGATTATCGAATGCCTAACAGCTTACCTAAGTTACATACCACGGATCCAGATCCCTTTGTTCGAGGAGGGCATACTGAGATTGTTGATGGTCAACCCCAAGTCTTGACCGGTGCTCGAGAGCAATTGAGAAAGGGTGCGAGCCAGGTTAAGTTGCTTGTCGGTGGAGGGGCTGCTTCACCGACTGACCCGTTGGACGTGACTCAGTTTCTACCTGAAGAAGTGGAGGTCGCAGTCAAGGCGGCTCAAAACTGGAATACTTACGTTGCTGCCCATGTATACAACAATCATGGTATCCGTATGGCGCTAGATGCTGGCGTGCAATCGATAGAGCATGCCAACTTTATCAATGAAGAAAATATGGATCTGTTGATTGAGAAAGACGCGTGGCTTAGTGTACAAACCTTGGTGTATATCAATACACCAGCAGGTGTGAATGATGCTCAGAAAGCAAAATTTGCACAGGCATTTGAGGGATTGGATAACACCTTTAGTTTGATCAAGAAAAAAGGCTATAAGAAGGTGGCCTTTGGTACAGACGTGATTGGTGATCATGCTCTAATGTCTCGTCAGAATGAAGAGTTTACTAACCGCAGCAAATGGTTCTCTAACTACGAAATACTGCGTCAAGCAACCTCTGGCAATGCTGAATTACTGGCAATGTCTGGACCTCGAAACCCATACCCTGGGAAACTAGGTGTTGTGAAAGAGGGTGCACTTGCGGATTTGATTTTAATTGATGGGAATCCACTTGAGGATCTCTCTGTATTGAGTAATCCATCAGCTAATTTCCATCTTATAATGAAGAATGGAAATATTTATAAAAACACGACTATTAACTAGTCGATAGTTTAATTGATATTAAACCTAGTCATAAAAAGACTAGGTTTTTTAACGTGATGAAAACAAAGACTATTTTTAGGGAAATCGCCCACTTTTTTTAGAGCGGTCAATGGTAAAAATTTTGACTAAAATATAGCTGCTTCTATTAATATATTTGAATATTGTTCGCAAGAATATTTCTTTAAATGTTAAACAAATAAACATGGCGCAATTATAGTTTTCATTTTTTTATATTAAACATGACGCTGTAAATCCTTATCCTAGGTATTCATTACGAATAATCTAGGCAGGGAAATAATGAGCCGACTTCTTCAGATCAGTGATCTCAATGTCTCTTTTAATACCATGCAGGGTAAGAAGGGTGTTCTTCATGACGTTAACATCGACGTAAGCAAGAACGAAATTCTCGCAGTAGTGGGTGAATCTGGATCAGGTAAATCTGTTATGAGTAAGGCCATTATGGGTTTGCTCGGAAACAAGGCTGCCAAATCAGGCCAAATACATCTCCATGACAGTAAACTCAGTGACCAACCAGTAGAGATGGTGTCAATGAGTCGACGTCAAGCTCAGCAGATCCGTGGCGATGAGATATCCATGATATTTCAAGACCCCATGACTTCCTTAAACCCGCTAATGACAGTGGGCAATCAAATCGCTGAAGCGGTGCAGATTCATCAAAAGACCTCTCGAGCAGAAGCCATCGAAGAAGCCGGTCGTATGCTAGATCTCGTGCGTGTTCCGTCGGGCCGTCAGGTGCTAACGGTTTATCCTCATCAGTTATCCGGTGGTATGCGTCAGCGGGTTATGATCGCCATGGCACTCGCCTGTAAGCCCAAGCTTCTCATCGCTGATGAACCGACCACAGCATTAGACGTCACTATACAAGCGCAGATACTCGGCTTGATTCGAGAACTTCAAGCAGAGCTTGGAATGGGGGTCATCTTTATTACCCATGATATGGGGGTTGTGCATGAGGTTGCCGACCGAGTCGCCGTTATGTATCACGGTGACATTGTTGAAACCGGGACGCTCAATCAAGTATTTTTAGCGCCTCAGCACGCTTATACAAAGGCGTTATTAAAGGCTGCACCTAAGCTAGGCTCAATGCGTGGTCGCGCAGTACCTTACAGTTTTCCTGTTCTGACCATGGAAGAAGAGCTGAAAGGAAACTCAACATCGGTGGAGATCCCCGGTCGCCCGGTAGACTACAGTGAAGCGCCCTTATTGAACGTGGATCGACTGCATGTAGTTTTTCCTAGAAAACACAACTTCTTTGGCAAAGTGACTCATCAGGTACACGCTGTGAATGATGTCAGCTTCAAGCTTTGGAAGGGCGAAACCCTAGGCATTGTTGGTGAGTCGGGTTCTGGTAAATCCACTATAGGAAACGCCATCCTAGGCCTGCTAGAAGAGGCAACGGGTGGCCTTGCTTATCAGGGTATTGATCTACTAAATCCTACCTCAGAACAACGTAAAAACATCAAGAAAGACATCTCTTTTATCTTTCAGGATCCTCTTGCTTCTCTTAATCCGCAAATGACGATAGGGGAGTGTGTTGAAGAGCCGTTCATCATCCATCACCCTGAAATGTCACAGGGCGAGAGAGAGAAGAAAGCCAAGGAACTACTTAATAAAGTAGGCATTAAGTCAGAGCTGTATCGTCACTACCCACACGAGTTTTCCGGTGGCATGTTACAGCGGGTGAACATTGCTCGAGCACTGACTACCCAGCCAAAAATCATTGTGGCAGACGAATCAGTCTCTGCGTTAGATGTTTCAGTACAGGCGACCGTTTTGAACCTGATGCTTGAGCTTCAAAATGAATTTGGCATCTCATTTATCTTCATCTCACATGATATGGCCGTGATTGAGCGCGTCTGTCATAGAGTCGCGGTTTTGACTAAGGGTCAATTGGTTGAGATAGGCCACCGTCAGGAGGTATTTGAGGACACAAAACACAGCTACACGCAAAAGCTACTGGCTGCGATCCCTTCTATCGATACAGAGCGCTCAGCCCCCAAGCAGTTTGAATTGTTAACGGATGACATACCTGATCCAATCTTCCCCTTTGGTGAATATCCAAAACCTATTCAATTGATAGAACACACATCAACCCATTTCTCCGCTACCGAATAATTACAAAGGAATGCACATGAACACAACAAAGAAAACCTTAGTTCTTGCAGTTGCGTTAGGCCTGAGTGCCAACGTATTTGCAGCCCAAGATAAAGTGGTTGTCGCCTCAACCAGCACTGTCCAGACGTTGAACCCTCACAACGCAGGCGTAACCTTAGATATGAGCGTGGCAAATGCTATCTATGATGGACTGTTTAAGTTTGATGAGAATATGAAGGTTCAGCCTAATCTCGCTACGGATTATGAAGTTCGCGATAATGGCCAAACCTATGTCATCACATTGCGTGAGGGCGTGAAATTTACCGATGGTACGCCATTTAATGCAGAAGCCGTTAAGTTTAACTTCCAAGATGAGATTGATAAGAAGCAGCGTCGTGCCTCTTTGCTGTCCAACGTAGAAAGCTTCAATGTGATTTCTGATAGCGTATTAGAGGTGAAGCTTAAAGCACCGTCGAACACCTTTATCAACAACATCACTCACCCAAGTCAGGGCATGATTAGCCCAGCTGCAATTGCAAAATACGGTGATGATATCAAGGCGCACCCAGTAGGTACGGGCCGTTATGTACTGAATAAATGGATCCGTGGCTCAAAAATCACTATGGATGCGAATCCTACTTATTGGGGCGAACCCGTTAAGGTAGAGCATCTTGAATTCCGCGCTGTACCAGAGGCGGGTTCTCGCCTTGCAATGCTTAAGAGCGGTCAAGCTCAGGTGATGCTTCAGTTGCCAAACACCATGAAGCCTGCAGTGAGCAGTGACAAAAAACTTGATGCGGTTGCTTCTCCATCTATCATCGCTCGTTATTATGCGCTGAATACTCAAAATGAGATCTTAGCTAATGTTGATGTACGTAAGGCTCTGAACTTTGCCATCAATAAGGACGCTTATAAGAAGGTTGTTTTCGGCGGTGATGCCAGCACTCTCAAATCCATCGTACCTGAGAAAATTGAAACCTTTGCAGCGCAAACTCCATATACCTATGACGTAGCAAAAGCGAAAGCGCTTTTGGCAAAAGCCGGCTATGCCGATGGTTTTGATGCGGTTATCTGGGCGAAGAACGTAACAACCAGCATGCGTAGTGCTGAGTTTATTCAACAGCAACTACAAGCGATCGGTGTTAATACCACTATTGTTCCTCGTGATGTGGCCAGCCATTACTCGGCAGGCGACGGCATCAATAACGACGGTACTCCGCCGGTGATCTTTGATTCCGGTTGGTCTTCATCATCAGCCACCGTTGACTGGGCTACCCGTCCACTGTTCGGTTCACAAGGAACATCTAACTACAGCTACTACAAAAACGCCAAGGTTGATCAATGGTTGGCTGATGGCCAAAAAACACTAGATACAGCGGAAAAAGCGAAGATCTACCAGAACGTTCAATCCACCGTATGGAATGACGCTGCCGGCATTTGGACAACAGTCGATACCCAACTTTGGGCTAAATCTAAGAGCGTACAGGGCATCAATATGCTGCCAGACGGCTCTTTAGCTATCACTGACGTTCACTACGAGTAATAAAGCATGTCGCAGTATATTGTAAAACGACTATTAGGCATGATCGGGGTAATGTTCCTCATTGCCGTGATTGCATTCTTGTTCGTTCACATGTTACCTGGCGACCCTGCGAAAATGATTGCTGGCTTAGATGCCAGCAGTCAGGATATTGCAGCCGTTCGTCATCAATTGGGCCTAGACCTTCCTTTGTTGGTTCAGTTTCAGCATTTCGTAGTGAACCTTGCGCATCTTGATCTTGGTAAGTCCATGATTAATTGTGACTCAGTGGTCAGCCTTATCAGTGAGCGTTACAAGGTCACAGCTACTCTTGCTTTGGTTTCTTTGTGGTTTATCCCTGTTGGTATCTTGCTGGGCGTTATTGCTGCGGTTTATCAATCTCGCTTGCCTGACAGAGTGAGTATGGTTGTCGCCGTCTCGGGGATTTCAGTGCCTGATTTTTGGCTGGGCTTGATTCTGATCCAGGTGTTTGCCGTTAAGCTAGGCTGGTTTAACCCCACGGGCTATGAAGGCTTGCATGATCTAGTGTTGCCATCGTTAACATTGGCAACTGTGGGCACAGCCATCATTGCGCGCTTCTCTCGTTCAGCATTTTTAGACGTGTTGTCTGAAAACTATATCCAAACAGCCAGAGCCAAGGGTTTGATGGAGAGTCGAGTACTGATCAAGCATGCATTTCGTAATGCCATGTTGCCCATCATTACCGTGATTGGTTTGCAGATTGGTTTTGTATTGAGCGGCTCGATTGTGGTTGAGAGCATCTTTGGTTTGCCTGCATTGGGTTCGTTCTTAATCGACAGCGTGAATGCTAGGGACTACCCGGTGGTGCAGGCGCTATTGATTCTTTATTCGTTTCACTTCGTGCTGATCAACTTCGTGGTTGATGTCTTGTATTCCGTTGTGAACCCACAGATCAAAATGAAGTAGGAATTATGGATACTAATTCGAGTAAAACTCTTTCTCCTTTTAGCATGTTTTTGATTCGCTTTAAGCGAGAGAAAACAGCTATTGTCGCATTGTGCATCTTGCTGACTATGGTAGTTATGGCCATCGCCGCGCCGATATTTTTGCATTTCACCGCAACAGATGTGGATTACAACAATATCTTGAGTCTTCCTTCGTGGGAGCATTGGGCAGGTACAGACTTGTATGGTCGTGATAACTTTGCACGCCTTGTATATGGTGCTCGTATTTCGCTCTCTGTTGGCTTTGTGTCGGTAACCATAGGCGTAATTGCTGGTACGGTTCTTGGTGTGATCAGTGGCTACTACGGCGGTATTGCCGATGCCATCATCATGCGTGCAGCGGATGTGTTGTTTGCCTTTCCAAGTTTCTTGCTAGCCATCGGTATTGTTGCGGTACTTGGCGGCGGTATTGTGAATGTGATAATTGCCATTGCTATCTTCAGTACCCCAATGTTTGCGCGTATCGTGCGCTCACAAACATTATCAGTGATGAACTCTCAATACGTTCGCGCGGCGAAAACCATGGGCGCAAGTACGCCAAGGATCATGTTTAAGCACATTATTCCTTCAACCATCAGCAGTGTACTGGTGTATTTCACCATGCGTGTCGGTACGTCAGTATTGACTGCAGCCAGCTTGAGCTTCTTGGGGCTTGGCGCTCAACCGCCTTCGCCAGAATGGGGTGCCATGCTTGCGTCGAGCCGAGATTTCATGGCGGTAGATGGCTATATGTACCTAACGCTTTTCCCTGGGCTATGTATCTTTTTGACGGTGCTCTCATGCAACGTCTTAGGCGATGGCATTCGCTCGGCTCTAGACCCTAAAAACTAAGGATTACTATGCAGTTATTAATTAAAAATGGCTCAGTGCATGCGCCTGAGTTTCTTGGGGATAAAGATATTCTCTGTGCTGGTGGCAAGATCATTGCCATAGAGAAGTATATCGATGAGTCTGCCCTAATTGGCGACTATAAGGTGATTGATGCAAAGGGTGCGTGCGTCGTACCTGGGTTTGTTGATACCCATCAACACTTTATCGGTGGTGGAGGTGAGGGCGGCTATGCAACACGTACACCTGAACTCAAACTAACGGATCAAACACTGAACGGTGTCACCACAGCGCTCGGCTTGCTAGGTACTGATGATTTATCTCGTCACGTCGAAAGCTTGTTTGCCAAAACCATGGGCTTTCGTGATGAGGGTATTAGCACCTATATGATCACTGGGTCCTATTTTTTGCCCTCACCAACCATTACCGGTTCGGTAATGCGAGATATAGCCTTCATTGACCCTGTTGTAGGGGTGAAGTTGGCCGTGTCCGATCATCGTGGTCCTTATATCACCCATGAGGGGTTAGCGGAACTAGTGGCTCAGGTGCGTAATGCAGCCTTGGTGTCAGGTAAAGCCGGCATCATTACTGTTCACGCCGGAGCAGGTAAGAAGGGGTTAACTCAACTTCTCGATGTATTGGATGAAACGGATTACCAAGCTGAGCGTTTTGTACCGACTCATATCAATAGAGAAGACGTTTGGCCTCAAGCGGTGGAGCTGGCCAAGAGAGGCGCTACCATAGACGGGACAGCGGTTTCTCAAGAGATGTTGGACTCTGGCCGAAAAGCGATGTCATGTGCTGAAGCGACCAAGCTGTCTATCGAGTTAGGGATTAAGGATAACTTTACCTTTAGCTCAGATGCTGGTGGCTCACTGCCTAAGTGGAATCAAGATAGAACTCGAATTGTAGGTATGGGTGTTGGCACGCCAAGTTCTTTACTTGAAGAGATTCGCCGAGGCGTTAATCAATTTAGCCTTGAGTTGTCTGATATCTTGTTGCCAATCACCAAGAACGCTGCCAAACAACTTGGATTGAGCCAATTGAAGGGCGAATTAAAAGTGGGCTACGATGCAGACATTGTCCTATTGGATAAAGAAAGCTTAGGCCTAACTCATACCGTCGCAAAAGGCCGAATCATGGTTTCAGAAGGCGAGGCCATAGTAAAAGGCACGTTTGAGTAGCGAATGTTTGGTTTCTCAATAGCCTGATTTGGCAATCTCTAAGATCCCGGCTTTAGGCTGGGATTTTTTATGTTCGATATCAAAGGAAGGGCAGTTTGGTGCAGGCCAGTATCGTGGAGTGCATCGATGAGCAGGCACTCCTTGGTAGGAACTCGTTATTTTTGATATTACAGAAAGGCGAAAGCCCGATTGTTGGTAGCAATCGGGCTTTCTAATTTTTAAGAATCTACAGTTGGTAAGACCGAGTTCTTTATATATGCAAAAGGGCTGGATTTAATCCGGTATAATTCCTTGGTAGGGAATTAAACGCGGATGAAGTCCATGTGCTCAACTTTTGGCTTGAACGCGTGACGTTGAACGTCTTGTGGCTTAACCTTAACTTCAGCGCCGTCGATCACTAGAGTGATAACTTCGTAGAATTCTGGCTTGTCCATTTGGTTGATCACGTCAGAGTGAACTAGCGCGATTGATACTGGCGCTGCTTCACCACCGTAAACGATTGCTGGGAATTGGCCAGCGTGACGTAGGCGGCGGCTCGCACCCTTACCTAGTTCAGTACGTACTACTGCTTCAAATTTCATAGTATTTACTCTCAAATTAGTAAAATAAAAAGATTTTCATCAAAGACTTAGCGACCTAGTCTTCGATATGATTCGCTTTAAAACGATAAATCGTCAAAGCGAGCGCGGATACTACCACTCAATACAAAATCGAGCAATAGGATTCTGCGCCATTTTAGCAGATGAATAGGCAATAGTTACAGCATAAACTCATTGTCGAATATCACATCTCTGAGCTTCCAAAATCTGCCTTCTTTGCGAGCAATAACAAACTTGGGAAGTCTAAATCTATGTTGTTGATTGACAACCTTAGTTGGAGACAATCCGTCAAACTCTTGATGTTTGTCAGCAAGATGCAGTTTGACAAATTGTGAGTGAAAACTTTTCTTTTGTGCAGGGGTGTTGAGGTAGAAATTCAAGCCGACTTTATTGCCACTTTCTCCCAGGTAAACCACTCTTAAAAAGTTCTTTCCTTTGCTGTCTTTCATGACGGAAAACTCAAGATCCGTGCATTCATACACCAGAGCATCTTTAAGGTTTGACGCCTCTTTGAGTTTTTTGTCTGGGTCCACCAGTACTGCATCGCATTCGTGACAAATGCGTGCAGCGATATCATTATCCGCGCCACATTCGCGACAGTACTTCGCTCTGAAGCGATAGTCACAATGCTCACGCTCGCCATCGTCATCTTCAAGATAACCTTGACACTTTCTACCGTAGTGCTCGATAACAAAGCCATTTTCAGCGGTTTTTCCCCAGAAATTATTGTTAAAGCCGCAAGCGGGGCAGGGAATAGTGACGATCTCGCTGTCAGGATCCGGTTGTGGAGCACCTACCTCTGGTTGATACAAGTCGTAGCAGTTACCAGCATACTCCAAAACCAAGCATTCGCTTTTACCCTCTGAGAGTCTGAGACCACGACCAATAATTTGTTGATAGAGACTGATAGACTCCGTTGGGCGGAGCACCGCAATAAGGTCAACGTGTGGCGCGTCAAATCCAGTGGTTAAAACTGACACGTTTACCAGGTATTTGATCTTTTGCTGTTTGAACTCTTCTATGATTCGGTCTCGCTCTTTGGTGTGGGTATCACCAATAACGATGGCCGCTTCCCCTTCCGGTAATAATGCGTGCACCTCTTGTGCATGCTTAACGGTGGCGGCAAATATCATTATGCCCTTGCGGTTTTTGGCAAGCGTAACAATTTGGTTGAGTATCTGCGGGGTAGCGCGTTTTGATTTCTCAATGACCAAATCCATATCCGATTCTCTATATCGTCCCATGTGTGTGGGTGAGATTTCTGAGAAGTCGTAACTAAATAGCGGAGCATCAATGATCTTTGCCGGAGTCAGAAACTCTTGATCTAATAGATAGCGAATAGGCAACTCAAATACGCAGTCTCTGAAGAATCTAGCCTCGTTAGAGCGCACCTGACCGCGAGTATGGTATTGATATATCCAGCCAAGACCTAGACGGTAGGGCGTCGCAGTCAGTCCTAATATCTTTAGGTTAGGGTTAAGCGCCTTTAAGTGACTAATGACCTTTTGGTAACTGCTGTTTTTATCTTCCGGTACGCGGTGGCATTCATCAATGACCAGTAAAGAGAAAGGGTCATTAAAGGCCTCTAGATTTCGAGCCACGGATTGCACTGAGGCGAACACCACTTGTTGCTCGGTTTCCTTTCGGCCTAATCCTGCAGCAAAGATCGCACCAGTGAGGTCATAGCTTTCATACTTAGCGTGATTTTGTTCAACGAGCTCTTTAACGTGCGCCATTACCAACACCTTTCCCTTTGCAAGGCGAGCAAGTTCGGCAATGACTAAACTCTTGCCTGCACCAGTAGGCAAGACGATGACTGCCGGTTCGCTGCGCTTTCTAAAGTAGTGGACGACCGCCTTAACAGAGTCGGCTTGATAGGGCCTCAGTTGGTACATGACTGGATACTATTTCCTGAAAAAATTGAAGTTTGAATCATTCAAACCAGTTATACTATCCGACTTCCTTAAAAAGGAATATCCCCACTAGGCTTAACTTTTCTTCTTTATTGGTATTCGTACCAAGGGTCGTAGATTCGCTATGACGCGGTAGGGCGATATTTCAAACCTTTAAAAACTCCTAGGTTAAGATGCGTTTAGATAAGTATTTGTGTGATGGGCTGGGCATTAGCCGTAAAGACGCCACTAAGTTGATCAAAAGTGGTGATGTAACGGTTGATGACGCTGCAGTGAAATCTGGCTCAGTTAAAGTCAAAGACGGGCAAACCGTTGAATGGCAAGACCGTCCTATTGTTCTTCGTGGACCAAGGTACTTGATGATGAACAAGCCTGAGGGGGTGGTGTGCTCTCATGAAGATGGTTTCAATCATACGGTATTCGTTCTTATTGACGAGGTTCGCTATGAAGACTTGCACTTTGCAGGTCGATTAGACGTGGACACTACCGGTCTGCTTCTGATTACCGATGATGGGCAATGGTCGCATCGCATTACCTCTCCTAAACACAAATGTGATAAGACCTATCGAGTATGGCTTGCAGATCCTGTGCAAGATCATTATCAGCAACAGATTTCCGAAGGAATACTACTTCGCAATGAGCGTGAACCGACCTTGCCTGCGCAAATGGAAATAGTGGGTGAGAAAGAAGTACTGCTGACTATTCACGAGGGTAAGTATCACCAAGTGAAGCGTATGTTTGCCGCGCTAGGTAACAAGGTTGTGGGGCTTCATAGAGAGCGCATCGGCGCTATCGAACTTGATGACACACTGGAGCTTGGGGAGTATCGCGATCTGACTCAACAAGAGATCGACTCCATCTTCAAAAAATAATCACTAGGATAAAAACACTATGACGAAACCATCAGCGACTCAGCTGAGTTTCATGATGTTTGTACTATTAGGGGCGATCTCCGCATTAACGCCCCTTGCTATAGACATGTATCTGCCTGCTATGCCTGCGATTGCCGAAGACTTTGGTGTCATGCCAGGGGACGTGCAGATCACGCTAACTATATATACCTTAGGCTTTGCCGTCGGTCAGTTATTCTATGGCCCATTAGCCGATAGTATTGGTCGAAAGCCCGTGTTGCTTGGTGGTGTAGGCCTGTTCTTAGTTGGCGCAATTGGCTGTACCTTTACACATTCAGTTGAAATGTTGGTGTGGGTAAGGCTACTGCAAGGCTTTGCAGGCGCGGCTGCCGCTGTAGTGATTCAAGCTGTGGTTAGGGACATGTTTGAGGCAGAAGATTTTGCTCGTACCATGTCTTTTATCACCCTAGTGATGACTGTCGCGCCACTGGTTGCTCCGCTGATTGGTGGCCATGTTTCAGTTATTGCAGGTTGGCGAGCGGTCTTTGGTATCCTAGCGGTGTTCTCTGTCATCATGCTGGTGGCTATTTATTACAAAATCCCAGAGACTCTGGCGAAAGAAAATCGACAGCCTTTCCATCTACGGACCTCCTTACGCAACTACGCAGGGCTGCTTAGAAACCGCCAAGCGATGGGGCTGGTTTTATGTGGCGCGTTTTCATTCTCGGGCATGTTCGTATTCTTAACCGCGGGTGCCTTTGTTTATATCGATATCTATGGCGTAGCGCCACAAGACTTCGGCTACTTATTTGGTCTAAATGTTTTAACCTTGGTGATGTTTACTACGCTAAATGGCAGAGTAGTGAAGAAGTACGGCTCAAACAAGATGATCATGTTTGGACTGACTATTCAGCTTCTAGCGGGCATAGGACTGTTCATCTGCTGGGTGGCTGATCTTGGTTTAGTCTTTATCGTGCCTTGCGTGATGTTTTATGTGGGTACCATTTCTACTATTGGTAGTAATGGTATGGCCCTATTGTTAAATAAATACCCGAACATGGCTGGCACAACCTCATCCATTGCAGGCACCTTACGTTTTGGTATTGGCTCTTTAATGGGCTTTATTGTGGCTCATTTACCGGGCGATGAAAGTTGGCCAATGCTGACTATGATGGCGCTTTGCGCCGTGTTATCTATCGTAATCTATAAAGTGTACGGAGAATCTAAACAGTGAAAAGCTACGCAGAACAAATGCTTGAGTTAGTCGATGCGGCTTTGTTGGACATAGACCAACAGCATAAATCTGGGAAATTGGCGGATACGCCAGTAAGCAATACTAACTCTTTGCTGCGTTGGATTACCAAGAGCATCAAGGAAAAACGCTTTGCTACCTTGATGGCAAAAGACTTGATTGTGTGGCAGAAGCAGGGCCGAAGCCAAGGGAGCAAAACGGGGCTCTATGCGCGTTTTCAAACCTTATCAGACTTCTATGGCATGTTCTTTGGTAAAGACTTACAAGTGAAACCTGTCTTAGATAAACAGATCGAACAGTTAATGGACGATATGGAAGGGCTAGGTTGGAGCGTGACCAACGAGTATGACCTGACTGAATCTGCAAAAAGCCAGGTATTTACCGATGGTGAAAGCTCGTTTGTATTGTGCGCCGATCAATGTGAATCCTGCTTTGATGGTGGTGAAGAGCTAGTGCGTCCAATGAGCTTTTATGTTCGAGGCAATCACGCGCAATTCATTCAACAAGCATTGCGCTGCGGCATGATTCTTCACAAGCAGACAGATTATAAATCTAAGGTTAAATACCACGGTGAGTATTTAATTTACCCAAGCAACCAAGGCCCGATTCTTGCTGAAATTCCTCTTGGGTTTTCATTAGATGAATATCAAACTAAAGCTGATAGCTGATAGCTGATAGCTGATAGCTGATAGCTTTTTTCTTGTCATCCCCGAGTGCACTTATCGGGGATCTCAAGAGTCTAGAGATTACCGACCGGGGTGCCGGCTCAGCGGGATGCCGGCCCAGCGGGATGCCTGCCCAGCGGGGGTGCCACCCAGAAAAGACTTAAGTAAAGACGTGTTCAGTGTTTGCAGTGTAGGAAAAGTTATGCTGGAAGCTCGTAGCTTAAAGCCTGTTTCTTGTCATCCCCGAGTGCACTTATCGGGGATCTCAAGAGTCTAGAAATTACCGACCGGGGTGCCGGCTCAGCGGGATGCCGGCTCAGCGGGGTGCCGACCCAGAAAAGACTACGGCAATGACGTGTTCAGTGTATGCAAGTTAGGCTGAAAGCTGGTCGTTAATCACTTTAAATTTCGACTCTAGCTTTCCGACAAATTGCCCTCACCATCCCCTTAAAAATAAACAGATGTGCAGGAAACATTGCGTACCAATAGAGGAGTCCAAAAAAGCCTTTTGGATGCCACCAGGCGCGAACGTCTAGCTCTCTGTGATCACCATGGTCAATAATGGTACATTCCAAGCGTCCTAGTCCGGGACCTTTCATGCCAAACAGCAATGAAAGAAACTGGTTTTCTTTAATACGAATCACCTTCCACGAGTCTATCTTGTCACCGACCTTTAAGTTTGGCCCTTCAGGCACTCGTCTTTTAGGACGGCCGCCTCCGACAAAGAGATCTAACCATTCTCGAGTGCGCCATAAAACATTGGCAAAGAAGTAACCCTCCTCAGGGCTTCCTAACTTTTTCACTACGTTCCATAAGTCTTCAGAGCTCTCTAATGTGGTGATGCTGGCGCCTGCTTGTTTCGGGAAGTAACCATAGCCTGGTTGCCAACGTTTTAGAGCCGCAGGGTCGTACCCCCACACCTTACCGCGAGCGAACTCATCTTCATGGCTGAGTGTATCGGTGATCATCTCTTGGTACGAAAGAAGAGTCTGAGGAAAGCGAGTGCGAATTGCTTGAGAGTCTGCAACGAAATCGTGGCTTAGGCCCGAGAGTAATGCACGCCCAATGTTACTGGGTACAGAAGTAACCAAACCTAGCCATACCGAAGCCATGCCGGGAGTCAGTAGGGGAGTGGCAAATAGGCGGTATCGATTATTGGTGGCCTTACATAAACGCTTAAATTGCTCTCGATAGCTGAGGGTGTCCGGGCCACCGACCTCATAAAACTCACTATTAGTTGGCGTTTCATTGACCAAAGATAAGAGATAATGATTAAGGTTTTGCAGTGCGATAGGGTTGGCTCGCGAATCTACCCACTTTGGCGTAATAAGCACGGGTAGGTTGTAGACAAAATCGCGCATGATCTCGAAGGCGGCGGAACCGGGACCGATAATAACCCCTGCGCGAAGTTCGATAATCGGTACCTTGGTTTGGCGCAAAATATTGCCCGTCTCTCGACGCGCTTTAAGGTGCTCAGAGTCACCAGTTTGAGGCTGCAGAGAACTTAGGTAGATGACCTGACCAATAGGGTTCTGATTAAGTGCATCGGCAAAGTGATGAGCCAGTGATAACTCATATTCAAGAAAGTCGTGGCCATGGTTCATACCATGCACCAAGAAGAATACTAAATCGTAATCGTTAACCACGTCCAGCGTCCGTTGTTTGTTGGCTAAATCTAGCTCTTCAAACGTGAGATCAGGGTGGTTGGTAATCCGGCTTTTCAGCAGTATCGGGTTTCGAGCACTAGCAGTAACTTGGTGTCCCTTTTCCAGCAACAGTGGTACAAGTTGTGAGCCTACATAGCCAGACGCGCCAACCACCAATACCTTTTTTGAGTTCATCCTGATTCCTGCTTGGTTCTATCCTATAGATAAGAGTATACTATTTGCAGAAAACCCTCACTTTTTCATGATCTTGCTGAAAAATACACCATATTTTTCAAAAGATACCCCTCATTATCGAGATTGAATATTTAGGTGAGCTTAAGATGGGTAAAAGGTAACCATTAATGTTGAAACTGGTAAGTGTTAGCAAAGGATTTGTTGACGGTGGAGAATTTCACCCGGTATTACAGGGTGCTGATCTAACGATTGGCAGAGGTGAGCAAATAGCACTTATGGGAGAATCTGGCGCAGGTAAGAGTACACTTCTGAACCTGATCGCAGGCCTAGATAAAGTCGACTCTGGCGAAATCTGGTTTGACGATTACGACATGCATAATTTCAAAGAGAATAATCGTACTCGCTATCGTCGCAATCACATTGGCCATGTTTTTCAACAATATAACCTTTTAACCACACTTAACGTTGCTGACAATATTCGCTTTTGCCGCCAGTTAAAGGGCCTACCTGAAAACAGCCAGTTGTGGCGTCAGATATTAGCTACCTTAGACCTCATGCCTTTATTGGGCCGATATCCAGAAGAGCTATCTGGTGGACAGCAACAACGTGCCGCTATCGCTCGAGCTTTGTATATGGAGCCGTCGATTCTTTTGGCGGATGAGCCAACGGGTAGCCTAGATGAAAAGAATGCAGAAGCGGTGATGCGCTTGTTCTCTTCATTAACCAAAGAATTTAACTGCACCTTACTGCTGGTGACACACAGTGAGAAAGTTGCAGCCTATATGGAAAAGACCGCGCGTCTGCAAGGAGGGCAACTGCATGTTATGGCCCATAGCTAAAGCGCTACTCGGTCATTACAAGCGGCACCCATTGCAGATGATCTTAGTCTGGCTGGGGCTGTCCCTTGGTATTTCGGTATTGGTGGGTGTTTTAGCCATTAACCAACATGCCAAGCTCTCCTATACACACGGTGAACGCCTTTTCTCAAACCCTTTGCCTTACCGTATCCAATCTAAGAGTAATTCTAATACCATTCCTCAGGGCTTCTATGTCCAGATGCGTCGTGAAGGATTCAATCAATGTATTCCGTTTGATATTTACCGCACTCGAACTGATGAGGGGAGCGAAGTTCAGCTATTAGGCATTGATGCTTTGGCAACTGCTGAAGTATTTTTTAGAACTAATATTCTAGAAAACCCAATACTTAAAATGATGCAGCCCCCATATCCTGTGTTGGTGAATCACACCTACATGAAGTACATGGGATGGGAAGAGGGTCAACGCCTTAAGTTGCATGACGGCAAAGAGCTAGGCCCTCTTGTAGTGGATCACCAAAAGTTAGTTAAGGGCTCCAACCTTATCGTTGATATGGCGGTCACTCGTAATCTAAGAAGAGGCACAGGCTTTTCTTTGATTGGCTGCGGAAATATGAGCCAAGAAAAGCTGGATAAGATTCGCGCCATGCTCCCTGAGGGTATGAGCTTGCGTAAAAATACTCGTGCAGAATTGGTCTCCCTAACTGAAGCCTTCCATCTCAATCTCACTGCAATGGGAATGCTGTCATTCTTAATTGGTTTGTTCATCTTTTATCAAGCCATGTCGCTCTCGTTCATTCAAAGGCAAACCGTTGTTGGCGTGCTGCGCCAAATAGGTGTTTCCGGTGGGCAGTTGGTGGCTGCTCTCAGTTTAGAGTTGGTGATTCTGGTAGTGGTGAGTTGGCTTTCAGGTAATGTTTTGGGTTTAATGCTCGCCAATCAATTACTGCCTGCTGTGTCTATGAGTATTGGCGCTATTTATAACGCAAGTATCGATCTTGTGATCAATTGGAGCTGGACTTGGAGCCTTAAAAGCTTGGGTATGGCGATCTTGGGGGTCTTACTCTCTTGTACGTGGCCTTTAGTCCGCTTGATACGTTCACAGCCAATTCGTCTGACTGCTCGTTTATCCCTAGTTCGCTTTGCGGGCAAAGAATTTTTCTGGCAAGCGGTACTGTCTGCTGTTTGTCTATTTGCCGCTGTATTTATTCTTCAGTTTGGTGAAGGGGTTTATGCTGGGTTTAGCATTCTCGCTTTTATGCTGGTGGGCGTTGCTTTAGTAGTGCCGTACATCATATTTGAGCTATTCACCTATCTTTCCTATCGTCTACGCTGGGTGAGAGCGCGTTGGTTCTTTGCTGATGCAGCGGCTTCCATGAGCTATCGTGGTGTGGCGCTAATGGCCTTTATGTTAGCGATAACCGCGAACGTCGGCGTTGAAACTATGGTGGGAAGCTTTAGAGAAACCACTGATAAGTGGCTATCTCAGCGCCTTGCAGCGGATGTCTATATTCATCCCACAGTCAATGCTGCGCCTAGAATGACCGCTTGGCTTGAAAAACAGCCAGAAGTGAAAGAAGTATGGCAGCGCTGGGAAACTGAACTGGTGACCCTTGATAGCAATATTAATCTTGTCAGCACAGGTGATAGTGCTGGAGAGAAAAGTTCGTTATCAGAGAAGGTCACCATTCCAGACTATTGGCATCACTTACATCATTCTCGTAGCGTGATGATCAGTGAGTCTATGTCTCTGAAACGAAACATTAGAGTCGGGGATTACATTTCTCTGCCTGCCCCTGTTGGTCAGCAATGGCGTGTGGTAGGGGTCTATTATGATTATGGAAACCCCTATGATCAGGTCTTGTTATCGGAGAATAGCTGGCGCTTGTTACTGCCAGGACAAGGAAGCATTGGCTTAGGGGTCGTGCTCAACGATAAATCCAAAGCCGATAGCCTGACCTCGAAACTAATCTCTATCTATCGAACGCCGGCAGAGCGGGTGGTCAACAACAATACCATTCACGAGCAGGCGCTGAAGATCTTTGACAGAACCTTCGGCATTACTGATACCTTAGGCAACCTAACCTTGATCGTCGCCGTCTTTGGTATCTTCTTCGCGACTCTTGCTGGCGAGGCGTCGAGATTGCGCAATGTTGCCTTGCTTCGCTGTCTTGGAGTCTCAGGAAAAGAACTGGTGTTTGTGGGCGGGGCACAACTGTTCGCATTTGGTTTGGTGTCTTCATGTGTGGCGATTCCCCTAGGCATGGCGCTCGCGAGCAATGTGGTAGAACTTATTTTGAAGAAAACCTTTGGCTGGAGTATGCAGTTGCATGTGGTTCCATGGGATTACTTAGGTACATTGGCACTCACTGTTGGAGCCTTAATGTTGGCGGGAGCCATACCTGTATTGCAAGTGATTCGTCGTACACCGATGAAATCACTGCGTGATGCGTTATAGAGCGAAAGAATGCAAATAACCTTTAATAAACGTCTATTTTTGTTAATCACTATTCTTGTGACACTTTCTATTGGTGTGGGGATAGGGATTTATAAACTTTGGAGCGCAGATCAGCAGCCTCT
Source organism: Vibrio superstes (assembly GCF_003569005.1). Classification (GTDB taxonomy): domain Bacteria; phylum Pseudomonadota; class Gammaproteobacteria; order Enterobacterales; family Vibrionaceae; genus Vibrio; species Vibrio superstes. Next base: position 1,680,535 of record NZ_BCUR01000004.1, on the reverse strand, counting down.
GTTGACCATAGAAGATCTTGAGAGTGAGGTTGATGATACCTTTGAGCCGGTATTGCCTGGTCCTAGAATTAATTTTCCCAACGATTTTCGAATGCATCCTAAGTTTCAGCATGAAGTGTGGCGATACATTGCCATGCTTAATGATGACCAAGGCAATGAATACCTTGTGCAGTGGTTTTTATTTCGAATCTCTATGTCTGAAGATCAGGGAACAGGCTGGGAGTCTCCACAGATTTATACCTCTCAAGCCATTGTCACCACACCAGACCAAGTGTTTCGAGATCAACGATTTGCGAGAGGTGGGATAGGCTTGGTCGGTATGCGCCAGCGCCCATACCAGCTTTCAATCGATAATTGGACTCTGCGCTCTTTCTCCGGCTTTCCAATGCCGGGTCGGTTGTCCATTTCATCGGATCAGTTTGACATTAGTCTAGCCAATAGTCTGGATAAGCCTTATATCCCGCTGGGAGAAAATGGCTATCAGGTAACTCACGAGCTGATGTCTAGAGCGTTCTATGGTTATGCTGCTCCTTACGTTAATAGCTCAGGCACACTGACCATAGGCAATCAAGCTATAGAGGTGTCTGGTATGGCGGTGTTCAATCAGGTATGGGGAACTGACATCCTTGGTGAGGATCAAAGGGGCTATAATCAGTTTATGTTCAGGCTCCAAGATGGAAGAGTGCTGTCTGTGACGAAAACTCGTCATCATGGAGATATAGACGCCTACAACTATGGCAACATTTACACACCCGATGGCGGTCACGTAGCACTTAAGCATGATGATATAGAGATTCACGCTATTGGTTCTAGCACCTTAAGTAACGGCAAGACCCTGCCTTTGCAATGGGTGGTAAATGTGCCTGAGTACAATATTTTTCTGACGGCTAAGACGTCGCGTCTTGAGCAGTGGACAAATCTTTCTATACCTTCATGGTCAGGTCGAATTGAAGCCTCAGGCAGTATCAATGCCACGGGTTATCTTCAATTGATCGGCTACTGACTTATTGGTCTACTCTATATAGGCTAGGTTGAGTTGCCCCGGAGGATGTTAGACTAAATTCTTTTTGTATTATTTTAGTATCTCAGAGGCTTTTTTTTGCCTTTTGTTATGGTTCAACTATAGGCATCCTACTTGTTACTTCGTATATTCCGAAGTGTTTAGTATAAAGAATCGAATTTTTTTTACGGTAACAATAGGTAGACTAGCTGCCACTTAGTTGTGTGATTCGAATCACAAATGTATAGGTTTAAATATGAGTCAAATGCTAAAAGATTTTTTTAAGATGGAATCAGCCGGAGGCATCATCCTTGTTATCGCAGCTGCGCTAGCGATGATTGTGGCGAACTCTCCTCTTAACGAAGCTTATCAAGGCGCTCTCCATTCTTACGTGTTAGGCATGTCTGTTGAACATTGGGTAAACGACGGTCTAATGGCGCTATTCTTCCTGCTCATTGGTTTGGAAGTAAAACGTGAACTCCTAGAAGGAGCTCTAAAGTCTCGTGAAACTGCTATCTTCCCTGCTATTGCAGCGGTAGGTGGTATGGTTGCACCTGCTTTAGTATACGTACTGTTTAACATGGGCAATGCTGATGCACTAGCGGGTTGGGCTATTCCAGCGGCTACAGATATCGCCTTTGCTCTAGGTATCATGGCACTACTGGGTAAGCGCGTACCAGTAAGCCTAAAGGTTTTCCTACTAGCGCTGGCTATTATTGATGACCTTGGTGTTGTTGTTATTATCGCTCTGTTCTACAGCAGTGATCTTTCTACAACGGCGTTGGCTATCGGCTTTGCGATGACAGCTTTGCTGTTCTTCATGAACCACAAGAAAGTGACTCCATTGAAATGGTACCTATTAGTGGGTGCGATTCTTTGGTTCGCAGTTCTTAAGTCTGGCGTACACGCTACACTAGCAGGTGTTGTAATTGGTTTTGCTATCCCTCTAAAAGGTAACAAGGGCGAGCACTCTCCACTGAAACATCTTGAGCATGCACTGCACCCATGGTCTTCGTTCATGATTCTACCTATCTTTGCTTTCGCAAATGCAGGTGTATCACTAGAAGGGATCTCGTTCTCGACCTTGGGCTCAGCTCTACCTATGGGTATCGCACTTGGCCTACTAGTAGGTAAGCCACTGGGTATCTTTAGCTTCAGCTGGTTAGCGGTTAAAGCGGGCGTTGCTAAGCTTCCTGCGGGTATCGACTTCCGCCATATCTTCGCAGTATCTGTGTTATGTGGTATCGGCTTTACCATGTCGATGTTTATTGCATCACTCGCCTTTACGGGTGCCAATGCTGACTTCAACACACACGCACGATTGGGTATCCTGATGGGCTCAACTCTAGCGGCTGTGATAGGTTACTTCTTGCTGAGCGTATCGCTCCCAAAGAAGGCAGAGGCTGAGAACGAAGCTTCAACAGTGGAAGCTCAGTCTTAATAGTAAGAATTGATGATTAGAAAGGGAGAGCTGTAGAGCTCTCCCTTTTTTTATGGGTAAAATTTGGACAAAAAAAAGCCCAATCAAATCGGACTGGGCTTATACAAAACATAGGAGTCAAAAGAAATAACAGTGGTCGTAATCAACAGTAAAAAATCGAATTCATTCAAAGCTAATTCATACTGCTCTGTTGCTTACATAATATAAGACTGGGACTCACTGAAAGAGTTCAATTAAATTTCTATTTTTCTTGTGATCCTTCCCAACTATTTTCCTAGATTTCTTAACACACTGTTTTTAAATAACTAAATCGCCCTTGCGTTGCTTAAAATGTGATCTGGTCAGATCTCTTCTGTCTTTTGTTGTTGCTTTCATGTTGCGCTCTTGTTAAATTCAAACGTGTGTTTAATACAGGTGATTGAATATGGGCGCAAGATTGGGAACAAAACAGAAGATCATAGAGGTCGCAGAGTCTTTGTTTGCAGAGAAAGGCTTTAAAGACACGTCTTTGCGCGCCATAACCAGCCAAGCCAATGTCAATCTTGCCTCGGTGAATTATCACTTTGGGGATAAGAAAACGCTGATCAGAGCGGTACTCGATCGGTATTTAGAAGAGTTTATGCCACAGCTTGAACGTGAACTTGAGTCTTTAGACTTGCGTACGAATGTTCCTACGGATGTATTTACGGATGTAACTACGAACGTATCAATGACAGATGTTTTCTACGCCCTAAAGGCCCCATTAACCAATCTTGATAAAGAGTTTGATAGGGGAGCGAGTCGCTTCTTACTGCTTGTAGGCAGAGGCTACAGCGATGTGCAAGGTCACCTTAGATGGTTCATTACAACGCGTTATGGACACGTGCTCGATAGGTTCACTCAGGCTGTTATTCAAGCGAATCCAAATCTAGACAAAGAAACATTGTTTTGGCGATTGCATTTTACGTTGGGGACGTGTGTTTTCACTATGGCCTCAAGTGAGGCGCTATTAGAGATCGCCAATAGTGAGTTTGAAGTAAATACCGATGTCGAAGCCATGTTCGATCAAATTGTTCCATTTTTGGCCTCGGGTATGTGCGCAGATTAAAGATTAACCATTAAGGGAAGGGGAAGGTTATGACTTCATATAGAAGGAAATGGGTTAGTGACCCAGCATTTAAGATGTTCAAGAAAGTATTGCCGCCACTGTCAGACACTGAGAGAGAGGCAATGGAAGCGGGTAGTGTTTGGTGGGAAGGAGACCTTTTTTCCGGTTCGCCAGATTGGGAGAAATTGCACGCTTACCCTGAACCTACCTTAACCGCTGAAGAGCAAAGCTTTGTTGATAACCAAGTAGAGACATTGTTGGATATGATTGATGACTATCAAGTCGTCAAAAAGGACAGAGACCTTCCCGAGGAAGTGTGGGACTACCTAAAGAAAGAGCGATTCTTCTCTTTAATCATCTCTAAGGAATATGGAGGGCGAGCGTTCTCTTCCCTTGCGAACTCTACCATAGTGACCAAGATTGCTTCGCGAAGCTTAAGTGCTGCTGTGACAGTGATGGTGCCTAACTCTTTAGGCCCTGGTGAGCTGTTGTCCCACTATGGTACTGATGAACAGAAAAACTATTGGCTTCCTCGATTAGCCGATGGTCAAGACATCCCATGTTTTGCATTAACCGGTCCTGAAGCAGGCTCCGATGCGGGTGCGATCCCTGATAGTGGCCATGTGTGTTATGGAGAACATAATGGCGAGACCGTATTAGGCATTGAGCTAAGTTGGAATAAGCGATACATCACTCTCGCCCCCGTCGCTACGGTACTGGGCTTAGCGTTTAAACTTCAAGACCCTGAAAATTTATTAGGCAAGGGCACAGACCTTGGTATTACCTGTGCGCTCATTCCAACCTCACACCCTGGGGTGGAAAACGGTGAGAGGCACGATCCACTAGGGCTTGCGTTCATGAACGGGCCGACTCGTGGTGAGAAAGTATTCATTCCAATTGACTGGCTCATTGGCGGGGCCGACTACGCAGGTAAAGGCTGGCGTATGCTAGTTGAATGCCTATCAGCAGGCCGAGGTATTTCATTACCCGCACTTGGCGCGGCAGTAGGGCACCTAACGGCTAAAACAACGGGTGCATATTCGCTGGTTCGCAAACAATTTGGTTTGTCTATTGGCCGTTTTGAAGGCGTTGCAGAGAGCCTAGGTCGAATAGGCGGGCTAACGTATCTATTAGAAGCAAGTCGCACCTTAACTACGACAGCGCTTGATAGCGGAGAGAAACCAGGCATTGTGACGGCAATTGCTAAGTATCACATGACCGAGATGGCGCGTACTATTCTTGATGATTCTATGGATATCCATTCGGGGCGCGCGATTCAACAAGGTCCAATGAACTACTTGTCACATCACTACTACGGTATCCCAGTTGCGATAACCGTGGAAGGCGCTAACATCTTAACTCGTAACTTGATGATATTTGGTCAAGGCGCAACACGTTGCCATCCTTATGTGTTAAGTGAGATGGAATTAGCCTCAGAGGCTGATACCGATAAAGCTGCGGGTAAGTTTGATACCTTGTTGTTTAAACATATTACCCATGCGACTAAAAACAGCTTAGGCGCTCTGGGGTCAGCCCTAACTGGCTCGCACTTAATATCTTCGCCAGTGAGCGGCAAAACAAAAGGCTACTATAAGCACATGACGAGGTTGAGCCGTGCGCTTGCTGTGAGCTCTGACTTTGCAATGTTGACTCTGGGTGGAGACCTTAAACGGAAAGAGCTGATCTCAGCGCGTTTAGGTGATCTGTTGAGCTATCTATATCTGGCTTCAGCGGCGTTAAAGAAATACCACGACGAAGGCGAACAAGAAAAAGACCTCGCGTTTGTACAATATGCCGTAGAGCACTGCTTACACAATGGTGCGAAAGCTCTGCAACAGGCGTATGACAACTTCCCTGTAGGTTGGGCAAAATATGCGATGAAGGCGTTGGTGTTCCCTATTGGTAATCATTTCCAACCACCAAGTGATGCCGTGACCCTAAAAGTGGCTCAGTTACTCATGGAGCAGGGTGAACACAGAGAGCGTTTAACCAAACTTTGCTATGTGAGTAATAAAGAAGACGACGCCGTTGGTATCATGGAAAGAGCGTTTGACGCCATGTTGTCTGTTGCGCCTATTGAGAAAAAGGTGACTAAGGCGATTCGTGATGGACGCATTGACAAGAAACAACCTCTGCAGCAAAAGCTCAGCTTAGCGAAAGAGCTGGGGATCTTGTCTCAGGAAGAGGTCAATAAAGTGCTTGAAGCGGATAAACTTCGTTACCGTGCTATCCAAGTGGATCACTTTAGCCATGACTTTGGGGAAGTTCGTACCGAAAGACCACAGGGCATTCGCCCAGTAAACGATGATGCTGCATAACTCTAAGTAGTAGAGGATGCAGTAAAAAAAATCGCGCCTAGGCGCGATTTTTTCGTTTGAACTTTAGGTTATACCAACTGTAGCAAATAACTGCTCATCCTAGCTTGTTAAAACACTCGATAACGGCGTTAAAATTTTTGATTGTAGAATGACTACTTATCAAAAAGTTCTGCCTTGTTATCCCGCGTTTTTCCTAGGCTATTTCTGACCACTTACTTACTGTGATTGGTATTAGAACTTTAAACTGACCTGCATACCAATGAACTGCCTGTCATAAGGTGCGCCAGCATCTAACGCAAATACAGCTGCATCTTGATAACCAAACCATGGGTTGGTGACAAAGCTTGCTTCTGTGTCTCCACCCCAGGAATCCGTTATCCAGTAGTGAATCTTGCCCACAGGGTTTAAGAAAAACAGAGAGATTCCTCCCATGGTTTCTGAGCCCCAAACACGACCGCCATTGGCTAATACTTCCTGTTCGCCTTGCAACATGAGTTCACCGACCACAGCACCAAAAACGGGTGTTACAAAAAGGTCCTGCCATGATGGAACTTCTGCGAACGCCTCTACACCGTACTCCCAAAAGAAAGTAGACATAGTGAAGGAGTAGGCAAATGATTCAAACTCATTAAATCCTGCGTGCCTTGCCGCGGTATAGTACACACCGCCGAAGTAAGGGTGCATTATGTAGTTGAGAACGTGTTCGTCTCGATCCCATACGGGACCCGCTTTTACATTTTCAACCCACTTATCACCCAACTTACTCAGGTCTCTGTCATCGTCTTCCCATTTAGTGATACTTTCAGGAAGAAGAGTCATAAGACCTACTGTTGCGACACTCAAACCTAAAATGGTATAGGTTTGTTCCGCAAGGTAATCCCAGTCACGACCATCAGAGATAGTGAGGTACATAGGAGTTTTGGCTGCGTCTAACTCTAGATCAGGCTCATGATCATCTAATGATAAGGCTGAGTAATTAACTGATTTATTGGCACAATATTGATATGAACTCTCACAGTTTGGGACATAAGAGAACTCAATATGTTTACTTGTGTCATACTCAGCGACAGCGGTAGTGCTAAAAAGGCCTAACAACGACATGGCAATTTTTTTAAACTGCACTAGATGCTCCCATGCAAAATATTTAGATCCATTTCACAATTATCTATTATTTTATGGCTAAATAAAACAGTGACTTACGATTATTACATTTTTGTTTTACGGCACGGCGTAAACACTACGAAGTGTAGTTAACTTTTTGTTAACCTAACACTGTTTTATTTTAAACTCCCTTCTGCAATTAAAGACACAGATTATGACTCAAGAAAAAAAAGATGAAGCACGTGTAGTGCAAACGCCTCGAATTGCAATGCTTAGTACTGGTGAAGAGGTGCTGTTTGGTGACATAGTCGATACCAATGCCAGTTGGTTGTCTGCATTTTTATTTGAGCGTGGTTTTCAAATGACGACTCGTACCACGGTAGGAGACTCTTTACAGGCCATCTCTGAGGGGATTTCTATCCTAGCTGATAACCACGACATCGTTATCGTGAACGGAGGTCTTGGGCCAACCAGTGATGATTTGACCGCTGAAGCTGCTGCTTTATGTGCCGGTGTAGAGTTACAGCTTTATAGCGAGTGGGTTGAGCGTTTAGAGCTTATGTATCAACAGTGGCAAAGACCTATGCCTTCATCGAACATCAAGCAAGCGATGCTACCTAAAGGCAGTGTGATTCTAGACAACCCTAGAGGCACAGCTTGTGGCTTTATGGTGAATATTCATGGTGCTCTATGCTATTTCACCCCAGGGGTTCCTCACGAATTTAAGACGATGGTGGCAGGAGAGATCCTCCCTCACATTCAGCAAAACTTCTCTTCAGTAAGCCAGAAACAGATTCATCGCATCTATACCTTTGGCTTATCGGAATCAGGCATTGCCAATCAGATAGAGGCCTTAGATTTGCCTGTTGGCGTGTCGCTAGGGTATCGCTCGGCATTACCCTTTATCGAAGTAAAGGTTTTCTACAGCGACACCAGCGAACAGATCAATGGGTTTATTGCTAGCGTCGAGCAAGAACTATCCTTAAATACGCTATCGGTAAATCAAGAAGTTCGTGACTTTACGATTTCATTGATGAAAGAGCAGGGAATAGGACTTAATGTGTTTGACTGTGCTACCCAAGGATACTTCCATCATTGGTTGTCAGATGCTTCACTTAAACACCATGTCGATATCAATTCAGTGAACATTTCTAACTTATTGAGTCATTCTGAGTCTGGTGATTATTTAAACACAATCGATGGCTTATATGAGCGATTTTTATTCGAAAGATCAGGCAGTAACGCGTTAATCATAGCGAATACAGAGTCAGGTGGCGTGCAATTTATACTTGAGACACAGGATAAGATCCTATCCCAATCCGTTGTATTTAAAAGAGATTACAGTTTCAAGGCGCGCAATGTAGTGATTTCTGCTATCGCTATCGATATGCTACGCCGTCACTTAAATGATGAAGAGATGTTTGTAGACTACGGAAGTGTGACCAGAGTCGCGTCCAGCATAACCACTTTGTGATCTTTTCTGCATTTTTCGTTAACAGGCTCGACCAGCACTTTTAGCCCTTTGATTACAATATAACGTTTTGTTCTAAAGGCTAAGTGATTGTAAATTAAGAAATTATCTAGGTGTTTCTAATTTAGAATAATTCACTACTTCTCTACGGTGCAACGAGGTTTATAATGGTGGCTCGCTCTTGAAAAAGGGTTGGCTCACTAACGGCTAGGGAGGATGTTATGCAAAACCAATCAAGGATTGAGATCTGGTACAAAGTAGGTACGGATCAGGTGTTGCTCGGAGAGGTTGATCATTCAGATCAAATTAATTTGCTGGCTATGTGGCGAAGTGTCTCTATCCTCAACCGTGCAAATCTCAATAACCGAGTTCAACAAACCGCTAACTATAGACTCAAATTGTTTGACGATGATGGACATTTAATGGGCAGTAAAGATGTTAGTGAAAACGATGCTGAGACCGTGCTAGGAAATAATCACTGGATGGTACGTCAAAGCCGCAATCGCTTTAATAACGCCGAAGCTCCCTATACCTGGGTACCTGTCGTCGCTGGTTAATTGCTTCTAATACCAATCACATTAAGTAAGTGATCAGAAATAGCGTAGGAAAAATTCTCGAGGACAAGGCAGAATTTTTCGATAAGTAGTTATTCTACAATCAAAAATTCTAACGCAGTCATCGAGTATTTTAACAAGCTAGGATGACCCGTTATTTAGTACGATTGGTATAAGTGTAAGAGCTTAATACGAAATACAAAAAAGGCCCCAAACATCAAGATGTTTGGGGCCTTTTACTTTTTAGGGACTGTTCAGGAACTGTTCTGGCTAGCTAAGACGCGGAACGTATGTCGTTATGAACATTAACATCTTCAAGCTTGAGGTCTGACTTTGCCCGACAAATGCAGGGCAGGATTTCATCTTCTTTTAAGTAAGCCATGGCGAAACCAATGTACTCAACTTCACCAGAGCTTACTTTACAGCGACAGGCTCCACAATGACCATCTCTACAGTTAAATTCAGGTTTTAACCCCGACATTTCCATAGACTCTAGAAGTGTGGTGTTTTTCGAATTAACTAAACTGGTAACCTTGTTAATTGTAACCTTGTGCATCGTTTAAGCCTGACTCTCTTTGTTAAAGTTCGAAATCTTCAAAATCGTCCGCAGACACTTCGTTATCGATCTGACCCACAAGATAAGAGCTGATTTCAGCTTCTTGTGGTGCAACTTGAACGTTGTCCGAAGATAACCAAGCATTAATCCATGGAATAGGGTTGTTTGTTGCTTCAGGGTAAGCAGCATCCAAGCCAACCGCGTTCATGCGAATGTTAGTGATGTATTCTACGTATTGGCAAAGAATGTCTTTATTAAGACCGATCATAGAGCCGTCTTTGAATAGGTATTCCGCCCACTCTTTCTCTTGCTCTGCCGCTTCTTTAAACAGGTCAAAACACTCTTGTTTGCACTCTTCAGCAATCTGCATGAAGCTAAAGTCATCTTGGCCGTTACGTAGCAAGTTGATCATATGCTGCGTGCCAGATAGGTGAAGGGCTTCATCACGTGCAATCAGCTTGATGATCTTCGCGTTACCTTCCATAAGCTCGCGCTCAGCGAAGGCGAATGAACAGGCAAAGCTCACGTAGAAACGAATGGCTTCTAGGGCGTTAACTGACATCAGACATACGTAAAGCTTTTTCTTCAATGTATGAAGATTCACATCTACGATTTCGCCTTTGATTTCATGCTTGCCTTCGCCGTAGCGATGGTAGTCATTAGTCGCTTGGATAAGGTCGTCGTAGTAGTGTGCAATGTCTTTTGCGCGCTTTAGAATGTGCTCATTTTCGACGATGTCGTCAAATACAGTGGCAGGATCATTCACGATATTTCGGATGATGTGCGTGTATGAACGTGAGTGAATCGTTTCTGAGAATGACCAGGTTTCAATCCAAGTCTCTACTTCTGGTAGAGAGACTAGTGGCAGTAGCGCTACGTTCGGGCTACGACCTTGAATTGAATCAAGCAGTGTTTGGTACTTCAGGTTACTGATGAAAATGTGTTTTTCGTGGTCAGGAAGCTTGTTGTAGTCGATACGGTCGCTTGATACGTCCACTTCTTCCGGGCGCCAGAAAAACGACAGTTGCTTCTCGATTAGCTTCTCGAAGATCTCGAATTTTTGTTGGTCATAACGAGCAACGTTAACCGGCTGTCCCAAAAACATAGGTTCTTTAAGCTGGTCATTTTTGTTTTGAGTAAAAGTACTATAGGTCATCTCAACCTCAATTATTCCATAAGTTAAACAGCAAAGTAGGGGTGAATGCACACCCCTTCAGCTTAAAAAATTAAATCTTACAACCGCCGCCTGCGCAGTCGTCTTCTTGCTCAACAACCACATCTTTCTGGTCGTCTTTCGCACCATCACGAGTGTTGTGATAGTAAAGGGTTTTAACACCCATCTTATACGCGTTAAGTAGATCACGAAGCAATAGCTTCATTGGTACCTTGCCGCTTTCATACTTGTTAGGGTCATAGTTAGTGTTTGCAGAGATAGATTGGTCTACAAACTTTTGCATAATGCCTACAAGGTTTAGGTAACCATCGTTATTTGGGATATCCCAAAGTAGCTCATAGTTATCTTTGTATTGTGCAAATTCAGGTACTACTTGCTTCAGGATGCCATCTTTAGATGCCTTAACTGAAACGTAACCGCGTGGTGGCTCAATACCATTGGTTGCGTTAGAGATCTGAGAAGAGGTCTCAGATGGCATAAGGGCCGTCAATGTTGAGTTGCGCAAACCGTACTGCTTGATGTCTTTACGCAATGTTTCCCAGTCGTAGTGAAGGGGCTCTTCACAAGTCTTGTCGAGTGAGCGCTTGTAGGTATCGATTGGTAGGATACCTTGAGCATACGTGGTTTCATGGAATGAAGGACATGCGCCTTGTTCTTTAGCCAGTCCTACCGATGCTTTAAGCAGGTGGTACTGAATGGCTTCAAACGTGCGGTGCGTTAGAGCATTACCTGAACCATCAGAGTACTTAACACCGTTTTTCGCTAGGTAGTAAGCATAGTTAATGACACCCACACCTAAGGTGCGGCGATTCATTGTTGAAACACGAGCAGCAGGTAACGGGTAGTCTTGGTAATCAAGCAGCGCATCGAGTGCACGAACGACTAGCTCAGAAAGCTCAGCAAGGTCGTCTAGTTCATTGATAGCACCTAGGTTAAACGCAGACAGCGTACACAGCGCTATTTCGCCAGTCTCGTCATCGACGTTAGAAAGAGGCTTAGTCGGCAGTGCAATCTCAAGACATAAGTTCGACTGACGCACAGGTGCAACCTTAGAGTCAAAAGGGCTATGCGTATTACAGTGATCAACGTTTTGAATGTAGATACGGCCAGTAGAGGCACGTTCTTGCATCAATATGCTGAACAACTCAATCGCCTTAACTTGCTCTTGCTTGATGCTAGGGTCACCCTCGTACTGAGTGTACAAACGCTCAAACTCATCTTGGTCTTCGAAGAAGGCATCGTAAAGGCCAGGGACATCCGAAGGCGAGAATAGGGTGATGTTGCCGCCTTCGATTAGGCGTTGGTACATCAGTTTGTTTAGCTGAACGCCGTAGTCCATGTGACGAACACGGTTTTCTTCAACGCCACGGTTGTTCTTAAGAACCATTAGATTTTGAACTTCACCGTGCCACAATGGATAGAATACTGTGGCTGCACCACCACGCACACCGCCTTGAGAACAGCATTTAACCGCTGTTTGGAAGTATTTGTAGAATGGGATACAACCTGTGTGGAACGCTTCACCGTTACGGATTTCAGAGCCTAGTGCACGAATGCGACCCGCATTGATGCCGATACCAGCACGTTGAGAAACGTAGCGCACGATAGAGCTTGCTGTTGCGTTGATAGAGTCAAGGCTATCGCCACACTCAATTAAAACACACGAGCTGAACTGGCGAGTAGGGGTGCGTACACCGGACATGATTGGCGTAGGTAGCGAGATCTTGAACATAGATACAGCGTCATAGAAGCGACGGATGTAATCTAGGCGAGTTTCTCTAGGGTATTTAGAGAACAGGCATGCAGAAACCAGCATATAGAGGAATTGCGCACTCTCATAGATCTCTTTAGTTACACGGTTTTGTACGAAGTACTTGCCCTCAAGCTGTTTCACCGCAGCGTAAGAGAAGTTGAGATCTCGTCTGTGGTCGATGAAAGAATCCATGAGTTCAAATTCTTCACGAGAGTAATCTTCAAGTAAGTGCTCATCGTATTTACCCGCATCAACCATTTTAGACACTTGGTCAAATAGCGTCGGTGGCTCGTATTGGCCGTACGCTTTTTTACGTAGATGGAACACAGATAGGCGTGCCGCCAGGAACTGATAATCAGGGGTCTCTTCAGAGATCAGATCGGCAGCGGCTTTGATGATGGTTTCATGGATATCTGAGGTGGTGATCCCGTCATAGAACTGAATCTGTGATTTCAGCTCGACCTGAGAAACAGAGACATTATCTAGGCCTTCTGCAGCCCAAGTGATCACGCGATGGATCTTTTCTAGATCTATCGCTTCTTTGCGTCCGTGACGCTTTGTGACGGTAAGTTTTTGATTCATTCTGTTAGATATCCATAACATCAATGGTTAAAGCCACATTTTTTAACTTTTGCAGAAAAATATTGACGGCTTTGTGATCCATATCTACCTCTTTCGTGAGATAGAAACACTACATATAGGGGTGTTCCCTTTAACGACTTACAAGATAGTGCGGTTGGGGGGAGTTTTCAAGTTTAAGCTTAAGAATCTTCTGTGGATAAACGGTGTATGGAATTTTCTCTGTTAGCGTTCACTTACTTATGAGTTTATAGAGAAATTGGCTTGGGGTTTTGCACAGCTTGTGGGTGACTTAAAATCAAACAAGGTAAAAAAAAATTTACTTGATCTTTATCAAAGAAATGGATCGATTACCGCTGAAAAAATGCTCCGCTTAAACAGGGAGCAACTTGCTTAAAAACTGAATGAAAGTCGGACTAGTTCTACCCAAAATGCTCTCCGTTTAATCAAGTTTCAAACCAGAGAGCAAATGAGAGAAAAGTACTACGCTTTGTCGACTTTTTGGGTGTGCACAATGTAATTAATATCCACATTGCGTCCCAATGAATAGGTATCAAACAGAGGGTTGTAGGTAAGGCCAGTAATGCCCTTTTCTTGAAGTGGTGTGGCATCCACCATTTTTATCAGCTCAGAAGGCTTTAAAAACTTGTTGTAGTCGTGTGTGCCTTGCGGAAGCAACTTCAATACCTTTTCGGCGCCAACAATTGCAAACAAATAAGATTTAAGATTGCGATTAAGGGTCGAGAAGAAGACGTGGCCACCGGGTTTCACTAAAGCCGCACAGGAAGCAATCACCGATTGTGGGTCTGGTACGTGTTCTATCATCTCCATACAGGTGACAACGTCGTATTGCCCCGCATGAGTAGCGGCGTGTTCTTCTACGGTCATACGGATATAGTCAAGCTTTGCGCCTGTCTCTAATGCGTGAAGTCTAGCCACTTCCAGTGGCTCACGTCCCATATCAAGACCTGTGACGTGTGCACCCTCAAGGGCCATGCTTTCGGCAAGAATGCCGCCACCGCAACCAACATCTAGGGCTTTTTTGCCAAACAGACCACCGATAGAGTCCTGAACGTACTGCAATCGAAGGGGATTGATTTGATGCAGTGGTTTAAATTCCCCCTCTTTGTCCCACCAACGAGACGCCATATCGGCAAATTTTTTGATCTCGGCAGGATCGACGTTTTTTCCTTGTTCCATAGTCACTACGCTTTTTGAAATTTTCCACATTATAACCCCAACTATTCATGGAATGCATTTCCGTTAATGCCGATGAGATGTCTGTAGCCATCTACAGGGCGAACTGATTGTTTTTTAAACCATAATTGATGAATAGTCTAAATTATGTCCATCTAGTCAAGAACGCACATCACACAGGGGGGATCTGATAGTGAAAGTAATGCAGAATCCCCGAAAATTGTGTTATATTTTTTTATTCTTATAGGAATCGAAAAGACGATCTAATAATAGAGGGATAATGGCTCTATGAGCGATCTAGCGAAAGAGATCACACCGGTAAATATTGAAGACGAGCTTCGAGGCTCGTACCTTGACTACGCGATGTCCGTCATCGTGGGTCGTGCACTGCCTGATGTTCGAGATGGCTTGAAACCTGTACACAGACGCGTTTTGTTCGCGATGAATGTGTTGGGTAACGATTGGAACAAGCCTTACAAAAAATCAGCGCGTGTCGTTGGTGATGTAATCGGTAAATATCACCCACACGGTGATAGCGCGGTTTATGACACTATCGTTCGTATGGCGCAGCCTTTTGCATTGCGTTACATGCTAGCGGATGGCCAGGGTAACTTTGGTTCTATCGATGGTGACTCTGCAGCGGCAATGCGTTACACCGAAGTACGTATGTCTAAAATTGCTCATGAGCTGCTAGCAGACCTTGAGAAAGAGACAGTCGATTACGTACCAAACTACGATGGTACAGAACAAATTCCTGCAGTACTGCCAACTCGTGTGCCTAACCTTTTGGTGAATGGTTCGTCGGGTATCGCAGTGGGCATGGCGACAAACATTCCACCTCATAACCTAACCGAGGTTATTGATGGCTGTCTGGCGTTTATCAAAGATGAAGACATCACTATTGATCAGTTGATGGAATTCATTCCAGGTCCAGACTTCCCAACAGCGGCGCTTATTAGCGGTCGTAAAGGTATTGTTGACGCGTATCACACGGGTCGCGGTAAGGTTTACATGCGTGCTAAAACTGATATCGAAACAGATAGCAAAGGCAAAGAAACCATCATCGTTACTGAGATCCCATATCAAGTTAACAAGGCTCGCCTAGTCGAAAAGATTGCTGAGCTAGTAAAAGACAAGAAAGTAGAAGGCATTAGTGCGCTTCGTGATGAGTCTGATAAAGACGGTATGCGTATCGTTGTTGAATGTAAGCGTGATGCAGTGGGTGAGGTGGTTCTAAATAACCTTTACGCACATACACAGCTGCAGACGACTTTCGGTGTCAACATGGTTGCTCTTGATAAGGGCCAACCAAAACACTTCAATCTAAAAGAGATGCTGAAGGCGTTTGTTGATCACCGCCGTGAAGTGGTAACACGTCGTACTATTTTCGAATTGCGCAAAGCACGTGATCGCGCTCATATCCTTGAAGGCCTTGCGCTCGCACTGGCTAACATCGACGAGATCATTGAGCTTATCCGTAAAGCAGCGACACCGGCCGAAGCAAAAGCGGGCTTGGTTGCTCGCGGCTGGGACCTAGGTCTTGTTTCAACCATGCTAGAGCGCACTGGTACTGATGCCGCGCGTCCTGAGTGGTTAGAAGAACAATTTGGTATCCGCGATGGTCAGTACTTCCTGACTGAGCAACAAGCGCAAGCCATTCTAGACCTTCGTCTACAAAAGCTAACCGGTCTTGAGCATGAGAAGATCCTAGACGAATACAAAGCGTTATTAGACGAAATTGCAGAGCTAATGCACATTCTTGCAAGCACTGAACGTTTAATGGAAGTGATTGTAGAAGAGCTAGAAGCGATTCGTGAAGGTTACGGCGATGAGCGTCGCACTGAAATCACAGCTGCTATCCATGACATCGACATGGAAGAGCTTATCGCTCAAGAAGATGTAGTAGTGACCTTATCTCACGAAGGCTACGTGAAATACCAAATCCTAAGCGATTACGAAGCACAGCGTCGTGGTGGCCGTGGTAAGAGCGCAACCAAGATGAAAGACGAAGATTATATCGAGCGTCTTCTAGTGGCGAATACCCACGATAACATCTTATGTTTCTCTACTCGCGGTAAGACCTATCGCTTGAAGGTGTACCAATTGCCATTGGCAAGCCGTACAGCTCGTGGTAAGCCAATCGTGAATATCTTACCGTTGGAAGAGGGTGAGCGTATCACTGCTATTCTTCCTGTCTCTGAGTTCAGTGAAGATAAGTTCATCTTCATGGCAACAGCAGACGGTACGGTTAAGAAAACCTCACTAGACCAATTCTCTAACGTACGTAGCAATGGTTTGATTGCGGTTAACTTGCGCGACGAAGATTCTTTGATTGGTGTAGACATTACTGACGGCGATAGCGACATCATGTTGTTCTCGAAATCAGGCAAGGTAGTTCGCTTTAACGAATCACAAGTTCGTGGCATGGGTCGTACAGCAGCCGGTGTACGTGGTATCAAGCTCATTAACAGCGACCAAGTGGTTTCTTTGATTGTTCCTCATAACGAAGGCGACATTCTAACCATTACTGAAAATGGCTATGGTAAGCGTACGATTATTTCTGAGTACCCAGCGAAGAGCCGTGCAACTCAAGGTGTGGTTTCTATCAAGGTTTCAGAGCGTAACGGCAGTGTTGTCGGTGCAGTTCAAACCGAAGAAGGCGACGAGTTCATGGTCATCACTGACGGTGGCACGCTGGTAAGAAGCCGTGTATCCGAAGTGAGCCAAGTGGGACGTAACACCCAAGGTGTTACCTTGATCCGTACTATGGAAGGTGAGAATGTTGTGGCGCTTCAGCGCATCGATGAAATCGACGAAGCAGAGCTAGTTGAAGAAGACGCAGAGGACGTTTCGTCTGAAACTGCTGAATCTTCAGAAGCGACAGAAACACCAACAGAGTCTAACGATTCTGAAGCTAGCGAAGAATAACGTCTTCTTTGATTAGCATAAAAACCGAGCTTATATAGCTCGGTTTTTTTATACCCGTCGTATACAGAAGCAGTCTTTTTAGAATTTTGAGTGTTTATTTAAAAAATTGATGCAGGTCAAAGGCTTGAAAAGATATCATTTAACCCAATATTAAACCTATAGTTACTGATCCTAAGGTTGGGATCGACCCATTGTTAAGATAGAGACAGAGTTATGGCAGAAGTAAGAGCCCGCGTGCATTTAAAAGTTGGAACAAAAAGCGATATTGATGCTGAGCTTCTTTCTTTTCATGGTTTAAAAACGGACAAAGAACATGTCGCTATGGTCTTTAAATCGGCTGATAAGAATCAAAAAGCGCCTATCGTTCGCATGCACTCTGAATGTTTGACTGGCGATGTGTTTCACTCGTCCCGTTGCGACTGTGGTGAGCAGTTGGATGAAACGATAAATAAGATGGCCGAGCAGGGCGGTATTCTTCTGTATCTGCGTCAAGAAGGTCGTGGCATTGGGCTTTACAATAAGATTGATGCCTACAAGTTGCAAAGCAAGGGTCTTAATACCTATGAAGCGAACAATCATTTAGGTTTTGCTGATGATTTACGTGATTTCGAAGAGGCAGCTCAAATGTTGGCTGCACTTGATGTTGAACGCATTCGTTTGGTGACTAACAACCCTAAGAAGATTCGTGAATTGAAAGAACATGGCATTGGTATAGACGAAGTGATCAATACGATGGCGCATGTAAAAAGTGGCAATGAAAATTATCTGAAAGCCAAAGCCTCTCACGGCAAACACGACCTCGATGTCTAGCTAGAATTTCCTTACTAAATTTTTTCGTTAAAACAGTGGTTGTTTGCCATACTTAAACCAGTATCGGTATTGAGTGTAAGCTATGACCTTGTGCAAGAAAGGGACGATATGGGCAAGCTTACTTGTCTGTTTCGTCCTTTCAGCCCCTGCCTATTCACAAAGCATGTTCCATACCTTAGGTTGGATTAGCTCTTCATCGTCAATAGAACAGACATTTCGCTACCCACAACTCACCGAATCCATCTACTCCTCAAATCGCCATCAACTGATATGGCTGCAGCCTCATGATAGACAAGTATTTGAAGACATCATAGAGATGGTGGTATTAGCCGAACTCAGCCCGTTTTTCGATCAGCGACTGCAAAAACTTCACCAACTAAGAAGCTCTGAGCAATACTACCAGTACGATTTGCTGGCAACAGACCTAATGCTCGCCTTTCTTAGCTATCGCGAATTGTTGCGGGAGAACAAAGATACTTGGTTATACGGACAGGGTTTACCTTCCGACTGGGCAGACCCTCCAGAAAACGTTATAGCTGAATTTGAAACCTCGGTAGAGAGCAGCGCTTTAACAGCGTTTTTAATGACCTTAGGACCAAACTCTCAAAGCTATCGAGATTACCAATCTGCAATCGATAAGATGCAATTAGCGATCAATGACGACCTAGCGCTCTATTCATCCGATGCCCTTATTAGAGTGGGGGATCCCATTACCGATAAAGAGATCTTGCTTTCCCGCCTAAAGCTATCGGGGCTAAGCATACCTTTATCAATAGAAGATCAAGATTGGTATGGGAAAGAGTTGAAGAGCATAGTTAAGAGATTTCAAACCCAACATGGCTTAAATGCGGATGGTGTAATTGGACCTAAGACCATAGAATGGCTCAACTATCCCATTGAAGATCGCATTCATAGGTTAGCTCTCAATGCAGAAAGAAGCCGTTTATGGCCAATGCAACGAAGTGCGCTAGTCGTTGTGAACTTGCCGAGTTTCGATCTGAACTATTACTTTAGAGGCAAGGTGGCATTCTCATCTAAGGTGATTGTCGGTAAGCAAAAACGCAAAACCCCTATGCTAGAAATAAAGATGGATTCGCTGGTATTGAACCCGACCTGGAACGTGCCACCTAAAATCATGCGTGAAGATATTATCCCGATCTTGCGTTACAACCCCGGCTACCTCAGTGAAAGGGGGATTCAAGTCATTAAAGGATGGTCAGATCCTGTGGTTATAGACCACGGCGCT
This sequence comes from Vibrio superstes, assembly GCF_003569005.1. Lineage (GTDB taxonomy): Bacteria > Pseudomonadota > Gammaproteobacteria > Enterobacterales > Vibrionaceae > Vibrio > Vibrio superstes. The sequence continues at coordinate 1,661,320 of NZ_BCUR01000004.1, read as the reverse complement.
ATTCAATGGAGTCGGGTAAATGCAAAGACATTCCCGTTTCGTATGAGACAGTTATCAGGTAGCTACAATGCGCTAGGCGCGTATAAGTTCAATACGCCCAATCGTCGAGCCATTTACCTGCATGATACTCCTGCTAAATACCTGTTTGATAAACCATCAAGAGCGTTCAGTTCAGGGTGTATTCGGGTACAGCATGCAGACAAGTTTGCCTATACCTTGTCAAAGACACAGGGCTTTAGACAAAGTAACATCTCACCCATTGGGCAGAAAGCGAATGCGCGTATCCCACTCAAAAGACGGCTTCCTGTACATCTTATTTATAAGACGTCTTGGATTGAGTCAGGTCGCATCTATTTTAGAGATGACATTTATGGATATGACACACGCCCAAAGTCCCCTAGTTTAGTGATTCAACGACAACCTGTAGAGTAGATCGCGATTTAACAAGCCGTTTGTTTCTATAGAAGCCTATGGTGCGTGCTCTTGGCACGCTCATGCTTGAGTTTAGAGTTAGAAACTGTCATATTCTGCTGAAGTGTTTCGACAAATTTCATTAAAATATTCATTAAAATAAAAGGTTTTTCATGGCGTTGCAGTATCAAGTTGTTCCAGTAACCCCTTTCCAACAAAACTGCTCTATCGTTTGGTGTGATGAGACGATGAAAGGGGTTGTTATCGATCCAGGTGGTGATGTTAAGCAGCTACTGATGATGATCGAAGAGTTGCAAGTTCAGGTAGAGAAATTAGTGCTGACCCATGGCCACTTAGACCATGTTGGTGGCAGTGAAGAACTCGCAAGAGCCTTGAACCAACCGATCGTTGGTCCGCACAAAGATGACAACTTCTGGCTACAAGGGCTAGAAGGACAAAGCCAAATGTTCGGCTTTCCTCTGACTGAAGCGTTTGAGCCTAGCCAATGGCTCGATGAGGGTGACGTTGTCACTTTTGGTAATCAATCGTTGAATGTTATTCACACCCCAGGTCATACCCCAGGGCACGTTGTATTGCACAGTGAGTCCGCAAGTCTTGCTTTCGTAGGCGATGTACTGTTCAAGGGTGGGGTAGGACGTACAGATTTTCCTAAGGGTGACTTTAATACTTTAATTAACTCTATTAAGAGCAAACTATGGCCTCTAGGAAACGAAACTCGATTTGTTCCAGGCCATGGCCCAGAGTCAACCTTCGGCTCTGAACGAGTGAGTAATCCATTCGTCGCAGACGAAATGCCATTGTATTAAGGGACTTAAGGCTATAGAACTCTGTGGTTCTATGGCCTTAGTTTGATCTCGAACCTGCCAAATACTTCCGTAACAAACCTACAAACTCTTCTCCATCTCTATCCAAATCAGCCGTTGAGATAAAGATATCGTATCCCCAATATTCTCTTTGATAATGCATCCTGTGATATAGGCATGCCTGTAGCCCTTTGATGGTTTCCCCATCTTTTAGTTCGACCCGTGATGAATCTAGAACCTGGTCTTGGAACAAGTGTTCTTTTTCTGTTTCTCTTGCACCTAGATATAAGAGCGATCTTTGTTCTAGGAGTAAATTGGTGATTAATCGTGGGCAGGCTTGCTTTACGAATGGAACAGGGTCTTTAAGTCGTAAGCCAATCCAAGGTAGCTCGGAGCTTTGAGTGGGTTGGTGACTACGACATAGCCCGAGGGACGATACGTTCTGCCACTTCACAACCCATCCTCCCTTAAACGTATGCTGTTGAAAATGGGTGTCGGTAATAGTGAACCGCACCACGCCTCGTTTGTAGGTGTAGATCACCATTGCTAGGGCACAAGCGCATATCAAAAATATGCCAATGGTCCCTTGGGTGCTATTGGAGAAAGAGCTTAGCCAAACCGACATTAATAGGTAGCAAGCGAGCAATAGGCCTCGACTGGTTCTTCCTAATATGAATTTTTCATTGGTTAATTGAAGTGATGACATAACGACCAAATTGTGGCTTTAACACACCTACGAGAGTCCATGTTTAGCTGATCATTCAGCTTAGACATTATTTGATAAAAAATGTAATAACTTCCTAAAGAAGATCGAGTAACACACACTTTTAACAACTATTTAGCATCCTATATAAAACTGGTCCATAGTTAGTTGATTTTGTAGACAATTATGACTGCACGAGGAGCAAATAACATGGTAGTGAAATCAAAATGGGCAAAGGCATGTGTGCGTAGTTTAGCGGTCCTAATTGGGGTGGCGAGCATAGGCACAGCCGTTGCTGCGGACAAGGTATACAAGTTAAAGCTTGCGGAAACTTGGGGGCCTAACTTCCCAATCTTCGGCGATGCGACAAAAAACATGGCCGCTATGGCTGAAAAAATGTCTAACGGTCGATTGCAAATCCGCGTTGATTCATCAAATAAACACAAAGCGCCATTTGGTGTGTTTGATATGGTTAAATCAGGCCAGTATGACATGGGGCACTCGGCTTCATATTACTGGAAAGGCAAGGTTCCAAATACTCTTTACTTTACAACAATGCCCTTTGGTATGACGGCTGAAGAGCAATATGCATGGTTCTATCACGGCGGTGGTATGGAGCTGATGGCAGAGGTTTACTCCCCACACAATCTTATGTCTTTTCCTGGGGGTAACACCGACGTTCAAATGGGCGGTTGGTTCCAAAAAGAGATCAATAGTGTTGATGACTTACAAGGTCTGAAAATGCGTATTCCGGGCTTTGCCGGAGAAGTCCTTGCAGAGCTTGGCGCTAAACCAACCAATATTGCACCGGGTGAGCTTTACACCGCATTGGAAAGAAAAACCATCGATGCACTAGAGTGGGTAGGTCCCTCTCTCGATCTTCGTATGGGCTTCCATAAGATCGCACCTTACTACTACACAGGTTGGCATGAGCCGGCAACAGAGCTTCAATTCCTAGTGAACAAGCGAACGTGGGATAAGCTTCCTGCCGATCTACAAGAGATCTTACGCGTTGCTATGCGCACAGCAGCCTACGATATGTATATTCAGTCAACCCATGAAAGTGGTAAGAACTGGGCGAGTATCAGAACGGAATACCCTGATGTACAGGTGAAAAACTTCCCGCCTGAGGTGATGAAAGAACTTCGCGCAGTGAACGACCGTTTACTGGCAGAGCACGCTGCTAAAGATGAGATGGCGAAGAAAATTCAAATGTCTCAAGCGCAGTATTTAGAGCAAACTCGTTCTTGGAGTGATATCTCTAAACGAGCTTATCTCAATAGTGCTACGACGGATCAGTAAACAAGCCGTGGACTTTCAGTGTGAGCTGAAGGTCCACATAAATCATTAGTTTCAGCAGACATGGAGGTCAATTGCTGACTGCATTAGAGGGATTTTTTAATAGAATTAGCGACGCACTGGGGCATATCTCCAGTGTGTTGTTTTTGCTTTTAGTAGCAAACGTTGTTTACGATGTTGTGATGCGTTATGTATTTAATGACGTGTCTATCGCTTTTCAAGAGTTAGAGTGGCATCTGTTTTCTGCGGTATTCTTGCTCGGCGTACCCTACGCCATAAAAACCAATGGCCACGTGCGTGTGGATATCTTCTACGAACGCTTCTCACCGAAGGTACAGGCCATTATTGATATTCTTGGAATCTTCTTTTGGTTGCTGCCGTTCAGTTTATTGATTGCTTGGTATGGCATTGATTTTGCCTATCAGGCTTATGATATTGGCGAGCAGTCGGGTGACCCCGGCGGATTACCTTATCGATGGATAATCAAGGCGGTTATTCCAGTCTCATTTTTCTTTATTGCTACAAGTGGCTTGGGGCTGCTGTGCAAGTCTCTTAGTCAATTACTTAACGCGGATACGCATAAGAAGGAACAAGCATGATAGGGATTATTATGTTTGCGGTAGCCTTGTTTGCGCTATTGCTTGGTTTTCCAGTGGCGTTTACCTTTGGCGGTATAGCGCTGCTATTTGGGGTGTGGTCAGAGGGCTGGGATATATTTGCCTTCATGCCTTATCGCATAGAATCGATAATGCAGAACACCGTATTGATGGCTGTGCCACTGTTTATATTTATGGGTTTGGTACTGCAAAAAACTCGCTTGGCTGAACAATTACTAGAAGCCATGGGGAGACTGTTTGGCGGAGTGCGAGGAGGGATTGCTATCTCAACCGTCTTGGTTGGCGCACTGCTTGCAGCATCGACCGGGGTAGTGGGGGCATCGGTGGTGGCGATGGGCTTGATTTCTCTGCCTGTAATGTTGAAGTACAACTACGACAAGAAGCTTGCCTGTGGCACCATATGTGCGTCCGGTACGTTAGGTCAGATTATTCCGCCTTCTATTGTCCTTATATTATTGGGCGATGTACTGGGTGTTCCTGTTGGCGATTTGTTTAAAGCAGCCCTTTGGCCGGGCTTAGTGCTGGTGATTGCCTATGTTTTGTATATTGCTATCTACGCTTTTTTCAAGCCCGAGGCCGCTCAATCCATCCCTAAGCTTGATGATCAAAGCCGTAAACAAGAAGTGATTGCGGCTTTAAAAGCAATAGTGCCGCCTTTAGCGTTGATCGTCGTCGTGCTTGGTTCTATTTTTGCGGGCATTGCAACGCCCACTGAATCTGCCGCTCTAGGTGGTGCGGGCGCAATCGTATTAGCGCTGCTGTATCGACAATTTAGCTGGACCTTATTGTATGAGTCGTCGAAAGAAACCGTAAAGGTCACGGCTATGGTGTTTGCCATCTTACTCGGTGCTACTGCATTCTCTATGGCATTTACCTACACAGGCGGAGATTACATAGTAGAAGAATGGTTACTCAAACTTCCGGGCGAGAAGTGGGGCTTCTTGATCCTAGTAATGCTAGTCATTCTTGTGTTGGGTTTCTTCATTGATTTCGTGGAAATCTGTTTCATTATCGTTCCTATGATCTCTCCGGTTGCTGAGCTTCTGGGCATCAATATGGTGTGGTTTGCCATACTGGTAGCGATGAACTTACAGACCTCCTTTTTAACACCACCATTTGGCTTCAGTTTGTTCTATCTGAAAGGGGTTGCGCCTAAACAGGTTACGACAAGAGATATTTACGCAGGGGTTATGCCGTTTATCGCAATTCAAGTAGTCGTGCTCGCGACCCTGCTGCTGTTTCCGGGTATGTACGGGTTAACTATGTAACTTAATTCCCTGATTTATCGAAAAAAGAGTCTTGTTCAGTTATAATTGAAAGTTAATTACATGATGTAATCGTAATCGGTACGTTTTTTGTGCAAACATGGGAGGTCGAATGACCAAGGGAATTGATAAGTACAGTATTGACAGTACTGACTATCAGATTGGACAAGATAATGTCCAAAAATGGGGTTTTGATGTGCACAATGCGGTGTTTTCCGCGAGTGCTGGCCTGACCATTCTTTTTCTACTGGCAATGGTGTTTCTGGATGCAGATACCGCCAAAAGCGCACTTGATGGCCTAAAGTGGCAGATTATCGGCTCCTTTGATGCCTTGTTTATCTGGGCGGGTAACATTTTCGTAGTCTTCTGCTTAGCATTGATTGTGTCGCCTTACGGCAAAATCCGTTTAGGTGGTAAAGACGCAGTCGCTGAATACTCAGTGATGTCTTGGATTGCGATGCTATTCGCTGCCGGCATGGGCATCGGTCTGATGTTCTGGAGTGTGGCTGAGCCGGTTGCTTACTTCACTGGTTGGTATGAGACTCCGCTTAATGTGGAAGCGAATACTCCAGAAGCTGCGAAGCTAGCGCTAGGTGCGACTATGTACCACTGGGGTCTTCACCCTTGGGCTATTTATGGTGTTGTAGCGCTTTCTCTGGCTTTCTTTGCGTACAACAAAGGTTTACCGCTTTCTATCCGTTCCATCTTCTACCCGATCTTAGGTGATCGCGCTTGGGGTTGGCCTGGTCACATTGTTGATATTCTTGCTGTACTTGCGACGTTATTTGGCCTTGCAACATCGCTCGGTCTGGGTGCTCAGCAGGCGGCAAGTGGTATTCAACACGTGTTTGGTATTGATGCTGGCTTTGGCTTGCAGGTTGCCGTAATCAGTTTTGTTACCTTACTAGCGATTGTGTCTGTAATGCGTGGCATGCACGGCGGTGTTAAGTTGGTATCAAACATCAACATGATCATCGCTTTTGTTTTGTTGATGTTTGTGCTGTTTATTGGCTACCACGTTACCTTTGGTAGTATCGCAACAACATTGACGGCTTACGTAGAAAACATTATCCCACTGAGTAATCCGCACGGTCGTGATGACGAGGCGTGGTTCCAAGGTTGGACGGTATTCTACTGGGCTTGGTGGATTTCATGGTCCCCATTCGTAGGCATGTTCATCGCTCGCGTTTCTAAGGGCCGTACCGTTCGTCAGTTTATGACTGCAGTATTAATTGTACCAACAACAGTGACTCTAATTTGGATGTCTACGTTTGGTGGCTTGGCGATTGACCAAGTGATCAACAATGTGGGTATTCTAGGTACTAAAGGTCTAACCGACGTCTCTCTAGCAATGTTTGAGATGTTTGACGCTATGCCAATGGCAAACATGCTATCTATCATCGCGATTATCTTGGTTATGGTGTTCTTCGTAACATCGTCTGACTCGGGTTCTTTGGTCATTGATAGTATTACTGCTGGTGGTAAGCTAGATGCTCCTATGCCACAACGTGTATTCTGGGCATTTATGGAAGGCGCAATCGCGGTTGCGATGCTTTGGGTTGGTGGTTCAGAAGCAGTACAGGCCCTACAGGCTGGTGCGATTTCTACCGCTCTGCCATTTACCTTTGTATTGCTTGCCATGTGTGTGAGCTTGCTAATGGGTATGGCAACTGAAGAGCGTTAAGCTTAACAGTTGAAAGACCAAGTAAGAGTAAAGGGCCTGATTCATCAGGCCTTTTTTGTGAACAAAGGAAATAAAATGAGTTTATCAACCATGACGTTCTTTGAACGTTTTGAACATGACATCTTGGCTGGAAAGAAAACCATCACCATCCGAGATGCCAATGAGTGTGATTATGCGCCAGGCTCTATCGTTGACGTGGCAACTTTTGAGCAGGGGCGTGCGTTTTGTCGATTGCAGATCAAGTCGGTGACACCGATACAGTTTGCAAACCTTACGGAATTCCATGCTGTTCAAGAAAATATGACCCTGCCTGTATTGAAACAGGTCATCTCCGATATTTACCCCGATATTTCCCAATTGTTTGTGATTGAGTACCAATTGGTCGATTGATGAAACAAGTGCAGATTGTAGAGTCATCCAAACCACTAAGCTCTCAATTTCGAGCTTGGTGTATCGATGAATGGTCACAAGATATTGTTATCTCATCACCTGACTATCCCCAGCCAATCTTTGCCTTGTGTGATGGGAAATTGGCGGGAGGAATCGCATTTTCTCGTTTTGAGCAGCCATTCACGGATAAGAAAGTAGTTTGGATAAACGCACTTTTGGTTAAACCTGATTGCAGAGGGAGTGGGATAGGGTCGAAGCTTATCGAGGAAGCATCGCGACAGTGTGGCGACCTGAATCAGCAGCACCTTTATGTCTACACTAATCGGCCAACCCTATACACTCGACTTGGCTGGCAGAAGGTCCCCAACGCTGACGCTGAGCCTCAGCATTGGGTGTTACGTACAGCGTTAAGCTAAAGAAATTGCCTAAGCCCTTAACACTTAACTTTAAGCCCAAGGCCCTATAGCCATAACTCTTCGACTGCAGTATCAGGGCTGAAATGATGAGCGACTTGTGCTTGCAAAAGCTCGGCTGTAGCGATGGCATCCACTAGCGCATCATGAGGTGTATATGTAGGCAGGTTGTAGCGCTTACGACTCTTAGCAAGACGCACAGAGCCGGGCCTTTTACCCTTCAAGCGATTCATAAAGCCAGCAGCGTATTCTTGCTGCACTTGCCACTCGATCTGCAAGGTATCAATCACAGGAAACTGAATGCCTTCGTTGACTCTACGCCTAAGGATACTGTCTAAAAAGCTGCGTTCTATTTGTCGATAATGAACTACGCACACCTTACCTGCGATAGCATCAAGGAACTCAGGTAGAACGTTCATGATATCTGGAGCGTATTGAAGCTCTGAGTGAGTAATACCATGGATCACCACAGAGTCTGCATTAAGGGCTTTTTGCGGCTTGATAAGCCATTGCTTGCTTTGCTTAAGATAGATTCGATTTAAGTCAAATGGGACTAATCCTATGGAGATGATTTCATCTTTGTCTGAATTAAGCCCAGTGGTTTCAAAATCTAACGCTAAAAAGGGGACATCTTTCAGTGGTGTTTTATGGTCGATAGTGCCCGCCTCGTAGAAGCGTTTAATATGCCCGTGTTTACTCTCCTCAAGCAAGGCATTGAAATGCGCTTGCCAATCTTTGGTAGGTGTCACAGGCACCTGACTTTCATCTGTTTTTTTAAACATATTATTATTTCAACGATGTGCCTTGATAGCGAAATTTCAAGAAATTCTGAGCATTACTCAAGATCTGGAAAGCATCTTTAAGGTTACGTCTTTCAAAATCAGAAAGGTTTTCTGGCTCTATGTTGTTATCGGGCTCTCTCTCTTCATTGATATCAATGGCTTGATGTCGTATGCGCACCAGAGAAATAAACTCGAGTGCATCCTTAAGATCTTGCGCTCTTCCTCTAGGCAAAATTCCCGAATCAAGGATGTCATCTAGGCGTTCAAAAGAGTTTTGCTGGGTTGAGCCCACAGCCAGCGCATGAACGCGTATAAGGTCGGCCAGTGGCGCGGTACCGCGGCGCTTAAGGTTTATGGAGTTTTTATGCTTACCGTCTTTTTCCATTACAAAGCTCTTGAAAAAGCCTAATGGAGGCGTTCGGTTGAGTGCATTTCGTGCCAAGCAGTATAGGAATTTCGAGTTGTTCTTAGCGCGCTCAGTAATAAAACGATTGAGCTTTTCTGCCCACTTGATTTGTCCATGTACACCGACTAAATCAAAGAATATTGACGCATTTAGCAAGGCCTTAGCATTAGGATTATCAATCCAGTCTGCAAAGCATTCTTCCCATTCGGTTTGAGTCATTCGCCAAATAGGGTTGGTTGCCATAATGTCACCGGTACAGTATGGGTAGCCACAACGATCCAATCCGTCACTGACCATCTGAGAAAGGGTAGCGAAGTATTCATCGTGTTTTTCTTTATCGAAGCTGTTCGATAAAATAATGGCGTTATCCTGATCGGTTACAATCAGTTGCTCATCACGCGCCATTGAACCAAGAGCAAGAAAGCAATATGGAACAGGCGAGGGGCCAAGCTCTTCTTCAGCAAGCTCTATGATGCGCTGTTTAAAACTTTTCCCTATGATGGCCATCGCACTTCCCACCATGTGAGAGTTAGCATCTTCGTTGACCAATCTGACGAAACTATCATTAACCTGCTCAGAAAGAGTGACTAAATCATCAACGCTGTTTTGTTGGAAGATAGAGCTCACTAATAGTAAAGAGTTTTGCGATTCGTAACGCACGATATCACTGGCTTCGATAACGCCGATGGGTTTGTTTTTTCTAAGAATAGGTAAGTGATGAACGTTGAAGCGCTGCATGGTTAACATGGCTTCATAGACATAAGCGTTGCTGTCTAAAGTAATAACGTCTTGGGTCATCACCGACTTCACCGTGTCATCGGGTGATACGCCTTGAGCTACCACGCGGGTACATAAATCTCGGTCTGTGAGTATGCCGCGTAGTTTGTCGTTGCTGTGGGCTTCATCGTCCACTACAAGAAGACAAGACGTATTCTCATCGTCCATTTGTATTGCCGCATCTCTGATAGACGAAAATTCAGAGATGGTCGATGCTGGACGGTTAATCATTGCGGTGATTTTTGCCGTTGTGAGGTCATTATCATCGGTGTTGGCAATGGCTCGACGTAGTCGCGTACTGTCTTCAACCGCAACGAAATCAGCGAATGAGTCATAAGAGTCATACAGGTTTTGAAAGGTTTCAGCGGGTATGCAATATAGCAGGCAGTCTTCAATGGCCTTAGCTGGAAACATCACCTTGCCATTACTTAATAGCGCCAGTTGCCCAAATACCGCACCTTCGTCCAATCGGTTGAACAAAGACCCGTTCCGCTTGGAGATCTCAACAACGCCACTGCGAACCACGAAGAAATCAGAGATGGCCTCGCCTAAGGAAACCACTGCATCTCCCTTACGGATGTAGGATATTTCAGTTTCAAGCGCTATCTGACTGAGTACTTCATCAGGCAAGTCTGTGAAGGGGGGGTATTGAGCGAGAAACTGTTTTATTTCGAGTAGTTCAACTTCCATGAGGCGCCTTAATTATCGCGATTGAGTGCATCGTTCATCGTAAAACGAAAAAAAGAGGATATAAATAGTAGTTTGGCGCTAAATCATTGTTAAGTCACTAAACTATCATCATTTATTGTCTACTATTATGGTTGAATATAGGCATTTATTTGTCTTTTTTCATGACAGGGAGAGCGCATGAACAAATACTCATCGATTGCACTGTTTAGTTTAGGTTCATTATTCGCTGTAGATAGCGAAGCCTATGATTGGGGCTTTCGATCGTATGATGCACCGGTAAATTATAACTTTTTAAGTGTGGCCATCGGTGGAGGTAAACTCAACTCGGATGTGCTTGAGGGCCGGGATGGTGTCACGGTCAGTGATATAAATCTGAGATTTTTAGTCAATGAGTACTGGATTACCAACATTCAATACAAGGGTCGCTTTACTCATCACGGCGATGAGAACGACAGGGCTGACTATGTCACTGTGTCTGGAGCAAGGCGCTTTGCGGTAATGGATAACGGCGATCTCTATGCGGGTGTAAAGCTTGGTGGTGTTAGCGTTAAAATTCGAGACAGCAATGGCTCGACGATTGCGAAAGAACAAGACTTCTTGCTAGGGGTGTTTGCCGGGGTCAACTACGGATTCACTGACGCTTTAGAAGGGAATATGGTTCTCGAGTACCTAGAGTACGATCTCACTCATGAGTCTTCTTTTGAGCTCTCTTTAGATTATTACTTCACGACACACTTTTCCCTTGGGGCGTATGGCCGAACTATCTGGAATGATGACTCAACCCTAGATCAGGGTGGGATAGTGGCTAAACTTCGCTTTTGATGTAAGTAATTACAGAAATAAAAAAGGCTGGTAAACACCAGCCTTTTTGTTTGAGAGTACTTAAAGTACGGCTGTTAAAGTACGGCTGCGATGCCTTTGCACAGTGGCAACATGTTGTCTTTGGTCATGCCAGCAACGCTGATACGGCCTGAACCTACGATGTAGATAGCAAACTCATCTTTAAGGCGTGTTACTTGCTCTTTGGTTAGGCCAGAGAAAGAGAACATACCGTTTTGACGCTCAATAAAGCTAAAGTCGCGAGAAACGCCCTGTGCTTTCAGGGTTTCAACAAACAGCGTACGCATTTCTTGAATACGGTCACGCATCTCTTTCACTTCTGCTTCCCACTCTTTACGCAGTTCAGCATTGTTTAGAATGTGAGTCACTACCGCAGAGCCGTGAGCTGGTGGGTTAGAGTAGATTGAACGAATAATGCCTTTAACCTGAGAGAAAGCCGTTTGTGCAACTTCCGCGTTAGCCGCTACTAGAGTAAATGCACCAACGCGCTCGTTGTACAGCCCAAAGTTCTTTGAGAAAGAACTCGCGACTAGGATTTCACTATTTTGCTCAGCGAACGCACGTAGGCCTGCAGCGTCTTCTTCTACGCCCTTAGCAAAGCCTTGGTACGCGAAGTCAAACAGTGGTATCAATTTCTTGTCTGCTGCTAGCTTAGCCAGTGCTTGCCATTCGTCAGCGGTAGGGTCGATGCCTGTTGGGTTATGACAGCAGCCGTGCAGTAGAACGATGTCGCCTTCATTTGCTTGGGCAAGGTCCGCTAGCATGGCATCAAAGTCTTTCGCCTTGGTTTCAGCGTTGTAGTAGCGATACTCAGCAATCTCAACACCAGCTGCAGTGAATACGCCCTTGTGGTTTGCCCAAGTAGGGTTGCTGATCCAGATTTTAGCGCCGCTTAGTTGGCGCTTGATGAACTCACCAGCAACACGCAATGCACCGGTACCACCTGGTGCTTGAGCTGTTTTTGCTTTCTTTTCAGAAACGATAGCGCTGTTTTCACCAAAAAGTAGTTTTTGAACCGCAACACCATATTCTGCTGTACCCTCGATCGTTAGGTAAGATTTGGTGGTTTCGGTCTCAAGAATGGCTTGTTCTGCTTTTTTTACAGTGGCCAACACAGGGGTTGCACCTTGTTCGTTCTTGTAGATACCTACACCAAGATTGATCTTGGTATCACGTACATCTTTTTTAAACTCTTCAGTTAAACCTAGGATAGGGTCTGCAGGGGCTGCTACTACTTTTTCAAACATGAGTATCGTCCGTGTAATTGTGGATTAATGGAATGTGACAGTCTTCATTTATACCTGTAGAAAAACGGCAAAACAACAGATTTGTAATTAATTTAGCAATGTAATCCGTAACACCTGTCTGATATCAACTTTTCCTGAAAACTAGACACAAAAAAACCGCCAAACGGCGGTTTTTTATAACAGCAATCGACTTAGAAGTTCGCGCTGCGTGGTGTACGTGGGAATGGAATCACGTCACGAACGTTACCCATACCTGTTACGTAGGATACTAAGCGCTCAAAACCAAGACCGAAACCAGCGTGTGGCACTGTGCCGTATTTACGTAGGTCGCGGTACCAGCTCATGTGTTCAGGGTCGATACCCATAGCAATCATGCGCTCGTCTAGAATGTCTAGACGCTCTTCACGCTGAGCACCACCGATAATTTCACCAATGCCAGGTGCTAGAACGTCCATGGCAGCAACAGTTTTGCCGTCGTCGTTCAAGCGCATGTAGAAGGCTTTGATGTCTTTCGGGTAGTTCTTAACGATTACCGGTGCCTTGAAGTGTTCTTCTGCAAGGTAACGCTCATGCTCAGATGACATGTCGATACCCCACTCAACGTCAAATTCAAACTCACGACCAGAGTCGAGTAGGATTTGAATTGCGTCTGTGTAATCCACTTGTGCAAAGTCAGCGTCTACGAACTGCTCAAGGCGAGAGATCGCTTGCTTATCAATGCGCTGAGCAAAAAACTCTAGGTCATCACGACGCTCTGCAAGAACGGCTTTGAACACGTACTTAAGCATGTCTTCAGCCAGTTTCGCAGCATCATCAAGATCAGCAAATGCGATCTCTGGCTCAACCATCCAGAACTCCGCTAGGTGGCGGCTGGTATTTGAGTTTTCTGCGCGGAACGTTGGACCAAAGGTGTACACCTTGCTTAGGGCACATGCATACGCTTCGGCGTTTAACTGACCGGATACGGTAAGGAATGTCTCCTTGCCGAAGAAATCTTCGTTGTAGTCCACATTGCCTTTATCAGTGCGCGGTAGATTTTCCATATCCAAAGTAGATACGCGGAACATCTCGCCTGCACCCTCAGCATCAGATGCTGTGATTAGTGGAGCTGAAGTCCAAAAGAAGCCTTGCTCGTGGTAGAAACGATGGATCGCTTGTGACAAGCAGTTACGCACGCGAGCAACAGCGCCAATCACGTTTGTACGTGGGCGAAGGTGTGCAACCTCGCGAAGGTACTCAATAGAGTGACGAGTCTTAGCCATTGGGTAAGTATCAGCATCTTCAACCCAGCCAACTACTGTTACAGCCGTTGCAGCTAGCTCAAAATCTTGACCTTTTGCTGGAGACTCTACGACGGTACCTGTCACTTCTACAGAGCAACCTGTAGTCAGTTTTAGTACTTCTTCATCGTAATTATTTAAGCTATTTGGGACCACGGCCTGAATCGGGTCGAAACAAGAGCCGTCATAGATGGCGAGAAAAGAGATTCCAGCTTTGGAATCGCGACGTGAGCGGATCCAGCCACGAACAGTGATCTCACTGTTTACTTCGAGCTTTCCGCTAAGTACGTCTGTTACAGGCGCGTAAGTCATTTGGTATTACTCTCCAATAGATGCTATCGAGAAATAGAAAATTAAATAGAACTTCTCAGTTTACTCACCAATAATTTTGCATCAAGTAAAGAGTGCCTATTTCATGGGTATTTTTTATTAAGCGGTGTTTAATCCATCAAATAAGTGAGCTGTCTTTGCATTGCATCAATAATTTGCGCAGTGACTCCCCAAATAAAGTGTCTTTGATAGGGGATAGCAAACACCTTGTGGGTGACGGTTTTTAACTGGAAATGGAAACTTGAGAGGTTCTGGCGTGCAAAGAGAAACTCGGCGGGCACCTCAAATGCCTCATCTACCTCGTTGGAATCAAGCTTTGACTGGTAGTTAGGGTCGATAAAAGCAATGTAAGGAGTCACTGCAAACTGGCTTACAGTAGGTAACGGGGGCAAAGCGCCCGCTACCGTGATCAATGAGGGGTCAATACCCACTTCTTCATGGGTTTCTCTTACAGCGGTAACACTAAGGAGTAAGTCATCTTGCTCGTACTTTCCTCCAGGGAAGCTCACTTGGCCAGGATGGTGCTTGAGATGTGCTGCGCGCTTAGTAAGGATGACATGAAGACGATTGCTACGCTCAACAAGACCGATTAATACGGCAGCAGGCCTTAGCACATCTTGGTCAAAATGAGCCAGTCGTTGCAGGCTTTGTGTATCGTAGGAAGAAGGCTTACTCAGATTAAATCTTAATAAAAACTCGTCTTTGGTCATGCCTTCCTCTCTGAACAATTCACTATTCTAATACTGGCAGAATTTTGCCAAGTTTATGCAAGGTTTCTTGATATTCTGATTCACACTCACTGTCAGCGACCAATCCACCGCCTGCCCACGCATGGATCTTATGATTTTCTGTAATAAGCGTTCTGATGGTAATGCTAGTGTCCATATTGCCACATCGACTGATATAGCCAATGCTGCCGCAATAAACACTGCGACGATGAGGCTCAAGCTCTTCTATGATCTGCATGGCTCTAACCTTGGGTGCGCCAGTAATTGACCCTCCAGGAAAGCAAGCGCGAAGCAAATCGTACTCGTCATACTGGTCATCCAGTACCCCGGTAATCGTACTCACCAGATGATGAACTGCAGGGAAGCTTTCAATCTCAAACAAATGCGGGACTTTCACACTGCCTGGGGAGGAGACGCGGCCTATGTCGTTGCGCAGCAGATCCACGATCATCAGGTTTTCGGCTTGGTCTTTTTCTGCTGTTTGTAAGTCGTCTCTTTGCTGTTTGTCTTTCAAGGGATCGTTAAAGCGTGGCCTTGTGCCCTTAATCGGCTTGGTCTCGACTTGTTTATCGTGAGCCAATAAAAAACGCTCTGGTGATATACTGAGCACTGCATTATGCGGTAATCGAATGAATGCAGAAAACGGCGCCTTGTTCTCATTTTCTAGGGTTTTATATGCCTGCCACTCGTTGCCTGAGTAACCTGCGCTAAAGCGTTGAGCTAGATTGATTTGATAACAATCACCCGCTAACAGATAGTCTTGAACAGCCTCAAATTTAAGCTGATATTGCGATTTGGTCATATTGGCAGACCAAGGCGTCTCTAACTGGAACGAAGGGTGCTCAACATTAAGCTCGTGAGAGCGGGAAGGCATATTGTCACCGTTGAGGTTTTGTCCAACCCAATAGGCTTGTTTGAGCTCGTGATCAACCACTAATGCCTTTTCATACAGGCCCACCGCCATGTCCGGCGCGTTAAGATCGCGTTTGGCAATGTTTTTAAAGTCTTCGATGCGTCTGCCAAGATCATAAGCAAAGTAGCCAAGCCAGCCACCAATAAAGGGTAGATGTGTATCGGTATGTGAATAAGGGAGGTATTGCTGTTGCAGTCTTCGCAAGAGTTCGAAAGGATCCTCTGTAACTTGAGAAAGCTCGCCTTCTATTGTTACATCACTCACGTCGGCATAGGTCTCTACTGTAATCTGTGGTGAATGCACCAAAATATCGTAACGACTGTTTGGGTGATTATCAGATGCGGAACGTAGCAGCATAGCGTAAGGGTAGTGTTCTATTTTCTCGAACAGATCTAGGGCAAGATCCTTTCGGTAAATGAGTTGCTCGGTTTGAATATTTAAATCAGACATCTATCAAATTGCTTGAAATGTGACGACACCGTAAAGGTGAGTGTGGTTTGAGAATCGCCTCAAGAGTATCATAGATTTATCTCAAGTTCAGAACGCACGTGAAGTCATAGGCTTAATCGTGCATGAAACGGATTCAGACTGACCAAAAGGGGCTCCGCGAATGACCGTAATTCGTAAGCAAGATCTTATCAGCAGTGTCGCTGATGCACTTCAATACATCTCTTACTACCATCCGCTTGATTTTGTGCAAGCGTTAGAAAAAGCGTACCACGCCGAAGAAAGCACTGCGGCAAAGGATGCGATTGCACAGATCCTAATTAACTCTCGAATGTCAGCAGAAGGCCACAGACCGATATGTCAGGATACTGGCATTGTGACGTGTTTCGTGAACATTGGTATGAAAGTGCAGTGGGAAGATACCGACGTCACAGTACAAGAGATGATTGATGAGGGCGTACGACAAGCCTACACCAATCCAGATAACCCGCTTCGAGCGTCTATTTTGTTAGACCCTGCGGGCAAGCGCATAAACACCAAAGACAATACACCTGCTGTTGTGCACATTAATATGGTGCCAGGTGACAAGGTTGAGGTACAAATTGCCGCTAAGGGCGGTGGTTCAGAAAACAAAACCAAGATGGTAATGCTAAACCCATCCGATGACGTAGCAGAATGGGTTGAAAAAACTTTGCCAACCATGGGCGCAGGCTGGTGTCCACCGGGTATGCTAGGTATAGGTATTGGTGGTACCGCAGAAAAGGCGGCGGTACTGGCAAAAGAATCCTTAATGGATCCCGTTGATATCCATGAATTGATGGAGCGAGGCGCACAAACTACAGAAGAGAAGATGCGCTTAGAGATCTTCGAGCGTGCCAACAAAACCGGTATTGGTGCTCAAGGCCTTGGCGGATTAACCACTGTTGTGGATGTGAAAATCAAAACCGCTCCAACCCACGCAGCGTCTAAGCCTGTGTGCATGATTCCAAATTGCGCGGCAACCAGACACGTGCATTTCACTCTAGATGGGTCGGGCCCGGCGAATTTGGTTCCACCTAAACTAGAAGACTGGCCAGAAATCTCGTGGGATGCAGGTGCAAAAGCGCGCCGAGTGAATCTGGACTCTGTCACACAAGCCGATATTGAAACCTGGACAACTGGCGAGACCTTATTGCTATCAGGCAAGATGTTGACTGGCCGTGATGCAGCCCACAAACGTATTCAACAGCTGTTAGAAAGCGGTGAAGGCTTGCCAGAAGGTGTCGACTTTAAAGGCAAGTTTATTTACTACGTAGGCCCTGTGGATGCAGTGGGTGACGAAGCCGTAGGACCTGCCGGCCCAACCACCTCAACACGCATGGATAAGTTCACTGAGATGATGCTGTCGAAAACAGGCATTGCCGGCATGATAGGTAAGGCTGAACGTGGCCCGCAGACAGTTGAGCTTATTAAAGAAAACAAGGCGGTGTACCTAATGGCCGTGGGTGGCGCTGCTTACCTTGTCTCTAAAGCCATCAAGAGTGCCAAGGTGATTGCATTTGAAGAGCTAGGCATGGAGGCGATCTACGAATTTGATGTTGAAGATATGCCGGTAACCGTTGCGGTAGACTCAAGCGGTGCCAATGCACACCAGATTGGTCCAGAAACCTGGAAGGTCAAAATTGCTGAAATGGATTAACTTTAGTTAATCTAAATGGATGAAGCGCAATCAAAGATTGCGCTTTTTTTCGAAAATTCAGCGAGATAGCTGATACAATTATGTTGTGACTTTTATTAACAGGGGATGTTATGCCACGCTTTGTACAAATTCTTCAGATCATCGTTGCCGTCGTTATCGGTGGCTTCCTTTGCTATGACCTTATTCTCAATGGTATTGCCATTTTCCATGAGAAGTACATTACCATCACCATAGTACTTACACTTCTTTTGGAACTCGCTCTGTTTGTCATTTTTAAGCTCATTGTCGATGATTAAATCTTGTTAATGTTGCGCTCTAACGCTGGATATTTGGAGAGTAATTCAATATCTTGAGCTTAGGAGCGTGATATGAACAGAATAACAAACGAAGCAAAACAACTACTTAATAGAGGGCTGGATGCACACCTAAGAATTGGTGTCACCGGCCTTTCTCGTGCAGGAAAGACTGCATTCATTACCTCCTTTGTGGATCAGCTGCTACATACGTCAACTCATGACAACCTGCCTTTATTGGCGGCGCAGAGAGATGCTAGGGTGCTAGGTGCACGAAGAGTGCCACAAAAAAATCTTCTCACTCCTAGATTTAATCTAGACGGTTCTTATGAATCTTTGACACTTGAAACCCCGCAATGGCCAACGCCTACTCGTGATGTGAGTGAAATTCGTATCGCAATTAAATATAAGCCGAGTAGCAAAGCCCGAAAATTGCTCAGTCGTCATGCCACCTTATATGTGGACTTAGTGGATTACCCAGGAGAGTGGTTGCTGGATCTACCGATGTTAGAGATGGATTTTCAAGCATGGTCTGAGCAGCAGTTATTACGTCTTCAGCAGATAGATCTTCCTGACGTCGAGACATGGTTAGCTCGTAGCCAACACCTTGATTACGATGAATTTAATGACGACAAGCTTATCAATGAAGTCGCAGCGCAATATACCAAGCTATTATTAGATCTCAAATCAAAGGGCTATCAACTGATACAGCCAGGACGCTTTGTATTGCCGGGCGAATTGGCGGACGCACCTGTAGTGCTGTTTTTTCCTTATATTTTTAAGGACAAACCCACAAAGGGGAGCGCAATCAATTTGTTGTCCAAGCGCTACAAAGAATATCAGCAACAGGTTATTAAACCCTTCTATCGACACTATTTTTCTTCCTTCGATAGACAAATCTTATTGGTTGATGTGCTAACGCCTCTTAATCAGGGTGAGCATGCCTTTAGCGATATGCAGGTTGCGCTTACCGAAATAATGAAGAGCTTCAGCTACGGAAAAAACAGCCTAATTCGTCGCTTGTTTTCACCAAGAACCGACAAGTTGCTGTTTGCGGCAACCAAAGCTGACCACATTACTCCTGATCAACACTCAAATTTGAATTTGTTGCTTCGACATTTGGTGCAGCCGATTTGGCAGCATGTCTCCTTTGAAAGTGTCTCAATGGAGTGTATGCCGTTCGCTTCGATAAAATCGACGGATGCAGGATTTGTCGATCAGAAAGGGAACTCTATTGCCGTTATTAATGGCACCACAATCGAAGGAAACACGCTCACTCTCTATCCTGGAGAGGTGCCAGCAACCCTGCCCAAAGCCGATTTTTGGGATAAACAGGGGTTCGATTTTGTCAGTTTTAGACCGCAAAATTATGTTGAAGCAACGCCGCTGCCACATATCGGTATGGATAAGGTGATGCAGTTCTTGCTGGGCGATAAGTTGAGGTAATGTTTTGAACGAATATAAACAAAAACAGGTGTTTACGCGTTCAGATGACGCTAAAGAGAGCGAGGAAAGCTTCGACACTCAATATAAAGGGGCGCAGCCAGATCTTGGAACAAAGCAAACCTTTGAAGATCACCAATTTATCAAGGCCGAGCCTATTGCTACAGCAGAAGATGAGCCGATCGAAGAGAAGGTAGAGACGCTGTTCAATCGACGTCGAGTGCCCCTGCGCTGGAAGCTGTTGTTTGCCACCTTGGGAGGCTTAAGTGCATGGCAACTGGTTGACTCCTTTATTGGTGCGTTTCAAGCGAACAACCTTCTGAGCTTGTCATGGACGGTGTTGCTAACCGGTGGGTTCGCGATAGGGGCGGGTGCGTTACTGCGCGAGTTACTTAAAATGAGGCGTCTTCGTCACCAAGGTGACGTGCAAATGAAGGCTCAACAGCTGTATGACAACAACGACTATGGTTATGCCGGGCCGTTTTGTGATTCTCTTTTCAAGACAATGACCGCATCGGGTGTTGAAAATGTAGGTCTGTCTAAATGGTCGCAACATAAGAGTGACAATCATTCTGATCGTGACATGTTGGATTTGTATCAGGGGTATGTGTTATCCCCAGTGGATCAGAAGATCAACAAAGCCATTGCCAAGTATTCATCAGAGGCCGCGGTGATGGTTGCGGTGAGCCCTTTGGCAGCCGCTGATATGTTGCTGGTGGCGTGGAGAAATATATCCCTTATCAATCGCATTGCTAAAGAATATGGCGTAGAGCTGGGGTACTGGTCTCGAATTCAGTTGCTACGATTGACTTTAATTAATATGGCAGCAGCGGGTGGTACTGAGCTCGCTATGGATGCCGGTATGGATCTTTTATCCATGGATCTCACTGCCAAACTGTCGACTCGCGCGGCACAAGGGGTAGGTGTTGGTTTGCTGACGGCGCGTTTGGGTATTAAGGCCGCGCAGCTGATGAGACCAATTCCATTTTCCGATGATAATCGTCTGCGATTGCGAGATGTTCGTGACCAAGTATTGGTATCTGTTAAACATCGTTTACAAAATAGTGAAGAAAGAGAGTAGGGTTAACTTGCTCTAATCCCTGATATTGCTTGACTGAAATGCGCTTCTGCTAGACACTCATGTAAACATTATTGAACACTTGAGAATCAGACGTGCGCTTACAAGTATTGTGTGAAGATCGCTTAGGTTTAACCCGCGAACTGCTGGATATCTTAACCTCGCAAAATCTAGACTTGCGAGGCATAGAGATCGACCCTGTCGGTATTATTTATCTTAATTGCCCAGAATTAGACTTTGAATCCTTTAGTGCTTTGATGGCGCAAATCAGACGCATTGAAGGTGTGTCTGATGTTAGGCGTATTCAGTTTATGCCCAGCGAGCGCAAGAACACGGAACTTACAGCGGTACTTGATAACCTGTCAGAAGCGCT
The DNA here is from genome assembly GCF_003569005.1 of Vibrio superstes. Classification (GTDB taxonomy): domain Bacteria; phylum Pseudomonadota; class Gammaproteobacteria; order Enterobacterales; family Vibrionaceae; genus Vibrio; species Vibrio superstes. The sequence continues at coordinate 1,640,409 of NZ_BCUR01000004.1, read as the reverse complement.
TATCTCTGTTGGGCTTAATGGCCAGATTGATATGGCTAACCAAAAAGCCAAGCAGTTATTCCACAGTAGTGAAGAGTCAATATTAGGCAGCTCCATTAGTCAACTGCTCCCTAAGTTCTCTTATCAAGCTTGGCTAGAAGACTCTGCTGCTCGGGTTAAACAAAGCGTTGTGATTGGCGGTATCGATTATCAGATGGAGATCATTCCTGTCCACTTGATGCAAAACAGCGATACTTCTGTGCATGCAAGTACCGTGTTTCAGTTAAGACAATCCCGACATGACCATGGTCAAACTGAGTTGGTTTCCGATAGCGACCCACTTGGATTTGAACACTTTGTGGGGATATCCAACCGACACAAAGCGCTAATTACTCAAGCCAAGAAGCTTTCTATGCTCGAGCAGCCCCTACTAATTGAAGGCAATACTGGTACAGGTAAAGAAATGCTTGCTCGTGCCTGTCATGCTCGCTCTCATCGCGCAGCAAACCCCTTTATTGTTCTTAGTTGTGCGTCTATGCCCGATGATGTGGCAGAAACCGAGCTATTTGGCCATGCGCAAAGCACTTCTCACCAAGGAAAACCCCATAAGGGGATCTTTGAGAATGCCGATGGAGGGACCGTTTTCCTCGATGAGATTGGCGAGATGTCCGCACACTTGCAAAGCAAACTGTTGAGATTCTTGCAAGATGGCACCTTTAGGCGTGTGGGTGAAGATAAAGAGGTGAGTGTAAGTGTGCGCGTGATAGCCTCTACTAAGCATACGCTAGAGCAACTGATAGAGTCGGGCACCTTCCGTCAGGACCTCTATTTCCGTCTTAACGTATTGAATCTTAAAATTCCGCCACTGCGCGACAGATCGTCAGATATCGCCCCTTTGCTGGATATGCTGCTGGTAAAACACTGTGCCCAGCTGGGTATTGATAAACCAAGCTGTTCTGCAAGTTTAATGGACGCCTTAATTAGCTATAGCTGGCCGGGTAATATACGCGAGCTCGACAATGCCGTACTTCGCGCGCTCACCGAGCTTGAGGGGACTGAGTTGTCGACCCAGCACTTTCATCTTCCTACCCTTGATGGGCTGTCCAAAGGGGAGGCGAAGCTAGACCTTGATGGTTCATTGGATCATATTATGAAGCGGCATGAATCTCAGGTGCTAGAAAAGTTGTATCAAGCCTTTCCATCAAGTAGAAAACTCGCAAAAAGGCTGAATGTCTCGCACACCTCAATTGCGAATAAGCTTCGCGACTATGAGATCGGGAAGAAATAGGTTTGGAGATGTTTTTCACTCATAAGCCCTTAGTGGTCAAGAAAAGTACTTCTGTTTCAGAGCCGACGATTCGCTCTGTTACTCGCTCGGATGCGAAGATATTGTGTGAATACTTTGTTCGCAATAAAGCGTTTTTAAAGCCTTGGGATCCCCTCAGAGATGAAGGTTTTTACACCCTAGCAGGATGGAGATATAAGATAGCTCGCCTTGAGGAATTAGAAAAACTCAGACAAGGTTTGTACCTTCTAGTTTTGAATCATGACGAGAGCAAGGTGTTAGGTGTCGTGACCTTTAGCAACATTGTCGCTTATCCGTTTCACGCTTGTAATCTTGGCTATTCCCTCGATGAACAGGAGCAGGGTAAGGGACTAATGCATTCTAGCCTGAAAGAAGCCTGTCACTATCTTTTTAAGCAGTTTAATATGCACCGAATTCAGGCGTCTTACCTTCCCCATAACGAGCGAAGTGCTAAGGTCCTAGAAAAAATGGGCTTTGTAAAAGAAGGGATCGCTAAGGATTACCTATTGATTGATGGGCGTTGGCAAGACCATGTGTTGACGTCACTTACTAACGAAAACTGGATGGAAGCATGCAAAGATTAAATCAGCAACTTGAAATGTTGATGGAGATTGACCAGCTTAAGAATGTACTCAGAAGAACCCGAGTAAAGAGCGCGCAAGGTCGCCTTGAAAATAGCGCAGAGCACAGCTGGCATGTCGCTACCATGGCTATGCTAACTCAAGAGCACGCCAATGCAGAAGTAGACATTGCTCGCGTTTTAAAGATGCTGCTATTGCATGATATTGTTGAAATTGATGCGGGGGACACCTTCGTTTATGACGCGGTGGCCTCCAAAGAGCAAGAACAAAAAGAATTGCTAGCTGCGGATCGTTTATTTGGCTACCTACCACAAGGCCAAAGAGAAGAACTGCGTGCCATTTGGGATGAATTTGAAGCGGCGACAACCGATGATGCCAAGTTTGCTAAGGCGTTAGATCGATTCATTCCGATGTTATTGAACTATCATAATCAAGGGCAAAGCTGGGTTGAGCATCAAGTGAAACGCAGCCAAGTCATTGCTATCAACGGTCGCATTCAGCAAGGCTCAGAAACCTTGTGGCAGAAGGCGCTACAGATCATAGATGAAGCCGTTGAAAATGGCTGGCTAAAAGATGAGTAATATGGACCATATATCGCTAGATGAATATTCACGCAAGTGGATCTTTACCCACCAATCCATGCCTATTCCGTCAGAGGACTTAGCGGAAATTAAGCCTATGTCGCAGGCAAAAAGTGCTCAGTTTTGGAAGGATAACATCAGTAAACAAAGTCCAGACTCAGAACGCATGAGCAGCCAAGATTGGCCGACGTCAGGGGCTAATTGGTCTGACTCGGTAAACTGGATGAGTAATTGGGAATCCGATGATGAGGGGTTGCCTGAAGCTGTGATTGAACACATTGATTGGCAAGACGATGTCACGGTTTATTTCTGCTATGAAAAGTACAATGTCGTTCAAACGACTTGGTCGATATTCAAACAACACTGGAAAAACTTTTTGTTTTTCGACGATGGCCCAATATTAATTGGCCGACGTCGTAAACAGGCACTATGGTTTACCACTGATGGACAAGTAAAACTCGGTAATCGTCCTTAAGAATTGAGGGGGTGGCATGTGTGGTTTGAGTTAGGATTATTAGCGTTTTTTTTACTCATTCTATTGTTGACCATGTTGCCCTTCTGGCGAAACTTAGAACGTCGCTATTTAACCCAAGAGTTAAAAAATCACCCGGGCCTCACTATTGCGCAGCTGCCACTTGGCATTGTGAATTATCGCATTGCTGGTGGCTGTGATTTACCTGTTGTGGTATTGGTGCATGGCTTCTCAGTTCCTAGCTTTGCCTGGGAGCGAAATGCCAAGGCCATAGAAGAGTCTGGTTTTCGCGTACTGACGTTTGATCTGTTCGGCAGAGGCTATTCCGCCCGTCCCAATACGCGATATAACCTAGAGCTCTTTTCCAGCCAACTTGAACACCTCTTAGACTATTTGCACATCGACCAAGCTGTACATTTGGTTGGCTTGTCTATGGGCGGCGCTATTGTGTCTAACTATGCCCAATCGCACCCCCAAAGGGTCGCTAGTGTGAGTCTTCTTTCACCCTTGAATGAACCGGTTAATATTGGCCCGCTTAAACTGCCGATTATTGGCCGCTACCTCACGTATGCTTTCTATCTTCCCAACATGATTACAGAGCAGGTTAAAGACTTTGTAGAACCTGAATTGCTTGGTCACTGGCAACAGCGTTATCAGGAGCAGATGAGAATAAAAGGGTTTCGCAATGCGATTTATTTGACTGCAATTCAGGCATTGCAGCAATCAAGCCAACGGGCTTTAGAAAGTCTAAGCAAGAATCATATTCCCACGCTACTGATGTGGGGTAAGGAAGATCAATTGCTGAGTTTTAGTCAATCAGAGAAGGTTCGTTCTTATTTACCCAGTGATCACAAATTCATAGGAGTGGAGGGTGCAGGGCACGCTTTGCAATATGAGGAAGCGGAGAGAATTAATGAGGCTTTGATTTCTTTTCTAAAGGGCATAAATCAATAAAAAAGAACCGGCCCGAGGGCCGGTGCTCTAAGCAGTTGGTTAGCCATTGCAACGTGGTTAACTTAGCCGCTAAGAAAATCATACACTAAACGTGCATCTTCTAAAATAGTGTTAAGAACTCTTCATATCCCATTTTAGCTAATTGATCTTTAGGAATAAATTTCAACGACGCCGAATTAATGCAGTATCTTAATCCAGTAGGCTCAGGACCATCTTCAAACACGTGCCCAAGGTGCGAGTCACCAAACCGGCTTCTTACTTCTATACGTGTGTAGAACAGTTTGCTGTCTTTGTGCTCCGTAATAAAACGGTCATTGATCGGCTTGGTAAAACTAGGCCAGCCTGTGCCTGACTTGTACTTATCTGTGGAGCTAAACAAAGGTTCTCCTGAGACGATATCCACGTAGATCCCGTCTTTTTTGTTATCCCAATACTTGTTTTTAAATGGGCGCTCTGTCCCTTCTTGCTGAGTAACGTAGTACTGAAGTTCAGTCAGCATACCCTTGATCTCAGAATCATTTGGCTTTGTGTAGCGCTGTGTATCGACGCCTTTATCAGCCTCAATCATTGCTATCAAGGTCATGCCTGACTCTTCACGATCTTTGCCAAAGATGCTATCGAGATAGCGATCGCGTCCAGAGCCGTGACGGTAGTACTTATAGCGAATCGGATTCTTTTTGTAGTAATCCTGATGATAATCTTCAGCATCATAAAAGGTCGTATATTCGATCAGCTCTGTTTTCAGGGGTTTCTTGTACACACCCAACCGTTCTATATCTTGAATGAAGGCGTTGGCGGTATTGAATTGTTGTTCGTTGTGATAAAACACCGCAGGTCGGTAGTGTCGCCCTCTATCCACAAATGAGCCTTGGTCGTCGGTGGGATCCATATGGCGAAACAGCTGGTCTAGTACTTCTACATACGTCACTGAGTCTGCGTCATAGGTAACCTGTATCGCTTCAATGTGGCCGGTCTTGCCTGCCGCCACTTGTTTGTAGGTTGGGTTAACCTCGGACCCTCCGGCGTAACCAGAGACAACGTCGATGACCCCAGGCAGTTTCTCTAGATCGGCTTCTGTACACCAGAAACATCCACCAGCAAGTGTTGCTACTTTAATGTTGGTTGCGTCGGGCATTTTTGCGTCGTCAGCCATAGAGTTGCTAGACACCAACCATGCGAAAGGAGAAGCAATTACAATTGTGAAAAGTGCGGTAGACAGTCGTTTCATTTGAGACCTCGTCTTTCTTTGTTGAATAGTCTCTTAATAGGAGAGTACAAACCAAGAAAAAATTTCACGATTTTTACTAATTATCGATTTTAATTAACAATAGTAGTACGAGGGATTGAAGGGAATGGTTCAGGAAAAGGCTAAGATTGCCCCTTAAATGCAGGGGCAATAGAAGGTTTATCAGAGTGCTAGTCGTCTTATAGTAATTGCAAACCCGTTGGCAGGGTATCGCCAAAGGCTTTTTGAGCTTCTTCCTGATTGAATGCCTCCTCAGTGGTGAGAAGATGCAACCAAGTTTGTGGCACCTTACTGCCAGTGATTTTATCTATTACTTTCTGTCTTAGTTCTTCTGTTGCATCAAGGGTTCTATCACCGGTTTTGCAAGCCATCATTACTGCGGCAAAAGCCGCCATGCTTTGTTTATTCCAGTCCAATTCAAGCAAGGTGAGTAACCAGTTATTGATCTCGTTTACTGGGATAACATTGTGCTGGCTGCCATACAATGGCCTTCGACTACCAAGACGTGCCAGTGCCCACCAGTGCGCATCTCGATAACTTTCTAAGTGGCATGCTTTAGTCATAAACCAGTTCGCGAGTAGCGTTTTGTCGTCAAAGTGCAGTCGTTCAAGGGAGGCCGATAGGCGCACCATTGCCTCGTAGCCATTTTCATGGGCCACCTTGGCTGTTTGTGGATTTTTGAGCGCCCCTGGATGCAAATATTTGGCAATATCGGCAAGAATACTTTCTTGTTGATCTTGATTCAGACCGCCGCTGACTCGACGCCAAAAAATCCACCAATCGCTCCACCCTTGTTGGTTCTTAAACTGAATACCTTGCTGGTAAAGTGGCCACACTTGCTCCATTCGCCACGAATCAACGGGATCACCAAATCCGGGTCTTAAACTGTAACCCGCCAATCTTAGCCAGTTTTTCTCATGCGGCTCAGAGCGGCGGCGACGTTTTTTACCCAGTGCAAAGGCATCAAATAGATGACGAGAGGCGGTTAAGTCCCAGCTATCGCGTTTACCTAAGTTTCGTTCTAGTTGCTTGGCAAGCATCTTGATTTCTTTGGCATCAGTTTGCTTTTTACTGCCACTGTAAAGCGTAGAAATGAGTTGCTTGGATTGAGTTAGGTTCGCCGGTATTTGCTGCTCTTCAACGGTTTTTTGATTACGAACCTCAAACTCGACCTGCCAGCGGTCGTCATCATTTTCGATGTCCACACACTCTAGTTGCAATGTCCCCACTTCTGTCAACTTACTGCTGAGCTGCACTTCTACTCTGCGCTTTTGATTTGCCTCTAGTTCCTCATCACTACCACTGTCAAGAGAGGCTATAGAAGGGGGAAGAGCCTGCATTAGGTCGCTATCTACGGTGTGAAGTGTTCCATTGTTGGGGACTGAGTCATCGCTCAAACTGTCCATAGTTGTGGTCAACAGATTAAAGCGAACGGGTTGGTCGAGAGTGAGTGCAAATCGTCTTCCCGTTAAGCGCACTTCTGTGCCTTCTTCACTACCCTTACCGAGGAGACATAGTGCTTGGCTTTTATTCTTACCCGCTAGGTGTAAGAAGTAGGAGCGAGGGCTACCACCACCAATCTTAAGCTGAGCACCGCGACGTGCTTTGCTATATGCCACAGCGCCATAAGCTACGGCAAAGTCTGGATGTGGGTTATCCAACAGGGTAATAGAATCATCACGCCATAATTCAAGGGCATCTTGAATACGTTTTTTGATCAACGGACTGTTGAACGCGCCGCCATTGACGAGAAGCGCAACAGGGATAGCGTGTTCTTGGCTATTACCTAAAGCGTCTTGGCAAGCGGATTGATGCTGGTTCAAAAACTGCGCCACGTGTTTGGTAACGGCTGGATCGGATACATAGGGAAGGCCAAATTCCACAACAGCACTTCGCTTGGTGCTAGGTAGCTCATTAAATTGTGTTAGAGGGAAGAAACCTTCTAATCCAAGTTGTTGAACCTCTTCTCGCGTAACTGCCACACTGCGTGCTCCGCCAATCAGGCGAGAACCGCCACCCAGCAGGGTGACTTTGCCTTCTTCTGGCGCGTTCACGCCAAGCAAGTTCTCCTTCACACGCCGAGTTTGGGAAATCAGCTTGCTCAGCGCTTGGGCCTTCATTGGTGTCTTGTTGTTCAGCTTTTTCTCACTGATATGAGCAAGGGCAAGGTCGATGTTGTCACCGCCTAGCATGAGGTGCTCACCTACGCCAATGCGGTTAAGGCTCAGTTCACCTTCTGTGTATTTAGCTTGGATAAGGCTAAGGTCGGTGGTACCGCCTCCCACATCACAGATCAAAATGAGAGGGATATCTGAAAGATCGGGATCCTGTTGCTGTTCAAAGCGTGCATACCAGTCATAGCAGGCCGCTTGAGGCTCTTCTAGTAGCAACACCTTATCTAAGCCCGCAACAGAGGCGGCCTTTAGGGTAAGGTTTCGGGCAATTTCATCAAAAGAGGCTGGAACCGTGATAACAACTTCTTGCTCTTCAAGTCTATTGATCGGATTTCGGTGGTTCCATGCCTGCCTAATATGGTTTAAGTAACTGGCACTGGCAATCACCGGAGAAACCTTTTCAACATCGTCAGCACCGGCCCATGGCAAGATGTCTGACTCTCTGTCTACACTGGCATGGGAGAGCCAGCTTTTGGCACTGGAAACCTGTCTTCCCTCCACTTGAGAGCCTAATTCTCTCGCCCACTCTCCGATAATGACATTGTCAACGTCGCCCGCAACCTGTTGCTGCGTCCACGGCAACTGCAGGGCCTCACTGGAAAACTGCTGCTTTGTAGCATGAAATCTAAAAGAAGGCAGCTGCGGTCTGCGTGCTACTTCCCCTTGCCCCACAAGTTGTTCAATTTCAAACAGTTGCAGAGGAGATTCTTTAAGCGGTTCAGTGTTTTCACAAAATGCGACCACAGTATTGGTGGTACCAAGGTCAATGCCGACGAGAAAGCGAGATTTTTTTGATGATGCAGGTGTCTTTGACGATGTCATAGTTAACTCGGAGCAACAAGGGTGGAGAAAACAGCACTGAAGAGATCAGTGCTGTTTAAGGTCTTTGGAATTATAGATTAGCTTGACGCGTTTTCTTCTCGCACATCAAATTCAACGTGCCACTTTTGACCGTTATCCGCTGCAATTGCTTCAAGATAGAGAGTGCCAAGCTCGGTTACGCGAGACGCCAGTTTAACCGCAACCACATCGCCGACTTGACGGCCTTCTTTCGCATCTAGGGTGACATGGATTTCAGGAAGCTCATCGAGTTCGCCGTCTTGCCAGTAATCTAGGTGCGTACCAGGGCTGTCTTCACGGCGAATGGTAGAGCCGTAGAACTGGAAGTGAACAGGTTCACCAATTACCAGACCGAATTCTTGGCTTGGTACATCCGCTGAAGATCCTTCTTCCATACCAAAGGGTGCCACACACAGTGCTTCCATTGGTGGTGCCATTCCGGGGATGGCTGGCATGGCGCTTTCGATGCCGACGTAGTAGCTCGAAGCGATACCGCCACGGATACGAACACCTTTGCCCTGACGAACTTGACCATAGTAGGCAGCACCGGAAGATACCGCAAGATCGAGGTCTGAGCCGAGGAGTTGCTTAGCTTCTGGCGCGTCAGCGTCGGCTAGCCATAAGTTAATCACTTCAAACAAACGCTCAGCCAGTGTATCGGCCTTGAGTACGCCGCCGTTAAACAAGATAGCTGTAGGCTTAACAAAGTCAGGTTTATCAGAGCCAAACATGCCACCAAACACATCAGCGGTTGACTCTGCTTGCTTGCTAAGGAAGGCTGCAATGTGTCTTGTCACACCTGCATCTTGCGCATATGGCAGACCCATCTGCGTTAACGCGCCACGTCGTGCTTGCTTTGGATGCTCGTCAATATCAACAACAGGGAAGAAACCATCCACAAGGGTTTGTTGTACCTCTTCTGAGGTCAGCTCGGTTTTAAGTGTGCTACCCATTAACTTGGAGCCACGACTTGGGATAACAATGGGTACAGATTGCAGTTCTTTATCGTTAAGCAGTGCTTCTTTTGCGTCGCGACATGCGTGCACAATGGCTTGAATTTGCCAAGGTTGCAGTTCTTTGCCGTCTTGAGCCATCTTCATCTTAATGCGATAGGCTAGGGCAAGGTCCATGTTATCGCCGCCAAGCAAGATGTGCTCACCAACGGCAACACGCTCTAGGGTCAGGTTACCTTCATCTTCTGTTACTGCTACGAGCGATAAATCAGTAGTACCACCGCCAACGTCGACAACCAAGACAACATCACCAACCGTTAATTGGTTGCGCCAGTCATCTCCGGTTTTCTCAATCCAGTTGTACAGCGCCGCTTGTGGCTCTTCCAGCAAAGTAAGATGGTGTAAACCAAGATTGCGCGCCGCTTCTGCGGTAAGATCTCGTGCAGCTGGGTCAAAGGACGCTGGAACCGTAATCGTAACGTCTTGCTGGTGAAGTTTATGCTCTGGGTGAGCATGATCCCATGCTTGCATCAAGTGTTCTAGGTAAAGCTCTGTTGCGCGCAGAGGAGAAACCTTGCTGATCTCTTCGGGGCTGCCTGCCGGCAAGAAGGCTTCACGACGGTTTACTGCCGCATGACCTAGCCAAGACTTGGCACTGGCCACTAAACGAATTGGGGTCTTGCTGCCAAGCTTTCTCGCAACTGAGCCTACAAGCGCTTCTGGAGACTCAGTCCATGGCAGGGTACGAGAGCCTGCGCCCATTTCATGTTCACTAGGCTGGTAAATGAAAGACCCTAATTGATTTAGGCTTTCTACTTGACCTGGCGCACTAAGCTGAGGAATTGGCATTACCTCTACCTTAGCTTCTTCTTGCTGCTTATCAACAAAGGATAAAACGCTGTGGGTGGTACCTAAATCGATACCGACAATGTACTTTGCAGATTCACTCATTACAGCTCAACCTCCGCAGGTGCGATGATGTTAGCGTTGTAGTTTTCAGCCAGCTTTGGAAGCTCGATGTTATCGGCTTTCCAACCCTTGTGAATCAGCGTACCGGTAAAGGGTGCGTTGCCCGTAACGTTACCGACGAGACGAATCTCTTGAGCATCAAACCCTTCAGCCACTTGAATTTGTGTTTCTTCCGTTTCACTACGAACCGGTGATAGCGTAACGTAGTCTTTAAGCACTTTCTGTCCGCCACTATGAATAACACGAGCGGCTGCACCTACTTCTTCGTCAGCAAACGAAGAGATATCTTCCTTAAGGAAGTCGACTAAGCGAGCTTCTTGTTGCAGCAGTGACAGCAGTTGCAGTGCAGAGTCCGTTGAGGCTGTTTTGAGTTTTGACTCAACTTCAACCACTTTCTCAACGACTTTTTCTACTTCGACGATTTTCTCGACTTCAACGATTTTTTCTACAGGTTTTTCAACCTCAACACGTTTCTCAACGGGTTTTTCGACGATCTTTTCAATGGTTTTTGGCTTGCGAGCGATAGCAACAGCCAGAAGGACGACACTTGACGCAGCTAAACCTGCGTGAAGCATATCAAACGTGTTGGGTAACACGGATAGGTCGATGATCATGATTAGAGTCTCATTAGGTATAATGTAATTGCTCTAAATGTGCGGGCGCTTGAATAGAAATTCAAGTACTTAAATACATTTAGTTAGTGTTTGAGTATGTCAAATTAGGGTAAACTTAACGACAATTAATATCGCTCATGAACAAGATTTAATGAACTATAACCGAGTTGTTTGCTTTGATTTAGAAATGTGTTGCTGGAATGAAAACGGCAAGGGCATTACAGGTGAAATCATAGAAATTGGTTTAGCGGAGATTGATCTAGCTAAGCAAGAAATCGTTAAGCGCGCGCAATATTATGTGAAGCCTGAAAAAGACGAAGTCTCACCATTTTGTACTCAATTGACGGGGATCTCTGCGCGCAAGATTGAAAAGCAGGGTAGGCCTCTTGAATACGTGATGAAGTCGATGATCAAAAATTTTGGCGGCGCGAACAAGATTTACGCAAGCTGGGGGCGAGATGACATTATCTTTCGCAACGAATGTAAAGAGAAAGGGATTGATTTCCCGTTTGTTGAGTTTGTAAACCTCGCTACCTTGTACCGCATGCAACATCGTCTTAGAGAAAAACGAATTGGTCACAGAGCGGCGCAAGAAGCGTTAAACATTGAGTGGGAAGGCAGGCAGCATTCAGGTTATACGGATGCTTATAACTTGGCAAAGCTTGCGTTAGCTATGCTCTAGTTGCCGTCTTGTACCTCTAGTTTTGTTTTTACAAAGTCGCTGTGATCCACATAGATGAGTTCAGCAGCTTTGCGGATGACGGACTCCTCAATAGGGTCAAGCTCTCCATCGGCATAGGCGACCGTCCACATTGCTTTAATGAGATCACTTCGTTCAGTTCGAGGCAAGTCTCTCAATTGCGAAGTGAAGTCATACAAAGAAACGGATTGATTTGCTTGTTGCCGTGCGTTTTCAAGCAGTGCAGCGGCGTCTTCGGCAGTTACATCTAACAGTTTTTGCAGCATCTGCTGCTCTGCTTCTAACTCTTGCGGCGTTTGTTCATGGTCAGCGGCAGTCACCTCACACAATAAAGCAGCAATAGCGAGCTTAGGCTGTTTTTGTGTGTGAGTGGCAAGATCGTTGCCATCTAATAGCTCTTTAAACAAAGAATGGATTTTATTGAACATGTGATCGACCTCATGATTCTTTATCGTTTATCCATTATATGCAGGACTATAGGGAATGAAGTCAATAGTGAATTTTGAAAAACTACTTTGGAGTTATGATGCCTGACCTAGGTATATTTGAAACCTCATCCCTTATTGCCATGTTATTAATCTTTGTGGGAGCCTTTGTTCAAACGGCTATTGGCTTCGGATTAGCGATTGTTGCCGCGCCATTATTATTTCAAATTTCAATAGATTATGTCCCCGCGCCTATTTGTCTAGTGGCGCTGGTGGTGTCACTCATCAACGCCTTTAAGTTCCGCTCTAACATCAGTATTGGCGGACTAAAGCTCGCTCTGTACGGGCGTATTCCTGGCTCTTTAGTGGGAGGCGCAATTCTGCTTTACGTTTCCGCTAGTATGCTGTCGTTGGGACTTGGACTGTTTGTGTTACTCGCCGTTTTAGTGAGTGCCTTGCCATTTCGACTTGAGCCAACGCCCAAGCGTATGTTTGTGGCAGGGTTTATGTCCGGATTTATGGGAACTAGCTCCAGTATCGGAGGGCCGCCAATGGCATTGTTACTCCAGCATCAGGATGCGAATAACCTGCGTGGTAACTTGTCGGCCTTCTTTGTGTTTAGCTCGATCTTATCCTTGATAGTGCTTATGGGCATGGGGTTATTTACTATGAAGCACTTTTGGCTAACCGTGCCACTTATTCCTGCGGCTATGCTAGGTTATTGGGTCGCAATGCGATCGGTAAACTACCTGTCAAAAGAGTGGATGAGACGTATCTCGTTGGTTCTTTGCCTAGTGAGTGGTTCGAGCGCCATCTGGCAAGGCCTTTCTTAACCGACAAATGACATGCACCGAAAACAATATTTACCTTTCTTGGAATTGTAAGCCTATAATAAATAGTGACTTTTAGCCTTGTCGCTAGTTTTAAGCTTTGAAAGGACTCTATGAACAAATTTCACCCCAAGATGCTGGCTGCATCGATCGCTGTTTGCCTATCCAATGCTGCGATAGCGGAAGAAAGACCGGTGACCCAAACAGCCGAGTCGGAAGAACCTCAACTCGCGGAGAATACCAAAAAGAATCCAGAGCAAACCTGGGGCCTCGCAGGTGTGGTGCGTAGTGCCTCTGTGCCCTATGTAAATGGATTAGATTTAGACGATGCTGAGCGCGTTAGTACCTTTATTCCAATGTTGTATTTTGAGAATGAATACGTTTATGTGAAAGGCTTAACCCTAGGGGGATACCTGTACAACCCTAAGGACAGTGATTGGAATATTTCGGCTTTAGGACGACTTCGTTTCGTTGATATCCCTGCAGAAATCCAGAATGAATATGGAGCTGATGAACTCGATTTAGGTATCAGAGGAGAATATCAATACACTGACCAATGGTTAGCTTACTCGGAAATAATGACGGATACCGATGGGAATTGGTATGGAACAATAGGTACCGAAGGTGAGTATCAATTTGGCTCTTTGACGTTACAACCCTATGGTACGTTGCGTTTGAAAAGCAGTGATTTTAACTCCTATTATTATGGCCTCGGTGAAGATATCGATGCAGGTGTCGACACTTTTGTTGGTGTTCGTGCCAATTACCACGTTATATCGAATTTCTATCTATTAGGCGCGGCTAGCGTACAGATACTCGATGGTAATGCCAAAGATGCAGTGGTTATCGATGACCAAGTGCAAACAGAATACTACCTGGGTATCGGCTTCTTCAACGACCCCGACAAACCGCGTAAATCACACCTTTCTAACAAGCCTTATGTGCGTATTGCACACGGTTGGGGAACGCCATCGAACTTAGGTGATATTCTCGGTGGTGATATTGAAGACGACCCATATAACAGCCAAATCACGACTATTTTCTATGGACACCCTCTAACAGATAGTTTGTTTGGGTTACCGTTAGATATCTACTTAACTCCTGGTTTCGGTTGGCACTGGAGTAACGATGACCAAGCCTCAAGCCAAGAATACATTCTGGCTATCAAGGCATATTACACCATACCTTGGCCGTTTGACTGGCGTCTTGGTGTTGCAGAAGGTATGTCTTACACCTCAAAGATCAACTCACTGGAGCAAAATGAATTTGATGAGAAGGGCTATGAACCTAACAACTTCTTGAACTATTTAGATTTCTCTGTGGATGTTAACCTTGGTTCGATGTTTAACTATCGACCAATGGACGGTGTTTGGTTAGGTTATTCAATACACCACCGCTCAGCAATCTTTGAAAAATCGTCTCAATACGGACGTATCAAGGGTGGCAGTAACTACAATAGCGTAACCTTGACAATAGACCTATAAAATACGAGCGATATGAAACATACAATTTAAAAGAACTTATCCAAGATAGGTTCTTTTTTTTTGCTCTTGGCATGAAATGGGCACTCAACTTTCTAAGTTTGATTTAGAGTGACAGGATTATTCTTAGAGGTGTGATGATGAAAAAATATGCTTTGTGTTTTTTGGTACTTTTGGTTGGTTGTGGTGGTGGTGATGACAGTAGCTCTCAAAAACCTGTAGAACCGCCAGTTGTAGAACCGTCACCACCAACAGAGCCTGAGATTCTCCCACCAGAAGGAGGACTGCCACCACTGCCTCCAATCCCACCAGAAATATGTGATGATTGTGAAGCTATTCAGCCTCCTTTGCCTGATTTACCACTGTTGCTTCCTCCGAGCGGTGGGCTTCCTATCGAGCCACCTGTAGATCCTGAACCTTGTGCTGATTGTGGAGATCCAAGTGAGCCAGTAGAGCCTGAAATCCCTTTGATTATAGATAAAGATATTCAGCTATGTGATAAGGATGTTCGATATAGGAAAGTAGAAGATCTGGTATCTATATATGAAAATGATGCTCTTTCTGTCCCTTGCGGTTCGGGTTCAACACCATTGTTCGAATACAATATTAATAACGATTTCATTAGGTTAATACTTGAATATCGATACACGGGTGGCCCATATCCTAATAAGTTTCTATACCTAACGGAATTTGATGATGCTGGTCGTTACCCTGAAATTCATATCCGTTATATGTACAAAAGAAACTTTGGCTCGGGAGGGGATGTGCCTCCGTTTTATTTAGATAACATTAGTCTATATAAGTATATTTCAGAAACAGGATTGTACGAATACTATTTGGGGGACGTTTACTCTATAAATGGTGATATTGTCAGCATCTCTTGGGAATTAAAAAATGATGAGAGTTCCGTTCCCTATAGTTATAACGATGCTATTGATTCTGTGCAATTCACTATAGACGGTTTATCTAATTAGTAAGGTTGAAATTACAATTCGATACCCTTGACAATAGACCTATAAAGTAGAATATAAGCCTCAGAGAAATCTGGGGCTTTTTTGTATCAGGAGGTTTAGTTGAAGGCGTACAGTTATAAGCGTTTCTCATCAAAAGGACAGGAAACAGGGGATTCAATTCGAAGACAGACTGACTTAGCTGAGAAATACTGCATAGAGCATCAGCTTGAGTTATCTGAGGATACCTATGAAGATCTTGGTGTAAGTGCTTGGACTGGAAGCAATGCACATGAGGATGCAGGTTTAGGTCAATTTCTTTTGGCTTGTCAGCAAGGCAAGATCCCATCCAATAGCGTTTTGTTGGTGGAAAGTTTAGATAGACTTAGCCGTGAAAAGATAAAGAAAGCAATGCGTCAATTGATGGATATAACTGATCATGTTGATGTTGTTACCTTGATTGATAAACGTCGTTACACCAGTGATATGGATTTTTCTGACTTCATAATAGCGGGTGCGACTATGCAGCGTGCTAATGAAGAAAGCGAAGTAAAGTCTAAGCGTTTGCAAGCTGTGTGGGAAGCTAAAAGGGCTAATCCGAAGGGCTCTAAAAAAACACGTAAGTGCCCGTTCTGGTTAAATGTAACTGATGACAGCATGAGCTTTGTTGTAAATGACAAAGTAGAGATTGTTCGTAAGGTTTTTGAGTTAAGCTCTCAAGGGCTGGGTAACTTGAAAGTTGCTAAGCAAATCAATTCTATGGGCTTCAAAACAGCAAGAGGCAAGGATTGGAGTCCTGCCAATATATCCATCCTACTTAAAGCTAGAACTGTTCTTGGCGAATACCAACCTACTAAAAGTGTTGATAGAAAGAACGTAGCTATTGGTGATCCTGTTCTGGATTACTACCCCAAAGTCATCTCTACTGAGCTTTTTAACAAAGTTCAACTGTGCATAGCGGATAGGGCAAAGAACATAAGGATGGGAAGTACTAGTAGCCATCGTAATTTGCTTAGAAATAATGGTAGTTGCATGTGTGGTGGAGAGCTTTTCATTACTTCAAAGAGACAAGGGGTTAGCTACTTTCAATGCCAAAATGGTGTAAATGGGGCATGTGAGCATGGCTTGTTTAGATTTGATGTTTTCTTGAACTTTTTAAAAGACCAGATTATCAGACCTATGTACTTCAACTATTGGGTTACTGATTCAAGCAATGAGTTGGAAGTTAAAAGAGATGCTTTAGTTGTAGAAGCTTTGGTTTTGCAAAAGAAATTAGATTCTTTATTGGAACTTGATGTTTCAAATGTGAGTGTTAATAGGTCGATTGGCGAACTGGCTGGAAAAATTAACGTTATTGAAGCTGACATATCAAATATTGAAAGTGACATAGCAAAAGCTCAATTGTCTACAGGTAAGCTTCAAAGTGTAAACTCAATGTATGAGTTGATTGATTTAGCTGGTGGTTCGGGGAGTGGCCAAATAGAGATTCATGCTAGAGAAGAACTTAGGCGGATGCTAAATCATTTTAAGATAAAGTTAGGCAATATTGATAGGTGCTCTTTGGTATCTATTGAGCATTTTGATAAGAGGTCAGGGGCTAGAGTGAAACAGGTTTTCCAGAGTGCAAAGACACCTTCAAGAGCGATTAGGAGATTGGGTAAAAAAGGTATCTGGAAATTGACAGATTACGATTACGAAAAGAATTAAGCTGAAGAACAAAGTTACCAATAAGCCCTGAGTTAATAGCTTAGGGCTTTTTTGTTGCATGCGTGTTTTTTTATCAATCAAATCAATGAATTAATAGGGATGTATTTGGAAATTAAATGGTAATTCTCTTTACCATAATTTATGTGAGATAGATCACCTATACAGTTGTGTAAGTGGCACGAAATGGGTATTGGCCCCCCTTTGCCTTCTGTTACTTTCTGCGCAGAATTTATATATGAATACAAATAAAAGGAATTTGTAAATGCGCAGTTTATTGGCTTTGGTGATTGCTTCTACATTAGTAGGTTGTGGTGGCGGTGATGGTGGTTCAAATTCACCTAGTGATGGACAAGACAAAGATATAATCTTTTCAGTATTCGGGTATGGTCATGAAAAAATGCCAGCTCCAGAGATTAGTTATGAACAGGACTGCCTCAACTACAATACTCTTTGTATGCCTATCAATGGATATTGGATGCCATTGCAGGCAACTAACCATTTGTTAGATGTTAAACAAGGTGAGGATTATTATAACGACGGGCTACTTTGGTCTGAAGGTAATTATGAAGCTTATAATGACTTTGATTCTGGTGACATTTCTGTACCCAATAACAACGAGAATACATACTTCATTGTTAACATAACTAGTTTGCAAGGTTTATATGATGACCCTAGCGTATCCTCTAAAAATCAATTAACAGTTGCTGGTAGAACGAAACTTGTTCCTGGTGTTAATCAGATACTATTGTCCGACATTCCATTACCTTTGCATACCGCAGTATTTACACTTGTTGGTTCAAGTAGAATGTTTGAGGCAGGATATGAGTTTCTAGGCACTGAGTTGACTGTTGTTGATGAAGAAACTGGATATATTAAGACAAGTTCTACTGGCAATACCCGAACTATATTTGAAGGTTACAATTCAGAATACACCACTCATATATACGAACTATCCATGACAAAACTACAAAGTATAAAAATAAGGTACCGAAATCCCCAAGGTTCCATTGTAGAAGATACATTTGACGAGAACGATGCAATTAACGCTGGAATGGATTGGGAAACGGGCCAGCATTTTGTTATTACTTATGATTTTATGATGCGTGATGGTGGTCTAAGTGGTCAATTAGACATAGCTAAAGGATCAAGCGAGGAGTTGAGCAATGAAAATTAAATTATTGCTTGTACTAGCTTTTTCTCTGGTCACTGTGGGGTGTCAGTCTACGAATAGTAAATCAAGATTTGCTCCAACCGTTACCAATGTGAATGTAACCAAGCTTGGTGTTTTTGTAGCTAACAATTTTGAAGTTGAAGATAAGCTGATTGAAGAGTTGACTGACGAGAATGTTGATGTTGTTTCAGTTCGCACAAGTATTGAGTTCGCGCGTACGAATGAAGAAATGCTTGATTACATAGATAAGCAAGGTGTTAGCCATGTGCTTGTAGTGAAAAGCTCAATTGGTAAAACACAAAAAGGATATGTGGGTTCATTTAACAATTCGAACACTGACATGAATGTTTGGGGTAATACGGCTACTGCGTCTACCACGGGCACATCAACAGCAATGTTCAGTTTTGATAACTCAGCAAGTGTGACAGCTCAGCTGCTAGATAAGAAAGCAAACGTCTTATGGATGTCTAATGTTAATTTAGAGGCTGGTGGTGCGCTTTATACACATAAATCTGCAATGCAGAATGGCGTTGTAGAAGGCATTATAGAGGAGCTTGAAAAAAGCAGGATCGTTATTATCGATTAGGCAACAAGCATCTAATTACTGTGTAGCCCTTGAGTAAAATCAGGGGCTTTTTTATACAAGCTTAAACCCTCCAATAACCTTATACCGAAGCCTTATATTCAAGCGAATATATAAAGATGCATACATTTAAGAAATGAATTTGGGTGCTCGAGGTATGTGCGATATAGGCACATCGCATTAACTGCAAAAGGGGAAGTCGGTTTCCAAGAACCCTAAATAAAGTGGCATTAGGTAGTCAGATTCACAACATGTAAGTTCGCAGTATTATCAACTATGAAGCCAGCCAATTGAGGTTGGTTTTTTACTGGAATTAACTGTGTCATTAAACGGGTGTTTTATGGTACAAGCACGGAATGCTGTTTTAATGTGTCATAAAACTAGACAAGAGACTTAATGATACAATATGACAATGACACACCCTTTTATGGCACAACACAGGAAATGAGAATGAGGCAATTTATATATGCGCGAGTATCGAAAGCTGAACTGAATATTGAGAACCAAGTAGAGGCTTTCAAAAGTATGGGCATCAACACGGACCGGGTAATTAGTGATGAGGTCTCGGGCTCGGTTCCTGCTATGGACAGGGAGAACTTTAGAATGATGATAGAAAACCAAATTGAAAGTGGGGATGAGCTACATGTCTTGAAACTGGACAGATTGGGGAGAGATGCGATTGATGTACAGATGACAGTGGACAAGATAGCAAGCGAGGGTATCAAGCTGTTTGTGCACGATCTTCCAGTGAGTGACTTGAGCAGCACTGAGGGTCGTTTAATGTTGCAGATGATGGCTAGCTTTGCTGAGTTTGAAAGAAACCGTATTCGTGAGCGTACCATGCTTGGATTAGAGCGTGCCAAGGGTGAGGGCAAGATCTTGGGTCGTCCGACAGGTTCAAAGAACTATGTGGCTGTACAGGAGTTAAAACAGCAAGGTATGGGACAAAGCGAAGTGGCTAGGCATTTGAAACTAGGTCGTTCAACTGTGGTTCGCAACTGGGCAGAAAAGTAGTTGATTGGAAAGTGAACCGCGCAAGGGAAAGTGCAACAGTAAAAAACAGCCGTATCCATTGGCGTATAAGGCCTACGAGACGTTTTATACGTAAACTTTAAAACTAGTCCCCCTATTGAAAATGGTTACGAAATGGAGATTTGAATGAGCAGTATTAAAACGTGTAAGTCGTGTAGAAAACGGAGGCGTACAGTGCTGTATGGCAAGTGTATGGAATGCCGTAGTGATGAGTTTATGAATAGTGGGGCATATAGCTGGCTGTGGTGGATGGCAGAGCGTGGAGGCTCGAACCAATTACCGGATACATTTGAAGAATTGATTGCTGTGTTAAATGTAAGACGCTTTAGCAACTTGGCTAAGGGCATACACCGTGAGAACGGAAAAATTAAGACAAGATTCAATTATGAGGTGGGACATAGATACCCTAGCTCGAAAGGTGGAAAACTGGTGGCTGAGAACTTGGTAGTGTTGCCTCGAAGTGTGAATAGGACATTAGGGAATGAGCATGGTGAGGGCTTAGAGTACTTTAAGAGTGCGTCAACTGAGTATAAAGACAAGCATGCTTTTGATCGTGCTTTCACTCAGAAGTTCAAGGAATACTCTTTGCAATTGAGCAAGTATGTTTCAGCTGAGAGTGAAGATGACTTTACAGGTAGGGAAGCAAAGAGCCCTGAGGATGTTCTGATTCTGGAGATGGAACGATTAGGCATTGAGGCTAAAGGCACTAGCATTAATGTGAATGAATGGGATGTGGTAGAAAGCAAGTTTGCTGAACTTTGTGGTGGTTTGGAGACTATTGAGACTAGAAATGATTATGACCAGCAAGAGCAAATGGTTAAGGAGTTCTTTGAAAGACAGGATGTTGTAATGAGTGAAATGAGCAAGGAAGCACAGAATGCTATCCACCAGCCAAGAGAACGCTCCCTAGGGGATGTGCTGAAGCAAGCTGAGGCAAACGTTAAGGCTGAGCAGGAGTTGCGTCAGCAAGCAGAACAAGAGCAATATGAAAGCCGTGTAGGACGCATTACTGGGCGTTTGAGTGCATTACCTGATGATATGATGCCAAGCCTTAGTGCACTTAATAATTTGCATTGGGATAGGTATGGTTTCTGGATTGGTGGTGGCTACTCGACTGAACCTAAGTATGAAAAATGGCATTACAAGATTATTCAACTAACTGCGGATGCTCTAGGGATGGATGCTAGTAACTGGAGTAATGGAAGATTGATTGCTGAGATGTGGGAACAAGATACTATTGCTTTGGAGTACTAAGAAAACACTTTCAAACAATGCACAAATAGGCCTGAGGACTTGTGGTGAGGCATTAATATATGAAGTAGCTCTAGAGTTACCGTTAAAGGACCGCTTAAAGACGGTCTGAGAGCCTCACTGACAAAGTAAACTTAGTTAATGCGCTAAGTGTGCGCTTATTAAGCGTACTAGCCGTCAAAAGTTTAACTGGGGAATCAGAGTATTTAAATCATAACAAGCTAAAGTTTATGGGTGCACGGTCACATAATAACTTTAGTATAAGCTCAAATAAAGTGTGTGCGTACTATCAGCTACAATAGCGTCTATTTGCAGTTTGATTTCTAAAACAAACAAGCGATACACAAAAAAGAGGCTCATAGAGAGCCTCTTTTTTTATGTGTGACCGATAAACTGCAAAGGCACTAAAACCAATTTAAGTTCATAACAGTAGCATTTCTCTCTGACTCACCAAAGCCACACATTTCATCATATGCGGTTGCTTGCAATAGCGAGGCGGATTGATAATTTTCCCCTGAGCAGTGCTCTCGCACCTGCTCAAGGCTACGAAAAGTCCTAGGGTTGTTGTGTTGGTCTCGCAACGGCGCTTTGTGCGTCCCCTGAACTTGATACGCCAAATAAATATCACCTTCCAGAGATTCAATTAGAAGTTCCATGCGTTCCTCGCTTGCCAAAGAAGAGTGAAAACACTTACGCAACCCAGCCTAAATGGATCATTGCAAGGTAATTATCGCTGAACCAAATACACGATTTTTAAGCCTATTGTGATACAATTTAGCGAGTTATACCTTTCATAGTTATCAGTTCGGAATCGTTTTGACCCAATCTCAGCCTCAAAAACAGACAAACACCGCTACCTCTCTTAAAGCCGCTCTTAAAGAGTGCATGATAAAGGATCGCTTTCGCCTATCTAAACGCATTCAAGGCGCATGTCGCATCAAGAAAGAGAGTGCTAAAAATACCGTGTTTGATGAAATCGCATTAGATATTGCCAAGTCCATGATGACGGTGCAGTCTCGCCAATCGAATACGCCCACCATTGACTACCCTGAAATCTTACCGGTAAGCCAAAAGCGCGATGATATCGCCAAGGCGATTGCAGAGAATCAGGTGGTGATCGTTGCCGGTGAAACGGGCTCTGGCAAGACGACACAGCTTCCTAAGATCTGTGCAGAATTAGGACGAGGTAAAAAGGGCTTAATTGGTCACACTCAGCCAAGGCGTCTTGCGGCGCGTTCAGTGGCGAGTCGTATTGCCGAAGAGATGGAAACGCAGCTAGGCGAATTCGTCGGCTATAAGGTGCGTTTTAACGACAAGATCAGTGAAAATACTCAAGTTAAATTGATGACAGACGGTATCTTACTGGCAGAGATACAGCATGATCGCTACTTGAACCAATACGACACCATTATTATTGATGAAGCGCATGAACGAAGCCTCAACATCGACTTTATTCTGGGCTATCTGAGAAACATCTTACCTAAGCGCCCTGATCTTAAAATCATTATTACCTCGGCAACTATCGATCCAGAGCGCTTCTCTAAGCACTTTAACGATGCGCCTATTATTGAGGTTTCAGGTCGTACCTATCCGGTTGATACTCGTTATCGTCCCTTGTCTGGAGAAGATGATGTCGATAGAGACCAGCTTGAAGGTATCTTTGAAGCGGTTGATGAGCTTTGTGATGAGGGGCTAGGGGATATCCTGATCTTTATGAACGGTGAGCGTGAAATACGTGATACCGCAGATGCTCTGAGTAAACGCAACCTTCGCGATACCGAAATCGTGCCGCTTTACGCAAGGCTTTCATCGTCTGAGCAAAATCGGATCTTCCAGTCTCATAGTGGTCGCCGAATTGTACTGGCAACCAACGTTGCAGAAACCTCTTTGACAGTACCGGGCATTCGCTATGTCATTGACCCAGGTACAGCGCGCATTAGTCGCTACTCTTATCGTACCAAAGTACAGAGACTGCCTATTGAAGCGGTCTCACAAGCGAGTGCAAACCAGCGTAAAGGACGTTGTGGCCGTGTTGCTGAGGGTATTTGTATCAGGCTTTATTCAGAAGAGGATTTCTTGTCTCGTCCTGAATTTACCGATCCAGAAATACTGCGCACTAACCTTGCGTCCGTTATTCTGCAGATGACGGCTTTAGGGCTTGGTGATATAGAAGCCTTCCCATTTGTAGAAAAACCAGATCGCCGCAACATTCAAGACGGTGTGCGACTCCTTGAAGAGCTTGGTGCCATCAACCCGACCGCTAACGACCCGCGTAAGCGCCTAACGGGTATTGGTCGTAAGTTAGCTCGGTTACCGATTGACCCTCGCCTTGGACGTATGGTGATTGAATCGCCTCGTCTTGGCTGTGCTAAAGAGGTGATGATCATTGCCTCTGCGCTATCTATTCAAGACCCTCGTGAGCGCCCAAGCGATAAACAGCAATCCTCAGATGATAAGCACCGTCGATTCTTTGATAAAGATTCGGACTTCTTGAGCTTTGTGAACCTATGGGAATACATCAAGACTCAGCAGAAAGCATTATCGGGGAATCAGTTCCGCCGTCAGTGCAAGCAAGACTATCTCAACTACTTGCGCGTTCGTGAGTGGCAAGACTTGTACTTCCAGCTTAGCCAATCATTGCGTGAATTGGATATTAAGGTCAACGATGAACCTGCAGACTATCAGTCAGTACATTGTGCATTGCTCAGTGGCATGCTGTCGCATGTAGGCATGAAAGACCAAGAAAAAAATGAATACCAAGGTGCTCGTAACGCTCGCTTCCATATCTTTCCTGCATCAGGCCTGTTTAAGAAGCAGCCTAAATGGGTAATGACGGCTGAACTGGTGGAGACTTCCCGTCTGTGGGGACGTATTGTGGCTAAGATTCAACCAGAATGGATCGAACCACTGGCTAAACACCTTATAAAGCGCAGCTACAGTGAACCCCATTGGTCTAAGAAACAAGCCGCAGTGCAGGCTCACGAAAAAGTAACCTTATACGGTATTCCGATCGTGCCAAAACGCACTGTAAACTATGGCCCGGTTGATCCAACGCTCTGTCGAGAGTTGTTTATCCGCGCCGCTATGGTGGAAGGGGATTGGGAAACCAAGCACCACTTCTTTAAGCAAAACCGTAAGCTATTAAAAGAAGTTGAAGAGCTTGAGCACAAATCTCGTCGCCGCGATATCTTGGTGGATGACGATGAGTTGTTTGACTTTTACGATCAGCGAGTCTCAACCGATGCCATCTCAGGCCGCCACTTTGATACATGGTGGAATACAGAGCGTAAAGCCAATCCTGAGTTACTTAACTTTGAAAAAGAGATGCTATTTCGTGGTGACGCATCGCACGTCACTGAATTAGATTATCCAAACTTTTGGCATCAAAACGGCCTAAAGTTAAAGCTGAGTTATCAGTTTGAGCCTGGTGATAATAGTGACGGTGTCACGGTGCACATTCCGTTACCGGTATTAAACCAAGTTCAGCCAGAAGGGTTTGATTGGCAGATCCCAGGCCTTCGTCATGAACTGGTGGTGAGCTTAATCAAGGCATTGCCTAAAACATTGCGCCGTAACTTTGTACCTGCGCCTAATTATGCGGATGCGTTCCTGTCTCGAGTTACGCCAATGGAAGCCCCATTGCTTGACAGCCTAGAGAAAGAGCTGCGCCGTATGACGGGCGTAGAGGTACTAAGAGAAGACTGGAAGTTAGAGCAGATCCCAGATCACCTTAAGGTTACCTTCCGCGCTGTCGATCATCGCAATCGCAAATTGAAAGAGCATGCGGATCTGTATGAACTTAAAGACAGCCTAAAAGAGAAGGTACAACAAACCCTCTCTAAGGTGGCGGATGACGACATCGAACAAAAAGATCTCCACACATGGAGCTTTGGTGAGATCCCGCGTGTGTATGAACAAAAGCGTGGTGGGTATCAAGTTAAGGCATATCCAGCCATTGTCGACGCCAAGCAAAGCGTTGAAATCAAGCTGTTTGAGACTGAATATGAACAGCAACAAGCGATGCAAGCGGGTCAGCGCCGTTTGGTCTTGCTCAATGTTCCTTCTCCAATTAAGTACTTGCATCAGAATCTGCCGAACAAGTCGAAACTAGGCCTGTATTTTAACCCGTTTGGAAAGGTGCTGGATCTTATTGATGACTGCATTGCTTGTGGTGTTGATAAGCTGATTGAAGAGCAGGGCGGACTTGTATGGGAGTCTGATAAGTTTGAAGCGCTGAAAGAGCATGTACGTGCAGAGCTTGGTGATACTGTGGTTGATATTGCAAAGCAGGTAGAAGCGATCTTGACCACTGCCTTTAATATCAATAAAAAGCTGAAAGGGCGTGTTGACCTTAGCATGGCGTTTGCCTTGTCTGATATTAAGGCGCAAGTGGAAGGGCTTATCTACAAAGGCTTTGCCACCGATTGTGGCTGGAAGAAATTGCCGGATATTTTGCGTTATATGCGTGCTATTGAAAGGCGTATGGAAAAGCTACCTATCGACCCTAACCGCGACCGTTTGCAACTCCTCAAGATCGAGGCTGTGGCGAAAGAGTACCAAGAGCTAAAGAATAAGATACCAAAGGGCGCGGTAGTACCTGAATCAGTCAAAGAGATTCATTGGATGCTTCAGGAATTGCGAGTCAGTTTTTTTGCTCAACAATTGGGCACACCGTATCCGATTTCTGATAAACGCATCCGAAATGCTATTGATAATGCGTAATTCTATGCTGTGATTTTGTCATTTATGGTTCATAATGTGACAAAGTAAAACCACAACTAAAACAGGAAGTTAGAATGAAGTACGTTAAACATGCTCTTGCCATTGGTCTGATGAGTGTTTCGTCTATGGCAGCTGCAGATTCATGGTTATACGCGGGTGGTGCAGTAGGTCAAGCTTCTTTCGGTAGCGATGACAACACTACATTTGGCCTACATGTAGGTACAGGTATCTTACCGATCATCGGTATTGAGGCAGGCTACTGGAATCACGGTAAATTTAAGTTTGATGGACAAGAGTTCGATGCTGACTCTTTCTACGTGGGCATTAAGCCAAGTGTAGACCTAGGCCCTGTGCACATATACGGTCGCCTTGGTGCAAACCGCTACGATGTGAGTGGTCGAGCGAGTGCAGATAGCGATGACGGCTATGATTTGATGTACGGCGTAGGCGTAGAGTACTTCGTCATTGATATGATTTCAGTGGGCGCGGGATACCAAAACTTTGAGGTCGGTGATGCTGGCAACATTGATTCGTTCACGCTAAACGCAACATTCCACTTTCTGTAATACCCAATCAAGCATGAAAAATGCTCCTATTTAGGAGCATTTTTTTTGAGTTGAATCTAGCTTGCCACCATAGTGATGGCGTTAACGTAGCACGAAGACTGGCATTGCCCGCAGCCGTTACATCGCTGGGTATCAATCCGTGGCAGTTCATCTTCCTCTATGTGAATAGCGGCGAGAGTGCAACTGGACTGGCATAGAGTACAAGCAAGCTGAAGGTAGTTGTCACACCCTTGTGAAAAGCTTGGAATAAGATCTATGTGCCCTTTGACGTTTACATTGAGCGCGCCAGTGGGACACACTTTGGTGCATTCTTGGCAAAGGCTACATTCGTTGTAGTCCATATCGATACGTGCAAAGCCCTCGCGAACGTGCACGATACTGTTAGGACAAGCACCTGCGCATTTTCCGCACCCGTCACACAGACGAGTAAACAGGGCTTCATCTACCGCTTGGGGTGGGCGAGCTGCTACTCTTGGTGTCGGTTCAGCTTGCGCACTTAGCGTGGTAACCGGTTTGGATAAACGGGTTAAGAAGCCTCTGCGGTTCGTATCAATAGCGTCGGACATAGTTAATCGAGATACAGCTTTCTATTTACAATGTTTAATTGTAATTCAGTTGAAACTTGCATCAGCCAAGTTTTGATATCAACAGCCAAAACGCTATAGAACGGATTATCGGCTTTCTCAGCAAGCAAGTCTAAGTAAGGGAGTGCCCAAGGAAGCTGATGGTACTCAAGTAATCGCTTGGCTGCTTGTTCTTTTTCCTCGCTAAGCAGTTGAGAAAAGGCGTACAAGGTCAAGCCAAATTGGTCTTCCGGCTCTCTCAAGCCCGTGTCGAGCGATATTCCATGGCTGGTAAGAAATGCACGATACTCCACGGTCGAATCGCCAAAGACCACTCGGTCTTTGTCAAGATACACTGAACCCCATGGAGGAGCAGGCATATCGCCTAGTCCTTCAAATAGGTGGGAAAAACTGTGCTCTAGTGCTTCTTTAGATTGCGCCTCTAGCGCATCAATACATGGCTCGGAAACGACGTTTTCTTCAGCCAGAGCGGCTAAAATTTGGGCTAATTCTTGTTTTGTCCAGCGCTCATAAAAGAGGGAACCGACGAGCTTAGCTGTATTGAGAATCATTCGTAAAAATCCGCATAGATGATGACGATTTAGTATATTTAAATTCATTTCACTGTCTATGGTTTGCCTCTAAGTTCTAGCACGTAAAAACTATTTTTGAGCTGTACTTGATATCAATCAATCAAGGGTTTTTCTATTAGTGTCAATTATCCCACTAGCTATAAAGTAGTAGTAATTACTAGAACAAAGGCACCTTAGAATGACAAAAAATAATCAAGAGTCAGGCGTAATGAACCTTACTCGAAGAGGCTTCATAAAAGCGTCTTCAGCAGTAGGGGGTGTTGCAGCGCTGGCCAGTGGTATCAGCCTTCCATTTAAATCCAGCCCAGTATCAGCAGCCGTCAAACAAAGTTCTGATGAAAAAGTGGTATGGAGTGCATGTAC
This sequence comes from Vibrio superstes, assembly GCF_003569005.1. Classification (GTDB taxonomy): domain Bacteria; phylum Pseudomonadota; class Gammaproteobacteria; order Enterobacterales; family Vibrionaceae; genus Vibrio; species Vibrio superstes. The sequence continues at coordinate 1,612,803 of NZ_BCUR01000004.1, read as the reverse complement.
AGTAAACTGTGGTTCACGTTGTCCCCTGCGTATGCACGTACAAGATGGTGAAATCAAATACGTAGAAACGGATAACACCGGCAGTGATGTCTACGGTGAAAGTACGCAAGTTCGCGCCTGTTTGCGTGGCCGTTCAATGCGTCGCCGCGTCTACAACCCTGACCGTTTGAAATACCCAATGAAGCGCGTAGGCAAACGTGGTGAAGGCAAATTTAAGCGTATCACATGGGAAGAGGCATACGATGAAGTTGCGGGTACAATGCAGCGTCTTATCAAAGATTATGGTAACGATTCTATCTACCTAAACTATGGTACAGGTACCTTAGGCGGCACAGTAACTAAGTCATGGCCGCCAGCACAAACCCTCATTGCGCGCTTGATGAACCTTTCTGGTGGTTACTTGAACCACTACGGCGATTATTCTACGGCGCAGATTGCCAAGGGGCTGAGCTACACCTACGGCGGTTGGGCAAACAACAACTCTTTCTCTGATCTGGCGAACACTAAGCTGAATGTTCAGTTTGGTAACAACCCAGCAGAAACTCGCATGTCCGGTGGTGGTCTGATCCATCACTACGTGGAGAGCAAAAACAAATCTAACGCAAAAACCATCATCATTGATCCAAGGTACACCGACACAGCTGGTGGCCGTGAAGACCAATGGATTCCAATTCGCCCATCTACCGATGCTGCGCTGGTTGCGGGTGTGGCTTATGTGATGATCACAGAAGACCTGGTAGACCAAGAGTTCTTGGACAAATACTGTGTGGGCTTTGATGAGAAAACACTGCCGGCTTCTGCGCCTAAGAACAGTGACTATAAGTCTTACATCCTAGGCAAAGATACAGACGGTATTGAAAAAACGCCTGAGTGGGCCTCTAAGATCACCGGTATCCCTGTTGACACTATTGTGAAGCTTGCTCGTGAAATGGGCACTAATAAGCCGTGTGCTATTCACCAAGGCTGGGGATTACAGCGTACAGCAAATGGTGAGCTAGCTTGCCGTGCTATCGCAATGCTTTCTTTGCTAACAGGCTCTGTGGGTGTCGCGGGCGGTTCAACGGGTGCTCGTGAGAGTGATATTAACATTCCGTTTGTGCGTTTCCCTACGGTAGCAAACCCGGTTAAGGCCTCTATCTCTATGTTCCTATGGACGGACGCTATCTACCGTCATGAAGAAATGACGGATAAAACCGACGGCGTACGTGGTGTTGAGCGTCTACAAAATCCAATCAAGATGATTTGGAACTACGCAGGTAACTGTTTGATCAATCAGCACTCTGATATCAACCGCACGCACGACATCCTACAAGATGATAAAGCGTGTGAAATGATTGTAGTGGTTGATAACCATATGACGTCATCGGCTAAATATGCGGATATCATTCTTCCAGACTTAACTACTTCAGAGCAAGATGACTGGGCAATGGACGGTAAAGCGGCGAATGCGCCGTACTTTATCTACGCGCAAAAAGCGATTGAGCCACAGTTTGAAGCTAAGAGTATCTATGAAATGTGTTCGCAGCTTGCAAAACGCATGGGCGTAGAACAAGAGTTTACTGAAGGTCGAACACAAGAGCAGTGGGTTGAACACTTGTATGCTGAGACTCGCAAGCAAGACCCATCTCTACCGACTTTTGAAGAGATGAAAGAGCTGGGCATTTATAAGCGTCAGTACAATCGTGACTACATCGCCTATGAAGACTTCCGTAAGGATCCGCAAGCAAACCCGCTTAATACGCCAAGTGGCAAAATTGAGATCTACTCTGAAGCACTTGCCGAGATTGCGGCAACTTGGGAGCTAAAAGAAGGGGATGTGATTCACCCACTTCCTGTCTATGCCGATTCGTTTGAAGGCCACAATGACCCGAAAATAGATACCTATCCACTACAGTTGACCGGCTTCCACTACAAGGCGAGAACGCACTCAACTTATGGCAATGTTGCTTTGCTAAAAGCCGCGGCTCCACAAGAGGTTTGGATTAACCCAATTGATGCCGAAGAGCGTGGAATCAAGAATGGCGATATGGTCAGTATCTTCAACGACCGTGGTGAAGTGCATATCGCGGCTAAGGTTACGCCACGTATCCTACCTCGCGTTGTTGCGTTAGGTGAGGGCGCTTGGTATGCCCCTGATGGTCAGAAAATCGATCATGCGGGCTCTATCAACGTGCTTACCACCCAAAGACCAAGTCCATTGGCAAAGGGTAACCCGCAACACACGAATCTCGTTCAAATCAAAGCATTGAGCAAAGCATAAGGTAGGAAGTAATGAAACAATACGGCTTTTACATAGACTCAAGTAAATGCACAGGTTGTAAAACTTGCCAGCTTGCTTGTAAAGATTATCGAGACCTAGATGTTAAGAGCAACTATCGTCGCATTTATGAATATGCGGGGGGTGGTTTTGTTCAAGATGGCGATACCTGGGTTCAGAAAGATGTGTTCTCTTACTATCTTTCTATCGCCTGTAACCACTGTACTAATCCGGCGTGCGTCAAGGTGTGCCCATCGGGTGCGATGCATAAGCGTGATGAAGACGGCTTAGTGGTGGTGAACGAAGACATCTGTATTGGCTGTCAACACTGCGCTAACGCGTGTCCATACGGCGCTCCGCAATACAATGCGAAGAAAGGCCATATGACTAAGTGTGATGGCTGTTACGAGCGTGTGGGTCAAGGCATGCAACCTATGTGTGTAGAGTCTTGTCCTCTTCGCGCATTGGAGTTTGGTGAGATTAACACCCTTCGTGAAAAATACGGTGCGAATGCGGATGTGGCGCCTTTGCCCTCGTCAACCCAAACGCTACCTAACATCGTTATCAAGCTTAACAAGAATGCGAAAGCGACCGGCGATACTAGCGGTTTCCTAGCTAACCCTAAGGAGGTGTAAGATGATCTTTCACGAATGGTCTTTGATCTTTTTTACCGTTCTTGCACAAACTGCTGTGGGCGGATATCTGCTAGTAAGTGCGCGCGCTCTTGCTAAAGGTTATGACGAGGACAAGATAAACAGCTATAAAGTGCCGATGTTTTTCCTTTGGGCAATCATGGGTATTGGTTTTCTGTTCTCTACCACTCACCTTGGCTCTCCGCTAAGAGCATTTAATGCATTTAATATGCTGGGCTCAGCTTGGCTATCTAATGAAGTCTTTTTTGGCGCAGCTTTCTTCGCTGTAGGTGGTCTACAATGGCTACTGTCTGTGTTTAAGAAGGGGGGCGCTGGCGTTCAGAAACTGCTGATGCTGGTGGCTATGGCTTTGGGTGTTATCTTCATGTACTCGATGATCAGCGTTTACATGATTGATACGGTACCGACCTGGAACAACATCTATACGCCAATGAGCTTTGTGATGACAATGGTGGTTACGGGCTTACTGTTCTCACAATGGGTGATTGTGTTCGCAAACGATAGTAAGTTCACAGTAGATCGTAACATTGCAATCCTTGCGGTTATCGCTATTGGAATCAGCTTGCTGGCGACAGTTGGTAAGATGACTCTCATTGGTGATATTCAATCGTCAGTGGTGAAGGCTTCTGAATTGGTAGACGGCTTAGGTTTCTACTTGCTGTTGCAAGTGGCGCTGTTAGTGTTTGGTTTGTTGATTTGGATTATGCCATTAATTAACAAAGCATCCGTAAACCCAATTAATCTTGGCGTTGCGCTGGTACTTATCTGGATCTCAGAGCTCATTGGCCGCGGTCTATTTTACAGCTTGCACATGACCACGGGTCTTTAGATAGGTGATATGACCTCGATAAAGTAGACACCTAATTTAAGGATTAGGTGTCATGCAAGTAAAACAAAGACGAATATTTTCCAACGAGTTTAAAAGAAACGCTGTTCAAACGTCACTAGAGTCTCCGGATACAGTAAACTCAATCGCAAAGTCATTAGGAATACATCCTGCTGTTTTGAGTAAATGGAGATGCGAATTGACATCAGCTAAGCAAACTTCAAACCCAATTAAGAACGAGGGCCCAGAGTCTTCTTTGGCTGAACTAGAGCGAGAAGTGGCTCGTCTTAAAAAGCAGCTTGAAAGGGCTGAAATGGAGAATGATATGTTAAAAAAGGCGAAGGACTACTTCGACAGTCGAAAAGAATAAAATTTGAATTTATAGCTAAGCACCATAGTGCCAAGCGACCGATTAAATGGCTTTGCCATCTCTTTGAAGTCTCTCGTTCAGGGTATTATAAATGGCTGAACAGCGAACCTAGTGAGCGGTCTGTAGAGAATCGTTCATTATCTGATTTTCTCAAGGCTACCAGCGACGAACAACACTGTATTCCTGGTTATCGGAAGCTTTGGAAGCTCGCGATAGAAAACAGCTTTGTGTGCAGTAAAGCGAAGGTCCAACGCTTATTGCAAGCTATGGGCTATCGCTCTCGAGCTTGTAAACGTAGCTTTGGTCGTGCAGCAAGCAAATCAAATGCCATTAGCGCTTTTAATCTGCTGAATCGAGAGTTTAACGTCGCCGACCCTAATCGTGTTTGGGTATCCGATATTACTCAGGTTAGGTGTCTGGATGGTTGGCAGTATTTGTGTGTAGTTCTTGATTTATACTCAAGAAAAGTCGTTGGTTGGGGTACGAGCAAAATAAACAATGCTGATTTAGTCATAAAGACACTTAATCGAGCATGGAAGATCAGAAAGCCGGACGGTAACAAATTACTATTTCATTCAGATCAAGGAACCCAATATACAGCTGAAAATACATTGCTTTGGCATCACAAACGGAACATTACCGTGAGTATGTCTAGGAAAGGAAACTGTTGGGATAATGCGTGTGCAGAGAGCTTCTTTGCACAGTACAAAAAAGAGTGGATGAGTAATCTTGGTGAAATATCACGTCAGCAAATGACAACCCAAAGTCGACTTTATATCGTAAATTATTATAATTCAGTAAGAAAGCATGGGACACTCGATGGAGTTAGTCCCAATGCTTTCGAACTAATAAATTAAAACCCCGTGTCTACTTTTACGGGGTCATATCAAGGTCAAAGTTAATAGCTAAAAGCTGACAGTCTGACTTTAATACACTACATCACCATACTCGTCATTGCCGAGTGCTTTTATCGGCAATCTTTGGGTTACTGAGATCCCCGATAAGAGCACTCGGGGATGACGGGGCCGACATAGGTGCTCGGCGTGTTAAAGAGGTAGACGGCTTAGGTTTCTACTTGCTGTTGCAAGTGGCGCTGTTAGTGTTTGGTTTGTTGATTTGGATTATGCCATTAATTAACAAAGCATCAGTAAACCCAATTAATCTTGGCGTTGCGCTGGTACTTATCTGGATCTCAGAGCTCATTGGCCGCGGTCTATTTTACAGCTTGCACATGACCACGGGTCTTTAGATAGGTCAAAGTTAAAAGATGGCAGTCTGACTTTAATACAGCACATCACCATACCTGTCATTGTCGAGTGCTTTTATCGGCAATCTTTGGGCTACTGAGATCCCCGATAAGAGCACTCGGGGATGACTGGGCCGACATAGGTGCTCGGCGTGTTAAAGAGGTAGATTATCTGGATCTCGGAGCTCATTGGCCGCGGTCTATTTTACAGCTTGCATATGACCACGGGTCTTTAGATAGGTCAAAGTTAATAGTTAATAGTTAATAGTTAATAGTTAAAAGTTAAAAGTTAAAAGCTAAAAGCTGACAGTCTGACTTTAATACACTACATCACCATACTCGTCATTGCCGAGTGCTTTTATCGGCAATCTTTGGGCTACTGAGATCCCCGATAAGAGCACTCGGGGATGACTGGGCCGACATAGGTACTTGGCCTGTTCGCGGCGTGTTTAAGAGTTAGATTGACAGCTATCAGAAAAAAGTGAGTGCACGAGGAATTCGGCACTCACTTTTTTTTAGCGCTCTTTTATGAGTTTTGTCCTCGTCCACCTCTTTTACGACTGCCATCGCAAGGCTGGTTTTGACACTCTGTTTGGTCGATATAACCGTCACCATTTGTATCTAGGGTATCAAAGGTCGCCGCTTTAGAGACGTTTTTCATTTGTCGTCCTTCGCTAGCGCGTTGCTGCATGCGCTGCGCTTTAAAGGCGTTGAATTCATCGGCGCTAACTTTATTATCACTGTTGGTATCCATTGCAGTAAAGTTTGGCATTGGGCTATCGCTTTTCATTCCGCGCGCTTGACCTGCCGCATTAACACCCAGTGCAATTGAAAGACCAAGAAGCGCTAGGATTGATAGTGTTAATTTGCTTTTCATGGCTCTGTCCTCGTTTGTTTGTACATCTTAAACATAGGCCCCTGAATGAATATCAGTGTAAGCTAATGTAAAGTAGTGCAAAGACACGGGCTGAATGAAAAAGCAAATTATCCTCGATGATCTAACTCACTGATTTCAGATGAAATTTGATATTGTTCGTGCTTTGTTACCTCAATTTTTATTGTCGAGCCTTGCTTGGTTTGTTGAGGGCGCAGATAGGTATCCGCCATGCGTTTGATAGAACGAAATGCCGCGTGTTCTTCACTCGCAAGCAAGTTGCCTTGCAGATCGTAAATATCAATATTGAGGTCAGCCTTTATCACGGGTTGCAGACCATTGTTGGTGATCTCAGTGTCAATGACTAAATGGCCGTCACTCCACTGCGCACTAACAAGGTGAATCTCTACGCCTGAGTGCTCTACAGCAACTTTGGTATTGTCGCCATCAACCACAATTATGCTGGCACCTGCGATCAAAGAAGTAGAGGCGGCAATGGAGGTGCGTGTTTCGGGTGTAGTAGGGAGGTTACTTGGGGCCACAGAGGTGGGCTCTACTGCTTCTTCATCACCGGAGACGTATAGGTACTTCCAAGTAAAATCGTCGCTGAGTACAGCTTGGCGACCATCGTCTAATTGAACAATTTGCTGACCAGCATAGACGTTACTGACGAGCAATAGGCCAAGAAAAGAGCTGCATCGGGTTAACTTCATTTACGCATCCTAGAGTGTGTTGATGTTTGCTGTTCCATTTTAGCAGTACATCGTTAGCCATATAAGGATGACAGAAACAAAAAAGCCTAACGGTTAAGTTAGGCTGTAGGTAATAAAAGGCGGAGTCTCTGCCCTTTATTAACGAGTAACGGGCATCTCTTGAGATTGATTGTCAATGGAGATAATCACGGCCTTGGTATAGGTCATCACTACTTGGTCGCCAACAGAGACATTGTGTAGATTTTCTGGGTATTCAACAGGTAGAGTCAGTTCACCACCGTGCGGCTGTTTTAAGGTGACGTTACCCAACGTAGTATCAATCGCTAAAATATCTGATACGACTTGAACTTGCTCCATTGCATCAACACTCTCTTTTGCCTTGTCTAAGTCACCAGAGGTTTGAATACGGGTCTCACCATCTTGAGTCTGTACATGCACTGCGACAGTTTCTGTATATTCAGTGGTCACAAAATCCCCAACCTTAATATCGTCGAAGCGTGTAACTTCAGGTGTCACATATAGCACGACAATACGGTTTTGATTCTCAATAGTGACTGAACGTTCTTCATAATCGATGTCAATGACAGCGGCTGAGGTTGTGATGGTATTAGACTCTAGGACTCGCGTTTCAAGTACGGTATCACCCTGCTGTGGAGCGGTGGTACACGCCGATAATAAGAAAGCTAAAGCGACGATGGAATAGTGTTTGATCATGATTTCTCCAGAAACGTTCTATCAATAATACTCAATGACAAGATCATCTTGTCAGGGGAGTTATGGGGTTTATTAATGCTTTAAAATAAAGCGTGTCTAATTTATAGCCCTTAAGCCGCTTCGAAATAAATCCATCTATTAATACAGCAGAACATAAAGCCCCTTTCGTAGTGGGTTAGTGCTATATCTACTTAAATAAATCAGAGAGTTAAATAGTCTCTCTTCAAGGTGTCACATTTTCGTTTTGCTCACAACAGCCCATCAAGAATATGGATTATTACGATTATCCGTTATTTACTGAAGAATCTCAGATTCAGGGAAGTACTCAGCCCAAATACCAAAGTGGAAGCCGTTGTGGGTGGGTAATTGCTGCATGGTATCCGCGTTTACTAGACGAACGATACTGCCATCAGTTTCAATTCTTAGTGTCTCGTTGCCAAATTCAAACTGGTAACCATCGTTGTTGCGAGCAAAGTCAGGGTGTATCGCTATCTGTTGTCCTTCACCGTTATCGTAACCAAAGATCTCTGTCTTAGGATTCATGCGTTGATCTGTGAGTGACAATGTCGGGAAGATAAATGTTTCAAGTTCCAAATCACGCTGGTTAATAAGTGGTTGCTCGAATAGGTCATATAGCAGACCATCAATCATGCGGTCAGCAGCATAGAGATAGACCTGTGCTTCAGGATATAAGGCTTTTGCTTCTTGCCAATCCATCATAGTGTTAGGAACAACTGTCGTATTGTGGTCGGTAAATTCAGACTGCATGGTTGCTTGCTGGATAGCAGTGCCGTTATTCACATCTTTAAATATCAGGTTATTGTGAGCTTGACCTAGTACTTGTAAGTCTGCTTCGCCCAACCCATAGTCTGTTTCCACAACCATAGGCAGATTGGACAAGCCGCAAAACGTAATAGCGTAATCGGTGTCTTCATTCTTCCAACCTGCAACGTGTGGCAACTGGATATGGTAACGAGGGAATATGCGCACTTCATCTCCTTGCTCGACCACGTAGACACGCTGATCTTCGGCAGGGATCTTTTCATCCGCTTCTTCTACAGTGAAATACTCGGCGCTAAATTGTTCAGTAGGGAATGCCGTTGGCATTGCGTGAGACTCAGCCCAGAAAGTGATGAACACGCCAATGGTTGCTAAGGACATCAGCTTTCGGCTCCACATTTTCCACTTTTCGCTAAGAATCCATAAACCAGCTAAGGCTATAAGTTGTAGCGTGATAAATACGGAAAGGTTTTTGTAGTATCCCAGAACCCAGTCTCTTGGCACTGCCAGAGATTGTCCAGGTTCAGTCATTAAAATGGCACAAAATATGGCAGTAGAAGCCAGTGCCGCAGCGTATACATTAAAGATTACTTTTTTCATGTAAGTCTCTCTTAGTTAATTATTTTTGCATCCTGCAGTTTATGTTGCGCCCTCAACAATACGGTCACTATAATCAATCTATGTTGCTCATGCAACAAAAATAGAGCAATTTATGATCTAAAGTTGGTTATTGCATAATATCAGTAGCTTAAGTTGGTTTTAGGCAGTGAAGGGACACCTGTGAACGCGCGTTATGAAAACAAGACATTGCCTTAGATATTTGCTATTGTTGTATAAACAACAATAAAAAGAAGGGTAAGACTTTCTTTTGAAATGAGAACTCACTATGTCTACTGACTCTATTTTTGCAAAAGATCTACGCCGACTGCCGGTTCTAGAGAACAGCCCATTATTCTTGATGACGGTGTTAACCAGGCTTCATCGAAACCTAGTGCATGGGAAGTTGCGTGAGCACGCTGATGTTACTCTTGAGATGTTGCTGGGGATGCATATTATTTTTGAGAATCAGCCCATCAAACAGCAAAGCCTAGCGAATTATCTAATGTACGATAGAAGCACGGCAAAACGCACAGTGGACAATATGGTTAAGCGTGGCTGGGTAAAGACAATGAAAGACGATAACAATCAGAAAACTAAATTGCTTGCATTGACTGAAAGTGGCGAAGAGATCAAGAAGGTGTGTAGTGAAGTGGTTTTCGAAACCCGTACCGAGTTCATGGACTGTTTGACCGAAGAAGAAAACAAAGAACTGACACGTCTATGCACTAAAGCCTTGCTTGCCCATCATAAGTAGCAATAGCTGGGTTTTCTCAATGAAGGATAAGACGTCCTCTGAATGTGCTGTCATTGAGAGGACGCTTTACAAAAGCTAGAGTAGGTCAGGGCACTTGCCTCCGTAAAGGCAATTATTTCCTTTGAGAAGTGTGAAGGTCGATTTGCTACATTTGTAACAAGGCGTTAAGCTTGATTTTCTTAGCCAGCACAGACCTTAGTATTTTAAAATGACCGAATTAAGTGTTTTACCGCAACTTATAATAAGCATTAATAAGCCAATACTTTCACGTTGTCTTGGCTAAGGTGATCTTACTATGAACTATCTGTTGATAGCCATTAGTGCACTGTTTCCTGCTTTTTTATACCTTAGCTTTCAAATTCTTGATAAAACCGACTTTCTTTTGGAGGCGGCTTCTTTAATTTTGTTGACAACGATATATGTGTTCGGTCGAACCACACTTGCCTGCACCGTTAAGCTAGGGCTAGTGTCATTAATGGTCTGTAAAACTCATGAATTTTTAGAAGAGGTGAGTGAATTTAAGTCGCTAGTCAATGGCAATGTTGTAGTAGATGTGTTCGTTGGTGATGTATTAGCCCTGCTTGGCCTCGCTCTTATTGCGTATGGTATTCATAATATGTTTCGCAGGCAAAGGAGAATGGCTGAGATAGAGCCTTTAACCAACACCTTTAATAAGCGGGCAATCGAACAATTGTCCAAAAAGGAACTAGATCGCTCATTGCGCTATTTGACAGACACCTCAATGATCCTTGTCGATATTGACCACTTTAAAAAAGTGAATGATGAGTATGGGCATCAAGTGGGTGATAGGGTCTTAGTACTGGTTGCAGAGCATTTGCGTAAGCAAATCCGAGGTTATGACTTACTGGCCCGCTGGGGCGGTGATGAGTTTATTATTCTGTGCCCTAATACTTCACCAACAGAGGTCGAAGAGGTCATGACTAGGCTACAAAAATCAATACCATTGCCGATTGAAGCTGCCCCCTTTGACGTCACTTTAAGTATTGGTGGTACTACCGTTGCGCCTTTGGCCGAAAATCAATTTGAGCGTTTATTTTTTCAAGCCGATAAGGCGTTATACAAGGTGAAGAATAATGGCCGCAATAATCGATGCCATTTTCATGATCTTTCGTATGATATCTAGGTTACGCTAAATGAGTGTCAGAGCACCTAAATTAGGTGCTCTGAATGAATCTACAAATAACGATTTTGCAGGTGCTGTTTGAAATGCATAGGGTTTAGTGTCTCACCTGTCGCGGCTTTAACCAGTGCATCGGTGGTTGATAAGCTTCCCTTGGACCATATGTTATCTGACAACCAAGTGAAGATAGGGCTTGGGTCTCCAGCATGAAGTGCGGCATCAACATCTACGGTTTTTCTCATCGCTGCCATAAACTGCGCCGCGTACATAGCACCCAGTGTATAACTTGGGAAATACCCAAAGGCACCATCGGTCCAGTGAATATCCTGCATACAACCATTTTTATAGTTTCCAGCAGTAGACAGTCCTAGATAAGACTGCATCTTCGAATCCCATAGTTCAGGGACATCTTTGTAGCTGATCTTACCGTTGATGAGGTCACGCTCGATCTCAAAGCGAAGAATAACGTGTGCTGGGTACGTGAGTTCATCGGCGTCAACGCGGATAAAGTCTTTTTTGACGCGAGTGTAAAGCTTGTTCAGATTACTAGGCTCAAACAGTGACGGGTCATGTGAGGTGAACTGCTTAGTGGCCATCTGGCTGAGGTGACCTATAAAGGGAGCGCTGCGCCCAAGCTGCATCTCAAAGAATAGCGATTGTGATTCATGAATACCCATTGAGCGAGCTTCACTAGCCGGATTGCCCGAAAGAGAGGAAGGTAAGCCCTGTTCATAGCGTGCATGACCCGTTTCATGAACAATACCCATTAATGATTGCATGAATTCTTTTTCATCGTAGCGGGTGGTTATTCTGACATCCTCCGGCACGCCGCCACAAAATGGATGTACGCTTTCATCGAGGCGGCCGTGTTTAAAATCAAACTGAAGAAGTTTCATGACCTCAAGGCCCAGCGCTTTTTGCTTTGAGGTGTCAAAGGTGCCCGTTGATTCAATAATTGCTTCAGTACTTTGTTTAGTAATGACAGTGTCTATTAGGCTTGGAAGCCAAGACTTCACATCATTAAAAATTTTGGTCAGTGATTCGCTGTTTGTTCCTGGCTCAAAGATATCGAGCATGGCATCGTAAGGAGATAGGCCAGCTGCTTCGGCGCGTATTTGCGCTTCTTCTTGAGACAGTTCAACCACAGGTTGCCAGTTTTTCGAAAATCCCTGCCAATCATCATTGCCCCTTTGCGTGCGCCACGCATGCTCACACTTAGAGCCTGCTAACGACTTTGCTTCTACCAGCTTAGCTGGCAGCACATTGGACATAAGCCAGCTTCGCTTCATCTCTCGCAGTACAGCGTTGTCTTGAGCTGATAGCGATTGCTCAGAGGCTTTGCCAAACCACTCTTCTAGTTGTGGCTCGGTTTTTAAGCTGTGTACATGCACGGATAGCTCTGCCATGGCTCGTGAACGGGCTTCATTGCCTCCACTGGGCATCATGGCCGCCGCATCCCATCCGCAGATTGCCGATAGGTGGTTAAAGTTATCAATCTTTTGGAAATGGTCTTTGAGTGATTGAAATGCAGACATATCTCTTCCTTAAGGGTGTTGAATTGGTTTAGACTAGCAAACTTCCTGCTTCCAACCTAGCCAGCAATAGAAAATCCAATGCAGATTAACGACTTATACACTTTTATCGCCGCAATGACCTTGTTGACCATTACACCGGGGTTAGACACTGTATTGGTGATCAGAAATACCAGTCGAGGCGGTAAGTGGGATGGTTATGCTACGAGTTTGGGGATTTGCTTAGGGTTATACCTTCATGCGACTTGGTCCGCTATTGGTGTAGCCGCTATCATTAGCCAAAGTCCCGATTTGTTTAATGGTATCAAGATTGTGGGTGCGGCTTACTTGATCTATCTTGGCGTGTCCGGGGTTCGCTCCCTGCGTCGCGGCGTAGGTGCATTGCATATAGACAGCAGTGAAAAGGGAGTATCGCGTTATATTTCTCTTCGGGAAGGGTTTCTCTCCAATGTGTTAAACCCAAAAACAGCGGTGTTTTACCTCGCGTTTTTGCCACAGTTCATCGACCAAAATGGCAACCTTTGGCTGCAATCCATGTTTCTTGCTTCAATACACTTTTTATTAGCTATGATTTGGCAGTGTGGGCTTGCAAGTATGCTCGATAAGGCCAAGGCTTTGTTAGCAAATGGCAAAACTAATTACCGTCTGCAGATGTGTACCTGTGTGGTGTTGGTTGCGTTAGGAGCGCAGTTGATGGTGAGCAGCTTCTAGCTAATAGCCCGACTTTCATACACAAGTATTGATAGTCGATCTAAATGTGCTCTAACAGAGCGCATGCCTTATTCGATCATTACTTTGATGTTCAGGGATGTTCATTCGATTAATAAACGTCATCCCCTAGGGCTTTCTGGGCTGGCATTATACAAACAGATGCCCGATAAAAGCACTCGGGCATGACAGAAACCCTAAAGTCCGACTTGTGATCAAGAGACAGGCTAATAGCTGTCAGCGTTAAAGCTTGGGTTTCGCAGGATAATTGATACTGACGTACTCTGGCTCATCAATCCCCATCTCTTGGTTTAGTACGCGGGTTAAAGCAAAAAAGTAGTTCACTAGCAGGTTCGCAAATCTCGGCAGAGTCTCTGGAACATTCTTCCCGGATGTTTCTACCAATACCAACTGTCTGACTACCTTTTTTGATAGACTGCGACAGTAGTGCAGTTGTACTACAGGGCCCGTTCCTCGGGGTAAAACGAAACGCTTTTGATCATCGGCGACGCTATTTCTAAAGGAATGGTACTCCTTAGTGAGCTGTTCTATATCGCTCTCGAATATGCCATTTTTTCCACGTATAGACCCATTAAGATGAAATATCTTTGGCTGCAGTTGGTCTAGAGAGCTGCGTATCTGAGCATTTTCTATAGCGGAGAGCGCTAATCCGACGACAGTACAAAGTTCATCTGTGAGAATCTCAAAATCACAAAGTGGGCTTTCTTCAAAGATGAATGGGTAAGCTAATTCATCGATATTACCACTGAATTTCATTTATTCGTCCTTTTCGGCTTACAATTAGACTATGTTTCAATGCGTTAGTAGAGAAACATTGTTACTCTATGTCCCAATCTGATATCTAATCACTGTTATTCGATAAAATCACGGATTACTTCAATTTTCTTTGCGGGTAACCAGAGGACGTCTGCAAGCGCAGTCTAGTCTTGCAGGAAGCAGAGTAAAGAGTGAATTAACACCCGAATAAAACAGACTATGGAAAGTATTATGCGCGTCTTTTTGTTACTTGTTTGTTTTTGTGCGTCAAATGCATGGGCGAGTTTCCCAATGACGGTTACGGACGCAAGTGGCACTGCGGTTCATTTGCCTTCAGCACCACAAAAAATCTCATCGAAATCCTTATTTAGTGATGAAGTCTTGCTGGATTTAATAGAGCCTCAGCAGTTCAGTTCAGTCACAAATCTAGTGGATGATAAACACTTCTCTGCAGTAGCAGGAAAGATGCCAACGACAATTCCTCGTCTCGATCTCAATGTCGAGCAAATATTAGTAAATCAACCTGACCTCGTGTTTGCCGCTAATTGGAGCGATGCAGGTCGTGTAGAACAGCTTCGCGCCGCTGGAATTAGGGTCTTTCTATTACCTACACCGTCAACCTATGAAGAGATAAAACAGCTGATCAAGCTGGTGGGCAAGATAGTCGATGAGCAAAATAAGGCGGAAGCCATGGTGACGGAAATGGATCGCCGACTGGAAGAAGAGCTCATATTTACCAGTCATCATTATAAGGTACTCGATTACAACAGTTGGGGAACATCGAGCACTCGTCAATCAACGTGGCAGCTCATTGTCGATAAAGCCGGTTTTAAAAACTTGGTCTCTGATTTACAGGCGGACAAGTTTGGGCAGACCCCTATGTCTAAAGAGTTGCTGGTGGCGTTAAATCCCGAAGTGCTATTTGTCCCAGGCTGGATTTATGGTGACGAGCAGGGCGCAGAAAACTTCATGAATCAGGTAATGACAGATCCCGCACTAAGAAGCATTGATGCGATTAGGCATGGGGACGTTTATCAAATACCTGAAAATTTACGGGGCACCTATAGCCAACATATCGTTGAGACCATTTTGTTCGTCAACAAAGCGGTACTAGGAGCGCCAGCTCCATGATTGCAGATTCGAGCCTGCCAAAAATCCGACTCTATAGTTATGGCTCTTTGTTCGTGCTTTTGCTTTCTATTTGGTTTGCATTGACTTTAGGCGCTGTTGATATCGCTTTGGCGGATCTATTTGCATTTTTAAAGCTATGGCTTGTTGAAGGGCAAGAGGTTGCGAGCTCACAGTATCCAACCTTGTCAGCCATCGTTGTTCATATTCGCTTACCCCGTGTTGTCGCTGCAATCACCGCTGGCAGTGCGTTAGCCCTCGCTGGCGCATGCACGCAAGGCTTATTTCGAAATCCTTTGGCGAGCCCTGATGTTCTTGGAGTCAGTGCAGGTAGTAGCTTTGGCGCAGTGATTGCTATTGCTACAGGGCTTTCTTTATCCAATCCATTATGGACACCAGTGATAGCGAGCGTGGGGGCGTTGGTTTGCGCCATGTTTGTCTATGTACTGGCGAAAAACTCAGGCAATGGTCAAACCCTCTATCTTATTTTAGCGGGGCTAGCGCTTTCATCCCTGCTGGGCGGCGCAACACTTGGCGTGCTTTTATTTGCTAGACAGTATGAGGTTAATCAGTTCGTTTTTTGGACCATGGGCGGCCTAGAAGGGCGCTTGTGGCAACATATTGCTTGGCCGTTACCTGTCATCATATTGGCGTCTGTATGGCTCTTAAAGCGTGCAAGTTGGCTCAATACCCTGTCTATAGGTGATGAAGCGGCCCACGGGCTGGGGATGAACGTACAGAGAAGTCGCTTTGCCTTATTGCTGTGTGCGTCGATACTGACTGCTATGTCCATCGCTATTGCGGGTCCCATTGGATTTATTGGTCTGATGGTGCCACATCTCGTTCGAATGTTAACGGGGGCTAATCACATCAGCCTGTTGCCATTGTCAGCACTATTTGGGGCTATTCTTTTGCTAGTGTGTGACCTGCTAGGACGCTACTTGATTGCTCCTTATGAAATAAAGGCAGGCATCATCACCGCAGTATTGGGTGGACTCTATTTTCTATGGCTAGTGGTCAGAGTGCAAAAACAAGGTCGGTTGTTATGAATGAACCCCGTCTTAGTGCCGTTGAGCTCTTCTCTAAAATCAATGGTAAACCCATCTTGCAAGGGATTAACTTTGAGGTGGAAGCAGGCGCATTGATTGGTGTTATCGGACCCAATGGCGCGGGTAAATCGAGCTTGTTAAAGCACTTGAGTGGCTATTTAACGCCATCTTCCGGCAATGTCTTTATAAAAGGGCAATCGTTGGGAGCTCTTTCTTCAAGTGAACGCGCCGCCCAGGTAAGTTATTTACCTCAGTCCAATCGAGTTGAGTTTCCCTACAAAGTCACTGAACTGGTGTCCCTTGGTTTGGTGAATAATGCCAACTTAAGCATTAAAGAAAAAAAGCAAAAAATCGCGATAGCATTAAAGCGACTCGATATAGAATATCTAGCGGATAGAACGGTGGATCACCTCTCCGGAGGGGAGCAGCAACTGGTTCATTTAGCGCGAATTTTACTTCAAAACACACCCATCATATTGCTTGATGAACCGAGTGCTAGTCTAGATATTGGCCATGAAGCCCAATTAATGAATATTTTGCACAGTTTGGTAAAAGAGCAGAAGACGGTCGTCGTCGCGCTTCACAACCTAAACACAGCAGCAGAGTTTTGCGATCGTCTGATGTTATTGCAAAGCGGAAGATTGATCGCAGATGGAAAGCCCGACAAGATACTGACTCAAGAATTGGTTCAAACTCTCTATCCTTATCAGGTTCAAGTATCAACCAATACGGTGACGGGCAATCCCAATATTTTAGCGGTGAAAAAATTAAAAACCTGAAAGCTGCAAGTCTGACTTTGATACACAAGTATTGATAGTCGTTCTAAATGTGAACGAACAAAGTGTATGCCTTATTAGATCACTACTTTGATGTTCATGGATGTTCATGCGATTAATAAACGTCGTCCCCGAGAGCTCTGAACGGGCAGCTAACGGTACAGAAAACCCAATATTACCGATAAGAGCCCTTGGCAATAACGGGGGGTGGGTCGAAAGTTTCAAGCTGCCAGCCGTTAGCTAATAGCTGTAAAATCGTCATTCCCGCGTGCTGTTAGCGGGAATCTAAGAACGCACTCTGTTGAAGATTACCGATAAGAGAGCTTGGCAAGACGCGTCGGTAGTTATTTGTGTATGAATGTCAGGCTGACATCTTTCAGCTAAAATAGAGCCCACTATCTTTCGATAGTGGGCTCTATTTTATTTATAACGAACGGGTAGCTACCTTACCGGGTAGTGGCTGACTGAAAAACAGTTTAGTTTCAGCAATGACCACTTGGCGTAGAGCAATCAAACCAATCAGGTTGGGTACAGCCATTAAGCCGTTAACGATGTCGGCGATAAGCCAAATCATATCTAGCTTCATAAATGCACCAGAGAACACTAAGGCGATAAACAGTACTTTATAGGGCAAGATCGCTTTAGTACCAAACAGGTAAACCACACAGCGCTCACCGTAATAGTTCCAGCCAAGAATGGTAGTAAACGCAAAGAACAACAAGCCAACAGATACCAAGATAGGGCCCAGCGTGTCGGCGTTTAGACCAACAGCAAATGCGTGTGTGGTCATCATTGCGCCAGCGAGATCCGTTTGCCATGCGCCAGTGATGATGAGAGCTAAACCTGTCATGGTGCAAATGATGATGGTGTCAAAAAAGGTGCCTGTCATTGAGATAAGGCCCTGGCGAGCACAAGAGTCCGTCTTCGCTGCTGCAGCTGCCATTGGCGCACTACCTAAACCAGACTCGTTCGAGAATACGCCACGAGCAATACCTGATTGGATAGCAAGCATCACGCTCGCACCAAAGAAGCCACCGCTTGCTGCAGTCGGTGTAAACGCCGAGACCACAACCAACTCTATCGCCGACAAGATCTGATCACTATTATTAACCAGAATACCCAAGCAGGAGATAATATAGATTACCGCCATAGTGGGAACGACCTTACCCGCGACGCGTGAGATGGATTTAATTCCACCTAACGTCACCATAGCAACGAGCACAGTTAGAATAATGGCCGCCATGGTTCTATCAGCGCCTAACGTCACTTCTGAGGCATCTAAGATGGCATTAACCTGAGGAAAGGTACCGATACCAAATAGAGCAACACCAAGCGCAAACACGGCAAATAGTGTGGCGAGTAGTGGCGATTTAACACCATCACGAAGATAGTACATTGGGCCGCCTAGCATGCCGCCCTTGTCGTCAGTGGTGCGATATTTTACTGCAAGTAGACACTCGGCATACTTGGTCGCCATGCCAAATAGAGCAGCAAGCCACATCCAAAATAGTGCGCCTGGTCCACCAAGTTTAATCGCTGTAGCAACGCCGACAATATTACCGGTACCGATAGTGGCAGATAGGGCAGTACATAGTGCAGCAAAGGCGGAAACATCACCTTTAGACTTGGAGTCACCGGATTTGGTGAATACCATCTTTAACGCAGTAGGAAGATGCCTAAACTGAATAAGACCTAGGCTGAAGGTAAAATAAACCCCAGTACCCACGAGTAAGATCAGCAGCGGTGGACCCCAGACAAAATTGTCGATGGATTGTAAAACAGAATGTAGCGAAGATTGTGAAAATGGCATGTTTTCCCCTTAATAAACAACATATAAGGAGAAGAGTGAACGCGGATCAATAGAACAAAATTAACAGAAAAGTAGTTAAACGCAATTTCACTCCTCTGTCCTTTTGCCTGAGAGTTTCACCCTAAATAGGGCTTGCTCCTTCGGCGGCCGATTTCTACGGCAACGTAGTACGGCTCTCTCCAGAGATTCCTCCAACTGCAGTCCTCACTTGTTAAACAAGAACGTATAAACAAGAACCTGAAAGATTTACTTCTTCGGTGGACGTAATAAAACGTCACTCTCCTGCAGTCTTCATCGGAACTAGCGTTAAAAACGCTAGGTGTGTAAGTAAATTACTTACAGGCGGCTAAACTAACATAAATCATTACAGTTTCAAGGGGATAATAGAAAATTCTTTTGTTCTAGAATAAATAAAACAAATACTTAACTGATAGACTTAACGTAGAACTGATATAAAACGGATTTTGAGGAGGTAAAATGACACGTTTACTGGCTATCGTTATATTGATTGCCCTAGCTTTTCTATTTGTGCGGTATAACACCAACGAAAAGCTACAGAAATGGGTCGTTATAGTGTTATCTGGTGCCTTCGTGGTCTACACTGCGGTGTTGATGATTACTGAATTGATTCACTAATGGAGAAGTGTGTGGTTGATAAAAAAAATGTATCCAGCATGTTAGCTCGTGCAGGCAATACAAAAACTACGGTTTTAGCCGGCGTTGTTTGTTTTGCACTTGGAGTGGCAGCGGGGAGCGCGTTTATTTCACACAATACCAATCAAGAGATTATTGTTGAAAGAGAAAATCACCAAAAAACCATTCAAGAACACTCAACATTAGTATCAGAAAACAATCAACTTCGCTCCGACTTGTCTGAAGCAGAGCAAACTCTCATCACGACTAACGAGCGTGAACAAGAAACAGCGAAATCTGTGACTGAATTTCAAGATAAGTCAGCACAACTGCAGAAAGAAAATCAAAAGCTGTCAACTGAACTCAAGCAACTAAAAAGCACCCTTGAGGAACAAGAAACGGCTGTAGAAGAACTTACTGCAAGCAATGAGGCGCTGAAAGAGCGCACCGAAATACAAAATAACGTCCTAGAGACCTCTAAAGTTTTCTTCCAAGACCAGCTGCGTCTACAACAAGAAGTCAATGAACTCCACACTCAGCGTGCAAAACTCATCAACACCCTCAATAGCCTTGTTAAAGAGTGTCAGATTTATTTAGATGGCACGAGTTGGGATGCCAAATCCGACTCTTGTGATCGTAAGAAAGTCGCTTCTGATCGACTTAAGAAGATCGATGAGAGTATAGATGCTAAACAAGCAAAAATAGTCAAAATCGATCAAACCAGTGAAGCCATAGGATTACAGAAAAAATCGCAATAGGGCTTTACCTATCAAAATAAATCAATAGCATAGAGCTCTACTTCTATTATCGGATCACCTAATGTCTCTCGATCTCTGGCTCTCGCTATTTGTAATCTGCTTACTTGGTGCCATGTCTCCAGGCCCCAGTCTCGCTACAGTCACTAAACACACATTGGCCGGTGGTAGGCTTAATGGCCTTGCCGCTGCCTGGGCACATTCTATAGGTATAGGTTTTTATGCCTTTATCACCGTCATTGGCCTAGCGGTCGTACTGCATAAATCTGAAGTGCTTTTTGTCACCATTTCACTGTGTGGAGCAGGGTACCTTGCGTATTTGGGCTATAAATCTCTGACATCCACTGATGGTATAGCTAGCACATTAGAAAAGGGTGAGGCGGTAAGCATCAAACAGTCGGCAAAGGAAGGGCTGTTGATCTCGCTCCTTAGCCCCAAAATAGCTTTGTTCTTCATTGCCTTGTTTAGCCAGTTTGTCGCTGTAGGGGAAAGCACTGCAGCAAAAGCAACCGTGGTGATGACCCCATTAATTGTTGATGGCCTTTGGTACACTTTTATTACGTTAGTGCTATCAAGCCCTATATTCTTGGAAAGGTTACGTAATAAGGGCAAGCTTATTGACCAGATCTCGGGTGTGGTGTTGATTGCATTAGCTGTTAGGGTGGTATGGCAAAATGTCGGTTACTTATAGCGTTAATAGGGCCAAGCACGCACAGCGGGAACAATTGCTCGAATTATGGCGCTTTCTTTATCAATGGCATCATGAGCACTGTGCTGAGTTGATCAAAAAACCTTGTCCCATAGAGCTAGAAGCTGAGTTAGACAATTACTTGGATACCCCAGAGTGCGCTGTATTTGTTGCTACTCATGGTGATGAAGTGTGCGGATTTATTGCTGGACAACTTTATGAGTTGGCTTCGCCACTAACAAAGTCTGAATTAATTGGCAGCATCGATCAGTGGTATGTCGCTGAAGGTCATAGAGCAAATGGAGTGGGTCTGGCTTTGTTTGAACGTATCAAACAAGAGTTTGTGGATTGCGGCGCCAAAAGGCTGAATGTAGAAGTTTGGGATTTCAATAATAATGCGCTTGAAACCTATAACAAGCTAGGGTTTCAAACGCATCTTCGCTGCATGACTAAAGCTCTAGGCTAATACAAACTTCTCGATGGCTTTTGCCACTCCAGAGTTGTTATTGGTATCGGTAATATAGTCCGCTAAAGATTTGGTTTCTTCATCGGCATTTTGCATCACGACCGCAAGCCCAGCATATTTCAACATGTCATGGTCATTACCCGCATCGCCAATACACATCACTTCACTTTGCTTAATGCCAAGGTGCTTAGCCAGCGCCTCTACACCCTCACCTTTGTTACTTAGTGGGTTATTGAACTCTAGAAAGAACGGTGCGCTTCGTACAACGGAGTAATCATTTTTCAGGTCTTCAGGGACACTGTCTGCGATAGGCTGTATGATCTCAATAGGGTCTACCAGCATGGTTTTGACGATAGGGTGATCATCTTCCAGTGTATCGAAATCCATTAGAGTCACGGTGAGATCGTTTATTTTCGCTTCATGCTGCGTGTAGTGACTATCACGAGGAGTAATGAGCCCATGAATCTTACTGAACGCATGATAGTTGCAACCACGCAGTTGTGCGAATTGGGCAATACGCTTAGCGTCTTTACCGGAGGTTAAACATTCTCGAATGACTTCACCGGTACCAATATTTTGAATCATCGCGGCGTTGTAACAAAGAACATAGTCTTCATTACTGTTCATATTAAGTTGATTTAGGCTATCCACCATACCTTGTAGTGGGCGACCAGAAGCTAAAACAACAGTAACGCCTTGTTTTCTTGCTTCTGCGATGGCTAGTTTGTTTTGCTCTGAGATAACCTTATCGGTATTGAGCAGAGTGCCATCCATATCGATAGCGATGAGTTTATACATGATTTATGACCTACCTAAAAACAAAAATCCCCACCAATAATTGGCAGGGATAAAATAAAACGTGTTTAGATGTAGAGTTTAGCCAGCGCTTCTGGCTCTACTTCTTTGCCTTCTAGTTCAGCATTCCAGTTGGTGCCAATAAGAACACCGTCTTCTGATAGGGTAATTAGCCAGTCTTCAACAAAGATATCCAAAGGAATTTCCACTACTTCGAAATCTGCCCACTCTTCAACGTTGTGGTATTGGGCATCGGCTTTGTCAGACCAAAACGGCATAACTTCAGTTTCAGCAAACTCGCTAGAGTCGCAAGCTAGCCAACCGTCTTCGTTTTTTAGACCCCAAACACGATTGTCTTCTTTGCTTTGTTCAACAAACAATTCTAGATTTTTCTGAATATCGTTGCTCAATTGGCTCATGGTTATTTCCTAACAGTGTGATATGCGGGCTATTTTAGCATGCTTATTCTTTGCATGGCACAAATTACAGTCTAGTAAATTAAAAAGCCGAGCAAATGCTCGGCTAGTATCTAAGTGGGCTCTTTTTTGTTTACTTAGGTAGCTTGGTGAAGATGGTCCATTCCTTGATGAAATCACCTTTAAAGCCTACGACTGTGGCTTCTACACGGCGCTCTAGTGCTTCATCTGTAGGGGTGTCATCTTCCACTTCATCCTCACCATAACCGATGATGGTAACACGACTGGGTTCGACACCAAATCCAATAAGCTTATCTTGAACAAATAGTGCCCTGTTGCGTGATAACTCGAGGTTGTACTCACGATCACCTGGGTTACTAGCAAATCCTTGTATCTCAATCGAGGTTTCAGGGTATTGTTTCAGGAACTCGGCCATACCTTGTATCTGTCCAGAGAAAACAGGATTTACCTCAGCAGAATCGTTTTCGAACAGGATTTTCAAGTTCTGCTCTTGGGAGACTTCGATAAGTTCCTCACAACCATCGTTGTTAACCCGAGCACCTTTGGGTGTTGTAGGGCATTTGTCGCGAGCATTAATAACACCATCGCCATCAAAATCGCGAAGGTCCGCTTGTTGATCTGGAAGAGGTGTTTCAATGTACTCTTCGGTATCGTTAGCACAGCCGATAAGTGCTAGTGAAACTACTGAGGCTAAAATTAATTTTTTCATCTTAGTACTCCACCGCCTCGTTCCACTGTTCAGGAACGTCTACTAACAAAGACTCAAGCAAGGTGCCTGTAGCATTAAGCACTCGGAATTTAGCGTATTGCTCAGCATATAAAGCGTCAACATAACCTTTCCGGGACTCAAACAGCTCGTTTTCAGTGTTCAATAGATCAAGAAGAGTTCGTTTTCCGATTTTGTACTGCTTATCGTAAGCAACCACGGTATCTGATGCTGCGTCTACGTGGTCAGCGAGGAATTCTTTTTGCTGTAGGGTTAAATCTAATGCACTCCAAGATAAACGAAGGCTTTCTTCGACATTACGATAGGCTCTATCTCGTAAATCCTTTGACTTATTCATCTGATAAGCGGCTCTGTCTTTGTTTGCACTATCGACGCCACCATTGAACAAGTTGTAACGCATTCTCAATGTCGCGTTCATTTCATCACGTCGGCCTGGTGTACCTTCTGCATCGTCATAATAGTCATAACCAGCTTCAATGGTAAAGGTAGGTAGGTTAGGACTATTAGACTGTTTGTATTGGAATTTAGCGGCATCGACATCCACTTTAGCTGTCTTAATCACTGGGTGTTTCTCTAGCGCTACATCAATAGCCTCTGATAGGGTAAGAGGTATGGTAGTTTCGTCTGCACGAGGAAAAACAAGACCTTGCGGGCTTTGACCCACTAATCGAGTAAATTGTGTGTGTGTGTCAAATAAGTTGTTCTGAGCTGCCAGTAGGTTGCCGTGTGCTTTAGCAATACGAGCCTCTACCTGGGATAAATCGGCTGTCGAACCGATACCGGAATCGGTTCGTTTTTTGATGTCTTTAAAGATCTCTTTGTGGGTGGCAAGGTTACTCTCGGACAGAGCCAATATCTCGTAGGCCTTCAGAGCATCAAGATACACTTTGGCGACTTCCAATGAGATATCAGATGCGTCACTGATTACTTTATATCTCAGAGACTCGGCTTCTGCTGCCGTTCTATCCATGTTGTTTAAAGTATTTGAACCGTCCCAAATCAACTGAGTGAACGTCAAAGACGCATCTATCGCAGTGAAGTCGCTGTCTCGAGCAGGGTTATCGTCATATGTGTAGTCTTCCCAACCTACGCCGGCACTTAAATCAAGCTTCGGGTAGTACTCGCGTACGGCTGCTTTGTTTTCATAAACATAAGACATGAAGTCGTTATACGAGCTCTTGACCGTAGGATTGGTTTGAAGAGTGTATGAGATGGCTTGCTCTAACGACTGGGCTGAGACTGGATTGCACAGCATTGTAGCTAGAGCGACTGCGCTTAGCTTAATCCTTTTCAAGGTGTACTCCCTAGTATTCCGTTACTTTTTTTTAACCAAAACTGAAGCCTTCACTTGCTTTCAATACGGCGTTTTGGCCACTAAGTACATAATAGTTAATACAAAACTATTTACAACAACTGAATGAGCAAATTGCTTCGTATTGTTTACCGTTCGTTTTGAGAAGATTAATGGGATGTAAACCTAAAAATAGTATAAAATTTACTCAGAGGCGAAAAATATGTTACAGCATGTTTCATCTAGATTAGGGACAACTCGCCTAAGGAGAACACATGGACAGTATCTCATTTGCTCAAGAAGTCATTGCTGGCGACGGTTGGTTGATCGTCGATGCTCAAGGTAACCTCAAAATAGCTCCCTTAGATTATGTACCGCAAGATGGTGACGTGATCCTTTCCGTAGGCGAAAACCCCCTAACTATACCCGAAGATATTGTGACGGAATTGCGAGTATCTATCGCTCAACAAAATTCTATCCAATCTGTAGACGCACAGTCTGGAATTCAGAGTGTTTTAGACTCCCTTGAACAGGGCGGCGATCCTACCGCAGAAGATGGTAATGATCCTCAATCTGGAGATGACGATGGCTCTAGTTTAACTGCGACCGGAGCGGTAGAACGAGACGGTGCACAAACCATCGCTACAACGGATTTTCAGACAGACGGGTTGTTTCCTGCTCAGATTACCGTTGAACAGAGTGATGCGATTGAAACTTTTGTCATTCAAACGGTGAGTCTGTTAGAAGAGCCAGCAAATAATTTACCAACCATTGAAGTCACGTTAGTGAATAATTTCATCGAAGATGATGGTGTAGGTGCTGGTGATCTTGTTGCTCGCTATATTACTGAGGATCTTGATGGTGACACTGTCACTGTGGTTCTGTCCGATACAGTTAACTATGAACTGGACGGTGATGGTTCTGTCGTATTAACCGAGTCCGGAGCTGCTTTAGTCAACAAAGGCGAAGAACTTCCGCCGTTTCTTTTGACTCCAAGTGATGGTATCGAAAATGGTGAGCCAGTAACTGTCGACCCTGCCGTTACTCCAGTGAATGATGCCCCAGAGTTTATTTCTGGTGATGACCTACCAGGTGATGCGCGCAATGACGATGTGTATGATTTCGAAGCCTTGAATGAGGGCACGACCAAAGGTCAAGTCGTTGGCGCAGTTAATGCGTTTGATGAAGACGCA
>NZ_BCUR01000004.1:956002-1584271 GCF_003569005.1 Vibrio superstes | reverse complement strand
CCGATGTAGGCGACTTTGATCTGTCGGTGAAAGTAGTGGATGGCAACGGCGGTGAAGATACCGCAGTTGTGAACGTTTCCCTAACGAATGTGAACGATGCGCCTGAGTTTATCTCTGGTGATGATCAACCTGGTGATGAGCCTAATGACGATAGTTACTTATTTGTAGCACTGAGTAGAGGGTCTAGCGCTGGTGATACGATAGGCGCTGTAATAGCCGAAGATGCTGATGGCGATGTATTAACCTATAGCTTCGAAGAGCCTAATGAGCTGTTTAATATAGATTCTGAAACTGGGAAGATAACTCTTAAGCAAGGGCTTGAAGAGGATGTTGATTGCACTCACAAATTTAATGTTTTGGTCACGGATCCTGATGGGCTTAGTGATATATCTGAAGTGACAGTCAGCTTTATTGGTGGAGAAGATAACGATGCTGCGTGGGGCCTTACTCCGAAGAAACTCAATGAGGTGACAGAAGGTAATTTTGGTAGCTCTATCAATGTCAAATTGTTAGAAGGCGGTAACGTTACCATTCGAGCTGGAGCATCGTTAGTTTTCTCTTTTGCTATTGCTAATATGGCTGCTGGTCTCACTCTAGATGATTACGATGTCTTAATTAACACTACTGACGGGTTTAACTCAACCTTTATTGAAAGGGAAGATGGAACGATTGACGTCATCATTACTAACGTGACCGATACAGATAAGACGGTAGCTAAAGGTGCATCAGATGATGATATTGTCTCAATGGAGATTTATGGTACACCTGATAGTGAAATAGAGGGAGATGAGACATTCACTATTGACTTGGTTGATGTCAATATTGGTCAACCTAAACCGTCACAAGATCAAATTGACGTTAAAATTCTAGATGGAGAACCGGTTGCAAACGCAAGCTTAGCTGCTGTTGAGGAAGAGAATCCTATACTAGCTAGTCTTGGTGAAGACATCTTAGTCGGAACCTCTGACTTCGATATATTTACCTGGAATGACGGTCAACTTGATGACGGGACTGACGTAGTACAAAACTTCACTGTCGGAGAGGACAGTATTAATCTGAATAACATTCTGGATGATACTGGAAGCAATAACCTAGATGAGTTGCTCGCTTCAATTGAGGTGTTCGTAGTTGGTGAGGATATTACATTGGACATCGCGCATGAGTCTGGTACACAAACCATTGTCATAGAAGATAGTCGAGAGCAGTTTGGCGATTTGATCTCGGATACTGGCAATTTCAATGCCGATGATATCTTAGCCCAGATAGTCGTAGTACCCGATTAATCACTATAGTGTTGCAGATAGAATAAAGGCTTGCGTATGCAAGCCTTTATTGTTTTCACGTTAAGTTAAATTACCTTAGCAGCAAACCCTTTCAGATACAGTCCTTCGGGATAGGCAGTATCAAAAAGATGGTCACTTGCCTGAGTAAAGGATTCAACAAACTTCACTTCACGTCCTGCATCAAGCGCGGCATCTGCAATGATTTTCTGAAACAAACCGGACTCCATCAAACCTGAGCACGAGTAAGTGAGTAGCGTACCTCCTGGTTTGAGGATCTGAATGGCTAGCATGTTTAGGTCTTTATAACCGCGAGCGCCACTAGTGAGGTTGTTTTTAGAGCTCACCATCTTAGGTGGGTCCATAATTACCACATCAAACTGTGTACCTTGATCGCGATATTCACGCAGGATTTTAAATACGTCAGCATTAAGGAAGACCGCTTTTTTAACGTCAAAGCCATTAATTTCTGCATTCTTCTTTGCAATATCAAGAGCAGGCTGTGACACGTCAACATTGATGACTCGCTCAGCGCCAGCTTTCAAAGCATACAAGCCAAAACCACCAGTGTAAGAGAAACAGTTGAGAACCTGTTTACCTTTCACATACTTCATTGAATGTTGACGGCTGTCACGCTGATCAAGATAAAAGCCGGTCTTGTGACCCGTCTTAATATCCACTTGAATCTTAACGCCGTTCTCTTCAATCACTACAGGCTCTGTTGGGTCTGTGCCATGTAAAAGGCCTGTACTCTCTTCTAAGCCTTCTTTTTTGCGTACGGCAACATCAGAGCGTTCGTAAACGGAACAACTTGGAAAGCAGTGTACAAGAGCATCTACAATGTTCTGTTTAAGTTTTTCAGCACCGGCACTTAAAAATTGGCACACCATGTAATCTTGGTAGCGGTCAATGGTGACACCTGGCATAGAATCAGATTCTGCAGCAATTAGGCGATAACCCGTAAGTCCGCCCTCAGCAATGCATTCATCACGCAACATTTGCGCTTGCTCGATGCGCTTGATGAAAAATTGAGTGTCGATCTCTTGCTTAGCGAAACTCCATACACGAGCGCGAATTTGAGAGTGAGGCGAGTAGGCTGCTTTTGCTAGCCATTGTCCATTGTGTGCAAACACATCCACAGTATCGCCAAGTTGAGGATCACCTGAAACCGTTTCTATACCTCTAGAAAAGATCCACGGATGGCGACGGCGAACAGATTTATCTCTGCCTTTGGCAAGTTTTATAGATGCACTCATAGGGAATGTAGTTCTCGAAGGAAATTTTGTGACATTGTCGTGTAAGCATCCGCTAAAAGCAAATCAGAAGGGCTTATACTCTTAGATATTCTTATAGTTGAATCTATTTTGGACAATCAGGAGGCGATATGGTGTCGATCTGTAGAAAGTTCTTAGTGTCGGGAAGGGTACAAATGGTGGGGTTTCGCTATCACACAGCTCATGAAGGGTTAAAGCTGGGTTTGACCGGTTATGCGAAAAATCTCAATGATGGCAATGTAGAAGTAATGGCTTGTGGTTCTGAGTCGGGCATAGACCAGTTAGGTGACTGGCTTAAACAAGGACCAAGAACGGCTTCTGTAGAAAGCTGTATTCCATCAGAAGCCGAATTTAGGCACTATTCAGGCTTTAATATCCTATAAGCACTTGGCCGGTTTTGGCAGTCCTGCCAATTTGGTCGCTTGCTTTGCGGGACCTTTTTTGAACAGCTTGAAAAGATATTTGCTGTTGCCTTTTTCTGGACCGTGCGCTTTTTCCATCGCCTTGACCAGCATTCGAACTGGAGGTGAGGTATTGAACTCTATATAAAAGTTTCGTACAAAATGCACCACCTCCAGGTGAGCCTCTGTCAGTTCAATGCCTTCCTCTTCGGCTAAGATAGCGATCATGCCTTCTTCCCAATCCTTAAAGTTGAGTAGGTAGCCTTGCGCGTCGGTTTCTATGCTTTTGCCGTTAAATTCAAACATAGTCTGTTCCTAATTTGGATTCCATACATTGAATTATCATTAAAAAACAAAAAGCCCGCAACTAGTGCGGGCTTAACAACTCAGAGATTAATCAAAATTAATCGTTGTTCATGATGCCTAGAATGCTTAGTAGGCTGATGAATAGGTTGTAGATTGATACGTACAGGCTTACTGTCGCTGAGATGTAGTTAGTCTCACCGCCGCGAACAATCTGCTGTGTTGTTAGCAAGATTACGCCAGTAGAGAACATCACGAACATGCCGCTCATTGCTAGGTGAATCATTGGCATTTGTAGGAAGATGTTGGCAACCATGCCAACCAATAGCACAACGAAACCAGCCATTAATACGCCACCTAAGAAAGAAAGGTCACGTTTTGTGGTTAGAGCGTATGCTGATGCACCCATGAATGCTAGTGCTGTACCGCCAAGCGCAGTCACAATGGTGTCACCCATGCCAGCGCCGATGTATGCATTCAGGATAGGGCCTGTGGTGTAACCCAAAAAGCCTGTGAATAGGAATGTGAACACTAGACCCATGCTGTTGTTACGGTTCTTTTCAGTAAGGAAAAGTAGGCCGTAAAAGCCAACTAGCATAATGATCAGACCTGGACGAGGTAGGTTCATTGCCATAGAGAAGCCCGCAACGATAGCAGACCAAAGTAGTGTTAGTGATAACAAGAAGTAGGTGTTACGCAAAACCTTGTTGGTTTGCAGCACACTTTCTTGCGTGCGAGTGCGTGATACCATTGGACTGTTCATAGAGTTCCTCAAAGACCTTTTAAATAATTAGTATAGATATGTGGCGAAAAGTTCCATATTTCAAGTATGACATTCGCCTAAGCCAACTTGATATTAAGCAAATAGTGTTACCGAGTGAACCGCAAAGTGTAACAAATGGTAACGGCTATAATTAAAGCAAAGTAAAAAGGGCAGCTTAGCTGACCTCTATTCTACGTGAAAATTGCCGTTAGTGGTGCAGTATTTGCGACAAGAAGTTTTGTGTACGGTCCGATTGTGGGTTTTCGAAGAAGTCCACAGGGTTGTTTTCTTCAATGATTTCTCCGGCATCCATGAAGATAACCCGATCTGCCACCTCTTTTGCAAAGCCCATTTCGTGCGTTACACATAGCATTGTCATACCTTCATCGGCAAGCTCAACCATTACATCCAATACTTCACGTACCATCTCAGGGTCAAGCGCAGACGTTGGCTCATCAAATAGCATTACCTGAGGGTTCATACAAAGAGAGCGAGCGATAGCGACACGTTGCTGCTGACCACCGGAAAGCTGGCCCGGGTATTTGTCTGCTTGCTCAGGGATCTTGACTCGCTCTAGGTACTTCATTGCTATCTTTTCAGCTTCACCTTTAGGCAATTTTTTAACCCAAATTGGAGCCAGAGTGCAGTTTTCCAAAACAGTAAGGTGAGGGAATAGGTTAAAGTGCTGAAAACACATCCCTACCTCTTTACGAACCGCTTCAATGTTTTTTAAGTCCTCGGTGAGTTCAGTACCGGACACAAAGATGTTCCCTTGCTGATGCTCTTCTAGGCGGTTAATACAGCGAATCATTGTTGATTTACCGGAACCTGATGGTCCACAGATAACAATTTTTTCGCCCTTCTTAACCTCTAGGTTAATGTTCTTTAGTACGTGAAACTCACCGTACCACTTGTTCATGTCCTTCAACTGGATCATGTAATCTTGTTGTTGCGTCATAATACGTCCTTGATAATTATCGTTTGTGACCGGTGTGCAGTTTGTTTTCTAGCCATATCGAGTATCTCGACATGCCAAAACAAAATACCCAGAACACTAACGCGACAAATACATAACTTTCGATAGCGAAACCAAGCCACTCAGGGTCGGTATTCGCAGACTGACCAATGCCAAGTACATCAAACATACCAATAATCAGCACCAGACTTGTGTCTTTAAACAAACCAATGAAGGTATTCACAATCGAAGGAATGGTAATCTTAAGCGCTTGTGGAAGAATGATTAAACGCATTTTCTTCCAATATGTGAGCCCTAACGCATCCGCTGCTTCATATTGTCCCTTTGGAATCGCTTGAAGACCACCACGAATCACCTCTGCCATATAAGCAGCACTAAACATCACCACACCAATCAAGGCTCTAATCAGTTTGTCTGTCTCCATTCCCTCAGAAAGGAACAAAGGTAGCATTACTGAAGCCATAAATAGAACGGTGATTAGCGGTACACCACGCCATACTTCGATGTAGACGGTACACATACTACGTATGATTGGCATCTCGGAGCGTCGACCCAGTGCTAAAACCACACCAATAGGTAATGAAACGACGATACCAACCAGAGCGATAATCAGTGTAACTAACAAGCCGCCCCATTTGTGCGTTTCTACTACCTCTAATCCGAAAATACCACCGTACAGCAAAGCTGCAATGATAAATGGATAGACGTTCACGAAGAACAACCAAATCCAGGTTCTCTTCGGTGTCTTTTCATAGATTAACGCAGCAACAAATAGTGCTAATGTTGCGTAAAATAGGCGAGGGCGCCACAGTTCAGCTTCAGGGTAGAAGCCGTACATGAATTGCTCCCAACGGACACTAATAAACACCCAACATGCCCCCGCACTGGTGCAGTCATCACGTGTAGTGCCGACCCAATCTGCGTTGACAAATGCCCAGCTCACAACGTTGCTGATAAGGACAAAGGCAAGGTAGCCCAATATCACAGATACGATGGAGTTTAATGGTGAACTAAATAAGTTCTTACGTAACCAACCTACAACTCCTACAGAACTAGAGGGTGGCGGAAGATCAGGTTGAAATTGATGTATGCTCATATTATCTCTCCACCAGCGCAACTTTCTTGTTGTAGATATTCATGACTAGAGAGGTCAGTAGACTTAATGTCAGGTAGACACCCATTGTCATTGCGATGATTTCGATTGCCTGACCCGTCTGGTTCAGTGTTGTTCCAGCAAATACTGACACAAGATCTGGGTAGCCAATAGCCATGGCTAAAGAAGAGTTTTTAGTTAAGTTGAGGTATTGGCTAGTCAGTGGTGGAATGATGATACGCAATGCTTGCGGAATGACGACTAAACGTAGCGTACGACTGCGAGGTAAACCCAATGACATTGCTGCTTCGGTTTGACCATGGCTAACTGCGTTAATACCTGAACGCACGATTTCGGCAATAAACGAGGCCGTATAAATACTCAGTGCCAAAGTAAGGGCGGCTAACTCAGGAATGATACTGATACCACCCTTAAAGTTAAAACCTTTAAGTTCAGGGTATTCAGTACTGATTGGCATTCCCGCAATGAAATAGGCAATCAAAGGTAGAACGATAATTAGTGCAACAGAAATACGACCAACAGGGGTTTGTTGACCGGTTAGTTTTTGTTTGTTTTTAGCCCAAATGCTGACAAAGATTGACGCGATAATCGCTATGACCAGTGCTGCGATAACGATACCACTGCCTTCATTGAAAACAGGTCCGGGCATAAACAAGCCGCGAACGTTTAAGAAGACCGCTTCTCCAAGGCTCAAGCTTTGTCTTGGTGATGGGAGCGCCTGCAATACTGCGAAATACCAGAAGAAAATTTGCAGTAACAAAGGAATATTACGGAATATCTCGATATATACAGCAGCTAAGCGACTGACTAGCCAGTTACTCGATAGGCGAGCAACACCCATGATAAAGCCGAGTATTGTAGCGAAAAAGATCCCCAATACTGCCACTAAGGCGGTGTTAAGTAGGCCAACAATGAAGGTTCTGCCGTAGCTATAAGTTTCATCGTATTCGACTAGGTGAAGCCCAATACCAAAACCGGCTTCTTTTGATAAGAAATCGAAACCTGTCGCGATGCCACGTGCATCGAGGTTACTCAGTGCATTATTGACGATACTGTAAAAGAACCAAACCAGGCCTAATACAGCAATAACCTGAAAGGCGATGGCTCGGAAAGTGGGGTTATAGAGGAGGTTGGAACTTTTTGATGCCGAACTCGAGGCGGCGGGGTTTACTTTCGGTGGCGTCATACAACTAACCTTTAATTAAATCCATTTAAACAAAAGGGCGGTGAGGCCGCCCTTTGGTTACTACTTCAGGATTAACGCATTGGTGGCGCGTACATAAAGCCACCCGCATTCCATAGTGCGTTAACACCACGGCTAATCTGTAGCGGAGAGCCAGTACCAACAGTACGTTCGAAGCTTTCGCCGTAGTTACCTACTTGCTTAATCACTTGGTAACCCCAGTCATCTTTAATGCCTAGTGCAGTACCTTTAGGACCGTCAACACCAAGGATACGCTTAACATTTGGATCTGAAGACTTCAGCATTTCATCCGCATTTTTAGATGAGATACCGTACTCTTCAGCGTTGATCATTGCTGAAAGCGTCCACTTAGCTACGTTAAACCACTTGTCGTCGCCTTGGCGAACAACTGGGCCTAGCGGCTCTTTAGAGATGATTTCTGGTAATACGACGGCAGAAGAAGGATCTTTAAGGTTTAGACGAAGCGCGTATAGGCCAGATTGGTCAGTAGTCAGCACGTCACAGCGTCCTGCATCGAAACCTGCAGAAGTCTGCGCAGCTGTATCAAATACTACTGGCTTGTATTCCATGCCGCTTGCACGGAAGTAATCGGCAAGGTTTAGCTCAGTAGTTGTACCTGACTGTACACATACCGCTGCGCCATCAAGTTCTGTCGCGCTAGAAACACCTAGGTCTTTCTTAACCATAAAACCTTGACCATCGTAGTAGTTAACACCTACGAAGTTTAGACCTAGTGCCGTATCACGGTGCTGAGTCCAAGTCGTGTTACGAGACAGTACATCGATCTCACCAGACTGAAGCGCCGTAAAACGCTCTTTCGCTGTAAGAGGTACGTATTTAACCTTAGTTTTGTCGCCTAGAACCGCTGCAGCAAGCGCTTGACAGTACTCAACATCAATACCTTCCCACTCACCTTTTGAGTTAGGGTTCGAAAAGCCTGGAAGGCCAGTGCTCACACCACAGGTGAGAGAGCCTGCAGCTAATACTTTGTCTAGCGTGCTATCTGCTGCTGATGCAGACGTCGCTACGACAGCTGCCGATGCAGCTACTACTGAAGCTAGAATTGTGAGTTTATTCGCCATCTATTCGTATCCTTTCTTTTAAAATCCATGGGTGATGAGGCATCACCTAGTACGACTTTGCATTTCTGCATTAAACGTGAATTCGTTTGTACGATTCACTAAATTGGGGCATATTTTTCATACCCGTATACAAAGTAGTTGAGGTTGCTAAGTATCTCAATTAATTACAAATTGTGATTTACTCTTAACTAACCACTTTAGAATGACTAAATGTTGTCAGTTTGTAAATAGTGCAACATTGTGTAACTTTGGGGAATCGGAGAAAATTTCCAATATAAATAGCCCGAGCAGTGTAATGTGTGGAGTATTAATATATTTAAGGTGATAAATTCCACCAGGGCAAATATTACAGAGTATTTCAATGTCACACTTAGCGGTGTAATTTTTAGTGTGCACCAAAATGGTGACTTGGGTTTAATTTGGGCAATTAACATTTAAGGAACATAATGCGATATTTTCCTCTGTTTTATGATCTCTATCACAAACCAGTTTTGGTTGTAGGTGGGGGGGAAGTAGCAAGCAGAAAAGTAGAGAGCCTGCTCAAGGCTGGCGCTTTTGTCTCGGTAGTTTCACCTACATTAGAGCCATTTTTACTTTCTTTGTATGAAGAAGATAAGCTCAGTTGGATAAAAGGCTTTTACCAACAAGAACTCATCGAAGAATTCGTGCAAATTTGGGCAACAACAGATAACCCAGATCTCAACCACAGAGTGCATGCCGATGCGAAAAGAGCAGGGATCATGGTCAATGTGGTTGATGATACGGAGTATTGTGATTTCATTACGCCTTCCATGATAAATCGTGGACGCATTCAGGTTGCGTTTTCAAGTGGCGGTAGTTCGCCTGTCCTTATTCGCAACCTAAGGCGTACCTTTGAGGCGGTTCTTCCACAAAATTTAGGTCTACTGGCTGACTTTGCAGCGTCTAAACGTGCCGATATCAAAGAGAGATTGCCAGATGTGACTCGCAGACGATTATTTTGGGAGTACTTTTTCGAGGCAACTGAGGTTAAATCTTCACAGTCGAAATCACAGTTGCAAGCCTGTTATGAGGTTACGCTGGACAGCAAACAGTTTGAGCCAAGTTACTGTGTCAATTGGATTGAGACAGGCAGTGATTTTGAAATGCTTACTCTCAAGGCCTTACGCCTGATGCAATCGGCAGAGATGGTGCTCTATCATCATGAATTAGATTCCGTATTTGCTGATAGTTGCCGACGAGATGCGGAGCGTATTTCATGGAGTGAGGTGCCTGAGCTTAAAAAACGACTAGAAGAGCAACAGGAACTGCGCCGTTCTGTGGTGGTATTACTCCCTGAGGTCAACAAGGGACTGCTGTCAGAGCTTTCCTTATGTTACGGGCGTATACAAGTTTTGGGATACGCGAGATAACAGCGAAAGCCTTCGAACAATCAATCTATTAATAAAAATGAGGAAGTTATGTCATCATTTAAAACCCGCTGTCCTTCGTGTGGCGGTCTAAATCGAATCCCTAATGAACGTGTCTCAGAAGGCGCTAAATGTGGGAAATGCAAACAGGCTCTACTTGATGGGGCTCCTATCGAAGGAACAAGCGACAACTTTGCAGCCTTGCTTGAAGGTGATACACCTATCGTCGTAGATTTTTGGGCACCTTGGTGTAATCCGTGTGTGGGGTTTGCGCCAGTGTTTTCTGATGTGGCAAAAGAGCGCGAAGGTCAGGTTCGCTGTGTCAAAATTGATACCGAGGCGCAGCAACAGTTGGGCGCACAATTTCAAATCAGAAGCATTCCAACGGTCATGGTGTTTAAGAATGGCCAACGCGTAGATATGCTCAGTGGCGCCTTACCGAAATCTCAGTTTGATCAGTGGCTAAATCAAGCACTTACCAAGTAATTCACAGCGTCCGTAACATTAAATTACGGACGCTTTCCTTGTGATATTGTCATAAAAATCTTTTATCGAATCCTTAAAAATTCATTGTTTTACTTAGCCCTAAATTAATCCCATATTCGCGCCTTAATTCCTTCCAAATCATTAATTAAATTAGGCGCAAGACATTGGAAAAAGCACTTCTTCCTGAAGGTGTATCTCGTATCACCGTACCCGTTATCGCATTGACTTTTTACGCTGTGGCTTCGGGCTATTTAATGAGCTTGATCCCTCTAATGTTGGGTCAGTTTAATATTCCAACACACTATGCGAGTTGGCTTGCGAGTGCTTTTTATGCAGGCTTATTATTCGGTGCCGTCATTGTTGAACGTATTATTCATCAGGTAGGGCATCGACGCGCTTTCATTGGGTGTTTGGTGGCATTTGCCCTAACGGTTGTGGTCTTACCAGTGTTTGCCAATGGTTTTGTATGGTTAGCTGCACGTTTTGCTGCAGGTATTGCCGTTGCGGGTATTTTCGTCATTGTTGAGTCTTGGCTAATGTCTGGTGATGAAGAGTCTCGAATGAAGAGATTAAGCCTATACATGCTTTCGCTATATGGCGGTTCTGCGTTTGGACAACTGGGTATTGGCGTTTTTGGAATCAATGGCGTTATGCCATTTGTTGTGATTGTCTCACCCATCGTTGCGGCGGTTTTAGTCTTAAAGTTTGTTGCCTGCACACAGCCTAATAGCCAAGAGTCGGCAGCACTTTCCTTTAAGCAAATATCAAGGCTTAACCACGCAGCCATTATCGGTTGTATTGTATCGGGCCTTACGCTGGGTGCCATATATGGACTTATGCCGGTAGAATTAGCGAACCGTAAAATTGAGCATACTGATATAGGCAGTTTGATGGCGTTGGTGATCTTGGGGGGAATGTTGGTTCAGCCTTTGGTCAACAAGCTTAACAAATTCATGAGCCGAGTCATGCTAATGGCGCTGCTGTGTATGCTAGGTATGTTTGCTATAGGCTTAACGTTTGTTTCGTCTTCGGTGGCTCTGCTTTCGGGGGCACTGTTTCTGCTAGGAATGGCAACCTTTGGTATTTACCCGGTGGCAATAAACCTTGGATGCGAAAAGCTCGATGAGCGCTTTATTGTCTCAGCAACACAAGTGATGCTGTTTAGCTATAGCATTGGCTCCGTTGCAGGTCCTGTCGTAGCAGATAGGTTTCTTTTTCAAGTACACGGATTGCTTGGCTATTTGTTCGCAGCTTTGTTAGCAACGTGCATCTATATGTTAGTGGCAGCAAGTAAAACAAAACAGCAAATGGTGGCAGGGTAGAAATACAAAAAACGAGGGCAATGGCCCTCGTTAGTATTTTTAGACTTTACTGAAAGTTAGTCTCTGAAGTTCTCATATTGGAATGGCTGACCAAGGTCTGAGCTCTTGATTAGTGCGATAGCTGATTGTAGGTCGTCGCGCTTTTTGCCTGTAATACGAACTTTCTCACCTTGGATACTCGCTTGAACCTTAAGCTTGGCGTCTTTCACTGCTTTAACCAGTTTTTTGGCCATTTCTTTATCGATACCTTGCTTAAACAGCACGGTTTGGTACCAGTTCTTGCCTGATGCTTCTTCTTTTTGAGAATCCATTGTATTGACGTCGACACCACGCTTGGTCAAATTACCACGCAGAATGTCACGCATTTGTTGCAGTTGGAATTCAGCCTCAGCGGTCAGCTTTACTTGCTCATCTTTGAATTCAAAGCTGGCTTGTACGCCTCTGAAATCAAAACGGGTAGCAAGTTCACGATTCGCGTTTTCTACCGCGTGTCGCACGTCGACAACTTCGATTTCTGAAACAATATCAAATGAAGGCATTTACTTCTTCTCCTTAAAGTTGTGTTTTAACAGCGTCTGATAAAATATCCAGCATCTCTACTGTGTGTGCCCAGCTTAGGCATGGGTCAGTGATAGATTTTCCGTACTGCAGTGCAGAAAGGTCGTCCATTGGCTGATTGCCTTCTTCGATGAAGCTCTCTGCCATGATGCCTGCAACGTAGGTGCTGCCTGATTTTATCTGACTTGCGATTTCTTTTGCTACGTCTAGTTGTTTACGGTGCTGCTTTTGGCAGTTCGCGTGACTAAAGTCGACAACAAGTCGTTTCGGCAAGCCTACTTCGCCAAGCGCATTACAAGCGTTCTCTATTGATTGTGTATCAAAGTTTGGTCCAGTGTCGCCACCGCGTAAGATCACATGACCGTGAGGGTTACCTGAAGTGCGATATACCGTCATACGCCCATTTTTATCCGGCGAATAGAAGTAGTGTGAAGCCTTAGATGCGCGCACTGCGTCAATAGCGATTTTTACGCTGCCGTTTGTGCCATTCTTAAAGCCTACAGGACAAGATAACGCAGAAGCCATTTCACGGTGAATTTGAGATTCAGTTGTACGAGCGCCAATTGCGCCCCATGAAATAAGGTCAGTAATATATTGGCCTGTGATCATGTCTAAGAACTCAGTTGCGGTAGCCAGTCCTAGTTTGTTGATATCTAGAAGTAGCTTACGCGCCTTGTTTAGGCCGGTTTCTAGTGCGTATGAGCCATCTAGATTCGGATCCGTAATCAGGCCTTTCCAACCGATGATGGTGCGGGGCTTCTCAAAGTAGGTTCGCATTACAATGAATAGTTGGTCTTTGTATTGGTCCTGAATTGCCGCTAGACGACCTGCATAATCCATCGCCGCTTCTGTATCATGAATAGAGCAAGGACCAACGATCACGAGCAGGCGCTTATCTTCGCCTTTTAAGATAGCTTCGATTTGGCGACGAGATTCCTCAATACGAGCTGCAACATCAGCGGTAAGAGGGTGATTTTGAGATAACTCAGCTGGCGTTGGCATTGGACCGAGTGGTTGAGTGCGCAACTCATCAGTTTTTAGAGACATAATTTTGTTTTCTTCTTATAGCGAAATTGGGCTAAAGATAGCGGAATTACGAGAGGGAATAAACTTCATTACCCAAAAATAGAGAAATTCTTAGTTATTTGGCTAAGAAATGCACGCTAAAGAGGGTTATGAACAGTGAGCAGCATCCTTAGTCAGCGTAAGGGGGTTACTCAGTATTTTTCTTCGCCTAAATTTTCGGTTAAGTATTTGAATCGTCGGTGTGAGGTGGTATTTTGAATCAGATAATAGCTACTTAGATCTAGAAAGGGACGCAAATGCCAAACACGCTAAATTCGGAAATTATATTAGGCTCTTCGTTGCAACAAGTTAACGACACTGCAGAGCATGTATTGCTGTCTATTGGGGATGTCATTCAAGAGCGCGTGTTCTTTCATCCTGCACTTATTGGCCAAGACTCTACGCTAACTGATGCGGACAAAATGGCCCTTGACGCTGTTGTGAACGGTCAAGATCTAAGAGAGTTCTATCTAGAAGTTCTAAACGAAACGGCAAAAGATCTTAAGCTAGTTGAGCATAAGCGTGTACGCGTGCAACTGAGCAATTGCGATAGCAATTCTTTATCTACGTTGATTGCCGGCAGCTTAGAAGAGCAAGA
Source organism: Vibrio superstes (assembly GCF_003569005.1). GTDB lineage: Bacteria > Pseudomonadota > Gammaproteobacteria > Enterobacterales > Vibrionaceae > Vibrio > Vibrio superstes. The sequence goes on along the minus strand of NZ_BCUR01000004.1, from coordinate 1,570,457 downwards.
GCTAAACCCTATGCTGGGAATGCGGGGCGTTTCGCGTTATGCCTCAGACTTTTATAAATCCAGCTTTGCGGTTGAGTGTCAGTTCATTAAGGGCCTCAGAGAGCAAGGCGTTGCTGTAGAGATTGTTGTTCCCTTTGTGCGTAGCTTGAGTGATGCCGCCAAGGTCATCGATAATTTGGCAGAGCAAGGTCTACCTCGTGGATTAAACGGCCTTAAGGTTCTATTTGGCGCTGACACGCCGTCCTCTGTGTTGCTTTCAGAGCGCCTATTAAAGTACTTCGATGGTGTCTGCATCGACCTAGCTTCACTTACACAGCTTACTCTCGGCGTGGACAGGAATAACGAAGCGGTATCAGCTGGCTACAATGTGGAACATGAATCAGTCACTGAGTTGCTATCACTGGTACTAACACAAGCCAATGCGGCTCGTAAGCCTGCGATTTTGATTACAGAAGACTTGGCAAGCAAAGCGAAACTGCAAGAGTTTTTGCTAGAGCATCCACAATGTGACGTTATTAATTTAGATTAAGTAACGAGTGCTAATCCTTTGTAATGTGCAAAGTGCTAGAAAAGTCTTTGTATTGTTGGGGTAAGGCAATACAATCGTCGCGATATCGTCAAACTCGAGTAATAATATGATTAAAATTGGCCAACTTAACTCACTTAAAATCACCCAAATCACTGACTTTGGTGTTTTTCTAGACGCTTACGATTATGGAAGCGTGCTTTTGCCTAAAAAACAGCTCAGTGAGGAGCATGAAGTTGGTCAGATAGTGAAAGCCTTTCTTTACTTTGATTCCGACAACGAACTTTGCGCTACGCGTGAAAATCCTATCGCACAAGTAGGCGAGTGGGGCTTGATGGAAATTACCAGTATCAACGCCACGGGTGCATTTGTTAACTGGGGTATCGAAAAGAAAGATTTGCTGGTTCCTTATAGTGAACAACGTGCTCGTTTTAATGAAGGCCAGACAATATTAGTGTATGTCTACACTGACAATGCCAGCGGTCGTATCGTCGGCACCACTAAGTTCAACAAATGGCTTGATAAAACGCCGCATCATTATAAAGCGAATGACCAAGTGGAACTGTTGATCGCTGAACGCAGTGACCTCGGCTACAAAGCCATTATCAATGGTGAACATTGGGGCATGATTTTTAGCTCGGATGTCATTGGTAAGCTGTTCATCGGCAAGCGCCTTAAGGGCTACATTAAACAAGTACGTGATGACGGCAAGATTGATTTGTCATTGCAGAAAGTTGGTGTCGCTAAGATGGATGATCTTAGTGAGAAAGTGGTGGATCTACTGAATAAAAAAGAGGGCTTCCTGCCTCTTAATGACAAGTCTTCTCCAGATGCCATCTTTAAGGTGTTCCGCACCAGTAAAGGCACATTTAAAAAGACGATTGGCGGGTTGTACAAAGCAGGATTGATTACTATCGAAACTGATGGAATTCACTTAGTAAAATAGTGAATTTCTGCCAAAAAATAGCCTAGGCTATCCTGACCTAGGCTTTGGGGAATGGCTCTATGTAAGAGCCTGCGCTAACCGATTAATTGGAATAAGTTTAGTACACTAAAGCGCTCTTGCCACACAAGAGCGCCTATCTTCAAACACTAAGTTGCAGGCTTCTACTTCATCTCTATGAATTAGAACAAGTTATTGTCTCTAACCATTTCTCTTGGTAATCCATTCTTTATGCGATTACCCACCCATTTTCCAATACCTATGGTCACACCATCGTAGCGAACCAGTACTTCACCTTTACTAGAAGGAACCTCTGGTCGAATATCGCGCCCCATGTACCATTCACGCGCATCATCTATGGTTAGGTCCACGGCATTGTCTTCGTTGTGTTGACTCATAGCGACAACGCCTTGGTGCTGCCAGCGATATCCTTTTTTATGAGTTTCGGCGAGTTTGATACCAATACGTTGAAAGCGCATTTGGTCGAGTAGGGGTTCTATCAGTACTGGGAACAACCATACTTCATTATCTCGTTGCCATAAGGAAAAGTTGTCCGATATCTGAATCCCTAAGGCTTCAATTAATGAGTTTGTGACAATGTCACTGTCCTTGTTGGACATTCGTTGAAAAGGAAACTTACCTAAGCGCTTTTTCACTTTTGGCGCAGTTACTGAGCCCGTCTTTTTGAACTTAGCAATAAAAAAGCCTTCACAGTCATAGATTTGGGGATATACATGAATATATCCCTCTTCTGTTAGTGACAGAGAAGCATCGGGGAAAAGGTCATCTAAGGATTCAACTTCAATAGAACCGATGAAGGTTTGCAACAGGTGATCGACCACGTGCTGGTTTTCTTGGTGGTTTAGCGTGCAGGTTGAATAGACAAGTGTTCCACCTGGCTTCAAGGCGTGAAAGGCACTCTCTATTAAGTCTTGCTGAGTGTTGGCAATCTCTTCAACAGAGGACAAACTCCAGTTCTTCATTGCGTCTGCGTCTTTACGTAACGAACCTTCACCAGAGCATGGCGCATCGAGCAAAATGGCATCAAAGGTTTCTGGAAGCCAAGGACCAAACACACGAGCATCAAAATTGGTCATTGCCATGTTGCCAATGCCACAGCGCATTAAATTACCAAACAGTATCTTGACTCGGCTTGCTGAAAATTCATTGGCAACCACTAAGCCTTGTTTGCCCATATTGGCGGCAATCTGTGTGGTCTTTGAACCCGGCGCCGCGGCCATATCCAATACTCGAAAATTAGCATCAACGGCGAGGTCATCGAATAGTGCCGTTACTGGCATCATAGAACTGGCTTCTTGAATGTAAAATAGGCCTGCAAGGTGTTGGCTGGTATTGCCTAGTGACGTGGTAGACTCATCGACGTTATCAAGCCAAAAGCCTTCTTTGCACCAAGGTACCGGTGTTAATGTCCAGCCCATTGTTAATGCCTGCTCTTTAAAATCTTCAACGGAGATCTTCAGAGTATTGACTCGAATGCTGCGTTTTAAAGGACGCTTACACGCCTCTAGCAATTCATCTAGTTTTAGGTGTGAAGGCATTTGTTCTTTCATAAGTTGAACAAATTGCTCCGGGATATATACGTTTTGATGCAAGGTAGGATTCCTGTGAGAAAGGCGAGCATGCGAAGTGTAGCAATGCTCGCTTTATCTTGAAAGTGTATAGCGTTGAAAGAGGAGAGACGCGTTGCATTGATAGCGTCTCTCTTCTAAGAGAACCCTTCTAAGGTTTAGGAATCGCGGTGCGCCATTCCAGCCAAGCGGGTTCAGCCTTTTTGTACAGGTAGAAAGAACGCTCTGCTTTTGCCATTGGTAGCAAATTCTGCTGTTCCGGTGTAGTAAACGCAATACCCCCCTTAAGCAGACTATCAACAGTCCCAGCCTTTACGTTTGCGCCGCTTAAGCCAATAGAGACATCTAGGCCTGATACATTCCAGAACAAAGAGTCTTGTCTCACTAAATAGGCGTAGTCTTTATCCACTTTGATAGTGATGATGATTCGATCGGCGAGTTCGCCCAACTGAACGTCGCTAACGTAGCCGACTTCCATTTCACGGTAGAGGATAGGGGTGTTTTTTGATACCGAGCCTTTGATTTCACTCTGCAAATAAAAGGTGACGCCATCTTCTAATGGTGCTTTTTGCAGTAGGGTGAATTGATTTTTCTTGGCACTGTCTTTACCCGGTTTCACTTCAATGGTCGGAATGATAGCGCTGGCTAGATTCTTAACGCCACTCAGGCTGATCTCAGGGTTCACGAGCCAAAGTTGGGTACCCTTAACGGCAATCTTGGAAACATACTGAGGATAGATGCGTGCGAGCATTTCAACGCCGGATTTTTCAAATAGCGGCGACACAAGAGTAATCTCTCCCACATCGACACCTTGATATTTGATCTTGGTTCCCTTGGTCACAGTGGCATTATCAGCCGCATTTATGCGTATGATTTTTCCAAACTGGCGAGCGTCATCTTGATTAGGGTAAAGCTTATAGTGTTTGCCCAGTTTATTCTCAACACCAGGCAAGGTATCAAAGGCGATCCCCCCTTGTAGCACTCGAGATAAAGGGGCTGCTTTAACAGATACGCCCGATAGACCCGCGTCAATCTCTACACCAGAATGGTTCCAAAAAACGGTATTGCTGTTGATAAGGTGATGGTATTGATTATCGAGCTTTATTTTTACTTCCATGCCCGAGTGTCCTAGCTTGTAATCCAATACCTGCCCCACGACTAGGTTTCTGTACAAAACAGGCGTTCCAACGTTTACAGGGGGCATCTCAGAAGCGAGAAGAGAAATTACCTGGCTACCGGACTTAGTGTAAACGGCAAGTTCGGCTAACGCTTCGCTGGAATAGAGCGTATAGCTTGAACTAACGGACTCGCTGCCTTCCCGAATAAAGCTGATGCTTCCCGCCAAAAGGTGCTGAAGGGGAGGTACGTTGACGTTCAGCTCGCCAGCATCAAAACTTGCTGATACTGAGCTCGATACAAAGAAGCGGTTTTTAGAGCGAATCAATGCACGATACTGTGAGTCAATCAGTACGTTAACTTTGACACCATTGTCATGCAATTGTGACGACGTAACGTGACCAATTTGAATGCCCTTGTAAAGCACTGCCGATCCATTGGCTAATCCAAAGCTATGCTCAGCCATTAAAGACAATGCTAGATTTCCACTGTCTTGAGTGTTGAGTTCGTCTTGCTTAACGGCTTTAAATGAGCGGGTTGCTTCTCCATCCCCAGGTAATAAGGTCAAAAAATTGCCAGTTACAAAGTTACCTAGGTTTTCAACGCCTGTTAAAGACAGGGTTGCCTCTTCAAGAAGAAATTGAGACCCTGAATTCAATAGGTCGTGATAAGCCGGTTCAACGGTGGCTTGAGCGATGATGTCTTGTCGATCTTTACTGAGTTGCACATTGGTGATTTGACCGATTTCAATGCCTCTGTAAATAAGAGGAGCCCCTGTTGGCTTGATATTGTTGTCGTCTGGAAGGGTTATCTTGATAGGAATACCGCGACCGGCGGTTGCGAGATCAGGATAAAGCCTAAATTCAGTGTCGGACTCTACGTGATGGCCTTGAGCAGGAGAGTCGACGGCTATACCGCCTCCAATCAATGCAGCAAGACTTTCAACTCTGACGTCAACGCCATCGAAACCGACTTTTGCATTGATGCCCGATACATTCCAAAAACGACTCTCACTGGTAATGATGTGGTCATACTCTTCGTCTATATAAGCGCGTAACACAACGGATTTCCCATCTTCATCGAGACTAAAGCTGTAAACCTCACCAATCGGTATTTTTCTAAACAGGATCTTTGATCCGACGTTCACAGAGCCAAGGTCCTTGCTTCTAAGAGTAAGGCGTAAACCTTCTGAACTGCCGCTGTGCAAGTCCTGTGGGGCCTTAGACAGTGCAGCGAATGTCTTTGGAGGAGTATTAAAGCCTTTTGTCGCACTTTGTATCGCGATGTAGTTACCTGAAACAAGCGCATCCAATCCAGATACCCCAGATAGACTGGCGGTGGGTTTGACTAGCCAAAACTGGGTGTCTTCACCTAACAGCTGTAGTGCATCAGAGTAGAGCTCAGCATCTACGTAGATCCCATTGAGGTCTTCAGCCAGTTCAAGCTTACGCACCATCCCAACTTCGAGGCCTTGAAAGCGAATGGTTGTGCGCCCCGCGATTAAGCCTTGTGCATTGGCAAAATGAATACGGACTTGCTGTCCTGCTTCGCTGATGCTTTTGTACATTAGCCAACCACCAAGCAGTAGCGCCAAGATAGGCAGTGCCCAAAGCGGTGAGAGTCCCGTTGAGCGCTTCACCTTAGGAGTCGGTAGGGGTGAGTGATTTTGTTCTGTCATGAAAAAGTGTCACCAGTTGAGATTGAATGCTTATAAGTATGATTTTTCCAAATCAAACGCGGATCTAATGCATCCGCAGAATACATGGTAAAGACAACTACGATGCCAAATGCGACCGCGCCATAGCCGGGTGTGAAATTAAGAACTTGTCCTCTATCTACTAAGGTTAGCATGATAGACATAACAAAGAGGTCCACCATCGACCATTTCCCTATCCATTTTACTATATAAAACAGCATCATACGCTGTCTATGAAAAACCGTGCGCTTGAAGTGAATACAAAGTAGTAGATAGAGGATACCGAGTATCTTGGCGACGGGTACCACAATACTGGCAATAAAGATGATGATTGCGATTACTAGCATGTCATTGTTTACTAGGGATATTACGCCAGAAAAAATCGTATCCTCGAGGCGAGCACCATTGGTAAACAAAATAGAAATTGGGATTACGTTGGCTGGTATTAAGGCGATAGTGGCAACAATCAAGTAGGCCCATGTAGCTTGCAGGGACTGTTTAGCATTGCGCTTCATTTTATTGTGGCAACGAACGCAATGCTCGGTATGAGTCTGTACTAAATGACATTGAGGGCAATCGTGTAACTGGTCAGGGGGTATTGTGGAACTGATTGGGCGCTCTAGGTTTTGAATCTCATCCAGTCTTTGCCAGTACTTGCGTGGACTTACGCGCAATACTAATGCTAAGCACGCTAACTGGAGCACAACTAATACAGGCAGCGCTAAGCCAAAAATAAGATCACTGTAATCGGTGAGCTTGAAGCAGCAAATTGCGATGCTGACAATGTACACGTCTATCATCATCCAATGCTTAAGATGATAAATGCCGTACATACTCCAGCGCATCAGCGGTGTGTTGTTTTGCTTGAGGGCAAGATTGGCAGTAATGACACAGACGCAGTGAGCAAGGGGAACTAAGAAGCCGCAAAAAAGAACAAGAAACCCAACAAATGCAAAGCCTTCATCAATCAGTAAGAATACGCCGTCAAGCAGTGTGGCGCTGATGTACTCTCCAAAAAGACGTATTGATAGAAAAGGGTAGAGGATAACAGGGATGAAGAGCAAAAGGCCCACAGTGGCTAGGGCAACATCTCCGGAGCAAGAGTGTCTATGACCACGGTAGAGCTGTGTGTCACATCGAGGGCAATAGGCGTCTTGGCTTTCATTGATAGGTGTTGAAGACACAGCTAATCCGCACCCCTGACACAGGCGCAGTTCAGAATTACTGGTAATTGCATTGTGAGTTGTTGCCATGCAGTTTATCGTACCTAGATTATGTCGGTTGCTACGCTAGCACATTTGTTGCCGTAGGTGGTTTAGATTCAATGATTTATCGGTTACAGTTTGCAGTATATACGCAATCTTGGATATTGAGTCCTTTTGTGAAGGATTTCAAAGAGTTTGGTTACAATTTCAATATAGGTAACAAAAAGTGGACATCAAAGACTACCAAAGGGTATCGCTACAAGTTGAAGCATTAATTAGCGGTGAAAGTAACCTGATCGCAAACTTAGCGAATATCAGTGCAGTACTGAACATGGAATTGGCGAACATTAACTGGGTAGGTTTCTATCTAAAAGAGGGCGACCAATTAGTACTGGGGCCTTTCCAAGGCAACCCGGCGTGCGTTCGTATTAATTGGGGTAAAGGCGTCTGTGGCACAGCAGCAGCAACCAATACGGTTCAGCGCATTAAAGATGTACACCAGTTTGAAGGGCATATTGCCTGTGATGCAGCCAGTAATTCAGAAATTGTTATCCCATTTTCAATAAATGGCGAAGTGGCGGGTGTGTTAGATATCGACAGCCCATTGCATGACCGATTTAGCGAAATTGACGAACAAGGGTTAGTATTGTTGATGGATATGGTCGAAAAATTGCTCAATGAGCCAATTAACTCTAAGTAAAATACCACTCGGGTGTGGTTTTTACTTGTCATGTCTTTATAATAGCGCTGAATATTATTGAGAATCTCGCGCAAGAGTCGCGTTTAATCAGGAACCCGCATGGAAAACACCGAAAAATTAAAAACCAGTAAAGAAGTGATTGCTTATATTGCCGAATGCTTCCCTAAGTGCTTTACTTTAGAAGGCGAAGCTAAGCCACTGAAAATTGGTATTTTTCAGGATTTAGCAGAGCGTCTAAGTGAAGACTCTAAAGTGAGCAAGACTCAACTTAGAGCTGCACTAAGACAGTACACTTCATCTTGGCGCTATCTACATGGCGTTAAAGCTGGTGCGACACGTGTTGACCTAGATGGCAACGACTGTGGCGTACTAGAGCAAGAACATGTGGACCATGCGCAACAAGCACTTGCAGAAAGCAAGGCTCGCGTAGCGGCTCGCAGAAAAGAACAGGCTGATAAAGCCCGTGAAGAGCAAAAAGCAAAACGCGCTCAAGCTAAAAAAGCAGCTCCGGCTCGCAAGCCTAAGCCAAGAGCAGAAAAACCTAAGCAAGCCCCAGTGGAAACACGTGCATTGAACAGCGATGAGATCTCTGTTGGTAACAATGTTAATGTGAACATGGGTAAAGGCAACATGGCTGCGACCATTGTTGAAGTAAACAAGGACGACGTGCGAGTGCAACTCAATAATGGCCTGCAAATGGTCGTTAAAGCGGAGCATCTTCGCGCTTAAAAGGAGCTTATCCTGCGAATGAAAATGCGTTCAAAGATTACGCTGATTGCGGCTAGCGTTATGCTAGCTGCTTCTGCAAATGCTGTCGAAGCAAACCTCACGGTAAAAGACTTACCTGTTCTCACCCCTGAAGTTCAGCATCAAACTGCTGCTAAACGAGTGACTTCACGTTTTACTCGCTCTCATTACAAGCAATTCAAATTAGACGATCAGTTTTCAGCAGAGATTTTCGACCGATATCTCAATATGTTGGATTTTAGTCGCAACCTATTTACTCAATCTGAAGTCGATGGTTTTGATACCTATCGAACACAGCTAGATGATTCTTTAAAAGAGGGTGATAACACCATTGCGTTTGAGATGTATAACATTTCAATGAGAAAGCGCTTTGAACGTTATGCTTATGCCCTTGACCTTCTTGATGATGAAATCAAATTTGATGTTGATGAATCTATTGAGCTAGATCGTAGCGAAGAAGCGTGGCCGACAGATTCGAAAGAAATTGACGAGCTGTGGCGCAAGAGAGTGAAGTACGACGCGCTTAATCTGGCTCTGACCGATAAAGAATGGCCAGAGATCAAAGAGATTCTGACGAAACGCTACAACAATGCGATGAAGCGAATTTCACAGTCTCAAAGCGAAGACGTCTTTCAGTTATACATGAACGCATTTGCTCGTCAGGTAGATCCTCATACGAGTTACCTTTCTCCACGTAATGCCGATACTTTCCAATCTGAGATGAATCTATCTCTAGAGGGGATTGGCGCGGTACTGCAGATGACTGATGACTACACGGTCATCCGCTCATTAGTTGCTGGTGGTCCAGCTGCGGGCAGTAAAGAACTCGGTGAAGGCGATAAAATTGTTGGCGTTGGACAAGATGGTAAAGAGATCGTCGATGTCATTGGCTGGCGTCTTGATGATGTTGTTGATCTTATTAAGGGACCAAAAGGTACCAAGGTTAACTTACAAATCTTGCCTGATGGTAAAGATGCTAAAACTCGCGTCGTCACTATCGTTCGCGATAAAGTTCGCTTAGAAGACAGAGCGGTTAAGTCTGAGATCATTGAAAAAGACGGTAAGAAGTTTGGTGTTCTTGAAGTGCCTAGTTTTTACGTGGGACTTTCCAAAGATACTGACAAGTTGATTACCGAACTTAAAGAGAAGAATGTTGATGGCATTTTAGTGGACCTACGCAATAACGGCGGTGGTGCATTAAGTGAAGCAACGGCGCTCTCTGGGCTGTTTATCACCAGTGGTCCTGTAGTGCAGGTGAGAGACAGCTATGGCCGTATCAATGTTAACGCAGACAATGGCAATGCCATTAGCTACGACGGTCCACTGACGGTATTGGTCAACCGTTATAGCGCATCGGCTTCCGAAATCTTTGCGGCTGCGATGCAAGATTACGGACGTGCGGTTATTCTTGGTGAAAATTCGTTCGGTAAAGGTACGGTACAGCAGCATCGCTCGCTAAACCATATCTATGATCTGTTTGATAACGAATTAGGCTATGTACAATACACCATTCAAAAATTCTATCGAATTGACGGTGGCAGTACGCAAAACAAAGGTGTGATCCCTGACATTCATTATCCAACGCCTATCGACCCTGCTGAAACAGGTGAGAGTGTGGAAGATAACGCATTACCTTGGGATAGTATTGAGCCTGCTCAGTACACCAAGCTGAGTGATGAGTCAGCACTGATCAAGAAATTGACCGACCAACATGTCAAGCGTATTCAAAATGACATGGAATTTGGTTTCATCGAAGACGATATTGTTCGCTATAAAGAAGAGAAGGACTCAAATGCGCTTTCTCTGAATCTTAAGACTCGTGAACAAGAGTCTGAGAAACGCGAAGCACAACGTCTTGAGCGAATTAACGAGCGCCAAAAAGCGAACGATGAAGAGGCCTTTAAGTCACTAGACGATGTACCAAGTGATTATAAAGCGCCTGATGCTTATCTCGATGAATCAATTTCAATAATGGTTGATATGTTGTCTGATACCTCGAGCAGTTAGCATTGCTGAAATATACGATGTAAAAGGTGGCTTATTAGCCACCTTTTTTTATGCTGTTATTGTTTTCTTGATAAATAATACCAATCACACTAAGTAAGTGATCAGAAATAACGCAGGAAAAATGCTCGAGAACAAGGCAGAATTTTTCGATAAGTAGTTATTCTACAATCAAAAATTCTAACACCGTTGTCGAGCATTTTAACAAGTTAGAATGACCAGTTAATTAGTACGATTGGTATAATAAATGTGATTTAGATCAAAATTCTTCGCATTATCGTAGAAGAGTACCTAAGCTTTAATTGTTTGGGGAAAACTAAGGATTAATGATGCGCAGAATTTTGTTTATCTTCTTCTTGGTCGCGCTACAGTCATTTAATGTCAGTGCTAATGAAAATAAAGAACCGAGTTTTGACTATCCGTTTTTGTTAGGGGAATGGTACATCACTAATCCTGCTCCGGAGTCTACACAGGATGACTTTTTAACTATTCGACTGAGCTTTGACTCAAACTATTATTTTACAATCGACATTCAGAAGAAAGACTATTCTGTAGAACGCTGGGAAGGATTGTACAACGCCAGTGACGATACCGTTGTACTCGGCCTGAACACATCAACTCCGCAAATTTACGCATACAAGACTACTCACAATCGCCTGAATCTTAACGGCATAACCTTTCATAAAGCGCTGTCGAAACCTCTCGCAGGCATTTGGTCAAGCCAGGTACTGGCGGGCGAAGATATCCTTGCTAGTAAGGTTCAAAAATTGGATCTGATACTTCAGCCAGACTTTGTGTTTATGTTTCGTGCCAGTGGAGAACAAGGCCAAGAGTCCATCAAACGCGGCATCTATTACATTGAAAACGAGCACTTAGTGTTGCTCTATGAAAACGGCGAAACCCAATCGAGCTATAGTTTAAATGACGACACACTGACTCTGTCCGGTACAGGCACAGATATGTACGCCGAACTGGCGCGAATGCGGTGAATCTTGTTTCAGGAAAAGGCACCGACAAGGTGCCTTTTTTATGTCGTAACGATTGAATAAAGGGCAGACATTGCTAGGTAGATTTGATTGACGAAGTCTAGATTGAGCGCTAAATAACCAAGACCGGATATAAGTTCTATCTAGGCTACAAATTATTAAGCTCGAACGTGCCTAACACTTGTAATTTTTGTAATAAAAATAGACCCTAAACCCTCTACAACATCATTACATAGGAAGTAGGAATGAAAGACGCAGCTCCTGTTCAGCCTGTCGCTAAATATCGTAAAGACTACGCAACCCCTTCTCACAATATCGATAGCATCGATCTGGTATTTAAACTGCATCAAACGCAAACAGTGGTGGTTGCAACATCGACGGTTTTGGCCAACGACGATACGACACGTTTAAGCTTGGTTGGGGAACAGCTGAATCTCAAAGCACTGCACATCAATGGCGTTGATTGGAGTGACTATGAATTGAATGATGAAGGTTTGATTATCTCAAACTTACCGACTCAATTTGATATGGCTATCACCACTGAACTCAATCCATCTGCCAACACTGCGCTTGAGGGGTTGTATCTTTCAGATGGCGCGTTTTGCACTCAATGTGAGGCAGAAGGTTTCAGGCGCATTACTTACTTCCTTGATAGACCGGATGTATTGGCTAAGTACACCACCACAATAGAAGCAGACAAAGCTGACTTTCCATTCCTACTCAGTAACGGTAATAAGATCGCAGAAGGCGAACTAGAAAATGGTCGTCATTGGGTGAAATGGCAAGACCCGCACCCAAAGCCAAGCTACTTATTCGCTTTAGTAGCCGGTGATTTTGACCAATTGGTCGATAGCTATACTACGCGCTCTGGGCGTAAAGTCGCTCTAGAGATTTTTGTTGATAAGGGCAACCTTAATAGAGCTCATCATGCGATGCTCAGCCTCAAAAATTCCATGAAGTGGGACGAAGAGCGGTTCGACTTAGAGTATGACCTTGATATCTACATGATCGTAGCGGTAGATTTCTTTAATATGGGCGCGATGGAGAACAAGGGACTTAATGTCTTCAATTCAAAATATGTCCTTGCGGATCAAGCCTCTGCAACAGACAAAGATTACCTAGGCATCGAAGCCGTTATTGGTCATGAGTATTTCCATAACTGGACAGGCAACCGAGTCACCTGCCGTGATTGGTTTCAGTTAAGCCTAAAAGAAGGTTTAACGGTATTTAGAGACCAAGAGTTTTCTAGTGATCTGGGTTCTCGTCCGGTAAACCGAATCAATAACGTGCGCATTATTCGTGGCCCACAGTTTGCCGAAGACGCAAGCCCAATGTCGCACCCAATACGTCCGGACAAAGTAATAGAGATGAATAACTTCTATACCTTGACCGTATATGAAAAGGGCAGTGAAGTGATTCGAATGATTCATACCTTGTTGGGAGAGGAAGGATTCCAATCCGGCATGAAGCTGTATTTTGAGCGTCACGATGGCACTGCTGCGACATGTGATGACTTTGTCGCGGCAATGCAAGATGCCTCTGGTGTTGATTTGAGCCAGTTTAAGCGTTGGTACAGTCAATCAGGCACGCCAACCGTAACGGTTACCGATGAGTACGACGCGACTAGCAAGACCTACACCCTAAATGTTCGTCAATATACGGCGCCAACTGCCACTCAAGAAGAGAAGTTGCCTCTGCATATACCGTTTGATATTGAACTGTATCGCCAAGATGGCTCTGTTATTCCACTAATCATCGATGAAAAGGAAGTAGGGTCACTACTGCACATTACCCAAGAATCGCACCGTTTTGTATTTGAGCACGTTGACGAAAAGCCAACCCCTTCATTGCTTCGAGAGTTTACCGCTCCTGTGAAGCTAGAATATGACTATTCGGAAACTCAGTTGGTTCAGCTGATGAAGTGTTCTACCAATGAAGTCTCGCGCTGGGATGCGGGGCAGACACTACTGTCTCAATACATAAAGCATGCGGTTACCGAGGGAGTCGATATTGAGCTCTCTCTTGATGTGATTAATTCGTTCAAAGCCTTGCTCCTTGATGAGAGCTTAGACAAAGCCTTTGTTGCTGAAGCGTTAACATTACCTCCTCATAGTGAAGTCAGCGGTTGGTTTGAAACCATAGATATTGATGGCATTTCAAAGGCGCTTAAACAGCTTAAGCTAGCACTTGGCAAAGGCCTTGAGAACGAACTGTTACTCTCTTATCAATCACTGAATGGGGGTGAGTATGACATTTCCCATCAAAGCATTGCTCAGCGCGCTCTTCGTAATACCTGTTTAGGGTTTCTATCGTGTTTAGAAGAACATCAGCATCTTGCGAAGCTGCAGTTCGAAGCCAGCGATAACATGACCGATACCATAGGGGCACTTTCGTCGGCAAACCAATCTGATCTAGAAAGCCGTGACGTCCTGATGAATGCGTTTAGTGAACGCTGGAGTCACGATGGATTGGTGATGGATAAGTGGTTTATGCTGCAAGGTTCAAAGCCGAGTTCGAATGCGCTATCTGTAGTGAAATCTGCCATGGAGCACAGCGCATTTAGCATGCAGAATCCTAACCGAGTTCGCAGTGTATTGGGTTCATTCTTTAACAACCCTTACGGCTTCCATGCTATAGACGGCAGTGGCTATCAATTTGCAGGGGAGATGCTAGCAAAATTGAATACAAGCAACCCGCAAGTCGCATCACGTTTAATAGACCCAATGCTTAAATTCGCCCGATACGACGAGCAACGAAAGCAAATGATGCGCAAAGAGTTAGAGGTATTGCGCGATACGCCTAACTTGGCGAAAGATTTGTTTGAAAAAGTAGAAGCTGCACTTAAATAATTACATAACAAACAATTGCTTATGAATGAAAAGGCTTAGCATGACGCTAAGCCTTTTTTTGTTCTATATTCAAGGGAAAGATTTGCTTATTAACAGTTTCGTCACATATTGAAGATTTTTAGAGAATGCGCCTTTAATTATGTAACGATGATGAAATAAAAAACCTACAATAGCGCCAATAGGCAGATTTATCTGCTTGTGTGACGTGATTTACTAGCCTTGCATTAACATAACAATAAAAATCTCTGACGGAGTGTGCCCCATGAATGCACGTGAACCCCTAGTCCCTGTACTACTTGAAAAAGTCTATCAACTGATCGAAGACAAGCTTGATCCCGCTCATCAAACTGTAGTGACTAAGCTTGCGCAACATCTATTTAGCAATATCTCGCATGATGACCTAGTTTCTCGAAATGAGTCTGATTTGTATGGCGCTGTGGTAAGCCTCTGGCAACATATGAAAGAGAAGGATCTGGATGATTTATCGGTAAAGGTATTTAACCCAACCTTGAGCCGACATGGCTGGCAGTCAACGCACACCATAGTTGAGATCATCTTACCCGATATGTCCTTCTTGGTTGACTCCATTAAAATGACACTGTCACGTATGGGACTATCCAGTCACATAATGTTGCATGGCCCAGCCAAGCTGCACCTAAAGAATGGCAAAGTGTTTGATATCAACAACAAAACCCTCGATGGCCAACTGCAGTCGGTGTTCCATATTGAGGTGGATAGACTCTCTAATAAGAGTCAGATGGATGATCTGCAACAAGAGTTAGAGAGTGTCGTTCGCGATACACATTCGGTTGTGAATGATTGGCAACCTATGACAGACGCCTTAAAGAAAGTCGTTAAGCAGGTGAAGGGACTTGAAAAAGTTAAAGGCATAGATAACAAACATGTTGAAGAATCCCTCGAGTTTTTGAATTGGCTAGGCGATCACAACTTCACTTTGATGGGGTACAAAGAGTACCGACTTGTCGAAGTTAATGACGAACAAATCCTAGAGCCAACAGAAGAAGCTGGGCTAGGTTTGTTTACCGATCAATCTCGCGTACGCGCGACTAAGCTTTCTAATTTTTCTGAGTCTGCGAGAGAAGAGGCCACTAAGCCGTATATCCTCATTCTAACTAAAGGCAACCGTCCATCTCGTATCCATAGACCTGCTTACAATGACTACATAGGTATTAAAACCTTTGATAAGCAAGGTAGAGTCATTGGAGAGCATAGATTTACCGGCCTTTATACTTCAGCGGTATATAACCAAAGCGTTGAGAGCATTCCTTTAGTCCGCAACAAAGTAGCGCGTATTCTAGAAGGCAGCGGCTTTTTAAAAGGGTCGTATGCGTTCAAAGCCCTACACAACATCTTAGAAACCTATCCTAGAGATGAACTGCTACAAGCCAGTGAAGAAGAGCTTTTGCACATAGGGATGGGCGTAGTGCAGATGCAAGATCGAGACATGATCCGATTGTTTGTGCGTAAAGACCCGTTTGGTCGCTTCTTAAGCTGTATGGTGTATGTGACAAAAGAGCGTTATAACACCGAGCTTCGACGCCAAACTCAACGCATCTTCAAGCGCGCATTCAACACAAACCAAGAAGTAGAGTTTACCACCTACTTTTCTGAAAGCCCGCTTGCTCGCACTCATTACATTGTGCGTGTTGAAGACAGTAACCTGACCTTCGATACCAAGAGCATTGAACAAGACTTGATGGAAGCGTCGTCTACGTGGGGCGATAGATTAGAGCAAGCGGTAGTGTCTAGTTTGGGCGAAAGTCGAGGCTTACCTATTGCTAAGCGCTATATGGAAGCCTTCCCAAGATCGTATCAAGAAGCGGTGCTACCCAATGCGGCCGTTGCGGATATAGAGCGTTTAGAACTCTTAAATGAGTTTAATCAGCTTGGAATGCTTTTCTACAGACCACAAGAAGAGCTAATCGATTCAAAGGTAGTTCACCTTAAACTCTATCATAAGCACTCGCCAATTCATTTGTCAGATGTGATGCCTATGCTGGAGAACTTTGATCTAAGAGTCATCGGCGAGTCTCCTTATCAAGTCGAGACCAAGAATGGTGAGACCTATTGGATCTTGGACTTCTCTATGCTGCATAAAGGCAGTAATGCGGTTGATTTTAATAAGGTCAGAGACCGTTTCCAACAAGCGTTTGCCGGTGTATGGAAAGGGGAGCTAGAGAATGATGGTTTTAATCGACTCATTCTAGGTGCGGGTCTTACCGGTGTGGAGACCACAATCTTACGTGCTTACGCTAAGTATATGCGCCAGGTTGGTTTTCCTTTCAGTCAGCACTACATTGGAGATACGTTAGCCGCGCACCCTAAGCTTGCCAATAACCTGGTGACGCTGTTTGAAAAACGCTTCCTTCCAAAAAATAACGGTGACGATGCCTCTCAGTTGAAAGTGATCAAGCAGATCAAAGATCAACTAGAGAAAGTAGAGAGCCTCGATGATGATCGTATCGTGCGTCGTTATGTAGAGATGATACGAGCAACGCTACGTACCAACTACTATCAGCAAACCAAAGATGGCGAGCGCAAGCCGTGTTTGGCATTAAAACTCAGTCCTAAGAAGATCCCTGAGATCCCGAAACCTGTGCCAGAGTTTGAGATGTTCGTATATTCGCCAGACGTAGAAGGCGTGCATCTTCGCGGAGGCAAAGTCGCGCGTGGCGGTTTACGTTGGTCGGACAGACAAGAGGATTTTCGAACCGAAGTGCTGGGCCTAGTGAAAGCGCAGCAAGTTAAAAATACGGTGATTTTACCTGTCGGAGCAAAAGGCGGCTTTGTTTGTAAAAAACAACATACGCTGTCGGGTAGAGACGAGATCTTTGCCGAAGGACAGCGTTGCTACCGCATGTTCATCAGCTCTTTGCTCGATGTGGCTGACAATATTGTAGAAGGCAACTTAGTACCGCCAACCAATGTTGTTCGTCACGATGAAGATGATTCATATCTGGTTGTAGCTGCGGACAAAGGCACCGCTACGTTTTCTGATATCGCCAATAGCGTGTCTGAAGACTACAACTTCTGGCTGGGGGATGCATTTGCTTCTGGCGGTTCAAATGGTTATGACCATAAAGTCATGGGTATTACGGCAAAAGGGGGGTGGGAATCGGTCAAACGACATTTCCGTGAGTTAGGCGTGAACTGTCAAACAACAAACTTTACGGTTATTGGTGTGGGTGACATGGCGGGTGACGTGTTTGGTAATGGCATGCTGTTGTCTAAACATATCTTGCTGCAAGCAGCGTTTAACCACCTTCATATTTTCATTGATCCTAATCCGGATGCCGCAAGTTCCTACAAAGAGCGCGATCGTTTATTCAATACGCCGCGAACAGGTTGGGATGACTATGATAAGTCTCTGATTTCAAAGGGTGGTGGCGTTTTCTCTAGAAAAGCAAAATCAGTGACACTGTCACCTGAAGTAAAGGCAATGTTAGGCACAAGTGAAGACGCGCTGGCGCCCAATGAACTTATAAAGCATATTTTAAAGATGCAAGTGGATCTATTATGGAATGGCGGCATCGGCACCTATGTTAAATCGAGCAAAGAAAGCCATTCTGAAGTCGGCGATAGAGCCAATGACTCATTGCGCATCAACGGCAATCAACTCCGTGCAAAAGTTGTCGGTGAAGGGGGCAACCTCGGACTGACCCAACTTGGGCGAATTGAATTTGCGCTGAACGGGGGGCGTGTCAATACCGACTTTATTGATAATGTAGGCGGAGTGGATAGCTCTGATAATGAGGTAAACATTAAGATCCTGCTCAATGGCTTAGTGCAAAATAGTGACCTTACGTTAAAGCAAAGAAATGAAATTCTTGATTCGATGGAACAAGACGTTTCGGAAATCGTATTGCACCATGCCTATTGTCAAGCTGAGTCAATCTCTGTGACAGAAGAGCAAGGCGTTAATGGTATGAAAGAGCAAATGCGCTTTATTCACACTATGGAGAAAGCGGGTCATCTAGACAGACAACTTGAATACATTCCTGATGATGAGCAGCTTCAAGAGCGAGAAAAGCAGGGTGTTGGCCTGAGTAGACCTGAACTCTCTGTGCTGGTGGCTTATGGAAAAATGCTATTAAAAGAGCAGCTTGCCACTGATGCGATCGCAAATGATAAATATCACTCTCGTATGCTGGTGGAGTACTTTCCTGATAGGTTACGACGTAACTATTCTGCAAGTATGGATTCTCATCCACTACGTAGTGAAATCATTGCAACGGCACTTGCTAATGAGATAGTTAATGAAATGGGATGTAATTTCGTTACCCGTCTTCAAGAAGAAACAGGCGCAAGTGTTGTTGATATAGCGAATGCCTTTGCTGCGTCTAAAGAATTGTTTAAGTTCTCTGAGGTGTTTAGCAACATTCGTAAACATGACAATCGCATTGAAACCGGTGTCCAATACCAACTCATGGTCGTGATACGTCGAACGTTGAGACGATTAACCCGTTGGATGCTAAGAAATCGTTCACACAATAGTAGTGTCGAACAACTGGTTGAGCGTTTCAAAGCTGACGTTGAGGTTATCGTGAGTAAGCTTGATCAATTCTTGGTGCCAAGTGAAGTGGAGCAACATCAAACCATTGCCCAGCAATGGATTGAGAAGGGCGTTGATAAATCATTGGCTAATTACTTAGCCAGACTTTCAAGCCTGTACTGCTGTTACGATATTTCCCTAGCGGCAAAAGAGTGTGGTACCACCATAGAACGCACTGCAAAACTCTATTTCTACTTAGGTGATAGATTGTCTCTACATTGGTTCCTTGATCAAATTAATAATCAGGTAGTGGATAACAACTGGCAGGCATTAGCTCGAGCCGCCTTCAGAGAAGACCTCGATTGGCAGCAACGTCAACTGACTGTGCAAGTGTTGAAATGCAATTGTGGCGATTCACCTCTTTCAGAAGAAGAGACCATTGAAAACTGGATCGTCAGCAATCGTATCGCATTGCAACGTTGGGAGAATACCTTGAACGAGTTTAAGGTGGGTAATGTGCATGAATTTGCTAAATTTTCCGTTGCTTTGAGAGAGTTGATGCTTTTGAACTTGAATTGTGAAGCTACAAAGTAAATAATACAGCCCCGTTTACACGGGGCTTTTTTTTATCGGAGGCACAATGCTCTACCGTCTTGCCAGAACTGGCTTATTTCAATTCGACGCCGAAACGGCGCACGATCTCGCAATTAATTATCTTCCAAAAATTACCGGCACTCCTCTCGATCTTTTCTATCGTCAAAAACTGCCACATCGTCCTGTTGAATGTATGGGTCTAACCTTCAGAAACCCAGTGGGTTTGGCTGCGGGTCTAGACAAAAATGCAGAATGTATTGAAGCATTCGATGCGATGGGCTTTGGTTTCGTAGAAGTGGGTACAGTGACACCACGTCCGCAGCCAGGTAATGACAAACCTCGTATGTTCCGTTTGCTAGAAGCGGAAGGCATCATCAACCGAATGGGTTTCAACAATCTAGGTGTTGATGCGCTAGTCGAAAATGTTAAGAAGGCCAAATTTGATGGCATTCTTGGTATTAACATTGGCAAGAATAAAGATACACCAATCGAAGAGGGTAACAGTGACTACCTGATTTGTATGGAGAAAGTGTATCAGTACGCTGACTACATCGCAGTCAATATTTCTTCACCGAATACACCGGATCTTCGTTCACTTCAGTATGGTGAGGCATTAGACTCACTCCTTGGTGACTTGAAAGCCAAACAAAAAGAACTTAATGAGTTACACGGTAACTATGTACCTGTTGCTCTTAAGATTGCTCCAGACTTGAGTGATGATGAGGTTGTTCAGATTTGTGATTCACTGCGCAAGCACTGCATTGATGGAGTAATCGCGACTAACACTACGTTAGACCGTACCATCGTTGCTGGTATGAAGCATGCAGATGAAGCGGGTGGTTTAAGCGGTCGCCCAGTGCAACTGCGTAGTACTGAGGTTGTCGCTAAGCTGCATCAGGAGTTGGGCGATGAGATCCCAATTATTGGTGTTGGCGGTATCGATTCTTACGTTTCGGCAAAAGAAAAGATGCAGGCTGGTGCTAAATTGGTGCAGGTTTACTCGGGCTTTATCTATAAAGGCCCCAACTTGGTTAAAGATATCGTTAAGAATCTGTAATCAATTTGCAGTAAAACCAACTGTTTAGCTAAAGAGAAGGGGAATTGTTTTCCCCTTTTTTTTTCGTCTCCTGTTAGTAGAATTATCGGAAAGTAACGTGGACCCTGCAAAGGGATGGTGTAGCGCCTTACTTAAACCGAGTTTAAAACAGGACAGAGTTATGCTTAAGCTAAGCGATACATGGAATTGGTACTACGACGAGGATAAATCCTCTCTGATGCTTGAGATTAGCGAAGACATGGTATTTCGCTCTGATCTCCCTCGCAAAGTTCTTATCGAATCTGCATTTACTCCGCAGCCGTTTTCAGTTGAAGACGCCGATATCTATCATGTATTCCAAGACTCTGTTAAAGGCCTACCTTTATCTATCCCACGACAAGCTGAACTTGTACTTAAAGCAGTGACAGTTAAGCGCTTCCATAAGCCTGTGCAGCCAAAAAGCTGGTTCTTTGAAACCCAGTCTGCAGGATATCAGCCACAGGAAGGGGAGATTGTTGAACTGCAAAACGAATACAATACTGGCCACTTTATGGTGGTGGAATCGTCAGAAACAGCGAGCATCGTCATATCAGTCAGTACGGAAGACTTTTACCTTACCGGAAGTAAAGCGATGTCGTTTTGTGAACCTATTAAGGTAATGCACGACAGAATGCGCTCAGCCAATACCATGTTCTGTCAAAGCCACATTCAAATGGTGTCCTAGCTCCCGCTAATTGCGATAAAAAACACTCACTGTTATTCCCCAAGGTCGTTTTAGAGTCTCTCTAAAGCGGCCTTTTTCTTTGCTTGAATACCCATCAAGTTGAGTAATCCCATCTCACAATTTCACTAAGTCACTCTAATTAATCCTTATTAGTGTGATGCCAGCTGTTGCAAGTGCACATTTTTTAAATTCTTTTTTGTCCTCATTACCGCTGCAACGTGCCAATTGGAGGGGGGATTACCGGTTTTATTTCCCTTTTTAGCGCTTTTTGTAGGTAACTTTCAGTCTTAAATGCGCACTGGTATATACCAAAAATAGTATGAATAAGCATTCACTATCGGTATGAGTACCAATTTGCCGTGAAAAATAGAGAAGAGTGATTATCTGCTGAGACAAGCGTGTTGAAAGTCAACCAACACAAAGTGGTGCTCTAGAAATGAACAATTAGAGCCAATTAAGGGAGAAATTTCGGAATTTCCAATTAGAAGGGTTTATAATTAACGCCATTTTATTAGCAGCTTAGTGATTAACATGCATCAATACCTTGCGGTAACGGCCAATGGTTTAGAAAATTTATTGGTAGAGGAACTTAAGAACTTGGGAATTGAAGACCTAAAACCTGTACAGGCAGGGGTGCGATTTAAGGCAGATTTAGAACAGATCTATAAAGCCTGTTTGTCTAGCCGTACCGCTTCGCGTTTTGTACGTGTTCTTGCAGAGTTCAAATGCGTAGACGATATGGATTTATATCTGTCATGCATGTCCGTACGTTGGCCGAACCTATTTGACGCAAACAAATCTATTATTGTGGACTTTAATGGTACTAACCGTGAAATACGCAATAGCCAATATGGTGCAATGAAGGTTAAAGACGCCATCGTTGATACCTTCACCAAAGCTAACCTGCCTCGACCTGAGATCAGCAAAGATCGTCCAGATCTTCGCATTCATGTTCGTCTTCATAGAGAAGATGCAATATTGGGTGTCGATATGGTGGGACAAGGGCTCAACCAGCGCGGTTATCGTACCGAAGCCGGACGTGCACCTTTGCGTGAGACGCTAGCGGCATCCATCGTGATGAGAAGCGGCTGGGATAAGCAATCTCCGCTTATCGACCCAATGTGCGGTTCAGGTACTCTACTGATAGAAGCCGTAATGCTGGCAGCCAATGTGGTACCCGGTCACGCTCGCACTAGTTGGAGCCTTGAGAACCTTAAAGATTTCGATTACGCACTGTGGGCTGAAGTAAAATCTGAAGCTAAAGTTGTCGGACGTCGCGGTATCAACAAGTTTGAAGTGCCAGTGATCGGCTACGACAATGATCCGCGCGTTTTAGAAACAGCGAAAAAGAATGCGGTAAGAGCGGGCATCGAAGGCTTGATTGATTTTCGCTTGGGCGATGCAACGCAAATTGAAGCGCCTAAGGATTCAGCTGAAGGTACCATTATCTGTAACCCGCCATACGGTGAGCGTCTAAGTACTGAGCCGGGCCTAATTGCTCTTTACTCTGAGTTTGGTGCGCAGATGAAGGCACAGTTTGGTGGCTGGAATGCGTCTATCTTCTCAAGCTCCGATGAACTGCTTAGCTGTCTTCGTATGCGCGCTGATAAGCAATACAAAGTGAACAATGGTGCTTTGAACTGTTTACAGAAGAACTACGCGATTTCTGCTAAAGCTGCCTCCACTACAGATGCGCCAAAGACTGAAGCCATTGTGGCACCAGACTTTGCCAACCGCTTGAAAAAGAACATTGGCAAAATTGGTAAGTGGGCAAAGAAAGAGCACCTAGATTGCTACAGAATCTACGATGCTGACCTTCCCGATTACAATGTTGCTATTGATGTCTATCCAGATCACCTGGTTATTCAAGAGTATGCGGCGCCGAAGACTATCGACCCAGAAGTGGCTAAGCGTAGGCTGACTGACATCATTCGTGCATCTATTCAAGTAACAGGAGTAGAGGCCAATAATGTCGTTCTTAAGGTACGTCAGAGACAAAAAGGCACCAACCAATATCAAAAATTGGCGCAAAAATCCCATCAGATGCAAGTGAACGAATATGGTGTTCAGTTAAAAGTAAACCTGTTCGACTACTTAGATACGGGTTTATTCCTCGATCACAAGCTGACGCGACGTAAGATAGGTCAGATGGCAGCAGGGTGTGACTTCCTGAACCTGTTTGCTTACACAGGCAGTGCAACGGTTCACGCCGCTGTAGGTGGCGCTAAATCAACTACAACGGTTGATATGTCGAATACCTACTTGGATTGGGCAAAAGAGAACTTAGCCATTAACGGCATCAAGGGCAAGCAACACCAATTTGTACAAGCGGATTGCTTACAATGGCTAGAAACGGCAACAGGGCAGTACGATCTTATCTTTATCGATCCGCCTACATTCTCAAACTCTAAGAGAATGAAGCAGACATTTGATATTCAGCGCGACCATATCCAACTCATGACGCACCTAAAGAGATTGTTACGTCCTGAAGGGACCATTGTTTTCTCAAACAATAAGCGCCAGTTCAAAATGGACCTAGAGGCGATTAAAGAGCTGGGCCTTAGAGCGCAGAATATCTCAGATAAGACGTTGCCACTGGACTTTGCTCGCAACAAGCACATTCACAATTGCTGGTTGGTCTCTTTGGAGAAGAATGCGTAGTGAGCGTAATTCTATACAGCACTGAAGGGTGTCATCTCTGTGAGCAAGCACATAAGCTGCTGCTCACAGTAGGAGTTGAACCCCAAATCCTTGATATAGCATTCGATGATGAGCTGTTTTCACGTTACGGGGTCACAATACCTGTGGTTCACATTGAAAACTCAGAGCTTAACTGGCCCTTCAACTTACAACAATTACAACAGTGGTTAGAGAATAATGGCATTACTTACCATTCATAATGGTCAATTGGCATTCGGTGATATCCCTTTATTGGATAACGCCGACTTCCAGCTACAAGAAAAAGAGCGCGTCTGTCTAGTCGGTCGAAATGGTGCCGGTAAATCTACCCTGATGAAGGTCATCGCGGGTGATGTGCAGATGGACGATGGCCACATGCAGATCACTCAAGATGTGGTGGTATCCCGCCTTGAGCAAGATCCACCACGAAACCAAGCCGGCACTGTCCTTGATTACGTATCAGAAGGCCTAGCTGAAATAGGAAAACAGCTTAAGATCTATCAAGATCAGTTGGATCTTGTCGCTGAGGACCCTAGCGAAAAGAATATTAACCGCTTATCCAAGGTACAGGAACAGCTAGAGCACAGTGGTGCTTGGCGCTTTGAAAGCCGTATTACCAATGTATTGGAAGCGCTAGGTTTAGACGGTCATACCTTGCTGACGGACCTTTCGGGCGGTTGGCAACGTAAAGCCGCGTTGGCTCGCGCATTAGTGTGTGACCCAGACGTACTGCTTCTTGATGAGCCCACAAACCACCTGGATGTCACTACCATTGAGTGGTTAGAGACGTTTCTAAAGGATTTTCGCGGTTCAATAATCTTTATCTCGCACGATAGAAGCTTTATCCAATCTATGGCGACCCGAATTGTTGATCTCGATAGAGGTAAGCTGTCGTCATTCCCTGGCAACTATCAGCAATATCTTATCGATAAAGAAGAAGCGATACGTGTAGAAGAGGCTCAGAACGCCGAGTTTGATAAAAAGCTCGCACAAGAAGAAACGTGGATTCGCCAGGGCATTAAAGCTCGTCGTACCCGTAACGAAGGTCGCGTAAGAGCGCTTAAACAGTTACGCCGTGAACGCAAAGATCGCATTGAAGTGCAGGGTAAAGCCAATATTCAAATCGATGATGGTACCCGCAGTGGTAAGATTGTGTTTGAAGCACAGAACCTGAGCTACCAAATTGATGGTCAGCAGATTGTTGATGACTTTAGTTTTACGGTAATGAGAGGCGATAAGATTGCCCTGATTGGCCCTAACGGCTGTGGTAAGAGTACCTTACTTAAACTGATGTTAGGCCAACTAGAAGCTGACTCAGGTCGCTTACACTGCGGCACTAAGCTTGAAGTTGCGTATTTTGATCAGTACCGTGAAGCATTAGACCCAGAAAAGACAGTTATCGATAACCTTGCAGACGGTAAACAGGAAGTTATGGTGGGGGGCAGGGAGCGTCATGCACTTAGCTACCTCCAAGATTTCTTGTTCTCGCCACGTCGAGCTCGTTCTCCGGTTAAAGCACTTTCTGGTGGTGAGAAAAACCGCCTGCTTTTGGCTAGAATTTTCTTAAGATCGAACAATTTATTGGTGCTCGATGAGCCAACCAATGATTTAGATATCGAAACTTTGGAACTTTTAGAGGATTTGCTTGCCAACTATCAGGGAACATTACTTTTGGTAAGCCACGATCGTGAGTTTGTGGATAACACTGTAATGGCGAGTTGGATCTTTGAAGGCAATGGCCGTATCGAAGAGTTTGTTGGTGGTTACCATGACGCACAGCAGCAGCGAGCACAAGTTAAGGCCTCTAGGCAGGAATTTGTTGCGAGTTCGTCTGATGTTGTGGTTAAAGACAAGGCAGCAAGCAAACCAAGTCGCAATACCAGTAAAAAGTTGTCGTATAAGTTGCAACGTGAGTTAGAATCGTTACCACAGCTTCTGGAACAACTTGAAGAACAATTAGAAGGCCTACAGGAAAGGGTTAATGACCCCGCATTTTTTGCACTTCCAGTAGAGGAAACACAGCCTGTGCTAGAGGAGCTAGCCTCCAAGGAACAGGAACTAGAAATAGCATTTGAGCGCTGGGAAGAGCTCGAAGCAATGCAGCAGGAATAAGATATTTTGAATTGCAGTCGTATCTTTAAACTTTCAGCCGTAGCCACTTTGGTTATGGCATCTTACAGTGCAAGTGCCAATCTTTACAACGTAGAGATGGTCACACTACCAACGGGCCTTGGCCTTGAATCTTATGGTAGTGCCATTGATGAAACGGGTAGTGTGGCCGGTGATACCAGAAATGGTACAGACGGTTTACCGTTTCGCGATGAAGCCCCTTTTGGCCTTGATAACACTTTTGTTTATCAAGACTTTGGCGATATTGAAAGCTATTGTTACCGCCAACTTGGCTACAACAGTTGTGAGAACTGGGCTACAAGGGAGTGGGAAGGAATAAACAATTCGGGTGGTCTAGAGCGCGAACGTGAAGCCTATTATTGGGGCTATACCGCTAACGCAAATGGATTTGATAACGGCGCTCAGATAATGGCTACACCAACTAGTGCTTATGTCCCTGGTGGTGGCACCTTAGTTTCTGGCTCTAACAACGTTATCGTAAACAAATACAGTGTAGATGACCAAGTTATGGGAACCACAAGTAGTGGCTACTATGACTTTGGTAATTATGGGCTTGCTTATCGTGAGCGTGGATTTGTGGGCACAACTATCTTGCCGCCAGCTACCACTTTCAATGATGAACCAGTTAGTGACATTGTCACTAAAATGGGGCGAACCATGGCATTCGATTCATTTGTTTATCCCGCTGGTACAGGACCAACTTACATAGTAGGAAGTGCATCGGTAGCGCCTTTTGATTATGGTGATGGCGATAAAGACTACGATGGTCGTGATGTTGGTCGCTGCTTTAGCGACGGAGAATCTATAGCTGATCCTGGCGCGAAAGATTACTGTCAGAATTTTGCTTTTTCTACAAAGGGCTTTATCTGGAGTAGCGATGGTTCAACCGGTATATCAGTTGCTACTTGGAATAAGCTGAGTGAAGACACAGAGTTTATTCGTGATCAGAAGTCGTATATGTCGAGTGTGCGTGGCGCTGTAGTACCTAACAGTGCGCTTATCCAAAATGAGGATGGTAGCACAGCGGAGCCTACTGAATATGAAGGCCAGCCTTTACTTGTTGGTTATAACACCAGAAGAGATGATAATAACCTTCTAATGCAAGCCTCGATTTTTTATCCGAATTTCGCAGTTGGTGAACCTTTACCTACAACGGACAATCAATGGACAACGAAGTACATTGCTAGAGCTGAAGTAGAAGATGATGGCGATTACATCTACGCCAACACTCGTGCAACTGATATCAATAACAATTTGCTTGTTATTGGTGAATCCAAGCGTAGTGGCTTCTATCCAGAAAATGGTGCCGCGGCCAATCGTATTTTTGTAGCGGATGCGGCGGCCGAGTCACCTTCGGCGACTTACCTGTCTGAAACGGGAGAGTCTATCTTCTTCTCCGGCTCTGGTGGCGAAGCGAAAGCGGTGAATAACTACAATGAAATTGTAGGTATTATTGATGCTGAAACAGCACGTGAATACAATGGTAAGCAACGTAGACATCGTGGGTTTATTAACCCATACGATTTCGATGTTGGCACACATACTACACGTCGAGCATTGTTTCAAAACCGTGCTTGGTGGCTTGATGACCTAACAAATGACGATGATACCTCCGGGAATAACAACCAGTTCCGTATCATTGCAGCTTCAGACATTAACGATAAAGGTGAGATTGCGGCGACAGCGCTGTACTGTGCTGGCGGTTATGATAATACTGGTCATAATGCATACTGTGATGGTGGTACAGGAACTGAAACTGTCGTAGCCGTTAAGTTGGTACCTACGATTGATTTTAATTCACCAGAAGCGACCGCAACAATTACCCCTCGAAGTGTAGAGCAGGAAGCCGTTGAACGTCAGGGGGGCAGTGTGGCTCCTTGGATGCTGGGTTTACTTGGTCTTATAGGACTTCGCAGAAAACTGAAAAAGTAATTCTTCAATATTTCTAAAGAAGACCCACGGTATAGTTAACGAAGGACAACATCACAATTTGTGTGTTGTCCTTTTTTTCACCTTGAGAAAATGCCATTTATAGACGAATCTTATATGGGCGCTTCGACATTCTTTGAACGTAGATACTTCAGAAAACATTAACGGACTGATATATCCCATACTCGCGTACAAAGAAATTTATTGCGCCTTTAGTTTGTTTATCGAAAGGTTAGAGGATTTAACTATGAAGAGACAAAAACGCGACCGTCTTGAGAGAGCACAGTCCCAAGGTTACAAAGCGGGGCTTAATGGTCGCTCAAGCGATACTTGCCCATACCAGCAAACCGATGCCAAATCACAATGGTTGGGCGGTTGGAGAGACGCGAAAGGTGACATGGAATCCGGTCTATATAAATAACCTCATCCAAACAGACCCCAGATGGGGTCTTGTTTTTACATGCTTAACGCACTATAACTAAAATATTTAGATGCATAATATAGATCTAATCCACTTCTTCCTCAAAAAACTATCTACTAGAACAATAGAAAAGGGCGCAACAAAAAAAGCCATGACACAAGGTCATGGCTTTAGAAGAAAAGATTTAAATCAGTCTTAGAACTTAGATGTATCTTGGAAAAGACCCACTTTAAGGTCTTTAGCAACGTAGATTTCTTTACCGTCTACTAGCACGCGGCCATCAGCCATGCCCATAACCAGTTTACGGTTAACTACGCGCTTCATGTTAATTTCGTAGGTTACCTTCTTCGCTGTAGGAAGAATCTGACCTGTGAATTTAACTTCGCCTACACCAAGTGCACGACCTTTACCTTCGCCGCCGATCCAGCCAAGGAAGAAACCAACGAGTTGCCACATAGCGTCTAGACCAAGACAGCCAGGCATTACAGGGTCACCTGGGAAGTGACAATCGAAAAACCAAAGGTCTGGAGTAATATCTAGTTCTGCAGTAATAAGACCTTTGCCAAACTCACCTTCGGTCTGTGACATTTTAGTCACTCGGTCCATCATCAGCATGTTAGGAGCTGGTAATTGAGGACCTTGAGGGCCAAATAGCTCACCACGGCTTGATGCTAATAGGTCGTCACGATCATATGAGTTTGCGATATCGCAAGGTTTTTGTTGCATTGTATTGAGTCTCCAGATTTTTTGAACCTGCATCTTATGTGATGCAGTATAGTACTTACAACTCCGATCAGTCCCTAAACAGCACTCTTTTTAAGCGATCAAGTAAACTTTCGCTGATATCGTGCTGATTGAGTCGGTCGATGCGCTCGGCGATTTTATTTAAGATAGTATCATCACTCTCGCCACTAAATGCTTGTCCTGTGATGATAGGTAAAGCTTGGTTTACATCCTCTACGCTCCAGATATGGAACTTGTCTTGCTTAATTGCGTCAACAACATCTTTGTGCAATGAAAGGTGTCTTAGGTTCGACTTCGGCAGAATAACCCCTTGGTCGCCCGTTAATCCTTGATGGGCACAAACATAGAAGAAGCCTTCAATTTTCTCATTGAGTCCGCCAACCGCTTGAACACGACCAAACTGGTCAACAGCGCCGGTTACCGCAATATTTTGCTTGATTTCATAACCAGATAAGGCACTCACAAAGGCACAAAGTTCCGCTAAAGAAGCACTATCGCCATCCACCTCACTATATGATTGCTCAAATACGATAGAAGCAGAGTAAGGCAAAGGCTCATCAAGATTAAGAGCACTACTCAGGAAGGCCTGCATAATCATCATGCCTTTAGCATGAAGGTTGCCGCCCAGTTCTGCCTTGCGTTCAACGTCGGATACATCACCATCGCCAAAGTGAATAACACAAGAAATACGAGCAGGCTCTCCATAGGAAACAGGGTGACCTGGGATATCAATTACCGTTAAGCCGTTAACCTGACCAACTTCATTACCTTGGGTTTGGATTAAAACCTGGCCATCAAGAATGTCGTCAAGTGCTCTATTTGGAAGATAAGACTCTCGGTAGTAGCGAGCTTCAAGTGCGGCATCTATATGCTTGGCTTCAATCGTCTCTGAATTAGATTCTAGCGCAGCTTCTCGCAGCAAAGCTCGAATCCAAGAGGCTGATAGTGGAGCAAAGTGTTGCTCTTCACATACGCGGGCACCAGCCGTTAAGAAGCTATGGATTGCTTCAGCAGACATGTCGGGCAAACCAGCACTTCGAACTAGACTCGCAATGTAGCCTAAATAGAGTGGTGCTGTAGTCGTATCGACGCGAATGTCCATTTCAACTTCAGTAAACATTGTGTGAGAAGAAGAGAAGGCTGGGTCTAGATAATCTAAATCAGCCAACTGATTGCGGTCACCGACAATGATGAGCTTAACAGCGCTTTTAAAGCGTTGCTTAGGTGAAAACCCATTCTTGCTTGCTGCCACTCTAGCGACGTCTTCACCAGCCAATAATGCACGAATGGCCAACAAAGTAGTCGGTTGCGATAACACCGCGTTGGCGGAAATAATTAGGTAGCCGTTACTGTGTTTTTCAAACAGACCCACTGATGATTGAACATCACCAGAATCAGTGACAATGTAACTTCCTAGCAATTCTTCAGCGACAATAGATTCTGTATGATGAACACTCTTTTGCGTTAACTGAGAAAGGATAGAGGCAACATCTTTCTTTACTGATACGGTATCAGAGCCGTTGATAGCCAACAAAGGCGCATCATCTGCTAACGCAACAAAACGCTTTAAACTTGCGTCTAATCGAGGCTGTAATGAGACAAAAGGGGCTTCTTGGTATTGAAAAAGAGATAGACTAGAGTCTATTACTTGATGGTGTTGTGGAGTTGCGAGTTGCCAATCTATCGATTTCATAAAAACTTACTAAAATATACTATCTGCTTAGTATACCTAAGCTATTAACAGATAACCCGAAAAATAGTGTACTTGATGCATTTCAGAGCGCTTATTTTAGACTTGGTTACATCAAATTGTGCTTTACAACAAATATGCAAGGTCTTTGCATTGTCAAATTGAGTGACTAGGGTTACGCTGTCACTGTACGTCTTAATTTTTAAATGGACTTAGATTAACAATCATGAAATATCAACAACTTGAAAACCTAGAATGTGGTTGGAAGTGGAACTATTTAGTAAAAAAATGGAAAGAAGGTGAGAAAGTCACTCGCCATCTAGACAGCAGCGCAGACGCTGCAGCAGTAGAACTACTTCGCGCTATCGAACACGAACCGGTTCAAGTGCTGGAATGGATTGATAATCACATGTCTCTTGAGTTAGATAACAAGCTCAAACAAGCCATTCGGGCCAAGCGAAAGCGTCATTTCAACGCAGAACAAGTGCACACACGCAAGAAATCCATAGATTTGGATTATCGTGTTTGGGAAAAACTCTCTCATAGAGCCAACGAGTTGGGTTGCACCTTGTCTGACGCCATTGAGTATTTACTTAGTGAAGCTCAGCGCAGTGAAAAAGCCAACGAAAAGGTCAACTTACTCAAAGAAGACCTCAGCAAACTTTTATCAGACTAATTCGCACTCGATGTAGGAGGCAATCATGTTATATGTCATTTTGATCGCAGCAGCGCTTATATTTGCGATCGTGCTTTACGATAAACCAAAAATGAAGCTGACGTTTAAAGAAGGTGAAGTCAGCTCGCACACAGGCCAAGTTGATAAGTCATTTCTTCACAAGTGCAAAGACATCGCTCGTAAAAATCCATTCAACGGTACGATGAAGGTTTACAAGTCTAGAGAACAGTTCCGAGTTAAGTTTTCAAAGAGTGTGCCTAACAAAACACGTCATATTTTACGTAGCGCGTTGCCAGGTGCAAAAAATCACGCTCATAAGCGCTAGGGGCTGAGTTTAAAGCATTATAACCGCCATTTTAAACCTTTAGATTAAGTGCGCATTATGTATATTATGTTAAATAAGGTTTTATGAATGGCTACTAAATACCTGTGACTCGTCCCTCCCTCAACTTATCTCTAACCATTTCTCTCGATAGCAACTTAGAACTTATTGCTCATAGTTGCTGATGTATTTCTTTGAAGTTTCAGTTGGTCCAAGTAGCTGCCAATCCAACTTCTGTTTTTTGCGTTACTGTCTCGAGAGTCTTAAACCGCTCTCACTCTTTTGCTTAGTTTCTATATATTACTAATAAATAGAAACTAACAAGCCAAGTCCATAAGACTTGGCTTTGAATGAGCTACTTTGTAGTTTCGTTGCTAACAGGTTTCACTTCTCTTATCTTAAAGTCCGCAAAATAAACCTCATCCTTATCTTGGTTTAATAGTTCCTCAGATTTAAGCGAACGATAAATACCCCATTTAGGTCTTACAAAGTTTCCGTCACGTCCATCTAATCCTGAGCGCCACATTTCAATGTTTCTCTCGTTGATCTCAATCATTGGCTTAGATTCGCCCAATGGCGTGAGTGTCATGTACAGACCTCCAGACTCGCTGTAATTCACTCTCACAAAGGCCTCAATCCACTGTCCTGCGATACAATCTACGTTATCCATTTTTGTGGTATGAACCAGCGTGTTGTTTACTGTACCTGTGCGGTCTTTGTTGTAATGAACATGCCTTACTTCAAGGCCACTTTGATTGCTGCGTACGTTAGCAGTAAGTGTGAGTATCGGACTGCTCGTAATAACAAAGTCATCACTATTTTTCTCGGCTACTGCCTTTAACTGAAATAGATGAGTAAAGTGCTTCGTTACCTTAAGGTCATCACCAATTTTAAATTTCCAGCTATATTCAAAGGTCTTACCTAGGTAACCCTTTAATTTATCAGCCGATTTATCATATGCCTTAATCTCGTTTCTTTGTCGATCTACCCGCCCTTTATCACGATCTCCATCTTCGAGATGCATGATGAACTTAAAATGATTGCCGATGACCTCGTCGTATTCTTCAACGATATGTCTACCGCCATCAGGGTCGTTGTTTGAATAGAGATCTGGGGCCTCAATGGCACCTCGACCCAAAACACTCTCAATCAAGTCATAGGTTTCCATGCCTTCTGGGCCGTCCGAGTTAAGCTCTGTAGAGCTAATTACACTATATTGACCTGTTTCATCAATTGGCAGATTGATTGGTTGATTAGGATTAGTTGATGCTGGAGAGTTGACACTGCTTCCTCCGCATCCTGCTAACACCAATACAATGGTACTAGCGACAATAGTTCTTAACATAAAGGCACTTTCTAGAATTTTAAAGAGGCGCTAAAAATATCATTGTTAGCAATAAGCTTGTCTTATCATATAAGCAGACTGTTACATGCGTTACATTTTGCACGCTTCGTCTTATTTGAAAGTCGATCTATGTCTAAATGTGTAGATCGTTTATGCTGTTCATCAACTAGAAAGGCCCCAAGCCCATTTTATCTTGTGTTTTGCTAGAAGCCTTAGCTTTCATGGTGAAAACGAGGTCTCAAGTAGTAATGTAATAACCAATAAAGATTTAGTTATAGTGCATTAAGTGATTATATACATGGATTGCTAAGGCTATAAATTACTACAAATCAACACTCTACAAGAAAACATTACTCCTTTATAATCTATCACTTGCTCTTCACTACTGGAATATCTGTGTCTCTTACACGCAACCACTACCTAGCTCTATGTGGTATATTATTGCTAGCGGCCAATTTACGCGGTCCCTTTACCAGTCTGGCTCCTTTACTTGATCAGATTATGGTTGAGCTGCATCTGAGCTCCACTATTTTGGGCATGCTTTCCTCGCTGCCACTACTCTCTTTTGCCTTAATATCTCCACTAGCCTTAACCGTTCTTACACGGTTTGGCTTAAAGAAGAGTGTCTGCCTAGCCCTGTTTTCCATATTTTTAGGGGTGTGCCTACGTTCCATTGGTAGTGTTGCTACCTTATATTTGGGCACTGTGTTTATTGGAGCAGGTATCGCTATTGGCAATGTCCTGCTGCCTGTAGCCGTTAAGATGAATTTCCCTACACGTATAGCGGTGATGACATCTTTATATACGTTCACCATGGGGATTGGTTCGACTCTCTCTTCCGCCTCAATGGTTCCCTTATCACACCTAACGGTAACGCCCCTATCAGGCTGGCAGTTTGCACTATTGTTTAATCTGTTTTTCGTCACGCTGGCGTTGGTCTTCTGGTTTCGTTCGAAAAATACAAAAAACCATAACAGTCACCATAAGGGAGTAAGCATCAAGCAGCTTCTTTCGAGTGCTATTGCTTGGCAAGTCACACTCGCGCTAGGTTTAAACTCATTTACCTTCTACTCGTTTGCTAGTTGGCTACCAAAAATCTTGTTAGACCAAGGTATGACCGAAACAGAAGCAGGTTACATCTACGGATTGTTACAGTTCGCGACGATATGGCCTGGGCTTGTCTTGATCCCCTTCCTATCAAGACTTAAGAGCACACAAGCTCTGTTCTTATTGACCGCAATAGGCACTGTAGCAGCGACTCTAGGACTAATTTGGTTTCCACACTTGGCCATCTTTTGGACCCTTATGTTTGGGTTTTGCAACTGCTCGACCTTTGTCATCGGCTTGTCGTTTGTTGGCCTAAGAAGCAATAACGCCTCTCAAGCAGCAGCTTTATCCGCGATGTCTCAGAGCTTAGGCTACGGCTTTGCGACGATAGGGCCACCACTTCTTGGATACTTGCATCAAGCCACTGGGAACTGGACAGCCTCATTAATGGTCATTGCGATTACGGGTGTTTTTTGTGCCCTGTTTGGTGTGTTGAGTGCGCGCGATGTAAAGATAAACCTAGCCTCATAGCCTAGGTGATAAATATCACTTGTCGTTAACATTCACCTGCAATATTTGCTCGTTGTTTCTGACACTAAAAGTAAACTCACTGCTGTTATCAATAGGTATAAACTCTGAAATATGATGACTTCCTCCCTGATATTCTACGAAGTCATCGTTTTCTCGTTTTGACACTCTAATCACACGAAACGCCGAGTTTTCACGGTCCAATTCTAGCTGATAGTCGCTGTTGTTGAACTCAAAATGGCACGAATTCGCGGCTATACAACTCGTTTCACTTGTTAATTTGTTATCACTATGTTCAATTGTTCGCCAAGTGAACGCAGCGATAAGCACAGCAAATGTCACAATAATTTGAATTAAACGCCCTTTGGTCAATTTTTCTGCGGCCATTAAATGACTCCTTTGTAACAAACTTCAAACTTTTTACATTAAATAGGAAAACTCTATTCATTCCTATAGTTAAGTCTCTGTCATTCAAATGTTAATTCCGTATAATTCATGCTGTTAATACCATCTTTAAAATGGATTTTAGGAAGTCGAGCGTTTTTGACTCATTTTCCTCGGATTTTGTTGGTATATGTCGTTGCGTCAACTTGTTGGCGTTGTGTTGGAAAAGTGTAGTTAATAATAAATTGGAAGCATGCAAATGAGCCAAGAAAAGCAGCTTGAACAAAACTACAACTACACCGTTGTTCGTCAATTTACCCTGGTAACCATTCTTTGGGGTATTGTCGGCATGGGTGTGGGTGTTTTGATTGCCGCTCAGTTGGTTTGGCCACAGCTTAACTTTGATACGCCGTGGTTAACCTACTCTCGTCTACGACCGCTTCATACTAATGCGGTTATTTTTGCGTTTGGTACAAGCGCCCTTTTTGCCACATCTTATTATGTGGTTCAGCGTACCTGTCAAGCGCGCCTATTTGGTGGTCCTTTAGTGGCATTCACCTTCTGGGGTTGGCAAGCGATTATTTTATCCGCTGCTATTTCATTGCCTTTAGGATTTACATCCGGCAAAGAGTACGCAGAACTAGAGTGGCCAATCGATATCGCCATCGCTATCGTTTGGGTAGCTTATGCAATCGTGTTCTTCGGAACTATGGTTAAGCGTAAGACATCGCATATTTACGTCGCCAACTGGTTCTTTGGAGCCTTTATCCTTACTGTTGCGGTATTGCACATCGTAAACAGCATGGCAATTCCTGTCTCTCCAATGAAGTCATACTCGATGTACTCCGGTGCCGTCGATGCCATGATTCAGTGGTGGTATGGACATAACGCTGTTGGTTTCCTTTTGACTGCTGGTTTCCTTGGTATGATGTACTACTTCGTACCTAAGCAAGCTGAACGACCTGTTTATTCTTACCGTCTTTCTATCGTTCACTTCTGGGCTCTAGTGTCTCTATACATTTGGGCTGGTCCGCACCACCTTCATTACACAGCATTGCCAGACTGGACTCAGTCTCTAGGCATGGTGATGTCCCTTGTTCTGTTTGCTCCATCTTGGGGTGGCATGATCAACGGTATCATGACGCTGTCTGGTGCTTGGCATAAACTGCGCTATGACCCAATCTTGCGATTCCTAATCGTTTCATTGTCTTTCTACGGTATGTCTACCTTTGAAGGACCAATGATGTCGATTAAAACGGTTAACGCACTGTCTCACTACACCGACTGGACTATTGGTCACGTACACTCTGGTGCGTTAGGTTGGGTTGCAATGGTTTCTATCGGTTCGGTATATCACCTTGTTCCTAAGCTGTTCGGTCAAGAGCGTATGTACTCAGTAAGCCTGATCAACGTTCACTTCTGGTTAGCGACTGTTGGTACCGTACTTTACATCGTAGCAATGTGGATCTCTGGCGTAATGCAAGGCCTGATGTGGCGCAGTGTTAACCCAGACGGCACTCTAACCTACAGCTTCGTTGAATCTGTGCAAGCGTCTTACCCGTACTACACGGTTCGCTTCATCGGCGGCGCTATCTTCTTGGCAGGTATGTTCCTAATGGCGTACAACACCTACAAGACCATCGCTGCACCAAAGGACAGTCTTAAAGCTGTTCCTCAACCAGCACAATAGGAGATTTGATATGGCTAATAATCCAAAAAATCGCCACGAGCTAGTTGAGAAAAACGTTGGACTACTGGCAATTCTGATTGTATTTGCAATCAGCTTGGGGGCATTGGTAGAGATCACTCCATTGATTTTCCAAAAGCAAACCACAGAGCCTGTACAGAACCTGCGCGTGTACTCTGCACTAGAGATGGAAGGTCGTGATGTCTACATCCGTGAAGGGTGTAACGTATGTCATAGCCAAATGATTCGTCCATTCCGTTCTGAAACAGAGCGTTACGGTCACTACTCTGTTGCGGGTGAAAGTGTTTGGGAGCACCCTTTCCTTTGGGGTTCTAAACGTACTGGTCCTGATTTGGCTCGTGTAGGCGGTCGCTACTCTGATGAATGGCATCGTGTTCACCTGATTAATCCCCGTGAGCTTGTGCCTGAATCAAACATGCCTGGCTTCCCTTGGTTAGAAGAAAACGTATTGGACGGCAAACTAACGCAGAAGAAACTAGAGATCTTCAAGAACAACTTTGGCGTACCATATACTGACGAGCAAGTGGCTTCTGCGTCTCAAGACGTAGCAGGC
Source organism: Vibrio superstes (assembly GCF_003569005.1). Classification (GTDB taxonomy): domain Bacteria; phylum Pseudomonadota; class Gammaproteobacteria; order Enterobacterales; family Vibrionaceae; genus Vibrio; species Vibrio superstes. The sequence goes on along the minus strand of NZ_BCUR01000004.1, from coordinate 1,533,073 downwards.
AAAACAGAGATGGACGCTCTGATTGCTTATCTTCAGTCTCTCGGCCATGCGATGAAGTAAGGAGTGAATATGGATATCAGTGTTATTCACAGCATCTGGACAATTCTACTATTTGTCTGCTTTGGCGGCGTTGTGTGGTGGGCTTTCGGTAAAAACCGCAAGGCTCGCTTCGAAGAGGACGCAAATCTTATATTTGCGGACGAACAAAGCCCGAAGAAAGACCAGCAAGGAGAGACTAAATAATGACTACATTTTGGAGTCTTTGGATTACCTTCATCACCGTAGGGACCTTGGTAGGTGTTGCTATCATCCTTCGCTGGTGTGTTAAGGACAAAATGGGTGTTGATCCAGGCGATGACATGGGACATGAATACGATGGTATTCGTGAGCTCAACAATGATTTGCCTAAGTGGTGGACGTACTTGTTCATTTCCACTTTCATCTTCGCGATTGTCTACCTTGCGCTTTACCCAGGTCTTGGTAACTATAAAGGCCTATTAGGCTGGCAGAGTTCTGACCAAACGGTAACCAGCATTGAAGAGTCTCGAGCCTCTATCGCTCGTTCTCAAGAGAACAAGCAATTGGTTCAATACGCAAAAGAGTTGGAAGATGCTGATGCCTACTTTGGCGAAGCATTCAGCAAGCTTGCGATGACCGACAACGGTAGTGGCTTGCGCCCTATCCCTGAAATCGCAGCTAACGAAGAAGCAGTAAAAGTAGGTCAACGTTTGTTCCTACAAAACTGTTCTCAGTGTCACGGTTCTGATGCGCGTGGTCAGCTCGGCTTCCCTAACCTAACGGATAACGCATGGCTGTATGGCGGGGAGCCTGAAGCGATCGTTTCAACGGTAATGGACGGTCGAATTGGCGAGATGCCCGCTTGGATTGATGTGTTAGGAGAAGACGGCGTTAAAGAAGTCGTTAGTTACACCCTTTCACTATCGGGCCGTAAGGTGAATGCTCGTGAAGCAGCGGCAGGTAAATCGCGCTTTGTAGTGTGTGCTGCATGTCATGGTACAGATGGTAAAGGCAACCCTGCTGTTGGCGCACCTGATCTAACTGATAACAATTGGCTGTATGGTGACTCAAGAGCGGCAGTGACCGAAACGGTAACTAACGGTCGTATGGGCGTTATGCCTGCTTGGAAAGACATCCTAGGCGAAGAGAAGGTACAACTTGTCTCAGCTTACGTGTGGAGCCTGAGCAACCAAGATAAATAGTAACAACTCAATAACAGCCCCTACCCATAGGGGCTGACTTTTCTTTACAATCATCCTTTCATTTTTCAATTAGAGAACTTTTTTATGGTAAAGCCTTGGTATAAGCATTTTTGGGCTTGGTTCATACTTCTTTTGATCTTAACCACCGTATTCGGCACACTTTTTCGCGTTTATATCTTATCTCAACATACCGTTTCGCTGGTTTCAGAGGATTACTATAAAAAAGGCAAAGGCATCAACATAGACCTGTCTAAGGTCAGTGTGGCTCAAGATCTCAACCTTTCTGCAATGGTATACTCTAGTGATAGTGATATCGTCATTGAGCTAAACAAAGGTGAGCTCAGTAACTTCCCTGCTCTCAATATCGAGTTTTCCCACCGTACATTACCTGACAGAGACTTTGACTATCTCGCGACGGCCAATCCTTCTGGCACGTACAAGATTCACTTAGACGAACCACTGCAAGGCCCATGGTTTATTGAACTGCGCCCGCATGATAAGCAATGGCTAATTCAAGGTCGAATGACCTTCCCTAGTTCCACTCCAGCACCATTAATGAACTGATTATTATGGAAAAATCGTGTTATCACTGCGGTGAAGATGTACCAGAGAACACGAACTATCGCGTCACGATTCTAAAAGAATCGAGAGAGATGTGTTGCCCTGGTTGTGAATCCGTGGCACAGACTATCGTAGATAGTGGTTTAAGCTCTTACTATCAATACCGTACAGAGAAAGCAGAGCGAGTCGATCTCGTTCCTGAACAGTTGCAATCGTTGATCCATTACGACAACGAGCAAGTGCAATCCGAGTTTGTACGCAATGATGAAAACACCTCGGAAGTGACGTTGTCACTCGAAGGGGTATCTTGCGCCGCCTGTGCTTGGCTAATTGAAAAGAAAATGAATGCACACAAGGGCGTGGTTCGTATTCACGTCAATACCGCCACTCATAGAGCCCTATTGTCTTGGGATAAAACACAAACCAAGCTGAGTGAATTACTGAGCGCGATCCATAAACTAGGGTACAAAGCAGCCCCTTTCGAAGCCGATAAACAAGAAGAAACCTATTATCGAGCGATGAAGCAATACCTATACAAGCTCGGTATTGCGGGACTGGCAACCATGCAGGTCATGATGCTGGCCGTGGCTTTGTATCTTGAGGTATTCGGTAACTTAGAGCCTGAGTTTAAACACTATTTCAGAATTGTCAGTCTGATTTTCGCTACACCTGTTCTGCTATATTCTGCTCTGCCCTTTTACATGAATGCATGGCGAAGCTTAAAAGCCAGAACACTCGGTATGGACGTACCCGTTTCTATTGCCTTAATTTTTGCGTACTTCGCAAGTTTAATCGCTACCTTTACACAAAGTGGCGAAGTGTTTTTTGAATCCATCTCAATGTTTACCTTCTTCTTATTACTCGGAAGATTTCTCGAGATGCGAGCACGTCGCAAGGCAGCCGCGGCCAGTGCCAACTTACTAAAGCTTGTCCCTGCTATGGCGACACTAGAAGATGGCAACCAGGTGCCGGTTAAAACCCTAAGCATCGGAGACCGTGTGCGAGTGCTAGCGGGTGAACACGTTCCCGCCGATGGCTATGTACTGGATAAAGCGGTATTCGTCGATGAATCGATGCTGACCGGAGAGTCTTTGCACGTTAAGAAAAGTACTGGCGAAACAGTGTATGCCGGCACTATCAACGGTGAGCAAACCTTTACTTTAGAAGTTGCCTGTCGCAAACAAGAAAGCATGATTGCCAATATTGTTAGGCTTCAGGATGAAGCACAGGCAACCAAGCCAAAGATCGCTGAAATAGCGGATGTTGTAGCCCGTTATTTCGTAGCCGCAATCTTGATTATTTCTGCCTGCACCTACTTCTATTGGCAGCAGAACCAACCTGAAGACGCATTTTGGATCATGTTGGCCGTATTGGTTGCCACATGCCCTTGCGCCCTTTCGTTAGCGACGCCAACCGCCATTACTTGTTCAACCTCAAGAATGGGCGACCTTGGCATATTATTACGAAAGTCGCATGCCATTGAGACACTATGTAAGATCAATCACGTCATCGTCGATAAAACAGGCACGCTCACTGAAGGAAAGGTATCGCTCGCTAGCGTAACGACTTTTGGACAGTGGCAAAAATCACAGGTGCTGGCAATTGCATCCGCCCTTGAAGCTCACGCCAACCACCCTATCGCCGTGGCGTTTAGACCACACATTGATGAGTCAATAACGGCTGAAGCGGTAGAAAACCATATAGGCTCTGGTCTCACCGGAAAAGTGGATTTGCTAGATTGTAAGATAGGCAGTTATAAGTTTGTTTGTGACAGCACAATTGCAAACACACCGCATACGGTTTATCTGTCTATCAATGATGAATTGGCGGCAACCTTTACTTACAGTGACCCAATCAGAGACAGCAGCCAAGGCTTCATTCAATCTCTTAAAAACTTAGGTATTCGCACGACCTTACTTACCGGCGACAACGAACTGAATGCGGCGCCTGTCGCCAAACAGTTAGGCATTGACGAGCTCAAAGCTGGTGTAAGCCCTGAGGGAAAGCTCAACTATTTCAATAGCCTCCCTAAGAAAGATGTGTCACTCATGATCGGTGATGGTATTAATGATGCCCCGACCCTTGCTGGTGCCCACCTTTCTGTCGCAATGGGCGGCGGGACTGATGTCGCCAAATCCTCAGCGGATATGGTACTTTTGGGAGATAAGTTAGATAAATTAATCGAGGCGCGCACCCTTGCCCTTAAAACTCGTAAGATAATTAGAGAAAACCTAGCTTGGTCGCTTGGATACAATCTACTCATTCTGCCACTAGCGGTTTGCGGATTGGTCGCGCCTTATATTGCCGTGGTGGGCATGTCAGCAAGCTCCATCATCGTAGTTACTAACTCACTGAGATTACTAAATAAACATGGAAAGTCTATACATTCTGATTCCCATAGCAATCGTACTGGTCGCCATAGCGGTGGCCGTATTTCTATGGGCAGTTAAGTCGGAGCAGTTTGAAGATCTTGATCGCCAAGGACATAACATCCTGTTCGAAGAAGATGACATTCCGTCTGACGAGAGTAAGAAAGAGAAATGAGCAATATTGATTGGTTAGGTGCCTTTCTTATTGGACTAGCCGGCGCAGGTCACTGCATGGGAATGTGCGGTGGAATAGCCAGCGCTGTTGCTTTAAATGGACGCCAGAGCTCGTTCCAAATTACTCTATTGTATAACTTTGGGCGCATATCCTCGTATCTTGTCATTGGCGCACTCGTTGGCGGTACAGTCGCAAGTAGTGTCAATGTTTTTGATTCCACCCACTTTTTAACCGTATTGCGCGCCATCGCTGCTGTGATGATTCTGTTATTAGGTTTGTATTTGGCGCAATGGTGGAACGGACTTTTAAAGATAGAAAAAATGGGACAGTACTTATGGAAGTTTCTCTCTCCTGTTGCGACTAAAATGATTCCTTTGCGCTCTCCTTGGTATGCCTACCCTTTTGGTATGGTGTGGGGCTGGATTCCTTGCGGAATGGTCTACTCGATGTTGAGTTGGGCTGCGGTCTCTGGCAGCGCAACTAATGGCCTACTAATTATGGGGTGCTTTGGATTAGGCACCCTACCCGCAATGATTCTCATTGGCGCGGGTTCCGCTAAGTATTCTCAGTTTTTTCGATCTCCTATCGTTCGTCGCATAATTGGAAGTTTGATGATTGCTTATGCAACGTACTCAATATTTTTGTTAGCTAATTAGTCAAATGAATTAGTTAACTATCTGATATAACGAACGTTTATATGGCTACCCATTTAGGGTTGAAAGTGCTAGTATATTGACGTAAATCAATTATATGTAAATCTAATAAATATGATTAATATTGAGAAACCAGCAACAAAGCGTATACAGTCCGGTGGTTGTGCTATTCATTGCCAAGATTGCAGTATTTCACAGCTTTGCATTCCATTTACGCTGAATGATACAGAGCTTGATCAACTCGATCAGATCATTGAACGCAAGAAGCCGATTCAGAAAAGCCAAGAGCTTTTCAAGGCTGGTGACGAGTTGAAATCCTTGTACGCGATTCGTTCAGGGACAATCAAAAGCTACACAATTACCGAACAAGGCGACGAGCAGATTACCGCGTTCCACCTAGCGGGCGATTTGGTTGGTTTCGATGCGATCAACACGCAATCACACCCAAGCTTCGCACAAGCTTTGGAAACGTCGATGGTGTGTGAGATCCCTTATGAAATTCTTGATGACTTGTCAGGTAAAATGCCAAAACTGCGCCAGCAGATCATGCGCTTGATGAGCAGTGAGATCAAAGGCGATCAGGATATGATTTTGCTTCTCTCTAAGAAGAATGCAGAAGAGCGCTTAGCGGCCTTCCTGTATAACCTATCTGAGCGTTTTTCTCAGCGTGGCTTCAGCCCAAGAGAATTCCGATTGACCATGACACGTGGTGATATCGGCAACTACCTTGGTCTAACGGTCGAGACTATCAGTCGTCTATTAGGTCGCTTCCAAAAATCAGATATTCTTGCTGTTAAAGGTAAGTACATTACGATCAACGACCACGATGCTCTCGCAAAATTAGCAGGCGCTAGCCGTAGCTAACCGACTCTTTGAAGTGACTCTTAGTTGAGTCACTTCAAATTCCTCATTTTTTTCTTCTAAATCACTAATAAGTCACTCTTTTTTCGTCTAATCTTAGATTGCAATCTAACACTTTTCTTCACAGTAGAGTTATATTGTACTTATCGTTAATAGAATGAAACGGGTGGTCTATGAGTATATACAACAACATTCTGGTTGTTGCCAATATCGACGCAGAGCAGCAGCCAGCCTTGGCTCGAGCCATGCAAATCGGAAAGAAAAGTAAGTCACCAAGTAAGATTACTTTTTTCCTCGCAATATATGACTTTTCGTATGAAATGACATCTATGCTCTCCCCTGATGAAAGAAATGCGATGCGCGCTGGTGTGATCCATCAACGTGAACAATGGATGAAAGAAGTCGCAGAACCCTATAGAGATGATGAGCACATTGAGCTCGATATTAAGGTGGTTTGGCACAACAGACCTTATGAAGCCATCATCAGCGAAGTGTTTGCTAAAGACTATGAGCTTGTAGTTAAAACAACACGCCAACATGACCTTCTCGAATCTGTGCTATTTACCCCAACAGACTGGCACCTACTACGAAAATGCCCTTGTGCCGTACTGCTGGTTAAAAACCATGATTGGCCAGAGAAAGGTCATGTAGTGGTATCCGTTCACGTTGGTTCAGAGAATGAGGCTCACCTTGAGCTCAACCACAGAATGGTTGAACAGGCACTTGATCTCTCAAGCCGACTTGATGCTGAGATGCACTTAGTCAACTCTTACCCTATCACTCCTCCAAACATCACCGTCGAATTACCTGAGTTTGATCCAACCATCTACACCGATTCTGTCCGCGGTCACCACCTGAAAAGCATGAAAGCCCTTCGACAAGAATATGGCATAGCGGAAGAGCAAACCATTGTTGAGCAAGGCTTACCTCAAGATGTTATACCTAAAGCGGTGAAAGACCTTGGCGCTGGATTAGTTGTACTTGGTACTTCTGGTAGAACTGGCTTGTCAGCGGTATTCCTAGGTAACACAGCGGAAAACATCATTGATGAAATTAATTGTGACGTATTGGCTCTCAAACCGAGCGGTTATGTAAGCCCACTGGATCCGCACGGCAGTTAGCTTCAGTAAATGATCAAACAAGTTCATAGTTAAAGCGGTGGCAACACCGCTTTTTTATGTTCGCGGTTTTTTCACTGGAAACTGCCTAGAATATCCGTATCATACGCACTCTCTTTTTAATCAAGATCCGGATAGTTAAATGAGCGAACAAGTTCAAGAGCGCACCAAGGCCCAACAATACAACTTTAACAAGTTGCAAAAGCGTCTTCGTCGTGACACAGGCAACGCAATCAGAGACTTCAACATGATTGAAGAAGGCGATCGCATTATGGTTTGTCTATCTGGAGGCAAGGATAGCTTTACTATGCTTGAGATCTTGATGAGCCTTAAGAAGAGTGCTCCAATCGATTTCTCGTTGATTGCTGTTAATCTTGACCAAAAGCAACCAGGATTCCCTGACCATATTCTTCCAGAATATCTAGAGACTCTTGGTGTTGAATATAAGATTGTAGAAGAAGACACCTACTCTATCGTTCAAGACAAGATCCCTGAAGGCAAAACAACCTGCTCTCTTTGCTCACGTCTGCGTCGCGGTATCTTGTATCGTACAGCCAAAGAGCTTGGCGCAACCAAAATTGCCCTTGGCCATCACCGTGATGACATCATAGAAACACTGTTCTTGAACATGTTTCATGGCGGTAGGATGAAGGCAATGCCACCAAAGTTGGTTTCAGATAACGGCGAGCACGTTGTAATCCGTCCATTGGCTTACTGTCGTGAAAAAGACATCATCAAGTTTGCCAATATGCGCGAATACCCTATCATTCCGTGTAACCTTTGTGGGTCACAGCCAAACTTGCAGCGTCAAAATATCAAGCAGATGCTAAACGGTTGGGACAAGCAATTCCCAGGCCGTATAGAAACCATGTTCCGTGCTATGCAAAACGTAGTACCTAGCCATCTAGCAGACTTTGATTTGTTCGATTTTAAATCGGTTGACCAAGATTCTGGCGTGATCAATGGCGGTGATATTGGTTTTGATAAAGAAGAGATGCCTGTAGCAACGACAGAAAATGAACCAATGGAGTTTGACCCTAAGCTTCAGTTAGACGTAACTAACGTTTAATACCAATCACAGTAAGTGGTCAGAAATTGCGTAGGAAAAACGCTGGATAACAAGGCAGAACTTTTTGATAAGTCGTTATTCTACAATCAAAAATTCTAACGCCGTTATCGAGTGTTTTAACAAGATAGGATGATCAGTTATTTATACCAATCACACTAAGTAAGTGATCAGGAATAGCGTAGGAAAAATTCTCGAGGACAAGGCAGAACTTTTTGATAAGTCATTATTCTACAATGAAAAATTCTAACGCCGTTATCGAGTATTTTAACAAGCTAGGATGACCAGTTATTTAGTACGATTGGTATTACTACGATTGGTATAATTACCAACCGAATAAAAGAAGGCCGGAGACTAAATTGCTCCGGCCTTTTTGTATCTGCATTACTGTTGAATGTATGGCATAACCCGTTGAGTTTGCTCAGATATATTAGCCGTGACACCGTCACTCAAATCCTCTAACTTAAGGATGGCTTTTCCTTGTTCGTTGACCGGGACAGCCTTGCCATTTGAAAGCATGATTTGCTTAACAGTATCCGGGGTGAACTCAAGTGTTACGCCTTCAATATCTGGAGTAAACCAGCTCGAGAACATACCACCTAGACCGCCAAGCACAGTTTTCATTTGAGAGGTTTTACTCTCTAACTCTGCATACCCTACTTCTCCTTTCAAAGGCTCTTTTGTTAAGACAACCAAAGAGTAATCACAACGCGCGTCTTTTTGCGTGTGAATATAAACTAAAGGATTGGCACTCTTAAGGTTACTATCTAGAGGCACATTCACCTCTCCGTTCTCACTGATAGTCAACTCTTCAAAGTGTTCTTCTTTTTCCATCCAAGCCTTATTTATTGAACAAGGTTGTTTGGTTTCAAAGTTTGTAAAGAAGAGCCCTACTTTGACGTCTTGTTGTGGCTCTTTCAGATTGTGTTTTAATGGCGAATACAGCTTGCTGTAGGTAAACATGTATTCTTCGGCCTGTGCTGTATTTAGGCCCATGACCAAAAGCGCCGCGGTCAATATACGACATTTCATTTTAAGCGATTTTCCTATGCATCAAATGTGTTTGAGCCACCTCGAGGGGTACCCGATGTTGGAGGGGTGTTGTCATCGTCAGACTCATCAATATGCTCATCTTGCTCCGTCTCTTGCTTTGGTGCATCTTGTTGTGTGGCAACAACCTGCAAGCGAATACCAAACATATTGCGGTAGATAATACCTTTTGCATGGAAGAAAAACGGTACAGCGATAACTAGACCTAGACCATACAGCATCATGCCAGCAACAAATGCAAACATGGTCACAAGATAGATAACCGCAATAGAGAAGATGCGTTTATTCACTGCGCGCATCGATGTCCATAGGGCTTTAACTGGGGTCAGACGCTTCTCACAGACCAATAAAACCGCATTACTAAAGGCAAGAGAAAGATAAAGAGATAAGAACGGCAGTAATGCTCCAGCAATTGCTTGAGACAATAGATTGAGCATAGTGACCAGAATTACAGGCATCATAAAGGGCAAACCTTTGGTGATGTGTCTGGTCTCGGTTCTCAGGCCTGCCGCATGACTCATTGCCATCAACGCAACGCCAGCATAGATAGGCGCTGCTACCACTTCATAGCTAAAGTTCGCCACAAAGATCGATTGAAAGATGCCAGGCTGCAAAGACTCAGGGTCTTGAAACATAACTAAGATTGCTGAGAGATCACCAATTTGCAGTTTAAGTGCAACGATAAAAATGGCAGCTTGGATGGCGATAAGAAGGATAACAGCGGGAGAAAAAGTCAAAAAGTTACGCATCGTCAGTTGCCATGCTTCACTAATCACACTGATGGGCTTTAATTCAAAGTCCCCAGCCAGTGCCTTTTCTACGCTACCACCAAGGTTGAAGTTTTTCTCTATCGGATCGCTCATTGAATCTTTAGGTCCTTGCCTTTAAAAGAAAATATTCTGGCGCAAGTATACCTGTAAACTGGCGTTACGGCATAGTCCTAAGCATAAGGTCCTATCACTTAACTCTGTTTTGAGCATACAAACAAACCATCTGCACCATTTCTCGTACAAATTTTCAACATCTCAAAATCGTGGCGTGAATCGTACGAAACCTCTTTAAGTGCAAACCGTTGCGCTTCTGTTATACTCGCGCCCTAAAAGATACTTAAGGGAAAGCTAACGTTACAACTATGGCTCTACTAATGCGAATTACTCAGACCTTCGGCCTTCTATCCTTATTCTTTAGCTTTTCTGTTTTTTCTAAATCAGAGCAGCCGCTTGAAGAAGAATCTGTAGATAGTATCACTGCGCGTGCCGTCAGTATCTATCTACCCAACAATCTGATCCCGCCGTCTGTTCTATCTGAGTTTACCGCTCAAACGGGTATCATCGTAGAGCAACGTGTTTATAATATAGACACCCCACAACATATCAGTAGACGAGATTATTCCGCCGTAGATCTTACGTTAATTCCGTACAGCTATTTCCCAGCACAAACAGAACTCGTGAGCCACTTTAAGCCGCTAGCAAAAGGCTCGCTGTCCAACGCAAGCAAGATTAAACCCGAGTTAAATCGAGTCGAACTTGCCCAACATTACCAATACTCAGTGCCTTTGATGGTTCAAGGTGTCGGTATAGCGACCAACTCTAAAATGTTGCCACCCTCGATGCTTTCACAATGGGTTGATCTTCATGATGAACAGTGGACTGGGCAACTTCTCATTTTAGATGATGCTCAAACACTGGTCTCTATTGCACTTCTGGCCATGGGTCATCCCATCAACAATGCAACCGACAAGCAACTAGAACAATCAAAACAATGGCTCCTCGATATGCGAAATAATGCGGCCTTCCTATCAAAAGAAGACCCAGAGATGCATTTTCTATCGGGACAAGTCTCTGTTGGTATATTGAGTAATGACCACGCGTATATTGGCAGCCTAGAAGATGCGGACATCGCAATTGAGTGGCCTACTGAAGGCGCTATTTTAGATGCCTATGCCCTGTCTATGAACATTGACAGCGACGCAGAAGAAGACGCGCTTTTGCTAATGAATTTCCTTATGCATAAGACCGTTCAGTCACAAATTTCACTTTACTCAGGCTTAACCCCTGTGATTGATGGCCTTTCTATAGAGGGCCAACGACTGCAATTGCTATCTGCTGAGACTATTGAAAATGGTCACTTCAAGCTCAATTCACCTGACAGTCGCCTGAAATACGAACAACTATTCCTAGACGTTAAAAGGCGCTAATACACTTTGGTTTACGAGAGCAACTCTTCGACCAATTTAGGCACTTCAACACCTGCAGGGCCATAGCGCTTTTCTTCAAACTCGCTCTGCACCGCACTCGGCTCTAGGTTGATTTCTATGGTGTGCGCGCCGTGCATTTTCGCATCATGCACAAAACCTGCTGCCGGATAAACCACCCCTGATGTACCGATAGAAACAAAAAGATCCGCCTCTTCTATCGCGGCATAGATTCTATCCATTTGCAGCGGCATCTCTCCAAACCAAACAATATGCGGTCGCATTTGATGAGGTATCTGACAACAATGGCACAGATCACCATCATTAAGGTCTGTCAGTTGTTCAACCACTTGACCTGATTCGCTGCAACGAGCCTTCAGTAATTCACCATGCATATGCACTATGTTATTGGTCCCGCCCCTTTCGTGAAGGTTATCGATGTTCTGCGTCACTACCGTGACAGTTCCATCCAACATCTCTTCAAGACGCCCCAACGCTTTATGTGCCGCATTTGGCTGAATAGACTCAGACAAGAGTTTCTGGCGGCGCATATTGTAAAAAGAGTGCACCAACACGGGATCTTTAGCAAAGCCTTCTGGTGTTGCAACGTCTTCAATACGATGATTCTCCCAAAGCCCATCTTGAGCTCGAAACGTTTGGATTCCCGATTCCGCTGAGATACCAGCACCGGTTAACACGACTATGTTTTTGTATGGAAAGTTCATAATAGAGGCCCCAAAGCAATTGCTAATGAATTGTTAATAAAGATTAACATTCATACAAGGGGTAAATAAAGAGACTGAGATCGCATCTTTTAGTGAAATGTTTTACCTCTAATTCAATGTTTTTTCACAAAAAATTTCGTGAAACACATTCTCTGCACTAAACTTTTCAAGGAATCAAACCGACAAGAGAGAATCATGCGTTCAAAACTATTCTTCCTTCCTCTGCTGCTCGCTTTATTTTCTTTTGGCGCTCATGCCAATTGGGAATACGATTTAGCAGATGAACCGAATATCGACAAAGTGTCTATCAGCATTGCTACAGAGATAGATACATTGCCAGAGCCACTGTTTATGTCGCGAGCGGATCGAGACAAGGTCAATCAGTTGATGGAAGCGGTCATTACAGAGCAACGTAAACACGCTGACCAGTTCGACGAGCAGATTAACACCTATAGTGACGACAGCACTGATGAAAACTGGCAAATAGCTGAACGTTCTTGGCTGACACTAAGTAGCTTAGGTAAAAGTAAGGCTAAGCTACTAAGGCTCGCCAGTAGTTCTACCAAAGACTTAGTTGCTGGTTTTGGCCCGTCTGGTGTGATTCAGTTTAAGCAAGAGTGGTATATCACGCGTTTAAACGGCGAGTTTCTATTTCATCTGCAAATACGCAGCTTTAAAGCGCTGCTCAAAGATATCTTTATTTCTCCGATCCCTTTGATGTGGGCGGTAATTAAGGTTCTATTTATCTACTTTGTGCTGACTTGGTGGCTAGCCAACAGTAAGCGATTTATTGAAGCCTTCAAAAATGCACAAACAGAATATGGCACTCGTCCTCCTCTATGGATGCGTTTGGTTTGGTATATCAGTCGAGCAAATCGCGCTATAGCGGTACTTATTGCCATCACTCTATCGCTGCGTGTGCTCTCTACAATACCAAGTTTAAGTCAGCTTATTGTCCTAGAGATTTTCACATGGTGGATCTTAGGAGGCTCGATTGCGATTAGCTTTATTCTAGAATTCGCTTACCGCAACAGCCGCACTTCCAGTAAAGAAATCGTCGCACTTCGATTGTCTACGATACGTTGGTATGTATGGAGCTTTATCTTTGTTGGCGTATTCCTGCAGATTTCACAGCGAATGGTGGGTAAAGGCACCATTTATTACTGGATATCTAGTTTGGTGTTCTTCTGGTTTGTACTTATTACCATCAATGTTTTGCGTAAGTGGCGACCTATTGTTTTCCGTCGCATTGCAAAAATGCCAGAGAAACCCCTATGGATTGTTTGGGCTGAAAAGAATGAGAATACCTTTCTGCTCAATATCATCGCCACCGTATTGGGTATTATTTGGATTTTCACCGCAACATGTCAGGGCATGATCGTTGCCAAACTGTCGAATTTTACCTTCTTCAGTCAAGGTCTCGCCTACCTCTTCAAAATTGAAGTCGCTAAACAAAATGAAAGTGAAGCGCACTCACAAAACTTTGTTCGCATTAAGGGTGACGAAACCTTCAAGTACATTACACCAGGACACGAAGACAGCACCTTGATTGACTACGCAACGGATGAGTTCAAACAGGTCTCTCGATACGTACTGTCTAACAACCCTGCTGTGTGTGTTATTTCCGGTGAGCGCGGTATTGGCACAACTACCTTCCTTAAACAGTTGCTTCATAAGGTCAAGAATGCCACGCCTATCTATCTCAACTGCCCTTATGCGGGTTATTCAGAACTTATCCAAGAGTTTGCCGAGCAATTAGGCCTTGATCGAGAAGCTGGCGAGATACAAATCCTTAACCACCTTCGAAAAAGTAATGAAAGCTACCTCATTGCCCTTGATAACGGTCAGCGCTTAGTAAAACCTATGGTGGGTGGACTCAATGGCTTAATTAGGTTTACTAACCTATTACGTCGTTCTAAGAAGAACCACCGCGCTGTACTCGCTATCGAGAAAGCGAGTTGGCGTTTTGTAGATAGAGCTCGCGGAGAAAGATTGTTGTTTGATTGGGTTTCTTTTCTTCCAAACTGGAACGAGGCGCAAGTTTCTCAACTATTGGAATCCCGAATCAACCAATCAGATGAATATCGACTCTCGTTTGAGGGACTTGTGGTACCAAAACAGTGGGATCACGACAATATCAGTGAAGAAGACCGTGCTCGAAATGGCTTCTATCGAATCCTTTGGCACTACGCCGATGGCAATCCAACGGTAGCCCTTAGATTCTTTAGATTGTCTTTACGTCGCAATAAAAGTGATGACAGCATAGTGGTTAGGTTATTTAGAGCACCTGAATCTGAAGAGCTAGAAAAAATGCCAAAACCTATGTTGGCAGTGCTTCGCTCAATTGTTCAATTAGAAGTGGCAAACCAAGAAGAACTGTCTGAGTGTACTCAGCTGAGTCTCTCTGAAGTATTAGGAACTCTGCGTTATTTCCAAAGCCGTGGCTACATTGAATGGAGTGACGATAAGGCAAAGATTTCAGATCACTGGTATCGCCACGTTACTAATGTCCTTCACCGTCAGCATCTACTGGTAAAATAATATGCTAAGAATTTTGTTCCTTGTTTTCATCACTACTTTCAGTAGTCTCTCTTTCGCAATGCAAGAAGTGCCAGATGTTACCGCTATTCAGGACTTTGCAAGCTTGGTTCGTTGGGGCGGTGTACTATTTTCTGTATTGATCATTGCCTGTACTTGGTTACTGCTAAGATTCATCGACTCTATAGTGGATAGTGTTAGTACTCAGTTCGTTCAGTACCGAATGCTTTTGCAAAAAGCACAGTCCTTCCTGCAGTTTTTCATCTACATCACGGCCGGTATTGTGGTGTTCATGATCAGCTTCAGAATCAACGACCATATATTGGCACTGATTGGCGGTACGCTTGCGGTTTCGGTGGGCTTTGCCTTAAAGGATCTAGCGGCTTCATTTATCGCAGGCTTAACGGTAATGATCGACCGTCCCTTCCAAGTGGGTGACCGTGTCACCTTTGAAGGGAACTATGGCGACATTATTACCATTGGATTGCGCTCAGTACGAATGCGAACCCTGAATGATGACATCATTACCATTCCTAATAACAAATTCTTGAATGAAGTCACCGTCAGTGGCAACTACGGTGCATTGGATATGCAAGTAGTTATCCCCTTCTTTATCGGAATGGATCAGGACATAGACCTAGCAAGAAACCTGATACAAGAGGCCGCTTCATCGAGCCGATACATACATCTTCCTAAACCCGTTGTTGTTTTAGTCAAACAAACCATCACTGAGAACTATTTAGCGATACAATTGACCTGTAAGGCCTATGTTGTCGATACGGGATATGAGAAACTGTTCGAAACTGATATCACACTGCGTGTAATGAAAGAGTTCAAGAAGAACGGCATTACTCCACCGCGCATTGCTGTGAGTTCACAACCAGCTTAACCATCGATGATTCGTCGAATACTAAACAGAGAATACAATGGCAAGAACGATTCAATACGTATACAACAAAGAACACAAAGAACTACTGTTCTCTTATCAGGAACACCGCAATATTCATGAAGCGGTAGCGGAAGCTGAGGGAATCGATCTGAAAGAGTTCCTGAAGATGGAACAACAAATTGAAGCGGTTTCTGATACTAAAGCTGTTCGTGATTATCGTGACAACTACTTCAGAAAGTTGGGCTTTGGCAAGATCACGCTAAAACCAAAAGAGAACAAGCCGATTGGCAAAAAATAACATAAGGGGCCTAACGGTCCCTTTTTATTGGGTCTCATTCAGGCACTGTATAAATACACAGGAGCCCGCAAATTTGATAATTTATCTAACCCAAGACGCAATTGTTATACCAATCACAGTAAGTAAGTGGTCAGAAATAGCGTAGGGAAAATGTTGGATAACAAGGCAGAACTTTTTGATAAGTCGTTATTCTACAATCCAAAATTCTAATGCCGTTATCGAGTGTTTTAACAAGCTAGGATGATCAGTTATTGACTACTATTGGTATTACCTTCCCCCAAATACAACAATGCCCCGACTTATCGAGGCATTGTTAGGGTCTGTTGACCTTAGTATCGTAAGCTCAAACTATAAAGCCTTGTAGATAACCTTATTTCCTGACAACTGTTCTCTTTGAACAAGATGCTCAGTCAGTAATTTTTTTAGTGCGCCAGTTGCCCAAGAAGCCGCTTTAGATTCTTCTTGTCCTGCCTCTAAGCCAATCCCTTTAGGGTTAATGCCTTCAGCGTTAGCGACAACGATATCCAATACCTGTTGTTGCTTTGGAGTAAGTGCAATGTCTGAAGCCTTCGCTTCTGCATTGTTTTCAACCTTAACTTCAACGGTTGCAGTCATTAATGCTGCTTTTGTTTCAGCTTTAACCACTGTCTTAGAAGCAGCAGTTTTAGTGCTCGTTTTGATGCGCTTTTGCAGCTTCATCTGCACGTTTCGTTTGTGTGCAAGTCTCATTAAATGATTCCCCTGTTCACTGCTTCTCAGCAGGCATGAAAATTTGAAGCGTGTTTATAGCAAAGTAGCGCCAATATTTGTAGATTTTTGCTGTGAAAAGAACCGAAAATTACATTTATAGAATAAACAGAACAGGATACTTAACAATTCATATTCATCTGATCAATCTATGGGCGAATCTTTAGACAAAAAAAGAGCACCGAAGTGCTCTTTTCTATTTGATGATCTAAGGGATAAGATTATCGAATATTTAGGAATGCTGCGCCACGTACGCCACCTGAATCACCGTGTTTCGCCTTGATGATCTTAGGACACTTAGCCACTGGCATTAAATACTTAGGTATACGCTTAGGCATTTCTTCGTAAATCAATTCGAAGTTTGATAGACCGCCGCCAAGAGTAACCACATGCGGGTCGTAAGCCGTAAAGATGTTGGCAAAACAGATTGCTAGCAACTCCATAAAGCGCTCTACGTGTTCAACCGCTTTTTCTTCACCCTCGTTATAAGCGGTGATGATGTCGATAGCCTTCTTCTTTTCACCAAAGTAGTGAGCGTAGATTAGCTCGAAGCCACGACCAGATAGATAGCTGTCTAAGCAACCCTTCTTAC
The DNA here is from genome assembly GCF_003569005.1 of Vibrio superstes. Lineage (GTDB taxonomy): Bacteria > Pseudomonadota > Gammaproteobacteria > Enterobacterales > Vibrionaceae > Vibrio > Vibrio superstes. Next base: position 1,516,017 of record NZ_BCUR01000004.1, on the reverse strand, counting down.
CACAACCACAGCCTAGCAAAGGCGCGTTCTCACCCAAGTGGAACCATGCATCGATAGGAAGACGGGTATGACCCACCTCACCTGCTACGTGGTTACGACCAGAGAAAACCTTACCCTCATGAATGATACCGCCACCGAAACCAGTGCCAAGAATCAAGCCCATTACCGACTCTTCATCTTTTAGTTCATCATCCCATGCTTCAGACAGCGCAAAACAATTCGCATCATTTTCGATCTTGACGCTGCGGCCAATTCGAGCTTCAAGATCAGCGCGTAAAGGCTTACCTTTTGCTGCTGGTACGTTTACCGTCAAAATAGTATTGTCTTCTGCATCTTCCATACCTGGAAGACCAAAGCCGATAAGACCCTCTACACCAAATTGCGCATCGTATTTTTCTACCAAACCTGCCAATGTTTCAACTAGCTTTGCATAGTCATCACCAGGTGTTGGCACTCGTTCTGTCGCTAAACGCTCCAGACTCTCATTAAACGCACCAAATTCAATCTTAGTGCCGCCCACATCAAAGCCATAAAACATCAGTTATCTCCTAAACTAAACCGTATAATTCATTGAAAAATAATTCGTATTATCCAGATCTTATGGCATACATACCGTGATGACTGCCATAAAATACAGCCCGATCAGTCTATTCGGTTAAACTACGCTCGAAGATGTAACTAAAAACCCTACTTTGATAAATACTGATTGAGTATTGGGCGGCTAAAATCTCTCTTTTCTCGAGTTTTGCTCAGCATGTAGCTTTCTTTGAACACTTCGAACCAAGATTGCAGTTCATCACTCGCAAGGATTAATCCAAACTCTTGAAAAACAAGCGAAGCAACCTCGCAAGTGGCGAGATGTTGTTCATGTTCTGATTTTCTCATTACATATTCAGAGATTTTTTCTGGTTGAATAGACACAACAGGTAAATGATGCAGATACTCTGACTTTCTATAGATCCTACGCGCCTCACGCCAACTGGCATCTAGAAAAATAAACAGCGGCATTTTATCCTGAACAAAGCTTTGCCTATCATCTGGAACAAGCTCATTAGAATCAAATAGATAATTTTCTGGAAATATCAGAATGGGCTGATACCTTGTATCTTGTAGTAGAGATAGCATCTGCGCATCAGGCTCAGTACGGTTCCATTGATATGCATGGACGTCACCACAAATATCGGCAATGAGTCGCCCAGTATTGCTCGGTTTTAGCACTTCGTTGTCCGAGTATATCAACAAGGATGCAAAGCCAGTGTGAGCTTTGGGCTGATGAGCACAGATACAATACTGTTGTGCAATGCGGCAATGTGGGCAACGATCTACCTTGGAGCCTCTGGCACTAAAGGGCTTAGTGGATTGTTTCAGTCTGTACTCAACGAGTTTATGAACGGCATGTACACGCATTTTTCGCCCTACTGCGTAAAAGGAAGTAAGAGTAATGAAGCACACCAGAATTGTCATCACCTTGGAGAAAAATAATTAATGGACGTTGCATCCATAAGGTTGAGTGTTTTTATAGCGGTGCTATGTATTTGTGCACTAATAGAGGCTCTTAAACCCAAGCGTCCACTGACGCAGCCAAAAGGTTTTCGTTGGTTAAACAACCTCGGTTTAACCGGGGTTAACTCAGTGATTTTGATGATTACCATGCCTTTATTAGCCGTAGAGGCCGCACTATGGGCTGAGCAAAACCAAATTGGGTTGCTGTATTGGTTGTCTGTCCCTTTACCTATCGCCACTGCGGTTGCTGTAATAGCACTAGATTGTGCCATCTATTGGCAGCATCGTTTATTTCACACGCTACCTGCGCTGTGGAACCTACATAAAGTCCATCACGCAGACCAAGACATTGACGTTACCACTGGCGCTCGTTTTCACCCCATTGAGATCTGGTTGTCCATGTGGATAAAGATAGGCATAGTCATCGCCCTCGGTGTGCCACCGGTTGCAGTTATCATCTTTGAGGTCGTACTCAATGCCAGCGCCATGTTTAATCACAGCAATATGCGCCTACCTTTGTTAGTAGACCGAATGCTTCGCAAGTGGATAGTGACACCTGATATGCACAGGGTCCACCACTCCACCATAAGACAAGAAACCGACTCCAACTATGGCTTTTGCCTATCTATCTGGGATCGCCTATTTGGTAGCTACATAGAGCAACCAAAGTTGGGTCATCAAGGGATGAACATTGGTATTGGTGTTTTCCGAGAGCCTCAAGAGCAACGAATTGATAAAATGCTGACTCAGCCTTTTAGGAAGAATTAATGAAGCACCTAAGCCGTTATAAAATACTACTCTTTACATTAAGCTCGCTTCTTACAGCGTGTGCTTCTGGTCCCGAAACGAACTCTCAAGCACGAGTAAACACAAACCAGATTGACCAGCAAATTGACGACAAGGTGTCTGCACAAAAAAGTGATGAGTTATTTCGGTTTTACAATGTGTGGCATCAGACCCCCTATCGCCTGGGAGGGACAACACGAAACGGCATAGATTGCTCTGCGTTTACCCAAATCGCCTATTCACAGTTGTTCAAACACCCCTTACCAAGGACCACTGAACTGCAGAGCCAGATGGGTGTCGAGGTAGACTACGGCGACAGACGTTTTGGTGACTTAGTGTTCTTTAAAACAGGCTTCAACACGCGACATGTAGGGATCTATGTAGAAGACAACAGCTTCATGCATGCCTCTACATCTCGCGGCGTCATCATATCCAGATTGGACTCCCCTTACTGGGCCGACGTATTCTGGCAAATTCGCCGTGTAAACTAGCAACTCCTACAAAAAATTTTTGATCCAGACTAGGTAATACCACTCTACTGCTATTACCCAACGAGAATTAGCCTAAACTTAACTACGTAAGGATCAGCTGAGGCGTACGTTTATGTGGCAGGCGATAACCCAACAACTTTCAGACGTATTAATGTTTGAATTCAAGATCGAAGAAAAGATCCGTATCACTTCCGGTGATATCAGCGAAAGCTATATGATCAGTGATGGAGAGCAGCGTTACTTTATCAAGATAAATAGTAAGGATTTTCTTGCTAGTTTTTCTGCTGAAGTTGATAACCTTAACGAATTGAGACTCTCTAATACCGTTGCCACTCCAGAGATTGTGCACTTTGGTTCAACCAAAGAAGCCTCTTTTTTGATTCTCAATTACCTGCCTACACACCCATTATCTAATCACGAAGCCAGCTACCAGTTTGGTAAAGCTGTTGCGCGTTTACACTCTTGGGGTGATCAGCAGGAGTACGGATTTGATAATGACAATTATATTGGCGCCACTGTACAGCCCAACCGTTGGCACAAAAAGTGGTGTCAGTTCTTTGCAGAACAGCGCATAGGCTGGCAACTACAGTTACTGAAAGAAAAAGGCATCGAGTTTGGGAATCTGGAAGAAATCATAGACAGCGTCAAGTTCTCGCTATCCAATCACCATCCAAAACCAGCCTTGTTGCATGGTGACTTGTGGCATGGCAACTGTGCCGAATCGCCGTTTGGACCTATTTGTTACGATCCTGCCTGTTATTGGGGAGATAGAGAGTGTGATATTGCCATGACCGAGTTATTTGGGGGCTTCCCTGATGCTTTCTATCAAGGTTACAAGAGCATCAAACCCCTACTTGAAGGTTATGAAGAGCGCAAAAACACCTATAATCTTTACCATGTGTTGAACCATTGTAATCTATTCGGCGGGCACTATTTACATGACGCGCAACTGAGGATAGACGAACTACTCAAACAATATGCGTGAAGACTGAACCCAGCGTCAGGAGCACCATTATGAAAGAATATGCTGAACGACATGTTTCTTGTCCACACTGTGGACAACATATTACGGTTCCCCTAGATACGACGCAGGGCAATCAAGACTTCTATGATGATTGCCCTGCCTGTTGCCACTCTATCCACCTCAGTATGGAGCTTGACGAGGTCAGAGATAAAGTAGAACTAAGGATTGATGCTGACGACGAGCAAATCTTCTAGAGTGCTTTTTGAGCTAGCACTCGCTCCACAGTATCAACAATTGCCTGTGTTTGAGGGTCAACCTCAAGGTTAATCCTATCGCCTGCGGCACGCTGGCCAAATAAAGTACGAGTAAGGGTCTCAGGGATAAGATTCACGCTAAATCGATTACCTTCTACTTCGGCAATGGTTAGCGAACATCCATCAAGGCCTATGTACCCCTTCTTCAAGATATAACGAATACTATCAGTGTTAGCTTCAAACCAAATAGTTTGGTTATTGGGGCTTTTTACAATATCTGTAATGGTGACGGTTCCAGAAATATGACCGGACATATTATGCCCGCCAATCTCGTCACCAAAGCGCGCAGCCCGCTCTACGTTGACGTAGTCACCTGATTGAAGCTCTCCCAAGTTGGTCAGATCCAAGGTTGCCTTCATTAGATCAAAAGTGACTCTACTGTCATCTGCCTTGGTCACCGTAAGACAACAACCATTGTGAGCAATAGACGCCCCAACGGAAATGTTGTCACTCAATGAGTCTGGTAATTCAATGACATGAGTTTGAAAATCTTGCTTCTGCTCTATTGAGATAACGCGAGCCGTTCCCTGAACAATTCCTGTAAACATATTTCCCCTTAACACCCTTTCTAATTTTTCAAAAGTATACCATGCGGGCCTTTTTAGAGACATTTAAAGCATCAAGGCAATCGCTACATAGGCATCGATAAATAGAGCAATAAAAACTGGAAAAACCATAGCACGCTCAACAGTTTGGTATTACTATTCCTCCCCTGAATGAATATAGGAAAACGCCGTGCACCGTTACCAAAAAGAAGCCAAGAACCTGATAAAGCTAGCGACCCCGATCCTCATTGCCTCGGTGGCTCAAACAGGCATGGGTGTGGTGGACACCATCATGGCCGGCGGCGTTAGTGCAACGGATATGGCAGCCGTTGCGATCGCCTCAAGTATTTGGCTACCTTCTATTTTATTTGGTATCGGAATCTTGATGGCACTAATCCCTATCGTGGCACAACTTAACGGTAGAGGGCATCAACACAAGATCGCTAACGAGATTCAGCAAGGTGCTAGTCTAGCGGTATTAATCGCCTTCCCAATAGCATTCGTCTTACTGCAAACCAGTACTATCTTGGGATTGATGGATGTCGATGTGTCCATGGCAGACATCACGACTGGGTACATGTATGCAATGCTTCCAGCAGTGCCAGCATTCTTATTCTTCCAAACACTCAGAAGCTTTACCGATGGAATGTCTTTAACCAAACCCGCAATGGTCATAGGTTTTGTCGGGCTACTGATTAACATTCCACTGAACTACATCTTTGTATACGGAAAGTTGGGTGCGCCTGCTCTAGGCGGTATTGGCTGTGGTGTGGCCACAACCATAGTGTACTGGATAATGTTTAGCATGTTGCTCTTCTATACCATGACTTCTAAACGACTGGCAAAAGTTGGTCTGTTTGAACAGTGGCATAAACCAAATCTAAAAGCACAATATCGTTTATTCAAGCTTGGGCTTCCGGTGGCGCTGGCTATTTTCTTTGAGGTAACCTTGTTTGCCGTCGTCGCCCTATTAGTTTCTCCATTAGGCCCAATTATCGTTGCAGCCCACCAGGTCGCTATCAACGTATCGGGAATGGTCTTTATGATCCCCATGAGCATTGGTGGCGCGGTAAGCATACGTGTTGGCCACAAGTTGGGAGAGGAAGATACAGAAGGTGCACGCATTGCGACCCGTGTCGGTATATTTTTAGGTTTAGCGATTGCCGCTGTTACCGCCATACTCACCGTTTTATTTAGAGATAATATCGCAAACCTGTACACCGACAACAGAGCAGTAACTGATCTCGCAGTCCAATTGTTGCTGCTTGCCGCCATTTATCAATTTAGTGATACCGTTCAGGTGGTGGGCGCAGGTGCACTTCGCGGTTACAAAGACATGAAATCTATCTTTAATCGCACCTTTATCTCTTACTGGATGATCGGTTTGCCAATCGGCTATGTACTTGGCTCTACAGATTGGTTATTTGAGCCTATGGGCGCTCACGGATACTGGTATGGCTTTATTATTGGTTTAACCACTGCTGCAGTATTACTATCAATGCGCATTAAGTGGATGCATCGCCAGAGCCCTGAAGTTCAGTTAGAGTTCGCTTCTCGCTAGATTGCCTCCTGATGGATTAAGAAGAGAAAGATACGGCGCCAAAGCATAATGTGTCTTTCTCTTTTTCTTAATCGATGTCACCAATCCTATCAAGCCGGTTTTTCCATGCATAAAACTTTACCCTCATCCACCAGCAACTCATACCTTACAATATGAATTCCCTTGTTTGAATGGTGCTTAGCGTAGCCCGTATATCCACTATTAACACCCGAACGCTAATCCATCTAATCATGTTATCAACTCACCATTTTTGACACTTGTATTGCCTAAAATAGACCCGAGAATTGTGCTCTATAAATGCAGTTTTACCATCAAAGCCGTCCTTTAAAATCAACAAACACCATTAGTTATAGTGCGATAGGTTGCATTTTGTAGAGTTTAATCAGACATAAGCGAGTAGGTAAACAATAACGACGGCAGTATCCTTCTAACTCGATGCTATTCAATTACATACAAGTAACCGGAAAGCTAAAACAATAATTAAATTCACACATTCCTGTTCAATCTCAAAAATCCGTTAAATGAGTTCTCAAACTACTTTCACTATTTCCTGAAGGCGTAAGCATATGACTTGCAATGAAAAAAGCCAAACAAGCAAGAAAGAAAAGTCGCTGTTCAAAATATTTATCCCGGCAGTAACAGCCGTTTTTATACTGATAAGCGTTGCCTTAATTTCAATTACGAGGAGCTAAAAAGTGTCACGTTAGCTTGGCCGTCATTATTGCGGTATTGTTATTTACATGGACTTGGGAGGTCTTTTGAGGTACATAGCGCTTAGTGCGGTGACTCTTGCGGCTGAGTGAGTTTTCTTAGCAGTCGCTCCAAGTGAAAAAGAGCAACTTGCTTTATCTCTAGGTAACTCAAACTTTCATTTCCATGCATATGCTGCGTCGAAGCAAACCAAATTAAGACCGTTTTATGCCACCTTTTCAATGGCAAGCTTTAAGGAAAAGTCGGACAACTTTCTAATAGAGTCCACCTGTGAACGTTCTAAATGGACCTTAATGCAGCATAAATCACTTTGATGATTGCGGCACACCCCTACGCTAGATATGCAGTACTTCACCATCATCTGGAATAAGGACCTTATCGAGTAAACCTTCTGCGCGCAGAGAACGTCTTAACGTCTCTCTATCTAATGGGCAATGATTTAACGCTTCCATATGATTGCAAATGACTTTGTTTGGAGAAAGGCGAATGAACGTCAGTATCTCATCTGACGACATCAATAACGGCTGCCCAACATCCATTTGTGCCTGCCCTGTCGCAACGACCGTTATATCTGGATTGAGTTCACTCAATGCCTTGCGAACATCATCGGTGAGTACAGTGTCACCACTGATGTAGAGACTCGGCTCATTGGGCAGCTCCAAAAAGAAGCCACAACCATTTGCCATTACCTTATGTATCCAACCATGACCATGCTGTGCTGGTATAGCGGTAATATGCCCCCCTAGATAAGGGGTTCTCTTCCAAGACTCTAAACCCTGCTCTACTGTTAAGCGATATCGTTCTAAATAAGCCTTGTCTTTACTTGGTGTAACCACGGGAATATTGTTTGCAATCAAGAACTGTTCTCCAGCACTATCAAGATGATCACCATGCTGCAAAGGCTTGAAACCAAAAGTTTGGCTGTGGGTAATAAGAGCGTTATTCACTTTATCTAAAATCTCACTCGCATTTGAGGGTAAATCAACGGTTGGATTTTTTTTCGCACTAAATCTAAACACTGAAAAAGGTGGTAAGGTTCCTTTATTTCCCAGCATTGGATCTATCAAAATGATCTTATCATTAGACTCAATAACGAATGTTGCGCTTCTTAGATGATGAATTTTCATAACTTCCCCCAAATCATTGATAACTCAGTATGAAGTAAGATACCTTTATACAACACTGCCCATAAGACAACATTCAGTCATATTGGGCCAATCTGGTTCCTCAGGAAACCCTATGAACAAACACACTATTGCGATCGTTGCTGTAGACAATATAAGCGCATTCCACGTATCTGTCCCATGCTTGGTATTTCAGGATGTGTTCATTCAACAGCAATCGATGTTTGACCTTTGCTTGTGTAGCGAAAACGCAGCAGATGTTTCCCTAAGCTCTGGATTTACTATCTCTATTGAGAAAGATTTATCCTTTATCGACAGCGCAGACATAGTGGTCATCCCAAGTTGGCCCAACGCATTGCCTGAACCAAGCAAAGCGTTACTCGACAAATTAATTGAAGCTCATCAGAGAGGAGCCACTATAGTAGGCCTTTGTCTGGGCGCTTACGTCGTAGCGAAAACCGGTCTATTGGATAAAAAAAAGGCCACAACCCATTGGGCATTTTCAGAGAAATTTAAACAAGATTTCCCAAATGTGAGCATCGACTGTAACCCCCTATTTATTGAACAAGGTAACATCATTACTTCCGCAGGAACGGCCGCATCATTAGACTGTTGCCTCCATATAGTTCGGCGTTTACACGGAAATGAAATTGCCTCTACTATCGCCCGCACCATGGTTACCGCCCCATTTCGCAACGGGGGGCAGAAACAGTACATTCCCTCCCCCATAGATAAACGTGCCGATACAAGCGTAAGCTTTGTGTTAGTGATCAACGAGATTGCACAAAATCTGGGTAACAGTTACGACCTTGATAGTGTTGCTGCACAATGTGCAATGAGTAGAAGAACCTTTACTCGACAATTCAAAGCTCAATATGGGTGCTCATTTGGGGAGTGGTTAACACAGCAACGACTGGACTTAAGCCAGACTCTCTTAGAATCAACTGATTATTCTATTTCTACCGTTGCTGAGCTAATTGGTATCGGCTCTGACAGTGTATTTCGAAAACACTTCAAAAAAGCATATCATGTCTCGCCAACGCAATGGCGTGCAGTGTTTAGAGCCAACATATAACGTAGTCCACTGAATGACTAAACCAGATCCTGGCAACATTCTGTGATTAACTCTCTGAGCCACTGATGGGCAGAATCCTGTTGCAACATACTTGGCCAGAGCATGCGGTAGCTTACCGGCTTTAATTCAAAAGGCAGGGGTAATGGTTTCAGCGGGTACCTTTGCACCAACTGTTTAGCAAAGATCGAGGTGCATACAAAAAACATATTGGTGTGTTGCGCCAGTAACGCTGCACTATGAAAATCAGGCACCTTAGCCTTATCTTTCAATCGTTGACCCTGTTCGGCTGCCACTCGGTCTAACAACCAAAACTCACTCTCCTCTACAAAGATTCGAATGATGTCTGAGTCCAAAAAGCCTTGTTCGTCCCATGCCTCTATAGAAATAGGGTGAGATTGGCTAACCAAGCAGACATGATTATCGCGATATAGCTCTAGGTTCGGTTGCTCTGCAAGATCGCAGACATGATAAGGCGCCTCTACACGGTGATCTGTATCTCTTGCCACGATCAGCAGATCCAAATCACCTTGATTCAAATGGTTCAGGCTTGCCTTAGATTTAGGAACGATGCTCAGTTGCATCCCTGGCGCAAGCCGAGTCAGTTTAGGCATCAATCTAGGGACAATAACTGGGAATGCTGTCTCACAGATACTGATGGTAAAGGTACGTTCATCGTTCGCTGCATCAAAAGATTCAGGAAGCAACATAATGTGCGAATCTCTTAGCCATTGGCGAAGCGGTGTTTCCAGCTTTAAGGCTCTGGCTGTTGGGGTTAGCCCTCTACCTGTACGTATAAACAGTGGATCGTCTAACACAGCACCAAGCTGCTCTCGTAGCTTAGTTAATTGCTTGCTCACTGCCGACTGACTGAGGTTCAATCGTGTTGCCGCACGGCTCACGCTCCCATCCTCAAGCAGAATTAACATCAACCTGAGCAGATTTAAGTCTATATGGTCCAGCTTCATCAGATATTCCATTTAAGAAAGTATCTGATGACAATAATTCAATATTAGTCATATCGCAACGTTGATACACTGCCGCCCTACACTTCACAGGCAAAGATACAAATGAACCACAAAGCCCCTATTTATCTCTTCTTACTGTTGATCGTCATAAGCCCTATGGGAATTGATATCTATCTCCCTGCGCTCCCGCAAATGGCAGACAATCTACAGACCCCCATGGCAAACATCCAAACCACCATCACACTTTTTCTCGCTGCTTTAGGTTTGGGTCAATTGCTTGCAGGACCTTTGGCTGATCGCTACGGACGTAGACCCCTTATTCTAAGTGGACTACTGCTGTATATTTTTGGCTCTGCAGTTGCCGCATTAGCCATGCAAATTGAAGTGCTATGGCTTGCCCGAATATTGCAAGGTTTGGGCACATGTGCGGTATCCGTGGGGGTAATGTCTGGCGTGCGCGATAGCTATAGTACCGAGAGAACGGCATCTATCTACAGTTACATTAATGGTGTTATCTGCGTCATTCCTGCACTGGCGCCAATGCTAGGCGGTTGGTTGAGTGAAACATGGGACTGGAGAGCAACCTTCTACTTTATGGCAGGTTATGCCTTATTCGTGACTCTATTTGCTTTGTTGCGTTTACCGGAAACTCGCCCGTCTAATACCATATCTAGCCCTAAGCTTATAAACTGGAAACAATACCAACCCATTTTGCAAAGCCACACCTTTAGATTTAACGCAGGTCTTGTGATGTTAGCAATGGCCATTATTATTGCCTTTGTTAGCGTGGCTCCAGTGCGCCTTATGGTCGAGTTAAACTTAGACCCAACCACCTTCTCTCTATGGTTTGGCAGCAATGCCCTCATCAACATCTTAGGTTCGTTTACCGCGCCGATTATCATTCGCCGTTTAGGTCAATCACGAGCACTGAAACTTGCGATTGCTATGTGCACCCTGGCAGCGGCTTCAATCTTGCTACTGCAAGGCGTAGATAGTCCTATTGCCTTCATGGGGCCTGTATTTATTGCAAGTACTGGTTTCTGTTTAACGCTGGCCATTTGCTGTAGCGCTGCATTAGCACCATTTAGTGAACGCGCAGGAACCGCCGCTTCACTATTAGGTTTCTTCCAGATGGCAGGAGCTTCTACACTGATCGGTATCGTTAACTTCTTGCCACTAGGATCATTGCAGATGATGGCACTGTTCATGTCACTGCCACTGATTTGGTATGTGGTTTGTCGACGTAAATCCAATTACGAAGTTTGTGAGAGCTAGAATAAGATTATTTAAGATAGCGAGCCAACATGGCTCGCTAGTTATACCAATCACAGTAAGTAAGTGGTCAGAAATAGCGTAGGAAAAACGCTGGATAACAAGGCAGAAGTTGTTGATGAGCAGTTATTCTACAATCAAAATTTCTAACGCCGTTATCGAGTGTTTTAACAAGCTAGGATGGCCAGTTATTTACTACGATTGGTATTACTTGCCTTTACAAACACAAGGGTGTTATCCAACTTTCCTGAAGGTAGTCGTCGTTCATTGCGCAAGGTTGCCTCAAGTTCATAACCACAGCGTTCAGCAACACTCCTGCTTTTAACGTTGCTTTGCGCCGCTCTTATTTCGATGCGGTTCGCCTTAAGCTCATCAAAGGCATACTCTTCTAACCTAGTCACCGCTTCGGTGATAAAACCCTTGCCGACACTATCGCTTCGCAGCCAGTAACCTATCTCAAAGAAAGGCACTTCTTTATCGCGAATAATCAGACCTATAGCGCCTATTAATCTACCCGATGTTTTTTCTATTAGAGAGTAGCGAAGTTCATCCTTAAAGCCTGCAAAGTTTTCTATGGCCTGCTGGGTATTTTCAATGGATGCCTGCTGTGAAAGCGCAAATGGGACCCAAGGTAAGAATTCCTCAAGTTCTCTCTCGCTTTCTTTTATGGCCACCAGCATAGCGGGCTGATCCTCTAATGAAGGAGGAGTTAAGCGCAATCGGGTTGTTTCCATCATTTAACGTTACCTTGTAATCAAGACATGCCCACATAGCCATTTATTGCTGCGATGCTCGCAATCCAGCGCTGTATGTGAGGATAGTTTGACAAATTAAACCCACCTTCGTTTGCAACATGGGTGTAAGCATACAAAGCAATATCGGCGATAGTCGCTTGTTCGCCTACGAGAAAACGTGATTGAGACAACTGGCTATCCATTAGCGCCAACGCTTTGCAGCCACCTTCTTGTAGAGAATTGAACTCGTCAATTCGACTTTCAGGCATTCCTTGGTATTTTTGAATAAACCTAGCCACCGCAATATTAGGCTCGTGTGAGTACTGCTCAAAGAACAACCATTCATACACTTTGGCCTTCTGGAATGTCTCATTTGGGAGGAAATCAGTGTCTTCAGCAAAGTAGCCTAAGATAGCATTTGATTCGCTTAAAGTGCGCCCGTCATTTAAGACGACAACAGGTATTTTCCCGTTTGGGTTGATAGAAAGAAACTCAGGGGTTTTGGTTTCATTTTCTAGAATATTCACGTGAATCCACTGATGTTCTATGCCAAGGAATGACAGAATCAATTTTACCTTTAAACAGTTCCCAGACTGCAGATCTCCATATACGAGCATTACTGTTCCTTGTACGGTTTTAGGTTAAGTCTTTAGCTAATTATTTCCGTGATTACCTCTGTTTCTACTGAGTTAGCAATAAAACAGTTTTCATGAGACAGATGATGCATTTTTTCTAATTGCTGTCTTGTCGGAATACGCTCACCGGAAAATACTATCTTAGGACGGAGCACTACTTGAGTGACGGCCATCTTGCCCTTGGTATTTTCACTTAGCGTACCCACTGCATTGTCCGTATAGCTTTCAATGACGTATTTTTTCTTTGCGGCAACCGATAGAAAGACAAGCATATGACAACTAGACAAGGCGGCGATAAAGGCTTCTTCTGGATCTACGTTTTCTTCAACAGAAAGTGGTAGAGGAACAACATGAGGTGATGCTGAAGCTAAAACAGATGCGCCGCCATCAAATTCCCAAGTGTGACCTCGACTGTAGTTGTTGTCACTGAAAGCTTCAGTTTCACCGCGTTTCCATCGAACAGTCGCTGAGTGTTCTAACATTCAATACTCCGTAATTTCGAGATAGAGTTAACGCTAAGCTAACCCTAGATTATGAACTCCAAACCATAAGTGGAAAGCAATGAGACTATTGCAATGAGACTATTCAACTGAACTAAAGAACTGTAACGCCTTCAACCTCAATAACTGAGTTCACTTTAGCTCTCTCGATTATTTTAAGTAACGTGGTCTGAATTAACTCATTGTTTCTAATCTCTGTTTCACAAGCGAAACGCTCTTCTTGAGCACTATCGCCTTCACTCAAAGTAAACTGAACAGCCACTTCAGTCGCACAGTCTTTTGAAGACCCAAAGTACATCAAAGTAATTTTTGGATAACCGTTGAAGCCCTTTTTAACCTGTTTCGCGATTCGTTTCTTAGCTTTATCCAAATTCATAAGACTTCCTGTTAGGGCTGAAAACTCAACCGAAGATAACATTTAAATAGTGTGCAGGTTTATATTACTGCAAGCTCAGTAATGGTCTAACTTTTGATTCTCGCCATGTGATACACAGAGATATATTCTCCATTTCGAAATGCATAGGCTTGGGACTCGCCCTCAATGACAAAGCCATGCTTCATATATAAATTGATAGCAGATTCGTTATCTACATAGACCGTCAGTTCTAAGCGTTTCAGGTTAAGCCAGTTATCGGCCAAGTCGATCACGGTCGCGAGCAATGCCGTCCCGACACCTTTTCCTTGGTGCAGATCCTTAACGCCCATACCAAATGATCCCACATGTCGACGCCTTGGGTTTGTACATACTTCAAAGCCGATATTGCCAACGATCTCGCCACCAGCAACCGCTACATAGGAAAATACATGGTCAGGAACATTAGATAGTCTCCCTTCCCATAATGTTAGTGATGGATTAGGCAGTTGCAGAGTACCCATATAGGCAGTGGTGCACTCATATATTTCTTTGACGGCTCTTGCGTCTTGCGGCTCTGAACGTCTAACTGTTACTTCCATCAACTCTCCTAGTAATTCATCAAGCTATTGATTTATTTCACTATAACAAATCAAAAAGGTAAAGCTAGCCTAGCAAGATCAAAAAGGGTCCTGACAAAATCAGGACCCTTTTATGGAATTAGGAGTGAGTAACAGTATTACAAGAATACGCGTCCACGCACACCAAATACCAACGCCGTGTCTTCATTAGACATAGCAGGATTATGTATAAACTGTACATCAGGCGTTAGCTGGAAATGATTGCCAAATTGCATGTTGTAGTAAAGCTCTGCAGTGACTTGGTCATCATCGGCAAATGCTTGTAAGGTATCGCTGTTGGTTTCTGCCCAGTTAATGGCAAAACCAAGATTATTCTTAGGTGCACCCAAGCCAAAGTATCCAAAACCAACCGAAATCGACGTGTCGTACAAGGCTACATCACCTTCAGAGAAACCACCTCGGATAAAGGGCATCAATTGGGGTGTTATGAAGGTACTGTAAGAAAAGTTAATACCTTGACCTGACTCACCACCGATAACAGTGCCATCCGGTAGCGTTGATGAAGAAAGACTGTGACGTGACCCTTCATCCATATGCCATAAGGTGACATGGAAATTCTCGGTGTAGATTTGTTCTTGTGAAGCAGTCCAACCCAATTCTAGTGTAGTGAAATAAGACGCGTCGCTACCGAAAGCCGTATCAAAGCCATCGAAGATATCGTCAGATTCACCGTTAGCGTCCGCGATACCCGCTACGACATAAAAGTTGTCGCCAATCATGTGACCCGCAGACAGCGCCAGAATACCATCATCAGGAAGGCCCATTGCTCCTGAGCCTGTTGAAAACGCGAGATTGGTAAAGCCAGTCCAAGGACTCGCTAATGCGTAAGTATCTACATAGTTGGTGACATCTTGCCAACCAAATTGAATGGTGCCTCGACCACCATTGATCTTTTGTTTCCAGTTTAAGTCAGTTACACGGAAACCTTGGTCACTAAAAGCAGGTGCAATCATTCCTACATAACCGATGTTATCTTCGGCCTGGAAAGTGATCCCTGAATAGTCTTTTGGTGCATTATCTGTATAAGCATGACGATGCTCGATTTTCCATACCAGACCACCGGTATTGCCACTCTCAAGTCCAACAAGATTCCACTGGCCATAGATACGCGCTACACCCGATGCGGACGAAGCACTGTCTCCATTAGCACCATCGCTGCTGGTCAGCCCCAGAGCAAAATAATCTGCGCCAAACGTAAAACCTTTTTGGGCTAGATGCTCACGCCAATCCTTTTGATCTTCTTTTTGTGCGGCAATGGTGTTCTCTACAGAGTCTGGGCCTTCAAAGTTGGCACCTTCAGCAAATACCAAAGGAGTACTAAGAATAGAAGCAAGGCTAAATGCAATACGAGTACGTTTAGAGATATCTATCATGTCTTGGCCTGAGTTTTTGAATTTTAGAAATTTTACTATTTATGCTGCAGCTAAAACGCCCATTTAGCGCCAGCTACATATTTGATGAAGGATGATTACTGAGCTTGGTAAAGTTCTACATCGTCAGCAGATAGTTGGTATACCGCCTCTACATTTGCTGCACCGTCGGCATAGTTCACATCTTCCGTCACTTTGCCATCCGTCAACTCCCCTTCAACCCAAATAGGCGTAGCTAAACTAACTAATTCAATTCCTTGCGGATAATCAACCAAAATAATCTGATTCGGTGGCGGTGGCGGTGTGTGTATGCAAGCTCCTGCTGTTGGGACTAAGAAAAATTTAGTGACTAGCGTACCTTCCATCTCTAAAGGGGTAATAAAGCCCGGGATCTTATGTTTCTTGTTTAAGACATTGGAGTTGGGTAATGTCGCCATTTGCGTGCGTTGTTCCATAATGGTTTCACGTGCTACGAAGAGTTGCTCGACGTTCACCCCTTGCTTTTGAAGCTTTCCCTCTAACGCCTTTACTTCAGATACAGATTCTTGCGAAGGTGTAAATCCATCGATTTTAGTCGCTTCGCGAAAACGGGCGATGGTTCCAAGATCATAAAGTTGATTAGAATCCAAGGCGGCAAATGGGTCTTCAACCGTTTGTATCTGGGGAATCAATTCTTGCCAAAACGTGACGTCGTCACCGGCGACCGCATTCAAAGAACATAATAATGTGCATCCCAGCAAAACTTGTTTTAGAAACTTCATTTATCAACACCTTAGACAACTATTTTACAAATGAAGGGCAGAGCAAACTCCGCCCTTCTTATTCACCACAATGACAGCTATTACATTTCGTTTCGGTAAATCTTACCGTCTTTCATGACCAGCTTAATGGTGTCGATTTTCTTGTATTCAGGATCCGCATCAAACCACTTCTCGTTTGCACCTAGTACGCCCATGTCTTCTAACGGGTTACCTTCTACAAGCAAGATATCTGCAATCGCATCTTTTTCGATGACACCTAACTTACCCTTGGCAATACTACGCGGGCCTGACATCGCTAGCATTTCGCCAGCCGTTGACGTCATCTGCTTTAGCACCTCAAAGTTGCTACCAAAGGCTTGAGTGCGCCAGTAGATTTCATAACGACGCGCTCGTTCAGCATCTGAGTTAACACCAACGTAATCAGACGCAAATACCACCTTCACATCGTTCTCTAGAAGGCGCTGACCATAATCACCGTAAGCTTCTTGTAGCTGAGCGACCATTGGAAGCTTCTCTTTTGGCATCAATGGGTTTTTAGCAAGATCAGGAGAGAGACCCCACATTTGTGGAACCACGTAGCCACCCTCTTTTGAGATTCGCTTCATGGTTTCATCATTGATAAAGAAACTGTGCTCGAATGTTCTCACCCCACAGTCTAGAAGGCGGTTGACAGCACGGTCGTTAAATACGTGCGCTGCGGCATAAGTGCCCCAGTCTTTTGCAGCCTCAACGATTGCACAGGTTTCTTCGACCGAGTATTGAGTGGTGTCTA
Organism: Vibrio superstes; assembly: GCF_003569005.1. Taxonomy (GTDB): domain Bacteria; phylum Pseudomonadota; class Gammaproteobacteria; order Enterobacterales; family Vibrionaceae; genus Vibrio; species Vibrio superstes. Next base: position 1,498,941 of record NZ_BCUR01000004.1, on the reverse strand, counting down.
TTGGGTCAAAACGAGACGAACCGCCGCCACCGGCCATGATCTTAATCTGGGTTGCACCATTACGCAGATTGATACGCGTTGCCTTAAGCACTTCTGGCACGCCATCGGCTGTTGATCCAATACCAAATTTTTCAAAGTTTGAAATATCACCAGTGGTCGAAATGTTGTAACCCGCATCACCACGGTCACGGAAATCACCATGTCCAGATGTTTGAGAAATGAAACCACCTGATGGATAAATACGAGGGCCTTTCACATTGCCTGCTTCAATCTCACGAGACAAACCAAACGCAGGGCCACCCATATCACGGACCGTTGTAAAACCATCGTCTAGAAAGCGCTCTGCTACCTTGACTGAGTTAATAGAGATATCAGTAAGGTCTTTGTTTTTTTCAATCTCATCAAAGCTGTAGTTGATCATTACGTGCGCGTGACCATCGATCAGTCCAGGCATCAGCGTTTTACCTTGGCCATCGATTACCGTTGCGCCTTCTTCTGCTTGGATCTCTTTAGACGAAATCTCTGCAATCTTATTGTCGACCACCTTCACGCTATAATCTTCGTAAAGCTTCTCTTCAGTACCGTTAAAGATGTCTACATTTTTAAATATGGTCGTCGCAGCGGAAGCTGAGAATGCCATTGAACAAGAAATTGCAACTGCCGTTAGCTTTAAAACGTTTTTCATGTTTGTTTCCTATGAAGCGTCAAACTCAATATCCATTGTGATTCGTCACACTAGGTAACGGTAATTCCATCTAACAATGAAGCCATTACTGGGCTTATGATGCTCACCCAAATTGCCGATTCTTTCACTGCTGAACTAAACACACAGTGTGCCAAAATCAGTAACTCTCAATAGCTTAGGTGCAATAATAGAGATTTACGAATCTTCATAATTGCCATTTGGTGACAACGAAACAAATAGTGATTAAATTTTATTTGGAAATGCCTGCTTTACGGTAGGCGCTGGGAGTTTGGTCGTATCGACGCTTAAAGGCGCGACTAAAGTGCGCTGCATCTGAATATCCAAATTTATTGGCTATAGCAGTGATGGATTCATCAGAAGAACGCATTGCGTCTTTAATAAGCTCAAAGGTCATATCTTCAATTAAAGCCTGATAAACCAAGCCTTCCTTGGCAAGACGCCTTTGTAAGGTGCGCACATTGAGCCGTAGAATTTCTGCCGCAATTTTGATGGGGAGTTTCCCCATAGATAGGTAAGGTGATAGTGCTAGCTTGAACGTATCCATAAAGCTAGGTGTTGAGTACGCGATATGATCTATCCCCACTCTATCAGTTTCAAACGCCTTGCTTAGATTCTTAATTTCTCCTTCCATTAATGAATCTGGAATCTTAATCCCAGCCAGGTTTCGTTCACAGATAAAGCTCACATTGTTCAAGGTTGGTAGTGAAGAAAACGCATCACTATTGCTGCTCACTAGAGCGATTTGTTCTGGTGACCAGGTTACATGGGTTAGCGAACGTATGAACTCAATCATAAACAACACCGAAAACAATTCAGCATGTTCATACCATTGCTCATGTTGCCCTGCTTTTTCACGGGTGAGCCACCAAGAACCGGCAGTATACTTTGGATAGATCCTTGAGCTTGGTGAGGCCAACTTAACCAATTGTGATAATTCTTCGCACGCTTCTAACAAGGTATCGTGTTTGGACAGCCTAGATACGAATCTACGAATGTAGTCCCTACGAATCCCCTCCCAGAAAATCAACGCTAGATCGGCTTGAGTATGATGTGAACCTAGCACCTCTACTGCATTTTTCAGTGCACTTTCAGGTAAAAACTCATAGCTGTCCGATTGATGAATATCGTTCGGTATGGTTGCTTCACGCAAAATTTGATAGGCATCGCCATCCAGTTGCATGAGAAGATCGACAAAAAACCGAATATCTTCAACGCGGATGAGGTTTATCGATTGATCCGACTGTTCCATGTGCAAGCTAGCTTCCGTTAATAATTGTCTAGATCAGAATGACAAATTTAGCTGAATATTCAACTACCTGGAGCCTGATCTTTGATTCTCCCCAAGCTTATGAAGTGCAATCGCTAAAACATCGCCTCAAATCTACCATCAATAACACAACTCGCTGTAAGGCAATCAGATAGTGTTGAATAAATCTTCAACCTTGTCTGTGAGGAATACCGGAGGTTAAGTCAAACGCTTCTGCATGTTCGATACCCTTCTGGAAACTCTTGAATCTTGCTCTTTTGAAACCCCATACACGGACAGTTGTACTTGACCAATAGTTAATCAGCAAAGATATCAGATACCTATTTTGAGATGAAAGTCAAAGTAGGTCTTACTTTTACTGCTCCTATATAACTAGCGTATACAAGACACTGAATCAAAACACTAAGGCAATCACCTAAATCTAAATAGGAATTGAAAATGTATAGCAAACAATCAAAAGAGTATCGAAGCAACGGCATCTACTATATCGAAGGCCAACTCTTCTATTCCATCTGGGCATTTAAAACCCAGTTCCCTACTCGTACAAAGAACAACGAGCAAATGAACATACAAGATACGTCCGAGTTAGAAAAAGTAACTCGAAATGAAAGTTGTATTCCCGACTTTGGCAATCTTCAATTGGTGAAGATTTTTCCTTTATTAGCACTGCAAGCATTCTATGCATAACAAGGTATCAATAGCTAAGGATGGCTGATTAACGGATTGAAAAATGCAAAAATTTATCGCTACTTTCGCACTACTCCTCTCTTCGGTATCAGTAGAAGCAAAATCATTCAATTTTGAAGACATCTTCGTATGCGGAGACACCGTTGTCTCGAAGTTATCAAATAGTACGTTCCTACACTACAAACTGGGTGAATCGATCGCTCCGAATGGATTACCCAACAAGCTAAATATAATGAAGCCTAGAGGTGATGGTATGTATGAGAGCAAGGTCAGGGCTGAGACCAATTTTCAAAAAGACAAACACATCCTATTTGGTATCAATGAGAGTAATGGTGGCGCTTTCTTTGGTGATGCACTGGATAAAAAAACCAAAACAGTCAGATGCTTTAAGCTGGTTCAGTAAAAGACAAACATGCAATGCACTTTTGTATCGAGCTCTGACGAATGCAACATCTTAAATAGATGCAAATTGATGAAAATCCAAGCAAAAACTTTCTCACTCGATTACAAAAACGGCAAACAGTTCACAAACAGAAGATTTGTACTTGAACCCTAGCCCTCTTATGGATAACATCTCTCTCGTTCAAGAAGATGGGTCCGTAGCTCAGTTGGTTAGAGTACTACCTTGACATGGTAGGGGTCGGCGATTCGAATTCGCCCGGACCCACCATCCTCTTGAATTAACCTGCAATCGTATTGAACAACAAAATATGAGCTCGTATCTCAATTAGAGTATTACGTGACTTCAGCACTTCTATTCTTTACCTCTTAAACTACTGTTCTTTCTAAACAAGATAGCGGTACTCATAATTTTTAAACATTCATCGTAAAATATCCCTGTCCGCTCAACTTATCTACCCATCGTAATTGATTAGTACATTAGACGAATATTCGATACATCAGTCGTATTTATAGTCAGAAAAGCAGCTGTTAGCGAAGGGATTCGAGAGTGTATTGTCTTCACTATACGATGTGGGATAAACCACACCGTCAATATGAAGAAAAACGGAATTGCGGTGTTAGTTAATTAACATAAAGTCTGTATGGCTTGTTCAGAATCAAGCACCGTAATAGTACTTGTCAGCCGCGCTAGAAAGCTCTTTCCAAATATCTTTCTCGGCTAATATTTCGATGTCATGCGAACGCAAGCTATCGCAGAGTTTGAGTTGTTTAGATACAGAACCCGTCTCGTAGCGACTCGCCCCTGCCTGAAAGCCCTCATCCCAATATGGCGACCCGATCATTGCCTTGATATCCATATCGTGTTGCGAAATGTAGTACTGCTGAATAGCATTACCAATCTTGTTGAACTCATCAGTGCTGTAGGCTTCGTTCGATAAGCAAGCGAAGTTGAGACCATCAATACCACCCATCTCTGTACCGTATATTGGAACAGCTGTGTCTTCTCGCTCATATGGAGTATGAACATCGGCAACCGCTGAAGTTGCGGTGAGTAGTATTAATGCGAATATACGTTTTTTCATGGTCTCTTCTCTATTAGGTTTTATTGTCATAAAGCTCATTAAGCCGTTGAAGCTCAGCACCATGTCATAGGCTCTCTAATTACCATGACCTGTGATAACAGGAGTGTATGCGTAATCTGAATTTCAGTTTTGCTTCTTCTGTAACTATTTATAACTCTACCAACTTTAAGCTGATGTAAAGCTTACCTCTGTTATTCAATCGTCGCTTCAGGCGAGCTACTCACCTTGGTACGCCATTGATATCGCAAAGCTTAACTTGTTTAGGTGTTGAATTGCTCGTTGTTTCATACCTCATCTTAGGTTTGTTGATCAACCGTGAAATGTATGTTAGTTCGGACTTCCTAGAATGATCTGTTTGATTAAGTTGCATGTTGTAATCAGGCTGACTGAGTAATGAAACAGTGCACTTAAAATAGCGAACGCAAATGAGGAAAAGATAAACGGTAAAAACCGTGACAGTATGGGTTATGTGGTAGAAATAAGGCACATTGATTGAGAATTAATCAAACGATCGACCCTAGCCTAATTATGTGTTGCGTGGTGGGAACTACCATCGTATATTAATTCGCACAGGACAATCATCCTGTATAAATTTGGGTCCGTAGCTCAGTTGGTTAGAGTACTACCTTGACATGGTAGGGGTCGGCGATTCGAATTCGCCCGGACCCACCAAATTAACAACAAAGCCCGCTTAAAGCGGGCTTTGTTGTATCTGGAACATCCTAATTCGTATTAAATTCATTTCTCGAACTGGCAACCTCTGACTCGCAGCGCCCCCTTAAACAACATTTACAAACAAGACACCCTAACCCTCTCATTTCGTTAGAATGATTAAGCTTGCTCTACTTGAGGTTTAGCTTCCACTTCACCATCTAGTGGCGGCCATGGACGATGTTGCTCTGAATCAACCCACTCATTGACCCAAAGTGGCAGTGCGCCAAACAGATTGGGTTCACCCATCGCTTCTAGCACCTCGCTTGGACTTACAATCCCCTGCTTAGATGTCACACCGGCTCGTATCAATACCGAAGAACAAGGTTGGCCTTTTACCCACATGGATTGCTCTACATAAAGCCACTTATCATCAAAGCCTACACATTGAGTGTGCATAGTGATTTTGTTGAACATATGGATACGCTTTCTATAGCGTACTGAACTCCCTGCTACCACTAACGCCCAGCGTTTGTTTGCTAGCACGTTCATCAGCCCACAACGAATGCCTAATGCCGTTCGTCCGAGATCGTAAAGGGTTAACACTCGACCATTGTTAAGCTCGTTAAAGATATCAAGATCCCATGGACGGCAAGAAAAATGCGTCGTCGTTTTATCACTTATCTTTAATGAAGATTGTTTTCGTGCTTGCCAATACACCTTAGCAAGGCGAAAAAATGGGTACATGCTGGGCTCTCCTTTTCCGAACTGGTGGATAATTAAAATTCAAAGTGGTCAGACGAGTGAGTTTAGTACAATTTGGCAATAACAAGCATGTTGACGTGGTAACAGTGAGATGTCACAGGAATAGTTTAGAGGTCGATACCAAGCTCTGCTCGCTTACGTTTACTTAAACCCAGGGCAACCAAGCGATAAGATTCAGACAGATAATATCTTAGTTCTTCATCCAAGTGGCCACCGGTATCCACTTGTTGGATCCACTTCATTCCGCGACTGGCAAAATAAGGTGCTGGGATGTATCCATGGTGATCACTTAAAAACTGGAAGTTTAGATCTGAGGTTTTGAACGTAAATGCGGGTGTTTTGTCTTTACTCCATCCGCCAATAGCAAACACCTTGCCGCCTACCTTCCAGACATCAGCATTACCCCATTGCACAACATGGTCTGTTGCCTTAAATGAGCGACAAAATTTATTGAATTCTTGGTAATTCATCACAGACTCCACATCATTTCAACGCCTACCCAAAAATCAAGATTAGCAATAAGATCAATAGCCCTTTGGCAAGCAGTACACCTAGCATAGCACCTGCTGTAATTACCATAGTCGGAAGAGCTACCATAATAATTGGGATGCAGATAATGGCTAACAGTGCCAATTCCCAGTAGCTTAACAACGCCAACACCACAGCTATACCCACGCCCCACTTAATCATCGCCCACCCTTATAGAATCAATTGCTAAACTTGTTCCACAATAGCGATATTTAAGACAAAAACAGTCGCTATAGTAGCGACTGTTTTGTGTTCAGTTATTTGCCTAGCCTTACAAGGCGTATTCTCGGCTGAGTTCACTGACACCAAGACCACTTCGTTTAGATACCTTGATCTGCAGTGGTATTCTTTCCTTCATAGCCTCGACGTGGCTAATAACACCGATCATCTTACCCGACGCATTCAAGTTATCGAGTGCATCGAGCGCCATATCTAAGGTTTCCGCATCAAGCGTGCCAAAGCCTTCATCAAGGAACAGCGAATCGATACTGGTTTTATGGCTCACCAAATCAGAAAGGGACAATGCCAATGCAAGGCTGACCAAGAAACTCTCACCGCCGGATAAGGTCTTGGTATCACGCACCGCATCTCCTTGCCAGGTATCCAGAACCTGAAGAGCAAGGCCATCATCGGACTTACGCTGCAGTTCATATCGACCATGAAAGCGCGCCAAATGCTTATTCGCAAGATACACCAAGTTCTCTAGGGTCAGACCTTGAGCAAACTTTCTAAACTTGTCTCCCTTTGCCGAACCCACCAGCGAGTTCAAGTGTGAGATATCATTGTACTCTTGCTCAAACTTTTCTATTTCATCCAGCAAACCACTTAAACGCTGACGATTAACCTGGTCAGAGGCGATCTGCTGAGTAATTTCGCCCTGCTGTTTGAGCGTTTGCTCTGCTTCTTGCTTTATTAGAGTCAATTCTTGCTCTAGGGTAGCCTGAGGGGGCAGATCCCAGCCTTTTTCTTCTGCATCTTGCTTATGTGCAAGCAACGCAGAGCTTGCGCTGGCAAGGGTGGCTTTTGCATGCTCTAGATTCTTTTTACTCTCTTCAATCTTTGCAGTGAGCGCATCCCTCTCTTGTGTAGGCAGTAACGCTGCTTGAAACTCATGAATGGAAGAGAAAGGGCTCGATTGTAATTCGCTCTCCCATGCCTTGGTGCGTTGCAATAATTTGTCTCCAACAAGCTGTTTCTGCTGGTGCATTGATGTTAACTCGCCCGATAGCGTGGCAATCTTGCTCTTACACGAATCTCTATTTTCCGTCGCTACTTTATAGCGCTGCTCTGCCCCTTCAACCTCTAGGCGCATACGTTCAGATTCAGTAGTTACTGATCTATCCGCAAATAACTCTTGGCGCAGTTTTTCATCGTCTAGCAGGCTTGATTGCATCTCTTTTAAGCGAGAGCGCTCTTGTTCAAGCCTTACTTTTGCAGAAACTAGCGTCTCTTCTAAAGAATGGCTTTGAGTACGCAATCTATCTAGTTGCAGCTCTGATTGCTGTATTTCAGCGGTTAGTTTTAGCCAGAGAGTGAGGTCTTCGTGCTTTTGGTTAAACCACTGCTCGGTATCGGCCTCTGGCAAATCAAACCCTGACGCTTTGACTTGCGTCGCCAATTCACTCCAAACAGTGCTTGCCCTATCACTCCATTGTTTGGCTTCATTTAGCGCGGATTCTAGTTTGCTGTTGATAAGAGCAAGGGCGTTCGATTGTGCATTTAAATTATCAGTCATCGATGAAACCGAGGCCTGGCATTCTTGCTGCGCCTTATTCGCTTCATCTCGGCTTTTCTGAAGATTGTCCAAATGCTTAAGCTGAGCATTGATTTGGTTTTGTTGCTCAGCGTTTTGCTGAAGCAGGCGCTCAACACCTTGACTGTCACCTAACTCTAAAACTAAGCCAAGTGATGCAGTAAGCGTGCCCCACAGTTCTTGTATCTTCTGTTTTTCTTGTAACAGAGATGGATACTTTTTCTCAGAATGTTGCAGATGGCTAAGCAGTGTATTTAACTGTGCTTCTTGCGCCTTTAACGCTGTCGTAGTTTGAGTGAGTTGATGCTTTGTGTCTGTTTGTCGCGTCAGTAAATTAGTCACATCAACACTGTCGCTAGACTGCAACACAGGATGTTCGGCGGAGCCGCAAAGCGGGCACGGCGTGTGATTATCTAGCTGCGATCTGTACTTAGCCAGCTCACTTTCTTGATCAAGAAGCTGCCTAATATCCAATATACTTTGCTCAAGTTGATCCTGCTTACTGCGAAGTTCAGTGACCTGTGGTCGCTGTTTCGCAATCAAGTCTGTTTGCTGCTCTATAAACTGAGTAAGCTCAAGTAATTCTTTACCGTTCTCAGCATATTTAGCATTGCCATTTTCCAGTCTTATATAGCTAGGGTGACTATTTTGCAAAGCCTGCAGTTGGTCATGCAATGATGACGTATCGCCATTTTTAAGGGCGATTTCTAACTGCTCTTGTGTACCAGAAAATAGCTTGGTTTTTTCCAGTAAAACGCGCTTCAACTCTTCCACTTTTTGCTGTATTGAATCTAGAGCCTGTTTACCCTTGCTGTGCTCACTATTGAGGGACGTAACCGACTCTGTTGCTTGTTTGGACTTAGCTAACGATTGCGCATATTGCTTATAGCTCTGCATCCACAAAGGTAAGGCACCTTGTAGGCATTCATCTTTAGCGTGAGCGTTTAGATAGACTTTCCCTTCAGTCACGGATTTTTGCGCAGACTCGACTTCAGCTAATAGCTCAAGTTTCCTCTTGTTTAAGCCTTGTTGTGCCTGAACAGACTCCTCAGTTGCCGTCGCTTGCAGTGTCACTGACTTTTTCTGCTCAGCAATGCGAGTATCTAGCGGAACGATCTGCTGCTGCACTAACTCTTGTAACTGAGTTCGTTGTTCTACTGCTTGATTCAGGCGTTGCTGGCTTTGATGTACCCCATCTTGAAGTGGCTCAAGAGCTTTGTTTTGTCCATCAATCGATTGTTGTTTACCCGCAATTTGCGTTTCTAATTGCTCGCTTTCAGACTTGGTATTGGCCCATAGTTCAAAGCTGGTGCGCATACCTACTGCTGGAGCACTTCGCTGCAATTTTTCAATGTCGGGTTGCAAGGCTTGAAGCTCGGCTTGTGCATTCGCAAGGCTACTTTGTTGCGTTGTCACTTTTTGTTCTAGCAACTCTTGTTGCCCCGACCAGTTCAGCTGTGATTGATATAACGCTTGCTGCGACTGCTGGCTTGAGCTCAATGCTGTGAGTGCGACTTGTTGTTCGTTTAACCCTTTAAGTTGGTCTTGCGACAGCAATGCAACGCCCTCGGCGCGTGCATTGAGCTGGCCTAAAGCGACTTTTGCATCGCTGTAGTGCTGATGAACGCGCTCTGAGATCAGGCCATAGATCTCGGTGCCTGTGAGCTCTTCTAGTAACTCAGCCCTATCGTTGGCATTGGCATTGAGAAATGCGGCAAATTGCCCTTGAGAAAGCATCATGGATTTCGTGAATCGAGAAAAATCTAGCCCCGTTATCTCGTTGACCTGCTCGTTCTTTGTCTTCACCTTGTCGGCGATAATGGTACCAGACTCTACTTCGGCTAGTTCAACCGTAGCAGGTTGCAGATTGCCGTCCGCCTTATTACGAGAGCGGCGCATGCTCCAGTGTGCTCGATAGGCCTTACCCTTAACCTCAAACTCCACTTCTGCACTACTACTGGCAGTGCCACGAGTCATGATTTCATTGTTTGATGTTGAGATCCCACCCAGTCTTGGTGTCTCATGGTAGATGGCTAAGCAAATGGCATCGAGAATGGTGGTCTTGCCTGCGCCAGTAGGACCAGTAATCGCAAACAAGCCACTTTCAATAAAAGAAGGCGAAGAGAAATCGATATGCCATTTGCCCTTGAGTGAGTTTAGGTTTTCGAAGGTGAGATTAAGGATCTTCATTATGGTTTCTCCCCTTCGACATCTTCAACTATCCGCTTAAATCGCGTTGTTATTCTCTGCTCTCTCGCTTTGTCTTCCTCGCTATCAAAGACCTCATTGGCTAAACGCTTACTAAACACCTCTATTGGGCTAAGTTCTGACAAGGTTTCGGCTTGCTCCTGATTTAACGTACGCTCTCTATGCGCTCTTGAACGGCGCAGTTGTAATACTTCAATCTCTCTGTCACCAATGATCTTTTGTACGGCTTGCTGAAGATCCGTTAAGTAATCTTGAACCTCAACTTCAATAGACACCCACACAGATGTCCCTTCTGCAACGTCGATGCTATCCAATTGTTGCTGCAAACTCGCCAAGTCCCCTTTTAAGGAATACATCGGCTGAAACGAAGGAACCATAACCGGTTTTATTTCCGTTACTTGGCTCTTAGAAAACTCAACCACCACCACTTGTTTCTGTGATTTAAGCTCATCAAAGCTCAGATAGATTGGCGAACCGCTATAACGAATATGATCACTTTTAGCGACCTTTTGCGGGCGGTGGATATGGCCAAGGGCAATGTAATCTGCTGGCGGGAATCCATCAGCGGCAAACCCGTCCAACGTGCCAATATAGATATCTCGAACTGACTCGGAGGTGGTTACCCCAAGCGCGGTTAAATGCCCTGTCGCAATGATAGGCACATCTAACTCTTTGCGTGAACGCAACTGCAAAGCGCTTTGATAAAGGGTTGAGTAATGGGCTTTTATCGCCTCACCGAGTGCCTTTTGTTTTTCACTTCCCGACTCTCCAGAAACGCTCTTAATCACATCTCTTGGTCTAATGAAAGGAACGGCACATACAATAGCGCCAACATCCCCGCTACTCTTGTTTATCTCTAGTATTTGCTCTGAGATCTCTGTCCCTACGCTCGCTATCACCTGAGTATGAAGCTGCTTGAGAAGCTGTTTTGACTCATTGAGCATGGCGACTGAATCGTGGTTGCCACCAAGAACGATAAGCTGGCACTCTAATCTGTGCATATCCACAACAAAGCGATTGTACAACTCACGAGCGTAGCTTGGAGGAGTCCCCGTATCAAACACGTCGCCGGCGATAATGACGCAGTCGACCTTTTCGGTCTCGACGGTACCTAAAAGCCACTGAATAAATTGTTCATGTTCAGCTAGGCGACTTTTAGTAAAAAAATTCTGGCCCAAATGCCAGTCAGAGGTGTGCAGTATTTTCATCAAAACCAACGTAGGAAAGTCGTTTAAAAAGTAAAGAGATAGAACATTTCACAATAGCCTAAATCTATGAAAGATAGGGCTTAATTCGCTTAATAAGACGAGGCTACTCTTCTTCGTCTTCATTAATAGTTTTACCACAACACAGACAAACTGGCTCTAAATCTGTTGGCATCATGATAAGAATCCCGCAATGGGGGCATAAATCACCTTGGGTGTACATTTGTCAGTACCTCGTTTGTTCACTAGTTTTCATTATACTGTTAATTGGCGACATTTTTCGTCTTTAAAAAACAAAACAATACCAAGTACGATTTAAAGATGCAAAAAACCCACTGTTTTATATCAGTGGGTTCCTTAACGTGATTACTTAAATTTATAGCCTACGTCTAATATGAATTGATTTGCGTCTAAGTCTCCAGAAAATTGCTCTGAATAGCCTAAGTTAGTCACAACATGGTCGCCAAACTGGGTTTCTACACCGACAGCAGCCAAATAGCCGTTATCATGATTTTTATAAGGCCCAGCTTTAATTTTGTCCCAAGCCCAACCTGAAGTTAGATAAGGTTTTAATGTAATGCTTTCGCTCACTTGGTAAGGATAATCAACACCAATACTTGCTTGATATCGGTCAAGATCTATATCGTCTTTTGATGTTGTACTGATACGAAAATCTGTAAACAAATACTCTTTCCAATCGCGTACTAAGTAGCCTCTTGAAAATACGCTATATCCTCTCAGGTTTATACCATTGAAGTCATCTTGAGCGTAACCTGCTCCCAATGTAATACCAGAGAAAAAGCTTGTCGCTTCATCAGATGTGCCGCCGTTGTCTATTTCACTAGCGTTCGCTAAACCCGCGACAAGCGCTACACTTAAGATTGCCCAATTAATGTGCTTCATTGTGATCTCTCCTGCAAAATAATTGGGAAAGATCCTACATTTGAATACATACTTAAAAGGTGACCAGTTATTGTACAGCTGTTCGCCCTTTTGTTTGTTGCATAACGTAATAGACCACACATTTTGGTAAAACTAATGAACCGCCTTAGCCGCACACGCAGAACTCGTATTGGACGACAATGTAAACATAAGCAACGAATGCAGCAGAAGCAGCACCGCAACGCATTCCACACTTGGACTCAGAAAAAAGAGTAATTACAGTCTCTGGATAAATTTTCGAGTTCTATGTATAGCTCCTAATGTATAACCTCTACAAAAAAGACCGGCAGTGTTTATCACTTCGGTCTTTTTCTTTTGTAAGCAGTAATCCCTCTAGCAACATTCTTGTCGTCAACCTGGTTATCGACTATAAAAGTAGAACACCTCTATTTACGCACTTCCTCTTTTTTCCAGTTTTAGTTTCATATACTCACTGCATCTAAAGAACAGCTCCGAGGGCTATTATGAAAAAGCTAATACTAGGTTTATTGGTCGCAAGCAGTCTTTTTGGCTGCGCATCTACCGCAATAATGGTGAAATCTGACGCAGTATCCGCACAACCTATTGTACCGATTTCGGTTGATGGGAAATTTGGCGGGTTTGGCGATGAAGGCACGTTTAAGATTGCAGACCAATACAGTGGCAGATTCTCTAGAGACGCCTCAAAATCAAGTTGGTTTGGCGTTGTTGGTTCTAGTGAAGGCGGTATGGTTGCTAGTGTCGATAGCAAGCAAGGTCAACACTGGAAGATCCAATGCAGTGGCGAACAATCTAGCTTCTCTCTTGGTGGAATCTCAATGTCCGACAGTGACCCATTCCAATGTGATGTCACTGAAGAGGGTAAGTCTGTAGGCCATTACCAAATCACACCTGAAAAAAGCCTAATGGGCTCAAGCAAAGAAGCAGGCTTTGTCACGGTAAATGGAACTAGAGTCGAACTTGCTGCAGTGAAAAAAGCGCAAGGCTCTGCATTTGAGGTGGGTCAACCATTGGGTTATAGCTTCACCATCGATGGTAAAGAAGTTGCGGCTACACAAACCAACGGTTCTATGACTCTACAAATGCTTCCAGAGCTAACACAACAACAGCAAGACGCTGTAGTTGTGGGCAGCATTGCCAGCGCATTAAGCTGGAGACCTGAAAACAACGATTCTTAGTCTCGTTGCTAGGGTCTGTTGACCTTTTGAGGTTATTTTTGTAGCGATTTGTTGGGTATTAATACAAGGCAGTCGCTTTTAGGTGTGGTGGTTCCACATGAAAAGTGACTAACGCGGTAGGAATGCCCAACAAAGCGCTACCCGAAGGGCTCGGCAAGAAGGGCTCGTCCAGAAGCCATTTACTCTTCGTTGAGCGACTTTTGCTTAGATGACTAGGCGGCAAGTCCCTCGCCTTGATTAAATGGCTTCTGGTCGAGCAAAATTTAATCGCAAAAGGTCAACAGACCCTAGATACTAGATTTAATCGAGGATCAACATCCCCCCACCTTTGTTGATCCTCATTAAAGATGAACTATTCTATTAATTAACCTTTCCAGCTTTTCTGCTTTTAAGTCGCTATTATGGAAAAACCAAGCAGCACCATTCAACTCAATCGCTTAAAACAGCTCGATCGTTACTTTGGTACCGAAGCGACAACAGTAGACAGTCAAACACTGGCTCGGGTCATGTCTTGCTCAACTCGAAATGTGGCAAAGACAATGAAGAACCTTTCTGATCTAGGCTGGATAAAATGGCAACCAGGCAGAGGAAGAGGAATTAAAACACAGCTGCATATCGTGCACTCATTCCACGATGTATTAAGCAGTGCAATCAAATCATATGTGGTGAAGGGGGAGCTAGACGAGGCTTCTCGATATGCGGATATTTTCGATTATAAAAACGTATTCAAACAAAACCTTCCCGAATGGATGGCCGAGTTCTCTGATGGAAATGAGCGCTCTGATGAACTTGTCTCGTTAGTGCCCTATGCACTACCCAATTGTCATCCTATGCACATGACCGACCGCAATGCGGGTGTTTATGTCTCCGCCATGTTTGATACCTTGATTAACTTTGATGAATCAACTCAAACCTTTACGCCCCATCTTGCTCATCAGTTTTATCAAGAAGGTCTAAGCTACTTCTTTCGCATCCGTCCCGATGTCCATTTTCATAACGGGGTACTACTAACGCCAGACCATGTAAAACAGGTGCTGCTTCAGCACAAGAGCGTCGACGTAGTCGCAAGCGAACTCTATCAAAGCATTGAATCCATTGAGGTCAATCATCAATGGCTAGAAGTCACGCTTACTTATGACGATCCCGTTTTCCTGCACGCTATTGCTGATATCCATGCCTCTGTATATCTAGACAACCCTACAGACCCAGACTTTCCGTATGGCACAGGAGCCTATCATTGGGGAGCTAAATCCAATGATAAATGGACACTACTTAAAAACACGCAATATTTTGCCAATCACGGCATCATCAAGTCTGCCGAGTTTTGGCATGTTTTAGAGACCAATAAAACGTCAGTAGGACATCTGTTTGAGTTCCAAGACTCTGATACTTTAGTTGGTAATAAGCAGCAAAAACTTACCTCCAACCTTGGCACTAAAGCCTTGTGTGTAAGCCATCGTTTAGATGACATTCAGCGCGCTTCACTGGCGGGGATAACTGAAAAAGTGTTGTTAAAGCACTATCAAAGCCAACACCAACTGTGCGATTCACTGTTTGATCGTTCATTTCAACATGAACACAAAACTGACCACACTAACTTGGAACTTCCTAAGTCGCTAAGGGTATATAGAGGAAACAGTCATGCTTTAGGCCATCTCTGGACGCATCTTTCTGGTCTAGATGTAAACATCGAATACGTGAACGAGATCCATAGCGCTGATGTGTGGGTAAACAACTTCTTAGTCGGTGACGACTCGTTTCTAGACCATTATTACTGGTTGCTGCTTAGTGAATCAGCCACAAACCTGCTCACCCCTTTCAAACAGCAACAATGGCTCACTGAAGCAAGGCATGCAGATGACCTAAAAGAGACACTGTCACAAATAGAGCATCGCTATCTGACACAACATAGAGTCATACCGCTATGGAAAAAGTCGATTGCCTTCCAAAGTCATCACACTCTTAGGGGTACAGACATCAACAGCCTCGGGTTTATGAATATCGCAAAGGTTTGGTTTGATAAAAGAGAGTGTTGAGGCGAATTAATAACTCCTATAGCATGAATAATTAAAACCAAAGGAAGGGTAACATGGCAAACAACCTACGCGCTGAATGTGATCTCATATTATCAGGCCATCACACGCCTACTCCCGCCGAGCTTTTCTCTCAAATGGCAACATGGTGTGAAGATAACGATATTCAGCACGACGTCTATGGCGAAGGGGACTTAATTCAGAGCTTTGAGGCAAAAATAGCAAAGCTACTCGGTTACCAAGCCGGCCTATTCGTAATGACAGGCACGCTTACTCAACCGACAGTGTTAGATTTAGTCTGCCGACAAAAGCGCAACAAGCTGGTTGGAATGCATGAAACCAGTCATATTTTGCGTCATGAGAATCAAAACTTTCAGCTACAACAGCGCTTCAATATTCTCAATTTAGGAAACCGTTATCGACCTTGGAAGGTCGATGATTTGGCCTCTTGTCCTGATGAACTGTCAGCGGTATTGTACGAACTCCCTATGCGCGAGATTGGTGGTCAGTTGCTGCCATGGGATGAGCTACAAGCCATCAAAGCCTACTGCAAGGAAAACAGCATACACCTGCATATGGACGGAGCTCGCCTGTGGGAGTCTGCCGCTTTCTATGACAAGCCATACCACGAGATAGCAACTGGTTTTGATACTACCTATGTATCGCTTTATAAGGGGCTTGGCGGACTCGGTGGCTCAATATTATTGGGAGATGAATCCTTTATCGCTCTAGCTAGAAAGTGGATGCAGCGCCAAGGTGGTAATGTTTACCATAGAACCCCCTATGTGGTTTCTGCAGCGATGCAGTTTGAGCAGCGTTTAGAGCAAATGCCAGCACTATACAGTCGCACTCAACAAATCTATTCGTTGCTCGAGGCATTTCCACAGTTCACCTTGAACCCTGTCGTGCCACAGGCGAATATGCTTCACCTGATCTTACCTTTCGACTATGAAACCGCTGTTGAGATCAGAGACCAACTTGCCAAAGAGCAACGGGTCTGGCTTGGAAATCCTCAAGTGACCGGCAATCCGCATCAATCTATGATCGAGTGGTATGTGGGTGATGCGCTTTTCAATCTTGATGATTCGCGCTTGATTGCGATTTTTGACTGGTTATCTAGCAAAGCTCCGTAATTAAGACCTAGAAAACCTCAGTTCAAACAAAAACGCCCAATTTGTAGATTAAAATTGGGCGTTTCCATTTTGTTCTCCAGTGATACCGTTGAGCAATAGTGCCTATTGACCCTGCAGGTACTTGGCACTTGCCCAAGCCCTAACGCCATTTACTTCGACCAACCACCAGCCGCCCTGTTTCATATAGACGTCAACGGTTTGGTTGCGTTTTAGCTTGTAGAGTATCTTGCCTTTTGTATGTGGCTCTTTGCGGGCATTGAGCTTAGTCGCGAGCACCTTTGCTTGTAATAGAGGTAACTTAGCCGGCTCTGTTTGAACCACCTCTCTATGCACTCGATAAGGCTCATTTGCCGAAACATTGCTCGCATCGTTACCCATAAACAAAGATAAGCCACCGACTATCATCACAAGGGCTGCTAGACCATGGGCATAAGGGCTTCGCCCGTCATAACTGGCAAGCTCTTCATCATTTGTCTCTGACGTTGGGTCGCCGCTTCTCCTTCCCGATATTAACTTCGCTTTATAGAACACCCACAGTATGCAATTGAACAAGAAACTCAGCAGAATAAAAAAGGCTTCAATGGCAGCAAAAATTAGCTTAAAAAAACCGATCACCAAAAAGAACAGACCAAAGCCAACCAAGATATCGCCAATAATACTGCCACACCCTTCTTCAAGTTCTTCGTCAAACACAGTTACATCTCTCTTATCATCAACTTAGAGTCTTTACCGAGTATTTACTCAGCATCTAAAGAGTATAAAGCTGATGGTTATCTTGTTCTTATCAATTGACGACAGTAGCAAACGTTACTGACATCGTGTTGTACCAATCACACTAAGTAAGTGATCAGAAATAACGCAGGAAAAATGCTCGAGAACAAGGCAGAATTTTTCGATAAGTAGTTATTCTACAATCAAAAATTCTAACACCGTTGTCGAGCATTTTAACAAGTTAGAATGACCAGTTAATTAGTACGATTGGTATTAGCTCAAGATACCAAGATTAGCGACTACAAGTGTCCTTATACCAATCGTAGTAAATAAAAATGAACGCCTCACTCAAACGGACATAAAAAAGCTCAACAGTATATTGAGCTTTTTTGCATCTTTGCGGGTTAACTGATGACGTCAGAACGGAATATCATCATAGTCATCAGGGCTTGGTGTAAACCCACCCGGCGCGCCAGATTGACTTGGATTAGTCGGTGCATTAGCAGGTGCATTGCCCGAACCAAACTGATTGCCTTGGTTTGAGCCACCAGCATATTGATTGCCTGGACTGCTTTGCTCGCCTTGCTGACGGCCACCTAGCATTTGCATCGTGCCGTTGAAGCCTTGCACGACTACTTCTGTGGTGTAACGCTCTTGGCCTGATTTATCCTGCCACTTGCGGGTTTGCAATTGCCCTTCAATATACACTTGAGAGCCCTTTCGCAGGTGATTACCCGCAATCTCAGCCAGCTTGCCCATTACAGAAATGCGGTGCCACTCCGTTTTTTCTCGCTGCTGACCGGTCGCTTTATCCTGCCAAGTCTCAGATGTTGCCACCGTAAAATTGGCGACTGCATTGCCGTTTGAGAAGTGACGCAGTTCCGGGTCAGTACCCAAATTTCCTACGATGATGACTTTGTTTACGCCGCGTGATGCCATGATTATTCCTTTATTATTCGTTGTCTCGTAAGGCAATCGCCTTGACCCTGATTGCCTTAAGTATAGTGTTTGTGGTTTTAGTCGTTTAGCTATTGCTGTGATCAATAACAGTCAACTCAGGTGCTGTATGATGGTACTCAAGCTCCAGATTCGCCTTCTCGACTAACTCGGCTGGCAACTCTCTTGTGACTGCAACGCCCAGCTCTTTAAACTCTGACGCTTGCTTAATAAGGTTTCCCTTACCGGTATGCAATTGCCCTAGTGCTCTGTCATAGGTTTCTTTGGCTTTATCCAGTTGCTTACCCACCCCTTCCATAGAATTCAGGAACGTATTGAGTTTGGTGTAGAACTTCTCTGCACGGTTCGCCAACTCAGCTGTATGTTTGTTTTGCTCTTCAAATCGCCACAGCTGTCTGACTATGTTTAGACTAGTTAGTAGCGTGGTTGGGGTGGCCACAAGGATGTTTTTCTCCAGAGCCGACTGAAACAAGTTTGAGTCCGCCTTTAACGCTTCCACATATGCTGATTCAATAGGAATGAACATGATCACCACTTCTGGCGAGTTAAGACCCGGTAGCTTGCTGTACTCTTTTGCTGCTAGCTCGTTAATGCGATCGCGCACCGCTGAGGCATGTTCACGCAGAGCAATTTCTCGCTCATTCACATCTTCTGAATTCACATAACGCGTATAGGCGTTTAGTGAGGTCTTGGCATCAATAACCAAGTGCTTATTTTGCGGAAGATAAACGATAGCATCAGGTCTAAAGCGTCCCTCTTCACTATCAATACTCACTTCTCGTTTGTAGTCAGTGCCAAGTCGAAGCCCTGAGTTATCCAGAACATTCTCAAGCATTAATTCGCCCCAGTTGCCCTGCACTTTTTTCTCGCCTCTAAGCGCCGTAGTGAGCTTATCCGCTTGATCGGTGATTTCTCGATTAAGCTTTTGCAGATTCTGTAGTTCAGTGCGCAATTGCACGCGCTGCTCAGTCTCCCTGCTATGGATATCCTCAACCTTGCTCTTAAAGCCTCTTAGCTCCTGGTGAATAGGGTTCAAGATTGAACTCATACTTTCAGTATTCAGCTGCTTAAATGCCTGACCTTTGCGCTCTAAGATTTCATTCGCTAGACGCTCAAACTCTTTGCTCAGTTCTTGCTTGCTCTCTTTAAGCAATGCTATTTGCTGATCGTAATGCGTCTGCTTGGTCTCAATCTCAGTGTTAAGCTCTCCAATCTTACCCATGGCATTGGAATATTTTTCATTTAGCTCACGAAGTTCAACGTTGAGTGCCTGACTTCTTTGGCTTTCAAGCTGTAGTTCTTCAAATTTGGCTTTGAAACTGGCCGTTGCTGAACTCTCCGCTACCTTTGCTTCACTGAGCAATTCAGAGGTCTGGCGCAAGGTTTGTTCTCTCTCGCTCAGCTGTTTTCTGTAGGTATGCTCTGAAACTCGAACAGACTGCAATTCAGAGCCAAGTTGAGCACAGCGTACTTCTAAGTCGCTCACATCTTCTTCGGCATGCTCTAGCTTTTGTTGCGTACTCTGCGCCAGTTCAGACTGATTCACCAATTCCGCATTGGCCAGCTCCAGTTCGATCTTCAACTGCCCAACGGGACGCTGAGCGACCCAATACGCCACTGCTGATGTCAGCAGAACCACTAAGCCAAAAATCACATAGGTTAATGTCATTATAATTCCTTGTTATTTAGTGCATCTAACCGTGCCAAGAGAGTCTTTTCGACAGGTAGTGCCGTCGCTTCCCCGAACGGTTCCCAGAGAATCTGTGCGCCAGCTATTACCTTTATTGTCCCTTACCGTCCCTAATGAGTCGGTGCGGTAAGTTGTTCCGTCACTGCCTCTTACTGTACCCAAAGAGTCAGTGCGCCATGTATTGCCTTTGTTGTCTCTTACCGTGCCCAATGAATCGGTACGATAAGTAGTGCCATCACTACAGCGCGTTGTGCCTAGAGAGTCTGTTCGGCAGGTATTGTCTGCAAATGCACTGAATGAGGTTGCTAATACCATCATGCAGATTGCGAGAGTAAATCGCATATTTTCTGTTCCATTTAACGATGACATTACTAGAGTCAACAGACCCTAATTATGGTCAATATAGAGACAAAAACTGTCTCTTTAACTAGAATATTCAACGTTATCTGATGAGAAGGTGTAAAGCAATGTCCAAAACGTTTGAGCGCTATCAACTCGTTCTACAAAATATCCCCTGCCATCCCGATTATGTCACCAGTCTTGAACTGCGCCAGATATTGCTTTCAAAGGATCTTATCGACTCCACCCTAGATGACAAAAGCCAAATGAAGACAGTGCAAAGGGTTATCAATAAGGTGGCGTCAGACTATTACTCTGTCGAAATTGATACTGAAAAACGCCCTCATCAAATAAAGATCTCTCAGGGTCAACAGCACCCTATCAATCCAGCTGCAATGAGTAGCGTCCTTTCTTTGCAAATTATTGAGCACGAAGTACTAGAAATGCTTCCTCCAACCATGCGCAAAGAGGTATCAAACCTTATCAGCACAGGTAAAGCCGAGAGAGACAAAAGAATTGAGCTTTGGAAGGAGCGCTTTTGCTATGCGCCCATTGAGTTTCAACTCACCTCTCCAAGCTTTGATGAATCACTAATAGACACTATCGAGCAAGGAATATTAGAAAAGCGACTGCTTAAAATGAAATACCGAAAACGTGGCAGTTTGCATGACGAGGTGTACAGTGTTGAGCCTCTTGGTATTGCTTTGCATGGTCGCAGTTTTTATTTACTGGCGGTGAAAGAAAACAGCCAAGATTACCGCACCTTTGCTATCCATAGAATCACAGATATGTCGCTCGGCTTTACGGTATTAAAGCCCCATCAAAACTTTAGCGCTAAGCAATATATTGAAGAGCATGTGCCTCACTTCTCCGGGGGCCAATTCACCCAAGTTGTGCTCAAAATCAACAACTATGAGGGCTTACACCTTATCGAAGAAACTCAGCTTTCTGAGTGTCAATCCATTGTAGAGTCCGATGATGAGCACACCACTATTCGAGCAAAAATACGCGATAGCTTAGGCTTTGAGTGGTGGTTAATGAAAAACGCTAACCTTGTTGAGGTTATTGAACCTTTGCACATCAGAGCCAAGGTCATCAATAACCTGACCTTGGCTCTAGGCAAATATCAGTAATCAGTGGATCCCTTGGACAAGGTAACCCTCTAAGTGTCGCAGTAGATCTTGCTTACGAGCTTCGCTTGCAAAGCTTGCCTTGATGGCATTGCGGGTAAATTGAGCAAGCTCTTTGGACTCCACTGGGTGAGTCAGGGCTATTTGATGAAAGTTATCCGTCATATAGCCACCAAAATACGCAGGATCATCTGAGTTAATGGTCACGCACAGCCCCTGATGCAGCAGATCTACAATGTTGTGCTCTTCCATGGTATCAAACACCTTTAATTTGACGTTTGATAATGGGCACACTGTCAATGGGATCTGCAACACTTGTAACGTCTCAATAAGCTTTGGATCATCGACACAACGTATTCCATGGTCAATACGAGACACGCCCAGCATAGTCATTGCATCTTGAATATTACTTGAAGGCCCTTCTTCTCCAGCGTGAGCAACCGTGAGAAAGCCCTCCTTTAATGCCAACTGGAAGACCTTTTGAAACTTCTGCGGCGGATGTCCAGATTCAGAAGAGTCTAAACCCACTCCTATGATTTTATCCTTGTGAGGCAAAGCGCTTTGAAGTGTTTCTAACGCCGAGTCCTCATCGAGATGACGCAGAAAGCACATAATTAAATGACTGGTTATACCAAGGTCTTCATGAGCTTTGATAAGGGCGCTATGAATGCCATTCACGACTGTATCGAAGGAAATGCCCCTATTGGTATGGGTTTGGGGATCAAAAAAGATTTCAGTATGCATCACATTATCTTGGTGACACCTTAGTAAGTAGGCCCAAGTTAAATCAAAGAAATCTTGCTCTGTGATCAGTACGTTTGCTCCTTGATAATAAATATCAAGAAAGGATTGTAAATTATTAAACTGATAAGCCTTTTGAACTTCCTCAGCGTTAGAAAATGGTATCTGAATGTTGTTTCGTCTCGCCAGTTCGAACATGAGTTCGGGTTCTAGCGTACCTTCGATATGTAAATGAAGCTCTACTTTAGGTAGGCCTTCGATAAACTGTCGCAATACCACTCTCCTTGTGCATTAGTACTTAATTGATTTTAGACGCTTTTTTAGACCTCGTGGTAAGACGTCCCAGCGCTTGCGCATTGCTTCAATCTTGTCTAATGGAACATTGTGAACATTCGCAAACTGCCCTTCACATTCATATATGTATAGCTCAATAGAGCACTGTTGTGCCATTCTTTGAAAAGGCCTAATTTCCCATACTTGAGTGAAGGTGTTGGAAACCACAACAGAGTTGCCTTGTTTGAGGTGCTCTAGCGTTTGCTTTTGGCACCAAAGATGAGCCGCTCCAAGCTTGCTTGCATCAAATTGATAATTTTCATTGTTCTCATCACTGAAGTACATATCCGCTTCTAAGTGCACTAAATCATCGGCTCGTTCTAGCTGTTTGGCTAGTGTGGACTTACCTGAACCAGGCAAGCCACGAATAAGGATTAACAAGATTAAACATCACCCTATGCAATCAACGATTAACTATTGGTTCAAGTAAACCAATAGGTCAACCATATAGACAAAATTTTCGACAAGCCTAGCAGAATCTTGTTCGAACTACATCTGGGCTAAATTACAAACAGATACGGTTAATCGAATAAAAATGTTTTGGCTTGTAAGGAATAACCGTTAAGCTAAAACCCTTAAGGTTGACGTTGTACTTTCAGTTAAATCAAGGAATTAAACATGCTAACGAAATGGGCAAAGCGCTTTTATCAGATGTCTGAACTGGTAGGTTCTTGGAGTAAAGACCCTTCGACTCAAGTTGGAGCTGTCATTACCAAACACAACCGTATTGTGTCAGTTGGCTTTAACGGATATCCCCACGGTATTACAGACAGCGCTGAAACCGATGAACGTGATATGAAGTATTTGAAAACCTTGCATGCCGAAGAAAACGCGATCTTGTTCGCCAAGCGTGACTTAGACGGCTGTGAGATCTGGGTAACCCATTTTCCTTGTCCAAACTGTGCGGCGAAGATCATTCAAACAGGCATCTCTGCGGTACACTGCCCAGAACAAGAACCGGATTTTCTCTCGCGTTGGGGAGACAAGATCAAGGTCAGTGAAGACATGTTCAATCAAGCAGCTGTCACCATTGATTGGCTGCCATTGAACGAACTCAAATCAGAAGACTAACCAAAAGGATAACAGATGATCAACTGGGGAATTATCGCACCGGGGCGTATAGCTAATCGCTTCGCTGAAGCATTTAGCGCGATCAATGATGGCAGATTACATGGTGTGGCCAGTCGCAGCCGCCCTAACGCTGAATCTTTTGCCAATCAACACAATATAACGCATGTGTTTGATGGTTATGCTGAGCTCATCAACTCCCCAGAAATCGATGTTATCTATATCGCCAGTCCCCATCAGTTTCACTTTGATACTGCTAAGCAGTGTCTTGAAGCCGGTAAGGCTGTATTGTGTGAAAAGCCGCTGACCGTTAATGCCTCTCAAGCAAAAGCGTTGTTTCAGATTGCTAAAGACAACAACGTCTTTTTAATGGAGGCCTTGTGGAGCCGATTTCTTCCCACTTGGCTTGAAGTAAAGCGCTGGGTTGAAGAAGGTCAAGTTGGACAACTAGAGAATATCCACTCTACTTTTGGGTTCAAGGCAGAGCGTAATTATGAAGACCGCTTGTTCAATCCAAAACTTGCGGGTGGGGTGTTGCTCGATGCAGGCATCTACAATATCTCTTTAACTCAGTATTTAGCTAAACGAGAGCCACTGAGTATCTCGTCAAATGTGTTCGTTGGCGAAACCAATGTTGATGAACGCTGCTCTGCGACATTGGATTACGGCGACTTCACTAGCCAGTTCACCTGCTCTTTTAGGTCCAATTTAGATAACAGCATGACCATCTATGGTAGTGACGGAAAAATAACCATTGATGGCGCTTTTTGGGATGCCACGAAAGCAACGCTTGAGGTGTACGGCAACGATCCCGTTGTGCTCAATCTACCTCACGAAGGTTCGGGATTTGAGTATCAAATTCGCGAAGTGCAAAGCTGTCTGCTAGAAGAAAAATTATTCAGTGAGGTGATATCTCCTGAGCAGACCATTGCAACACTGCACCTAATCGATGAAATACTCAGCAAGGCGCATATAAAACACCCACTTGGTTAATTCTAAATCTGTGTAATTCCTCACTTTTTTTCCAAAAGAGTATATAATTGCGTTATCCGTATCACAATTTTATACCTTTTGGATTTCTGAATGGAACTTAGACGTTTCTCCACAGCCGCCGCCATAGTCGGCACTGCTTTTGCTCCCACCTATTCATACGCCTCATCATTCGAACTCCCTATTTGGAAGTCAGAAGCAGAAGAACGTGGTTATGTTTTGCCTAAAGCATTTGGACTTAGCGTGGGTTACATGAAGGTTGAACAAGGGATCAATGTTACTTCGATAGACTTAAATGGACTAAAAACAAGTTTAGGAAATGAAGGGACTCCTGGTTATCCAGGCCGACCGGAGCAATGTATTCCTTTGACAGGAATTTGTATTCCAGAAATACCAGCGATACCTGGTATACCCTCTGATATTCCAATTAATAGTATTGATGTTGAAACAATTGGTGGCTATCAAGAGAGTGAAGTTTGGACTGTTCGTGCTGATATGTGGTTATTCCCATTTTTAAACTTTTATGCCATTGCAGGAAAGATCTCCGGTTACTCTGAAACCGACATAATAGTAAACGTCAACTATGGCAATGACCGTAACTTAACACTACCACAACTCCCGTTCAAACTTGACCTTGACGGTAATATGTATGGCGGTGGCTTTGTTGTGGCTGGCGGATACGAAGAGTGGTTCACCATTATTGATGCTAGCTACACCAAAACAAATCTTACCGTGATTGATGGTGGCATCGACTCTATCGTTGTCACGCCTCGTGTGGGCTATGATTTTACCAATCATGGTCACCCTATTCGTGTTTGGGTCGGTGGCCAATACCAAAATATTCAACAAACCCTTAAAGGCGATCTTAGAGATCTCTTTCCTGCTGAGTTCGTCGACCTTATAGAGGCTGATGGTGAAACTGCTGGATTCGTTGTACAGCAAGAGCTGGAATCTGAGTGGAACACCGTCGTTGGCTTCAACTACGTTATTAACCCAACCTTTAACATCATTGGTGAATTCGGTTTCGGCGACCGTCAAAGTGCCTTTATCTCTTTGGACACCCGCTTTTAGATATGCACTCAAACTTAACCCTATTTCCCAACGCACTTAAGCCTAAGGCCAACACCTTAGGTCAAACTGGTGTGCGCGGTTAATGAAGCGTTGTCCTAATCCCATAGCGGTACTGCTACTTTCTAGTGCTCCCTTGTGCGTATTTGCTGAAGGTAACGATCTTACAAACAAAGGTACGGGTTGGGTGACCGACTTACTGGAATTCTTTGGCTCTAGTAATGAGGTGGATTTGTCTGATGGCATGGATTGGGGCGTTTTACCGGGCCCCTTTGCCAACCCTGAACAAGGTGTCGGTATTGGTGTTGCCGCCGTGGGTTTGTATGCGCCTCAAGGCCTTGAAACAGGTAATCAGCTCTCGACTCTAACGTTAAGTGGCTATGTATCGTCTGAGGGTACCTACGGAATAGGCGTCGACAACACCACATTCTTAAATCAGAACCAGTGGAAGTTGGGCTTGATAGGACGCCTATCTCAAACACCAAGTAAATATTGGGGGGTGGGAAAAGACGCAGCCGAACAAGATGGCAATGAAACTGAGCATGAGGCGCTATACCTTAGATTAGAACCCACCGTTTCCTACCAGTTTGTTGATGGCTACTTTATCAAAACGGGTATCGACGCCACGTTCTTATACCATCAAGAATCAGACGGTAGCGCATTAACACCAGAGCAATTAGAAGATACGACTAACCTGGGTATTATTTTGGCACTTGAGTACGATACCCGAGACTATGAAACCAATCCTTACTCTGGTCGCTTAGTTAGCTTTGAACATCGGTGGTATGTAAAAACCTTCGGGGGTGATTACGATTATGAAGAGCTGACCATCAATTATCGTGAGTATGTGAATGTGTACGACGATAACATCCTCGCCTTTGATTACTTTGTGCAAGGGCTAAGTAACGATGAAGACCTCCCTTGGTTTGCTATGAGCAAATTGGGTGGGGACGATCGCATGCGCGGTTATTATAGCGGCCGGTACAGAGACCGCTATCAGATGGCCGCACAGCTAGAATACCGCCACAAGTTTAACGAACGACATGGGGCTGTAATTTGGGGCGGAGCAGGAAATATCGCCCCTCACTTTGAAGGATTATTTGAAGACAGTTGGCTCCCTACCTATGGAGTCGGATATCGTTTTGCTTTCAAACCTAGAGTCAACGTTCGTCTTGACCTAGGCTTTGGAGACGAGACCACTGTTTATTTCAATATACATGAAGCGTTCTAAACAACCCTTTAAAGGCATTTAATGAAATTTAAATCTCTACTTATCGCTGGAATCACTCTCTTTTCTTCTGCAAGTTATGCAATAGATACGCCTAGTGGAGTGCGCCCTTGTTGTGCATTTGGCATTAATATGAAATCCGAATTAGGCATTGTTCCAGTACCGTTTTTTCGTGTGAACAACATTGTTGAATTAGATGATATTCATATTCACCTTTACAATGACGGAGAACAGGGGGTTGCAAGTAGCTTAATGGGAACGGGTGATGAGTCTAATGGCCTTATCTATACCGCAAAGGGCGGGATTATAGATACTGCTCATGTTAGGGATACGGCCGATTACACCTTGTACCTATATAGTCAAATCAAAGGCCAGCTTGGAACGCAAAAACAAATTGTACTTGAGGATGAGCTCCGCAGTCGGGTAATTAAATTGACGGAAAAACCTGTGAACATGACACCAGGAGAACAGGAAAAAGCCGAGATCGAACTTAGCGCACTGCTAGGATATCGCTTAGCTCAGTGGCATGAGGTCGCTCAGTGGTTTGGATATACGTCAGTCGCAGGGTTTAAAGAATACCCTTCCGCTTATTCGCCGGAAGATCTGTACTCCAACATGCTTGGTGCACTGATTACTATCGAGATTTTAGAGCACAATAAAACCCCCACCAAAGAACAATACCAAGGTGCATTCTCAAGAATATTCCTACGTAAGTTGAAAGAACTTGAGGCTCAAGATAAAGATCGAACCGAAGAAGTCATGGATGATTTAGACGGAAAATGGTGGGATAGTGGTAAACGACTACCAGACAAATGGGTTGTAAAAACCCGTGACTACCAACCTAGACTGACCATCACTCCACACTGGGGTGACAGTGATGATAGAGTGACAACGTCACTAAAACAGTATGAGCATCTAGAAGAATTTGGCTACCTTACTCTAGTAGCTACAAATTCTGAGAAGCATTTTAGTGCCCTACCGGGGCATCTTAAAGAGCGTCATGTATGGACCAAGAAGCAGTTTGCAGAAATTGCGGAATTCGCAAAAAAAGTCGACGACCAACACAAGCTAAGTAACAATCAATTGTTAGATACATACTGATTTATTCCGCTGACCTCGCTCGCGGCGAGGTCAGATAGCGACTACCCTTATTACTCTAAATAATTCCTATAATAATCAAACTGATATCAATGAAATCACAAACTAGCCGAACCTTGGGTATCGAACTCTACAAGATGACCTGGCCAATGATCTTTGGCGTACTCTCTTTAATGAGTTTCCAACTTATTGATTCAGCCTTTATCGCACAGCTTGGCGTTCTCCCTCTCGCCGCGCAAGGTTTCACCCTTCCAATTGGTCAACTGATCATTGGGGTGCAAGTAGGCCTTGGCATCGCGACCACTTCTGTCATTGCCCATGCATTGGGTGCAAACGATGAAAAGCACGCCAAGCAACTGGGTGGATTGGTGCTTGCACTCGGTAGCGTTGGCTGTGCCACTATTTGCTTATTTTTGTATTTGATTCGCTCACCATTGCTGTCTCTGCTGGGAGCAACCGAAGAAGTCTTTCCTATCATAGATACTTATTGGATTGTGTGGCTGATCAGTTCTTGGGTTGGTGCGGTGCTGTATTTTCTATACAGCGTATGTCGTGCAAACGGCAATACCATGTTGCCCGGCATCATGATGGTGGTAACCAGCCTCTTAAACCTGGTGCTCGATCCCATCTTCATTTTCTATTTTGATATGGGAATCCATGGCGCGGCACTGGCAACCATCATTGCCTTTGGTATCGGTATTCTCTACGTGATCTACCGAATAAAATCTAAGCACTACTATTCCTTTGACTGGGGTAACCTAGATATCAAACAAAGCATCAGTTCACTGTTCGGTATCATGATGCCAGCAATGACCAGTCAATTGATGCCGCCTCTAGCAGCAATGCTTTCAACTAAGCTTCTCGCATCATACGGCACAGCAGCGGTTGCAGCTTGGGCATTGGGAAGTCGTTATGAGTTTTTTGCTATTGTCAGCGTGCTTGCCTTAACTATGTCCATGCCACCGATGATAGGTCGATTTGTTGGAGCAAAAGACAGCGATAAGATCATCAAGTTGGTCAATATAGCCTGCGTATATATTCTTGGCTCACAAGTACTAGTGGCGCTGATCACCTTAATTATCTCGGGACAACTGGCTACCTTAATGACAGGTGAACAAAGTGTAGAGCGAATTTTGGACATGCATTTGGTCATTGTCCCCTTTAGCCTTGCTCCGCTGGGCGTTTGTATCTTATTGGTTTCTGTTTCCAATGCCTTGGGCAAACCAATGAAGGCATTACTGGTTTCATCTTGTCGACTGTTTATTTTCTTTTTGCCGTGTTTGTATGCCGGCGCATACCTAGGTGGCTTGCAAGGTTTGTTTATTGGGGCCGCAATCGGTAACACTTTCGCAGGCATTTTTGCCTGGAATAATTACCGCGCTACCATATCTCGATTGCAAAAAAAATGGAGCCAATAGGCTCCATTTTATCAACGTTTGCAATGCTTACTGGAAGCTTGCTTCAGTCACTAGTACAACGCCACCTTTGGTAACTTCGTACAGTTTAGAATCTTCTTCTAGGTTCTCACCGATAACTGTGCCATCAGGGATGATAGTGTTCTCACCCACAATAACCTTAGTTAGACGACAATTCTTACCAATGACTGTTTCTGGAAGAATAATGCTGTCTTGAAGTACTGTGCCTTCTTCAACGCGGCAGTTACCTGCAACAAGAGAGTGATTAATCTCTGCACCTGAAATAATAGTGCCCGCTGAAAGAACAGAATCTACAGCGAAACCTTTACGGCCTTCGTCGTTAAACACAAATTTTGCGCCCGGACGTTGCTGCTGCTGTGTAATGATCGGCCAAGAGTGATCGTATAGATCTAGCTCAGGATCTGGTGCTACAAGGTCCATGCTTGCTGCATAGTACTCATCCAAATCACCTACATCGCGCCAGTAACCGTTGTTACCAGGGTGACGCTCAGTAAATACATAACCATTTACGCGTGCACGCTCTAAAAGGTTTGGAATGATGTTGTGACCGAAATCGTGACCATACTCTGGATCTAGAAGAGCGTCGTTCAACTCTTTGTCCAAGATATCTGCATTGAAAATGTAGATACCCATAGAAACAAGTGATTGGCTTGGATCTTTTGGATGTGGCGTTGGATTTTCTGGCTTCTCATCAAAGCTAACGATACGACCGTTATCATCTAGTGACATTACACCAAATGAAGACGCTTGTTCGATTGGCTTCTTGATACATGCAACGGTTACGTCCGCACCACTTTCAGCATGGAAGTTAAGCATGCGAGAGTAATCCATCTTATAGATGTGGTCGCCACCAAGGATCAGAACTTGTTCGCATTTACGTCTGCGAATCAAATCAAGGTTCTGGTATACAGCATCTGCTGTACCACGGTACCAAGATTCACCAACACGCTGTTGTGCTGGAATAATGGCTACACCCTCATCAAGCGTAGAGTTGGTCATAAAGCCCCAGCCTTTTTGCACGTGATCGATAAGATCGTGTGCCATGAACTGAGTCAGTACGCCTACACGACGAATACCTGAGTTGATGCAGTTTGAAAGTGTGAAATCGATAATTTTGTATTTACCACCAAAAGAAACCGCTGGTTTTGCGATCTCTTTGGTTAATCCCTTGAGGCGAGTACCTTTCCCGCCTGCTAGTACTAATGCAACTGTGTTACGTACTAATTTGTTACTCGACAAATGCGAGTAATTATTATTATGTTCCGTCATTTTGGGGGCCTCTAACATTGAACTAATATAATTTAAAAAAAAACGACATACGGCTTTTCAAAAGCTCTTTTGTTCGTCATTGCAGGGATAATAAATTAATCCTTCAAAATATATCTGCTTAAACTCACACTTTTAAAAAGATCAAATCTCAACATAATCATAATGAGAGATAGGTCACGCAAACATGTGAGCAAGATGCAATTTGGTGAATAATGTCACAGATTGTACAAATCTCAAACAATCCTTTCATCGCCACTCATCACTCAAATCTATGGTTTCTGCTTGATAATTCACAGAAAAAGCAAAATAGATACCAAGCTTGAAATCAGTTTCTTAATCTAATTGAATAATGCTGAGTATTTATTACAGTAAACCTATGCTTGGTATAAATTTAAGTTACATTCAAATGACTGATACAACCAAAATTGCCTCAAATTTGCTTTGTAGTAGATTATTTCAACCCACTTAAAGCATGTGGACACATAAACCAGCATACTGACCATTTATAAGGATATAAGTAATGTTCAAGTGCAAAAACCTAGTTTTATTACCCGTCTTTGCTTTAACTCTTTCTGGATGTGCCAGTGAACCTGAAGATCCGCAATTTATCGCATCAAAATCACTACAGCCTTACATGCAAGAAGACTATCAAACCTACCTTGCCGAGACACAAGAGTGGTTACTTGAAAATCGCGTATTCTTTACCGACGATAGGCAAATCGAACTCTCCGCCGTAGCACCTTTTGAGCTTGTGCCCCAAAATCCAAATGGACAAGGTATTCTGTTAGTACATGGGCTTGGCGATTCTCCGTTCTCTTATGTCGATATCGCTCCCGATCTTGCCGCCCAAGGCTATCTAGTGCGAGTTATTTTGTTACCCGGTCACGGAACGCGAGCTGCGGATTTGTCGCTTCCTGAACTAGAGGATTGGCAAAACGTTGTCGCTCATCATTACCAGTTACTCAATGAAAAAGTCGATGGTATTTGGCTTGGAGGATTCTCCACTGGCGCAAACCTAGTGACCGCCTTAGCCTATCAACAGCCAACGGTTAAAGGGCTATTGCTGTTCTCTCCTGCATTTAAGCCACGTAACTCATTGGCAAAGTATTCCCCTTACGCTAAATGGTTTATCGATTGGGAAGACAAAACAAAAGAGGATAACTATACCCGTTATAACTCACTGCATATGAATGGAGCCGCGACTTATTATGAAACATCTGCAGTAGTTCGAGATTACATAGATGATGCTAATTACGACAAGCCTACTTTTGTAATGCTGAGTGAAGCTGACGAAACCATTGACTCGCAATATGCCGTGGAACAGTTTTCCGAGAAATTCACCAACAGTCAGAATGAGCTTCTGTGGTTTGGTGAGACTCAATATAAAGACGAGCGCATTACCACCTATAGCATGGACCTTCCCCAGCAGAAGATCCTGAGTGCGTCACACATATCCTTAGTATTCTCACCGGACAATCCCATTTATAAACGCGATGGTGAGGTAAGGCTGTGTTTTAGAGAGCAACCAGAAGGCATGCCTGAAGATTGTTCAGAAGTGGCCAGTGACCAAGTCTGGTTTGCAGCATTTGGGGATGGTGAAGAAACTCAAGTAAGGGCTCGGATAAGTTGGAACCCTTACTTTGATCAAAGTATGCAAAAGTTGAATCACTTTCTCGCTGACAATAGCAACTAAGGTCTGATGACCCTAATCTATTACCGTCAGTTGATTGTCGACATAGCGAGTCGCACAGGGTTTTACAATCAGTGCGGCTCTTTGTTTGAGCTCGACATTAGGGTTAGGAAACACAACCCCTCCCTGCTCTACTGGCATGGTCAACACCTTGTCACCATCTTTACCCAGTTCTTCACCCTCAGAAAATCTTGAGAAATTAGGTAACGCTTTGTCAAAGTAGAATTCAAAGTCCATATTCTCACGATAGATTGAACTGTCTACTTGGTAGGTGATCATATCTCCTGCGGTGCTGGATTCTACAGATTGAACAAGCTCTAAAAACGCTTTGCTAAACTGCGCCAGTTTATTCATGTCGTTATGACCAAACTTTGCCACCTGCCCCAACTCCAAGGTTGCTGCCTGCGCGCCAAATTTACTCGAACTAAACCAGCTAAAGGTACTTGAAGGCTCTTCGGATAACAGCACAGCTTCTATACCTGCCTTTTGCATAAAGTCGATGAACTCTTTTTGTCTGGTTGGATAAGCCGATTGCGGACTGATAGCAAAGGTGTAGTGCTTAGAAGCGCGAATGGAGCAATGCATATCCAAATGCCAACGATTTGCCATTGGCACATCTTGCCAAAAATGAGTGACTTGCTCTTTTAGAGAAATCGCCAACGCGAGTTCTTGAGACTGCGGATATTCAGCATCGCCAAACAAACGATTTAAATTTGTTTCCACAAATCGCTCTTCTGCAAGGATTGCCTTTGGGTGCGCAATAATCAGCAGTAAATGGTGCAAAGGGACAATAGACTCCGTCGCAATTTGGCTAGCAAGATCATCCACCATTTCAATTGGCGCCGTTTCATTGCCATGAATTGCGCTAGAAATAACGATGTGTTTCGCTTGTTTTGCCTCAGCAGGCGGGGATATTTTAAGTACTCCCTTTTGCAACAAACTCATTTGCACGCCATTGCTCAGTGTAATAGAGCGAGGCGAAGTCACAGATGCTTGTAGTGTGTCTTGTAAAAATGAGGACTCAAATAATGGTGCTGGCATGGACTCTCCCTTCCTAAGCCTACTATCTAGATGTAACATTGAAGCAACATCATACCGAAACTCTGTATTATTAATAGGCATTCTCTATGGAAATCACAAAGCCCAATCTCATTCTCGCCGGCGGCACCGGTCTTATAGGCCAGCACGCCATTGACTATCTTCTGCAGCACCCTGAATATGTTGATAAAATCTACGCGCCAACAAGGCGTCCCTTAGCGCTCTCGACAGATTCACTGGTGACCCTACCCAATGAGGAATTCGACCACTCACTAGACATCAATGCAACTCTTGGGCTTATTTGTTTGGGCACTACCAAAAAACAGGCGGGGAGCAACGAAGCACTCTATCGCATTGACCATGACTTAGTTATCTCATTCGCGAAAACAATGAAGAGCTTAGGCGTTAAGCGATTAGGCGTGGTTTCTAGCTATGGTGCTAAAGCTGATTCCCCCTCTCACTATTTAAAATGTAAGGGCGAGATGGAGCGAGACTTGCGAAAACTCGGCTTTGAGAGGCTTGTTATTGCAAGGCCAGGTCCGCTACAAGGGGACCGAACAGCGCCTAGATGGGACGAGGTCGTACTGCAGAAAGTCCTTAAGGTCGTGAAACCTATTATGCTTGGTCCGCTGGAAAACCTGCGCCCTATTCATGCACAAACCGTGGCGAGATATCTGGTGGATCACCTGTGTATTGATGTTAACGACAGTGACGAAACCATTGCCAACTATCGAGAGATGAATCGTTAACCTATTGAAACCATCAAGTTGTTGAATTAGTTAACCTTCTATAACCACAACTGGAATATGTTATTCCTTTTTGAACTTATGACTGAGTGGAAAATTCGATAATCTATGTTCTCTTTCAAGATCTGATTATAAAAACACACGGATTTACACTTTAAAGGAATAACTATGTCAGTTGCTGTCGTTGCCAACCTAGCGGTCTTTGTTGGTATCATCTATTTTCTATTTTCTAAACAAAAACAACAAAATACACTCTCCCGCCTGGTGCTTTTAGGCTTAGTCACTGGTAGTGGTTTCGGCTTAGCGCTACAGCTTATCTATGGCGAGGGGAATCCTGCTATTACACAAACCCTAGATTGGGTAAAAGTGGTCGGCAGTGGTTATGTTGGACTTCTAAAGATGATCATCATGCCATTGGTAATGGTATCTATGGTCTCTGCTGTCGTTAAACTGGACAACTCAGGCTCTCTTGGAAAAATCAGTGGACTGACCATCGGCGTGTTGTTATTTACTACCGCCATCTCAGCATTAGTTGGTATTGCCGTTACACAAGTATTTGGTCTAACGGCTGAAGGACTGGCTGAAGGTGCTCGCGAAACTGCACGTATCGCCGTACTAGAGAGTCGTATTGACCGCGTTGCAGATCTCACTATCCCGCAAATGCTGGTAAGCTTTATTCCTACAAACCCGTTTAGCGACATGACTGGTGCTCGCTCTACTTCAATCATTGCTGTTGTGATTTTCAGCGTGCTTATGGGCATTGCCGCTCGTAAAGTAATGATCGAGAAAGAAGAACTAGAGCAACCAATTCGCACCTTCGTTGAAGTGGCTCAGTCTGTGGTGATGCGTCTGGTTAAAATGATTATGGCTCTAACGCCTTACGGCATCGCTGCATTGATGGCGAAAGTCGTTGCAACCTCTAGCGCATCAGACATCCTGAATCTGCTTGGCTTTATCGTCGCCTCTTACGTGGCAATCGCCCTAATGTTTGTTGTGCACGGTTTGCTTGTGTCTCTTGTAGGCGTTAGCCCGAAAGAGTACTTCAAGAAAATCTGGCCAGTACTGACGTTTGCATTTACCTCACGCAGCTCAGCAGCAACGATCCCGCTAAACGTAGAAGCACAGATCACTAAACTGAACGTGCCACCAGCAATTGCAAACCTATCGGCATCATTTGGCGCAACCATTGGTCAAAACGGCTGTGCAGGCATCTACCCTGCAATGCTAGCCATCATGGTGGCTCCGGCAGTAGGTATTGACCCAATGAACTTCAGCTTCATCTTGTCGCTTGTGGCTATCATCACCATCAGTTCATTTGGTATTGCCGGTGTTGGCGGCGGTGCAACCTTTGCAGCTCTAATCGTATTGCCAGCAATGGGACTGCCTGTATGGATTGCCGCGCTACTCATTTCTATCGAGCCTTTGATTGATATGGCGCGTACTGCCCTAAACGTTTCTGGCGCAATGACTGCAGGTACGATTACTTCACGTATCCTAGGTAAAGAGAAGCAAGAGCAGTTGGAACAAGCCAACGCTTAATCGCTCGCGGTCTCCTTCAACTACTAACAAACCGGGGCTTTGCCTCGGTTTTTGTTTATTTAGAGTTCGCGCAATCACACAATATCGCCTAGCTTTTAACCACTATGACGTTAACGCTAAGGCACATCTCTATGAAGCTCGAATCCAACAAAAAGAACGCCATCGCCTTTTACAAAATGGCCTATCTAGGTAGTCCTAAGCAAGCGGTAGAGTTGTATGTGGGAGATGACTATATACAGCACAACCCGTTAGTTGGGGATGGTAAACAATCCTTTATCGACTACTTTACAGAAATGCATCAACACTACCCTGATAAAGAGATTGAGTTCGTGCGCGCTATTGCAGAAGGTGACTTAGTAGCCCTTCATACCCATCAAACATGGCCTGATGATGATCAGTACGTCACCATGGATTTCTTTCGCTTTGACAGCAATGGAAAGATTGTCGAGCACTGGGATTCAATACAGCAAGTCCCGAAAGAAAGCCTCAATGACAATACGATGTATTAGGCGAGCAATACGACGGCTCTTATACCAATCACAGTAAGTGGTCAGAAATAGCGTAGGAAAAACGCTGGTTTTATTACTTAGGCTGAGCTTTGAATACGCACATTGCCAAAGAGGTTTGCTATCCGCATTCGGCAATGGTCTAATAACTGACAACATACTGATATTTGGATATTTTTTATGCACACGGACCAACCCACATTCTTTTTCTTTGATTACGAGACTTGGGGAGTCAGTCCTGCAAAAGATAGACCGTGTCAGTTTGCTGGCGTGCGCACCGATGCCGACCTAAATGTCATTGGAGAGCCGCTCGTCATCTATTGCAGACCCCCTGCAGATTATCTACCCAACCCTGAAGCTGCGCTTGTGACCGGTATTACGCCGCAAAAAGCGATGAAGGAAGGGTTATCTGAACCAGAATTCATCACTGCAATTCACAATGAAATGAGTCGCCCAAATACCTGCACTCTAGGATATAACAGCGTACGCTTTGACGATGAGGTCACTCGCTACACTTGCTATCGTAATTTTATCGAACCTTATGAGTGGAGCTACAAAAACGGCAACTCTAGATGGGATCTGCTGGATGTGATGCGTGCCTGTCATGCACTGCGACCGGAAGGGGTAAACTGGCCAGAGAATGATGAAGGCAATACCAGTTTTCGATTAGAGCATTTATCGGTTGCAAACGGCATCGAACACAGCAACGCCCACGATGCTATGGCCGATGTCTATGCCACGATTGAGATGGCAAAAAAGGTTAAGCAAAGCCAGCCTAAGCTATTTGATTTCTTCTATAAGCATAGAGGAAAACAGAAGCTAAACGCCCTAGTCGACATTGTAAATATGACGCCTCTGGTTCACGTATCTGGCATGCTGAGCACTGAGCACCAGAAAACCGCTCTAATTGCTCCAATTGGTTGGACACCGATTAAGGCGTTAATCACCATCGATCTTACTCAAGACATTACGCCGTTAATTGAGCTTTCAGCCGATGAAATCAAAGACAGACTGTATACCAAACGCAGCGACCTTGAAGAGGGTCAGTTGCCTATCCCAGTAAAACTGGTGCATCTTAACAAGTGCCCTATTCTTGCTCCTCTCGGTGTGTTGACGAACGACGCTATTGAACGCACGCAGATAGACAAAGAAGAATGCTTGAGAAGACAGCAGTTGCTCCAGCAACATCCGCAGATTCGAGAAAAACTCGATGAGGTGTTCGCAGAAAATCGAGAGTTTCCAACCAGCCCAAACATCGAAGAGCAACTGTACAACGGCTTTTTCTCACCATCAGATAAGGCGCAGATGCGCATTATCCGAGATGCAAAGCCTGAGGTATTAGGATCTCTGGATATTCAAGTCACAGATCCTCGTATCGCTCCTTTGCTGTTTAACTACCGAGCTCGAAATTTCTTTCATACTCTAACCGATCAAGAGCAGAAACGATGGCTACTTCACTGCCGTGATAAGTTTGAGCAAGAACTGCCTAATTATATGTTAAACCTAGAAAACCTTGGTGCGCAGCATCAAGGGGATGAGCACAAGATGAAGATCCTCAAGGCCATCTATCACTACGTTGAACAGTTGGTTTCTTAGTTAATGGTCAGCAAGGCATTCTTCTATCTGCTTAGTGCAGGCTTAATTGTCCTTTCACTTGTTATCGGTGATTGGATACAGGACTTTTTCGCACTTTCTGTACCAGGAAGTGTGATTGGGCTGTTGATTTTGTTTCTAGGTTTGGTGAGTGGAGTGGTCAAGCCTCACTGGGTACAACCTAGTGCTTCACTATTGATCAAGTACATGATCTTGCTGTTTATTCCCATCAGTGCCGGTCTAATGAACCACTACCACATGCTGCTAGATAATGCCCTTGCCATCGTGGTGAGTACGGTATTAGGTAGCCTATTTATCTTGGTTGTCCTCTCTTTAGCGCTGGATAAGCTCTTAGCGGAGGACAAATAATATGTGGTTATTGCTCAGTATTGTTGTCTACTTCATTGCCAGATTTATCGCCAAGAAAGCCCATCACCCCTTGGCGAATCCTTTACTGATTAGTCTCGCGATTATTATCCCGTTCTTATTGCTTTTTAAGGTGCCTTATCAAACCTATTACGAAGGCAATGAGCTCATTCAACACCTGTTACAACCAGCGGTGGTAGCCCTTGCTTATCCCCTGTATGAGCAGTTAAACGAGATACGTGCAAAGTGGAAGTTAATTCTCACCACCTGCGTTATAGGCAGCCTAGGCGCTATGCTATCCTCGGGCCTTCTAGCTGTGTTGCTTGGCGCCGATTCACAGTTACTTGCTAGCATTATGGGTAAATCCGTGACCACTGCGATAGCAATGCAGGTATCATCGGAACTTGGTGGTGAACCCGCCGTTGCAGCCATTTTGGTATTACTGGCTGGACTAACCGGATCGCTACTCGCCTATCCTGTATACCAGCTCTTAAAGATCAAACACCCTATTGCTAAGGGACTGACTATGGGTACCGTTAGCCATGCACTTGGCACAGCCACAGCCTTTGAACACAGTCAAAAGGATGCGGCGTTTAGCTCGCTAGCATTAGTTTTATGTGGCGTTATCACCTCTCTACTGGCGCCCTTTGTCATGACACTCATGCTTAGCCTCAGTTCTTGAGCACTTTTCTATAGCCGATAAGGCTTCAAAATGAGCAAACAAACAGCATTCAGTGTGAACGAAACCGTTTACCTCACCGATTAGTCTCCCTATTCGCAATGAGTTGCACTATGCTGTTTGCAATGATTTTTCTAATAGGAACCGGCAATGAGCCAGCGTTTTATTGACCTCTACAAAGACCTTCCAACCAACTACGTAGATGGCTTCAAATCTATCTTTGATTCTCCTTCGTTTGCTGGTGAGCTAAGCAATGAGCAGTTTCAAACGCTTAAGCAGATCACCAAGCTTGACGAACAAGCATTGAAGGTAGCTATACTTCCGTTTGCTGCAGCCTACTCTGTCGCGCCTATCTCAAAGTTCTATGTTGGCGCAATTGTTAAAGGGACTTCAGGAAAGCTGTATTTTGGCGCAAACCTTGAGTTTGCGGGTGCCCAACTTGGTCAAACGGTACATGCAGAGCAATCTGCTATCAGCCATGCATGGATGAAAGGCGAAGAAGGTATCTCTGATATCACGATTAACTTCAGCCCTTGT
The DNA here is from genome assembly GCF_003569005.1 of Vibrio superstes. Taxonomy (GTDB): domain Bacteria; phylum Pseudomonadota; class Gammaproteobacteria; order Enterobacterales; family Vibrionaceae; genus Vibrio; species Vibrio superstes. Next base: position 1,459,670 of record NZ_BCUR01000004.1, on the reverse strand, counting down.
GGTCACTGCCGCCAGTTCATGAATGAGCTCTCTACCGCTGAGCACCTTTCTGTACAATTGCCAGAGCGCGACGAAATGACGCTACAGCAGTATTTACCTGAGTCCTTTGGTCCAAAAGACCTAGGTATCGAGTCGGGCTTGATGTCTCCGGTTGATCATGGCTACAGCTTTACTGAAAACGATCCGCTACTTGAAAAGGCTATCTACGCACTGAATCGCAGCCATGCCCCTTACACAAAAGATCACAGTGGCGTGTCTATCAAGACCAAAGATGGCTCTCTATTTTGTGGAAGCTACGCAGAAAACGCAGCCTTCAACCCAAGCCTACCACCATTGCAGGTAGCACTAGTGCAACTGCAAATGGCTGGCATATCCTTCTCTGAGATAGCTGAAGTCGGTTTAGCTGAAATGAACCAAGGCTCTATTTCGCACCTTGCAGATACTCAAAGTACTATCGAGGCGATTAATCCAGATATCCCTGTCGCTTACGTTGCGATTGGCGAATAATCTCCACAGAATATCTTCATATTCGAACACCACAGCCTAGTCTGTGGTGTTCTCACAAAAAATTCATCAAATTCGCCATGCAAACGATTGCGCTACGCGAAAATTTGAGTATTATCTGCTGAAAAAAATCATCTTGTTAAAGGAAATACTATGTTGGGTACGGCTACGGCATCAGGTGCAACTAAGGTTTTATTACTAGGCTCTGGCGAACTGGGTAAAGAAGTGGCCATCGAGTGTCAACGTCTAGGCATCGAAGTTATTGCCTGTGATCGTTATGAAAACGCTCCAGCAATGCAAGTGGCGCATCGAAGCTATGTATTGGACATGCTTGACGGTGAAGCACTAGCAAATATTGTTGATAAAGAAAAACCCACCTACATCGTTCCTGAAATCGAAGCAATTGCTACTGACACCTTGGTAGAGCTTGAGAAAAAAGGCACAACTGTTGTGCCTAACGCACGCGCTACGCAATTGACGATGAACCGTGAAGGCATCCGCCGCCTAGCAGCAGAAGAGTTAAACCTGAACACTTCAAACTATCGCTTTGCTGACACGTTTGAAGACTTTAACGCAGCGGTTACTGAAGTGGGCATGCCTTGCGTGGTTAAGCCTGTGATGAGTTCTTCAGGTAAAGGTCAAAGCGTTATCCGCACACAAGAAGATGTACAGAATGCATGGGACTACTCTCAAGAAGGTGGTCGAAGTGGTGAAGGTCGCGTTATTGTTGAAGGCTTCATTGATTTTGACTACGAGATCACCCTACTAACCGTACGTGCTGTCGATGGCGTTCACTTCTGTGCTCCTATCGGTCACCGTCAAGAAGATGGCGACTACCGCGAATCATGGCAGCCACAACAAATGTCTGATGTTGCGCTTAAAGCGGCAGAGTACGTTGCAGAAGAAATTGTCAATGCGCTGGGTGGTTACGGTCTATTTGGTGTTGAGCTATTTATCAAAGCCGACAAGGTTATCTTTAACGAGGTGTCCCCTCGCCCGCATGACACGGGTATGGTAACCATGATCTCTCAGGATATGTCAGAGTTTGCTTTGCACGTTCGCGCATTCACGGGTAACCCTATCAACAAGGTTCGTCAAACCGGCCCTGCAGCTTCTGCGGTTATCTTAGGTCAAGGTACTTCAAGCAATCTATCGTACACAGGTATTGAAGATGCAGTAGGCAACCCCGATACGCAGATCAGACTGTTTGGTAAGCCAGACATTGATGGTCGCCGCCGTTTAGGTGTAATTTTGACCCGCGCTAAAGATACAACGCGCGCCGTTGATGCGGCTATCGATGCAGCCAAGAAGGTTAAGATTCATTACTAACCAATCGTAGTAAATAACTGTAATTGGTATGAATCACGCTCGGTACAAACGCAGAAAGCGTTAGTTTTCTACGTTTCCAAAAAATCAAAAAAAGAGGTCCTAGGACCTCTTTTTTTGTTTTGCTCAAATGGCGTGTTATTTAACGTCGTCTTTCTTAAGCTCTTCTACTCGTGCTTTAAGCTTTTGCCCAGGTCTAAACGTGACCACACGACGTGCGGAAATAGGTATATCTTCACCTGTTTTCGGGTTACGACCAGGTCGTTCTTTCTTGTCTCTTAGATCAAAGTTGCCGAAACCAGACAGTTTTACCTGTTCGCCACTTTCAAGTGATTTTCGAATTTCTTCGAAAAACACTTCCACGGTTTCCTTGGCATCCCGTTTACTGTATCCAAGATTTTCAAACAGGTTTTCAGCCAAATCGGCCTTGGTGAGCGCCATAAAACTTTCCTCAAAGCTAGATGAACCATTGCTACGCTAGAGTTTGTCACTCCTAGGCTTCACTTACATTGAAACCAACGATAGCTCCTAAAATTTGTCTCTACAATCAACTACATATTGATGACTCGATCGAAAGTGTATGCCAAGGTTTTCACTTTCGCCAACTTTTTTCTAAATAATATTTATAAGAATTAGACACTTAGATAATTCAAGTGTTTTTACGTTAAATTTTGTCAACAAACAAGACTATTTAATAAGTAAAGTTTACAAAAACGTGAGTTTTATAGAGCAAATTCAGTGACTTGTTCTACTATCCTATGAATAATAGTTGAGCAAAGTGAACAGGCTCACACGGTACTTTTAAAATTTTGAGTACACTTATCTCATTAACATCCGCTTGAAAAAGGAATTTCATGCCTACATTGTTTCCAATGCCTGCATCAAGGTGCAAGCTGTCTATTTCAATTGCTCTTGCACTCGCTAGTATTGGATGCGCAACGCAAGACGAAGTTCAAGATACCGCGCTAATTAATCCTGATATCGCCCGAATATATTTCAACTCCGCTGAAGCTCAACCCGATTACGTTCTGCATGTGTGGAATGATCAAACCTGTGACGGTTATATGGGTGATAATACCGATTGGAACGCAGGTTTAGAGCCTAGTGGCCAGCATCCCGATTATGGGGTGTATTGGGATCTGCAGGTAGACCCCAACGCTGAGTGTATCAATTTTACTCCGCATCGCTTCAATCCTGATTATCAAACATCCGCTTTAAAACTGCGTTTTTCAGATAATGTTAACGAAGGCGCTAAGGTAGGTTATGTGTTTAAAGATACTAATCGTGTTTTTTATACCCCCTCAACCACACCTCCAGAAACTGCGGTTAGCCTAAAGGGTGCCAACTCCCACTGGATATCACCTTCGCTCATATTGGTTCCCAAGAATACCACTGAAGCGGAACTGGTCATGTCTACAACCGGTGGCATGAGTATTAATGAAAGAGACAACCTTATAGAAGGAACTGCGACAACGTTAACGCTGGCACCGTCTAGCGCCTCAGCTTGGCAACAAGACTATCCTCATCTCAGCGATGAGTTTGCAGCGTTTGAAATCAAGGATGGTGATAGCAATATCATTGCCAATATGATCCGCGGCCAAATCTGGCTAGTTTCGTATGCTGATGAGGAAGGTGCGCGAGCACTGAGTTCAGTAACACGAGTGCAGACCGCAGAGCTGTTAGACAGCTTATATGCAGATGAGGCAACCAAGCTCGAATACGGCGCTGTTATTGACCATGAATCGGATACCTCCACATTCAGACTTTGGGCTCCTACAGCGCAACAGGTCAAGCTCATACCCTTCGATGAAGACTTAAGAGCAAAAACGCCGATTTTAATGAGACGAGACAATGCTTCTGGTAGTTGGCTTGCTGAATATACAGGGCTAGCTCATGGCGATTTTTATCGCTATGAAGTCACCCTGTATCATCCAGAAACCGGTCGAGTGGAAACACTGCAAGTGACTGATCCCTATTCTCTTAGCTTGTCCACCAACTCTCAACACAGCCAAATCGTCGATCTTAACAGCGCAGAGTTAACACCAGCGGGTTGGAACGAGCTTTCTTCTCCTATTTCACAACAGAATCCCGCCAGCTTCATCATCTACGAGACGCATGTTCGTGACTTTTCAGCGCTAGATGATTCCACAACGGAACATTATCGAGGTAAATACCTAGCCTTTACCGAAGGTGATTCATTGCCTGTGACGCACCTAAAATCGCTCTCAAGACGTGGCGCGACTCACTTGCACCTAATGCCTGTATTTGACTTCGCAACCGTAAACGAAGAGCTTACAGAGCGTGCAGATATTAATGAGTCGTTTAGAAGGCTGTGCCAGATGAACCCCAACCTAATACGCCACCCTAAATTTGGCGTGTATTGCGATGGCGGATTATCCGGCGAAAAAGTGTTGGAACAGTTCTCTCGCGAAGACTCTCTTGAAGCGCCGGTTGTTCAAGAGTTAAGCCGCGCTATTAGTCAAAACGACAGCTATAACTGGGGTTACGATCCCTACCATTATTCAACACCCGAAGGCTCCTACGCGACCGAAGCCAATGGCATGCAGCGCATTGTCGAATTTCGTAAGATGATTTTGGCCATAAAATCAGATATCAAGATGAATGTCGTCATGGATGTGGTCTACAACCACACCAATGAATCTGGCATGGCGGACAAGTCGGTACTCGATAAAATTGTTCCTAACTACTATCACCGATTAGATCCTGTCACTGGCGAGGTAGAAGAAAGCACCTGCTGTGCAAACACAGCGCCAGAGCGACAAATGATGGAAAAGTTAATCACGGATTCTGTGGTTGTTTGGGCTAAGGATTACAAGGTAGACGCATTTCGCTGGGATTTGATGGGGCACCATCCAAAATCACAGATACTCGCCACCCTTGATGCCGCAAAAGAAGTAAATCCAGAGGTCTATTTCTATGGCGAAGGCTGGGATTTCGGTGAAGTGAAAAGCGATAGTCAGTTTAAACAAGCTTCTCAGCTCAATTTATATGGCACAGGCATAGGCACCTTCTCCGATCGCATGCGCGACGCAGTGCGTGGCGGCTCTCCGTTTGATAAAGAAGAGCAGATAAGAGCCTCACAAGGCTTTGGCAATGGCGCGTTTGTTTACCCCAACGAGTTAAACAAGGTCGATGAAGTCCAAGCAAAACACCTAGCCGATATCGTACGTCTTGGAATGGCGGGCAACTTGAGAGATTTTTCGTTTACCGATAGCCAAGACCGCACCGTCAAAGGCTCCGAGTTGGACTACAACAACGAACCCGCAGGCTACGCCAAGGATGCTTGGGAAATCATCAACTACGTTGAAAAACATGACAACCAAACCCTATGGGACAATCACCAATACAAAACACCATTTGATGCCGACCTTAATACTCGCATCCGAATGCACGCCACCAGCTTGGGCACTGTCATGTATGGACAGAATGTCGTATTCCACCACATGGGCAGCGAGCTGTTGCGCTCTAAATCAATGGAAAGAAACTCTTATGATTCTGGAGATTGGTACAACCGCGTCGACTTTACCAAGCAGTCCAATAACTCGAACATTGGGCTACCAAGTGCAGACGAAGATGAGCAAAACTGGGCGTTAATTGAGAACATCTATAAGAGCACAGAGGGCAAGTTGGATGTTTCACCGCGTGATATCGCCACTATGGAGCGCTACTTTAAGGAGATGATGGAAATCAGAACCAGTAGCCCACTCTTTACACTCGGTGATGGCAGAGAAATCAGTCAGCGTATTAAATTCCATAACACTGGCTCAAAGCAGCTTCCAGGCTTAATCGTCATGAGCATTGATGACCGAGCGCCGTTTAAGAACCTAGATCCGCAGCGCAAGCGAATTGTGGTGGTGATCAACGCACGCAACGACATTCAAACCATAGATCAATTGAACATGAGCAGCTTTAAGCCTCACCGCTTCCACTCTCAACTTGGTCCCTTCTCGTTAGCAAACGGCACGGAAATGGTTGATGATGTGGCTATTGTGCCACCGTGGAGTGCGGTAGTGTTTGAAGAGAGAGACTAAGCTCTCGCTGTTAGCTCTCAGCTTGAAGCTGGGAGTCTGACATAACCCCATAAAGCAACTATAGCGTCATTCCCGCATGTTGTTAGCGGGAATCTGATTGCGCGAGGAAACAGATCCCCGACCAGAGTGCTGGCCCAGAAAAGCGCTTGGGGATGACTAATATCAAGAAGAGACTTGTAGCTGAAAGCTTCAATCTTGGAGCTGGGAGATTGATATGACCCCGTGAAAGTAGACACGGGGTTTTAGTTTATTGAGCTCATATCATTCAGTCCTGGCAACTATAGCGTCATATATGGACCCACCCAGTTTGCAAGTCATTTTACATTCTTGGTTATTGAGTCATTGTCGTTCATATATTCGGCCTGTTTACTGAGCTCTATCGTGCTCATGGCCTTGATGTAATCTGCACCCAATGCTCTTTATCATTCCCACGGCTTCTGATGAGCCAATGACGGTGTCAGAGTTTCACTGGGGCGGGATGACCGCTAACCATCGATGTAAAATGTTTCGCAACTGACGATGAGTGTTATTTAACTGGTTAATTCCTTACTTTTTAAAGCGTTAGCACTATCAAGTTATGCTTCTTTAAGTTGGTACGGTTTATTGTGTGTAATCACAGCCCAGACAATGCGTGCCAACTTATTCGCTAACGCTACACAGGCTTTGTTGAAGCTTTTCTCATGCTTCAGCTTAGTTGCCCAGACGCTCACCTTGTCTTCTTTCCTATCTGCATATTGGAGTACACTCCTCGCTCCGTGTATCAGAAGCGCTCTGAGTACGACGTTACCTTTCTTGGTGATGCCATACAGTTGAGATTTCCCTCCAGTTGAGAACTGTCTCGGAACCAGACCACACCAAGCAGAGAAGTGTCGACCACTTTTAAACTGTGTCCCTTTCCCAATGGCTGCATACAACGCTAGCGCGGTGATAGGTCCGATACCCACGACACTTTGCGCTATCTGACAGACATAATTTTCTTTAGCAAAAGCCTTTAGCTTGCTCTCGACCTGTTCAATACGGTCGTTTAAGGACAAGAACTCCAGGTACAGTTCATTGAACAACTCTCTAGCGACCCAGGTCAGTTCGTTACCTGAGTCTTCTAAGAACTCAGGAACGGACCTACGCAAGGCTGAGATACCTCGATTCATACAGAGCCCATACTCAAGCAGTAATCCTCGTATCTGGTTCATTAGTTGAGTGCGTTGCTTAATCAAGCGTTGCCTAATACGCAGGTACATTTGAGCGTCTTGTTGATCAATGGTTTTTATCGGTACAAACGTCATATTGTCACGTTGTGCGGCTTCCGCTATCGCTTCTGCGTCGTTGTAGTCATTCTTATTTTTACGACGATATGAAGTGACATGTTGTGGAGGGACGAGTTTAACCTTATGCCCAAGCTTGATGAGCTCCCGAGCCAAGTGATTAGAGGCACCACAGGCTTCAATGGCAATCACTTGAGGTGTCAATTTGGCAAAGAATGAAAGTGTCGTAGCTCGCTTAAGTTGCTTCTTGCGAGTGATTTTTCCGCGTGATGTGACGAACACTGCATGAAAAACATTCTTGGCAATATCTAATCCGACCGTTACATTTGTCATGTGGACCTACCCTTATTTAGATGCTTGTTTGTTCAACTTCATCTTGGCGCATTGTGACGCCGTGTAAAGGGTGGGTCCATTTCATTATTCCCGCATGTTGTTAGCGGGAATCTGATTGCGTGAGTAAACAGATCCCCGACCAGAGTGCTGGCCCAGAAAAGCGCTCGGGGATGACTAGTATCAAGTAGAGACTTGTAGCTGAAATCTTGGAGCTTGGAGCTTGGCACCTGACTTTTGTTCAACAGACAAGCTCGAAGCTTTCCGCTTCTTTTATTGTATTTCTCGATGGATCTAATCCTACATAACCGTGTTGGTGACGGGCAAAAACTGCCTTAAATTACCTCCATCAACACAACAGTACGGACAACAAACGCTCCGTATCAATAGGATAAAACATCATGACAAAAACACTGATTGCAGTAAGCCTTCTAACTCTTCTATCTACTGGCGCTATGGCAAAAAACATCAGCCAAGAACAGCAAAAAATTGACGCTGATATGGCTTCACTAGAAACGTCTGTTCCGGTAATGGTTCAGATTGAAAAAGACATCGACACCAATGCTCAACAAATTGAGTACAAAGGTTTCGTTATCTCTGAATACAAAGACATCTACGTGACTCGCCGCGACGCGAAGAAAATGGGTCTAGAGAAGGTGCATACTTTCCACGTATACAACCAACATGACATCGACAAGTTGAGCGCAGATATTGCTAAACACATTGAAAAAGATCAGCCTGATTTCTTCTCTGTAGATCTATACAAAGATTACTACGGTGACTCTGGCGTATTCCGTTACGTTGCACGAGTGATTGAATACCGTTAATCCCTAATGTAAAAATCAGGTTGTTAACGTTAGAAAGTTCGTCTTTTTCAAAAACATCTATTAACTCTCATTACCTATACACCTACAAACCTATCGGATATACCGATGGTAGCTAACTGTTTGTTTTTCAATGCTGGTGATTAAATACCCTCACACCACATTCAACATCGAATTTAAGTTATAAGGAGTTGTCATGAAGAAGTTATTAACCCTGTTAGCACTAGTCAGTGTTTCGTCTGGCGCATTAGCGTTAGGCGGTTTTGGTTTGGACTCTAACCTAATTGATGATCAGCAAAAACAAACCATCACTGTTAAGGCTAAAGAGCAGCGCGAGAAACGTGCTGCTTGGGATAACCTGCGTGAAGAATGTAAAGATCAACCATCTTGCATCTACCGTGAACTCAAACAGCGCTACCAATAATGTAGCTTATAGCATCCATTCTCCTTGGTAAGTGGGTGCTATGCGATACGACAACTAACTTGTAGGCAGAGCGTCACACACTCTGCCTACAAGTTACTCAATTACGATAAGGAACTCGATACAGCGAGTTTACTGGTTTATCAACAAAATAAGACCATACATGCTTATAAACCGCATGCTGATTGGGAAACGGTGCCAACTCTAGCGCCTCGCTTAAACTGCACCACCTATATTCTGTATGCTCTTCGTTAAGCTCGACTTCTTGATTTTCAGAGCACAGCACGACAAACACAGGGATCAGCTCAATTACGTTTACAGTAGCCTCGAAGAACTGCTCTAGAAACTGCGCGTTATATAGTTCGGTGACTTGTATCTGAGTTTCTTCATCAAACTCACGAATGATGGCCTCAACTGCTGTTTCGTCATTTTCTATAGAACCAGCCACATGACACCAGAAGTCCCCCTTCACTCTTTTCATGAGTAACAGTTTCATCTCGCCATCAATCTTTGATAGTGCCACTCCAGAAACGATAGCAGTATTAACTGGGATCATAGTCATCCTTAAATTCATTTACCGTTAGTAAACGACAGTATTTCCTCAGCAGTAAGATAACGCCACTGCCCGGCTTCCACATCAAGTGACACCATGCCAATTTTCTCACGATGCAGTGATACCACTTTATTGCCAATCGCGGCAAACATACGCTTTACCTGATGAAACTTGCCTTCGGTAATCGTTAGCAGCACCTCTTTTGGGCTTATCACCTCTAGCACGGCAGGTAAGGTTAATTTATCCTCGCCTTGCAAACTAAGGCCATGGCTAAATTTAATAGCAGCATCGTCAGCAATAGGACGACTTAACCCAACTCGATATACTTTTTCACACTTTTTGGTTGGCGTGGTGATGTCAAATGACCAGCGCCCATCGTCGGTTATTAATACCATGCCGGTAGTATCCGCATCCAAACGCCCTGCAATATGAAGCTCAGAAATCCTATCAATAGCGATTTGATTAAACAGCGAAGGATAGACTTCATCTTTATTAGAACAGATAGTGCCTGCAGCCTTGTGCATCAGAATATATCGGAATCTTCGAGCAATAAGTTTTTTACCATTAAGGATTATTTCATTGTTTTCATGAACTTGAGTAGCTTCACTGGTAATCGCCTCGCCATTAACGCTGACGGCTCCTTGGTGGATCTGCTCGATGGCTTCAGCTTTAGTGAGTTCGGTACTTTTGCATACAAACCTATCAAGACGCACTGTAGACAACCTTAAAGTGCTCTAAAACGAGTCGCATCTCTTGAGTAGGTTCAATCCCCAGCTCTTGGCACTCTAAACTAAAGAATTTCCAGTGTGCTTCTCGCCACCACGCTAAGGATTTATCACCTTCTCCCTCAAGCGCCGCAAACTCAGCGGTAACATCGCAATATTTACAAATGCCCACAGAGCTGATTTCAATAATGCAAATGGGCTCACCCTGCCAGTTGGTAACGACTTGCAAATGCCCAACCTCAGGCATCACCTCACCCTCATGACTGTACCAATACTCCATACTGCATGAAGCACGTTTTTCTCCGCTTAATATCAGCTGCGTGCATAGATCGGCGTTGTACTCGTCTGCACAAAAATAATCGGCGCTGAAAGAGGTGTATTTGTTAGCGATCTCATTAGGTAAGGACTCTAGATACGCATCTAAATAGGATTGGCTTCTCTCATCCATTCTTTTTCATTCTCATAGTAAATATTCTCTATGCTTTGAGGGTTATTATCCCTGACATGTAATCTATCGCATTCCCAGACAGGATAACTCTGTCATCAACGACCTCACACTGGACCGTTCCCGTTCTTTTTGATAGCTGTTTAGCAACTAACTGAGCACGACCGAGCTTTTTCGCCCAATAGGGAGCCAATTCACAATGTGCTGAGCCAGTGACGGGGTCTTCGTCCACGTTATACTTTGGAAAGAAACAGCGGCTCACGAAATCAACATTCTCTCCCGGCGCCGATACCACAACCCCACGTAAGCCTAGATTTGAAAGCTTTGTAAAATCAGGTGTTAGGGACGCAACTTGGGATTCACTTTCTAAGATGATCACATAATCAAAATCTGAGAGTATCTCAACAGGTGTCACGCCCAAAGCTGCATGTAACTCGCTGGGTGCTTCTACAGGTTTAATGTCGCTCGCAGGAAAGCTCATGCTATATCCTGTGCCTGATTTCCCCACCAGCAAAGCGCCACTTATGGTATGAAATGCGATGACCTCATCAGAGTAGCCAAGATGCTGAAACAACACATGGGCGGCAGCTAAGGTCGCGTGACCACACAAGTCTACCTCTCCGCCCGGTGTGAACCATCGCAGTGAGTAACCATTATCCTCTGCAACAAAAAACGCCGTTTCAGACAGATTGTTCTCTTGGGCAATGTTCTGCAACAGCTCATCTGAAAGCCACCCATCAAGGGGACACACTGCAGCGGGATTGCCTTCAAATACCCTATCGGCAAAGGCATCCACCTGATAAATCTTGATTTCCATACCCTATTGCGCTCCCTTACAATTAAAAAATGCTTTGATTAACCGATTGATTGTTCGCACTTAAGGTCGAATACACTCAACGATATTGGCATTAACATTAAAGTCATTACCACCCATCTTACCCACCGTATCAACCCGCTTTTGGTTGATCACCCCATCAACATACAAATCATCACGAACGTAAACAGACTTAACATCTAACAGAACAATTGTTCCACCTGCAGGAAGGTCACCTAATGAAATAATTTCTCTTAAATGGCACTCGTAACGAATTGGTGAATCTCTTACTGATAAAGGGCTTACCTTATTACTGGCAGTATGTTCTATATCTGCGTGATCGAACTCACTCACATCGGCATTCAGGGCAGCACTAGTGCTATTCATCTTTTCTAACAAGCTTGAACCGACAATGTTAACGACGCATTCGCCCGTTTCTTTTAGGTTTTGTAAAGTGTCTTTATCTATTCCACTTCTTTGGGTCACTTGGGTATAGAGAAGTACAGGAGGGTTACAACTAGCGACGGTAAAAAAGGAGTACGGGGCAAGATTATCAATGCCTCCCTTTGATCGTGAGCTGATCCAAGCGATTGGCCTAGGGGTTACGCCACCGTTAAGAAGGCGATATTTATCTTGGCTTTCTAGCTCAGAGAGTTCAAAGTCCATCGTTCATCCTTTAACTGGCACTCATCCTTATGAACCGTAATACTAGCAAGCTCTGATCATCATTTTGAGGAGTATTAAACAATTACACCGTAATTCTGCGACGCATCACATGTTGCGGTCCCGCTTCACCGCCAAGATAGAGCTCCCCTGTCTCTTCAAAGCCGCCCTTTCGATAGCACGCAATTGCCGCTAGGTTTTTACAATTTACGGTCAAATACACAAAGTCATAGCGTCGATAGTGATGGGCAAGATAGCTTTTCAAAGCCTCTACGGTTTTAGTGCCAAGACCCTTGCCCTGTTGTCTTTGATCAACCGCAAAGGTTCTTAGACCAATGCTGTTCTTAGAGCAGAAACGGTAAGTCGACGCATAAGCGAGATCTAGCTTAAAAAAGCCCACAACCAAGCCATGATGCTTTACCACACAAAGATGCGTGGCATCACTCCCATCAAGCAAGAAGTCATCGGCTGTAGAAGCGTACTTGATGCTTTCATCGGAGAGTTGAATGTCTTTTACAGAAGGGATATGCGAGGGGTTCAGTCGCTCAATTTCAATCATAAAGCCTCCTTGTTTTGTGAAATGAGTTACAGACCCTAGTCGTCAGTGCCGCATTTTCGACACGGCTCATAAGTTCTCTCACCTTCACTAATAACGACGAAATCAACCACACACCTTTCACAAAGTGCCATCTTTGGGTAAGCCAATTTTTGTTTTTTAGAAGAAGTGTCACCTTCAACGATGTAGTACTGTCTCATGCTCTATCTTAATAAATTTTTGATAATTGGAAGAATTATAACGGAATACCGAAGAAGATAGTGCATTGCATTTTCCGTGCGTGTAACGACTGATTAATAGGTAGCGCCCTGAAACGCTAGTTCTCAGTATGACTATTGATGATAAACTCAAGGGTATTAACCACAACTCAGCGGAAACACCATGAAAGATTGTAACCAGTGCGGGAAATGTTGCATCAAATATGGAAATGGTGATTTAGCTGCCACACAAGAAGAGATAGACCTTTGGGAGTTATTTAACCCAGACATTTTTGAGTATGTGAAAGATGGGAATATCTGGTTTGATCCGAAAACAAAAGAGCAATTACACCGCTGCCCATTTTTAGAATTAGAACCAAAAACCAAAACGGAACAAGCAGACAAATACACCTGTAGCATTTACTTGGACAGACCCGAAGATTGTCGCCTCTACCCCAGCCTTATCAATGAAATGGTTAGAGATGAGTGCGAAATGATAGAAATTGTCGACCTAGAGAACCCAAAGAAAGCTCAAAAGCAACTAGACAAACTCATGAGTTCAAGCCGTTCATCAAGCTATTAATCTAATAATATCCCCACAAGCTACTGCTGGTAATGCGAACTCTCACCTAACCCATTGTCGGTTTCACATTAGTAAACAAGGGGCTGAAGATAGTCAGATAACGCCCTACGTTATTCGCGAGCAGTTTGTTGGATTCACCCCCCCTATAGATAGGCTTAGTGTATTAGAAGGAAATATAGCGTAACTGGGCTTAAACGATTTCTTTTACACGTCCTACATCGCAACTCTCTAAGCGAACTGTGATGTCATGCAAGTGGTTAGGTGACTTGGTAAGAATGTCTTTAACACCGCCTGAAGTTAATGTTTCAGTGCGCTGATCTTTCTTAAGAACAATTTTTACTTTTAAGCCTGTGTCGATACCCGAACTTTGGCTTCCGCTCATGCTCTGTTCTTTATCAGTAATGTATAACCAATAAACAAGTGCCAGCTATTTAGAATATTCCATCAATTCAACTGGAGCGCCATTTACCTCAATAAAAGCTACCATTAAGCCTTCACTTGGTGAATTGGGTTCAATAATGACTTTTTTACCTTTAATTTCCGCCAGTAAATCATCCACTTCAAAAGCGGCATGGGGAACAGTTTTTACCAACTCAGGATATGGAGCATCAGCCCAGTAGCGCTGCCACTGGATACCATAAGGATTATTTTCATGATCAGATACGGTCATCTTTAAGTGAGGTAAGTCTATTTCACCCTCGAATCGTTCTGTTGTTGGTATACCTAAATGGTTGAATTTCATAGAATCTCCACAAAGTTGCACATTGAGCATATAACGCCACGCTAAGGTGTGACAACCGTGTGCCAAAATTGAGCGAAGCGAAACTGGCGCACGGTACGGAGTCGCTTTTAAACGCGTTGTTATAAGCGTATTTTCAGCTAGTTAGAAACCCAAATGACGTCTTCGTCTTGAGTTGGTACTTCGAACCAAGACCAAAACAACTCCAACATTTCGGGCGTCATTTCGTAGGACTTTCCTCTAGCGTTTGCATTACGCTCGAAAGCACGCTGGCAACATGTGTCAAATGAGACATCAAGGTAATGCATTTCGCAGCTATAACCCTGCTCCGAAGCCCAAGATACTATTCTTGCCCGGTCATCTCGTGACCAATAGCCAAAATCAAAAACAACTGGCACACCGAGCCTCAGGAGTTGAGATGAAGCGTCTTGAAACAAGCTTTCCAATGTTCGGAGCCGCTGATTAAGTACATCTCGCTCCATATGTTCACCGAAGAGCGGGATCATCCATTCATCGATTGAGAACCGAAAAGCATTTGTTTGTTCTGCCAATTCCTTGGAGTACGTGGTTTTTCCAGAACCGATAAAACCACTGATAAAGTACAACTGAGCCATTAACTTCCTTTTAGCTTGTAACGCCCTGTTAAGATGTGAGCAACGCAACACTAAAGCTACCGCATACCACCTTAACCACTAAAACTAACGCATAGAAAAAAGCCACGCGTTGCAAATCACTCTCAAACAGTTTGTTATGCGTATTCTCCCACACGCACCAGACTGAGTTTTTCACTCGCTTCTGGAGCTTCAAAATACTGAGTCACATGATGAAATACAGCCTCTGTGTCAAACATGGATCTTTCTGGTTGTTCAACTCGACGTTTAGCAACTTGGGATAAACATTGTTCATCTGTTAAGTCTAAATACCAAAGCTCATGTTCACTACCTACTTCGACGCAAAGTGATACGAACCAAGCTCTTTGCTTAATAGTATTCGCTGGAAAATCCATGACAACATTGACCCCAACATTCAACAAACTTTGAACATGGCTTTTAACAAAAGGCTTGATGAGATTGGAGTACTTAATGTAGTCGTCAAATGCTTGAATTTGAGAAGGATAATGAGCTGACAACCAATCGTCCTCTGAAATTAGAACTGCTTTGTTTTCAGCAGCCACAATCTTAGATTTAGTCGATTTTCCTGCTCCCATCTTGCCACAGAAGAAGAACAGTTTTCCCTGATTTTCCATGTTTCCTCCATTTACGCATAACGCCGCATTAAGCGGTGACATACGCGTGCTATGTTTGAGCGTAAGCGAGTCGGCACGCGTATGGAATCACTCTTAAACGTTTGTTATGTGCGTGCTAAATCTGTGCGTACAATCTCAGCATGTCTTTGTGTTGAATACCATTTTCATAGATTGGTTCTGGGTAATTCAGCAAGAAGTGATCCTTGATGATTGAGTCAACGCGAAAACCAAGGCGTTGATAATAAGTCAGTTGATAACCAAAGGTACCTGTACCCAATTCAACACGAGTGATTCCCTTACTTGGTAGCTGAGACAGAACTGACTTAAGTAATTGAGAGCCTATTCCTTGACCTTGTAGCTTGGGATATACAGAAACATTGAAGATTTCAGCAAGGGTTTGGGTTTCTGGCTTAACTATACATACCGCAAAAATACGCTCATTATCTAGTGCAGCAAAGCACCATGATTTGGATAAATATGATGAAATACTCGCTTCAGAAGGATCTGCTTCGAGCAGCAAATTTAGCGGAATTTGGCTACTTTTGACTTCGATAAATTGCATTTCCCCTCCAAGCACATAACGCCAAGCTAAGCTGTGTGTGAACGTATGCTATGTCTGAGCGAAGCGAGTTCAGCACGCGTTCGCGAATCCGTCTTGAAGTGCTTGTTATGTGGTTCTCGGTGCGAACATTATGATTGCCATACCTAACAGTGCTACTGACACGCCGAGTACATCCCACAAACTTGGACGGATACCATCTACCATCCAAAGCCAAATAATGGCTACAAAAATATAGACTCCACCATACGCCGCATAAACTCGACCCGCCGCAGTTGGGTGAAGAGACAGCAACCATGCGAATAACCCTAAGAAGAATGCTGCCGGTAATAAAAGCCAAACCGACTTGTCCTCTTTTAACCAGAGATAAGGTAAGTAACAACCAAGTATTTCCGCGATTGCCGTAACAAAGAACAAGCCGATTGTTTTAAATTCTATCAATTGATTTCTCCGTTTATGGCAACCACATAACGCCGCGTTAAGGTGCGACAAACATAGCGTGCCATACTGTGAGCGAAACAAAACGGCACGCGTTTGGAGTCACTCTTAAACGCTTTGTTATGCCTGTAGTTTCAAGAAGTAATGATACGTCCCTGACTCTCGTTCATAGCCTAAAGACTCATACAATTTCTGAGCATTCACATTACTTTCTGCCGTTTCCAAAGCAAGACCTTTTACTTGGTTTTCTAGCCCCATGTCTTTCGCTGCATTCATCAATTTCTTAGCCACACCCATCCGTCTAGCTGTATCAGCAACAAACAAGTCATTGAGAACCCAAGTCCTAGAAGCCGAAACTGAAGAAAAGCTTGGATACAACTGAGTAAAACCTAAGCCATTACCTTCGTCATCAAGTGCTAAAAATATCACTGATTCATTATTGTTAATGCGTGATTGAATAAACTCACGGGCAATATCAGGATTACTTTTTTGACCATAAAACACTCGATATGAATCAAAAAGAGTTGAAATAACGTCTAAGTTCTCGATTTTTGCTTTTACTATTTCCATGTAAAAAGTCCATTTTTTTAGAAAGGCATAACGCCGCGTTAAGTGGTGAGCAACGCCAACCACCATACCTAAATCATTGTGACATAAACACTTAAACTGAAGTAAGCCTAAAATGCCAAGCATTGGGAACCCGTCTTAAACGCTTTGTTATCTGTCGCTTCTACGATATGCGCAAAATCCTTTTCATTTCATGACCTTTTGCAAGTTCATCAACTAATTTATCAAGATATCTAGCTTGTTGAGTAATAGGGTTTTCTATATCTTCAACTTTATATCCACAAATCTTACCTGTGATTAATTTTGAATTCGGGTTAACTGTTGCGTTAGAAAAGAACTCTCCAAATGTAGTTGAGCCTTCAATATGATTTTGAAGTTCGCTTTCATCGTAACCAGTAAGCCAAGAAATGACTTCATTTAACTCATCTTTCGTTCGGAATTTCTTTTCAACCTTTGCCACATACAGCGGATAGATTTTTGAAAAGACCATCCCTGCAATTTTGTCATCTTGACTCTTTGTATCTTTCATTTTCAATCCTCAACATTTCACCCAAATTAGCGAGTGGCTTGTGACAGATAACGCCGCGTTAAAGTGCGGAGTAACGAGTGCCAAAATTGAGCGAAGCGAAACTGGCACACGGTACGGAATCGCTTTTAAACGCTTTGCTATAAGCGTATTTTCAGCTAGTTAGAAACCCAAATGACGTCTTCGTCTTGAGTTGGTACTTCGAACCAAGACCAAAACAACTCCAACATTTCTGGCGTCATTTCGTAGGACTTTCCTCTAGTGTTTGCATTGCGCTCGAAAGCACGCTGGCAACATGTGTCAAATGAGACATCAAGGTAATGCATTTCGCAGCTATAACCCTGCTCCGAAGCCCAAGATACTATTCTTGCTCGGTCATCTCGTGACCAATAGCCAAAATCAAAAACAACTGGTACACCGAGCCTTACGAGTTGAGATGAAGCGTCTTGAAACAAGCTTTCCAATGTTCGGAGCCGCTGATTAAGTACATCTCGCTCCATATGTTCACCGAAGAGCGGAATCATCCATTCATCGATTGAGAACCGAAAACCATTTGTTTTTTCTGCCAATTCCTTGGAGTACGTGGTTTTTCCAGAACCGATAAAACCACTGATAAAGTACAACTGAGCCATTAACTTCCTTTTAGTTGGTAGATGACTGTTCAGCAACGCTGACTTTAGGCTCTTTCTCTGGTGTCGACCATTTGATGATTGCTCTAAGGTTCATTGAGAAAAAGATGATATTTGCAATTATCATTGCCACACTACCAGTAAGATAACCGACAGCTATCCAACTAGTATTGCCGCACATCATTAAAATGAATCCAATTTTGTTCTTATTTCCTATCTGCCAAATAGCAAGGAAGGTAAGTACCATTGCAATCCAGTCGATTCCATAGTACTGAAAATATTCCATTTTTCCTCCTAGTACATAACGCCCAATTAAGGTGTGAAGCACGCGACCACGGCACTTCATTTGACCACCGTAAACACTGGACTAAACCCAAACCAAAAATGCCAAGCGTGCTGAATCACTCTTAAATTGTTTGTTGAATTACAATAGTTTGAAGAAGTAAACTGTGCCTTCAAGCTCACCTGTAGAACTACGAGCGAACTGAGGAATTTGGCCTGCTTCGGTGTAACCAATTGAACGATATAATGAAGATGCAATGTCGCCTAAACGTGTATCAAGAATCAGCAATGATAAACCAAGTTCACAAGCTACGCTTTCCATTAGCGACATTAGTTTTCTACTAACACCTTTTCCCCGTGATCCCGTATGAACCATAAGTTTTTCAACTTCCCCTCGGTGTGAGCCATTAGGCTTAGAACAAAGAGACAGTTGAACTGCACCTACAACATTTTCATTTTCATAAGCGAGAAACAGTTTTCTCGCTCCCGACTTGAGGTCGGACTCTACAGATAACCAATACAACTTTACTTCTTCTTCATCGACAGGTGTTAAGAAGCCTACAGAGGCTCCACTTTCTATACAATCAGTTAGCAACGAATTTAGCTGTTCGACTAAGACTGATGTGGTACTTACTTCCTTTATTTCCACGAAACTCTCCTTGTAATTTAACAGCTTATTAGTGAGATATCCTACTTGGCAATTGCACAATGGTGTAGCTAGTAACGTTAACTCACTGATTCAAATGAACTAATCTACCATTACGTTAGAAAATCACAACTTGTTAGTAGGAAGTCCCATTTAATCAGATAGCCGGTTTCCTAGTATCAAACAAGCAAGTCTCAGAAAGAACTCTGATTACAAATCACTCGCAATTCAAAATGCGAAGTACCACTTTTTTCACACCTGAAAAAGTGAAGGGAGTAATAAGCTATATCGGGTTACCGTAAAGTTAGATGTGGTTATGCCCAGCTTGTTTTTAGCTGAAGTTCGCCAAGGCCTCCGTACACGAGGTTATAGTTTGAAAACCGAATTTAATTAGGCACAGAGATCTTGCCACTACCCAGATCTATACCCATGTCATTGGAGAGCATTTTGCTGGAACCACTAGCCCGTTAGATAGGCTCGGTGGATTTGAAGATAAGATTAACGAGTAACGCTTATAGTATTTCTTCTACGCGTCCCACATCGCCACTCTCTAGGCGAACTTTGATGCCATGTGGGTGGTTCGGAGATTTAGTGAGAATATCTTTCACTACGCCCGAAGTTAATGTTCCGGTGCGTTGGTCTTTTTTAAGAACAATTTTCACTTCTAATCCTGCGTGAATGTCCGACCTTTGAGTTCCGCTCATGCTCTGTTCCTTATCAATAGGGTCTAAATAATTAAAAATGCCAGCTACGATGAGCTGGCATTGACTGTGTTTGATTAAGAGTTCTGTAACCAAATGTCAGAGCCGCCCTGACCTTTTTTCTTGCGCTTTTTCTTGCCAGTGCCTGCCGGTGCCGCCATTGGCTTATTCGCATCAATCATTTCTTGAGTGACGGTTTCATCGACTTCAAACCCTGCGACCTGTTCTCGTTCAAGACGAATCTTATTCTTCTTCTCGATAACCTTGAAATGGTGCAGATCTTCATAGTCGATGAGTGACAAAGCCAGACCCACTTCACCTGCACGGCCACTACGGCCAATGCGGTGCATGTAATCTGATGGGCTTCTTGGAAGGTCGAAATTGATAACCACTGGCAGCTTTTCAATATCGAGACCACGAGCTGCGATGTCCGTTGCGATAAGTACTTCAATCTCACCAGACTTAAACGCATCAAGGATACGCGTACGGTAACCTTGACCTTTGTCACCGTGGAACACATCGGCTTCAATACCACGTTTATACAGTTTATCGGCTAGGTGCTCACAGCTGTTTTTAGCGTTTACAAATACTAGCGCTTGTCGCCATTGATGCTTCTTGATCAGATGCGCCAATACAGCGGTCTTTTCGCCTTTGTTGACGTTAAATACACGCTGAACTACGGTGCTCTCATCGTCACTTTGCAACTGCACTTCAACAGGGTCGTTAAGCAACTCTTGAGTGAGCGCCTGTACTTGTTCAGGGAAAGTAGCAGAGAATAGAAGTGTTTGCTTTTGCTTAGGCAGTTTTGCCAAAAGCTCAGACAACTCTTCGGTAAAGCCAAGGCTTAACATGCGATCTGCTTCATCAAGCACTAAGGTTTTAACTCTATCAAGCTTGATGGCATTGCTAGAGATAAGGTCAAGTAAACGACCTGGCGTTGCCACCAAGATATCTGTACCGCCACGCAATGCTTGCATTTGCGCATTAGTCGATACGCCACCGAATACGGCTACAGTTTTGATCTCACCATTAAAGTGCACCGCGTAAGACTTGATGTTATCGGCAACCTGTTTTGCCAACTCGCGCGTCGGAACCAAGATCAAACCAGACACATAGTTACCCTTGCTCGCGCTAGATTTAACTAAATCATGTTTGGTGAACAGCTCCTGTAGCATTGGCAATGCAAATGCAGCTGTCTTACCTGAGCCAGTATTCGCACCGGCAATGACGTCACGACCCGCTAATACACTAGGAATGATTTGCGCTTGGATAGGTGTAGGCTGTTGATACTCCAGCTCTTCTAGTCGCGCTAAAAGAGGTTTAATTAAGGCAAGATCAGCAAAGCTGTTAGGGGTTGTGGCATGGGTCATAGATTATTAGGCTCAGACTTAAATTGTGAGGCGCATTCTAGCGTATTTCGACTCATTGAAGTAGTACTAACGACTTTCTGTCCATTCTCGGTGCAAATACGGACAATTTCTTAGAAGATAGAAAAAAAATGGGGAGCCATCAGGCTCCCCATTTCATATTGAGATTTTTAGTACTAGTTAATAAGAACTAGTCACGCAATACAGCGTCAAACTTCTCTGAAACAGCGTTAACTGTTGCTTCAACAGCGCCAGAGATGTCAGCTTCTTCCAAAGTACGCTCAACTGATTGAAGAGTAAGCGCAATCGCAAGACTCTTCTTTCCTTCTTCAACGCCTTTACCTTGGTAAACGTCGAACAGTTTTGCATCTGTCATTAGCTCGCCACCGCTTGCAAGACAGGCTGCTACTACGTCACCAGAAGCGACTGCTTCGTCTACAACTAGCGCGATGTCGCGACGGTTTGCAGGGAACTTAGATACCGCTACCGCTTCAGGCAATACGCGAGTTGCAATTGCAGACCACTCAAGTTCAAACACAACAGTGCGGCCGTTAAGACCAAACTTGCGCTCAAGCTCTGGGTGAACCGTACCAATCACGCCCACTTCTTTACCGTCTAGGATGATAGCCGCAGCTTGTCCTGGGTGAAGTGCTGGGTGCTTAGTTGCAGCAAAGCTGTATGCCTTTTCTTCACACGTTAGCTCAAGAACCGCTTCTAGGTCGCCTTTAAGATCAAAGAAATCAACCGTGTTGGTTTCAATGTCCCAATGCTCTTCGCTACGAGTACCCGCAAGAACGCCCGCAAGCATTGATTCTTGACGCATGCCATTTTCAGCATTTGCATCAGGAATAAAACGAAGACCTGATTCAAATAGACGTACGCGTGGTTGCTGACGCTTTTGGTTGTGAACAACGGTATTTAGAAGACCTTGAATCAACTGCACACGCATCGCTGACATGTCAGCAGAGATTGGGAACGGCAGAATTAAAGGTTCAATGTTTGGTTCAATCAGCTTTTGCTGCTCTGGCTCTACAAAGCTGTAAGTTACCGCTTCGTGGTAGCCACGGTCTACTAGCAAATCACGAACACGCTTAAGTGGCTGGTTTGCCTCTTTGTGGTCGTTCATTGTAAGAGCCGCCATTGGCGCTTGATTTGGAATGTTGTTGTAGCCAAAGATACGGCCAACTTCTTCAATCAAGTCTTCTTCGATAGCGATATCAAAGCGCCATGTTGGAGCTACAGCGTTCCAGCCAGCATCAGTGGTTTCAACTGTGCAGCCAAGACGCTCAAGGATCTCAACCACGTCAGCATCAGAGATAGAGTGACCTAGCAAGCTGTCTAGCTTAGAGCGGCGTAGAGATACTGTGTTTGCTTTTGGAAGATCGGCTTCAGATTCAACGCCAGCAATAGGAGCAACATCACCGCCACAGATCTCAACAAGAAGCTGTGTTGCACGCTCCATTGCTTTGTGCTGCAGTGCGTAATCCACACCACGCTCAAAACGCATAGATGAATCAGTGTGCAAGCCGTAAGCGCGTGCACGGCCACGGATATGATCCGGTGCAAAGAATGCGCTCTCAAGCAATACGTCTGTCGTTTCTGTTGTTACGCCAGAACCTTCACCACCAAATACGCCTGCGATTGCTAGCGCTTGGTTGTGGTCTGCAATAACCAGTGTATCTGCATTTAGCTTGGCTTCGTTGCCATCAAGAAGAGTCAGTTTCTCGTCTTGTTCAGCCATACGAACCACGATACCACCTTCAATCTTGCTTAGATCGAATGCGTGCATTGGTTGACCTTGCTCTAGCATCACATAGTTAGTGATATCAACGATTGGGTCGATAGAGCGAATGCCACAGCGACGTAATTTCTCTTGCATCCAGATAGGAGAAGAGGCTTTAACGTTTACGTTCTTAACCACTCGGCCAAGGTAGCGTGGACATGCTTCTGACGCGTTAACTTCAACAGAAACTGTGTCTTGAATGCTCTCAGCAACTACTGCGAATTCAGGCTCTTTTACCGCTTCACGGTTTAGAACGCCGACTTCACGAGCCAGACCACGGATGCTAAAGCAATCCGCACGGTTAGCGGTTAGGTCAACATCTACCGTTACGTCGTTTAGGTCTAGGAACTCACGGAAATCAGTACCGATTACCGCTGTTTCTGGAAGCTCCATGATGCCATCAGACTCGATGTCGATACCTAGCTCAGTAAATGAACACAGCATGCCGTGTGACGGTTGGCCACGCAGTTTTGCTTTCTTGATTTTGAAATCGCCAGGTAGAACAGCACCCACAGTAGCTACCGCTACTAGGATACCTTCGCGGCAGTTTGAAGCGCCACATACGATATCTAGCAATTCTTCAGCGCCAACATCTACTTTAGTTACGCGCAGTTTGTCAGCATCAGGGTGCTGACCACACTCAACAACTTTACCTACTTTAACGCCGGTAAACTCACCAGCAACAGGAAGAACATCGTCTACCTCTAGGCCAGCCATTGTGATTTGGTGTGTTAGTTCGTCAGTCGTAACCGCAGGGCTAACCCACTGACGAAGCCATGATTCACTGAATTTCATCTAATTGTGTCCCTGGATTACTTGAACTGTTTAAGGAAACGAAGGTCGTTTTCGAAGAACGCGCGCAAATCAGTTACGCCGTAACGAAGCATAGTCAAGCGCTCAACGCCCATACCAAAGGCGAAGCCTTGGTATTGCTCTGGGTCGATGCCTACAGAGCGAAGTACGTTCGGGTGAACCATGCCACAACCAAGAACCTCTAACCACTTACCGTCTTTACGCTTAACATCCACTTCAGCAGAAGGTTCTGTGAATGGGAAGTAAGATGGACGGAAACGAACCTCTACTTCTTCTTCAAAGAAGGCCACTAGGAAATCAGAGATGATGCCCTTTAGCTGTGCAAAGTTAACGTTCTCATCAACCAACAAACCCTCAATCTGGTGGAACATTGGGGTATGAGTTTGGTCGTAGTCGTTACGATATACACGACCCGGAGCAATGAAGCGGAACGGTGGTTTACCGTTTTCCATAGTACGGATCTGCACACCAGAGGTGTGTGTACGTAGCATCAAGTCAGGGTTGAAGAAAAAGGTATCGTGGTCAGTACGAGCTGGATGATCATCTGCGATGTTCAGTGCATCGAAGTTATGGAACGCATCTTCAATTTCAGGGCCTGATTCTGTTGCAAAACCAAGTTCACCAAAGAACTGTTCCATACGCTCGATAGTACGAGTCACTGGGTGTAGACCACCATTTTCAATGCGACGACCAGGTAGGGTCACATCAATGGTTTCAGCCGCAAGCTTAGCTTCTAGCTCAGCTTTTTGCAGGCCGTCTTTACGAGCTGCGATAGCTTGTTGGACTGCACCTTTCGCTTTGTTGATCTCTTGACCAGCGCTGCGACGCTCTTCTGGTGGTAGTTTACCTAGGCTTTGAAGTTGAAGCGTTAGCTCACCTTTCTTACCTAGGAATTGAACGCGCACTTCATCCAGTGCGACTAGCGATTGTGCTTCTTCGATAGCAGCAGTCGCATTAGCAATGATCTCTTGTAGATGTTGCATTGTTTCCTCATCTGCCTAGTGGCAGTATCCATCGGGACTTAGGGTATTTTGAATAGCTACACATAGTAATAAAAGGAAGCCACAAAGCCAAACCCAAATGAACGGAAATTCAAGATTAATTAAATCTTTGCCTCGAACAGACGCAACTAGACACATATTGCCGACAAAATAAGCGCTATATTCCTAAAATGCCGCTTACTTACCAAAGCAGTTATCGCATTAGTGGTCGCCACCGATTAAACATCGAGATCACTAGTTTGCAATTGATAAGAACCGGACTGTATTTGTCTTTAAAAAAACTAAAACCTTACAATACGTGGCGTAAGGATAGTACTCAATAAGTGGGTCGCTTTTGCTAAGGGTTTTGTCCAAAGGAAGTATGTAGAAGCGTAAAGAAAAACCAAGTAATTCAACACGTTTCAAGGTGCTATGCTTAAGAAACGAAACCTGGATTACTTGGCCTACATGTTTGAAATAATGCTCCTACTACAATTCGTCCTCCTCATCGCCATCATTGTTGGTTTGGTGATGGCTCGCTATGCCCATCAACGAATTTCCAAGCTTCAAGGTGAATTGGAACAACTGCAACTTCAGGTAGCGCTGCAAAATGTAGAAAGACACAACCAAGAATCCGACCTCGCTGTGGAGAAGACTCAGAGCCCTAATCCAACAAGTGCAACGCCGACTTTAGAGCTTTATCAGCCGAAATCAGAACCACAAAGTAAAAGCGCTCCTTCGTGGGAGGCTGGACAAATCAAGTTCAAGCAGTGGCTTGAACATCTCAGTAGCAACAGTCTGCTTTGGCTGGGGGGCTTTGTATTAGCGCTTGGCGGTGTGTTTCTTGCAAAATATGCGGTTGAAGCTGGGTTGATTTCAGCTCATGCTCGTGTCGCACTAGGCTTTGCTTTTGGTATTGCGCTGTTGGTTGGTGCTGAATATCTTGTTCGATACCCTAAGCGGTTTAATATCCAAACCAATCAAGTGAGCGCCGCATTGGCCTCGGCGGGTGTGATCACCTGCTTTGCCATGATAGTGGTTTCGACACATTACTATCAGTTTATCTCCTCAACCCCAGCGTTGATTCTTACTGTCATTGTTACCTCACTGGCCACCTTTATGGCACTTAGGTTTGGTCCTATTGTTGCTTTCATTGGCGTTATTGGCAGTTACGCGATACCCGCATTATTTTGGGAACTGCAACCCAATACGTTGCAGCTCACCCTGTTTGTGGTATTTATCAGTGCTTCTGCTGTTTATATCTCTGAAAAAGTAAGTAGCGAATGGTTGTGGCGACTCTGCTTTGCGGGGAATTTCGCTTGGCTTCTCATTACGATGCTAATATCTAGCACCTCATTTGAGATCTACGTGCTTCTTACCTTTAGCCTGTTATCCCTTTACTTGTTTACTCTCGTCCCTGTTTTAGGATGGCGTTTATTGCAACAAAACACTGTAGCAATGTCTCTTAAGGTCTTGCTCATGCCACGTAAAGAGCAAGCAGGGTTAATCTGTTCTCTGGCGCCACTTATTGCCTTTTACACGCTCTATGGATTTCAAGCGGAGCTCATCACCTGCAGCTTGATCTATGCTGCTTTCCTTTGCGCTGCGTCTGTCCGACATTCTGCTTTTGATACATGGCCAATGCTGGCACTAGCGATCACCATAATAACCTTAGTACTTCATGTACCCACATCTGACGTCAGCGACATGCTATTCATGTACACAGGAGCACATCAGTTCACCCAATTCTGCGCCATCGCGTTTTTGATTTTTTCCGCAATGATGCACCGTCGCTACCCCAATCGCCCAGCATTCTCACTACTGTTTGCGAGTGCGACGCCTTTGCTGTTTGCTACAAGCTATATATTAACCAGCACTGAAGCAAGCCAACTGCTCTACTCCTTGTGGTCTGTGGAGCTAGCCATTTTAGCTATTGTGGGTGTGTTCATTACCAAGAGGTATCAAGAGCCTCATATTTTGGTTTCCGGCTGGCTGCTAGCTAACGCTAACCTGTGTTTGATATTTACCATGCTTCTTGAGGCAGGCACGCTCACCGTGGCATTGACGGTTCAGTTGCTTGCTCTTGCCTTCTGGAGTCGTCGATTCAACTTCAGTGCCCCAGACTGGTTAATCAAAGTGATGGTTGCGGTGGTAATAATTCGCCTCACTCTAGCGCCATGGCTACCTGAGTATCAGTCAGAAACCATCTTGGGTATTCATTGGACACTGATCATTTACCCTTTCTGTTTTGCTTTGTTATATGCCACCAGCGCTCAATTGAAGCGTTCGTCCATAGAGCCTTGGTTATCAGGATCTCGACTGCACCTCATTGCGTTATTCGTCACCACTGAAACAAGCTATTTTCTTGTTGGTGACTATCCTTCGGTATTGACACTTACCTTCAAGGAGTCAGCGCTATTAGCAATGAACTGGTTGGCGCTTTCTTTCATTTATCTATACCGTTTAAGAGTCAGCACAGAAAATATAAAGGTGGTTTATCAATACTTTGCCTGCGTGTTAATTGGCGGCTCTGCCTTGCTTCACGTACATCTGTTCACCACATTAAACCCACTATTCACTAACCAATTCCTTGGGGACTACTTTCTTGTTAATTGGTTGATTCCTCTATGGGTCATTCCTGGGGCGATTCTTGCTATTGGTTGGTGGTTCAAGCTTATACCAACCCAACTTTCTGTTTACGCGCTAGCCGCTTCAGGTGCGTTTATCGCCCTAGGCATCAATGCGTTAATTCGGCATTACTTTCATGGTGGTTCTATTGGCATAGTGCTTGGCATCAAAGAACTAGAGCTCTATACCTATTCTGCTGTTTGGCTACTGCTGTCGGTTGTCGCTATTGTCTGGTCACAAAAACAGGTCAATCAGTTAGCTCACCACATTGGCTTTGGCATTCTGTTTATCGTCATCTTTAAGGCCTTTGTCATTGATATGTCTCAGCTGACGGGCTTATATCGCGCTTTGTCTTTCTTAGGCTTAGGGCTGTGCTTAGTTGCCATAGGTTGGTTATTCCAACGCTTGAAGCATGATGACAACTCGATGAACAAGGGGATGAGCAAGCTTACTTAGACTATCTGTTCTTGCAATGCGTATACCTGATTATGAATAATATTCGAGGGCAGTGTGTGAAGGGAGCAAAAAGCGCAATCGCCATTTCTATTATCATGGCTGCATGCCTAGTTTTACTTGGTTGTGAACGCTCATCGAGCGTTGAAGCTAAATTCGAAAACTATCTAGAACGCCTTGCTAACGTACAAGAAAATGAAGCGATAGAAGTGGCAACTTCAACCTATGAATACCCAAGAAAGCGCGATCTCTTTCAGCAACCTTCTAGGCAAACCGTCGGACTGGTTGATGCCCTCCAACTTTCTAAATGTCATCTCATGGAGTTGGTCGCACAGAGAAACACGGTACTGGGTAAGGTGCAAGATCAGTTCCGAAGCTTAGAGTATGAAGTCGCTCTATTAAGTGGACTAAAATCGTGTCTAGCCACGAATGAATTGAACGCAGACCTCAACCAAGACTTACAAAGGATCTATAACATTAAGTGGCAAGAACTGCCGTTACATATCACTAAT
This sequence comes from Vibrio superstes, assembly GCF_003569005.1. Lineage (GTDB taxonomy): Bacteria > Pseudomonadota > Gammaproteobacteria > Enterobacterales > Vibrionaceae > Vibrio > Vibrio superstes. Next base: position 1,431,546 of record NZ_BCUR01000004.1, on the reverse strand, counting down.
ACTCTCTACAGCAGTGACGCTCTCTACGCCAATGCATTCTCAACAAACTGGTACACAGAAGAGACTAATCAAGGGCTATATAGCCTGCAAAGTGCGCTTGAAGAATTATCTTCACTACACGCCCTTTACCGTGAGGGAGAGTTACCCGAATACTTCGATATCCTTAGTTATCAAGAAGAGATAGAAAAATACGACCAACTCGGTCGAATAAGCTATTCGTTGCAATCTGCGACTGTCTATTTGCACGCGAGTACACAACAACTTAAGCAGTACGATAGCGTTATATTCTGCGGGAAAAACCGAGACACAACAAAGTATCGCAGACTAAAAAACGTATTTCAGAAGTACTATGTTGGGGAAATTCAGCCCTACCTCGCAGACCTAAACTCCGCCTACCATACGTTATCTCCGCATATCGGCATTCTTTATACTGCCAATCTCGACAAGCAATACCATCATCCTGTACAAAGTGCATATACTGAATATAAACAGGCAACAATCAATCACGCGCAATACTGGATGTCACTATTCAAGCGTTGCGGGGATCAAGTTGGACAGTCGCGCTAAAAGGAAACAGGCATGCTTAGGTTGAAAAAAAGTCACTTACTCGCAGTTGCGTTGGGAACATTGGGTTATGTAAACCTAAGCCACGCCTACAGTTTGCAAACCGTAGCTACTGGATTAAAAGTGCCTTGGTCAATCGAATTTGCAGATAGCAAAACCGCCGTCATTAGCGAGCGTAATGGCTCTATCGTGGAACTAGACATCCCCTCAGGAAAAGTCACAGCTCTATACAAACCTAAGGATGTATATGCTAGTGGTCAAGGCGGATTACTAGACCTCGCCTTTCACCCTAATGACAACCGTCAGTTGTTCATCACCTACAGCCAAAATAACAAAAAGGGTCCGAGCACTACCTTAGCCTCAGCAACCTATGTCAAAGGCTCACTCACTAGTTTCAAGGAAGTGCTACCTACCCAATCTCACTCAGATACAGGCAGACATTTTGGTAGTCGCATTGTGTTTGATGATGAAGGCATGCTTTATTTTTCTATTGGTGATAGGGGTGATAGAGATAACGGTCAAGACATCTCTAACCATGCTGCCACCATTCTACGTATTAACGCTGATGGTTCAGTACCAAAAGACAATCCTTACGTAACCAGTGACAATGCCCTACCTGAGATATGGAGCTACGGGCACAGAAATACGCAAGGGATAACCTTTGACCCAGTAACAAAAACACTATGGGCAATAGAGCATGGCCCACGTGGAGGAGATGAAATAAACAGGATTGAGAAAGGACATAACTACGGCTGGCCCATGACCTCTCACGGCAAGGAATACTGGGGTCCTTTAATGGTCGGTGATTCTGAATACCAAGAAGGGGTTACCGCACCTTCACTTGTTTACACCCCATCGATTGCGCCCTCCTCACTCATTATGTATCGAGGTGAACGCTATCCAGATCTTAACGGTAAGCTACTCGCAGGAGCCTTGAAGCTCACTCACATCAACGTTATCAAGATAGCCGGTAAGGAACTGATTGAAGAGAAGCGCTTGTTTGAAGATCTAGGCGAAAGGATTCGTGATATACAGGTCTCTCCCGATGACTATCTATATATCACCACAGACAGTGGCAAGGTGATGCGACTGCTACCTTAGTTATCCTATAAACAAGCCTTATCTGTGAGATAATTCGACGCTGACTAGGGTCTGTTAATAAAATAACAGACTCAATACACATGAAAGTTTCTCACATTCTCTGTTCCAGAATGTCGTTTTTTGTGTTTACTCTCCTAGTGGAAGTGTCTCATTAGAGCCCCATTCTGCCCAAGAGCCATCGTATAAAATCGTGTTGGATAGACCAACTTCATGAGCGGCCAAGATAAGAATACAAGCAGTGATCCCCGAGCCACAGGAAAACACTATGCGCTCAGAGTTGGCAGTATTGATATTGGAAAACAGCTGTGAGAGTGCCTGTTTCGATTTAAAACCATTCCCCTCCATCAGCGATGCAAAAGGTAGATTCACAGAATTGGGGATTCGACCCGCTCTAACGCCTGGTCTTGGCTCTGCTACTTCGGCATTAAACCTCGCGCTGCCTCTGGCATCCACTACCAATTGTTGAGAATTGTTAAGCCCTGATAGTACCGTTTGATAGTCAGTCACTTTATTAGAGTCATAGCTAGCGACAAAATCACCACTGTCAGCCACCTGTGCATAAGCGCAACTGGTTGGGTATCCGCTCTCGATCCAAGCAGGTAAGCCACCGTCTAAAACCTTCACATTATCAAAGCCCATTACCTTGAACGTCCACCATGCACGAGGGGCGCTATAAATGCCTTGATTGTCGAAGATCACGACCTTACTTTGCTTGTTGATGCCTAACTTCTGAACCTCTTCAGTAAATTGTTGCGATGTAGGAAGTGCGTGCAGTTGCGTCGATTCGTTATCGCAAAAATCGTTTTCAATATCAAAAGGCAACGCGCCAGGTATGGTGACGAACTCTGGGTACTCAATAGGTTCTTTGCCCACGACCTTCAGCATAAAGGCATCAAGCAGTACCAGATCTTTATCATCTAAATGCTCGTTTAGCCAAACACAATCAACCAACACATTGCTCATCTCTTATCCCTAAAATACTGATTCATAACAATTCAGTATTTATCAAACCTACTCTTGTGACAAGTACAATACTCAGCAAATTAGCATGATAATAATTCTTCCCTTTCTGCTAAACTTGAGAAAAATTCATACTAAGTAGTCATTTTATCCATTTCTCTATGGCGATAAATAACCGTAACTTGTTACTACAGACTAAAAAACCAGCAATAGAGAGTGAGGAAATCCTATGTCTTTAGAAATCGTAAGTATAAGCCCAGAGTTTGACCCTGTTGTTAAAGAGGTCATCAAGAAAGTAGGTGAGGAATTTGGCGCCGTTGGTGAAGGCTATGGACCTTCAGATCCTGAAGTAGAAAATATGAGTCGATACTACACATTAGAGAGCAAGAGCCGTTACTTTGTAGCGCTCAAAGGTGGGGTTGTGGTTGGCGGTTGTGGCGTTGCACCGTTTACTGAAGGCTCATCGACTTGTGAACTAAAAAAATTGTTTCTGCTAGAGGGAGCAAGAGGACTAGGTCTAGGCAAAGCCCTGTCTAACCACTGTTTAGAGTTTGCCAAAGAGCAAGGTTTCACTCAGTGCTATTTAGATACCCTATCCAATATGAACTCTGCAGTGCGTCTTTACGAAAAGCTTGGTTTTGAACATCTGTCCGCTCCGTTAGAAGGGACGCTACACAATATGTGTGACGTGTGGATGCTAAAAACGTTGTAGAAATTACCGCTCGTTGGATGGTTTCAGTCTTATCAAGGATGAAAAGATGCACAATTATAAACTGTTAATCGCGCTGGATTCATTGCTCAAAACCCGTAACCTGACACTCTCTGCCCAAGAGTTGAATGTCAGTCAGTCTGCAATGAGTAAAACACTGCTGCAGATCCGAGATGCCTTCGGTGATCCCATCTTGATCCGTGAAGGCAATCAATTCTCACTGAGCCAGCGTGCTAACCATTTGCAAAAAGAACTGCCCGAGCTTTTGCAAAGGCTAAACCGACTCTATTCCCCTGAAGAAATCATCCCAAAAGAAATCACTCGGCGCTTTACCCTCGCCTTCAATGCCTTCATTGCCCCTAAGATACTGCCGGTTATTTGCCAGCAACTAGAGAAGCAATCACCTTTATCCAGTTTAACGACGCAACTTTGGCAAAGCGAAGACCTTAGTCAGTTGCATAAGGGAAGTGTTGATGTGGTGGCGACCATGGCAGAAGAGATCCCAGATAATCTGTATGGAAAACGTCTAGGTGGAGATAAGTACGTTGTGCTGATGTCGGCCTCACATCCCCTGGCCGATAGGTCGATGACCACAAAGCGCTACGCCGATGCTAAACACATTTTGGTGAATGGCGTTGTTGATAAACAAAGAGAAGTGGATCGACTGATCGCAGATGCTGGACAAAAAAGGCGCATATTCGCCACTGCACCCTCCTTTGATTCAGGTGTTGAAGCCTTGCTACTCACCCAAACATTGATGACGGTTCCCTTGCACATTGCCGCAGGCTTTGCTGATAGAGACTTGCTTGTTAAACCCATGCCCTTTGATACCGATGAACACAGCTATTACCTACTTTGGCACGCCCGGTATAACAACGATCCAGAGCATCAGTGGTTTAGAGAGCTTTGCTTACCACTGATTAAGGACGACCTAAGCAAATCCATTGAACTTGGAAAGAAACACTTTCATTCAGAATAAAAGTTGCAAACAGGCAGGAATTATAAGCAATAAAAAAGGAGACCCTAGGGTCTCCTTTAAATAAAGCTATAGTGTTCTAAAAATTATAGAGCGGCTTTTGCTTTTTCAACTAGTACTGCAAATGCAGCCTTGTCGAATACTGCGATATCAGCAAGGATCTTACGATCGATCTCGATAGATGCTTTCTTAAGACCGTTAATGAAACGGCTGTAAGATAGACCATTTTGACGAGATGCAGCGTTGATACGAGCGATCCATAGCTGACGGAACTGACGCTTTTTGTTGCGACGGTCACGGTATGCGTATTGACCAGCTTTAGTAACTGCTTGGAAAGCTACGCGGTAAACACGTGAACGTGCTCCGTAGTAACCTTTAGCTTGTTTTAGAACTTTCTTATGACGTGCACGAGCTTGTACACCACGTTTTACGCGAGGCATTATGTCTCTCCTAAACTAAACGATTGATAAACTAAAAAGAATTAAGCGTATGGCATCATACGAATAACAGCAGCCACTTCACACTTAGGAAGGATTGCGTTAGGACGTAGTTGACGCTTGTTCTTAGTAGTACGCTTAGTCAGAATGTGACGTTTACCAGCGTGCTTAAATTTGATACCACCAGCTGTTTTCTTAAAACGCTTAGCAGCACCTTTGTTGGTTTTCATCTTAGTCATGATGAAGAACTCCGCATTGTTGAGTTGTTAATAACATAGTAATTAGGGCGAATAAAACCCTGCCACTTTAAAGCAGCAAGGTTAGATTACTTGCAGGCCGATAATTACTTCTTCTTAGGGGCCAACACCATAATCATCTGGCGACCTTCAATTCTCGATGGGAAAGATTCGACTACTGCAAATTCTTCAGTATCCGCTTTCAAACGATTTAGAACGTCGACACCGATGTTTTGGTGTGCCATTTCGCGGCCACGGAAGCGAATTGTTACCTTCACTTTGTTGCCGTCTTCAAGGAAACCAGTCAGGTTGCGTAGTTTTACCTGATAGTCTCCAATATCAGTCCCAGGTCGGAATTTAATTTCCTTAATCTGGATCTGCTTTTGCTTCTTCTTTTGCTCTTTAAGAGCTTTGCTCTTTTCAAAGAGGAACTTGCCATAGTCCATCACACGACAAACTGGTGGCTCGGCGTTAGGGCTGATCTCTACGAGATCCATACCAGCTTCGTCTGCTATAGTCTGCGCTTCTTGATAAGAAACGATACCTACTGGTTCGCCTTCGGCGTCACTTAAACGAACTTCACGAACGCTTCGGATTTCATCGTTTAAACGATGCTGGTTTTGTTTGGCCGGTTGTTGTTGACCACGTCTTCCGCCTTTAATAGCTTATTCCTCCAGATTGAGCTTACGGCTTGAAACCTCGGCTTGGATGTAAGAGATAAAATCATCCACTTTGAACTTGCCTAGGTCCTTACCCTTACGAGTACGCACTGCAATCTCGCCAGCTTCCATTTCTTGGTCGCCGACAACCAACATGTACGGTACACGTTTTAAAGTATGTTCGCGGATTTTAAAGCCAATCTTCTCATTTCTCAAGTCCGCTTTGGCTCTAATTCCACTTTTTTGCAATTTTTGTGCGATTTCTTGAACATATTCTGACTGTTTGTCAGTAATATTCAAAATTACCGCTTGTTCTGGCGCCAACCATGTTGGGAAGAAGCCAGCGTATTCTTCGATTAAGATACCGATGAAGCGCTCTAGTGAACCCAAAATCGCACGGTGAATCATAACAGGAACTAGACGTTCGTTATTTTCACCTACGTAAGTTGCACCTAAACGGCCTGGTAAGTTGAAATCGAGTTGCACTGTACCACATTGCCACGCACGATCCAGACAATCATACAAAGTAAATTCAATTTTCGGTCCGTAGAACGCACCCTCACCTTCTTGGATCTCATAAGAAATATCCAAAGATTGCAGCGCTTGCTCTAGTGCTTTTTCTGATTCATCCCAGATTTCATCAGAACCTACGCGCTTTTCAGGACGTGTAGACAGCTTAACTACGATGTTATCGAAGCCGAATGTTTGGTACGTATCGTAGACCATCTTGATGCAGCTAATTACTTCATCTTGGATCTGGCTTTCAGTACAGAAGATGTGAGCATCATCCTGAGTAAAGCCACGAACACGCATGATGCCGTGTAGCGCACCTGATGGTTCGTTACGGTGACATGAGCCAAACTCAGCCATACGTAGCGGTAGATCGCGGTACGATTTTAGACCTTGGTTAAAGATCTGAACGTGACCTGGGCAGTTCATTGGCTTAATCGCGTATTCACGGTTTTCTGAATTCGTGGTGAACATCGCATCAGCGTATTTGTCCCAGTGACCAGAACGTTCCCAAAGAACACGATCCATCATTAGAGGACCTTTTACTTCTTGGTAATCGTATTCAGTCAGTTTTTCACGAATAAATACTTCTAGATTACGGAAGATAGACCAACCATTGTGGTGCCAGAACACCATACCTGGTGCTTCTTGCTGCATGTGGAACAGGTCTAGATGCTTACCAATCTTACGGTGGTCACGCTTAGCGGCTTCTTCAAGGCGTGTTAGGTGCGCCTTAAGAGCTTTCTTGTCGTGGAATGCCGTACCGTAGATACGCTGTAGCATCTTGTTGTCGCTATTACCACGCCAGTATGCACCCGCTACATTAAGTAGCGTAAAGTGTTGGCAGAAGCCCATGTGCGGTACGTGTGGACCACGACACATGTCGATGTATTCTTCGTGGTGGTAAAGACCTGGACGATCGTCTTTAGAAACGTTCTCATCCAAGATTTCAATCTTGTAGGTTTCTCCGCGTGCTTCAAATGCATCGCGAGCTTCCTGCCAGCTGACTTTTTTCTTAACAACTTGATACTTGGTCTTAGCAAGCTCTTTCATACGCTTTTCGATTTTGTCTAAATCTTCTTGCGTAAGGTGATGCTCCATATCGATGTCGTAGTAGAAACCGTTATCGATCGTTGGACCGATAGCCATTTTCGCATCAGGGTAAAGTTGCTTGATAGCATGACCAAGAAGGTGAGCACATGAGTGGCGCACGATCTCAAGACCATCAACTTCATCTTTTGCGGTAATGATTTCTAGGCTTGCATCTTGTTCGATAAGATCACAAGCATCAACACGCTCGCCATCAACACGACCAGCGATGGTTGCTTTTGCAAGGCCAGGGCCGATAGAAGCTGCGATATCTAGAGTTGATACAGGGTTGTCAAATTGACGCTGACTGCCGTCAGGAAGAGTAATTACAGGCATTTTATATCCTATTCCAGTGGTGTTACATACGAAGCAACACATGAATTTTGTTTTTGCTTGATAAGCAATGAATTTGGCGCGAGAAGCCATACCGTTCTGCGCATCGAGTACAAGATTTGGTACAAATACTAATGTACGCCCTACTTTGCACGAACGAGCATTTTAAAGAAAAGAGTCAAAATCTCAACCGATTTTCTGAGCAATGTCACACAGAAGGGGCTGACTGTATTAAAAGGTAATGGCAGAGCCTCCAAGTTTTCACAGTAATCAACCCCGATATTGCACCTGACATATTTTGCTAGGCACAACGTAATCATCAAATCCAAGAGATAAAAAACAAAAAAGACGCTGAGTATCACTACCCAACGCCTTTTCTTAGCAACAATTAAAACTATGCGAGGTCGTCTTTTGCTTCAACTAGGGCATGATGGCTTACCGAGCCTGCGGTGCGAGCCTCTAAATGCGGGACATAACCAGGATCATTCATAAAATCTAAGGCTGCTTGACGAGATGGCCACTCTATCACGATGCGCAGTGCTGGGTTCTCTCGACTGCCTTCCAAGCGCTCATGATTATTTGTTCGCGCCAAATACTTACCTCCATGCTTAGTCACCAAAGCGTTAGCTGGGCCTATGTAATCTGCCACCCAGTCATCATTGGTTGGAGTAACTTCTAGCACTGAGTAATATTTATTTGACATGATAGTTTCCTTTTTAGTTCTCTATATTGACGTGCAATATTACGAATAAGTATTAAGAAGCAGTCACCTAACACAGGTCCCTGCCCCTTTAGTGAAAGCGACATCATTGCTCTCGACACGTTTAATTTAGTCTAAGCACGCGCAAGCGACAACACACTAAACCGTTGAATTACTTTCCACATTTTGTTGAAAGAGCCCCTTGTTATCCATCAAATTAACAGGTCTAGATACCGATTAATCACTTGGTTATTCATGTCCAATACATTGAAAATCAACTAGTATTCTAGTCAATACGTTTAATAGTGTTGAAAATTAATGAATATAGAGCACGTGAAATTATTTGTACGTCTAGCATCAACCCACAATATTAGCCAAGCTGGACAAGAGATGTCTCTCACCCCTGCCGTAGCCAGTTCTCATATTGCGAAGCTAGAAAAAGCATTGGGCACAAGATTGGTTCATCGAACCACCCGAAAGGTGTCATTAACCCAAGAGGGCATAGCCTTCTTACCCCATGCCGAAGAAGTTATTAACGCAGTAGAGGCTGCCGAAGCATCAGTCGGTGCAGGAAACAAAACCCCTACCGGCGTACTTAGGGTTTCGGCTCCGGCTTCATTTGGCAGAATGCATCTTATCCCTGCGATGGAAGCGTTTATGGAAGCCCACCCAGGTCTAAAGGTCGATTATCGCTTTTCCGATTCAATCATAGATCTGGTCGAGGGGGGATTTGATATTGCGATACGAAATGCTGAACTCAAAGACTCAAGCCTAGTCGCTCGAAAACTTGCCGCAGACACTCGCATCGTTTGTGCCTCTCCAAAATACATCGCCAAGCACGGAGTACCCTCTCATCCCGAGGAGATTCTTGAACATAACTTCATCAACCTAACCAGCTTTAATAGTTGGACGTTCGAAACCCCAAAAGGGCAAAAAACTGTCAAGCCCAAAGGGGATTTTAGGGCCGATAATGGTGAAGCCGTAAGGGATGTATGTATGCACGGTCTAGGGATTGCCGTCAGCTCTACTTGGTGTTGCCATGAGCTTTTAGAAAGTGGTGCGTTAGTTCCAATACTCACAGACTTTCCGATTGTCTCAGAGTCTGCAATCTGGGCCGTCTATCCTAGCTCTCGAATGCTGGCACCAAAGGTCAGAGCATTTATTGATTTCTTTAAGGACTACTTTGGTGATGTCCCATACTGGGACCAAGCGATCAACAAATAAGAAAATGGCCTCTTTAATAGAGGCCATTAAGATTGTTACCAAGAAAAGGTTTGAATCACATTATCACAGGCCATCGGATTAGCCTTAATCACTCGATTGAGATTGGCCAAAAATAGCGCCTTAGAATCAAGAAAGTACCCTTTTTGTGGCACTAAATTATTCCCATGGTCTCCCCAATAGAAGGTATCGATATTCAGGTTTTCCATCAGGTACTTTTCTTCTTCCAAAACCTGCATCTGGGTCGGCATGATGAATTCGCCACGCTGAACCTCTTGCTCCATTACTGTCCCAGGTTGCACAGCCAAAGCCATCGGTGCAATTTCTTCTGGCTGAGTAATGTTCAAGATCTCTGTTGTGGCAACTATATGCTCTGTTGAACGCTCGCGACCGCCTAAACCAAAGATAAACGACAACAGGGTTTGGATCCCCGCTTCTTTAGCCATGGCCATACCCTCAATGGCATGCTCCGCTGTCATTCGCTTCTTGATTCTCTCCAAAACCACGGGATCACCTGACTCCAATCCCGAGTAACACATGTCCAAGCCAGCATCTTTGATTTCTTTGAGCTCTGACACTGTTTTTCGCCTAAAATCGTTCAAGCCACTATACATAGAGACCTTGTTCGCTTCAGGAAAGGTACTGCGAAGCTTGTCGAGTATTTTCACCAGATAATCAGTACGAGCCGCCATCACATTACCGTCAATCAAAAAGATCGAATCGACCAGGGGATAAGTCACTCGTGCCTGTTCAATATCTTTAAACACATCCTCAATATCACGAACCTTAAAGCGTTTATCATCGAACATGCTACAAAACGTGCAGGTGTTGATACTGCAACCCAGCGTTGTCTGGATGAGGATGCTTTTCGCTTCTGTCCAAGGTCTATAAACCTTACCTTCGTATTGCATTATCGTTTCTCCACCTAAGGCACATTTTGCGTGCTAAATGATCTGTTTCATTGTGCGGAGAAGCTTACCAATGTCGATTGGCATTGATAATACTTAGAAATAATGAATAAGTTTATAGATTTTGAATATAATAACCTGTAGATCTGAATCTCATCAATAGGATTTGCAGAGCATGCATTCAGCTAAAAAATGTGAGATTAAATCACACAGACAGTACCTCTCTAGATATAACTTTGATTCGACAACGAATCTCTTGCTACTACTAGGTTTACAAGGCGAGAGCATCAACAAACAATCGATACACTCCCTTTATTTAACACTCTTGGTTACACTGATATAACTTTAATTACACACTGGATAGACCATTAAGTTTTGATCCTTTGATATACTCCGTTAAAATCTGCCCTAATTACAAAGACTTTAAGCCGCAACTATGTTTCTATCCCCCTACTTCGTAAGTGATAATTCATCAATTCATTTTACTCGCAAGCAAGCTAGCGATTTTGCTAAAGGCATTGCGGGTGACTTCAACCCTATACATGATGAAGACAACAAGCGTTTCTGCGTACCCGGCGACCTGTTATTCGCGGTATTGCTGCAGAACGAAGGACTAAGCCAGAACATGAAATTCACCTTCTCTGGAATGGTGGGTGATAGCGTTGAATTGCAGTTAAACCACGCATGTGATGAAAACAGTGCGGTGGTAGATGAAAAAGGAAAAGAATATCTGAGCATGGAGCGTCGCGGTGACATCTGCACCGATGCTGAGCTAATTGAGAATGTAATTCGTGGCTATGTACAATTCTCAGGCATGAACTTCCCGCACATCATGGTTCCTCTTATGAAAGAAGAGCAAATGATGTTTAACACTAAACGCCCTCTTATCATTTATGAAAGCATGAAGCTTGAATTTAATCGCTTTGATATCAAAGAGCCGACAGTAGAACTGTCTAGCGCCACCTTTGATGTTAATGGTAAGCGCGGTGTAGTAACCCTGAACTTCGAGTTTAAGGGAGACGGTCAGGTTATAGGTACAGGTAGCAAACGTATGATTGCTAGCGGTCTTATCCCTTGGGTTGAAGAAGACATGATGGCTTACGTAGACAAGTTCAACGCAGCGAAAACAAACTTTAACAAGTAACACTGCGGTTACTGTCGGAAATTGACAAAGGGCCTAAAGCTATTAGGCCCTTTTTAACATCTAGCTTAAAGCTGTCAGCAAAACTTCCCTTCCCTTGCTATTTTTCTGAAACTCTCATTGTTCTTGTGCTACTTGGTTCGTTAACCACGCAATGAATGCTGAAATCCTTGCTCTATCCTGTTGCCCCTTTAAACAGATCAAATCGTATGCGCGCCCTGCATTAACTCGCTCAAATGGCGTAATTAACTCCCCCCTGTCTAAGTACTCTTGTATTAGTGACGCCCTAGCTATTGCTATTCCCATGCTGTTTTTAGCAGCGATCATCGCCATATCCGAGTGATTAAAGTGATAGGTGCGCTGCATTGCATCAAATGATTTAAGCTCTTGTTTTGATTGTTTCTCAAGCCATATTGACCATTCTTTTCCTGACTCGCCACCTTCTAAAGACTCAGTGCAGTGCAGGATCGTAGCTTTTGAAAATTGCTCTACGCTTGGTACCTCGCTACCAAAGTGTGCATTGAAGTATTCTTGGCTACACACTGGAACAAGCTCTTCATCGTAAAGTTTTTGACGATGAAAGCCTTGATGCTCTTCTTGGCTGTAATAAATCGCGATATCGACAGGCTCATGCTGGAAGTCCAATCTACTGGCTTTTACCCTCAGTTTAACATTCAAATTTGGATACTTGTTTTGGAAACTCTTAAGCCTTGGCAATAACCATTTTTGTCCAAAAGTGGGCGCCACACCTATGTATAGCTCACCACGTAACTCATTAAACTTAATATCGTCTAACTCAGAAAAGATTACCTCGAATGATTGATTCAATGCTTGAAGTAATCGCTCTCCCTCTTTCGTAAGCTCCAAACGGCGCGTCATTCTTATAAACAAACTAAAGCCCAATTGCGCTTCGAGGGACTTAATTCTCTGGCTTACCGCACCTTGCGTTATAAACAGCTCTTCGCCTGCTTTGGTAAAGCTAAGGGATTTTCCTGCAATGGCGAAGGTGTACATATTGGACAGAATTTGTTGATTTTTATTCATAGCGCTTTGACATCACTCATGGATTAGACTTGCTAATTCATAGCTTTTTATTTCTGGTTTGTAAAGCCAACCTTAATGCTTTTAAATTACATCATCTTATCCATAGCGAGAATCATCATCATGAACCAGAACCTAAAAATTACTATTATTGGCGCAGGCTCTAGTTACACACCAGAGCTTATTGAAGGTCTGATCAAGCGTAATCACGAACTACCCATTGGTGAGTTATGGTTGGTTGATATTAAAGATGGTGCAGAGAAAGTAAGGATTATTGGCGAGCTCACTCGTCGTATGTTGGCGAAGAACGGCATGTCGCACATCAGTGTCCATGTCAGCCTAGATCGTAAGCCTGCACTTAAAGATGCTGATTTTGTTTGTTCTCAATTCCGTGCTGGCTGCTTAGAGGGTCGTATTCGTGATGAACGTATTGCGCTTAAATATGGAATGATTGGTCAAGAAACCAATGGACTAGGAGGGTTTGCCAATGCGTGTCGCACTATCCCTATAGCCTTGGAAATATGCCGTGAAATGGAAGAGTTGTGCCCTGATGCATGGCTGCTCAACTTTACGAACCCATCGGGTATGGTTACTGAGGCTATTTTAAAGCACACCAAGGTAAAAGCCGTTGGTTTGTGCAATGTACCTGTCATTATGCAAAAAGGCATTGCTGAAATATTAGGAGCGGACGAGCAAGACTTCGTATTGCAAGTTGCAGGGCTTAACCACTTTATCTGGGCTCGCCAAGTTTTACATAACGGTCAAGATAAGCTTCAAAATGTGGTAGATGCCATGCTATCTGGAAACGATCCTTTGGTTCCACAAAACATCCCTAAGTTTGAGTGGCCATCAGAATTACTGCGCAACATGGGCATGATTCCATGCGCTTACTTACGCTACTACTACACTAGCGAAGACATCATGGAACAAGAACAACAAGAAGCCAGCGGTGAAGGTACTCGTGGCGAAGTGGTGAAAGCCATGGAAAGACGTCTGTTCGATATCTATCAAAACCCTGAGCTAAGCGAAAAACCAAAAGAGCTAGAAAAGCGTGGTGGTCAATATTATTCGGAAGCGGCCTGCGAGTTGATGAGCTCTATTTACAACGACAAGCGCTCTATTATGCATGTTAATACACGCAATAATGGCACTATCCAAGGACTACCTGATGACTGCACCGTAGAAGTAAGCAGTATGATCACAAAGTCAGGCCCTGTACCTCTCAGCGTGGCGCCCTTTCCTAGCGATACCTTGCGCCTCATTCAGGTGTTAAAAGAGTTTGAATCTTTAACAGTTGAAGCTGCTGTAACCGGCAATCGTAACGTGGCGCATAGAGCCTTGATATTGAATCCACTGGTGACTACAGGGTCAATCTTGGAGAAAGCGCTAGAGGAAACTATCCAAGCAAACTTGGACTACATGCCTCAGTTTCGCTAAATTCTAGATAGCATTTCGATAAATAAGAGCGGATAAATGCATTGCAGAAGGTCTTACCTTCGCAATGCATTTTGTTATTTGGGACGGCCTAGATTACCGTCAACTGGAAGCTTAACCCGCTTGTTTTAGATGTTGCAGTACATCACGCATAGAAGGAAGAATTTGATGTCCTAGTGCGACTATCTCATCGGTTGGGGAAACTAGGTCTGGAACTTGATACATTTGCAAGTTTGCGTCAATACCAGAGCGCACACCATTGTTTGAATCCTCAAAACCTAAACATTGCTGTGGATCTATATTCAATCTACTTGCCGCCAATAAATAGATCTCAGGATCAGGCTTACCATGAGTCACCTCACACCCACAAGCCAGAACATCGAAGTAACTCTCTAGTCCCGCCAGTTTAAGCTTTGTTTTCGCCAAGCTTAGCTCTGTGGATGTAGCGACCGCTATCGGTATATTATTGTCCTTTAGCCAATCAAGAAGCTCTAGCACTCCCTCTTTAATGGGAATCGCCTGATGATGCGTGACATCGTGGTAATACTCCATCCACACTTTACGCAGTGCTGGATAATCCAAATCATCAGGATAGCCGGCACGGATAGTACGCTCTACGCCCTGGGCATTTTGGCCAATGATAGCAAGGTACTCCGGCTTCAAAAATTCAAGACCCAATGTATGGCATGCTTTTTCAAACGCATTCATACACACGCGCTCAGTATCAAGAAGCAGTCCATCCATGTCAAAAATTGCGGCTTTAAAGGTCATAGTTCTATCTCAAAGATCAGGAAACGAGATACTACTAAAATTATCTCATATAGCAAATCATCAAACTGCCCATCCCCTTGATAATGAGTTCACATACTGGGATAAGTAGAACACCTAGATGGTTAATGTTACGGTAGAAAAACAGGATTGTAGGTTTTGTTCTTGAGGAAGACGATGATTCAATGGCCATGTATTTTAAAGTTAGACGGTGACTCTGAACTACTATTTATCGACTCAAAATTAACGTTAGAGCAAGAATTAGAAGGACTCATTTGGGGTGATTCCGACTGTCTGATTGATAGCAAAGGCCAAAGCTACGCCATCAAGCAAAAAGGGGACACATATCTATTCGAACCCAATAAGGCATCGCTATCACTGCAATCCGTAACTCAATTGATTCAAGAGCATGAGTTTTCCAAAGCAGAAATGTGCCTGACGAAGATACAGTTTCTGTCCGTTGAAGAAGCCATACAATCACTAGAGTTTGAAAGATAGCCCTCAGGATAGAGTATGAATCTTCATCCCCAAGAGAGTTAACCCAACCAAGCATAGAGCATTTTCAAATTTGGAAAATTAGCTTACCTGTTATAAATGGATGTCGCGTTGACGAGCTTGTTTAAGAAGCGCATTCTTCTTATCCAAACAGGACAAAACATGCTCTCAATGAGATGGCATTCACGATTACATTGTTCTGTATAAAGCACTGATATAAAGGCCTGTAACATGAACAAAGTTTTTATGCTAATAATGGGATTGCTTTTCACCACACGACTGTACGCGAGTATAGTCCCGCACGTTAATGAACTAGAGCATGACGCCCCTATTCTCATTCGCTCGGCACTCATCGTCGGTGTAACGGGTTATCTTATTTGGGCGGCGTACAAGTACATCAAGAAGAACAAGGCTTCTGATTAAAATCGCCTGCAGCAACTAAGCTCAAAGCAGAAACTTCTAACAAGGCCTTTATGCGATATCGTTTTCGATATTTCTTCGCCTTATTAACCATCAATTCTCGCGTAGATTTATCATGATCTGTTCTAGATGTTCAAGGTTCGTCCCACAGCATCCACCCACTACTGATATCTGAGTATTGTGACGACAAATCTCTGCAACTTCCTTGCCCAATGCGAAGGGATCACCTGAATCCAATGTTTCACACCGATCCAATTCTGCATGGCTGCATTGTGAAGCATTAACCACGATACCTTTAATGCGTTGCTCCCATGGTTGCTGGGTGAATATATGTGAAAAGTGCGATGGATGGGCGCAGTTAATCATAAAGTAAGACGCGTAACGCTTCGTTAATCCATCAAGCTTAGCTAACGCGTCTTCAAGCGTTTGTCCGTTCGGAAGGTTGCCATCGAGTTCGACGGTAAAAGAGACAACAATAGGCATTTTTGCGTTTTTTGCTGCTAATACTATCCCTGCGGCTTCTTCGGGATAACTCAATGTGGCAGCTGTAATAAAGTCAGCTTGAGTCGACTTATAAGTGGCTATCTGTGTTGAGTGATAGTCTAAAGATTCCTTTTCCGTCATTTGATTATTTGCTTGATAACCGTCTTCTCGAGGGCCGATTTGTGCCGAGAGCAATGTAGGCAAATCGCCACATTTATCTCGCACTTGCGCCATTAGGTTGATGGCATCCAGATTAAAGTCTCGTAGCTGATGTTCATTAAGGCCAATCATTGCTCCTCGTTGTGAACTGGCTATCCATGTCATCGCATCCAAAATAACCGCTGTTTGATAACGTTTTGCCAGCGCTATGAGGTCGATATACATCTTTTCTATTATTGCACGAGTCGACGGTTCGGCGAGAAGTGGATAAGACGCATATCCGGGAAGTGGTTGATTATGGGTGAAGAGCAGCTCCGTATCTATTCCAGTGTAACAGAGGGTAGGTACTGTCATTTCTTCAACTAAATGCCGCCGATGATTCATTATAATGTGGCTTCTTATATGCATTGGTGTACATAAGACTAGTTCATAAGCGGTATGATCAATTAGTTTAGAGTTTGACAAAACGTTTAGTGTGTCTTTCGCCATGCGAGTTCTCTGCATGGTTGCACACAAGTACCAACTGATGTTTACGGACTATTGGATCTAGAATTCTAGTTATCCAGCACCGTTAGCAAATCATAGTTCAGCGCTTTACATCTAAACCCTTTTGTCTAATTTAGGCCTCTATTCCATCTCAACCCAATGCGATTAATCTATGCTAAAGAGTAACCTTGTTTCTAAACTAGGTTCAATTTTAAAACTAATCGCACTCCGTGTATCAAGCTACACCTACCGAAGAGTAAGTAATGGACCCATTAACGCAAGGATTGCTCGGGGCTTCTGTGCCTCAGTCGTTGACTAAGAAACAGCATATTGTTGTTGCTGGTGTATTAGGCGCGCTTGCTGGGATGGCCCCAGATCTAGATGTGCTTATACGTTCATCGAGTGATCCACTATTGTTTTTGGAATTTCATCGACAGTTTACTCATTCGCTGCTGTTCATCCCTATTGGTAGTTTTATTTGTGCATTGGTTTTGCATTGGTTAATAGCGAAACCGCGTGGCCTCTCATTTAAGCAAAGCTGGGGGTTTTGTGCGTTAGGTTACGGCACGCATGGGCTACTTGATTCCTGCACCTCCTATGGCACTCAGCTATTTTGGCCACTAACCAGTGAACGTTTTGCATGGAATACCATCTCTGTTATTGACCCTGCTTTTACTCTACCGATATTGATTTTGTTGGTATTTGCGACGCTTAAGAGAAATCCTTTATTGGCACGTATTGCCCTTCTATGGGGCTTAATCTATCTAACTCTAGGGGTAGTCCAGCGAGACAGAGCAGAAGCGAGCGCATGGCAATTAGTTAATGAGCGACAACATACCCCGCTACGCTTAGAAGCAAAGCCTACATTCGCAAACATTTTGCTGTGGAAGGTCATTTACGAAACAGAAGATAAATACTATGTGGATGCGATCAGATTGGGGGCATCGGTAAAAACGTATTCTGGCGAATCCATCGACAAGCTAAACGTTACAAAAGACTTTCCTTGGCTAGACCCGAACTCTCAACAAGCGAAAGACATCAAGCGTTTCAGGCAATTTTCAAATGGTTTTCTGGCACAAGATCCAGCCGATAAACTCAAAATTATCGATGTGCGTTACTCTATGGTACCCAATGAAATTAGAGCACTTTGGAGTATAAAACTATCGCACGAAGCTGATGCAAGCGCGCACGTTGAGTACACAACCCATAGAGACAGCGCGCCTGAGTCAAGGCAAGGCTTTTTACGTATGCTAACAGACTTTTAAACGAATCATTGAATGTCGAAGCCGTAGATTCACTGAAAATCTTGGATCAGCGTTGGCGTGTTTGAAAAGAAAACTTTTCCAAACAGAGATTTGTATTTCCACCCATGAGATCGTAGCCGCTTTGCCAAGCTTTTATTCTCAATGGTTGCCACTTCCACCCCTTGGTAATGGTAAGGGTGCTGTTTCACATAATCGATGAACTCGGTTAGAACCCCTTGCCCTCTCACAGAAGTATCAAAGTTAACCGACACGATTGAAAAACGCTGGCTACCAACGGGGCATCGAACAAAGCAATGTCCCAATGCATGGTTAATGGTTTCTGAAAATTCAGGGAAAGAGCGAGATTTGAATTCTTCGGATAATCTATCGTATTCAGCGCATAGGTGCTGTAAAAGTTGTTTTGCTTTCTGGTTCATAGTGGCTCCACTTTAAGGTTGAATGACTAAGTAGAATCAAACACCTTAATATTGTAACCACAGGTAGTAATATAAATTGCGGTAAACTTTTGCACTGCATATTTCCTCTTTTGAAGGTGCAGTGGGCAAGTAAAATAGTTACTCAATTCTATCTAGGGAAATTTAAAGAAGGATATTGGCGAGAAGCACTAGATCAGGTCTTGTGCGCCTATTAGATAAGTTTACTCAAATGAAAATTCGCTCCTTGAGCAAGGAGCGAATTAATCTAGACCTAAATTTACAAGACTACTTAACTTGAATGTATATAGGGTTGGCATAAAACCAAAGATCGCTCCAAGCTAGCTCTTCAGGTGATGAAAAACGTGCTTGCATATTGGCATTAGCGATAGGATTCCCTTGATCATCAAACTTCTCAAGATCTAATACCGGGTTGCCTTGATCATCAACATATCCAGGTGTCCCTTTCTCATTGTTGCTACCACGCAGTCGGACATACATATCACTTTCAACGCTATCAAGTGTCATACGTAAAGTGACTGTTCGACCTTCTTTGTTCCACACAGCATCACCCTTTTCAAAGCTTTTCAGAATGCGTGTCGTATCAGTAAATGGCTTTTCGAAATCTGGATCTTGTTCATTTACATAACCAGTCACCTCACCGCCAATCACGTCAACGAAGGCCACGTCGGGCTCTTGTCCTGAGTGATTTAACTCAGGGATATCGAAACGAATAGTTAACTCCACATCAGTCCCTGCATCAACACTAAGAGTATTACCCATCCAAGCTGTGTTACCCGCGCCTGTTGCTGCAAAATGTAGATTGCTTATGATATCGCCATGAGTCACATACATTGTGCCGCTTTTAAGTGCATCAACCAGACCTTCTCCAGACTCTTCTTGCAGATAAACATGAGTTTTGCTGTATTGATTCGGCCAAAAATCTTTAATAAAACTATGAAAGTCACTTTGAGATAGTACTGAGAACTGACGGCCTTCTGAAAGCAAGGCATCCCAAACGCCTCCAATACGTGTCGTCATGTAGTCAAAGCCACCGTAGGTTTGACCATTGTACGCAATGCCATACTCGTCTTCATATTCAGGGATGACAATAGGTTCAATCTCAGCATAAGATCCGCGTGCCCATGGATTACGTTGATGTCCAGGTGCCCCTTCCATACCAATCATTGCATTCGGTGCTGCGTTATGAAAATGACGTATATCACCAATCGTCACCTTGTGTTTACGAGAAGGGTGATTGAATGCAAAGACTGCATTATCGTGCTCCTCCAACTCACGAACAGCGTTGAGGCTATGTTCTAGCTCTTTGGAGTTGCCTCCTCCTTTAGCGTATTCATCATGAAAGTCAGCCAGCATATCGACATTGCCATCTTGATCAAGAATGAAAAGTGTCGCGTGTTCATCTGTGTAAGGAATGGTCCATTCCATTCCTTTAAACAGGTACTTACCTTCCGGTAATTTTTCACGGTATTCAACGATCTTCTCATACACCATGCTTATATTATGGCGACGATGACCTCCAACTTTGTCGTCTTCGTAATATTCTTTGGCATAATCATGACTATGCAGCTCTTCATTTGGCGTTGGATTAAGGATCTCTTCACCAGATACCGCTAAACGTGTCAGTGCATCGTTGATCTCATAAGCATTAAATCCAGAGTGATCCGTAGTCACGATGAAATCACCACCATAACGTTCAAATCCACGATCTAATACACCGGTAATAATATTATGGCCATCAGAGGCTGTTGAATGAACGTGCATATCACCAAAAGTCCATCGACCATCTGGCATTACTGGGAGAGTATTTGAATCGTTATTGTCATTAGATGCTGATTTACACCCGGTAAGAGCAATAGCTATCGAGATCGCCATTACTGAAGAAATTCTGTACTTCATTTTACTACTCAATGTCACTACCTAGCATTACGCACAGAATCCAAGGGGGGATAGGAAAAAACGCAATGAGATAGTTCGAAGAATAAAGCCCCCCGAAACAAGAGATGCAATTTACGAAGGTTTTATGACAGGAGCGTGCGTATTAAATTAGTTTTATATGAATTTATTGTTAACAAAGAGCTCTGGAATATTCGAGTGGGGTAACCTATTCGCTATTGAGCTTCACTAATGACCACTATTAAAGAAAAAGCGAGGCCATCAGCAAGGCATTGCGCTTTTGTGGTGCCCGAATTCAACTCCAAACTGCGACACTCTTAATTTTCAAGCAGCCGACATCATTTCTTAAAAAATGACAGCTGGCTGTTTGAACCCTAAACACTTTCTCGGACGATAATTAATCCGTTGTTGCGCCCTCTCAATATCGTCATCACTAACCGTTCTTAGGTCTGTTCCTTTTTTAACGTATTGTCGCAATAAGCCATTAGCGTTTTCATTCGCACCTCTCTCCCAAGAGCTGTAGGGGTGAGCGAAATACACATCGGCTTCCAGTGCATTTCCTATTTCTTCATGGCCAGCAAATTCTCGACCATTGTCTACTGTAATCGTATGCACGAAATCTTTATAAGGCATCAACATATCAATGGTTGCTTTCGTAACATCTTTCACTGACTTTGAGTGCACTTTTCTTGTCAGATAAAAACGCGTTTTACGCTCCAAAATAGTAACGATGGATCCTGTCCCGTGCTTGCCCAATACAGTATCAATCTCCCAATCGCCAATACGTTCTCGGTTCTCAACAATCTCTGGCCTTTCCTCTATCGAAATTGCATTTTTGATAGCCGGCGCTTTCTCTTTTTTGCCTCGTCGATACCGCTTGTGCCCTTGACGCAAGTGCCGATACAGCTTGCCACCCTGTCGCTTATTACGAGCAACGTAACGGTATATCCACTCATGGCTCACCTTTGCGCCAGCGCGCGTTAAGACATTAGATATTTGCTCTGGACTCCAATCAATAGTCAGCAAGATCTCTATAAAGTCTATACGTGACTGAGGTATTCGAAACTTGCGGGCATACCGTCGTTTCGCTACTGACAGTTGGTGTGCTCTGGCTGGCAAATAATGCTCTTTCTTGCCACATCGCTTGAACTCTCGATAAATGGTTGAGCGGTGGCATTTAACTGTTTTGGCAATCTCAAACACTGAAATTCCCCGTTCCAAAAGGGCAGAAATCTGATATCTTTTGCCCTCGGTCAACTGCTGATAATTCATGGTAGTACTGCTTGTTTCTTTGGCGAGAAGAGCGTACCACTTTCAGCAGTTGGCTTCCTCTTCTACACCTTGCCATGAATGTCGCACTTATTATCTGAAATCGGGGTGCTTCAACCGAGTATATGTGCTCAAAGCGCCTCAGTGTATAGTCACATCAAACTCATTGAGGCGTTGGTTTCTTGGGCAGATATTTGTTCTAAGCCTCATTCTTCGGCACGACTTTGTCATTACTGAGGGATCTTGACGGGATAAGTACCAACCGATTCTGTCATGCTCTTTCATTCTAGCTAGGATTGATACTTCTCGCCTTAAACCTCGATATTCAGCGATTGTGATTTTTTAATCCTAAGCTCTCTGGTATTAAGGTTTTCTTCCTTCCAGATGTTTTTAATCGTGCCGATACTCACGGTGATGTCATGTTGTTTTAACTCCATCATCAATTGCATCAATGTAAAGTAAGGGTTCTGTAGCGTCAGCTCGATAATCTTGTCTTCTGCATGCTCCGATATACGCTTCTTGTTGCGCTTGAGGGGTTTATTGATCCGTTTCAGACCTATAGGCCCTTCTTCTGCCATGATTTTCTGATAGGTATAAAGCGATTGGCGAGAACAGCCAAGGATACGGGCGGCTTTAGATATACTGCCGAGCTGTTCAACGAGTTCCAGTGCTTCAATTTTCCGCTGAACCTCTTTGCCATATTCACTGCATTTACGAGGCTCAACCAACTCCGTGATATCTAATCGGCGGTGGCCAAAATAAGCGCAGAATGTGCCATCGAACTGGCATCGGATCTCTATTTTTTGATTTTCAATAGAGTAACGAATGGGCGAATCGATGACATACCTTTTGTTATTAAAGCCGAACGTATGATCACGTCGTATTGTTCGATATTCTTTTTGTACGCAGATGCCATTCAGATCTAAATTGGGAGGTAAGCGCTTAAAAGCAGAGCGGGAACTTTTGGGCTGAACTCGAACCTTTTTATCCCAGTAATTAGGGATGAACTCTTCTTGTAGATACCGATTTGCACTCTCCATGTCGGTGACCTTGCGTACTCGTAGCTCTGGTACCAGCCTATCTTGGAAAGTATCGAATGATCGTTCGATACGCCCTTTCCCTTGTGGGGAGTTAGCAAAGATAATTTCAATACCGAGCTCTTCACAAGCTCGTTGCATCTGCGAGAAGTTGCTCCGTTTGGGACCACCGAAGATGCCCGCTCTATCGACGTAGAGCGTCTTAAATATCCCTCGCTTCTCAATGTAAGCTCTCATCACCTTCATGCAGCCTTCAGTGGTCTCCGAGGGAAAAAACTGAGCATGAATATCACTCGTAGCGTCATCAATCATCGCTATCAAACAAGATTTCTCATCCCCAAACCAACGATGAGGGCTCCCATCCATTTGAAGCATAAGCCCAGGTAACTCCATACGCTCTCGGTACTTTCTGACGCGGCTTCTACGTCGCTTTGCACGTTTAACATGATGGATATCGTGTGCCCAAGAGCGTAAAGTTTCACGCTTAATGACGATACCTTCATTCTTTTTGAGAACTTCAGAAAGATGCTGCAAATTGAAATCGAAGTACTTAGTTTGTATGAGGCTTTGAACTTCTTTCTTGAGCGATTCAGGGATCTTATTGGCTGGAGTTCGCCCTCGATTACCGTGAATGATGAAGCGAATACCTTCTTTCCGATATCGACAGAGATAACGTTCAACGGTTCGACGAGACTTGTTGAGCAAGGTAGTAGCGCTATTGATACTGATTTTTCCATCGATGATTTTGCAGATAATATCGACGGTAAATTGGGATTTAGAATCCATATAGAACATCCTTCGCCCCTTCTAAAGCTCCATTAATTACTTTAAAAGGTAAGCTAAATGAGTTCCGTCAAAATCCCTTGGTAGTTAATGTAATGACAAAGTCGCTTGGTAATTAAGGTACGACAGAATTGCTTGGTGATCACATTCTTCGGCACGACTTTCTAACACGTGATTGGACAGAAGTTTGCCAGTGATCTTGCTAAATTAGTATTTAACGGATTACCTAAGCTATTGTGAAAGGTCCAGTCTTTTGGTCAAACTCCATCAACCACTTAAACTAATCGCTACCTTTCCAAACTCCCAAAGCTTCATATACAACCGTAGTTTACTGCGTCCTTGTGTTTTGGTTTATTTCATTTTTTCTTCATCCAAAACCCAAACCCTTTATGTTTCAGGCGATACTCGCCAAGTTTGGAAGGTTTTTCTTGCGAGGTGAAGTGACTTTGGACATCAATAAGGGTGACTGGGGATACCATACCGAACAAGAAGTCCAATCATTCATTCCTAGTTCATAAACTAGGCAGGGGATGTCCCTGCCAATTGATGACGTCTTGTATTGAGTGACTGCTATTTTTCAACGGCTTTTGAAACCGTTTTACCCAGCATGCCATTAACGACCCTGTGTGCTATCGCGGAATCGTCATAATGCAGACGCGCCATCTCAACTATGTCATTGTATGCGACCGTAACCTGCTCTCCGGTTTGATATACCAATACCTTTTGACCAAAGGTATCCAAACCAATGCTGAGGTGCTCATTCATCGCCTTAGCGCCAGGGCCTGGGGCTCCGAATACCAATAAAGTCGCCTTAGGTAAGGTCCCCCCTTGAACTTGAGCTCGCTTGGCAAAATCAAGGGTCAAAAACCAAATCGTTCCCTCCTGAGATAACACCGATGTCTTGATATTTTCGATTGTGGTTTCAAAGTCATAATCAGACACAATTCGACTGATCCCGTACCCTTGCGTTAAGCCTGCCGTGGAGGCTGGCGTCGCATTGGGAATATCTTCAACCAATTGTTTTACGGTTTGGTCAAAGGCTGTTAAAGACGGTTTATTGGTGATCCCGTGGCGTCTTGCTAAAAACTCAGCTGAGGTATATCGGGTTTTGACAACGCCATCTTCAGCATAATTCAATACTCTAAAGGGTAGATCCAACCCCGACTCTACGTTTTGTTGCAGTAGTTGAGCATTCAGCTTGTCGTCGCTGAACAAACTCACTCGACTCGCTGATAGGTCTTCCCCTGCATCGGCTCCTAGACGAGAGTGGTCAATAGACAGTACAGGCTCCAACTGCAATTGCTCTGCTTTTTTTGTGACCAACTCTGTTCTGGTATCTACAGCTGCAATGTCCTGCGGCGTCGATTCCATAGGGCCATGACTACAAGCCATTAAAACGATGGGACTTAACATCATCACTAGTGAATTTTTCATCATAACCATCCTTGGTGACTATTCTTATTCAAACCATAAACACTTTTGTTGCGTATAACCCTGATAATTAAATAAATATTGTTAACAATCTGCAACAAGACTACTATTTGAATTAAATTCTTACAACATTTCATACACATGGATCGTGACACTATGAAACAGTTAATCAAGAAAAATCTGCTGTGCATACCTTGTGCATTTTTCATCGCCCCAACTATTCACGCTCAAGAAGCAAAAGAGACTACGTCAGCGTGGCAGCACTCCATCGAGATCTACGCTCTGGCTCTGAATATTCGCGGTGATAGCCGGATTGGCGGTGTTTCAGCCGACGTCGATGTCAATCCTGAGTTCATCATAAATAATATCGACATGGGTGCTATGTTGCACTGGGAAACACTGTATAAAAATACATGGGGTTTTTATGTCGACTACAGCTATATGAAGCTGTCTGGTGATGGCCCCAGCAATGCAAATAACGAGATAAAAGTTAGACAGGGTGTTTTAGAGGCAAAAGTATTTAAACGTTACAGCTACAATTTTGGGTCTATCGATTACATGGCCGGTATAAGGTGGTGGGACAATGATATAGATTGGTCTATTCGAGGCCCAGATGGCAACTTAGATCTAAATCCCAATGTGAAAGAAGATTGGGTCGACTACCTCATTGGAGCCCGTCTAACCACCCCACTCAGTGAGAACTGGGATTTTTATCTCAATGGCGACATAGGTTTAAGCGGTGATACCAGTTTTACCAGTTCAATCCAAACAGGTGTTCGATTTCACATCAATGATTGGTCTGATTTAAACCTCGCCTACAAATCCACTTGGGTCGACTACGACAATGGCGACACCTTCGCGTACAACACTGCGTCCCAAGGTTTTTTGATCGGTTGGGCTGCTCATTTCTAGCTCACACTTTAGTTTTCACTCGATGTATAAGTGACACGTAAATGGAATTTCAGATACCGCAATACCAAGGCAAAGCCCACACTAAGTTTCAAGCACTGGCCAAACCCATAGGCGCAGTGTGTAACATTGATTGCTCATACTGCTACTACCTAGGTAAGCAACAACTTCTCGACTACGACAAGCGTGAAGAGAAGACAATGACCTATGAGTTATTAGAGGAATACATCAGACAATACATTCAAGGGCAAAACACCCCTGAAATCGTCTTTACTTGGCATGGCGGTGAGCCTACCTTACTCGGGCTCGACTACTTTAAAAAAGTGGTTGAACTGCAAGCAAAATACCTTCCTGAGCATTCCACTATCGTCAATGACCTTCAAACCAATGGAACGCTGCTCAATGCAAAGTGGTGCCAGTTCTTCAAGAAACATAATTTCTTTGTCGGTCTGAGTATTGATGGGCCTGAGGAGCTGCACAACCACTATCGTAAAAACCACGCCGGTCGTGGCACCTTTGAAAAAACCCTACGCGGGGCAAAGCTGTTGCGCGAATACGGCATACAGTTTGCGACTCTTACCTGCGTTAATGACGTCACCTCACAACACCCATTGAGGGTCTACCGGTTTTTGCGTGACGAAATAAAGCCCCAGCAGATCCAATTCATTCCTGTGGTCGACAAGAGTAACTCTGCGACTAACAGCCAATGGACCAGCAATGGTTCCAACGCCATTATCCCCGTGACACAGACCATGGAACCTTGGTCAGTCCAAGCCAAAGACTGGGGTGTATTTCTGAAAACCGTATTCGACGAATGGATGAAGTATGATTTTGGAAAGGTTTTCATTCCTTACTTTGAGAACTTTATTGGCATTTGGATGGGACAGCAGAGCACCATGTGCACTCTAGCAGAGCTTTGCGGTAAAGGCCTGGCTGTTGAGCCCAATGGCAAGGTCTACTCTTGTGACCACTATGTCTATCCGGAATTTGAAATTGGAGACATTACTCAAACTGACCTTGGCAAAATAGCGTTGTCTCGAAAACAAGCCGACTTCGGTTTAGCTAAATACAAATCTCTACCCAAGAAGTGCCAAAAGTGTGACTACCGCTTCGCCTGCCACGGGGAGTGCCCCAAAAACCGCTTCCTCACCACTGAAGACGGCGAACCAGGCCTGAATTACCTTTGCAGTGGCTGGCTGGATTTCTTCAACCATGTTGATCCCAAAATAAGCCAACTGCTGAAGATAAATAATAAATCCGTCACCCATGGCAAATATAAAACTCTGTAACCGCTTTTATAAACAAGGAACGCTTATGAACAAACACAAGATATTTCTCCTCCTTGCCACTGCCGGACTCATACCGATAGCACTTTCGTATGGGTTAGCCCCAAAGGTTTCTTTGCCATTCTTGTTTGACCTTAACGTAGATAGCATCGAGGTTACCCATATATTTCGAGCGGTAATGGGCTTGTATTTAGCTACTGCGGCGTATTGGGTGATGGGCGCGCTATCAGAAAAACACACTCGTGGCGCTCTGATCAATCTCATTATATTTATGTTTGGTCTTGCCTCTGGGCGAATACTAAGCATCGTTGTGGACGGTAATCCAAATGGAGTGTTATGGCTCTATCTGCTCCTGGAGTTCGGATTTGGCGTTTTCGGTTTAATGTTACTGAAAGACAAAACTGAATAGAAAAGCTTTTATAGATTAAGGAAGATTTAATGAAGATAAAAATAACGATCTGTTTTGGACTGGTTGTCCCTAGCATGGTTATGGCGGCCGAAGACGACCGTCCAAACATTCTACTCATTGTCAGTGATGATGTTGGCTTAGGCGATCTCGCCCCATTTGGTTCTGAGATCAACACCCCTACTCTCACGGCCTTGGCTGAAGAAAGTATTCGTTTTAACAACTTCCATGCCTCACCCGTTTCATCGGTAACCCGAGCACAAATGCTCACAGGTGCTAACAGCATAGAAGTTGGTCTGGGATCGTTTGATTATTCCTTCTATCCCCCAGCAAAAGGAAAGCCAGGCTACGAAGGTTACATGACCCGCAACACTGTCACCATTGCTGAGCTTCTCAGAGACGGTGGATACAACACCTATCACTCGGGTAAATGGCACCTGGGCTCGGGTCATGGACACGGTAATCCACCTCAAGATTGGGGCTTCTCTCAAACCTTCGGTGTCTACTCTGGGGGCTCTGCGCACTGGGATAACACCGATATGTACCCTTCTACTAAAGTGGCTAACAAAGCCCTAAAAGAAGGAAAGAAACCACCGATTACTTATCAGCAATTCTATGAGAACGGAGAAAAAATCGACCGAGTGCGTGGCATTTATTCCGATGACCTCTACACAGGTAAAATGATTGAGTATATTGAAGAGGGTCGTGAATCAGGTAAACCCTTCTTTGGTTATCTCGCACTTACCACTGCTCACTTCCCGCTACAAGCTCCCTCTGCGCTGATTGAAAAGTACGTTCCCATGTACGAAAAGCTTGGCTGGGAAGGGCTCAAGAAACAACGCTTTGAATCCATGATCAAAGCAGGAATATACCCTGAAGGCACCCCATTCCCAGGAGATAATCCTCTTGCGAAGAAGTGGGATGACTTGACGGACGCAGAGAAAAAGACTCAGGCCCGCTTGATGGCAACCTTTGCCGCTATGGTCGAGTCTCATGATTTCTATATTGGTCGCTTACTTGATTACCTTCGCCAAAGTGGACAACTGGACAATACCTTGGTTGTTTACCTTCCCGATAATGGCCCTGAGGGTTCAGACGCATTCGGTCCACTGGCTAACAGCTTGTGGAAGAATTGGACCACAGATCACTTCGATATGAGTGATGAAGCGATTGGCTCTGCAAACTCTAGCCGTCAGCTTGGATTAGAGTGGGCAAACGCGACAACGGGTCCTTTGCAGTGGTGGAAGTGGTTCATAGCTGAGGGTGGCATTCGAGTGCCATTAATCATTCGCCCACCAGAGAGCAGCAGTTTTGATCAGCAAGGCACTATGTCGAGCACCACCTTGAGTGTGAAAGACTTGCCGATGACGATGCTGGATTACGCTGAGGTCAAGCACCCTGGTGATAGCTATAAAGATCGTAAAATACCTGTCCCATCAGGCGTATCTATGAAGTCCTTCTTGGAAGGTTCTTCAAAAACGGTGCGTACTGAAGATGATTGGTTTGCCTTCGAATTATTTGGCAATGGCTTTGTGATTCAAGGTGACTACAAGCTAATGAAGCTCAGAACGGGCATGTACGGCGATGGTAAATGGCATCTGTACAATATCAAGGACAACCCTGCAGAAACGGTCCCTCTTGAGGATAAATTCCCTGAAAAGTTTGAGTCTATGATGAAGACTTATCAGCAATACGCAAAAGACCACAACATTGTTGATGTAGCAGAAGATTGGAATCCGTGGGCCGCTGCGGCTAACTAATCATTGAAGATCATGACAAAGGGCTCCTCATCAATGAGGAGCCCTTTTTATTACGACTGCTGCGCAAACGCTGATTCTAGTGCGCCAATGCTGGTGGTAGAGACAACCTCGCCATCAACGCTAAAGGTGACACTATTGCCATCCTTAACCCCCTGAACCGTCGATTGAGTGCCATCTACAAAGGTCACCTCCATCTCAATTGTATTTTCATCAATTGAGCGGATCTGGCTCTCTTCGATCTGCTTTTGACTGATAGGGTCAACCGGTGCGTCATGAAGAGAAGGATCAAGGTCACCATTAATATCAATGTAGGTATCGACCTTGCTATCAAAGATGTGTGGACTGCCATCAAAAGGGTTTTTACCAGTCCAAAATTCAATGGAGTTCACCACAAAGTAGTCTGCTAGCGTGGTGAAGCCATACACTGGTGCCAATAGGAAGTTGACACCGCCACGCGCGTAACGGTTATCCACTACCTTAACATTGAATTCCATTAGTTTTTTCGTCACAAAGTTGCTGCCCACACAACCAGAAAGTGTAGGAACACTCAGCGCAACAGCGGAGATTAACAATGTCTTTTTAAAGTTTTTCATTATATCTTCTTATTTAAATAATTGGGAATTAAAACAAGTAACCGAAATGAACGCCTATGTACGAATCATCGAATTCATACATGTTATATGAGGCATTAATATCAATAGTGCCGTTACTCCAACCCAATTTATTTTCGAATTCACTGTCATAACCAGAATCAAGATAATAAGTAAAGTCACCGCGGTAATAAAAATCGCCACCGAATGGAATTAATACACCCGCTTCAAAATCAGCACTGTCATTTAGGTCACCCATAGAGTAATTAGCACCAAGGTTCCATACACCAAACGATGCATCTGCAACGTAATTAGCACCAAAGGTTAATTGGTCATAATCACCCGACACATTCCAAAGAGCATCAATCACGATGTTTTCATTGATGTTGTACTGACCTGTAATTGCTACAGCATCACTGTCAGAGCTTTTCTCTCTGCCTCGGAAATCATTCCAGGTATATTCAAGTGCCGTATATTGAACACCGATGCTCGCACTATCTCCAATACCAAAGTCCCCTCCTACCGCATAACCATCAAAGTTATCGTGAGTAAAGTAATCCGCCTCAAGCTTGGTTTGTACGTTACGGATATCTTGAGCGTGGTAGCCTGTGCGTTGAGCTTTCACTTCTGCTACTTGTTTATTTTCTTCTACTTGCTGCTCTTCTTCAGAGGCATAAGCAGACATTGAAATAAATAAAATTGAAGATAGTGAAATTAATTTAATTTTCATGGTTATTCCGAGTATTCAAAACCTTTATTAATAATTAAAGGCATATGCATGGTAAATTCCATATAGACTGATCGCACACCTTGTGCTTATATATTCCACTACCAATATGCGTAATAATGCCTACCTAATATGGGTATTAATTATTTACGTATGGGTAGCGGTGAGAAACTTTATTTAACGTTATCGATGTACTTAGTTAATATCGACTATTGCGCCTTTTAAGGTGCTGCCTAGACGATAATTGATCACTCGATGAGCAATGGCGCTATCGTCATAGTGCAACTGTGCAAAATCAACGATATCGTTATAGGCAATCATAACCTCGCCATCTTGCTCAAAGACCAACACCTTTTGTCCAAATGCATCTAAACCAATGCTTGAGAAGTCCGTCATTGCCTTAGCACCTGGCGCAGGTCCACCAAAGACCAACAGCGTGGCTTTAGGTAGGCTTTTGCCTAATTTTGACGCTTGTTCCTGATAATCCCAGTTCATAAACCAAACGGTATCGCCTTCATCAAGAACATCGTGTTCAATTCGTTCAATAGTGGTATCGAAGTCAAAGTCTGATACCACCTTCTGGATGCCATAGTCTCTAGTTAACTGTTCAGTGGGGGCGGCTTTGGCTTGCTCATTGCCTTCAATTAAGGACTGTACTTGCTGATCATATTGATTCAGTGTCACCGAGTTATTCAACCCATGACGCTTCGCTAAGAAATCGGCATCCGTATACATGGTTTTAATCTTGCTATCTTCAGAGTAACTCAACACCCTTAATGGCAAGTCTAAGCCCGCAACAATATTCTCTTGCAGCAGTTCCGTGTTCAGTTCGTTGTCGACAAAAAACTCAACTCTGCTTGCATCTAGATGTTCTCCGTCTTTTGCCGCCAATCTGGCATGATCTATGGTCATTACATGATCCAAGCTTTGTTGATTTGCATTGCCTTGTACCTTACTCGCGATGGCATCAACTTTATTAAGGTTCGCTGTATGAGCCTCATTATCTACAGAAGTACTGCAACCGAATAAAGGGAACGCCAGTAAGGCAATCATAGGAAGTTTTTTCATATTCAATGTCTCTTTAAATCTAAAATAAATGGATATTTCAATTGATATAAAGAAGTCCCTTTCTATCTAGCGTCAGTTGATTTGATGGCGCTCAATAAACTCTTCGAAGATGGAGTCTGCGGCTATATATCGACCCTGGTTAAAGTGCACTAGGTAACCATGTAACGCTCGCTCATGCTCAACCATAAAACGCATCTCTTCTTCATATTTAGCTGGACTCAAGCTCGCAATGTCTTCAAGCTGATCAACGAAGCGGCTCGCACTGCCTTCGAGATAGCGAAAGCCAATGGAAGGCATTACCTTCAGAGAAACAGTGACTGTGTTAGCAAACAATTTATCGGTACAACTGATATGAGTGCTGACGCCAAAATCTCGCCTTACCGGCTCCATTACCACAGTGTTGTGTGCCTCAATTCGATTCAACAGTGCGATACTCTTGCTTTTCATCCCACCAGCAGGATTTTCTTCTAGTTCTTCAAAGACCTGACGACTTAGTTTTCGGAACATAAGCTCATACTTAAGCCCCTTGGTAAATTCTTTGGTTGTTTCACTATTTAGTTCATACATGGCTAATTCCTCACTACTGACCTTAATTGGCAGGATAATCACAAAGCATATTGCTAAGGATTTAACCCCAGATTTAAACCTGTTTAAGAAAGTCATCTACTGGGTTCTCTCCCAACCAAATATTGAGCAATGCATCCTTCTGACCACCAGCATCAGCAAATGCGTAAACCACAACACCATTATGCTGTACTTGTATTTGATGCCCTTTTTCAATGACGGTGACAGTATCGCCAGCATTCAGACTAAGAGTTAAACCCTCAATTAGGCCGTTGATAATCGGGTCATTCATAGTGATAGCGGGGTTTGCCCCTTCCAGCGCATCAATAAAGGCAGTTGATACTTTTTGCTTGGTTAGTTGTTCTGGTAAAAAGGTCATGACCAAAACATTATTACCATGGGTATCTTGCTTGTGGTCTAGTGTGTAGTAATCCACAAACCAAGTCGTACGGGTACCTGTTTGCACTGTTTGATAATCTGTAGAACTCCAAGCAGCAAGTTCACTGTCACTGGAAAAACCGACGTCTTTGTTTGCTACTGCTGAAGTCGTCACCATGGCAAGACAAAGAGTTAGAATACATTTCGCTTTCATTATATACCGACCGGTCTGTTTTGTTTCGTATTAAAATAAAGGGCGATGTTCGCCCGTTAAGATCATTAGGTTTGGCTGTTTATCACGCCATTGATTTTTGACGTTAACCCTAAAGCAAAGACAGCATTTCTGACGAACTCACTCGAGTAATCTCCTCACTAGGTCTCTTATGCACAATTGCATTGATTGCCTTAGCAACATCAATGGCTTGAATAGGAGCATAGTTTTTCAACTTACCTATCATCAAGGGCGAAATGAATTGCATTACACCTTGTAAGACTTTTTCATCCAGTCGCTTCTCTTCGCGATCCCCTGCCAATGGGCCAGGTTGAATGAAGGTCGTTTGATTAAATTCTAGAGCCTCTATCTGACTTTCCATCTCACCCTTACACTTGAGGTAGTGAGACATTGCATTCACACTTGCACCTAAACAAGAGACGACAATTAACTGCTTCACGCCCATAGACTTCATCTTAGTCGCTGTCTCTGCCACCAAATCCACATCGATAGCCTTTAGCTTCTCTTTAGTGCCCGCTTTCTTCAATGTGGTACCCAAAGCGATGATACCCACAGACGGTTGTTGATTGATTTGATGACTCGACGGAATAGACAAGTCTGCGGTAATCCATTGTTGTAATTTCGAATGTTCCATTTCTATCTTTCGGCGAGAAAGACTCACTACCCGTTCGACTGTTTGGTCTTCTAATACAGTTTTAAGTGTTTCTCTGCCTACTAAGCCAGTAGCGCCAGCAATTACGATAGAAGTGTTCAATGTCATAAGCTCTCATACAGTTGAAGCGAACTGTTCGCTCGCTTGGATTTATGGGACAGGGT
The DNA here is from genome assembly GCF_003569005.1 of Vibrio superstes. Classification (GTDB taxonomy): domain Bacteria; phylum Pseudomonadota; class Gammaproteobacteria; order Enterobacterales; family Vibrionaceae; genus Vibrio; species Vibrio superstes. Next base: position 1,397,865 of record NZ_BCUR01000004.1, on the reverse strand, counting down.
TAATATAACCCAAACAGACCAACCGGTCTAGTTATTTATCGCATTTTTATAAAAACAGACTGGACGGTCGGTATAATATCCCTTTACAATACAGCAGAAATTAAAATCGAGGTGATACAATGAAAGATTTAAGACAAAAGCTGCTAGATGTTGGCTTCGATCTGATCAGCGAGCAAGGCTTTGCTGGTATTGGCCTGACCAAGATCCTAAATGAAGCAAATGCAACCAAGGGATCCTTTTACCATCACTTCAAATCCAAAGAAGACTTCGGTACTACATTACTTACCGATTATTTTGAGGATCACCTTGAGACTCTAGAAAGCTTCCTACTGGACACAGATAAATCGCCTCAAGGGCGTATTAAGGCTTATTTCGATTATTGGTGCACAGAAAAGCTGACCGATGAATACCAGATAAAATGCTTGGTCGTTAAATTATCCGGTGAGATCTCTGGTACATCAAATCAAATGCAAAAGGCTTTAAATGAGGGTGCTGAAAAGGTCATTCTTAGAATGAGCCACTTCTTTGAGCACGGCATCAAGGAGGGGGACTTCAATATAGACAATGGCTATGAAACCGCTCGAACCATCTATGGGTTGTGGCTGGGCAGTACGCTTCTTGCTGCAATGCAAAAAGACCGTAGCCTGCTTGAAAGCGCCATGAAAGAAACCATCAAGCTCACTCAATAAACAAATACGGCTCACTTATTAAGTGAGCCGTTTTTTATTCCATTCTGTTTAAAATATTTTGGGGAATCACGCTATCCACCGGTATGTATTGCCCTACATCCAAGAGTAAAAAACAAAAGTAAGCTGACCCACTCCAAAACAGTATTGATACGCTCAGTAAACCGAAGGTTTTGATACCTCTTTGATTCAATCGTTTTGAGACAAAGGTATAGCTCGGGATCCCCACTAAAACCGGTGCTAATATGGCCATGGATATCTGTCCATAACGATTCCAACGAATCATAAATCGCTTAAGTTTGGGTCTAAATACAACGCGTCGATTTCTATTAAAAAGCGACGATGTCATTGGGCCAAGACTCCAACCAGCATAACCTGCAAGTAAGGCCGGGAGCATGTTGAACATCAGCATTTCTGGATAGGAATAAGACATGACGCCTGCAATTGCTGGCCCCGAATAGGTCTTCCACAGGCTTAACAACGCCATAGTCAGTGCAACAACAAAATAGGTTTCTACGATATTCGACATTAACGTTCTCCAAGTTGAATATTATTACGAACAAGGATGCGGGTAAGGATCGGATCTATGTGTGAAAAAAAACGCAACCAGCCTGAACATAAATAATTGAGACCATCTTCCCCGTCTACAGACTGGATTATGCGGTTTTTTGGGCACTCTCCATGGCATGCAAACTTGTAGTCGCATTCTAGGCATTGATTTGGCAAAGATTTCTGTTTAGCAAACCCGAAGGTTTGCTGGCGCTGAGAGAAAGCTAATTGCTTTAGGCTTTGTTGATTAAAATTGCCTAGTTTGAATTCCTCATACACGTAATGATCACATGAATAAACATCACCATTGGGCTCAACAGCAAGGCCTTTACCGCAAATTTCACTCAGCGTGCACATAGTGCTTTGTTGACCTGACCACACCGCAAAAAAGTTATCAAAGTAAGGGATAAATACTTTTCCAAAGTCATTGGCTAGCCATTCATCAAAAATAGCCATCAGAAATTGCCCCCATTGCTCCGCTTTTACACTCCAGTCTGAAACAAGATTCGTGCTGACTGGGATGATCGACATGTCGCCATAGGTATGCCACTTTCCATTGATAGGGGCATCTATCTTGTCAACAACAGGGATAAACTGCATCTGAGAAGGTGCAATGACATCACGTAAAAACCGATAAACCTCTAGGGGATGCTCAACGCTCACATCATTTACGCAGCTTAAGGTAGCAAAAGTAACCTGATGTTTCTTCAGTAGTTCAATGCCCTTCATGGTTTGCTTAAACGTGCCTCTGCCGGCCTTATTCGTGCGATAACGATTGTGAACCGCCTCTGGCCCATCAATGCTGACGCCAACCACAAAGTCATGCTGCTTGAAGAAGCGACACCACTCATCATCTAATAAGGTGGCGTTAGTTTGAATGTCATTGGTAATCGAACTGTACTCTGGACAGTATTTTTTTTGCAATAACACGACTTGCTTGAAGTAATCGACACCAAGTAGAGTCGGTTCCCCGCCATGCCAGGAAAAGATGATCTCGGGGGTGTTCTGTGCCTCAATGTATTGGCGAACATAGGTTTCTAATTGTTCATCTGACATGACCTTAGATTCCGACGTTGAGTAATTTAGAAGCTCCTTCTTGTCCAGGTAGTAACAATAGGTGCAATCGATATTACACACAGCACCAATCGGTTTAGCTAAGGCTTGCATTTTGGTGTGCGCTTTACCATTAAACTGCGGGGCATTTATACCAGTCATATTCTTCTCCAGTGGTGGAGATTCCTTCCCAATCGAATCCATATCTCTATTTGACATACACAATACAATAAACCGACTGGTTGGTCTAGATCTATAAACAACAAAAAGCCCTCAAGTCATTCAACAAGAGGGCTTTTTGATTTATTAATGTGACATTGTATGGCCAGCGGCTCCTAGCCACGGATTCCAATCTTCTTTCACGTCAACAATGCCATGTTCTTCGGCGTATTGCTCATACAGTGCCATCATGGATTTAAAGGTTTCTGGGTGCTGTTCTTCTAGAGGAACAGACTCCGCAGGGTCTTGTTTGATGTTGTACAGGTGCCATTCGCCATCACCGTACATACCTGTTCTTAATTTCATCAACTTGTAATCTCCTTGAATCAAAAAGCCATTACCGAACAACTCAAAGGCAAACCAATCATCATCACTGCGAACCGTATCTGCCTGTCCTGACAAGAACGGGAGCATCGACTGACCCGAAGGTGCTGCAACCTTTCGATTTTTGTAGGTTTCACCAGGATGAGAGATTCCAGCGTAATCTAGAATGGTCATCGGCAAATCTTTAACACTGAGCGTGGTATTAGACATTACGCCCTGTTGCTCAAATCCAGTATCGCTTGGTGGCGTCACAATCAGAGGAACTCTCACCCCACCCTCAGAGACAAACCACTTCCACCACTGTAATGGCCCCGTGGTGGCATTTGCCCACTCGATGCCTAACTGACGACTTGAGCGAGAAGTACCAATGGCTTCATCAGACATATCAAAGTGATCTTCTGTCCAATTAGTCCACAGTTCATTTGCCAATGGTCCCATCGCATCAGAACCCTCAGGACCATTGTCCGGCATATAAATCACTAGCGTATTATCTAACTCGCCGGTTTCTCTGAGGTAATCTAGCAGGCGACCAATATAGAAATCTTGCGCCTCAATCATTGCCGCATAGGTAGCCATTAGCCTTGCCTGAGTTTTCTTCTCTGTATCAGAGAGGTCATCCCATTTTTTTGTAATCGGATTATCCGCTGGATAAGGCGTATTCTTGTTGTAAACCCCAGCCTCAATCATTTGTTCATAGCGCTGCCTCTTTAGGCCTTCATACCCCAACTCCTCATACATTTGGGTGTATTTATCGATAAGGGCTGAAGGAGCCTGCAATGGGAAGTGCGCTGTGGTGAGAGCAAGATAACCAAAGAAGGGTTTTCCAGATTCCTTACCGCCCTCAATGTACTCAATCATCTTTCCTGTATACAGATCATCAGAATAGATACCTTTCACACGCTCAACTTGTTGGCCATTCTCAAAGAACTTCTGTTGAGTCACCGGTGGTTGCTTGCCCTCAGCGATCGCTTTTTCTGCCACCTTTACCGATGGGTACATGTCAGTATCATCCCAGTGCGCCGAACCACCTGAGTAGACACCAAAGGTTTGAGAGAATCCCCAATCTTGTGGTGGATGACCGTGCCCGCCACCTGAACCTAAGTGCCATTTACCCGAATGATAGGTGTTATAGCCGCTGTCTCGAAGCAGTTCAGTGATGGTAACAGCATCACGAGTCAAATATCCCTCATAGCCCTTCTTCCCCTTAGATGGGGGGTAGATAGAATAGTCAAATGATCCCAAGCCAACCTCAATGCTATTGGCACCAGTGAACAACTGCCCACGAGTTACCGAGGATACAGGAGAGGCGTGGAAGTTATTAAACCGAATACCCTCTTCAGCCAGAGCGTTGAGCGTCGGTGTATTAATTTCTGAACCAAATGGTTGCAAATCACCCATGCCAATATCATCACCAACAATCAAAAGAATGTTCGGTTGGCTCTTCTCTGTGGTCGCATCGGCTGAAGCCGCACCAATAGCAGGATACGCAATAAAAGGAGCAACAAGCCCTAGGCTTATAACAATCTTGCTTTTCATTATGCTTCTCCTAAACGTTGATTTTGCGCATCCGCTTCGGAATAGTTCGCCTTGATCAATCCATAAGCCGTGGCACCAATCACTAACTCAATTGCCGTGTATCCCAACAAAATCATATTTGGCATGCCATCTAGATTAATGCTTATCACTCGAGCTAGAGCGAGGCCACCCATAAACACCACCACACTGTAAAGCGCGGATAGTGTGAGCTGTGGTTTAAAGGCCGCTAGTAACCAATAGATACCCATAGCAGTATATAGGCCCATGATGGCACGAAGAATATTGGTGATCTCTATGCTGTTGGTCTCGATACCAAAGAACAGTTGAGGGAACAAGCCGTAAGACATAGCGACAGGAAAGATGCCTAGCGCTGCGGTTAATAGAAATAGATTTTGCGTTTTCATGTAAAAACCTTCAGTACAATGATGCAGGCCTCATCTGTTGAACACAGACGAAGAAAGCGAGGTAATTAAGTAAAAAAAGCGTCAATCCTTTGACCAGGTCTTCCCTAATTACTGGACATGGAAATTGATTAAATCACCGCTTCAATGATGTTATCGATGTGGTGGTCAGTGATTGGATAGAACTGAAAACAGATGTCTTTCTTAATCGCATCGACGATCTGTACTTTCTTCTCAGCATTAATTTCCCAACGCTTAAAATCAGTCATCGCACCAATCTCACGTTGGAATAATTGCAACTTATCGACGACTCGTGCGTAGATCATCTCCTGAGTACCAGACGAATCTACTGACATGGCTTGCGCCAGTTTGTCTGATTGTGGCAAATAGAACTCAGGTAGTGCCTCAATCACAATCGGCAATAACACTGTATTCGCATCACCATGTGGAATATGGCTGATGGCACCAAAGGCGTGAGCACAGTTATGAATCGGAATACCGCCTAGCGAAGAGTAGAAAGCAGAGATTGCCATCGTACTTGCTTGAAGTAATTTAGCGCGAGCTTCCACATTGGCAGGCTCATTGATCACAATCGGTAGATTCGCCATGATGAGCTTGGTTGCTTGCATCGCGTAAGCGTCAGTAAACGGGTTGCTCATTGGCGAAACCAAGGCTTCTACAGCATGAGTCAATGCATCCATACCGGTTGAGCGAGTCAAACTTGCTGGCAATTTGGTAGTCAGTGCCGGATCTAACACCGCAATATCAGATTCAAGACCCGATACAACCAGACTCGCCTTGATGTTTTCTTTTTCGTTGAAGAACACAGCAATAGGCGATGCTTCAGCACCAGTACCCGCAGTTGTTGGAACCGCGATATGAGGGATCTGGATATCTTGGTTATTTGGCCACACTTCCATATGACCACCGCCTGCAATCACTTCTCGAATATCGTCGATGCCTTTATGCATCGCATATTTAACGCCTTTAGAGGCATCAATCACACTACCACCACCAATTGATAGGATACCGTCAGCTCCCACCATACGAGTGAACGCGATAGCTGCGTTGATGTTGTCACAAGATGCATCGGCTTCGATATCAGTATAAACACCTGCGATTTGTACTTGGTTTTGAGCTGCAAACACCTCACCAAATTTTTCAACAAAACCCAACGACTCTAATCCTTTATCCGTAAATAACACCACTTTCTTCGCGCCAATGCGTTCAAACAAAGCAGGGATATCTTGAATTCCATTTTCATGAGCATGAATGATAGTTTTTAGATTAAAGCTAAAGTTTGTTGTTGCCATGGTTGTTACCTCTTGTTTGGTTGCAGTAACAATATCACCGACAGACCAGTCGGTCTAGTATTAATTTGTTATTTCCTAGTACATGTGACTCGCCAGAGACATGTTACTGCTTTAATTTTTAACTAATTGATTGAATTTAATGTAAATAAATTAACGCAGATGCGCGGGTTCACGGCTTTTGTCGCGAGTAATAAAATAGTAAAGGTAGAGCAGTGAATACAATGTAACGAAGCCATCGAGTGCAAGTACCCCACTCCATCCCCAAAACCATGTGTACTCGTTCACACACACATTGTAGATAAATAACCCGACAAACATCGCCTTCTCAAAACCACTATAAATCATGGTTGAGGTACGAAGCGGTTTCACATACGCCGACGCCATTAACAGCACACCGATACAGCCAACCATCACGCCCCAATGTTGGTAGGTAGCTTGTAAATATTCCTTGTTCTGCATCATTTGCTCGTCGTAGGAGAACAGGTTCACCATACTCCACTCAGGAGCGACAAAGGTTGCAAAGGCACTGGCGGTCAGCAGACCGGTTATCAACAAATAGCCACGAATGGTTTTTTCAAAAAATCGTTCTAACATAATTTACTCTCAGATTCCGATGGGGCGACTATTTTCCTAGCATCGCCAATACAGCTGATTTGAATTCGTTATCTTCCGCTGAGAACAAATGTTTAACTTGGTGCTCTTGACCACTGGTCATTACCGTCTTGGCATGAGAGAAGGTAATAAAGCCCTCTTTACCGTGATAATTGCCCATACCCGACTCACCAACACCGCCAAATGGCGTATCGTCTACGGCTAAATGGTACACACAGTCATTAATACACATGCCACCAGAATGAACGGTATTCTTGATTCGATGTTGAAGCGCCTCATCAAATGACATGAGATACAACGCCAATGGGCGCGGCTTACTATTGATAAGTTCAATCGCCACCTCGATATCCTGATAACCGATCACGGGTAATAAGGGACCAAATATCTCTTCATTCATGATGTTAGATTCAAGCTTTGGTTCCACTACAAGGTGAGTCACTAGGCGATGCTTAGTCTCGTCAATACTCAAATCATGACAAGGTTCAACCCGAGTACCTGATGTAATTTCAGTGTTGAGAAGCCCAATAATGCGCTGATATTGACGCTCGTTCGCCACTGAAGTCAGATTTTCAGACTCAACACCTTCTAAAAATAAAGCCTGATACTGGCGCTTATATTCATTAACAAAGGCTTCTTTTTTCTTTTCTGGCACCAAAACATAATCTGGTGACACACATACCTGACCATTGTTTAGGCTCTTACCATAAATAATGCGCTCAACTGCAAGCTCCATTGATACATCATCAGCCACAATGACCGGAGATTTACCGCCGAGTTCAAGTGTCACTGGGGTTAGATTTTGAGCTGCTGCCTTCATGACCAAACGACCTACAGCCGTTGAACCCGTAAACAGCATGTGATCAAATGCCAGGCCACTAAACTGAGCAGAAAGTCCAGACTCACCCTCAACAACGGCGACCTCATTTTCGCTGAATACCTCACTCAACATCTCACTCATAACAGCGTTTGTTGCTGGAGTGAATTCACTCATTTTTATCATTGCTCGGTTTCCGGCAGTGATTGCAGAGATCAGTGGACCAATAGATAGCATTACAGGGAAGTTCCATGGTGTAACAATCCCAACTAGGCCTTTTGGTTGATATACAACCTCAACATTAGAAAGTGACAACAAAGCACCAGAACTTCGCACAGAAGGAGCCATCCACTCAGCCATATGCTCAATGCTGTAGTCGATGTTGGCGATACACGGCAACACGTCCGCAATCAAGGTATCTTGTACGCTACGCTGACCATAATCTTGATTCATCGAAGCGCAAAATCGATCACTGTAATCAATCAATTTCTTTCTTAAACGAGATAACTTTTCTATACGAGAATCCATTGATGGCATTGGTTCTAAGCTGTATGCCTTCTTCATCTGAGCATGACGCAACTGCATCATTTCTAAAGTTGTAATGCTATTCACTAATTTCACCTCTTTGTTTAGGATGTACACAGATTACACAAAACAAACCGGTCGGTCTAGTGTTATTTCAAAGAATATTCATTCCTTAATTATGGAGATCCATATTCAGTTGCTGTTATCAAATAGCTGTAGTGTGTAAAACGCCCCCCACTTAACTAAAACCCCTTCATCGAAGATGAATTAAAAAAGGCCTGAAAATCAGGCCTTTATTGGGGGTAGCTAATGTTATTTCTGTGGAAGCCTAGTTGTTTAACCCAGGGATCGAGTCTGGTTCTTCATCAGACATTCACCTTGACCACGTCATGAGAAAAGCTAGGCATCAATCAGCACTAGTGAGTCTAATATACCCTGGCCACTATGAATGCCACCCTCATTCTCGCTTGCTGGCTTGCTGGCTTGCTGGCTTGCTACGAATTAGGTAACCCGCATAGCCATTTTGTTCTGTTACCGGTTCACCTTGAAAGTGTGCAGTAAATAAACCAATCTCGCTGACAAGGTCCGTTGCCAGTGTTGTGAGACACTGTTTTTGGCCTTCTGATTAAGGTCTGCCGCATAGCTATGCTTTCAGGTTTATGGAATTACTTTAACTAGGTCAAATACCAAACCGTATTCTGTCATTATTAATTGATGCAGCAAGCTTTGGGGCATTTCTGAGGTAGAACGAACCACGGGTAAAAATTCAACTTGTGAAGGTTTTGGACAATTCCGAGTTGCGTTTTTGCTAATTTAGTAAAACATTCCTTAGTTGGACTATGGTAAGTCTTTCTGGGACTGATCAGTATCATTGTCCCGCGCAATTTAGCCGTCAGTATAAAGGCTCTTAGGTATGACTCCGTCGGCCACTTTATCGGTTATCTAAATGTATAGAGTAAAGGGCTATTTCCATATAGCCCTTTGAGGTTCACTTTTCACCAAGATTTGAACCTACCTCTTTCAAGAGTTTTCTCAGTGCAAAGACAAAGCTTTCAGGGCTGTCTTCTTGCGTAAAATGGTTGGCATTTGGCAATAACAACAAATCCGCATTCGGAAAGTGCGAACGCCACCTTGCTATACTCTCATCGTTGGCCGTTAATTCATCTTTCAACCCGAAAATAAAATGAACCGGCTTACCCGCTAACGTATCTAGGCGATCCTCAATCTTTTGCACCCACTCTTCACCCTCGGTGATCTGTTGAGGAAATACAATCGTTCCTCTACGTGATTCCGGTGTAGGGAAAGCATGTGCATAAGCATCAGTGATCGCTTTATTACCTGCCGATTTTTCGTTAAGCCCTTGAGTCATCAGTGGACCGGCAAAGAAGTTAAGATCAATAACCTTACGCTCCATTTCAGGTGTACGCATGAGCATAGAGAATTCTTTAAGCGGGCCTTCAGGTTTCCAAGCCCATGTATTACTAATAACAAGACCATAAATGCTATCAGGATGATTGGTCGCGACATGCAAACCAGTTGGACCACCCCAGTCTTGAACCACTAAGATAAACTTATCAAGTTTAAGGTGATCAAAGATAAGTGATTCAATCCACTCAGAGTGTTCCTGGGGTGTAAATTTGAAATTCTCTGGTGTATCTGAAAAGCCAAAGCCAGGTAGATCGTAGGCAATCACGCGTGCATGCTTAGACATTGCTTTAATGATATTTCGATTAAGGAAAGACCAATCTGGATTACCATGGGTTAATACAATCGGAATACCTTCGCCTTCATCGACATAGTGCATAGAAACACCATTGCGATCATACCAGTGGCTCTTAAATGGGTACTCTTCTTTATCAACAATAAAAGGTCTTTGTTTCAAATTAGTAGGGTCAGCATTGGCAATCACAGGATCGGGCTGTAAATCATAAAACACTTGCTCGGTTGTATTCGCTAAAACACCACCAGAAAAGAACGTAGCAGCGATAAGAGGTAAACTTAATATCTTGAACATCATTGACTCCGTACCCCCTATTTTAACAATTAAATGAGAGGGTAAGTATCTGAATATGAACGCTTCATATCAAACGTAGTCAGTAAACTTTCTGTTGACCGTATGATTGAAACGAGATCGTAAAAACAAATACGAAAATATATGGCGCGTTTATCGGCAACTACTTTTCTAAGCCAAATGCAACCAGTGCATTTTGCGCAACCTCAATGCCATACTCTTGAACGAAATGACCGGCATCGGCAATCTTCACCGGCTCTGGACAGCCTTTAATAAAGGTGCGTAGGTACTCCATTGGTCCCTCACCTAACGCGGTATCTTTCATACCAATTGCCATATAACTTTGACCATCCCATTGGTTTGACCAAAATTCACGGGCACGAATGCCATGCTCAACACCGTCCATTGTAGGCTCAACAGGGACTATTGTAGGAAAACGCCTTGCCCCTGCTTTATAGCTGTAGTCAGGAAATGGCGCATCATAGGCAAGTACATCAAGCAGGTTTACTTCTGGGCCCGCATCACACGCAAAGATCCCACCGACAGGAATGTCCGGTGCATTGGCACAGAAATCACGCCACTGATAAAACCCTTCAGGCGCTGTTTCTCCTACTGATATTGCAGTATTCATGACGATCAGGTTCTTGAATCTATCTTGCATTTCCATCGGAATGGTCAACCCCAAAATTCCGCCCCAGTCTTGACATACCAGCGTGATATTTTTCAGATCAAGACGTTCGATAAAGCGAAGTAAACTATCGCGGTGGAAATCAAAGGTGTAGACCGATTCATCTACAGGTTTATCTGAACGGCCAAAACCAAATAGATCGGGGGCTACAACACGATGACCTGCCTCGGTAAATACCGGGATCATCTTGCGATATAGGTAGCTCCATGACGGCATACCGTGGAGACATAGAAAGGTATTTTCAGCCGTCACATCACCTTCATCAATGTAAGCCATACGAAGAGAATCAAACCCTTCTAAATCATCTATATAATTTGGTTGATATGGAAACGCAGGCAAAATAGAAAAGCGTTCATCTGGTGTTCTTAATGCGTTAATAGTCATAATTTTCTCTCTCGTAATTAGGGATTGAATGGGTAGAACAGACAATCATATTGCGGCATTTTTATTCGGTGAGCCTCCTAACAGTAATCTCTTAAAAGACAAGCCAGATACCCTTACGCTTCCAATGAAATAGATAGCCGCAGTAACTAAATCCATTGCACCAATAACAACAAAAATAAGGGGAGATAATCCTAATGACCAAGCATAGGCAACGACAAGAAACCCAACACAACGTACTAAGCCGTTCCACACAACAATTGATGAACGCGTTTTCAAATCGGCCGTGGACCAAAGTAAGGCAACACCAGAAAAGATCAGAAATGCTCCCAATACAACCCCTATAACCAGCGTGTCGGAGCTTGGTATTACAAGCTCAGGGAGCATGAGCCCAAGCGCTATTGGAAAATTGAACCAAGCAGTCAACTTTATGAACATCTTAAACATCGTTTACTCCGAACCTGTACTTTATTGTCATTCTCATTTTCAATGCGTCTTACGCACTGACCGATAGGATATTGCTTCGAGTTAAAATTCTTGAACGGTAGGGCGTAATACGATCTCGTTAACATCGACATCAGCAGGTTGTTCAATCACATAAGCAACAGCATTAGCAATAGACGTCGCTGAAATGGCATCTTTATACACCTCGTTCACAAATTGAGAGGTTGCGGCATCTGAGCTACCAAGCTTGAGTTCAGATTCGATAAGTCCTGGAGAGATAATGGTTGTGCGAATATTACGCCCCACTTCCATACGTAGTCCTTCACTGATTGCACGAACCGCAAATTTGGTGCCGGCATATACACTACTCGCTGGCGAAACTTTATGCCCCGCGACAGACGAAATATTAATGAAATGGCCCGTATCTTGTTGCTCAAACACTGGAAGCGCGGCAGCAATACCATTGAGCACACCTTTAATATTCACATCAATGGTGTCGTTCCACTCTTGCACTTTCAGTGCACTTAAAGGGGAAAGCGGCATAATGCCAGCGTTATTGATCATCACATCTGCGCGACCAAACGTAGATACCGCTAAATCCACTAATGCTTTAACACTCTCAGCCTTAGTGACATCTGTCGCCAATGCCACTGCTTGACCATTAGTGCTCTGAATATCAGCCACAATCGCGTTCAGTTTTTCAACACGGCGCGCACCTAATACTACGCTTGCACCTTGGGCGGCCAACTTTCTTGCCATTGCTTCACCCAGACCGCTGCTTGCACCTGTAATTACAACAACTTTATTTTCAATATTGGTATTCATAATCAATTCCTACGCTTGAATACTGGTGTGATGTACATTTTGTATCGATCACTACAGTTTGCGTGATGACATTCTGTAACGATCAATATAGAATGTCAATGGGTTAATTGACATTTTGTATCGATTGATACAGAATAATCGGGAAGAAAGTAATCTATTTGGGAGTAACTCACTGATGGCAGGGCGAAAAAGAACATTTGATAAAAATGTTGCATTAGATAAAGCAATGCGCCTATTTTGGAATAACGGCTATGCTGGTACGTCTATTTCGAATTTAACGTCAGAGCTTGGCATCAATTCTCCGAGTTTGTATGCAGCGTTTGGCAATAAAGACCAGTTATTTAAAGAAGTACTCGAACACTATTTAACGCAATATGCTGAGCCTCATTATCAGCATCTCACCACTGATTCTGAAGCTGATTTACAAACAAGGTTACATGCCTGTTTTCATGGGCTTATCCAACTGTTCACGGATAACGATACCCCGCTAGGCTGCTTATTGGTAAAAAGTGTGAATGAATCGGACAGTATTGGCTTTCCAGATGAGGCCACTGTCTACTTGAGAGATTGTGGATCACAGACAAAGCTGATCTTGATGACGCTATTTAACTCTGGGATTAACAACGAGGATTTGCCAAAAAATACGACGATAGAAATGCTAGTCGATTACTTATTATCTGTAAGTTATGGGTTGGCAGTACAAGCTCGTACTGGTCAAAAGATTGAGGTTTTAGCCATAGTGTTGGACTATGCGTTAGCGACCCTGCCTTATAAAAAGAATGACTTTTAACACTTAATTGGGTTTCAAGATACGGCCACATACTCAACAGGCCAAAGAATGAAAATACTCTGGCCTTTTTACTTCCATTTTCCCTACCAAGGACGGTTGTATTCGCTCGATTCATATCGCCTTAATAGATATGACTACTAATGAATTGATGTAATTTTAGGACTGGCTTTATTGTATGTATTTGCCACATTTCTGCATGGAGATTTAATCGGAATATCAATGATTGTCAAAAAACATTCGCCGACAATAAAGACATCCCCTTAAACTAATACCTTGAATACATTGTTTAAGGGGTGCATGGGAGAAAACCCTTACTTTATTCGCTATCAGGGATGATAAACCCTGGACCATTCTCAAATCTTAAGTCGTCCAACTCAAGGTATTTCCCCGTTCGTGAAACTACCCCCATTTTTTGGATCGGCGCATGGCTCTCTCGGTCGAGAACTCGCAAAGGCTCCCCTTTTCCTTCTGCCAACCATTTATCTCCCCATTGCATAAGCGCCATAAGTGTTGGTAACAACTCTTTTCCTGCTGGCGTTAACACGTATCGAGAACGTGTTGAACTGGTTGGGATTTTTTCCAAAATGTCGTTAGACACCATACTGTCTAATCTGGCAGTCAGAATATTCCTAGATATGCCAAGTCGTTGAAGCAAGCCTGAAAATGTATCAATACCGCGAAATGAGGCCAGGACAATAAGAATCGACCACTGGTCCCCAATGATATTGAGGGTCCGTGAGACTGAACAAGGGTAGTTGGCGATATTTTTTCGAGTCATAATTGTCACTCAATTCTGTAATCTTTATCGATTTTAACTTATACCACCTCTCTACCGCAACACATTTAAGTCCCTTAAGAGGACTTCAATGTCACTAATTTATTAAAGTTAGCCTAAGTGAAAAGTAGCCACTTCTCTTGTAAATAAAGCCTAAAACTTGCCAATCAACCAATTTTAATCTAATAAATCTAAATTTAAGTTGCGTTAGAGGACTTATTTGATTATCTTACATAAAACTTAAAGGCAGCTACTCGCGCTAAGTGCTTTACACATTGATGTTATGTTCGAACTATTCGAAGATAAAAGTCTCTTTAGGAGACTGATTGCTGTGAGAAGCCATACTTAGTGCTCTAAACGCCTATTTTTATTGTTTATGAACCTGAGCAACAACAATCCTTTAATTGGAGTTAACCATGACCGCTTTTTTCGTAATTAATTATGATGTTACTGACCAAGAATTGTACGCACAATATAACCCTGGCTCAGCACAGACCACCTTCTCCACTATCGCAAAACATGGCGGTGAGATTATCGTTGGCACCAATGAAGAAATTAGCGTTAGCGGTACACCTTCTCACGTTCGTGTGATCATTCAGTTCCCAACTAAAGAATCGGCTTTGGCTTGGCATAACGACCCAGAATATGCCGACGCAAAGGCGATTCGTTTGGCTGCAACCACCAATATTGAAGCCTATATCGTTGATAAACTGGTCATGCCTGAATAAGCATATAAGCTCCCCTATAAAAATCTGCCACACCAGCGTGTAGCAGTTAAATCATTCAAGAAATTATTAGAGCGATAAAACATGAAAACATATCAAGTAACCCAACCCGGCGGCCTCAATAACCTAAACATCGTTGATCAAGACATGCCACAGCCCAACTCAAGTGAAGTTCTCGTGCGTTGGCATGCTACCTCTTTAAACTTTCACGATTATCTAGTTGGTGTTGGTGGTATTCCGGTTGCCGATGGTCGCGTTCCTATGTCAGATGGTGCAGGCGAAGTTGTTTCCGTTGGTGCCGATGTGACTGAATGGCAACCGGGTGACAAGGTCATGAGCTTGTTTTTCCCTAACTGGATAAATGGCAAGCCAACGACAGAAAATACGCTAGATATTAGCGGAGACACAGCTGATGGCTTTGCTAGTGAATATTCATGTGTTAATGAAGAAGCTCTTACTCGCATGCCAAGTAATTACAGTTTCGAAGAAGCTGCAACTTTACCTTGTGCTGCGCTCACAGCATGGCGCGCACTCATGGTCGAAGGCAAATTACAAGCGGGTGATTCAGTACTCGTTCAAGGTACAGGCGGTATGTCGATTTTCGCATTACAGATAGCAAAAGCGGCAGGTGCGTATGTCTATGCGACGTCTTCATCTGAAGAGAAAATGGCACGCTTAAAAGAACTTGGTGCTGACGAAGTCTTTAACTACCGCACTGACGCAGATTGGGGTAAGACCATTGCCGAGCGTTCTGGCGGTGTTGATCATGTTTTAGACGTGGGTGCGAGCGCAACATTGAAACACTCTATTGATGCCGTTGCCACTGGTGGCCATTTGGCTTTAATCGGCGTATTGGGTGGAACAACCGCCGAGATTGATATGGTGCCGCTGATCCTACGTCATATCAAAATATCAGGGCTCGCTGTCGGTAGTAGAGAAATGCAGAATAAAATGGTCGCGGCACTTGAAGTAAATAACATTCATCCAGTGCTAGACAAAAGTTTCAAATTTAATGAACTTGGACAAGCATTCGAGTACCAATCAAGTGGCTCACATTTTGGTAAGATCACAATCAAATACGTAGATTAACGTCTGCAAAAAAGTAGTTTAGAAGACCCGTGTATGAAAATGCACGGGCTTTTTGTTTATAAATCAGAATACCAGCAAGTGTAGTGGTCTAATGATCACGGACACTAAATTAGGAGGTAAAGTCGCCACCACGAATTGGAGGTACCATCTGGCTACATTTCTACTTCTATGAAATTACTATTAGTAAGTCAAATTACGCTTAATTGAAATGAGTGAAATAGATCGTAACGCGAAAAGGGGCACAAATGAGTTTACCTGCATCCCCTATTTGTAGCTAAAAAGTGCAAGCTTTAAATCCACAGAGCACTAAAAAGGAACGCAGAGCGTTCCTTTTGGTATGAGCACCACCAAAGCGCAATGCCTTGGGCCATCAGGACCTCGCTTTTCTCTGTCAAACCACTTCTAATAGCGCTTGGAGTGGGTGTTTAACCACTGAGCCCTCAAAGCGTTTTACCTGACTTCGGCACGAGTATCCCGTAACCAAGCATCGTTCTATAGGTAAGCGCTCGAAGCTTGGCTTCCAACTTAATCCGTAGATGTCTTTTGACCATTGCAATTTATCTGCCTCATGACCAAAGGTACCTGCCATACCACAACAGCCAACCGGCACAGCCGCAAGTGAAGCGCCAAAGTGATTGAAGATTGCTCCCCACTCTTTTTCCGCGTTGGGTAGCATGGTTTTCTCGGTACAGTGCGCTAGCAAGTACCAGGGTTCTTGACTGTTACTGTCACGAGAAGGAAGCGTCTCCAACTGTGGTAGTAGCCATTCATGCACTGTATTTACGGAAAAATCAGGGTAATCTTTTTTCAGGGTTTCTCTGTATTCATCGCGATAGCAAAGCACTAACGCAGGATCTACTCCCACCATTGGCATTTTGAGCTTGGCAGCCTCAGCAAGAAATTGTGAGGTATTTTGTGCTGTATCAGTGAATTGCTTCAAGAAGCCTTTGATGTGCTGAGCTTTGCCATTGGGCTTAAACGGTAGCATTACTGGAGTAAATCCAAGCTTCACCAACAAAGATACAAAGTCATCCACTACTTGAGCATCGTAGTAGCTGGTGAACGGATCTTGTACCACAATCACATGACGCTGTTTTTGCTCATCGCTTAAGCTTGAAAGTTTGTGATGATCGTATTTTTCAACGTGTTGGCTCTTCAGACGTTGCTTCAATGTCGGAGAAGACAGCAATGGCGCATCCACATAACCGACCGTTGAAGACACTAACGACTGAACCCACCCCGCATCAAGCACTGTATTAACTAGTTTTGGTGACAGCGCCATTACCGGAAGCAAGGACTCAATATTAGCGACAAAGTAGTCCTTAAGAGGCCTTTGATAGCGAGAGTGATACAAATTGAGGAAGCGCGCCCTAAAGTTTGGCACATCTACTTTGATAGGACACTGAGTGGCACAGGCTTTACACGCTAAACAGCCTTGCATAGCCTCATACACTTCATGAGAGAAATCATAATGGTGTCGCTTATTAAAGCGGTTAGTCATTCGATCTAGCATGCTCTTTAAAGACAGTGAGCCTTTGAGTGTTTTACTTTCTAGATCGAGTATATCAACGCCTTGTTCCGATAACTGGCGCAACCATTCTCGAACGATACCTGCCCTGCCCTTTGGCGAATGACGTCTGTCTGCAAGTACCTTCATTGATGGACACATTGGTGAAGCGACATCGTAGTTAAAGCACAAACCGTTGCCATTACACTCCATCGCACCATTAAAGCTATCGCGGACGGTAACAGGGATCTGACGATCAAAATGCGCACGCTTGACGCCTTTCACTTTTACCAGTTCATCATCAGACTCTAGCGGGGTACAAATCTTGCCTGGGTTCATCTTGTTGAGTGGATCAAAGGATCCCTTTACACGGCGTAATTGCTCAAAAAGGTGCTCACCAAAGAATTCTGGGCCGTATTCTGAACGGAAGCCTTTGCCATGTTCACCCCACATCAATCCGCCATATTTGGCAACCAAGGCAACCACTTGATCGGAGATTTGATGCATTAACTCTTCTTGCTTTGGATCGCACATATCCAGTGCAGGCCTAACGTGAAGTACGCCAGCATCTACGTGACCAAACATGCCATAGCGCAGATTATGAGCATCTAACAGTGCGCGAAACTCGACAATGAAGTCCGCGAGATTTTCCGGTGGTACACAAGTATCTTCGGCAAAAGCAACCGGCTTAGCAGCGCCCTTTGTCGCCCCTAGCAAACCTACTGCTTTTTTGCGCATACCGTAGATCTTGTTGATACTGCCTAGGTCACGGCAAATTTGATAGCCAATGATGCCCGCTTCTTCACGCTCAATCATCGAATCGAGCCTTGAACAAAGCGCACTGACTTGCTCGTCTATCTCGGCAACATCATTACCTGCATACTCAACAATATTAACACCCAATAACTCTTGTCCAGGTACCTCGGTTAATAGGTCGCTCACCGTATGCCAAACAATGTCCTGCTTTGCCAAGTTAAGAACAATTGAATCAATAGTCTCAACAGACAGAGCATTGGCTTCCACCATCATGGTTGCGGAGCGCAGTGCTGAATCAAAGCTGTCGTACTTTACGTTCACCAAAACGCGAGATTTAGGAATCGGCGTCAGGTTAAGCTTTGCTCGTGTAATGAAACCTAACGAACCCTCAGATCCACACAGTACTCGTTCGGGCAGAAACTCATCGTCTTGAAGAGAGTTCTTTAAATCGTAGCCCGTTAGAAAACGGTTCAACGGCGGGAAGCGCTCTTCAATAGCCGCGCGATGCTCTCGGCAGATTCTTTGGGTTTCGTTCACGGCAGAAGCGGCAAATGTATTCTCTTCAACACTCTTCCACTGTTCGGTTTCAAGTACGGAACCATCAGCTAACACGGCGGTAAGCCCTAATACATGATCAGAGGTCTTCCCGTAGCGTAATGAACCTTGTCCTGAGGCATCGGTATTTATCATGCCACCAACAGTGGCGCGGTTGCTGGTAGAAAGTTCTGGAGAGAAGAAAAAACCGTGCGGTCTAACAAGATCGTTAAGCTTATCTTTAACCATTCCCGTTTCTACAATCACCCACCCTTCTTCTACATTGACTTCAATCAGTTGATTCAAATGCCTAGAAAGGTCTACAACGATATCTTCAGTTAAGGACTGACCGTTGGTACCCGTACCGCCACCTCGTGGAGAAAATCGGACAGTATGAAAGTCAGGCTCATTACCAAGCTGTGCTAGCAATTCAACATCTTTCTGGGTTCTAGGGTGCACGACCGCTTGTGGCAGTTGTTGATAAACGCTGTTGTCAGTAGCAACAGCTAACCTGCTTGCATACTGAGTTTCGATATCACCCTGAAAGCCTTTTTGTTGCAGCTCAGAGAGATAGCGTTCGACAATTGGATTGATAGAAGAGTCTTGGTTGAGTCTTGGTAACATATTGCTTCCTGCGATAATCACGCTCTACTCCATTGTGCTCGGCGTGATCTTTAGTAATTCGTCTGATTTTCTAACACTTTACATGATTTATTCCTGCATAAAAACCACTTGAGACTATGCTCACAAATTGGGCTTTCAGAGTCGTTAAAAAAGGAGTAAAATGTGTCCCCCTTTTGGTGGTACCGAGAAAGCATGAACAAGCAAAAAGCGTTGAAAAAAATAGCAAAGTGTCTTGAGTTGGGAAATTCAGCCAATGTTAATGAGGCGGCTAATGCTATCAAAATGGCACACAACCTTATGCTCAAATACGGTCTTGAAAAAGACGATATTGAGTTCATCAAAATGGGTAAAACCCAGTCCTCTCATCTGCTTCCTGCAAACGTAGGTAGTAATATTCTACGAATCATACGTGGGATTAATACCAGATTTGGTGTTGAAGCTGTGCTACTTAACCACAAAGGTCTAAAACGAGTAGAGTTCATCGGCGAGGCTGATCGCGCTATATTCGCTGCATTTGCATTCGACGTCGTCTATCGAGAGATGAATGAACATACGGGTAAATTCAGAAATAGCTTTGCAGGTTCTGGTACTGCTGCTTCTGAGGTGACAAAGCGCGTAAATTCATTTTTATCCGGTTGGATAGAAGGCGCTCTCGAAAAACTGCCTCTTATCGCCCCCGATGACGAGTCAGACAAAAAAATTAAAAACTACATCGATAAAGAATTCAAAAATATCGACCGTGAAACTTTTAAAAAGCAACTTCAAGAAGCAATGAAAAATCTCACTGCTGACTATGAAGTTGGGCTAAAGAAAGGTAGAACCCTATCGGTAAGTCGTCCGGTAGAAGGGGCACAAGCAAAAAAATTACTTAAATAATAGTTACAGGCAGTTAAATGTTAATAAATGAAACAAATATTTAACATTTGCGCCTTATTAGTGTAATCTTACGTACTTAACCTTGTAGCGAGGATCGGAATAACGATGCTAGCTTGTCTCGGAATTAAACAAGGTAGTATCACATGCAAATACTTATGGAGTAACTAACGGTATGCAAAAAACCTTCTCACATTGCGATTGGTGTAAAAAATTAGCCTTTGTCGAAAAATTGACTTACATGGACGGCTACGTCAACTCTTGCTGCGAATCCTGCAAGCAAACCGCGCTAATCGATGTGAAACGCTACAATCATGAAGAACGAGTCACTCCGCAAAAAGAATCTCTAAGCGGACATAGAGCTTAAGCTCCTCGAGCAAGTTCAACGACCCAGCCTAGCGCTGGGTTTTTTTATGCACAAAATTTATTTGTTAAGCTTGATCTTTAATCGAATCAGTATTACTGTTTATTCATACAGTATGTATGGAGATACAGTAAATGCGCTTTCAAAACCTGAATAACAGCAATACTTTAAGTCTTTCACCTAGCGCTTATCAGCCTTGTAACCTTGAGCGATTGGCTAAAGCATCCTCTGCCCGTAAGTGGATTCTATTTACAGCGCAAACCCATTTACCTGAACTTAAAGACCTTCAAACATACAGTGTAGATTGCGAAAAAATTATTCAGTTAAAGCCTTCGAACAAAAGTAACGAAATGGAAGTCGTCATCAAAGCCATTACCTCAGGTAACGCGAGTGCAGTTGTTGCTAGTGGTAACATTGACGCCGTCGCTCAGAAACAGCTACAGCAATTAGGTAAAGATCACGATTGTGATGTGTTTTTCTCAACGTCAAACACTCAATACCTTCACTAAGTTAACAATAATTTAAGATACCCAAGGGGAAACCTCCCCTTAGAGAATACCTTAGGCGCAATCGTTTGCTTTTCTATTGGAATAGTGAAAATGATCTGTGTATTATTCGCATCAGTATTTGCCCTATTAGGTATAAATTATGAATCTTGCTGACCAAGTATTAGACGTTAACGATGACCTGCCTATCCGCACGGACAAGCCTGTTCACAGTGGTAAGGTACGTTCTGTATATTGGCTAACTGAAGAAGATAGCCGTCGCTTAATCAAAGAAAAAAACTATGATGTGTCTGATGATGCACCTTTGGCTATTATGGTTATTAGCGATCGTATCTCAGCATTTGATTGTATTTGGCATGGTGAAGAGAACCTAAAAGGTGTTCCTGGTAAGGGCGCAGCTTTGAACGCAATTTCAAATCACTGGTTCAAGCTGTTTAAAGATAATGGTCTAGCAGATAGCCATATTCTCGATATCCCCCACCCGCTCGTCTGGATAGTACAAAAAGCTAAACCGGTAATGGTAGAAGCAATTTGTAGAAAATACATCACAGGCTCTATGTGGCGTGCTTATGAAAAAGGCGAGCGTAACTTCTGTGGTATTGATTTACCTGAAAGCCAAATTAAAGATGGCTTATTACAAGACCTACTGATTACCCCATCGACTAAAGGCATTTTAAAGGGCATACCTAATGTCCCTGAAGTTGATGATGTCAATATCACACGCCAAGACCTACTGGATAACTATGCCTCGTTCAACTTCCAAACCAAGGAAGATGTTGATCAATACGAAGTGCTGCTCAAAGAAGGCTTCAGTGTTATCGACAACGAACTTGCGAAGATTGGACAGATCTTTGTCGACACCAAATTTGAGTTTGGTTACGTAACGGATAGCAAAGGCAATGAAAAGCTTATCTACATGGATGAAGTAGGTACGCCTGATTCTTCACGTATTTGGGATGAGCAAGCTTATAAGAATGGTGAAGTCGTGGAAAACTCTAAAGAAGGTTTCCGTCAGTTTTTGCTTAATCACTTCCCAGATCCAGATATCCTTTTAAACAAAGACCGCATGAATGAGCGTGAAGCATTAGCAAACGATAATGAACTGCCTCTTTCAGCGATGATGGATCTATCAAAAACGTATACCAATATAGCCGAAAAGATCACAGGCAATGCCATCCAGCTAAGCTCCAATCCAAAGTCTGAGATTGTTGAAATCTTAAGCAAAGAATATGGCTTAATTGATTAGAAGTAGTATTTTTATGGCTTTATCATAAACAAAAAGAAGAGACCCTCAGTAATTAGAAACTAATTACTGAGGGTCTTTTTAATGTTTCCAACGTGGACTCCGAATACATTAACGCAAACCAACTCCGTTATTACTTAATTGTCGTTGCAATATCGGGGCGGACCATTCATTTTTGTGTTTGCCAATACACAAAAAAGCCGCCTCACTGAGACGGCAAAACTAAACTTCAGAATGTTTATACTGGAGGTGTGCCTTCTTTAAATTCTTTCACTATCTGCTCACGAAACTCTGGGGTGTCTTCATACCCATGCACTTTAGTACCGTGCTCAACCACCGCTAACAATAACTCTTCTTTGGAGTCTGCGGCTAAAGCTACAGAACAATTTATTTCTCCAGGGTAATCTCGACAATCGATATAGTATCTAGACATAGCCAATTTCCTAGGTCGAAGGGATTTATACGACAAGGCAAGGTACCCAAATCTATCTTGCGCTTCTTAAATCGTCCGCAATAACATCAATACGCGGTCTATTGAGAAGTCCTTTCTTAACCTTTATTCTGCTTCTAAGAAACGTATTTTTATCCAAGTAATTATAGTCTATTCGAAGTCCCCATCATCCCAAAAGGTGACAGGAGCCATAGAACGCCTATCAACTTCAAAGTGGAATATATCCGGTCTATTATAATGACCTGAAACATCGAGAGTTTTTCGTGACTTCGCTGACTCTTCTGTTTCAATTTCGGCATACAACAGCTCTTGCTCTTCATGCAAAGGGCCAGCTACTACTCCACCAAAAGGTTTAACAACAACTGCATCCCCTGGA
This sequence comes from Vibrio superstes, assembly GCF_003569005.1. Classification (GTDB taxonomy): domain Bacteria; phylum Pseudomonadota; class Gammaproteobacteria; order Enterobacterales; family Vibrionaceae; genus Vibrio; species Vibrio superstes. The sequence continues at coordinate 1,374,871 of NZ_BCUR01000004.1, read as the reverse complement.
TTAATCCACTCTTCTTTACTGAACAGTTCACTGCCGCTAGGGAAATTATCAGGTATATCTCGACCATGAAGCGCTGTCGCGGTTGCCAATACCCAACACCCCCCTTCTCGAGCTATATGATTCATTGACGCTAACCAAGTTTCGCCACTATCCCATGTTGGTGCCACATAAATGTCGATATCTTGAGCATACAGTGCGTATCTCGCCATCGGCATATAATTCTCCCAACAGATAAGAGTGCCTACTCGACCCACTGCTGTTTCAACGACATGTAATCCTGATGCATCACCCATACCCCAAACCATTCTTTCAGGATTGGTCGGCATGAGTTTTCTGTGACGATTGACTATGGTGCCATCAGCATCAATAACTGCGACGGAATTATATAAGCTACTACCACTATGTTCGGAATCAAGTTCAGTGAACCCTATAACAATGACCATATTGTGGGCTTTCGCAGCACCACAAATCTTATTTAATCCTCCATTATGCAAATCAACGGCATTGCTTCGCAATCTGCTGTGAATTTCATTTCCCAACGCCATGTCTCCACCAGGTTTTAACCGCCATATCCACGTCGGATAACCGGGCAAAAAGGCTTCAGGAAAAACCAATAACTGGGTGCCCTTCTCGGCAGCCTCTTCAATAATGTTTAAAGCAACATCAATACTATTTTCCAATTCCAACAGCACTGGTGGCTTTTGCGATATCGCTACGTTGACTTTCATACTCTGCACCTGCTTTGTATCAGCCCACCACAAGGATAGCTCATAAAACGACCATAAAATTAGTGCTTCGCTAGAATTAAAACGAGTTCTCTAGACGCAAAAAAGGTTCATTGCGTATTAGAACCAAAAAAAGCCCCAGTCGTTCAAAAAACAACTGGGGCTTAGATGTATTTTTAGATACTAACTCATTAGATATCGATAACGTCAAAGTCCACTAGCGTATCAACGTCAGCTTCATAATCCACGCCTTCGACACCAAAACCAAACAAGCTCAAGAACTCATCTTTATACTCTTGGTAATCAGTCAACTCTCTGATGTTCTCAGACGTAATTTGAGGCCATAGATCACGACAGTGTTGCTGGATGTCTTCACGAAGCTCCCAGTCATCTAGGCGTAGACGATTGCTCTCATCGACTTCAGCGGCAGTGCCATCTGCCTTGTACAAGCGCTGGCTGAACATGCGGTAGATCTGCTGCATACAACCTTCGTGTACACCTTCTTCACGCATCTTCTTAAATACCATTGCAATATACAGAGGCATTACTGGAATCGCAGAGCTTGCTTGCGTCACAACAGACTTAAGTACTGCAACATTAGCTGTGCCACCCGTTGCCGATAGCTTTTCGTTCAATGCTGTTGACGCACGATCTAGGTCCATCTTAGCGCGGCCTAGAGCACCGTCCCAATAGATTGGCCACGTCAGCTCAGTACCGATGTAGCTGTACGCCACAGTTTTACAACCGTCAGCCAATACACCCGCTTCAGACAGTGCATCGATCCAAAGTTCCCAGTCTTCGCCGCCCATTACAGTAACAGTGTCTGCAATTTCTTCTTCGGTCGCAGGCTCAATGCTTGCTTCGATGATTTGGTCTTTGTTCGTATCTACAGCAGTAGAGGTGTAGGTATCACCAATAGGCTTAAGTGAAGAACGAATCACTTCACCCGTTTCAGGCATTTTACGTACTGGAGAAGCCAGTGAGTAAACCACCATATCAATCTGGCCAAGATCTTCTTTGATTAGATCAATGGTCTTTTGTTTTGCTTCGTTTGAGAAAGCATCGCCATTTAGGCTCTTTGAGTACAAGCCTTCTTCTTTAGCCAATTTGTCAAAAGCAGCTGAATTATAGAAACCTGCTGTGCCTGGTTTCTTTTCCGTGCCTGGCTTCTCGAAGAAAACGCCGATAGTAGCTGCACCGCCGCCAAACGCAGCCGCAATGCGAGAAGATAGGCCGTAGCCGCTTGAAGAACCTACAACAAGAACGCGTTTAGGTGCGTTTGTAATTGGGCCTTGCGCTTTAGTGTAAGCGATTTGTTCTTTTACATTAGCTTCACAGCCCACAGGGTGTGTTGTGGTGCAAATAAATCCACGAATTCGAGGTTTTATAATCATATTCACTTCCTTAAATAAACTTGCGTAGCATAAAAGGTTCTCCACAAAATCTCACCCTATTTATAGAAGATCTGCGCTTAATAGCCAGTGGTTGGAGCACTTATAAGCAAATTAGACACATCTGAGATCTAAGTTCTCACATTAAAATCAATGTGTTGAGTGAATTCTTGACCAATATCATGCAAGCCTTGGTAATGTTTTCTAAACTAGTGATATCAATTATTTAGTTTTGAATTTCATAGACTTATCAAAACTGTGGGGGGAACCACCATGCATACTACATTTATCGTGAACTTCATCGGCACTGCATCGCCATCGACGATTAAGCGCCTCTCCGCAATCACCCATGAAAACGGCGGCAAGTGGCTAATCAGTAAGGTTAATTTCATTGACCAGCAAGTCGCTGGAGTCATCAAGGTTGATTTACCCGCGAACAACGCAGAAACCGTTAAGAGCGCCTTCAGTAGCACGGAGAATATTGTCTGTCAGTTCACTGACGCTGATGCCTCTTTGCACGATAAAGAGGAGATATTTAGCCTCAGAGTCGACTCTACTGATCGAGCAGGCATCGTCAATGAGATAACCCAAGTCCTTGATGGGCAGGGCATCAGCATCCTCGACATGGATTGCCATCGCGTGTTTATCGCCGGTGGCGGCGGTGTAAGTTCTAGCCTGTTCACAGCTGAATTGGCTTTGAAGTTGCCAGCAGAGCTTAATGTTGATGATGTCACACGAGAACTGGAATCACTAAGCGAAGACACTCGAGTTGTTGTCGAAGCTTGAAACGCAACCCTAGCTTAGCTTGTTAGAACATTAGTTTAGCTAGATAAAACGAAAAAGCTCGCTTATGAAAGCGAGCTTTTATAGTGTTTACGGCGTTAGTTACCGACTCCACCGTTTCTCTCTGCTGGGGTTTCTGGTGTCAAAGCAGGCCACTCTTTAAATGTTGCTTTGTGCTGCGCAACCGCGGCTTGCACAGGTCTAAAGGCCCACATTTTTTCTCCCATCCACTTCAGATACATTGCTGCTCTTTATAAAAGATTTGATGACTCAGCAAAGATAAAGCTAGGCTTTTAGCACTTTTTCTTTAATGGTTGTCAGTACACCAGCTTCTACATTACTTGGCGCTGAGAAGCGCGCTACTTCTTTGATTCTAGGGTGTGCATTGGCCATCGCATAAGAGTGATAGCTTTCCTTGAGCATTTCAAAATCATTCAGGTAATCGCCAAAACTCATCGTCTGTTCAAATGTAAAACCCAAAGTATTTTGCAGGTGTTTAATCGCCGCCCCTTTGGATGCATGCTTGTTCATGACATCTAACCAGATCTTCGCGCTGACTACGACTTGATGTGACTCACCAAACTGCTCACTAAAGCTTGGATAGATAAGCTCTTCAGAGCCATCAAAATTGAGGATCGCTACCTTAATAAACTCATCATCGACCGCCAAAAGGTCACTGACATACTGGCAACGATGATAGTATTTTTTGATCTCATCCAAAGCGTGCTGATCTTCGGTTTCAATATAGGCAGACTGTTTGCCGCACAGCACCACATAGGTGCCATCAATTTGCCGAGCAGACTTTATAATCTCTTTTACACTTGGCGTGTCGATCTCACAGCTATACAGTTCTTTTCCTAAGTGCATCACCATAGTGCCGTTCTCAGCAATGAACATCATACGGTCTTTGACCGACGCAAACATATCAATCAAGCTGTAATACTGACGGCCAGATGCAGCCGCAAAGGTGATCTTTTTATCGTAGAGCTTTTCAAATATTTCAAAGAATTCAGGATTGAGCTGACTATGTTCATCGAGGAGTGTGCCATCCATATCAGCGGCGATGAATTTGACTTGTGATTGAGGCATGACGAGATTTACCAGAAACCGTAACAACGAAGCCTACAAAGTACCTAAGTTCACTAGTAAATGAAATAAAAATGTTCGAGACAAAGCACTAGAGACTAATTTTTAGAATTTGATAGCACCTCCTCTACCCTAGCTTGTAATTGCGGTATAAGGTCCTTCTCAAACCAAAGGTTTTTCTTTAGCCAGATGTTATTTCTTGGACTTGGATGAGGTAAAGGAACCATTGTAGGCCAATGGCTTTGCCATTCACTCACTAATCGGGTCAATGAATGATTCGTTTGTGGAAAATGATAGTTCTGAGCGTATTTGCCGAGTACCAGTGTTAACTCTATATTGGGCAGCTCTGCCAACAACTGTTCACGCCATCTCTGTGCACACTCACGTCTCGGTGGTAAATCACCCGACTTGCCAGTGCCCGGATAACAAAAGCCCATAGGCAGCAAGGCGACTTGTTTAGGATCATAAAATACGTCCCTTGATATCCCCATCCAGGCACGTAATCGATCGCCACTAGGGTCATTAAATGGAATGCCTGTATCGTGCACTCGCTTGCCAGGCGCTTGTCCCGCGATGAGTATCCTTGCCCCTGGGTGCATCTGCACTATTGGCCTTGCACCCAGCGGTAAATGTTCACTACACAGCGTGCAGGACTCTACTTCGGCTAACACTCTAGAAAATCGGCTCATCATTAATGCCTACTGATACATAAAGGGTGACAAAACTTCACATCCGCGAATTAGGAAGTCTTAGATATCGTAAACCCTAGTCTATTGCATATGACCAAATAACTAGGGTCTGTTGACCTTTTGAGGTTATTTTTGTAGCGATTTGTTGGGTATTAATACAAGGCAGTCGCTTTTAGGTGTGGTGGTTCCACATGAAAAGTGACTAACGCGGTAGAAATGCCCAACAAAGCGCTACCCGAAGGGCTCGGCAAGAAGGGCTCGTCCAGAAGCCATTTAATCGCAAAAGGTCAACAGACCCTAAGAGTTTCTTGGATTCCAACCTCTTTGAAAACCAATGTTCATGACTGCGACTATGTTCCGATCTAAAAAAATAATGAAATTTTTAGTTACTCGACAGGGTCTCTTAATTTGAACGCACTAATTTTCACGTCGACAGGGAATGCGGTTCAGCTATTGAGAACAACAACTACATAGGTGAAACCATGAAAACTCTAACTACTTTACTGCTGACTTCTCTGTTAGTCGCGCCTGCAGCACTTGCATCGAGCATTAATTTTAATACACACATGGGTGTCCAAAACGGCTATACCTGGGAAGACCCGAGTGAAAGAACCGGTGGTGGTTATACTTGGGAGGACCCGAGTGAGCGAACTGGCGGTGGTTACACTTGGGAAGATCCGAGTGAGCGAACTGGTGGTGGTTACACTTGGGAAGACCCAAGTGAAAGAACTGGTGGCGGGTACCATAGGGGATAAGCACTTGAGTGCTCTATTTGGCAATATCGATTTATCTTCCAAACCAGCTGTTAGCAAAAGCCCTTTAGCTCCAATAATTGGAGCTAAAGGTATCGCTCTTTAAGGTGCCAAATTCGGATTCTATTTTAGCGTCTTCAAGTAGTCTGTTATTACCAAGGTTAAACTCTAGAGCTCTAGACAGGTCAAGCTGTATTGCTACTGCCAGAGATGTTTAGCCATGCAACGGCGGTAATATTTCGTTTCCCACTCAAGAAGAGCAACTGTAGTGAGACACACCACCAGCGGAGAAATACTCTAGTGGCCTCAATCGATAGTATTTCTCTTCCATCTGTTTAGATTGCTCCTCATAAGGGTTTGCGAAAACCTGTTGCAGTTCATGAATCATCGAAAAATCACCCTTCTGTGCTTGTTCGTAGGCAGGAACAATTAACCACTCTCGCCAAGTGTACTTAGGGTTTACCTGTTTCATTCGGCGTGAAATCTCGGCCATATCTACATTGGGATCTAGTCGCTCTCTCCAAGCGTTTAGCCACAGCGCCCACTCATCAATAAGCTCCTCGTCAGGCTTGGCATAAAAACTTAAGGCTAAATCAGATACCGCTTTAGGTATGTTCGAGAGTTGGCGAAAAAACAAAGTGTAGTCTAAATGGGTTTTCATCATTAAGACTAAGAGTTGGTTAAACAGTTCGATATCCAGAGTTTCTAGCCCCAGTTTTTCAGCCCACATCTTGTTGGATTTCTCTGTCATAACCGAAGAAAACCCCTCAACTAGACTATCTAGTTTTGCTCGTGCCTCTTCATTCAGTAGCGGCTTAAGAGCGCCACAAAATGTTTCATAGTTCTTCTCAGCAGCTAGGGGCTGATTAAAGAAAGAGAAGTGGCGTCCACCACCAGTCCAAGGTTGAAAATAAGGGTCAAAATACTCGCAGAAGCCGAACGGGCCGTAATCTAAGGTAACTCCCCCAACAGAACAGTTATCGCTATTAAAGTTACCCTGACAGTATCCAACTCTAAGCCACTGAGTCACCAAGGTGGTTAGGCGTGCCCTAAACTCTGATGCTAGTGTAAGCAGCTTTTCTGTGAGTGGCAACTCGACATCTATCCGCTCGCTGTATTCACGCTCTATAATGTGCAGCGCCATCATCTCAAGCTCTGACATCGCATTTGGATGCTCATTTATACGAGCCCTTCGACTAAACAACTCCAACTGGCCTACCCGCAGAAACGACTGTGCTACACGCGTCGTAATCGCCACAGGATTGGCAACCATAATATCTGGATTCTCTGACTGAGATCCTTCACTGTACCAAGGGCGATCCACAGTCTCTGATCGCGAGGCAAACAAGCTCAAAGAGCGAGTGCTCTCTACGCCCAATGCATGCATATACTCCTGAGCAAGAAACTCACGTACGCTCGAGCGAAGCACCGCCCTGCCATCCGCGCCTCGGCAATACGGTGTTGGACCAGCACCTTTGAGCTGCATTTCCCATCTTTTATTATTAAATACGCCCTCAAAAACGGAGATCGCTCGCCCATCGCCATAGCCATTACCTGTCTGAAAAGGACATTGCTGAACATATTCGGTACCGAAGATTGAGAGCGCATAGCCTGTGGCCCATCCCACATCTCGCATAGGCGCAGGCAGGTGACCCATATCGCCAGAGAAGAAGCGCCCGAATTCAGGGGTAAGCGCTAAGCTATCATCTATCCCTAGCTCTTTGAAAAATCCGGGACTATGACCTACATAAACGGGGTCTGCGATTGGCGTTGGCTTAACAGGGACATAGTGACCGGAAAATACTTGCCGAGGATAATGGTCAATACCCTCTGGAGTTGCTTCTGGATCGGGGTTCAGATTATCCAGTAGAGAGTAATTCGCCACCTCTGCCAGGTCGTCAAAATTGAAAATGCAGACTTGGGCTTCCTTCGTTACCTGTTTACTCATCGCGTCGTCTCCATGCAATGTATCCAAATCAAAACTATCGGCAATGATACGTCTGCATAACTAAAAAGACATCATCTGTGTTCAACTAATTACCGACGATAGTGCACTGCCATAGCGATTTCCACTTACTCATCGGAAAAGCAAAAAACAAAAACTCAGAGTAACAAAGCCCGTTGGTCAGGCTACAAAAACGGCTGCGCTTGTAACCATCTAATGCCAATGCGGGCAATAATATCTAATCCAACTACGCTAATCCCCCGTAAAACATCCATGAAAGGTTTAGATCGGGGGCGTTCACAACACTCTATGTTCTAACCACTAACAACTAAACGCATTTTCTGCCTATTAACAATCCCAATTGGGATCGAGGCTTCCACAAAGCCATTTGCAACGGTGTTTTTCGGGCACGAAGAAATTCTACTTCGACAGGGAATGTAATTAAGGTATTGAGATAAAAGCTGTATAGGTGAAACAATGAAAACTTTAAGTACTCTACTGATAACATCTTTGTTCGTGGCTCCGGTTGCACTTGCTAAGGAAAGCAACACTTCCCCGCTGTTAAACCCTTATAACTTCTACTCATGCAGCGACCATGAAGAGGAAGACAGCGGCTATACTTGGGAAGATCCAAGTGAGAAAACTGGAGGTTGCTTTGTGCTTGTAAACCCTACGGATAAACTAACAACTGGCTATCAATGGGAAGATCCAAGCGAGCGTTCTGGAGGGGGCGGTTATGACTGGGACGACCCTAGTGAGCGCTCTGGAGGCGGCGGTTTCGTGTAAACGTTCCACATCCCGCGGGAAGCTCATCATAACTATCGAGTTATTCTTAGCACTGCTGATAGAACAAAGGTCTAGCTAAATCGCTAGACCTTTTATCGTAGTTTTAAAGCCGATTATCAGCTCTTCACTGCTCGACAAGAAGTTACATTACACTGCCCACTGTGACAGCGAACGTTTAAAGTCCGAGTACCCAAATTCGTTAAGCTTAACGACTTCACCACTGGTGCGCTGGCAGTAGATTGACGGCATCTTGATACCGTTAAACCAGTTGAGCTTCACCATGGTGTAGCCTGCGCTATCCATAATGTGCAGGCGTTGGCCTATTTTCAGTGGTTGCGAGAACTGCGTTTCGCAAAACTGATCGCCAGCCAAACATGAACACGAACCGATAACGTAATGATGCTCCGCCCCTTCGGTCGCCTCAAGAATAGATGCAGGTTCATCATAGATAAGTGTATCTAAGCGATGCGCTTCAGTCGCAGAGTCAACAATCGCTGTTTTTTTCTCGTTTTCAACAATATCAACAACTGTCACTACAAGGTCAGCGGTCTTGGTAATGATCGCCTCACCAGGCTCCAGATATAATTGAACGCCATGCTTTACAGAGAAAGCTTTTAGAGCTGACGCCAGTTTTTCAAGCTCATATCCTGGCCACGTAAAGAACACGCCACCGCCAAGGCTCACCCACTCTAACTTATCGAGATAGTGACCAAACTGCACGGAGATCGAATCCAGTAATTCGATGAAAGAGTCAGCGCTTTTGTTCTCACAGTTCATGTGGAACATCACGCCCTGCAAAGTATCAAACACCGCTGCATCAATTTGGTCTGCCTGCACACCCAAACGAGAATACTTACGTGCAGGGTTTGCGAGATCTTGCCCTGCAACACTCACTCCAGGATTTAATCGAAGACCCAATGAGGCTTTACCTTCAACCAAGTGGCGATAGTGCGTCAATTGGCTTTGAGAGTTGAAGATAAGCTTGTCTGCAATATCAGCGACTTCAATAACGTCTTGCTCTGTGTAACCCACACTGTAAGCATGAGTCTCACCGCCAAAGGTCTCGTAACCTAGCTTCACCTCGTAAGGGCCACTACTTGTGGTGCCATCAAGGTAGGGCTTAATAATGTCGAACACTCCCCAGGTCGAGAAGCATTTAAGCGCTAAAACCAATTTCACGCCCGATAGCTCTTTAAGCTTCTTAGCCGTCTCAAGGTTTTGAATAAGCTTTGCTTCATCAATCATGAAGTAAGGTGTTTGCAACTGAGAATGGTTCATAAAATCGTTGTCTCGTTAGCTAACAAAGCCGGCATCACTACCGGCTTTAACACTAAAAAATGAGATTCAAGCTCTACTTAAGAACTTGAATGTCTGGTGCTTGCTCAGGATCTAGCTCTTGAACGTGCCAATCCAAACCAATCTCAGGCATGGTTTCTAGGAACGGATCTGGGTCCAACTGTTCCATGTTGAATACGCCAGCGTCTGCCCACTTGCCACGGAAGTATTGCAGTGCCGCGGTGATTGCTGGAACGCCAGTGGTGTAAGAGATCGCTTGGTGCTCAACATCTTCATAAGCCACTTCGTGATCGGCGTTGTTGTAGATGAACACGCCACGCGCTTTACCGTCTTTAGTGCCGCGAACCCAAGTACCAATACAGGTTTTGCCTGTGTAGCCCGGTGCTAGTGACGTTGGGTCTGGTAGTAATGCTTTAAGAACATGCAGTGGCTGTACAACCGTGCCATCATGTAATGTTAATGGGTCTGGGCTAAGTAGACCGATATCACGCATACAGTTGAAGTAGTTTAGGTATGCATCGCCAAAGCCCATCCAAAATTCGATACGCTTAGCAGGAATGAATTCTTGCATTGAGCGTACTTCATCATGCGCCATTGAGTAGACCTTATGCTTGCCCACTAATGGGAAGTCAAACTCAAACATACGCTCATGACAACCCACTTGTTTCCACTCGCCATCTTCCCAGTAGAAAGAATCGCCTTGGATCTCAAGCATGTTCGTTTCTGGGTCAAAGTTAGTGGCAAACTTCTTACCATGATCGCCAGCGTTAACATCCATCACATCGATAGTGTCGATTTCATCAAAGAGGTGCTTCACAGCGTGAGCGGCGAATACGCTTACTACGCCAGGATCAAAACCTGCGCCTAGAATGCCAGTGATACCTGCTTCTTTGAACTTGTCGCGGAAGCCCCACTGCCAATCGTACGCTTGAGGCACTTGCTGACCTTCTGAGCACAAGTCTACCGCTACAGACGTATCTAGGTAAGAAACCTTGGCTTGTAGACAGGCTTCCATGATGGTGATGTTCACCCACGGAGGACCAGCATTAATCACTAAGTCAGGTTTTACCTCATTGATAAGCGCAACAAGAGCAGCAACATCGTCGGCATCTACAGAGCGAGACTCTAGTTTCTTAGACGGATCTTTAAGGTTATTTTTGCCCTTGATCGATTCAATAATCTTGTCACACTTAGCGACGGTACGAGAAGCGATAGTGATGTCACCCAATACTTCGTTGTTTTGAGCTGCTTTATGCGCAACAACCCAACCAACACCACCTGCACCAATTTGCAAAACTGCCATTTGTTACTTTCCTTTATTGTGCCGCTAGCTCTACCGCTAGCTTATCAATGTCATTTAATAGTTTTTCGAAATCTGACAGGGTCAGACACGGATTCAAAATTGTAAATTTCAGCGCAGAGTGACCATTTACCACGGTCTCACCTAATACCGCTACGCCACGCACTAAGGCTTCGATACGCACTTTCTGATTAAGCTTATCTAGACGAGACGCATCTAAGTGCTTACAGCGGAACAAGACTGTCGACAATGCAGGATCAGCCAAGAGCTCAAACATCTCGTGTTGCTGAACCATCTTCGCCACTTGCTGAGTTTGCTCTAGCAGGTGATCGTACATTGCACCTAGCGCTTTGGGGCCGACGTTTTGCATGGTCATGTAAACCTTGAGCGCATCAAATCGCTTAGTGGTCGCCATCGTCTTATCAACCAGGTTTGGCAGCTCATCATGCTCGCGGTTCAAATAGTCGGCATGGTGCAACAGATAATCGAAGTTCGCTTTGTTCTTAACCAGTAAAGAGCCACAGCTAATGGTTTGATAGAACAGCTTATGGAAATCCACCGATACTGAGTCTGCTTTCTCAATGCCTTTTAGACGCTCTTTATGGCTGCTCAGAATAAGAGCTCCGCCATAAGCGCCGTCTACGTGAAGCCACAGGTTTTCACGCTCTGCAATACTCGCCATTGCTTGAATGTCATCAATCGCGCCATGGTCAGTAGTGCCCGCCGTTGCCACAACAGCAAATGGCATTAAGCCCTCAGCCTTTGCATTGGCAATGGTTTCAGCCAGTGCTTCAGTATCCATTGTGCCATCATCAAAGGTGTTCACGCAGATCACTGACTTCTCACCAAGGCCCATCCAGGCTGCAGATTTTTGCACGGTAAAGTGTGATTTGTCTGAGCAGATTATACGAAGCTTATCTGCATAGTCTGGGTTACCTAGCTTTTGGATAGAGTGCTTGCTCGTCACATCAGCAAACCAATCGCGCGCGAGTAATAGACCCATTTGGTTGCTTTGAGTGCCGCCACTGGTAAATACGCCATCTGAGTTCTCACCCATCTGGTATTGCTCGCAAAGCCAATCCACAACCTTTTGCTCGACATAGGTAGCGGCAGAGGCTTGATCCCATGAGTCCATGGACTGATTAAGACCCGCAATCATGGCTTCCGCTGCAACGGCAGGCATTAGCGGCGGAGTATGTAGGTGCGCTATACAGTTAGGGTGCTGAACCATGATAGAGTTTTTGGCAACCAAATCTGAAGCGTTATCAATAACGTCAGTTAGGTTTTGGTTTCCAGCATCTAGGTCAACTTTATTGATCTGAGCTTCTAGAGCCTTAGGATCCATGCCAGAGTACGGCTTATCTACCGCTTCAAATACAGATTTCATTGCATCAACGGTGTGATGCATAACGTTCGCAAACTCATCTGCGCCCTGTGCGCCAGTATGGATAAAGTGCTTTTGCCACTGCTTGTTAGTTGGCTCAGGGTCGACCAAAGAACCGCCCGCAGCTAGGATTGCTTGCTCCATAGTTTTGAGAGCAAAATCAATCTGTGCGTAAGAGATGATAATTGGGGGCAAGAAACGAATCACACTGCCATCACGACCGCCTTTTTCTACCATCAAGCCACGCTCTAGAGCCGCGCGTTGAATCGCAAGAGTGAGCTCTCCATCGGCCACACGCTCACCAAACTTATTGCGCTCACCGCTAGGCTTAACGATTTCGACGCCAAGCATCAAGCCCTTGCCGCGTACTTCAGCAATGCAGTTAACACGGCGTTGAATCGCTTCAAGCCCTTCTCTGAGGTACTGGCCTGCTTTTGCTGCATGCTCAACCAAGCCATCGCGCTCAATGATCTCTAGTGCCTTAGCACCCGATACCATTGCCAATTGGTTGCCACGGAAGGTGCCCGTATGTTCGCCAGCATTCCATGTATCGTTCTCTTTCTTGAACACAAGTAGAGACATAGGAAGGCCGCCGCCGATCGCCTTAGATAGGCATAGAATGTCAGGAGAAATACCTGCTTCTTCAAATGCAAAGCGGTAACCTGTTTTACCCACACCACACTGAATTTCGTCCAGCACTAACAGGATATTGTGCTCATCACAGATGCGGCGCAGTTCTCGTAGCCAGAAAGCCGGTGCGGGGATTACACCACCTTCACCTTGGACAGGTTCAACGAAGATTGCCGCAGGCTTCATGATGCCGGCTTCATCATCACAAAGAAGACGCTCAATGTAACGAATGCTCGCTTTAGCACCGGCATCACCACCAAGACCAAATGGGCAACGAAGGCTATACGGGAAAGGCATAAAGTGGACATCGGACATTAAACCGGTGCGACGCGCTTTAGTGCCAAGGTTACCCATCATGCCCATAGTGCCGTTGGTCATGCCATGGTAGGCGCCACGGAATGCGAATACGGTATTGCGCCCTGTTGTCTGTTTAGCAAGCTTAATTGCGGCCTCAACAGCATCGGCACCTGAAGGACCACAGAACTGAATTGCAGAGTTCTTAGAAAACTCTTCTGGAAGAAACGCTTTTACTCGCTTAATAAAGGTATCTTTAGCCTGAGTCGTAATGTCCAGTGTTTGATACGGCAAGCCACTTTCGAGCTGTTCTTTCAACGCTTGATTAATCTCAGGGTGGTTATAACCCAAGGCTAACGTGCCCGCTCCTGCTAAGCAGTCCAAAAACATTTGGCCGCGTGTATCTTCAACTAACGCACCGTACGCACGTTTGATAGCAAGGGGTAGACGACGTGGATAAGAACGAACCTCAGATTCGTGCTCAGCTTGGTCAATTAACATTTGATCTGGTGTTAGGTCATAAATGCCTTCAACAACAGGGACATCACTTGAAAAAACAGCGCTAGTGGCCGCAATCTCAAATTCAAATGCAGAGCTCATAGATTTACCTAAATTAGAGTAATGCCTTCCCTTGTTCATTCTTGAGAACAACGGATCAACATTAGGGGTATATAGTACGCAAACATCACTCAAAAAGAGATGCTTAGGAAAATAGTATTTAAAGGGGGTGAACTGTCAGATGTGACGGATCATGGCTCAGTAATAATAGTGTAAGCCGGTAGAACGAAGCTGATTGTCAAATTGGATTGATGATACATGTTGGGTGCCTTTCTCAATGCCATCTTGGCATCTTATTCCCATCTATCAAACGAAGGTCGTTTGATACCTACCCTACGTAATATCACAATCAGCTTGAATGCTTATTACGCGTGTCCCTCAGAGTGTTCTGAGATTGCGCGGGAATTTACCAAGAAAACGTGATCTTAGCAACAGTTGAACCGCAAAATGCGTTATTTATAACCGCAGATCTATTTCAAATTGTAACATGGATATCAAATGACAATTTCACCCATAAAAAAGCCCCAGCAATTCAGCTGAGGCTCGGAGGTTTTACGTTTATATCAGTCAGACTTTATTGGAAAGCGCTGTTCATACATGTCCATAAAATCTTTGCGAATCAAGTTTTCTAGATGGTTCGCTTTATCCGTTGGACAGAAGATCATGTAGTGCACAATCTGCTCTGCGTTGATGTTGCTGCTAATGTGAATATGCGGCTCCGCGCCAGGCAGGTCCAAGCCGGCATGCTTTTCAATCATAGCGTTATAGCGAATCGCAACATCACTAAAATACGCACAATGCTCCTCAATCTTTTCCGTCAACTCAGGGATCATCGGATACAGATTAACGAAGTCCTTCACCACAATTGAAAAATTATGGTAAACGTAGCGCTTCATGAAGTTGAGGTTTTTTACTGGGTAGGTAAAGAACATGCTGTTTGGCAGTGTCGCTGTTTTACCTGTGTAATGATATTGTCCATGATGAAGATCGATCTCTTGGATCACTGTCGCCATCATATTGTGCTCTATCACCTCTCCGCTTAACTTGCCAACCTCAATCCAATCGCCAATGCGAAAGGAACGAGAACTTGCCCTTTGGATTGAACCAGTAAAACAAAGAATAATCTCTTTTGACGCCACTACAATAGCAACCGCAATCGCAGTAACACTCAGCGCAAATTGATTGATCTCCGACTGCCATAGGATAAACAGAATAATCAGAGTAAATGCAAAGCTGCCGTTCTTGGTTTTTGACATCCAATTACGTTGCTTTTCCGAGATAAAGGCATCATTGCCGCGAATCACGGACAGCAAGAAACGACGCAACAACCAGATGACGAATAAAATTAGTACACTGAAAATACTTTTATAAGTAAGAAGAAAATCGACAACTGGCTGCAATTTCTCCATGGATAGGCCTCTAAAAATAATGAATCGAAAAAAACTTCATCTCCCTCGCCTCTAAGCAAGATAGAATCATTGAATAAAGCAGAACACAAAAAAAAAGCACCAACACTTCGATGCCTAACTAAATAGTTGTTTCTTATTGAATTCTAAACGTCCTGTAGCGAAAATCCTAGATTGCTTGGGAAACTAATGTAGATATTTTTTCATTAGTTTATACATAGTGGTTCTAGACACATTCAATTTCCGAGCTGCTGCGGAAATATTGTTATTGCTGTGCTCCAGTGTTGCTAACAGTTCTTGTCCTGATACAGGGGAGCGCTTACTAGAGCCCGTCTTTATGCCTCCTTTAACACAGAAACCCATGTCTATAGGTTCAATCAAGGGTGATTCCGATACTACACACGCTCGCTCTAGCCTATTTTTAAGCTCTCGAACATTACCGGGCCAATCATAAGACTCAATCATTTTTAAGCTTGCTGGTGATAACGCCTTGTTTTCATCCGATAACTCACTCAGCAGATTATCAGCGAGTACAACCCTGTCACACTCAAGTTTTCGATACGCAGGTAAATCCATAGTAAGAACGTTAATCCGATAGTAGAGATCCTCTCTGAAATTGCCTTCTACTACTGCTTCTTCTAAATTAACATGTGTTGCCAGAATCAGCCTACAATCGACATTGATCCACTGGCTTCCACCTACCCTCATTAGCTGTTTAGTTTCTAGAAACTGCAACAGATGTACCTGCATCGGCAATGACAAATCACCTATCTCATCAAGAAACAGAGTACCTTTATTAGCCCGCTCAAAATGACCAACATGCCTAGATGCTGCTCCTGTAAACGAACCCTTTTCATGTCCGAATAATTCAGAGTGGATTAGGCTCTCGGGTATTGCTCCGCAGTTTACAGTAATAAAAGGCTCAAGCCTTCGATTGGAAGTAGCATGAATTAGTTCTGCGCAACGGCTTTTTCCAGTCCCGGTTTCTCCTCTGATTAACACGGGGCAATCAGAAAAGGCATAGGTCTTAATTTCTCGCTCTAGAATAAGTAAACTCTTACTTGTCCCTTTAACCATCTGATTTTGCTTTATTTCCCGTGTGACCCGAGCACTACATTCATAAGGATACGGGCTGGTTAAGCCCACCGCATGACCAATCGTATTTACAAACGTATCTTTAGGAACAGGATCATGGAAATAATCCCAGCACACGCTTGGCTCCATCTGCAACACTTTAGACATATTTTCGTATCTAGCAGGAACTGTAAGAATCCACCGAAATCGAGGATTAACTAGAAGGGAAGCTTGAAGGTAAGAAAATAGTTGCTCATCACTTGAATGAGAAAGGCGCACAACTCCAACACTCAAGTTAAATTGAGCGATCTGTGTATCCATTTGTGACAAGTCTACACAGGTTACAACCTCAAAGCTTTCACTTAAAAAACCTAAATCAGACTTGCTTGTCCCTATATCTATCACCAGTATCCTCCTTGGTACTGGTTGTTCATTTATGGACATAGTATGTATTTGGTTTAGCTACCTGTTCTTAATTCTAGACTAGTTTGAAATCGTCTGATATTTATCCACCATTATACAGATATAAAAATAGCCCTTAAGCTAAGCTTAAGGGCTTCAATTTATTTTAAGTCAAGATCTAGATACATATAGGACAACTAGCCTCAACAGGCAACCCTGAATCGACCGGTTCTCCGAACAGAGCTGTTGTTCCCGCAGCTTGAACTGTATCGGTAAATGTTCTTACTTGACCAGCAGGCAATGGTAAGTTTTCTCCATTCAAAGGGGTTGGCACATAACTGCTACCATAACTAGCGCAAGCTCCTGGTGCCATTGTTCCGATAGGAATGTCCTTATCAATGCCGTCATGGCTTTCAGTAATCACAACATTGTTTATTTTAACAAGAGATGTGTTACAAACCATACCACTATAATTTACTAACAGACCATATTGACCGTTTCTATTTTCTACAACAGTCTCACATGATTTATCTATCGAGAGCGATCCTGTCGGAGGAATAGCCGGACAAGAGAAATCGGTATTATCTGAAACTTCAACCGGACCTCCTGATACAAGTGCGGCTGTAACATTAGCTTCATTTAAAATGCCGTTAGTAGGTGATATAAAGGTATCAGTAAATACCGCTTCTTGACCTGCTAACAGGATAGCTTGACTGTAATCTTTCTCTGCTGTGATATCTCTAACCATGATGTCATGCAAAGGTCCGAATCCTGTATTTTTTACAGTAAGGGTATAATCGTAAATTATGGAATCACCGCTAGGTGACAACGTTCCATTGTCACACGTTTTTGTTAGTTTTAGCCCACACAAGTCAAACTCGCCAAGTACAAAGTCTTTCAAAGAAGCGGTGAATGAGCTAGAAGATCGAGTCTCAGCCATGAAACTACTGAAACATGTACCCGTTCCACCTAATAACTGAGTTAGATTTACTCCACCTTCATAAAAACTTTCAAAAGGAAATTCATTTACAATACCTGTTTTTGAGACATAGCCCCACGGAGCATCGATCAACGAACCGTTTGTAATAGCACAACCATTATCATCCGATTCATTCGCTCCACATTCCGCGCTGACCTCATCGTTTGATTCTGCCTTCAATCTTAAGTTCTTAGCCGCACAATCCCCATCATCATTTGGCCCTGATGGAGGCTGAGGGTCGTTACTTGCTGCTTTAGGACAGGTAGGGTCCCAAACAAGCAAAGCCGCATAAGGGCTATCATTTGCTCCTTGCGGGTAATCAATTAGAATTAAAACATCTCCTGGTTTGTGCGATCCTGAAAAACTACCATCAGGCAAAGCAGCAACTTTGTCTTGGAAAAACCAAAATCCCATAAACGCATCACCCACATTTGCAAATCTATCCGCACCAAAATATATAACTAAATCATTAGAGCCATTGCCGTTATCTACTCCATAAGCTGCGGCATAAGCATTGGTTAAATCATCCTTATCCGGTACAGAGCCATTTTTGTGCCCCCACTGTGAAATATCTTGAATATCTTTGCGTCCACCAGTAAAAATTGAGCGGGGCGCTGGGTCTTCTAAAACTCCATTACCACTAGGGTCAGTAATCGTAACAGCTGTGGTACTCGTGGTGATTGTGTCCCAATCATCACCAAGTGTTTCGGGATCATCAACAGCATCCCCATCCAGTTCAAATACATCTAATTCATGAACCGCGTAAGATGGAACCACATACATTGAAAGTACAAGTCCAATAAACGCGATTTTGAAGCACATCTTAAATCTTGAGATATCCATAGGTATAACTCCCACTATCAAATCAACAGCTTCATACTTCGAGCTAGTCAGTTTCCTTTGCAAGTCCCGTACCAATAGATAACATATTGTTTTTTATAATTTAATTATTCGTAAGACTTTCTTTGGAAACAGAGAAACGTGCTCAAGAAAACGATTTTTTCTAATAAAATCATTCAGATAGATAAGTTAAGAGAAATTGAGGTTTACAGGTTTACAGGTTTACAGGTTTACAGGTTTACAGGAGAGATTGGAGCATTGATTCAAATGCAAAAAAGCCCCAGCATTTCTGCTGAGGCTTCATTATTTGGAGCGACACACGAGGTTCGAACTCGTGACCTCAACCTTGGCAAGGTTGCGCTCTACCAACTGAGCTAGTGTCGCTTTATGTTCTTTCGAACTAATTAGATGGTGCCCCGGGCCGGACTTGATGGTCCGACATATCGGCCGGTACAGCCAACGAGGAATACCTACTACATTTTTATTAAGATGGTGCCCCGGGCCGGACTTGAACCGGCACAGCGCGAACGCCGAGGGATTTTAAATCCCTTGTGTCTACCAATTCCACCACCAGGGCACGCAAAACTTGTTGCGATGGGTAAGACACCATCTTCTTACAGCTGATAGCTTGAAGCTTGCGGCTATAAGATTAAATTTGGAGCGACTCGACCAGACTGCCCTCTCTGGGCGAACCACGAGGTTCCTCGCGTCTGACCTGCCATTCTCAATTTGGAGCGACACACGAGGTTCGAACTCGTGACCTCAACCTTGGCAAGGTTGCGCTCTACCAACTGAGCTAGTGTCGCATTCTTACAGCAGTTAGTTCTAAGCTTACGGCTATAAGATAAAATATGGAGGCGCCTCCCGGAGTCGAACCGAGGTCCACGGATTTGCAATCCGCTGCATAGCCACTCTGCCAAGGCGCCATATTTTTTTTGAGCTTAAAGCTGACAGCTTTAAGTTTAAATTTGGAGCGACACACGAGGTTCGAACTCGTGACCTCAACCTTGGCAAGGTTGCGCTCTACCAACTGAGCTAGTGTCGCTTTATGTTCTTTCGAACTAATTAGATGGTGCCCCGGGCCGGACTTGAACCGGCACAGCGCGAACGCCGAGGGATTTTAAATCCCTTGTGTCTACCAATTCCACCACCAGGGCACGCAAAACTTGTTGCGATGCCAATTACTGAAAAGTAAAACACCATCTTCTTACAGCTGATAGCTTGAAGCTTGCGGCTATAAGATTAAATTTGGAGCGACACACGAGGTTCGAACTCGTGACCTCAACCTTGGCAAGGTTGCGCTCTACCAACTGAGCTAGTGTCGCATTCTTACCGCTGACAGCTTTAAGCTAATAGCAATAAGATTAAATATGGAGGCGCCTCCCGGAGTCGAACCGAGGTCCACGGATTTGCAATCCGCTGCATAGCCACTCTGCCAAGGCGCCTCTGTGTTACTGAAGAACGTTTCTCTTCGGTACGGGGTGGCATTTTACGGATTCACCCCGATGAGTCAACAGAATTTTTATAATTTTGATTCGTTTGCTCGCTTTACAAACAAACTGCGTGCAAGTGGTTAGATAAGTATCAAATACTGCTCAAATTACGCTTAATTTGGCGTATTTTTCTGCACCTCAATTTACACTAACCCTTTGTTTGTGTTGATGTGAAGACACTTAGGCATAAAATATTTGCAATTGGTTGTCACAGATACAAAAAAACCAGCTTTCGCTGGTTTTCATAAATTGATTTTACTCTTCTGAATTGAGCAGGTCGTCTTTGGCTGCCATTAAATACTGCACCATTGACCATAGTGTGAGGACGGTTGCCACATAGAGAGACAAGTAACCAATCCAAACCATCCAATCGTCGTAGCGCCAGATAAGAACCCACAACGCAAACATTTGAGAGAAGGTCTTTACTTTACCGACCCAAGATACTGCTACACTCGAGCGTTTACCAATCTCTGCCATCCACTCTCTAAGTGCAGAAATAATAATCTCTCGGGAAATCATGATAATCGCAGGGACGGTAATCCAAATCGTATTGAAGTGCTCTGCAATGAGAAGTAGTGCTGTAGCCACCATCACCTTATCCGCGACTGGGTCTAGAAATGCACCAAAGCGAGAGGTTTGTCCCAATTTACGAGCAGCAAGTCCGTCAAGCCAATCCGTAAATCCAGCGACCCAGAACACCATAGCAGCGGTAAACGGTGCCCATGAGGTGGGTAAATAGAACACAATGACAAACACTGGGATCAAGAATAAGCGGATCATGGTAAGAATGTTTGGGATAGTCAATCGCATTTTATTTACTCTGAAGGCAACTGAAAACAGTGCGCTTTTTTGACTTTAAATTTAACCCCAATGTTGCGGGATTTTAGTTAGTGTTGCAACGCCTGAACTATCTTTTCTGCCAAAGAATCACTGATACCGGGTACTTTGGCTATTTCTTCAGCACTGGCGCGCTTTAGCTCTTGTAAACCGCCCATGTACTTTAGCAGCGCCTGCCTACGTTTCGGACCTACTCCCTCGATGCCCTCAAGAGCGCTGGTACGCCTTGTTTTACCGCGTTTGGCTCTATGCCCTGCAATAGCATGATTGTGGCTCTCGTCGCGAATGTGCTGCATTAGATGAAGTGCTGGCGCGTCACTGGCCAAATTAAACTCATCACCCTCAGCTGTGATCATCGTTTCTAAACCAGGCTTACGTGTTACACCCTTAGCAATGCCAATCAGTCTAGGTCGTTTTGGCCACTCATCCCAATATTGAGAAATAATCTCTATAGCTCGATTTAGCTGCCCTTTACCACCATCGATAAAAATAATATCTGGGATCTTATCAACATCGAGTTGCTTGGAGTAACGGCGCTCAAGGACCTGCCCCATTGCGGCATAGTCATCACCGCCCGTGATCCCCGTTATATTGTAGCGACGGTATTCTGGCTTTACTGGGCCTTCATGATTAAACACAACACAAGAGGCAATGGTGCTCTCACCCATGGTATGACTGATATCAAAACATTCCATGCGACGAATTGACTCCATATTCAGCACCTCTTGAAGTTCTTTAAAGCGCTGTGAAATGGTCATTTTGTGGTTAATCTTAGTCGTAATGGCGCTCAATGCATTGGTATTTGCCAACTTTAAGTAGCGTCCACGATTGCCACTAGGATTAGTATGGAAGGTGACCCGCCTTCCGGCCATCTGAGTCAACGCTTCTTGAAAGGCCTGTTCTTCAGCCAGCAGACCGGCCGCAAATATCAAACGGCTAGGCAACGCCCTGCCCTCTGATTGGTTAAGGTAATACTGGCTAATGAAGCTGTAAAAAATTTCATCTTGTTGACTGTTATTGGGGATCTTAGGGAAAAAGCTACGACTGCCCAGTATCTTGCCTTGACGGATCATCAAGATATGAATGCAAGCCACACCAGATTCCTGTGCGTAGCCGAGCACATCGATATCATCGAAGCTATCTTCAGATACAAACTGCTGCTCTTGAATGCGCCTTATCGCCTGAATTTGATCGCGAAATTTAGCCGCTTGTTCAAATTTCAGAGTGCGGCTCGCTTCATCCATTTTGTCAATCAGTTGCCCTACTACCTGCTTGTCTTTGCCTTGCAAGAACAAGCGAACCCATTGCACAAGGTCTGCGTATTCTTCATCAGAAATCACACTACTGACACACGGCGCAGCACATCGGCCAATCTGGTACATCAAACACGGTCTGGTTCGATTGGCGTAGATGGTGTCTTCACACTGTCTCATTGGCAGTATTTTCTGTAGCAAGTGCAGGGTTTGCCTTACTGCTCCAGAGTCAGGATAAGGACCAAAGTACTCCCCTTTACGCTTTTTAGAGCCGCGATGAAGAGACAAGCGAGGATGCTTGTGGTTACTGATAAAAATATAAGGGTAGGATTTATCGTCTCGAAGCAAAACGTTGTACTTGGGTAAGTACTGTTTAATGTAGTTGTGCTCAAGAATAAGTGCTTCAGTTTCGGTATGCGTTACCGTCACGTCTATGTGGTCAATATGGCTGACCAAGGCGCGCGTTTTTTCGTTATCGAGCTTTTTTCTGAAGTAACTACTGAGGCGTTTTTTTAGATCTTTGGCTTTGCCGACATAAATAACAACAGCCTCGGCGTTATACATACGATAAACGCCGGGCTGGTCGGTAACCGTTTTAAGAAATGCGGCTGAGTCGAACCCTATTGTCACTAAAGTGTCTCTGTATCCAACATTCCGTGACGAATAGCCAGGTGAGTCAACTCAACATCACCACTGATATCTAGCTTGTTAAACAGTCTATAGCGATAGCTATTCACTGTTTTAGGGCTAAGGCTCAGCTGTTCGGAAATATCCGTAACCTTCTGGCCTTTGGTGATCATCAACATGATTTGTAGCTCACGCTCCGAGAGGTCCTTAAATGGATTATCAGAAGAATGTGAAACTTGACTCAGAGCCATCTGTTGAGCGATCTCAGGTGAAATATAGCGTTGACCGCTGTTCACCATTCGAATTGCGTTAACCATTTCATCAGGGCCCGCTCCCTTCGTAAGATAACCGGCAGCACCGGCTTGCATTACTTTGGTAGGGAATGGGTTTTCCGTATGAACGGTCAAAACAATAATCTTAACGTCTGGGTTAAAACGTAAGATTTTTTTTGTGGCCTCAAGGCCACCAATACCGGGCATGTTCATATCCATAAGGATTACATCAACATGGTTGTTTCGGCACCATTTTACAGATTCTTCACCGCTTTCAGCTTCCCCTGCTACGTTCATTCCACGGACGTCTTCAATAATACGTCTTATCCCTGTGCGTACAAGCTCGTGATCATCTACAAGGAAAACATTAATCAAACTTGTATCTCCACACTTTTTATTTTATGCCGCAAAGTTCGTCATGAATGAATCATAACATGCGGTCCTTATTCTACGTTATTGCTGTAGCCAACAACATCCAAATATGCTCAGTATTCGCCATTTTTACAACAATTTAGTTCAATTAACATGAACTACTACTGCAATAAGGGGATCGTTCGTTCGTTTTTTATACCAAACCCGCCCTATGCAACAACAATCATAAACGATCTCAAAGGACAAAAGTCCAATTTTTATCCCATAAAATCAGCATATTGAAAAACATTACTGAGAGAAACCAAATTCATATAACCGCCTAGACAAGGGTTTGGTATCATCTTCTTCAATAAGAGTAGCAAAAAGGTTTGCAGATTGCGTTCAGGATTTATACTAACTCGTCAAAGTAAAGATCTAGGGTTTTCTAGCCTTATTGAGCTGTGGATTTCTACGGATCTCGGCCCCACTTTGGTACAAATCCCAGATCAAAAGTCTGTCTATTTTGTAAACACCGCTAGTGAAGCGCAGGTTAAGCAGTTGGCAAAGCAGCTTAATACTCCCTGTGAGACTAAAGCTCTCCCTCTAAAAACATTCCAACTAGAGGCGACTACTGCCTGCTACTTCCCCACTCGTAAGCACGCGTCTGACTTTGAAACCGTGTTAACTAGCCACTCGATTCCTATCTATGAATCCGACATCAGGCTGGTCGATCGCTACTTGATGGAGCGGTTTATTCAGGGGCAGATAGAATTTGATGGTGTCGAGCAGCAAGATAGCGGTTATATCAAGGTCGCGAACGCACAATGCCGAGCGGCGAAAGAGTACTCACCCAAGTTATCCGTCGTCTCCTTAGATATAGAATGTTCCGCCAAGGGTGTACTCTATTCTGTGGGGTTAGATTCAAAGCTTGATAGCCGTGTCATCATGATTGGTGAAGCACAACCCGAACAAGGCACCCCCATTCAGTGGGTCGACAATGAAAGAGCCCTATTGATGGCATTGATTGACTGGTTTACGCAGTTTGACCCTGACATCATTGTGGGTTGGAATGTGATTGGCTTTGACATGCGACTATTGGTGCAGCGAGCAGAGCAAAACAAACTCAGGCTGACCCTTGGACGAGGCAAACAAACCTGTTTTTACCGACAATCTAATCAAAGCCAGCAAGGCTTTATTACCATACCCGGACGCGTGGTGGTTGATGGCATTGATGGGCTTAAATCAGCCACTTATTCTTTCGATTCTTGGTCACTAGAGTCTGTATCCCAAGAATTGTTGCACGAAGGAAAAGCTATACACAATGTGCAAGATAGGATGGAAGAGATCAATCATATGTTCCATCATGATAAGCCTGCTCTTGCCAAGTACAACCTACAAGACTGCGTGTTGGTGAATAAGATATTTGAGAAGACACACCTACTCGATTACCTCATTCAGCGTAGTAAACTCACTGGTCTCGCCCTTGACCGCATTGGTGGCAGTGTTGCCGCGTTCTCTAACTTGTATCTGCCACGCCTTCATAGGGGGGGCTATGTAGCGCCAAATCTCATGCCAAACGATTGGATTGCCAGTCCTGGTGGATTTGTTATGGACTCCAGACCCGGCCTGTATGATTCCGTTCTCGTCCTGGATTTTAAAAGCCTGTACCCGGCTATTATCCGCAGTTTTCTCATTGACCCTATGGGGTTAATCGAGGGTCTGCAACTTGAAATAGGCAAAGAGAAAAACCAAGCGGTACCCGGCTTTCGCAAGGCGCAGTTTCATAGAGAAAAACACTTTTTACCTAACCTCATTGAAGAGTTGTGGCAGGCCCGAGATCAGGCTAAAAAGGACAAAGAAGTCGCTTTTTCTCAGGCTATCAAGATCATCATGAACTCCTTTTACGGTGTATTGGGATCGTCTGGTTGTCGCTTCTTCGATACGCGATTGGCATCATCGATTACGTTACGTGGTCACGAAATAATGAAGACCACGCGCAAGCTTATCGAAGAGCAAGGCTATGAGGTGATCTATGGGGATACAGATTCTACGTTTGTTTCTCTCAAAGATGAGTGCACCCAGGAGCAAGCGGATGAGATTGGCAATGCGCTCACCAAGCACATCAATAGTTGGTGGACGCAGCACTTGGCCGAGAAATATAACCTCACCTCCCTGCTTGAGCTTGAATACGAAACCCACTTTTCTCGATTTTTCATGCCTACGATTCGCGGTTCAGAAACAGGTTCAAAGAAGCGTTATGCCGGATTAATTACTCAAGAATCTGGCTCACGTATCGTGTTTAAAGGCTTAGAGAGTGCCCGTAGCGACTGGACTGAGCTTGCGCGAGATTTTCAGGCGCACCTTTACGAGCTTATCTTTGCTGGGTCCGATCCCACACAATTCATTTTAGATACCGTTGAACACGTTGAGAGCGGCAAAATGGACAACAAACTTGTGTATCGAAAGCGGCTTCGCAGAAGGCTTCATGAGTATCAGAAGAACATTCCACCGCAAGTGCGCGCTGCTCGTTTAGCCGATGAGATTAACCAGCAACTAGGGCGACCACTGCAATATCAAAACCGTGGTCGTATTTCATATATGATGACCACCATTGGCCCTGAGCCTCTTGAGTATGTGAAGAACTCGATTGACTACGAACACTATATTGATAAACAGATAAAGCCGATTGCCGATGCCATCTTGCCCTTCGTTGGGTTAAAGTTTGATGATATCAATGCACCTCAGCTTGGGCTGTTCTAATTGACACAATTAAGGCGTACAATCGCGCTAATTATCAAAGATACCGCTAAGGAAATCTAATGACTGAACTTTTGTCTTACGATGACACCATCGATACCGCTTACGACATTTTTCTCGAAATGGCTCCAGATAACCTAGAGGCTGCTGATGTGGCTCTATTCACTCTTCAATTTGAAGATAGAGGTGCTGCAGAGCTGGTTGAAACGGGTGATGATTGGGTTCAACACGTAGGGTTTGAAGTTGACAAAGAAACCTACGCCGAAATCAAGATCGGCCTAGTAAACGAAGCGGATGATACGTTGGATGACGTGTTCGCAAGACTGTTAGTGTCACGCGACCCTGACCACAAGTTCTGCCATATCTTGTGGAAGCGTGACTAAGTCACTTTATAAAGAAGTATTCGATAGCCAGATGCTCATACCAATCGTACTAAATAACTGGTCATCCTAGCTTGTTAAAATACTCGATGACTGCGTTAGAATTTTTGATTGTAGAATAACTACTTATCGAAAAATCCTGCCTTGTCCTCGAGAATTTTTCCTACGCTAGTTCTGATCACTTACTTAGTGTGATTGGTATCATACCATCTGGCATTTTTACCTCTGCGGTTTAGAGAACTGCTCTCGCCCTAGACGGTAAATCAAAACCATGGTCAACAGCAGCACGGCGTACATGCTTAACAAAGGTAAAGCAGAAGAGCTTGATAGGCTTGATGCAATAAATGAAATCAGCGCGGTACATAACCAGCACGCAGAAAACACCAAGGCGTTAGCAATGCCGGCTAGGTGAGGAAACGGCGACAATGCTTGACCCAAGAATAGGGGGAATAGCACACCTAGCGCTACGATCACGACCGCTACCGGCAATACAAAGGCGAGTAAGCTCAGTCCAAAATACCACTGATACGCAATACCCAGAGTCACGGCCACTACCGCAAAGCTAGCGGATATCTTTACCTTTTGCTCTGCTGCCACTGAAAAAAATACGCGATTACAAAAGTTGCCCGCCAGCCAGCACGCGCCAAGAAACAGCGCTATCTTGCCATAGAAAATCGGAGTATGACCCAGAGTCCCTTGTACTAGAAACGGGGCTACGGTATTGAACGCAGGTAAGATGCTGTAAAGGATGCCGCAGATAATCGCCACGCGACGAAACCTTGCATTGCCAATAATCTCAGACAGACTTCCTTTAACAAAACTCACATTGAGTCGAGTTCGAGTGTGCGAGTCTTTAAAAAACGCCAGAAGCAATAGTCCGCCCAAGGCAACCCACCCCATCAAGGCATAAAACACCGTGCTCCAACCAAAATGAGACTCTAGGTAACCTCCCACAAAAGGAGATAAAGTCAGCCCTAGAGCAAAGGATATAGTGATCCAGTTGACCGCACGTAAATACTCTTCACCATGAAACATATCCTTGATAGCCGCCCTGCCACCAACCGCAACCAAAGACACAGCAAGGCCTTGTACTAAACGAAGTGTCACCAAAATCAATATGGAGGACGCATTGGCTGCGGCAAAAAGAGCGACCAGTAAAACAAAGCATCCCACCAGCATAGGGACTTTTCGACCAAAGGCATCGACAATAAACCCTGCGGCTATTTGTCCTAGACCAAATCCTAAAATAGCGGCGGTAAACGCCCACTGAGTTAAGGACTCATTAATTGTTAGTGCTGTTTGAATTGAGGGAAGTGAAGGCACAATAATATCGACGACGATGCCACCAAGGGCAATCAGTACATACATCAATATGGCTAAATTCCGCCTATAAATTCGTTCCATGCACTCCATTCTCTCGGTCCGTTATTTATGCACCTTAGTACATGTCATTCATTGATAATTTCCTACCGGAGAGTGAATTACAATGAAACCCGGGGCAAAATTATATTTCATTAGGCTGGAGTTGAGTGGCTAAAGCTTACTAGAAGATTTGAATACTAAGGATAAAGGCAATCATTAGACACGAAAACGGCAGCTCATGACCGGTTGCGTCTACCCATGCAATCCAATCACTCACTACCGTTTATTTCTGGTTCCCGCGAATCCGCGATCAACCTTATTTGTTATCTAAACTATCAAACGTCGCTCGCTAGCTCAGCCGTTTTGGTCGGCTCACCATTGTATTTGATGTTATGGAACACTTTATACAACACGGGCACCACAATCAGAGTCAGTACTGTGGCAAAGCCCAGACCAAACATAATAGTTACCGCCATCGGTCTAAAGAAGATATCCGGCAACAATGGAATCATGCCCAGTATCGTTGTAATCGCAGCCATACAAACCGGCCTAACACGACTCATTGCGGCTTCTACTACTGCAAGATAGGGGTCCTTTCCTGAGCGCATTTCAAGTTCAATCTGATCAATCAATACAATTCCGTTCTTCAATAGCATCCCCGATAGGCTCAACAAACCAAGTAAGGCCATAAAACCAAATGGGGTGTCAAACAACAGCAGACCACAAGTTACGCCTACAATGGCCA
The DNA here is from genome assembly GCF_003569005.1 of Vibrio superstes. Lineage (GTDB taxonomy): Bacteria > Pseudomonadota > Gammaproteobacteria > Enterobacterales > Vibrionaceae > Vibrio > Vibrio superstes. Next base: position 1,346,474 of record NZ_BCUR01000004.1, on the reverse strand, counting down.
ATGGTACGGTACACCATACAATCAATGGCTCTTTAACAGAACTGAACAAGACCACTGTAATCAAAAACATAAACAGATAACCCATTGGCATACTAGAAGCGAGCGCCCCTTTAGCATCACCTGAAGATTCAAGCTCCCCTCCCCATTCCAAGCTATAACCCGGTGGCATCTCGATGGCTTCGATTTTTTCTTGTATACGCTGCTGCAATGTCGCTGCGGTTTCATCACCTAAGATGTCATGATCAGCAAACACCGTCAGCATACGCTTTCTGTCTTTACGCATGATGATTGGATCTTCCCAGCGGGTTTCATAACCCATCAACATTTGCTGCAAAGGCACATAATCATTGAGCACTGGGCTCCAGATTTTCAGACTATCGATATTTCTAAAGTCAACGCGTTCTTCCTCTGTTAAACGCCCAACAATTGGCATTAGCGTTGTACCATCACGGTACAGACCTGCTGTTTTTCCAGAAAACGACATTTGTAAGAAGTCATCTATATCGGCCTTAGTAATGCCGTATCGACGAGCCTGACTTTCATTAAAGATCGGCTCTAGAACCTTGGTTCTTTCTCTCCAGTCATGGCGAATATTGTGAGCGCCAGGATCATTATTAAGCGTATCGATAATTTGAGCACCCAACTCTCGTAATATAGTTGGATCGGAACCTATCACTCTTGCTTCTATTTTCGCTCCGCCTCCAGGCCCCATCTCAATCTGCTTTAGTCGATGATCAATTTCTGGGTAGTTGGTATCCAAATGTTCGATGTACTTCGCCATAATACCGTGAAGCACCTCATAGCTTTCTACTCGAGTGGTGACTTCACCATAAGCTGCATAGCTTTTCTCTGGCGTGTAAGTCAGCATAAAGCGTTGCAAACCCTCACCCGCGGACGTCGTTACATCTTCAACTCCCTCTTGCTCCAGCAACCACTCTTCTAGCTCTTGCAGCTTAGCGTTAGTCGCACGAATATCCGTGCCTTCCGGTAGCCAGATATCTGACATAAAGATAGGTGTGGTAGACGCAGGGAAAAACGACTGCTTAATAAAACTAAATCCATACAGGCTTGTGCAGAACATCACTATTAGCGCTGAGATAGTCAGCCAAGCACGATTCATGCAAAACTCAAGAAACTTACGATAGATGACAAATACAAAGCCGTTGTATTGGCTGCCCTCTTCATTTGCTTCAACTTTTTGTCCCTTAAAGAACAGGTCCGCAAAAAATGGCGTCAATGACATCGCGGTGAACCACGACAGCATCAAAGAGATCAGTAACACAGTAAACAAGGTACGACAGTACTCGCCCGTTGAGTCCTCAGATAAACCGATAGGAGCAAATGCCGTTACCGCAATGACGGTCGCGCCCAGTAGAGGCCACTTTGTTTGCGTGACAATATCCGTAGCGGCCTGAAGTCGAGTGCGCCCCTTCTTCATACCGACCAATATGCCTTCCACAATAACAATGGCATTATCCACCAGCATCCCCAAGGCAATCACCAGTGCACCAAGAGAAATACGTTGTAGTTCTATACCAAGGTAGCTCATGAACACGAACGTACCCAAAACGGTCAGCAATAGGATCAGACCAATCAATACCCCAGAGCGCACGCCCATGAAGAACAGCAGCACCACAATCACGATACCAACCGCTTGAGCAAGACTGACCACAAAACTACTTACCGATTTTTCCACTTCTCCTGGCTGAGCATAGATCTCATCAATGTTGATGCCGATAGGTTGTTGATACTCCAACTCTGCCAATTTCTGATCAAGTGCTTCACCAATAGAGACCACATTCACGCCAGCGTTGAATGAAATGCCCATATTTAACGCCATATTGCCGTTAAAGTTCAGCACATTGGTAGGAACATCTATGTATCCACGCTTTATCTCGGCAACGTCTTTTAAGTACACCAAACCCGACGTGCTCTCATCAGTGATGATGAGGTCGCCCAATTGCTCGACACTGTCAAATTGCCCAGTAGGGTGGATTCGGATGTATTCATCGCCAACCCTTACTGCTCCTGCCGATGACACGGTATTTTGAGTATTCAGCAAATTGAATACCGTTTCAGGAGCAATACCAAGAGCGTTCATGCGCTTCATCGACATCTCGATAAATACTTGCTCTTGTTGCTCACCAGACACAGACACTTTACTGACACCATCAACGAGCTCTAGCTCTCGGCGTAGATAGTCCACATAATCAAGTAACTCTTTATAGGAGTAGCCTTCGCCAGTAACCGCCAACAACACCCCATACACATCGCCGAAATCATCAATTACCGCTGGAGTGTTTACTCCTGGGGGTAAAGAACCCTGAATATCGGTGACTTTTCGGCGCAGTTCATCCCATATTTGAGGAAGATCTTCCGAAGTGTAGTTTCGTTTTATCGTCACAGTGATCTGGGACAGTCCACGAGTTGATATAGACGTAACTTCATCCACATAGGTCAGCTGTTGAATAGCTTTTTCCAATGGATAAGTCACTTCTTCTTCCACTTCTTCCGGCGTTGCCCCTGGGTAACTGGTGACAACCATTGCATCTTTAATCGTAAATGCAGGGTCTTCTAAACGACCTAGGTCGAAAAATGCGGCAGCACCACCAATAAGGAAGATAAGAGTGATCATCCAGCTGATCACTTTATTGCGAATAAAATACGCGGCAATACCGGTTACTTGCTCATCTGTTTGAGCGGTGGTTTGATCACTCTTATTAGAACTCACTGCATTGCCCCCATATTTGTCACTTTCACTTCGGCGCCCTCTCGCAATTGCGATAACCCTTTAACAACGATGATTTCATCACCCTCTAATCCGGCAATAACTTGCACTGAGTTGCCTGTTATTGCACCCGTTGTTACTTTTTGTTTTCTTACTGTATTGTTGTCATACACCCAAACGTATTTTTCATCTCGAATGAGGGTGTCCCCATCCGCATTGATCAACGCTTGATAAGGCACGCTAGAAACTGGACCTAATTCCATGCCAGATATGTTCTTTGGTTTAAAGGCTTCAACCGCCATGCCGTCTAAGATGAGCTCATCTTGTGGCATTGGCAGGGTAAGTGTGATGGTATAAGTCCCTGATGTAGGATCTGGCTCAGTAGTGAACTCTTTGATCGTCGCATCAAACAGTTGTCCACTTGGTGATTGAACACTTGCCTTTGCCTGCCAAATCTCTTGCTGAGACGGTTTATTGATAAACAAGCGATCTGGAATTTTCACCAGTACATCCACCTCATCAATATTGTGAACATTCACTATATTCTGACCTAGAGTGATACTCTCAAACTGCTCAACATTGACTCGAGAAATCATGCCATCAATCGGCGATTTCAATTGCGTATATTCCAAGTACAAACGAGCAAAATCTAACTCTACCTTTGCCATCTGGCGCTTAGCAGACAATTCATCAAACTCTGATTGAGCCAGTAACCCTTTTTCAAGTAACGGCTTTGATCTTTGGTATCGGCTATTGATAGCGGTGTAGCTTGCTTCGGCATTGCGCACTGCAATCCTAAAATCTCGAGGGTCTAACTTGGCGATAACGTCACCTTTTGACACTCGATCTCCCTCTTTTACTAGTACTTCTGTTACTTCACCAGAAACAAGGAAACTCAAATGTGCACGCTCTGCAGCCGCCGCGATAGCAGGAAACATCAAAGCATCCGCAGTAGAGCTCGTGGCCAGCTGAAGCAACTCAACAGTTTGCAATCGAGTTTTAGGCTCGACGCTTGGGCGTTCACAACCACTCAGGAAATAAGGGGTAGCAAGTACAAATAGCCACTTTAAAGATTGGGATTTGAAAGAACTCATAGCCCTTTCTCCTTAATCCATTCACGTACTTTTATGCCTTCTGATAGTTGGTTCACACCTGACAACACAATTTGGTCGCCATCATCTAGGCCCGAAATCAACTGTCCATTCTCAGCAAGAATCACAGGGGTTTTAACTGTGCGAGATTCTTCATCAATTCGCCAAACGCACCAGTTTTCCTCGCAAGGAAATACTGAAGAATCAGGGAGTGTTGAAGGGTTAGCCCTAGGAAGGGAAAGGGTCACGTCACCTGACATACCAGGCATGATCCCAATATCATTTGGCCTTTCCATTACCATGGTCACTTTATAGTTACCGGTAGAGGAATCTGACTCAGTATCAATTTCTTGAAACACCAATGGGAAGGTCTCACCAGCGTAAGAATCAAACTGCATAGAAAATTCTGCATCTGCACCCTTCACGCGATTCACCATCGAGTTTGGAAGCTGGAATACCACTCTCAACAAAGAGTCCGATTGAATATTCATCGCACTTTGTTTAGCTTCAAGATATTCAAAGTTATCGATGTGCCTCATGGAAATGGTGCCATCAAAAGGCGCGACTAAGCGCGTATCTTGAAAATTTGCTCTCGCTTGTTCATATGCCGCTTTAGCCACTTGTTCAGCAGCAACAGCCTGATCGTAATCTTGTTCAGATATAACACGATCGGCGATCAGTTTTTTAGCGCGCTCAAGCTGCACATTAGCAAGGGCATATTCAGCTTCTGCTTCAGCTAAAAACAGCGCATATTCTTCTTGGTTTAAAAGCCCAAGCAAGTCACCTTTGTTTACTTTTTGTCCGGTTTTGATTGGCAGATTGATCACCTGCCCTGAAACGCGAAACGCCAAAACGGCCTTATCGCCCGCAAGTGTGGAAGCAGGGAACACGCGCTCAAAGCGGTCGCTACCCGCAGACACCATAATAAGTTTGGCTGGTCTCGATTCTGGTTCCGCCACAAGTGCCTGTTGATTGTCGCAGGCAGTTAAACTGAATAAGCACACAGGAATAACCCAGGCTCGAGTAAAATAAGATCCTAACACTCTATTTCTCATTTAATTCACATTAACGAACTGGCGTATGACTGAGTCATAAGCACGAAGATAAAGGTAGCACTCAACTTATTTAAAGATGATTAACATCAACACAAAAAATAGAACTAAGCCAAATGCTTGTTTTGAGACAATGATCGAAGTAATTAAGTTTCAATGTATTAATCTACTTAGTCAAAGATCGAAAGCATTTAAACACCCCGACCTATATATTGCTATTACAATTTATTTATTCAGTGTATAGATATGCTAAATTCACAGCGAACAACCAGCCTAAGCTATTGTTTCAATTGGTTTTTATTGACCATATAAACCCTGTCTATTTCATAACTAAACATAACTTTATGTATCTGTATTATTTTATATATTAAGATGCATTCAAATATATAATGGCTTTGGTTGAATATTATTCAACTACATTGAATTACTCATATCCATAACTTATTAAATAATGTCAATCATAGATGTCTACTAAGTGATAAATGACTTTTATTAATAATGATAACGTCTATTTAAAATAGAAACTTTATAGATGGATTTTACTGCCATTTTATCCCATTCAAACGTTAGTTCCATTCAGTTCTCTACATCACCTCTTCACCCAACATCCCTAGCCTGATCTGACCTGATGAGTTTTTCCACGTAAATCAAAGAAGAAGAAATCACGACTTGGTGTTGACCTGTCTATTGCTTTACAGTTTAAGTTAGAGGCAACCACGTAAGGAATCACCCTATGTACCGCATATCAGAACTGGCTCAGAAAGTCGGCTTGTCACGTACCGCTTTACTCTACTACGAGAAGCTGAAGCTGATCAGTGGAGTCAGGTTAGACAATGGTTATCGCGTCTACAGCGATAAAGACGTGCAAAGAGTGTTGTTGATTCAGACGCTACAAGCGGCAGGGTTAACCTTGAAGGAGTGCAAAGGCTGCCTAGAAGCAAAGATAGACAGACCACTATTGTTAAACCGCCTAGAGGAACTCGACAAAGAGATCGAGCATAAACAGCACTCCAGAGATGTGTTAGCAGCACTCCTCGGAGAAGGTAACCACAGAGCATGGCATGAAAGTGCCAATCAAGTGGCACCAGACGCTCACTTGGATTGGCTTATTAAACAAGGCTTTGAAGAAAAAGAAGCCCTCAGATTAAAATGGTTGTCAAAAGACATGAACGAACATCAAGACTACATGGCCGACTTTATGAAGGTCTTCGAAACACTCGACCGCTGGGGTCCAGGCAGCGAACAAGAAACCCTAAAAGCCCTCAACTTAGTACCGCTCACTAGTTGTAACATACTAGAGATAGGTTCGGGCAAGGGATTGGCCACAACGGTATTGGCCAACAATACTCAAGCAGCAATCACGGTAGTCGATAACGAGCAGTCCGCGTTAGACAGATTAGTCGAACGTTTTACTGGAGACGGTTTAAACGATCGCATCAAACCTGTATGTGCCAGCATGACCGACTTGCCCTTTGAGCATAAAGGTTTTGACTTAATATGGGCTGAAGGCAGTGCGTACATTATGGGTGTAAAAAGTGCGCTCAAAGAGTGGCGACCGCTGCTTGAAAACAATGGCGTGATGATGCTCAGCGATTTGGTATGGTTTACCGACACACCTACCCCTGAATTACAAGAGTTTTGGAAGGGCGAATACCCTGACATGGTGAGCGTTGATGCTCGATTGGAGCAGATAAAAGCGGCAGGCTATAAAGTTGTTGAACATTTCCCGCTAAGCCAACAAGCATGGGAAAACTACTACCTACCATTGAAGCAAAGAGCCATCGAGTTAGCACCAAGCATGCCCGACTCCAATGCGCTCAATGACATCAAAATAGAAGTCAGCATCTTTGAGCGCTACTTGAGTGAGTTTGGCTACGAGATGTTTATTATCCAGAAGGCTGCTAAATAAGATTAGCGAGTACGCAATCTATTATTTTCAGTTCAAGAATTTACTAGATCTGACAGGGTGTGCTGGCTCGTTTGTAATCCACATGCTCAAAGAGAACCGGCCGCATAATCCCTTCCCTTTCCGAAGTCCACATTTTCTGGCCCGGTTCAAAAAAGCAAAGCTACTATATTTAAAATACAGTAGCTTTGCTTACTAGGTTAGATGTCATTCTCTTTATCGACCTAAAATGTCATCAATATCTTCTTGAGGGAGAACCTGCGCTTGATATGCACCTTCTCCTATGTATTTTTCAATATTATAAACAAAGGCTTTGAGGTGAGCTTCCGAACCTGCGATTAAATGCCCGTAAAGCGAGCTAATCACTTTATCGTTTGTGTAGACTAAACCACAATCATTCGAGCCTTTAATTGAGTCGATTTCTTCTATCATCACTTTCGGGCAAGTCTTTATGTCTAACATATCGAGTTCTTCGATGAAGGCTCCCACATAAAGCGCATCCAACTCACTGGATAGCCCTTGGTTAGTAAGATCTGTATATTTTTCAGTAAAATACGAACCAAACTCCTCCCCTGAAAATACTCCAACGTTCTCATTCACAACAGGATCGTCGATATTAAATCGCATTAACGCATCAAAAACGCTACCAGTATGATGAGTTTCAGCTATTGCAATTTTGCCAAATATTTTCGTTTCAGGGTGCTCAATGCTTAGTTTTATATAAACATCACGAGCAAGTTTTTCTTCTTCACGCATAAATATCAAATGAAGTCTTTCGTGTTCGCTAATAGCTTCAGATACAAAATGTACTGAAGACAAGTTTTCATAACCCCTTTGTTTGTTATCACTATAAACGCCTTTCGACGCTAAGGTAAGCAACAACAAAAATGCAAGGCTAACGCTCAATATTTTCATAGTAACCACCCACATAATTTACAATGGTGTCACTACTAACATTAGTTGTTTAGAGGCCGGAAATACAACTCAAACCAAAAGATAACAGGGAACAATTACCTCTAATCAAGCCCATAGCTATACTTGCGCTCTTAGTCCATGCCTCTTATGGGCAAAGCGCTGACAGTGTAAAGTCTGACTGCAATGGTGCACTTACGTTTCGTGCCCATGCCACGAGTTGAGATTGGGTAATATTCAGCTCTTTGAACTGGGAGTGCAAATACTCAGCAGTCAATGTATCAGGTGCGTATTTGTATTGTTGGGCCAAGTAAAACAACTGCGCTGAAAAGCTCGTATTTAAATAGTCGCTTTGCTTTGATCTCGGGGAATGATCGAACAGCCTATACTGCTCTGTTTGCATTGTTACCCAAGCCCCATTTCTCAATTCACAAACGGGCAAGTTGATTAGGTTATTTTTTACACTCTCTAGCCTGGACTTACTGTATGCTGAGACATTGAAGGACTCATCCCAGTTGGGATTAACATAGTTTTCTACTTCAATAGGGGTCGTCAACAGCCACTGTGAATCCACTTGTTTGATATACGGTTTATCACACAGATTCTTCGCAAACAAAAAGCCTTGATAGTTGGCTTCAAGATCAGCATAGGAGTAGACGCCGACTACCTTCATTCCTAACAATCCACCTTCCATCGAGTCAGCCCACGCAATAGCTTCCATCTGTGCCAGTTCCGGTGATGTTGAGTGAATCGCTTTTCGGTAGCGCTTGTAGTACTCATAGCCTGATCCCAAAAAATGGCTGATTTTATCCGTGCCAATATATGTGCCGTTCACATTAGTAATATGGTCAAGGTCGGTTTTGATACCAGCCGTGCGCATCACTGGGGAATAGATACTATCCAAAGCATATTGGTCTAAAGATACTCCAACTGCAGGTAACCGATCTAACAAAGGGGATTCTTGAGCCCAGATTTCCATATCTGAGTTTAACACGCCTCGATAGGCTAGAGGATATCGTTGCGCACCAAGATTTCGCATTATCCACTCAGCAACATCGGGACACTGCGCTGTAGAAAATTTGGATTTCTGATCAACTAAAACTTGGGTAACCGTCACGTTCAGGTATTGATTAAAAGCCTTTTTTTCATCTTTTAATTCTTTTCCCCAACCGTAGTAGTTATCCACCTCCCCTGATACTGCACCGCCGGTAAACAGTAGCATTAAGCTGACTAAAAACTTCTTATACAAGGTTATCCCTTCCCAAATGAAAGTGAGGTTTTACTCTTCGGCCAACAAAACTTTCGACATTTGTAGCGACAAATCCTGGTCTACTCGCTTATTGGACAAATACAGAAGCTCGATACTAACCTGTTCATTAGTTATCGTTTGAGTGGCAATCGCATCAGGACTGATGGTATATCGCCCTGCGACCCTATCTGTTGACCAATTGATGTCACTATAGGCGATATAGACGAGTTGAGAGCACACTATTTTGTCTGTTGTTTCTATATCGTAATTGAAGTCATACTCCTTCCCTATCTGACGCAATGTATTAATAATCGCCTGCTGCTTTTGCTCTTGTGTCTGATTGCTTACGCGTATCACTGCTAGGTCATCGATGTTCATAAAGTGTTCAAGAGAGCTGAGTTGCACTCCAGAGCGCAACGCTTCTGCGACCATTTCCCTGTCACGTATTTGTTGATGGTGCTTTACCACAATAGGATGGTCCCAAATACCAAGAGCAGTGAGTTCCTCTTCACTGCCTACCCAAACAGCCGCATGACCCCAATAGCCAGGAATCACTTTATCCGTTAGCCGGAAAGGCGTTTTTTCTAACAAAATATCCCCCGCTTTTAGGTGCGAACTAACATCTTGTATAACCTCGGGGGAGTTGTAGAGATAGCCCTTCCTCGATTCAAACAAGCCAGTCACATTACCGAAGAAGCCACTAATTCCGTTGACTGCCGAGCGATTCAGCTCTTCTAAATCGTAAGCGGCAATATCGACATTATGACCAAAGCGTTTGGACATCACCTGACTCAATTTCATGTCAGGGATCTTTTGAAAAGTAGGGCTTTGCTCAATATTAAGCTTTAAATACCACAGCTGCGAGGAGTTGATGATCTTTGGATAGTAGGTGATGTTATCTTGATAAAAAGCAACCTGTTCTGACAATCTCTTCAAGTTAGCAAAATCTTGGATATTCTGAGCATACAAGGACAAAGAATTTGGCGGTTTTTCATAGCCCTTATCGCCTTGATTTAGGAAGCGAGTTAGACGCTGATTCTCGTACACCGTGCTATAAACTTGTAAGTAGATATCATAGAGTGTCAATGCGCTTGATAGCTCTAACATAAAGCCGATAAACGATGAATAGTCCTGTTCCCCATCTTCGAGACTGCCATACCAACAGTAGTTGTTTTGCAAAACGTTTTCGAATTGATAGGAGAGTTCAACACTTTCCGCTAACTTTTGGTTCAGTCTGTTTAGTACCTTAGATGGTATAGGATTATCTTCTGAATAGGCCACTTTCAACGATTCAATCTCAACAAACATCCGTTCGCGATGAGATAACAGTTGTTCGTTCAATGCAATGTAATCACTAACTGAACTGCGGATAGCCTTCGTATTAATAATTTGCTCTGGCGTTAACTTTGGCCTCCATTCGTAATTTGGATCAGCACATAGTGCCAACTCCTCTTGCTCACTCACCGTTGAATACTTCAATGATGAACACCCACTAAGCAATAACAACAGCAACGCCCCTAGGTATCTAAGCAACGTTTTAATTAAGAGATTGGTATTTTGTGTGACGTACAATATTCAGGCGCTCCCTGCCTAAGTCTATGGATATGCGTGTTCGGTGTTTACTTCCGATGTTTAACCTGAACTCGCAGTATAGAAAAGTGCACATCCATTAATATCCAAATGGAACGAAACGACGCTAGTTGCGCACAGTGCTCATTATGGCGGTCACAACAGCTTATTGTAAACAGGCTGTGTGACTATGACGCCATGACTCATTGAGGGATTTAAGAGTTGGGGAAGTATTCATCCCATATTCTACAGAGGGAAGCGTTGTGAGCTGAGACGTGCTGCAAAGTTTCTATGCTGAATCTCACATGATCAAAACCGAACAGGTAACCATCGTTATTCCGAATTACTTAAAAAACGATGCGTAGCATGGTGCCCGACCACCACACTTTTCGAACCCTAATATAAAGATAGCGTGTGCAGGGTTGCAATTCTAAAAGGCGCAATGGGGTATAGGCATAAGCTCAAATGATGCTTTGCCCAACTACTATTCGACAAGCTCATCTCAACGGCAAAGGAAAAGAGATTTCTTTGGATTAAGTAACACGCAAGACCAACAAGCATTGGTCGATTACCTAAATTCACTGAAATAGTCGTGTTGGTTCAAGTTGTTTACTTGAGCTTATGATACGGATTAGTGCCATTCACTAATCCGCGAATTGCACGCTAGCGCATCTACTCAATAGCCTCTCTTGCGCCTTGTTTAAACTGCAGCTCTACTAGTCGCTGATACAAATCACAGCTCTGTAATAGCTCTGCGTGATTTCCCACATCGACCAATCTGCCGTGATCTAAAACCGCAATTTGGTCAGCATGTTGAATTGTGGAAAGGCGGTGAGCAATAATGATAGTAGTTCTATTCTTCATCAAGGCTTCTAATGCCTTTTGCACATGATGCTCACTTTCACTGTCTAGAGCACTAGTAGCTTCGTCCAATAGTAAGATTGTAGGGTCTTTGAGAATGGCTCTCGCAATCGCGATTCGCTGTTGCTGCCCACCAGATAATCGAACCCCCTTTTCTCCTAAGAAGCTTTGATATCCCTGTGGTAGGTTCACAATAAACTCATGCGCATGCGCTTTCTTGGCCGCTTCTATCACCTCTTCATCTGTTGCGTTAGGTTTACCATAGCGTATATTATGAAACACATCATGACTAAACAGCGCTGGTTGCTGAGGCACTAATGCCATGGTGTCACGCAGTTCTTTCGGGTCAAAACGGCGTACATCCACGCCACCGAGTTTAACCGCCCCCTTCTGGGGATCATAAAAACGTTGCAGCAGTTCAAACAGTGTCGTTTTACCTGCGCCAGACGGCCCCACCAACGCCAGTACCCTGCCTTCTTCAGCGATCAGGTTCAACTGGCTAATGGCCGCACTGTCTTTTCTTGATGGATAAAAGAAAGACACATCATCAAAGGAGACCTCTGCGGACACCCCCTTGGTTGAGAGCGCATCATTTTCCGGTGCTACTATATGGCTTTCTACATTGAGAATTTCGAGCAGTCGCTCTGTAGCGCCAGCGGCACGTTGCAATTCACCAAAAACTTCAGAGATGGTCGCCGTTGATGAAGCGACCATAATGGCATAGAACACGAATGCCCCTAAATCGCCTGCCGACATCTTGCCATGGATAACATCGCTTCCGCCAACCCATAACATGCCGGATATAGCGCCAAAGACGATCACAATTACTCCAGAGATAAGGATGGCTCGTTGCTTCACCCTCTCTCGCCCAATCTCATAGGCGCGCTCAACCTCTGTTGAAAATGACGCCTTCTCTTCAGACTCTCGGCTATAACTTTGCACCGTTTTTATGTGCTCAATCGCCTCTCCTGCATAACTGCCTACATCCGACATTGAGTCCTGACTCTTACGCGAGAGTGCACGAACTCGCCTACCGTAAACCAATATGGGCACTAAGATAAACGGGACTGAAGCCAGCACTATCAAGGTCAGTTTTACGTTGGTGGCGAATAGCATAATGATTGCGCCAATACACATTAAAGCACTGCGCATCGCCATAGAAAAAGACGACCCTATGATGCTTTGTAGTAACGTGGTATCGGTGGTTAGACGTGACATAATGTCGCCACTGCCATTGGTTTCAAAATAACTAGGATGTAAGGTCACAACGTGGTTAAACACCGCAAGGCGTATGTCTGCGCTCACTCTCTCACCCACAGACGAGACCAAGTAGAACCGGAAGAAGGTCCCAATAGAAATACAGATAGTCACCACAACGATAAATTGAATCGCACTGCTAAGATCGCTGAGTGAGCGCTGGGAAAAGCCCTCATCGATAAGCAAACGAACGCCGTGGCCAACGGACAACGTCAGTCCTGCGGTGAAAAACAAGGCTACTAAAGCGGCAAACACCTTAGTTTTATAAGGTCCTACAAATTTGAGCAACTCAAGTAAAATGCTCAAGCTCTTTCGACCATTTTTGGACTCGTTACCAGGCATATCTTGTTGCTGTTCTTCTGTATTTTGTTTCTGCATTTCAATGCCTTATGCAATTGAGAGTCAATTTACGTTACTTTACAGTAAATCCCCTATTAGTTTCACAGAGTTCATAGATAATACGCTTATAAATTCACTAATCGGTATTGAATTATGGCTACTAACACTAAAAAACTTTCACTCACTACCATTGTAATGCACTGGCTGGCCGGCGTATCTTTCATTGGCGTATTTATCGTCGGCCTGATCATGTCAGAAATGGAAAGAGGCCCAGTCAAATTTGAGCTGATGGGTTACCACAAATCCATTGGCGTGCTCATTCTAATTGTCGCGACGATGCGCATTGCATGGAGACTCAAAGAAGGCAAGCTATCAAGTCTAAGTAACAGCCCAGTATGGCAAGAAAAGATTGCCCACGCTGTACATGGCATCTTGATGTTAGCGACTATCGCCATGCCTATTTCTGGCATCACTATGAGCGCTGCTGGCGGTAGAGCTGTCGATATCTTCGGTTGGGTGATTATTAATGAGGGTGAAAAGATTGAGTGGTTGCAACAACTGGGCAGTACTATCCATCACAGTGCAGTCAATATCATAGTTGCAGTGTTGGTGTTACATGTAATCGGCGCACTAAAGCACCAGTTGATTGATAAAGATGGCACGATCAGCCGTATGCTAGGAAAGACGTTCTAACGCCAGAAGATTAGAGTATTGAGAGGTATCCGTTTTTGAACAATACCTCTCAATAGATAAAGGTTGCTAGAGTTAGTCCTCGTAAGCGTAAGCAAGCTCTTGCTCAAAGGCACTATGATTGGTAGTAATCTTTTTGCTATTGAAGGTATAGAAGGATTTTCGAGTACGAGAATGCTTGATGTACTTCAACCACGTTGTTTCAAGTTTAGTATTCGCTTTTTTCGGATCCTTTAGCGCTTTGAGAAAATGTTTTTCTTCTTGATTCATCGGCTCTAGCCTGCCAGTTTCTAGACCAGACAAGGTATCACCGTAATACATCAATAGTTCATCTTCTAAGATTGTAAAGTTGCCTGATTTAGCAAAACCACGAGGAAAAGCTTTATCGTCGTAGAAGCGTTTTTCACCCAGGCGAATCAATGTCTCAGCCACAATGACCTCTATTATTTGTGTTGTTAGAACAAGCTGAAAATAGAGTGAAACCTAGCTATTGAAAATCAAATAATTTTTGTCGTTTTCATAAGGCTAATTTGTCTAACTTTTTTACCTATGTCCTTTCCTCTACGTACTTCTACTCTCAGCCACACTACCTTTTAAAACGCCCTCAAACGCCAAATTATCTAATTTCAAGTGTCACTATAGACAGGAAGGATTACCCAACCAGACTCACTGCAAACCAGAGCACACTGAAAGTAGGAATGTTATTTTCCAATACAACACTATGCTCATGCGTTCATTAAGCTAACCTGCAACATCGACTTCATTAACTGATGCCAAATCCAAGGGAGAATTATGAAAAAAACCGCAATAGCTGTAATGACGATAGCCGGAGTAACACTTCTATCCGGCTGCAATACAGAGTCTGAGCTTAAAAATATTGAGCACAAAGCAGAGAAAGAAGTGCTTCGCAATATCGATGGCATTAGTGCGGCAGAGGTAGCGCTGACGTTCAGAGCCCCTTTAATCAGCAAACCCGTTAGTATCTGTTATGTTCGGACAGGCAATGAACTGGCAGCAAGTGTATCCAAAAACGATGTGAGTTACGTTAAGGGCTCCAACCCTATCTCTATCCAACATTCTGATACCTGCGGAGATCTCGGTCTAGATTCTAGTGTTCGTAATGTTCAGGTAGAGTTTAACGAAGATAATACTCAAGTTGACCAAGTTCGACGCGGCTATAACCACTTTGAGGTACAACAAGATTTCACTAGTCCATTGGCGTTAGCAGATTTTGGTCAGATTACATTACGCAGCCCTTATAAAGACATGAGCGGATATGACTATCAAGTCACCATCGCTCTTGAAAGTAAAGGTAGTGAAAAAGTAATCCTTAAATCCGGCTTCGTGAAGCACAATGCCGATGAATCGGAATGGACAAACTCACCTCATATCACAACCTACAAAGACGTTAGCGATATAATAAGTCATGGCGGAATACCAAGTTCAATTATGAGTCACCGTTTAATCAACATGACCTGGAGTGACAATTTACTCAGCCTCTAATTAATGTACTAGATATCTAACACCCGACTACACTGCGTTCACATGGTGTAGTCGTTCTATCTATCCCATCGCTCAGTTCTACCTATGCCTGAAGTAAACTTTACTCCTAGATACTTATGCGGGTTTTTCTATCCGAAACCGCACAAAACTCTATACATTGGTACCCTATAGGCACATCTATAAAGCACTTGAATCTAGCCTTCTGATTCCTGTCCTAGAAATATCCATTGATAGTTGTCGACAATACAGCGTATTGCCCGACATCATGTAAAGAAAAAGCTTGTTACAGTGCTCGCTAACACCTTTTTGGACAAAAACGATTTAGCATGATGGCACTAAATCGCCTCTACCAAGTTAGGAAAAGTATCTTCAAACCCTAAACGATTATTATATGCGTTTACCAAAGAACGCTTTGATCTCTTTTACTAGTATTTCTGGTTTTTCTTCAATAACTAAGTGCCCTGATTCAGGTATTGTAACCAATTTAGAGCCTTTAATTTTACTATGTAGCAAATAAGCTTGTTCTACAGGAATCCATTGATCCTTTTCTCCCCATAGAATTAATGTAGGGGTGTCAATTTCAGAAAACTTATCTTGAAACTCGTCGGTATACTTAGAGTCGGCTTGAGCTATTTGCCTGTAAAAAGCTCTTTTCCCTTCTTCACTAGACCAAGGCTCAAGAATGCCATCAATTGTTGCCTGACTTAATGGCTGATAAGCGGCCGTTTTTATGTATGCATCTACAATTGCGGCATGAATAAAGTCGGGAACTTCAGCAAAAGCTATCTCATGCTTTTCAATATGTTTGAAGAATGGTGAGCCCCAAGGAGACAGCGCTACAGGATCAATAACTGCTATTTTTTTGTATTTTCGTTTATTCAATAGGTGATTTCTAAGCACTGTCGTGCCACCAAAGTCGTGCCCTACAATATAAGGTAGCTTCAACTGCCAATGATCTAATAAAGCTTCTAGCAGCTGATTTTGTATTTTCAAAGATACATCTGCATCACTTTTGTCAGATTCACCATAACCCAGTAAATCAAAATAGTAGACCGTATACTCACTCGATAACTCTTGTATCAAATGTCTAAGATTAAACGATGACCAAGGCGTACCGTGAACTAAAACAATAGGTTCTCCTTCACCTTTAATTCCGTATTTTACCAACCTTCCTTCATACTCAAAGGTACTCGGCAAACTCCAGTTTTCCATTTATTTTCCTTAAACGTAACACTTTACAGACGGAAACCTACCAATTACATCGCCAAGTCCAGACTCAAAGCTAAAACATTTATAACTAATAATCAGAAGATTATATCAACCATTTACATGCACCACAGTAGATAGATTAAACGGTGCAATCGTTCCCCAATGCGAATTGTAAGTTTTGATTTCTATTACTGATACTGATACGGAGAGAGCAATAATCTTGCCTGCAAAAATATAATATTTCCCACCCCGCAAACAGATTGTAGGCATGACTAGAAGTAAGCAAAATGATGCTTTGATGAAATGAATGACTTATCGGTTGTAACTTACAAAGGGGAATTTATGAGTTACGAATTGCCCCTGTCATTACTGAGGGATCTTGACGGGATAAGTACCAACCGATTCTGTCATGCTCTTTCATTCTAGCTAGGATTGATACTTCTCGCCTTAAACCTCGATATTCAGCGATTGTGATTTTTTAATCCTAAGCTCTCTGGTATTAAGGTTTTCTTCCTTCCAGATGTTTTTAATCGTGCCGATACTCACGGTGATGTCATGTTGTTTTAACTCCATCATCAATTGCATCAATGTAAAGTAAGGGTTCTGTAGCGTCAGCTCGATAATCTTGTCTTCTGCATGCTCCGATATACGCTTCTTGTTGCGCTTGAGGGGTTTATTGATCCGTTTCAGACCTATAGGCCCTTCTTCTGCCATGATTTTCTGATAGGTATAAAGCGATTGGCGAGAACAGCCAAGGATACGGGCGGCTTTAGATATACTGCCGAGCTGTTCAACGAGTTCCAGTGCTTCAATTTTCCGCTGAACCTCTTTGCCATATTCACTGCATTTACGAGGCTCAACCAACTCCGTGATATCTAATCGGCGGTGGCCAAAATAAGCGCAGAATGTGCCATCGAACTGGCATCGGATCTCTATTTTTTGATTTTCAATAGAGTAACGAATGGGCGAATCGATGACATACCTTTTGTTATTAAAGCCGAACGTATGATCACGTCGTATTGTTCGATATTCTTTTTGTACGCAGATGCCATTCAGATCTAAATTGGGAGGTAAGCGCTTAAAAGCAGAGCGGGAACTTTTGGGCTGAACTCGAACCTTTTTATCCCAGTAATTAGGGATGAACTCTTCTTGTAGATACCGATTTGCACTCTCCATGTCGGTGACCTTGCGTACTCGTAGCTCTGGTACCAGCCTATCTTGGAAAGTATCGAATGATCGTTCGATACGCCCTTTCCCTTGTGGGGAGTTAGCAAAGATAATTTCAATACCGAGCTCTTCACAAGCTCGTTGCATCTGCGAGAAGTTGCTCCGTTTGGGACCACCGAAGATGCCCGCTCTATCGACGTAGAGCGTCTTAAATATCCCTCGCTTCTCAATGTAAGCTCTCATCACCTTCATGCAGCCTTCAGTGGTCTCCGAGGGAAAAAACTGAGCATGAATATCACTCGTAGCGTCATCAATCATCGCTATCAAACAAGATTTCTCATCCCCAAACCAACGATGAGGGCTCCCATCCATTTGAAGCATAAGCCCAGGTAACTCCATACGCTCTCGGTACTTTCTGACGCGGCTTCTACGTCGCTTTGCACGTTTAACATGATGGATATCGTGTGCCCAAGAGCGTAAAGTTTCACGCTTAATGACGATACCTTCATTCTTTTTGAGAACTTCAGAAAGATGCTGCAAATTGAAATCGAAGTACTTAGTTTGTATGAGGCTTTGAACTTCTTTCTTGAGCGATTCAGGGATCTTATTGGCTGGAGTTCGCCCTCGATTACCGTGAATGATGAAGCGAATACCTTCTTTCCGATATCGACAGAGATAACGTTCAACGGTTCGACGAGACTTGTTGAGCAAGGTAGTAGCGCTATTGATACTGATTTTTCCATCGATGATTTTGCAGATAATATCGACGGTAAATTGGGATTTAGAATCCATATAGAACATCCTTCGCCCCTTCTAAAGCTCCATTAATTACTTTAAAAGGTAAGCTAAATGAGTTCCGTCAAAATCCCTTGGTAGTTAATGTAATGACAAAGTCGCTTGGTAATTAAGGTACGACAGAATTGCTTGGTGATCACAGAGTTACGAATTGCCCCGCTGTGACGGTTTTGGACAAAACTGTGTTATATAAGTTACTAAATTAGTGTTTTACGGATTACCTGGGGTATAGCAAAAACTTTAATGTAGTGGCCAATTTTACTTATCCACTACAAATGACATTTGAAGGAATACTTTATCGAATGAGGACAGGTACTCCTTGGCGAGATCTACCCTCTGAGTTCGGAGAGTGGAGTACCGTTTACAGACGATTTAATCTTTGGTCAAAAAAAAGGATTTTAGATAAGCTTTTCAGAAGCTTATCTAGCATGACTGATTTTGAATGGGTCTTTCTTGATGGCTCTATAGTTCGAGCGCATCAGCATAGCGTAGGTGCAGCTACTGAAAGCTCAGAGCAAATAGGAAAAAGTCTCGGGGGCAACTCAACCAAAGTCCACTTAGCTGTGGATAGTGGTGACCTGCCGATTTGCTTTGATCTATCAGAAGGTCAACGCCACGATATAGTGCATGCCGAAAGCTTAGTTGAACAACTCGATGAAGTTAATACCATCGTTTGTGATAAAGGATATGACAGCGAACCTTTCCGTACTTTTGTTAAGGAACGTGGCGGAGAAACGGTAATTGCTAAATGCATTTACGGACAAGATATAGACAAAGACAGTATGGATTGGTGTCTATACAAGTATCGTCACTTGGTCGAAAATGCCTTTGCGAGAATTAAGCATTATCGAGCTATTTCAAGTATATATGACAAGCTAGAAAGGAATTATGCCAGCATGTTATCGCTGGCATTCATGTTGATGTGGCTACCGATGTATTGTTGAACGCGAAATGTACAGCAAAGATCTACACGCCCTAGTAACTATATTCAGTTTGGTGAGGCTTTCTAGTTTACGATACAAGGCAAGTACCGTACGTTTAATTACATCTTTATAATGCTCTACTTGTTCTCACAACTCGTCAACAAGCGCCTTAATTACAAGGATAAAAACGTAATGTCTCGCCTTGTAACATGATGCAATCCATTTGTGCATTATGTGCTGCTAGTTTTCCCAGCTCAGTATCTTCAAAAACAACACATAGCGTTGGTTCTACATTGATCTGCTTTGCGGCCAATAGAAAGGTATCAGGATTTGGTTTGTGTTTATCAACATCATTTGCTGTGACAATAGAATCAAACTTTGGATATATGCCCATTATCTGCAGCTGCTGTATTGCGCTTGCTCGTGGGCTTCCTGTTCCCACCGCTAACTTCTTTTTCCCAAAGAAGTGCTCAAGAACCTTATTAGTACACTCAATCAGACCACCCCGACTCGATAAATTATTAAATACTGTCATTCTGAACTCGGAAACAACAGAAGGAATCAGAGCAAGTTGGTAGCGCTCATTAATAAGATCTACAATTTTATCTCCAGGCATACCGCCTAAGCTATGTAGCCAAACTCTCTCATAAGGAAAACCAAATTTATCAGCGGTGGTTTTCCATGTATCAAGATGATGAGGCATAGAATCGATAAGTGTGCCATCTAAATCAAAAATAATACCCTGATATTTATCTAACCATTCCAACATTCAACGACCCTTCGATAAAACGTGAACATCAAAGATGTGCCTCCCAAATATCTACTTTCTAAGTATGTATCTGAAAGGCTCTCATTGTTACAAGTTCAAGTAGCTAGTAGTTGTTCTACGCTCTTGAACTTAAGCTTCGATTACAATCAAGTCATTAAACCGTTGTAAAGCAGCCATCAATAATTAGGTCCGCACCAGAGGTATAGGTTGATGCATCTGATAATAGATAAATCACCGCTCCTGCCAATTCTTCAGGCGTACCCATACGTTTGAATGGGATCATATCAACCCATGCGTCTTGCCAATCTTGGCGCACTGTATCTGTCATTTCTGTGCGAATGTAGCCAGGGCTGATTGAGTTCATGCGGATACCTTGGGGTGCAAGCTCTACCGCTAATGATTTGGTTAAGTGAATCACAGCGGCTTTCGATGCATTGTAAGACGCTTGAGCTTGTGGAATATTAACAATAGTGCCAGACATTGAGGCTGTATTCACAATGCTACCACCTTTGTTGTTTGCCACAAGGTAGCGCGAGAAAGCTTGAGCAACATAGAACACACCATTTAGGTTTACATCAATGATTTTGCTCCACTCACTAGGTGTGCATTCAAGTGCTTCTTTGTGTAAACAGATACCCGCATTGTTAAACAAAAGATCCAGTGTGCCAAGGTCAGCTGCTGCTTGAGACATCACTTGTGCCACTTGTTCTGCATTAGTGACATCTACGGTATACGCAGTTGCTTTCACTCCATATTCAGCCGCAATTTCGTTTGCTACATCTGTTGAATCAGACAAATCCATGATAGCAATATCAGCACCTGCATCAGCAAGATAGCTTGCGACGACTTTACCAATACCTTGTTTACCACCAGTAACCACTGCAACTTTACCTTCAAGTGTGAATAGATTGTTTTTCATAGTAATTTCCTAACAATTTTTAATAAATAATGATTTAAATGCGATACATTTTCGATACTGTGCGACTGAAACCAAGCTCTTAATAATGGAGACTTAAATAACAGCCCTTAGTCGCACACGCATAAATAAAATAAGTAACCAATAACTAAATGAATAAACGGTTTAGACTTTAGCTCTAGACTTAAAGCTCTCTAGCATTACTGCAGCAATGATGATCACGCCTTTCACAACTTGTTGGTTGTAACCAGAGATGTTCATTAGGTTCATTAAGTTCGAGATCATACTCATGATAAGTACCCCGATAATGGTATTGACCACAGTACCTTTACCACCTGATAAGCTCGCGCCACCAACAACTACTGCTGCAATCACATCCAATTCAAAACCGATAGACAGTACTGGAGAGCCTACACCTGTGCGGCTTGACGCTAAGATGCCGGCTAAACCACACGCGAAACCACTGATTGCATACACTGCCATTTTGTAGTGATTTACTCGGATACCAGCAAAACGTGTCGCGGTTTCATTTGAACCTATAGAGATAACCAAGCGACCAAACACTGTGTGCTTATAAATGAAGTGAGCAAGTAAAGCGAAACCCAAGAAAACATAAACAGGAAGAGGCAGTCCTAGGAAGTAACCAGTGCCGAAGTCGATAAGTGCTGGATCATCAATAAAGATTGGCTGACCTTTTGCAACAATTAGTGCAGCACCACGAGCGATGGTCATCATTGCCAACGTCGCAATAAAAGGGGCAATATTGAAGCTAGTGACGAGTACCCCTGCAAGCAAACCAAACAAGGTCGCACAAACGGCTCCACCCACCAGCGCAGGGAATAACCCAAACTCCGGTATCAACACTGCCACAACAACTGAGACCAAAGCCATAATTGAGCCAACGGATAAGTCGATACCACCAGTAATTATGACGTAAAGCATACCCAATGCAGCTAAACCAAGTGGAACACTCTGTCTAAGTACGTTGGTGATGTTGCTCTCTGTGTAAAAACGGTCTGACAAAAACGCTGCAGAAATCAGCATAATAATGAAGACCAACAGTGTTGAATTGTTGCTAATGAACTTAATTAATTTATCCGCACTAAAAACGGATGTACTGCTGTCTTTGGTCGCAGAGACATTCTCAGTTTTCTGAATAGTTTCCATGGTATGTTCCTATACTATCTTTCATGTGAAGCAACGTAGTTCATTGCCCCAGATATTATTTATGGTGAACGGAGTTATGCTCGCTTACGCACTTTCACGTTTAGGGATGGCATATCGCATTACATTTTCTTCAGTTATTTGGTCATCTTTAAGCTCTGCTGTTAGGTAACCTTCACTCATCACATACACTCTGTTGGATAGTGAAATCACTTCTGGCATTTCAGATGATATAACTAAGACAGCAAACCCTTTTCTCGCTAACTCACTAATAATGTTGTAGATTTCCACCTTTGCGCCCACATCAACGCCACGTGTTGGTTCATCTAGAATGAGCAAGTCGCAGTCAGTATTCAGCCACTTGGCAATCACTACTTTTTGTTGATTACCACCGCTCAAGCTGGAGATGGGATCTTCGATGCTATTCAGTTTCGTCTTCAGCTTTTCTTTGAAAAACTCACCTACCTCCCTCTCTTTTTTCATATTCAAAATACCAAAGCGGTTACTGATGCCAGCGAGGTTTGCGAGGCTAGTATTTTCTCGAATAGGCCTTGAAAGAATGGCTCCCTGTTCTTTGCGGCTCTCTGGCACAAGGCCAATTCCGTGGCGCATCGCTTCCGCGGGATAAGACACAGAGATCTCTTCGCCATTTTTGAAGATTTTGCCCTGGCTCATTTTATCGATACCAAATAAGCAACGTGCTATCTCGGTGCGGCCCGAACCAACTAAACCTGCCAAGCCAACAATCTCGCCCTTGCGGATGTGTAAGCTCACATCGCGCAATAAGCGGTGCGTCGACATGTTTTCAACGTTCAGTACAACTTCGTCTTGAGGGGTGCATTTTTCTGGGTAGAGGTTTTCAAAACTGCGGCCAACCATACCTGCAATGATGTCGTCTTCAGTGCATACAGCAGGGTCTAACTCTCTAGTCGTCTCACCATCTTTGATAACGGTAATGGCATTACAAATTCTGAATATTTCTTCTAGTCGGTGAGAGATATAAAGAATCGTTACGCCTTGACCTTGAAGCAATCTCAGTTGGCTGAACAGAATGTCGATTTCTCGCTCTGACAGTACCGCTGAAGGTTCATCCAAAATCAATATATTGACGTCTTTCGCCAACGATTTCGCAATCTCAACCATTTGTTGGTAAGCAACGGTCAGTGAACCGACAAGCGCTGTGGGGTCGATATCGAAACCGAGATTTTTAAGTACACGATCGGCTTTTTTATTTAGCTCTCGGCTGCTTACTGTGACTTTTCCAAAACCTAAGTCATCCAAAAATATATTTTCAGCGACGGTTAGGTCAGGCGCCAATGCAAGCTCTTGATAGATAATGCCAATTTTGTTTTCTCGACTCTGTTTTGGAGACGTAAAGTGCACTTCTTTACCATTGATATGTACAGTACCGCTGTCTTTGGTATGAATACCGGCAAGCACTTTCATCAAAGTAGATTTACCCGCACCGTTTTCACCAACAATTGCGTGTATATCCCCTCGATTGACTCGTAAGTTAATATTTTTTAAAGCATGGACGCCACCAAAGTTTTTCTTTACACCCTTAGTAACAATTGCATATTCATCCATTACCAGTACCTATTTCCAAATTAATTAGATTGACTTCAATTTAATGCAGCGCTTATTTGAACTGCATTAAATTGTTTTGTATTTACACTTAGAAGAATGACTCTGGGTCTAAGTGCTTATCAATGTTGGTTTTCGTCATTAGTACCGGTTTAATGTAAGAGTAATCTGGGAATTGCGTTTCCCCGGCCTCGTGCTCTGCAATTACTTCAACCACTTTTTCAGTTAATTGATTTGGATTATTTCCTACAGTAGCCATAATATCGCCACGTTTAATTGACTCTAGACCTTTCTTATATCCGTCATTAGAGAATACTTTTACGTCATCAAGCTTATTTGATGCTTTGAGAGATAAAATCACACCCAATGCCATTTCATCGTTTTCTGCAAAGGCACAGTTCACTTTATCGCCATGTGCTACCAGCAAGTCTTCCATCGCTTTTAGGCCGCCTTGCTGATCCCAACCACCCCAGCCTTGGCTCAGGATTGTTAGGTTTGTTTGGTTGTATTTGCGAAGTTGCGCCTCCATAACACCACGCATGAAGTTTACACGGCGCATTTCACCGACCACGTTGCCTTGGTTGCCACTCACTAGTACACAGTTCATCGGTTCTGAACCGTATTGGTCTACGGCAAACTCACCTAGCATGATGTTATTTTTTTGGTTATCTGCTTGTACTCGCGTGACAACAGGGGCCGATAGAGGAATACCACTATCAAGTACAATTACAGGAACACCTTTGCGCTCAGCATTTTTTGCAATACGCAGACCTGCCTCTGGGTCTTGAGGGTTAAGTACAAGGTAATCAATACCTTGTGAAAGCATATCTTCTACATCAGACATTTGCTTTGTTAGATCGTTGCGCGCATCAGTCGAAATATATTCATAACCATGTTCCTTGGTATGTTGTTTCATATATTTATCCATTGCACTAAAGAAAGCACCATTCATTGTTCGGTTGGAAAACCCAATCTTAATTGTGTCGTCTGCATACGCAGAAGTCATAGGAATTGCGGCCATCATCAATGATGCCAATAATAACTTTTTCATGTAAGGTCCTTTTGTGTATTATTTTTTGTTATTAGATTTTGGTTGTCGCGCTTAAATAACTGATAATTATTCATTCGAAATAATTGCCCATTAAATAAAAACAACACTTGTTATAAATTTTATCTATTTTAAATAGGCGTTAATTTGCCTGATATTTTTACTTATGCGATTTCTTTGTGGAATGAGTGCAACCTTTGCTCCACTTCAGATATATCGAACGGTGTCGATGCTCCCAACTTCTCAACACTGACAGCAGCATAAGCAGAAGCAAAGTTGATGGCATCTTCCATCGAATCTCCGTTGGCTATCTTCGCAGCTAAAGCACCATTAAAGGCATCTCCAGCCCCTGTCGTATCTTTAGGCTGTGCCGGAAAACAAGGAATAATGGTTTTTCGATCTCCTTGGGAAAGCAAAGCACCCTGTGCACCCATAGTGATGATCACGCTCTTGCAGCCACATGTATGAAGTACATCTGCCGCTCTACCTGCACTCTCAAAGTCGGTAACTTCGACCCGCGTCATTGCGAATGCTTCAGACGCATTAGGGGTTACTAAGTCGACTTTTTCCAAAAGCGAGTTGTTTATCGGTTGCCACGGTGCTGGATTTAATATGACAAACGCACCATTTTCACGCCCGATATTAATTACTCGGCTGATCGCAGACATATTGTTCTCAAGTTGCACAAGCAAGGTATCAGCACAACCAATAGCAGGAGCACATCGAGTTATCTCTTCGTCGGTGATGGTCATATTTGCGCCAGGGTCGACAGAAATCATGTTTTCCGCTTCACCTTTGCCTTCAGCAACAAAGATAAGTGCATTGCCTGTTGCAGTCTCATCACTCGAAAGCAAGGTCAATGCGTTATAGCCCACTGATTTAAGGTAGCGTCTTGCAAAAGGACCGAAAGCATCCTCACCAATTTTCCCGATATAGTGAACATTAGCGCCACTTCGTAGAGCGGCAGACGCTTGGTTTGCTCCTTTGCCACCCGCACTTGTCATGCTGCTGTTTGCTACTAGAGATTCACCGGGATAAGGGAAACGATCCACTCGGGCAACCAAATCCACATTAAATGAACCAAATACACACACTTTTCCATTCATGAGCTCTTCCTCTAAGGTTTATGCACTCAGTGATTGCACGATATCGTTTTGCATTATTTGCCAAGTATCAGATAACGGGATGTCTTTCTTCAGCAAACCGCTGCTGCCCATAATCAGAACTTCAGCACCCGCATTAAGCAGTAAGTTGTAGGTGTTTTTATTGCATGAACCATCAACTTCAATAAGGAACTGATAATTACCTTCTTCTCGGAACTGTTTCAGTTTTTTAATTTTCTCGACCATTTCAGGAATGAATGGCTGGCCCGCATAACCAGGGTCTACTGTCATTACAGTGACTTTGTCGACAAGATGTGCGTAGTTATTCAAGACTTCAATAGGCGTTGCTGGATTAAGTACGATGCCGACTTTTTTACCTGAGTTGCGTACATGATTGATTAGACGAAATGCATAACTGCTGATCACTTCAGCGTGCACTGAAATGCTGTCTGCACCGGCTTCGATTAAGTTATCGATAAAATCCATTGGCTCAGCAACCATCAAGTGGATATCAATAGGAATGGTTGTGTAAGGCTTGATTTGGCGAACAAAATCGACAGACAAGGCTATATTTTTCACATAGTGTCCATCCATAATATCTACATGAAACATATCTGCTTTTTCATCTAGAAAGCTTAATTGCTCTGGTACTTTCATCATGTCTAAACACATCAGTGATGGCGATATTTGATAATTCATAACAATTCTCTATCCGTATTAGATTTGGAAACAATCTTGTTTGCTTTGATTGGTTTTCAGTCTAAATAAAATGGATAAGACTCGTTGTGAGAGTTCGATGCATTTACCGGTAAGAAGCTCTGCATCGGAATTACTGGTCACTTGCTCACATATATTTATCCTTTAGCGGCTTGAAAGTCATTCAACCCATCAATACGGGCAAGTATGGGCACAAACAACCCAAAACAGTCATGACCGTAAAGTTCCTTTTCCTTCCGTTTATGACCGAATCAAGTTGTTGGATGTCTTTGCTAGGGCTTACGAATGGGATTTGCGGAAAAGTTTAATATTAAATAATTGGGATATGAGATGGCAGTTTATGTATAACTGCCATTTATCGAAAAAGGAATGTCTCTACACACTTGGAATTCTAGGAGGATAAGATCGGAGTGACTAGCCGGTACTATACTTGGGGCAATTAAAGACTAGCTAGTTTTTCTTCGACTTCAGAGAGGTCAAATGGAGTAGATGCCCCGAATTTTTCTGCACTGACCGAAGCATAAGCAGACGCATACATTGCGGCATCCTTCAGTGAATCTCCATTAGCGAGTCGACCAACTAACGCACCGTTGAAAGCATCTGCTACGCCAGTTGTATCTTTAGCTTGAGATTTAAAATTGGGAATGGCGATTTTTTCCGCTCCTAGAGAGAGCAAATATCCCATCTCTCCCAGCGCAATGATTGAATATTGGGTCCCTTTGGCATGCAAAATATCAGCTGCTTTGGCTGCACTGTTTAAGTCTATAACCTTTACACCTGTCATATAGCTCGCTTCAATTGCGTCAGGTGTAAGGACGTTAACCTTT
Source organism: Vibrio superstes (assembly GCF_003569005.1). Taxonomy (GTDB): domain Bacteria; phylum Pseudomonadota; class Gammaproteobacteria; order Enterobacterales; family Vibrionaceae; genus Vibrio; species Vibrio superstes. The sequence continues at coordinate 1,319,095 of NZ_BCUR01000004.1, read as the reverse complement.
GCCAGTAAGGCATCATCGAGAGGTTGCCTCGGAATTGGGTTTAATACAATGAAAATGTCGTTTTTGTAACCAATGTCGATCACTTGACGAACAGCGGAGAGATTATTTTCTAGTTGCAGTAGCAGAAGGTCAGCGCACTCGATTGAGGCAACACACTTGTTGATCTCTTCTTCTGTCACTGTCATGTTTGCACCAGGATCCGCGACTATCATATTTTCTGCGCTAGACTCTGATACATAAATCAGTGCATTGCCTGTTGCCTTTTCATTCGTAGAAAACAAAGTTAGAACATTAAAGCCCACAGATTTGAGGTAGCGTCGGCCTATCTGCCCAAAGGTATCATCACCAATTTTCCCTATGTAATGGACATTGGCTCCGGTTCTTAAGCTCGCTATGGCTTGATTCGATCCTTTCCCTCCCCCGCTGGTTACACTGTTGTTTGCTAACAATGATTCTCCAGGACAAGGCAAACGGTCCACCCTTGCTACAACATCGATATTAAAGGAGCCAAATACACACACTTTGCCTTTCATTACCAATCCTTTACTTTATCCGTAATCAGCCTTGTTTGATTTGCTTGTTCATGCGATTAAGCATAAATCGTCTGCACGTTGTGCCAAATCATCTCTTTTGCTAACAATGGGTCTTCGAACTTTTCAGTAATCAGAATATCCAGTTCACCAAAACCACACACATGAGCTTTGCCCAACTGTCCTTGTTTACTTGCATCGACAATCATGACCACTTGCTTGGCGACCAAGAACATGTGCCTCAATAAGGTCGCTTGCGCTCGACTACCTGTAAATATGCCTCGATCTTTATCAAACCCCTGGCAGGAGAAGAAGAAAGTATCAATATCCATGTCTTCTAGGCTCTTGATTGCAAGATCGCCAAAAAAGGCTTCGTCGATTGAGGAGTAATCTCCTCCTAGCCCAATCAATCTCATCGCTTTTCTCGACATCAGCATCTGAATAATAGCGGTTGACTGCGACACGACGGTAAGATCAATGTCTGGAAGTTGACGCGCTAGAAACCAATTAGTTGTGCTGCAATCGAGCAAAATTTTGTCTCCCGGTTTAATCAGGGGCAATGCCTTCCGGGCCAATTTGGACTTTCTTTCAACATCAATGGTTGTTCTATAATGAAATGAGTCCTGCTGTTCTAAATCTGGGAGCATCGGCACACCATGAGAGGCATGTTCAGAATAAGCAGAAGCATTGGTTGCATTACCTTCTGCTAATAATGCCCCACCATGGCTTCGAACAACCTCGCCTTTTTTAGCCAACTCAGTTAGATCTCGACGAACCGTCTCACGCGAAACCGAAAGTATTTCTGCAATTTGATTAACTAATAATGCTCCATGCTGGCCAAGCAAACTGACAATGTGTTTGTGACGTTCTAGCTTTAGCATCTACATCTCTCCGTTCTTTTTATCTCTTTTCTGCAACAAAGTAATTTCATCATCAACCCACCCTAGTAACTGCTTCGTCGCTTTTGATAAAACTTGATTCTGCCTCACAATATAACCGAGACTGGTGTTACAAAAGTCCATTAAGGGAGTAACTTTGGTGTTTAAATTTGGCTTAGTTGATATTGCAAATTCAGGTATAATCGCCACACCAAAACCCGCTTCGGCCCAATCAATCTGAGCGTCTACGCTCCCTACTTCCATTACCCTGTAATTGGGTAAATTAAGGCTAGGTAAACCCTCATCTATAAAGTCTCGAGTTCTCGTATCATGACCCAGTAGAATCAGGGTGAATTCCCCATCAATTTCTGCGCCCTTAATCTCATTTTTTTTGTCGCTATCTAAGCGTTGCATGACGAACCCATCGCCAAGTGCACACCATGAGAGTTGTTGTAATTTAGTAAAGTACAGAGACCCTTTGGGCTGTTCTTTGGCAATAACAAAGCCGAGGTCTGCTTGGGCACTCTTTACTAAGCCTGATGCTTGAGAGGATGTGGTGTTCAATAGAGTGAGATCAATGCCTGGATATTCAGCTTTGAACTTTTGAAAAGGACGAATCAACAAAAGCCGGGAAATAATGTCACTGACAGCAATGGTTAAGGTTCCTATTTTTAGGTCATTGATGGCATTTAGATCGGCTTGGCAAGTCTGCAACTCCAGTAGGGTTCTCTTGCTCGTTTCTAGCAATCTCTCACCCGCCAGAGTCAGCTGAAATGGACTCCGCTCTATCAACTTAATCCGCGTGAGTTGCTCTAATTGCTTTAAGTGTAAACTTACGTTGGGTTGCGTCATGTGGAGTGCGTTAGCCGCTTTCCCGAAATGCTTGTGCTGAGCTAGTGCAACAAACGTGTTCAACAAATTTATATCCAACATCGTATTTCCTCACTTGAGCTCTTCATCTTATATGAAAAATTTATCAGGATAATAAAATATATTAATTTCTCTTATTTCTTTGACGGAACTAACATTATTCCTCAATCAGTCAGGAGGAAAATTATGCCATCTATTGTTGTTGTGGGTGCAAACTGGGGTGATGAAGGTAAAGGCCGCATCGTTGATTTTTTAGCAGCCGAGGCTTCAGCTAGCATTCGTTTTCAAGGCGGAAACAATGCCGGTCACACCGTTGTAAATGACTTCGGTACTTTCAAACTGCACCAACTGCCTAGTGGTATTTTCAATCCTGATTGTACCGCGATTCTGGGCCCTGGCATGGTGATCAGTCCTTTGGCATTAAGCCAAGAGATCGCAGAAGTACAAGCTGCAAATATCAAAATTAAACTCGCTATCTCTGACCGTGCGACATTGTGCTTACCTTTGCACGCACTAGAAGATACTCTAGAAGAAGAGCGCTTGGGCGATGCTGCTTATGGCTCAACACGTCAAGGTATCGCGCCGGCGTACGGCGATCGTGTGATGAAAAAAGGGATTCTAGTGGGTTGGTTAAATCAGCCTGAGATTCTAGAGCAACGCATTCAATTCTTACTTGATTGGAAAATGCCTCAACTGAAAGCGCTATACCCTCAATGTGACTTCTCTCAATCGGCTTCTGAGATGACAGAATGGTTGCTTGAAGTGACGAAAGCATGGCGTCCATTCATTTGTAATGTGACAGAACCACTCAAATCGCTACAAGCAAAAGACGCTAACCTGCTGTTTGAAGCTCAGTTGGGCGCCGGCCGCGACCTCGTCTACGGCGAGTATCCTTGGACGACTTCTTCCAATGTAACGGCGGCTTACGCCGGCATCGGCAGTGGTTTACCTGCACTTCGTCCCGAGCGAGTTGTTGCTGTTGCCAAAGCATTCAGCTCATCAGTTGGAACTGGCACCCTAGTCACTGCGATGGAGGAACAAGACAGCTTTCGCGAAAGCTCTAATGAATATGGCGCTACGACGGGACGTCCTCGCGATATGGGTTACTTTGATGCTGTAGCCACTCGCAATGGAGTTGAACTTCAAGCTGCGACTGAAATTGCACTGACTAAGATAGATTGCCTATCTGGCTTATCTGAACTTAAGATCTGTACTGCTTACGCCGGTGAACACAGCGAGAATCCTATTTGGCCACAAACAGCAGAGCTAAAACCAGTGTATGAGGATATGGCCGGATGGAATGAAGATATTACGGGTTGCCGCACGTTTGAAAGCCTTCCACAAGCAGCGCAAGACTATGTTACTCGCATCGAAGAGCTAATGGGTGTGCCAATTGTGATGGTATCGGTAGGTCCAGAGCGCGAACAAATGATCATTAGAAACTAGAAACGAATCGTACATGCCTGAGCACTACAGATTTAGGTGTCAGCTGTGTGGCTCAGAGCTTGATGACACTGTGGATATTTTCACAGGCAATGACGGCCTTGCGCTTGATTACTACTTCACAACTTTCAAACGATGGTTTTGTTAGAGGGGTAGATTGTATTGGTCAAGCTAACGGTGATTTATCGAAACAGTATCTTGATATTGCGAAAGGTTGTCTTTGGAAAGTTAGCTTACAAGTAAGTGATTAAGTGTCTCGTCATAAAGCAATCAAGTAGGAGGAGGCCTCACGGCCTCGGTCCTCTCGCACCACCGTACAAGCATGGGTCGCATACGGCGGTTCAAGGTATACCAAACATTCGTTGGCCTAGATCAACTGTCTAACTTCAACGCCACTGTATCTTGTCTCTCCTCGTTAGTTGCAGCTCCGTTTCCGACTTCTCCACCTATTCCTAATGTAGCTGTAGGGTTTCTACTCTTTACAGAGGCTTCGCACACACTGAGCATTTGTTAACCGTTTATCTAAAACCTTGGTTCAGGCCTTCCCTACGACGTAGGTACTATGCCCTCTTCTGACTTCTTATCAATCTTCGTCTAGCATCACTACTAGCCTAATCACCAAGACAATTGATAAGATCTCCCGAGGTAAGATGCCACCCTTTCCCATAGCTCTGCCTGATTTACATAATCACACTCTGGATAACTGTTTATAAAATCCGAATGACTAAGTATTTCTCGGTAGTTACTTTATGAGCAATGTGCATGTTGTGCACATTAGCTAATTCTATTGCCAGTACGATGGCTTCTGAAACGCTTTGGGGCATAACCTTGTTAGCCGATCACACTTGTTAGCCGAGCGACCTAGCACGTCTCTGGACAGAAACGCGTTACGAACCACAACACAATCTAACTTCGGCTTACTTCAAGTATTGCAGCCATGCACTTAGTATGATTTGCAAGAAGCCAAATTCATTTATCCAATACAGATAACTTTGGGGTAACAGCCTGTTGCGTTATGCTTATCTCACCTTTACCCAACTCCCGAATCACCATGCCTAACGACGCATTCAACACTCAACTTTCAGAAACAATTTCTGCTCTTAACTCACCAAGCTTTACGCCTAAACTCATGAGCGTTATTGCTTCATTATTGAGTTTTGATTGCGCGGTGATCCTCGGCTACCGCGAAGGTAAACATCCTATCTATCTGTATGATTCGATTGAAAATGAACGCGAGCTACTGTTCCAACGTTATCTCACCACCTCTTTTCAAAACGACCCGTTTTATCAGAAGCTGAACGCGAACAAAGAACAAGGCATCTTTACACTCAAAGACGTGGTGGGCAAAGACGTCGCGCGCAACGATCTCTATTACCAAGCCTACTGTGAGCAGTTTTACCATCAAACGGGCTGGAAGGATGAACTCAGCATGCTGATCGAAATCGAACCGACGCGTTGGGTAATGCTCTACTTTGGATTTATGCAGGACGATAAGCGCTTCACCAAGCCTCAAGTAGCCAAGCTCAAATCTTACTTCGCCATTATCCAGTCTTTGTGCCAACAACACTGGAAACAAACCGAGTTTATACTCGCCGAGCCAGTGTTCAGCCCTAACGCCTACTCGGGACAAATACGTGTAGCGATTGAATCCTCACTGGCATCTTTTGGTGAAACAGTCCTCACCAAACGAGAACAGGAAATCGCGGCATTGATCGCGCAGGGTTATGACAGCAAAGAGATTGCAACGCAGCTAGATGTCGCCGAAGGCACAGTTAAGAACCACCGCAAACGCATCTACGCGCAGTTAAATGTTTCGTCGTTAAGCGAGTTCTTTCAGTTGTTTCTTAACCACCTGATCACTCAATCAAGATAACAAACTGTCCCTTTAGGGATATATCTCGATTCCGCATCGCCTTTTAATCTGAATACATCCAAACCAAACAAAGATAAGACGATGACACTGATTGAAGATTTACAAGCTCGCGGTTTGATTGCCCAAGCGAGCGATTTAGACCAAGTTCAACAACTGCTATCTGAACCACAAACCTTGTACTGCGGCTTCGATCCAACCGCAGGTAGCTTGCATATCGGCCACCTAGTGCCACTGATTATGCTTAAACGCTTTCAAGATGCCGGACATCAAGCCATCGCTCTGATTGGTGGTGCGACCGGTATGATTGGTGACCCGAGCTTTAAAGCCACAGAGCGAAGCTTAAACTCAGAAGAAACCGTAACGGGCTGGGTACAAGATCTGTCGAACCAAATTCATCAGTTGATGAATAACCAAGTCAGCAAGCCAATGATCATGGTAAACAATGCGGATTGGGTGAAGCAGATTAACGTGATTGACTTCTTCCGCGACGTAGGTAAACATTTCTCCGTGAACACCATGATCAGCCGAGAGTCCGTTAAGCAACGTTTACAACGTCCAGATCAAGGCATCTCATTTACCGAGTTCAGTTACGCACTGCTGCAATCTTACGACTTCGCAGAACTAAACCGTCAGTACGACTGCCGCCTACAAATCGGTGGCAACGACCAATGGGGCAACATTGTTAGCGGTATTGACCTTACTCGCCGTCAAAATGGTGAGCAGGTCTTCGGTCTAACCCTACCTTTGATCACCAAATCTGATGGTACTAAGTTTGGTAAAACCGAAGGTGGTGCAGTGTGGTTAGATCCCAGTAAAACTTCACCTTACGCCTTCTACCAATTCTGGTTATCTACGGAAGATGCCGATGTTTACCACTTCCTGCGCTACTACACCTTCTTGACCTACGATGAGATTACTGCGATTGAAGCACAAGACAAAGAAAGCAAAGGCAAACCGCAAGCACAGAGTATCTTAGCAGAGCAAATGACGCGCTTTGTCCACGGTGAAGAAGGCTTAGCAAGTGCAGAGCGAATCACTCAAGCGTTATTTAGTGGTAACGTCCAGCAATTGAGCTTGAACGAGCTGGAACAGTTGGAACTCGATGGCTTGCCTAATATGCAAAGTGCTGAGCGAGACTTGTTAGAGCTTCTGGTTGAGTCAGGCTTAGCCAAATCAAAACGCATTGCCCGTGAACTGATTGGCAGCAACGCCATCAGTGTGAATGGAGAGAAAGTTGATGCAGAAAACCCAAACTTGAACTTCCCGTTATTCGACCAATACTGGTTACTTCAACGCGGTAAAAAGCACTTTTACTTGGTGAGACGTATGGTGGGTTAACACACTTCAGTTAGGGGTACACCCAACCTCAGATCATTATTTGCCATTGAACATTACAATGGCAAAATAATGACGCCGATAATTTCGTGATATTTGCAGGTCTAATCTTACACAGCCGTTTGTACTGGATTAGCAAATTTAGTTAGAGATCTAAGTATAAGGAAGAATAGATCAAATTACGCTTTAGAGAACCGAATAGATAAATGCTCGCAACTCAGAAAGGGGCATTTCCGAGTTAAGAAGTGCTAACTAGGAAGGTTCTGGACAGAACCTTATTATGAACTCCTAACGCCTAATAGATGAATTCAACAATAAGAGAGGCAGGGAAAGGTAAGCACAGTAGATAGTTTATAGGGAATAAGGAGAGGATATCCTCTCCTTAATAGTATTGTGTTTTAATCTAAGACAGATATTTATTGATATTCAAAACGGATAAGCGGAATAGGTGCAAAAATTTCCGCTGGCGGAACATCATGAAGTTCAATCTCGCCAGTTACGTGATTATGATAAACTCGTAATGATTGGCCACTATGCGTGGTTCCCATGACAAACACACCATTTGAATAACGCAGTACCCCATTTACAACATCAAACTCTGCGAAGGCTCCATTCTCTAGCAGGTTATCGCTATTATATTGATCTGTTCTGAGGTCAATATAAGATAGATGAGCTTTGTTTATATCATCATTACTTTGATAAATGTAGAGTGCGGCATGGTCACCTGTATAACTCGAAATTAATTCACCTGTTGGGTTGTTATCTTCAACGAGTGGACTAATGGTTTTTCGGATAGGGTCAAATGCAATTACACCTGTAACTGGTAATGAAGCACCATCTTCGTCGAGGACATAATAGTTTCCTGTGAAATAACCTAGATTATGACCTTCGTACATATCTCCCTCAAACCTATAGCCTTGTATAAGGGTTGGCTGAAGTGGTGCTAACTCACCTGTATCAAGGTTTAAGATTTGAAGCTCTCTTAATTGTGGATAATGGACGTCATCTTCTGATAAGTTTTTACTATATTCAGTGAGCAACAAGTTCTTGAATTGCAGTGATCTTGCTGCGTAAGAATCTCTTACTAGTTCAGCATTCACTCGACTCCAGTCTTGACCATCGGGGCTATCTGCATTAGCAACATACATATCGATAGGACTTTGATACCCAGCACGGTTATGACTTATCGCATGGAAATTACCAGAGTAAGCATACACGTTTGGGTTGCTATATTGTAAATCCACACCTTCGCGTTCATAAGGACTGCGGAATTGGTTATTCGCCCAAATCAGCATACGCTCTTTAGCTACGGAGCTTGTTTTCAAGAACCTATCACGACGAGGGATATACAGCGTTTCCCCTCTTGTGTCTGTTTTAAGTTCACCATAGCTTTCAACGTGGTAATCCATTACCTCGTCATTATATATAAAGTCTAAGCACATCGGTTTTGCGTTGGCTTGCCCAAATGGCAGACTAAGGATATGACAATCGATTCTTCTTCCATCATGAGCTAAATTCAGACTAGGAAAATAACCTCGTAGGATAAGCTGATCACTCATTGCAATTGCCTGATAGACTCGACAATCGAAGTAGGGCTGATTGATTTCAAATACGACCTCTACATCAAGATGATCTTCATGGCCTGTCATTTTCACTAGGTCTTTACACTGCAGTTCACTATAAAAGCTATCTTTCTCTGAAAAAGAGTTTGCGTTGTTGCTTTGGCTGGTATCTGAAAAAGCAAAACCTTGTGCATCGAGAGTATTTATTTGGAACGAAGATGCACCACCTCTATCGTCGCTATCTTTACATCCAATTAATGCACTGATAACCACGCCAACTAAAGCCAACTTATTGAATTTCACTATATAAACCTTGAAACATTATTTGAAGAATCCAAGGTTTATACCATAACGTACGGTTAACTATTCATGATCCACATACTTGGATACAAACGAGAGCGTATTCATTACTTTTTGTTTCAAATCAATCACTTCTGGTCATCACTGCAGGCAGAGCACATCGGTTCACGAGATACAACTCACTTTTAGACATTTCCAACAAACTTTTAGACAGGGCCACCCTGTCCAGATAATAAGCATGATGAGCTAATGTAATTAATGAAACCTGTCAGGTCTTATTGATCCTTGAACCTAAAAGCAATGATATCAATAACATTATGTACAGCCTGAACAACCTAACCATCATGCATTTCACGGTGACAATTAGGAGAAAGAGCCAAGACATTATCAATGTGTGTCAGAGCCACTCTCTGAAAGCGGCATAATATGATGTAATTCAAGGTAAGGGGTTTATTGGTTTTCCTTTCAAAAGGAGCATTGTTGCCACAGCCTTCGCACTTTCCTTTGGCACGCAATAGTGCCTCAGTTATCACATCTGCGCTTCTTTCATAAACATAAGAATAAACTCGACTTCGACGGGGCTTAACTGGGGTTTTCTTAAGTCGCGCCCTCCGCTTTTCCGATGTATCGGCAAGAGAACGAGAGATGTTTTCTTGTTCACTGCTAATCAGTTTCTCCAAGTCTTTCTGTGTGGGTATAAAGACATCGCCAAGATACGGAATTAAAGTAGAAAAGTCATGAGGGCTACTCACTAGTAGCCTGACCGCTTCATCTAAACTTAACCCTGAGAACAATTGCCGAGAACTTTTTTTAAGTCCAATATAATGAAGTATCCCCATAGACTGATACCCCTTTGAAGACTTCGGATCTAGCCCTAGCACTTCAGTAACTTTTGGTAACAAGCAAAATGGAGATTACTCAATGTCTATCGATGCCAAGCGAATCTCACTTTGAACATCACCGACTAATTTGTTGCGACAAGTGACAACGACGGAACCCCTAAGAAGCTTACTGTTTCTGGAGCTCTAACAATAACTAAATATACGGATTCATTAACAGTGAAAATAATATTTTAACTACTCTATTGACCCTTTCGAGTACCACATTTGCAGTGGATCGCGCGGCTCTTAACGTTTACCACGTATTACTTTTTGTATACCAAAACTAGCTGATTATCTGAAACGTATTTGAGGGCATAATAAACTTTGAGACGCTTCTGGCCATTAGTGTTTACTCTTATGATAGGTATACTGTATACCTTCACAACACTAATAATTCCTATACGTTAGAATTTTTCATACGGCCGATATCAAATATGCAACTTAAAGAAATCAGTAAAGAGCTATCTAAACTCGCATTTATTGAAATGGATGGGTACATAAAGCGAGGTCAGCTTATTGTAAAGGCAAAGCAACACTTTGAAGGATCAACAGCAGCTTGGTTGGCATGGTCACAAAGCCATTTAGGTATATCGAAGTCTACACATTACTCATACATCCGTATTTACGAATGTTTTAACGATGGTACTTTTGGTAAAGAAATGAAAACAGTGTCTCTTAGAGTTTTATACGATTTATCAAAAGATGATAAGCTGAGAAATAAAGCACGTTTAGCTATGCGGCAAGGTGATGTTATTGATATAAACTGGCTTAAAAATCAACAAAAAAGCGGCGATTGATGTTGATTGAACTAAAGTCGCTCTTGTCCCAAAGCAACTCTCGTTAGCCATAACATATCGATAAAAGTGCATAGGTTGAGCCGACTTCACATTAGTATTCTTAGGTGTAAAGTTGGTCACATTCAAACGGTTTCTTCCTACTCGAAACTCACAATGGGGCATTTTCGTGTTTGATGCTCCGTCAGCACACCTCTGGACATTTGTGAGTCAGAGACTTTTCTTAATTAGCGATTCACGGATAACTTTTCGTATCCCAATATGAAGAACTGCACCATCGAACAGGGTGCCAAAAATAAAAGATTTTGGACAGTTTGGAGCATTGTCGATTTTGGGAGTGGCTTTTTTTATCCTGTGATACCGTATATTAATGCACGATACACCATCACGAAACGATTTGTGCCACTTTCTTCCTGAGGAGTTCCCGAAAAGCAATAACAGCGGGGCTAACCTGCTCTCTGCTTGGACAGATTAGATTTAACTCAACAGATGGTGATTCAAAGCCTGGTAAAAGCTGTACAAGTTGCCCACTACGAAGTTCTGAGTGGACATCTATCTGGGAGCGATACGCTATCCCTTTACCACTAACAGCCCATCTACGAACTATGTCGGTATCATTGCTGACTCGATTGCTATCCAGTTTGACTTTATATGAACCAGAATGATCAGCGTATTCCCAGCTATTCAATAAACGACCAGCTCGACGGTGCAATAAGCAATTATGCTCTTTTAAGCTATTAGGATGCGTTGGCTCGCCATATTTTGATATATAAGCTGGAGAGGCGCAGGTAATCCTGCTCATGGTGGCAATATGAAATGAAACCATAGATGAGTCCTCTAGCTTCCCATAACGAAGGGCCATATCAACCTGATCGAGAAAAAAATCTGAAATTGAATCGCCAACCGTCAGGTCAATCGACAACAAAGGGTGCTCATCCAGTAACTCTTCTACCCAGTGCAAAAGAGTATTGCGCCCTAAGTCAGATGAAACGGACAACCTAAGCTGACCAGTCACCTTACCTTGTGTTTGATGCGCAGCTATACGACCTTGATCCAGGCTAGCTAATGCCTGGCGACAATGAAACAAAAATTGTTCTCCTTGTGGTGTGATCCTCAACTGTCTTGTAGTTCTGATAAGCAGTTGTACATCCAACTGTTTTTCGAGTCTTTTAAGCGCAGAGCTGACTGCCGCAGGAGTGATACTCAGTTGATTTGCGGTTTCCGTTATGCTGCCTGTTTCTACTATCCGAATGAATAGATTGAGATCTGATGTGTTCATTATTAAATTATATTTAAAAGTATTTGAATTATTACTATCTTTTTAGTTTAGTAAGAATCGGGGACAATGTCTCTACCGTTGTGACTTATCACCATGCATATTGGTGCTCAGAGAGGCAGATATGACCCAGCTATTACCTACCACGAACTTACTTGGCCGTCCTTTAGAACTCCCTTGTGGCGCAATCATTAAAAACCGACTGATGAAGTCTGCAATGTCTGATTCACTCGCAGATGGAGAAGGTAACCCTACTGAGGCACAGTCTCGACTCTATGAACGATGGGCGGAGGGCGGTATTGGGTTATCTATCGTGGGTGAGGTGCAAGTCGACCCCAGGTTCCCTGAAAAACCAGGAAATCTGGTATTAACCGAACACTCCAATCTAAAAGACCTGCAAATGTTGACTTCCCGCGCGTCGATTAATGATGCCCATATATGGCCTCAACTAGGTCATGCAGGAGGACTTGCTTACAGACCGCTTAGTCAGCCCACAGGACCATCGCCTCTTAAGATAAGTGAATTTGAATGTGCTGGCATGTCAGAGGAAGAAGTATCCTTATTGCCAGATGTGTATGCCAGAGCTGCTAAGATTGCTAAAAAAGCAGGGTTCTCAGGTGTTCAGATACATGCAGGTCATGGTTTCCTGCTTAGCCAATTTTTGTCTCCGCTATTCAACCACCGAAAAGACCAATACGGCGGTTCAATAGAAGCTCGCAGCAAAATAATTATAGAGATAATAGAGAAAGTCCGAGATGCGGTTGGGGGGACATTTCCTATTGGCATCAAGATGAACTCTTCGGATCAACTAAAAGGAGGGTTAACTCAGGACGATGCTTTAGAAGTTATTCGCATCCTTAATCAAACGTCTATCGACTTGATTGAGATAAGCGGCGGCTCTTATTTTCCAGGAGCAAAATCCAGTTCCGACAGTGCTTCAAGCGGCCCGTACTTTATTGACTTTGCAATAAAGGCTAAAAGCTTAACAAGTGTTCCTTTAGTGGTGACTGGAGGTTTTAAAAAACGGGAGCAAGTAATAGATGCCTTATCTATAAATGCAGCGGACTCCATTGGTCTTGGACGAGCATTGATACTCAGACCCGATTTACCAAATGAGTGGATAGATGGAGAAGATGTTACTCCTCACTTTCCAAAGTTTAAGTCACCGCCCGAGGGGGGAATTACAGCCTGGTACACAATGCTTCTCACGGCGATCGGTAATGACAACGAAAGAGAAAACAACTTAGAACTATTACCAGCGATTCAGGCCTATGAAAATCGTGACAAAGCGCGTGTTATGAAATGGCAGGCTAAATATCAGTTATAACCCAACACCTACACACAAAAAAACGCATCGCTATGCGTTTTTTGGATCGCAATATCTGAAGTGCAATTTGCGTATCTATGGGAGTTTTCTGGCATCGCATCACAACCTTCAGTCATGAGGAAAAGTACTGCGGTGTCAGTGGCACGATCTGCCACTGAATCATTGTGTTAACTTGGAGAGAGTCACAAACGCTTTAGATAACTCTAACGCGCCTCTGTCCCTTAGAGAGTGCTTTAACAGGGGGGAGCCGTAGCACATCTCTGGACGGAAACGTGTCAGCGACTGTACTCATTTAGATCATGACGAATAACTAGACGTATGGCAAACCTACAATTGAGTGGTCAAATTTTATCGTCCACTACAAATTGATCTATAAAGCCTTTATCAACCCAAACGTTTAACCTGAGGACGAGAAACCTGCGCCAATTCTTGTTCACAATAAGCGGGAGTCCACTGCTCTAGAAGCTCTGGGTTCTGGCTTACCTCGTGCATATCAGTAACCACAAAATGCAAGAAATGCTCATAAAGATCCGCAGTCTCTGTATCGGCGCGAGAGGCAATGCTTTCAAACCATTGGCTTCCCTGGTCATCGCTAATGTGCTGATTAATTCCACATAAAGACATATCCAACAGTGACTGATTAAAAAGCATTAAGCGTGGATCAGTATTATGTGGACCACTGCACGCCATCGCGTTTGTAGTAAACATACCCACCAGACCAAACACAATCAAAACTCGAGGAAAAACTTTCTTTAAAGACATTATTGCTACCTTTAACTTTTAGACTCAATCCATCAAATCTTTGGAATAAAGGGCACTGTGCGTGCCCAGTTAATATCACTAGTTGCGAGAAATAGATTCTGGCTCTAAACCATGTGCTTCCCGAGCTTTATCATTAATCCGTTGTTGCTCACCCATTCCCTCACGCATTGAAGGTGGGATATCTTCAGTACGCATGATGATATCGCGGTCAACTGGCCATTCTTTCATTAGCTCAGGATGATACCCCTCTGGGTAATACAGGCTTTCATCGATCTCCAGGTCACGAATTTCTTGTTGCTGAATGTCTTCTCGCGAGTTCTTAGGCACTGGTACACGGAAAACTTCACCGTCATTCATATTAAACTGAGGTGCTCGGTTGTTCGGAAAGTCAGGAATAATTCCTTCACGAACCCAAGCTTGATCTGGCGTTATATTCGCAACAATCATATCTGGCGCACCAAAGTGATACGGCCCCTTCCAATGCTCACGAACCTGAGCAACTGTTTCTTCATTCAAGTACGGGTCAAATGGCATATGAGTGGTCATAAATAGACGCGGCTGAATTTTATCGGCCATGTAACCTGCTGCATAACCAGGGGTATGATGGGTATCTACTGTATAACGACCAAGGAATGGTGGTACACCTTGAACGATACTAGATAACCCGAGTAGTTCAGTTTGTACCTCTGTGACAAATAAATCACAGCCTTGAGCATATTCAATATCCAGTTCTGTTGGACGACCATCACCCGTCCATACGAAGCACAAGCTCTCTTCTTCATTGATTTGCCAATCTAAGCGATAACCCGAAGCACCATCTTTAGCGTGAGAACGACGCCAGTGCTTAACAGTTACGCCATCAACATCGTAGATAATGCCACCATCATCTTTGAAATCGAATTCATGAACCTTGATATCGTTACCGGCCGGGAATACATCAAACGCATCTGTATGCCAGTTCGTCATCTGCATCATGCCTTCAACCATATGACGAGTACCATATTCTGGAGTCGCACCTGATGGGCCGTAGATTTCTAATGGTTTTTCCCAACGACCAGCCCAACCACCAAATTGATACAAATAAGGAAGTGAACCAAAGTGGTCAACATGAAGGTGAGTAATGAAGATTTTATCTAGCTCATTTAGCGCTATGCCTGATGCTACATAATTGGCAATAGATCCTTCACCAATATCAAAAACAAAGCTGTCACCGTTACCAAGTTCAACATAAATAGAGGTGTTCATTTGACCTGGACGAAGAATTGGCGAGGTCCCCATGAAGGTGACTCGCATCTCATTGGGTTGGACTTCTTCAGTACGCGGGTACCAGTTGGCGGCTGATTTAAGGTGATCCATTGGTTCGATGCCTTCGAACATCAAGCCCTCTTTCCACATCTCCTCACCGGTTTGCAGATCATTCTTTACGCCGCCACCCAGGACAGCCATGATTTCTTCTGGCGAAGAGTAGATATTTCCCTTCTTTTTCTGCAGTTCTTCAAGATCGACCGTTTCGTCGAAGTTAAACTCTTGATAACCGCCAAATGACTTACCTTCTGTCATTTTATAGCCATTATCATAGGGGCTTTTTACCTCAGCTAACGCCGCAGCAGACAACGCGGTCACTGAAGCAAGAACAGACAGTTTAAGTAGTTTACGCATAGAAAAATACCTTATCTTGGTTTAGCCATTAACGGCATAGAACCGGCATTTCATTTCCTTATACATAGTGACTATCCAGTCTGCCGCCTCTGTGATGACGGTTATTATCGACGCTCATTAGGAGACAATAAATAATGCCAACCACGTTTGATTGATAACTCTTATTTATATAAACAAGATTATTCCAACCAAAAGATCAATTTAGGTTATACATCAGTTCAAAAACAAACCTTACAAATAACTTTATCGTCTCTCACTAGCACCACAGGTTTACTAGCAATGCTCTTATTGCAACGTTTTGTTACTTCTGTGTGATCAAGCTGTTTGCTTTATAAACATAAGCTGATATTCTAGCGAACAGTTGTAAGCTGAAACTTAAAATATGGAGTAATTGTGAGCCCTCAACGTCCACCACTACTGTGGTTTAACATATTTATATTTGTCTCTAGTTTGTTGTTAGCTACTGTTATTACACCTTGGTATGCATTTAGCTATGGCTTGAGTTGGGTACATCTGATTTGGTTCGTTATCGCCTTCAGCTTTACCAATCTATCCATCACTGCCGGCTATCATCGCTTATGGAGTCATAAAACCTATCAAGCGAGCCCATTCCTTAAGGCTATCTTTGCCATCGGAGGTGCATTCTCTTTACAAAATAGTGCGCTGCACTGGTCTTCCGATCATCGTGAACATCACAAGCACGTTGACCATGATGTTAAAGACCCTTACTCCGCCTCTCGCGGTTTTTGGTACTCACACATTGGCTGGATGCTACGTGATTACAACCAATCTACTTACTCTGACTACCAGAACTGTCGTGACCTGAAAAAAGATAAAATTGTTCAGTGGCAACACAAGTATTACGCCCCACTCGCTATCATCACTAACTTTGGTTTTCCTATTCTACTGGGCGTCATTTATAACGACATCATTGGCATGTTTTTAGTGGTTGGTGCGGTAAGGCTGGTGTTAAGTCACCACACTACCTTCTTTATTAACTCCCTTGCGCACATCTGGGGTAAGCAAACCTTTACCAATAAAAACTCAGCACGAGACAACGGTATTCTGGCGTTTTTTACTTTTGGGGAGGGTTACCATAACTTCCATCATCTGTTTGAAAATGACTATCGTAATGGGATAAATTGGTGGGACTACGACCCGACAAAGTGGTTAATCAAGGCATGTTCTTGGGTAGGCTTAACTGAGAAGCTGCGCGTCACACCACAATTTAAGATTGAAAAGGCGCGTGCGACCATGATGCTGCAAAACGCTCATCAAAAACTCAACGAAATGGATGCTAGTCCGTCGTTAATCGATAAACTGGAGCAAGAATTTGAGACCTTGATTGAGAGTATGCACGACTATTACGATAGTAAAGTGCACCTATTGCACAACAAAAAGCAGCAAGTCTTGAAGAGCCACGAGCTTGAAGTTTTGAAAATCCGCCACCAGCAACTGAAAGAACAATTTCAATACCAGCAACAAATGTGGATGAATAACGTAAAGCGATTTGCATAATCTATTAGCGACAAGCTGAGATACCATCAGCTTGTCGCACTAAAGATCAATAACCTATAAGAAGTTGGCTGTGCTTTTATCAGCACTAAAGTTATCCACATTTTCTAGTGTGGTCGAAGCAATGCTCTTTAAGGCATCGACGGTTAGAAAGGCTTGGTGTCCGGTAAAAATAACGTTGTGACACGCAGACAAGCGACGAAACACATCATCGATAATCACATCATTGGATTTATCCTTAAAGAACAACTCTTTTTCCCCTTCGTAAACATCTAACCCTAGGGCACCGATTTTCCCATTCTTCAACGCTTCTATTGCAGCATTAGAATTAACCAGTTCGCCACGACTAGTATTGATGATCATTACCCCATCCTTCATTGTGCTAAATGCCTCTTCATTCAGCAGATGAAAGTTCTCTTTTGTCATTGGGCAGTGCAAAGAAATCACATCTGATTGCTGAAAGAGAGTGTCTAGGTCGCAATAGTGAGCGCCTAGTTCCTTGGCCACGTCACTAGGATATGGGTCAAAACATAATATATTCATTCCCAACCCTTTCAGAATTCGCATTGTGGCAAGGCCAATTTTTCCCGTACCTATGATCCCTGCCGTGCGTCCGTGGAAGTTAAAGCCGACCAACCCTTCTAAAGAGAAGTTAGCATCGCGAGTTCTTTGATAGGCTTTATGAAAGCGCCTATTGAGTGTCATCATCAAACCAACCGCATGCTCAGCGATGGCCTCAGGTGAATAAGCGGGAACTCGGGCAACTTGAATACCTAGCTCCTTCGCTGAATCAAGATCAACGTTGTTAAAGCCCGCACAGCGCATAGCAATCATTTTCACTCCGCGCATAGCAAGTTGCTCCAGCACTGGCTTTGTTAGATCGTCGTTCACAAAAGCACAGACCACTTCACAGCCCTTAGCTAACTTCGCTGTCTTTTCAGTCAACTGAAAATCAAAGAAATGGTACTGAAAAGCACGGTCTGCTTTGGCTACCATAAATGCCTGTTCGTCATAAGACTTGGTGCTGAAAAACGCTATATTGATCATTTCTAGTTCCTTAAGATACGCTTTTACTCAAAAGGTATACGGCTAATTGAGTACGCAATATCAGTGATGAGATAAATAGAGAAGAAAGAAGGATACGTTTTGCATCTATCTCTAACTGATGAAGCAGAAGGTAATTAAACGAACATAACACCCTTAATGGTAGTGATCGCTTTTCCTATTAAGGTGGTTCGATTATCGGGTAGCAGCCTCATGTCAATGTACCCACCCCTAGCTGAGGCTTGATAAGCCTTAAGCTCAGTTTTTCCAAGCTTTTCGCCCCAAAACAGGCTCAATGCGCAGTGATTAGATCCGGTTACCGGGTCTTCATCAACGCCCACCCACGGAGCAAAATATCGAGATAAGAAATCCAAGTCAGGTTTGTTAGAGGCTGAGGTAATGACTACCCCACGTCCACTTAGCTTTTTCATTGCAATAAAGTCAGGGGAAAGGCTCATCACAACTTGCTCATCAACGACTTCTATGAGTTGTTTAGAGTCAAAGTTTGCTGATGAAAGGATATCATCCTCTTTGAGCCCTAAAGCTTTCAGCAATTGGGTATCTAATGGTTGTTCGCTTGTCAAAGTTGCAGTTGGAAAATTAAGCTCGATATCAGTGTCTGTGATTTTCGCACTCAAGGGGCCAGATAAGCTATTAAAGGTCATCAGATCCCCAACCTTTGCCTCTCCTGTTTCAGCCAATATATGGGCAACTGATAGTGTTCCATGCCCACAGAGCTTCACCTCAACTTCCGGTGTGAACCAACGAAGGTTCATGTTCTCACGTGACAGAAAAGCAGTTTCTGAGACGGCAATTTCTCGAGCAATTGATAACATGAGTTCATCTGAAAGTGGCTTATTTGTGATGCAGACTCCAGCAGGATTGCCTGTGAATGTCTCTGATGCAAAGGCATCAACTTGGTAAATACTCAGTTCCATTTTTATCCTTGCCTAAATCACTCATACCCGACGTCAGCTTGCCCAACTTTTACTCATCAGTCATTAGCCAACTGCGAAATCAAAGAACTCAGCCACCATAGTAATGGTAAAGCGATTGATTTAATAACGATTATTGTACATCGAAACGGGCTAAGCCTACTCACAACATAGCCTAATCAACTAGCAATACCCAGCGTTGTTCTCTACAGTAGAGTGACCAAATACGGAGAAAGGGAACTCTGATGTTAAAGCATTTCCTAGTGGCATTAGTTCTAGCTTTTAGCGCATTTACTAGCTTGGCTGAAGAAGCCGACAACAAGCAGCAGCAACCATTGATCAATGTTGATATGACTCTAGATTTAGATGGGATGGAACAATATGCTAAGCAAGCAACACAGTCGCTAGAATCTATTTCTGACTCCCTACAAGCGATTGTCGACAATCCCAACTTAAGTGAGGATCAGCAACAGGCTCTGGATAAAACCATCAGCAGCGTCAATCAACTCACCTTATCGACAACCCAAACTCTGCGTGGCTTACCCGATGCCTTGGAGCAATCTCGAGTTGCTTTTAAGCAATCCAGTCAAACGCTAATGGATGACCTTCAGTTCAAATTAATAGTGGTGTTGTGTACCATCGTTCTGGTGATCGTACTGGCTCTGGTGGCCATCTATCTATTGATCTTAAAACCAATGCAACAAACACTGGTTCAAGCTACCGGAAATATCTCCTCAATGGCTCAGTCCATACAGATCACCGCAGAAGCGCTTAAAGTCAGCACAGAAAAACAGCAACAGATTATGGATTTCATCGAAACCACTGAAACAACGCCCAAGGCTTAAAGGTATCGTGTATGAGTGTGCTAGAATCCCTTTCTCAATAAGGACTGCGTCAGCCAATTAGACCTTTCCTGCACCTTGGAAATCAAAATGAACTACACGAACTTGCAGCTTGACGAAACCGCACTCTCTATCGCAAAAGATCTACTTAACGAATTAGAATGCGACAATGGTTGGTTTAAGATGACTGCGCGCATCGCCGCACAGTTAGATAGCCTATTGAAAGAGAGCGGTTATAGAGGGACGGTCGTTTGGTTTAGTGATGCTGACTTAATCGAGCATCAAATCGAATACTAAGTATTGAGCCAACGATGTGGCATCGCTGAGTTAAATGGGACTCTAGCTCTAAGCAGCAGAGTCCTTTTTTATACAATACTGCGGTAAGTTAACTGGTGGCTTGTTGATGGTGCTTTGTCAGTTGTTGATATAGCTCGTCTTTGAGCTCCATACGCTTTAACTTAAGATCATGCATATTGCCATCATCGATAGGGCTTCCTGATACCTCGAGCTCTCGGATGTCATAATCTAATTCATGGTACTTTTGCATAGCGGCTTTGAAAGTTGGATCGTCATGATTTAGCTGAACTATATCGAGTTTTAGTTCAGGAAAATCTAGGATAAAGGCATGATTTTCATTGAGCATCGGCATCTCCTCTTGATTTGACTTCTCTCAGTATAGAACCAAGCTAATTGAAGAAATGTGGCACAGTACCCAAAGTTAGAAAAGGTGGGTTTCGGTGACAAGATTCGATACCATCAGTAACTAGAAGCCAGTATCAAGAAAGGACAGAAGACGTTGAATATTCTTATATTTTTAGGTTCCAGTCGAACTAGTGGACCACCGAGACCCAAGCGACTGGGTGAAAGAGTGAGTCTGGCGTGCTCACTACTCTTGAACAAAGCATTTCCCGGAAACACTATAGAGATTATCGATCCGCTCGATTACGACACAGGTGGCGTCTTCAAACCCGAGTTTGCCTACAGCCGAAGACAGGTGCCTCAAGATCTAGAATCCCTTGCCACCAAAATACGCAATGCCGATGCTTATGTAATGGTTAGTCCAGAGTATAACCACTCCATGAGCCCTGCACTGGCGCACCTTTTAAATCACTTTGGCAGTTCGCTTTTCTCATTCAAACCAAGCGCAATCGTCACTTATTCTGCGGGTCAATGGGGCGGCGCTAGAGCCGCAGTGTCTATGCGCACCTTTCTCTCAGAATTAGGCTGCCTTCCGGTATCGGCAATGATACACCTTCCTTGTGTGCAAGATGTCTTTGAAGAAACCGGACACACCATCAACCCTGAAGACCAAGCACAATGGGATGATTACTTGTATCGCACTCTAGCACAATTGATGTGGTGGGCGCAGGCTAGTCAACAGCAAAGAGAACAGGTTGACCCGTTAACCATCAGTAAGGCATTTAAAGATTCTCCCTCGCAAAGGAATGCCCCAGGCAGAGACTAGTTCACCTGAATGCAGTCACCTCTTTAATGGTTATTCACTCTAGAGTGCGACTGCCGTTTAACTAGGTGATTGAAGCTCGGTATTGCATCTCAATTAACTGATGCTCACCCACAACTTCAACCTGTTGGATAAACGAAAAGCCAAAGCGCTCGTAAAACTCTTTCAGATATTCATGCGCGTGTATTTCAATGGAATTTATTCCTTGGTTATTTGCGTAATCAATCAAAGCCTCTACTATCTTACTCGCTAACCCGCATCCTCTATATGCCTTCAATACTGCTACACGAGCCATTACAGATGCACCACCTAGTTTCGGCGTCAGCCTAGCTGTAGCTACGAGAGCACCTTTATCAGTCATCAAAAGGTGATGGCTTGTCTCATCTAATCCGTCTAAATCTAGCTCTTGTGGGATCCCCTGCTCTACAGTAAATACTTGATTACGAATAACTTGAGCCTTTCTAATAGTCTCCGCGTCGCTTCCGATTATTACTTCCATTGTCTCTTCACTTCTCCTATTTGTTTATATTGTCCTACACACTGGATACAGGAGCCATTTTATACATTTGCTTATCAATTAGTTAGCGAGAAAAATCACACTCTCACACCAGCAATAGTCCCTGCAAACAACAGGTCTGACCTTATGACGTTTGATGATTATTCGGGAGGATGTAACTTGTAATTCACGTGTAACAAACTAAACCTTATAAGCGGTTCTCATCTACACCTACGAGACCAAGACGTATTCAGTGTCCCGTCTAGTTACTAGTGAACTAAGGGAAAAACTATGTCGAAAATTGTCATCATTTCGTTCATCACTCTACTCACTTCATTGATACCAGTAAGCGTTTTTGCTCTCACTGCTTTAGAAAAAGAGCAGCTTATTACCGTCCGAAATCAAATTTTTGGTGGCAGTACAATCAATGCAGCACTGACACAAACCACTATTTCTGGCGAGACGCCTCCGGTTTTTCCTTATCGCTTACACGATAGAGTTCTTATGGCTTGGAAAATAAAACCTAGTGATGTGGATTCATTCGCATCTCTAATCAACCTGCCATATTACCTGCGCGTAGGTAAAACTGCACCTTTGACTGAGTCAAAGTTTCACAGACGATTTATGACGTGGCTCAGTAAACAGAAGGGTTCCTCCTTTAGCCTTTTTTCTCAAAGAAAGCAGTACTATTTACTGGTGGATATAGCCCACACAGCAGGAGCAGAGCAAGGTCTTAAAGTGGAGTGGAAGACCTTTGTAACGTATCAAGGTAGCAATGAGACACATCTGTATCGATTTGCTTCATTTAAACAAATCCCTGGAAACGACTTATTAGAACTTGCCAACTTGTCGCACTCGGCCATTTCATTGGAGAAATCTAGCAGACACATAAAGGCGCATCTAACCTCAGAAAGTGGAGAGGAATTTAACGCCAATATTATCTTAGGTAAGTCATCAACAAATAAAACTTTCTCGGAGTCTTACCTAAATGCATCAGAAAAGGTGTTAGGGCCTAGAGGAACTCTGACTCGTTACTATTATGACGGCAGTTCTGTGGATGCTCGATTACACAAAATCAATATCAATAAGGTCAAGGTGAGCTCATCACTCCCTTGGTTTAGATTTGCACATACATTGACCAACGTGATTGTGCCAAAATACGATATGGCATTTTTAGCACAGCCTGTAACACAACCCATTAGGACACCAGATCCATCCTTTGGCCCTGCTGCGTGTGATAACCCCCAAAGCCCAGCGTCATTATCCGAGCAATATGCTTGCTTGGTGTACCTTGCTTTAGGATCTTCGGAACTAGAGATTCCACCAGCGGATCCTGAAAATATATTTGGCCAAGTGTTTACTCAGATACCGTCAAACTATCAACCCACTTTTTACTACGCATTACAGGACCTCTATCAAGGACTATCAACCTTTGCTGGACAAGCCAAACCCACGCTGTTCTTTGAATTGCAAACTAGCCCTAAGACCATTTTCATTAATTTTGAAATAAGGCCTGACAAAGTAAAGGCATTTAAAAAAGCATTTCTGCCACCGCACTTTAAACTGGCAAAGATCCGATTCTACCCAGAGCAGAGAAAAGCGGTGTACGCTGTGTCACTGAATTTATATCTATCACGTGGTGCCAACCTTAATGGGGTAAGAGCGGAATGGTCCACCTACGTCATCAACCCGCTAGAAGAGAACCCAAAGCCTCGTTTCTCAGTACTAGAGGCACAAACCAATATTAGCGGGCTTGACCCCTCTCATGTGCTTGGATTATTAAGGAGTGAAGCGCCTCCTTCACTCAATGACATTACTGCATTTATAGAAGACGCTAACGACTCCTTTATGTATGAGTTTGATGAGCAAGACGGCATTCAAGCATCTTTGAAGAATGGCGACGATATGGTGCTCTCTATCGATATCGCATACCCTGAACAATCAAAGCAGTTGTACACGAAAACTCTCACCTCTTGGATGGAGGCTAATGACTATGTGTATTGGGGGGAAGTAGCCGATATTCTCAAATATGACCGGCAAGTAATGTTTGCAGATCTACTGGTATTTGAAGTAGCGGAGAATGATGTTATACACGACACAACCTTTGCCGACTATGTTAAACCTAAGCCTTTACCCATTGTTGTTTGGCTTGGAGGACAGAGCATAGCCCTTGAACCTTGGGCAAACCTAGAGATGATAGAGTCAAAGTAATTTACTGTTCCGCAATCGTATCCATTAGCTCTGTTACTGTTCAATTAGTGCTGTGAGTTTACGCACATCATCAATAGAGGTAGGACGCACGACTCTTTCTACCTCTCTGCCCTCTTTCAGCAGTATCAAGGTAGGCCAAAGCTTCACTGAAAATAGTCGGCCCAGTTTCCTACCTTTACCGTCGAAAATTTTAATATGAAGCTGTGGCGCTATTTCTTCTAGTACCTGCTGAATCACCACTTCTCCAGTTTGGCAATGAGGGCACCAAGGCGCTCCAAACTCCAGTAGTGCATACCCAGATAGAAACTGCACCTCCTCAATAGTTGGCGCAATCTCTGAATACTCATGATTGAACCCAAGCTGAATACCATTCATTTCCATAACCTTCTAACACCCTTTTAGCTTGTCATACGAACAGTTTATCGTTTGAATCCATATTTGAGGTATAAAAAAAGCGACTCTTTCGAGTCGCTTCTTGAATCTGTTATTGAAAGCTACTTACGTACTTTCTTTGGCTTGCGTTTAGCTGGGCCATTCGAGGTGATACGCTCCTCGTGACGACGTACTGCACGACGGATTTTTTGAGAACGAGAACGCTCACGGTTACGAGAGGTGTTACGCTCATCGATTACTGTTGCTTTTTCTGGTTGAAGCTCAACAAGCTCACGAAGGTAGTTAACCTGTTTCAGGTCCATTTCCATCCATCCCCCGCGAGGCAACTTCTTCTCTAGGAAGATGTCACCGTAGCGAACACGCTTCAGACGACTTACTGTGGTGTCTTGTGATTCCCAAAGGCGACGAACTTCACGGTTACGACCTTCGTTAATGACTACGTAAAAGGTATGGTTCATACCTTCACCACCAGCGTAAACGATATCTTCGAAGCGAGCCATGCCGTCTTCAAGTTGTACGCCACGAGTTAGGTTACGAACCTTCTGCTCGTTTACATCACCAAATACGCGAACTAGATATTCACGCTCAACTTGGCGGCTTGGGTGCATTAGACGGTTTGCAAGTTCACCATCGGTGGTAAACAGCAACAAACCTGAGGTGTTTGCATCCAATCGACCCACAGAGATCCAACGAGCACCGTTGATCTTAGGCAGGCGGTCAAATACGGTACGGCGACCTTCTGGATCGTGACGAGTACACAATTCACCTTCTGGCTTGTAGTAAGCAAGAACACGACACACTACTTCTTCAGGAGCCTTAACTGACACTTGATGACCATCAATGCGGACAACCGCTAAGTCATCTTCTAAGCGCTCTCCTAGCGTGGCTACCTGACCATTAACGCTGACGCGACCTGATTTAATTAAACTCTCAAGTTCGCGGCGAGATCCATGACCAGCGCGTGCTAAAATTTTCTGTAATTTTTCGCTCATTTAGTTACCTTTGTGTCGTCTTCTCAGACGTCGGATGAAGTAGTGTTTCGCAGAAATTGCGGTCGCGTAGTATCTCAAAAACCCAACCGAAAATCATCCAATATTTGCTGCATTTTTGAGGTTTAACAAGTCATTGATTTTACTAACAAA
The DNA here is from genome assembly GCF_003569005.1 of Vibrio superstes. Classification (GTDB taxonomy): domain Bacteria; phylum Pseudomonadota; class Gammaproteobacteria; order Enterobacterales; family Vibrionaceae; genus Vibrio; species Vibrio superstes. Next base: position 1,293,565 of record NZ_BCUR01000004.1, on the reverse strand, counting down.
TACAAGTTATTCAAACGGAGTTGTATCCCCGGCGCCGCGACGTGCGATAACGGGGTCATCTTCACTAAAATCAATCACCGTCGTCGGTTGTTCACCCAAGTAACCGCCATTGATGATCAAATCTACCACATGCTCTAGCTTGTCTCTGATCTCTTCTGGATCAGATTCTGTCACTTCATTACCAGGAAGAATAAGGGTCGTTGACATCATCGGCTCGCCTAGCGCTTCCAACAAATCTAGCGCAATCTTGTTATCTGGAACACGAATACCAATGGTTTTACGCTTGGCGTTCATTAAACGGCGAGGCACCTCTTTTGTTCCTTTAAAGATAAAGGTATACGCACCCGGTGTATTGTTCTTCAATAGACGGAACGCGCTATTGTCGACGCGTGCATACAAGGATAGCTCTGATAGATCTCGGCATAGTAGTGTGAAGTTGTGCTTATCATCGATTTTACGAATTCGACACACGCGATCCAGTGCAGATTTGTTCTCTAGCTGACACCCAAGTGCATACCCCGAATCTGTAGGATAAATCACTACCCCACCATTGCGAATGATAGCAGCGGCTTGTGTGATAAGGCGCGCTTGCGGATTATCTGGATGAACATAAAAATACTGACTCATCATATCTCCTTATGAGCAGGCATCTATAGAGTCGATGCCTTAGGATCAGAAAACTGTGGCCATTGTTCCCATACGGGAGTCACTCCGGACGGGAGCCACAAATTCTTCCCTAATTCCATCCAAGGCGATGGATAATGAAAATCGGAACCTTGGGAAGCTAATAGATTGTATTGTATAGCATAATCAGCCAAGTTGCGTCGCTCTTGTTGACTTTGTTGAGGTTGAGAAACCTCCATTGCATCCCCACCCGCCTCGGCAAATGCCGATAACAATCGTTTTTGCCATTTTGCAGTAAGATCATAACGGCCTGGGTGAGCTAACACGGCCAAACCTCCAGCAGCATGAATAGCATTAACCGCATCTGTCATTGAACACCAAATAGGCGGCACATACCCAGGCTTATCTCTGGTTAAAAAGCGTTTGAATACTTGCTGCATGTTCTTCGCATGACCGTTGTCTACCAGCCACTTGGCAAAGTGAGCACGCGTTACAGGAGCGCCATTTGCTATCTCTTTTACCTCAGGCAAGGGATCAACTTTAAGATGCTTAGACAAGCGATGCGCAATCAACTCCGAACGCTCTATACGTCTTGCTTGCTGCTGTTCAATAAGCTGTGTCAGCTTTGGACTGCGAATATCGATATTCAATCCAACAATATGGATATCCTTATTCGACCAAACCGTAGAAATCTCTATACCGGGTAGTACCTGAATGTCCACTTCAGAATCTCGAATGTATTCCAAGGCAGGCTCTATACCCTCTACGGTGTCGTGGTCTGTTATAGCAAGTACGGCAACACGGTGCTCAATCGCTCTATCAATAAGCGCTTGCGGACTAAAGCGGCCATCAGATGCAGTAGTGTGAGAATGCAGATCAAATATCATAAAAGGCTTGACTTTCCACTCGCGTACTAGTTAACTAGTACACCTAGATTAATTAAGGATGTTTAGCAGATCGCTATGAATACAGTCATGATACAACAGCAAACGCCAATCTGTACCGAATTCGGTAGAGTTTGTGTATGCGCAGTATCAAACGTATGGCGTTGGTGGCTCGAGACTTAAGCGAGCTAAGCATTGAGTGTGTCTACACAACTCTAAAGCTCGCATTAATATGCGGGCTTTTTTTATGCCTTTTTTACACAATCCGGCGCGTCGCAAACTAACTCGAACAAATTGTCTCGCAAAATTGAGTTAAGTGCGCAAACTTTGACCCGCTTTTACGCAATCACTTTTGGGTGGAGCAACAGAATATGAGAGTATGTGATGCAAAGAAATTCAAGCTTACAAGGAGGTCTTGTGAATAAGACCATTAATCTGACTGCGCAGGGCCAATTAGAGCTTCTGCAACGCGATGTCTTCTATACACAAGATCCAACGGAGCTATTCCATCATCTGTGTAAAGACAAAGCGGATACCCTACTACTCGAATCCGCAGAGATTGACTCCAAAGAAGATCTAAAGAGCTTACTCCTTGTTGATGCCGCGATGCGCATCGAGTGTCGCGGCCACCAAGTGGTATTAACCGCGAACTCGGATAATGGGCGTGCATTGCTTGCTCGTATCGCATCGAACCTAAACTCTGAGTTCGTATCTGAACAGAGCGATAGCGCACTCACCGTCAACTTCACCGCTCCTAATATCAACCTTGATGAAGACAGCCGACTTCGTCAGCCATCATCGTTTGATATGCTGCGCTTAGTGAAAAAGAGCTTCAATTGCGACGAGCATGACCCTATGTCGCTGTTCATCGGCGGCTTGTTTGCTTATGACTTAGTTGCCAACTTTGAACCTTTAGGCGATGCCGCTGAAAACAGCCGTTGCCCTGACTATGTATTCTACGTAGCAGAAACCCTCATTGTTATTGACCATCAGCAACAGCAAGCGCACCTTTACGGCAGCTTATTTGATGCAAATGCAGACACTCGCGCAACATTAGAGGGCCGTCTTCAAACCATCGAAGCGGAAATGAAGGTGGTTGAGCCAACGCCTGATTCGGTGAAGCTAGAAAGCTGTGATGTATCGGTGAATATCAGTGATGAAGAATTTTGCCAAACCGTCCGTGACCTAAAGGAATTTGTAGTTAAAGGTGACGTGTTCCAAGTGGTGCCTTCGAGACACTTTTCTCTAGAGTGCCCTTCTCCACTTGCCGCTTATAAGCATCTAAAGAAGAGTAATCCAAGCCCTTACATGTTCTACATGCAAGATGAGCTGTTTACTCTGTTTGGTGCCTCTCCTGAGAGTGCGCTTAAATACGAAACACAAAGCAATCAAATAGAGATCTACCCTATTGCGGGCACAAGACGTCGTGGCAAGAATCCAGACGGTAGCATCAACCATGACCTTGATAGCCGTATCGAGCTAGAGCTTCGTTCTGATCGCAAAGAAAATGCAGAGCACATGATGCTCGTGGATCTGGCTCGTAACGATGTGGCTCGTATTGCCGCTGCTGGAACTCGCCACGTAGCGGACCTACTTAAGGTTGACCGCTACAGCCATGTTATGCACCTTGTTTCGCGTGTTGTCGGACAATTGAGAAATGACTTAGATGCTTTGCACGCCTATCAAGCCTGCATGAACATGGGAACGCTAACGGGCGCTCCAAAGATTCGTGCAATGCAGTTAATCCGCGATGTAGAGCAACAGCGCAGAGGCACCTACGGTGGCGCTGTGGGTTATATGACGGGTCGTGGTGATTTAGACACCTGTATCGTTATTCGCTCTGCCTATGTTGAAAACGGCATCGCAAAAGTTCAAGCCGGAGCTGGTGTCGTATTTGACTCAGATCCTCAAGCAGAAGCCGACGAGACTCGCGGTAAAGCGCAAGCTGTAATCAGTGCAATTCAAGCCGCACATACTGAGGTGAAGCATGGCTAATATTCTTTTTATCGATAACTTCGATTCATTCACCTACAACCTAGTAGATCAATTCCGTACCCTTGGCCACGATGTGACCGTGTACCGAAACAACATAGACGTGGAAATGCTAGGTAATGCGTTAGGTGAACTTGATAACCCGGTCATTGTCTTATCACCAGGACCTGGCGCGCCAAGCGAAGCAGGAAACATGCCTGCAATTATTGATCGCTTCAAAGGCAAGGTACCAATGATCGGCATCTGCCTTGGCCACCAAGCTATTGTTGAAGCCTACGGCGGAACGGTCGCTGGTGCGGGTGAAATCATTCACGGTAAAGTGTCCATGATGCAACACGATAATCATGCGACTTACCAAGGTTTACCGTCACCGTTTGCAATTGCGCGCTACCACTCTTTAGTGGCCACAAAAGTGACCGATGATTTAACCATCACCGCACAAGTAGACGACTTAGTCATGTCGGTCGTTCATGAGCAAGACAAAGTATGTGGATTTCAGTTCCATCCAGAGTCTATTATGACCACCTATGGAGCCACCCTTTTAGCCAACTCTATTGAGTGGGCACTAGGGTCTATTGAACTTTCAAAAGAACAATAACAAGGAAGAACGATGCAACAAATTCTTGAACAACTTTATCGCCAAGAAGCCTTAAGCCAAGAGCAGAGTCAAACACTGTTTGACCAAATTATTAAAGGCGAAGTAGAGCCGATTGTACTGAGTTCAGTCCTTACTGCTCTAAAAATTAAAGGCGAGACACCAGAAGAAATTGCTGGCGCTGCTAAAGCACTACTGGCGAATGCACAGCCTTTCCCGCGTCCAGATTACGACTTTGCCGACATCGTAGGCACAGGTGGTGACGGTTCTAATACCTTCAACATCTCTACCACTGCAGCCTTTGTTGCCGCAGCCGTTGGTCTTAAAGTAGCAAAACACGGCAACCGAGGTGTATCGAGCAAGTCTGGCTCTTCTGATTTGTTGGACTCTTTTGGTATCAACCTAGCCATGAGCGCACAAGACACTCGTAAAGCCGTTGACGATATTGGTGTTGCCTTTTTGTTTGCACCTCAGTATCACCAGGGCGTGCGTCATGCGATGCCTGTACGTCAGGCACTGAAAACACGCACGATCTTCAATATTCTTGGTCCACTGATTAACCCTGCTCGTCCAAACATCGAACTGATGGGCGTTTACGATGAAAGCTTAGTCGCACCTATTGCTGAAACTATGCAGCAGATGGATATGAAGCGCGCAGCGGTTGTTCACGGTAGCGGCCTTGATGAAGTCGCCATTCACGGCACAACGACTGTCGCTGAGATCAGAGACGGCAAGATAGAGCATTACACGCTAACGGCAGAAGACTTTGGTCTAAACTCGCATCCGTTAGAGGCGCTAAAAGGCGGCACACCTGAAGAGAACCGCACTATTGTGACTGACCTTCTCTCAGGCAAAGGCACTGAAGCACAAGAATCAGCGGTAGCAGCAAACGTTGCTCTGCTAATGAAACTGTTTGGTCACGAAGACCTTAAAGCCAACGCACAGCAGGCAATTGCCGCGATGCGCAGCGGCAAGGCATACCAACTTGTAGAACAACTGGCAGCTAGAGGTTAATCATGTCGGAACATATCTCTCAACAAAACAAAGACATGGCGCAAGTGCTGGCTAAGATCGTTGCTGACAAGGCGATTTGGGTTGAAGAGCGCGAGAAAGCGCAACCACTAGACACCTTTAAGGCATCACTGACTCAATCGGATCGCAGCTTTTACGATGCGCTTTCTGGCGATAACACTGCGTTTATCCTTGAGTGTAAGAAAGCCTCGCCATCGAAAGGCTTGATTCGTGATGACTTCGATCTGGATTACATCGCCTCGGTCTACAACAATCATGCGAGCGCTATTTCCGTTCTCACTGACGAAAAGTACTTTCAAGGCAACTTTGATTTCTTACCTCAAGTAAAGAAGCAGACCAAGCAGCCTATTCTATGTAAAGACTTCATGATTGCGCCGTATCAAGTCTATCTGGCTCGTCATTATCAAGCTGATGCGATCTTGTTGATGTTATCTGTGCTTAACGATGATGAATATCGCGGATTGGCACAGATTGCGCACTCATTAGGTATGGGTATCCTTACTGAAGTGAGTAATGGAGAAGAGTTGCAACGTGCTATCGAACTGAAAGCAAAAGTGGTTGGCATCAACAACCGCAATCTACGCGATCTGACTATCGATTTAAATCGCACCAAAGAATTAGCGCCGAAATTACCAGAAGGCACCACAGTAATTTCTGAGTCTGGCATCTACAACCATCAGCAAGTCCGCGACCTCGCTAAGTTCGCCAATGGCTTCTTGATTGGTAGTTCACTGATGTCAGAAGACAACATTGAACTGGCTGTGCGAAAAGTATTGCTGGGTGAAAACAAGGTTTGCGGTTTAACTCACGCTGACGACGCTGCAAAGGCTTATAATGCAGGAGCTGTCTATGGCGGGCTTATCTTTGCTGACAAGTCAAAACGCAAGGTAGATAAAGAAAGTGCTCGCCTTACTATGAGCGGCGCCCCTCTTCGCTATGTGGGTGTTTTCCAAAACCAAAGCGCTGATACCATCTGCGAGATAGCAAAATCCTTAGAGTTAAATGCTATCCAATTGCACGGTGATGAAGATGAAGCCTTTGTCGCAGACTTGCGTGAGCAACTTGATGACAGCACAGAGATCTGGAAAGCCTATGGCGTAATGGACGAAGTACCCTCTTTTGTAGGGAACGTTGATCGCCACCTTCTCGATTCAAAAGTAGGTACTCAAAGCGGCGGTACTGGTAAGGCATTTGATTGGTCGAAAATAGACAACCCTAATGTGATGCTAGCGGGCGGCTTAAATGCAGACAACATTGCACAGGCATCACAGCTGGGCTGTTTGGGTCTTGATCTAAACTCCGGCGTAGAAGTTGAACCAGGTAAGAAATCTCGTGAAAAGCTAGAACAAGCTTTTGCCGCGATCAGAAATTATTGATTACAACGTCTATCTCTGAGCATTTGCTGAGATAGCGATACCGAATTAAAGGAAATTATGATGGCAAAACTAGATGCCTATTTTGGAGAGTTCGGTGGACAATACGTTCCACAGATCCTCGTACCGGCGCTTGACCAACTTGAGCAAGCTTTCATTGATGCACAAGAAGACCCTGAGTTTCACGCAGAATTCATGCAGCTGCTGCAAGAATATGCAGGTCGTCCAACTGCGCTAACGCTGACTCGTAACCTGACAACTGGCACGAAAACCAAGCTATACCTAAAGCGTGAAGACTTGCTTCACGGTGGCGCACATAAAACCAACCAAGTACTTGGACAAGCGCTTCTTGCTAAGCGTATGGGTAAGACTGAAATCATTGCAGAAACTGGCGCAGGTCAACACGGCGTTGCATCAGCACTGGCTTGTGCACTACTTGGTCTTAAGTGTCGCGTTTACATGGGTGCTAAAGACGTAGAACGTCAAAGCCCTAACGTTTTCCGCATGCGTCTAATGGGTGCAGAAGTTATCCCTGTACACTCTGGCTCAGCAACATTGAAAGATGCGTGTAACGAAGCACTACGTGACTGGTCTGCAAGCTACGAAGATGCGCACTACCTACTCGGTACTGCGGCAGGTCCTCACCCATTCCCAACAATCGTGCGCGAGTTCCAGCACATGATTGGTGAAGAAACTAAGCATCAGATCATGGCTCGCGAAGGCCGTCTACCTGATGCTGTTATAGCCTGTGTTGGCGGCGGTTCAAACGCGATTGGTATGTTCTCTGACTTCATCGAAGAGTCTGATGTTCGTCTTATTGGTGTAGAGCCTGCAGGTAAAGGCCTGGATACAGACATGCACGGCGCGCCGCTTAAGCACGGTAAGCTAGGTATCTTCTTTGGTATGAAAGCACCACTGATGCAAGATACTCACGGTCAGATTGAAGAATCTTACTCAGTATCTGCTGGCCTAGATTTCCCATCTGTGGGCCCGCAGCACGCACACCTAAATGCGACAGGTCGCGCAGAATATGGCGCAGTTACCGATGACGAGGCATTAGACGCGTTCCAAATCTTGGCTCGTAAAGAAGGTATCATCCCTGCTCTTGAGTCAGCGCACGCACTTGCTTACGCATTAAAACTGGCATTTGATGAGCCAGAAAAAGAACAACTGTTAGTGGTTAACCTATCAGGTCGTGGTGATAAAGATATCTTCACAGTACATGATATTTTGAAAGAAAAGGGAGAGATGTAATGGACCGTTACGCTGCGCTATTTGAGCGTTTAGATGCAAAAAAACAGGGTGCATTTGTTCCTTTCGTTACCATTGGCGATCCTAACCCAGAATTGTCTTTGCAAATCATGCAGACGCTAGCCACTGCTGGTGCTGACGCGCTTGAATTAGGCATTCCATTCTCAGATCCATTAGCCGATGGCCCGACAATCCAAGGCGCAAATATTCGTGCTTTAGATTCAAAGACGACGCCGACTATTTGCTTCGAGTTAATCACTCAAATCCGTGAGCAACATCCAGATCTTCCTATCGGTCTTCTGGTGTACGCAAACCTAGTGTTTGCAAACGGTATCGACTACTTCTACCAAGCCTGTGCGAAAGCGGGCGTTGATTCTGTACTGATTGCCGATGTACCAACAGGTGAAAGTGAAGAGTTCAATATTGCGGCTAAGAAAGCGGGCGTACATGCCATCTTTATTGCGCCTCCAACAGCAACGGATGAGACACTGAAGCAAGTATCAGAGCTAGGTGGTGGTTACACTTACCTGCTTTCTCGTGCAGGTGTTACTGGCGCAGAAACGAAAGCAAATATGCCGGTTGATCACATGCTGGAGCGCTTAGCTAAGTTTGATGCTCCACCTGCACTACTAGGCTTTGGTATCTCTCAACCTGAGCAAGTGAAAACGGCCATTGAAGCAGGCGCCGCTGGTGCGATCTCCGGATCCGCTGTAGTGAAAATCATTGAGAACAATGTTGATAATGCTGAGAAGATGCTTAGCGAACTAGCGACTTTCGTAACCAATATGAAGGCAGCTACACAAAAGTAACTCTGTTTTAGTCAATCTCTAGAGCCACATTTTGCAGAAGCAGAATGTGGCTTTTTTGTCATTGTCCTATCCCATCATATGCAACATACTCATTACAACTGCACTCATAGATGAGGGTAATGTATGTATAGATCTCGCACTACGCAAACGATTGCCTCGTCCATTTATCATACAAAAACATGATAAATTACTAATTCAGTATCCTAAGTTTATCAATGCCCCTAAAAATAGAGTGATCAAGATCACACTTATATCCACTTCCCCTGCACGCAACCTCGAATAAAAGTACAAAGAAGCAGCCCTAAATATAGGGCATAGGGCCCTATATAAGTTCTTATATTCGGCAATACCTCGAATTGTCAGCACAAAAGGTAAAGGAAGTGTTAAAAGATAAAAGTTTACTCGGCAACATTGGTGTGCAAGTTGTTATTGCGATGATTGTCGGCACCCTAGTAGGTGCAATGATGGGTGAGAGCGCCACTGTATTTGCTCCCCTAGGTACTATCTTCATCAATCTGATCAAGATGTTGGTTATTCCTCTAGTTGCTGTTGCACTAATCTCTGGTGCTGCTGGCCTAGGTAACAGCTCTAATGCTGGCAAGGTTGGCCTAACAACACTTGGTTTCTTCGGTTTAACGTCTGCACTAGCGGTAGCACTTGCTTTGGTCATGGGTAACCTATTCCAGCCGGGTACTGGCATCGATGTGGCTTCTGTAGAAAGCATGTTCTCTGCAGAATACGCAGCCCAAGGCGCTCTTCCAGGCTTCTGGGACACAGTTACTGGCATGATCCCGACCAACTTCTTCCAGTCTTTGAACGAAGCAAACATACTGCAAATTCTAGTTTTCTGTCTTTTCTTTGGTATTGCTGTTTCTAGCCTAGAAAAAGAGCGTCGCGACCCTCTTATCAATGGTGTAAATGCTATCGTTGATGCGATGGTGTGGATGATCAACAAGGTTATGCTGATCGCTCCTCTAGGCGTATTCGGTCTAATGGCTGATGCGGTTGGTTCGTTCGGTTTTGGCGCACTGATGGTAGTGTTCAAGCTATTCGTGGTTTACGTTGCTGCTATCTTGATCTTCGGTTTCGTTGTTTATCCTATTTTGGTTCACGTATTCACTAAGACTTCTGCGAAGAAGTTCCTAGTCGCTATGAAGAAACCACAAGCGGTTGCTCTTTCAACAGCGTCTTCTATGGCAACACTTCCTGTCACCATGAACACTGTTGAGAACGAGCTTGGTGTTAAGAACTCTACGGCTTCTTTCGTATTACCTCTTGGCGCAACCATCAACATGTCAGGCAACGCAATCTACTACGGCTTGGTAGCTATTTTCTTCGCGCAAATGTTCGGTATCGATCTAAGCCTAGGTGCATACATCGCTATCATCGCCACATCTACATTGGGTGCGGTTGGTCAAGCAGGTGTACCTGGACCATCGTTCCTTGTAGTGGCAGTATTACTAGCTGCGGGTATTCCAATTGAAGGCCTACCATTACTGTTCGCTCTAGACCGTATCTTTGACATGATTCGTACTGCGCTAAACATCACTGGTGATGCGGCGTGTGCGATTATCGTGGACACTTTAGTTGAAGAAGAAGCGCAGATTGAGCTTCAGAAACAGCAGGCTTAACAAGGCAACATATAACTAATATCAAGCTGGGCCATAACGCCCAGCTTTTTTATTTCTCCCTGACTTCCCAATCGTAAGATAGTGCCGCTTCCAAACTAAACCCTAGTTCTTGACTTGTTCACCCTCCTTCCCTATCAAACAATGCTGATTATTAATCATTTGTATAAACTGTTTCGTGAATGATGGTAATTAAATATGATAACCAAGGTGTTATCTTATTGATCTAGTGACTAATATCTAACTTATTCATAAGTAGTACAGCTTAATTTGAGGATAATCACCATGCAGAAAATCATACTAATCACTGGCGCTACCGACGGTATTGGCCTTGAGACTGCCAAAACACTGGCAAAGCAAGGTCATCACCTACTGATACATGGCCGTAATCCTCAGAAGCTGCAAAAAGTACAAGATGAGCTGTCTAGTCTTCCAGGTGCTGGCAAAATAGAGACCTACGAGTCAGACCTTTCTCGTTTAGCTGATGTTAAAACGCTGGCCGACAAAATAACTCAAGATCATTCACACCTTGATGCGTTGATTAATAATGCGGGAGTGTATAGCGTTCCAAATGCAGTAACGGTCGATCACTTAGATGTACGCTTTGCGGTTAATACTCTTGCACCTTACTTGCTCACTCAACAGCTACTCCCTCTAATGAATGGGGAGAGTCGCGTGGTAAACCTATCTTCCGCTGCCCAGTCATCAGTGGATATCGACGCCCTATTGGGTGGAAAAGCACTTTCTGATGGTGAAGCCTACGCGCAGAGTAAGCTCGCGATTACCATGTGGACACGAACGTTAGCTCAATCCCTAAGCGCTAACGGCCCTGCAATCATAGCGGTAAACCCAGCTTCGTTTCTGGGCAGTAAAATGGTTAAGGAAGCGTATGGAGTTGCTGGAGGCGATCTATCGATTGGTGCGGGTATCCTAATTCGTGCCGCCTTATCTGATGAGTTTGCCGATGCATCAGGGCAGTATTTTGATAATGATATTGGCCGTTTTAGCAACCCCCATGCGGATGCTATGAACGCAGCTAAATGTGATAGTGTTGTGTCAACTTTAGACGAGATGTTGGCACGTTTTAAGTAGCTAAAAACAACAAAGGCCACTGCAATAGTGGCCTTTCTATAATATTTAAAACTAGCCTTTCGCGGCGACTAGGCGCTGATATAGCGAGTCTTTCAGCACTGCTCTGTCGTGCTTCATTTTGTGCATTTCTTCATCGGTGATTGGATCACCGTTCAGTTCTAGTACACGAATTTCTTTATCTAATGCAGTATAGGTCTTGTTGTCTTGGGCAAAGGTTTCATTGCTTTCAACCAGTTGCTTGATAACGTCTTGTAATTCTGGAAAGTCATTCTCGAGAGAGTGTTTCTCACCTAACATAATCACCCCTTTTGTAAGGTATAGAGTAAAATTGCAGTTGGATTCACAATAAATGTAGCATGCTATTTTAAGGTACTCGCTGTTTCCCAAAAAATTACTCTAAATTTTCGCTAAAACATGATCTATCTGATTAAGCGTAGCTTTGGCATCTTGATAGTTTATCGGTAGCTCGGTAATAGACTCCCCTTTGACAACAAACAACGAGGGAAAGCTATTGCCGCCTATTGAGCGGGCAAACCTGAGTTCCTGTATCAATGCTTGCGCTATCTCGGATGAACCTAAATCTCTTTCAAACTGTTCGACATTGAGTTCAATTTCGCGAGCGAGCTCTATCAATGTTGATACGTCACTCGGATTTCTAGCTTGAAGATAATAGGCGTGTTGAATGGCAGTTAGCATCTGCTTCTCAGCACCTTGCCGTCTTGCTGAAAGCATGGCCCTACAAGCGGGATACGTAGAACGGCGTGGCGTGGTCGATGTCCAAAAATCATGGTTAAATTGAGTCCCTAGTAGGGACTCAATTTTGTTCCAGTAGGAGGCAATCTGATTACGCATCTCCATTGGCATAGGGGTATCTGAATCAGGGGCTAGCCCACCGACCAGATACACTATCTCAAGTTTGTCTTTTAGTGCTGACTCTAGTTGTAGCCAGGTTGGCTTGTAGCCCCAACACCATGCACACATAGGGTCATAAACGTGATAAAGACGCGCGGTTTCCTTACTCATTGTCACTCCTAACACACTGATTTATCATGCCAGTTAATCATCATGACACGATTGGCGCAAGGGGCTAATCAAGAGTTAAAACGATCTTCCCTAAATGATTTTTCTTCATAAATGCTAGCTGTGCTTGCTCAATTTGCTGCAAAGGGAAGGTCATAGCCACTAGAGGTTTGATCTGGCCACTTTCAATGCGCTTCACTAAGTTTGGAAAGACTTCCGGCTCGATAACTGTGCAACCAAAGAAGCTTAGGTCCTTTAGATACAAGGTGCGAAGATCCAATGTCACTTCTGCACCAGCAATAGCACCTGAAACCGCATAGCGGGCTTTTGGCTTCATCACATCAAGCAATGTTGGCCAGCTCTTACCACCAACGAGATCGATAACGACATCAACGCTGTTGATCCCTATGCTTGAAACTAGGTCTTCGTCTCTAAAAACCACTTCATCAGTGCCAATGCTTTTCAAAAGTTCTTCTTTAGAGCGACTGGTTACGCCAATGGCCTTAGCGCCGCGTGCCTTTGCCAGCTGAATCGCGGCAGAGCCAACGCCACCTGTTGCTCCTGTCACCAAAACTGTGTCAGATGGACCTACGTTGGCGCGAGTTAACATGTTCTCGGCTGTTGAATAGGAGCAAGGAAATGAGGCTAATTCTACATCCGAAAGGGCTGTATTTACAGTATGGGCATAACGCGCTGCTACTTTCGTATATTCAGCAAATCCGCCGTCACACTCAGAACCAAAGTACCAAGGACTTTCTAGCGCTTCGCCATTAGCTTCATTGAGGCAGGGCTCAATGATGACTCGTTCGCCAATTCTCGATTGTTCAACTCCCTGACCAACAGCAACGATAACGCCACAAACGTCCGCACCTTGAATTCTTGGAAAGCGAATAGCGTCACCTGACCAAGAGGCATCATCACCGTTGACGTCGCTCTTTGAGTACCAACCAATTCTGGTGTTGATGTCAGTGTTATTCACCCCTGCCGCAGACACTTTGATTAACACCTCTCCCTTGGCAGGAGTCGGCACTTCAATATCCGTTCTATACTGCAGTTGATCGAAATCACCGTGACCGACCATTTGTACGCCATACATAGTTTGTGTGTTCATCTTAACAGTTTCCTAATCATATCCTTCGCAGATACTACGGCTTGTTCACCCATAGTTGGCCATGCTAGAGATACGCCTTCATGGATTAAAAACAACGCCATTGCCAAATCTGGCCTTGCGCTTCTTTGTGCGAATAATTGCACTAATTGTTCTTTATGCTGCTGTACCGCAGCATGTACCTCATCATTGTTGGGATAGGCAGAAAATGCGTTCATTGATAAGCAGCCGTTGGGTGCGTCTGTGCTCATCCAGCGCGCTAGAGTATCGAATATCGCTAGCACTCCATCGACTCCATCTGGGATTGATTCATTATCTAACACGCCAAGGTATCGCTGATGGCGATGTTCTAGTGCACCAATCACCATTGACTCTTTCGATGGATAGTAACGATATAGAGTTCTTAAACTCACACCAGAGGCGACTTTGAGTTCAGCGACGCTCATTTGAGCAAAGCCATGCTGACTGAACGCGATCTCTAAGCGACCTGCAATTTCATCTTTTACCATAAATCCCCAAGGTAGAACGTTTACTCTACCTGCATGGTAGAGTAAACGTTCTACCTTGGTCAACCATTTTCGACTAATTAGGCATCATCTGAAATAAAACTGTCATGACTGAAGGCATCTTAACGAGGTAAATCGGGGGATAAGCACGGTCAACGCTATATTTCATAACGTCAATTAGGTAGACTGATCCAAACGCTATTTTCAATAAGAACAATGAAGCAACTACTCGATTTTATTCCCCTAATAATATTTTTTGTGTTGTACAAGATGTACGACATCTATACCGCGACAGGGGCATTGATCGTTGCTACCGCACTTCAGCTCATTGTTACGTACGTAATGTACAAAAAAGTTGAAAAGATGCAGCTCATCACTTTTATTATGGTCAGCACTTTAGGTGGCATGACCATATTTCTGCATGATGACAACTTCATAAAGTGGAAGGTAACCCTAGTTTATGCTGTATTTGCAATAGGGCTCACCGTCACTCAATTAATCGGAAAGCCGGTTATCAAGGGAATGCTTGGCAAAGAGATCACTTTGCCAGACAGTGTATGGAATAAGATTAATTGGGCTTGGACACTGTTTTTTACAGGGTGCGCCGTCCTTAATGTCTACATCGCTTTCAATCTGCCTCTTGATACCTGGGTTAACTTCAAGGTCTTTGGCTTGCTAGCCGCAACTCTGATCTTCACCTTGCTGACCGGTATTTATATTTACAAACATATGCAAAAAGAGAGTGAATAACGCAATGACTTCCCCATCATCTCAATCCGAAAAAGTCACCCCTAGAGGCGAGATGCTACTTAGAACCCTCGCTATGCCCGCGGATACCAACGCGAATGGTGATATCTTTGGTGGTTGGATTATGTCTCAACTCGATTTGGCGGGTGGTATTCTTGCCAAAGAGATCTCAAAAGGACGTATTGCTACAGTCTCTGTATCAAGTATTACCTTTAAACGCCCTGTTTCTGTGGGAGACATAGTATGCTGTCATGGAGAGTGCAGCCGCATTGGTAACTCATCAATGTCTATCGAATTACAGGTATGGAACAAAAAAGTTATGGGCGAGCGCACAGGTGAGCGAGATCTTGTTTGCGAAGCTACCTTCCATTATGTTGCAATCGATGAAAATGGACGCCCTCGCGCAATTGAAAAGTAAAAGGACTGACTATGTGGTATGTTATTTTTTCTCAAGATGTCGAAGATTCATTGCAAAAACGTCTTAGCGTGCGGGAGCAGCACCTAGAGCGTCTGCAGAGTCTACAAGATCAAGGACGTTTGCTTACCGCAGGTCCAATGCCAGCAATTGATAGCGATAACCCAGGTGAAGCAGGATTTACTGGCTCTACCGTCATCGCACAATTCGAATCTTTGCAAGATGCCAAGGAATGGGCTGATGCTGATCCCTACATCGAAGCTGGCGTTTATCAGAACGTTATCGTCAAACCCTTTAAAAAAGTATTCTAATTATGCATTCATCACTTAAAACTCTGTTTATCGCGGCACTGGCTACTCTTATTCTTGCAGGTTGTTCATCAAATGGTGACAAGCAGAGAGAACTAGAACTTAAGGCGGATCGCCGTGCTGGGATCTTGTCTTCAAGCCTTCCAATTGAATACGGCCCTTTGACCATCACTAGAGCGTCAGCAAAGGGAAGTGTTGTCATCATTGAAATGCTGTACAACCAATCGGGCAGCAAATCTGCCGATCAGTTGGTTGCGAGTGCGAAAAACTATTACTGCAGCTCAGAAGATGTGAGAGCAACCATGGAAGAAGGTATCAGTTACCTAATCAAGGTTCGTAATAACAGGGGTCAGTTAGTTGTTGAAGAAATGATTAGCACTCAGACTTGTTCGGCGAGTGAAGAGAAAGCAGCTGAATAGTTGGGCATACAGATAGAAAAGGCCAAAGTAGAAATGACTACTTTGGCCTTTTTTTTGATCCCAGCTTCAGGTTAACGGCTAAACAGCTGCACCTTTAAGCTGGCCTCTGAGTCAACATCGGCAAATTCTGGCGGATTGTCCAAACGTTGTAAGTAATTGAGCGCTGGGGCATGTTCTGCCATACCGTCAATGACAAAGTTCGAGGTGACCGCTGGTGAGTTAGCGCAAGCAAGCACCTGACCATTCTCTGTTAGTAAATCAGGCAGGCGTCGCAAGATCTTCTGATAATCCTTGGTTAGAGCAAAGCTACCCTTTTGGAATGACGGCGGATCCGAAATGATTAAATCGTATGGACCCATGCGTTTGATCTTTCCCCAAGACTTAAAGATATCATGGGCGAGAAACTTAACCCGGCTTACCTCTTGCTTATTCAAGTGATGGTTGTCGCGCCCTCGACTAAGAGATGAGCGCGCCATGTCCACATTCACCACCTGACTTGCTCCACCAGCAATCGCCGCAACCGAAAAACCACAGGTATAAGAGAATAGGTTAAGGACGTTCTTGCCCTCAGAATTTGCTCTCACCCAATCTCGCCCTAGGCGCATATCTAAGAACAAACCAGAGTTTTGATTGGAAGATATGTTCATCCAGTATTTAAGACCAGACTCGACCACCTCAACCTTGTCCGGTTGCTCTCCTAGAAGAAACTGTGTCGGCGCGCCATGTTCATAACGATGCTGAATTGAGATCGAGCGTATTGAAGCGTGATCAGGTTCGGACGCAAGTGCCTCTAATCCTTGGGTTAATTCAGCAATAAATTCGTCCGTCACTGGTCTAAATAGCTGTACAACTAGGTGCTGACCAATCCAATCACAAGTGATCTGCTCCAGCCCCTCATAGGTGCGACCTCGTCCGTGAAACAAGCGTCTTACCTCGGTTGGCGCGAGCGCTAACCCTTCCTTCAATTTGGAAAAGAATACTGGAAGCGCTTGTGGGTTCATTGGTTGGGGTATTTCAGTCATTTTATTTTCGGCCAATTCAGTAGTTGTGGTTGTTGCCAGTCTGTAATCTGTTGCTTGATGGCGTCTCGTTGCCATAGCTCGCCAAGGCTGGCGTCATTGCTAGGATCAAGTTGATAGCGATAGGCTTGCCCCTTAAGTTCAAAAGCGAGGGCAAACGCATGCAGGTAGCCCCTATCGCTTTGGCTAGACGGCGTATAAATTGGGTCACCCACTATAGGGCTACCAATGGACTTTAATGCCACACGTATTTGGTGCGTCTTTCCTGTACGAGGTTTACAGATAAATACGCGATAGCCGTCGGCAGATGCGGAAAAAAACTGGGTAATGGCTGGGTTTTCATTACTTGGTATGAGCTTCCACATAGAGCGGCGACTCTTGGCCATATCACCCTTTACCAACCCCTGCTTTTTCTTCGGCTTTTTATCTGAAATTGCTAGATAGAATTTCTCTACTTCGCGTTTGGCAAACGCCTGAGAAAGCTCACTTGCTGTTTGTTGATTCTTACCCAGTAGTAACAATCCAGAGGTCATCTTGTCTAATCTATGAATAAGGTAAAGAGGCCCACTATCGATAACGCTTTGGACTTCTTGTAGTAAAGCCGTTTCCTTGTCATCTTTATGGACGCTAACGCCCGGGTGCTTGTTGATCAGCACGAAATCGGGTTGATTATCTACTATGTCAAACATGAACGGCTCTGGATGTGTGATTGGTAACTGAGATTGAGAGCTAAGTATATAGTGAGCGCTGAGTGAATCCTACCTTTGTCACTATTGCCGCACCGATACCACTAAACCTCTGGATTTTCATACACTTTATTCACACTCCGATTACCCCTCAGCAATAATCCAGCTTAATTTTATGCCCATTGCGACACTCTTTAGCAAAAGGCGTACAAAGTGCTTTTTTGCGTATACACTACAACTATAAGTGATTGATTATTAACTGAGAGAAATGGAAGGATTTTATCATGCGCTGACCCTTATCGGGATCGCGTTGTACTGGATAATTGTAGCGGGTGTCACCATTCGAGTGGTCATCAAAAGGCGTTCTGTTAGCGTCTCTTTAGCTTGGCTAATGATTATCTATATTCTGCCAATAATCGGGGTGATCTGTTACTTCCTGTTTGGGGAACTAAATCTAGGCAAAAAAAGAGCGGAACGCGCGCAGGCGATGTTTAACCCCTACGAAGCTTGGTTCTTAAAGCTGCTTGATTGTAACGCCCATCTCCCTGAAAAAACGCCAACACACATTACCCATATTGATGACTTGTGTACCAAACGCATGGGCATCCCTGCTCTTTGCGGTAACACCTTATCTCTGCAAGACACGCCAGAGAAAATTCTGAAGTCGATTGTCGAAGATATTGAGCAAGCGCAAAGCATCATTCGCATGGAGTTTTATATCTGGAATGAAGGTGGTTTGGCTAACGCCGTTGCCGCTGCATTAATTAAAGCCTCACAGCGAGGTGTGCGATGTCAGATCCTGATCGATGCTGCAGGTAGCCGAAAATTCTTTTCCTCTTCTTGGTGCAAGATGATGCAAGGTGCGGGTGTTGAGGTGGTTCAGGCTTTGCAGGTAAATCCTTGGCGTATGTTCCTGCGTCGTCTTGACTTGAGACAACACAGAAAAATCATCGTTATCGATGATAATGTTGCCTACACAGGCTCAATGAACCTTGTGGATCCTGAGTACTTTAAACAAGATGCAGGGGTTGGAATGTGGGTCGACGTCATGGTGCGAATCACAGGGCCAACCGTGAACGTTCTCTCAGCTATACATTGCTGGGACTGGGAGGTTGAAACGGGTGAGCGCTCCTTCCCTGCTCCACCAGAGTGCCATATAGACCAAGATAATCTGTTGCACCCGATACAGGTGGTTCCATCAGGCCCGGGCATGCCAGAGAACCTTATCCAACAAGTACTGACCATTTCCATTAGCCGTGCCTGTGAATCGGTGACCATCACCACCCCTTACTTTGTACCAAGCGAAGAGTTGCTGCAAACGCTCCGTACTACCGCACAACGTGGTGTTAAGGTAGAGCTCATTATTCCCAAAAAAAATGACTCTATTATGGTGGGTTGGGCATCTAAAGCCTTCTATGCAGAGTTGCTATCTGCTGGGGTTATTATTCATGAGTTTGAAGGTGGACTGCTACATACCAAGTCAGTGGTAATAGACCGGCAATATTGCCTAATAGGGACGGTAAACCTTGATGTAAGAAGCTTGTGGCTTAACTTTGAAGTGACATTAGTGGTTGATGATGCCGAGTTTACCCAGCAACTTTATTGGCTACAGCAAACCTACATACAACAATCGACAACGGTAGACGAAGATCGCTGGCGTGAGCGAAGTATGCTACACCGTTTCCTAGAGCGCGCTTTTTATCTGTTTAGTCCTGTTCTATAAACATTCGATTTACTTGATTAAACGTAATTTTTCTTGCACTGCCTGCCCTGCTCATGGTTTAAATAACCCTATCGCAATTACATCAGGGAAGGCAGATGGCAAAGAGCAAATCTCCAGTGACAAAAACCACGCAACTTATCAGTGCGGGTAGGGATAAAAAGTACACTCATGGCGTGGTGAACCCACCCGTTCAACGGGCATCCACCGTCTTGTTCGATACCGTTGCTGAAAAAAATCAAGCAATGGTAAATAGAGCTAATAAAGCTCTATTTTATGGTCGCCGTGGTACTCAAACTCATTTTGCATTCCAAGACGCTATGGTTGAGCTCGAAGGTGGATACGGGTGTGCGCTCTACCCTTGCGGAACTGCAGCTATTTCAAATGCGATACTTGCATTTGTAGAAGCCGGCGATCATATCCTTATGGTCGATACTTGCTACGAGCCCACTCGTGACTTCTGCGATACTATGCTAAAGCGTCTTGGTGTCGAGACGACCTACTACACGCCAACGATTGGCGAAGAGATACAAGGCCTTATCCAGCCCAACACTAAGCTCCTTTTCCTAGAGTCTCCTGGTTCAGTCACTATGGAAGTGCAAAACGTACCTCTGCTTGCAGACATTGCACACCAGAACGATATGATCGTTATGTTGGATAATACTTGGTCCGCAGGCCTGCACTTTTCACCGTTTGAATTTGGCGTCGACATCTCAATTCAAGCTGCCACAAAATACATAGTGGGACACTCTGATGTCATGCTAGGTACGGCTATCGCTACCGAAAAATACTGGGATCAATTACGCGAAAACAGCTACCTGATGGGACAATGCGTGTCACCGGATGATGCGTATTTGGGTCTACGTGGTATTCGCACCTTAGATCTACGCCTCAAGCAGCACCAGAAAAACAGCTTAAAAGTCGCCAACTGGTTAGCCACTAGGCCAGAAGTTGATCATGTTCGCCATCCAGAACTTGAAACCTGCCCTGGACATCAATACTTCAAGCGAGACTTTACCGGTGGCAATGGCTTGTTCTCATTTGTCATGAAGAGCCAGAACACCAAGGCAAGCACTGCCCTGCTTGATGGAATGGAACTGTTTGGTATGGGCTACTCATGGGGCGGTTATGAAAGCTTAATTCTTGCTAATGAGCCAAGAAGTTTCAATAGTCTGCGAACCGTAGCAAACCCTAACTTCACTGGCACTCTATTCCGCCTTCATATCGGTCTTGAGAACGTGGACGATCTTATCAAAGATCTCGAGGTGGGCTTTGCTCGCTATAACGCGGTTCTACAAGCCGAAGAAAGCGCGGTCAGCTAATTTTTCTTGTTAGACCTCCCCACCCGAGGGAGGTCTATTATTTTTACTCTTCTATTTCTTCGCTAGACCTATATACTGCCCGCAGTAACAAGCAGGTTCGGCCATTTTTGGCGAACATTCAGTAGCGCGGAGCAACAATGTCTAAAAATTCTATTTCCATGATTGGCCTATGTAACCCTAAAAGCCCAACCAATGTGGGCGCAGTTATGCGCGCAGCCGGGTGTTACCAAGCAAGTGAGGTTCGCTTTACCGGAACCCGCTTTGCTCAAGCGGCCAAGTACCATACCGACACCAAGGATATGACAGGGAAAATAGATCTAAAACAGATGCAATCCCTTACCGATGAACTAGACCCAGACACAAAGATTGTCTGTGTTGAGCTTGCCGAAGGTGCAACGCCACTGCCTCAATTTCAACACCCTGAGAAAGCAATATACATATTTGGGCCTGAAGATGGCTCAATCCCTCAGCAAGTGGTCGATAAGGCAGATGCGGTTGTTTACGTGCCGACTATTGGCTGTATGAACCTTGCTGCAACGGTCAACGTGCTTCTGTACGACCGTCTCGCTAAGTCTAATCAAGAGATAGACCATGCCGAGCGTGTTATCCAAAGTCGTGATGTGAATAATCGCCTCAAGGTTTAGCTGTCTTTATTCTTGCACATTGTTAGCAGGAATTTATCGGTGAAGAGATCCCCGATAAGAGCACTCGGGGATGACCAGAACACCGTCATTCCCACAGGTTGTTAGCGGGAATCTATCGCTGAAGAGATCCCCGATAGAAGCGCTCGGGGATGACCAGAACACCGTCATTCACGCAGGTTGTTAGCGGGAATCTATCGCTGAAGAGATCCCAGATAGAAGCACTCGGGGATGACCAAAACATTGTCATTCCCGCAGGTTGTTAGCGGGAATCTGTCGATGAAGAGATCCCCGATAGAAGCACTCGGGGGTAACCGGAACATTGTCATTCCCGAGGTGTTTTATCGGGAATCTGTTGGTGAAGAGATCCCCGATAAGCGCACTCGGGGATGACCAGAACACCGTCATTCCCGCGGGTTGTTAGCGGGAATCTGTTGCTGAAGAGATCCCCGATAGAAGCGCTCGGGGATGACCACGAAACTGTCATTCCCGCCGGTTGTTAGCCGGAATCTGTCGATGAAGAGATCCCCGATAGAAGCGCTCGGGGATGACCAGAACACCGTCATTCCCGCAGGTTGTTGGCGAGAATCTATCGATGAAGAGATCCCCGATAGAAGCGCTCGGGGATGACCAGTACACCGTCATTCCCACGGGTTGTTAGCGGGAATCTGTCGATGAACAGATCCCCGATAGAAGCGCTCGGGGATGACCAGAACATTGTCATTCCCGCAGGTTGTTAGCGGGAATCTGTCGATGAAGAGATCCCCGATAGAAGCACTCGGGGGTAACCGGAACATTGTCATTCCCGAGGTGTTTTATCGGGAATCTGTTGGTGAAGAGATCCCCGATAAGCGCACTCGGGGATGACCAGAACACCGTCATTATTCCCGCGGGTTGTTAGCGGGAATCTATCGCTGAAGAGATCCCCAATAGAAGCACTCGGAGATGACCAATGCACCGTTAGTCCCGCAGGTTGTTAGCGGGAATCTGCTGCTGAAGAGATCCCCGATAGAAGCGCTCGGGGATGACCCAGTGCACCGTCATTCCCGCAAGTTTTTAGCGGGAATCTGTTGGTGAAGAGCTCCCCGATAAGCGCACTCGGAGATGACCAAAACACCGAATTTATACCCATAGCCAGACACAAGTGTGGCTTACATTATCAAGGTTTAACATGTATCAATTAACGATTTCACTGGAACAGTTTTTGGCGGATTTCTGGCAAAAGAAGCCCACAATTATTAAAGGTGGTTTTGCTAACTTCCAAGACCCGATCTCCGCAGAAGAGCTAGCGGGGCTGACTATGGAAGAAGAAGTCGACTCGCGTTTTGTTTCTAATAAAGATGGTGAGTGGATCGCAGAGCATGGCCCTTTTAACGAAGATAAATATGCTTCGCTAGAAGAGACAAACTGGTCAATCATCGTTCAGGCTGCAAACCACTGGCATCAAGGTGCTGCGGAGCTTGTTGAACCATTTAAAGCCATGCCACAGTGGTTATTTGATGATTTGATGATCAGCTACTCCGTTAAGGATGGCGGAGTGGGTCCGCATATTGACCAATATGATGTATTTATTGTGCAAGGAAGTGGCAAACGCCATTGGCGCGTTGGTGCAAAAGATGAAGGCCAATATGTTGAAACCAATCAACATAGCGCTTTGCGTCAAATCGAAGGCTTTGAAGCCATCATTGACCAAGTCCTTGAGCCTGGTGACATCTTATATATCCCACCAGGGTTTCCACATGATGGATTCGCACTTGAGCCGTCTATGAGCTTCTCTATCGGCTTTCGTTCTCCAAAAGAACAAGAGCTAATCAGCAATTTCGCAGACTACATCTTAGCTAACGATGTTGGCGATGTGCACCTACACAAGCCAGAGATGAAGACGCAGGATAATTTTGGTCAGATTAGTACTAGCGACCTAAATTCCTTAACGGAGATGCTATTAGCATCAATGGAAGATGAGCACCGCGTGAATGACTTTATGGGTTGTTTACTAAGTCAGTCACGTCATCAACTGAATATCATTACCCCTGAACCTTTATGGGAAAGTGAAGAAGTGGCTAACCACCTTCTATC
Source organism: Vibrio superstes (assembly GCF_003569005.1). Taxonomy (GTDB): domain Bacteria; phylum Pseudomonadota; class Gammaproteobacteria; order Enterobacterales; family Vibrionaceae; genus Vibrio; species Vibrio superstes. Next base: position 1,270,298 of record NZ_BCUR01000004.1, on the reverse strand, counting down.
TGGTGGAAGCATTGAAAAAGTAGCGGGCTTACGCGCTCTGTATCATGAGCAGGATGAAAGTATTGCCTATATTAACGGAGAAGTGATCAAGGTCTCCGAGGAAGACAGTTCAATCATCAAGCTACTTTGCGGACAGCAGCAGCTTACTGTTGATGACTTCCCAAGTGGCATTGCGGCGGCGAACGTATCGCTACTGTGCGACTTAATCAACAAGGGCTATTGGTATATTGATACCGAATAACCGCAGCGATTAACAGAACCTGTGAACAGTGACTTTATGGCTCCTTAGTGGAGCCATTTTTTCACTCAGTAAACACGGTAGACCAATTCTCATCGTTATTATCAATTTATATTTGATAATAATTCAAATATATAGCCGTTCATTTAATGGTGATTGCACACTATTATTCTCCCCGTCAACACAAACACATTCCAAGGGGAACATCACATGACTAAGCTAACTATCGTTGCAAACATCATTGCTAAAGAAGATAAAATTGAATTGGTAAAAGCTGAGTTGCTTAAACTTATCGATGTGACTCGTGCAGAAGAGGGTTGTATCAACTACGACCTGCACCAAGATAACGAAAACCCTGCTCATTTCATGTTCTATGAAAACTGGGTATCTCGCGAACTATGGCAAACTCACATGAGTAATCAGCACCTTGCTGACTATATGGCAGCAACCGATGGCGCAGTGGACCAATTCATTCTAAATGAGATGACGCAGATCGCTTAGTTACAAGGTTCAATGCCTAACCATTTTCAAATCCCAACTACGGTATCGTTGTTGGGATTTTTGTCATCATACGTATCGATTTCAGAATAGACCTTTGATAGATTCAAACAATGCCCTTTCATCGATAAGAAACCATGCAGATCCGTTTGATTTCCCCTAAAGCTACCCTACCCATACGTCACCGTGTGCTTTGGCCTTCAAAGCCCATCGAATTTTGCCAAGTCAAAGAGGATAATTTGGGTATCCATTTTGGCGTTTTTGAAAATGATATCTTGCTTTGTGTGGCTTCCGTTTTCATAACGGACGCTGAGGCGAGGCTAAGAAAATTTGCGACCTTGCATGAACATCAAGGAAGAGGCATTGGTACACGGATGATCGATCACATCATTGAATCTCTAAAGCAAGAGGGTGTGACCTATTTTTGGTGTGATGCAAGAGAGTCAGCACAAGAGTTTTATGCTCGCTTTGGCATGCAAAAACAAGGTGAGCGTTTTTTTAAAAGCGGTGAGCCATACTTTAAGATGTCTGTAGAACTCAAGCGTTAACCTAAAGACTCGAACTCATCTACTTCGAATCTTGCTCTTCTAGCCTCAGCAACAGAGCAGTGCGTCATTTCCATCAACTCGGACAACGTGATATTTGGATTTTCGGTCAGTAAACGCTTCAAGCGGTCTGCGGGAGATTCCAGTTTATCCTGATGAAGCTGAAGGGCGAGATTCAGCTTTTTAATAATAAATAGCACACTATCCGGTTGCTGCGATAGCTCCGAGCACAGCGTTTGAATATTGATGGCATCACCGGACACTTGCCAGTGCCTACTGCGGCGTACCCTCTTTAGCTCGCACTTATATTTGAGCGCGAGCTGCTTTACCGATTGTACGGTTTCTCCGCCGACCCTATGAATCAAAGAAGGTAATACAACGGTGATGCTTTGGTCTATATTCATTTCATCAAGTTACAGCGTAACCAAAATGGCAACTGGTGCTCTCTAACTACTTCCATCCGTGTAACCACTCTTTTGGATCTTTTAATACCATCCAATCAATAGAGCGGGCTCGTTTAGTGACTATAGGTTCTATAATGCACACCTCGACCATACCCTCTTCATCGAGTTCTACTTCTGTCACAATAAAGTGCTTCTCTTTATTTTGACAGTTTACCGCCGTCCATTTACTTCGTAGCAACTTTTTAGGGTTAATTTGATTCATTGTTTTACCTCGTTGTAGACACTTTGCTTTGTACGAGAACAATCATCAATTTGTGCTAACTTACTTGGCTTAGCTGAAGGTATTGATATAAAGCGCCTCGACTTTATCCCTTGCCCATTGGGTTTTTCTTAAAAACTTCAATGATGATTTAATAGAAGGGTCATTGCTAAAACAGTTCACCCTAACTTCAGCATGCAGACCGCTCCAACCATAATGCTCTACCAGACGGGTTAAGATCTTCTCTAAAGAGAGACCGTGTAAAGGGTTATTAGGTTGTTGTTGAGTCATAGCTTACTTCTACTTATAAATTGACAAAAATTGTGCCCAATGTGACTCTAAATCAAAGATGATGCAAACAAATTCACGCATTATTTGGTTTTTATGGCCAAATCGCAGCACTGACCATTTTACTTACTCTATTTGTGCAAATAAAGAACATGAGACTCCTAGCAGACAAGACCGGCGAGCAATTTCTAGAAATTCTAGACCAACAAGGTGATGCACTGACCGTGCAATTCATCTCAAATGAAGGCATTCGTAAGGGCAAACCTTTTAAAGACACATTGACTGGCTTGTACCTGACTGGTTGGACTCATCGTTCTACCTCAACCGCTATAGGTTTAGAGAGGTTTAAGCAAGGTATCCTGCAAGACGCCACCGTTAGCTTTGCCTTACACCAGCTCTATCCCCTTGGTCGCAAGGTGAAGCTTCCTTCAGATGAAGTTGCCACCATTGCCAGTTATGCCAATACCCACCCTGATGGCTACTATATGTATGTGCGTATTGATGAAGAATTGCATCGCTATAGAATCACGCCCGATTGGGAGCTGCTCCCCTCTGAAACCTTGCTGGCTCTTCCCTACTACCCTGCTCCTCTAACAAGAGAAGAAAAACAAACCATTGATGACTACGACACATGGGCCGGTGGATTTTAATGCTTGGTATTGGAAGCCTAAACTGAGACAATTAGCCCCGAATTTATCTATCAAGGCCAAAGATGAAACTTTTAGTTCGCAACCTTTCACGCAAAATGACTGAGCATGAGATTCGTGTTCTTTTCTCTGAACACGGTGACGTGACGTTATGTAACCTAGTGCTAGACCAAGAGACAGGCCTATCTAAGGGCTTTGCTTTTGTTGAAATGCCAAACACAAGTGAAGCAAAAGCTGCCATCTCAGCATTAGATCAAGCTGATGTGCAAAAAAGCAAAATACGAGTAAAACTCGCTAAGAACTAGCAGTTACTAAGAAGCCAGCTATTAATGAGCTGGCTTCATTGTTTCTATCAAACTGTTTGGTAGTAAAGCTTTAGTAATGAGCTTTCCACTCAGTCTCTGCCATCAAACTGCCTAATAGCACTGCCTTCAACCCCAATACTGCACTTACGACAAGCACCCCATGTGCTGACAACCCACCTAACAATATCGCCACGCAAATCAGTGTGACCAACAGACTCGTGCCTGGCAAAGCCATTCCTTTTAAATCACCTGTACGAAGTGAGGAGAGAATATGGGCGTCCGTATAATAAAAAACGCAGCATGCTGAGTCACCTTAGGATACTGGGTTCATGGAAAGAGGCGCTTAAGAATAAATCTTACCAGTAGTTCTCCGAGCTATAATGGCCGGGCTTTCGTCTTAGGTGCTTATGATAGCCCCTTTGCGTCAAAGTCAGCCCGCTCTCGCGCACCATAGCTGGATTGCCACATAGATAAACAAATGTTTTCTCCATATCTAGGCGCACACCAGTGTGAGACTCGAGTACCCTCTTTTCTATCAGTTGTGGCACTCGGCCAGAAAGACTCCCCGGCACCTCTTCTCTAGACACAATAGGAACGTATTGAAACCTACTGCCAAACTTTTCCTGAAACGCCTGAATCAAATCGCTATACACGAGATCTTGTTTAAAGCGAACCGCATGCACCAAAATAATATCGGTATAGTGCTCAGGAAAAGCCTCTGATTGCAGAATGGATAGGTAAGGACCGATACCGGTTCCCGTTCCCATCATCCACAGTTCTGTTGCGTGGTCTGGGATCTCATCTAAGGTCATAAATCCAGCGCACTGCTCACCCACCATGACTTCGTCATTTGGATGTAAGGTATGTAGATTAGGCGATAAGGCACCATCTGGATCGGAAATAATCAAAAACTCCAACTCACCCGTTGCACTGTAATCTTCTGGGGAGTTCACTATTGAATAGGCCTTGCGCAGAAAGCTACCCTCAGAGTTGTACAAGCCCAACTTAGTAAACTGACCTGCGGTAAACAAAATACCCGGTACCTTTACTCTTATAGAGAATAAAATGTCTGTCCAATCAACCCTAGAACTCACCAAACCACAAACAAACCCAACGTGTGGAGTCATATCGCCCAACCTCTTTATCTACCAATACATTTAATCTAGTTCAATTAAATGCAATGGGCATGCCATTCCCAGTAATTTATTATAATTCAGTTCGTTATAGCATAGTAATGACTGAGGGTTATCATTATGACAATGTCATATTTCAGCTGTCACCCATACAGACTTATCCGTTTGAGCATGGGAGAGACGGCAGTGGGCGATGACAGTAACACCAAGGTGAACGTTCGCATTATTGCTACAACAAACAGAGTGATTCACGAAGAGGTTAAAGAGGGGCATTTTCGTTCCGATCTCTACCATCGGCTAAGCGTGTTCCCTCTATTTTTCCACCACTTCGAGGACGAGATGATGGGCTTCTATTACCCCCGTCGGGTTCTACAGATACAATCTAGGTCGTGATCATTTACTAACCCTGTCGCTTGCAGAAATGCATACAGGGTTGTGCTACCTAGGAATTTAAAGCCGAGTTTTTTAAGATCTTTAGCAAGGCGATCAGAGAGCTCAGTAGTTGCCACAGGAAAGTCGCCTTTAACTCTGTTATCTAGCGGGTTATTATCAACATAAGACCAGATGAACGAATCAAAGCTGCCGTGCTCAGATTGGATCTGTAAAAACAGCTTGGCATTATTAATTGCCGCTTCAATCTTGGCTCGATTGCGGATAATTGACGCATCTTGCATCAACTCCTCTACCTTATCTGAATCGAACGTAGAGACGACAACAGGATCAAAGTTGGCAAAGGCATTACGATAGCCTTCTCGGCGCTTTAGAATGGTGTACCAACTCAGGCCGGCTTGGGCCGATTCTAGGATTAGAAACTCAAAGAACACCTTGTCATCATGAACTGGTACGCCCCATTCTTTATCATGATATTCCACATAATCTGGTTTGCTAACATCAAGCCAGTTGCATCGCTTCATCATTATCCCTTTTGGTGCGCACCGCACTCTTGTATCTTCTTAACGTGATAGTCAGAATAGCAAACCCATCATCGATTGATAGAAAAGTGCGGTGTTAAAGTGAAATAGACACTAGATGATCATGGTTAATTGAGCCGAAACCACATAGTTGTCATCATCACCATATTGAGCGGCTAGATCAAAGCCAAACACGCCGTAGGGTCTAAACCCAAAACCTGCAGTAACCATGTTTTCAGCGTAATCGGTCATGCTATGCATGTAACCTGCTCTAAACTGAGCCCACTTCCAAAGATCAACCTCTCCACCAATTCGAGTAAACTGCGTTTTATAGCTTTGCTCTTCGAAATAACGTGTCGAGTTCAAATCAATATCGGCTGTTAGCGTGTACCAATCGGTAGAGTATGCACTGCCTAGCTTGTATTCAGGCTCAACCACGTAGGTTGCTTTTTGTCCCATCTGAACATTGGTTTCTAAACTGTGCGAAATGATGTTCTTAGCAACAAAAGCCACATTTAAATGATCGATAACCTCATAGCTTGCGCCAACATCGAGGTTAAAGGTTGTTTTGTCCTCAAGATCTTCAAAGAAGTCAGCGTCATCTAGTTCATCTTCGTTTAGTCTTTCTTGGAAATAGGTGGTGTAGATTTGTTGGACTTTAGGAGAAAAGCCAACGCTCAAATTTCTATCGTATACTTCATAGTTTTGAGCAAAGGTGAAGCCTATATCTAGCGTACCACCAATTAGGCCAGTGACTGTCGATCTCACCTCGTCATCGGGATTGATATTATCAAAATCGTTATCATCAATATCCATCGTCGCCAGTGCCGTTGCATGAGTAGCCACAAAAAAATTGGTGTTGATGAAACTGTTTGGTACCGCAAATACCATGCCGGCTGACGCGTTCGCTGTCACATCACCATTGGAGAGGTCTCTCAGTGCAGCTTTCCACGCTTCCTGAGCTTCACTACTGGTTGGATTATCAACCCAGTCATCTTCTGCATCAAAATAGACATCCAATTTATCCAGCATGCCCTCGCCATCATGAACACCAGCAGTAACCGCGGGTAAAATCATACCAAAACTATGCTTAGACTCTCCTGATGCAGCTAACGCGGGATTGTAAAAACTCGCACTGACAAAATTAGCGGCGGCAACGCCAGTACCCGCCATAGCGATACCACGAGCATCACTGTGTGCGTATGAATTAAATGAAGCTAAAGAGAAAGGAAGACTGAATAGAACAACAGCCTTTTTAAACGAATGCATGACATATCCTTGTGAAAGCACTAAACGATATGCCATTCTAAATATGCATTGTTTCATTGAAAGTACAATTAACTCAATGACTTAAAAGCTAACATTTGATTACACATACCGATATTGGTTTACTGTTACTTTCCTTCCCCATGCGCTCGATAGCTTGATCCAAGTTCATAATCACAACAAAAAAAAGACTACACAAATGTGCAGTCTTTATGAGTTCAGCAATTTTAAAGCCCCATATTAGCGCTTGGTTTATGCCTGTTTCACTTCAATTCTGTGGAACATTTTGTACAACACTGGTACCACGATTAACGTCAATACTGTTGCAAAGCCCAAACCAAACATGATAGTAACCGCCATAGGCTTAAAGAAGATATCCGGCAGTAATGGAATCATACCCAAAATGGTTGTGATAGCCGCCATACATACGGGTCTCACACGACTCAGTGCTGCCTCAACTACCGCGGCATACGCTTCTTTGCCTGATTTAATCTCCAGTTCAATCTGATCAATCAAAACAATACCGTTTTTCAATAGCATCCCAGACAAGCTCAAGAAGCCTAACAGCGCCATGAAGCCAAATGGCGTATTGAGCAGCAACAAGCCTGTTGTTACACCAATCAAGGCCAAAGGTACTGTCAGCCAAACTATCAGAGGTTCTTTAACTGAGTTAAACAAGAACACAGTGATCAAGAACATGAATAGGTAACCCATTGGCATACTTGAGAACAACGACCCTTTTGCGTCATTTGAAGACTCATATTCGCCCCCCCACTCCAAGCTGTAGCCTGGCGGAAGTTCAATAGCTTCAACCTTGGATTGGATACGCGCCTGCAAAGTAGCCGCTGTTTCTTCGCCCAATATATCGGGGTCAGCAAACACTGTTAGCATACGCTTTCTGTTCTTACGGACAATCAACGGATCTTCCCAACGCACTTGATTACCTAAAGTGATCTGCTGTAAAGGAATGTAATCACTAAGCACTGGGCTCCAGATTTGCATGCCTTCTATATTTCTAAAATCGACTCGCTCTGCTTCAGTCAAACGGGTCACAATAGGCATTAATGTTGTGCCATCTCGATACACCCCAACCGTCAAGCCTGAGAATGACATTTGTAGAAATTGATCCATATCGTTCTTACTAATTCCGTAGCGGCGAGCCTGACTTTCATTAAACTGAGGCTCAATCACTTTGGTACGCTCTCGCCAGTCATGACGAACGGCCGTCGCACCCGGATCAGCATTTAGAATATCGACCACTTGGCCCGCAACCGTCCGTAATACCGTTGGATCTGAGCCTATAATTCGAGCTTCGATCTTAGCACCACCGCCTGGACCTAACTCTATTTGCTTCAACTTGTAGTCTATCTCAGGGTAGTGGCTAGCAACATGCGCCCGATATTTATTCATAATATCGTGCAGTACTTCATAGCTTTCCACACGTGTCACTATCTCACCATAGGCTGCATAACTTTTCTCTGGTGTATAGGTCAGCATAAAGCGCTCTAACCCCTTACCCGCCGTCGTCGTTACACTTTCTACACCTTCCTGATCAAGCAGCCAGGTCTCAATGGCCTTCATTTTGGTGTTAGTAACCCGTATATCTGTCCCTTCTGGTAACCAAATATCTGACAAGAACATAGGTGTCGTAGAGGATGGGAAGAAGGCTTGCTTAATAAAGGTAAAACCATAAATGCTTACACCTAGCGCAACGACGAGAGTCGCCATGGTTATCCAAGCGTTTCGCATACAAAACTCTAGGAATTTTTTGTACATGACAAAAACAAACCCATTGTAAGGATCATCACCCGCATCTTGGTCGAACTTCTGCCCTTTAAAGAAAAGCTCGGCAAAGAAAGGCGTTAGCGATATTGCTGTGAACCAAGACAGCATTAGAGAGATAAGCAATACAGAAAACAGCGTACGACAATATTCACCAGTGGAGTCTTCTGACAAACCAATAGGGGCAAATGCGGTGACCGCAATCACGGTCGCGCCAAGCAATGGCCACTTGGTTTGTGTCACTATGTCTGTTGCCGCTTGTAAGCGAGTTCGCCCTCGCTGCGTCCCGACCAATATACCTTCAACCACCACAATGGCATTATCCACCAGCATCCCCAGCGCAATAACCAAAGCCCCCAGAGAAATACGCTGCAGATCGATGGCAAAGTACTTCATGAATACAAAAGTGCCTAATACAGTGACCAACAGAATCAGACCAATCAATAGTCCTGAACGAAGCCCCATAAAGAAGAGTAATACCACGATAACGATGCCGACCGCTTGACCAAGGCTAACCACAAAGCCGCTCACCGACTTATCAACTTCTTTAGGTTGGCTATAGATTTCAGAAATGCTAATGCCTATAGGCTGTTGGTATTTCAGCTCCGCTAAACGTTTATCAAGTTGCGCCCCTACCTTCACTACGTTGACACCCGCGTTGAAAGAGATCCCCATGTTGAGAGCAAAGCTACCATTGAAGTTGATTAAATTACTTGGGACGTCAATATAGCCACGCTTAATCTCAGCCACGTCACGCAAATAGATTTGACTCGAACTGTTCTTTGCGACATCAGTAATAATGAGATCGCCAAGTTGATCTACATCTTGAAACTCCCCGGTTGGATGAATTCGTACATACTCATCACCCATTCGTATTGCTCCTGCTGGGGTGACGATATTTTGTGTGTTGAGGAGATTTGCCACAGCTTCTGGAGCAATACCTAACGAGTTAAGTCGCTTCATCGACATTTCAATAAAGACTTGCTCTTGTTGCTCACCCGATACAGCAACCTTACTGATGCCATCGACCAACTCAAGCTCACGACGCAAGTAATCAACGTAATCAAGGAGTTCTTTATACGAATAGCCTTCACCTGTAACGGCAAATAGCACCCCAAAAACATCTCCAAAGTCATCAATAACTGCTGGCGTGTTCACTCCAGGAGGGAGAGTACCATCGAGATCCGTCACCTTACGACGCAACTCATCCCAAATTTGAGGAAGATCATCAGGGCCATAACTATTTTTCATGGTCACTGTGATCTGAGATAAACCTCGGCTTGAAATTGAATTAACCTCATCCACATAACTTAGCTGTTGAATGGCCTTCTCTATAGGGTAAGTGACCTCCTCTTCAACCTCTTGAGGAGTCGCCCCAGGGTAACTAGTGACTACCATGGCGTCTTTGATGGTGAAAGCGGGGTCTTCAAGTCGCCCTAGTTCAAAGAATGAAGCTGTGCCACCGATAAAAAAGATCAAAGAGATCATCCAACTGATCACTTTGTTCTTTATGAAATAGGCGGCGATTCCTTTGGTGCTCTCATCGTCTTGCTGCTCGAGATTATCCTGGCTCATTGAACAGCCTCCTTCTTAATTACTTCCACTTCCGCTCCATCTCGCAGTTGAGACATTCCTTTGACTACGATCTTTTCCGCCCCTTGCAAGCCACTAACAATTTGCACGGTTCTGTTTTGAAGTTTTCCTATCTCTACCAATTGCTTACGCACAGTATTACCTTCTAACACCCACACATAGGTCTCTGTTCTATCGAGGAGGTCTCCATCCATATTAACAACTGCATTAAATGGAACATATGAGCCCACGCTCACGTTCAGTCCAGCTTCGCTGCTTCTTGCGGTCACTTCTAACGCCATACCATCGAGAATAATTTCTTCCTCCGGCATTGGCATAGTTAAGGTCACGTTGTAAGTGCCGGTTGCTGGATTGGGTTCGGTGGTAAATTCTTTAATGGTCGCTTCGTAAATATTGCCACTTTCAACCTTTACCTTGGCATTTACCTTACGCAAATCTCTCTTTGTAGGTTGATGGACAAATAGGCGGTCGGGTATCTGAATCAAGACTTCAACCGCATCCGTACTGTGAATATTGACTATCTGCTGACCTACTTGAATATTCTCAAAACGGTCGACATTGACACGGGAAATAATGCCATCGGCCGGCGCTTTAAGGGTTGTAAATTCCAAATATAATTTAGCCAACTGCAAATCAACGAGGGCAATATTGCGCTGTGCTGCCAATTCATCATATTGTGACTGTGCCAGTAGGCCTTTTTTAACCAATGGGCCGGAGCGTTTGTACTGGCTGTTTATAGCGGCATAGCTTGCCCTAGTGTTATCCACTGCAATTTGGAAGTCTCGCGTGTCTAGTTGGGCAATGACATCGCCTTTCTTGACCCTATCACCCTCCTTAACAGGCAGTAGAGTAATTTCTCCCTGCACTCTAAAACTTAAATGTGAGCGCAGTGCCGCTTGTGCTATCGCGGGAAAATAAATTCGATCCGTAACTTCCGGTTCACCTAACTGAAGAATTTCCACTTTTGAAATATGGGTTGTTGGCTCTACAACGGGCCTTTCACAACCTACCAATACTACAGACAATCCCAATACTAGTGAGCCTTTCGAGAGCCACTTCATTGCTAAACTCATAAGCCTCGCTCCTTAATCCACTCTCTGATCTTCATCCCTGATTGGAGTTCTTTTACTCCAGAAATGACTATTTGATCGCCATCGAGTAATCCAGAAACCACTTGTCCTGTGCTACTAAGAGAGATAGAAACTTGTTCAACCATAGAGTCTTCTGTGACTCGCCAAACACACTGCTCGTTGCCACAGGCAAACAAAGAAGTCTCAGGTAGCTTAGTGGGTTCGGTGCGCGGTAACATAACGTGAATATTCCCAGACATACCTGGCAGTATGCCTAAATCACTAGGTCGCTCCATGATCATAGTGACCTTGTAACTACCTGTGGAGTTGTCCGACTCTGTATCTATCTCTTGAAAGGTCAAAGAAAATTGCTGCTCAGGAAAGGAATCAAATATCATGTAAGATTCTACGCCGTCGTATCCTCTAAAACGATTTAGCATAGAGTCTGGCAAAGGAAAAATAACCTTAAGCAGATCATTAGACTGGATGTTCATGACGCCCTGTTTAGCGGCTACATATTCAAAATTGTCGATGTTTACGAGCGAAATCGTGCCATCGAATGGAGCGGCAAGTTTAGTATAACTGTAATTGGCTAGTGCTTGGTCATAATCCGCTCGAGCTGACTTGTGAAGTGACCTCGCTTGGTCATACTCTTGCTCAGAAACCACCTTGTCCTTGATCAGTTTTTTCATTCGGTCAAATTGAACTTGAGCCAAATTAAAGTTTGCCTTCGCTTTAGAGCGTTGCAGTTTGTATTCACTGTCTTCTAATACCGCTAATACATCTCCTTTTTTAACGGGCAATCCAGCCGTAGCCGGCAATTCGATGAGTTCACCAGGAACTCTGAAAGCAAGCACTGCACGGTCACCTGCCGCAGAAGAGGCAGGGAACACACGTTCAAAACTTTTGTCTCCTACAGACACAGTGAGAAGTTTAGCTGGGCGAGATTCAGGCTCTGAGACGGCATTTTGCTTTTCACCGCAACCTGCTAAGCCTAAAGCGGTAAAGAGCACAACAATCCAGTTGGTGCGCATAGTATTTCCTTATTTAACGTCAATACCATTAAACATAGATGTATCAAGATGTTAACGCTAATTTAAAAGGCTGTTTTTGGCACTTTTCTAGAAATAATTCACAATGTGTTTAAAAAGCGTTCAGATGTTACTGAACAAAGCGAAATCGCATTTCTTTTAATGATGATAGGCAAAGACCTTGGGCACGATTTTCATCCTTGCCCCTAATTAAATAGTGCATATTATCAAGCAGATAGTTGAGAAGTGACGATTACATCGCCCACAAAGATAAAGAGGTTTCTGTAGAAGAAGTGAAGCGCAGAGTTGTTGCACAGGCTAAAACAAAAAAACGCACCACAAGATCTGCAGTGCGTTTAGAATCATGAATGATTTAAGGCTAGTTTACTTGGCTTGATGAAAAATCTGCTCTGTTTCTAGCGATGTCATGCTACGGATTTGACGCCAAACATAGTAGAAGATACCCAACATCATCAACATGCTAGGGATGGCAATCACTGGGTAACTGTATAAAGTCATTTTGCCTAGCTCTTCATTGAATGCGGCTGTACCTGCAGGGCTAGTAACAATGTAAGTCGCCAGCGCGTAATTCATCACGGACGAGAACGCGAATGTACTCGCAAACAAGTAGTTAGAATTCATCAAACAGCGGTCAAACGCCTTCTCATTGCCACTCTCTCTTAAGCGCTCTTCAATCAGAGACAAGTTCAGCACGGTTTTATTGAATATCAGCTTTTGCATCAATGGATGACGAGTGAAGGTTGAAACCAGTACCGCGGTACCAATAAGGCCAGGAATTAGCGCCTCTTTCAGTGCTAACCAGCGAGTGTCTAACTCAAGTAAGCCAATACCACCCGTTAAAAGAACACTCACAAAGCCAAGTGCTGCAATGAAGTTAAACTTCTTATTGCGGATAAGTTCTAGACCACCGTAAGCAACCGGGAACGACAAAGCCACAACAAGCGACAGCACTGTGCCTAGATGCTCGTCGCCACTGAACTTCATTAAGATGAACGATGGGATGAATACGTTAAACAGTATCTCAAATAGAGGGTTAGATTTTTTGGTATTGGTACTACTCATAGTCTTCCAGTGTTACACGCTATATTTCTCTTTATTGGAGGGGATTGTTCCTTGCGTAGCCCCAAATGTAAAGTCTTTAAAGTTTAGCAATCATGACACCAGTATTCAAAAACACACCGACTTGAGCTTCAACAAAGGCATGAGACACAAGCGCCAGTATTAGGTTGCTTTGCATTCAATGCGCGACTTCATGTTTCGTATCGCCACTAGAGGCTTGCTCACACTGCTCAATTTTGTAGAGCAAGGTGTATACCGCAACAAAGGCTCGACTACCATCATGGTACCGGCTTCACTGTCATTTGGATCTTCAAGAAACAATCGAGTCAGGCTGAGGAGTACGCAGTAAAAAGAGAGCCCATAAAGAATCTGCCAAAGTATCATCGATATGAAACGGATAGACCTTGATTTTGCAGCATGATAATTACCGATTATCAGTTCAATGTATTAATTGGATAAAACAACCATTTGAAAATGAGTTACGGATCAACATTCTGTTAACACAAGCCAACAAAACTGTCTAATCAATCACGTTAAGTCATACAATACTATTGTATCATTTAGCCATTCTAATAAAGGAATACTCTAATAAAACGTGGGAAAAAAGATTATGAAAAAAATGTATCTAGGTCTAGCTATTGCGGGTTTACTAGCGGGTTGTGCTACTCCAAGCGACAATGCAAAAACTGAAATGGCGGCTCCTGCAACAAATGCAGTAGTTGCAGCAGGTACAGGGGACAACCTAGTAGCCGACCCAAATATCGTTGAGTTTCGTGCTAACAGCGGTAAAAGTGATGTTTGGGTAAAACACTCAGACAAAAATAACGGTCTTGGCGACGTAGGCAGTTCAAAGGTATCTGCATTTGAAGATGAAGGGTCTGTACGTCTTCGCTTTATCAGTGCATCAGATGACTTTTCTGCAATGCCAGGCCTTAGCCAACAAGTTAATGGTCTAGCTCCAAACACAGATTATGTATTATCTCTATACGTAGAAGATAAGAAAGGCAGCGCATCACCAACGTCTGTAGTTATTGGCGCTACCGATGCTGCTGGTAAAGAACTTGCTGAGCAAGTATTCCACGTAGCAAGCATGGACAACGCTCCTAAGGCAGACAGAAGCTCTTTCCGTCAAGTAGCGGTCGAGTTCAACTCTGGTGGCAATACTTCAGCGACAATCTTTGCAAAGCTAAAAATAGATGACGCGTCTGCAATCAGTGGTGACATTGGTAAAGCAACCGAAATCCGCGTTGATGCATTCTCTGTCGCTAAGAAGTAATCACTTTTAAGCCTCTATAAAAAACGCCAATCATAGTGATTGGCGTTTTTTTTGGCTCAGTCTACAGATTTCTAAAAGCGGCATTGGTCTTTCTAGTATCCGAGGTCACATACGCCTCCATCTTCCTAAGGCTCGTTTCCATTTCTTCGAAATCTTGCTCCATCACGGTAAGCAGTTCTTTAGGTGCCTTTCCTGACTGCCACGGTTTTTGCTTCATTTGATGGTCAAACTGCTGTTGCCTAGTTTGAAAGATTTGCGGCGATTGCTTCTCAAGCATTAAGCTTGCAGCAAAATACGCCAACACCATAACAAAGCCACCGCCGAGTAAAGCCGCTGATACAAACAAAATTCGTACTACCCAGACTTCAATACCAAAGCGCGCTGCAATACCTGCACACACACCTGTCAGCTTCCCATTATGGGTGTCTCGATATAACCCTCTCATTGATTAGACCTCCAACTCGGTGACTCCGCATCCAAGATCTTCTCAAGCGTTTCGATTCGTTGCTTCATCTGCACTGCTTTCGAAGACAGTTGTTGAAGTTGCTCCCTTTCATCGCCAGACAAGCCTTGCCCTAGCTTACGCTTACTTCTGTAATGCAAAATCAACCATAACGGGGCAACAAAGATTAAGAAAACACTTAATGGTACCGTGATCAATGCTGTAGACATTTCGTCCCCTTATTTAATGGTCTTTATTAATCGAATTCTTCATTTTTTGCAGCTCTTGCTCTATTTCATCATCGGCCTGCAACTCGGCAAACTGATCATCAAGACTTGGCTCTTTACCGACTTGATAGCTGTCTGCGTCAGCTTCCAATCGATCTATCTTTTGTTCGTATTGCTCAAACTTAGCCAGCGTATCTTTAGTACGGCTGTTGTGCAGATGTTGCTGGACATCCTTACGACTTTTAGCTGCATTTTGGCGCATTGCTAGAGCAGATTGGCGAGCTCGAGTTTCATTAATCTTAGTCTCAAGTTTGCCTACCTCATCACTCAACTTAGTGATGGTTTCTTCAACCAAGGTCTGCTCAGTGTGCAAAGATTTCATCACTTTAGTAATACGCTGTTTTTCTATCAGCGCGGCACGAGCGAGCTCTTCTCTACCACGACTTAGTGCCAATGAGGCTTTTTGTTGCCAGTCTTCAACCTGCTCTTCCACCTGCGCCACTCTGCGCTGAAGCTCTTTTCGCTCTGCTAGTGCTTTGGCTGAGCTTGTGCGCACTTCCACTAAGGTATCTTCCATTTCTTGGATAATAAGGCGGATCATTTTTTCTGGATCTTCTGCCTTATCCAACAACGAGTTAATGTTTGAGTTCACTATGTCAGCAAAACGAGAAAAAATACCCATCTTATCTCTCCTTTATCGGTATTGTTGTTGGCGACGTGTTTCGCGCCTACTATCAACGACTATCCAAATTGCATGCCAAACTTTCAGCGTTAGTCTTAAGCGGAGAATAAAAATTCACAATAATCATAGTAAACAATAAGTTATAAGGAACCACGCTATTCTTTTAATTCAAGCTAAGTGATATGCACTTAATCTCTAACGCTCAAAACGTTTGACTTTAACTATGAATAGTAAATTATTAACCACTAATCGGTTAAAAATACCAACAGGGATACTATGCAACAGACACTGATCGGTCAATCTAGTCCATTTCTTACTGTATTAGATAAAGTCTCTAGGCTTGCACCTATTGAGCGCCCTGTGTTGATTATTGGCGACCGAGGAACGGGCAAAGAGTTAATTGCTCAGCGACTCCACTACCTGTCAAAGCGATGGGACAAACCATTAATCAGTCTAAATTGTGCAGCGCTCAGTGAAGGCGTGGTCGATTCGGAACTGTTTGGTCATGAAGCAGGGTCATTTTCTGGGGCAACAGGCAAACACCAAGGCCGCTTTGAGCGCGCCGAGGGTGGCAGTTTGTTTTTGGACGAAATAGCAACAACACCACTCTCAGTACAAGAGAAGTTACTGCGAGTCATCGAATACGGAGAGTATGAACGAGTTGGGGGCAGTCGCATCTTGCAATCAGATGTAAGGCTAATTTGTGCCACCAATGCTGACCTTCCGGAGCTTGCTCAACAACAAAAATTCCGCGCGGATCTCTTAGACAGGCTGGCCTTCGATGTGGTGTTACTACCCAGTTTGAAAGAGCGACAGGAAGATATACTACTACTGGCCGAGCACTTTGCTTTGCGCATGTGCCAAGAGCAGGGACTACCGCTATTCAATGGCTTTAACTCTCAATGTCAGCAACAGTTATTGGACTATACTTGGCCCGGTAACGTCAGGGAACTCAAGAACGTCGTGGAACGAGCCATCTATCTTAACCCCGAACCAAGCACACCTATCCAAGAACTGGTATTTGACCCCTTTGCTAAACCTAATGTCACCACTGAACCGGCCCGCAACGTATCTGTAGAGCAGAAAGCTGAAGTGACCATCGCCTCTTTACCCCTTGATTATAAAAAGTGGCAGCATGATCAGGATATTGAATTGCTCAATAGGGCCTTACAAGAAGCGCAACATAATCAGAAGAAAGCCGCAGGTCTGCTAGGATTGAGTTATCACCAATTTAGAGGAATGCTAAGAAAGTATAAAATGGTTTAGGATCAATGATTAACCCAATGGAGCTTAAAGGCGATAAGTGTTAGATTATGCAGATCATTCTAAAGAAACAATCAATGGTGCCTTAATATATGAAGGCGAACATCTGGAGAACACTTCAACTCGGATTTGTGGGTATGTGCACCCTCATTGTATCCGGTTGTGGTGATATCGAAGTCTCCGATCAGATCAAACAAGATGGATTCATATTTTGTGGTCAAGGAACACCCAGTTCTTTTAACCCTCAATTGGTCGACAACGACATTGCTGCAGAAGCCTTGGGTCCACAGATCTTTAATACCTTAGTGCATTTATCCAACAAAGACTTGGAGCTAGAGCCTATGCTAGCCACCAGTTGGACTGTGGATGAATCAGGAACTGTGTATCAGTTTAATCTGCGCCACGACGTCTCTTTTCAAACGACTGACTGGTTCACCCCTACCCGTAAGCTCAGCGCACAAGATGTGGTATTTACCTTTGAACGAATCATCGACAGCAGTCATCCGTTTCACTATGTCAGTGGTGGCACCTACCCTTGGTTTGAGGCAATTGGCTTCAAGCGTATCTTAAAAGAGGTTAAGGCTGTTGATGAACATACGGTTCAATTTGAGCTTTTTAAACCCGATAATACGTTCTTAACCAACCTTTCCACGACCTACTCGAGCATACATTCATCTGAATATGCCAACCAATTACTGGCAAAAGATCAAAAGCAAAACCTTGATCAGCTTCCAGTAGGCACAGGGCCGTTTTATCTAGACCAATTTAGCGTTAACGATTATATACGTTTACGTCGTAACCCTGACTTCTGGGGAACCCCGGCTAAAATGGAGCAAGTCGTACTCGACATTACCTCCCGTGGCACAGGTACCTTAGCAAAACTTTTGCGTAGTGAGTGTGATGTTTTATTCTCGCCTCGTTCTAGCCAGATCCCAACCATTCAAGCACATCCTGATTTAGTGTTACAGGCATACCCAAGCATGAACGTCGCCTTTATAGCGCTTCGCACGCTAAACCCTGCACTTAACGATGCCCGAGTGCGAAAGGCGCTAAACCTAGCCATCAACCGTGACGCGATTATCGACTCAGTCTACTACGGATATGGCTCGTCAGCGTATTCGATACTGCCACCAGAATCATGGGCTTATCAACAAGACTCTAGCCAGGTACGCTACGATCGCAATTACGCACGAGCACTGATTCGTGAGGCAGGTTATGGCACAGGCCTGGAACTGTCTTTGTGGGTTGCGTTAGAGCCTACAGCCTATAACCCAAGTCCGAGAAAAGTCGCAGAACTTCTGCAGTCAAACTTTGCCGATATTGGTGTAAAGCTAAACATCTTTCTTGATGAACGTTTATCGCGCTCAACCTTTCAAAGTGTTGCAGAAGCCGACATGATCTTAACCGGTTGGAATGCCGACACCAGTGACCCAGATAACTTCTTTCGTCCTTTGCTCTCCTGCGGAGCAGACAGAGCGGGTCTGAATATTGCTTCTTGGTGTAATCCAGACTTCGATGCCTTGATTGATATCGCTAAAGAAACCACGCAAAAGCGTCATCGCTTTAACTTATATCGCCAAGCACAAAATTTATTGAACGAAGAAGTGCCTATTATACCGATAGCGCATGGTATGCAATTTCAAGCCAAGCATAAGTCACTGCAAGGGTTCGATGCTAGCCCATTTAATACCCTGAGCTTTGAAAACGTTGAGAGGAGCAAATAGTGTTTATATACGCCATTCGACGTTTCAATCTATTCGTCATTACCCTAATGATTTTAACCGTAGTCGGCTACAGTATTCTTCGATTAGACCCAACCTCACCTTGGGCTATTTCTGATTTTTGGCAAGGATGGACCCTGTACCTTCAAGAGATCAGTCAGCTAGATTTCGGTACTACAGCTCAAGGTACTCCCGTTTTTGACGAGGTTAAGGTGGTGTTTACCGCAACGCTTGAACTGTGTTTCTTTGCCTTTATTCTCGCGCTGTGCATCGGCCTTCCCTTAGGTACACTTGCAGGAATGCGCCAGAACAAATGGGCAGATAGACTGATCTCATTCTTCTCTATGGCAGGGTACTCTGCGCCGCTGTTTTGGGTAGCCTTGTTATTGGTAATGCTTTTCTCATTGCGCCTTGAATGGTTGCCAATATCAGGTCGCTACAACCTGCTGTACGATATCCCGCAGATCACAGGTTTTGCGATGGTAGACGCGTGGCTCAGTGATAGCCCTAATAGAGAAGAAGCCTTTACAAGTGTGGTGATGCATCTGATCTTGCCGGCTTTAGTACTAGCGCTTGCGCCTACCACCCACTTTATAAGACTGATGCGCGCTTCTGTAGCGGATGTGATTGGTAAAAACTACATCCGAGTGGCCAAAATTAAAGGCCTTTCAAAGGTTGAGATCATTTTTGAGCACGTATTACGTAACGCTATTCCACCAATCATCCCACTTATCGGCGTGCAACTCTCGAGTATGCTGACGTTCGCCATCATTACCGAGTCTATTTTTAACTGGCCAGGGATTGGACGTTGGCTGCTTGATGCAGTAAGTAACCGTGATTACGTTTCTATTCAAGCAGGCGTTATGGTTGTGGCGACTTTTGTACTGGCAACGCAGATCCTGTCAGAGCTAGTCGGTACCTTGATTAATCCATTAGCAAGGAAGGAATGGTATGCTAAATACTAGTGTCTACCTCGAAGAGAGTATACCCACTCAACGCGAACGCTTTTGGCGCCATTTTCGTAGCAACAACCTAGCGATGTTTGGGCTATGGAATCTCGGTGTTATTCTATTTATCACCCTGATTTCTCCGTTGATTTCACCGCATGATCCCCTTGCACAATCTTCAGTACTGCTACAGCCACCCTCATGGGCTAAAGAAGGCAGTATTGATTATTTCTTGGGAACAGACGATCTAGGCCGTGACATACTATCTCGCCTGCTAATTGGCTCACAGATCACCATTGGTTCAGCGATCTTCATTACCTTAATTGCCGCGTTTATTGGTTGTATTATTGGCGCGCTAGCGGGTATGACTAAGGGTTTATTATCGAGCATTCTGAATCACCTACTCGATACGGTAATGTCGATTCCTTCGTTGCTACTTGCACTTATCTTTGTGGCGTTTCTAGGCACAGGCATGACATCGATAATGATGGCCATTTGTCTTGCCTTGATCCCCAGGTTTATTCGTAGTGTCTACCAAACCATTCATGCGGAAGTCGAGAAAGACTACATCATGTCAGCCAAACTTGATGGCGCTGACAAGTGGTACCTACTCACTGTTTCTATATTACCTAACGTACTAGCACCTATTGCTGCAGAATTTACCTTCGCCTTAACCATTGCGCTACTCGACATTACTGCTCTCGGTTTTCTTGGCCTTGGCGCTCAAGCACCAAGTCCAGAATGGGGAGCTATCTTGGGAGATTCCGTTGAACTTATCTATCTGGCTCCGTGGACAGTGGTCCTTCCTGGACTTGCCATCATGTATAGCGTAATTACCATTAACCTTGTTGGTGAAGGGGTTCGTGACGCCCTTAATGCAGGAGTTGAGTAATGCCTGTATTGGATTTTAGACACGTCACTATAGAGATTGATACCCCTCAGGGAATGGTTAAAGCGGTTGACCGCATGAGCTTAACCATCAATGAAGGGGAGATTCGTGGACTAGTGGGCGAATCAGGCTCAGGTAAAAGCCTGCTAGCAAAGGCCATTGTTGGGCTGGAAAAAGAAAACTGGAAGATTACCGCAGACCGAATGCGCCTCGGTGAAGTTGACCTTTTGGCACTCAAGCCAAAAGAGCGACGAAAGGTTATCGCGCGCGAGATTGCGATGATTTTCCAAGAGCCATCCACCTGCTTAGATCCGAGCGAGCGCGTAGGCCGACAGCTTGCCGAGTCTATTCCCTCTCGAACTTTCGAAGGAAAATGGTGGCAACGTTGGGGTTGGCGTAAGAAAACCTCTATTGCACTGCTTCATAAAGTGGGCATTAAAGCGCACACTCGCATTATGCACAGTTATCCCTATGAGCTCACTGACGGTGAGTGCCAAAAGGTAATGATTGCGATGGCGATTGCCGCCAAGCCAAAGATCTTAATCGCTGATGAGCCTACAAACGACCTTGATCCCATCACTCAGACGCAAATTTTGCGACTGTTGAGTAGAATGAATCAGGTAAACAACACCACAATTTTACTTATCGGGCACGATCTTGCAGCTATTACTCAGTGGGCTAAGAAGATCACCGTGATGTATTGTGGGCAAAGTGTTGAGTCTGCGCCAACAGATAAGTTGATGGCGGCGCCAAAACACCCCTACACCCAAGCGCTTCTTGAAGCCCTACCCGACTTTAGTGGCTGGCTTCCGCATAAACAAAAATTGCAATCTCTACCGGGAAGCATCCCGCCGCTTCAGCACTTGCCGATCGGTTGTCGATTAGGGCCACGTTGTCCCTATGCACAACACAAATGCGTGAAGGCGCCCTACTCTAAAAAAGAAAAAGGCCATAAGTACAATTGTCATTTCCCTCTCAACACCAAAGCTAAGGTGAGTGAATGAGCTCGTTACTAGAGGTTAAGGACCTAAGTAAAACCTTCGTCAACCGCTATGGGCTATTTAGAAAGCAGTACTTTGATGCGGTAAAGCCGGTCAATTTTACTCTAGAGCCCGGTCAGACATTGGCACTAATTGGACAAAACTCTTCTGGAAAATCAACTTTGGCCAAAATGCTAGCAGGGGTCATTGAACCAAGTTCAGGCGAGATCTTTGTTAACGGCGAAAAGCTAGAACACAAAGACTATGCGACTCGCTGTAAGTTGATACGCGTGATCTTCCAAGACCCCAATTCCTCCTTGAATCCACGTATTCAAATTGGTCGAATCCTTGAAGGCCCGCTAAAAAGAAATACCGCTATGCCACCAGAGGCACGTAAGCGACGCGTAATTGAAACGCTAAAACGTGTGGGTTTGCTGCCTGAGCATGCGTATTTCTATCCACAAATGTTGGCTGCAGGACAAAAACAAAGGGTCTGTATTGCAAGGGCACTGATACTTCAGCCCTCGATCATCATTGCTGATGAGGCGCTAAATGGTCTAGATATGGCAATGAGATCGCAGATCATTAACCTCTTGTTAGAACTGCAAGATGAAATGGGCTTGTCATTTATCTATGTATCTCAACAAATTGGTATCGTTAAGCACATCTCAGATAAGGTAATGGTGATGTCTCACGGTAAAGTGGTGGAAGCGGGTGATACGCAAAAGGTATTATCTGATCCCCAACACGCCATTACCCAGAAGCTGGTTGATAACCACTTTTACAAGGCACCAAACTACTCTAAGTAACCATTTAGCTCCCACAACGAAAAAAGGCAGGATGATCACTCACCCTGCCCTTACTATTTGGCTGTAACGCGCAGATTATACCAATCACAGTAAGTGGTCAGAAATAGCGTTTTAACAAGCTAGGATGACCAGTCATTGACTACGATTGGTACTACACTAGCTCAGCTTGTAGCCAAGGCCAGCCTTGCTTCTTGCGGCTTAGCGTATTTTCCATCATAAGAACGCCGTTATCTGCGTGCTTGTCTAGCTTCTCAGCCCACTCACCTTTGTAAAGTAGGCGAGTTGTTGCTGAAGTGATGTCTGTTAGCATAACTGCTGCAAACGCTAAACCTTGTTCGTCACAGCGACGCACAAGGTCTTGCTCAAGAGCTTCGATTTGACCATCAACTTGCTCAAGGGTTGCAAGCTCAATCTGACCAACAACAACATCACGACCATTAAATGGGTATGCTTTAAGGTCTTTTTCTACCAGTTGTGCTGGAGATAGGCCTTCGATGTCTGTCTTAGCAATCAAAAGCGCTTTGATGAATGCATCAATGTCGTCAACACCTGCAATTTGAGCTAGCTCTTGAACTGCATCTTTATCTTTTTGAGTACATGTTGGAGAAGCGAAACCTACTGTGTCAGATAGGATAGCTGACATCATTAGCTTAGCGATTGCTGGAGCAATCTCTGCACCCTCAATCTTGAACATGTTGAAAAGAACCGTACAAGAACAGCCTACAGGCCAGATCCACGCTTCAAGTGGGTTGATTGTCATCACGTCACCCAAACGGTGGTGATCAACGATACCTACGATTTCTGCTTCGTTTACGTCATCAGGTGCTTGAGCTAGGTCGCTGTAGTCAACTAGCCAAACTTTTTCACCCGCAACTGAATCACGAAATTCTGGTTGCTCTAGACCCGCTACATTAAGAATGTGCTGAGTCTCGCGGTTAATTTCTCCTTGACGAATTGGCTTAGCGTCTAGGCCACGAGCCTTAAGAAGTTCAGTAGCAGCTAACGCTGAACAAATACTATCGCTATCTGGGTTTTTATGACCAACAACTAAAATCATCACTGTTCCTATAATGTTATCCAATGTTACGTCTACTATTAGACGTTATAGTGCGAACATTATACCCAATCAGTTTCAAGTTTCTAGTTATCTACTTGGGTTAAACCGTTATCTGCCTAGCTTAAG
Source organism: Vibrio superstes (assembly GCF_003569005.1). GTDB lineage: Bacteria > Pseudomonadota > Gammaproteobacteria > Enterobacterales > Vibrionaceae > Vibrio > Vibrio superstes. The sequence goes on along the minus strand of NZ_BCUR01000004.1, from coordinate 1,246,829 downwards.
AGTGCGTTAGTGCTATGTGAAAACCTTGCGTGTTTTAGGGGCTTTACTCAACATCCGCTCTAAGCATTTTTCAATGGCTGTTAACAAGGGCACAAACAACCGTCATTTAACCTAGATTTGACACGAATGCGGGATAAAAACTATCAATTTTAATTGATGCAGTGTATCGTTTCGCACGCTCAAATCAATGTTCAGTAACAAGTTGAATTGCATGTTTAATTTTGCCAATTTTTATCAATTAATCGCTCAGGACACGCGCCTACAGCCGTGGCTAGAGACCCTACCTAAACAGCTTGCTGACTGGCAAAGCGCCGAGCACGGTGATTTTGACCGCTGGTTACGAGCTCTCAATAAGATACCTGCACTAACGCCGGACAACATCGAGTTGCAGTACGAGGTCAATGTTTCTAACTCTCATCCCCTCATTGACGGTGAAAAGAAGAAACTAGAAAGTCTTCTAAAAACTTTCCACCCGTGGCGTAAAGGCCCATTTACCCTGCACGATATCCACATTGATACCGAATGGCGATCAGACTGGAAGTGGGATCGTTTACTTCCACACATCACCCCTTTGAAAAACCGTTCTGTGTTGGATGTAGGCTGTGGCAATGGTTACCACATGTGGAGAATGCTGGGAGCGGGTGCAAGATTGTGCGTAGGGATAGATCCATCACATCTTTTCCTTGTGCAGTTTGAAGCTGTGCGTAAGTTGATGAACAATGACCAGCGAATTCATCTTCTTCCACTTGGAATTGAACAACTACCTGAACTAAGAGCCTTCGATACAGTCTTCAGTATGGGTGTGCTCTATCATAGACGTTCTCCTCTTGATCATATCCTGCAGTTGAAAAATCAACTTCTTCCTGGTGGCGAGTTGATCTTAGAGACTTTAGTGATTGAAGGTGATGAGAATGCAGTGCTAGTCCCTGCTGATCGTTACGCTCAGATGCGCAATGTGTACTTCTTCCCTTCAGCAAAAGCGCTTAAGGTGTGGATGGAAAAATGCGGATTGGTTGATGTAAAAATTGTCGACGAAAACACGACTTCAGTAGGCGAACAAAGAACAACGGAATGGATGAAGCACAACTCACTACCTGAGTACCTTGATCCAGAAGACCCTAGTAAAACTGTCGAAGGGTATCCTGCTCCTCGCAGAGCAATAATGATTGCAAAAAATCCGGGTTAATTGGATTCACTGATGTAAGTTTGTTCACTAAATGAACATCAGTTAAAACATTGAAAATTATCAATGTTTTTTAATTGAACTACCGAAAATATGGAATATGTGTTCTACACTTAGCATTACGAATCTGACGAGTTGAAGCGGATTCTCGCGCTAAGTACAAATAATAATAGGTCTAAGATGCTCAAGCATATTGTCGCCTTATCCGGAGCGGTACTTTTATCCGGATGTGCTACGTCTCAAGCAACACAGGAAGAAACGAGACAATATAGAACGGAATCTATGCAAGCAGTCAAATCGTCTGAAGAGAATTTATCCAATCAGATCAGTAGCTTAAAGCTTTCAATTGATAATCAAAATGACTATATTGAGAGTTTAGAAGACCAGCTAGGTATCATGTCGAATCGCGTTGATAATCTAGCCAAGCAAAACGCTCGAGTTTTACTTGCTCCTAAGCAAGAAGAAGAACAACCTAAACCTAAGGCCCCGGTGTCGAATGGCGATTTGGTTGTTTTAGGTTCAATTGAAACAGTCAAATTTGAACAGATAAATCAAACGTTTGAAGCAAGAATTGATACAGGTGCCGCAACATCGTCACTGAATGCAATTAATATTCAAGAATTTGAACGAAACGGCAATACATGGGTTAAATTTAACTTATCCACGGATAAAGCCGAAGATGCTGAACCAACATGGATTGAAGCTCCGCTAATTCGTTATGCAAAGGTTCGTCAATCTAATACAACTAAAACGCATCGACGCGCGGTCATTGAACTGTGGATTAATTTAGGTGACGTAAGAGAAAAAGCACAGTTCACCCTGGCTGACCGCTCTCACATGACCCACCCGGTACTATTAGGCAGAGAGTTCATCAAGGACATTGCCCTAGTAGATGTAAGTAAAGAATTTATTCAAACAGAAAAACAGCAGTGACAAATTAGGTCGCCTCAATAATAAGGATTGTTATGACTTCACGAGTGCCTTTTTATATTTTTATTGCCCTGCTCATAGTTGCTGGCACCGCATTATCTATGCTGCGCCATGACTCCTACGGGGTACCTTGGACACCGGGTGAAAGCCGAGAGCTTTGGGACATTGAAGCTCGCGTTGAGTTAGTTGCACAAGGCGAACCGGTAACGGTTTCTCTTGCAGCACCAGGAACTCAAAACGGCTACACACTCATTGACGAATCTGCATCATCGCCAGGTTATGGCGTAGCTTATGTAAATTCTGATATTGGTCGACGAGCGGAATGGACTATCCGCTATGCCGAGGGGCCACAAACCATCTATTACAAAGCTCAATTCCTTGTCGATCCGCAGGCCAAGGTAGAATCAGTTCCACCTGAAGGTGGCATTGAAGCACCAACCTTTGATGGGCCTCAAGAAGCAGCGGCTCAAGCCATTGTGGAAGAAGCGACCAAGCGAAGTGCTAACGATGAAACGTTAACCCGCGAGATCATCCGCAAGCTGAATGATAACAACAGCCAAAACGCTGCCCTACTGCTTAATCAGTTTACCAAGCAAGAAGCGCTTTCCGCCCTGCTCGCTTACGCTGAAGTACCGAGTAAAACTGTAGGTGTTATTCAGCTGGAAGATGGTCGCCGTCGTCAGTCAATCAATCCTATGGTCCAGGTATGGGACGGCAAGGCATGGTTGTTGTTTGATGCTGAGACAGGTACTCAAGGTAAGAGTGAAAACACGCTTATCTGGGACGAGTCGAACGTGTCACTTCTTGACGTAACCGGTGGTAGAAACAGTCAGGTGCTGTTCTCTATGATTGCTCAGGACATTACGCCTCGCGCTGCAACCGCTAGCAAGGTAAATGCTGATGATCTACTCAACTTCTCTATTCACAGCCTGCCTCTAGAAGAGCAATCGATGTTTAAAACCATCATGCTGATTCCTATCGGTGCGCTCATCGTGGTGTTCTTGCGAATAATCATCGGTCTTAAGACTTCCGGTACCTTCATGCCAGTGCTTATTGCGGTTGCCTTTGTGCAAACGCAGCTAGTGACCGGTATTGTCGGTTTCCTACTCATCGTCGGTACAGGTTTGGTGATACGTAGTTACCTCTCCAAGCTCAACCTGCTACTGGTGGCCAGGATATCCGCGGTAATCATCACCGTAATCTTGATTATTTCAGTCTTCACTATCGTAGCCTTTAATATCGGCTTGGTCGAAGGTCTGTCTATCACCTTCTTCCCTATGATTATCCTATCTTGGACTATTGAACGTATGTCGATTCTTTGGGAAGAGGAAGGCGCTAAGGAAGTGGTTCTACAAGGTGGTGGTTCACTACTAACGGCTGTACTGGTTTACTTGGCAATGACTAACATGTACATCCAACACCTGACCTTCAACTTCATTGGCATGCAGCTAATTATCTTGGCACTGATTCTAATGCTAGGTAACTACACTGGATACCGCTTAACCGAGCTACGTCGCTTCAAGCCACTGGCGGAGGACTAAGCCTATGTTGAGTCAGTTTACTTCGCCATTTAAGATTCGCTCAAAGGGAATTATGGGCATGAACCAACGTAACCACAGTTACATTGGTAAGTACAATGACCGTAGTAAATTCCCTCTGGTGGATGACAAGCTAAAAACCAAAAAAATTGCAGAGCTTCACGGCGCAACGACGCCAGCGCTCATTGGCGTCATTGGTCAACAAGCTGAAGTGAAACGTATCCATAAAATGGTTAAGGAATGGCCTGGATTCTGTATCAAACCTGCTCAGGGTAGTGGTGGTAAAGGAATCTTGGTCATCATCTCGCACAAAGACGGCGTTTACACTAAACCGTCTGGCGATACCGTTAACGAGCAAGATGTTGAACGACATATCAGTAACACACTGGCGGGTCTGTTTTCCTTAGGGGGTAAGAACGACGTTGCCGTTGTTGAGAACTTGATTAAGTTCGACAGTTGCTTCGAAGGTTACAGCTACGAGGGTGTGCCCGATGTACGTATCATCGTATTTAAAGGCTACCCTGTTATGGCGATGATGCGACTATCAACGTCTAACTCTGACGGAAAAGCTAACTTGCACCAAGGTGCTGTGGGCGTGGGCATTGATATAGCGACAGGCAAAGCCGTGCGCGCTGTTCAGTACGATTTACCCGTAACCCACCACCCTGATACAGGTAAAGACCTAATGCAATTGCAGGTTCCTCACTGGGAACGTTTGCTGGTCTTGGCTTCAAGCGCTTGGGAAATGACAGGCCTTGGTTACATGGGTACCGACATGGTACTTGATAGTGAAGAAGGCCCTATGGTGTTAGAGCTTAACGCCCGTCCGGGTTTAGCGATTCAAATCGCTAACGGCACAGGCCTACTGCCAAGACTGCAACACATTGAGAACCTTGGTGAAACAGCTGAGTATCCAAGGCCCGCAGAACGCGTAGCCTACGCCGCGAAGCAATTTGCAGCACATTTGGATAACGTGAAAAAATAGTATCTACCTGTAGAAACAACAAAGCCCTCATCACTATAAAAAGTGATGAGGGCTCTTTTGTAGCGGCTCTAGATTCTAAGGCCCTAGCACCGCTACTAATCTTAACGTCCTAGCGCTTCTTTATAATGCACTCGACACACCGACACATATTTATCGTTACCGCCAATAGCGACCTGATCCCCTTCTGCGATAGGGTTACCATGCTCATCAGTACGGATCACCATGTTGGCTTTGCGACCGCAGTGGCAGATAGTTTTTAGCTCAACCAGTTTGTCCGCCCACGCCAACAAATGAAGACTGCCTTCAAATAACTCGCCCAAGAAATCGGTACGCAAGCCGTAGCACAGTACTGGGATGTGTAACTTATCAACAATTTCCGTCAGTTGGTATACCTGCTCTTTCGATAAGAACTGGCATTCATCGACTAGTACACAATGGTGTTGCGTTTCTTCATTGAGCTCACTCATCTTCTTAAACAAGTCAGTCTCTTTGTGAAAAAGGTGCGCATCAGCCTGAAGGCCAATTCGAGAAGTCACCTTCCCTTCACCATAGCGATCATCAAGTGCTGCCGTAAAAATAAGTGGGGTCATTCCTCTTTCTTGATAGTTAAAAGAGGATTGTAGAAGTGTGGTGGATTTACCCGCATTCATCGCTGAGTAATAGAAGTACATCTGAGCCACGTTAAAGCCTTTATTATTATTCTAGATTGCATAAAGAAAAGGGCCGATAAGTATCAGCCCTAATTATTCAAAGCTTAAGAGTTACTTGCGACGCCAAGTGGTACCTTGAGGACCATCTTCTAAGATAATACCCAGCTCATTTAGCTTGTCGCGAGCAAGATCGGCGTTCGCCCAATCTTTGGAAGCTCGAGAATCATTGCGAAGTTTAATCAGAGCTTCAATCTCAGCCACTTCATCGTCTTCTTGATCACCTTGCAGGAAGGCTTCAGGGTCTTGATAAAGAATACCAATCACATCCGCTAGTTCACGCATCAGCGCGCCCAGTTGGCTCGCTTTTTCTAGCTCAGCACCCTTCAGACGGTTCACCTCACGCGCCATATCAAATAGCACAGCGTAAGCTTCTGGGGTATTGAAGTCATCATTCATTGCAACGGTAAAGCGAGACACGTAATCTTCGCCACCTGCCGGTGTCGCACTAGCATCTAGACCACGAAGTGCAGTGTATAGACGTTCAAGAGAAGCACGAGCTTGGTTCAGGTTATCTTCACTGTAGTTTAACTGGCTGCGGTAGTGGCCCGACATTAGGAAGTAACGAACCGTCTCCGAGTCGTAATGACCTAACACGTCACGGATAGTAAAGAAATTGCCTAAAGACTTAGACATTTTCTCTTGATCAACCATAACCATACCGCTGTGCATCCAAGTATTTACATACTGGGTGCCGTGAGCACAGCAAGATTGCGCAATCTCATTTTCGTGGTGAGGGAATTGTAGATCCGAGCCACCACCGTGAATGTCAAAGTGGTTGCCTAGAATAGATGAGTTCATTGCAGAACATTCAATGTGCCAACCCGGACGACCAGCGCCCCATGGGGATTCCCATGTTGGCTCACCTGGTTTTGACATCTTCCAAAGGACAAAGTCCAGAGGGCTACGTTTCGCTGTCTCTACGTCTACACGAGCGCCTGCTTGAAGCTGCTCTAGATCTTGCTTTGACAGTTTACCGTACTCATCAAATTTGCTCACTTCGAACATCACATCGCCATTACTTGCAACATATGCAAAGCCGCGCTCGATAAGCTTCTCAACAAGAACTATGATCTCATCAATGAATTCTGTTGCGCGAGGTTCAACGTCAGGGCGTTTCATGTTGAGTGCATCAAAATCAGCATGCATTTCAGCGATAAGGCGCTCTGTCAAAGACTCACAGCTTTCGCCATTCTCTGCCGCACGCTTGATGATCTTGTCATCAATATCGGTAATGTTGCGTACAAAGTTCAAGTCGTAACCAAGATACCTAAGGTAACGAGACACTACGTCAAAAGAAACAAAAGTGCGACCATGTCCAATGTGACACAAGTCATAGATGGTCACTCCACAGACATACATGCCTATTTTACCGGCAGTGATAGGTTTGAATTCTTCTTTTTGACGCGTCAGTGTATTGTATATCTTGAGCATTTCTTCAGCTTTTACTTCTTGGTGGCAATAATGCGGTTAGTATACCAACACATAACCCGTTAAGTAACATAAAACTCGGATAGCAGTTGATTGTGCTGAGAGTTTGGTTAGAATTTGATTCGATTTATCTACTAAATAAACGTTAAGGACGCTCTTATGATCACCCTTCACACCAATCACGGTGACATCACTCTAGAACTGAACCACGAAGCAGCACCTGCGACAGCGGCAAACTTCGCTCAGTATTGTAAAGATGGTTTTTACGACAACACTCTTTTCCACCGTGTTATCGATGGTTTTATGATCCAAGGCGGCGGTATGACTTCTGGCTTGCGTGAGAAACCAACTCGCGACACTATCAAGAACGAAGCAAACAACGGTCTAAGCAACGCTGTTGGTACTATCGCAATGGCGCGTACTATGGAACCGCATTCAGCTAGCTCACAGTTCTTTATCAACATTAACAACAACACGTTCTTGGACTTCAAATCAGAAGACATGAATGGCTGGGGTTACTGTGTATTCGGTAAAGTGACTGAAGGCATGGATGTAGTAAACAAGATCAAAGGCGTGAGCACTGGCAGCATGGGTATGCACCAAGATGTTCCTTTAGAAGAAGTTATTATTACTGGCACTACTATCGCTGAGTAATAGCTTTCAAACCGTCCAAGCTCGGCTTGGGCGGTTTATTCTCTCCAATGGAACACTCTCCTAATGCGCACTCTCTTTATCTCAGATCTACACCTTACTCCCAATCGCAGCGATATGACGGACGCTTTCGTACGTTTTATGCGTGAAGAAGCACCGAATTCAGACGCAGTTTATATTCTTGGGGATCTTTTTGAATTCTGGGTTGGAGACGATGACGACTCTCCGCTAAACAACACAGTAACCAATGAGATAAGAACGCTTGTAGACTCAGGAACGCCATGCTTTTTTGTACAAGGCAATCGCGATTTCTTAGTGGGCAAGAGATTTGAGCGTAAAAGCGGGGCTAAGCTTTTAGGCGATGAAACCTTAATCGACCTCTATGGCACTCCAACCTTAATCATGCATGGCGATACCCTATGCACTGATGATGTTAAATACCAAGAGTTTCGTAAGAAGATGCACCTAAAATGGTTGCAGTGGATTTACAACCGAGTTCCCCTATCCTTTCGCCGTAAGCTCGTTAAAAAGGTGCAAAATAATGCCAATGATGACAAACAATCCAAATCCTATGACATTATGGATGTGAATCAGCAGGCGGTTATTGATGCTATGCAACGTCACAATGCAAAGTGGCTTATTCATGGCCATACTCACCGCCAAGATATCCACCCATTAGATGCCGATGGAACTAAACAACGCATCGTTCTTGGGGACTGGTTTACTGAATCTTCAATCCTCGAAGTCACTAAGGATGACCTTAATTTATTCAATCAACCTCTATAAATTGACTTATTAATACTACCAAATAGGCATTTTTAGATAAAATTCATTTTTAATTCATAATTTGTGTCTATTATCTAATGTGACATTTTTGTGATAGCCGATAATTTTTGTGTATAGTTCATATATTGCTCGACAATCGATTTCTGACCGTAATGGCAATACAGTAGCCTATGAGTTGCTGTATCGGCAAAGCCATTTAAATCGTTACCCAAAAGTTAACGCCAATTATGCAACTCGCTCCATAATGGTTGATCTTTTATTAGATCATTCACGTTTACTGCTAAATAATGTCACGGGTTATATTAATTTTAGCCATGATTGTATAATAAATGGTCTACCGTTATATCTACCACCCGATAATATCGTTATTGAGGTATTAGAGGGTGATTCTCCAAGTACTGAGTTAATCGAAGCCATTAAAGATCTGCACGCAAAGGGTTATCAAATTGCATTGGATGACTTTATTCCGTCTCCAGAGTGGGAACCGGTTATCCCATTTATTTCCATTATCAAGATTGATATAAAGCAGTACTCTCTTTTCGATTCCCACCTTTTTATCCAGGCTAACAAACACTTAAACATTCGATTTATTGCAGAAAAGATTGAGCATGAACACCAGTATTTACAAGCACTGAATGCAGGCTTTGATCTATTTCAAGGCTATTATCTTGCCATGCCCGAGATGTTTGAAAAACACGTACTAAATGAGTCTTACCCACTTTGGTATAGGCAGGTGTATCAAGATTTGAATCACGAAGTGCTGAGTTCAGAGACGGTCTACGAATTACCGAATACTATTGCGGCCAATGAAGCACTGCAAAATCCACAACATCAATTTATTGCCTTTGCGGGTAATCGTTCGTCTATCAGCAATAAATAATCTCAGTTAACGGTGTTATAATTGGGACAAATAACTCAATTATGAAGCCTTAATGAGCGAATTAGCCACTTCCCTTTGCCGTTGTCATAGCCAAAGGGCTTACCAAGACTGCTGCCAGCCTATCCATACTAACCCAAAGAAAGCCCTCACGCCTGAGCAGTTAATGCGTGCTCGCTATTGTGCGCACGAATTAAGACTCGTGGACTTTGTGGTGCACACCTACCATCCCAGCTGTAACGCTGCAGCGGAAGCCGATGCCATTGCTGAGTCCATTCATGGTGATTGGAAAAAACTAGAGGTAGTGAGTACAGAGCTCGGTAAAGATGACAATGAAGGTTACGTCACCTTTAATGCCTACTTTATCGAAGAAAAACGCCAATACAGTTTCACAGAGAAATCACGCTTCGTTAAAGAGAATGAGCAGTGGTTTTATATTGATGGTGAGATGTACGATTACCCGCTCCCGGTGAAGAAGAGAGAAATAGGCCGTAATGACCCTTGTGTCTGCGGTAGTGGCAAGAAGTATAAAAAATGCTGCGGTAGTTAAATGAAAATGCCATCTCTTTCGAGATGGCATTTTAGATTGAATCGGCTATTTATGACGTTCTTTAAGCTTGTTCACTACATCATTTAGCGATAAGCCTTGGTCCTGGAGTAGCACGATCAAGTGATAAATCAGATCAGCAGACTCACACACTAGTTCCGCCTTATCGCCCGACGTCGCCGCAAGCGCGACTTCAACGCCTTCTTCGCCCACTTTCTGCGAAATACGCTTGGTGCCACGGGCATATAAGCTAGCGGTGTAGGAAGAATCAGGATCGGCTGATTTGCGCTCGGCCAATAAAGTTTCGAGCTGATGAAGCCACACCATTTGCGATTCTTCTTGAGAGTCCGCATCCCAGCAGGTTGTTGTGCCAGTGTGGCAAGTAGGACCAATTGGCGCTACTTTCACCAGCAGGGTGTCATTGTCGCAATCTAGCGCGATGTTTTTAAGCTGCAGTACATTGCCAGAGGTTTCACCCTTAGTCCACAGACGCTGCTTAGTGCGCGAGAAAAAGGTTACATTTCCGGTTTCACCGGTTTTCTGCAATGCCTCTGGGTTCATGTAGCCCATCATCAATACTTGGCTAGAAGTGAAGTCCTGAACAATGGCAGGCACTAAGCCATCAACCTTATCCCAGTCAATTCTTTCAGCTAATGTGGTTACTTCAGCTGCTGCAAAACTCATATTCTCACCTCTACTGCTTGGGTCTTAAGGTATTGTTTTAATTCACCAATATTGATGATTTGCTTGTGGAATACTGAAGCGGCTAAGGCACCATCCACATTGGTTTTATTGAAGGCTTCCGCAAAGTGCTCCATCGCGCCAGCGCCGCCTGATGCAATCAAAGGTACCTTACATACCTCACGCACCATGTTCAGTTGAGTGACATCGTAGCCATTGCGAACGCCATCTTGGTTCATCATGTTCAACACGATTTCACCCGCGCCACGCGTTTGCACCTCTTGCACCCAATCTTTGGTTTCCCACTGGGTCGCTTTGGTTCTCGCCTCGTCACCGGTGAATTGATACACCTGATACTTACCCGTCTCTTTATCAAAGTAAGAATCAATACCGACAACAATACACTGCACGCCAAATTTGTCCGCTAAGTGTGTAATCAATTCTGGATTAGCCAATGCTGGAGAATTGATGGATACCTTATCAGCACCAAACTCCAAAATACGAGAGGCGTCTTCTGCGGACTTTATGCCACCGGCAACACAAAATGGAATATCAATCACCTCAGCAACGCGAGCAACCCAGCTCTTGTCTACTACACGCCCATCACTAGAGGCGGTAATATCATAGAACACCAACTCATCAGCACCCTCTTCGGCATAACGCTGAGCCAAGGGAACAATGTCACCAATGATTTCATGGTTTCTAAACTGAACACCCTTTACAACCTGTCCGTCTCGGACATCCAAGCAAGGAATTATACGTTTTGCCAACATGCAAAAGCCTCCTCTGCTGTGAATTTACCGTCTAGTAGTGCACGACCTACGATGACACCACGCACGCCGGTATCCTTCAGTGCTTCAATATCCGCCAAGCTTCCGATACCACCAGAAGATTGAAAGTGCACTTGTGGATACAGCTTACACAGGTCGACATACAGCTCTACATTGGAGCCGGTCAAAGTGCCATCTTTTGAAATATCAGTGCAAAGCACATGCTTCAAGCCAACGGTTAAAAAGTCTTCGATAAGAGCTTCAATAGTCACGCCTGAGTCTTCTTGCCATCCTGATACCGCAACCTTGCGATTGCCTTCTTTGTCTATGTTGACATCCAGCGCTAGCACAATATGTTCAGGGCCGTATTTTTCCATCCAACCCTTGACTAGCTCTGGCTGCTTAACGGCAGTTGAACCTACAACCACTCTCTCTGCGCCGGCATTGAGCAAATCAATAACATCTTGCTCTGTACGAACACCGCCACCGATTTGAATCTTAGCAGGGGTGCTTTTCAGAAGTCGGCCGATAAGATCAAGCTGACGCGCACTGGTATCTTTTGCTCCCGTTAGGTCGACCAAGTGAAGCCAGTTAGCACCCGCTTGATGATAAAGGTTGAACTGCTCAGCAGGGTCTACCTTGTACTCTGTTACTTGTCCGTAGTCACCTTGGTATAATCTGACTACCTGACCTTCAATTAAATCTAATGCTGGAATAATCACTTCTAGTCCCTAAAGTCGAAAGATTTAGAGCCTTACAGCTCTAAAAAGTTTTTAATCAGTTGTGAGCCAGCCTTTGAAGAGCGCTCAGGGTGAAACTGAACACCATAGTAGTTGCCGCTCTGAATTGCTGCACTAAAGCGATTGCCGTAATCACAACTACCGATGGTGTAATCCCCTACTGGCATCGCAAAGCTGTGCACAAAGTAAAAGTACTCTCCTGATTCAATACCCTTGAACAAAGGGTGGCCTTCTATCGCCGAAACCGTGTTCCAGCCCATGTGAGGCAGAGGAAAGTCTTTACTATCTAGCTTGCGTACTTCGCCTTCACAAAGGCCAAGACACGGTACAATCTCATCGGCTTTTTGGCCTTTTTCTTCAGACAATTTTCCAAGAAGCTGCATACCTAAACAGATGCCTAGCATCGGTTTTTCTACCTGCTTAACCAGCTCAATAAGATTGCGCTGTTTAAGGTTTTGCATTGCTTCACTAGCGGTTCCAACACCTGGCAAAAACAGCTTGTCAGCCCCTAGCACTATGTCTGGATCTTTTGATACTGATACATCAAAGCCCAAGCGTTCGATGGCGAAGCGCACTGAAGATACGTTTGCACAGCCGGTATCAATGATCACAACGGTTTGCGATTGCTTTTCCACACTCATCTCTTACAACATCCCTTTGCTGCTTGGTAGCTCAGTACCTTCAACCTTGATCGCTTGGCGCAGAGTGCGGCCAAATGCTTTAAACAAGCTCTCGATGATGTGGTGATCGTTATCACCCGTTGACGACAGGTGCAGCGTACACGCCATACCATCAGCAAGAGAGCGGAAGAAGTGCACAACCATCTCAGTTGAGAAACCACCCACCTCTTCGCGGCTAAATTTAGCATCAAACTTTAGATAAGCACGACCAGAAAGGTCTAGACTACACTGCGCCAAACACTCATCCATTGGCAGGCTAAAGCCGAAGCGGCCGATGCCACGCTTATCACCCAAAGCCTCTTTGATAGCTTGGCCTAGCGCCAGTGCAGTATCTTCAACGGTGTGGTGATCGTCGATGTGCAGATCACCATCAACAGACAGTTTGAGCTGGAATCCACCGTGTGTGGCAATTTGATCCAGCATGTGGTCGAAAAACCCAAGGCCGGTCTCAATCTTATTGCCACCCGCTTCATCAAGGTTTACCGCAACACGAATGTCCGTTTCCTTGGTGGTACGTACGACTTCAGCAATGCGAGGATTGGTGGTCAACATCTTCACGATAGCAGGCCAATTTAGCGTTTCAGGATTGTACTGAATACCCTGTATTGCCATGTTTTCAGCCAGTTGAAGGTCTGTCATTCGATCGCCAATCACAGCCGATGTCTTAAAGTCCACCTTGCCTGATTGCAGATACTCTTTCACCATACCAAGCTTTGGCTTACGGCAAGAACAGTTGTCTTCTTCAAAGTGTGGGCAGATAAGTACATCGTCAAAGCGCACGCCTTGAGATTCAAAAAGGTGCATCATCAAGTCGTGAGGTGCATCAAAGTCAGCCTGAGGGTAGCTATCCGTGCCTAAACCATCTTGGTTGGTCACCATAACCAGGCGGTATCCTGCATCTTGCAGGGTTAAAAGGCTTGGGATCACCAAAGGTTCAAACTTGAGTTTGTCTAGGCGGTCTACTTGAAAATCTACCGGTGGCTCAACAATTAAGGTGCCGTCACGGTCGATAAATAAAATCTTTTGGGAGTTGCTCATTATTGTTCCTTTTTGTAATTCGGCGTCCTACGCAGCAAATTGAGCCAATTGTTGCTTAATAAAATTCAGCGTCTTTTCACACTCTTCACGACTGCCAATGCTGATACGCACACAGTCTTTAATTGGGGAATTACGCAAGATAATACCTGCATCCCAAGCGGCTTTAAATAACGCATCGCCATCGCTAAAGCGCACCAGTAAGTAATTACCAAATCCGGCAAATACGGTCACATCAGGGAGTGACTGTAACTCACCCTCTAAGAATGCGCGGCTGTCATTTAGGATAGAAATCTGCGTGATCGCGCGCTCTAGCCCTTCTTTGGACAAGGCTGATGAAGCAATATCCGCTACTGGCACTGGTACAGGATAAGGTGCAATAACCTTAAGTAGAACCTGAATCAGCTCCTCATTTGCTAAGGTAAATCCACAACGCAGACCTGCTAGAGCAAATGCTTTAGACATGGTTCGCAAGATGGCAAGGTTAGGATATTGGCTCAGAAGATCAACCGTAGACGCTTCTGGACAGAAATCGATATAGGCTTCGTCCATCACGACAATCGCTTTATCTTTTGTCATCTCCAGTAGAGAGACAATATCTTCACGATTGATTAAGTTCCCCGTTGGGTTATTAGGGGAGCAAACAAAGACCAGTTTCACCGCATCGAGGTTTTGCTCGATGGATTCAAGGTTCAGCTGCCACTCTTCAGTGAGCGGTACTGTCTTACGTTCAACCCCAATCGTCTCGGCGCTAATGGCATACATGCCATAGGTAGGTGGACAATACAGGATTGCGTCTTCGCCCGGCTCACAGAACGCTCGGATAAGCAGCTCGATGCCCTCATCGGCACCGCGCGAGGTCAACACCTGCTGTGGTGTAACGCCAGCATAAGCGGCATAGGCTTCAATCAACTGTGGAGGCTGACATTCGCTATAACGATTTAGGCGAGAAGCCTCAAGCGTGTAGGCGTTATCAAACGGTGATTCATTGGCGTTTAGCCATACATCACCCGAACCGCCAATGCGACGAGCCGAGAGATACGGAGTAAGAGCCTGAACTTGTTTACGAGCTAACTTTTCCATGTTCAATCTCTCCTACTCAGCCGATAACAGTTTTTCTACGCGTATGGTCACGGCGCGCTTGTGGGCATCAAGGCCCTCGGCGTCAGCCATAGTCACCACCGTTGGTGCTAATAGTCTTAAGCCATCTGCGCTTAGCTCTTGTACCGTCATACGCTTACTAAAGTCTGCCAATCCAAGGCTAGAATAAGTGCGCGTATAGCCATAGGTTGGCAATACGTGGTTCGTGCCCGATGCGTAATCACCAACGGATTCTGGAGACCAGTCCCCTAAGAAGATAGAGCCTGCATTATCTAGAAGTGGCACTAACTCACGTGGGTTCTTAGTCTGAACAATTAAGTGCTCAGGCCCATAGTAGTTTGAGATAGCGATGGCTTGAGTCACTGATTCAGCAATGATGATTAAGCTAGAAGCTAGAGCTTGTTGAGCGATATCTTTGCGAGACAGTTGCTGCAGTTGGCGCTGAACCGCGTCGGTCACTTGGTCGGCAATCAGCACTGAAGGAGTCACGAGAACAACCTGAGAGTCTGGGCCGTGTTCTGCTTGGCTCAATAGATCAGCGGCAATAAAATCAGCGTCTGCGGTTTCATCGGCAATGACTAGCACCTCTGAAGGGCCAGCTGGCATATCAATGCCGGCTCCGCGAAAATCATTACTCACTTGACGCTTAGCTTCTGTAACATACGCGTTGCCTGGTCCAAAGATCTTGTCAACCTTGGCTACCGTGTCAGTGCCATAGGCCATAGCTGCAATCGCTTGTCCGCCACCTAGGTTATACACTTCGTCGATATTGCACAGCTTAGCCACATACAGGATTTCATCGGCGATCGGCGGAGGCGAACACAATACAACCTTGTTGCAGCCTGCAATTTGCGCAGGCACGCCAAGCATCAATACTGTTGATGGTAATGGGGCACTACCACCTGGAATATATAAACCGACCGTATTAATTGGACGCGTTACTTGCTCGCATACCACACCTGGCTGAGTTTCTACCTTAATTGGTGTTGGTTTTTGTGCTTGGTGAAACTTTGCGATGTTTTGGTACGCTTGGTTAAGCGCAGCCTTCATCTCTTCAGACAAGCGCTTAAAGGCAGCATCAATGTCTGCATTGGAAACGCGGATACTGTCTGGGCGAATACCATCAAACTTCTCCGTAAGCTCTAACAGAGCCTTGTCGCCGTCTTTTTTAACACTGTCTACTACCGCAGAGACTGCTGCGGTAATATTTGCACCCTCAGCAATAGCTGGGCGCTGAAGAACAGCGCTTTGCTGCTCTTTACTTAATGATTCCCAAGTAACCGTTCTCATCACCTACTCCATCATTTTCTCAATAGGTAGCACTAGGATTGAGCTTGCACCCAACTCTTTCAGCTGCTCCATGGTTTCCCAAAACAGATTTTCTGAACTTACTAGATGGATAGCGGCTTTAGACTTATCGTTAGATAAAGGCAGTACTGTTGGGTCTTCAGCACCTGGAAGTAGCGCTGTGACTTCTTCTAAGCGGTCAAGAGGCGCGTGAAGCATGATGTATTTAGATTCTTTGGCTTGCTGCACGCCCTGCATGCGAGTAAGCAGCTTATCGATAAGGTCTAGCTTCTCTTGGTCAAACTCGCCGTCACGTTGAATCAGTGTCGCTTTTGAACGAAAGATAACTTCAGCCTCTTTTAGACCGTTCGCTTCTAGCGTCGCGCCAGTTGACACTAAGTCAGCAATGCCGTCAGCAAGACCCGCACGAGGAGCGACTTCTACAGAGCCGGTTAGCATACAGGTGCTAAATTCGATGCCTTGCGTGTCCATGTACGCCTTAAGCAAGTGTGGGTAGCTTGTTGCAATGCGTTTACCTGCTAGGTCTTGAGGACCTGCGTATTCCATTTCTTTATCCACAGCGATAGATAAGCGGCAACCGCCAAAGTCTAGGCGACGCAGTGTCTTAAAGGTGCTTGGTTGTCCCTGCGCTTTGCGATCAAGGCGAACCTCTTCTAATTCGTTCTCACCAATGAAACCTAAATCAACAACACCATCCATGATAAGACCAGGAATATCGTCATCGCGCACCAATAAAAGATCGATCGGTGTGTTTAACGAATGAGCGACGAGACGCTCTCCCATGATGTTGAATTTAACGCCACTCTTCTTGAGTAATTCCTGACATTCTTTGCTAAGTCGACCTTTCTTTTGAATAGCAATTCTTAGACGTTGTGTTTGCATTGCAGATTCCCTGTGCTGATATTCTAATTTGTTAATCGTGTAAAATGAAAAAACCCTTGGGGCTAGGCTCCCAAGGGTTTAAATCTGTATTCTTGATTCAACCTCCGAGAGCATTGTCTCCCGGATACGCGCAACTCGCCCGAAAGACTAGTGTGGGTGATGGTGATGATGATGTAGGTTCATATCTTGTCGGCGCATATTCTTAAAGGCTTATTCAATTGGCTTACAAACACACTAACTAAGCAGATCAAACTTTGCAACCGTTTAGTTATGAAAAATACGTTTTCGAGTCAATTTACTTAGAGTACGACCGAAACGTAAAACTGCCTTTACAAAAAAAGGAAGCAGCGCTTCCTTTGTAGTCACCTTTCAAGCTAGCAATCGACACGCTATGCTTTTTGGCAAGCCATCTTCGAGCGAGACAATGTAGAAAGCACAAAACATACCACCACAAACGCCACACTTGATGCTGCAAACGATATCGCGACAGAGGTTGTCATACCTAGCGTGATAAAGCCCACACAAGAAATAAGCGCTACAGAGATTGCATACGGCAACTGAGTTGAAACGTGGTCGATGTGATTACAACGTGCACCCGTAGATGACAGGATGGTGGTGTCCGAGATAGGTGAACAGTGGTCACCAAATACAGAGCCCGCCAGTACTGCACCCAACATAGGAAGCATTAGCGCAAGATCTGTCGCTCCAGCCATGTCACCGGCAATTGGAAGCATGATACCGAACGTACCCCAAGAAGTACCGGTAGAGAATGCCATCACACCCGCTAGTAAGAATAGGATGACAGGCAACCAACCTGCATTGATGTTCGCTTGCTGTGCCATTGATGATAGGTAAGAACCCGTCTTCATGTCACCAATTACGCTACCAATAGACCATGCAAAGACTAGGATTAGAATTGCGCCAAACATAGATTTAGCACCGATCCACAATGCACGGCTAATATCACCTACAGGCAAACCTTGGCGTAATACAGTGGCAAGTGCCACAACAATACCAACAAGACCACCGTAGATTAAAGAAGTACCCACATCGGTATTCTCAAACGCACCTAGCACGTTGAAGGCAATGCCATCTTCAGCCAGAGCTAGACCACCGGTATACATCATTGCCGCCACTGTCGCTACGATCAAAGTAACGATTGGAAGGATAAGGTCTGTTACTGAACCGCGAGAGCTTTGCTCAATATCCAGTTCTTCATCAATTAAGTGAGAGCCTTCGGTTTCTTCGTCTTTTTCGAAGCCGCGGCCTTGAGATGCTTCAATTTCATGACGACGCATCGCACCGACATCAATCTTAAACCAAGCTACAGCGAATACCATAAGCAGCGCAAATACGGCATAGAAGTTCATTGGGATAAGACGAATATAAGCGCCAAGTGCCGAATATTCGGTCATGTTGTGGCTAACCAGGATACCACCAATGATCGTCATTATGTATGCACCCCAGCTGGAAGCCGGCATTAGCACACACATAGGCGCAGCGGTCGAATCAAGAATGTACGCAAGCTTTGCTCTTGAAACGTAGAAACGGTCTGTCACAGGGCGAGCAACCGCGCCAACAGCAAGGCTGTTGAAGTAATCATCAATAAAGATGAACACACCCAAGAAAGCAGCAAGTAGCTTAGAACCACGCTTGCTTTTCACGCGTGACTGAGCCCACTCAGCAAATGCGCGAGTACCACCAGACAATGTCAGCAATGCTGTCATCATGCCTAATAGTAATAGAAACCCAACAATACTCATATTCCATGAGTTGATACTGCCGTCTTCGATGAATACGCCATAAACGGTGTCAAAAATGTAACCCGCTGCTCCAGTTACGGAGTAATCAGCTAAAAGGAAACCGCCAAGGACGATACCGGTACCCAAAGAAAGCAGTACGCGACGAGTAATAATAGCCAGCCCTAAAGCCAATAATGGGGGCAATAAAGAAACAGGCGATGTAGCAAAATCCATTAAATTCATGATCTTCTTAATACCAAATTTGGTAAGAGATCTACTGTAGATAGGTATTCGACAAGATGTTGAATAAGCAACTCATCTGGCGACAAGTTACCCCACAGTAGCGCTCCATAGTTTAACAACACAATAGACTATGGCAGTGTTATCCCTTTCGGAAATAACCCCAACAAGCAATCTTGATTGGATTACTCATTTCGGCAGTTACTCCTTTCACTAACAATTACAACGACATCACTCTATTGTTAGCTACTGATAGTATCTGCGCCTCTACCTCATCCCCTAGTTAGGCAACTTACAAAATGTAATATGCTACTAGATGATCTAGGAGCGACGCATTCTACTGAGTTAAATCGAAATTGCAACATAAAGTGGCAATACTTGATTGAGAAACAGTATCCAAGTATTAATCATCTATTTCCAGAACCCCGCTCTGAAAAATTTAGCTATGAAGATCAGCTAGTTAGCAAGGCTTTTATTACCTCGCATTAAATAGAGCGAATACTCTAAGTCGATGTTTAAGTTAGGTAAATTTGTTTTGAATTAACCCGAATAATTTATGAAGCTATAAAAGTTCCTTTTATTTTGGAATCTTTTGTTTCTTATTATTTTTGAAATTTTATTTGTTTTATATTTAACTATTTGAAAAGCTCTTATATAATTGACTTATTCTGTGGCACAGCTGTGCACTTTACTTAGGCAACAATTGTTTGCTGTATAAATCTGATGGGATCATAAAATGTCTGAAATCACTAAAACACTTCTAAATATCCGTAGTCTTCGCGCTTTCTCTCGTGAACTCACTCTAGAACAACTAGAAGAAGCTTTAGATAAATTAACGACTGTTGTAGAAGAGCGTCGTGAAAACGAAGCTGAAGAACGTGCAGCACGTGAAGAAAAAGAAAAGAAACTAGCAGAATATGCTCAACAACTTCTTAAAGAAGGCATTGATATTGAAGATCTAGTAGCAGCAGTTGCTGGTGATTCTACTGCTAAAGCAGGTAAAACAAAATCTAAACGCGCTCCACGTCCTGCTAAATACGAATACGTAAACGAAAGTGGCGCAACTAAAACTTGGACTGGTCAAGGCCGCACGCCTTCAGCAATCCAAAAACATCTTGATGAAGGTAAGTCTCTAGACGCTTTCCTAATCAAGGCATAATTTGAATACTAGATTTGCATTAGATTGAATTAAGCTCCCAACTTGGGAGCTTTTTTATGCCTTCAATTAACCAATATATGCAATCTTAAGCACAAAAAAATAACACTAGTAAAGGGCTGATATTAAATCATTGAACACATCTATATCGACTACAATACCGATAAGCTTGTAAGCTCTTGTACTAACCTTTACCACTAAATATTTTTAATCCCAAGCCCCATAAAGCACAAATAAACGTTAATTGTCAGCTCTATGTAAAAAGGCCCCTATCGGAGCCTTAATTTAATTACAGGATATTACCTTTCCCAGTACGCCTCTTCGAGGCTATCTTCTCGCTCTGGCAATCCACGAGATAAACGAGGGGAATGCTGCGCTAAAACTTCATAACTGGCACGATTAGAATATTTACAAACCTGCGAGAAAGATGAGTAAGTCAAATATTCGTGCTCATGTTTACTTGAGTTAGGAATATTTTGCTTATGGAATCTATTCGCTGACAAATCATGCAATAACGCAGACAAAGCCGCATCCCCTGCTCCATTCGTGTTCTTGATCTTCTCAGGCCCCCCCATATATGGTGCAATGTGAGAGTAGACCTTAAATGGAGTAGTACACGCCGACTTTAAAGCGGGACGACTGAATTCATAGCGGTTAAATTCTGCGATCTCTCCTGGTAGAAGCGGCAGTGAGGTTTCACGCTTAGCACTCTCCTCAGTGTAGCCTGCCATAAATAGTCCCACAGGGCCCGCAGTACACAGAACTAAGTCAGCCCAGTCCAATACTTTGTCAGCAGCTAACAAAGGGTCGCTCAGCCCCGTCAGCGCCTCCGCTTCTTCTTCGTTCATCGCGACAACAGAAACGTTCTCTGAAATAAAATCAATCCAGAATTGCGGATCATCCTGAATGACAAATTTTGTGCCTAAGGTTAATACAACGGGTACGTCATGCTTTTTCGCATATTCTACTGCCTTCATCGTTGCTTCAGGCATAGGGTCACCCTCTTTACAACGAACTAGGTATGAAGTCAGCACAAGGGCAGCTGCATCAGGGAAAATCGACTCTGGGATACTCTCAGCGCGAAGTTGGTTCATCTGACCTTCGCTAATGGCAAAGGTACGCTCTCCACCATCAGAGATAAGGGTAAAGCAGCGGCCAATAGCGCCATCCACACCTTGCAGATAGTTAAGATCCATTCGACTAGAGGTGTTACACAAATAACGAAAGCCATAACTACCAATTTTAATTTCGGCACTCATTACGCCAAGCAAGATAGACTTATCATCGGCTAATACTGAGTAGTTGTGCAAGGTGTTACCAATCGTGCCACCCGCATATTCGTTGGTGATCAATTGCTGCTGTTTAAGTTCGTTATACAGAGACTCTGCGGTTTGGTCGTCAATGACCAAAGAGTGCCCCTTACTAAGATTGAACTTGCTAATGAAGTCATCGGATACCGTAGCTTCTATATCTACTAACGTCTGATCAATTCCCACAACATAGGTGCTGTGAGCACCGTCATCAGATTGTGTTTTCGGAACCAATGGATCAGAGGTATTGACTGGAAAGTAGTGTTTAGATTTGCGTTGGCCTGGAAATTTCATTCGGGTTCTATGTTAGGGGAATAGATCTGCAAATTGTAGACGCTAGAAATGTGACCTTCAACACACTATGAAAACGCAAACGGTTAACTCAGAATAAAATCACTCGTTCGGTCAAATTTTAAACAAAAAAAGCCAGCGCACGATTCATCGGCACTGGCTCTTGTCATTCAAGCTTCAAACCGCTAGCTCTTCGCTTTTGGTTTTTTGCGCTTGTCAGTAATTTCCCACTTACCGTCAATGTATAAGCCAGTCCAACCAGAAGGCTTACCATCGATTTCAGAACGAACATAGTTCTCTTTGCTCTTGCGGCTAAAGCGAACCACTGTTGGTCTGCCGTCTGGATCCTCTGCAGGAGCATCCGCCAAGTACTGGAATTTAGGCGATAAACGGTCCTTAAAGCGAGACAGCTCTTCTACTAACGGCGCACGAGTTTCACGAGATTTAGGGAAGTTGCTTGCCGCCATGAACAGACCTGAAGCACCATCGCGAAGCACAAAATACGCATCCGACTGAGTACAAGGTAGCTCCGGGAAGTGCACTGGATCTTCTTTTGGTGGCGCAACTTCGCCATTACGCAAAATCTTACGAGTGTTCTTACAGGTTTCGCTGGTGCAGTCCATGTACTTACCAAAACGGCCGTTTTTCAACACCATATCAGAACCACATTTATCACACTCAACAACAGGACCATCGTAGCCCTTGACCTTAAACTCACCGTTTTCGATCTCGTAGCCTTCACAGTTTGGATTGTTACCACACACATGAAGCTTACGCTTATCATCTATTAGATAAGCATCCATCGCAGTTTCACAGATAGGACAGCGACGTTTAGCACGCAGCGCAGCCGTTTCTGGATCTTCTTCAAGAACGTTGATGATTCCATCTTCATCACCGAGGTTAATCGTCGTTTTGCAACGCTCCTTCGGTGGCAATGCATAGCCAGAACACCCTAAGAAAACACCCGTTGACGCAGTTCTGATACCCATAGGGCGAGAACACGTCGGACATTCAATATCAGTCATTACGATATGGTTTTGTTCCATACCGCCTTCGTCTGCATCCAACTCAGCTTTCTCTAACTCAGATGAGAAATCAGTGAAGAAGCTATCTAGAACCTGAGTCCAAGTCGCATCACCCTCTGCAATCTGATCGAGTTTCTGCTCCATACGGGCAGTAAAGTCGTAGTTCATCAGGTCAAGGAAGCTATTGTTCAAGCGATCTGAAACAATCTCACCCATTTTCTCAGCATAGAAGCGACGTTGTTCAACCTTCACGTATCCACGATCTTGAATGGTCGAGATGATAGATGCGTACGTTGATGGACGACCAATTCCACGCTTCTCAAGCTCTTTAACCAAGGCTGCTTCAGTAAAGCGCGCCGGTGGCTTAGTAAAGTGTTGCTTTGGTTCTAGCTCTTTCAGTGAAAGCTTATCGCCCAGTTTAACCTCAGGAAGGATCTGGTCTTCATTCTTGCCCATAGGGCGCTGAACGCGAGTCCAACCATCAAACTTAAGGATTCGACCTTTCGCTTTTAGAGTAAATTCAGCCGCTTTAACACTGATGGTTGTCGAGTCATATTGTGCCGGTGTCATTTGACACGCCACAAATTGATTCCAGATCAGTGCATACAGCTTATGAGCATCAGCATCAACGCCCGCTAGGTCATCAACCTTCACTTCTACGCTCGAAGGACGGATCGCTTCGTGCGCCTCTTGCGCGCCCTCTTTACTTCCGTAAGTAATAGGCTTCGCAGGTAGGTACTTATCGCCGTATTCGCTACCGATGTAACTGCGTAGGTTTTCTACCGCTTCACTACTCAAGTTAGTGGAGTCGGTACGCATATAGGTAATGTAACCCGCTTCATACAAACGTTGAGCTAGCATCATGGTTTTCTTAACGCCGTAACCCAAACGCGTACTTGCCGCTTGCTGTAGTGTGGAAGTGATATAAGGCGCCGAAGGTTTGCTCTTCGTTGGGCGGTCTTCTCGCTTACAAACCTCGTACTCTGCTTTTTCTAAAACATTTAGAGCGGTTTTAGTGTCTGCTTCATTTCTCGGCTTGAACACTTGTCCGTCACGTTGAGCGACCATCAAACGGAAGTCATCGCTATTATTGGTTAGCGTATTCGCATGAACGTCCCAGAATTCTTCAGGAGTGAATGCCTTGATCTCGCGTTCACGCTCAACCACAAGCTTGGTAGCAACGGACTGAACACGACCCGCAGACAGCCCACGAGCAACCTTTTTCCAAAGTAATGGTGAAACCATGAAGCCCACAACGCGGTCCATAAAGCGACGCGCCTGCTGGGCATTAACACCATCCATGTTCAACTCGCCCGGAGTTTCGAACGCTTGCTGGATAGCATTTTTAGTAATTTCGTTAAACACTACACGCTTGTATCGCTGTTCATCGCCGCCGATGATCTCACGAAGGTGCCATGCGATAGCCTCTCCTTCGCGGTCCAAATCGGTTGCGAGATAAACGTAGTCAGCGTCTTTAGCGAGTTTCTGTAGTTCAGCAACAACCTTCTCTTTACCCGGAAGGATCTGATAATTGGCCTCCCAATCAGAATATGGGTCGATACCCATTTTCTTAATCAGAGATTTCTTGTTCTTTTCTTTTGTGATGCGTGCTTTTTCTTCCGCACTCAATCCTTTAGTGGATACAGGCGTAGCCTTTTTACCGCTGGATTGACCCGCAGTAGGTAGATCACGTACGTGACCAACACTAGATTTAACAATGAAGTCTTTGCCAAGGTATTTATTGATCGTTTTTGCCTTAGCTGGTGACTCCACTATAACGAGAGACTTACCCATAACTGAACGTTCTGTCCTATGTTTTTGGCCCGCAAACGTGCGAACTCTACTTTTGATTCTTTTTTTACTATTGAGCGAGATTTTTTCAAAATCAACCCATTTTTACTCTTTTAGTGCTAATTGTGCGCTTAATAGCCAGTCTAGTCAGGATAGACCATAGATGGATTTACATGAATCTGCTTTTGTTTTGCTTGTTATTAGCGGTACACTTAGCACCAGAATTTAATTGAACTATAGGTAACAAGATGAGTGATAAGAAGCCTATCTCAGAACTTGAGTTGCTGATGATTGCAAATAACATCATCCAAGAACACGATGACTATATAGAGGGAATGCGTGCAACCTCGGTTGTTGAAAAGGATGAAGTATTGATTTTCAAGGGCGAATACTTCCTTGATGACAACGGTTTACCCACCCCAAACACTACCGCTGTTTTCAACATGTTCAAATACTTAGCGCACCACCTTTCAAAAGAATTTACGGTTCATTAATTATTAAATAGGGCTCCTCTAAGGAGCTCTTTTTACTTCCTCTCTATCGACGCCTTTTCACCCTGTGCTAACTAAAACACGCAACATAATGTTACGCCTGTATCCAAGCGCTTCACTCTCACATATAATGACCTACTTCACATTTTTCAATCGATTGAGACAAGGAATTACGGTGAGTTTACGCAGATTTATACCAACAAATGGCGCAATTATTATCGGTAGCATGGCTATCATATTGATGGCTTCAACCTATTACCATCTAGGCATGGGTAATAACCAAAATTCTCTAACATTTGAAAAAGTATCGGTACCCGATTTTGCCGCAATTAGTGACGTAAATCAGAAGAAAGGTGAATTCTTTGCCTTCATTAAGCCATACATTGAGAAGAAAAACGCCTTTGTTCAGCAGCAACGCCAAACGTTAGTGACGCTACAAAGCAAATTAGTTGATGGCCAATTATTGTCTGAAACAGAGCAGAATACATTGGCTCAAATTGCCAGTCAGTATCGCGTCGAAGTGAAAGATTTCAGCCTGAATGAAGTCGATGCGCTACTTGTTCATGTTGACGTCATTCCAGAACAACTGGTTTTGATCCAAGCAGCCAATGAAAGTGGCTGGGGAACGTCCCGTTTTGCAAAAGAAGCCAATAACTTCTTTGGTCAGTGGTGCTTTACCAAAGGCTGTGGCGTTGTGCCAAACCAACGTAAAGAAGGTATGACCCACGAAGTGGCTAAGTTCGACTCCGTTGGTGATTCAGTATCTGCCTACGTCGATAACCTAAACACCAATCAAGCATACAGCAGCTTTAGAGAGCTTCGTGCGAATATTCGCGCACAACATAAGACGCCAACCGCTGAACAGCTGATTCATGGGCTAGGCAGCTACTCTGAGCGCTCTGATGACTACATCAATGATATTCTGACGATGTTGCGTCACAACAAGGCACTCCTTGAGCAGGCGCCACCAGCCAACTAATACCAATCACAGTCAGTGGTCAGAAATAGCATAGGAAAAACCCTGGATAACAAGGCAGAACTTTTTGATAAGTCGTTATTCTATAATCAAAAATTCTAACGCCGTTATCGAGTGTTTTGACAAGCTAGGACGACCCGTTATTGACTACGATTGGTATAAAGCTGATTACACATAAAACGGGCTCCCAGTGGGAGCCCGTTTTTTATTCTACTCGTTTTCTTTCAAGCGAATTTCCTGTCAACCTAAACGACGACTAGACCTTGGAGCTTATCAAAGTAGTCAGGGAAGGTTTTTGACGTACACTTAGGGTCATTGATCGTCACAGGGGTATCGCTCAATGCCACCAGCGAGAAACACATCGCCATACGGTGATCGTCGTAGGTATCAATAGCCGCATGAATCAGCTGCTGTGGCGGCGTAATAATAATGTAGTCTTCACCCTCTTCAACCGTCGCACCCACTTTACGCAGTTCAGTTGCCATTGCAGCTAAACGGTCTGTTTCTTTTACACGCCAGTTGTACACGTTGCGAATGGCCGTAGTACCTTCTGCAAACAGCGCTGCTGTTGCAATGGTCATAGCTGCATCTGGGATATGGTTGAAGTCCATATCAACCGCTTTTAGTTCGCCTTTACGAGCAATGATGTAATCACTGCCCCATTCAATTTCAGCGCCCATTGCCTGCAGTGCATCTGCAAATTGAATATCGCCTTGGATACTGTCTTTGCCAATACCTGTCACCTTGATCTCACCACCGCCAACTGCAGCGGCCGCTAAGAAGTATGATGCGGACGATGCATCGCCTTCTACCAAGAAATCCCCTGGTGCTACATAGCTTTGACCAGAACGTACGATGAATTTTTGATAATCGTAGTTTTCAACGCTAACGCCGAACTGTTGCATGATATGCAAAGTAATATCGATGTAAGGCTTAGAAACTAGGTCGCCTTCGATGTTGATAGTGATATCGCCATCAGCCAAAGGTGCGGTCATTAAAAATGCCGTTAGAAATTGGCTAGAGATAGAGCCATCAATAGACACTTCACCAGAGGTTAGCCCTGTGCCTTGGATCTTAAGCGGTGGGAAGCCATCGTTTTCAAGGTAAGTCACCTCAGCACCTGCCTCACGCAGAGCATCAACCAAGTGACCGATTGGGCGTTCTTTCATACGCGGCTCACCCGTCAGTACGAATTCACCTTGGCTAGCACAAAGTGCCGCAGCCAATGGACGCATTGCCGTGCCTGCATTACCTAGAAACAGTTCTAGTGCTTTAGGCGCATTGAATACGCCACCTAGACCCTCAATCTCACACACTGTTTTATCCTGAGACAGACTATATTTTACGCCTAGTTGCTCAAGGGCATTTAGCATATGACGAATATCGTCACTGTCGAGAAGGTTAGTTAAACGAGTTGTGCCATTTGCAAGGGCTGCAAGCAATAGTGCACGGTTAGATACGCTCTTAGAGCCCGGCAAGTTAACTTGGCCGCTGACCTTAGAGATAGGTTGTAGAGTTAAGCTTTCCATTGACGTCTTTTCCTTGAAAGCAATTTGATGCTAAGTCGTGATATTGAAGATAATTTCAGACTATCGAAATTGCGCAAAGAAAAACAGACTCAATTGACACTAAATCTGAGAATTTTGTTTTATTGATGCAAATCTACTCGCACACCATTATCAAAATAAAGGATACGGACGGTGTCGCCCGCAGAGAAAAGCATGTTTCTATCGATATCCTGGATTACATCAATCAATCGATTGTCGTCGGTCTTGATCAGTATCTCCACCAGCTTATGTTCAACGCGGTACTGCTGATTACCATAATGTTGTACAACTCCCGCCCCCGCTACTGCACCAATCGCGGTTGCTACTTCTTTGCCTGTACCACCACCAAATTGATTACCAATCACGCCTCCAACAACAGCGCCCAATAAGGTTTGCCATCCCTTAGCCTCAGACTCGATAATTTGTTGCTGAGAAATATAGCGAACGGTATCTACCTGCCCATACACCACCTCGTTGACTGCGCGTGCTGTATTTCTTTGATACGCGGCTTGTGCCAATAACGGAACCATCAGTAAAAATGTAATTAATACTCTCATCGTCGAATGACCTTATTTCCTTTTGAATCCAGCCATAATAATACTCAATGACCTATCCCAAGTTTAGCACTGCTTGCTAAGGTCAAAGATATCACCATAACGCATGGACTAAACCATATATGCAACAAAAGGGGCTTGTCGACTTTAAATTGCTCCTTGCTTCTCTCTTGGGTTAACTAGCGCAGGCTTTCCACCAACCATTGTTTGAATTGTGATACCTGATAATGATTGTCACGGTGCTTGTTGACGATCATGTAATGATGGCTTTGACTATTAAAAGCATTAGGGTGTGCTATCAATAAATCCCCAGCCTTAATCGAGTCCTCGACTAGAATTCTCTTCGCAAGCAACATACCTAACCCCTGGCACGCCGCCTCCATGGATAGCTGAGTACTGTCGAATTCCAATACCGGGTCGGTAAAGGGCATGCCTTTGGAGTGAACGTTAAACCAATCTCGCCACCCTTCACTGTAACCCATGGTTCCTATCTTGGGATAGCCAGAGATCGTCTCAACAGCTTGTGAGAAATCAAAGCGCTTCATAAAACAAGGACTGGCAACCACCAGCCATTCTTCACTTTGTGTTAAACGCTCCGCATCCTTATTATGCCAGTTCCCATATCCATTAATGATCTCTATATCGAAAGATTGGTCCGTGGATGGATAAAGATTAACCGTGGAATAAAATTTGATATTGAGGTTCGGATTCTGCCTTTGAAAATCCGCTAAGCGTGTTAACAGCCATGCACAACAAAAAGACTGAGAGATACGCACCGTTAGGGTGTGCTGCACATTTTGTCCAAATAACCCCTGAGTACCCATTTGCAAGTTATCAAAGGTCGCCGTAAGTAACGTCAAAAAATGAATCGCAGGATCGGTCAGGGTGATTTGAGAGCCCTGTCGAACAAAAAGGGGTTCGTTGAGGTGTCTTTCTAAGAGTTTAATTTGCTGACTCACAGCACCGCGACTGACATTAAGCTCGCAAGCGGCTTTAGACAGGCTCAAATGGCGCGCGGCTGCTTCAAAAGCGCGCAATGAATTTAACGGTGGCAAGGAGCGATTTGCCACTCGTTCGCTACGATACATATCCTTGGTTAACCTTATATTGTTGAGTATTTAGCTCACAGTGACGGTCTGCATTGGTTCTGCATCTAGCAGATGAGGGGGCGCAAAATCAGCAAGCTGTATCACCTTATCACTCACCTGATCTATTAACTTGAGATCGTGACTGATCAATACGAGGGCACAATCAATACGGCGGGTTTGTTCAAGTAAAAGCTTGATGGTAGAGGCAGCAATGATCGGGTCGAGCCGTGAGGTAGGT
Source organism: Vibrio superstes (assembly GCF_003569005.1). GTDB lineage: Bacteria > Pseudomonadota > Gammaproteobacteria > Enterobacterales > Vibrionaceae > Vibrio > Vibrio superstes. Next base: position 1,217,548 of record NZ_BCUR01000004.1, on the reverse strand, counting down.
TCATCAGCTACTAGCAACTTCGGCTTCATCAATAGTACACGCACAATCGCAAATCTTTGCAACTCACCGCCGGAGACGCAATCAGGAGTCCTGTTCAACAAGGTATTATCTAACTTGAGATCCTTCATTAGCTCAGACACCTTAGAGAAATCTATCTTGTGTAGACCACACAGATCCCTTAAATTTTGCTCTAGGGTTATGGTTTGACAAAATGCCGAGGGCGGGTCTTGATATAATTTAAGTAACTTAGCAGGGGCAAACTTTTCAGATCGAGTGATACTGCCGCTATCTGTATCGGTCAAGCCAAGTATCATGTCAGCAAGCGTCGACTTTCCCAAACCACTGTCTCCTACTATCCCCACAACCTCACCAGCCTTGATAGTCAGACTTAGCCCATCAAATAGCGTCTTGCCTCCTCGAGATTTACTCACACTCTTGACCTGCACTAGGTTCTGCTTGGCCAAACTCCTTGTTGATGAAGGAGCCCTAAAGTCCCACGCAGAGAGAAGTTCTTGGGCATAAGTGGATTTTGGATTCGTTAGTACGGCTTCACAGTCCCCTCTTTCCAAGATTTCGCCTTGCCGCATCACGATCAATTCACCGCCTAAAGACCTCGCGACCTCCACATCGTGGGTAATCGTCAATAGCGCACCAAATTCACTGTGTTTTTTCAAAAGCTCAATCAGTTGAGCTCTTCGGCTAGCATCCAAGCCTTTTGTCGGTTCATCGGCAATTAAGACTCTTCCTCCAGCAGCAGTGGCACACAAATAGGCCAAACGCTGCGCCATTCCCCCGGAGAGATGGCTAGGTACTTTTTGCAGTGAATCATCTAGCCCCAATAGAGAGAGCGCTTGATCTGCAACCTTGCGAGACTTTTCCTTAGCAAAGCCCCGAACAAGCCAATTGACCAAAGAAATCTGCTTAATTGCTGGCATGATGGGGTCTAAAGAGAGCCAAGGTTCTTGCGGCAACATGGCAATATCGTTACCCCAGTGCTCCTCTATCTGCCTTTGAGACAACCCTGACTGACCAAACAAGGATATGTTACCTTCCATTTCTAAGCCCTTTGGAAGCGCCCCCATAATTGCCTGAACCAACAGACTTTTTCCTGAACCGGTTTCACCTAAAATGGTCACAGGTTTTCCCCACACAAGTGAAAGGCTCAAGGCTTGTACTATAGTTTCCTGATCGGAATAGATGGAGAGTGCTTTTATGTCGATAACCTTATCCACGTTCGCCTCCGGCAATTAAATGAAAACCCAATACCATGACCACCACAGCAATGAGAGGCTGTATCAAAACCCAGGGTGCATCGCTGTAATAAGGGAACAGCTCAACCATCATTAACCCCAGTTCGGCATGGGGGGGTCTTAGTCCCACATAGACAAAGCCAACAGATGCCAATGCTAATACCGCGTTTCCAGCACCAAAACAGGCCAAGGTAAACACATCCTTGCGAAAGGCAGGCCAAAGATGACGCTTGAAGATATACCAAGGTCCAAAACCAAATAGTTTTGATGCCTCTACCTCTGGAAGTCGAACTATGGTGAGGGTCCTAGCTCGAATAACTCGAAAATACTCAACCCAAAGCACCAGAGAGATCGCGACATAGAGGATGAAGAAAGAGCCTGGGATAAGGGCTCCAAACAAGAGCACCAAGATAAGTCCTGGCAGTGCCAACACTATGTTCACCACACAAGAGAGTACCCGATCGAACCACCCTTGCTTCCAGCCCGCAATCACACCACACAGCACCCCAAGGGTTGAGGAGGTTATGACGGCAACGAGCACCATCAGCAATGACGTCTGCAGGGCACTGGATAATCGAGCTATATTGCTACGCCCAAACTGATCCGTTCCTAAGGGGTCGAGTAAACTAGGGCTGGCAAATACCTTATCTAGGTTTTGCAACCAAGGATCGTGTCCCCAGAACACCCATTCAAACGCGACAAAAAATAAAAGAGAGATAATCAGGCCAAAGCCAATGCGTTGAGAGAGCGTGAAAGAACTCATGCGAATGCCTCCGCTCTTTGTCTAGGGTCTAACCAATAACCCACGAGATCGATACAGGTGTTAATAAACACAAACAACAGCCCCATGACTAAAGCAGCGCCTTGAATCATAGGAACATCCCGTCCAAAGATGGCGTGAGCTAAGGCATGACCTATTCCTGGCCATGAAAACAGGGATTCAACCATAACAATCCCCTCGACTAAGGCCACTGATTGAATACCCACAAAAGCGATCACCGGCAATGTGATGTTAGGTTGGGCATGGTGTTCAAATGCTTGCTTCTCAGTGAGTCCTTTAAATCGTGCGAAGCGATAAAAGGGTGAGGCCAATACATCATGAGTTGCATTACGAATAATCCGATTCGACATTGCTGCCATAGAAAGGGCGAGAGCTAGGGCTGGGAGAATTAAATATTCAGAACTGCCAAATCCTGCCACGGGTAAAAGCTTAAGATTGAGCGCAAAGATCAGCACGAGAATCAAGCCGATCACGAATACTGGTTGTGCCCTTGCCAAGATAGAAAGAAACAGCGATAACTGATCGGTGCTTTTCCCTACCCTACGCCCGGCCATAACGCCAATAGGTACAGCAATCATCAAAGAAAAAAAGGTTGCAAAGACCGCCAATTGCAGAGAATGGCCGAGCTGGTGGTACAGCTCCTGCGTCACAGGGTTACCGCTAACAAGAGAGTCACCTAGGTCAAACTGTACAAGGTTAATGAGCCAGTCAAAGTATTGAACAATGGCAGACCTACCTAAGCCCAGCTCGTCTCTAACAGCATCGGCGGCCGCTTGATTCACGTAATCGTAGCCGTAGCGTGCAGCTGCTATTCGAAACGCAAAATCTCCAGGTAACATGCGCATCAAAACAAAGGTCAATGTCCCCACTGCCCAGGCCACAAATCCCGCCTGAGCTAATCTTTTAAATAAGATCTTACTGAGCAAAATACATCTCCGATACTCGATAGTTATTCTCAAACGGGTCAAACTTAAAGTTTTGTACACGCTTGTTGATAGAGACCTGCTGGGTATAAAATACGACAGGTATCAATGGCATTTCATCGGCAAGTATCTTGGCTGCCTCTTGGGCTAAAGGCTTATAACCTTCATCATCACTGAGCATCATATTGTGCAGTGTTGTATCTAGATCCTTAGACGACCAATTCATCTGCCCCCAATCACTGCCTTTAAAGCTCTTGGTATCATCCATTAAAATGGCTAGCGGGTCTGAAATCGTGCCGTAGTTTCGTGCCACTAATGCAATCTCAAGAGAGCCATCATGGTGGCCTGCTGGAATCGCACTGGAGTTGTCCACACTGACATCGATATCAATACCCAACTCACGCAACTGAGCCTGAATGGCGGTAGAGATCACCGTCAACTCAGGACGGTCCGCATAGGTCACTAACTTGAGCGCGAATCTCTCACCATCTCGTTCTAATATCTGTTCAGAGTTCAAATTCCATCCCTGTTGCTCTAATAGAAGTCGTGATTTTTCTAGGTTACGTTGTGGCGTATCCTCATAATCAAGGTGCCAGTCAGCAAGTGATGGTGGGAATAATTGATAAGCCTCAGAACCAGGGACTCGTACTATATGATTCGAAATCCCTTCTCTATCTATCGCCAAGCTAATAGCTTGGCGCGTTTCTTTGTTGTTTAAAAACCTGTGTTCATTATTAAATTTAAGCAACACGGTTCTTGGAATGGACTCACTGTGAACATCCAGATTGTCAGATGCTTGAAGTAGGTCAATACTGGCAGGGTCTAAAGTATAGATAAGATCCGCTTGGCCACTTTGTGCCTGCAGGGCGCGACTTTCTGCACGGTGACCTGTGAGATAGTGAACCTCTTCAATCATAGGAACCGCGCCCCAGTAACCTTCAAACCTGCGAACGTTCAATTTGTGTGGAGGGGCGATAACGGATGCACGATAAGGGCCAGTTCCCAATATGTCGACGACATTACCCTCATCATCAAACGAACTTGGCGCCAAGATAGCAGCAGAATAATGCGCTAGCACCGAGACAAGCGGTCGATAGGGTTCAAGAAGCTCAACAACCACTTGATTATCGTGAGAATAGACACGTTTAAATGGCACCTGATTAAGCACACCAGGTTTGGTCATCGCATGAGTCAGGGAAAAGATGATGCTGTCAGCGGTTAGTCTCTCTCCATTATGGAAATTAACATCACTGCGTATCGGGAATGTCCACTGCAAACCATCCTCACTCACACGCCAAGACGTAGCAAGCTTTGGCTTAAGTGCACCATGGGGTTGAACCTCAAATAAAGATTCAGCCACCTGCATACGGGCGTAAATGTAACCGTCTTTCGAGAGATCTTGGCTAGTAAACTCAAACGGACCACCTATGACCAGAGTGTTCTCTTTGTCGATGGCTTGATATCCCAAAAACAGCCAGGTAATCAAACCAAACATAGCAGCAATCAAAGTGTTCTTAATCATACCCACCCCTCATAGAATCCGAATAGGCCAATCGAGATGTAAACCACACCACTTAACGTCATAACTTGATGAAAACCTTTATATTGCCTAGGCACTAAACCTAACATGACACCCACAACATGAATGATCACCGACCCCATAAAGAACCCCTTACGGAACCCCTCTGGATTAATTAACCCACCGATTTCAATGCCGTGGGCATAACCATGAAAAAGACCAAACACCAACACTGAAATGAGTATTAAGAGCAAACTTGGCGTTCCTGGTCTTAAAAGAAATAGCCCTAGTAGTACCAGTGAGAATGCAATTCCTAGTTGATAGCTTGGCAATGAGAACCCACTCTCTCCAAGGTATAAACCGACCAGCATAGAGGCAATGAATGCTGCCGGTATTTGCCATATGGTTGCGCCTCCAAACCGACTACTAAGTACGCCGACCGCAAGCATGGCGAGTAAGTGATCCATACCGCTCATGGGATGTGCAATACCTTGCAAAAATTCTGCAGTGGATTCCGCACTATGAGCCAATACAGAACAAGAAAAAAATGATGAAAGTAATATGAGAATTCTCATTGTCGTGTCCCTATTTAAATCGAGGATACGATAAAACAATAATATTATGTTTTCATTTCATTCTGGACTAGACCTGAAATTAATCCATAAAAACATTTTCTTACATGAATATACAATCAGTAGTGTCTGACAATTTATCCCTCGGGGGTATAGAAAATCTATACACGCCTTAATTATTCAGTAATAAATATAGCCTAGCCTCTAGCTCAGTTATTAAATGACAGAGAAATAGAGTCATGGTTCAACTTTTAATTAAAAAAACGGGTGGATATTTTAAAAGTCCGTTGTTTATCTTCCTTATCATCTCAATCGGCATATTAATCATAGACAACACCTTATTTTATGATCGTCAATCCAATAAGGTCGTTGTCAGCCAAGACAATCTTCGCAAGTTCGTTAATGTCCAATATGGGCTAGATAATGCCGACATGATCAATCAGTATATTAATACTCTTGACGAGGACAAGAAAGAGCTCCTCATCAGTGAGTATATTACTAATGAAGCACTTTATAATTTTGCTATTAACCGTTCTCTTGATAAGAACGATGAAGAGTTGAAATCAATTATTACCGCTAAATCTAAGAATATTATTGAGATGATGGTCAATGCTGAAAAACCATTACCTAGCATTAATGAGGCCAAACGTTTCTTTGAAGATGGTACGCACAATTATCACAAGTCAGAAACCTATGACCTGGTATTAGTAAACAAGAAAAATAATAACCCAAATCTAAGTGAAATACTAAGTAAAGAGCCCCTATCTCTGCGTCAGTTAGTTGGCATGTCTGATGTGGTTAATTTTGAGAAAATTTTTAGAAATGCAGACCCAGACAGGCTAATCAGTTCATTTGGTGAAATACAATCTGCAGCTATCTTAGACCAAAAAGATGGTACTTGGTCTGGTCCATATACCACAGATAAAGGTTATCACTGGATCAGAAAAGAGACGATTCCAGCTACCTCCCCTGATTTTGAGACGATTAAAGATCAAGTTATTTCTGATCTTTATCAACAGAGAATAGATGAGCGATATCAGGTGTTAATCCAAGAATTAATTGGTCAGTTAAGAGTAAAGTCAGATGTCTAATCAAAAGTCTTTACATCGCCTATTTTTATTCGTACTGACAACCTTCACCTCATTGTTTGCAACACATGCGATCAGTCATGGCTTAGAGCCGATCTTTATCTCGGTCATCACCATGGAGAACAACCAATATCGCGTTGAGTTGAGGTTGCCTGATGAATATAAAGAAGAAAATAGCCCTTATTTCGTGCTTCCAGCAGGGTGTCAAAGTACTAATTTTAATACCTTGATATCCACGATTAATTGCAAAGAATCACTGTTAGGAAAAACGTTAGATATCAAGTTTGACTACTACGTACCTCAAATATCAACCTTGATTAACTACTACGATATCGACGGAAAAAATGAACTAACTGAAATTACAAACAAACTATCATGGACGATACCAGAAGAATTAAACAGCTCAGATAGTAACCTACTTTATTTGAACGTCGGGTTTGAACATATATTAGGTGGGTTTGACCATGTATTGTTTATTCTCTGCTTATTAATGATAGTAAAGTCAAATAGAAAGTTAGTCCAAGCTATTACTGGTTTCACAATAGCGCATTCAATGACTCTATTTATTGTTAGCCTTGGGATTATACAGCCTTCTATAGAGCCCATCGAATTAATTGTTGCTATGAGTGTTCTGTTGCTTGCCTATGAAATAGCAAGAGATAAAAACAGCTTAACCCATAGATACCCAGTAATTGTTTCATTTTTCTGTGGGTTATTGCATGGCGTAGGTTTTTCCTCTGTATTATCCGAAGTCAATACAGCAAATATTATTGATATATCAAGCATCCTTTTTTTCAATATCGGGGTTGAGTTCGGTCAATTATTAATTGTCTTTGCATGGATTAGCATTACTTTCATCTCCAATAAATTCAACTTTGATAAGAAAGAAATTTACAAGGCCAAGGTAATCTCGATCTACCTCACTGGTGGTCTTGCAATGTATTGGGTACTAGACCGCTTCATCTTGTGGTTTGAAGCGCGAAGCATTCATCTATTCGTTTAATCTAAAAATAGGAAGTCACATGAAAAAGTCGCTTTTATATAGCGCATTGATTGCGTTGCCGCTGCTTGCCGGCTGTAACTCATCAAGCAACTCAAATAAACCAACCGACCCTGGAACAGGTATCCCAGAAAACCCAATAGAGGGTGTCTATGACCGAGAGGGGCCTGTCGCCGACTTTCTAGCCACCCCTTACCTTCAGCACCCTGCGACAGACGGCATGACGGTTATGTTTGAGCCAGAAGTCGTAAGCGAAGCTGACTCTGTGGTTTATTATCGCGAACAAGGCTCTAGTGGCCCTTACCTACCTATTATCAGTACAAGCCGAGAGTATGACAGTTTGTCACTCGTCCAACTGGCTCGTATTGAGGGTTTGCACAGCGACACTAAGTATGATTACTTTGTCCGCACAAGTGCTGGAGATTCTAAGGTCTACAACTTCCGTACTTGGCCAACTGAGTCAGATATTGCTAACAACAGCGAATACACATTTATCGCCATGTCGGATACACACGCTAGTGATCGTGACCGCTGGGGAGAGGGCTTAACAGGTCTTCGTGATATCTACGAAAACGGCATCATCCGTAATGAGTGTCTAGGTGATGTGGCAAGTTGTAATGACCTAATCTCTGGCATCATGGTTGCAGGTGATCTTGTCTATGCAACCAATGTGCGCAAAGCGTATCGTGATTTCTTCAATTCTTCTCACGAACTGGCCGCCTACATCCCTATTCTGCCAACTCCAGGTAACCATGAACACGACGGTGGTAACATTGAAGGTTATGACATCTACTTAGATTGGCCTGAACAGATGGGTTGGGACAAGGCGCGCTACACCTATTCTTTAGATTTTCTTAATCTACGTATGTTCTTCTTTGATAGCTTCGTCAAAACCGATGGTGGTCAAGAATACCAATACGATTGGACCAAGGAGGAGCTTGAGCAGACAGTTCATGATGCTGACATCGACTACGTTCTAGGTATTACTCACGCCCCTTGTAAGTCTTCTATGTGGTTGTCTGGTGAGTCTTGGAAGGCTTGTGAGTTTGTGGATCTCTTGCACGAGTACTCAGCGAATTCAGGCAAGCTATCGGGCCACATGTTTGGTCACACACACGCCTATACGCGTGGCAACGACAAGAATGTTCCTCACGTTGCACTCAACGTCGCCACTTCTGTCGGTCGTATTGACCACTTCGCGGAGTTTGCACAACACGACTACGATACCGTAGCGCTGTCGAATGATGAAAATGGCTATAACATCTTCACCATGACTGCTGAAGGTGACAAACAAATCACAATGACTCGTCGTAACGGAGGCAGCTTCTACCGTGGTTTCCAACACGAGTTCCCAGTGTATGAAACGCAGGTCTACAAGGTTCATACTGGACCATCGCAGCCGATGATCAATAATATTGGCTTCACGGATCCGGGTGTCATTGCAATAGCAGCTACCGAATTTGATGGTCAACCTGAGACTAAGCACTACGAGACGCACTGGCAGTTATCAAGCACATCGGACTTTAGCGAAGATGTGAATGACATCTGGGGTAATACCACCCGCGCATATAACTGGTGGTACAACGAAGAAGACTTCCTAGATGAGGACGGCAATCGCGTTGTAAATGAGTGTAACCCTTATGCAGGTAAAAACGAGTTCTGTGATGCTGACCGTCTCGATACCTTCCCCGTAGACACACAAAAAGGCGTTGATATTACCTCCTATGAGACGGTATCAAGTGCGGTTCCTGGAAGCACTATTTACGCTCGCGTCCGTTATCGTGATAACAACCTAAACTGGTCTGACTGGTCTCCTGTTCAAGATCTTGATTATAAGGGTGTCGCAACCGATAACTTGGTCATTAATGGCGATGCTGAAGCTGGAAACGAAGATGGCTGGGATCACTACCCTAAGACGCAAGAGCAAACTGAGAATGCACTTCGCTCGCTACCTAAAGGGGCTTGTGGTATTCCAGATGCGAATGGAGAGCGAGTGTTCCAACTAGGTAACCTAGGCGATGAAAACTGCAATGGTGTTGGTTACGGCTTTGGTGGTGTTGCTTCACAGACAGTGAATGCTATCGAGGAACTAGCGGGTTACACAGGTTCGGAACCACTATACGCTACCTACTCTTCTTACATGATGAACTGGGGTAGCGCCAACGATGACCCGATTTGGATGTATGTAGAGTTCCTAGATGAAGATCAAGAGCTGATCAGTAAAACGGAAGACATCAAGGCCAATTCTTCTAAGAAGCTAACTAAGTACATGGGCGCGGAGCTTGCTCCAACCGGCACTCACTACGTACGCATTGTGATGGAATCCGAGCACAAGGCTGGAACAGATACCGACTCACAGTTCGATGACGTAGAGCTTATCTTGTCGATGCCTGAGTTGTAACCGAGCAATCGCTGTTTCCAATTAGGCTTAATTGAAGCTCATCTGCTAAGCAGGTGGGCTTTTTCTTTACCAAAACAACCTCTGATCTCTTCTAACTTATAATATTAGCCATGAATAAATCTCAGTTTGGCTCATTTCACTTAGAATTATTCCTGAGAGTCCTCTTTCAATTACTCGTGCAAGATCCCCCTATCTTTTAGTTTTATCTTGTACTCAAAGACCGTAATCACACCACAACCCACTCTGTATGTTCCTTTGATATCCAGCTTGTGATAAAAATGGATGCAACAGTAAAAAACTATCATTACTAAATGACCATCTATCTTCCTGAGCTTAGTCATAGCGACACTCAATTCCCAGACCCAAAGCTTGCACTTGCTGAGCCCAATGGCTTACTCGCATTTGGTGGAGATCTCTCTGTTGAGCGACTGCGTAGCGCTTATCGTCAAGGTATATTCCCATGGTACAGCTATGGTGAACCGATATTATGGTGGAGCCCCTCTCCAAGAGCGGTATTTGTACCTGACACATTTAAGCCAGCTAAAAGCTTAATAAAGTTCCAGCGTAAGCATCAATACCAAGTCACGATAAACCAAGCAACGGAGCAACTGATACAGCTGTGTGCCGATACTCGCCCTGATCAAGAAACTTGGATCACTGAAGAGATGCTTGCCGCCTATAAAGCGTTTGCTCGAAGCGGGCATTGCCACTCTGTTGAAGTATGGGATGGCGATGACCTGATTGGCGGTCTGTACGGCGTCTCTGTGGGTCAGGTATTCTGCGGAGAGTCTATGGTCAGTGTTAAGCCCAACGCTTCAAAAATAGCACTGTGGTATTTTTGCCAACACTTCATCAGCCATGGAGGGAAACTAATAGATTGTCAGATCATGAACCCGCATTTGGCCTCTTTAGGCGCAATTGAGATACCAAGAACCACCTTTCAAGACTATCTTTTAGAGAGTAGAGATGCATCGATGACGGCAGGTTGCTACGACAGTCAGCAACTATGCACTTCATAACGTTTATCTAGACAGCTAACACCGAAAAGGAATCTATCCGTAAATGAATCCAGAGTTACAACAAATTCGAGTGGGTTTCACCCAAAGCCATCAATGCAGCTATTTGAAGGACAAGCAAGAGCGTGTCGCGATTGCACTGGACAATGAACTGCAAAGCTTACAAGGCTATGAGTTGTTGTTAGCAAATGGGTTCAGGCGCAGTGGAGACACGATTTATCGCCCCCATTGTGAAGGGTGCAGTAAATGTATCGCCATTCGAATCGACGTTGAGCACTGTAAACCATCCAAAAGCCAAAGGCGTTTGCTCAATAAAGGTAAACAATATACTTGGGAAGTTACCACGCAAATTAACCCCAATTGGTTTGAAGTTTACGAGAAATATATCGAAGCTCGGCACTTTGAGGGCAGTATGTACCCTCCAAAACGTGATGACTTTGCCAAATTCATCCGCTCAAAAACGATTCCAACCACCTTTTTGCAGATTTATTATCAAGATCAATTGGTGTCGGTCGCGGTTACTGATCAAGTGAATAGTGCAAACAGTGCTTTTTATACCTTTTATGACCCGGACCACCCTATTTCATTGGGTACACTGTCTGTGCTCTATCAGATCCAATACACCCGTTCACAAGGTAAAAAGTGGCTCTATCTGGGCTATCAAATTGATGAATGCCCAGCCATGAACTATAAAGTCCGATTTGATTCGCATCAAAAGCTAGTAAATCACCGGTGGCAAGGGTAGAATATCGCCCAATGTGAATAGGTAACTAAATGAGTTACCAAGATTACCCTTATTCTGATTCGAGGATTAAATGGCTAAAGAAGACGTAATTGAGATGCAAGGCACTGTCCTGGACACTCTGCCAAACACTATGTTCCGTGTAGAACTAGAAAACGGTCACGTTGTGACTGCACATATCTCTGGTAAGATGCGCAAAAACTACATCCGTATCCTAACTGGCGATAAGGTGACTGTAGAGATGACTCCATACGACCTAAGTAAAGGCCGCATCGTCTTCCGTGCTCGTTAATATCTCTATTAACTATGCATAAAAAAACGGAGCCTAAGGCTCCGTTTTTTGTTGGCTGAAGATTAATGTTCTAATCTAAGTCATCTCAGTGGGCTTAGCGTTAGGCCCCTTCAGAGCCCAACGTTCTACTCACTCATTATGAATCCATTAATGATGAACCGCTTCTTCCTCTGTATTCGCATAGTGGAATTGCAACTCGTCATTCTTAAGATCAACGGTCACAGTACCGCCATTCACCAACACACCGAATAACAACTCATTGGCCAGTGGCTTCTTCAGGTTCTCTTGAATTGCTCGAGACATAGGTCTTGCACCCATCGACTTATCATAGCCCTTCACAGCTAGCCATTCACGAGCGCTATCTGCAACCTCAAGAGACACACCACGAGTATCAAGCTGAGCCTGAAGTTCAACAATGAACTTATCGACAACTTGATGGATAACTTCTTCATCTAGGCTGTTGAACCAGATGATGTTGTCTAAGCGGTTACGGAACTCTGGAGTAAATACACGCTTAATAATAGCCATCGCATCAGGTGCATGATCTTGTTGGATCAGGCCTATTGATTGCTTCTCAGTCTCCACCACACCGGCGTTAGTGGTCATGACTAAGATGATATTGCGGAAGTCGGCTTTACGGCCGTTATTGTCTGTTAGCGTACCGTTATCCATCACTTGCAGAAGCAAGTTAAAGATATCTGGGTGTGCTTTCTCAATCTCATCAAGAAGAACCACAGAGTGAGGCTGTTTAATCACGGCATCCGTTAACAAACCACCTTGGTCATAGCCAACGTAACCTGGAGGTGCACCAATCAATCGGCTGATAGAGTGACGCTCACCATATTCAGACATATCAAAGCGAAGCAGTTCAATACCCATCAGTTTAGCAAGCTGTGCTGTCACCTCGGTTTTACCCACCCCTGTAGGGCCTGCAAACAAGAAAGAACCCACTGGCTTATTCTCTGCGCCTAAACCAGCACGAGACAATTTGATAGACTCACTCAGTACATCGATAGCCTCATCTTGCCCAAACACCAACATCTTCATTTTCTTATCTAGATTCTGAAGAATGTCTTTATCTGAAGAAGAGACCGACTTCTCAGGAATACGCGCCATCTTGGCAACCATAGCTTCGATATCGCCCACCCCTACTGTCTTCTTACGACGACTGCTAGGCACTAGGCGACTCTTCGCACCCGCCTCATCAATCACGTCGATAGCTTTGTCAGGTAAATGACGTTCGTTAATGTATTTAGCAGAAAGCTCTACCGCAGCACGAAGGGCTTTATTGGTATAGCGAACCTCATGGTGCTCTTCGTATTTCGATTTAAGACCCATTAGGATCTTAGTCGTATCATCTAGAGAAGGCTCAACCACATCAATCTTCTGGAAGCGGCGAGATAGCGCGCGCTCTTTTTCAAAGATGGTACTGTATTCTTGATAAGTCGTAGAACCAATACAGCGCAACTTTCCACTGCTTAGCAGTGGTTTGATTAAGTTAGCAGCATCAACTTGGCCACCTGATGCTGCGCCTGCACCAATGATGGTATGAATCTCATCAATGAACAGAATAGCGTCATCTTCTTTCTCAAGTTGTTTGAGGATGTTCTTGAAGCGCTTCTCAAAATCACCACGATATTTGGTGCCCGCAAGCAGTGAACCAATATCTAGGGAGTAAATAACAGAGTTGGCAATAACCTCTGGCACGTCACCCTCAACAATTCTCCACGCTAGGCCTTCAGCAATCGCGGTTTTACCCACCCCGGCTTCACCGACCAATAGAGGATTGTTCTTACGACGACGACACAACACTTGAATAGTGCGCTCCAGCTCTTGGTCGCGACCAATAAGCGGGTCAATGTGACCATTGCGAGCTACGATATTCAGATTGGTTGCAAAATTTTCTAACTGGTCTTCTTGCGCGACTTCTTCTGTGGTCTCTGCACTGCCAAACAGTTCCGATGGCTCATCTTTTTGTGTTTTCGTGATTCCGTGAGAGATGAAGTTGACGATGTCTAATCGACTCACATCGTTCTTTTTCAGAAGATAGGCGGCGTGAGACTCTTGCTCACTAAAGATAGCGACCAGTACGTTGGCACCAGATACCTCATTACGGCCAGAAGATTGCACATGGAAAACCGCACGTTGCAATACTCGCTGGAAGCTCAGGGTTGGCTGAGTCTCGCGCGTCGCATCATCAACGGCAATCAGTGGAGTGGTTTGTTCAATAAAGGTATCAAGCTCTTGACGAATTGTGTCAATGTTTGCTCCGCAAGCCTTGAGAGCTTCTTGAGCAGATTGGTTGTCCAGAAGCGCCAACAGTAGATGCTCTACCGTCATAAACTCGTGCCGTTTATCTCGCGCTTGAGAAAAAGCGCCATTCAAACTCGTTTCTAATTCCTTGTTAAGCATACAGGCCTCCCCAAAACTTCAAAAACAACCACTTAGTCCTGTTCGACAGCGATGTGGTTATGCTCTTTCCATGGTGCACAACAAAGGATGCTCTTGTTGTTCAGAATACATTGTAACCTGAGCAACCTTTGTTTCTGCGACTTCAGCTGTGTACGTTCCACAACGTGCTTTCCCCTGGTAATGCACCTGAAGCATGGTCTGAGTCGCTTTGTCGGCATCCATACCAAAGAAGCGCTCAAGAATCTCAATAACGAAATCCATAGGGGTGTAATCATCGTTATTAAGAATAACGTGATACATAGGTGGTGGTTTTACCTCGGTTTTTTCTTTCTCCAGCAAGTCTGAGTCTGGAGTCACCCATTCAAAAAATTTACTCATTTTTACGTCTTTAGTAGAAAAAACAATCACTCTTGTAGCAGAATTTTTTCCAGCTACTTTAGAGACTAATAGAGCAATTGTATCCCTGCAAATAAAAGATTGCTATCAGTATCGGACGAGCGTTTTTTAGCCTACTTTCAGCGCAAAACCCGCTGTTTATTGCAACATGTTGCTCATACCTTGACCTTACACCACATATTGAGTGATCCGCGTTGTTTAATCTCAAAGCAATAGTTATTATTCTGTTAAATAATCGAATGAAATGTATTGACGATGATGATTCTTTGTCTACATTATTCTATTGTCTGATTAGAAAATCATCATTTGAGGTTTTCTATTCAAACAAAGTAGGCTGATGAAGTTGGTTTAACTGAAGTAATTTGATCATTCAGACTATTGCGACACAGCGCACAACAAGTAATAAATGCATAAGGATGTAAAGCATGGCAACAGGTACAGTTAAGTGGTTTAACAACGCCAAAGGGTTTGGGTTTATTTGCCCAGAAGGAGAAGAAGGCGATGTGTTCGCTCACTATTCAACTATCCAGATGGATGGTTATAGAACATTAAAAGCGGGTCAAACTGTCAACTACGAAGTAGAAGATGGGCCTAAGGGCTCCCATGCTAGCGCTGTGGTACCAATAGAAAGCGACGCAGCAAAATAGCGTTACCGCATTAAGTAAAAAGAGGCTCTAGAGCCTCTTTTTTCGTTTTAGTCGCTAGCTTAATTACTATTGTACATTCGCTCAAAGTTCTTCGGATCCCAACCAATCATGATCTGATCGCCTATCTTCAATACAGGTAAAGACCTAGCTCCGATAGCATCAAGCTCCTTGCGACCTCTTTGCATCTTGGCATTGGTTAAGCGGTATTTATAACCCTTAGAGTCAAGATAGCGCTGAGCATCTTTGCAATGCGGGCACTTATCCTTTACATACAAAACTAATCTCTTCATGCGTTAAACCTAGCAATGATATTTGTGCCGATTATGCGAGATCACAGCTAGAATCGCAAATATCCTACATACCCAATTTTTGTGACCAAATACAGCATATTCATAATATTCAATCAGTTAGGATACCTGCTATCTATAAATAGATTCATAATGCTATTAGGATTATTAAATAGTATTTGAAAGTAATTTGCATAAACTGCGGTTTATTCACGTGACACGATCAAATAGTCTAGATTTACTCAAAGCACTCACAGTTTATTTGGTCGCACTCATTTGCTACCTCACCCAACTATTAAAGGACTCAGCCATGGCTCATCCAATCATCACTGATCTAGAAAATCGTTACACGGCAAAACGCTACGATGCGTCAAAGCGTATTCCTCAACAAGATTTAGACGTGATCTACGAAGCGCTTCGCCTATCCGCGTCATCCATTAATTCACAGCCTTGGAAATTTATCGTCATTGAAAGCGACGAAGCCAAGCAACGCATGCACGATACGTTTGCCATAAAGCACCAATTTAACCAACCTCATGTGAAGTCCGCTTCTCATGTGATCTTGTTTGCTCACAACCCGCGTTACACGAAAGAAGACTACGCCAAAGTAGTGGATAAGGGTATTGAAGATGGTCGTACCCCGAAAGAGCAACGCGATTCGGCGTTTGGCGCATTTGCCTTTGTTGAGCTCAATACCGATGAAAATGGTGATACCTCAACATGGACCAAGTCGCAAACCTATCTGGCTCTAGGTAACGCTCTACACGTTCTTGCAAGGCTTGGGATTGACTCGACAACAATGGAAGGGGTGGACAGTGAACTGATTGGTGACATCTTTGCTGAAGAACTGGATGGCTATGTATGTAATGTCGCTCTTGCCATTGGTTATCACCATAAAGAAGAAGATTACAATGCCAATCTTCCTAAGTCTCGCCTAGACCTAGATAAAGTCGTCAAGGTTCTTTAGTGCCTAACGCTAATTACAAAAACGGCTGACTCAATGTCTGAATGAGTCAGCCGTTATTTACGACGATTGGTATTATTGCGCTGTTTCTGCAACCGCAAAGCGTCGATTGCTTAGGTAGTTAAGAACAAGCTCGGTCACCATAGGGTCGCTTCTCAAGCTGTCGTGTTTGATGTCCACTGCTATAAAGTCTTGCATACCCTCTAATTGCGCTGATTCAACCGACACTAGGCCATCGTTCGAATTCTCGAACACATGCCTTAAAACCGGGTAAGTATCCGTCCCTGCGATTACTCCAAACGGATAATTAGGTTGTGGCAATGAATTAGGTAAGCTTTGCGGATCAGTGGTTAATGAGGCCGCCGTACCACCAGCAAGTGGCAGCAGCCAAAGGCTAGAGAAAAAATCCGCCACGTCGCTACCATGATTAGGGGTGCCTAAAAACACCACCTCACCTAGATGTTGCGAATACGTCATTGCTGGCTTTTTGGCAAGGTAATCTCGAATAACCAACCCACCTAGAGAGTGCCCAACAAAGTGTATTTTACTACCACTAGCCTGAGACAACTCGCGATCAAACTGATATACGCACTCATCTATCTGCATACCGCTTTTACGTAATGTGTAGTCAAGCTCTCTGCCCACAGTTGGGTAATCCACCACGCACACTTGATAGCCATGCTCTTTTACTCTATCCGACATCTCCTCCATGGAAGATGCACTGCGAGCAAGGCCGTGAACGATAATCACCTGCTGGTTCTTGTGGGAATTATAATCGCTGATCTCTTTGGGGGCTTCAGATTGGCTACAACCCGTAACTAATACACCAAAAACTACTGTGATCAGGCTCTTTCTCATAGACTCAATGACTCCTATTTCTTCTATCACTAGAATATCAAACAGGAATCAAACACTCACCCAATTTTGTGCAAAATAAAACCGATATTCAGGCTAGCCTATCTGCGTCATTTCATGCACAACGAAAGACTCTACTGCCCCTTCTGTTGCCGCAATATAAGCCGCTAGGTGATCGTTTTCCATGTGCTTGCGCCATAGGTCACGTGTTTCCCAGTTCTCAAAGAACAGAAAATGTGCTGGATTATCATTATCTTGATGTAGGTCGTAGTTCACACAGCCTTGTTCAGCGCGCGTGGTATCGATAAGGTTTTGCAGTTCTGATTTCACCAACTCAATTTTGTCTTGTTTGGCTACGATATTGGCTACTATGGTTAGCTTTGTCATTCTTAAATCCCTGATTCTATTTTGTAAAAAAATGTGTCTTTCAATGAGTTATCTGCATAATAATATGACGGCGAAAACTCAACTCTAAGTATCGGCCTCATTTCCCTTAAAGAACACCGATCATCCGTGAAATTATAGTTTTAATCTCTCGTTACGATTAACTCTACTTATTCAGCACACCAGTCAGTATAATCCCTCCCCCTTGTGATGAGGGTGGTCAAATAACACACAACTCATCATTTCACTTCACATAATTTGGTCATCGCACTTTTTGACGACCACTGAAGCAGTTTAGAGCACGCAATGAGTAATAAGAATTCCGTAGGCTTAGTTGGCTTAATCGCCATCGTATTTGGCTCAATGATCGGTAGCGGTATCTTCAGTATTCCGCAAAACATGGCCGAACAAGCCTCCATCGGTGCCGTATCCCTAGCTTGGTTGATCACAGGTATCGGCATGCTTCTTTTGGTGCAAACCTTTAGAGTACTTGCCGAACAAAAACCTAACCTAAATTCGGGTATTTTCTCATACGCGAAAGCAGGCTTTGGCGAATACATCGGCTTCCATTCAGCTTGGGGCTATTGGTTAATGACCTGTATGGGTAACGTCGCCCTTGCCGTTATGATCAATGACTCTTTGGGCTTGTTCTTCCCTGTATTGCTTCAACACGGCATTGAAACCGTATTCCTTTGCTCAGCATTACTCTGGGGCATGAACGCCATAGCACTGCGAGGCACCGCCAGCTCATCTTTTATCAACCTTATCTCAACGGTAGGTAAGCTGATCGGCTTGATCATTATTATTGCGATCATTATGTACAGCTTTGAGCCCGCAAACTTATCCCTAGATGTATGGGGAGAAGAGCAGCAACTCGGCTCAGTAGTCACTCAAATCCAGAGCACTATGATGGTCACACTTTGGTGTTTTGTGGGTATTGAAGGCGCAGTAGTATTATCTGGCAGGGCGAAAAAGAAATCGGATGTCGGTAAAGCAACCCTCATTGGCTTTTTAGTCGCTATTAGCATGTACAGCCTGATCTCTATATTGGCCTTTGGCATCTTGCCTCAGCAAGAGTTGTCACAATTGGCAAACCCATCAGCAGCGTCTCTGTTAGAAGCAGCCATTGGCCCTTACGGACGTGTACTGGTCAACATCTGTGTGTTGGTTTCAGTATTCGGTGCTCTTGTGGCATGGACGATGTTGGTCGCTGAAGTGCCCTATGAAGCAGGTAAAGTGGGTGAGTTCCCGCGCTTCTTCAGTCGCACCAATAAAAATGAGGCGCCAATCAATGCATTGAATGTCTCTACATTGTTCATGCAGTTGTGCGTCTTACTGGTAGTGATGTTTGAGAATGTCTATCTGGCAGCGATTAACATCGCATCGGTAATGGTTCTACCTTGCTACCTACTCAGCTGTCTGTTCCTTCTTAAGATCTCGCTAAATCCTAAGTCCCTTGGTTTAGAAAAGCGTAATTACGGCCACATTGCTTTGGCCACCAGCGCGGCGTTGTTTTGCGCTTGGCTAATTACCGCGGCAGGACTTGAATATCAGTTGATGGCGACTATTTTGTACACCATAGGTATCCCGTTTTTCCGATACACGCACGCCTCGCGAATAAAGGCAGGCGAGAAGGTGTATTCATTAGTGGATACTTGGATAGAGCGAACATTGATAGCGCTAGCCGCACTTTCTGTTTATCTGATGTTCACCGGTTATCTTCACGCATAACCGTTAAACAAATCTCAATGCATAAAAAAGCCCGAGCTAATCACTTAGCTCGGGCTTTTGCTATATATTAAATTATACGTTATCGATAACCTGATTTAGCGTAGCGCTTGGACGCATTAGCTCAGAGGCAATCGCATCTACTGGTGAGTAGTAACCACCCAACACTCCTGCAACACCTTGCGCACTGTTCAGTTCGCCAACAATGCTCTCTTCATTAGAAGCCAGAGATTTAGCTACCAAAGAAAATTGCTCTGCCAGTTCAACGTTCTTGTTTTGACTTGCCAATGCTTCTGCCCAGTAGCGAGCAAGGAAGTAGTGACTGCCACGGTTATCAAGTTCACCCACGCGACGTGAAGGAGACTTGTTCTCGTCAAGGAACTTACCTGTTGCTGCATCAAGCGTTTCTGCAAGTACGCGAGCCTTTTCGTTGCCAGTCACTTCACTTAGGTGCTCAAGAGATGCAGCCAGAGCTAGGAACTCACCTAAAGAATCCCAACGTAGGTGGTTTTCTTTTTCTACCTGCTGAACGTGCTTAGGCGCTGAACCACCGGCACCTGTTTCAAACAAACCGCCACCGTTCATCAGAGGCACGATAGACAGCATCTTAGCTGAAGTACCTAGCTCTAGAATCGGGAACAAATCGGTTAGGTAATCACGCAGTACGTTACCCGTTACAGAGATGGTATCTTCACCCTTAGCAATGCGCTCTAAGGTGAACAAGGTTGCTTCTACTGGTGACAATACGCGAAGGTCTAAACCGTCAGTATTGTGCTCAGGCAGGTACGCTTCTACCTTCTTGATAAGCTCTGCATCGTGAGCACGATTTGAATCTAACCAGAATACCGCTGGAGTACCAGATAGACGTGAACGATTAACCGCCAACTTCACCCAATCTTGAATTGGCGCGTCTTTTACCTGACACATACGGAAGATGTCGCCTTCTTCAACCGATTGCTCAAGAAGTACCTTCTCGTTCGCATCAACAACACAGACTTTACCTGACTGAGCTAGGATGAATGTCTTGTCGTGAGAACCATACTCTTCCGCTTTTTGCGCCATCAGACCTACGTTTGGCACGCTGCCCATAGTTGTCGGATCAAATGCACCGTGCTGCTTACAAAAATCAATCACTGCTTGGTAAACACCAGCGTAGCAGCGATCAGGGATCATCGCCTTCGCATCTTTTGGCTTACCATCTGGACCCCACATTTGACCAGAGGTACGGATCATTGCAGGCATAGAAGCATCAACGATTACATCTGATGGGACATGAAGGTTAGTAATGCCACGGTCTGAATCTACCATTGCAAGCTCAGGGCGCGTTTCATAAACCGCATTAACAGCTGCAATAATTTCTTGTTTCTGTGCTTCAGGCAAAGACTCAATCTTAGCGTACACATCGCCAAGGCCGTTGTTGACATCAACACCTAGTTCGTCAAACAGAGACCCGTATTTCTCGAATACCTCTTTGTAGTAAACCTTAACTGCATGACCGAAGATAACTGGGTCTGATACCTTCATCATGGTCGCTTTCATATGCAGAGAAAGCAGTACATCTTGCTCTTTCGCAGATTCAATCTCTTTCTCAAAGAAAGACACCAACGCATTCTTGTTCAACACAGAGGTATCAATAATCTCTTTGTCTTGCAGTGCGAATGCTGATTTTAATGTGTTAACGCTGCCGTCATCGCCACGCAGTTCAATACGAACCTCAGTTGCGCTATCGATAGTGACCGATTTTTCGCTACCGAAGAAATCGTTGCCGTCCATGCTCGCTACGTGTGATTTAGAATCTTTAGACCAAGCACCCATTGAATGTGGGTTCTTCTTCGCGTAGTTCTTTACTGAAGCTGGAGCACGGCGATCTGAGTTACCCTCACGCAATACTGGGTTTACCGCACTACCCTTGATCTTGTCATAGATAGATTGAATCGCTTTCTCTTCGTCAGTTTTTGCTTCTTCTGGGTAATCAGGAAGGTCAAAACCCTTTGCTTGTAGCTCTTTGATCGCCGCTTTAAGCTGCGGGATAGACGCAGAGATGTTTGGCAGTTTAATAATGTTCGCTTCTGGCGTTTTCGCCAAATCACCTAACTCTGATAACGCGTCACCAATACGTTGCTCTGGTTTCAAGTACTCAGCGAAGTTAGCGATAATACGACCCGCTAATGATATGTCGCGAGTTTCAACTGCAATATCAGACGATGCAGTGAATGCTTGTACCATTGGCAAAAATGAGTATGTTGCCAGCGCTGGAGCTTCATCGGTAATGGTGTAAATAATGGTGGGCTTTTGTGCAGACATGAAATTTCCCTATCTTAATTTTTTGTTCACTGGCTGTATTCAGCTCTCGTGTTAGTCGATTTTATAGCGTTCGCATCGTGCGAATCATTGATGTTGTGTCTTGGGTTTTATCAATTCTTGGCTTCAAATAGCCTAAAACGCCTTAAGTCATACAAGGCGCTTGTCTTTAACCTATCAAATAATCGGCTCTGTTAGCAATCGTGTTATGATTAGCCTAACCCGTTTGCTGCGCGTATCATAAAGCAAATGTTGTTTCGTGAGAATGAACTCATACAGTTTGTTTACAAAAATGCAAGGTAGTTAACATGTCTAGCGGCAACCGCCGACCTCAAAATAAGTCTCGAACTTCTGAAACATCTTCGAAGCCCAATAACAAATTCAGCCAAAAGCGCTATAGCTCTTCCAATCGAAGAAAGCCAGTACGCACAGTTAAACGTGTGTCTGCCGAAGAGCGGAAAGTACTGCTGTTTAATAAGCCTTTTGATGTGTTAAGCCAGTTTACTGACGGTGACGGCAGACAAACTTTGGCCGATTTCATCAAGGTAAAGGATGTGTATGCTGCAGGAAGGCTCGATAGAGATAGTGAGGGATTATTACTGCTGACCAATGACGGTATTTTACAGGCTAAATTAACTCAGCCTGATTCAAAATCACCTAAAACCTATTGGGTACAAGTTGAAGGCGCGCCATCAGAGCAAGACTTGGATAAGCTGCGCAATGGCGTAGAACTTAAAGACGGTATAACTCTACCCGCACAGGTAGAAATCATGCCAGAGCCGACAGTATGGGACAGAAACCCACCCGTGCGCTTTCGCGCAGCCATCCCAACTACCTGGCTTTCCATCACCATCATAGAAGGCCGCAACCGACAAGTACGCCGAATGACCGCCAATATCGGCTACCCCACTCTGCGACTTATCCGCTATTCCATCGGCAAGTACAGTTTGGGCGATCTACCTAATGGGGAGTGGAAAGAGGCCTAATGCTACTAGCTTCAAGCTGATAGCCTGTCTCTTGGTCACAAGTCAGACTCTAGGATTTCCGTCTTGCCCGAATGCTTTTATCGGGCATCTGTTCCTATATATAGGTCCCCGACTGGTACGCCAGCCCGGAAAAGCTCTCGGGCAAGACGTTTATTCAAAGTAGGGATCCAATCAGGAACACTACTTGTTAGATAGCATTTAGATTAGCTATCAATACTTTTGTATAAAAGTCAGGCTGATAGCTAGTAGCTTGAAGCTATACTATTCCCCTTCCATAAACCCAAGGTCAGGAAGTCTGTCCAAATGCTCTGCATAACGCTTTTCGTTGAACTCTGCGCCATTGTTCACAACATCAAATACTTCGATTGCTACTGCGCAACCAATCATGGCGATAGCATCATCGCGGCTATTGCCGGTCATCATTAGGCGCATCAGCGTTTCTTTTACTTTTTTTGGATTGCCCGATTCAATCTGATTTTCAACGATTTCAATCAGTTGGTCTTGAACTTCTTGTTGGTCTTGCATGGTCTTTAGCCCTATTGTGGGAGCAACGAAATGTTGGCACATAGTATGACAGAAAATGTTTACACTTTTCAGTCAATTTGAAAATGTGATTCACCTCAAGGATCTGTCACACTGGGTTTGTTTCTGTTAGAATCTGCGACCGTGTTTATCTAGTGGTAATTTTGAATGTCTGACAACAGCCAAAAGAAAGTCATCGTCGGCATGTCCGGTGGGGTTGATTCCTCTGTCTCTGCGTACCTGCTTCAACAGCAAGGCTATCAAGTTGAAGGCCTGTTTATGAAGAACTGGGAAGAAGACGACAACGAAGAGTATTGTACAGCAGCAGAAGACCTTGCCGATGCGCAAGCCGTCTGTGACAAGCTGGGCATTCATTTGCACACGATAAACTTTGCTGCAGAATATTGGGACAACGTGTTTGAGTACTTCCTTCAGGAGTACAAAGCAGGTCGTACGCCAAACCCAGATATCCTTTGTAACAAAGAAATCAAATTCAAGGCCTTCTTGGAATTTGCTGACGAAGTTCTGGACGCGGATTACATCGCAATGGGCCACTACGTGCGTCGTACCTTCCCTAGCGCAGAAGACATTGCGGCAGGCGAAAAGCCTCGCATGCTTCGCGGCCTAGATGGCAACAAAGATCAAAGCTACTTCTTGTATACGCTAAGCCATGAACAAGTTGGCCGCAGCTTATTCCCTGTGGGCGACATAGAGAAACCAGAAGTTCGCCGCATTGCTGAAGAGCAAGGTCTTATCACAGCGAAGAAAAAAGACTCAACTGGCATCTGTTTTATCGGTGAGCGCAAGTTTACAGATTTTCTTTCTCGCTATTTGCCAGCACAGCCGGGTAAAATTGAAACCCCTGAAGGTCAAGAGA
This sequence comes from Vibrio superstes, assembly GCF_003569005.1. Taxonomy (GTDB): domain Bacteria; phylum Pseudomonadota; class Gammaproteobacteria; order Enterobacterales; family Vibrionaceae; genus Vibrio; species Vibrio superstes. Next base: position 1,193,605 of record NZ_BCUR01000004.1, on the reverse strand, counting down.
TTGGCGAACACATGGGTTTGATGTACCACACACTAGGTCAACGCAAAGGTCTACACATTGGTGGCCAAAAAGGCGGCGGTGGTAACGAAGACCCATGGTACGTAGCTGAGAAAGACCTGAAGCGTAATGTATTGATTGCGGTTCAAGGTGCAGACCATCCATTGCTTAAGTCTGAAGGTCTAATTGCCTCTCAGCTACACTGGGTCGATCGCAACCCTATTGGTGAGCCAATGACGTGCACTGTGAAAACGAGATATCGCCAAACCGATATTCCATGTACCATTATTCCTGTGGACGACGAGAACATCAAAGTGATCTTCGACGAACCACAAGTAGCCGTTACCCCTGGTCAATCTGCGGTCTTCTATAAAGACGATGTATGCTTGGGTGGCGGAATTATCGAAAAACGAATCAAAGCTTAAGACAAAGGAGTTCTTACGTGGCAAATACCAATTATGACCGTACCATCGCTTTTGCTGGCATCTGCCAGGCTGTCGCTTTAGTTCAACAAGTGGCAAAAGACGGACATTGTAATTCTGCCGCGTTTGAAACCTCAGTTGCTGCAATTATCAATACCAACCCAGCCGACACGGTCAGCGTCTTTGGCAATGAGCGTGACCTTAAGGTGGGACTTGAATGTCTAGCACGTGGCATTGATAGCTCAGCAACAGGCAATGAGTTGACCCGCTACGTGATCAGCTTGATGGCATTGGAACGCAAGCTAAGCCAGCGCCGCGACTCTATGGCGCAACTGGGCGATCGCATTCAACAAATTGAGCGCCAAACTGAGCATTTTGATCTGTTTGAAGAACAAATGATCAGCAACCTTGCTAGCGTCTATCTTGATGTGGTCAGCCCAATTGGCCCTCGTATTCAAGTCACGGGCAACCCAGCAATGCTTCAACAAACCTCGGTACAAAGCAAGGTCCGTGCCCTACTCCTTTCTGGTATTCGTAGTGCCGTACTGTGGCGTCAGGTGGGTGGCAAGCGTCGCCACTTAATCTTTGGCCGCAAGAAAATGATTGAGCAGGCTGAGATACTTTTAGCTCGAATTTAAACATTGGCTCGCGCATTGTCGCGAGCTAATTTTTTTGCGCACAGAAAATTAACGCAATCGTTTGCGCAACACTAGTGACAATTGCCTTTGTTACTGGTATAAACCTCACAAAATTTAAGAAACTCAACTCGGGAGAACAACATGGAACTGTCAGCATTGACTGCTGTTTCACCAGTAGACGGCCGTTACGGTAGCAAAACCACTGCACTACGTAGCATCTTTAGTGAGTATGGCCTCCTAAAGTACCGTACTATCGTTGAAATCCGCTGGCTACAAAAGCTTGCAGCAACAGATGCAATCGCAGAAGTACCAGCGTTTAGCGCTGAAGCAAACCAATTTCTTGACAACGTAGCGGCTAACTTCAGCGAAGAAGACGCACAACGCATCAAGGACATTGAGCGCACGACTAACCACGACGTAAAAGCGGTTGAGTACTTCCTAAAAGAGAAAGTTGCTGGCGTACCAGAGCTTCACGCGGTTAACGAGTTCATCCACTTTGCATGTACTTCAGAAGACATCAACAACACCTCTCACGCTCTAATGCTTAAAGAAGCACGTGAGACTGTGATTCTTCCTGAGATCAAAAACATCATTGATGCTCTAAAAGCACTTGCTGTTGAATACCGTGACATTCCACTTCTATCTCGTACACACGGCCAGCCAGCATCCCCATCAACTATGGGTAAAGAAATGGCTAACGTAGCGTACCGTATGGAGCGTCAATACAAGCAAATCGAAAGTGTTGAGATTCTAGGTAAAGTGAACGGCGCAGTAGGTAACTACAACGCTCACCTATCCGCTTACCCTGAAGTCGATTGGCACCAGTTTGCAGAAGAGTTCATCACCGAGTCTCTTGGCGTAACTTGGAACCCTTACACCACTCAAATTGAGCCACACGATTACATTGCTGAACTGTTTGATGCAGTTGCACGTTTCAACACTATCTTGATCGATTTCGATCGTGATATCTGGGGTTATATTGCACTAGGTCACTTTAAGCAAAAAACCATTGCTGGCGAAATTGGTTCTTCAACCATGCCGCACAAGGTTAACCCAATCGACTTTGAAAACTCGGAAGGTAACCTAGGTCTTGCTAACGCTGTATTCGGCCACCTAGCACAAAAACTGCCTATCTCTCGCTGGCAGCGTGACCTAACTGACTCTACGGTTCTGCGTAACCTAGGTGTTGGCGTAGGCTACGCAATCATTGCATACACTTCTACATTGAAAGGTATTAGCAAGCTAGAAGTGAACCGTGAAGCACTGCTTGCAGAGCTAGACAAGAACTGGGAAGTATTGGCAGAACCAGTACAAACAGTCATGCGTCGCTACGGTATCGAGAAACCATACGAGAAGCTAAAAGAGCTAACACGCGGTAAGCGCGTTGACGGCGAAGCAATGCGTAACTTCATCGACGGCCTAGAGCTTCCAGAAGACGAGAAAGCTCGCCTGAAAGAAATGACTCCTGCGAACTATATTGGTCAAGCAATCGAACTGACTGATAAGCTGTAAGTATCAGCTATCAGCCTGGCTTTCATACACAAGTATTGAACGTCGTTCAAAATGAGCTCTTGTATGTCCGTTTAGAGCATTACTTTGAATAAACGTCGTCCCCGAGTGCTTTTCCGGGCTGGCGTACCAGTCGGGGACCTTTTATAAAAACAGATGCCCGACCAGAGTGCTGACCCAGAAAAGCACTCGGGCATGACGGAAGTTCTAAAGTTCGATTTGTGATCAAGAGACAGGCTATTAGCTATTAGCTATTAGCTATTAGCTATTAGCTAGATAATAAAAAGCCTGAATCTTTCGATTCAGGCTTTTTTGTGCTCATTGAGTTATCGCTACATTGCGCTCTTGAACATTGCCAAGTATTTCTCTGCAGCCACATCCCAGCCGAAGTCTTGCTTCATTGCGCGTAGTTGCACTTCAGCAAACTCTGTTGGCTGTTGAAGGTACAAAATCAATGCACGTTGCATACAGACTAGTAGCTCATCTGGAATTGGGTCGTGGAATGAAAAGCCGGTACCAACACTTGGGTCAGTATCGTAATCATTCACGGTATCCTTCAGGCCACCTACATCGCGAACGATTGGCAGCGTGCCGTAAGCCATAGAGTAAAGCTGGTTCAAGCCACATGCTTCAAATTCTGAAGGCATTAAGAAGAAATCTGAGCCTGCTTCTACAAGGTGAGCTAGACGGTTGTCATATGCTTCTACAAAGGCAAACTTATCGCCGTATTGCTCTGATACTTCACGCAGTTGCGCTGCAATATCAGGATCGCCCGTACCTATGATCACTAGCTGTACATCGTTCTTCAAGAAACGATCTAGGATAGGCAAAATGTAGTGGAAGCCTTTTTGATGAGTCAGACGACACACCATGCCAAACATAGGGAGCTTAGCCACAGGAAGATTAAACTCCTGTTGAAGCGCTGTTTTGTTGGCAGATTTACCGGCTTTAAAGCTCGCCTTCGTGGGCTTGAACTTCTTCACTAGATATTTATCTGTTGCTGGATCCCATTCGCTGTAGTCACAACCATTCACGATGCCAGAAAAATCTGCAGAGCGAGATACGAAGTCGTTAACTAGGCCATGAGAGCCCAGTGGGGTCTTCAGCTCTTCAGCGTAGTTTGGGCTCACTGCATTAAGCTTGTCAGCGTATTGGATACCTGCACGTAGCATGCTGATGCAGTCGTGACCGTAGTTCACCGTGCTTGCTTCAACTTGCTTTAGTTCTGGAATGATACTTACTTCATTGTATGGGTAGATTCCCTTAAACAATGCATTATGAATAGTCAGTGCGCTCTTGATGCCTTTGTAGAAATCGTTGCTGGCAAAGCGTGTCTTCAATAAGAAAGGCACTAAGCCAGTGTGCCAATCATTGGCGTGAACCACGTCAGGCTTGAAGTTAAGCTTCGGCAAAGCATCTAGGCTTGCTGCCGCAAAGAACGCAAAGCGCTCACCGTTGTCCGCGTACGCTTGGTTACGCTCAGCATAAAGCTCTGGACGGTCGAAATATTGTGCACACTCAAATGCGTACACGGGTACGCCATCAAGCTCTAACTTACGAACTTGGTACGGAGTATGTGGAAAGTGCTCTAGCGTAGTAGAAAGCACAACTGGGCTCTGTTCAAAGTTAGGTAACTTTGTATAGCCAGGAATAGCGATAGCGATATTCGCGCCCTTATTTTGTAGCGCTTTTGGCAGCGCCTTACCTACGTCTGCCAAGCCTCCGCTTTTTACTAGTCCTTCAGCTTCGGAGACGGTAAACCAAACTTTTAATTGTGACATTTTGGGGAAATCCTGTTTTTCATTAGAGCTGTTGACAGCTTCTGGTTATGGTCGATTTGACTCGTGTCATTTCTAGGCAATTTTAACATAAAAAACAAACGATTGCGCTAGTGCTTCACGGCACTACTCAGCAGGCTAAAGATTCATATCTTGAAGAGTACTCACAGGCATCAATTCAAGTCATAAGTCACTGCAATCACATACTTAAACGATAAGTAAAAAAAGATAAAAGGCGATTTTAGGTGGGGTTTTGCATGCTTCAGAAAGGAAAATGCCCAGCACTGAGGCTGGGCATTAAAATACTTATGTCTTACTAGTGATTACCAGTAGAAACGTGCACCAACTGCGAAGTTGCTTTCGCCGTCTGCAACTTGTGGCTCAACTTGAGCATCAGACCCTTGGTTGTTATAACCAAGTGTTACACCGTCGCCGTAACCATACTCACCGTAAATGCGAGCCCAAGAGTTAAACTTGTGCTCGATACCAACGTAGACAAGTGTACCATCTTCGTCACCACCACCAAGTGCGCTATTAGCTTCTTGCATTGTAAATTCGTAACCAGCGTATAGAGCTGTTTTTTCCATCATTTGGAAAATACCAGCTACAGAGAAACCATTCTCATCAATTTTTTCAGGTCCGTCTTGGTTTGCTAACTCAGCCCAGTAGTAAGTGAAACCGATCAGGTGGTCACCAAGACCATACTCTGCAGTAAACTCAGCGTAGGTATTTTCTAAAAGTACTGTAGTTGCAGGATCAGCAGGAGTAGTTTCACCAGTGTAACCAGCACCTACGTGTAGGCTTAGATCACCAAATGAAGTACCAGCGAATGCTTCATAAAGGTCTTGGTTAGAATCATCGTTGTTCAAACCATAAGCAGCCTTAACCCAGAATGCGTCACCATCAAATTTGTATTGAATTTGAGACTCATGCAATGCGCCTGAAAGTGTTGCGTAACGTAGAGCAGAACCACCGAAGAAGTAAGAGTAATCAGCACCGTACACATCATCCGAGATAGTCCACTGCTTACCAAATTCAAATGTACCAAAATCGCCAGCGAAACCAACGTAGTGTTGACGTTGAGTTACACCACCATCTGCTACACCAATCTCTACTAGACCGATTACATCTACAGAATCTGTGATCGAGTAGCTACCTTTAACACCCGTACGAGAAGAACCAGAGCTTAGAGTTGCTTCATGGTCTTTAGAATCTAGGAATTTTAACTCTTGACGAAGTTGACCGTAGAATTCTACTGAACCATCTTCAGACTTGTAGATTTCTGCTGCATTTACAGAAGTGGCAGCTACAGATGCTACTGCTAGCGCTAATAGTGTCTTTTTCATGTTAATTTACGTCCTTTTCTTTTAACTCGAACCCTATGCGGCTCTTGAAATATATTTATTTTTATAATCATCAGGTGAAAATGCTTCTACATCTACGCTCTCCTGAAGTTGGTGATACATTGCAATTTTTCTAAAGCAGTGTCAAACACCCTAAAAAATACAAATGAAAATATAAAAATCACATAAAAACAACAACTTAGCTAAGTGCAAATGCACAGCTCACAGTTTTTACAGCCAATTCACCACCACTTAACAATTTTGCAAAGTAGTAATTCTACAGAATTAACCACTATTTTTACTTTCACATTTAGGGTTTAATTTATTGACATAATAAAATCTAAACGGACTTTTAAAATTATCCACCAAGGTGGCACGACAATGGAATCATGTAGAAGTTTCAGTCGCTTAGGTCGGCCAATAACATTTATGTGACCTTGATCTCAAAAAATATTCGATAAATAACATTTTGAGGGGAACTCTTTGTGCTTTAGAGGTGTGTTATCATGGCCAAAGCATCTAACTGTTTGAAAAGAAATGAATAGAAAAATCCAAGAAGCGATTCGCCACAGCTATAAAAACCTACATCATCAGCTGGATAACTTTATCCCTCGTCGCGCGCAAAATTACCTTGTAGCTGAGATAACCAAGACCTTATGTGGTGATTATCACAAGTCGAATCGCCTAATAGTGGCTGAGGCCGGAACCGGCATTGGTAAGTCATTAGCCTACTTGATGGCCACTATTCCAGTGGCAAAGTTTAATAGCCGTAAGGTGGTGATCTCTACCGCGACTGTTGCTCTGCAAGAACAGCTGATTAATAAAGATCTGCCACTGTATCGTCGCCTAGTGGATTTTGAGTTCTCTTTTATATTGGCCAAAGGCAGACAACGCTATTGCTGCGCAGAAAAGCTCGCGGCTGCCTCCGGCGCTGATGAGACGCAAATAGCCATGTTCGAAACCAAGCCAAACAAATCAGATATCGATTTATTGGAGAGAATGTACAAGGCGCTATCTGACAATAAATGGGATGGCGATCGAGATTCTTGGCCCAAGCCAATAAAAGATCAGGTTTGGCAAAGCATTGTCAGCGATAAGCACAGCTGTAACAACGGGCTCCCTGCACATAGGGACTGCCCTTTTCAGAAAGCACGCTCTGAGCTCGATAAAGCCGATGTAGTGATTGCCAACCATAGCTTGGTTATGGCCGACTTAGACTTGGGTGGCGGCGTTATTCTTTCCGAGCCGGAAAATACCATCTATGTATTCGATGAGGCGCACCATCTGCCTAAGGTTGCCCGAGATCACTCCTCCGCTTCAGCGAGCTTAAAAGGCGCGGCGGCATGGCTAGAAACCCTAAACAAAAGCAGTAGCAAAATATCCTCCCTCGGCGATGCCAAAAGAGTCGATCGCTTTCTTACTGAGCTGCAAAACTCTATCGGTGAGATCATTCCAAGCCTTAATAACGTTGCGCGTCAGCTCGATCCTGCCGGTTTTAAAGAAAATCGACTGAGGTTTGAGCATGGTGAACTGCCCCATTGGCTAGTAGAGCAAAGCAAAGAGTTAAAAACCGTCTGTAATAAGGCCGCACAAGCTTTGGCTAAGATCACCGACCTGATTAGTGAACGCGTTAAAGACGGGGAGGTATCCCCTCGCTTAGCCGAGCCTGCGCTTGCCGAAGCAGGCTTCTTTTTGCAACGTCTAGAAAACCTTGCCAAGGTTTGGCAGTTAATGGCTGAACCGTCACGAGACAAAGGCGCTCCGTTGGCCCGTTGGATTGAAACCAATCCAGAGCGGGAGTTGGACTTCATCGTCAGTGTTTCACCTCTCGAGGTCGGTTGGTCTCTAGATCAGAAGCTTTGGAGCAAGTGTGTTGGCGCGGTATTAACCTCAGCCACACTAAGAGCGCTCAATTCGTTCCAGTTTTTTTGCCAGCAAAGTGGTGTTAGCTATGATAAAGAGGAAGGAACACAGTTTTTAGCCCTAGCCTCGCCCTTCGATTATCAAAACAATGCCGAATTGATAGTGCCTAAAGCAAAGTATGAGCCTCAAGCACCACAATTTACCGAATACCTCAGTGAAGAGCTGATTAATTGGCTAGTGCCTGATAAGGCAAATCTAGTGTTATTTGCCTCTTACTGGCAAATGAACCAAGTCGCGGACGCAATGCAAAAAGAGCTCACCAAAAAGGGTTGGCAATTACAGGTCCAGGGTGATAGTTCTCGAATTGAAATCATAAAAAATCATAAAACCGCCGTAAAGAAAGGAAAAACCAGCATATTGTTTGGTACTGGTAGCTTTTCTGAGGGCCTTGATTTACCTGGAGCGTTATTAGAGAACCTGGTCATTACCAAGATCCCATTTGCGGTACCCACCTCTCCTGTAGAAGAAGCTCACGCAGAGTATATCGAAAGCCGTGGCGGCAATCCGTTCATGCAAATTGCGGTGCCAGAAGCGAGCAAAAAGCTGATCCAATCTGTAGGGAGATTACTGCGCAAGGAGCAAGATTCTGGTAGAGTTATTATCTTCGACCGCCGTATCGTAACCAAACGTTACGGCAAGGCACTATTAGACTCTTTACCACCCTTTAAACGTCGCATCGATTAGGACTGATTCATTACTCAATGGAATACATAGAACCAAGTATGCTGCTCATATTGGCCCTTGTTGCCTTTATTGCAGGCTTTATTGATGCAGTTGCTGGCGGTGGTGGGATGCTTACTGTCCCTGCATTGCTTTCTATTGGCTTACCTCCTCATATCGCTTTGGGTACCAATAAATTAGCCGCGTCTTTTGCCTCTTCGACAGCGGCCTTTACCTATTACAAGAAAAAGCTGTTTAAGCCTAGATTATGGCTGCCTACGTTCATTGCCACTCTCATTGGCGCAACGTGCGGCACCTTGTTTGTAGATTCTATTTCTACCGAGTGGTTAGAAAAGGTGCTCCCTCTTGTCATTTTGGCTGCCGCTCTTTATACCATCATTCATAAAACCACTGATGCCAATAAGAACCTAATGCCCGAACCAGGTAGAAAGCACAACATCACGCAAGTGACGCAAGGCTTTAGTCTAGGTTTTTATGATGGCGTGGCAGGACCTGGAACCGGCGCGTTTTGGACCGTTAGTAGCATGGCGCTTTATCGCCTGAATATACTACTGGCATCCGGTCTTGCAAAGGCAATGAACTTCACTAGTAATTTCACCTCATTAATTACCTTTGCCATTTTGGGGCATATCGATTGGCTTTTAGGTCTAACGATGGGCTTTTGTCTAATGCTTGGCGCGTATTTTGGTGCGCATTCTGCCATACGATTTGGCGCTAAATTTATCCGCCCTGTATTTGTCACTGTGGTGACTATCCTAGCGGCTAAGCTTGCTTATGACGCTTGGTTCGTCACTCTGTAAGGGATCTTGATGAGTCAATTCGCACAACTAAAAGAAAAACTATCGCAAATGGCGTACAGCGCAGAACAGCTGGACAAGCAGCGCGGGGAACATCATCTGCCTTTATTTGATAGCAGTTTATTTAACTGCCGAGCTAAGGTATTGCTACCTTGCGTCAAAGAAGCCACTAACACCTATGAAGCGATAAGCCGTGAGAAGCAGCACGGACTACTCACAACTGAGCGTGCAGAATATTTATCCGAACGACTGCTAGCACAAATAAGCGCCATAACGCGCGAGCTCTCCACCGCTTATTTTCGTAAAGATGAGCCTAAGCATAAGAGCTATTACCGCAAACCTATCAACGCCATCTATCAAGACCTTGCTAAACACAAAGAGTGGGAGCGCCAGCTCATGGAGATGGTGATAGATAGGCAGCGCGCCTTAGACACGGCAGTGGGTTTTAATCTGAGCCAAGCTCAAAAAGCCCTGATCACCGCAGAGCAGCGCCTGCAACGTTGCAAAGATGCCATTATCAAGATAGAAAAACAGATAACCTTTAGGGAGCAACATCAATAATGAGTGAACCTAGATCGCCATTAGATAATGCACCAGATGACATTAAACTGGCTGTCGACCTTATCTACCTGTTTGAATCCAACGAGGTAGATATCGATACCGCCCTCTCTGCCCTTGAGATCGTTAAGAGCGATCTGATCAGTAAAAAACAACAGCAACAAGACTAGGGTCTATTGACCCTAGCCCTGCTCAATCAACGGAATTGAATAATGAAAGTAATTAGTTTCAATATTAACGGCCTTCGTGCCCGACTTCACCAACTGCAAGCCATTATAGACAAGCATCAGCCGGACGTTATCGGGCTGCAGGAAATCAAGGTACATGACGAAGCCTTCCCTATCGAAGATGTCGAAGCAATGGGATACAAGGTCTATCATCATGGTCAAAAGGCTCACTACGGTGTGGCGATGCTTTGTAAGAAAGAGCCGATCTCAGTACAAAAAGGCTTCCCTACTGACAATGAAGATCATCAAAAGCGCATGATCATGGTGACAGTAGAAGATGAACAAGGCCAACCAGTGACCATCCTTAATGGCTATTTCCCGCAGGGCGATAATATCTCCCACGAAACTAAGTACCCCTATAAGCGCCAGTTCTATAAAGATCTCATGACCTACCTAAATGATCATCACAACAGCGATGAGCAGTTGATCGTCATGGGAGATATCAATATCAGCCCTATCGATGCCGATATAGGCATTGGCGAACCTAATCGCAAGCGCTGGCTTAAGACGGGTAAGTGTTCTTTCCAACCTGAAGAGCGTGAGTGGCTAAAAACTTTGATGGATTGGGGCTTTGAAGATACGTTCCGCAAGCTACAGCCTGAAGTGAATGACCGTTTTTCTTGGTTCGACTATCGCTCTAAGGGCTTCCCTGATAATCGAGGCTTACGTATTGATGTGGTATTAGCAACGCCTTCTCTTGCGGAGAAGTGTATCGAATCAGAGGTTGATTACGAACTGCGTGGCATCGAGAAGCCTTCTGATCACGCGCCGATCTGGGCAACATTTAAATAGCGGAGTTGCCCACTTGAAACGTAAAAAGGTAGCCATTGGGCTACCTTTTTTATTTTATGCTTTATTTAGGTCACGCGCTGGGTATGTCAATGTCATACCTTCTACTGTTACATGGACATAATATCCACCAGCACTTAAACCTGTGACTACCATTTGGCCAAGATCAATACCCTTGGTTGCTACAACTACGTCTTCGATTTCAAACATTTAACTACCCAATTTACAGATAAAATAGAACTGACTCTTTTGCTTGGGCGGTATTGAAACAGATTGTTAGGCTCTGGACTAATCCGATTATTTGTCGTCTAGATGATTAAATTTTATCGTTCACTAATCTTGACCTTCGATGTATGAGCCATGAGTAATAAACACAAAAAAGCCGACTGGATTTTCATCAAGTCGGCTTTAGGTTCATCGTTTTTCTATTTCGATTCTAATGGTCTTAGATAAGCTAAGAATCGCTTCTCTGCATGTTTGAACACGAACAAGATAATGAAGGTCAAACTCATATAGAACAGGCCTGCCGTTAGGAAAGACTCAAACGGCGCGTAGTATCGAGAATTAACCAGGCGCGCTGCACCTGTCAGATCAAGTATGGTGACAATACCCGCAACGGCTGAGCCATGCAGCATGAAGATCACTTCATTACTGTAAGCAGGCAAGGCACGGCGAAGTGCGCTTGGCAAAATGATTCTTCTATAGGTCGCAAATGGGCTCATGCCATAAGCCTTAGCCGCTTCTACTTCACCTTTAGGTAAACCATTAATTGCGCCACGAATGATTTCAGAGGTGTACGCCGAGGTATTTAGGATAAATGCGACTAACGCACAAAACCACGCATTCTCCCACATGGTATCTTTTACTGGGTAGAATTGATCCATACCGTAATAAATCAGATACAGCTGCACCAATAAAGGCGTGCCACGGAAGAAATAGATAAATGCCCAAGTCGGCCCTACGAACAACCAGTTTTTACTGTTGCGCGCAATGGCTAAAGGAATGGCAATGCACAAACCGATGATCAGTGCCAAGCCTACCAGCCACACCGTGGTGTACAGGCCTTCTAAATAGATGTCGAAGCTGTCGAGGATAATTGAGAAATCCATGTCCTACCTCGCTTGGATACTAAATTTGCGTTCAACAAGCTTTAATAAGCCAGTAGAAACAGCAGTAAACAATAAGAAAATCAGCGATACCGCCATGTAGAAGGTAAACGGCGCCTTCGTCGTACCCGCAGCCATAGCACTCACGCGAACCATATCTTCCAAGCCAATAATGGAAACGAGCGCGGTGGTTTTCAGCAGTACCAACCAGTTGTTACCAAAGCCAGGTAATGCATGTCGAATCATCTGCGGTAAAAGGATACGTCTAAAGGCAAGTACTGGGCTCATACCGTAGGCTTTACCCGCCTCTAGTTCGCCAGCGTCGACCGCCATTATCGCTCCGCGGAAAGTTTCCGCCATATAGGCTCCAAAGATAAAACCTATGGTAAGGATGCCCGCCACATAAGGGCTAACATCAATATAATCTGGAACATAAGAAACCCACTCATGACTAGGGTCGCTTGATGTAAAGTACTCATTAAGCCATTCGTTGATGCCATACAAGCTATTATTAAGCAGGATCTGGCCACCGAAGAAAATCAGCATCATCAGCACTAAGTCTGGGATACCACGAATAATGGTGGTGTAAAGGGTCGCAATACCACGAGCCACACGATAAGGCGATAGCTTAGCTAACGCGCCCACCATGCCGAGTATTACTGCCAAAAGCAGTGATAGCACAGCTACCTGTAACGTCAGCCAAGCTCCACTGAGAATCGAGGCTTCATATCCCTGTAAATCTAACATAATTATCTTCCAACACTATTACGGCTATGTTGGCGTCCTAGTTGATGACAGTTGCCTGTTTACAACAGTACAAACCGTTGAAGCGTTCATCAAACAACATCTGATGAGGCTGAGAAAAATAGCCCGGAAATAGCGATCTATTACCGGGCTATAGCTGTTACCTAATTGGCTTACTCGCCGTATACGTCGTAGTTGAAGTATTTAGCAGCAATCTCGTCGTACACACCCTTCTCACGTAGAGCAAGGATTGCAGCGTCTAGTTTCGCCGTTAGCTCTTTGTCTTGCTTGCGAGTCGCGATGCCCATGCCTTCACCGAACCACTGAGGATCCGTTAGAGAAGGACCAACGAATTCGTATTGGTCGCCTTCAGCAGAGTTAAGAACACCTTCTTCTAGTGCCGATGCGTCACCTAGTACTGCCGCAATACGGCCGTTTGCAAGGTCAAGGTACGCCTCATCAAAAGAACCGTAACGAACGATCTCTACTTGACCGTCGTAGTTATCAGATAGGTACTTATCGTGAGTTGTTGCACGCTGAACACCAATCTTAACGCCGTCTAGGCCCGCTTTAGTGAACTCAAGGTCAGCACCCTTCTTAGCAATAAACTTGTTAGGGATTTGAGCGTATTTACCAGTAAAGTCGATACGCTTCTTACGCTCTTCAGTGATAGACATTGCAGCGATAATCGCATCGTACTTACGTGCTAGTAGAGAAGGAATGATACCGTCCCAATCCTGAGCAACGAGTACACACTTAACCTGCATCTCTTCACACAGCGCGTTCGCCATATCCACGTCAAAGCCGCTTAGTGAGCCATCGGCTTCAGTTTTACTAAATGGAGGGTACGCACCCTCAATGCCGAAGCGAACTTGTTTCCATTCTTTCGCTTGTGCAACGCCAGAAAGTGCTGTTGCTGCTAGTGTTGCAGCCAATAACCACTTTTTCATATCCATACTCCTGTGATTTAAGTGTTTTTTTGTTGTGTTTAAGTGAGCGCTTTAAGAGCACTTCGTTTAGTAAATTGATGAAATAAACTGTTGTAGGCGTTCTGATTCAGGGCTAGTGAACAACTTGGCAGGATCGCCCTGCTCTTCGACTAAACCTTGATGCAAGAACATAACGTGGTTAGACACATCACGAGCAAATGCCATTTCGTGTGTCACAACCAACATGGTGCGGCCTTCTTCGGCAAGGTCTCGCATAACGCCAAGCACTTCGCCTACTAACTCTGGATCCAGAGCTGAGGTAGGTTCGTCAAATAGCATTACTTCTGGATCTACCGCCAACGCACGCGCTATTGCTGCACGCTGTTGCTGACCACCGGAAAGGTGCCCTGGGTAGTAATCTTTACGCTCGTACAGTCCCACTTTTTGCAGGATCTGTTTGGCATTTTCGATAGCTTGTGCTTTTGGTACACCAAGAACATGTACAGGCGCTTCGATCACGTTCTCTAATACCGTCATATGTGACCAAAGGTTAAAGCCTTGGAATACCATAGCGAGTCGCGAACGAATTCGTTGTACTTGTTTTGCATTTGATGGGAAAGGTTCACCGAGACGATTATTCTTCATCTCAATCAGTTCGCCATTTACCCAGATCTCACCCGCTGTGGGTGTCTCTAAAAGGTTAATACAGCGAAGAAAAGTACTTTTACCTGAGCCTGAGCTACCGATGATAGAGATGACGTCGCCTTTATGTGCATCAAGTGAGATGCCTTTCAGTACTTCATTCTGCCCAAAGGTTTTATGCAGATTATTAATTCTTAGCGCGGGTACATCCGTCATGCGCTTATTTCTCCCTGTAATCCTAGTATCAGGCTATGTTGGTGAAAGAAAGGTACCATTTGCGCAAACGATTAGCAATGGTTCAACAACAGTGAATTTCTAGGATATTTAGTCATATTTACCGCCTATATATACAAATGACGTTATAATTGGCGAATAAACGCACAAACAACAGCACGTTATCAGGCTACAAATGTAAATGAAACCCATAAAAAAACCACAAATTTTTACACATTAGCAACAACTTTGTGGCTTTGAGCATATTTTGTGCAAGGGCGCTGGCAATGTAAGCAAAGGTAAACAAGGCTTTGTGAATGTAAGTGTAATTACCACACTTTTCGTGCGGTTATCTTCCCAGATCCCTTTCTGTACTTTTATTTCAGTAATTTTCTTTAACTGATCAAGATCAATTGTTCTAAGTTGCGACCTTGTTACACTCCGGCCAACAAATTCAAATTTGACAAGTATTTTTCAAATTTTCGCCTAAGATTATTTCGGAAATGACGTGCTACATTCTTACAAGTATGAGAAATTACGCCGTCGCAAATGATTCACGCGAACGTGTCAAATTAACCCAGATTTATTTCTACCTATAAGTTAACGAGGATTTTATGTCCGACGCTGTCAACAACAAGCAGTCTGAAGCTGAAGAAAAAAGCTATTCAGAACTGCATAAACCAGCCTCTGAATTCGCAAGCCGTTCTGATTACTTAGATCACGAACTACAAATCATGAAGCCTCGCCGCTTCCGTTTGAACCTTCCTGGTCGTGATTTCCGCTTTGAACTAGAAGATTTAGTTCCAGCTCTAGCAGGTACTATCGGCATTATTGCAATGTACTCTGCTGTAATGATGTCTTGGGCTGATGGCCTAACTCAAGCATGGGACCACGTTAACCTAGGCAAAGAGTTCGCTATTGAAGTCGCTCGTGTAGAGATGCTTATCCCTGCGCTTTTATTCTGTATCCTTGCTTCTGGCTTCTTTAACCCTAGAGCTAACTTGGCCGGTAACCACGGTCCAATGATTCCTCTTATCGGTTCTATTGCACTTGCAGGTGCTCACCCTCTAGCGCTAGCTATTCTTCTTGGTATCTTCGGTTTATTGCTTAGCTTCTTTAAGGGTGGCTCGAAACTCGTTAACCTCACCTCAGAGGGTACCGCCGGCGGTCTATTGATCTTCCTCGGCTTTACCGGAACCATGAGCCAGATTGGTGATATACAATCTTGGGCTGTAGGTCTTCAGTCTGCTGACATAGCCGCTGGTAGCCTTGGCTACATTGGCCTAGTCGTTCTTGGCATCAACATCGCTATCTACGCTTACCTAGCTAAGATTGGTATGCGCTGGTTAGCAATCCCTGTTTGTGCTATCGCGGGCCTAATTATTGCCCTTGGTCTAGGCGCAGGTTTTGACCTTACGTTCGAAACCCAAATGGGTATCCCTAACCTAAACCCTGTTTACTGGTGGGGCAGCACAGAGCAAGGTTGGCAGTTAGGTCTTCCTAATGTTGCTCACTTTGTTGCATCTCTACCGTTTGCAATTCTTGCAGTAGCAATGTGGTCACCTGACTTCCTAGGTCACCGTATCTTCCAAGAATTGAACTACCCTAAAAAGACTGAAAAAGTACTTATGGACGTAGATGACACTATGACCATGTGTTCTGTTCGTCAGATTGTCGGTACTGCAGTGGGTGGTGGTAACATCACTTCATCTTGGGGTACATACATGATCCCAGCTGCGATTGCTAAACGTCCAATTCCAGGCGGCGCAATCTTGCTAGGTGCGATGTGTATTGTTGTTGCAATCCTTGGTTTCCCAATGGATGTTGCAGTATGGCCTCCAGTGATGCGTATTGCGCTTCTTGTAGGTGTATTCCTACCGCTTCTAGAAGCCGGTATGCAGATGGTTAGAGAAACCAAAGACTCACAAGCGGCGGGTATCTGTATCTTTGCTGCTGTAGTGACTAACCCAGTTCTTGCTTGGGCTCTGACTATGTTCTTGGACAACAACGGCCTTATCGGTGACAAAGAGCGTTCTTCACGTCTATCTTTCGCTGATAAAATCATCATCCCTGTTGGCGTATTCGTAGTATGTCTAATCGCGATGCTGGCTGTAGGTATGCTTGAGCCACAATACGGCTTGAAAGCGTTCCTGTAATGCAAAATCAAGGGTAGTGCTAGCGCACTACCCTTTGTTGCAATTTAGAGTTTGATTACTGGGTAAAAGTCGTCTAAAAATTTGTAATACTTTTGAGTAATGTCAACAAAGTGAAACTGAGTTCAAAGATTGCAAAAAAACGCTTTTATTAATTTAGTTTAAAACTTATAATTATTTTTGAAGATTGACTTGTTTGTTGTTTGGTTCGTACCAATATGAATAAGTATTAGGTTGATACTAAACTTATCCATATTGTTATTAATCTTAAGTGTGCTGTGTCGCTTGCGACACTTAGCTGCTCAATTTTGGGTAGTGGGACGGCACGTGTTTTTGCTACTAATAAGGTAGGTACATCATGGCAGAGCAATTTGCTAAAGCTTGGGAAGGTTTTGCGGCAGGTGACTGGCAAAACGACGTAAACGTTCGTGATTTCATTCAAAAGAACTACACGCCATATGAAGGCGATGAGTCTTTCCTAGTAACTGAAGGCACTGAAGCGACTAACACGCTTTGGGCTAAAGTTATGGAAGGCATCAAGCAAGAGAACAGCACCCACGCTCCTGTAGATTTCGATACTTCTGTTATCTCTACCATCACGTCTCACGACGCTGGTTACATCAACAAAGATCTTGAAACTATCGTTGGTCTTCAAACTGAAGCACCACTTAAGCGCGCTCTTATCCCTAACGGTGGTATCCGTATGGTTGCGGGTTCGTGCAAAGCATACGATCGTGAACTGGATCCAGAAGTTAACAAAATCTACTCTGAATACCGTAAAACTCACAATGCTGGTGTTTTCGATGTTTACACTCCTGACATCCTAAAATGTCGTAAGTCTGGTGTACTAACTGGTCTTCCAGATGCATACGGCCGTGGTCGTATCATCGGTGATTACCGTCGCGTTGCTCTTTACGGAATTGACTTCCTAATGAAGAACAAAGCTGCACAGTTCCACTCTACTCAAGAGAAACTGGAAAGCGGTGAAGACCTTCAATTGACTATGCAACTGCGCGAAGAATTGCAAGAGCAATACCGTGCACTTGGTCAAATGAAAGAAATGGCAGCTAAGTACGGCTGTGATATCTCTGAGCCAGCTCAAACTGCTCAAGAAGCTATCCAGTGGACTTACTTCGGCTACCTAGCAGCGGTTAAATCTCAAAACGGCGCGGCTATGTCTCTTGGTCGTACTTCTTCTTTCCTTGATATCTACCTAGAGCGTGACATTGCTGCTGGTAACATCACTGAAGTAGAAGCTCAAGAAATGATCGACCACTTCGTAATGAAGCTACGTATGGTTCGTTTCCTACGTACTCCTGAATACGATGAGTTGTTCTCTGGTGACCCAATCTGGGCAACAGAATCAATGGGTGGTATGGGTCTTGACGGACGTACGCTAGTTACTCGTTCTAACTTCCGTTTCCTAAACAGCCTATACACCATGGGTCCAAGCCCAGAGCCGAACATCACTGTTCTTTGGTCTGAGCAACTACCTGACGGCTTTAAGCGTTTCTGTGCGAAGGTATCTATCGATACTTCTTCAATCCAGTACGAAAACGACGACCTAATGCGTCCTGACCTAGAATCTGACGACTACGCAATCGCATGTTGTGTATCTCCAATGATTGTTGGTAAGCAAATGCAGTTCTTCGGCGCTCGTGCAAACCTTGCTAAAACACTACTTTACGTTATCAACGGTGGTGTGGATGAGAAACTTAAGATCCAAGTGGGTCCTAAGATGCCTAAGATCACTGATGAAGTACTTGACTACGCTGACGTGTGGGACAAGATGGATCACTTCATGGATTGGCTAGCTACACAATACGTGACTGCACTAAACGCAATCCACTACTCACACGACAAGTACAGCTACGAAGCAGCTCTTATGGCTCTTCATGACCGTGACGTTGCTCGCACAATGGCTTGTGGTATTGCTGGTCTATCTGTTGCTGCTGACTCACTAGCTGCTATTAAGTACGCTAAAGTAAGCCCAGTTCGTGACGAAGATGGCATCGCTATCGACTTCAACATCGAAGGCGACTACCCGAAATTCGGTAACAACGATGCTCGCGTAGATGACATTGCATGTGAAATTGTTTCTGTATTCATGAACAAGATCCGTAAGCTTAAGACTTACCGTAACGCTCGTCCTACTCAGTCTATCCTGACTATCACTTCAAACGTGGTATACGGCAAGAAGACGGGTAACACGCCTGACGGTCGTCAAGCTGGTGCTCCTTTCGCTCCTGGTGCTAACCCAATGCACGGTCGCGATGAAAAAGGTGCGGTAGCGTCTCTAACTTCAGTAGGTAAACTACCATTTGCTGATGCACAAGACGGTATCTCTTACACCTTCTCTATCGTGCCTAACGCACTAGGTAAAGAAGAAAGCAGCCAACGCGCTAACCTTGCTGGTCTTATGGATGGTTACTTCCACCATGAGTCTGACATTGAAGGTGGTCAACACCTTAACGTTAACGTTCTAAACCGTGAAACTCTAGAAGACGCTGTTAAGAACCCAGAGAAGTACCCTCAGCTAACTATCCGTGTATCGGGTTACGCTGTGCGTTTCAACTCTCTAACTGCAGAACAGCAGAAAGACGTTATCGCTCGTACTTTCACTGAGTCTCTATAAGTTTTAAAACTTTAGACTGAGTCGCAAGATATAACGAAAACCCCGCCTCGGCGGGGTTTTTTATTACCTAAATTTGTAATAAGCTTCATAGCCACGAGACAGGATGTTTAGATCAAACACGGAGTAGTATGTCCCACTTTTCAACCAACGCGCGTTTGTTACTAGCGTGCTCTTTTGCATGTGCGTCCAATTTCGCTTTTGCCGAATCCGATAGCTCTTTTTATATCGGTATAGATAACGACAGTATCGTTACCACAGATAAAGATTACTCTAACGGGTTATTCTTAGTTTATTCCAGCGACTTTAGTATTGAGCCCAACAGTTTTTTTGACTCTCTTCCTGGCTCTCACTTTAAATTCGATCCAACGGGTACCACAAAGCACAAATACAGCATCGAGCTTGGGCAGAAAATGTGGACCCCCGAAGATATTGAGGATCCCAACCCGATCCCAGACGAACGCCCTTATGCCGGTCTTCTTTACGTTTCCTCCACTCTCTACTCCATCTCGCCTTCAAGCGTGAGTGCCTATAGCCTAATGTTCGGTACAGTAGGCCCAAACGCCTATGCTGAAGAAACTCAAAAGTTTGTTCATAGCATCATTAAGTCCGAGGACCCTCAAGGCTGGGACAACCAAATCGATAATCAGTTGGTGTTAAACCTTGGCTATCACAGAACCGACAAGTTGTATCAATCCGAACCGAGTGGCAATACTACCCATGAGATAAGCGTACCTAGTCGAATATTGGGTGGTAATTATCGCAGTGAGGTAGCAGGCGGTGTAATGTGGCGCTGGGGTACGGGTCTAAATCAGAGCTTTGGTAGTGCGAAGGTGAGTAATGAATCCACTATAGACCCAGGCTTGATCGTACAAAATAAAACCGGCTGGTACATGTTTGCCGGTGTCGAAGGACGAGTGCGCTTCAACGACATCACTATCGACGGCGATCGTCCAGATGACGGTATTACCGCCAGCGAAGTAGAGCATTTACAAGGCACTGCCAGCGTGGGTTTAGCCGGATTTTATCGAGGATGGGGAGCCAGTTTAGCCATCTCGAGTAAGAGCCGAGATTATCAAGAGGATGATAAAGGCGTGCACACCAACGGTTCACTTGCCTTGTTTTACTTATTCTAGATTGAGCCTTGAATGTAATACGTAAAAATCTATGAATATTCACGGCTTTATCTGGTCTCTGGTCTAGGTAATGATCCCTGTTTGTAATACACTTATCACATTCGCAAAATGATCAGAATTGAGAAAATCTATGAAAGGCAGAATTCACTCATTTGAGTCTTGTGGTACTGTTGACGGCCCGGGCATTCGCTTTATCGTGTTCTTGCAAGGCTGCTTGATGCGTTGCATGTACTGCCACAACCGCGATACATGGGACACTCATGACGGTAAAGAAATTACCGTCGATGAACTGGTCAAAGAGGCAACTTCATATCGCCACTTTATGAACGCGTCTGGCGGCGGTGTCACCTGTTCAGGAGGTGAGGCAATGCTTCAACCTGAGTTTGTTCGTGACTTTTTCCGCAGAGCGCAAGCTGAAGGCATCCATACCTGCCTAGATACCAATGGTTATATCCGCAAGCATACTGATGTGGTCGATGAAGTGTTAGAAGCGACTGATCTTGTTATGCTCGATCTCAAGCATATGAAAGATGAAATCCACCAAGATTTTATCGGTGTATCCAATAAACGTACTCTAGATTTCGCTCGCTACTTGCACAAAATTGGCCAAACAACTTGGATTCGTTACGTAATCGTTCCTGGCTACACTGACGATGACGAATCTGCACACATGCTTGGCGAGTTTATTAAAGATATGGACAACATCGAGAAGGTAGAGCTACTACCCTACCACAAACTCGGTGCGCACAAATGGGAAGCGCTCGGTTACGATTACCCTCTAGAGGGTACAGAGCCACCATCGAAAGAAACAATGGACAAGATTGTCGGTATTCTTAGTCAGTACAACGACAACGTTAAATACTAACTTTGTACTTAGCCAATTTGTGGCACTACAGTACTTTTAGATCTCATTAAGGAAACCTATCTATGGAAATGACCAACGCACAGCGTTTGATCCTTTCGAACCAATACTACCTAATGTCTAAGCTTTCTCCAGAAAACAAAGACAAGTACGAGCGTCTACAAAAAATCGTTGAGCGTGGCTACGGTCTGCAAATGCGTGAACTAGATAAAGACTTTGGTGCAATCAGCGAGAGTGAATGTCGTGAAGTCATCGACATCATGGAGATGTACCACGCGATGCAAGAGTCGTTCAACATGCTGGCTACCTCAGAGCAAGCGAACGTGGACAAGCGTCGCCTTATGTTCCTAGGCTTTGATATCGCAACTGAAGCAAGCATCGTAAACTACGTGCGCTTCCTAACTGAATCAGAGGGCCTTTACCCTCAGTTCGACAAAGCGGATCACCACTTCAACAGCCAAATGCCGATGCTAGACAAGTACCGCCGCATGCTGACAACTTGGCGCAACTGCCCACGTCAATACCACTTATGTGCTACTGAGATCACTCAGATCTTTAACGCATAACATCTACTGATAGCCTTTATTTCGTCATCCCCCGAATGTTCTTATCGGGGGATCTCGCTAATCCAGAGATTGCCGATAAGAGACTTCGGCAATGACGTTTTTCACTAGGCTAGTAACCTGCACAGAAGGCAACCCTAGTCATCCTCGAGCGCTCCTATCGAGGATCTATAAACGCACAAGCTAAAGATTGCCTATGAGAGACCTCGGCAATGACACGTTTTCCTAGGCTAGTCGCGTATACAAAGGTCAATCCAGTCATCCTCGAGCGCTCCTATCGAGGTTCTATAAACGTACAAGCCTAAGATTGCCGATAAGAGACCTCGGCAATGACGTCTCCAGGATTAGGTGTGTATGAAAGTTAGGCTATCAGCTGTCAGAACGCATAGACTAAGCCAATATTTACAGAGAACGAATCTGTATCTTCTAACAATGGACTGTCTTCTAAGTCCCCTTCTAGATTGGTATAGCGTACCCCTGCCGTTCCAACGATATGCTCAGTAAACTTAAACAATCCTCGTAAACCCAAAAAGAACTGCCCATCTCCATCTGGAGAAAACTCATCTAATCCATTAATTCGATCTGCCTCTGATTGAGAGACTCCGTACAAGTGATTATTCAGTTTTGATGAATTCCACGAGTAACCGATAGAGGGCGTAAGCATCCAGCGCTTAGTACGAATTGGCATACTGTAAACCGTTTCTGCGTATAACCCATCATGAACACCAGCAACATCGCCAGCAACAGTGAGCTGTATCTGACCGATAGAGCGGTTGGCATACTGATAACTGATGCCCCCTAGCCCAGTACTCTTTCGCTTATCCACTTGGCGAATGATGGGGTCATCTGAGTCAGAAGGTTGCAGGGTTCTAGGGTCATAGGCTAGACGAAAGATGAGGTTGTGTGGAGAACGGCGTTCCCAAACTCGATATCCGGCGGTAAAACCACGCAGATAAAGGTGTTCTCCTTCATATCCGATAACAGGGATCACAACCTGATTAGAGGGCGTATCCTTATAAACCGCAGGCGAATATGAGGCACCAACACCCAAAGACCACCCTGCTATTGCAGGGCTAGATGACAGAGCCAGAAGCGCGGCCGAAAATCCAATCCATTTCAAAGGCAAATCCTTTTGCGTCAATGTTGTAATTTTGTTGCTTATTTACAGGTCTTATAATACACACATATTGATAGTCGGTTTAGTGCTAAATAATGAAAAAGTTATTATATTTCAAGCAAATCTGTTTTTTCATGTCTAGGATTAAAGTTGGGATAAGCGTAACGATTGGCTTGGGTCTTATAACATTTTAAAGGGGATTTTTGTTATGAGTATTTTTGAACATTTTCAGCACAGATACGAAGCTGCAAAGGAAGAAGAGCTCTCGATTCAGGAGTTTTTGTCATTGTGTCGCGAAGACAAAATGGCATATGCAAACTCTGCTGAGCGTCTTTTGCATGCTATTGGCGAACCGGAACTGATTGATACTGCTCTGGATCCTCGCTTAAGTCGCATTTTTTCAAACCGCGTCATAGCAAGGTATAAAACCTTTAAAGACTTTTATGGCATGGAAGATGCTATAGAGCAAATCGTCTCTTATCTTAAGCATGCAGCGCAAGGCTTAGAAGAGAAGAAGCAAATTTTGTACCTACTTGGCCCTGTTGGTGGTGGTAAATCATCGCTGGCCGAGAAGTTAAAAGCGCTAATGCAACAAGCACCTATTTATGTGTTGTCCGCCGATGGGGAACGCAGCCCAGTCAATGACCATCCATTCTGCCTATTCGATCCATCTGAAGACGCCGAAATACTGCGTAGTGAATATGGCATAGATAAACGCTACCTACGTTCCATAATGTCACCATGGGCAGCAAAACGTCTGCACGAATTCGGTGGTGATATATCGAAATTTAAAGTCATCAAATTACGCCCTTCTATTTTAGACCAAATTGGTGTGGCTAAAACCGAACCCGGTGATGAGAACAACCAAGATATCTCGTCTCTTGTGGGTAAGGTCGATATTCGCAAACTTGAACACTTCTCTCAAGATGATCCGGATGCCTACAGCTACTCCGGCGCATTGTGTAAGGCCAACCAAGGCTTGATGGAATTTGTAGAGATGTTCAAGGCACCAATCAAGGTTCTACACCCACTGCTAACCGCGACTCAGGAAGGCAACTTTAACGGTACCGAAGGACTGTCCGCACTGCCGTTTGATGGAATGATTTTGGCTCACTCCAATGAATCCGAGTGGACCACATTCCGCAACAACAAAAACAATGAGGCATTTCTTGACCGTGTTTACATCGTGAAGGTCCCTTACTGCTTGCGAGTTTCTGAGGAAGTGAAAATCTACGAGAAACTACTGCAAAACAGTGAGTTAACTAATGCACCTTGTGCGCCTAGCACCCTAGATATGCTGGCACAATTTAGTATCCTTTCTCGCCTGAAAGACCCAGAGAACTCTTCTGTGTTTAGTAAAATGCGAGTCTATGATGGTGAGACATTAAAAGACACCGATCCTAAAGCGAAGAGTCACCAAGAGTACAAAGACTTTGCAGGAGTCGATGAGGGGATGGCAGGGCTTTCTACCCGTTTCGCCTTTAAGATCCTGTCTCGAGTATTTAACTTTGACCAGACTGAGGTTGCCGCAAACCCAGTGCACCTCTTCTATGTCATTGAGCAGCAAGTGGAAAGAGAGCAGTTCCCTCAAGAGCAAGCCGAGCGTTATCTTGAGTTCTTGAAAGGCTTCTTGGTGCCTCGATATGTTGAGTTTATTGGTAAAGAGATCCAAACGGCTTACCTAGAATCGTACTCTGAATATGGACAGAACATCTTTGATCGCTACGTCACCTACGCTGACTTCTGGATTCAAGATCAAGAGTATCGCGATCCTGAGACAGGGCAACTATTTGACCGCTCATCGCTCAATGGAGAACTAGAAAAAATTGAGAAAACAGCGGGTATCAGTAACCCGAAAGACTTCCGAAACGAAATCGTAAACTTTGTTCTGAGGGCTCGCGCCAACAATGGTGGCACTAACCCTGTTTGGACAAGTTACGAGAAGCTTCGCACTGTTATTGAGAAGAAAATGTTCTCCAATACGGAAGAGCTGCTCCCTGTTATCTCGTTTAATGCAAAAACCTCTACCGAGGATCAGAAGAAACACGACGACTTTGTTAATCGCATGATGGAGAAAGGCTACACAGAGAAGCAAGTTCGCTTGCTATCTGAATGGTACTTGCGAGTACGTAAGTCTTCTTAATAGATAGAGTGACGTTAACCCTGTCACTCCGTGGACACTATGCCCTCTTTATTGCGTATGAGCAGTTGGGGGCATTGATGCAACTTAGGTTGTGGCGCAAGGATCATACGCGTATGACTCGACTGGTAATGTCGACTCAACAGTGGGTTGTACGAGTATCACCATGTAGGACTTATTGAGGTGGCGCATGGCTCAATTTATTGACCGAAGGCTCAATGGCAAGAATAAAAGCACTGTTAATCGACAGCGCTTTATTCGCCGACATAAGCAAAAAATTAAAGAAGCCGTTTCTGATGCGGTAAATCGTCGCTCGATTACGGATACCGATAACGGCGAGGATATTACCCTCCCTAAAAGTGACATTACCGAACCTGCCTTTCATCAAGGTCAAGGTGGGCGTCGCGAACGTGTTCACCCAGGTAACGATCAATTTATCCGTGGAGACAAGATAGAACGCCCTCCAGGGGGCGGTGGTCAAGGGGGCTCTGGTGACGGAGACGCTAGCCCTGACGGCGAAGGCCAAGATGAATTTATATTCCAAATATCAAAAGACGAGTATCTAGACATTCTGTTTGAAGATCTCGCGCTGCCAAACCTTAAGAAAAACCAAGTTAACCGCATCACTGAATGGAAAACCCATCGAGCGGGTTACCAAACCGCTGGTATTCCCTCCAACATAGCCGTCGTTCGCTCGCTACAACAATCTCTGGCGCGACGCACTGCAATGTCCGCTGGTAAGAAACGTAAACTCCGTGAGTTAGAAGATGAACTGACTTCCCTAAAAAATTGTGAGCCAGCAAAACCACTGCAAGAAAAAAGCATCAAGGAAGAAATAGAAGAGATTCGCGCTCAAATGAGGCGGGTGCCATTTATTGACACCTTCGACCTGCGCTTCAAAAACTATGAAAAACGCCCTATCCCATCCAGCCAGGCGGTAATGTTCTGCTTAATGGATGTATCCGGCTCAATGGATCAAGCCACTAAAGACATCGCTAAGCGCTTTTATGTCCTGTTGTATATGTTCCTTAATCGCACCTATGAGAACGTAGAAGTGGTGTTTATACGCCATCATACTCAAGCAAAAGAGGTGGATGAGCACGAGTTTTTCTATTCGCAAGAAACCGGTGGAACCATTGTCTCCAGTGCTTTAAAACTGATGGATGAGATTGTCAAAGAGCGCTATCCCACCAATCAATGGAATATCTACGCGGCACAAGCATCCGACGGCGATAACTGGGCTGACGATTCTCCAAGGTGTAAGAAGTTGCTCACTGAAGCCCTATTGCCAATTTGCCAGTACTACTCATACATAGAGATCACGCGTCGAAGTCATCAAACCTTGTGGCACGAATACGAAAAGCTAGAGTCGCAGTTTGATAATTTTGCTATGAAAAATATCCGAGCGGTGGAAGATATCTTCCCTGTATTTAGGGAGCTGTTCCAGAAGGAACATAGCTAAGGGAATACGAGTAAGGATGCGCTATGACAGCAGAAGTTAAATCCAAGACATTGCCTGACGGTCCCGATTGGACCTTCAATTTGCTGGAAGAGTACCACCAGCAAATAAAGCGTGTCGCTAAACACTACAAGCTAGACACCTATCCCAATCAAATTGAGGTCATTACTGCCGAGCAGATGATGGATGCCTATTCCAGTATTGGCATGCCTATTAACTACCACCACTGGTCATTTGGTAAGAAATTCATACAGACCGAACAAAACTATAAGCATGGTCAGATGGGGCTTGCCTACGAGATCGTCATCAACTCGGATCCCTGTATTGCCTACTTAATGGAAGAAAACACTGTCACTATGCAGGCTTTGGTCATGGCTCACGCAAGCTATGGCCACAACTCATTTTTTAAGGGCAACTACTTGTTCAAGACCTGGACTGACGCCAGTTCGATCATCGACTACCTGATTTTTGCTCGAAACTACATCAGCAACTGCGAAGAGAAATACGGCGTTGATGAGGTAGAAAAGCTACTCGATTCTTGTCATGCATTAATGAATTACGGTGTTGATAGGTATAAGCGCCCTGAGAAGATCTCCATCGCCGAAGAGACTATCCGACAGCAAGAGCGCGAGCAGTATCTGCAATCACAGGTCAACGAACTGTGGAGGACCGTTCCAAAATCCGTTGACAGTGCAGAGATTGAGAAGAAGCGCTTCCCCTCAGAGCCACAAGAAAACATTCTGTATTTTATTGAGAAGCATGCGCCCCTGTTAGAGTCATGGCAGCGTGAAATTGTGCGCATCGTGCGTAAAGTCAGCCAATACTTCTATCCGCAGAAGCAGACCCAAGTGATGAACGAAGGTTGGGCGACCTTCTGGCATTACAGTATTCTCAATCACCTGTATGACGAAGGGTTAGTCTCCGATAAGTTCATGCTGGAGTTCTTGCACAGCCATACCAGCGTCGTTGCCCAGCCAGCCTACAATAGCCCGTACTTTAGTGGAATTAACCCTTATGCCTTGGGTTTTGCCATGTTCCAAGACATCCGTCGAATCTGTGAAGAGCCCACCGACGAAGATAGAGAGTGGTTCCCAGATTTAGCAGGCAGTGACTGGTTAGAAGCTGTGCATTTTGCGATGCAGAACTTCAAGGACGAGAGCTTTATCAGCCAGTATTTATCTCCAAAGCTTATCCGCGAATTTAAGTTCTTTGCCATCAAAGACGATGACAGGAAGAACTACATTGAGATTGATGCCATCCATGACGAAATGGGCTACAAGGAAATCAGAGAAAAGCTAGCCGCTCAATACAATCTAAGCAACCTAGAGCCCAATATTCAGGTATGGAATGTCGATGTGCGAGGTGATCGCTCTCTAACGCTACAACACATCCCCCATCAACGCATTCCGCTAGACAAGAGCTACGATGATGTTCTTAAGCATCTGTATCGACTATGGGGCTTTGATGTCATTTTGGAAGAGCTTAAAGAATCGGGTCACAGAGACGTGCTCGCCTCTTGCCCAAAACGCACTGATTTTGGTAAAAATATCTAGGGTCTGTTGGCCTTAGATACTTTTACCACGCTCAAAACGAAAAAGGGAAACAGCAAACTGTTTCCCTTTTCTATATCTAGGGTCTGTTGACCTTTTGAGGTTATTTTTGTAGCGATTTGTTGGGTATTAATACAAGGCAGTCGCTTTTAGGTGTGGGGTTCCACATGAAAAGTGACTGCCTTGTATTAATGCCCAACAAAGCGCTACCCGAAGGGCTCGGCAAGAAGGGCTCGTCCAGAAGCCATTTACTCTTCGTTGAGCGACTCTTGCTTAGATGACTAGGCGGCAAGTCCCTCGCCTTGATTAAATGGCTTCTGGTCGAGCAAAATTTAATCGCAAAAGGTCAACAGACCCTAGTAAAACCTAGCTTAACAGTGCTCTTACTGCTTCTAAGTCTTCTGGCGTATCTACACCTGGTGGCGGTGTTTGTTTGGCCAGAGCAACATGGATTTTTTCGCCGTACCAAAGCACGCGTAACTGCTCGAGGCTTTCTATCTTTTCAAGGGCAGAGGGTGCCCAGTTGATGTATTTATTGATAAAGCCAGCACGATAAGCATAGATACCAATGTGACGCATTAGGGGTTGGTTTAGCTGAGATTTATCATCAGCAAACTGGTCCCTGTCCCAAGGTATGGTTGCACGGCTAAAGTAGAGTGCATAGCCTTGGTTATCTATCACCACCTTCACCGCATTAGGGTTGAATGCTTCTTCTGCATCCTCAATAGCAACCCCAAGTGTCGCCATTGGCGCCGTAGAAGCGGCCAGATTATCGGCAACCTGAGCGATTACTACGGGTGGAATCAAGGGCTCGTCTCCCTGCACATTCACCACAATATGGTCCGGTGCAATTCCCATCTTCTCCACTACCTCAGCCAAGCGTTCGGTGCCCGATTCGTGGTCAGGTGAGGTCATGCAAACCGTACCACCAAACCCAGCCGCCACATCCGCCACACGCTGGTCGTCGGTAGCAATAATCACCTGATCAGCACCAGCCTGAATCGCCTGTCGATACACGTGCTCGATCATTGGTTTTCCGCAGATATCCGCCAGGGGTTTACCCGGCAAACGCGTTGATTGATATCGCGCAGGAATGATAACGGTAAATGACATCTTAACGCCCCTCGTCCATTGAGATTGAGCGAGCTTCAGGCTCAAGGAGTACAGGAATTCCCTCTTTGATTGGATAAGCAAGACGATCCAATTTACACACTAGCTCTTGCTTCTCTTTATCAAAAGTCAGCTTTCCTTTGCATACTGGGCATGCAACGATCTCTAACAATCTATGATCCATATTCCTTTAAAACCTCTTGAATTCTATTCATTATTTTATGGCGGTTATCATCACTAATCTGTGCTGACACAGGTAGATACCACCAATTATCATCTGCAAAGTCACGGCATTTAACCGCATCTTTTTCTGTCATTATTAGCTGATGGCCATCGGCAATTAAAGGGGTAATATCCGCCTTTAGCAACGCCTTATGGTCAGCAAATCCTTTGGTCGTGATTACGTTGGCCTTCATTGACTCTAAGGTATCAAAGAACCGTGGGGGGTGACCAATACCGGCTATAGCGGTAAGTGCTCCCAACAGATCAACGGACTTTTTCTCTCCAGTCACAAGATTCACCGCCAGAGACGGCTGCAACGTCATGCCAATTTCCCCAGATTGTGCCTCTCCGCCATTGGTAATGCGAAAGTCCACCGTTTGGAGACGGCTCATCTTCTCTCTTAGGGGCCCTAGAGGAATCAAGTGCTCGTTACCGAAGCGACGCTTACCGTCGATAACAATAAACTCTATATCGCGTTGTAGGGCGTAATGTTGTAGTCCATCATCTGTAACCACAATATCCACGTCGTTCTGTAGCAGATGCTTAACCGCATTCGAACGCACAGGGTCGACCACCACAATCGCCCCGGTGCGCTGAGCAATAAGTTTCGGCTCATCACCACAATGTTTGGTTGGCGTATCCTGACCTACCAGCAAGGGGTAGCTAGGAGCCTTGGCCCCATACCCTCTGGAAACCACACCAACGGTTAAGCCTTGAGCTTGGAGGTTTTCAACCAACCACACCACTACGGGTGTTTTGCCGTTGCCACCCGCGGTGATATTTCCTACCACAACGATAGGAACAGGTGCACGGTAGCTAGGCTTTTTACCTTGCAGATAGTCACGCCTACGCCCTTGGCTAATCACCTTAAAGAGCTGACTTAAAGGCCACAATAGTGGCCAAAATAACCATCGCACAGGGTTAGAGCTAAACCAGAGTAGATGTATCACTAACTAGTCACCGAACTGTATTTTATGCAACTGCGCATAGGCTTCGCCCTTGGCAATTAACTCAGCATGCGTACCGCGCTCAATAATCTCGCCGTTGTCCACAACCAAGATCTCGTCTGCATTTTCGATCGTCGACAAACGGTGCGCAATCACCAGTACTGTTTTATCTTTCTGCAGTTCATCCAGCGCTGCCTGAATAGCTCTCTCTGACTCGGTATCAAGAGCAGAGGTTGCCTCATCTAGGATCAATACTGGAGCATCACGCAGTAGCGCACGAGCTATAGCAACCCTTTGACGTTGGCCGCCAGATAAACTCGCGCCATTTTCACCAATCATAGTATCTAGACCATCAGGCATATTTTTAGTGAACTCAGTTGCGTGAGCTAACTTAGCGGCATGCTCTATTTGCTCACGAGTGAATTCACCCTCAGCGGCATACGCTATGTTGTTGGCAATGGTATCGTTGAACAGGTGAACATTTTGCGAAACAAGACCAAATTGCTCTCGCAAGTTTGTCAACTTGTAGTCGTTAATATTCTCGCCATCAAGGCAAATTTCACCATCATCTACCTCATAAAAACGGGTAAATAAGTTGGCAATGGTACTCTTGCCGGAACCTGAGCGCCCCACTAGAGCGACTGTCTTACCTTGTGGAATAGTAAAATCAATATGAGACAGTGCAGGCTTATCCTTACCCTGATAACTAAAGGTCACATCCTTAACCTCAACCAAACCTTTCGCGCGCTTGATCTCTTTGTCACCAGTATCTTTTTCAGTGTCTAAATCCATTAAAGAGAACAAGGTATGAGCTGCTGCCATACCACGCTGAAACTCTGAGGTCACGTTAGTCAATGATTTTAGAGGCCTCATCATGCCAAACATAGCAGAGAAGATAACCGTAAATGCACCCGGAGTAAGGTCTGCTCTCACTTGCTCAAAGCTTGCCAGATACAGCACCGTCACTAGAGCAAAGGAAGCAATCAACTGAACGATTGGGTTTGCAGCGGCTTGCGCTGTCACCATCTTCATCGTTTGTTGGCGCATTTTATTGCTGACTTGATCGAAGCGGCCACTTTCGACTTCTTGACCACCATAACTCAAAACCACTTTATGGCCTTTAAGCATCTGCTCAGCGGAAGAGGTTACCTGTCCCATTGCCGTTTGCATGTTCTTACTGATCTTACGAAAACGCTTTGAAACGACGCGAATAGCGAAGGCCACAACGGGCGCTACAACAAGAAGTACTAAAGAGAGCTGCCAGCTGTTCCAGAACATTAAGGTAAGCAAGCCGATAATGCTTGCGCCCTCTCTCACTAGATTCACTAAGGCTTTACTGGTGGCGGCCGCGACCTGCTCACTGTCGTAGGTAATGCGAGACAGCAAACCACCGGTAGATTCTCTATCAAAGAAGGGGACTGGCATGTGCATAAAGTGGTTAAAGATAGCGCGTCGCATTAACATAACCACATTGCCCGACACCCAACTCAAGCAATAGGTGGATACAAATCCAGAGAGACCACGCACCACAATCATACCTAGGATGATCATAGGTAAGATTTTAAGGAAATTGGATTCTACATCACCAAAGCCTTCATCAAGCAGTGGCTTTAATAGGGAAATCATATAGGTATCTGCAGCCGCATTGATGATCAGGGCGAACGCTGCAACGAAGAGTCCTAGTTTGTATAAACGAATGTATTTCCACAGGCGTTTAAAGGTTTTCCACGTAGACTCATCTTCAAGTTGTGTCATAAGAATTGCTTTATTTTTTATTCAGTTAATAGTTATTCTACTCCCTTCCGCAAAATCTGCCTATACCAAGCAGCAGTTTGTGGGTTGCGCAGAGTCATAACCTTCACCTCATCACTCAAAAAACGTACAGATACCTGCCCATCGGTACCCGTATTCAGCCATTGGGAGCCAGATTGGCGATACCTATCCACTACAATTTGGTTGGGAAGCGACCAACGTCCCTGCTTAGAAGTTGAGGCTATGGCGATATTTGCATCAACTTTATCGACCAATACTTGAGTTGAAGAGGTACTGCTACCGTGATGAGGCACGATAATCACGTCAGATTGAGCAACATCATCAACCAATTGATACTCTGAAATTGCATCAATATCTCCGGTCAATAACACCGAATAAGTCCCATCAGAGATCCGCATGACGCACGAGTGAGGGTTATAGGCTCTAGAGACTGTCCTCGGAGGCCAAACTATTTCAAACTGCAATCCTTGCCACCACCAGAACTGCCCTTGCATGCAAGGTAGCGTCTTGATGTCTTGTTGAGGAGTAAATACATATCTAGGTAAAAAGCGCGCAATAAGGTGGTTCATGCCACCTTGATGGTCATTGTCCCAATGGCTTATGAAAAGAGCGTCAATGCTAGTACCGCGCTGCACAATTATGGGCTCTACAACCATCTGCGCTATGCTGCCCTCATCCCACCCCGCCCCTGTATCATAGAGAATTGAGCGCTCATCTGACTCTATCAGCACGGCTAAGCCATGACCGACATCCAGCACATCAAGGCGCCATTTTGTATCATTGTTTTCTAATCCAACCATCGCGACATATAGTCCACCGATACATAGGATGAAAACCTGCCGACGATTTCTCACGCAGATGAGAGCGAATAACAAAACTAACCCCAATATATGGCTCTGTGAGGCTTGAAACCATAGGTTAGGATAGACCTGCGTCTTCGAAATTAGCTCTGTCAGCAAACTCAAACCCATATCGGACAATTGAAATAAGCCAAAACCTAATGACTTAGATACGGGGTTTAACAAGATACCGGCAAGCAATAGCGGAACCACAAACAGTGAAACTAGAGGAATAGCGATGGCATTGAACAAGATAGAGAGCCAAGCAACCCCGCCCAACAACCAAGCCGATATTGGCGCTAGCCCTAAACTGAGATAGAGCTGGATTCGAAACCAGGTGTACAGTTTCTTGATGCCTATCTTGCTCTGCTTCTTCTCTTCTTTGCCAACTCGCTGTTCGGGGTTTTGCTTTTCGAGACGGCGTTGATTTGGCCCAATCGCCAGAAAAATAATAATGACGGCCCCAACACTGAGCCAAAGGCTAGAAGATACCGCTGACATGGGTGATAGGGTTAGCACTATTGCCAGGGTCAGCCACAATATTCGCCAGCGACTTAAACGAATCCCAAGAATTAGTGCGGTAGCGGTAATCAGACACATAACCAAGGCGCGTTGTGTGGGTAAACTAAACCCAGCAAGCCACGCGTAAAAGGTTGCCATGCCCACAGCAGACAAAACAGGTAGCCAAAGCCAGGTTGGGATAACAATACGCAAGATATGTCCGCCCCACCAGCCCACCATATAGGCTAGCCCTATGTGCAATCCAGAAATCGCAATCAAGTGCGCAATTCCGGTCCGTTTTAGGTGACTCCATTGCTGATTATCAATGAGAGAGCGTTCCCCAAACAATAGGGCTAAGATTAGTGGTCGAGATTCCAATTGCGCCGTTTGCAGGTAAACATCGTCATACCAACGGCCTCTTAGGTCCGCCTTCTCAATCCGCTGGAGTAGTTTATGCACCCTAGCTTGAGCTATGACTCGCTGCCCAAAATAAAAGCGCTCCGCATCAAAGCCCGCTTCATTGAGCAGGCCGTAAATGGGTTTTATCTCAGCCTCGACACGCCAAATCTCCCCTAGTTTTATATTCTGCGCCAAATCTAAGGGAACTTTGAGTAATAGCAAGCCGGAGAAGTCGGCATCGCAACCATGAATTTGTTCGACGTTAACTACCGAATTTGAAAAGTAAAGATTTGATCTAAATGTGCTGTTCAACTCAACATTTATGGTAATATTCTCAGCGCAATCGAATAAGGTGTTGACGTCTCTTACAAAAACATGACTCTGTACTAGACTAACCACTGATGCCAACGAGACCCCGAGTGCTATTCTTAGTGCTTTAAATCGGCAACAGAACAACACTATGGCAAGTATCGGAACAAGCCACTGCAATTCAGGAAGAGTGTGCCAATACATTGCTGCGACAATCGTCGCTGAGAATGAAATAAGATTCCAGTTACCTAGTAAGAGAGCCATATTCCCTCATGCCTAGAAAATTTATTCAACGCTTCATGCCGGACCATGAACTGATTAAACGTCAAAAAGCGCTTAGAATATTTGGAAATGTTCTCTACAACCCAAACTTGTGGGTTTTGAATCGACGCTCCGCATCAGGAGCCTTTGCTGTAGGCCTTTTCATGTGTTTTGTTCCCCTTCCTAGCCAAATGATAATGGCAGCAGGGCTTGCAATCATGTTTGGCGTCAACCTGCCGCTCTCGGTAGCCTTGGTATGGATCAGTAACCCTGTCACCATGCCAATTATGTTCTATCTGGCCTACAAGCTTGGTGCTTGGGTAATGCATTTGCCCGCACAGGCGTTTCATTTTGAGTTATCTTGGGACTACTTAGTCTCTCAGATGTCTACTATCGGACCGCCGTTCCTGCTTGGCTGTGCTATCTGTGCGGTAATATTCTCTGCAATGGGCTACTTCGGTATTCGCGCGCTATGGCGATATTCTGTGGTGCGTAGCTGGCAAAAGCGAAAGCTAAAACTCAAGCTAAACCCATTTGCCAAGAAAGACACAAACTAACCCTCACAACAAAAATCCTAGACACAAAAAAAGCGTTGCTCGTTGAGCAACGCTTTTTTAATTCTTTATTCATACTTATTGGTATAAATGTTATTTAGCACTCAACACCGTCGCGGGGTTCAATTTGCTTGCTTTACTTGCAGGGAACCAAGTCGCTACTAAGCTCAATAGAATTGCAG
The DNA here is from genome assembly GCF_003569005.1 of Vibrio superstes. Lineage (GTDB taxonomy): Bacteria > Pseudomonadota > Gammaproteobacteria > Enterobacterales > Vibrionaceae > Vibrio > Vibrio superstes. The sequence goes on along the minus strand of NZ_BCUR01000004.1, from coordinate 1,158,600 downwards.
TCCCGGATACAATCAACACATCCATTGGATTAACCTCGGATGGCAGGAAGTTCACAAAATAAACGTCACCCGATAAGAACTTGTGCCCAATGATCTTCTCAACCAGTTGGATCAATGTGGTCAAGTTTAGCGCCACCAATAATCCAAGCACACTGCCCGCTACCGCCCCCATAACGCCTGACAACACACCTTGCCACATGAAAATAGCCTTAATCAAAGAGTCTTGAGCCCCCATCGTGCGCAAAATAGCCACTTCAGCAGAGCGATCTTTTACAGCCATCATCAAAGTAGAAACAATGTTAAAGCAAGCAACTCCAATAACTAATACCATTACCAAATACATGATGGTACGAACCATCTGAATATCTCGATGAATGTAGCCAAATTCTTGCTTCCAGCTATTAATATACACATAAACTGGCAGACTACTGCCTAGCGTTCTCATCAAATCTGGAGCATCAAATACGCTGGTCGTCTTCACCGAAATTCCACTCACGGTATCGCCAAGACCAAGATAAGACTGAGCATCTTCAAGTGGAACCATCGCTAAGGCATGATCCAACTGCCCACCAAGCGAGAAGATGCCACTGACTTTTAGGCGAACACGCTTTGGTGCTTGTGTACGGCCGTTTTTCGATGCCACAGGGATCATAAGAGAAATGCCATCACCGACGTCAACGCCCAACTGATCAGCGACGCCTTTGCCCAACACCACCTGGTTTGAACCCGGAGAAAAGTTTTGCCATGCATCCCCTTGCACAAACTGAGACAGGCTAGATACCTCACTCTCCAGTGCCGCATTCACACCCTTCACTTGGATTGCTTTAAGGTGTGTACCGCGCTCCGCTAATGCCGTGAACTTCACAAAAGGGGCAGCCGCTACAGCCTGTGGTTGCTTGTTGATATGTTCTACCAGCTGAGGCCAATCTTGGATTGGCTTGTTCACCGCAGAAAAGTCGCCATGGGGAACCACTGATAACACTCTATTCTCCAGCTCTCTTTCAAAGCCGTTCATCGCAGATAGGCCGATAATGATCACCGCAACACCCACCATTATCCCCAAGGTTGATGAAAGGGAAATAAAGGACACCATCTTGTTCCGCTGCTTGGCGCGACTAAAACGCCCACCAATAAACAGTGATAAAGAGTTGATCACTCGGCAACCTCTTCTGCTACTTGAACCAAAAGGCCGTCTTGCATATGCATTTGTCTGTCCATCTTAGCAGCCAGTTCACCATCATGAGTCACCACTAAAAAGGCCGTGCCTGATTTCTGGTTCAGCTCTCGCATCAAGTCATAAATGCCTAGAGCTGTAGTGTGATCAAGGTTACCTGTAGGCTCATCGGCTAACACCAAAGAGGGTTTATTCACCAAAGCTCGTGCGATGGCCACCCGCTGACGCTCTCCGCCAGACAGTTCTGATGGACGATGCTCCAAACGGTGCTCTAAACCAACACGAGTTAACAATTCCTTAGCCGCTTGCTTGGCTTTAGCTGGCTTTTCACCGCCAATCAATAGAGGCATCGCCACGTTTTCTACCGCAGAGAAATCCGCTAATAGATGGTGGAATTGATATACAAAGCCCAAATGCTGGTTACGCAGTTTCGCTTGCTGGTTACTTGAGAGTGCGCTGAGATCTTGCCCGTTGAACTGCACGTCTCCCACTGTCGCATCATCCAATGCGCCTAATATATGCAGTAGGGTACTCTTACCCGAGCCTGAGCTACCGATAATTGAGACCAGCTCGCCGTGTCCGACCGTAAAGCTCACACCTCTAAGCACTTGCGTATCAACGCTGCCCTCGGTGTAGGTTTTCTTTAGATTCTGACACTCTAGTAAATTACTCATATCTTAACGCCTCAGCGGGTTTAACGGATGCAGCTCTGTAGGAAGGGTAAAGGGTTGCCACTATGCTCAAACACACAGCCAATCCAACCACTAGGAGTACTTGACCGTACTCAATCAACACAGGCAGTTGCCCACCATAGGCATAAAGGGATGCTCCCATGGCTTGCAGTATTAGATTCAGATTATTTGACAGCAGAACGCCGAGCAAGCCACCAAACACTGCGCCAACCACGCCACTGCTTGCGCCCTGCACCACAAATAAGGCCATCACGTGTTGCTTGGTCATCCCTTGAGTTTTTAGAATGGCCACTTCAGATTGCTTCTCCATGACCACCATAATCAGCGCAGAGATAATGTTAAATGCCGCCACACCCACGATGAGACCGAGCATAAGGCCCATCATGTTTTTCTCCATCTTAACCGCCTGAAATAGCTCGCCCCGTTGTGCGCGCCAATCTTGCCAAGCCCAGCCCTCTTCTAGCGGCATTGCTGCGAGAGTGCTTACGGCAAAGGGGTCATCAAGATAAAGTCTCCAACCTGAGACCTGCTCCTTATTCATTCGTAATAAGCGACCAGCATCTTCAATATTGGTCACCATTAACTGAGCGTCCACATCGGAGCCGGTGTTAAATATGCCCGATACGGTAAAGTTTCTCTGGCTAGGAATGCGCCCAAGAGGTGAATATTGACTGGCACTGGTGACCATAAGGCGCACTTTATCGCCTTGATTTACCTTTAGCTTACGCGCCAGAGTATGACCAATGATGATTCGGTATTTTCCTTGCTGCAAAGAATCCACGCTTCCAGACAGCATAAATTGACGCAAAGGCTCGTCTGCATTCCCCTCAATACCAATCAATTGACCCGCAGTCAGTTGTGCAGGGCTTTGCAACACGGCTTCACTCGATACAATCGGAACGCTTTCGATAACGTGAGGAAGAGAGGTAATAAATTGCGGGGGTTCTTCGGTCAATGCGGTTTTTCCAGACACATCACCCACGATAGCTTGAGGTAGCACCCCAAGAATGCGTCCCTTTAACTGGCTTTCAAAACCGTTCATCACAGACATTACAGTGACGAGAGACAACACACCTATGGTGATACCTGCGGTAGACATGTAGGAAACAAATCGACTAAATCGATCTCCCGAACGTCCTCTGAGATAACGCAGGCCAATATAAAGCGAAACGGGTCGAAACATAACCAACCGAAAAATGAGTACAATGCCCTTAATGTAACCACTAATCGCCTTTTCGAGTAGTGTTTGCCCCTGTTTTTATTTGGAAACTTCCACAAAAAGTCAATAATTGAGCAATCACATCAACTATCCGCCAGTTTTGACCACTTATTGATAGATAAACCCGTCTGGGTTTACGATAATCAATTACATTACATGCTGATCAATTTATCTTGGAAACTCACACTCTTATGGATAACCACTCGCTTTTTGCTCTACCGATTGCGTCCACCGCTGGTGATAGAAAACAGCTCGGCAACCTACAAGGTGCGTCATTAGCTATCGCTGTAGCTCAGTTGAACAAACAACACCAAGGACCAACACTGTTAATCGTGAGTGACCCGCAAACAGCACTAAAATTGCAGATGGAATTGGAGCAATTTAGCTCTGTGCCTGTGTCCTTGTTCCCAGACTGGGAAACACTGCCCTATGACAGTTTTTCTCCTCACCAAGATATTATTTCCGATCGTATTTCTACACTGTACCAACTGCCGACCCTTGACCAAGGCATCATCATTGTTCCCATTAGCACTCTATTGCAGAGGCAGTCTCCCAGAGAGTTTCTCCTACAACACACCTTGATGGTTAAAGCGGGCGACCTTTTCTCTCTAGAAAAGCTCAGGATGCAACTTGAAAAGTCAGGCTATCGAAACGTTGACCAAGTATTTGGTCCTGGTGAATACGCCAGTCGTGGCTCTATCTTAGACCTGTTCCCTATGGGAAGCTCTGACCCGTATCGTGTTGACTTTTTCGATGACGAGATCGACACCATTCGAACCTTTGATCCTGAGAATCAGCGCTCTATTGCCGATATCGATGAGATTAGACTGTTACCTGCCCATGAATTTCCGACCAATGAAGAAGCCATTGAAGACTTCCGTATTCGTTGGAGACAAAAGTTCGACGCAAGACGCGAGCCCGAGTCGGTTTATATGCAAGTGTCAAAGGGCACTTGGCCCGCGGGGATTGAGTACTGGCAACCGCTGTTTTTTGAGAATACAGAAACCCTGTTCGACTATTTGCCACAAAACACCTTACTGCTCTCTGTTGGTGAAATAGAACCGGCAATAGACACATTCCTCACCGACGTTGATTATCGTTTTGATCAGCGACGTGTAGATCCGCTGCGTCCACTGCTGGAACCAACAGAGCTTTGGATGAAGAAAGACGAGCTCTTTGCCTCCATTAAGCAATGGCCACAGGTAAAGCTAAACAAAGAGAGTACTGATACCAAAGCAGGTCGTTTCAACCTAGACATAGAGGTATTACCGGCGCTTGCCGCAGCCCCGCAAACCAAAGAGCCAATGTCGGCTCTGCGTCAGTTCAGCGAAGGCTACACCGGCAAGATCGTCTTCTCCGTTGAGTCTGAAGGCCGTCGTGAGGCCCTGCTTGAGCTACTAAGCCCTGTCAAGATTGCGCCAAAAGCAGTGTCGAGTCTCGAAGAGGCCCTTGCTGGGAATGATAAGTTCACTCTAGTTCTTGGCGCTTCAGAGCATGGCTTCATTCATGAAGACCCTGATTTTGCACTGATTTGTGAGAGTGACCTACTTGGCGATCGCGTTATTCAAAGGCGCAAAAAAGATAAGCGAGCGGTCAATAGCGATACCGTTATCCGCCACCTAGCGGAGCTTAAACCCGGCCAGCCCGTAGTGCATCTAGACCATGGTATTGGTCGCTATATTGGCCTGCAGACCCTAGAGGCTGGAGGCATCAAAACCGAATACGTGACCCTTGAATACCTCAATGAGTCGAAGCTGTACGTTCCAGTGTCTTCACTCAATCTCATTAGCCGATACTCTGGCGGCGCGGAAGATACCGCCCCACTACACAAACTTGGCAGTGAATCATGGGGTAAGGCTCGTCGTAAAGCGGCAGAGCGAGTTCGAGATGTGGCCGCTGAATTGCTTGATGTGTACGCCAAGCGTGAGCTTAAACCAGGCTATAAATTTCAGTTAGATAGAGAGCAATACGCCCAGTTTAAAGCTGGTTTCCCATTTGAAGAAACCGATGACCAAGCTCAAGCGATCAACGCCGTTCTCTCGGATATGTGCCAAGCGAAAGCCATGGACAGACTGGTGTGTGGTGATGTTGGCTTTGGTAAAACGGAAGTCGCCATGCGCGCCGCGTTCGTATCTACAGATAATGCTAAGCAAGTCGCGGTACTTGTGCCAACGACCCTACTCGCTCAGCAGCATTTTGAAAACTTTCGAGATCGCTTTGCCAACCTACCCGTGCGTGTAGAGGTCTTATCCCGATTCAAGAGTGCCAAAGAGCAGAAACAAATTCTGGCTGATGTGGCAGAAGGTAAGGTCGATATTATTGTTGGCACTCACAAACTTCTGCAAGATGACATCAAGTTTGCCGATCTTGGTTTATTGATTGTCGATGAAGAACACAGATTTGGCGTAAGACAAAAAGAGAAAATGAAGGCGATGCGTGCGGATGTGGATATCCTAACGCTGACCGCGACCCCAATACCGCGAACGCTGAATATGGCAATGAGTGGCATGCGCGACCTCTCTATCATCGCCACACCACCGGCTCGCCGCTTAGCAATCAAAACCTTTGTTCGTCAAAGTGATGATGCCATTGTTCGAGAAGCCGTTCTGCGTGAGATCATGCGTGGTGGCCAGGTTTACTTCTTACATAATCAAGTCGACACCATTCACAAGGTTGCGGAAGACCTAGCTAAATTGATACCAGAAGCTCGTATTACCACCGCACACGGGCAGATGCGTGAGCGTGAGCTGGAGTCAGTAATGAACGATTTCTACCACCAGCGTTTTAACCTCTTGGTGTGTACCACCATCATTGAAACCGGTATTGATGTGCCAACGGCTAATACCATCATCATGAACCGCGCAGACAATCTGGGTTTAGCGCAGCTTCACCAATTGCGCGGACGTGTGGGTCGCTCTCACCACCAAGCCTATGCTTACTTGCTTACACCGCATCCTAAAGCCGTCACTAAGGATGCAGCCAAGCGTCTTGAGGCCATTGCCTCTCTTGAGGATTTGGGCGCAGGATTCACTCTTGCTACGCACGACCTTGAAATACGTGGCGCCGGCGAGTTGCTGGGTGATGAGCAAAGTGGCCAGATCCACTCTATCGGCTTCACCTTGTATATGGAGATGCTAGAGCAAGCTGTTGAAGCCCTAAAAGAAGGTAAAGAGCCATCGCTGGACGACCTACTGCGTGAGCAAACCGAGGTCGAACTGCGATTACCTGCATTATTACCGGATGACTATATCCCTGATATAAACACTCGCTTGTCTCTATACAAACGTATTGCCAGCGTGGCTAACGATAACCAACTTACCGAGATGAAGGTCGAGCTCATAGACCGCTTCGGGCCACTTCCTGATGCCACTAAGAACCTACTGCAAGTCTCTGAAATAAAGTTGGCAGCGGCTGCCATCAAGGTAGACAAGGTAGAGGCTCATGAAAAAGGTGGCTACATCGAGTTCTATCCGGATGCTGACATAAACCCAATGTATTTGGTTAAGCTATTGCAATCACAACCTAACAAATTTGCTATGGACGGGCCGACTAAGATTAAATTTATGCAAAGCTTGGTCGACCGCAGAGATCGCCTCTCTTACGTTAAGCAATTAATCGAAGATTTTGCAAAAAACAGAGTAGCGTAAAGGCTTGGCCGTCATAGCAATAAAATGAGATCTGCTATACTGCCTAAAACTAGGGTAAACTTCCCTCTCGTGACGACTTTACTCACACTCAAATTTAGTATGAAGATAAGAATAATCTCATAGTATTCATAAAGATAAACGGCCTTTTGATAAGCCATGGAGCCAGAATGAAAAAAATTATTCCTCTATTGATGATGCTGTTGCTGATTCCAACACTCGCACAAGCACAACAGAGAGAATTTGACATTGAAGTCCTGATATTCAAGCGTTCGATCGACCCTGAAAAGACCTCTGAATCATGGCCAAACGAGCTAAATCAGATCAACATGGAAGGAGTCGAGCCCTTCGACAACCATGCTTATCGTAAAAAGAAGGGAGCGCAAATGCTTTCTTACGACAACTATAAGCTTATTAAAGAGCGTGACGTACTGAAGAATCATGCAGGTTTTGAGGTGCTATTGCATACTGCATGGCGTCAAGGGGATCAAGGTCGAGCCAGTGCTCCTAAGTTCCATATCCAGGCCGGTAAAGATTTCTCTAAAACCTTTAACCCAGACGGTTCAAAGATTGGCTCTCAAAGCAGTGATACGGGTATGGGCGATGATATCCAAGAGAAAACTATTGCTCAGCCTCTGTATGAACTGGACGGCGCGATTCAGGTTTATGTTCAGCACTACCTGTTTGTAGAAACAGAATTGGATCTTCGCGAGCCGGGTGTTCGCAGCGTTACCTTTACTGAGAAAGCACCGGATGAGCTTAAGGACAGTGAAAACTTTGCTGTGCTAGCAGACACTGAAGCAGAAAACAGCAATGTACAGGCTGGGAACCTACAGAAAGTCTCCCCTGAAAAAGTTGAAGAGCAGTTCTTGAAAAGCTACCGTATGGAACAAAAGCGTCGCATGCGCAGTAGCGAAACACACTACCTAGATCACCCTCTTATGGGCATGATTATTCAGGTGCGAAGAGTAGAAAATTAATCTCTACTAGATATAAAAAAGGGGGGAGTTGGCTAAGCCAACTCCCCCCTTTTTCGATTGCTTTCTCTTAACTAGGGCTAAAAGATCAGTGCAACTTCAGGTTTGGACGTAGCGCTCGGTTAATGCGTCCTACTAACATCATCAAGCCCGTCTTAAACATGCCGTGCAGCGCCATTTGGTGCATACGATATAGAGAAATATACACTACGCGAGCAATACGACCCTCAACCATCATAGAACCCTTGGTTAGGTTACCCATCAAGCTACCTACGGTAGAGAAGCGGCTAAGTGATACCAATGAGCCATGGTCTTTATATTCGTAAGCAGAAAGCGCCTTGTTGTTCATCATCGCTAAGATATTGCGGAATGCATGACTAGACATCTGGTGAGCCGCCTGCGCACGAGGTGGCACAAACTTGCCGTCTTTTTGCGTGCACTGAGCAAGGTCGCCAATAACGAAGATATTATCATCGCGAGTAGTTTGTAGCGTATCTTTAACCACTAACTGGTTAATACGGTTTGTTTCTAGGCCTGCGATATCTTTAATAAAGTCTGGTGCCTTGATACCGGCAGCCCATACCATGATCTGTGCAGGGATCTTCTCACCATCTTTTGTTGTCAGGCCAGATTCATCAGCCAGTGTCACCATAGTGGCTGTGCGAACGTTCACACCGAGCTTAGTCAGCTCTTGGTGAGCCGATTGAGAGATACGTGGAGGTAGAGCAGGTAAGATACGCTCACCAGCCTCTACAAGGCTTACATTTAGCTTACTTGAATCTAGATCGCCGAAGCCATAGTTACGCAGCTCTTTAACCGCGTTGTGCAGCTCGGCTGAAAGCTCAACGCCCGTAGCACCTGCGCCAACGATGGCAATATCAACCTGTCCTTGTCCCGACTGTGCGTGAAGCTTAAGGAACTGATTGTTCATCTCTTCACGGAAACGATGCGCCTGCTCAGGGCTGTCTAGGAAGATACAGTTGTCACGTACGCCTGGAGTATTGAAATCGTTTGAGGTTGAGCCAATCGCCATTACCAGGTAGTCGTACTCAATTTCACGTTTAGGGATCAATAGTTCGCCGTTGGCATCTTTTAGCTCTTCAAGAATGATCACCTTACGTTCACGATCGATGTCGCAAAGGCTTCCCATTTGGAAGTCAAAGCCGTGGTTCTTGGCGTGAGCGCGGTAGCTTAGCGCATCCACACCTGCGTCCAGAGAGCCTGTTGCTACTTCGTGTAGCAGAGGTTTCCAAAGGTGACTCGCTTTACGGTCAACTAAGGTCACACTGGTGTTTTCGTTGCGTCTAAACTTATGACCCATTTTGGTCGCTAGTTCTAATCCACCAGCACCGCCGCCTACAATAATGATTCGTGTCATTTCAACACTCCTTGATACAAATGATAATTTTTGATTTCAGGCCCGCTTATGCGCACCTGTGAGAATTTGATTGAGTATCAGTAGACACTGTTGTTTACGTTAAGTTTTATGGGGCGATTCTATTTCGCCTCTCAATTTTTTTTGATCTAAATCAATTTATTTTTAATCGCATTATATCCAAATCGACTAACTGAGCAACCAACAATCTGCAAATAACCCCAATTGCTGTAATGAAATTGAGATTATCTTATTCGAAAGGGCGCCAATTACACACGATCTGGATAAAAAAAGACCTGCATAAGCAGGCCTTGTCAAAGTGTTTAGTTAGCGGTTTTGAGCGCTAGGCATTCTTAAATGCTTTCATGGTTTGCAAATGCTGAGAGATCTTCTTGAACTTGTGGGTCTCATGCTCATCCCAAATAATTTGGTAGTAGTCTTCCAGCGCATCAGCGGTCACTGTGTTGTCATGAATCTCATCATGCTTCGACAGTATCACCATGCAGCGGTCTTTATTCTTGATTCGATACTGCTCCACACACTTAGTCGCAATATCATCGTACTCTTCTGGGCGGTCAATTCGACCTTGCATAGTGCGCTCAGGATGCAGGTTAGGATTAAATATCACCTGCTTAATGCCACACAAGAAGCCAAGACGCTCTGACCAATATCCGCCTAAACCTACACCACAGATAATCGGATTCTTATCCTCTGATGACTCAATGGCTTTGTGTACTTCTTTTAGAAGGTGCGCCATATCATGCTTAGGATGCAACGTACTGTAGTTGATAAAACGTACGTCTTCGTCAATAAACTGAAGTTGCAGTACCTTCTCGTGGTTACCTGGGCTAGTTGAATCAAAGCCGTGAAGATAGATAATCATGGAGCCTTCCTTGTAAATGCTGACAGCCACTGGTTGAGAAATAATGTCTGCCGAAAATAGTCACTACTCATTTAAATCTAACACGTATTCAGACAATAAGAAGTTATCGAAGATAAATTGTTGCCATCATTTCTTGAGCCACATCAAGTATTGAAGAAATTATTGATAACCACAAACCGAGCCGTGAAAAATAAAAAAGGCCAGCAAATTGCTGGCCTCTAACGTTTTGACTAAATTACAGTCCGAACAAGCTTTTAGACTGTTGTTTACGAATCTCAGTTTCGTCAGCCCACTCTATTAAGCCGGTCTCTAGATCCATCAAACGCATCGTCATCTTGTAGTACACATCTTTGTCACTACCCGCATCTTTTACGATACTTGATAGGTTGCCGTACAGCATGTACTGCGCACCCACCATCTTACCGAATTGAATCGCGCTGCTTTGATCTACAAGCTCATCATTGTTCTGGAAGTTAAGCTGCTTACGCACAGACTCAACACGGTCCATATCGACGAAGCGGAACTTACCCGAGTTCAACATCTTAGTGCTGACGGAATCGGTAATTGATTCGGTATCAATGTGTTCACTGGTTTTATTTTTAATACGCTCTACAAACACAATCGGACGCTGGTCTTTAGTAATCGCTGCTACTGAACCTGAGTTGAGCATGCTATCTACCATTTCACCTGCAATTTTTTGCAAATCGGTAGACCCAAAATCAACCGTCGTTGTTTCGACAGCTTGCGCGTCACCATAGTTTACCTTGTTTGAACAGCCACCAAGAATGACAGCTAGGCCTAATAACGCAACTACACTTTTTTTCATCTTATTTCCTTAGTTGTCCGACTCTCGGATTTGTACTCTAAACTGAGTCCCTTCCGGATGGATTGAAACTTCAGAGAAGGTTCGAGTCTCGAAACCTCTCACTACATCTTGTCTCCAAGCTGAAGGCTTGGTATTTACTTCTAGCCCACTGTCGTCATACCAATAAAAGCGATATTGGATACGTAAATCAGCCTTATAAGCACTACTTACCGTCACTATACCTCTAGTGCGGCCTTCTTTTTCTACCGTCGCTATATCATCAACGACAAGGCGACTGCCCAAGACGTTATCGCCAAAGAGTACCTTTTGACTCTTTCCATCCACTCTTAAGCCTGCGGTGTTCTGAGAACAGCCTGCCAGTGCTACAAGAGCCACCAACAGTAGTGCCAGTTTTTTCATTATTGTATCGCTCCCAATTGTTTGTGCCATATTGTCACGTTACTACCCTGTCTTGATAGCCATACTAAGGTAGTCTCACCTTCTCGTACAGAAAACTCATGGCTCTTCCCTGCCACAGTTAACCTATGGGTTCCTACTTTTAGTGTAGCACCTGAACTGTACACCTCTGCAGGCAGCGATTGCCAACTGCGAGTGTCTGGCTGTTCGGTTAGGGTATTAAAAACGTTAAACAAAGCGTTGCCCACATCATTACCGCTTGCGGTCTCTTTACGCAACCGGTCTTTTGTTACTGTGCGTAATACCTGACGCACTAAGATCCTTGGCATCTGCTCCGTTAGCTGATTACTGGCCATGAGATTAACGTCGACCAATTCGTCGCCAACAAGCCCTTTGCCATCCAACTGCAATGTACCAAATCTTTGACCTGTATTATTATTGTAATACGGTAAAGCAACCGAATAGAAACCAACATCGCCACGACTATCCCTAACAGGAATAGTGATTCGCCAGTCATCCATCGCCTTAACCACCCCTCGCTCATCAAGGATGATCACACGTCCCTCGCCTTTAGGTAAGGGTTGATAAGGGCCATATTGTTTAGTGAGAAGCTCTAAATCTTGTCGCATCCCCAACAGGGTTGCTACTCTAAGCGCTCCGTCTATGACTTGCCTGTTATCAGGCGCTACCGCCAGCGCACGGCGATAGTCGACATAGGCACTGTTAGGGTCACCTTGCGTTTCGTAAAGCAACGCTGACAGATACAACAAATAGCCATTTTGAACCGCTTTTAGCTTATCACCCGCATCTGGGTAGCGAGACAATACGCTCCCTAAATTCGGGCTCAAGCCACTTTTCTTCAAATCAGCTTCTGCTGACTTAAGATCAGACTCTCTTTGTTGCTTAGCACGCTCTTGCACTTGATTGGCACGGCGCATCTCGACCAACGCCCCTTCAAGACTGTTAATCTGGATGTAGTTTAACCCCAGATACAAGTGTAAAAAGCCCAATTCATAGTCAGCGGGTTCATAGTTGGTGATGTTGTCATTGACTGCCAAAGCGCCAACACTAGTTGCCGTATCGCTAACAGAAATCAGTGCTTGGTCTTGCCACTCCCGTACCGCTCTATCGCTTAATTCAAAAGACGCTTTACTAGCAGGATAAGTGGAAGCTAAGAAATTAACGCGTCCTTTTTCCATATTATCCAGAATGTCGCCAGCGCGATAATCAGGAAGCTTTTCCTGCGCGGTTACATAGTCACCGGCTTGCAGTGCTTGATGAACTGATTTGTTTTGAGCGGTGTAGTGACTGAACAAATTACCGGCAGAAAGAGAAGAGCAGGCAGTAATCACTGCGCTGCTCATTACAATCAAACAAAGTCGTATCGATTTATTCACTCGCTGCATTAACTAACCAACATTGGTCCTAATGGCTTGCCACCGACTAGGTGCATATGGATATGATAAACCTCTTGGCCGCCAAAAGAATTGCAGTTCACAATAAGGCGATAGCCATCTTCTGCAATACCTTCTTCTTTAGCGATTTTTGCTGCAACAGTAAACATACGGCCTAACGCACGTTCGTCTTCTTCAGTAGCGTCATTGACTGTTGGGATAACATGATTTGGAACAATCAAAATGTGTGAAGGCGCTCGCGGATTAATATCGCGAAAGGCGGTAACCAAGTCGTCTTGGTATGTAAGCTCGGTTTGTATCTCTTGACGTATGATCTTACTAAAAATAGTTTCTTCAGCCATGGTATTTCTCTAGCCCGTTCCTTAGTTTTATCAAGATTGTATCATTCCCTAGATAAAAGCAAACTTCCTAAGGCGTAAAATAATAAAGGAGTACCTTTTCAAAATTGGAAACTAAGATTAATGTAAGCAATTGTAATTTTTAGACATCCTCGCTATCTATAGAGATAAGATGTCGGTCGCATTCGTTCCGACGAATCTTATAACAATTAAAAGAAGGACCCCTTATGCCAATTCAAATTGGTATTATCGACAAAGACCCGATCAGACTGGTCACCCCTTTACTCGATGATAGAGCCTCAAGTCGTCATACGATCTTTATAGGCGATTCCTCTCAAAAACCTATGTTCGATAAACTGAGCATTGTACTTGGTATGCGCGGCATTAAGAGTGAGTTTTTTGAAATCCCCAACGTCTCCAACACTGCCATCATTAAAAAAGAGATCACCCAGTTGGCTGAGCGCTTGAAGCTCACGGGTGAAGAAATCAAACTTAACGCAAGCTGCGGACTTCGCCACCGTTTACTCTCAGTCTATGAAGTCGTACGCAGCTACAGATGGCCTATTTTTGTCGTTGAGCCCAATACCGATAGCCTAAGTTGGTTGTACCCCGATGGTCTACAAGACGCTCAGGTACAAGACCATATCACCATTGCTGATTACCTCACTATCTTCGGTGCTCAATCTGAGTTCCCAGATCCCAATGATGCTATCCAAATTGACGATACGCTGCTTAAGATCTGTGAAAAGTGGGCAAGTAACGCTCTGGAGCTTGGCCCTGGCCTTGCCACACTGAATTTCTTAGCGACTACCTGTCGTAAAGAACAGAAGCTTGATGTAGCCCTATCTGAAAAGCAGCAAGGTTATCGTGAGCTTAATATCCTGCTTCAAGATTTAGTGGATTCTGAGTTAGCCGCATACAGCAACGGTGTTTTAACCTTCCGTTCCGAGCAAGCAAGACGCTTCTCTAACGGTGAGTGGTTAGAGTCTTATGTTCATACCCAAGTAAAATCTGTACAGCAAGAATTGACCACTATCCAAGACTGTTCTTTGAATGTTCAAGTAACGCGTAAGATTGGCGAGAAAGAGGTTCGTAATGAATTGGATGTTGCCACTGTTGTGAACAACAAACTGCATATCATTGAGTGTAAGACCAAAGGTATGCGTGATGACGGTGACGATACACTCTACAAGCTCGAATCCCTGCGTGATCTGCTTGGTGGATTACAAGCTAGGGCAATGCTCGTTAGCTTCAGGCCGCTGCGCTATAACGACATTACCCGAGCAATGGATCTAGGACTGGGTTTGATTGGCCCTGAAGAGTTAAAAGATTTGAGAAGCCATTTGCGAGAGTGGTTAATCAAAGCTGGCGGAACCGAGCTGATCTAACCCCTCAAGAAGTAAAAGGCCTGAGTTCGATATTCTTCCGAAGTCAGGCCTTTTTTCATCAATTAAGCTTCAGACTAAGATCCTAGTACACGTCTTGCCGCTTCCACTACAGTTCGAATAGATAGCCCTTCAATCTCTTTCATCTTCGATTGATCAGGGATCTCTTGTTGAGTTCGGTTGATAATAACCCCAGCAACACACCCCGCTCGAAGTCCTGAGCTAGCACACATAGTCAGTAAGGTCGCAGATTCCATCTCAAAGTTTAGCACCCCCATGTCTTGCCATTCCTGCATAGACCCTTGGAATCGCTTAACTACGCGACCGCTAAAGGTATCGTAACGTTCCTGGCCTGGGTAAAAAGTGTCACTCGATGCTGTTACGCCCGTATGCACAGTCGCTTTCTCGCTCAGCGCAGCTTCCTTCATAGCCAGAGCAATATTAAAGTCCGCTACCGCAGGAAATTCCATTGGTGCAAAATGTAAACTAGCACCGTCTAGACGCACAGAGCCAGTAGTGACAATCATGTCTCCCACATTCACATGAGGCTGAATGGCGCCGGTTGTTCCCACTCTCAAAAATGTATCTACGCCAAGCTGAGCCAACTCTTCTACTGCAATAGAGGTGGATGGTCCGCCGATACCTGTAGAGCACACTACCACTTTTTTGCCCGCAAGATCAGCTAGATAAACGGTGTATTCCCGATGACTGGCGAGAAACACAGGGTTGTCCATACATTCAGCAATACGCTTAACACGGTCCGGATCACCCGGAATAATGGCCAGTGTTGCGCCCTGCAGATCAGTTTTATTTACACCCAAGTGAAACACGTTTTGTTCAGTTGTCATCACAATACCCTTCTAATGTGGTCAGTATTTAGCGACTACTCTAGACAATATAACCCCGACCAATTGTGAGTATGATCACGATTATCAATTACCTTATTGAGGAGGTTTCAAGGTTAAACGGTTGCTATCACATTCTAGAACAAGAAAAGTGGTATCTCGTGGTTCAAATAAAAAAGCCTCGCAAAAACGAGGCTTAATGGATTGCTATATCGGATGTCAAACGCTAGATAGGATTCTTGAAGCACAACTCAATGGATGCGCCTACAGCCCTAAGAACGTCACTGCGTGAAATGATACCCACCAATTTTCCATTATCTATTACTGGATAAACTTTTGGCTTCCCGACTTGCATCATCGACGCTAAATCAATAATTGAAGTTTCTGGGGAAACAGATAACACTTCCTTATACATACAGTCGCTGACAATATGCGTGTCCTGACAGTGGTAACTCACCTTTATCAATTTATCGAGTAGATCTTGCTCTGATAAGAAACCGACTACTTCTTCTCTTTCGTTAATCACCGGACCACCTACATGCGTGGAATGCAAAACTTTTTCTAGTGCTGCAGACAATGACATGCCAGGGGTAAAGGTAACTGCTTGATGACTCATATAATCTTTAACTTTCAATGACTGCATTCTGGACTCCTTCCACACAACGTCACGCTACCTGTTAAGTGTCGACCAAATTTGAGAATTTACTAAATTGTTTTTGCCTATTTCAGTAATAACTGTTCTCTTTCAACAAGTGGTGCCATCAGTAGCGTGTTTTCAGTGCCACTTTTGTTCGTAACACTGGCGATGCTTGCGCTAGCGAATTCTGTTACTCTTGTACGTCGTTTTCTAGGGCTCTATACCATGCTAAATCAAATTTTTTCTTCTGCTAAAAAGTGGCTGTCGGAGCTGAGCGAGTTTCAATCTCGAGTTTGGGTAGTGCACGTTAAGGAAAGTCGTTTCAAAGATGAATCCTTCGTCATCTGTGAAGACAACTTTAAAGAAGACCTAGAGTGGATGCGACGCCGAGATTACACACAAGAGATGCTTGAATTGGTTGAGAAGATGAAGCCTTCGCAAGTTCGCGTTTTTAAGTTCTCACATATCGAACATCAACTGATGAGAGTAAAATAACCACCCTCACATAATTGCTTAAAGCTATTTCACAAACTTACTGTTTTTTAACGAGAAATAGTCTAATTTTAATGGAACACAAGGATTTGGTTTCATTATGACAATGACGTCTCACAAACAGAAAATTAGCGCCGCTTTCTGCGCCATTGCCCTTTCTTTTACCAGCTTCGCTGAGTCAGAACTAGACTCAACTAGCGAAAAACCAGAACTGACGGCTCCTGCTTGGTTTGTTGAAGTCCCCTCTGTACCCACAAAGTTTGATTGGCTACTCGTTCACAAGGGCGAGTTGCTCGGTGGTGACATCATTGCTATGTACGACGAAAGAGTCGAGTTTGATAGTGATGAAGTGGGCATCCACAAAGTAAAGATGAAAGATATCAAGGAGCTAAGAACCAAAGATATCATGCTGCTTCGTTTTCTTGATGGCACCATCATTGAAGGTCATATCGTCATTGATGAAGAGAACGTCTATCTCATGGAACTGCCTTCGGTCACCTATCCAAGAGAAAACATACTGTCAATTTCTCCATCAGAGAAAAGTGGGGAGAGCTTATGGACTGGGGAGCTTAGTGCTGGGTTAAATTTTAAATCCGGTAACACCGAAAGCTTCGATTATTATATTGCCGGTGATGTTCGTTACCTGATTACTTCAGGGCGCTTTAACGTCACCTACAGAGGCGTCTACGAAGAGGTTCGCGAGGAAGTCAACGGCACCAGTGTAACGACAGAAGACAATCATCGCTTTACTGCTAAATACGATTATTACTACTCAAAAAAAATGTATTTCACCCTGCCCAGTTACGACCTCATCCTAGATGAGTTTAGAAACATCGACCATCAGACCTCGTTGGGTGTTGCGGTCGGCTATGAGGTCATCGACATCAAGGGCATGGATCTAGAGGTCTATGCCGGCCCAAGCGTTCAGTACACTCGCTTTGTGAATGTCGAGGTCGGTGAGGATGATAAGGTTTACTCTCCTGTGATCGCGTTTGGCCTTGATTTTGAATATGACATCACCTCTGATATTGAATTCTTCCTTGTTTACGATGGCAAGGTCGTGAATAGAGAGTCTGGTAGCTTCATACAACGTATTGAGACTGGATTTGATATCGAACTCATCGACGACTTTGACTTGGAGCTGATTACCGTTATCGACAACACCATTGACCCCATTGCCGATGAAGATGGAAATCAACCAGAAGCCACGGATGTCGTGTTCACCGTCGGCATCGAATACGAATTTTAAGCTCGCAAATGCTATACAACAGCATGATAAGCACATAAAATGTAACGATATTTCACAATTCAATAACGTGGAACTTGTCTGAAATTGGATGTCAGAGGTAACAATGAGCGACAACAAAGAAAATCAAACCGAAGCCGAAAAAACACAACCAGAAGCCGAGACTCAACCTAAGGCGGAGAAAGAAACCGCTCAAGCGCCTGAAACACCTGCAGAAGAAACCCATGACCCAGTGAAGAAAATCACGCGTAATGTCTTTATCGTCGTTGGTCTTATTTTTGTTTGGTATCTGTTTGCCGACAGACATACCCCATGGACTGACGAGGCCCGTGTTCAAGCCTATGTGATCCCAATCATTCCTCAGGTTTCAGGCAAGATACTAGAAGTTAATGTTGCCCAAGATGATGTTATTGAGCGTGGCTCCCAGCTCTTTCGTATTGATCCTGCTGATTATGAGCTCAGTGTTGAGTTGGCAGAGTCGGAGCTAGAAATCGCTGGCCAAGAAATCGGCGCAGGAATGGCAAGTGTGGTAACAGCCCAAGCTGGTCTCGTTGAAGCCCAAACCAACCTAGAGCATGTTAATGTACAAAGCGCGCGTGTTTTTGAACTTGAACAACGCAAACTTTACTCAAAATCTGATGGCGATAAAGCGCGAGCTGCAATTAAACAAGCAAAAGCACAAGTTAGTAGCGCCGAGGCAAACCTTGATAAAGCCAAGCAATCTCTTGGCCCTGAAGGGGCAGCAAACCCTAGGGTAAGAACCGCAGTGGCTAAACTCAAACAGGCACAATTAGATCTCAGCAGAACCCGTGTACTTGCCCCAACTATCGGTGGCATCACGAACTTGCAGGTTGATGTTGGTTACTACGCCAATCCCGGCGCGCCAGTGATGACCTTCATTGATGCCGACGATTCTTGGATTGAAGCAAACCTTAAAGAAAACAACCTCGCAAACTTGAAGATTGGCGACCCAGTGGACATTTCTTTAGACATTACTCCGGGAAAAATCTACAAAGGTAAAGTACGCAGTATCGGCTTTGCTGTTGCAAGTGGCTCTACAGACGCTGTTGGCGGGTTGGTTACCGTTAAATCAGGCTCTGGCTGGCTTCGCGATCCGCAACGCTTCCCTGTGGTTATCTCTTTTGATGAAGAGCTTCCGAAGGGGCTTCGCCGTGTAGGTGGACAAGCTGATGTGCAGTTCTATACCAGCAACAACTTTATATTAAATGGTATTGCGAAGGTCTATATACGTCTGTTGAGCTGGTTCTCTTATGTCTACTAAGGGCAACGCTCTAGGCTCTAATATCAAAGCTGCATTGCAAGATGCGGCTATGATACGACAGCTTCGATTTGCAGTAGGGGTCGCCGTTTCTTCTGCCATCGCTTATATATTTAATTGGCCTCTGGCATTCTTGTTCCCTATTTTCTCCACACTGCTGTTATCAATGCCGGTTCCTCAAATGACACCAAGGCAGTTAGGTGTTGGGCTAGTGAACACAGTAAAGGGCTTTTGCTTTGGCTTGTTTTTTTCGGTGGTATTGATCAAGTTTCCTGTCATATTCTTGATCTTGATGTTTATCGCCCTGTTCAACATTTACTACTACATCAACCGAGGCGGGTCATTCTGGCTTACTCTAATGACCATGTTTTCAATGTTGATCCTACCTATGCTTACCTATATGTCTGAGGGGTTAGCCATTGGGTTTTCATTAGGGTTTGTAGGGTCCGCATGGGCCGCAATGCTATTTGTGTTTGTTCTGCACTTTATTATTCCAGATACCAACAAAGTTACCCTGCCCTCACCGGCCCCATTTAAAAATGTTTACTCCCCGGTTGCCGCGCAATTTGCTTTAAAAAGTACTCTAGTTGCCTTCCCGATTGTGGCATTTTGTATCACCTTTGCTCGCACCGACCTATTGCTAACCATGATTTTTGCAGCCATGTTTACCCTTAAACCAGAGCTTAGCGCAGGTAAAGAGGCAGGACGTAACTCTCTTATCTCTACCATTCTTGGTGGCTTAATCGCCTTTCTATTCTATTGGGGGTTAGTCGCGGTGCCGCTATTCCAGTTTTTCATCATCTTGATGTTCGGAATAGCGCTTTATATGGGGATGAACATTTTTTCATCTAACCCAAGAGGTAAGTATTACGGCTCAGCGATGACCTGTATCATCGTTTTAATCAACGGTAATATGGGAGCAGACTCAGACTTCATCAGTGCTTTGGCTTCTCGAATATTCTTCATCTCACTAGCGATTTTGTACATTATTGTCGCGCTACGAGTATTGGACGCCTTTGTGTTCAATAAAAAGAAAGCCACCTAAAAGCCAAGCCAATAACGCAAAAAGCCAACCACTGAAAACAGTGGTTGGCTTTTTTTATGAGAGCGAAAATA
The DNA here is from genome assembly GCF_003569005.1 of Vibrio superstes. Classification (GTDB taxonomy): domain Bacteria; phylum Pseudomonadota; class Gammaproteobacteria; order Enterobacterales; family Vibrionaceae; genus Vibrio; species Vibrio superstes. The sequence continues at coordinate 1,138,661 of NZ_BCUR01000004.1, read as the reverse complement.
GAGCTAAGCTCTAGAAATCTGCTGTCATACCGACATACCAAGTTCTTGGGTCGATAGCATAACCGCGAGAGGTCACCTCTACTTCATCAAAGCGCTCGTCCGTTAGGTTGTGTACACCAGCACGCAATCTGAATTGACGATGAATAGCATAGTTAACGCCAAGATCTGCAGTCACAAAAGAAGGACGCGTCACATCATCATCGTTAGAGATAATGGTCTCACCCGTGTAGTTCACACGAACGAAGGTATCAAGAGTGTTAGTCACAGCCCAGCCCAGTCTAGCCATAGCCGCATGATCCGGACGGTCTTCTAGTGCTTCGTTGGTCGTCTTATCTTCAGTATCCAAGAAGGTATAGTTACCTCTTAGGTCTACCGATTCAGTGATATTGTAGCTTGCCGTTAGCTCAAAGCCCTGAATAACAGCTTCATCAATGTTCTTATAGGTATACACATCTTGACCACCAATGTTACCCACTGGATTATCACGATCTTGATCGATCAAATTGCTGATTTCATTGCGGAAAACGCCAGACTCAACCTGCCAGTTTGATTCAACATAGGCCACAGAAGCCTCATAGCTGATGCTGGTTTCTGGATCCAAGTCAGGATTACCCACAACCTGACAACTGCCTTTACAGCTATTGATGATGTTTTCTTCAGATAACTGCAATAAGGTTGGTGCGTTAAATGCAGTACCCACACCACCTTTGATGGTAATCTTGTCACTAAAGTTATTGACTAAATACGCTCTTGGGCTCCAATGAGCACCAAAGTCATCATGCATATCAACACGAGTTCCGAAGGTGAGAGTGTAATCGTCTGCAAATGCCCATTGGTCTTGAACAAACAATGCGTATTGGTTAACGCTCGCTGTACCCGTTTGAGTCAAGCTATCTGGGTTGTTCAGTTCTGAGTAATTCCAGTCCGCACCCGAGGTTAGAGTGTGGTCACCCAAGTAAGTCGTAGCATGGCCATCAACAGAGTGGTTCACCTCATCAATGTCATAATAACCAAGAGCCGTGTTTTTGCTGTTGTAGTTATCTTTGCTAACTACCGCATCGCGGTTATAGCGAAGCAAGGTATCACCCCAGTTCCAAATACCGTTGTAGGTGATCGCTTGAGTATCACGCTTAACACGCATATCCGACTCAGTCAGTCCTGCGGTAGACTCAATGATCCCCTCTCGGTCATCATCTGAATAAGTAAAATCAAACGCAAGGTCGTGGTCTTGATTGATGTACCATAACAAACCACCGGTTAAAGCCAGCGTATCACGCTCCTCTAGTGCGGTTGCTTGTGAGCGGTCATACTCACCGTTGGTTCCGGTAGCAGTTCCCGTATAAGGACTCCATGCATCACGCGCGCTTTGACTGACAGAAAAGGACATGAATAATGTGTCATCAATCAAGGCACCAGACGTACTTAGGCCAGTAGAATATTCGCCACCATCATCGTCATCACGATAACCGTAATCAGCATTAAATTGAGTGCGCCATTCGTTATCAGGTTGTTTAGTAATCACATTGATTACGCCACCTAGAGCCTCAGATCCATACAGAGCCGACATTGGGCCTCGGATCACTTCGATACGTTGAATGCTTTCTTTTGGAATAGTGGATAGATCGAAATCATTGCCTCGGAAGATGGCATTTGAAGAACTCAACTTTCTGCCATTGACCAAGATCATAGTGAACTTTGAGTCCATACCACGAATAGATATCATCTCTCTACCCGCACGACCCCCGTCCATTTGGCTCTCAACACCGGCTATATTTTTGACGAGATCGTTAAGAGCTGTGCCAGGTTCGGCCATGATCTCTTCTTCTGTGATCACAGAGATGGTTGCTGGTGCTTCAATAACGGATGTTTCTGTATGTGTTGCTGTAACTACCATTTGCTCATCAGTTTCAATCGCTTCGTTGGCGTAAGCAGAAGAAGAAAGAACTGCGAGTATGGCAGTAGAGACTTTAGTGCGAGTTGACATGAATACCACTGTTTTGTGTAATGATAATGTTTCGCATTAACATACTCGACAGTGGCTATAGTTAACAAACACAACCGAATTCATAAGGTGAATTGTTAGTATTCAGCTTATGAATAGTGTGTAAGAATCAGACAATCCCTTTAGCTCACGCTATACACTTCTTTGATTAGCTCTCTAAACCAAGTGCACATACCATCGTTTTGAAAGCGTTTATGCCAATACAAATAGACCTGTTCTTTGTCTGAGCGTATATCCTCAGGGACCTCTTTTAGAATCAGCTTTCCAGTCTTGGCAACTTGCTTGGCGTAGGGAGTCGGTAAATGGAAGATCACATCACTACTTTCAGCAATAGAGGCGGCAAGGTTAAAATTGGTTAAAGAAATTGGCACATTCAGAGACTCGTCTCGTCCTAGGTATCCCTTTTCTCTCAATCGAGTTTGCAGATTAAAGCGAGTATCTCCATACAATGAAATACGACCCATTGATGCGCTTAATAGCTCATCAACTTCTAGTGTTTCTTTACTGGCCAATGGATGGGTTTCACTCATCAATAAGCGAAAGTCTCGTTTTTGAATTGGCAATCGATAGAGATTCTGTTGGCGATAATCAGGCTGCGCGGTACTCATGACAAAGTGCACATCACCACTTTCTAATCCTGAAAAGTGGTGCTGTGGTACGGTATCTACGGCCATATGCATATTGGGCGCACGCTCTCTCAGTTCAGAAAACAACTTAGGGATAAGCGCTGTAGCTTGAGGCACCAAAGCAAATATCTTGATTGTCTTGGTTGAGGAGGCTGGATCAAAACTGTCACCTTGCATCAAGGTTTCCAATCCTTGCAATACCTGATCAAGCTCCGACTGCAGCACCTTGCCACGCTCGGTGATCTGGTAGCCTTCGCCTGAACGAATAAGAAGTTCATCGTTAAACACGACTCGCAGTTTGTGCAGAGCACGGCTTACTGCTGGCTGACTCATTCCCAAGGATAGTGCCGTGTTGGAAACATGTTTCTCTTCAAGGAGTTGTTTAAGAACCACCAGCAGATTCAAATCTAACTGGCTGGTATTCAATATGCGCATAGTGATTATTCCAAATATATATTTGACGGATTTTATGCATTTGATAACTTATGTCAATTGAAATTAATTCTCATTTGTAATTAAACAGGTTGTGATATTAGCACTATGTTAAAAAATAAAACCATAAAGCACCTAGTGACCTCCTTATCCGTTCTTTGCTCAGTCCTTTTGCCGCAAGCGATTCAAGCGAAAGAGATAACCCACACAATGGGAACTATCGAAATTAATCAAACACCAAAGCGTGTAGTGGTTTTGGGTCATGGTAGCCTAGATATTCTGGATGAATTAGGTGTTAAGCCTGTTGGCGTTGTAAAGCCTCTGCTTCCACACTTTATCTCTCAGTATGCAGGGAATGAATATGAAACGGTTGGCTCTTTAAAAGAGCCAAACTTTGAGAGCATCTACATGCTTAAGCCAGATATCATCATTGCCGAAGGTCGTCAGGCGGCAATGTATAGTGAGTTAAGCCAGATTGCACCGACTTACCTGTTCCAGATCGATAACAAAGACTATTGGAAGACTACTCAGCACCATTGGCGTGTTTTGGGTGACATTTTTGATAAGCAAGACATCGCTGAGTCGCTTATCAAGAATACCGATGAAAGAATGCAAAACATTCATACCCTAGCAAGCAAAGAAAACCTTCGCACTTTGGCTGTAATGAACAATGGCAACAATCTGGCCATGTATGGTGAACAGAGTCGCTTCTCAATCATATTTGAAGACTTTGGTTTTAAATCGGCAAGCGCACCATCGACCAAACCGACAGGTCCTCACGGTAATCTCATCTCCTTTGAATACATCGCTGAAGCGAAACCTGACGCAATGATTATTCTCGATAGAGAACAAGCTATCGGCACCAGTAACGGCCGTGCGAAAGCCCTATTTGATAATGCCTTAGTGCATAGCACTCCAGCCTATCAGCATGAAAAGATGATCTTTATGGACCCAGCAGCTTGGTATCTAAGTGCTGGCGGATATAAAGCAACACACATCATGATTGATGATGTTGAATCTGTACTGTAGTAGGTTCTGAACGACTAATCAGATGAAAATACATCACTATCTGTCTGCGCTGGCCTTAATTGTATTAGGGTCAGCCTCTTTGTTTATTGGCGTCGCCAGCATGAACTTGTCTGCTCTATTAGAGGGAGACAGCCACGCTTGGCACATTCTATTTGAGAGCCGACTTCCACGCCTCATTGCGATTTGCCTTGCAGGGGCAGGCCTGAGTATTGCCGGTCTCATCATGCAGCAAATCGTGCAAAACCGCTTTGCCGCTCCCTCAACCACTGGCACCATAGACTGTGCGCTATTGGGCTATGTATTGAGCCTGGTGGTTTTCTCAGACATCAGCGGTTGGGCGCATCTTGCTCTTATTTTCACCTTCTCCGTAATCGGCACGTTAGTCTTCGTCCGCTTCTTGCAAAGCCTGAAGTTCAAAAATGCCATGCTGGTGCCTCTGATCGGCATCATGTACGGCAACGTTATTTCGGCGCTGACTACATTTGTTGCGTATAAATATGACCTAGTACAGAGCATGTCTTCTTGGACCGTAGCGAACTTTGCCTCTGTTCTACAAGGCAACTACGAATTTCTCTACTTAGCCATACCTGCATCATTACTCGCGTATGGGTTTGCCAGCCAGTTTAGCGCGGCCAGTATTGGCGAAAGCTTTGCCAAAAATATTGGTCTGAACTATCAAAAAATCGTTTTTATCGGCGTGCTATTAGTCGCCGTACTCTCTTCATCAGTAGTCATGATTGTGGGCGTCATCCCCTTCCTTGGGCTTATTGTTCCCAACCTTGTGTCTATGTTTGTTGGCGATAATATGCGCAAGAATCTGCCATGGACAGCGTATACCGGGATCATGCTAGTGCTGGCCTGTGATGTGTTAGGCCGAGTGATCTTATTCCCTTATGAAATCCCTATTTCCATGGTGATCAGCATCTTAGGCGGTGTGGTCTTCATTCACCTGATATTGAAGGATAAGAGCAATGCGTGATTCAACCAAATTTGCCCTCATCCTAGGCTTTTCTCTGTTGTTCATTGGTTACTTTCTTGGAAAAGGACTGACCGTCGACAACTACCAATTCTTCCTGTCACGCCGTATACCTAAAGTACTGGCCATCGTATTGGCAGGCATGGCAATTGCGGCCTCGTCCTTAGTGTTCCAGACGGTCACTAATAACCGAATTCTGACCCCTTCAATCCTCGGCTTCGATGCACTGTACATCATGATTCAAGTGATCTTGGTGGCGAGCTTTGGCGGACTAAGTCTCTGGATTACCAACGCCAAGGTCAATTTTGTGCTTTCAACAGCGATCATGGCGGTATTGGCGACATTCTTATTCGGGCTCTACTTTAAAAGACAGAGAACCAATATCTTTACCTTACTGTTGATCGGCGTGGTTTGTGGCAGCTTATTTAACAGTGTCACTGGTTTCTTTACCATGGTGATAGACCCTGACGAATTTATTGCTATTCAAAATTCGATGTTTGCGAGCTTCAACAATGTCAGCTCAGAACTGGTGTATTGGTGCACCCTGCCCTTATTGGCGTGCATTGCTTATCTCTATCGATATGCCTCGCAATTGGATGTGCTTTGGCTGGGTGTGGACAACGCCAAAAGCCTGGGTGTAGACACTGCAAAGCTCACTAAAAAGATCATGTTCGTTACTACCTTATTAGTCTCGATATCGACAGCACTAGTGGGCCCGGTACTGTTTCTTGGTCTTATTGTAGTGAGTCTGACTAGGCAAATATTTACCGGTTTCCAGCACCGATTTCTCATCGCTAGCAGTTGTGTAGTCTCTATTGCATTACTGATCAGTGGCCAGTGGTTGGTTGAGCACTTACTCGATTTTCAAACCACCATCAGCGTTATTATTAACTTTGTCGGCGGAAGTTACTTCCTGAGCCTACTCGTACGAAACAAGATCAGCTAACCATGATTAAAATTACTGGACTAAGTAAAAAATACAACGACAAATACGTTGTTAATAACGCAGATGCCCTCTTCCCCATGGGTGAAGTTACCAGCATCATTGGCCCTAATGGTGCAGGAAAAAGTACATTACTGTCGATGGCAAGTCGTCTGACCGATAGTGATGCTGGCCAGGTGTTAATCGCTGAAAAGCCCCTATCTCAATGGGACACTCAATCATTGGCTAAACGCCTAGCTGTGCTGCGTCAAAGCAATAACATCAATATGCGCTTCACCGTGCGTGAATTGGTTGCCTTTGGTCGCTTTCCTCACAGCAATGGTCGACTCACCCCTATCGACGAAGAGATCATTGACCGCGCTCTAAAGCAGTTAGATATCATCGATATTCAAGACCGCTTTCTAGACCAGCTCTCTGGTGGTCAAAGACAAATGGCCTTTATTGCCATGGTAGTGGCTCAAGATACGGACTATATCTTCCTTGATGAGCCGCTAAACAACCTTGATATCAAGCATTCAGTGGCCATTATGAAGTCGCTGAAAAAACTTGCTCACGAGTCAGGAAAAGCGGTGGTTATTGTTATTCACGATATTAACTTTGCGTCAGTGTACTCCGACAACATCATCGCCATGAAACTTGGAGAGGTGGTAGTACAAGGCAAAACTGAGCAAGTGATTGATGCCGAAACACTAAGCGGGATATACGAGATTGACTTTACTATCAGTGAAGCCAACGGCCAGAAAATTTGTCTGTATTACAGCTAGCAAAATGATGGATTGTGGGTAGCTACTCTTTATCAAAGCTATCCACAACAATCGCCCCCATTGATGCCGGCATCGTAATAACAATAACGCGCTTTAGAGATGTCATTGGGTCAGTCAGCAATGGTAGCTTATCTAAACAAAACAGCACTAAACTCACCACCAGCGCAGTAATAACGTAAGCGATAAAGATACGAAATAGAAACACAAATAACCGATGTCGAACGTTCTTTTGAAACACACTCTGATAGGTAAATACCCCCAGAAATATCACCGATAATGTAAACAACATCATCAAGTTTCCCAGTGGTAAAGTTTCCCCCAACCGCCAAGCCTCTTCGGAAAATGAAATAGGCACCGCAAGAGCAAACGCCCCTACAAATACCTGACTGGCATCCTCCATATTGAAGCTGATCTTCATCGACTCTCTCCATTAACGCTATAGGCTAAATAAATACAGTTTTTGTCGCTGTCGGATTGATTTGATTGACTAAGATTAATGCTAGTTGTTGCTAGGCAAACACACAAAGGTTACTTATGAATCAATTCGTTATCTCTAGTTGGGATTTTTCAAAAGGCAAGGCCTATACGGTTGAGTCATACGACAAACTTAAAGCTGAATGTTGGTATCATTGCCAAAGAGATCACAGCGAACTTGCACAACAAATGATACCAACCGCCATGATTGAATCCTTATTGGCCAATGACACCCGCCCTAGATTCGAGCAGTCTGATGAGGATTGTTTCTTAATTATTCTAAGAGGAATAAACCTCAACCATAATGCCGATTAAGATGACATGCTTAGCCTTCGCCCCTTCTAAAGCTCGATTGATTACTTTAAAAGGTAAGCTAAATGAGTTCCGTCAAAATCCCTTGGTAGTTAATGTAATGACAAAGTCGCTTGGTAATTAAGGTACGACAGAATTGCTTGGTGGTCACAGATTCGTGTTACGCCCCTTCAGCAAGGTTCTGGACAAAAGTGAGTTAGCATAGATATCGCTGACTCGAAGTTAAACATCTCTATATTGGTGACTTTACCAAATTGACTTATTTATCGCAGATTATCCTATGTAGTCATCCATTTGGTATTATGCAGGACCAAATAGATGCGTGTATTCTTGGCTGACTACACCATCATCATTCAGTTCACTTTCAGGGAAGTAGTTAATCCATACAAACCAGTACATGCCCGCTTTAACGGTTTCTACTCGCTTAAGTTCACCTTGGTCTGATTTACCAAAGAAATCTACAACGGTGACAGGTTTACCACTGTTGTTGTACCAAATATTGACTGATTTATACTCTGAGTCATAAGCAGCAACAATGTCTCGACCGCCTACCTTTGCATTCACAATGTTACCGTTTTCGATAATATAATTTTCGGTATACGCCATTGATTCTTTATCGATAGTAAAACCCCATACTAATTCTTTGCGATACAAACGGTCATCGATAACGTCCATGGTCTTACATAATAGGCTTTGGGTGCGATGGTGCGCCACGGTTGCCCATAGGAACACTATTTCTACTATCCAATCCCACAAGAACAATACTGGATTCTTAGTGAACGGAGTGATTTTGTTTAAGAACACTTCACCATCTGGGTAGGCTTTAGTAAACTCTTTGAATGGCATTCTGAATGTTGGCCATTCTTGCATTTTGTTTTCGCTCCAGCGTCCATCACACTCACGAGTACCATACATTTGTTGTACTGGCTCGCCGGTGTTTTTATCTCGCATAATAAGATTGTTACCGTGTTGCGCCACAATCTCTAAATCGAGTACTTCGCCGTTAATCTCTGGTTTAAAACCATGCCCTAAATGGGTCATACAACAGTAAGTAATAATCACGTTTTCTCCACCTAAGCCTTCTTCGTTGCCCGCTAGGTGAGGACGTTTAATATGGTAGTCAGAGTGCGCACGAGCATGACCATTGTTTTCTAACACAATCACACTTTCATCACCTCGGACATAATCTCTCGCTTCTTCAACACCGTAGTATTTCGCGCGGCTTTGCTGATTACGCAACCCACCGTATAGCCAAATATAAGGGAAACACGAAAAAAATAGGTTAATGGGAGTAAGTAAGTAAATGACCCACTTGCTTCCCGCCCCTTGAGTTAGATGCAAAATAAGGGCGGCCAATGTGCCAATAATTCCAATTAAAATCATCTTCTTTTCGTTGCGTATAGCGAACATCATATCCTTGCGCTTTACGGGTAAAAAGCTTTGAGTGATATCTCCGAGATCTCGAAAATAAATAAAAGAAGTAATGGTTGCTGGGACAAGTGCCACCCAAAACAAAATCTCTATAAACATAATGAAACTCCAAATAGCAATAAATTAAAAAATCGTTGAGCTAATTGCGTTTGTAAGCTTCCGTACTCTTCCCTCTAAAACATTCAAATTCTCAACTCTAGAGCTAGTATTACCCATAGCGACCACAACGTCAATGACTAAATCATCATTGAATTTTAAATCATTATATTTGAGTCATGTATTTCACATGAATTGGTTTTGCCTTACAATGCTTTCGCTATCAAAAAATAGCGCTATAGTTTGATGAAACTTCATCGATTAATACTGCTTTAACAACAACTACAGAAAACAAAACCATTGCTGATAGCAATATGATGGGTGTAAATAAAAGGCAAGAGTAATGAACACCAAAACAAAACACACTCGAGCACGTAAGTTAAGGCCAGAAGAGAGAAAACAGCTGTTAATCACAACCGCCATTGATGTGTTTGTTGCTGAAGGTATTGGCGCTGTCAAGCATGCTGATGTTGCCAAAGCCGCGGGAGTTGCTCCTCCGACAGTCTTCTCATACTTCGCATCGAGAGAGCAGTTAACGACAGAGGTTCTGGATGAAGTTGGCCGTTTTATTGTCAGCACGGTTGCGGATATTGCATCAGAAGAGCCAGATCTTAAAAAACGCTTATACCAAAGTGCGATGCATACCCTGAATCTTCTTAAAGAGAGACAGAATTACGTGAAAGTCTGGTTGATGTTTGGAACAACATTTAGTCCAGAGGTTGAGGCTCAATATAAGCATTATGAATCGCAAATCATCAACGCCTTAAGCGCAATCATTGCCGCAGGTTCAGATAATACAAAAACGGAGCAACACACCAAAGACTGTGCGAAGATCATCTTAGGCTCATCGATATACCTTAACAAAATGATACTCGAAGGGGTTGGTGAAGAAACTCAAAAGTCATTTGTTAAGCACATAGTCTCTTTTGTAACAGTATGAACAAAATGAAAGAGAGTCCTGAAATACAGTAACACCTAATGGGGCAAAACCTTCTCAGCCGTTTTGCATCTCAGGACAAAATGTTTGCTAATGAAGCGCACTCAAAGTTACATAACGCCACTTTGGGTCAACTTATATGCGAGTTGTATGCTGCGTTAGCCTTTTCAACGCCTGATAATCTTGAGGAGATTGGTAAACCTTCTCAAAGAGGTCAAAGGCTACTTGATCGTTTTCTTGTAGCCAAGCCAAACTGCTTTTTGCTCCAAAAAACCATTTATCTCTCAAAAGAAAGTAAGTCTCTAGTAAAGTAAACTGGAGGTGTGCCCTTCTATGGTTTCCTTCAATATCATTTTTAACTATTCGCTTTAGGCTTTTCATTCTTAGCTCAATGATGTTGCTCTTTTGTTTTTCGGTTAAAGGGATTGGCCCTGCTGTTCTTCTCTCATCTATTTTCCGTAATAGCTCCTTTCCAAGGCCGTATTTGTCAATAGCACAAAAAGCTTTTCCCATCTGCACAAAACTCTCTGGGGTTTTCATAGCGTCTGTTGGATATATCCAAGCATCAAGGAAAATACCATCAAAGCTCCTGAAGTCCTCAGAAATAGGTGGTTCATCAAGAAAGCACGCCATATCTACATCACTTTCGTCTGTTGCATCACCTCTTGCTCTTGAACCATATATAATAACCGTATGAGGATCGTACTTGCCAACCACTTCTTTTATCGCTTTTTCCGTAATTTTGTCCACATTAAGTATCTTAGTTGAGCTATCTTTAATGCCATATTACCAAGGTGTTATCCTTGTGCAATACAGCTACAAATCGATGATGTGCAATACGGTCAAGAATTCACTTATTCACTTATTCACTTATTCACTTATTCACTTATTCACTGCACTGAGAGTATGACGAAAAGTAAGTCAAATGACGCTTCGTAAAGTATGGGTTTAATCGATCGAAAGAAGGAATTGGACAAAAACCAGCTAGAATAAGCGCTCTAACTGGTTATGCCGTGATTAGTTTCATTTATCGAAAAATACTCGAACAAAACCAAAATCAGGATCAGACTCCTTACGAGTAATAGACCATCCATTTTTTAGGTAAAAGCTCATCGCTTGAGTATTGGTTTCAAAGGTTTCCAGTGTTGGTTTCAAGTTGTCATTATGGATTTTCGTCTCAGCAAACGATAACAACCGTGCACCAATGCCTTTTCGTTGCTGTTCTGGCGATACCATCATGATGTGTACTAGGCCATCAATAACCACGACGTATCCCATGATAACCTCGCTATCATCAACGGCTACAAAGGTATTGCTAATATGCTTGTCAACTTCATCGTCACTAGCTCCGCTAGATAGGTAGCCATTGACCATTTCCTCACCCATAAAACCGATGTAACACGCTGTAATTGCATGCTTAGATAACTCTTTCAGAGAGCTAGCATCACTTATACTTGCCTGTCTAATTTTCATTCTTTATTACCTGTTGATCACCATGGGGTTAATCTACCCCTTGTAGTCTTGGGAAAATTGAACAAATGCGACAAGTTTAATGATTGAAGTCACCAAAAAGATCGATAGAAAGATGTTTTTCGATTAAGTACCGTTTAGGAGTAACGCCAATCGCTTTCTTTAATTGACGTATAAGGTAGGGCTGGTCGCTAAAACCAAATCTATAGGCAAGGTCGCTCCAGTCTATGCGCTCAGCTTGCTCTTGGTAGATAGCCCATATAAGGCGATCCATTCTTACCATTTGCTCATATTGCTTGAGAGATAGGCCTGTCACTAATGAAAACTGTCGCTCAAGTGTTCGTCTAGACATTGGCAACAAGTCGAGGCTTTTTCCTTCGTTGATATGTAAACGAGCCTTGCGAACATTTTCCCATACTCGCTGATCATTCGCGGGAGGTAGAGAAAGTAACTGCGACTCTATAACGGTTGCTGCCCTTTTCGGACAATTGATATTGATTTCATCCGACCATCTCAAGCAAGCAGGTAAAGGTTGAATAATCTTCTGACTAGGTCTGTGTTCTTGCATCAGGCCTAAGCCAAATGCGCCTTCAGGAAAGAACTTCACGCCTAATAATTGGCGTGGGTGCGTATCATCGACATATAGCTCTTCCGTGTAAGCAGACAACCAATGCCCACCTTGAACCTCTAATTTGAACCCGTTTTTTCGGTAAACATGTTTATCTGCTGAGGGAGAAAGAACGGCATTAGCGGAAGGGTTCGGAAGCAGCAAAGCTGACTGTTGACTCGGTTCAGTGACTTCCAGTGCCCAAATATACTCAACATATAAGGCAAGATAGTCTGATGCTGGCTTAAGTTTCCATGTATTCATCCATCAATAATACTATGAATAAAACTAAGGTGAAGCATACGATGTTCAAAAGATTAAACTTCCTTAGCCAGCGCACAATGAGGCAAAGATGAGCTAGCTTGCCAACTAGCTCGCACTCTTAGCGGTGAAATACCTCGTTACCACAATTCTGGTTTATCAAACGCCTTTACACATCGCGAGGAGCCAGTAATTGAGTCTAAAGGATGTTGCGATAACGATTTAGCAAGCCAGCCATGTGGATAGCTCAATTCACGTGGTGCAGAAAACTGCTCTGTAGTAATGCGTTCAAAGCCAATGCGACCATAAAATGCTGGATCTCCATATGTAAACGCAAGAGATACGCCACCTTCAGCCATCGTTTCTAATCCATATTTGATAAGCTTCTGACCAACACCTTTGCCTTGAAAATCGGTACGTATAGCTACAGGAGCGAGTAGAAATGCTATTTTATCTGATTCAAATCGAAGACGAGTGAAGTAGATCGCACCAATTAGCTCTTCGTGATCCATCGCAGCAAACACGTATATATCGTCGCTATCCGTCTGTTCAATAAGATCTTTAGCTAGCTGACCGACTACCTTTCCTTCCTCCGGACCTTCAGAGTCGCTAAACGTCAACGTGAAAAGTTGTTTTAGTGATTCAGCCTGTGGCTGCTTTAACAGTATAAAGTTCATTTCAAGTAATCTGTTATGAATGATGGAACTAAGGTTAAACTATAAAGTTATAGACAGGTCAAGGTGTATTGGTATTGCTAGACATTTAAAGGTACAACTAGGGTCTGTTAACCTTTTGAGGTTATTTTTGTAGCGATTTGTTGGGTATTAATACAAGGCAGTCGCTTTTAGGTGTGGTGGTTCCACATGAAAAGCGACTAACGCGGTAGAAATGCCCAACAAAGCGCTACCCGAAGGGCTCGGCCAGAAGCCATTTACTCTTCGTTGAGCGACTTTTGCTTAGATGACTAGGCGGCAAGTCCCTCGCCTTGATTAAATGGCTTCTGGTCGAGCAAAATTTAATCGCAAAAGGTCAACAAACCCTAGAGATAAGTCTTTTTATTTTGTGTCCAGATTGATTGCGGGCATCAACCTGGACTTCACCGACAATTTGAAACTCAACGAGAATCTATCGAATCAACAATAATGGGACGCGACTGTTAGATAAAACTTTGGAGGTATTACTCCCTACAAAAAACTGTCTTAGTTGAGAGTGCCCATAAGCGCCCATCACCATCATACCGATGCCATGCTGTTGCTGGTAATCGATAAGTGTTTTGTCGACCGTACCAGTTAGTGCCACTGCAGTTACTTTTATACCCGACTCTTCGAGTTGGATTCTTGCTTTGTCGAACGCTTCGTTTTTATTCCCACCATCATTAATCATCACTAAGTGGCAATCTATTCCTTTTAGCAAAGGGGTTAGAATTACCTTTTCGACCAATTTCTCACTAAAAGAACTACCATCAAACGCTATGATGTATGAGTCTGGACGTAGAAAGTCTTCACACACGACGAGTATATGCGCCCTAATAGAACGAATTACGGTTTCAAGCTGTGAACCAACTGAGTGTGAATCTCCCGACCTCCCAATAACCAATACACGCAATTCATCCTGAAGATCCTCGAGACCTTCCAGTAAACTGCCATGGCGTTGTAATTTGCTCACGTTTTTTACGCCTTGATTTACAATCCAATTTTGAGCTTCAGTAAGTAATGCATTAGCGTGTTTTAACATGATTTTACTGCGAGCTTGATCAAGCTCAGTTAGCTCTGCAAGCAACTCTTCTTGGCTCCCTAAACCGATTTGGCCAGAGAACTCACTAACCACGGGTAAAGTGGAGTGATCCAGAGCGTGAAATAAAACTAACGGAGCATCCATTTTACTTGCAACCCAAGCACTGGCTTCACAGGTTGAAGTTGTTAAGTTAGAGCCGTCTATACAAGCGATTATATTTTTCATGCATTTTTCCTTAATGTCCTGCCAATAACTTTTCAACTTCTTCGGGCTTATCATGCACACCAAATTTGTCGACAATGGTACGCGTGGCTTGGTTCATTCCAATCAAGTCAACATGTGTACCTTCACGGCGAAATTTAACGACAACTTTGTCTAGTGCCGAAACTGATGTGATGTCCCAGAAGTGTGCTGCAGATAAATCTATCGTTACTGATTCAATTACTTCTTTAAAATCGAACGACTCAATAAACTTATCTGAAGATACGAAAAAGATCTGTCCGATAACGGTATACCTTCGAGAGTTCTGCTCCATGCTGTCATTTTTGATTACCATCATTCGACTTATCTTGTTAGCAAAGAACAACGAGGCAAGCAGAACGCCGACAAGTACACCAATCGCTAAGTTGTGAGTCGCCACAACAATAATTACAGTAGAAAGCATGACGATATTAGTTGATAACGGGTGTTTTTTTAGGTCCATAATAGAGCGCCAAGAGAAGGTTCCGATAGCCACCATAATCATCACAGCGACTAATGCTGCCATTGGGATCTGCTTCAACCAGGGACCAAGAAATACGACCATGATAAGCAAGAACACACCAGCAGATAGCGTCGATAATCGACCTCGACCACCTGATTTGATATTGATCATCGATTGCCCAATCATGGCACATCCCGCCATACCACCAAACAGGCCAGTAAAGATGTTGGCAATGCCTTGGCCTTTACATTCTCGATTTTTATCACTGCTTGTGTCGGTAAGGTCGTCAACGATCGTCGCCGTCATCATCGATTCCAATAAACCGACGACAGAAAGTCCAACTGCATACGGGAATATGATAAACAAGGTTTCTAAGTTGAAAGGTACATCAGGCCAAAGGAAGACAGGCAAAGTATCGGGTAAATTACCCATATCACCAACAGTGCGGATATCAATGTCAAATCCGATAGCGATTATCGTCAGGACGATAATACACACTAAAGGCGAAGGGATTAATCTGCCAATGATCGGAAGGTAAGGGAAGAGGTAAATGATGCCTAGTCCGCCAACGGTCATCGCATAAACATGCCAAGTTACGTTGGTGAGTTCAGGCAGCTGCGCAAGGAGAATCAAAATAGCGAGAGCGTTTACAAAACCAGTTACGACGGAACGTGAGACAAATCTCATGAGACTACCGAGCCTCAAATATCCTGCCAATACTTGCAGAACACCAGTAAGCACAGTTACGGCCAGCAAATATTCCAGCCCATGCTCTTTTACTAAGGTAACCATTAATAATGCCATGGCACCAGTGGCCGCCGAAACCATCCCCGAACGCCCTCCGGTTATTGCGATAACAACAGAAATACTGAAAGAGGCATAGAGCCCAACTTTAGGGTCAACACCAGCGATGATAGAAAAGGCAATGGCTTCAGGAATTAACGCGAGCGCAACAACGAGACCAGCAAGTAGGTCTCCACGGATGTTAGACATCCAATCAAGTTTTATATTTTGGTACATTGAATTCTCAATTTAGGCACGGCAAAACGCACCAGAAATAGATCTGGGGTGTAGATAGATGCTTCTTTGATAAAATTTTGGCGTGAAAAAGCTGCCTAATAAAGGCGGATAATTAACAAGCGCAAAGAATAAGCAAGATACTAAAGGCTAGTATTCTACTTCGGTTAGCAGTGAGAGCTATAGGAGGGATGGAGCGTTTAAGGCGGCGTAATTAACACAGGTATTAACATCCTTTTGTTGTATTTTAAAAATGGCAAGTATACTCGGATGGATTTCTTAATCCATCGTTAGTAGCATGAATGCTGAGTAAATAAATGCAAACTTAGATCTTACTTTTATTGGGTATTCAAATAAATACTCTGGCTTGAAAAAGGAGTAAAAATCAGCTTGGCAGCACTTCCCTATTCAATTCCAGTCAGAAAAAAGAACATTACTCCTAGAACTGCGCTTTCTGTCAGTCCACTTTAAAAACCTTAGATCTCCACCTTTAACATAGGTGCTACCCATTTAGAGATTCATGACATTCTCGTTTTCTTCTCCTTACTAGAAAATTAAAAGAACACCCAGCTGTCACCAAATGGCAATTACTCGTACGCCTGTACCCCTAAGATGAATGCATCAACCGAATGATTGCAGCCTTAAAGAGGAACAGAATATGAAAAAGCTAATTACTAATGCGAATGTGTTTAACGGTACAGACAACAAGTTAGTCGAAAACGTTTCTGTTCTTATTGAAGACAATCTAATCATCAAGATTGGCGATATCGACCCGAGCACTGCGGACGAAGTCATCGATGCAAAAGGTGGGACGGTGATGCCTGGTCTCATTGATGCCCACGTACACATTACCCTTTCAGGTAGTTTTGATGTAATGGACTCAATGACTCGCGAAGAGATGGCCATTCGCTCAGCTAAGATCTCGAAAGAAATGCTAATGCGCGGATTCACCACTTGTCGTGATGTGGGTGGCAACACTCTGGGACTTAAGAACGCCATTGATAGTGGCTACGCAACAGGGCCTCGAATCTTGCCTTCTCAAGCGGCTATCTCACAAACCTGTGGTCACTCAGACTATCGTCAAAACCAGGCTCAAGAGCGCTTAGCGAATGGTCATGAAGACTCACCACTGATGAAATCGGGCACATTTAAAGTAGCAGACGGTCGCACTGAGGTATTACGAGCTGTGCGTGAGCAATTATTTAAAGGCGCATCGCAGATTAAGATCATGGCCGGCGGTGGCGCATCATCAACGTTTGATCCGCTAGATACACTGCAATACACTCTAGACGAAATGAAGGCAGCAGTAGAGGCTGCATCAGATTATGGCACTTATGTTGCGGCTCATATCCATACTACTCCAGCAATGCTGCGCGCTGCCGAAGCTGGCGTAATGTGTTTTGAACATGCCACCATCATGGATGATGAAATAGCCAAAATCATCAAAGACAAAGGTATCTGGGTGGTTCCGTCGTACTTTACCGCTTCGCTGATTGCAGAGCGCAAGATCCCTCTTCCAAACGAGGAAACCTACAAGAAGACAGAGCGCGTAGGTAAGGCGATGTTTAAATCGGCTGATTTAATTAAGAAGTATGGCATTGAGAACCTTGCCTATGGTACAGATTGCGTAGGGACCTCGAATGTTCATGAAACACAGATGCAGGAACTAGGTGCTATCGAAAAAACCTTCGACACCATTACAGCGCTTCGCATGGCAACATCTAACTGCGGTCGCCTGTTTGAGATGTCGACTTACCAACACCCATATCAAGAAGGCAAGCTTGGTCAAATTATAGAAGGTGCTTACGCTGACCTATTGATCATCGATGGCAACCCTCTTGAAGGCGTTGACTGTGTGATGAGTGATGATGCGAAGAAGGTCATTATGAAAGACGGTGAAGTGTACAAAAACACCCTATAGAACTCGAACAAAACGGAAGAGGTTTCAACTAAGGTTGAAGCCTCTTTTTTGCTTAAGCATCACAGATAAAACTTACTCGCTTGAGCAGCATCACTAAACAAAGCTTTTGTACCTCAACTACAAATAGTTTTTGTTGGCTATTAGCCAAAATAAGCCTATCATGGCGCTGTTTTGGGGAGTAGTTAGCGCAAGTTTACTTATCGTCATCCCGTTAAGCGCATGTTTAACCGGTAAGTAAAGGTGATTGGATGTTTTTCCGTCACTCCAACGAGACCAACGCATTCATTGATCAGCAGCATACCTCGTATACCTGTTGGTTTTTATGTTTTGCGGAAGGTCACCTAAACACCGTCCTTCTGCCCAGGAGGAAGTATGTCCCCAATAGAAAATACCACCCAATTAAGCTCATCTGTACCAATGCAAGAATCGCTCATCATGTATGGCGTCTTTGGTCTATTGACCCTTGTACTTGTTGCGCTTGATATCTACCAAACTCGCGGTGGCGCAGTATCAATGAAGAAAGCACTTGGCTGGAGCATATTCTGGTTCGTGTTGGCATTTGTATTTGCCGCTTCTATCTATTTTTTCTGGGATGTCTACGCACCGCACAGCGTTTACTCGGCAAACAAAGCAACCGTTGCATTTTTAACTGGCTATCTGCTTGAGAAGTCTCTAAGCGTCGATAATCTGTTTGTATTTGCCATCATTTTTAGCCAATACAAGGTACCGGAACACTTGCGGCCTAGAGCTCTGTTATGGGGTGTTATTGGTGCCTTGGTATTACGCGCGGTGATGATTGTTATCGGTGCTAAGCTACTGGCAGAGTATCACTGGGTCTTGTATCTATTTGCAGCATTCCTAATTTGGACCGGCATTCAGTTGGCTCGCGATAAAGGCGAAGAGGAAGAAGTAAACCCTTACCCTGAGCAGTTCATTCGCAAGTTGCTACCTGTGTCAGATGACTATCAAGGCAACAGCTTGATATTCAAGCAAGCTGGCAAATGGATTGCGACCCCAATGCTGATTGTAGTGGGTGTTATCGCGGTGATGGATGTCATGTTCGCATTGGACTCAATCCCTGCAATCTTTGCTGTAACCCAGCAGCCGTTCTTGGTACTGGCTGCAAACGTGTTTGCACTCCTTGGACTGCGTTCGCTGTACTTTGTATTGCAAGCAATGTTGGATAAGTTTGTCTACCTCAAGCCCGCGCTTTCTATCATCATGATCTTTATCGGTATTAAGATGGTATTGGTAGGCACAGAGTATGCTATTGCAACCACATGGTCTTTAGGCTTCTTAGTGACCATTATGAGCAGTGCGGTAGTTGCATCTATGTATAAAAACCGCATTAGTGAATTATCAAATTCATAAACAGCAAAGCGCACGCTCGTTACTTATCAATCCATTCAGGCTAGCCATCCGCTAGCCTTTTATTTGGCTCATCTTGCATAGATAACATTAGCGGCACACCAATAAAGCAGGCCAGTAAGACGCCCGTTATCGGCAATACTCCCGAATTTGGATAGACGGCAATATCTGATAAAAGAGACAGCAAAGCACCACCAGCAGTCATTATTGACCCGCCCAACCCCGACGCTGAACCCACTAATGTTGGATCAACATTCAGCATTCGCACGGTCGCATTAGGAATGATTAAGCCATTCCCAAGCCCCACGAACAACATGAGCCCAAAGAAAATACTAGGGCTATCTACGCCGCCATTGACAACAAACATGATGCCAACAAGACCCAGCACAGCAATACCACTGCCCATCTTTATGAGCACTTTTGAGCACGATGTCTGACTTAAACGACTGGTCAGATAATTACCTAACAGATAACCTGCCGGAGTTAGCGCAAAATACATACCAAAAGCGGATGGAGACAAACCATAGTGCTGAGTTGCAATCAGTGGACCTGCGGATAAAAAGATAAAGAACGCGCCATTTGACAGCATGGTAATCAAGGAGTTGCTCATGAAGTGTTTGTCTCTCATTAGAGCTCTAAAGCCCCGATTACGCGTCGTTGGCGTCCGATGAAGTTTTGGTGCCGTCTCGGCCATGTCAAAATACGCAAGCACACCCACAATCATCGCAAATGCCAGCAACAGCAGAAACGCTGCATGCCAGTCAAAAAGCTCACTTAAAAAGCCACCTATCGTAGGCGAAATCATAGGGACTAATGACATTCCCATCATGATGTAGCTCATTCTGCGTGTTGCTTGTGGACCAGAGTCAGTATCTCGCACCACCGTTCGTGCAATGATCGACACAGTGACAATCACAGCTTGGAGCATCCTAAAGAATAAGAACAGCCAGATATTTTCAGACAATAGACAGCCTACTGTCGCAAGCGAAAACGCAACGATAGCACCTAGCACCACAGGGCGACGCCCGTACCTATCAGATAAAGGCCCTGCAAGGAGCTGAACCACAGCGGTCATTATGATGTAGCCAGAAATCGAGATCTGAATGACCGGATAGTCAACATCGAAGTATTCCGCCATATGCGGTAATGAAGGCAAAAAGAGACTGATTGCCATTGCCGCTAACCCGGTCAACAACACTAAAGTAAGCGTTGACGGTGCTGAACATCGCTGTGTTATTGATCGTTGAGTCATATAGAGTCATTCACATACATCTTTGAGAGTATCGTGATCATAGCCGAGCCTTCAAATTTTGAATAATCGCTTATGTAGGGTTTGATCATTCAAAATCACTACCATATCCTTTTTAAAGAGGGACACGCACTAACGTAATCGTTTGCCTGACTATCGATTAAATTTTAGTCGCCTCTCTATACTTACTGTGATTGGTATTAGTTAGCAAAGATAAGGGTTAACTACAGAGTTAACCCTTTCTCTAAAATTCAAAGCTACCCGTAAACTAGATAGCTAGCTCATCAAACTCAGAGATTCGCGCAGCGAACGACTCTTTGTTTTCTTTTGAAATCGAACTCGCCATGGGTAAATCCGCTTTCATAGGGTCTACCGCTCGGTTTCGTACTAGCACTTCAAAATGCAAATGAGGGCCCGTTAGCCTTCCGGTAGCACCTGCGATAGCAATCTTCTGTCCACGCTCCACATAGTCGCCTCTCTTAACCAAGAATCGGTCCAGGTGAAGATAGCGAGTGGTATAGACACTGTTATGTTCGATAACAAGATACTTGCCTGCATAAGGGTGGTTTCTAACCCCGACTACCCTACCGTCACCGGTCGAATACACTGGCGCTCCCACAGGCGTAGCAAAGTCTGTTCCGTTGTGAGGGCTGATACGCCCAGTCACAGGATGCTTTCGCCTCGGGTTAAATGAAGAGGTGATGCGGCGATATTGCGGATCAACGGGGTAGCGGTTAAACGCTCTTTCTAAGCTATTTCCTTCACGGTCGTAGAAACGACCATCATCCGCTAGAAATGCCGCAACCTCTTTTCTCGCTAACTTAAAGGAAATGCCCTTAACCTCGCTATTGCCTGTAGGGTGATCGCCTAGATACTGCTTATTGATCAACACATCAAACTGATCGCCAGCCCTAAGCTCTCGAGCAAAGTTAATTTTATCGTGCAGAACCCGAGTGATATTAGCGATCTGGTTGGAACTCAAACCAACTCTGTGAGCCGATAAAGAGAAGCTACCCTCAACAATGCCCGAATAAAGAGTTTCTCTCCACTCACCTTCTTCTTCTATAAAGTGATAATCAAACTCACCACTTTCTATCTGAGTATAAGTCGCACGCTCAATCAAGCTGATATTATAGGTAAGGGATATGATCTGCCTTGTTACAGGGTCAATGACAAACTCAAGGTGATCCCCTGGCTTTATCGTATCGAGTTGCAGCGGGATTTGATCAGCCGAGAGCACCTGTTGTAAGTTACTGTAGGGTAGCTCCCACGCAGAGAAAATGTCACTGAGGGTATCTCCAACCTTAACGAAATAATGAACACGAACAGGCGTTGGCTCTCGCGGAGCCTCTGGTGCCTGAGTGATCAAAATCTCGACATCTTGGCCGTTATTGGATTCAGGTTGCAGTGCTTTGGGTAACAAGAAGGCAAGCGTAAAAGCGACGATGGCAATAGCCAAAGCGATAAGTCTAAAGTGTTTCATTACATATCGTGCGTGATGGAATTGCCGAGATGTTATAACATAACAATGAAATTAAAAAGCCTGATTATGAGCTTGATAGACCAATGGGGTGAACCATAGTGTCGATTCCAATACCAAACTTCCAGAAACAACAAAGCTCGCCGATACAATCGACGAGCTTATAAATTCTAGATTTGTATTTCCGGGGGCGTCGTTTTACGCACTCGCGTAGATAACACTGCCACCCTTAATCATATCAATGATCTCTTTGTTCACTTCTGGAGACAGTGCTGGGCAACCCCAACTGCGTCCTAGATAACCGTGCTTGTTAATGAACTCTTTGGTCGCATAATCTGCAGCATGAACAACAATGTGGCGGTCTCTTGCCATATCGTTCACTCCTTTACTTACGCCATCAAGGCGCAAGGAGTAACCATGATTACCGTAATAGGTTTCATTGGTTAGGAAAACACCTAGCGAGGTTTGTCGAGAGCTCATTATGTTCGAAAATTCTGTCGCAGTTTTACCACCGCTGTTCACGCCATGAGCAACATAGGTTTCAAACGCCAACTCTTCTTTTTCGAGATCGATGACAAAGAAACGCTTTTCTGTCGATGGGCGATCATAGTCAATAATAGTCAGTACGGGCTTTTTAGCACCATCTGTTGACTTATATGCCTGATAAGCGTTTTTGAACAGATCAAAGTCCATTACACCTTCTAGACCTATGGTGTGATACTTATCTTTAATCTGGTTAGTTTGTGATGTTTTTTCGACTGTTTTTGCGGTTACTGCGCTCGACAACATGAGTGCCGATAAAAGTATAAAAAATGATTTTAAAGTCAATGATATAGCTCGCCATTAGAGGTTAAAATTCATTTACCCACGCTGTTCGACTATTCATTTTCGTCATATGCTGGGCTAATGCTTAGATCGGGATTGTATATTAATTGATCAATCGATCAAGTCATAATTCTGCAAATAGTTGTATCTTGCACTAAAAACATTGTTTTCATCACGCACCCTCGTCATATGGTGCTTATTTAAGCAGTTGAAAATGTGCCCATTGCAATCATCGTCTTCCTGTATAAGATGAAGCTATCTCATTTCGAGATCACATAGTTCAGGATTTACTATGTTTGCTTCAAAGGATTGTCTTTTGGTTCAGGACATCTTTATGATTTTCAAGATTACAGCACCCATTATGGAGCCCACAGAAGGGTCACCACACCAACAAGTTCACACATCAAAAGCACCTCTATTCCCTTTTGCTCTTCCTTGCACTTGTAACCCCCTCTTGCCGTCATATTCATTTTCTCGATTTTACTTTTCGTATTGATCTTCACTCCCTTCTCAATACGCCTGCGCGTACGCGCATGAATTCAAAATTTAATTAATATTTACGGTTTTATAGAAAATGAATACAAAACTTTTGGGTAGCGCCCTTATTATCTCCGGCACCGCTCTTGGCGCTGGCATGCTTGCAATTCCAATGGTATTGGCTCAGTTTGGCCTAGTGTACGGCACACTATTGATGGCTTTTATTTGGTTCGGTACTACCTACTCTGCATTGCTTCTACTCGAAGCCACCATTAAATCTGGTGGCGGTTTAGGTCTTAATTCAATCGCTCGTGCATCCCTAGGTAAGGGCGGGCAACTCGTTACAAACGGCCTACTTTACGCACTACTGATCTGTTTATTAATGGCATACATCCTAGGTGCCGCAGACCTTCTATCGCAGGGCGCAACCGCGGTTGGACTCTCCATCAGTTTCACTCAAAGCCAGATTCTATTCACCCTAGTTGCTGGCGCTATCGTAGCGTGTGGTACCGGTGTGATAGATAAACTTAACCGCGCGCTTTTCTTGATCATGATAGCGAGCCTAGTCGTGACCTTGTTTGCACTGTTACCAGAGTTTTCAACGCAAAACCTGGCGCAAGTGAGCAATCATAACCAGTTGGAGCTTATCAAGACCAGTGCTGTGCTCTTCACTAGTTTTGGCTTTATGGTGGTGATACCAAGCTTGGTTACATACAACAGTGATGCGACAGATAAGCAGCTGCGCAATATGGTTATTATCGGCTCTTTGATCCCGCTGTTCTGCTACCTATGTTGGTTGTTTGCGGTTGTGGGCAACTTGCCACCAGAGCAACTAAAACAGTTCTCTAGTGTTTCTGAGTTAATGGCAGGGTTTGAACATGAAGCACCTTGGATTGGCACTGTGCTTTCACTCTTCACAGGTCTAGCGCTACTCACCTCTTTCTTTGGCGTTGCTATGTCGCTGTTTCATCAAAATAGTGACACCTTCAAACAAAACCGCGTAGTGACGTATGTGATTACCTTCGTATTCCCATTAGTTGGCGCAATTTTGGCGGCGGATCAGTTCTTATCTGTACTGGCCTATGCAGGAATCATATTAGTGTTCCTAGCCGTATTCGTTCCTTTGACCATGGTGTTCAAGCTGCGCAAGACCGATACCCTGAGTGAGCGTTACGCCGCAGAGGGGGGCAATAATATGATGCTGTTTGGATTTGTTTTTGGCGGCTTCTT
Source organism: Vibrio superstes (assembly GCF_003569005.1). Classification (GTDB taxonomy): domain Bacteria; phylum Pseudomonadota; class Gammaproteobacteria; order Enterobacterales; family Vibrionaceae; genus Vibrio; species Vibrio superstes. Next base: position 1,114,297 of record NZ_BCUR01000004.1, on the reverse strand, counting down.
GTTGATGTCTCAGTTGGTATAAACGCAAACAAAAAAGCCTCGGCACATTACGTACCGAGGCTTTGACATTTTTACTTTATTAAAAGTAAGTTATTTTTTCACTTCAGCTTCAACATAGTCAGCATCTGCTTTTGAAACGCCTACTTCTGTCAGTAAGCCTTTCACCAAGCTAAAGCAACCAATCAGTAGAATGATGGTAAATGGCATTGCTGCAATTATCGTGATCGACTGTAGCGCCTGAATAGACTCAGTGCCGCCAATCCACAACATCACCATAGCGATAGTGCCTGAGATCAGTGCCCAAATGATTTTTTGCTTCATTGGTACGTCCATTTTCCCGCCGGCAGTCATGCTATCAATAACAATCGAGCCAGAGTCCAACGTAGTAACAAAGAACACAACGATTAGGACCACCGCAACCACTGATAGTATGTCGCCTATAGGATAGGCCTCAAGCATATAGAATAGACTCAAAGAGACATCACTAAGCGCTTGTTTAGCTCCCAGTATTCCCACGTTATCAATCATCTGTTGGATGGCAATGCCACCAAACGTCGACATCCATGCTGTAGTCACTAGTGTAGGTATGATCAACACATATACAAGGAACTGGCGAACTGTACGCCCTTTCGAGATACGTGCGACAAACATGCCAAAGAATGGTGCATACGCAACCCACCAAGCCCAGTAGAATACTGTCCAGCCATGCAAGAAGGTAGTATCTTCACGACCAGAAGTTTGGCTCAATGCATACGCATTTTTAACGTAACCAACGACTGCCGTTGTGAATGAGTCTAATACTGTTGTGAAGTTCAGCACCGCCATCAACAGAAGAAATAGGATAGCAATCGCCATGTTTATGTTACTGAGCAGCTTCACACCGCCATCCATACCACGTAGCACAGAGATAATAGCAAGGCCCATGATCAGTACGATGATAGATTGCTGAAGTAGCAAGCTGTTATCAAAACCAAATACATGACTGATACCACTCGCTGCCTGCGTGCCACCTAAGCCAAGAGACGTCGCCAAGCCAAATAGTGTCACCAGAACGGTCAGGATATCGATAACATCACCTGTTTTGCCCCAAACTCTATCCCCTAGTATCGGATAGAACACAGAGCGCATCGCCAGTGGTAAGCCTTTGTTGTACACAAAGTAAGCCAGACAAAGTGCCGTTACACCATAGATAGCCCACGCGTGCAGACCCCAGTGGAACGTCGCTGCACCCAATGCTAGCTCGCGAGCTTCCATCGTATGTGACTCAACGTTCAATGGCGTGCCATACCAACCTGTAAAGAACGCGGTCGGCTCTGCAACACCCCAGAAAATAAGGCCAATACCCATACCCGCTGCAAACAGCATCGTTATCCAAGAAAACGTTGAGTAGTCAGTAGTAGCGCTATCACCGCCCAAGCGAATTTTACCTAAAGGTGAAAAAGCAATAACGATGGCAAAGATTAGGAAGAGGTTTGCTCCCCACATAAATAGGAAGTCGAAGTATGAAAGAACAGCGCCTTTCACAGAATCAATCGCAGCTTTAGCCTCAGCTGGCGACATGACTAGCAGTGTAACAATAAAAAGAAGTGATAACGCTAGAGAGCCCATAAAAACGGTGTTATGGATATCCATGCCCCATTTCGTTACGTTATCTTGACCGACCTGATAGTCGGTGGATTCAATACTATATTTTTTTGATTTAGAACTCATAAACAATGGGTTTAGCTATCGCAAAAGCGATAACAAACGACTAACTCCATGTTAGTAATAATTTGATAAGACGAGTCTTATGAGTGCGATATTGGCATTAAAAATAGTTGTCGATTGCCCGCGACTCTAAGCTCTGATCTTATCCCCTACGGCGGCATGATAACACAAAAGGGTCACTTTTGACGTTTTCACACAAAATCGCTCATTTCTTCGACTAAAACTGCAGATTACTGAAGTGACGAGATCACCAGCAATTGGTCTATAAAAATCTTGCTATGGTGCTATTTGGGCAGCTCACTTTTGGACAACAGTTTGACACTCAATTAAGTCATCAAATATCACTTCTAAAGTGATAAGGCAGGCTGTTGACTCGACTGATGGAAGCAGTTCAGCGTCACATCCAATCGTTTCGAGTCCCAGGGAACCCCCTCATTCGTAAACTAATTTAATCTAGTAGTGACCCTCATCTTAGATAAAGTCACTGCTGGATTTTTGACTTGTTGTACACCCAGCCTAATTCTGTAGATACTTAAGAGCAAAGCGACCTGTCTTTTCGTCAAAGATGCCGGTGAGTGCAATGTTTTGCGGCCAAAGGCATTCAATATGGGTGTACTGCTTTAGCCCATTATTCAAATCCACAGGGTTCACTGTTAAGCCAAACGCCTCTGCAAGGTTACACAAATGGCCGATGGTCACCCCAAGTAAATTAATCTCAACGGAACTTGACTTGAGGTTTGTCACTTCAGGTTTTAAACCTTGTCGATTTGCAATATTGGCTACGCGAGCAATGAAAGCAGTTAGTGTCATCTTCTTCCTCTAAAAATAGTGGGAGTAATTGAGGATGTTATCATTTCATTTTGAACAATAATTACCAATTGATGCCAGCAGTACAAAAAAGCGGCGCTTCATTCAATTGCAGAATCCACGCTCTAGCACTGGCGAACCATATTGCTTATATGACGTTATTCTTAGGCTCGATAGATTGAGTTCGTATCTTTTCAATCGCTACCTTCTACGATTAATTATTAATACTCTGCCTCACGCTAGGTGTGGAAGGATAATAACCGCAAACATTGAGCCCACCTCTCTTTCGTGCTGTCGCATCAATGCTAGGTTGCACTAATCATATTTCTAAATAACGACCTACTCGATTGTACTAACTTCCTAATAATCTCAGTTATAGGCACCTTAAAATAAGTTAGCGAGTTGGTTCTCTACTACTGGCGTAATGTTAAAACCAATCATAAAATCAGGACGCGTTTTTTCGTCTTTTTCAATGTAGTAATTGGCTTCTAGAGCAAACTTCCAAGGGCGACCTGCAATTACCGTGGTTTTAGAAACCATCAAGTTAAGTGGGATTTCTGCTTGATCTGTATTCCAGTCATAACTCATCTGCGGTGCAGAACCAGCAGTCCAACCTCCGCCTAAAATTTCAACCCAGATTAACTGAACGCCAGTACGATTGACGTCATCTTTTTCGCCATTATTAGCAAAGCCCCATTGGTGAGTATTAAGCGCACCATAGATACGTTGCTGACTCAATTTACCTAAGAAAAGCTCAGGACCTGCTGCAAACTGATCACCCGTAAGGTCACTTGAACCTGTTGGTACTGTTGCAAATATACCGGTCGCGATCAGATTGGTTGGGTCACCGCCAAATGACGTGGCGTACGCTAAGTCGAACGAAATATCAGAAACTCCTGATGGTGCCTCTGCACCATTTACACTGTAGTCGCTTGAAACATAAGAGATAGCTGGGCGAAAAATAACCTTGTCGCCATTATCTAATGGGAAAGGCAGTACAGGCTGAAACGTTGTATTGAAAGAACTGCCGCCATCTTCATAGCCACCGAAGTACTGAAGTTTGAGAGTCATACTTGCATAAGCAGTGTTTGGGTTAGCTAACTCTTTGGCTGCTTTTTCGGCTACTGATTTGTTATTTGTCGCCTTCTGTAAATTTTCCTCAGCAACAGAAGTTGTTGCAATCAAAGAGGCACCTAGGATTAAAGTCTTGATGATTTTGTACATGTCATACGCCTATTTGTGGGGAGCTTTTATTTCTTTTTTGAAGCCTTTAATACAGGCTCCTAGATCGCTCCCAACGCCGCTCAGTTTTTTGGTTCCAAATAATAGCGCTACGATTACTGCCACTATCACCAGTTGCCAAATGCTAATTCCGCCCATAAAAACCTCGGTCATTCTTGAGTATTAGGCCCACCTATTTGGATGAGCCTAGATGAATTGAAAATTGAAATTTACTTCACTTCTTCTTTGATTAGGCGAATCATATTGCCACCCAAAACCTTCTTAATGGTGCTATGAGAGTGGCCTTTAGCCAGTAGACCTCGACAGAGGTTGAAGTAGCCAGAGTGGTTATCCATGCCTACAAATTGGTCTTGCAGTGGCATTGGTGGAAGCTGAATAGCGGCGACGGCTTCTTTAGACCAGTCTGGCGCTGTCGTCAGTTCTTCCCAAGACATTGCTTGAACCTGATCAAGTGCGAAGCCAAGAGAGTCAGAACCGATCTCATTGATCAGTTTGTGCATTGCTTCAACCATGTGTGAAACGTTGTCTTTAAATGCACCCATATCTTTCATGTCAACGAAAGTTGATGTCACACCAACAAGACCAAATACGCCACCGGTATCCGCCAGCTTTTTAATATCAGCAAGGTTGTGAGTACGCATAGAGTTTGGAGCCCAATCTCTTACACCTGCGTGTGAACAAATGATTGGACGTTCAGAGACTTCAATAGCCTGACGCAAAGTTTCAGTCGATGAGTGGCCAGTATCTACCAGCATGCCTACTTCATTCATCTCACCAATCATGCGACGCCCCCAGTCAGTAAGACCCGCATCAACACTTACGATCGCATCGTAACAACCTGTAGCCATTAGAGTTTGAGAGTTGTAAGCAATCTGACAACGGTGAATACCAAGGTCTTTATATTTCTTAACTTGACGTTCATCTTGACCGATCCACAATGAGTTTTGTGTATCCATCATCATGCCCACTTTACCGAGTCGCTTCGCTGTCATTAGATCGGCGTGGTTGTGGCAAAGCATCATTTCTGGGTGGTGCTTTTGCACTTCATCACGCCAGAACATCAGGTTTTTATCTAGAGATTCACGTGTCCACCAATCCCATGCTTCAATTTGACGCTCGTCACCACTACGATTATTGACGTAGTACGCAGGGAAGGCATCCATAGACATAGAACCTGAAGCAAAACCAACCTCGTTTGCTTGCATATTTGCAAAGACTTCACGGTAGTAGTCGACTTCAAATTCAGCATCGTAAACCGAACATTCACGGTATAGCTCTTGTGCTTCTTCTTCTTGCTTAGCAGACAAGCCAAAGTCAACCATCACAGCTTGACGAGCATGCACAGGATAAGTGTTGTGTTTGGCGTTAGCGTTAGGGCCAAAGTATTTAAATCCACGAGGGTCATTTTGTGGAGTAGGCACTGGAGCTGAACCCACACCTAACACTTTCATGTCATCGCATGAAGGGTGACGAGTCGTCGCGATGATTTTTGGTGCAACAACAGCAGCAACAACACCTACAGAAGTTGCGCCCATACCTTTTAAGAAATTTCGACGTGAGTTCATAATGCTTCTCTAATTATTTTGAATAGGTTTCAAAAGTCCGTTTTAGAGATAACTACGAGAAGAACATTCTCTTTCCTTGTGGGGCTCACTATACCGACAAGGAAAAATAAGAAGATATCATTTGAGCCCACGATAACTATCATTAGGGCTCACCATTAAATTAGTATCTATCTTTAAGAAAAGTGTTTTTGTGCATATTCCGTAGGGGTAAGGCCTGAGATTCGCTTGAATGCTCGCATAAAATTTTCAGGGTATTGGTATTGAAGTAGATATCCAATTTCGTACACAGAATAGCGCCGAGATTCAAGCAAGCTAACTGCCATATCAAAGCGTGTATGTTCCAATAATTGACTAAAACTAGTACCCAATTTAGCTAATCGTCTCTTTAAAGTAGATTTGCTTATACCTACCTCTTCTGCAACATCATCCATATTGGTTCTATGCATCAGAACCTGAGCTCGCACAAAATTCTCTAATGAAATATCAGAATAAGGCCCCGACTTGATAGCCAAGGTCTCTTTGAAAGGTTGAATGCTAGAAGGATCAATCGTGTTAGATAGAAACTGAATAGGGAAACAAATTTCTGTGAACACGCACTCCCATTCAACTTCAACACTCAATAATTCATCAGGTAATGGAGCCTGAGGAGATGTCAGCTTTAGGGCTTCAGGCATCCAATCTTGGTGCGAAAATACTCGAATGAACTGAATCAATTTACCAATGACATATTGCTCCATTTGCCAACTGCCATCTTGTTTAACAAATGGTGGCCTGCGTTTTATCCAAGCTTTATCACCTAGATATTCTATAGAGATATCACACGCTGAACTTTCAAAAGAAACAAGGGTAATTAACTGTTGGAGGGCATCGGCCAATGTCACGCTCTGAGCATTCGTTTGCGCGAAAATAAATGATAGGTTGCCTGCCTTCTCATCTTTTGAAGTGTCATAACCAAAGAATGAAAGTGTCTCTGCTTTAGCAATCAGTTCGATAAATCGCCACAGTGTCCGCTCACCAATAATACAGTTGTACTCTTTAATGACATCGATATCCAAACCCACTTGTTTAGCATAATGCTTGCATGGTATGCCGAGCCTTTCTGCTCGTGAAATGAAAGGTCGAATCGCCGATGTTTTTATGAGAGGGATGCCTTGTATAGAGTCCATTATCTCAACCTCCTCTTAACGTTAATTAGGGTCTGTTGACGTTATTTATCAACGCTGTATTCGTCGTAACACACTACAAAACCGTCACCAATTGAGTTTGAGCTTTAAAGATAGCACGCGTGACCCTTAATGATAGTCGATTCTGTAATAGCCAGTGCTAATCTCTCCCTACTTCCTCAAGGTAATACAACAACTCAATATAAAAGGTAGTGATATGTTAATGCATTCCAAATCTTTACTTGCCCTTGTTATTTCTGCAGTGGCGATCAGTGGATGTTCACCATTTGATGCAAACAATGAAGCATCGAAGCAAGCACTGGCAGAAAAACAAGCAAAAGAGCAGCTCATCTCTGAAATCACAACAGTACGATGGGATAGTGATAAATCTTTTGTTCCAGCAGTATTGGCTGAAATTGAAGGCAAACCCTTTGATATCGTCATTGAAAACGGTCGAGTTGTTGACCCTGCCTCTGGTACTGATGCTGTATTAAATGTGGGGGTTGTTGACGGCCGTATTGCGGCAGTTTCTGCTGAAGCATTCTCAGCTAAGCAGACTTCAAATGCAAAGGTCATTGATGCGACAGGCTTGGTTGTAGCACCGGGTTTTATTGATACACATACTCACGGTATGGATCATGTCACCAACAGAGCAATGCTGACTGATGGTACTACTTCTATGGGTGATCTTGAGTACGGCTCACTAAAAGTTGATGAGTTTTACAGTAAGCGCGTCGGTGCGTCAGCTGTAAACTATTTCACCGCAGCTGGCCATGAGTTTGCACGAATCCAGACAATGGATGGCGTTGAGGGTGGTGAAAACACCTTTGTTTACCCTATTCGCGCAAAGGCGATGGCAACGGGTAACCAGTGGGCAACACGACATGCAACGCCAGAAGAGTTCCAAGCTCAAAAAGATCTCTTAGAAAAAGAGCTACAAGATGGCGCCATTAGTATTTCTACCACTATTGGTTACTTTGGCTCTGTATCACGAACTCGTGAGGTTTGGGACTTACAAAAATTGGCACATAAGTACGGTGCTGGTTTCTCTGGTCACTTTCGCATGCTGCCATGGGACCAAGCTCCTCAAGAAAACGCAATGGGTTTGAAAGAAATAATGGCAAACGGCATGTCACTAGGCCAACCAGTATTGATTTCTCATAACAACAACCACGGCTGGCGTGAAATAGAAGATATGCTTCAGCATGCTCGTTCAAATGGTCAATTGGTTTGGGCAGAGCAATACCCATGGGCTGCAGGGTCACCAAACTTGGGTGCGCCACCACTTAATCTTGAAAACTTCAAACGTTGGAACATGACGCCTGAGAAGAACATCTTCCACCCAGGTTTGAATCATTTCTTAACCACAGAAGAATTCTCTAAATTGAAGAAAGAGTCTCCTGAAACAGTAGTAACTTGGTTTGCTCGCCCAGAAGCGTGGGTACCTCACTTCTGTGCACAACCAAACATGGTTATTGCAAACGATGCGCTTCCTTTGATGAAGAAAGACAACACATTCCCTACTCTCGATACTCCGCTTGACGAGTTGACTGGTCACCCTCGCGCTTCTGGTAGCCGTGCAATTTGTCTACGTATGGCTCGCGAAGAGGGTATCCCTCTAAGCCGTGTTGTAAACAATGCGAGTACATATTCTGCAAAGATGCTGTGCAAATCAGGTGTAGACGATATGTGTGAGCGTGGTCGAGTTGAAGAAGGCATGGTTGCTGATATCACAATGTTTGACCCAGAAACGGTTACTGAAACAGCAAACTACACCGATAAGCAAGTTTCTCAAAGTGCCGGTATTCCACACGTTATCGTTAACGGTCAAATGGCTGTCGAAAATGGCGAATACCTTCAAAATATGGATGCGGGTCAACCAATTCGTCGTGACGGTAAAGTAGCAAACCCAGAGGTCGACTCTATTTTATATGAAGAAGACCTTGAGCACATGAGCGTTCAAGAAGCCGCAAAACTTGGTGCAAACGGCTAATCACAAACAATGGATTCTTGTCTAAGGAATGGCTGAGGGGCTCAATCTATAAGCCCCTCAAACTGTCTTACTTTTTATTCATATTTAATCCTGGGGTTTCAATGAAGCATCTTTTTAAACTGCTATCACTCGGCGTATTGGCTGTGTCTTTTTCTACACTGGCATTAGCAAACACAACAAAAAACACCATAGGTTGGCAAGACCTGCGCCCTGAACCCGTAGAGGTGGAAAGTCCATTTAAAGGTTTAAGTTCACAACAGATTATTTGGTTAGACAGCATCACACGATATGAAACAGAAAAAAGTCATCCGAATATGACTCCGAGCGATGCGCTGACGGCAAAAGCAGAAGAAGCGCGTCAACAACTGGATGCTCAAAAGATTGATTACAACTCTATTTTTGAAAAGCGTCGACAAAATGCTTTTCAGCGTCAATCAGCAACATTTTTACCTAACCCTAAAGTAGAGGGTCTGAATGGGAGAATACCTGGATTTGTCGTACCGGTAGAGATGGATGGTTTGAAAGTCATTCAATTCTACCTAGTCCCTATTGCCGGTCAGTGTATCCATACACCACCCCCACCGCCGAACCAAATCGTTCTAATCGACTACCCACAAGGATTTGAATTAGAAGACTTGATGAAACCTGTATGGGTGGAGGGTGAACTTTCCATTGGTCAAACCAAACAAGAAATCCATATCGTGGATGGCAACACTCAGGTGGAGTCTGTCTACAAAATGGAAGCTCTTACTATTGTTAACTATTAAATTGAGAATTAATTATGTCTTTGATTAAAAAACTATTTGCTATCGCTTCTATTGCAATCGCAGCCACTTTTTCTTTTACCGCTCCAGTAATGGCGAAAGAAGAAACCACAATGAAATGCTACTTAATGATTGCGAAGCCAAATGCGCAAGCTTGGGCTGGCGTAATTCAATCGGGTGGAAACATGGAAGAAACGGCTCGCCCGGCAATTGAAGCAATGGGGGGAGAGCTGGTGAGTTATTGGTTAGCAGTAGGGGAGCCAATGAACTACGGCGTTGTTGCTTTTCCAAGTTCACTTGATATTGCAAAAATCACTTACATGCGAACAGCACAAGGTTTCATGGATAAAATTGAGTTCATTGAAGTCATGGATACCAAAACAGCAGAGCAAGTGTTTAAGAGCGTAAAAGACACAATGGATACAAAAAAGTAATTCTTTGCAGGGAAACAAACATGAATCAGTGGGAGATCATTAAGTGCCCACTGCATTATCAATCAAATGAAACAACAAGACTCCCCCTACTTCCAACGAGCATCTGTATGAATAAATTTAGTCGTCTATTAACTCTTTTAGTATTGCTTTCTCCGTTACAAGTAATGAGTGAGGATACTCAGAATCAGAGTGAAAATTCAAATCATGCTGAACAGCCGCAGTTCGGGGGACCAGATAGCCCACAAGGTCAATTTGAAGAAGCTCACCGTCCCAAAAGTCCGGCATTTCGTTTTCCTATCTTGGATAGCGCTTTTTCAGACTGGAAGCCATTCAAAGCCAAATTGGATGACGAGTATGGATTAAAATTTGGTGGCCATTATTCGACAATGTATCAAACCAATGGCGATGATAATGGCTGGGGGGGAAACTTTAGATTGAATCTGCAATGGACGGTGATAGGCAAAGACACCGCTACCCCAGGTTACTTTTCTTTACTGGTAGACAATCGACATGCGTTAGGTCGAAATGGCGCACCAGGTACCTTTGGTAAATTTGGTCAATACGGCGTCACTGCTACGCAATTTGGTGATTTTGACGGTAATTTTAAAATTATAACGATGGCTTGGAACCAGAGAATAGACAAGGATACGGGATACATTATTGGTTCTTACGACCCAAATGATTACCTTAGTGTTCAGGGCTATGTAAACCCTCAAACAACGTTTTCAAATGTGAATATTCTACTAGAAACATCTCAAGCATTACCCGATACGGCTTGGGGTATTGCCGCTGGGCATTGGTTTAACGACTCTGTTTATGTGCAAGGTGGCGTCACAGATGCCAATGGTTACGGCGGCGATGGTAACGTGTTCTTTGAAGGTGGCGCTGAGTTTTTCAAGTGGGTTCATCTAGGTTGGAGTCCGACTAAAGGCGATCGTTACTACAAAAATTTGCATATTGCAGCATGGCACACGGATGAACGAGAAGATTATGGTCAAGAAGCCGTTTGGGGTGTATCGAGCGCCATAAATTGGACGTTCAACGATGTATTCATGCCGTTTGCTAAAGTTGGCTTTTCTGAAGGAGACCATGATTTCTTTAATAACACTGCTACCTTCGGAATCCTGTATAAAGTAATGTCTCGTTCTGACTTTATTGGTATTGCTACTAACTATGGGCGCTTTGCGAATGGCCATAAGAATGGGTTGGGTGGAGAGTCTCAAATATCATCAGAGCTGTTTTATAACTTTCAAGTATCTCAGCACTTTGCTGTCACACCCAGCATCCAATACATTGACAACCCCTTAATGTCAGATGTGCCAGAAAATGCAGAAACTATCTTTGGTGTAAGAGCGAGAGTTGATTTTTGAATTAATAGTGAATTGTAGTGGATGAACAAGTTTGGCCACATTTCTAGAATTTGTCTCATAAGAAAAAGTAAGTTAAATGCCAAATTAAATGCCGTGCAAAAAAACTAACTTAAAACATAAAGGGGCAAAAGTGAGTTAGCCAGCCCACCCTTCGAGCAAACCGATAACAGTTTTTCTAAAGCTAACACCCAATTAAAAAGGAACTCAATTTGAGTTCCTCTCTGTTGACCACAGGAAAGCGCAATAACTTAAATTAGCGCTTATCTTTTATTTGTCTCTTTGCGCTAGCTACTTGTAAGGCGCTTCAACGATAACCTTTACTTTATCTCCAGATTTAAGCGCTTCTGCCTCATCGACAGCGTTCATGACCGCTAACATTTCGGCGGAGGTCTTACTGTTACTTTCTTTATAGACGGTATCGATTGTCTCGCCTTGCTTGGCATCAACAACCTTAAGTTCTAATTGAGTAATAGACGCCAATTCTTCCTCTGACATTGGGCGGAAAGTGCTAGCACTATCATTGGCAACCTTCTGCTTATCTTCAGTGGAGATCGTCACAATCTGATAGGTATCAATACCTAGGTTAATCCAACCACGAGTCATATAACTGGTACCCTGCTTTTGCTCATTGGTGAGTGTGATACTGTAGATGGAATTGCCCCAACCCAGCTTCTTCTCATCAACATCTAACTCCATGTTATAACGGCGCTTAAGCTCATTTTGGAAGCGAAGTGCATGCTCTTTGGCACTAAACTCGTTAGATGCAATACTCAATACGACCGCTGCATCTTGTTCTTTATCCACCGCTGCTACAGCAGCCGCTTGATTGACTGTTTGCCACTCTTCAGGGAAGTCGATAACAAATTTCATATCAGGCTGTAAGAAGGTTTGCTCTCTAAACAATCCCTTGCCTGGATTTTCTCCCACCAGTAGACCATCGATTTGAGAAACGAAATCTTTGTGGATTGGTGCCAATTCAGCAACGTTGAGAGCTTTTGCTTCCTTTTCCACGTCGGATACACGATCTGGCGTATACGGGTGAGAATCAAAATAGCTTTTTTCCGACTCTTGCTTGGTTTGGATCTCTACCGCTCTATTAAGGCGGCTCAAGATGCTGTTCATCGCAAGAGGGTCGTAGCCCGCTTTTGCTGCCAGCTGAATGCCCAGTCTGTCGGCTTCACTTTCATGGCCACGACTATAGCCCGCCATCAACAAGCTATTGCTGGTCGTGATTGGCGCATTGATAAGATCACCGAGATCTTCATTAATGACACCACCCACAATATTACCCGGCAGCTCTACAAGACCTGGAAGCACGCTCGATTGCATCTGTTTCACTGAGTGACGTTCGGTCACGTGAATAATCTCGTGCGCCATTACACAGGCGAGCTCATCTTCATTATTCACTAGGCTAAGTAATCCACGTGATACAAAAATGTACCCACCAGGAAGTGCAAATGCATTCGGGATGGCGTCATCAACTATCTTGAACTGGAACTCAAATTCAGGGTTCTCAATGTGACTTACTAAACGAGCACCGATTTGCTGTACGTACGCTTCCATCTCATTTTTATCGTACACGCCCATTTGCATTTCAACCGCTCTCGCATTTTGCGCGCCTACTTGTTTATCATAATCAGTGCTGACACTACACGCAGCCAAGCCAAGTGCTACCGCTGAAACTATGAATGTTCTCGCTACATTCTTCTCTACAAAAAAATTCATATCGTCCTTGCTTAACATTTTGTTTCATATCTCTCGATAATAACAAAAGTTCATCATCAAGATAGTTGTTCAATCCACTATTTCGAAATCCTTGACCGAAATCTTATGACATTGCTGAATTTAACGACACAAGTAACGAAAAAACCCAACAAATCATAGACTCATGTTGACTGACACCAAGCAAATTCCTAGCCTAATAGAAACATCCAGTGAGAATTATTATGACTGACACCAATTCATCTATTTTTAATCCCGAACTTTGGGAAGCTGTACCCGGTTTTGACTTCGAAGATATTACCTATCATAGAAGTAAGACCCAAGGGACAGTTCGTATTGCCTTTGACCGTCCCGATTGCCTCAATGCCTTCCGCCCTAGAACGGTAGACGAGCTGTATACTGCACTTGATCACGCAAGGCAGTGGTCAGATGTAGGCTGCGTTTTATTGACCGGTAATGGTCCTTCTAAAAAAGGACAATGGTCTTTCTCTTCTGGTGGTGATCAACGTATTCGTGGCAAAGATGGCTATAAATATGAGGGCGATGGTGAGAACGTGGCGGACGTGGCACGTATGGGACGCTTACATATCCTAGAGGTTCAGCGCTTAATTCGCTTTATGCCAAAGGTAGTCATTGCAGTGGTGCCTGGCTGGGCCGTGGGCGGCGGGCATAGCTTACATGTCGTGTGTGACCTGACACTTGCCTCAAAAGAGCACGCAGTCTTTAAACAAACCGACCCAGATGTTGCGTCCTTTGATTCTGGTTACGGTTCCGCATATCTGGCTAAAATGATAGGCCAAAAGCGTGCTCGAGAGATCTTCTTCTGCGGCTTTAATTACACCGCTCAAGAAGCCTATGACATGGGCATGGTGAATAAGGTCATCGATCACATCGACCTTGAAACAGAAGCACTGCGCTGGGCAGCCGAGATCAACAGTAAATCTCCTACTGCAATGCGTATGCTGAAATATGGTTTCAACTTGCCTGATGATGGTTTGGTTGGGCAACAGTTATTTGCTGGTGAAGCCACTCGCCTAGCCTATGGCACTGATGAAGCACAAGAAGGCCGAGATGCCTTCCTTGAGAAGCGCGCGAAGGATTTCACCAAGTTCCCTTGGCACTATTAATCCCCTCTTTTGAGAAGATTAATTTTATTTAATCTTCTCTCCATCTTGGGTTTATCTCGGCCCTTTATAGTAATTGCATATCGAGAGACATGGAGCGAAACGAAAGTGAGACACAAAAACAAACGCGGACTACTGGTATGTGCAACAGCTTATGCGTTTCTATTTTCAGTCACCCATGCTCTTGCCCATTATTTCCCAATTACTACCTAGCCGAGGAAAACAAACATGAAACTACTTAAAACCGGACTATTTGCCAGCCTTCTTTCTGTTGTGCCATTTGTTCATGCAGACGACCAACAAGAAGCAGCGCTAAGCCTAATGGCGCTCAGCTCAGGCTCTGCCACCCTAGTGAACCTAGCCCCTGAGATTCGCACTATCTCAACGGGTGTGGTTACTGAGGTAGAGCTAGATGACTACAAAGACACCATGTTCGCTTACGAATTTAAGGTCGTTGACCTAGACGAGGGCTTTGAGCATAAGATGAGCTACTCAGTGCAAGATGGTGCGCTACTCAGACACGAATCTGAAAACCTAACCACTTTTGGTTTCAGTGACTTAGATGACGATGAGCGCTACGCTATTGAGCAAGTGCAAAAAGCCGAATTTGATATTCTGAAAAAGCTGACCGAGCTGGAAGAAAAATACTCAGCTAAGGCTTTAGAAGTCGAACTTGAAAGCAAAAAAGGCATCGTCTTTTATGAAGTCGAGCTAGCGAGCACTGAGCAAGGCAAACAAAAGCTTCTGGTTAATGTGGCCACTGGTGAAGAAATCCCAGTAATGAAGAACAAGAAGCATAAATAAGGACAGTCTAAGTGAAGGTATTGGTGATCGAAGATGACAAGGATACTCGAGAGTACCTTTGTCAATCACTCAAGCAACAAGGCTATGAGGTAGATAGCGCAGATAATGGGCAGGATGGTTTGTTTCTTGCCCTTGAAGGAGAGTATCAAGTGATCGTGCTCGATCGCATGTTGCCCTCTATCGACGGCCTCACCGTACTTTCCACTTTACGAGCAGCAAATACCACTGCTCGCGTGCTTATCCTTAGTGCACTAGATAGCGTAGATGAACGAGTAAAAGGGCTAAAACAAGGGGGTGATGACTATTTAACAAAACCCTTCGCGTTAGCAGAACTAATAGCCCGTGTAGAGATCCTAGCAAGTAGAGCGGTGTCGTCATCCGCCCCATCGATTCAGAGCCAGCTTCGCAATGGCCATATTCAGTTAGACCTGTTGTCGCAAGAGGTCTACGTGGCTTCGCAAAAGGTTAACCTGCAAGCGAAAGAGTTTAAGCTACTGCGCTACTTGGTGGAGCATGCTGGGCAAGTGGTGACGCGCTCGCTACTGTTTGAGGCGGTATGGGATTACAACTTTGACCCTCAAACCAATGTCATAGACGTACACATTGCACGCCTGAGAAAGAAGCTAGAAATTGAAGGGCAGCCTAACCTCATTGAAACGGTACGTGGTGCTGGCTATCGGATGGTAAAAGCAACATGAATAACCTGCTAGCTCAAGGCAAGGCATTGGTAATCAACACATGGCGTCGTCACTCTCTGTGGCGGCTCTCTTTGTCTATAGCAATCATGCTTTGGCTTGCCGTAGCAGTAGCATTATTCACTATCTACCAACTAAGCATACAACCGCTGATACAGTCACGTCAGCAAATCTTGCTACAACACGCACAGCAGTTACAAAGCGTCAGTGAAGCCAATGCACCTAGCGCCTTACCCGACCTTCTTGATGACACCCTTTACGACCCACATGGTATTATCACTGTGTTGCGAAGTGACACAAGCGAGATCTATGGGTCCCTCAATCATTTCCCAAGCACCCTGCCCTCATGTCCAACACTCAAGCCGTTTCCTGTTGTCCGAGGAAATAGTGGCAACCTCTCTCTATTGGAAGGCTGTCAGTTTGAAATGGACGGTTATTCTGTTCTGGTTGCCACCGATAGCGAATACCTATGGCAGGTACGTGAAAACTTTGAAAATGCCGCCATCGTGGTGCTCATTTGTGCCTTTTTTATCGCACTTATCCCAAGCTGGATAATACGCCGCAAGATGAAGTCACAATTATCCGGCATACATTCGGTGGTTTCTCAGATAGAGAAAGGACGTTTTGGGGGCAGAATTCAAACCAATAACTCTCATGATGAGTGGGATAATATCGCACACTACATCAATGCTATGTTGGATGAGATTGAGTCATCTATCACGCAGATCCAAGGGGTGACTGACGCTGTTGCTCACGACCTAAGAACGCCCCTTACACGCATCAAAAACCGCCTATCTACCCTAGAGAGTGGCGCTGAACAC
Organism: Vibrio superstes; assembly: GCF_003569005.1. GTDB lineage: Bacteria > Pseudomonadota > Gammaproteobacteria > Enterobacterales > Vibrionaceae > Vibrio > Vibrio superstes. The sequence continues at coordinate 1,098,086 of NZ_BCUR01000004.1, read as the reverse complement.
ACACACCAAACTGATGAACAAATTACTCAGATTCAACAAGAGTTTGATGATCTACTGCAGACCTTCAATGCCATGCTTGAACTCAGTAAGCTTGAAAATATTGGCGATAAAAGCCAGTTTGTCGATCTAGACCTCTCTCGCATCATCCAAGATGCGGCTGAACTTGCCGAGGCCCAACTAGAAGAAAAGCAGCAAACACTCTCTATAGACGTTTCACCCGTGGTCATGAAAGGTGAGCCTTCCTTACTGTTTCGCTTGATCTACAACCTGCTTGATAATGCCTATAAGTATTGCCCTAATCAGGCACATGTCAGTATACAGTTATCGCAAGACGCTCTCATTATTAAAGACAACGGTCCTGGCGTGCCTAAGGATCAACAGCAGAAGATTATGCAACGCTTATACCGTGCAGACAAATCTAGAAATACCCCAGGACATGGCCTTGGACTCGCATTAGTGGCGGTAGTAGCAAAACTGCATGAGATGGATATCGATATTAGTTTCAGCGATTCAATACAAGAAGCTGGCCTTAAGATTGTGTTTCACATCCCTAACACAAAAGGCTAAGAAAAAGTCATACAAGCTTGGTATACTGCTAGGTGAACCCCTGGTTCAATTTCTAATTTAGCACGATGACTCTCCTTCTAATACTCATCGCGTATACCAAGCCGGACACCCATGACTCAGCTATTTCGTAAAAAGCCTATTTTTCTCGCCTGTTTGATCATCAGTATTGGTCAGTTGAGTATGGGCCTCGTTTTTCCATCTCTTCCTTGGATTGCCAAAGATTTCTCAATCACATTGGATCAGGCTCAATTACTAGTAGGTATTTACTTACTTGGATTTGGACCTTCGCAATTCATCTATGGCCCCATTTCTGATGCCCTTGGCCGTAAAAAAGTGCTTTTGAGTGGATTGTTGATTGCAATGCTAGGGTTGGGAGCCATTATCCTGTATTCGAACTCATTCCACGCCATGGTGCTGGGTCGCTTCCTACAAGGATTAGGTACAGGGTGCTGTGCCGTTCTAGCAAGGGCATCAACTCGTGATAGCTATACAGGTTCACAATTGCCTACGGCGCTCTCTTACATCGCAATGGTGGCCTCGCTCACTCCATTAGTTGCTCCCGTCATCGGTGGTTTTATTAACCACTACTTTGGCTGGGGCATGGTGTTTATTTCTTTGCTCTGCTACGTCGCAGTTGCTTGGCTGGTACTGATGATGAACTTTAAGGAGACGATGTTAGACAAGCGCAAGGTTCCATCTGTGGGGTCGATGATAGGCCAATATAAAGAATTGCTCGGCTCGCGCTACTTCATTAGCTTTTCAAGTATCTCATGGCTCAACTTTAGCCTAGTGGTGACCACGGTTTCATTGATGCCCTTCATCATGCAAGACCAAATTGGCATGACCTCAGATCAATACGCCTTATGGGCATTAATCCCAACGGCAGGAATGTTGATTGGTACCTCTTTGAGCAACCGACTCAGGCCAGCCATTGGCATCCATAAAACACTACGAATCACCCCATTTCTGCAAATGATTGGCGCGATTTGGCTGATATTCTGCCCGTTAGAGCCTCTATGGTTGATGGTCGGGCAATTATTTATGGTGCTGGGCAATGGCTTAGCTCTGCCCTGTGCGCAAGCAATGATAATGCAACCATACGGGCATAAAGCAGGTGTTGCCGCGGCAATGTCGGGCGGTGGGCAAATGATTATTTCTTCAATTGTGAGTATGGGATTGATGGCACTTGGACTCACCCAAGCATGGCAACTTGGTTGTGTAATTGCACTGTTCTCAATTATTACCTACGGCAATATCTACCGCGGCTTCAAGAGTGAAGTGCCAAACGGATGACCAAATGAAAAAAGGCGCTACATGCGCCTTTTTGTCTTGTCTAGCTTGATCTAACTTGATTACGCAACGTCAATAGTTCGAATCACCTTGCAGGGATTGCCGGCCGCTACAACATTCGCTGGAATATCTTTCACGACCACACTGCCGGCGCCAATCACCGCGTTTTCACCGATGGTCACCCCAGGGCAAACAATCACACCGCCACCGAGCCAGACATTGTCACCAATCTTAATCGGTAAACCAAACTCAATACCGACCTCAATGCGCTGTACTGGATCGACAGGATGACCAGCTGTATAGATTTGCACATTAGGGGCGAACATCACGTTGTCGCCAATCTCTACCGTATTGACATCTAAAATGACGCAATTGAAATTAGCATAGAAATTTTTGCCCAGCTTAATGTTAGAGCCGTAGTCACAGCGAAACGGTGGCTCAATATAAGCATCACCACTGTCTGGGATCATATTTTCTAACGTGGTACGCCAATTAGGTGTTCCAGGTAAGGTCTCATTAAACTTTTTTACTGCCTTGCGACAATGTGTTCTTTCTGCGACAAGTTCCTCATCCCATGCTTCGTACGGCTCTCCAGCCAGCATCTTTTCTTTTTCAGTTTTCATTACTACTACCGATGAAATAGATCGAATCAGTAATATGCAAAAAGAGGGTTCTAAAGGCGAGAATTGGATTTCAAAATATCGAACATGGTCACGCTCTGTAGTTATGAAGTGCGAGGCTAGAGTTATGGGGAGGGGACGTAAAAAAGGCAGCTACTGCTGCCTCTCTCTTACTGGTCTTTATTCGTTGAGTAAACACCCTTTAGGTATTCGTCTTTTTCTTGCCAAACCGTATTGAGCCATCGGTGGAAACCACGTTTAAACACTTTGTCATTAAAGTAATCGCCACGCAGATTCTCATCAATATCATACACTCGAATATTCACCACAACCTTAGTTAGACGTCCCTTCAATAGGTCATTAAACGGGTCTTCGCGGTTCTCTGGGTAAGCCAGAGTGACATCGACTACCCCATCCAACAACTCGTTCATAGCGTTAAGGGTAAATGCAACACCACCCGTTTTTGGCTTCAACAGATGTTGATAAGGCGTCTTCGCCGTCGCCATTTTTTCTGGATTGGCACGAGTGCCTTCAGCAAAACTGATCATGGTCGTAGGTACACGTCTAAACTTCTCACACGCCTTGTTAATCGCGTCAAAGTCATCATTCCGACGCTCAGGGTTGCGCACCAAAAACTCATGAGAGTGGCGACGCATAAACGGCATGTCTAGACCCCAGCAGGCTAAGCCAACAAAAGGAACGTATAAAAGGCTGTGCTTAAGCAAGAACTTACCCATAGGGATCTTATCTTTCATCACCGAAGATAAGATGACGATATCAGCCCAGCTAAGGTGATTGGAGATCAGTAAATACCACTGCTCAGTGGAAAGGTTTTCTCCGCCCTCAATCTGCCAATCAATCTTGTTATTGACATTGAGTAGCCAGAGATTAATCGTTGCCCAAAGCCACATCTGCTTATTTGCCAGTTTGCTCATTGAGACTTTGACACCGGCGAATGGTAAGACTATTTTGATAATTGCCAGAATACTGACAACAAATGAGGTGTAAGCAGTATTAAACATGACCAAGAAAACATTCATGATCATCTGAAGATTTTTAAGCATTTGCTGAGTCCATAGCATGTGAAGGCGTCATCATATCTCAGAATTAACCGCATATTAATCTCAAAAACACATTTTCTTTAATCAATACCAAACATCGCACATAAACGCGGGTAAAACAGAAACACGTCCGATGAGCTCTATTTGGCGTGATGTGTCTGTGTTAATTCGGTAAATGCCTGTATATGCTCCAGCTTGCTGTCTGCAACGCGTACACCGGCATATAAGTGGCGTCGTATTCCGCCACCCAAGGGCTTTGTAGAGATAAGGTCTTGGTTTTCAAACGTGCGCACAGCCCAATCAGGCAAAGCAGCAACCCCAAAGCCACCTGAAACCATCTGTAATAGCGTTGATGTATTGTCTACCTTCTTCCATTTAAGAGGTTCACACTGCTGTGGCTTAAGAAATAGGTTATAAACGTCCATACGGCGCTTATCTACTGGGTAAGTGAGCAATACTTCTGAGGCAAGGTCAGTGGGTTCAATGAAAGGTTTATCATTCAAAGGATGATCGCTGCTCATCACCAGTTGCAGTTCATAGCCGAACAATGGAAGAAAATGGATATCTCCGCGCGTTTCGATATCAGAGGTAATCATGAGATCTATCTCACCCGCAAGCAGGCGTTCTTGAGGGTGCTGATGAAAACCCGACTCAAGGTCTACATCCAGTGCTGCGTATTGGTTTTGGAAGCGCTTAATTGTTGGTAGCAGCCACTGAAAGCAAGAGTGACAATCAATGGCTAAGGTAAAGCGGGGATTTTCTTGTGGCTGGCTTAGCTGTTTTTCGGTGGCCAAGATCTGTGGCAAAACTAGATTCGCGAGCTCAATAATAACCTGCCCTTGGGAGGTAAAACGTATCGGTTTGGTCTTGCGATAGAACAATTGCCCACCAATTCTTACCTCGAGCTCCTTGAGCTGGTGAGAGATAGCCGACTGAGTAATATGCAAATTCTCGGCGCAGCTAGCGATAGAACCAAATTTGGCCAGTCCTTGCATTGTCCGTAAGTGTTTTAGTTCTAACATCATCCATCCTAGTGATCCTTACCCTATTAACATACCCACCTTGCAGTGAAGTGTAAACGTCTAGATGGCTAAAACCAAGTTCTTCAAGAATCAATAGCACCGTGAATGTCAAATAAGGGCTGAAGGATAGACAAAGTGACTAAGGTATTGAAAGGCAGATAATGCCAATCGTAGTAAATAACTGCTCATCCTAGCTTGTTAAAACACTCGATAACGGCGTTAGAATTTTTGATTGTAGAATAACTACTTATCAAAACGTTCTGCCTTGTTATCCAGCGTTTTTCCTACGCTATTTCTGACCACTTACCTATTGTGATTGGTATAATTAACTAGATAATGAGTGTTATACACGAGATCAAAAAAGGAGCTTTCGCTCCTTTTTTTGTTAACACATTGCTACTAACTAGACAGCGTCGAATAAACCACTAAGGAACACCAACCCGCTAACAAGGAAAAAAACACCCAAAACCTTGGCAACGTTTTGCCTTTCATGTCCGATACTGGTTGCTCTCGCTTATTGGCTTCCTTCTTGAAGTTCTCTTTTGTCACTACCATGGTACATCCTCTTTATCCGTAATAGCCCTGAACATTACAAATCACAATACATTAACAATAGTTCAATAACAGCGACACAAATCACCTTTAAGGAAGCGGCTTATGTTATTTTCAATCAAAACAGATAACCCATTGATAGCAACTATCGAAAAGCACAAAGAATCATACTTTTTTCACTATCAGTCCAGCCCAAGTGAGACTGAGCTTCCTCTATACCAGTAAACCCAAATTCGGCATCTTAGTTCCACTTTTTCCACCTGTAACATGACGCTAATTCTATTGATAATGAGAATTCATTTCATTTATAAACGGAGTTGTTATGTTTGCAAGTATGGCCATCGTCTCTAGAGAAGGGTTTGAGATGGTGCTTATCATTACCCTACTGCTGGCGGCAACAAATCAGGTTAAGGGGGCAAATAGATGGATACTTTTAGGCGGTATTGCTGGTGTTTGTGTATCAATTTTACTGGCTAGCCTGGCATTGTCTAACGCCTATATAGCTTCGCTACTTAAAGCGAAACTAACTGGAGCTATCATCCTTATCCTTGCTAGCCTACTTATTGCTTGGACTGTCATTTGGATGAAATCAGAGGGTAAAAAACTAGGTCAAAAAATCTCTAATATTGATGTCTCCGATGCTACTTCACCTCTGCTCTCACTCTCTATTGTGGCCTTTTTAACTGTGGTACGAGAAGGCAGTGAGGTCGTACTGTTCTTGCTAGGACTCATGAGCCAGTCGTCCGTCACTGTTCACTCCATCATCTTAGGTAGTCTGCTCGGCGCTCTAGAGGCGATTGTGATTGGTGTGCTGATGTACTTTGGCCTTATTCGCGTCAATATTGGCAAGGTATTTGACGTGTTTGCGGTGGTCATGACCTTCTTGTCGGCTGGCATGGTGGCGAATGCCGTCTCTAAACTATCTTCAATCGGCCTAGTTCCCCCACTCATTCCGCAGGTTTGGAATACAACACCGTATTTTGACCATCATAGCAACTGGCTAGCGTTAATCATGCATGTGGTGTTTGGCTATACAGAGAAACCCAGCTTAATGCAGTTGCTCGTCTATACCTCTACCCTAGTGGCCATTTTTGCGCTAAGTAAAAAAGTGAACAGCCGACTGCAAATGACCGCTCAATCATCGTGATGAGAAGATAATATCACCATAATACGACTCGGCATGGGTGCCACTGTTGTCGGTATCGGTCATGATCGCGACCATGTCGATATAGCGATAGCTTTTCTGATTGGCTTTATCGCTTCCTTTGTCGCCAAAGTAGTCGATTAAGTCTTGATAGATATTACGTTTTTCGTCGTACCACTGCTTAGGATTTGACTCGCTACCTCGGGTGGCGAGCATTTTTACGTTAGCCCCTGCAAAGGGGTTATCCCAAACCTCACCGCCTGCCGGAGCACTAGACCAAACATAGCTGATGGATTTGGTGTTCCAGAACATCATGCCACCATCGATGACCACGTATACCCGCGCGGCAAAATCATCCCCTTGCTTGGTGGTTTCTTGAAGCTCAGGGAGAGACTGTTTTACCAGCCATGACCAATTCATGTAAGGGGTATCAAGGAGGTCGATACGCTTGTTGAGAACAAGACCCGAAGCTGTATTATCGCTGCGTGCGTGTATTGCAGGTCGGTCTTTATAGTCCGTGACATTGTAACGAGTTGGCGTGGTAATATCCTTGGTTGTCCATGCCTCCATTCCACCTTGAGCAATATCGGTAATGTTTAGCTGTGCGAACGCAGCAGGACTCATTAACAAACACCCCAAGAGCATAATTGCAGGCAAGCTATTATCTTTCATTGCTATTCCTACGCCACTTAATTTCTCGTTTATAAGTAAACAGGATCATACAACTATGTACACTAAGATCCCAACCTGCGTCAGGATGACGCTTTGCACTCAATGATACTCAGAACTCTATTGTACTTCTTCCGCTGTTACACTCGATACCCGTGCATCTTTGTGCAGGCGAAACACAGTAAACAGATTAGAACCAATCAGGGTCATTTCTAATAGCGTTCCACCGATTGAGCCGACGATGATATTGTTGACCAACCAACAGCATGCACCCAACAAGAAGCCTATACGCATAGGAATCCCCTTGAGGACAAATACCGCATAGGTACCAATAGCCGTTCCTAAGATTGGCCAGATGTCCGCCCAACTTTCCGCAAGGATGTATCCCAGCAAACCAGATGCGAGAATAAAGATATATGCGACTAACTTGGAAGAGGTGAAAATTGATGTCGTCGTTCTCATCGCGGAGAGTAGAGCGCTCAGTGCAGACATCATTGAGCCCAGCAACAGGTAGTGGAACACATGATTAATGTTGAATACCATCATCATGATCTTTAAACGCCTATCATCTTTTTGATAAAACGTAGAAACACCAATGGCGTAACCCACAAATCCTAATACTTGTCCCCAAAAATGAAGATCTGACATCTACCCTCTCACCGGCACTATTACTAATTCTAATGATTTACACATTATACATTTTAAAACATCGTTTCATCTAATTATTATTAGATGTACTGGATATATCCTCAACAAATCTGTTCGGTTTCAAAATAATGAAAAGCATTTTTGAAATAACTGACTCAGCCGATTTTTGTCTGTATACTTTGCGAAAAAATGCAGTAATAAAAAACAAGGACTAGGATGGAAAAATCCACACAGCCTGAAGCCGTCTCATCGGTACTTAAGGTGTTCAATATTTTACAAGCTCTCGCTGAGCAAAAAGAGATTGGTGTATCTGAACTTTCACAGCGCTTAATGATGTCAAAGGCAACCACCTATCGATTCTTGCAAACCATGAAGATGCTTGGTTTTGTCTCCCAGGAAGGAGAAGCCGATAAATACGCACTCACGCTTAAGTTATTTGAACTTGGTGCAAAAGCCTTAGAGTACGTTGATTTAATTGATATTGCTGATAAAGAGATGCGTGAAATATCTAATCAAACCAACGAGACAGTTCACCTTGGTGCTCTGGATGAAGGCGCAATCATTTACCTTCATAAAATAGACTCTAGCTACAACCTACGTATGCATTCTCGTGTAGGTCGACGTAATCCTCTTTACAGCACGGCAATAGGCAAGGTGTTGTTGGCAGGTAAAAGTCACGAGGAAGCTTTAAGTATCTTAGAGCCTGTAGAGTTCATCAAGCATACCGACAAAACCCACGAAAACGCAGACCAGTTGATGGGTGAAGTTGAACTGGTTGCTAAGCAACACTTTGGTGAAGACAACGAAGAGCAAGAACCCGGACTACGCTGTATAGCCGCGCCTATCTATGATCGCTTTGGTAACATTATCGCCTCAGTATCGGTTTCTTTCCCTACTATTCGTTTTGATATTGACCGCAAGCCTGAGTACGTGAAAATGCTACAAAACGCAGGTAAACGAATCTCAGAACAATTAGGTTACCACGACTACCCTGTCGCCTAACTACTAGCCGGCAACTGACACTTGATCACGAGTCAAGCCTCGCCTCGAGTGCCTCTGCCTTTTGTTTTCTGTCCTAGGTCATATCCGTTCGCTTATGATCCCGTCATCCCCGAGTGCTCTTATCGGGGATCTTCACTACGAAGAGATTGCCGATAAAAGACTTCGCAATGACGGGTTGGAAAATTTCTCGTGGATAGCTGACAGTCTGACTTTTTATTACAAGTCAAAGCCTTACCTCGAGTGCCTCTGCCTTTTCTCCTCTGTCTTCTGTCCTAGGCATATCCGATCGCTTCTGGTCCCGTCATCCCCGAGTGCTCTTATCGGGGATCTTCACTACGAAGAGATTGCCGATAAAAGACCTCGGCAATGACAGGTTGGAAAATTTCTCGTGGATAGCTGACAGTCTGACTTTTATTACAAGTCAGAGCCTTACCTCGAGTGCCTCTGTCTTTTGGCCTCTGTCTTCTGTCCTGAGCCATATCCGCTCGCTTCTGCTCCCGTCATCCCCGAGTGCTCTTATCGGGGATCTTCACTACGAAGAGATTGCCGATAAAAGACTTCGGCAATGACGGGTTGGAAAATTTCTCGTGGATAGCTGACAGTCTGACTTTTTATTACAAGTCAAAGCCTTACCTCGAGTGCCCCTGCCTTTTCTCCTCTGTCTTCTGTCCTAGGTCATATCCGTTCGCTTATGATCCCGTCATCCCCGAGTGCTCTTATCGGGGATCTTCACTACGAAGAGATTGCCGATAAAAGACTTCGGCAATGACGGGTTGGAAGTTTCTCGTGGATAGCTGACAGTCTGGCTCTTGATTACAAGTCAAAGCCTCACCTCGAGGTGCCTCTGCCTTTTCTCCTCTGTCTTCTGTCTTCTGTTCTAGGTCATATCCGATCGCTTCTGCTCCCGTCATATATGGACCCACCCAGTTTGCAAGTCATTTTACATTCTTGGTTATTGAGTCATTGTCGTTCATATATTCGGCCTGTTTACTGAGCTCTATCGTGCTCATGGCCTTGATGTAATCTGCACCCAATGCTCTTTATCATTCCCACGGCTTCTGATGAGCCAATGACGGTGTCAGAGTTTCACTGGGGCGGGATGACCGCTAACCATCGATGTAAAATGTATCGCAACTGACGATGAGTGTTGTTTAACTGGTTAATTCCCTACTGTTTAGAGCGTTAGCATTATCAAGTTATGCTTCTTTAAGTTGGTACGGTTTGTTGTGTGTAATCACAGCCCAGACAATGCGTGCCAACTTATTCGCTAACGCTACACAGGCTTTGTTAAAGCTTTTCTCATGCTTCAGCTTAGTTGCCCAGACGCTCACCTTGTCTTCTTTCCTATCTGCATATTGGAGTACACTCCTCGCTCCGTGTATCAGAAGCGCTCTGAGTACGACGTTACCTTTCTTGGTGATGCCATACAGTTGAGATTTCCCTCCAGTTGAGAACTGTCTCGGAACCAGACCACACCAAGCAGAGAAGTGTCGACCACTCTTAAACTGTGTCCCTTTCCCAATGGCTGCATACAACGCTAGCGCGGTGATAGGTCCGATACCCACGACACTTTGCGCTATCTGACAGACATAATTTTCTTTAGCAAAAGCCTTTAGCTTGCTCTCGACCTGTTCAATACGGTCGTTTAAGGACAAGAACTCCAGGTACAGTTCATTGAACAACTCTCTAGCGACCCAGGTCAGTTCGTTACCTGAGTCTTCTAAGAACTCAGGAACGGACCTACGCAAGGCTGAGATACCTCGATTCATACAGAGCCCATACTCAAGCAGTAATCCTCGTATCTGGTTCATTAGTTGAGTGCGTTGCTTAATCAAGCGTTGCCTAATACGCAGGTACATTTGAGCGTCTTGTTGATCAATGGTTTTTATCGGTACAAACGTCATATTGTCACGTTGTGCGGCTTCCGCTATCGCTTCTGCGTCGTTGTAGTCATTCTTATTTTTACGACGATATGAAGTGACATGTTGTGGAGGGACGAGTTTAACCTTATGCCCAAGCTTGATGAGCTCCCGAGCCAAGTGATTAGAGGCACCACAGGCTTCAATGGCAATCACTTGAGGTGTCAATTTGGCAAAGAATGAAAGTGTCGTAGCTCGCTTAAGTTGCTTCTTGCGAGTGATTTTTCCGCGTGATGTGACGAACACTGCATGAAAAACATTCTTGGCAATATCTAATCCGACCGTTACATTTGTCATGTGGACCTACCCTTATTTAGATGCTTGTTTGTTCAACTTCATCTTGGCGCATTGTGACGCCGTGTAAAGGGTGGGTCCATTTCATTATCCCCGAATGCTCTTATCGGGGATCTTCACTACGAAGAGATTGCCGATAAAAGACTTTGGCAATGACGGGTTGGAAGTTTCTCGTGGATAGCTGACAGTCTGACTCTTGATTACAAGTCAAAGCCTCACCTCGAGGTGCCTCTGCCTTTTGTCCTCTGTCTTCTGTCCTCGGTCATATCCGATCGCTTCTGGTCTCGTCATCCCCGAGTGCTCTTATCGGGGATCTTCACTACGAAGAGATTGCCGATAAAAGACCTCGGCAATGACGGGTTGGATATTTGTTGGTGGATAGTAGATAGCTGATAATCTGAACCTTGAATACAAGTCGAAGCCTCACCTCGGATAACACTGTCTTCTGTCTTCTTCCCTGAGTCATACCCGATCGCTTCTGGTCCCGTCATCCCCGAGTGCTCTTATCGGGGATCTTCACTACGAAGAGATTGCCGATAAGAGACCTCGGCAATGACGTACTGGATGTTAGTTGTATAGGAAGGAAAGGCGAGTATTCGACAGCGCGTTTAAGGTTCTCTTGTGCCATCTTAGAAAGCAGCGATGCTTCCCACTTAAGACGGCACACCTACATCAACTCGCTGACACACTCCATTCAAAGGGCACTTATCGCACTCAGGCTTAGGTCTGCAAAAATTCTGACCGTGTTCAACCATTAGCCCATGATAGAGCGCGTAATTCTCTGTACTAGCTGGAAGTGCTTGCTGCATAAGTTCTCTAAAGGCTTCATAACTTTTAGGCACCGAATAACCCAGCCGATGAAAAATTCGGCGGGCGTAGGCATCAATCACGAACGAGGGCTTACCCACCGCATAGGTCAGTATCACATCTGCGGTTTCGCCACCGACGCCCTTGATGCCAAGCAGTTCTTTTCTTAAATCGTTTAGCCCTAATGCTCTTACTCGTTCAATATCAAAGTTGTACCCCTGATACCATTGAGTGAGAGCCCCGATCTTCAATGCTTTTTGATTGTAGTAGCCACTGGGTCGGATACTTTGTGCCAACACCTCGATGTCTAAGCCTAAAATCGTTGCGGGCGTTAGGTCATCGCCAAGATTATCTATCGCTTTTTGCGCATTTCGCCAGTTTGTATTTTGCACCAAGATAGCACCCACCATGATTCGATAGGGGTCGGGCTCTGGCCACCATATGAAGCGCCCATAATGCTGCTCAAGTTGGGAGAAGACCTGTGAGATTGGCATAGGAGCTCTCATCAAATTTATAGGTCCTCTAGTTGATTAAGGTAGATCTCAGCCTGCTGCAGGGTTTGTTGCTTTAACTCATCATCCATCCGCTCCCAAGCGCTAAAAATCATGCGCGTGCGGGGGTTTTGCGACAATTTTTCTCTGTGTTTATTCATGAAGCGCCAATACAAGCTGTTCAAGGGGCAAGCTCGCTCTCCCACTTTGTTCTTTACGTCATAATAGCAACTCTTACAGTGGTCGCTCATCTTATTAATGTAGGCGCCACTGGCAGCATACGGTTTGGTCGCCACTACCCCACCATCGGCAAATAGCGCCATTCCTCGTGTATTCGGCATTTCTACCCACTCAATGGCATCGACGTATATCCCCAAGTACCACTGATCTACTTGGTCTGGGTCTATCTCGGTGATCAGGCAAAAGTTCCCTGTCACCATCAAGCGCTGAATATGGTGTGCGTATGCGTAGTCGAGAGATTGCGAGATACTGCCTCGTAGGCAAGACATCTGGGTTTTCCCAGTCCAAAAATAATCTGGAAGAGTGTTGTTTGCACTCAAAGCATTCTTGTTAGAATAGCTAGGCATATTGCCCCAGTACACTCCGCGAATATACTCACGCCACCCTAGTATCTGGCGCACAAAGCCCTCTACCTGAGCGATATCTATCTCTCCCTCAGAACGTAAAAACGCGTCGATTGATGCACTGATCACCTCAGAAGGTGAGAGCGATTTACTATTGAGGGAAAAAGAAAGGCGACTATGATAGAGACTCCATGAATGCTCTGTTTTTTCAGTCATTGCGTCTTGAAAGCGACCAAAATTGGGTAAACAATGTCGGCAAAAATAAGCCAACAATTGCAAGCTCTGCTCGCGAGAAACAGGCCACAGCAACTCCCCTTGTATCTGCCCTATTGTTGCGACCTTGTGTCTTTCTAATCTCTGCACTATGTCCTGTACATCGGTTGCAAACATCAAAGGCTCAGGGACCAAAGCGACATCTTTTGCGGTCAGCTTTTTACGATTTTCTTTATCAAAGTTCCACTGCCCCCCTACCGGTTGCCCCTCTTCCATCAAAATATCAAAGCGCTTGCGCATGCGGCGATAGAAGTGCTCCATTAGCACATGCTTGCCTTCGGGAAATTGCTGAGCAATGTCATCAAACGGCAATAGGAAGTGCTCGCTTTCCACCATTTTGTTAACGCAACTGGGAAACTTTAGTGCGAGTAGCTGTGTAAGGAGCCGGTATTCATCTGGTCTTTGAAATTCAAAACGTGCCGCCTGCACCTCGTTAACGTGATGGGTAAGTAGCTCACTAAATGTTGAGAACACCTGAGTATCATCCAGAGTCAGGTGCAACACATGATGGCCTTTATCTCTCAATGTTTTAGCAAAGAGCGACATAGCGGAAAAGAAGGCACAGACCTTTTGAATATGGTGATTCACATACGTCGCCTCTTGATGATGCTCGGCAATCACATACAAAATATCGTCGTTAACTTGTTCATACCAGGGGTGCTGGATATTCAATTGATCACCAAGAATCAGTCGCACGCAGGCGTATTCCATCCATTTTTCCTTATCTAATTATGTCCCTGTCCATTTAGATACTCATCAACGTGTCTAAATGATCACTGAAAAATAGCACCTAAAATCTTAAATTTGCATGATTAAGTCCATCAACGACGATTTAGTTAAGTTCCGGTCAGCGCTTACCCTACTCGCATAATCTTTAATCGAGACAGTAACGTGAAACGAATAACAACAGTGGCGACGCTCCTCACTATCCTGCCACTAGCGACTTACGCAAACATCATCGTCGATACCAAAGGGGTCGAACAAGAAAAATACCACGCAGATCTCTACGAGTGCCAAACCTACAGCGAGCAAGCAGAGCAAAAACAAACCGATTCTCTCGGCCATGATCTAGTCGGTTCCACTGCCAAGGGCGCCGCACTAGGAGCAGCTGGTGGTGCTATCTCTGGAGGGAGTGGATCTAAGGGAGCGAAGGTTGGTGCAGGTATTGGCATCATAGGGGGTGCCTTGTCCCATGGTGCAGAGAAAAAATACAACGAAGAACAACACGAAATCGCAGAGCACGACATCATGCGAAATTGTATGCTGGGTCGTGGGTATACAGTTCTTAACTGATCATACAAACCATGCTCATAGGCAAAAGCGACGCGATTAACGTATGAGCTTAAAGCGACAAAAAAGCCAGAACGTCTATTTATAGCGTTCTGGCTTTTGTTTTACTGCTCCAATACTTAGCTTACCGCTTCTTCACACTTCTTAACCACTTTAACCGCAGCCACTTTAAACTCTGGGATCTTTGAGTGTGGGTCTTTAGCCGTATTGGTTAAGCGGTTTACCGGCGACTCTGCAAAATGGAACGGAATAAACACCACGCCCTTTTGAATACGCTTGGTCACAAAGGCTGCAATATCAATGGTGCCACGTCGGGTAGAAACACTCAGCATCTCACCGTTGCCAATCCCCATCTCTTCTGCATCTGCCACGCTGATCATCGCTCTTGGGCCCGCTAGGTTATCCAGTCCCTTCGTCTTACGGGTCATGGTTCCGGTGTGGAATTGCTCTAGAATACGACCCGTGGTTAGGATAAGAGGATACTCCTCATCAGGAAGCTCAGCGGCATACCTAAATGGAATCGCCTCCATTTGCCCTCTGCCACGCGTAAACTGCTCCTTATGCATGATACGCGTGCCCTGAGGGTTATTCTTGTTACTTGGCCAGTGCTTACCCACAGCAGGAATAGCATCCCAACCTAGCCCCGCATATTGCGGCGTGACGCGAGTAATCTCATAGGTGATATCACTTACCTGTTTGTAATCCCAAGCGCCACCCATAGCATTGGCGATATCCTGAATAATCACCCAGTCTTCAAGCGCTTCTCCCGGTGGATTCACCACGGGATTCAAGCGCTGAACGCGACGCTCGGTGTTGGTAAAGTGACCCGATTTCTCAGCAAACGAGCACGAAGGCAATACTACATCAGCATATTCTGCGGTCTCAGTGAGGAAGATATCTTGTACCACTAAGAAATCCAGTGCCTCTAACCCTTCAAGTACATGCGCTTGATCTGGATCGCTCAGTACTGGATTTTCACCCATAACATACAAGCCACGAACCTCACGCTTACACGCCGCATCAATGATCTCCGTGAGGGTCAAGCCTGTTTCGGTAGGCAGGTTCGGTGCATTCCACTCAATAGCGAACTTTTGGTGTACCAGCGGGTTATACACCTTCTGATAGCCTGGATAATTGTTGGGTAGAGCCCCCATATCACAAGCACCCTGAACATTGGACTGCCCGCGCAACGGGTTAATACCGCCACCCTCTATGCCAATGTTGCCACATAGTAACTGCAGGTTAGCAATAGAGCGTACGTTTTCATGTCCTGTGGTGTGCTGGGTAATGCCCATAGCGTAATAAACAGCGGTGCGTTTTGCTGTACCAATGGTGCGAGCCATAGCGTAAACATCTTCAGCCTTGATGCCGGTCACCAACTCCACTTTGTCTAGGGCATAGTTTGGAGACATCACCTCTTGCAACAGAGTATCAAAGCCATCAACGCGGTCTTCGATATAATCCATATCGTACCAACCGTTCTTGATGATCTGTTGCATCACCCCATTAAGAAGCATCACATCAGTGCCCGGTCTTTGCGCTAAATAAAGCTCGGCATGGTCAGCGAGCCCAATGCGTTTAGGGTCTGCGACAATCAAGCGGGCTCCATTGTGTCTAATCGCCTGCTTAATGTGCGAGGCAATGATTGGGTGCGCAGCTGTCGTATCTGAACCAATAACAAAGATAACATCGGAGTGCTTAATGCTTGGGATGTCATTGGTCATTGCGCCACTACCCAACGAGGCCTCTAGGCCTGTTACTGTTGAGGCATGGCATAGGCGAGCACAGTGATCGACGTTGTTAGTGCCAAACTCGCGACGGATTAATTTCTGGAAGGCATAGTTGTCTTCGTTGGTGGTTTTTGCCGAAGAGAAACCCGCTAACGCATTGCCACCAAAGGTCTGCTTAATAGAGCCAAACTTACTCGCAACCAGTTCAATGGCCTCTTCCCATGATGCAGGCTGCAACCAACCATCCTTGCGAATCAGTGGCGTGGTTAAGCGTGCATCACTGCCAACAAAGTCAAATCCAAAGCGGCCTTTCACACAAAGCATGCCTTCGTTGACGGGTGAGTCGCCACCCTTAACATAACGAATGGCATTAGCCTCTTCATCCACATGCATACTGACCTTACAGCCTACGCCGCAATAGGTACAGATGGTATCCACTACCTTAAGATTTTCAATACGACCTTGCGCTCGGTCACGACCATCCATCATTGCGCCCGTTGGGCACACCTGAATACAAGCGCCACATTGAACGCAGGCAGAGTCTCCCATCAGGGTTTGATTTGGGCCGAAGTTTGGACGGCACTCAGGGCGCGCCGCTGGGCGACCATCTTGATTGGTCATAAAGCTAAGCACGCCATGCACAGACTGTTCCCGACACGCCTGCACACACTGCCCACAACTAATACAGCGGTTGGCATCAAACACGATAAACTCAGAGCTATTATCAACACAGAATTTACTGCGAGTATCACTACTGCGCACTGCTTGCCAGTCAGCATCAGACTTAATCTCTGCGATGCCTTTATAGGACTGCTCTGCTCCATATTCAGTGGAGTAGTCACGAAGGTCACAGTCAGTGTTTGCCTGACAGCCGCACTCCAGACAGCGAGCAGCTTCCGCCATCGCCTCAGCATTATCAAAGCCCAGCTCTACCTCAGAGAAACTCTGTTCGCGCTGAGCGCTAGTCAGCTCAGGCATAATGCTGCGAGCGACTTTCTGAATGTTTTGGAAGTGAAGAGGATCAACCTGTTTAACGGTTTTGCCTTTACGAGAATTAAATGGCACCGCAGGAATGCTATCCATGTCCCCTTCAAAGAAGCGGTCTATGGCCTTTGCAACAATGCGGCCATCGGCCACAGCCTCTACCGCTGTGGCAGGGCCACGGCGAAAGTCGCCAATGCTGAAGATGTTTCCTGTCCCCGTATGCATGGTCGCTGGATTCACATCAGCGGTGTTCCAGCGAGTGAGTGGAATCTCTAGTTGCTCATCGTCCATAAAGCTTAAATCTGGCTTTTGTGAAACCGCCGCAATTACCGTATCAAATTCTTCAGTAAAGAACTCGCCTGTCGCCTTTGGACTGCGACGGCCCGAAGCATCGGCTGGGCCCAACTCCATTTTTTCAAGGCGGATAGCAGTCACTCGACCCTCTTCATCCGCAATGTTTTCTGCTGGGTTGGTGAGGAAGTGAAACTTCACCCCTTCGTGTTCTGCTTCTTCTATCTCGTAGTCTTCCGCGGGCATTTCAGCTCGAGTACGGCGATAGATCAAGGTCGTGTCAGCACCATCACGTACAGCGGTTCTGGCACAATCAATAGCCGTGTTACCGCCACCAATGACGGCAACCTTTTTGCCGGTGGTGTAGTTTTGCTCGGTAACATAGTCTTTTAGGTAGTCGACACCTAGGTAACAGCCAGCCAGCTCACTGCCTGCATAGTGCATCTCAACCGCTTTAGATGCGCCCACCGCAAGGCAGACCGCATCGTATTCCTCGCTCAATGAGGAAAGAGTAAAGTCTTCACCAAGCTTCTTGCCGCACTCTACCGACATGCCATTACGGCACATCAATTCAATTTCTTTGTCTAGGATAGCTTTAGGCAGTCGATACTCAGGGATACCGTAACGCAGCCAGCCACCCGCATGAGGCATAGACTCAAATACCGTAACATCATAGCCTTCATTGGATAGATAATATCCTGCCGTCAAACCGCCAGGCCCACTGCCCACAACGGCAATACGCTTGTTCTTATCGTCTTTCTTTGGCGGAATATAGGCTTCTTGAGCCTCTAGATCTGCGTCAGCCGCATGACGCTTCAATTGGCGGATCGCAATAGAGTCATCCACCAAACCACGGCGGCACTCAGTTTCACAAAATGCAGGACAAACGCGCCCAATAGAGAGAGGCATTGGCAAGGTACGCTTGATCACCTCGATGGCTTTTTGATGATCATTTCGTGCGATGTGATACAGGTAAGATTGGATATCAACACCCGCAGGGCAAGCCGTTTTACACGGCGCTTCGCAGTCGGCATAGTGGTCGGTCATGATGCGGTTCAGGGCTTGACGACGATGTTCACTCAGATGATCAGATTGAGTGACAACGTTCAGCCCATTGAACACCTCAAGCTCACAAGAGCGCTGCACTCCGCCACTTTCAACCTCTACCACACATAAATCGCACGGCACCTTCTCGCCACTTTTGTTAGCACCACACAGTGAGGGTATCTTCACACCACACACATTGGCAGCCTCAAGCAGAGTCATGCCCTGCTCTACTACTCGATACTTTCCATCAATGACAATCTGAACCATAGCCAACTCCTAATCACTCACCCCGTCGTGCGGGAATTTTATTATTTGAATAGGAATAACCGCGCATTACGCAAGGTTATTCAATTCCACAATACTACTATGGAAATAAGCCCCTTGGCTATTTGTCATACAAATAATGTGACTGGTAGGAGGAATTGATGTGTAACAACAAAAGGGTTAGCCGAAGCTAACCCTAGGTTTACAACATTTACCAAGATTGCCTATGCCAGTTTCGCCCTTAGGCGGTGAGTTGCTTCAACCAAGTTCTTAAGGGATTGCTCTGTCTCTTGCCAGTTGCGTGTCTTGAGACCGCAATCTGGGTTTACCCATAAGCGCTCGACAGGAATCCGTGTTGCTGCCTTTTCAATTAACTGCTCTATCCATTCAACGCTTGGAACGTTAGGTGAGTGAATATCATAAACACCCGGACCAATCTCATTCGGGTAATTGAACTCTTCAAAGGCGTTCAGAAGTTCCATGTTTGAGCGTGAGGTTTCTATGGTAATCACATCTGCATCTAGGGCTGCGACCGAGTCAATGATCTCATTAAATTCGCTGTAGCACATATGGGTATGTATCTGAGTTTCAGGTTTGGCGCTTGCTGCAGACACCTTAAACGCGTTCACTGCCCAATTGAGATACTCTTGATGATCCCTACTCTTTAGTGGCAAACCTTCGCGTATTGCAGGCTCATCAATCTGAATAATATTGATACCTGCAGATTGCAGATCAGCAACCTCATCTTGCAGTGCAAAAGCCAGCTGATTAGTGATCGCCTCTCGAGAAATATCCTCACGAGGAAAGGTCCAACAAAGAATGGTTACAGGCCCTGTTAGCATGCCCTTCATCGGTTTGTCTGTAAGGGATTGCGCGTATTGAGTCCAATCGACGGTGATCGCTTGTTCTCTCTCAATATCCGCTACCACAATGGCAGGTTTCACGCAGCGAGAGCCGTAGCTTTGTACCCAGCCAAATTGCGTAGTTTGAAAGCCTGCGAGATTTTCAGCAAAGTATTCAACCATGTCGTTGCGCTCGGCTTCACCATGCACCAGTACGTCCAAACCAATGGCCTGCTGACGCTCTACTGTATCTTGGATAAAGCCTTGAATGATTTCGCGGTATTGCCCTTGTGTCAGTTCACCTCGCTTAAAGGCGGCTCTGGTTTTTCTCACTTCACTTGTCTGTGGAAAAGAACCAATGGTGGTCGTTGGCAACAATGGCAGCTTAATCACTTCTTTTTGGTGATGAGAGCGCTCAGCATAGTTGGCACTGCGCTTGGCATCTGCCGGGGTTAGATTAGCCAGTCTCTTTTGAACACTTGCCTTGTTTACCGAGGTTGATTGCTGTCGCTTGATGATAGGCTGGCTGTATTGCTCGCAATATTCGATAGCTTGCTTGTCGCCATCTAACGCCTTAGCAAGCCAGTTCACTTCTGCTACTTTTTGCTTAGCAAATGCAAACCATGATTGAGTTTCTGCGGACAATCCCGTTTCTAACTCTAGATCAACAGGGCTGTGCAGTAGTGAACAAGAGGTACCAATCCACAAGCGCTCACCTAACTTTTCTTTTGCTGCTGTTAGGCTTTCTCGTTTTTCTACAAGATTGGCTCGCCATACGTTGCGACCGTTTATTGCCCCCGCCGATAGCACCCAATTTTCAGGAAGAGCTTCAACAACCTCTGACAGTTGCTCAGGTGCGCTGGCCAAATCCACATGCAGGCCGTCAATGGCAAGCTCAGTAATCGTCGGCAGCGCGTCTACCACTGAATCAAAATAGGTGGTCAGAAGCACTTTGACGTCACTTCTTATTACTTGGTATGCCAGCTTAAAGCTGCTAAGCCATTTTGCATCCAGCTCTAGAGATAGGATTGGCTCATCTATTTGAACCCATTCAACATTCAGTTTTTCTAGCTTGGCGAAGATCCCTTGATAGGCCGCGAGCAGTCTTGGCAGAAGCGTTAGGCGATCGAACCCCTCTTCGACCTCCTTGCCTAGGTAAAGGTAGCTAAGCGGCCCCAATAAAACGGGTTTAACCTTATGACCCTGCTTTTGCGCCTCATTGATCTCATCAAATAACTGAGTCCAGCTTAGCTCAAACTTATCGTCAGCTGAGAACTCTGGAACAATATAGTGATAGTTAGTGTTGAACCATTTGGTCATGTCTGACGCGGCTTCCCCAGAACAGCCACAGCTTGCTTGAGATTGTCCTCGGCCAATGCGAAATAGGGTATCAAGATCTGGAAAGCCATTTTTATGACGCTTTGGCACATGCCCTAGCAACAGGCTGGTACCCAATACATGGTCGTACCATGCAAAATCACCCGCAGTAGCAAATGACAGTTGATTGTCTTGCTGAAGTGCCCAGTTGTTTTTGCGAATTTCCGAGGCGACGCCTTGCAATGCTTTAACATCGGATTCTCCATTCCAATATTGTTCTAGTGCAAATTTAAGCTCGCGTTTTTCGCCAACTCGTGGGTAACCAAGAATGTGTGTTGTTGTCATGATGCCGCTCCTATTAAGATGTCTGGACGTCTAAAATATCGCTTAGGTGGCGACAGGAAACAACATCGAATGATTCATATGGGTTATGAAGGAATTTCAGTATAGGAATGGTGCGATCTGGCGTAACTTGGAATGAAAAAACGCAGAGCAATAGCCTGCTCTGCGTTATCAATAACAAACAATTACAGTAGATCGGTCACATCCACCCAGCGATCGTTCTTACGGATCAGGTCGATGATCAGCTGATATCTACAGCCATCTTCAAACGTCTGGTAAGGTTCCACCTCAATGCCACTGACATCCTTCACTAACTGCGTAGCAAGATGGGTCCAACTGCGCTGTGTTTCACACTCTATCGCTGGCAGCTGATCGGTGATTTCGCGAGGCAACGCAACTTCTTGCCACTGTCCTTCTTTCCACAAGTGCAGAGGTCCATCTCCATAGTGCCCCTTAATATAGATAGAGCCCTGACTGCCATGGAACACGATATGGTCTTCGTTAAAGCGTGGGGTTAACCCACCATGCTTAAACAAAACAGATACGGGGTTAGCCGCTGGAATACGGCTCTCTATTTGAGCTAGGACTGTGTAAGACCACTCTACATCACAATCACGCCACTCTAAATTCGGGTCATTGATGTCTTTAGGGATAAAATTTCGACGCTCAGTAAAGTTATGCACGCCATCAACCACTGGCGCTTTTGGCATATCGTTACGCACCTCACCGCTAATGGACAGGAGTTTGTCACCCACCACAGAGGTCACAATCGACAACAAGTGCGTGAAGTTGTTGTTCAAGCGACCGCCACCTGCCTCAATACGATGTGACCAACCAAATGGGATGTTTCTATCTAGATTAAAGTGAGAAATACACTCAACTTCTGTGGGCTCACCAATCGCCCCTGCGGCCACCAGTTGCTTGGCATGCATGATCTCTGGCATGTAGCGAAAGCTTGATGCAAATGCTGTCTTAACGCCTTTCTCTTTTGCTAGGCGATAGATTTCTAGTGCTGTGTCACCACTTTCAGTAAGCGGTTTGTCGCAGAGAATATGACAACCAAACGAAATGGCTTCTTTGATCGCCTCTACGTGTGCTCCGCCTGGCGTCGCAATAGAAACAATATCCGGCTTGCACATCTCTAATGCCAGCGCCCAGTTTGTTCCTGAGTAGGGAATATCCAGATCCTTGGCTACCTGAGTCACAACATGCTCAGTGCGCCCAACAATACCGACAACCTCTGCGCCCGCATCTCTAAATGCCTTGGCATGCCCTTGGCCCGCAAACCCCGTACCGAACACTAATACTTTCTGATTCATTTCTTCTCCAAAAATTCTGTTTAATAAACGCTAGTTTGTATGAGGCTTACCAGTGCCAAAGCGTACCGTCTTCCAATCGGCTTACTGGCAAGTATGAGCGCTTGTATTCGTATTTCGCGGCTTCTTCTTCATCAAATTCCACGCCCAGCCCTGGCGCATCGCTGACTAAAATCATGCCGTTATCTAGCTTCATATCGTGCTTAAAGATGGACTGGCATGCCTCATTGCCAAAGCCAACAAACTCTTGGATACCAAAGTTATGAGTAGAGATATTCAAGTGCATATGCGCGGCAAAACAGATTGGCGACAGATCAGGCGCACCGTGCGGAGCGGTTCTTACGTTGTACACCGCGGCAAAGTCTGAAATCTTCTTCATCCCGGTAATACCACCAGCATGGGTTGCTGCGGTGCGGATGTAATCAATCCATTGGTTTTGAATCAGGTCCTTACAATCCCAAATGGTGTTGTAGGTTTCACCCAAGGCAAGAGGCGTTGTGGTGTGATGACGAATCAATTTATAGTTTTCTTGGTTTTCAGCAATCGATGCGTCTTCTAAAAACAAAAGGTTGTACGGTTCGAGCATCTTTCCCAGCTTTGCCGATTCAATTGGCGTTAAACGGCTGTGTGTATCATGCAGAAACTCAGCTTGATCACCAAAGCGCTCCTTGGCTTTTTCAAATAACTCAGGCACCAATTTAAAGTACTTACTAGTAGACCAATCCTGCTCTGGCGGTAATGGGCGATTGCCTTGCAACTCAAAGTAATCTTTCTTGTCACCAAGAACCCCATAGGTTTCAGATAATCCTGGTATAGCCGACTGCAGACGTACAGCCTTGAAGCCCTGCTCTATGCATTCCTCAGCCTTGTCCAAGGTATCTTCGATGGTCTCACCATTGGCATGAGCGTAAAGCCTAACACCGTTGCGACATTTTCCGCCAAGTAACTGATAGACGGGTAATCCAGCTAGCTTGCCCTTAATGTCCCAAAGTGCCATATCAATAGCAGCAATTGCGGCCATCGTAATTGGACCACGTCGCCAGTACACGCCCATGTAGAGGTATTGCCAAATATCTTCAATCATGTGCGGGTCGCGACCGATTAGGCATGGCTTCACATGCTCTTCTAGATAAGCTGCCACTGCCATTTCACGACCATTAACCGTTGCATCACCTAGGCCAAACACACCTTCATCGGTAACCACTTTAACAGTGACGAAGTTTCTTCCTGGGTTGGTGACAAATACTTTTACATCTTGGATTATCATCTTAATCTCTCATTCAGTTTTAATTCGATTTATATTTGAGTAAATCGGTTTACTAAAACGGTTTTGTAAACCGATTTACTTGCTATCATCTAGATCTCAGAATAGAATGTCAACTCTCTAGTTTGACGTGGTTAACAATTTAAAAGCGAATATGAAGAAAGTAAGAATTGTCGATGTAGCGACACAGGCCAGTGTATCTAAGAGTACGGTCTCACAGTATCTTAATGGTCGCTTTGGTCATATGTCGCCACAAACTAAGCTAAAGATCGAATCGGCGATCAAAGAGCTTAATTACGTCCCAAACCCTATCGCACGCAGCCTCAAGGTAGAGAAAACCAAAACCATTGGCGTAGTGGTGCGTGATATCGCAGGCTTCAACACCAGTCGCGTTATGCGCGGAATCGACGATTACTGCAAAAAACACAATTACAATGTGATGATTTATAACAGTGACTTTGATGTAGAAGCCGAGAAGCGCGCACTATTATCACTACAGCAAATGTGCGTAGATGGCATCATCATCACCTCATCGGGTCAAAACTCAGAGCTCATCAATCAGTTTATTGCCGGTGGCATGCCTATAGTGCAATTCCAATTGGAGTATCCCGATTGTCTCAGTCACTTGGTGCTATCCGATTATCAACAGGCCGCCTTTGAAGCCACCGAGCACTTAATTGAAATGGGTCATCGCAATATTTGTTTTGTCGCCCAAGAGTTTTCACAGAGCCAGTCACGTCAAGCTCGCTATCAGGGGTATGTAGACGCCCTTGAAAAACATGGGATTGAAAAGAATCCTGATGCCATTCTCTATTGGGATAGAGAGCAAGGGTTCAACAAAGACCCGATTGAATTGTTAGAAAAGAAGACGGCACCGAGCGCTTTTTTCACCCAACATTTAGCGATTACTGCTGAGCTTTTACAAGCATTTAATACCGCCAACATTCAAGTACCAGAGCAAGCCTCTGTTCTGGGATTCGATGAAATCCCTATGGTGGAACTGTTTAAGGTTCCAGTCTCTGTGGTTCGCCAAGATGCCTACCAAATTGGCGTCGAGTCTGCAAAGCTCTCCATTGAGTCCATTATGGGCAAGCATAAGGAATTTCAGCGGGTGATTGTTCCTTCAACGCTGGTTGAAAGAGACTCAGTACGCCGAGTTTAGTGCGTTCTAGTCGGCATCGTACTGCCTAAGATCCCAGATCAAGTCTGGGATGACGGGCTGTTTGGCTTGGGTGGCTGTGCGCTTCATTGGGATGGATTTACGTTTAGTTGAGACGCCTTTGCGTTTGGTTGAGATGGCTTTACGTCTGGTTGAGATAGCAATCTCCCCCCCAATTTCCTCTGAACTCGTCATCCCCGAGTGCTCCTATCGGGGATCCTACTGTGCACACTCAAGATTGCCGATAAGAGACCTCGGCAATGACGCGCTGGAAAATTGCTCATAGATAGCTGACAGTCTGACTCTTGATTGCAAGTCAAGCCCTCACCTCGAATGCCTCTGCCTTTTGTCCTATCCGTTCGCTTCTGATCCCGTCATCCCCGAGTGCTCCTATCGGGGATCCTACTTTGCACACTCAAGATTGCCGATAAAAGACCTCGGCAATGACATATCTGGGTATATGAAAGTCAGGCTAATAGCTATCAGTCAGTTAATCATCAAACGTTAGTTGAGATGGCTTTACGCCTGGCTGGGACGGCTTTACGTTTGGTTGAGATAGCGATCTACCCTCAATTTCCTCTGAACTCGTCATCCCCGAGCGCTCCTATCGAGGATCTTACTGTGCACTCTCAAGATTGCCGATAAAAGACCTCGGCAATGACATATCTGGGTATATGAAAGTCAGGCTAATAGCTGTCAGTCAGTTAATCATCAAACGTTAGTTGAGATGGCTTTACGCCTGGCTGGGACGGCTTTACGTTTAGTTGAGATAGCGATCTCCCCCCAATTTCCTCTGATCCCGTCATCCCCGAGTGCTCCTATCGGGGATCTTACTGTGCACACTCAAGATTGCCGATAAAACACCTCGGCAATGACGCGCTGAAAATTTTCTCGTGGATAGCTGACACTCTAACTCTTGGTTACAAGTCAAGCCCTCACCTCGAATGCCTCTGCCTTTTGTCTTCTGTCCTATCCGTTCCCTTCTGATCCCGTCATCCCCGAGTGCTCCTATCGGGGATCCTACTTTGCACACTCAAGATTGCCGATAAAAGACCTCGGCAATGACATATCTGGGTATATGAAAGTCAGGCTAATAGCTGTCAGTCAGTTAATCATCAAACGTTAGTTGAGTTGGCTTTACGCCTGGCTGGGACGGCTTTACGTTTGGTTGAGATAGCGATCTTCCCCCAATTCCCTCTGATCCCGTCATCCCCGAGTGCTCCTATCGGGGATCTTACTGTGCACACTCAAGATTGCCGATAAGAGACCCCGGCAATGACATATCTGGGTATATGAAAGTCAGGCTAATAGCTGTCAGTCAGTTAATCATCAAACGTTAGTTGAGATGGTTTTACGCCTGGCTGGGACGGCTTTACGTTTGGCTGAGATAGCGATCTACCCTCAATTTCCTCTGATCCCGTCATCCCCGAGCGCTCCTATCGGGGATCTTACTGTGCACACTCAAGATTGCCGATAAGAGACCCCGGCAATGACATATCTGGGTATATGAAAGTCAGGCTAATAGCTGTCAGTCAGTTAATCATCAATCTTTAGTTAAGATGGCTTTACGCCTGGCTGGGACGGCTTTACGTTTGGTTGAGATAGCGATCTACCCCCAATTCCCTCTGAACTCGTCATCCCCGAGTGCTCCTATCGGGGATCTTACTGTGCAGACTCAAGGTTGCCGATAAGAGACCTCGGCAATGACATATCTGGGTATATGAAAGTCAGGCTAATAGCTGTCAGTCAGTTAATCATCAAACGTTAGTTGAGATGGCTTTACGCCTGGCTGGGACGACTTTACGTCTGGTTGAGATAGCGATCTCCCCCCAATTTCCTCTGAACTCGTCATCCCCGAGCGCTCCTATCGGGGATCCTACTGTGCACACTCAAGATTGCCGATAAAATACCTCGGCAATGACATATCGGGATGTATGAAAGTCAGGCTAATAGCTGTCGGTCAGTTAATCATCAAACATCAGATTTACCGCAATCCCAAGCAACACCAACCCAAGAATAGGCGCAACAACACCAAAGGGTGAGCGTTCAATATAAGGAAGGTTTTCTGCTATCAATAGCCCCCACTCCGGCTCTGGTGGTTTCACACCTAAGCCAATAAAGCTCAGTGACGTTAGGCTCAACGTGATTACCGGCAGGCGAAGTAGCGCGTGTCGAAGCAAAGGGGGTAATATATAGGGAAGCAAGTAATGCCTATACATATCCCAAGACCTTACTCCCCATGTTGGGGCTAGATGAACATAAGGCTGAGCCTTTGCCTCCAATAACAAGCTTGAACAGTGCGCGGCCAGCGGTGCCCACGAGGTCACCACGATCGCAATCAAAGCACTATGAGGGCTCATGCCTGTTAAGCCCGCCACCAACAGACCCACAATGATATAAGGCAAGCCCTTGGTGATCTCAATGAGACCCTGGCTATATCGAGTACACAAACCCAACACGATACCAACGAACAGACTCAGCACTGTAGCTAAAATGCCACCCTGCAGTGTTGATAACATCCCCGTTCCAACGCGAGCAAAGAGATCTCGACCGATTGCATCTGAGCCAAGGGGAATATCCAGGCTTGGCGATACCAAACGCCCAAACTGACTGGTATAGGGGTCATTGACTGTTGCGAGTCCAACAAAGACAAAAAGAAACACAAAGATAGAAAGGCTACCCAGTCGCTTCCACTTACTTTTAGTAAAACTAAACGATGATTGCGAGCCAATAAGCTTGCCGCTAGACAGTGCCTTACCTAGTATTATTTTCTGCAGTAATATCCCGATACAGCTAATCGCAATTGAGAAGACCAATAGCACGAGTAGCCCTCCCTGCAGAATAGGAAGGTCTTGGGACTTCGCCGCTCCTAGCAACATTCGTCCAATACCTGGAATAGAAAAGATCATCTCAACGGCAACCGCCCCGCCCGTCAGGCCAATAATGACCATAGAGAACTGCGGGATCAGGTTGCTCATCGCCCTCTTCAGAGCAAACAAGGTGATCTGATAAATAGAGATATTCGCACTAAGCCAAGTGATCACCCAAGGCTCATTAAGGACACGCTTAAGGCTGTCACTAAGTAGACGACTAAGAAGGCCACTGGCAGGTAAGGCAAGAGCTAGGCTAGGTAGCCATAGGTTCTTCCACTCAACCCAACCATAAGGGGGTAACCACTGAAGCCAAATGGCAAACACCAATATCAGCATTGCAGCGATCACATACTCAGGTAGAGCCACCAATACAGAGCTCAGGCTATTATGTGAAGATGCCAATCGCCCGCGATGCCAACTTACCATGGTGTATATAAATGCAATTAAACAAAAGATGACAGTGAGCGCCAAAGCACTTGCCATTAATGTAAACGAGGTAGACGCTGTGTGCCGTATCCCATCAATAACCGGTGAACCATCAACCCACGAGGTTCCAAGATCCCCTTGCATCGCACTAGATAACCAATCCCACAGACGCTCGCCAGTAGAACGATCCAACTGCAACTCATCACGAATCGATTGCAAGGCCTCAGCAGTGAGTAACTGCTGATGACCCGAACGAGCGCGAAGGATGGATTGACTTGGATCGATGCCAGCAAACTCCGGCATCAACCCCACCAATACAACCACAAAAGCCAAAAAGAAGATGCGAGATACCCAAGGCATCGCTTGATCTAGGCTTATTCGCCTCGCTACAGCAGACAGCATGCTAATTAGTTGACCTCTGTTTGTTGGTCTACTAGACGACGCTCGCGAGGGTCACGCTGTGCGTGTTTTACTCGAGTGCTCTCACCTTGAATGACACGCTCGTGCAGCAGTGGAATCGCCGCGTATTCAGCTAGGATCTGCTTCTCAGCTTCAATAATCGCGTGCTGACGAGGCTCTCCAAGTTGCTGAAGATCAGCATGTTTAATAGCTTGGTCAACAGTTTCTGAGCAGAACAGGCCAAGATTAAACGACCCCTCACAGCTAAAGTCGCTTTGCATATAAGCAACTGGGTCACCAGAATCCAGCACTGTTGCGCGCGATAGCAAGAAGGCATCAAATTTACCCGCTAAGGCATCATTTTCAATTTGCGCGTACTCGCGGATATCAAGCTCAACCTTAAATCCAGCAGCTTCAAGCTGTTGCTTTAATAGTGCTGCAACCTCAGGAAGCTCTGCGCGATCGGTAAAGGTACCGATAGTGATGGTCTCGCCATTCGCCTTCGCCGTGCTGTCGATTGGCGCAGCCTCGCCTCGAATTGGCGCAGCCCACGCTAGTGCAGGCCCAAGCAGACCCTGCGCTTTGTCGGCATGGTTCTCATAAACCATGCTGATAATTTGGTCGCGATCAACGGCACCCGAGGCAATCTTACGCATCTCAATGTCTTTGAATACCGCAGACTTACTGTTTAAGTACAGGGTGTTGGTGCGTGGCATTGCCACTTCATGAAGAAGCTCTGAATCGATCATTGCGATTTGTGAAACAGGTACTGCTTCAACAATGTCTGCTTTACCAGTACGCAGTGCTGCAGCTCGTGCAAAACCATCTGGAACGTATTCAGCGTATACCTTCTCAACCTTCGCCTTCTCGCCCCAATAATCATCGAAGCGTTCTAGATTTGCGCTCGTCGTGCCATTGATGTTAGTCAGTACAAAAGGCCCAGAGCCCGCGCGAGTTGGGTCTACACGTCCATTATCCAGATAAGCGGCAGTGGAAAGGATTGACAACTGAGGGCTTGAAAGACGGCTTGGCAGTAGGGGATCGTTGAAGTTTGTTTTTATCTCGATCTTATCCTCGGCCAGTTTACTCACTTCCCAATCAATACTATCTAGGATGCGGGGTTTAGGTGCAGCCTGCAGGGCGCGCTCTAATGAGTTCACCACCATATCGGCATTCAGTTCCGAACCATCATGAAACTTCACGCCCTTACGCAGAGTAAAGTGCCACGTCATTGGGTCTACTTGCTCCCAACTTGTTGCAAGCATTGGCTCTGCAATAGATTGGTCGCTGAGGTTGATCAGGGTTTCAGCTGTGCTCCAACGAGAAAGCTTAAATGCATCATCCGATAGTGGAGAAAGACCCGTTCTTGGGGGCTGCATCATAGCCACATGTAGCTCAGTAGCTTCAGCCTTAGACTCAGTGGCTACCGCTTGTTCTGAACCTGAATCAAAGCATCCTGAAAGGGGAAGAATCAAAGCGATTGATGCCGCAATTTTACTCATAGATAAGCGCATGGAATTACTCTTTTATTTAAATGATGGTGTAAAAGTAGAAACGTGTTGTGCCTGAATAAGGGCTTGTGTCGTTGTGTGTTGAGGGGCGCTAAGCACCCTGTCAAGATTACCATATTCAGCCACCCTACCCTTGCTTAGTACCAATACATGACTACACAACGCCTTGGCTGCCTGTAAGTCATGGGTCACTAGGATAAGTCGCATATGGCGGGTCTTTTGTAGGTGCTTTAACAAATCAAGCACCTGCTTTCGGCTAATAGGGTCTAGGCTACTTGTTGGCTCATCGGCCACCAACACACAGGGCTCGACCACCAATGCACGGGCAATTGCCACTCGCTGGGCTTGCCCCGTCGACAGCTGTGTTGGCAGATAGTCCAGATGTTTGATCTCTAAGCCCACAGCCGTCAATGCCTCTGCCATTCGCTGTTCGTGCTTATCAAGGATTCCTACATTTCTCATAGGCTCAAGTAAGATCTTGCGAACGGAATAATAAGGATTCAGGCTAGTGTGAGGCTCTTGAGGGATCAGCTGAATGTGCTTACACAGCTCCATCCTTTGTTTTTTTGACGACGTTGAAAGTGGCAAGCCACAAATAGTCACCTCGCCATAGGTCGGCAACCTAAGCCCAAACAACAGCTCAATCAGGGTAGATTTCCCTGCTCCAGATGGCCCTACTACTGCTAGATTTTCTGTGCCGATCGTCAAGTCTAAGCCGTGAAGCGCACGAAAAGGCTCTCTCTTGAACCATTTGGAAGCGGTGTAGTGGACACAAACCCCATCAAACTGGATTTGTGCCGATAGATCGTGTTGGTGTGTCATAGGTTATGCCATCAGCTCTCGTACTTGAGAACAGAACCTGTGCTCGCTCTCATGTAATGCTTGATAGGGCTGGCCGTAAGCGATCATCTTGCCATCATCAATGACTAAGAGCTTGTCACAAGCCAACGCCGCTTGAAGGTCATGGGTAATCAAGAATCCGGCCAATTGATCTTGCTTAATAGCCTGACGATATAAGCTTAGAATTTCATTTTCAGAGACAGGGTCAAGGGCACTGGTCGGTTCATCTGCAATAAGGACACTGGCATCACCCAATAGCGCGATAGCTATGCAGATCCTTTGCCTTTGGCCACCAGAGAGCTGGCTCGGATAACTGGCAAGTATTTCCTTTGGATAATCGAAACCTAGGCTCTGCAAAAGCTCAGTGATGTGTTGAAGCTGTTGCGCGCTAGCTTTAGTGCTCGTTGAACTCAGTGCTAGGCTCAGTTGAGCGCCGACTTTAGCCAATGGATTAAGCGCCTGCAGTGCATCTTGGAAGATAACCGCAGGCCTTTGGATCGCCTTTCGTGCCAAAAGTGGCAATTGAGCCACCTCTACACCAGCAACTTTTATGCTACCCGACACTTCGATATCAGCAGGGGTAAAGCCCGCTATGGCCTTGGACAACATAGACTTGCCTATACCAGATGGCCCCATTACCGCTAAGGTCTGTCCAGGGTTAATGGCAAAGCTCAAATCTTTAAAGATGGTTCTTCTTGAGTCACTGATCGTGAGATTAGAAACCTCAAGCAGAGGCAAGTCGTTGTTCATTATATTTTAGCTAGCGTAATCAGGTCTCGAAATATGCGTGGATGATATAACATATCATTTAAAACATCTAACTCTAATTTGCCCGATGTAAGGGTACAAAAATACAAATCGGCCAACATAGAACAAGGTGAATGCCAGCCACAACCCATGATTGCCCCATAGCTTCACTGCAACGAACTGAACCACTAAGAACACCAGCAGAGTAATAAAGCTAGAATTTCGTACAGGCCTTGTTGTACCAGTGCCAGTGAAGATCCCGTAGAGGGTTAAACCATAGCCAGCCACTAAAGGGAAAATAATCAACCAGACTGACATATCTTGATAGATGCCCACCACGTTGGGTATATCAGTAAATAGCATCACAAGGTCATACTTGAACACTAAGGTCAGCAGAGTCAGTACAACAATGAACCCTGTGGTCCATTGCATATTGAGTTTTAAGACATCGTCTAGCAATCGGATGTCCTTTCTGCCCACCGCTTTTCCCGCAAATACACTAGAGGCATTGGCTACGCCGTCGAACATATAGCTCACAAGAAAAGTCACCTGCATCATAATCGCGTTGGCGGCCAACTCATCGGTACCCAACTGTGAACCTACACGTGCCATCATGTTGAAGAACACCAAAATGCACACGGTACGCAGTAGCAGATCCATGTTAGCGCTTACTATCACCCTAAGATCAGCACGTGAAATTTTGACCAAAGATAGATGACTTAATAGAGAAACCTTTGAGGTTGCCAGTACTAGATAACCGCCAATAGCAAAGGTGGTAACTTGTGCAATTAAACTGGCGTATGCCACTCCAGCGACACCAAGGTCAAAGTAGTAGACGAACACTACGTCCAAGATAATATTCAATACATTACCAAAAACCTGGGTAAGCAAGGTTGCCTTGGCCTTCGCTTGTCCCATCAACCAGCCAATAATCACATAGTTAAGCAGTACAAAAGGGGCGCCAAAGATCATGATGCTAAAATAGGTCTTAGCGTGCATCGCGACTTCTGCATCAGGCGAGATCACCCACATCGCCCCGCTCCATATCAAGGGTTGAAGCAAAATAAAGGCCAAACCAACGAGCAATGCGAGGGTAAATGGTTGTAACAGACTGCTCGCCAACTCTCGGTCGTCGTTCTTGCCCAGCGCAATAGCACTTTGACCTGTGGTACTGACCCTGAAGAACCCAAATAACCAGTATAAGGTATTCATAATCACGGCGCCGATGGCTACACCACCAATGAGTTCGGTAACGCCTATCTTCCCTACCACCGCTGTATCTACAGCGCCGAGTAGAGGTTGGGTAACTGTTGAAACAATAAAAGGAAAAGCAATCTTTAAATAATCTTTGTGGGACAAATTCATCTAGCTAAAATCCGCGAAACATGACTGCCTTAGGCAGCAAATAGTATTAAGCGCTCAGAATGCGCATTCTCTTATCATTAATAAATCGATGGTTTTCTGTTCTCGGTTACCATGCTAGTATTTGAGAATGATTATCATTAATGAAAATTGAGCGCGTATTATGGACTGGAATCAAAACACAGTGCAAGTAGAGATAAGTGCTGAGCATATTGAAAGATTGATATTGGACGGTCATTTGTGTGCATCACAGGTCAAATGCTTGAACAGTGAATCTAAGCAAAAGATTTGGCAAATGTGTCTTAACATTTGTGGCAAAAAGATGTGTAGGCTTCATTGTCTAAAGACAAGTCGTCGTACTATTGAAACTCAGCGAGTTATTGAATAGCCGCGCCTTCTATGCACTATATTATCTTTGCGCAAAAACGCATGATGCAATTGATTTTAAGATAGATAATCCATTTAAAAGCAACCTTTCTTTAGCCGTGTGTCACTAACAGCAACCAACTCAACACTTGTTTCTATCACCAAACACATGGTCAAAATAATCAAGCTCGGCGACACGTGCATTGGCCTTTCTGTGCCATTTGCTGCTGTTCGCTACTAGCCACTTCTGCTGAGAATTAGCCAAGATCACTTGGCTGACCTGCGCCTCACGAAGCTCATGCTCCATAGCAATCTCCATTTCATTCATCGGATTTGTTTCAGATAAGTGAGAGGATACCGCTCTTACTTGAGATACTGATGCACAGCTTACTATGCCTATATCGGCGACGAACTGTTCAAAGAATCGGCTGACTTCCTCACCAACAATATCACCATCGGTACTGCGTAATCTTCCTCCGGGCATCCAGGTTTCAATATGATCGTATTGAGAAAGGATATGAGCGGCCTGGAAATTATTGGTCACTACGCGCAACTGGGTATGATTGAGTAACTGTTCAGCTATAGCTGCAATGGTTGTTCCTATTCCTAGGAAAACGGTACTGCCATCAGGGATCCTCTGGACTACCTCACGGGCTATCGCACGTTTTTCATCTTGATTGGTGCTCACCCTGGAAATGTAGCTACGGTTCGCAAGCGTCACAGGTAAACCTACCCCACCATGATGCCGCTGTGCATATCCTAAGGTGCATAGCTCATTAATATCTCGGCGGATGGTTTGGGTAGTGACCGAAAAATGCTCCGAGAGCGCCTCCACACTGCAGTATTCTTGGGAGGAGATCATCTCTAGCATTTGTTGTTGGCGTAAACTCAGATTTTGCATATTGGTAATATCAACTATCAACTTTCCAGAGTTAAAGCATAGGCTTTAGGGTCGTCCGTTATCATCATATCTACGCCCCATTGCCAGTGCTTCTCGACCAACTCAGGGAAATTAGGTGTGTAACAAAACAACTGATAACCTGCTTCTTTTATTAATTCAGCCTCTTGCTTGACCAGAAAACGGTAATCACAATGAACACTATAGGCCTCGATTTTATGCAGTAAAGCAAGAGCCTCATCAGGGATTTGTTGCCAAAGCTGGCCTCTTCTCACCAAGGGCAATGTTAGCATCATCTGATAGAGCGCCTGATTGTCAAAGCTCGAAAACAACACCTGTGACAGTGGTATTTCTGACTCTTCAACGACCTCTTTCACTTTATCGCATAAAGCGAGGACGTTATCTTCAGGGTACACCTTAAGCTCAATGTTGAGATGAAGCCCAGCCTCCTGCACATATAAAAGCGTCTCTTCTAGGGTTGGGATGCGTTCACCAACATACCTATCGTCAAACCATCCTCCTGCATCCAACATCTTTAGTTGCGACACGCTCATCTCTCTCACACTGCCACGCCCGTTGGTGCAACGGTTAACCGTGCGATCATGGATAACCATAGGTACCCCGTCTGCCGACAATTGCACGTCAATCTCAATCCACTGACTGCCATGCTCCTTAACCAGCTTAAAAGCCGCCATTGTATTCTCAGGCGCTAGGCTTGAGACACCGCGATGAGCCGTCGTTTTGCGTTCCTTTTTCATCTGAGTTCACTCTGTGTTCATATTGATTCACTTGTAGAGTGTCAGCGTTTTATGACTGAATTATGTCACATTTTTTAATTTATTCGGTTTCAAATAAGTTCATTTTTCTGTCACTGAAGCGTCATTTATCTCGTTTAACTTTCACTTGAACACAAAAAAGCGAATATGAACAAAATTGAACATTCGCTTTCTTTCAGCCAACGAAAAAGGGAAACGTTATGTCTATCAAGCACCTAACCGGCGCTTTACTCGCAACTGCACTAGTCAGTGCTCACGCTCAAGCTAAAACAGAAGTTGAATGGTGGCACGCCATGGGTGGCTCTTTAGGTCAAAAGGTAAACGAGATTGCCGCTGACTTTAACGCTAGCCAATCAGAGTATGAAATTAAGCCTGTTTTCAAAGGCAGCTATGCGGAAACTATGACGGGTGCTATTGCTGCTTTTCGTGCAAAAGAGCAACCGGCTATTGTGCAGGTTTTTGAGGTAGGCACTGCCACTATGATGGGCGCACAGCAAGCCATCTACCCTGTTTACCAATTAATGGAAGACACAAAAGAACCCTTCGATGCTGATGACTATCTACCGTCTGTAACAGGTTACTACACCTCTAACGATGGCAAGATGCTCTCAATGCCGTTTAACAGCTCTACACCTGTAATGTATTACAACCAAGATATGTTTGAAAAAGCAGGTATCAAGGAAGCACCAAAAACATGGAAAGAGATGGAAGCCGTCTCTCGCAAGTTAATCGCTTCCGGTGAAAAGTGTGGCTTCACGACCACATGGCAATCTTGGGTACAGATCGAAAATTTTGGTGCCCGCAACAACATCCCTGTTGCCACCAATAACAACGGCTTCGATGGCTTTGATACTGACTATCGCTTTAACTCAGAACCCTTTGTTAAGCACGTTGAACAGTTAGGAAAATGGTCAGAAGAAGGCATCTTCAAATATGGCGGTCGCCAGTCAGACGGTATGCCGCTGTTTTACACTGGCGAATGTGCCATGACGATGGGCTCTTCGGCAGGCCTTGCTGGAATCCAAGAGAATATGCAAAACACCAAGATTGGTGTAGCTGAGCTTCCATACGATGACACGCTGGTTTCCAAGCCACAAAACACCATCATTGGCGGTGCATCTCTTTGGGTAATGCGCGGTCACTCTGATGCTGAATACAAAGGCGTAGCTAAGTTCTTCAGCTACCTATCTAGCCCAGAAGTTCAGGCTGGCTGGCATCAGTTTACTGGCTACCTACCCATCACTAAAGAGGCGTACGAGCTAACGAAAGAGCAAGGGTTCTACAGCAAAAACCCAGGCACGGATACCGCTGTATTGCAGATGACCTCAAGCGAGCCAACCGTAAACTCTAAGGGCATTCGCTTTGGTAATTTCCTACAAACGCGCGACATCATCAACGAAGAGTTAGAGGCAGTTTGGGCTGGCAGAAAATCAGCGAAAACAGCTTTGAACACCGCTGTTGAGCGTGGGGATCAGCAACTGCGTCGCTTCGAGCGCACACAAAAGTAACTTAGTACTGCGCCACCTATATTTGGGTGGCGCCTTTTGGACTTACCATTATGTCATCTCAAGTTGTGTTTAAGCACAAGTGGCTACCTGTAGCCTTGATAGCGCCCCAACTGATCATCACCTTAGTGTTTTTTATCTGGCCTGCTGGGCAGGCGGTTTTCCAATCCACTCAACTCGAAGATGCCTTTGGCATCAGTCGCGAATTTGTGGGGTTGGAAAACTTCATCAGACTGTTCAATGATCAGCTGTATTGGGACTCTTTTTCTACCACCATGATGTTTAGTGTGTGTGTGGCAGTACTGGCCTTAGTTTCAGCGCTAGTATTGGCGGCATTTGCAGAGCAGATTCTGCGTGGGGCAACCTTCTACAGGACGTTTCTTATCTGGCCTTACGCCGTCGCTCCCGTTGTCGCCGGTTCCTTATGGCTGTTTCTTTTTGACCCAACCATTGGCGTCATCACTGAGGTATTAAAAGCCTTGGGAGTAAACTGGAACCCTACGCTGAATGGCGATCATGCCATGTGGATGGTGGTTATTACCTCTACGTGGAAACAGATCAGCTACAACTTTTTGTTCTTCTTAGCTGCGCTACAGTCAGTGCCTAAATCTCTGCATGAAGCCGCCGCCATTGATGGAAGCGGACCGATCAAGCGCTTTATGAGCATCAGCTTTCCCCTTATCTCACCAACCAGCTTTTTCTTGTTAGTGGTGAATTTCGTATACGCCTTCTTCGACACCTTTGCAGTCATTCATGCCATGACGCAAGGCGGACCAAGCAACAGCACCTCAACCCTGGTTTACAAGGTCTATAACGATGGCTTTATTGGCCTAGATCTAGGCTCATCGGCAGCACAGTCCGTGATATTGATGGCACTGGTTGCCTCACTGACTGTGATTCAATTTAAATATGTAGAAAAGAAGGTGGCTTACTAATGGTAGAAAGACGACCGCTATTCAAACTCTTTTGTCACCTAGTCTTGACTGTAGGCATCGTTTCCATCGCTCTTCCGGTATGGATTGCTCTGGTGGCGACTACTCATAGCAATACAGAGTTTGCGACTGGCACGCCACTGTGGTTTGGCGACCTTGGATTCAGTGTATTCAGAGACCTGCTTTCAGGTAGCGAGGCGTACAACAACAGCACCCTGCCTATCCCGCAAATGCTGTTGAACTCTTTCGTGATGGCAATGTGCATTACCATAGGCAAGCTGACTATCTCTATTCTGTCTGCCTACGCTGTGGTGTTCTTTCGCTTTCCGGGAAGAATGCTCGCCTTCTGGATGATTTTCTTCACCCTAATGCTGCCTGTAGAAGTAAGAATCATGCCCACCTTTGAGGTAGTAACAAATCTCAACATGTTGAATTCATACTATGGGCTTACCATTCCATTGATTGCCAGTGCCACCGCCACGTTCTTGTTTAGGCAGTTTTTCCTGACTGTTCCCAAGGAATTAGTCGAAGCCGCTCGCATAGATGGCGCAGGCCCTATCAAGTTCTTTTTTGACATCTTGCTGCCACTATCACGAACCAATATCGCGGCGCTGTTTGTCATTACCTTCATCTACGGATGGAACCAGTATCTATGGCCATTGCTCATCACTACTGACGCCAGTTATTACACCATTGTTATGGGCATCAAGCAGATGCTTGGCGTCGTCGATGGCGTGATTGAATGGAACAAGATCATGGCCACCACCATTATTGCCATGCTACCCCCTGTTATCGTTGTTATTGCGATGCAAAAAGCCTTTGTTAAAGGCCTAGTGGACTCGGAGAAATAAATTATGTCTACCCTAACTCTTTCAAATATCGCAAAGCGCTATGCAAATGGATATCAAGCTATCCATAGCCTTAATCTTTCTATTGATGACGGCGAAATGGTTGTGCTCGTTGGCCCAAGTGGCTGTGGTAAATCCACCCTGCTTCGCATGCTCGCCGGTCTTGAAGAAATCTCAAGTGGCGAACTCAGCATTGACGATAAGGTGGTGAATGATAGAGAACCCGGCGAGCGCGATATCGCTATGGTTTTTCAAAACTACGCCCTGTATCCGCATATGTCGGTTTACGACAACATGGCCTATGGACTGCGAAACCGAAAAACACCCAAGAAAGAAATCCATGAGTTGGTTACGCAAGCGGCAGAAATGCTTGAACTTTCCCAATTATTAGATCGCAAACCTAAGCAACTATCTGGCGGGCAGCGTCAACGCGTCGCAATGGGCCGCGCTATTGTTCGCAAGCCCAAGGTGTTCCTGTTTGATGAACCTTTATCCAACCTAGATGCTAAGCTGCGTGTTCAAATGCGCCTTGAGATCAAACGCTTACAGAAGAGTCTCAATACAACCTCTGTCTACGTTACCCATGATCAGGTAGAAGCCATGACGCTGGCTGATAAATTGGTGGTATTAAACAAGGGCGATATTGAGCAAGTAGGGTCTCCATTGGAGATCTACGATGCTCCAGCCTCTCTATTTGTGGCGACCTTTATGGGCTCACCTGCCATGAACATCCTAGATGGACAGATCAGTGAGCTTGGTATGCACGTTGCCGACTCACTCACCGCCATTGCGACTCAAGACTTAGCCTTAGGGAAAGTCAAGGTTGGCCTTCGCCCTGAGCATCTATTCGTTGAGCAAAACACACCAAAGTTCTCCGTCAAGGTCGAGCTCATAGAGGCATTGGGCGCTGATCTCTTGCTTTATTGTCACACCTTAGATAGCAGTGAACAAAGACTGGTAGTGCGCGTGGATGGACACGAAAGCATTAAGTCAGGTGATATTCTAGGCCTTACTTTTAGCCACCAGCACTTGCACTTATTTGATTCGACAAGCGAAAAACGCATCGAGTTTTCCTCTCACCAAGAGTGTGTAAAAGAGGTGGTGAATGCTTAAACCACTACACTCAATTGAGCAGCAGCAACTGGCGAACATCGAATGGCTGCTGACTGACGTAGATGATACGTTGACCTGGGAGGGACAACTTCCCGATATCACCTTAAAAGCCCTGTACGATCTACAAGAAGTTGGAGTAAAGGTAGTCGCTGTTACAGGAGCGTGTGCAGGTTGGTGCGATCAAATCGCTAAGGTTTGGCCCGTTCATGGCGCTATCGGAGAAAATGGCGCATTTTGGATGAGCCAAAACGAATCTGGCTTTGCAACCGAATCGAATATCCCTCTATCTCAAATGCATCTTGAGCAAACAGCGCTTAAAACGGCTCTTGCTAAAATCTTGGAAGATTATGAGGGTATTGATTTTGCAGCAGACCAGCCATTTCGCTTTTGCGATGTAGCAATTAACCTCAGCCAAGACAGAGAGTCCGTCAGTGAACAAGTAGCAAAGGAGTTGCTGACGAAAGCGAGAGCTGTGGTTATTGATAGTAAGACAGTCAACGCATCTCTTAGCTCTATTCATCTTAATGTTTGGATAGGCAAGCACAGTAAGCGCGTAACAAGTGAAGCCTATCTCAAGGCACACTCACCTTTTAGTGACATCGACTTAGACAAGGTGATTTATATTGGTGATTCGCAAAATGATGAGGCCATGTTTGCTTGGCTACCCACTACATTTGGCGTGCGTAACATTCAAAAGGTGTTGCCTCAACTAACGCACAAGCCTAGCGTGCTTTTAAATGAAGAGGGTGGATTTGGTTTCGCGCAACTCGCTCGCACTATTATCGAGGCAAAACAGGATTGTCTTACCGGTCAACTGTGTCGCTCCGCTTAAAGGCCCATTAGCTAAAAGCGATCGCGGCTAGGCACAGCACGATGAAGAAGATGAAGGGTGAAAAGAAGCCAATAAGAAAGTTTCGAGTTGGAGACCAAAGCAATAGCAGAACGGCGACAACGAGTAAGCTCAAGGGTACGCATCCCTAAATGGTGAGTGACCGCAGAGAATGCCGCAGGATAACCCCCAAAACCAATGACTTCCACTGACATCTGATATGCATCGATGTAATAAACGCCCAAGCCTAGAACAATGGATGTTCTAGGCTTTCATTTCTAGGTTCTCAACTGTAAGTTCTCAACTACCGACTACTTTTCGTTTTTATAGACCTTGCCGTTTTGTTTTCGGCACTCAGTAATCATAATGTTGCCAACATACTCGCCATTGACGTAGCAAGGCAGCCAAGGTGTTGTGCCAGCAAACGATGTTGAAACAAACGAAAGCCAAAGCAAAGCAGATAAAAGAAGCGTTTTCATGGTTATTCCCTCACAGCAACAATGACCATTCTTACGTAGTACCGATACTTAAGTTCAAATTATCCCATGAATGAAATCACGCTCCGCTAGAAATACACCTTAATCCCTGCTCTTGCTTCCAACTCAACATCCAGTTCATCAAGATAAATCGCTGGGGTAAGATCGATATAAAACCCAACAGGCTTCACTCGAAACTCCGCGCCAATGCCCGGAGTCAGGGCAATATAGTGCTGGTTTCTGTCCACATACTGACCACCAATAAAGAAATACATTGGCGTACCCGACACCGCAAAGGTTTTGTTCGCTCCAATGCCAAATTGATCATCCAGACTCACATTCATTCGAAAGCCATTGTGGGCCACATCTAGCCCCCAAAACGGCTTACCCACAGATACACCAATTCCCGTTTCAGCCTTGGCACCGAGCGATACACACAAACCCACTACCGCCAAGAGGTTTACTAACTTTTTCATATGACTTCCACTGCAACAATTTGCACGGATAGTAAAACGCTAAAATGTGTAAGTTGTTAATGAGAAAGAGAATTTACGGTTATCTTACAGTTCTGTTTAGGATTTATTCGAGTTAAAACATAAGCCAGACAATCCACAGCTTAAGAATCCTATAAAGCCTTGCAAATCATGATCGATTCACTTTAAATACTTAACCTAACAAGCTTTTCTCAAGGATTCATCGTGTATCTAGTACTGTATTGCCACAACATTGGTATGACGGATTTTTCGTTTTTTGAGACCGAAGACTTCGATAAGGATGATGGTTATATCGTTCGGGGTAAGTGGCCTAACGAACAGGCTTTTCGCGACTATTTAAACAAAGAGTTCTCTACTCTTACTGATTATCAGGTGCTTGATTTGATAGCGGAAGGTAGAGAGGCAGAAAACTATACACAGAGCGAGCTACTAGAGCGTGCCAACGCTACACACTAGCGCTTAGTGTTAAGTTCAAATCTCAAAACGCATATCTAGGAAGGCTATGTCAGGGTTAAAACGAGAGATTACATTGATTGGTGGCATAGGCCAGATGTCCACCACCCTGCTTGGTACAGGGCTTTTCATGGTGCCCGCTATCGCAGCCAGCATTGCCGGACAAGATATGCTGTGGGCATGGTGGTTGCTTATCTTTGCGGTGTGCCCAATTGCCTTCACCTTTGCCGCTCTCGGTAAACGTTATCCCAATGCAGGAGGAGCCTCTTACTTTGTAAAGCAGGCCTTTGGATCTCGCCTTGAAAAAGCCATCGCTCTTTTATTTATCAGTGTTATCCCTGTAGGTGTTCCGGCAGCCATTGCTATCGCCGGTGGGTTTGCTCAACAGTTTTTACCCCACTTTCTAGGGCAACCATTGATTGCCCAGTTGCTTGTGGTTGCTCTTTTAATGGTTGTAAACTTTTCAGGTAGTAAAATATCCAGTCAGTTCCAAACCGGCATTGCAATTGGAATATTGGTACTAGTTGGGCTTTTTGTGTGGTTTGGTGACATTTCAGTTTCTGACAGTATTCCCGCATCTTCTCCTACCAATAACCTTCCTGCCATTGGCAGTGCTGTAGCGGTGATGTTCTGGTGCTTTGTTGGCATTGAAGCCTTTGCGCATATGGGCGAAGAGTTTAAGCGACCTGAGCGGGATTACCCTATCGCTATCTTGGTGGGTTGCCTTATCGCGGGCACTGTTTACTACCTCTTTTCTTTGGTTGTGCTAAAGCATCACGCCTTTGGAACACAAGAGTTAAATACCACCTCAGTGCCTTATCTTTCCAATCTCTTGTTTGGCTCTGGGCTTACGTGGTTAATCAGCTTAACCGGATTCTTGGCATGCTTTGCCACCATCAACCTGTACACACAAAGCTTAGCGCGAATGATTTGGTCACTGGCAAGAGAGTACAAACCCTCAAGCTCGATAGCACGAATATCAATCAAGGGAGTGCCATCTGTAGCCACGGTCATTGTTGGCATTACTTTAGCGTTATCGTGTGTATTTGGAGAACTTTCAAATATAGATATCGAAGTGTTTCTGACCTTAGCCAATGGGATCTTCGTGGTGATCTATCTGTTTGCGATGCTAAGTGCCGTCAAGCTACTCAACGGCAAAGAAAAAGCTCTTGCGATATTTTCGACAATCTTATGTGTTCTAGTCTTATTCTCAATTGGGTTAGCTATGACTTATGCCGTTATATTATTGGCTGTAATCTGGATTTTAATTCCTAGATTTAATAAGACTAAACCAATATAACCATATTTTTTTAAATATCGCTGCACATATAAGTATCATTAATGATTACTAACCACCTTCATTTATAATAAGAAAATAGAACGCCACAGCTTTGATTTGAGCATTGATCATCGTAAACACTATAACAGTTCACTACGACTTTAGAATCAAACACTCTCAAGACTTAGAAAGGCTCCACCTGCTTTTATTATGCTATTCAATTGGATAGCCACAGGCAATAACCACAATGCTAATCCCGTCGCCTCAGTGCCTTCTCAAGTTGCCCTTATGAGGACTTGATCCATCAAACACGATTGTACAACTCCTGCATATTATTAAAAAATCCACTTCGTACTTTTATTATCGTTAAATATTAAAAGCACAATTAATTAAAGAATAATAATGAATTACTCCCACGAATATTGGGTGGGTCTTTTTTACTAAAAGGAAATTTGGTTTTACCATGAAATTAAAACTATCGACTATTGCAGTATCTAGTATCTTCGCCTCCACTTTAGCTTCAGCAGCAACCGTTTATCAAAACGAAGATACTATTCTAAACTTTGGCGGGCGCGCGGAAGTGCGTGGCAACTT
Organism: Vibrio superstes; assembly: GCF_003569005.1. GTDB lineage: Bacteria > Pseudomonadota > Gammaproteobacteria > Enterobacterales > Vibrionaceae > Vibrio > Vibrio superstes. The sequence goes on along the minus strand of NZ_BCUR01000004.1, from coordinate 1,054,576 downwards.
CTCAGATGCAAACAAGACAGACAGTAACGATCATACCTACTCTGACGCCTCTCGCGTTCGTTTAAGCGTTGATGGCACTCAAAATTTATCTGAAGAAATTGCCTTCTTTGGTAAGTATGAGTTTGAATTGACCGAGAACGAAGATGGTGCAAAGGATGACGTTGCCGTTAACACTCGTTTCTTATACGCAGGCGTAGAAACAAATATTGGTAACTTCTACTATGGTCACCAAAACAACGCTGTGACATATCTGACGGACTGGACCGATGCCGCAGAAACCTACAGTGGCTACATCAACGAATACACAGTCGCTACCGCAGACAGAGCTAAAAACGTACTGCGCTATGAGTGGACTACTAATTCAGGCCTGACAGTACAAGTTGACGGCAATTTTAATTCAGACAGTGAATCTGCACAAAGTAACGGCTACGGCGCTGTTGTGGCATACGCTCTGCCTTTCGGTCTAGACATTGGTGTGGGTTATGCCGCTAGTGACGAGACGTACGGTAACGGCAATGACACTGATACCACTGACGCGTTTATGGCAGCAGCAAAATACACCCATGAAAACGGTCTTTGGCTAGCAGCGTTATACCAAGGCGGTACTATATCTACTGCTGTTGAAAACAATCAATATGTTAAGGGCTCAAACTACAATGCAGCCGATGCCTACTTAGGTTACGCGTTTGGCCAAAACAACGTGAACCTAACTTACAGCTACTTCCATGCAGAAGATACTCGAGATCTGGATATCAACTTCGTTGGTATCGAATACGCGCGCTATATGGGTGACGTAGCCTTCTTCGGCAGCTACAAGATCAACCTGCTTGACGAAGGCCAAGGAGGTATCGGTGACAACGACCAAGACGAAGTAATGCTGGGTATGCGTTACAGCTTCTAACCCATTGAAGCAAAGAGCTCAGTCGCGTTAGTGTATTGAGCTCTATTCGTTCTCTGTTTAATAAGCATCAACCTATTGAAATCAGCCCTAATAAGTACCCTCAAAGAAATAAAGAAACAAGCGGTCTTAAGCAAAGCCGCGCAGCTTTTAGCGCAATCAAGTGAGAGTATTAGCGACATTGCCTTTCGTATGGGATACAGCGATATAATACCAATCACAGTAAGAAAGTGGTCAGAGATAGCGTAGGAAAAACGCCGTTATCGAGTGTTTTAGCAAGCCAGGATGACCCGTTATTTACTACGATTGGTATAAACTACACAAGCAGAGCGATAACAGGTGACAGCAGAACCGTCGCTACCCCTGAAAACAGCATGATTAGGCTTGCAATAGTCCCCGCCTTGGAGTGAATGCCATAGGCGATTGCTGTGCCCGAGCCATGAGCACACGCCCCAAGACCGGCCCCTTTGCCGTGACAAGAGCGGATTCTAAATAGGCTCAGCATAGTTTCACCAACGACAATACCGACGATACCCGTCATAACGACAAATATTGCGGTGAGATCGGGCTGACCACCAATGGCTTTGGAAGCCACTACTGCAAAAGGTGTGGTAATCGAGCGAACCGCTAAGCTTTTCTGTAGCAACTCAGAAAGATGCATACCTTTGCTCAGTAATATCGTACTCACTAGAGCAGCAATCACCGCAACGACTACCCCAAGAGAGATCGACAGCCAATGGTTTTTGATCAATCGTCTGTTTTCATACACAGGGATAGCAAATGCGACAGTCGCTGGCCCTAACATCCAAACCAACCAATGGGATTCTTGAATATAGTCGTCATAGCTAATTCCCAGCAGTAGCAGCGCTGCAACAATCAACACCGGCACCGAAACCAGAGGTATCAACCAAGTCTTGTTGAATCGACCATGCAGTGACTTGGTAAAGTAATAACCCATAACAGTAAAAACAAAACAGAAAATAGCTAGATACGTGTGCATTATCGAGTACTCCGAAGTTTTTTAAGCTCATAGCGATAAACCACATCCACCACCAGCGCCGTTACCGATAAAACGAAGATGGTACTAGCGCCTATAACCAGAGCAATCTTTAGCCCTTGCTGCTCAAACAAACTTTGATAGTTCACAATGGCGATAACCGCAGGAATAAAGAACAACAGCATTTCGGCTATCAACCAGTTAGAACCCGCTTTAAGCCATTTCACTTTGACCACTTTGCTAAACAATAAAGCCAATAATAAGAACATACCAAGCACGTTCGAAGGCAAAGGAATATGTAAAGTGGACACAAGCCAGTCGGAGAATAGCCAAATTAGACAGAGCGCTACGATTTGTATGATGGTCATGCCTATGTGTTTTAGTTTTAAGCTGTTCATTGAAAATACGGCTGACGAAATGGTGATTAAATTATCAAACATTGAATAACCAAACTCCAATGAATAAAATAATCACAAAGTATTCCAAAAAGGAATGTAAATATGACCATGAAAGAGCTTCAGTACTTTGTCACCCTGATCCAAAGCAAAAGCTTTACCAAAGCCTCTGAACAGCTTTTTGTCACTCAGCCTACGATTAGCAAGGCGCTTAAATCTTTGGAAAGCGCTTATGGGCAAGCCCTCGTTTATCGCAATGGCAGGGATCTAGGATTAACCGATGCTGGCGAGATCGTCTTTCAATACGCACAGTCGATACTGTTTCAACAACAAGAGTTAGAAGTGCGGCTCAACGATCTAAAACAGCTCAAAAGTGGCAAGATTACCCTAGGGATCCCCCCAATGGTGGGTCATCTTTATACCCACCTCATTCAGGAGTTCTCTCTTCAGTATCCAGACATAGAGGTTTCAATCGTAGAGAGCGGCAGTCGTAAACTGGAGCGTGCTGTACTTGATGGAAAAATTGATATTTCCATTACCATGCTTACCGAACCCGACCCAAGATTTAACACTTGGGCGATTGGCAGCTATCCCATCTTTGCTGTATTACCAAAAACACAGCAGTGGGAAAATAAACAACAACTCGATATTGTCGAACTTAAGGATCTGCCATTTTATCTGTATAACCCTGAGTTTATTATCTCAGAGGTAATCAACCAGATGTGTCTTGAGCACGGGTTCACACCTAAAATCGGAGTTAGAAGCAGTCAGTGGGACTTTTTGGCAGCTATGGTAAAGAGTGGAACGGGTGTGAGCTTCATGCCCGAACCCATCTGTAGAAGACTCAATAGTGATGACTATTGCTTTGTACCCATTAAACAGAACATTCGCTGGGAGCTTGCCGCTATCTGGAGTAAAGAGCACTATGTATCAAAAGCCAGTGAGGCTATGCTCGGTGTGATTCGCGGCGCTGGCAATTAAGGTATAGTGGCAGAACCATTATTACGTTGATCTTATACCCTCTTCATTTAAAGAACGTTTTCGATAAAAGGAAATCAATGGACTCAGTAACACAAGCAGCGCTAGGGGCAACCATTGCCGGTGCTGTTGCAGGAAAGCAATGCAATGCCAAGGTGCTGTTAGCTGGTGCCGTACTTGGCACACTCCCCGACCTTGATGTTGTACTCGATTATGGAGATGCAGTCAGCAACACCATTAAGCATCGCGGCTTCACACACTCTTTATTGCTATTGCCTCCGTTTGCACTGCTGTTATCTTGGCTTTACTGCCGATTTCGTCCCGATGCGTTCTGGAGTTTCAAGCGAGTATCTGTACTGACCGTAAGCGTGCTCGTAACCCATACACTTCTTGACGCCATGACCACCTATGGCACGCAGCTTATTTGGCCGTTTGAGGGCTATTTCGAACTGCGCAATATCTTCATCATCGACCCGCTCTATACGCTCCCATTATTAATGGCGATTATTGTCGCTCTGTTCTCCAAAACAATGGGGGCTAGATGGTGTCAAAGCGTGTTGCTTCTGTCGACCCTATACCTAGGCTGGGGCTTTGCCGCTCAGCAATACATAGCCAATCGAGTCGAACATAACCTAGCCGCGCAAAACCTGCCAAACAAACAGGTCATGATCACCCCAACCCCGTTTAATACAGTACTTTGGCGCGTGGTGGTGATGGACGACGATTACTATTGGGAAGGCCTTGCATCAATACTCGATAAAGACACTAATATCGACTTTTTGGCTCGCCCATTAGGTGCATGGCCTCTAGAAGAAAAGCCAGCAACATTAGAAGGGCTGAAAGCCTTCTCGCATAACTACTTAAATTACCGCGAAGAGAACGATTCACTCATTGTCTCGGACTTGCGACTTGGCATGGGCAACAATCTTTCATTTGAGTTTGTCTATGCCGAGCGTGATGAGGCTGGTAATTGGATATTAGCCGACGCGCCGCAGCGCTTTCCAAGTCAAAGAGGTTTTGAGCATTTAAGCACATTGTGGGAGCGAATGAAGGGCGATCAATCCATCGATGCAAACCTGACGAAACAGACCCTAGGCTACAATCGATAACATCAATTCAAAAAAGAAGCCGAGTCTTGCGACTCGGCTTAATAATATCTGCTATGTGCCTAGGAAGTTGCCATATTTGCAGATAAACCTTCTAAGATAATGGCGTTGAACGTCATTCTTAATTCTTGTGCCTGTTCTGACATGGCTTGTTTCTTCTCTTTTGCCATCATCAGTTCGTCCGTTAATTTCTGTAGCTCAGATTGCATCTCTTCAGGCAGGTGATGATTTGCGCAATGTGCGTCATTGTGATGCTCAAGGGCATAGGCTCGAATTTCCTTTCGCATACTCATTAGGCTTGCCATCGCCTCACGCTCTTCTTCAGCGGCTTGTTGCGCCAAATCTTTAAAGCGCTCAAACTGAGCTAGCGCCATACCCTCAGCTGACCATGGATCCATCTCAGGAAGGTCTTCGATGTTAATCGTTGGCTCTTCATATTCCGGCTGATGTTTAATATCAAGTGTCGCCGCACGCACAAAGGACACCATTAACATCATAGAGATAACCAACAGTGGCAGACCACCGACAATGGCAGCGGTTTGCAGCGTCGATAAGCCCCCCATAAACATCAATACGGTCGGTAGAAATGATAAGGTAAAGGCCCAAAACAGACGGTTCCAACGCATTGGCTCTTCAGTCACATCATTTTGTACCACCGACGCCAAGATGTATGAGATAGAGTCAAAAGAGGTAGCGGTAAAGATGACGCACAGCAGCGTAAAAACCCCGATAACCATAGTCCCCATAGGTAAGGTATCCAAGGTCGCAAAGATAGCGGCAGGAGCGCCAGATTGATTGAGGATACTGACCACATCTAGCTCACCAGTAAGCTGTAAAGAGAGACCGTAGTTACCCAGTACGATAAAGAACAAGAAGCAACCTAAAGAGCCGTAGAAGATTGACCCTACCACCATTTGTTTGATGGTTCTGCCGCGAGAGATACGCGCAATAAACAGCCCCATACAAGGTGCAAACACTAGCCACCATGCCCAGTAGAAGATGGTCCAATCTTGCGGGAAATGAGTGTCCCTAAACTCGCCATAGCCACCAAAGGGTTCAGCCCAAGACGCCATCATGAAGAAGTTCGACAGCATTCGACCAATAGAGTCCAAGCCAGTTTCTAAGATGAACACGGTAGGCCCTGCCACTAACACAAACAGCAATAGCCCCATCGCACCCCAGAAATTTATATTGCTTAGAAACTTAATTCCTTTCTCTAAACCCGCATAAGCTGAGTAGCCAAAAATAGCGGTACACAGAAGTAAAACAGCCACCTGGCTTAGGGTATTGTTAGGAATACCAAAGATATGATGCAGACCACCATTGATTAGCGGTGCTGCCAAGCCTAGGGTTGTGGCTGCGCCACCCAACATGCCAAAGATAAACAACACGTCGATGAGTTTCCCGATACCACCATTGGCACGTTTCTCACCCAATACAGGCATCAGAGCGCTAGAAATCTTTAATACGGGTTGCTTACGAACGTAGTAAAAGTAAGCAATCGGCAGGGCTGGAATAAGGTAGATAGACCATGCGATAGGTCCCCAGTGGAAAAGACCATAGGTTGCGGCCCAGCGTATCGCTTCTTCGCTTCCTGCTTGAAGTTGAAAAGGAGGAGTTTGGTAATAGTAGGCCCACTCAATGCAGCCCCAATATAAAATACTGGCGCCAATACCGCCGCAGAACAGCATAGCGGCCCATGAGGCATTGCTAAATTCTGGCTGTTCATCGGCATCACCTAGCTTGATCTGCCCAAGATCACTGAAGATGGTGTAAATCATAAAACACATAGCAGCGATGCCAAGGGCAAGGTATAACACCCCGAGCTTGTCGGTCATAAACGACTTAGCAACCGAGATCCAGTTGGCACCTTGAACTGGAAATAGTATGAGCGGGAACACCACACTCAAGAGTAAAAATAGAGCGCCAAAGAAGGTTGGCTTATCTATAAGAGAGAACGACTTTTGCATTGCAAATACCCCAATAAAATCAAGGGGCATAGTCTCTTGCCCCTCAACTTTTAACAATTCAGGCTATTTGTCGTGACGATTAAGCATATTGCTTATGCGGGTATTTAAAGAGAAGGGTTATGCTAAAACACCCTTTAGAGTCACTGAACTCACATCATCTATGGGGCAATCAATGCCTGACTCGATTTTTACTTGCAAATCTTTGGTATCCTTTTTGGGCTTAATTAAACAAGCTCTTGAAAAAATTCGTTATTTCATCTCCAACACACCCCGATGAAGTAAATTGACTTGCGCCCCAAACTGGCAGGGTGACTGAGCCACGACCACAACTTGCTGCGAGTTTTCCCTGACCACGACGGCTAAAGTTGACCATCTCAACATCATCGGCATAATGAGGACTAATTTCTATCGCTCCACGTTGCGTGACGTAATGTCTATATACAGATAACGCACCCGTTGCACCGGTTAGCTTAGTGTTGCCGTTGTCCCCCCGCCCAAGCCAAACCGTCACCAGCTCACGTCCATCAACGCCCACATACCAGCTATCTCGGTTGTTATTAGTGGTGCCTGTTTTTCCTGCTAGCTTGTACTTAACACCTACAGAGCCCAGTGATTTAGCCGTGCCCTCGCTCACCGCTCCCTGCATTGCCGCTATGGTTAAATCTGCGGCTTGTTCAGGCGCAACCTGCTCTGGATTAAGCTTATGCTGATATAAGATCTTACTCTTTGCATCAACCACCTCACTGATCAAATACGCTTGCTGCCTCGCACCGTGATTTGCAATGGGTTGATATAGCCCGCTTACCTCGAGAGGCGTCATTTCAAAGGCCCCAAGCACCATTGATGGAAGGGGGTTTATCTCATTGTGTTGTCCACTCAATTGCTCAATAAAATCAGCCACATTCTCTAATCCTAACTCCATGCCTAAGTTCACCATGGGAACATTAAGAGAGTGTGCAAGTGAAGCATACAGGGAGGCTTCTCCCCAAAACTCTCTGCTGTAATTGCGAGGCTTCCAATTGTCTCCATTGGGCTGCTTAACAGTCAGAGGTTTATCGTCTAAGGCACTGGCTAGATTGTATTTTTCAGGGGAACGAAGTGCAGCCATGGTCACTGCCGGTTTGATTATTGACCCCACTTGTCGTTTACCATGGCGCGCATAGTTGAATCCAGCAAAATTAGGGTTTCGATTTCCGACTATCGCGCGAATGGCACCATTACTGTAATCGATGCTGATAAACGCAGCCTCTAGTTCCACACCCGCTTTGGCATCTAACAATGGCAGCGTTGATAAAAGGCTACTTTCTGCTTTTTGTTGGGAGAGAGGGTCCAGGGTGGTGAATATGCGTGCGCCTTTAATGCTGCGTCCTGGCAGTGCTACTTCTAGCTCATCAGAAACAAGGTCAAAATAGGCTGGACGACTCAAACTCACATGGCCTCGCACTTGTATATCAAGCTCTCGAGCAATGGCCGTTTCATATTCTTTAGGTTCTAAATGACCATCGTCAGACAGTAATTTTAGTACCGTATTTCTACGTGCCTTGGCTCGCTCAGGGAAGCGCCAAGGGTTGTAATAAGACGGGCCTTTTATCAATGCCACCAGCAAGGCTTGCTGGTCTATTCGTAGCTCTTGTAGAGGTCGATTGAAATAGAACTGAGCACCTAATTCAAAGCCATGGATCGCATCCTTACCTTGTTGGCCCAGATAAACCTGGTTCACATAGCCATCTAGAATGTCATCTTTGGTATAGCGAGAGTCGATGAGTAGCGCCATATAGGCTTCGCGGATTTTTCGACTCCAACTGCGCTCACTACTAAGAAACAGATTCTTGGTCAATTGCTGGGTTAAAGTACTGCCACCCTGAACAGTTCGCCCCGCCTTGACGTTGGTAAAGAACGCCCTAGCAATAGCGGTAACTGAGACACCATCATGCTCGAAAAACGCTCTATCTTCTGTCAATAGTAGCGCTTTTACCACACCTTCCGGCATCGATTTCCAAGACTGATAGAGTCGATGTTGATTGCCATCCTCCCCCATCAAACCCATCATTTTAGGTTCAAGTTGGAACAAGCCCAGCCCCATACCACTATCAACATCAGCCATGGATTGAATGCGTGAGCGACTAAACGTCAGCTTGACCCTCTGCACATCACGAAAGCCATCAGCAAATTCAAAGGGGCGGCGTACCAGAGTAATGTTATTGCCTGCCACACTGTACTCACCACTGTGTGCTGGCTTATCGACTAATTGATAATTAAGGGTCTTGAGTTCATCGACCACTTCCTGCTGTTTCACCGCTAAGTCAAGATTGAGGGTCATTGGTCGCGCGTAGACCACAGTAGGCAATTCAAACAAGGGGCCAGAAAAGCGTTGTTCTACCATTGAGGAAACGCTGTAGTGGAACGCTCCCCAACCAAGCACGACTAGAAGTAAAACACACCCTATAATTTTTCGGTGTGATGGGCGGTTTTTGTCCTTGGTGGAAGCAGTGTCGGTCATGTTTTTATGCTATCAATTTCAGTCTCGGCGCAACATACTTTCCCTACAGATTGGAGTGTCAGAAAGACGTTAAAACGCCAAGCTATCCCACTATTCCTTTATCCAAAACAGCAAACAGACAATCGGAGCTCTAATTTCGGAGCATTATTTGAACACCGCCCATGAAGGCACTTCGATGCTCTTATTAATGGCAATGTAAAGAATATAAATATGATTTAGAGTATTCGTGGTGAAGTTCGCGATAAGACTTTTATACCAATCACACTAAGTAAGTGATCAGAAATAGCGTAGGAAAAATTATCGAGGACAAGACAGAATTTTTCGATAAGTAGTTATTCTACAATCAAAAATTCTAACGCAGTCATCAAGTATTTTAACAAGCTAGGATGACCAGTTATTTAGTACGATTGGTATTACATATCCGGTTTTGATGGCCCACAATTTGTGAGCCGCCTCAATGATGACAGCAGTCTAGGCAACAGCAGACAATGGGATGCAATATGGAGCGACGGTGATATGTGGAAGGCGAGTCTTCAGTCTCAAGGCCTGTATGTCTTTCCAGGCAAAGACCTAGTAATTGCGTTTTACTCAACCAATGTGCCCGATGATTCATCGCATAGATTCCTGCGCCCTGTCGCAACCTCAGGAATGTTTGACAAGTAGCATCAACCTTAAAATGGGAGCATGCTGCTCCCATTGTTACTTTCTACCCTAAGATTGTTCCACTTGTTGCGAGCGTTTAAGCTTCGATGACACTAAGTTGTTCGCCATCAGACTGCCTACTACCATTGCGCTGCTAAACACAGCAACGCCTTGCCAACCATACTGCTCAAACACCATAACGCCAGCAAATGAACCAAATGCGCCACCTAAGTAATAGCCCAACATATAGATGCCGTTGATTCGACTCTGCGCGGCAGGATCGATTGAGAACACACGTACCTGATTTGACACTTGCGCACTAAACACACCAAGGTCAACAAGGATAATGCCAATGATTAGGCCAATTAAGCTGTCTCCAAACATTCCCGATACTGCGAAACCAGACGCAATAAACACCAACGCAATATTGACCATGTTGCGAGAACCAACCCTGCTAACTAGCGAACCTGAAACCTTAGCACCAATCACGCCAGCCAAGGCTATAACCCCAAACAATCCAGCTTGTTGCGCATTGTAATTAAACGGCGCTTCATGAACATGCAAAGCCAATGTAGCCCAAAGCGCATTAAACGAAGCAAACCACAACGAACCGGTCAGTGCTGACTGACGCAAGACACTGTGTTTCTTAAATAATGTAGCCATACTCGCCACTAATTTAGGATACGGCATAGTACTTGTTGGCTTATTGGTTGGGAGTAACGTGTAAAGCAAAACGCCGAAAATCATCGCGATAGCGGCGGACATAATGAAAACCGCGCGCCAGCCAAATTGCTCACCCACATAGCCACTTAAGGTTCGTGACAATAATATACCGATAGTGAGGCCCGTCATCAGTGTGCCAATCACCTTGCCTTTTAACTCTGGTGTACTGAGCGATGCAGCAAAAGGAATGAGTTGCTGCGTAATGTTCGCACTTAATCCAATAGCAAAACACGCTGCTATCAGCGCGAGTAAACTGCTTGCTGAAAATGCCAATAATGAAGACATAACAAGCACTACAGATAAGATAGCGATAAGGCGCTTACGCGGCATGGTATCTCCGAGTGGAGACAAGAATAGCAGTGCTGCTGCATAGCCTATTTGGGTCGCTGCTGGAATAGAGCCCAACTGATCTTGTGTTAAGCCAAGCTCAGCGCCCATTTGTGGCAATATTGGTTGGTTATAATACAGGTTGGCCGCAGTGGCAGAGACTGCGCTCGACATTAAAAGTAAACGGCCTGTACCCAATGTGGGTGTTTTTGCTTGGATCATAATCATGCTCTGATAATTGTGTCGTTTCGAAGTAGCACAATCTTAAAAGAAGCCGATTAATAACAGAAATGATGATTTACTTTAGATTCAATAACAAAAGTGCATAGATTAACGCGACATATGATGTTGTATAGTATCGAGGTCTTGCTCAACCAGTTCCACAAAATCTTGAATCATTGGCGATGTATTATGCTGTCGATAGCTCATCACTAACTGCAGGCTAGATTGCAAATGTTCTATGGGCAAAAATACGCACTCGTCACTACGTAAGTCTCGAACCGATGAGGGCACAATCGATACGCCAAGCCCAGAGGCCACATGTGTTAGCACTGTTTGCATTTGACGAGGACTGTTCACAATGCGTGGAGAAAAACCGCACAACTGACATTCTTTAATTACAGAGTCATACAGCCCTACTGCGGATTCACGAGCAAACAAAATAAAGGGTTCATCGGTCAATTGATTGAGCTTTATGCTAGGTACTTGAGCAAGAGGATGATCCCGGGACACCACCAAAACTAACTTATCCTTATAAACCTCTTTAGAAATAAAACGCTCAGCGAATTGTTCAGGTAAAGGCCTAGAAAAGCTAATGTCGATGCGCTTTTCTAATAGAGCTTCAATTTGTCCAGAGGCCGTTAGCTCAATCAAATTCACATCAATATCTACATGACTTTGAATGTAGTTTCTCACCAATCTTGGCAAGAAAAACAACGTAGCTCCGCCTAGATAGCCGATAGATAACCGCCCGACCTGCCCCTTCGAGGCTCGCACAACGGCTTGCTTTGTTTGCTCTAACTGGCTAAGCAAGAAGCCAGCGTCTTGAAACAGCCTCTCCCCTGCCACCGTCAAAGAGACCTCTCTTGAGGTCCGGAAAAAGAGCTTGGTATCCAGTTCATCCTCAAGGGCGGTAATGTGACGACTAATAGCGGGTTGTACTGTATTCAACTCCTTTGCCGCACGGGAAAAGCTGAGGTGAGTAGCAACCGCGACAAAGCTTTTAAGGTTCTTGAATTCCATGTCTTAGAGCATCTTATTTCCATCAACGATTAGGTCTACTCTATCAAACATACTCAAGGGACTCGACAACACTTGCGCTGTTGCTATCGAGAATACTCATCATAAAACATAATGTTATCATTTGGATAATTTTTAATAATTTTTACTGATAACGCTTTCTCCATATACTCTCTCCATCGACGCAAAACACGAAACAAATGACTAAGAGATTGGAGCAGATTATGAAAATGAATCACGTAGGTATCATGGTTGGTGATATGGACAAAGCGGTTGAGTTTTACACTAAAGCGCTAGGCCTTAATATCGTAATGAACAACACTAAGGTTATCGAAGAGCGCGAAACCGCTATTGGCCGTATGTGTATCGCAGTATTCGGCGAAGGCTTTAAAGGCTTTAACATTGCACACCTTGTCACCTCTGACGGCATCGGTGTTGAGATGTTCGAAATGAAAGAGCGCCAACAGCGTCACGAAGTTGACTTCTCTCGCCTAGGTATCTTCCACTTCTGCCTACAAACAGACGACTTTGAAGGTGCTATCGCTCGCACAGAACAATACGGCGGTAAGGTTCGTATGGACATCATGCGCTACCACCCAGAAGACGACAGCAAACCACAGAAAATGGTGTACCTAGAAGACCCGTTTGGCAACTTGTTTGAGCTTTACTCGCACACTTACGAAGAAACTTACGCTTCTGATTACTCTTAATCGAGACAGTGAGTGAAATGAAAAAGGATTGGCTATTGCCAGTCCTTTTTGCGTGTCTAGTTTTTAGCTATTCATGTCGTCTATGAAGATGCTCTGTTAGCGAATCAGTGGCAAAATCGATTTAAACTCTAACGCCCTGCAATCCCCCACCATTTCGTACAAACACATCTCTAGCCCCGTAACTACAGCGCCACTCTCAATTATGCGCTTTATCCCTAGATGCTTATTGTCTAAAGTACGGGACGACACACAGTCACTGACCACTTCAACCTTATATCCAAGCTCTGCCAACCCTGTTGCCGTTTGATACACACAAATATGCGCTTCAATACCGCAGACCAGCCAAGTCTCTACATTATGGGCTTTAACTGCCTCAACAAAAGTGGCCGACTCACATCCATTAAAAGTAAATTTCTCTATGGGCTTTAAGTCACCAAAAAGCGCCGCAATCTCATCCACTGTAGGGCCCAATTTTTGAGGGTTTTGTTCGAGTACGACAATGGGGAGACCCAGTATCTGCGCGCCAGTAATCAGCTTTGTGCAATTAAAAATCAAAGCCTCACTGTCATGTACCCGCCGGGCTAGTTTCCCCTGAACATCAACGACGATAAGCCCTGTTTTTTCTTTTGTTAGCATACGCACCCTCATCAGATTTAATACACGATAATTTAGGCTCAATAAAAAAGAGGCAACACTGCTGTTGCCTCTATTATTTTTAGCACTCTACTTTAGAGCTGAGATTTACCCATTCTTAGGTGGTGTAAATGCTGTAAGCGTTGGTGCTTCACCAACAAACTTTTCAATTCTAACCACCCCAGAGTTACCGCAGTTACCATTGGCTAGGCGAGAGGTTGGAATGTCCATAGTTAGCACGTTCGGTCCACCGTTTTTACACATGCCAGTCTTAGGATCAAGATCTGGCCATGCACCCTCGTGTATGCACACACTGCCCTGTTTAATTCCATCAGACACATGAGCCCCAACCAGGACTTGTCCTCTGTCATTGAAGGCGCGAACAAGATCACCATCGCTTATTCCACGAGCTTTGGCATCTTCTGGGTGAATAGTAATAGGCTCGCGGTCTTGTATCGCATACTCCTTGCGAATATCTGCGTAGTTAAACTGACTGTGCAGACGATGTGCCGCATGAGAGGTCATTAACTGCAACTCACCCTGTTTATAGTTAGCCGCCCATTCGGTAGGCTCTATCCAGGTTGGGTGCGGAGGACAATCTTCTAGCTTGTAGCCCTCAATGGTCTTAGAGAAGATCTCTATCTTGCCACTTGGTGTACCTAACGGGTTCATCACAGGGTCTTCACGGAAATCACCAAAACGAACAAATTGCGCGTTTTTCTCATTCCACTTCATCTCTATCAACTCATTTGCTTCCCAGAACTTGGAGAAGTTCATCATAGGTACACGGGCATTGCGTCCACCTTGCTGAGCCGCTTTATAGAAATCGCGCAGCCACTCCATCTCTGTCTTGTTTTCCATGTAAACATTTTTTCCACCAGGCCTAATAAATTCAGCCATATCAGAAAAGACATCTAAGTCACTACGCGCTTCAAACTGCGGTTTAACCGCTTGTTTCATTGGAACCAAATGTTGATTTGAATAGTCTCCGGTCATGGTCATATCGTTACGCTCAAACGACGTCGTAATTGGCAACACGATATCTGCGTGTTTAGCCGCAGCCGTCCAGTATGGTTCAGAGATGACGATTAATTCTGGCTTTTGCCATGCCTCAATTAAGCGGTTGGTGTCTTGGTGATGGGTAAAGTTGGCACCACCGGCCCACCAGATCATCTTGAGTTCAGGGAACGTAAGCGTATGACCATTATGTTGGTACTGAGCTCCAGGACGCTCGAGACACTCAACAATGCGAGCAACAGGAAATGCGGTAACCGACCCCTGAATAGCCCAGTCATTACCACCAGCTGATGCGCCACCTAGCGTAGGTGAGATAGCAGGTAGTACGCCAGCATCACGCGTTGGGTTACCACCGTTAGAGTAATGATAAGAATAACCAAAGCCTCCACCGGGTAAGCCTACTTGCCCTAGCATTGATGCCAATGTAGTTAGCATCCAGTGGCGCTGCTCGCCGTATTGCTGACGCTGCATTCCCCATCCGCCCATAAGCATGGTTCGGTTTTCATTGAAGATCTTAGCCAGTAGCTCTATCTGTTTCACCGATACACCACTGATTTCAGCAGCCCACTGCGGTGTTTTCTCGACACCGTCCTCTTTACCCATCAAATACGCTTCAAATTTATCAAAGCCTACGGTGTACTTATCTAGGAACTCGGTATCGTGTTGTTTGTTTGCGAGCAGTTGATGCGCCACCCCCATCATTAATGCCACATCGGATTGAGGGTTAGGAGCAATCCATTGCGCGGCATCACCAAAGAACTCTGCCGTTTCTGAACGCATTGGGTCAATTATGATGATAGTTTTGCCTGATTTTTTCAGCTGATGGAAGAACTCAAGCCCTTGTCCATCCGTTGAAGACCAAGCAATTTTCAGGGTATTAAGAGGGTTAAGCCCCCAAAGCACCACTACCTCACTATTTTCTAAAATCACAGGGTAAGTCGTTTGTTGCTCGTACACTTCGATAGAGCCCACAACGTGAGGCATAATCACCTGCGCAGCACCCGTAGAGTAATCCCCTAGGTGACCAGAATAGCCTCCAGCCATACTCATATAGCGTTGCAGTAAGGTTTGAGCTTTATGCAAAATGCCACTTGAACGCCAGCCGTAAGAGCCAGCGAACACCGACTCTGGTCCATACTGCTTGCGAATGCGCATGTGTTGTTCATGAATCAGCTTATATGCATCATCCCAAGACACCTGAACAAATTCATCACGCCCACGAACCCCTTGCGGGTTGCTCGGGTTTTCTAGATAGCCCTTACGCACCATCGGATACTTAACACGAGCTTTGGTGTGTACCTGTGACGGTCCTGTAAGCTGCAAACTGTTCGGGACAGTCTGAGCTAAACCACTTTTAGTTGAAACCAACTGACCATCTTTGACTTCACACAATAATGGTCCCATTCGACTGGCGGTTAGGATCAATGAGTCAGAACGACCAGTAGCTGCACTAGCAGGCAACGGGGCAATAGATGAAATAGCGAGTGCACCTGCAGAGGCTCCTGCACCTTTCAAAAAACCGCGACGAGAAATATTAGTCATAGTCACATCGTCCTTATTCATGATTTGCCACGTCTTTAGCGTGGTTTTGGAAGAATTTAGTTAAGATCTCAAGGTTCAACTCAGTAATATCAGTTCGGTCTCCCATGCTCTTAGCAACAGGTCCCCATGAGTTAACTGTAAAGTGATGCGGTGCAATCTTGGCGTGACATGTTGCACAATAAACATTATCCAACTGCTCGGCGTAGGCCCAAAGTGGTTCAGCAGAGTCCAGAACAGGGTCTTCAATAGAACCCGTCAGCTCAGCAGTGCGCCATTCGTTGCCGTAGGCATCTGTTTTAGGCTCACCCAGTTTAAGTGCCTCAATGCCTTGCTCTGTGAGTGTGGCCAGAATTGCACGTTGCCCTTCACCCATGTAAATAACCGTCTCAGCACCCTTCATTTGATAACCAGAGACTTTAACAGTGCGCTTATCACCGTCACTGTCAACGGTTGCCAATTTAACGGTTGGGTTAATCGTCGCAAGCTCACCCATTTGAATTCTTTCAATTGGGTAAACATTTTCAGCGTTTGGCTGAGTATTTTTAGCGAGATCAAATAGATGATCGAACTCTGAAGTATCTAGCTCCATTTGTGGTGGGAAGTGTGCAACCCCTTTGTGGCAATCAATACAGGTCTCACCGCTGGTCTGCGCATAAGCATGCATATCTTGCGCGCTCGCTGATTGGTCATAGGTTTCCATTGCTTCCCAACTATGACACGAGCGACACGTAGCCGAGTCGTTATCACGCATTTGCTCCCACACCATTTCAGCCATGCCTAAACGATGCTGCTCATATTTTTCGTCGGTATCAATTTTGCCGGTGACAAACTCGTGATAGATGTCTTTCGAGGCACGAATTTTGGTAATCAAATAATCCAGTGGTTCCTCAGGGATATGACAGTCAGCACATTCAGCGCGAATCCCTTTTTGGTTACTGAAATGCACTGAACCTTGGTACTCTAAAAGTGGCTTTTCCATAGTGTGGCAAGACACACAAAATTCAGTGCTAGAGGTATAGTGGAGTATTGCGGCTGTACCACCTAGGCTGAGCCAACCAATACCGACACCGATCAGTGCAATCAAAGCGATATAACGTTTCTTCATAATAGTTTCCTTTGTTTAGCGGTACTTTTTGCACATTCTAAAAGCCCGAACTAAACCATCGGCATGAGTGAATATATCTACAACTGGGTTTATGAGCGCCACTTTGACCTCTCATCACCAAATAAGCCTTCTATCTGGCAACGGGGCACGCAATTACCTCAAAGGTAGTAGGTGTACTCTGTTGTATCAAAGAACGAGGATTCAAAACGTGAATCAAGATCGCCTTTCCAATAATAATTCTCAGAAAATCAATAACTTGATAATTTAGATCAATTTCTAGATTTGAAGGCGGTTAGTTTGAGACATAACTGACATTGACAAGGCACAGTAATGAGCCAGCGTTGTTCGCGCTGACTCAGGATTAGACAAGGGTATTTATCGCGGCTTAAAACTGGATCTGTCGAGTCACTCCAGACTCTTTAGAAAAGTCTTGGTCATGGCTCACCAAAATAAACCCTCCTTGGTAACTCTGCAGTGCAGTAGCCAGCATCATCTTCGACTCAAGATCTAAGTGGTTGTCAGGCTCATCCAACAAAAGTAACGGCTGCGTTGGCTGATGACTGACAATGAGCATAGCAAGCTTCATTTTTTCGCCACCGCTAAGTACTTTAGCAAGGCGAAATACGTGGTCTCGACGAAAACCGATCCCTGCTAGCAAGGTTCTAGCGTCACTCTCTTGCATACCTTCACATTGCTGCATCAGGTTCTCAAATATAGAAAGATCGACATCAATACCGCCAAAGTGCTGGTCTAGGTAATACAATGGGGTATTGATATGCAACTCGCCCCTCTTAAGTGCGAATTCTCCAAGTAATATCTTTAATAGCGTCGACTTACCGCTTCCGTTGCTACCCATAAGATGAATCTTATCATCCGCAAAAACCTGCAACGTAATCGGCTGTGCATGGCCAAACGGCAATACCCCCTCAAGCAGCGAAATAACCTTTCGTGAGCTACTTTGGGTATCGGCAAGATAAAGCCTTTGATTCTCCAGTTGCTCTTTTCTCGATTTCAATGTTTGCGCTTTATCTTGCAAGTGAGCTTGGCGAAGCTGCTCATTCTTAGTCCGATTTGAGGCTCGTGCGGTTGCTTGATCCTTTTTCGCATCCAGCAAAATCTTTGGCTGACTTCCCTCTTTGCGCTGTTTACTCCCTTGCGCCGCCCTTTGCTCTGCCTTTTCGCGATTGCGCTGCGCTTGTTCCTCTAGACGCTTAGTTTGCTTGCTTACATTGGCTAAGTGACGCTCGACAGCCCTTAGCTCCGTCCGTTTATGCTCTGCATAATCGTCGTAGTTCCCGCCAAACACGGTAAGACCCAGCCCCGATAACTCCCAGATTTCATCCATTTGACGAAGCAGTTCACGGTCGTGACTGATAAGTAAAATAGCCCCCTCAAAAGAGCGCATAGCTTCTATCAACCATTGCTTGGCAGCTACATCAAGGTGGTTTGAGGGTTCATCGAGAATGAGAAGTTCAACGTCTTGTTCAAACAATTGCCATAGTTGCAGTCGTGCCAATTGTCCTCCACTAAGGTCTGAACAAAGTGCGTCTGAACGCGGTGGTAAACCTATTTCTCGCAATTGATTCTGTAGCCTAATCGCAAGATCCCACTGTTCTCCCACGAGTTCAAACCAGTGTTCAGAGCTGTCGCCCGCTTCAATCTTTCCGATCGCTTCGAGCACCTTATCTTTCCCTAAAAACTGCGCAATGGTGCTGTTGCTAGAGAGTAACTCTGAGGGTTGCTGGCGATAAGTCGCAAACGAAGAGGGTAAGGTCACCTTGCCATCAGATGGTGCTATCTCTCCGCACAATATAGAGGCAAACAGCGATTTGCCGACGCCATTGCGCCCAACTAACCCAACACGGCGCTGATTCATAGCGCAAGATAGATGTTGAAACGGCATATCACCGTTATCAAATTGATGGCTAATATGGTTAGCCTGTAATACTGGCATAATTTGCCTCCTGTATGACAGGGACAACAGCCGCAGCTAATGCAGTGATAAATGCAGTTTTAAGATGAGATCGATGCCAACACACGCAAAGCGTAGAGAAACTAGATTAATGTCTGGTGCAACGAAATATCGGTAAGTGAGCTACGCCTACTAACCCTGTAAATCCAAAAATAAAATGAAAAATGGATGACAGGTTTAGTTATTCATATTGGCGTAATCTCCGAAAGAAGTGATGCGCCAATATTAACGAGTTGGCGAAGAGTTAGTCAAGTTTACTGGCTCACAAAACGTAAGTTGTATCCAAAATGAAACCCATAAACTGTACATCAAAAAGTAGCTTCGCGGTTTTCTTCACTACACTTAAGCGTATGAAAAAAATGCCAATACTCTATTCACTGCAGCATTGCCCCTATGCTATGAGAGCAAGAACTGCGCTTATAAAGGCCAATCAGCAGGTTCTCATTCGAGCCATTAAGCTGGACAACAAACCAAAAGAAATGCTGCTCGCCTCCCCTAAGGGCACTGTGCCGGTATTGGTTTTGCCAAATACTGACGCAGACCAAATGGTTGTCTTAGAAGAAAGCTTAGAGATCATGCTGTGGGCTTTAAGGCAAGATGACCCCGGCAATCTATTGCGCTGCGAAGACCCGCAAGCGCTACCCTTGATGATCTCTTTCATTACTGAGTTTGAGCGCAATTTCATTCCTCTATTTGACGCTTACAGCTGCGCCAAGCGCTATCACGACGACGACCTACAAGAATGTCGTGAAGCTTGTGAAGAGTATGTTGGTTCACTTGAGGCAAGACTAAGCAAGTCCCCCTATTTGTTCTCAGAAAATGAAAGCCTAGTGGATATTGCGCTATTACCTTTTATGCGTAAATTCGCCAAGATCGACAAACAGCGCTTTCGTCAAAGCCCCTACCCTAATCTGCGAAAATGGCTAAATGATTACCTACAAAGCTCGCTATTTTCTATAGTTATGCAGCAACATGAACTCTGGCTTGAAAATCGAAAAGACTGTTATTTGGCAAGAAAGAGAGCAATATAGAACTGAAATGACAACGTCATTTATCCAGCGAACCCTTACTTCACAAACACTTTCTAAAGGGATTCATTGGCAAGCCGATCAGCATGTGAAGTTTGCGCACAAGTAAGCAATTCTTATCCCAACACTCATTAGTTAGCAAAGTACAGGCCGATATTTTCCATTAGAGTGCGTCTAAAAAAGGGGGAAACTTCTCTTAGATGCACTCATTTTATAGTCTTAACTCCATCTCCCACCTAGAACAAGGCGGGTACAGGGAAACAGAGACAGGCTCGAAATGAAGCTGTTGATGCTGTATCTATTAAAAACTCGATATGCATCAATGTTCTAGCATCTCACTTACAAAGAGTTTATGCCCTTAACGCGTTCTATGTTGAACTAAGCCATTGCCAAAATCTCAAGGGTATTTATCCCATTTTAGGAGCTGTAATGAATGCTTATTTAGACGCTAAATTACCGGTTAAAGAGCGCGTACATGACTTACTCGGTCGCATGACTTTAGCTGAGAAAATTGGTCAGTTATGCCAATGTCCGATGCATGACTACGAAAACAATAAACAACACTATCTAGCTAAGGTTAAACAGGGACAATGGGGTTCGAAAATCTTAGCTGAGACTGCTTGGGCAGGAAACAACCCTGTCGACACGGTAGAGCCAGCGCAGCTAAACGAAATTCAAAAGGCCTCAGTAGAAGGCAGTCGATTGGGCATCCCCATCATTTTTGCCAGAGACGTTATATATGGTCAAGCAACGGTGCTTCCGATCCCCTTAGCACAAGCGGCTTCGTGGAATCTTAAACTAGTACAAGAAGCGTATCGCAGTATCTCTAAAGAGGCGGCGTCACTGGGCATCAACTGGACCTTTGCCCCTATGCTAGACATAGTGCGCGATCCTCGTTGGGGACGGGTTATTGAAAGTAGTGGCGAAGACCCGTATCTCGGTTCGCAATTCGCTCAATCTGTTGTAAAAGGTTTCCAAGGTGACGACCTAAGTGACCCTGACTCTATCCTTGCTTGCGCTAAACATTTTGTGGGTTATGGTGCTGCAGAGGGAGGTCGTGATTACGACACAACGGAAATCACAGACAATACCTTACATAACGTCTACCTACCTGCTTTCGCATCAGCAGTAGAAGCCGGTGTCGCCACCTTAATGACAGCGTTCAATGACCTTGGAGGCACGCCAACCTCATCCGCTTCAAAGCTCATAAACGGCTGGCTCAGAGAAGAGAACGGGTTTGACGGTATGATTGTCAGTGATTGGGGTTCCATTGCTGACCTTGAATATTTTGGTGTCACTAAAGATGGCGAAGGCGCGGCCAAAAAGGCACTACTGGCTGGCATCGACATGGCCATGACCAATGAAGCTTACGAAGACCATTTAGCGCAACTAGTTGAGAACGACTGCAAATTAATGCAAGCCATCGACCTTGCCACCAGCCGAGTGTTAGAGGCGAAGTTTAAGGTGGGCCTATTTGAGAACCCATACGTTGATCCAGATAGGCATAAAACAATACTACGCCACCCCGATCACGTCGCTCAAGCCCTCGATTTAGCAGAGCAAAGTATTGTCATGCTTAAGAACGACAACCAAGTGTTACCTTTACGCGATAAAGCCTACAAGGTTGCAGTGATCGGCCCTCATGCACATTCCAAGCGCCAACACCTTGGTTCTTGGTGTCTCGACGGTAAAGCGGGCGACGTCACCTCTATTGCAGAAGGCATTGCTAACCTAGTAAAAAACGTTGAGCTTCTAACTGAGCACGCCACCTTTAGTGATGAAATGGTTGAGTGCGCTAACAGCGCTGATGTGGTCGTATTATGTGTCGGCGAAAGCCAACGCCGTAATGGTGAAGCACGTAATATCGCTGAGTTGACGCTACCACCAGGTCAAGAAGAACTCATACAAGCGATAGGCGAGACAGGTAAGCCTCTGATTGTAGTGCAGTGCACCGGGCGCCCAATTCCGTCACCGATGACAGAACGATACGCCGATGCACTACTTCAAGCATGGCAGTCGGGAACAGAAACAGGCACCGCGGTGGCAAGACTATTGTTTGGTGAGGTATCCCCAAGTGGTAAATTGCCAATAACAGTCCCTCGTAGCACAGGGCAAATACCTATGTATTACGCTCGCAAACCTATAGGTAAAATGCGAGGTTTCCCTGACTATCACCCCTACAAAGACAGTTTAGAAACCCCACTGTATCCATTTGGCTTTGGGTTGAGCTACAGCCAATTTGAATTTGGCAATATCACACTCTCCCACGCAATGGTTACGCCTAATGAAGACCAACAGGTTTTGGTGACCGTAACTAACCTTGGTAAGGTTATCGCAAGTGAAACCGTCCAGTGTTACATTCGACGAAAAGTGGCTTCCACTACCCGCCCAGTAAAAGAGCTCAAGGCATTCAAGAAGGTAACCCTTAAGCCTGCAGAGTCAATACAGGTGGAGTTAACGCTTACACCCGAATCATTGGCATACTACGGCGCTGAAGAGCGCTTTACCAACGATGCAGGTGAGATAGACGTATTCATCGGTAACGACTCAAACGCTCTGCTATCAGCGACATTTACCATTCAAGGTTAATCTCTGAGCTGTAACAAGAACCAACAACTGTCAGCTTAACTGGCAGTTGTTCTCAACCTTTCTTGTTTGGCAAGTCTGTTTTTCTCCTATCTTCGGCAACCCACAGTGGCTCGTCTATGAGATCACGACGCCGGTGAACATGCTGGTGTACGTCATGGTTGCCTTAACTATTGTGCGCTTCTATACCCAACTATTTCATCGCTCTTAAACGTTATATTTTCCTTCACTAGTTGAGATTTAGTCTAAGCTAATAATTACAAATCAATATGTTACAGTTACCTTGCACGCTTTACCTACCCTAAGATCATTCTGAAATATGTGGCGCAATATGGGTATCTGGAGATTTTCCAACCGTTATAGTAACTACATCAACACGGCGATACAGCCTAAACAAACAGGTGAATTTAGATATGAAAAAGTTACTTCTTGCATCAATAATCTTTGCGTCTACTTCAGCATTTGCATCCATTGAAACTAAAGATTGGCACGAGCAGGCAACCCCTAAAGCGCAGCAGTTTGTTGTGGACAATGTCGCTATCGATTTCTATGCATCACCTTATCAAACGGGCTGGGACAAAGACTCAGAAGTAGCGCAATACATTGACCTTGCCCATCAACGTGGCATTACTGGTGCTTCAATTACTCTAGGCGCGCCGCATACACCAACGTGGATAGCATTTCAGTCTGAGTATCAAAAGTGGAACCATGCAATCAAATCCGCCGATACCAAGATACGCATTGTAAAGACGCCTGAAGATTTTGCACTGGCACACAAAAATGGTGAGTACGCAATTATGTGGAACTCTCAAACCACGATGATGCTGGAAGGTGATGTAAGTAAGGTAAAAACCATGGCGGATATGGGCATCAAAACCATGCAACTGGTTTATAACGGCAAAGAGCAAACCGGTGTTGGCGTGATCTCTGGCATGGGTGGTGACAAATCGGGTCTAACCGATTTTGGTAAGAACGTCATCGACGAGATGGTGAAACACGGTATTACCGTTGACCTTTCGCATACGTCGAACCAGACCACCAAAGACATTACCGATTATATGAAGAAGAACCATAAGGGTGTCCCTGCAATCTATTCGCATTCACCTCTGGCCTCTACCTACGGTTGTGAGCCTCATGAAACAGTGCCTGAAACGCAAGAGCGCATGGCAAGCAAGGGTTTGAAAAAAGGCGATGCTGACTACCGCCTTGCTCCTTGTTATCGCCTGATCTCAGATGAACAAGCAAAAACAGTAGCCGACATGGGCGGCGTCATCTCGGTCACTGGTACTGAGTGGATGATGGACGGTGTTTGGCCAGAAGACATTACACCAAAGCAATATGCTGAAATGATTGATGGTGCGGTGCAAGTAGTTGGTGTTGACCATGTGGGTATCGCTACCGATGACATGATGAAAACAGAGAAAGTGGTCGCTTTTGCCAAGAAGCATGCGGACAAATATACCGATAATGGTTATATGATTTATGCGTTCAATGAAGGTGCTACCGGCTGTGCTGAACTTTCTAAACACCTAGCGGCAACTGTTGATGAACTTTGGAAAATGGGTTACACCGACGAAGACCTGCGTAAGCTGTTTGGTGGCAACCTAACTCGCGTTTATCAGCAATCTTGGAAATAATAGTAACCTTATACAAAACGGCCCTAGTGGCCGTTTTTTGTAGGGCAGCACCCTACAAATGCGATTAAAAGATATACAAACTCCGATGTAATCTTCTATCAACAGCAAAACACCGCAGCCGTTTGCGGTGTCATTGATTTTTGATTAGGAGAATATTCATGAACCACAAGCACATCGTCAAAACTATCCAACTGGGCCTCATTACTTCTGCATTGATGGCAGGCGCAGCAGTAGCAAATCCCAATAATGCTGCAGAGTCTACTGACGAAGTCAGAGCCGAGGTACACATGGCAACCATGACTTCTGATCAGCAAGCCACTATCAACGCCGTTGAGCACAATCAAGCCCTAGTGCAACTAGAAGCGACGGGTGATGTCGACCAGTACGTTGAAACTAATGGACAGCAACAAGATAAAGCGCCTACTACCCTTAAATGTGACAATATAGCGGTTCCACAAGCGGTTAAAGACAATATTCATTGCCAATAATATATACAACAATAGAGCCTAAAAACGTCGGTCATAATCAGGATCTAAAACGATTAGACCGACCTCTATGACTCTAACAAAGGCTGATCCAGCGCACATTGTACAATCCACCACTAGATCACCTAGAAACATCAAACCGTCGTTTTAATTGTTAAATTACAACGCTTTATCTAGCTAGGTTTTCTGTTGATAGCACCTTCCTGAAGCTCTTTAAAATGAACCAACAAAATGACAGACATAAAATGGTTGACAAAATCCACCAATAACATTAAAGTTGTGTTTGTCAACCATTTGGTTGTTCAGATTTCCCTCACTAGCACTAATCGATGAAGAGGTAACAAGATGGGTATTATCAAACCAACCAATAAATCGGTAGAAAGTTTCAAAGGATTGCATCTCTACCACACAGGATTTTCTAACTGTGCAATGCGAGTGAGACTTGCGCTAGAGGAAAAAGGCTTAGCGTGGGAAAGCCACCCTATCGATTTACAAAAAGGCGAGCAGCTAACCAAGGAATACATTGGCATCAACCCTAATGCTGTGGTTCCAACTCTAGTGGACGACGGCGTAGTTATCATTGATTCGGCGGATATCATCGACTATATCGATCAACACTACACATCAGGTTCTCTTCGCCCACAGTCCAAACAGGACGAAAGCCAGATGTACCAGTGGATGTACCTAGCCCGTGACAATCACTTATCCATCAAGACCTACATGTATGCGAACCTTGGTTTCAGCGATAAGATGAAACGCTCACAACAAGAGATGGGTGACTATCGCAAGAATCAAACCTTTGATAAGGCTCTACTCGAGTTTCATGAACGATTTAATTCTAATGAAGGGTTTTCTGAGCAAGACGTTGTCAATGCGACACAGGTTATTGATGACTGTTTTAAAAAGATGGATGAGCGCTTAAAGGACCACAAATGGTTAGCCGGAGAAGAATACTCTCTCGCGGATATTGCCTGGGTGCCGCAGCTTATCGTACTCAAAGCCGCCAAATTTCCATTTGAGAATTATCAGCACCTTGAACAGTGGAAAGAAGCCATAATGCAACGCCCAAGCTTCAAACGAGCTATCTTGGATTGGCTACCTCAGATGGGTAAATAGCTCACTAACCCTATAGGTTTTTGCAATCCTCACAAAGGCAATTCACCTCTAGTTGCTGACTAGCAAATACGAAGCCAGCATCAGCGACGTTTTGCCTTAGTTCACTGAACAGTGCAGGATCGATACTGACCTCTTTGACCTTAAAGCAATTAGAACAAATTAAAAATTGCGCCGTTTCATGGCTATGAGCGCAGGTAATGTGCATACATGAGATGTATTTATTGGCAATTTGCAGTCTATGAATCAAGCCTTGCTCTTGCAGAAAATCTAATATGCGATAAACCGACATCGGTGACATGCTCTGGCCATACTGTTCTTTATACAGATCAGCGACTTCATAAGCCGATAGCGCCTTTTGAGTTCCAGTCAGACACAATAGGATCTTCTTTCGTTTTTCTGTCAGCTGTCCACCGTTTTGCTTGCACTTGGCAGTAGCGTGTTCAATGATGGCTTCGGTTTTAGAGCTTTCGCGAGGGTCTTGCATAGGGTTCTTTAGATCTGCTTAATTGACGTAAACACGGTAGATTAGTCTACTTTAAAACGCGACGATTTTCCTACTATTTACTCAACGCCTCACTCTCAAATAGCATTCAGACTCACAACCTTCACTCAAAATTTGTCAACTTTTAAACTATCTAAGTAAATTTTGATTTAGATTAACTTTCAAACGGCCTAATAACTAGGCTGATCACACCAAGAGCCAATGAAATTCGTCATGCTATAACAGTGTTCAATTTCCATTGAGTACAGCCTATGCGGCTCCTATCTCGCAAGATGACTTGGAAGACGACAAGGCGGGAATTCCCGCCCCAACCTTCTATTGCCCAAATTAGTTCTCAATGCCTTTGGTTGAGGATATCTAGAAAGAATCTTGCAAGGAGGCTACTATGCCTATCAATCACATTCGCAACATTGTATTTACCGGTCAAGCCGGTGTAGGTAAAACCACTTTAATAGAAAAGATGCTGTTTCATTGTTATGAAACCAACTCCCTTGGGAGTGTTGACAGAGGTGATACTGTCACCGATTTTGATGAGCAATCCATTCATTATCAACACAGCATCGAAGCCACCCCCGTCACCCTAAGCTACAAAAAACACCGTCTCAACGTTATCGACACTCCAGGACAGAACGAATTACTAGGAAGAAGCCTAAGCGTATTTCCTGCCGTTGAAACAGCGGCGCTTGTTATCGACCCCAATACTCCAATCAATCAAAGCGCTCGCAGATTGTTTGATTTCGCCAAACAGCGAAACAACTGCCAGATGATTATCATCAACAAGATAGACACACGCCCAGAGCAGTTACCCGAACTCCTTACGCAGATTCAAACTATCTTTGGCAGTAACTGCCTACCGTTAAATTTACCGAGTAAAGATAGCACTGATGTGATCGATTGCTACTTTGAGCCTGACTACACGCTTACTACCTCTATCCAAGCTGTTGATACTGCGCATGAAGCCTTGATTGATCAAGTGGTTGAGCTTGATGAAGACCTGATGGAAACCTACCTAGAACAAGGCTCATCGCTCACAGCAACACAGCTGCACGACCCATTTGAAGAAGCTCTGCGCCTACGACACATAGTCCCAATTTGCTTTGTCTCATCAGAAACAGGCGCTGGACTAGAGTTACTGCTAAAAACGCTAAGTGAACTCATGCCGATGCCTAATGAAGGCAACCCTCCTTTGCTAGAGAAAGACGGCAAACTTACGCCGGTGAACTGTGAGACTCTAGAGCATACAGTTGCACACGTGTTTAAGGTCAGCGTCGACCCTTATATGGGAAAAATGGCGTACCTTCGAGTGTTCCAAGGAGACTTACACACAGGCAGCCAACTCTTTGTTGGTGAGAGCAATAAAGCATTTAAGATTGGGCACCTTTATCAACTGCAAGGCAAAAGCCGTAATGAAATTGACCATGCTAGAGCCGGAGATATCTGCGTAATCGCCAAGGTCAATGAACTCAACTTCGATTCAATTGTTCACGACTCGCATGATGAAGATGGTGTCAGTTTAAAAACCTTGGATTTCCCAAGCCCTATGTACTCACTGTGCCTAAAACCCAAAAAACGTGGAGATGAACAAAAATTGGGAGAGGTGCTACAACGTATTGCGTGTGAAGACCCTACCTTGGAGATTGAACACCGCCACCGCAGCAACGAAACCTTACTCTCCGGTCAGGGGGAATTTCATCTCAAGGTCGCTCTAGAAAAAATGGCCAAGGTTTACAAGCTAGAAGTGGACACCTCCCAACCGAGCGTTGAATACTTTGAAACCATTACCCGAGAAGCAGAAGCGCTCTATCGCCACAAAAAACAAAGTGGCGGTGCTGGACAATTTGGTGAGGTGAAGCTCAAAGTCAGCCCCCTCGCCAGTGGCGAAGGCTTTAGATTCGTCAACAAGGTAGTGGGTGGCGCTATCCCTACGTCACTGATCCCCGCGGTTGAAAAAGGCGTTCGCCAAGGCTTGGATGAAGGAACAATTTCTGGCAATCCAATACGAGACATTGAAGTGACTGTGTTTGACGGTAAACACCACTCTGTAGACTCTAAAGAGATCGCCTTTGTTATCGCAGGTAAAAAAGCCTTTCTTCAAGCCGTTCAAGACGCAAACCCTATTGTTCTAGAGCCTATTGTAGACCTCACCTTAGAGTTGCCTATCAATAGCGTTGGTGATGTCACAGGTGATCTTGCAGGGAACAGAGGGCTTGTGGAAGGCAGTGAGAGTATCAGCATCGGCCATACCCTAATCATGGCTAAAGCGCCTCTTAATGAGCTTCAAGACTACTCGAGAAGACTCAAGGCAATGACGGGCGGAGAAGGTACCTTTACCATGAGTTTGAGTCACTACGAACCTGCCCCGCCACTTGTTCAAAAACGAGTATGTAAGGAGCTAGATCCTGCGTAAATAGAACGCCAAACAAGCAAAGCACCAGTGGGGGTTCCTCTGGTGCTTTTTTATCTGTGCTCTTAAGGCCCGCTGACTTTTTGAGGTTATTTTTGTTTAATACCCAACACAGCACTACCCAAACGGCTTCTGGTCGAGCAAAAGGTCAACACTGCCTAGACATACAAGACAAAAGTAGCAAAATCAAAACCTTTTTATCTCACAATAAGATACATTATTGCATCACTCTTCAATAACGCTCAGTCGCTAATCTACCTATATGAAAAAGCCTACCGTTTATGATGTCGCTCGCCTCGCTGGCGTTTCTGTAAGCACTGTTTCTCGCTTCAACAATCAAACGGGATACATAGCCAAAGAGAAAGCCCAAGCGATAGAGCAAGCAATATCTGAGCTAAGCTTTAGCGCCAAGACCACAAAACATCATGGTAACAAGGCTCGCAGCATGAAGATTGGCGTAGTAGTGCCAACGTTCGATAACTCGTACTTTGCTAGCATCTTAAACGGCATTAATCATTGCGCCCAAAACAGTGCCTACAGCTTGCGAATTGAAAGCTCACGCTTTAGCAAGGTTCGAGAGCAAAAGGTCATAAAGCAGATGCTCAACTTGGGCGTGGATGCCCTAGTACTGGTGGTCAGTTTACTTAGCGAAGATGAAATTAAACGATTGGTAGGAACGCTTCCGATACTCATTGTTGCAGGCTCAGATAAGGGATCTCTGCCGATACTCAAGATCGACAATGTGATTGCAGGAAGGATTGCCACCAACCACTTAATACAGCTAGGACATACTAAGATTGTTCATGCTCATGGCCGCTTAAACGAGGGACCAGATGCCAAAGACCGACTAGAAGGCTATAAGCAAAGCTTGTTAGAGGCGGGACTACAGGTCGATTCAAGGCTCATTGTCGATGGTGGTTATTATACTAAAACCGCCTACAATGCAGTTCTTCAGCTCATCAAAGATGATATTGCGTTCAGCGCGGTTTTTGCTGCTAATGACTTAAGCGCTTATGGTGTAATTCAAGCCCTAAGAGAACATGATATTGCCGTTCCACAACAAGTCTCCGTTATCGGTTTTGATGACCTCTATACCTCAGAAATAGTCACCCCAGCCTTAACCACAGTGCGCCAGCCCTTGTATGAAATAGGTAAGATAGCACTAAGCCATATTTGCGACATAATGAGCAGCAATGCCGATAAACCTTTCGTTCCACCCGCTGAGCTCATCGTTAGAGACAGTGCGTCCAAAGTGATGAATTGAAGACTAAAAAAACCGCTAAGCCAACGGAGCAAAGCGGTGTTCAAAATACCTAAATAAACGGTTGAGATTAGGTGTTATTTGATGCCCTTGCTTCCTGCCGTTAAGCCAAGGATAAGCATGTCGTCTTTAATAATCACGTTCTCTGGCGCGAAGGTCACTAAGTTGGAATCAAAGCCCCAATCTCCCTTGCCCCAACGCTCGCTGTCAAAAGAGGTAAAGTCATCACGCCAATCTAGCTCAAACTCACCATTTTCATAGCTGTGGTACTCAATCCAATCAACGTATTGGTAGAGAGGAAGATCTTCTTTATTAAACTTGCCAACCCATTCAGCCGCCTCTGAAATCCATAGGTTCATACGGTAGCTTTGCGGAGACGAGCGCATATCAATGACTTGCTGAGAATCTTCAGCACGTTCTGTGTAGACCTCTTTACCATCAACCAACCAACTGATCTTATCTGGCGTCCAGATCACGGTAAACTCATGAAATTCATCCATATTCGCAAGCTCGTGAATATTCTCAGAATGGATTCGATTCGCTGAGTCACCCGTGATTAAGTTGGTTTGGAACTGATTTGGGTTTTTGCCAATCACTTCAATATCAATCTCACGCCAAGGTATTCCGCCCTGCCAAGATTCGTTGTCATAAGTAAAGAACGATGAAACGACACCAGGGTTTGACACCATCTTCATTCGAACGACAAACTTACCAAATTTCACCTTATCCTTGCTGTAAACCTCCGCGCCATACAAAGGTACATCAGTCGTATTTAACTTGCCAGATGCCGCCATAGTATCTTGGTTGGCATTCTGGTTTTCTGCAGGCACACTGCTGCCTGATGTACATCCCATAAGAATAGAGCTCATTAGCAAAGCACTACCCAGTTTAGCAATTCGATTCATTGTTTCTTCCCTTAAGACCGTTGAGACTACCTAGCTGCATCAAATAGAGCACTATTTTCGGTGTGTTTTCAGCTCCATTTACAATGCGGACTTTTAACAGCAAGTGTTCTAATTAACTGAAATGATTATATTTATCTGCAAGAAAAAGTGTTCAGAGTGCTATCAATAGTGAGAGATGAAACAGCAAACCGCTTTCATCATAATTTTCATTAATAAACAATGAGTTGCATGAAAAAATAGACTTTTGTTTCATGAGATGGTTTGGGTTTGTGGTTAGGATCGATGTACGCTAGCTCAAAGAATAAAGCGAGCTAATCCCAAACCGGTTTTCACCTTTCAGGCTATCCTAGCGGTACTGCCTCTAACGATAATCTCGAGTTTTAAAGTTGGTAAACTTGCCGTTTTGCCAGCGATCATGGCCATCATCTGTTGTATCGCCACCTCTCCCATTTCCGACAAGGGTTGCTTTATAGTTGTCAATTTAGGTAAGAACACTGACGCAGCGGGCGAATCATCAAAACCAACCACTGACACCTGATCAGGTACCTTGATGCCATTTTGCGATAAGGTCTTGATTACCCCTAGAGCACTAAGATCGTTGCCCGCGAATATCGCTGTAAACTCGATACCTTGATCAATCAATGATTGTGTTGCTCGCGAGGCACAACTTGCTCGATAACCGCCCTCTAAACTCAGCTTTGTATCATAGTGTATTCCTGCACTTTCAAGGCTCTCACGATAACCTTGGCTACGTAGCAAGGAATCCTTATTGCCTAACTCGCTACTGTAAAGATTCACAATATTTCTGTGGCCAAGCTCAATAAGATAGTCGGTAGCCAAACGTCCACCAGCCACGTTATCAATGCTTATATGCTGATAAATACCTTCGCTCACACCAGCCACAACCAACACGGGTAACTCATCAACAATGGCTTTTATTTCTGCTTCCGACAAGCTATTCACTAGAACAATAAGCCCCTCAATCCCTTGCTTCAGCATTCGATGAATCACTTTTACTTCTCTATCCTTGTTCCAGTTGCTCGTTTCGATAACAAGGCGATACGCGCTATTTTGAATGGCGGGGTCCATGCCATCTAAAGTGCTGCTAATAAAAGAGCTATCAAATGTCGGAATCATCAAACCAATCAATTTTTCTTTAGTCTTAACGACTTTCTGCTTAGGGTTTAACGGAACAAAACCCAGCTCAGATATGGCCTGTTCAATGGCAATAATCGTCTGTTTGGTAATTGGGGCAGTTCGATTGAGATAGCGTGATACCGTGCTCATAGAAACATTGGCAGCATCTGCGACGTCTTTTGCGGTGGGCGTTTTCATTCAAGCTGTCAGGCATAAGGAGGGGAGAAAAATTATACCTATTATTGACTGTGGTGCAGTTAACTAGGTCTAAAAATGACGGTTCGCAAGATAACAAAAGAGCCACCTCTTACGAGGTGACTCTGTAATGCATTGATTAAGCTGTGACTTTTTCAACTGATTGTTTCTTAGTATCGTCTAGCGCAAAGTAGATCTTCGATACAATCGTTTCAGCAATCAAGATAGCAAATACCACACCGAAGAAAGCGACAACACCGTTCCAAGGGCCGGTAAATTGTACTTTCTCACCAAATAATAAGTTGATTGCTTCTAGCATAATGAACTTTGAACCAACCAAGATGATATAAGTCGAAATCGCTCGGTATACCTTAGGGGCTTTACCTGGCTTAGATTTAAAGTGATTAGCAATCTTATGCTCAAGTCCAATAGAAAGCTTAAGTAGCAACTGAAGTAGCAATGCGGCAATCAGTGAGATTGTAAAAGACTCGATACTGACAAATCCCCAGTACTCGTCAAACAGGTTTAGTACCACTAAGTCGACTAGTACCGCTAGCGTGTAACCCACAAAAAGGCGTTGCTGAGTGTTGAAACCATAATTCTTTTCTACGTTAGACATACATAACTCTCTTAATTTGGCTAGGTGACCTCGATTTGATGTACATCTTAACCAAAGTCGGATTTCAATAACTGCCATTTGATGACATATCATTAATTTCTATCGTCAACCAGAACAAACATAACAGAGAGTTATTTCTACTTTTTAAAGAGAGTGTTCATATGAAGAGAGCTTTTTGCTTTGCCATTGCTTATTTCGAATGGATATGTAGCTCGTATCTGGACAATTGTGAGCCGTTCTCTGTTGTTAAACCAGAACGTTGATATCTTAATAACTCATAACATAGCGTCATTCATATCTATCCCCTCCTGACAGCATTCAAATTTTCCGTACATGTTTTATCTGAGATGCCTTCATGTTCCCATATAAAGTTACACAAATAATACCAATCACAGTAAGTAAGTGGTCAGAAATAGCGTAGGAAAAACGCTGGATAACAAGGCAGAACTTTTTGATAAGTAGTCATTCTACAATCAAAAATTCTAACGCCGTTATCGAGTGTTTTAACAAGCTAGGATGATTAGTTATTTACTACGATTGGTATAAGCATACGGCGTCCTTAAATCGCACCCAATCAGTCGGATTATTGAATTAAGCAATACAACTGTATTGCTTAATTTGGATTTTAACAATACACTCGTATTGTTAAATGCTGATAGGAAGATAGAATATGAGGAAACACATTGTAATTTTGGCGGTGGCCGCCACTTTATTTATCGCTGTATTCGGGGTTAACCCTTGGGCAACAGCCAATCGCGGAAAGGATGTGCTGTCCTATTCACACACAGATTTAGAAACAGGTGTTTACCGCGCTGGAAATGGCATTATGGTTGTTAAAGCCTTGACGAGAATGCCTGATGTTGAGCCAGAAATGGTTCGTTGGTGGTTTGCAGATTACATGCAGACAATCGAGCATTATCAGCGTTGGTATCCTACGCAGCATTTATGGATGGACTGGGAAAGTAAACTTCCAGGCAAACACATTGGAGCCAGTCACTTAGTCGATGAATACATCGGTGAAACCTTAAATAAGCTGCGTATTCAATTTGTCGACCCTTCAGAAATTCTAAATAATTATGAGGAAACCAATGACCGATTTGTTATCTGCGCGCGTGGCGGTTTACGTGAAGAGTTGATCAATGCAAATAAGATGTGCCATATCGTCACCAAAACGGAATATGGTTCAGAAATGCGTTCGGTGTTTTGGATGGGGTATGTTGAGACACGAGACCCTAACAATCAAAACGAAACCGTGCTTTCAATTCAGAGTCTGCTTGGTAATACCGCATTAGCAAGAGCGTTGGTCTTCGATAAACACTCAGCACTTGCCCTGATGGACCATGCTATAGGGGAGATGAATATTCTCGCGGGTTTCCTACCTGAGCTTTACGAAACAGAAACTAACCTTTAATCTCTGTAAATTAGCTGAGTAGCCGATAAAAGCTACTCAGACTTTCTCCGCTTAACAGGTAGCAACACGTGAGTAAAAAAACAATTAGGGTTGGCCGACAAACTGCTGAAGAAGCACAAAAAACTAGACATGATATTCTCAATGGGGCATTCGAACTTTTCTCTACTAAAGGTTTTGATTCGACTTCCATTCGGCAGATAGGGACTCATGCGGGTGTTTCTCATAGCACCATCCAGCATCATTTCGGGTCAAAGTTGGATATTTGGTTTGCTATTGTTGACAGACACAATGCCGCTTATTTAGCCGATTTAAATCAAGCTTTAGATCAATCTAAAACCACGGATCTAAACAACTTAAATCTATTTAAAAATGCAGTGGCTGTGTTGATCAATACCTTATTTGAACACCCAAAGATGCTTCGTCTTATCTGTATGGAGTATGACGTTAGTAATGAGCGTTCTCAATATCTTACAAGAATTTTGATTCCTACCCATCAACATATAAGCAAGTTGTTCACGGCGGCAAAAAAAGAGTCTAAACAACTAGAAATCTACAATGAGGACACATTCTTAATTGTGCTACTTGGTTTAGTTTCCTCGCCCATTCTCTTTCCTATTTTAAGTAATCTTCTAAACAATACCCGAATGAACTGTCCCGACTTCAAAAAGCATTACCAAAGCCTGATAATGAACTCACTTTTTGGAGAGTATTAATAGCGAAGCATACGTGAACGCTCCGATCTTGACCTAGCATTAGGAAATGTAGGGTAAATTGTGACCGGAATTATCGCTCCAAAACTAAGCTGGCACGTTTTGGGGCGGAAGCACCTTAGTGCTTTTATGCTAAGAAGGAAATACCCCAAAATGTTTCAGAAGTCATAGCACTGGCCATCGAATTAGCTTTAGCTAATGTGCAATACATGCACATTAGACATCGAGCAATTACCGAGTAATCCTAAGGAGTTACAGAATCTTCAACAACTATCATTCCCCACAAATGAGCAACAGCCTGTTACCCCATGATTAACTAAGGTAATTACTTTTTTATATTCTCTGGAGTGCGTTTCCTTTGTTCGACGTTACCTGAAGTACCCTCGGTATAAAACAACATGCTATTGACGGAGTGTGCCGGCTCGCGAGAACTGGTCAGTTGACTAATCCCTCTGACATCCATTGAAGTGTCATGTTTAATTAGGGTGCATCGCATGTAAAACCGCACCCCAGAAAAGCTTCCCATCACCACCTAGTTCAAGAGGGCTAGCTAAGAACTCTGAATGGGTTGGAGTAGGAACGACTACTAAATCAGCATTTGGTGTAGCACTAGCAATTTGTTGAGCCATCCATACAGGAAATCGGCCGTCAGTTTCGCTATGTATAATGTGAATTGGGAGTTTTATAGACATAACTCCCTCAACATTATCATAGGCATTTGGCACCAAGAATGAGAATAGAGGTAGTATAGAACCTTCTTCAATCGCGACATCACGAATAGTTGAAAATGGGCTAGCGAGTATTATGCCGTCTGCAGGCATGTCATAGTGACTAAGTGCATCTATAAGAATGCCTGTACCTAGAGAATATCCAAGAAAATACGATGGAACAGTGTCTGTTCTCCATCGTCGGAATTCTTTGTACGCCGCCCCTGCATCTTCGCGTAGCGCAGTAACCGATGGTTCACCTTGGCTATCTCCAAAACCACTGTAATCAAACAAAAAAACCGATAATCCGTAGTTATTCAGACGTTGAATTGCTGATATCCAACTTGACAAAGATTCATTCTGCCCATGAAAAACCAATACGGCACCTACTTCATTTTTCGCAGGGACATACCAAGCTTTCAATATACGACCATCTAGAATAATATCGATTTTCTCATATTTAAGTCCGATATCTGTAGGTTTTTCAACCCCTTGAGACGAAGAAGTAAATGTACTTTCTTGAAATTGTTGCTGCGCAATAATCGAAGCTACTATCACTGATATAGCAATAGTTGATATCAATGACAAAACAAGAAGCAGAACTCCTTTTCTAGACATACTCACTAATTCTCCAACATCATAGTCATATTTATGGTTAATAATAGACAAGCATTTGGAGCGGGTGAACGAATGAACGTTTAATATTAATGATTAGTTTGCTGTAATGATTCTTTTCTAAGTTGGTAAATATACTTGAGGTCTATATGTTCAATTTATTTCTGCCAAAAGAAGAGTTGAAGCAATTGTTCACGAGTTCGGATGGTTCGATAGCACGTCTTGGACACTTCCGAGTTACGAAGTGCCATCTATGACGGTTCTGGACAAAGCCAAGTTTGATACTTGGCTGTCTAGGTTAATAGATATGATGTTTAGCGATGAAGTCGATCATAAAGTACAGGCTAAAAAAGCTCATAACATAAGTAGCAAGGGAGAGATGTTTGGTTATCTCTTGCTTAGGTATCTGCAATCGACGAACGATTGCTGATAGCAATAATAGGCCCCCTATTACAACCAACTGAGCAAACTCCACCCCAAAATTAAAATGCACAAGTTCTAGTGACGATTGGCCCTGAGCCGAAATCTCTGAAATGACGCTATACATTGCCAAGCCATGAAATAACCCTACAAGGGCGAAGAACACGGGTGGAATCGCATGCTCTTCAGGAGCCATCACCAAACGATAGAATCCTATAATCAAAGCAAGATAAATGACGTACTCAGCACTTTGAGAACTGATAAAGTTTGAGATATGTCCGCCTGCCCACATTGCTGATAGATGTGCAATCGTGAAAAGTGAAATCACTTTCAGTAACGTTCGCCATTTTGGGTAGAGCATGACTATTAAAATCACCATCAGCACATGTTCAATACCCGCAAGCATGTGCTCAAAGCCAGTTAAAAAAGAGAAGCTCTGGGTACTGTGAGTACTTTGTGACAAGGTGAAGTAATTATCTTGATGAATCTCTATAGCCGAAGTTCTACCTGAGATATCACGAAAGCTGACCACCATGTTGACCCACAAATCGTTGAGGAAGTAGTCCACTTTGATCTGAGCATCAATGAGGCTTTCACTGCAGTTTAAGGTATAAAAATTCTCCAAGATGGATTCGTTTGAGCAAAATTCTGGAAATACCAAGTTTGGAGTATTTCCAGCATCCGCTTTTGCGCTTGGGGTAACAACCGCTCGATATTGCTTGGGAGCATACTCGGTGATTGAGACAAACATTGCGTCCAACGAGTGAGCGAATGCACTGAGCGAATATAACCAACACAAGATAGTAAGGGTGAGCTTACGACGCATCATTGCCTCCTTGGTCAAGCTCAATGGTAACCTCAAACGCCTGTCTTTTATCTGCCAAGCGTGCGTCGTAAGCGGTGCGTAATTCGTCCATCAGCAGTTCTTGCGCAACACTTTGTTTAACGTGGTTAAATGGAATTGGTTGTGCTTCTTGATACTGTGAGAGGCGATAGAGATGGTAACCCTGTTTCGTCGTAAAGCCCTGTTGCCAGCGATTTAATTGACCAGCACGAGCCTGTTCAAAGAGCTGCTGTCTAACCTCTGGTCCAAACACCAAGTCGAGGCGCTGAGGATCTGTGTTGCGCATCAAGTTAGGCATATTGGCAAGAGTTGATATTTCTTTGGCACTCTGACCGTTATCAATAGCGCGTAGCGCGGCCCCGACCGTTTGCTCTGAGCTATCAATTAAATTGATCAGTTCCAATGAAATCGTCTCTGGCGACACATAGTCATCAATATTACTAGAATAGTAGGCATAGACTTGATCATTGCTGATATCTATCTCAGAGAGTAACTCCATCTCGATATCATTTTGTGCTTTGCCTATAACGATCTGTTTTATGTCTCCATCATTTTCAGCAAAGCGCTTGCGCATTCCATATTCATAGAGGATTTCATCGTTAATGAGGTTATTGATTAATGCTTGTTGCGTTTGTTTATCAAGCCCTGTTTGAAAGTTTTCAAACGCTTCAGGATGAACTATTTCAAGGGTGTGGTGGAGATAATTATTGACTGCAGCTTTATCAACCCTAACCTCTTTATTAGTTTGTGATGAATGATAGTCAGTGTATGTGTAGGCCACCGAAAGAATTAAAAAAAGGATGAAGATAGCGTTCTTTTTCAACATAACTTTGTCTTACTGATCTCATGCAGTTAAGTAACTGCGAAGTGACGCTCAATAGAGCCTATAAATCATAGGGGAGTGACACGAATAAGTAGGGGATACTACTCCCCTACTTATGAATGAACTCATATTACTGCGCTTACAGTGCAGAGCCCTTGCGAACTAGAGCAAATTTGCCATCTTGATTCGACAAGAACCAAATCATGCGTGACTCTGGATCGACGCCATTGATTTTGTGACGCTCTGTGTCTGTGATATTGGCGATTTCAGCCGGTAGCGAAGTACCAGCTTGCAAGTACGTATCATCAAACGGACGGCCTTCACTCAACGCACCCTCAGAGTAGGCTTGTGAAATCCATTGGCCTGTTGCTTCCTCGTAACGAGCAGGTTCGACTTCATCAAGTTCAACGCCCTCTGGCACAATGAAGCCAAGTGCATATAGGTCACCTTTTACATCTTCAATAAAGCCATCCATTGATTCATCGTCATAACGAATGCGGTGAGCATCAAAACGACCTTCATCTGTTACGTTAACACCTGCTGAATCCAAATGAACACCATCTTGTTGCTGAGTACCACTAACCATCAAGACATCGGTCAATGTCGTGTTACTTTCTGAATCAGATAAGAAAGAGAAGGTAAGAAGCGTATCCTGGTTCATAGTGCGCTCTAAAATACCGCCACTCCCCTCACTATCGTAGGTATTGAAGGTGTAATTGATGTAGTTAAGCAGCTGAGCTTGAGTCCCTACATAGTCATCATTCGCTTCGGCAGTAAGGTGAATAAGCCCCGTCTCAGTTGCCGTATTGAATTCACTATCAAGAATATATGAATGTGCACCTTTAACCTTGCTGTAACGGTCAATCAACTCGAACGGAATGTCATAGTCAAATGCGTCCCATTCTTCACGCTCTTCATGCTCATCTTGAATTGACTGTGTATAGGTGTGTGGTGCCACGTATCCAGTGTATTCGATAAGGTTACCTCGAATATCAAAAATTGAAGCGTTCAAACCAACGGTATCAATACCTGACATTGTGTGACGAGCCACTAACCTTTCATGAACCGACTCATCATCATTAGAGTGATGTGCACCAGCATGATAACGGGTCGTGTACTCTTTAAACGAGGCATTACCACTAATC
Organism: Vibrio superstes; assembly: GCF_003569005.1. Taxonomy (GTDB): domain Bacteria; phylum Pseudomonadota; class Gammaproteobacteria; order Enterobacterales; family Vibrionaceae; genus Vibrio; species Vibrio superstes. The sequence goes on along the minus strand of NZ_BCUR01000004.1, from coordinate 1,015,272 downwards.
ATATGATCGAAGTACTGCACAGGAACGAGCTTTTGTAGCTCATCGCTGACATTACGATTTCTATCAACCAAAATCGCCGAGCGAGAGTACTGGTGGTCGTGACCAGAAACGTAGGTAATATTGTTATCGGAGAACAACTTCATCATTTCTTCTAATTTATCTGCTCCACCCGTTATAGGCCATTGAGCGATACTACTCCAATAACCATTACGGCGGCGTCCAAACATAGGCTCATGGGTGGATAAGAAGACATGGTCAACTTCGTCGTGATATTTTTCCAGTAAAGCTTGGATCCATGGATAAGCGGTTAACCAAGGGTTTTTAAGGTTGAGATCACTGCCGTTGTGGTGTTTGTATACATCAAGGCTGATAGCTAGTACGTTTTTGTACTTATGAGCATATGTCAGACCTTCATAACCCTCTAAGTGCTCACCCCCTTCAGTCATAAAGTGGAGGTTTTCTTTGAATATATCTGCTCCCCCAGAAGGATCAGCGATAGAGATGCTGTTCTTCTCATGGTTTCCGCGTACAGGCAGGATAGTAACGTCGGTTTCGTCCATGTACTTATCCATGATACGTAGCCAGTTATCGTACTCATATTGAGTATTGCTGTTGGTCAAGTCTCCAACCGCTAAAACAAGATCAACGCCTTGCTCTTTATAGAAGTTCATCAAACCGTCTTGAAGAATCCAAGAGTTGTTGTCGCCACTACCTTGTGTATCTGGTACAACACCAACTTTAACTCTCTCTTCGTTGCCATTTAATGTAGCACCATACTGCCCAGCCGCATTGATGTGATTGTGTGCACGTTCAGCATACTTATATGCAAGCGGTGCAAACTCAGCAATCATCTCTGGTGTAACAAGATCATTTGTATCGAACTTTGCATCATCTTCTAGTGACGAAATTACGTTATTCATACCCGTGATGGTTGACTCAGAAGCACCAGCAACTGCTTGGTTCAAATAACTGATTGCATAACCCAACTCATTAACTGACGACCAATTTTCGTCAAGCTCAAGCATGGCTTGCAGTGGTTCAGGTAAGCTTTGCAACAATGCTTCATAGTCTTGGTAGTCAAGACCATTTTCCATCACATAGCGTGAGATACCCGTTGTTAAAGGGCTAATAATAAGATCTTTGTTCAAGCCCGTCTTAACCAAAGCTGATAAGGTTTCTTCCTCAAAGCTCGTGGTAAAACTGTCATCACTCATAGAGCCAGAGCGACTTAAATATCCACCCGTTACCTCAACTAAATAAACACTATCTTCATGCAAACCATCTAGTTGTTCACCAGAAAACACGAACTGGCCGTTGCGTGTAGTTGTAGCCGTAACTACGTGGTCGCGCTCAACAGAAATGTCTTCAGCTTTCACTTCACCATTCACAATGAATTCGCCGAGAGCAAAACCTGTCAGGGGAACAAGTTGAGGTGGGTTAACAACAGGCGGCTCTACAGGCGCATGACTATCGTTATCTGATTTTGAACTGTTACAAGCGGTCAATACTGCTAGTGCCAAGAATGGCAACATAATACGCATTATATACTCCAAAAATTGAAAGATATGATTATTGAACTAATGGTCATCAAACCAATGACGAACTTATTCAACAACTTGCCAATGACAGATACGTTGCAAACTACACTAAAATCAGAAACTTAATAGTTAAGAAATAAACCAGTAAACCAAATTTAATCAGATACATAAGATAGAAATAATAAGAGCATAAGGCTTCAACACTTATGTGTTATTTAGGTATAAACAGCAGAAATTTAAGACAATCCGGAAATTACTATGTGTGACATCGCATTTTAAGAAGAGTGCAAATAGTTTAGTTCTAACGCTTGTTCTATGGCTACAACAAGCAAGAGGTTATGTGCTGAATTGAGAATAGTCGGCTTATGCTAGCGATGTGATGCATGTTGAAGCAATGAGCCTCATGTCATTACTGAAGCATCTGACTCGTCTTTGGACAAAAACGTGTTGTACGATGTGCTAAATCAGAGTTTCGGAATTAGAACGAATAAACGAGACCGCAATAACCTCCTACATGGTCTCAATTACTCATATCTACTAACACTAAGTGGCTATATTTAGATTAATCAACATCCCAAGATGGGTATGAACTGCCTAGTGGTGATGCTGGTTTATCCCAATACGCGGGGGTTTTCGAATACTCAAGCACTGGCTTCAAGTGAGTAATGACACCGAACGGTGAAGGCGTATCAATCGAGTGTTCACTGTAATGACCTCCTTTAAGTATCCCTCCTAAGAACGCCTTGAACGCTGGTAAACTTTTGACTTGTTTAGTTTTAGGTTGGTCTTGGTACCACATTGCCGTTTTGGTTAAAGCCGCACTCACATGTTGGCTGCCACCTTCCGTCGCACGAATGTGCAACGCTTTCAACACGCCAATCGCGCCCATAATGCCAGTACTGTAATCGTTCAGCGCACCATAAGGAAATGGCAATGGCTGCTCTTCCGTCCCGATTTCCATCATCATACCGGTGACTGCTTGACCTAGGTTTTCCCAACCTGGACGATTTGCCCACGGGCCACCGCCATACATGCTTTCAGTGACAATAATAAGATTTGGGTTTAACTCGGTTAACGAATCAAAGCTCAATCCAAACTTCTCTTGTAGGCGACTTGGAGAATAACCATTGACGAAAACATCGGCATCTTTGATAAGACCTTTCAGTGTCTCCAAATCTTCAGGGGCATTCAGATCAAGCTCGACATTTTTCTTACCGTGACTTGTGTCTAATACATTAAGAGGTACACGTTCAGCTCCTGGATTAGATACATGAATCACGTTAGCACCTTGCTCTGCCAATAAATTCGACATTGAAGGCCCTGCCAACACATGGCTCAGATCGACTATTTGAATGTCACTCAATGGTCGATCACTCTTTTAAAAAGGAACAATAGAGCCAGTACCTAAAGGCGTGACTTCGAAAGGCGTAATCGAATCCAAATATTGCCCTTGTTCAGTTGCTCTAAACTCATCTCTTGTGCGGTGAATAGCGCAGCTCAGCCCTTCGGCGTTCAACTGTTCTTCCCATTCTAGGGCGGTTTTGCTGGCATAGGCAGCATCTACTTTATCTTTGCTTGGTGAGGAGTCTAATACTTCTAACGTTTTCTCATGTAAACGGTTAAACGTGTTCATCGTTTCAATGAAACGTCCGTCTTTCGTTTTATGAGTTAGGGAAGTATGACGCCCCAAACCAGCGATATTCTGTGGTTTACCATTCACATGAATGAAAAATGGACGATACATTTGCTCCATCGCACGCTCATGATCGATTTCGATGTGCTGACCTTCCCCCGTTTTCTTTTCCCAAATGTTTGCGACTAACAACCCCTGCATCATGATCAATGATGAGTAAGCATCACTAATATCCCAATTTACTAGGTTGTACTTATCTGGACCTTGTTTATTAATATCGCAATAAGTAATTGAAGGTGCGATCTCAATACCGACCATTTCTTTCAGATTTTCAAGTGCTTGTAACATGCTATTTCCTAATCAATGATTTGAATATGCGCTCATCGTATTCAACGTCTGCTTGTGGAAATACACCTGACATTCGTAAACACTCTTGTTTTCATGCAAGAATCTTTAATCAATATTGGGTACACGCAAAAGCCTCTCATATTTAACTTCTCGCCCAGAACTTCTCAAATAAAAACTGCCCGCTATATACGAAATCGATAGCAACCCTATTGTTGCATCAATGCAATTATGAAGTGTAATTCAAGATATTTATCGAAAATAAGGTGGTGAATATACTCTCCCTCAACAACACGGCACTACGCCAAATTTTAAATTGAAAGAGAGAACCACCATGAAACTGAATGCCACAACAACCGCTATCCTCATTGCTTCATTAGCTTCAACTAGCGCTCTAGCTGCTAGCAATGAAGACACTTCTTCTGTTACCGCAGGTATTGGCTTTGACAACTACGGCGCAAGCGTAAAAGTGCAAATTGACGACCAGACTGAAGCACATCAAACCAAAGGTATTCTTGAAGTAAAAGGCATTGCGGGAGACAGTCTAGGTTGGTCTGGCTCAAACGAGCGCGATGATTCAATTGATAGTGTTCGTGCTCGCTACTTCAATACTGACAAGGCATCGAACTTCGGTAGTTACGTCGATACAGAGTACGACGTAGAACAAGAAAAACTCGACCTATCAGCAAACATCACTTGGAGATACCAATTCAACCGCCTTGAAATTTTACCTTATGCGGGTGTTGGCTTAACTATCCTGAATGGCGAAATACCTCTTGAAGAACATGGTATCGCAGCTGATGACCACGTTACTGGCTACACCCTACCCGGTACTTACGGCCAAATCGGTGCGTACGCAAAAGTTAACATCTTGGACAACTTGGACTTTATGTATAACCCAGAATGGCGCAGCACACTGGGCGGTGCAGCGGCTTACACAAACGGCTACTACAACGGTGACGATACTCAATTCACCAACGAGATCCGCCTAACTTACCGAATCACCACCAACTTCGACGTTCAATATCATGAAGAGTGGGATTCAGAGCAAGACTACTCAGACGCAACCCGTGGATTCGAATTCAACTACAAGTTCTAACCATACATAAATACCCGATTAAGTTTAGTTAACAGTACTCCAGATAAGCAATCGAATGATAAACAAACATTTACTTGTTTATTGGAGTTAGGGAAACCTCATGAAAACACAAATGAAAAAAATCGAAATACCAATCTGGTTGCCAAAACTATTTCAGGCAATTGATTCCTTAGATTTCTCTGAAAACTCAGGTTTCGAGATCTTGCGTGACGACATTGTGATGCAATTTGGACAGGAAATGATCGTCGGAATTGAAACGGCCAAAGCCTATTTCAAAAAAATCGATGAACCATACATCACGGAGCATTTCATCCACGATGTTTACCAAGTTGGTAGCGCGATCATTATGCATGGTGGTGCTCAGATCACCGAAAAACAGAACCTAGACAACGTTATTGTCGTCGACACACTGCTGAATATTCTGTGGCTGGACGAAAACAACCGAGTTGAGCGTTATGTCGTTGATTATCCGCCAGAGCTGGAGCAACACAAACCGCAGGACTAACCGTCATGCCCAACGGCATTAGTTAGATGCGCTGCTGTTAAACCTAGCAGCGCTCAATTAAGTAAAAAATTAGTGAGAACAATATGAATATTAATCAAAGAAAAGTATACCAACACATTACAGAGACACTAAACCTGAGCACACCAGCATCGGATATTAATGTCATTCAAACGCCAACTTACCTAAAAGAAAACCTCGCAACAGCAGACTACATTACCGGTGTTATTGCAGCGTTTGGTGCTAGCTTAGAGGAAATAGGCGAACTAAGAGGCTTGCCAAAACAGAACGTTACTGTTGACCGACGTCATGCGACGATCAGCCTAAACGATCCGGCTTATCATTACCTAAACGGTACATTGATTCTTGGTGGCGAAATCGAGGTACCGGTGAACAGCATCCAACAATCAAAAGACGGCCAGTGGATGTGTATGAACGGCGCTTACCCACATCTACGCGACGGTATTCTAAATTACTTCGATTCGGCAAATAACTACCAAAGCTTGAGTGACCAAGTTGCCAAGGTTGACATAGCAAAGATTGAAGCCGATTTTGAAGAACAAGGTCTATGTATGGCTCCGCTATACACACCTGAACAATGGCGAGAACACCCACAGGGTCAAGCTATGGCTAAACACCCACTAGTGTTGATGGATCACCAAGGTAATGCAAAATCTAAGAAACTCACTCAGGCAAAGCATCGCCCACTTGAAGGACTTAAGATTATTGATGTAACACACGTTGTCGCTGGCCCATGGTCAACTCGCCAACTGTCAGAGTATGGCGCAGACGTTATCTCAATTCGTAATCCTGAGTTTCCCTTCCTGTACCCAGTGATTTTTGAACAAAGCTACGGTAAAAAGCAAATTCAGCTTGACCTGAAGCAGCAGCAACACAAAGACAAATTTACTGAGTTATTGAAAGATGCCGATGCTCTTGTGTGGGGTTATGGACCTAACTCTTTAGAAAGATTAGGGTTTGACCAAGAAACACTAATGGAAATTAACCCAAACCTTGTCGTAACTCAGATATCTGCATACGGTCCAACGGGCCCTTGGAGCAAACGTAAAGGTTGGGAACAATTAGCTCAAACTTGTACTGGCATGACGCACATTGCATCACAAGGTCGCGATCAGCACCACCTTGTTGGCGCCCTTGCACTCGATTTCAGCACTGGGTTCTTAGCAGCAATCGGGACGATTTCAGCGCTTATCCAACGCGAGAAAAAGGGTGGATTTTGGAACGTAGAAACCATGCTAGCGCGTTCAGCCATGGAGCTTCTGAGCTTAGATGTTCATAAAGAAGAAGTGGTGCCAATTTCAATGGCTGACATGCGCGAGTACTTAATCGACCAAACTAGTGAATCCGGTTCGGTGTTCACTCGCATTATGCCTTATGTGCAGTTGTCTGAGACTCCAGCTTATTGCCAAACGGGCCCGTCAGTCATGGGGTCGCACGACCCTATCGCAACGACATGGAGTGACGACCCCGCAGGAAATGGTGTTGTGACTCACCGACCATCTGAAGTGGTTAACCGAGGCTTATTTGGATTTATGCCAGGCTATGGCCATGAAGATATAATGCATCGCTAATTGACTCGTTTAATAACTAAACAAGTCATCTTGATAAATACAACTAGCGTTAAGAGATGAGTGTTTCGTTTTCTAACTTCAGGCCCTGCCAAAAGAAAGTAAAGCAAGCGAAACACCCATGAGTAACCATAGAGGTTTAGACCAAATAAAAGCTTGTTTTATCTAAATTTTATTCGGCTATATGTATCGGAAATAGTTCGACATAAAATCAAGGAAATACTCTGTCCTCATTGGTTTTAACTTCCGTTCTGGATACACCATGCTAATCACCGCCTCAGACCATAGCTCTTCTCCCAAGATAGTCACCAACTGGTTTTCCGTGTCATATTTATTGACGAGAGATTCGGCAACGTACGCTAAACCAAGACCAGCTAAACAAGATTTAAATACCGCATAGCTACTGTTTACTCCGATCGAATACGGCAGATGCTTTATCGCATTCTTATTTTTGTAATTGAACGGGTTCTTGTTCAGAACTTGTCTATGAGGGGGAGCAATATCATCAATCGATTCGATGTTGCCGTATTTGGACAAATATTCTTTCGAGGCCATCAAATAACGTCTATGTGTCATGACACGTTTTGAGATTAAACTTTGGTTCGCAGCTTCACCAACACAAAACCAAACATCAACGCCCTCTTCGACAACATCTACGGTTCGGTTTGAAAATTCTAAGTCCAGAACCACTTTAGGATACTTAATCGCAAATTCATTAAGTGCATCACTCATAGCCAGGTTTCCAGTATCAACGGGGATCACCAATCGCAACAAACCGGTAGGCTCAACTTGTGTATTGGTTATCTCGTTTTCCGAACGCACCAATAAGTCGTCAATGCTCTGACAATAGCCATAAAACGCCTTGCCCTCTTCAGTAAGAGTAAGAGTCCGCGTTGTTCTTAGCAATAACTTAACCCCATAGAAAGACTCTAAATCTGATATTTTTCGGCTCACTGTGGATGGGTTAATGACCAACTCTTCCGCTGTCTTAGATAGCGAATTAAGCTCTACCACTCGTCTGAAAATCGTTAGTGTATTTAAGTCAAAATTATTATTGCTTCTGTGCAAAACTCTTCCTCATTTGTAGGAGTTTATCCTAAATATAGACTGAAGTAAGCTGATTATCTATTACGAAAACAACAAAGGTTTATTTATGTTACATGGTCTAGAAAACTTAAAAAAAATGGTCGATATTGAAATATCATCGGATATTAAATGCATTGATACGAATTACGAGGCTAGCTCAGATGAACTATCACCGTACAATATGTCTGACAGTTTTTCGTCTCTGTTAATGATGAATGGTTTGCTGGTTGCCAATATTTGGAAGTACAAAACTGGCGAAGCTCAAACCGTCACTGTCGATCATAAAAAAGCGATGGAAATGCTTTATCGCCCGAACTTCCTCCACATTAATGGTCAGCCACTCTCGCTGGATGCATTCAAGCGCTTTGAATCGCTTACTCACAAAACAAAAGATGGATATTTTGAAACCATTACGGCGCTGGAACACTTACACGACGAGACTTTAAAAGTACTGAACTGCCCACCAGAACAGGAAGCTATTGAAGCCGCCTACTTATCTAAAACAGCACAAGAGTGGGAAGATATCTTTAATGAACATGGGTTAAGTGGCACCAAGATTCGAACCCAACAAGAGTTTCAAGCGCACCCACAAGGCCAAGCTCTAAGTAAGCTTCCACCAATCCAAGTCAAAACACTCGGCACGGGTTCTAAAGTTCCGTTCAAACCGAGCGAAAGACCGCTCAGTGACGTAAAAGTGCTGGACGTCAGCCATATCATTGCTGGGCCTTCCATGTCGACCTTTTTAGCAGAACAAGGTGCTCAGGTCTTGCATATTGCCAACCCTGCAGCTGAGCGTATTACGTCAAACTATCTTGATACTGGCTTTGGTAAACGCAATGCCTACCTCAACTTTAATAAACAAAAGGATCTCGAGACGTTCTATCAACTGATCACAGAAACTGATGTGTATGTAAATGGCTATGCACCTGGTCGACTTCAAGAAAAGTTTGGCTTAACTGAAGAGAAGTTACTGTCACTTAACCCTAACTTAATCATCGTAACCAGCTCTGCATTTGGTGAAATCGGCCCTTGGGCAAATCGACATGGGTGGGAAAATATTGCACAAGCGGCTGTCGGTTCAGCCTTTGATCACGGCACCGAGAACCAACCAATTTTATGCCCGTACGGTTTCATTACCGACTACGGCACTGGCTTAATGGGCTCTATTGGCATCCTGAAAGCACTTCACAATCGAGCCTTCATTGGTGGATCTCAACGTGTCAGTGTTTCATTGGCCCAAACTTGTATGTGGTATCAAAACCAAAGTTTGAATTCGAACCCGCAGAATCGACTAAGAAGTCAAAAGAAAGACCAAGAGAACATTGATAAGAAATTCGCCACAATACATAAGGTAATTTCGGGTGGAAACATCAGCAACAACACGATAAAAACGCCAACGCCATTTGGAGTAATTACTCATTTAAAACCTGTCTTAGAGTACTCACACACACCGGCTTACTGGGACAAACCAACCTCACCTTTGGGTTCAAATTTCCCGACTTGGGATTGATAAGGGACTACCTATTGCATTGAAGGGTACTGTCAACTTAACCGGTTTTGGCCTCTACGGTTCGACAAATAATAGATTAACTGCGGTAATATCATGCCAAATACCGCAGTTCTTCGAATTTTGTAAAAATGCGCACTACATAAATGACGTTGCAAATTGAACAGGTTATAAACGGACGAGAAAACTCTGAGGAAACGATTAGCTTGTTCCCTACTCTTAACTTTCCTCATTTGTCTTTCTCTCACTCTTGTCGGCTCATGGGAACTTTCGCACCGGTTATCATGATACTTTTCTTTATCATGTATCGATTCTGGGATGAGTTCCCTATTGACCGACTTGTCATTACTGAGGGATCTTGACGGGATAAGTACCAACCGATTCTGTCATGCTCTTTCATTCTAGCTAGGATTGATACTTCTCGCCTTAAACCTCGATATTCAGCGATTGTGATTTTTTAATCCTAAGCTCTCTGGTATTAAGGTTTTCTTCCTTCCAGATGTTTTTAATCGTGCCGATACTCACGGTGATGTCATGTTGTTTTAACTCCATCATCAATTGCATCAATGTAAAGTAAGGGTTCTGTAGCGTCAGCTCGATAATCTTGTCTTCTGCATGCTCCGATATACGCTTCTTGTTGCGCTTGAGGGGTTTATTGATCCGTTTCAGACCTATAGGCCCTTCTTCTGCCATGATTTTCTGATAGGTATAAAGCGATTGGCGAGAACAGCCAAGGATACGGGCGGCTTTAGATATACTGCCGAGCTGTTCAACGAGTTCCAGTGCTTCAATTTTCCGCTGAACCTCTTTGCCATATTCACTGCATTTACGAGGCTCAACCAACTCCGTGATATCTAATCGGCGGTGGCCAAAATAAGCGCAGAATGTGCCATCGAACTGGCATCGGATCTCTATTTTTTGATTTTCAATAGAGTAACGAATGGGCGAATCGATGACATACCTTTTGTTATTAAAGCCGAACGTATGATCACGTCGTATTGTTCGATATTCTTTTTGTACGCAGATGCCATTCAGATCTAAATTGGGAGGTAAGCGCTTAAAAGCAGAGCGGGAACTTTTGGGCTGAACTCGAACCTTTTTATCCCAGTAATTAGGGATGAACTCTTCTTGTAGATACCGATTTGCACTCTCCATGTCGGTGACCTTGCGTACTCGTAGCTCTGGTACCAGCCTATCTTGGAAAGTATCGAATGATCGTTCGATACGCCCTTTCCCTTGTGGGGAGTTAGCAAAGATAATTTCAATACCGAGCTCTTCACAAGCTCGTTGCATCTGCGAGAAGTTGCTCCGTTTGGGACCACCGAAGATGCCCGCTCTATCGACGTAGAGCGTCTTAAATATCCCTCGCTTCTCAATGTAAGCTCTCATCACCTTCATGCAGCCTTCAGTGGTCTCCGAGGGAAAAAACTGAGCATGAATATCACTCGTAGCGTCATCAATCATCGCTATCAAACAAGATTTCTCATCCCCAAACCAACGATGAGGGCTCCCATCCATTTGAAGCATAAGCCCAGGTAACTCCATACGCTCTCGGTACTTTCTGACGCGGCTTCTACGTCGCTTTGCACGTTTAACATGATGGATATCGTGTGCCCAAGAGCGTAAAGTTTCACGCTTAATGACGATACCTTCATTCTTTTTGAGAACTTCAGAAAGATGCTGCAAATTGAAATCGAAGTACTTAGTTTGTATGAGGCTTTGAACTTCTTTCTTGAGCGATTCAGGGATCTTATTGGCTGGAGTTCGCCCTCGATTACCGTGAATGATGAAGCGAATACCTTCTTTCCGATATCGACAGAGATAACGTTCAACGGTTCGACGAGACTTGTTGAGCAAGGTAGTAGCGCTATTGATACTGATTTTTCCATCGATGATTTTGCAGATAATATCGACGGTAAATTGGGATTTAGAATCCATATAGAACATCCTTCGCCCCTTCTAAAGCTCCATTAATTACTTTAAAAGGTAAGCTAAATGAGTTCCGTCAAAATCCCTTGGTAGTTAATGTAATGACAAAGTCGCTTGGTAATTAAGGTACGACAGAATTGCTTGGTGATCACATCCCTATTGACCGACTTCTAGCAAGCTTTTGGACATTTTCGTGTCAGTGATTTCACTAAATTAGTAATTCATGGATTACCTGACGTATTGCAAACCTCTAATCTGGTGGCCCAATTCACTATGCCACTATATTCCAGCCTTCAGCACCAGCAATAGTGGCGCAGATCGTCAGAAACAAGACGTCAAATAATGGATAGCTGATCTTGGCAGATTGGCGAGGGTCATTTAGTTGGCCGAAGTGCTCAGAAAAAGCGTCGATGCTCATGAAGATACTCCCGTAAAAGAGAGTATAAGATCACAGCTGGATCATTAGGTCAAACAGGATGAAATCGTTCAATAAACGTTCGCTATCTCACCGTAAATCAAGATCTGACTCCATTGCGTTTGTATAACTTTTCACGCAACCGCAAGGCGTGCTCTAAAAATATATCTCCTGCCAACGTGAGCATTTCATCATTGGCATAAATCACTTCAGCATACCAATTTCCTGAACTGCCCCCTAAGCGAGAGAAAGCGTTGAGACGACCGGCTTCTATATGAGGACGGGCGATAAATTCAGGTAGCCTCGCCCAACCGACACCCGCTAACATCATATTGACACTCTCTTGTAAGTCATTGACAAAAATGTTCTTATCGCTATCGATGTAACCTTGTTGATAACCAAAGTCCAAAACAGATTGAGGGACAATTTGCGTCATGTCAGAGAGTGTGTCTTGTTCTTTTATCTCTCCGAAATTGACCAGGTTGGGTGGACCAACATCCACAACAGGAAAGTCTAATACTGTGATATTTTGTAAGTTATCTAGGTTAAGTAATGGAGAAAATAACAATGCCATTTCAACCGTGCCCTCGCTCACCCAGTCAATCACTTGCTTGGTGCCTCCCATAGATATTTTCAAATCGATGCTAGGGATTTCTTCAAGAACTGCGAGGTAACAGTTTGCTATCTCAGGACAGGCTAGGCTGCTATCAATTGCTACAGAGAAAGAGTTGGGTAATTGGCGATTAAAACTCGCTAACTGATTTTCAAAATTTCGGGCATCAAGTAGTACTCTTTTTGCGGTTCTATATAACTTTTTTCCTTCCTCAGTTATTTCTACGTGACGCGTATGTCTTGTAAATAAAGATACGTTACATGTTTCTTCAAGCGAGGCCACGCTGCGAGCAACCACTTGTCGGCGCTTGTCTAATCGAATGCCCGCGTCTTTAAAACTGCCAGTTTCGACGGTGTGAACAAAGGCTTCTATTTGGTTCAATGAGTATTCCATGTTTGCCCTTTGTGAAAGTGTCGTATTTTCTCATTGAGTAAAAGTGTAATTGACAATGAAAGGGCTATCAATGATTTTAGAGCACCCAAAAGGTGCTCATAGCGGTTTGTTGAGGAACTTGTTTGTTGGAATAATTCAAACCACGCAAGGACAACACGGCAACGGATGTCGAAGAATTTAAATCCACGAGGTAATTGAGATGAAAAACACATTTAAAACTTTAGCTATCGCTGCAGCAGTTTCTGCTGGTTTGGCTGGCACTGCAAACGCATGTTCTACTTTTTTCTTTGACACTCCACAGGACAACCGCATCGTTGGTCGTTCTATGGAATCGCCAATTAAATTGGAAGAACGTGTTTTCATGGCACCACGTAACTATGAAGGATTCGGTGGTGTTACAGGTAGCATCGGTTATGTTGGCATCATGCACGGCGATACAGACTGGGTTTCTTCAGGTCTAAACGAGCAAGGCCTAAACGTTGAAACCCTCGGTCTAGGCGGTGGTGGAAACCATAGTAAATACGCTGAAATTGGTGAGGGTGATTACAATCAACAGAATATCTCAGTTTATATTTTGGCAAACGCAAAGTCAGTTGATGAAGCCATTGAACTGCTGAAGAAAGTGAAAGTTGAAAACTCTGATCTGCCTGTTGCACATGGTATCGATGTGGGCTTACACCTAGCGATCACTGACACCGAGAAAGCCATTGTGGTTGAGTGGACGGATGGCTCTGGCTACCCAGAAATCCATGAAAATAAACTAGGTGTTATGACTAATGAGCCAGCATACCCACTGCAAATGGAAGAAGCGGCATTACATTTGGGCGGTGTAGCTGATTATGAAGCGTCTGATGTGAAATGGTCTGACTTGGGTTTCCCTGCGTTTGAGCGCACCCCATTTGGTCGTACTAAACACATTGTTTCAATGAACTACACCAACGATTTTGCGCGTGTTAAAAATGACTTTGATGCAGTCAACCACGCTTGGACCATGCTCAACACCATGGATATTCCACAAGGTTCTCTATACTGGAAATGGCTAGACGCGAAACCACAGATGGTGGGCTATTTTAACGTAGTGGATCTGAAAAACACTGATTACTACCTACGCACCTTTGACAATATGGATATCCAGAAAATTGATCTGAACAAAATTGACTTTGCCAATGTCAAGTTTACGCATCGTGATATCTACAAGTCAAAAACTGAGTACAGTGATATCCAGTGGTAAGATAAAGTATACAGAAGGTCGCGTGTTGCGACCTTTTTCCATACTCATTTTCTGTTGAATTGCTTTTAGATGTTCCAGTAAACAGACAGAATTCTCATTCTGTACGGTAATCCTCCCGCCCTAAAAATACGATTTTTAACTTCTTACACAAAAATAGCATTGTCTAGCCCCTTAGATTTAGTAGGGGAAATACATTTGAACAATATGTGAAAGAGTATTTACTCTGGATGATAATGGGGCATTTCTGAATTAAGGTGATCTACCCCGCCAACACAGATTTGGACAAAAGCGAGTTAGAACTTCTACTTAAAACTGTCATATTCAAAATAGTAGAAGTAAGGGAAGATTTAGCATATCAATATCGGTCACTTATTATTTACGTAACACTGTTGCCAACACAGTCACTATACTGCATGTGATGAGTACAATACCTAAATGCTGAACTGCGCCAGTTAGTGCCAAGCCGCCACCAATCATAAGGTAATACATGAGTCCGAAGAGTGCACCTGCGCTACCAGCTTGTTGTTTATATTCGGCTAAAGCAACACTCAGTAAATTTGGGATAGCAACACCAAATGACATAACCACGAGTATCATGGGGGCAATAAACCAGATTGAACCCAGTCTAAGGTAAACCCCAAAAGCGCCAATTGTTAGCAGTGCAGCGGATACCCACAATAGAAAACGCGCAGGCATGTTTCTTGATAGTAGAACTTTGTTTGTATAGCTTCCAAGTAATGTACTAATACCTAATACGATGCCGCTGTAACCAAATTGCTCCGAGTCAAAACCTAGACCGAAAAAAATAAACGCGCCAAGTTGGTAATAAGAAAATAAGGCAATGTTGTATAGCGCTACTAAGAGTGCTGACAGCAATATTTGTTTGTCTTTCAGCATACTAATGGCTAACTGCGTTAATTTTATCGGTCGTTTTTCTTGTTGCGTCTCAGGGAGTTTAAACAGGTTATAAACAAATAACACCAGTGCCATGGTAAAAAGGGCCAAGAACACATATTGATGACCACCAGCTGCAGTTAGTTGACCACCCAATAGCATTCCTAGCACGGGGCTAATTGAGATCCCCATTCCCATTAAACTAAATACTTTGCCTAAGTCCTCGCCTGTAAACGCATCACGAAGCATCGTCTGTGTGACGACAGAGCCAACCGCTATTCCGAATGCGCTCAGTGCTCGCGCCAGCATAAGTGTCAAAAAACTGTCGGTCTGCATTGCAACTAAAGTGGCAAAACCGTAAATAAATAGACCAATCATCATTGTTGGCCGTCTGCCCAATTTATCCGCCAATATCCCCCAAGCAACAACACCCACGGCAAAGGCTAAAAAGTAAATAGATAACGTTTGCGCTGCTTGCGGATAACTTACAGAAAATGATTGGGCAATAGAGCCCAATGCAGGGCTGTAAATGGTTTCTACGACTTGTGGAAACATCAGCATGACAACCATCAGCCATAAAGAAGGTTTAGTATTCATCTTGAGTCCTGACTATGAATTAACTTGGCGCACAGTATAAATGGGACTACTCTTTACCCATTAACAACATTAAAACCAAAAACATCAAAATTCGGACAAATGGCAATTATTGATCAGAAAACCCAATTCAACCCTGATAGTTTAAACATTAGCGTTGTTGGGATAGCGGCCGAGGTAGGCAGGCATGACTCTGGCATGCATCAACATAAGAAAGGCCAATTACTGTTTGCACCTCAAGGTTGTATGAGCTTTGCATTAGGGAACTCCATCTGCATTTTACCTCCTACAAAAGCGGTTTGGATTCCTCCATCTACCCAACATCGCGCGATGATGACAAATGTCGTTGCTTACCGTTCCCTGTACTTCGATTGCACTGCGTTTAAATGCCCCAGTGACATAATAATGATTGAAGTGAATGCTCTGCTAAAAGCGCTCATTGATAGGATGGCATTATGGGCATGGGATAAACCTGAAGATGAGATGCAGAATACCGCAGCCCTTTTTTGGGAAGAGTTTTATGACGCTAAACGCCACTCTTTCCAACTACCCTTGCCATCAAACCGTCGATTTACAAAATTCCGACAGCAATTGATGGAAGAAAGCTTTTTAGTGCCAGACCTCACTTCGATTGCAGATTCCGTTGGAGCTAGCACTAAAACCGTCACTAGGCTATTTAAAATAGAAACTGGAATGTCCTACCAAGATTGGAGGCATCAATGGCGGTTATTAAAGGCGATTGAGTTGCTGTCTAGAGAAATGCAAGTTAACGACGTTGCTCATAGCCTAGGCTTTTGTTCTGATAGTGCCTTTATCGCATTCTTTAAGAAACAAACAGGGCAGACACCATTGAACTTTATAAAAAGTAACACTGTTATATTGAGTTAAAATAATCAAATAGACAGGTTACTGTTATTACGCTCACCCTCTTGAACTAGGTGGTGATGCAGAACTGTTGCGGGGTGCTGTTCTAGATGCCATGCCCCCCAAGACTTACTGAAATAAGGGATGATCGTGAACTAAATAAGATGACGATATTCATTACTTGTTTGGTTTATATTAGGGTAATGCTTAAATATGCTTGCCCTAATTCGCCTAAGAGAGCATACGAAAATACTCAAAGCCACATAATGGCAACCTATCTCTGCGTCCTTTCGCGCTAAACTCTTTGTGTATCTGCGTCAGTCTTCAGGGTTACTTTTGATATGGTCGAAATGATATAGACAACAGCACCCAGATTATTACCTGACTCCGAGTTATCAGATCCGATTGAACACTTTACTAGCTAAGCTGTTGATAAGTAATAGCAATCGCTATTGTAATTAGCATTGCGATAGAAGGGTAAAAGCATATAGTAAACCCGACGGCTCTCGAAGGCGCTCCCTTTTCATAACCTGCAAAAAATAAGATACGGCCTAAACCAAAAGCCAGAGCTGCAATTGGAATTACAGACAAGCAAGAGGCTGGCATTGCGACTGACCAGGCTAAATATACGAGCACAGCAAGTACCGTCTGCTCGAAGGTGTTTTGTAAGAGGGACTGCAATAACTTTGCTTGTTGGGTGCCGGCAGATAAGCCACCACCATCGATGTCTTCCGCTGTGAAAAAGCGATGCTTAGCTAGGCGACCAATAGAAACGGCTAAGAATAGTGTTGGAATCAAGCTCCATAGAATAGCGATGCTGATCTTTTCGATGGGAGTCATCAATTCTTCGAATCCGAAAGGATTGAAAAAAGAGCCAAGTGCAACGATGGAAACTGCAATTGCTCCTCCTTTAATCATTCCTTTCAAAACACCAACTTGTTTGTCGGTAAGTGACATAGATATCCCCTTAATATTGATTGCGTATAGCTAACTCTCTGCTGATGGGGTTAGCTATTTTCTAGCTGAAGCTTTCAACGCTGGACGGTACCAAGAGCGCTGAGAAATCTATCAATCCTCGAAAGTAAAATTCTTACTGCTCTAGAGGCATTGAACTGTGTTTTTGCTTAGAGATTTGTTGTGTTTTTTGTTTCTCTAGTTGATGTTCTACAGCATAAAAAGTATGCATCAATGTAGACTTAAACTCAGCTCCACGCTCTTTAGCAAACAACGTCTTTTTTCCATGATGAACAGACACTTCACACTCGAACTCCTGATAACTCTCATGGTAGGTAATATGGCAATGCATTTTGTCCATATCAGGTGTATGGCTCTCTAAATGAGTAAACCGTTCAGCAACCAATGTTTTCATTGATTCAGTTAGGGTTACGCCTTTCGCTGTAATATTCATAGTGCCTCTCGTGCTATTTATGGGCGAGTGAATATGCGCTAGTTCGAAGGAGGTTCAGCATAGAGAAAAGCTTTGCTGCATCTCCTGGTTAGGACATATTCGTCATGCCTTTGGTCCATATTTCTTTTGAGATACAAGCATGCCTGTTCTCTTTTCTGAGCACTATTGAAGAAGTCTTTAATGTAGATTAACTAATATTAAATAGAGATATGAATCGTGTTTGACTTAAGCAGAGCACTCAAGGTTGGTTGTATTCTAATGATTCGAGCGAATAACTGCAGGGCTGACTTTCATACATAAGTATTGATAGTCGATCTAAATGTGATCGAACAGAGTGTATGCCTTATTAGATCACTACTCTGATGTTCAAGCGATTAATAAACGTCGTCCCGAGGGCATGACGGATACCCTAAAGTCCGATTTGTGATCAAGAGACAGGCTGTTGGGTGATAATTGGTTGTTGAGTGGCAGTGTGAAAAGTCCGGTTATAACAAACCCTCGAAACGGAATTACTAAGCCTGTGCCATAGTCAGTTCCACCTTCGGTTGCTATGCAGGGTGTACTAGTTGGGGTAGGGTACAGTGACATTGTCTTGTTGTATTTAAACGGTTCCACTGCCAACTAGAGCTACAGCAACCTATCTTTGGCTTCTCTTTTTTAAATCAAGATGAATGTGTTATACCTATTATCTATCTTGTCAGGTTCAAGTATTGCTATGTCTCGAAGCCAACGCCTTTTTGATCTCCTCCAACTACTTCGCTGTTATAAATTTCCCGTTTCTGCAGAAAAATTAGCAGGAAAGTTAGATGTTAGCGTACGAACTATCTATCGAGATATTGCTACCTTGCAATCTCAAGGTGCTGATATCGAGGGAGAAGCGGGTCTTGGTTATATATTAAAGCCTAGCTTTGATTTACCACCCATGATGTTTACCCTGGAGGAACTTGAAGCTCTAAGGCTCGGAGCTCAGTGGGTTGCGAAACAGGCTAATGGTGAGTTTAGTGAGGCTGTGGGTAATGCTCTTGCTAAGATTTCAGCTGTTTTACCGCCAGAGCATCAAGTCAAATACAGCGAAGACATAGTGCGTGTCGCTTCTATCATCGATATTCCCAAAGTGTTGGTTGAACTATCCGAAATCAAGCAAGCGATTAAAAAAGAGCACAAAGCGGAAATTACTTATCTAGATGCCAAAGAGAACACAAGCACACGAATCATATGGCCCATGCTGATTGGTTTGTTTGAGCAATACCACGTGTTAGTTGCATGGTGTGAAACAAGGCAAGCTTTTCGCAACTTTAGGCTAGACAGAATAAAGACTTGGCAACACGTAGAACAAAAATATCAACGGTCTCGGCATGAGTTACTTCTAGAATGGGAAAAATTAGAGCAGATCAATAATAGGTTTTATCGCTACTGACAAAAACTGTCAGTCGTTCTTACTATACTCTCGTTTCTATTATACCCAGTGAAGAAGTTATTATGTTTACTCTCGATTCCATCGTTCTGTATGTTGAAGATGTCCAATCTAGCATGGCGTTCTATGCTAAAGCCTTCAATTGCGAACCCAAGCTTTTGTCTCCGACGTTTGCAACTCTAGATTTTGCCAGCAACGTTAAGATCACCCTGAAGCAGGCGGATGCACTGACACCAAGCAGTCCAGTCCGAGGCGGAGGCACTGAACTTTCTATCCCAATAGCAAATAGAGAAACATTCGATACTCTATTTGATAATTGGCAACAGCAGGGGATTGAATTTTCTCAAGAGCGTGAAGAATCAGTATATGGTGTTAACTTTGTGGCTGTTGACCCTGATGGTCATCGTCTACGAGTATTTTCTTAAACCAGATTTGCGAGGCCAACAAAGATGTTAGCTTCCCGATGCTTAATTGGCACGATGGTAAATTGCCATCGTGCCACTGTCCCAAGCTGATATTGAGACAGCACAAGATATAAGAGCTTGTCGAATGATTATTGACGCAGCTTTTCTCATTTAATCTAGACGAAACCTAGGGGTTCAACTTAACAGCATGGGCTCATGTAGGTCATGACTCTTAACGAGTCGTCACCTGAATTACTCTTCCAAGCCTTCTCTACTTCGCTTTCAATCAAACCTTGGGTGTAAGCTGATAGTGTGTATGAGCGATACTCTGGCTCTAAGTGCATACACATAGATGCAATCACTTTATAGTTATTTCCTTCATGAGCCATATCGTTGATCGTCACAACAAACAGACCAACCAATGTGTTTTCATGCCACAGCTCAAACCCTGCATTAATCAATGATGGGCAGGCTTCTTTTGTTGACTGGGGTAAGAGGTTAAAGCGACCTTCGCTGGTGGACGTTCCGAACCGCAAGTTAACGCAGTCGGTGGCTTCTACAAAATGGGTTTTTGAGGGCCCCATACTAGGGTGAATAAAAATAGGTAACCCGTCATAGAGGGTCTGCTTAAGAATCGTAATAACTGACGATGGAAGATTATTATTTGGCATTTATATGCTCTTATATTATCTCAGGAATGGGGTTCCAGATTCTATAGCATACACGTGTTACCTTTCGTAATTTTATGCAACGACTTACATTGTTACCTACTTGCCTTTAGGTTTGTCGACATAGGGTCTAAAGCAAAGGTTATCGAGAATAAGTCTGGGAGAGTGTCTACTTAAAACGGGTTTGGCCTTTGTCCATGGATAGCTTCACCTCTTGCTGGGTGAGTAAAATAGATATCACTGGCATGCAACATTAAGCGTTGTGGCATATCTTTACCCGTGGGAATATCGCCCTATCTTTAGCAATAGGCGCAGATATTTGGCCACTGTCAGCTTCAACCCACCCAGCTAACATAGCAAGGTAACGTTTTTGTACGGTGCGTTCTTGAAACTGTTTTTTCAGACTCTTGGATGCCGCACTGTTAAGGCTTACGACCATAATGCCAGAAATGCCCAAGTCTAGACGGTGTGGTAATTTAGCACTCAAAAAAGCGGGGGTTGCCTTTTCAGTTAAGGTAGCACTTTGACCGTTAACATTACTGAGTGATATAACACTCTTTTGGACAAAACCGTGCCAGAGACCTTGCTAAATTAGCCATTCATGGATTATCTGAGATATAGCAAATATCTAATCTGGTGGTCAAATTCACTATGCAACTACACATCCACTCTTTGCTATATGTCAGTCTCAAATACAACTTCACTACTGGATAACATGAACCTTTAAATGATCTTATATTTCAACTAGCTTTAAAGATATTCCTGATTAAAGCTTGTGTCACTATGTCGTCTACTGCTTATCATGTCCCTGTAACACGCTCTTCCTATATCAATGTTTTTGTCTCCGCCTTTACAGATGCGGGTCTTAACAAAGTAAAGCTGCTTAATGAGAATCGTCTACCCGCTGACATAGTGAGTGATGAACAAGAGCTTATCCCTACTTTGTCTTTACGGCGTCTGATTTACTCTGCAGCCAAGGAGTTAGGTGACAAAGTGACACTAGAGATTATCCAATCCGTTTTTCGAAACAAGGCAATCCCAAGTGTTCTGCATCTGTTCTCTGAGTATTCCACCATACGCGAAGCCCTGAGCAATGCTGAATCGATTTTCACACTAGATTCACCAGGTAGCTCGGTTTATTTGCATTCAGAGTATGGTAAAAGCTGGTTCTGTCGTTCTCCATACAATGAACCTGTCGATTCTATTCAATGGCATGAACCCTTTGTCATTGCCTATGTGATGGAGTTGATTTTTGCACTGACTCAAAAACAGTGGGTGCCATCAGAGCTGAAGTTACAGGTGGTTAACTGCGATCTTGTAGACCTTCTCGTAGGAAAACAGTGCCAGCTTTATATCAACCAAGCCCATACGGCTATCTATATTTCGGAAGATATATTAGACCAGGCAATATCGTTCTCAGATAACAACGCGACCAAACCAGAGATATTTGCCAAATGGCACACCACCTTTTCGGATACTGTTTTTGATTTAGTCGAGAGTTACTCACGAGAGCAGAATCTTTCTATAACAGAAGCTGCCGATATTCTTGGTTTATCAGAGCGAACACTCCAGCGTAAACTGAAGGCGGAGAGTACCACCTATAGAAACATTAAAGACAGCGTCCTCTATTCGCTGTCTTGTCAAATGATGCAGCAAGGTCAAAATCTTACATACATTGCCGAGCAACTTGGGTTCCAAAACATATCTCACTTCTCTCGGGCATTTCGTCGCATAACCGGTGTGACTGCCACAGAGTACATGAGGGTCTTGTCCGATAAATAAACTTGGTTAATGACTCTGGCGTCAATAGATAAATCGCAACCTAGGATGAGCGATAAGATATGCAAAGTCTCTCCATCGTAGGAATTCACATGAAAAATCTAACTCTCTCCCTTTGCACCATAATGGCGTCTTTGTTTAACGTAACGGCCGTTCACAGCCATGATATTGGCCATGAGCATGAACACCTTGATGGAGGCTGGAATTCCAAAGCCGGTTATGTATCAGACACGGATCCTAAGTCTTATCTCTGGAACCCAAGGGGAAAAAGCAAGGAAGAGATTGCTACTCGTATCCAATTTTTGACCGAGGCGTATATTCCGCCGAGTACCCCAGAACAGGAAGCAAGAGACGCTTTAGCGCGCAAGAATTACGCAGAATATATTGCGATTAACTCATTAATGGCGACAGCGGTTGCTCCCGCTATGGCGATGAATGAGTCACACTTCCAAAAGGGTGTGCGCGATAATGAAGAGGCAGGCATTACGCTCATCTCTGCGTCTGTGTACAACACCGAGAAAATCTTCGGTGATACGATGCCGACGATTCTAAAAGACAGCAAGGCATCGACTGTGAATTACGGTGGTGTGGTCGTTGATAAGGTTGCGGACATTCGCAAGGCTAAGCAGGAAGGAAAGGTCGCAGTTATGTTCAACACTCAAGGCGCTGACTATGTGGTTGGTGACATTGAGAGTCAAACCATCTGGTCAGCACGCAACCAGATCAAGGTGATGAACACCACATACAACAACGCCAATGCACTGGCGGGCGGTGGCTCGGATAAGGTTGAAACCGGACTGACTGACGCTGGCAAGCGCTTTGTTAAGTATGCAAACCAACAGGGTATTGTGCTCGACTGTTCACACGCCTCAAACCAGACATGTATTGACACGGCAGAAGCTACAAACAAACCTATGATTGCTTCGCACAGCAACGCTGCGGCAGTGTATAACCATACGCGTAACCTAAGCGATGATGCTATCCTTGCAATTGGTGAGACGGACGGCGCTGTATGCCCTACTGGCGCAGGTGGTTTCTTGGCTGAAGATGGCAAGGCAACGCCTGAGGTGTTTGCTGAACATGTGGTTCATATCGCTAAGCTGATCGGTAAAGACAAGACCTGCTACTCGACAGACGTCGCGCACAACGTGGCTGATTTTTATGCCGTGGCTGTGCCTCGTGCTGATATATACCCGCCTGAGCTTGGCATGGCCGCACCTATCTCAAACCTGCACGCAAAGCATATTTGGTCGGTTGTCTCTGTTCTAGAGGACAAGTACAAGTGGACGCATGATGAGATCGTTGGCTTCCTAGGTGAGAACCTCATGCGGGTATACGAAGCGAACTGGAGAAAATAACCATTCGCTATCAATTATGCAGTAAGGCGTTAGGGGAAGAATATAAAGTCTTGCCACAATGAATCAATCTGTCATACCAAATGGTGCATGACAGATTTTGGGCATTTGGGAAACAGCGGTTTCTAATGATTAATCTCATGTCTTGTTAACAGAGCTATCGTACCTTGGGGCAGAGAGAAAGATATCGCATAGTGTAGTACCAAGGTTTAGTACCAGTCCGAAATGCGTGAAGACTCGCAAAAATAATTTGAGGTAAAGGTTTACTTTGCGTAAATAGCGATTTATTTCAATGCTTTAGATAGCAAAAAGCCGCTATAAAAGCGGCTTCTTTAGATTGGGTGGAGACCCAGCCACTCCCATGCATCACACAATAAAACCATTATAATTCAATTACTTACCGGAGATTCACATCGGTGGTAGAGTTGAGTTTACGGAGTTCAGTACCCCTGCATTGTACCCTCTAATCTTAGTTCGAATGAGCTCGATTGCCACCCTCTTCGTTTTTGGCATCACTGGATTTTTGATATCGGCAAGGCTTTATGATTCGTTAGCGTCTCACTTCCACCCGATTAAAATGCACCATTCACTTTCCGGACCGAAATCAAATGATAACGTCATTACATGCAATCAATGGATTGCTTTCATTCACTATCACTACGGAGAGTCACTATGTCTGAACGAACTCAACCCAAACTCGTCCCGCTCATGAAAATGAACGCGCAGCTGAGCAACATCATTGCGAGTAGGCCTGCTCTGTTTGTGCCTGTTGCAGTGGACCAAAACGCACCCGACAAGTTGGGCGCAGAACGGCATGCAGAATACCTCATTCAATCACTCGCACGCTCAGGTTGGGTATTGCTCGATATCGACCTGTGTCTGGGGAGGTTTCAAGTAAAGAGTGGTACCTTCACTCAAACGTGGGAGCTGTTTTGTTTTTCAACCGATAACGTAGGGCTTGTTCATGCCGTCTTTACCCTTATGGAACCTTCCAATGCAAAGAGGCAACATAGCTTCAATGGGTGATAGTGACGGCATTTAATAGAGACCAAAGCGCACATACGTTTACGCATAAAGGGCACAGCACCTGAGCTATGCCCTTTCTTTTTGATGTTGATCAGAACACCCGAGGTAGACCTTGCGCCTATTTGGGACGAGGCACTTTTCCTTGAAGTTTTGCTGTATCAAAAAACAGCTTCAGTACGTCGTATTTTTCTTTTCGCGTCTTGCGTGTTTCGTGTGCCGTTCTTCTCCAATAGCCCATCATTTGCTTACGCCCAATCCGGCTTAAGTTTTCGTGCAGATAAGACTCATGTTCAAAAATGTCCTCAATGATGGCCAGCAATCGCTTTAGCTGTTTCTTGCGATACGGGATGCCTTTTTTCATAAATGGCGCCATGACAGTACGGATTTGTTTATAGGTTGTGGGGTTCATAACATTCTTCTCCTCATTACTTAGAGGAATGTTATGCTCCTGACGCAACTATCAATCTTGAATTAGGTTTTAACGTTGTAGAAACAGGAGATGTCTTTCAAGGTGAGTTTTGGGAAAATGAAAGCGCTTGATTCGGCTGGCAATATGTATGGTCTGATGAAGATGGAACACGTAACACGTTATCGGTTAAAGTCCGCGTCTAGATAACGAGAGTGCCCTACAGCAACGTTAATCACAAGTCTGTTTTTGCAGGCTTTTTTCTATTCATAACACATAACGTTTTTCATTACCCAAGGTAGGCGTTGGTGATCCCAGGTCTGTGATGACCCATTATTTTTGACAGTTGTAAGCGCACGGCTTTATCTCGCGCTTTAGCCTCGCTCAAAGAGATGCACAAGGTCTTAGCAATGTACTCATGATGAGCACGGCCATGCTCAATCCCGACTCGAACTGGCGCTTCTACTCCCATTTGGGTTTGATAGAACTGACAAGCAAAGAACTTTCGTTCGCCATGACAGTTGTAGATGGGGTCAATCGCTTTGGTTTCTTTATAGATGTGGCTCTGAAACGCTTTGAAGCTTTGGTCAACAGGCACTAGGTTGTTATGTCCTGTGGTTTCTTGAAGCTTCTCTCCACGCTCGAGAGCAGTAATTTGTTCATCATTCTCAATCGGTATCATGCGTGGTTGCCCCCCTTTGGTCCCGCGGCCTACGGTGATGACGCCCGTCTTTTTATATTCAACCAGAGCCTTGTGTGAATCCAGCAAGCAAGCCTCTCGCGTTCGAAGACCCAGAGTGCGCTCCAGTTGCGCAGCTAGCGCCACTGGCTCACTGGCATGATGAAGAATGGATTGATGTTGCTCGAGTGTTGTTGAGCGGTCTACTGTCGCAATACCTGACTTGGGAGGGTAATCTAACTCTTTACTCGCAGTGACGTTCAGTTTGTCGTCACCTCGAGCCTGCGCCATACACACGTTGATATGACTGATATAATCTCTCGCCGTACTGGCCGTAAATTTCACATCAGACTCAAATCGTGCTCTCAAATGCTCGCCGTAATTCACGACGTGGGCCTTTTCAATGTCAATTAAACGCTTCACGTCAGTTTCGTCTTTTAAATACTGCGCAAAGTCGCGGCAAGCTGAAATCCTAGCTTTATGCGTATTGTCTTTTAAGTCCCCTACCCGTTCAAGAGACGCATTAATTAAACCTCGATCAATTTGCCTAGCACCTAAGCCAAAATTGAGCTTATTGAAGTTCCTGATGGGGGCTGGGCATCACCCCACTGTATTGTCTTTTTGTCATGTTATGGCCTTTTTACTGTGTCACATAGCGTATGTTGCGCAGAGTGTTTCACCTCTGTCTCGATAAATGATGACGCCTTTTTTATCTGATGTGCTACTCCATCGCAGAGTCTGAAGGGCTTGTTGCATCCTCGCATCAGTGTGGTGACCGCTCCCTTGTACTTTAAGGGCTGTGGGCTTATTGCATCCTCGGTCCATTAGGCAGTGCTGTTGGCATCAGCAGGCGGCTTATTGCATCCTCTACCTAGAGCTATGTATTCAATGATTGATTCATGAAATCGACTTGGATTGCATTAGAGATAGAACGCCAAACCGAAGTTGCTTCTATCTGTACCAAGTCCGTGGATTTCGTGAATGCCGAAATTCAGAGATGGGCTTCAAGGGTAAGCTTGAATACCGTGACTTCCGAATACTTCTGAGTCTTTGATTCCGCAACTCCCGTAATTCAAGGGCTGGGCTTACAGTGGGAGACTTCGTCTAATTTCTTTCGATAATTAGACGAAGTCTAAGCGTGCGCTCTATTGAGCCTGTCGCTTGCACTGATTCGCTCACTCTTTCGAGTTCGCTGTGCAAGCGGATATCTCCGAGCGAGTAGGAATGATGAAACCTTAACTGACCTCTCGGTGTGTCCTCTGTAGAGGAGGTTTTGAACGACGCTGCTGCGCCTCACTAAAGAGTATGTCTCGCTTTTAAGGTTGATGAAGAAGTGATGCTTTTATTTTGGCGCTTTATCGCCCAGTGACATAGCGTGCCTTCGATTTAATGGATAGCGACTCCCTCTCTCTTCGACGCTATTTCTTAAATCCTTTGTATTTGATTTCAACACCATCAAATACAAGGTAAATCCCCCTCTCACCTAGAAGAAAAAGACGTCCCAAAAAAAGGGGCTGCGAAGACTTTCGGGAAAGATGACTAATGATACGGTCCTTAGGTACTCAAAAAGTGGATACAGACCGTTTATTTTTTGGAGAGCCTAATGAATAACTCAAAGAGCCATACGCTAACACTGTTTGAAGAGACTGATTTCAGTCTCCTACACAACGCTCCACTACAACTCGTGGAAATCAAAGGACCTATTTTTGGTACACCCTCTTCTCAGCAATTGCTGGCCTACTGTTTCTTCGACATGAATGCTTGTTATTCGAAACGAAAGCCTATGTCCATCGCCCCCAAAAGTAGGATCATAACCTTCTCTAACAATGACGTTATTGAACATTGGAAAATGGTTGCCTTATGTACTGATCACCAGGGCAAAACCAGCGTTCTATTAGTATGTTTGCACCGTGAGAAGCGCCTGAATATTAAGGCGTAGTTTCAATCCTTATGACTAGTGTGAAGGTCAGATTACTAGTGACTGAACTCATAATTGTTCACGAGCGAGCCTGATTACGAGTGTCGTAAAACGTTTTTGGACAGAAATCATTTAGTGTCAATTTTCCACTATAAGAATATTGTTACTTTCACACCGACACACAATAGAACTACTCATCATCAACATCGCCTAGTGGTTAACACAACACTTGCACGTTAATCTTTCGTTATTAATTTGGGCTACATATAGTCCTAACGATTAATGAGCCCAAATTCATGCCAGCCTGCTATCACTGACATTTATAATCATGTGGTGTCCAATGTATGTTTAATGAACACCTCAAAAGATCAACACACCCTAAAAACTAAAGGTGATAAAAGAGTTGATGATCAAGGCATTGGCAATATCGATGAAGAATCCACACACCAACGGGACAATAATGAACGCCTTATGAGCTGCGCCATATCGCTGACTCACCGCTGTCATATTCACAATCGCTGTTGCGGTTGAACCCAAGGTAATACCACCAAAGCCGGAACCAATAACCGCGGCCTCGTAATCTTTGCCCATGAAGCGAAAGACAACCCAGATGGTGAACACAATCGACAGAACAATTTGGAAAAACATAACAATGGTTAAGAACAGAATAGTACTCTGCAGTTGCCACAGCTGAAGCCCCATTAACGCCATGGTTAAGAACATACCCAGACAGATGTCAGAGATAAGCGCTTGCCCAAGGTGCGCATTGTTACTCTTCTTCTTTTTCAGCAACATCGACTTGCCATTGCCTAGAATGATGCCCCCAACCAAACATGCGACAAACATAGGCAGTTGTAAGCCAATATGTTCAAATCCAATATTGAGGAAGTAACCAAAAATCAGGCTCAGGTTGAGCATTAACCAAGCGTAAAGATAGCCAAAGTGATCCAGTTTTGTGGTTTCATTGTGACACACACCAATATCCAGATTGTGGTCTGGGTTTGGGGTGAGTTTGTGTTTGGTGATTAAGTATTTTGCAATTGGGCCACCAACCAAACAGGCTGATATTAAACCGAGCGTATTTGCCGCTAACCCAACTTCTGCCGCGCTTTCAATGCCCATATCCGCATAGATTGGAGACCAAGCCATTGTCGTGCCCACGCCACCAATCAAAGAGATCGATCCCGCCATCAGACCTAAGATTGGCTCTAACCCAAGCAGCGAAGCCACACTCACGCCAATAATGTTTTGAAGCACTATGTAGACAATCGCAAGGAACGTCAGAATCAATAGCGGCTTTCCTCCAGACACCAAGGTTTTCAGATTGGCACTGAGGCCGATTCCCGCAAAGAAGTACAGCAGCAATGTGTCCCTAATGGCCAAATCGAACTCAATGGTCAGATCGAATAACCAATACACCGCCGCCACCACGATAGCACATAAAAAACCACCGATCACAGGCTCCGGAATACTGTATTTCTGTAATAATTGATATCGCATTGTTGCAAACTTACCGATAAATAACAGCACGATTGCCAACGTAAATGAGATAAAACCATCTATTTCTAAAACTTGCATAAATTAATAACCGTATTGAACTATTTAAATATTAATAATGGCTAAGCCAACCTTCCAACAAGTAAGAAAAAGAACGCTAAATAACTAGAAAATATAATAATAATTGGAAGGTGCTTTTTCATTTTTTAATTCGCATTTAGTGTATTTGGTTATATCTTGCTTCTTTTTATATCAAGTAAAAATGAATAGGAGGTATTCATTTATGAAAACTGACATTCCTCAATATTGAATATCTCTAAACCGTGGCGTCTACCGATAAAAATACTTTAAGGTTTGTGCATTGCCACAAATCTCAAAGGAGAAACGGTATGCGATACATTCGAGAACTTCTTTCTACACTCACTTCGATGAGTTACTACACCGGTACTGACTTACTGACGGATCATTCATTTCCGTCGTACCTACAGTTCGTATCAGAGAACTCTCACACCCCTTCAGGGGACAAAGAATCACTGCAAAATAATAGCGGCGAAAACAAGAACAGACTTGAATCGGTCACTAAAGAACCATTCAATGCAAAAATGAATAACTCTTATCCATCGAGATAAATATCTAACTCGGTAAACTGCTCGGCATGAGGGAAAGCGATTAAGGATGATAGGCGTACACGGCGAATCACGCGAACAATCAACGAACTCATTTGGAGATGGTAGTGAACAATTTAAACACAACAACAGCACAAAAATTTCGACCAACAGCCATAGCGGTAGCAATGTCCCTGACTGTATTTTTAGCGGGTTGTAAATCAGAGTCTGAAGTTGTAGCCCTAGACCCGGTTGTTCGCCCTGTCTTTACCGAAGTCGTTTCTACTGTTGAAGTCAGCGACCTCTCATTCAGCGGTACCGTGCACTCTGCCTCACGCGCCGACCTTTCGTTTAGAACCAGCGGTCGTATCGTTGAAATGCTGATAAAGGAAGGGGATTCGGTCGAAGAAAACCAAGTCATCGCAAAGCTTGATTCTGTTGACGCCCAGCTTGCTCTGACCTCTGCACACAATGAATTAATGAATGCGCGTGCCGAATATCAACGAGCAAAAACGCTGTTTGAAAGACAACAGTCCATATCTAAGAGCCAATTTGAAGAGCTAACCCTGCGCTTTAGACTTGCTGAAAATCATTATGCTGAAGCGGAGCGTCGTCTTGATGATACCAATCTTCGTGCTCCATTCGCGGGTGTTATTAGCCGTACTTTCGTTGACAATCATGTTTTGGTTCAATCGAACGAAATGGTTGTCTCTTTGCATGACCTCAATAATCTTGAAGCCGAAATTCATGTTCCTGAAAGTGTAATGACTCGTGACAGTGGCGCACTAAAAACTTTTGCACGCTCTTCCATCATTCCTAACGAAACCTATGAATTAACGCTGAAGAAGTATGAAACGGAACCAGACCCGGTCACCGGTACATACTCGATTACCTTTTCTGTCGCTACTTCTGAGAACTCTCGCCTATTGCCAGGAATGAGAATTCAATTGTACTCAAGCGCAGAACAACTGGATTCGAAAGAGATACAAATTCCACTGACTGCAATTAATCCAGACAACCTTGGCAACCAATATGTTTGGGTTGTAGACAATGAAAACGTATTGCGCAAACGAACCATCACTACCGGCAGCCTAAATGGAGAGCGAGTTGCCATCGAGTCAAATTTGCAATTGGGAGAGCAGATTGTTGTTTCTGGTACTCAAAACCTGCAAGAAGGGCTTGTTGTACAACCTGAAATTGTAGAGGCACAATAAGATGAATATCGCTCAACAAACCATAGCTAAACGAACCAGTGTTTGGGTTATCGTGGCGCTCATGCTCATTGGCGGCTACATCAGTTACCTAAAACTAGGACGTTTCGAAGACCCAGAATTTATTATTCGTCAGTCGGTCATCGTCACACCTTACCCTGGCGCTACCGCTCAAGAGGTCGCGGACGAGGTCACCGATATCATTGAAGGTGCAGCTCAATCACTGCAAGAAGTCGATGAAATCACCTCGGTATCCAAGCAAGGTATGTCTGAGGTGACGGTTGAAATCAAACGTGAATTTTCCGGTAACGAAGCTGAACTTCAACAAGTTTGGGATAAGTTAAGAAGAAAGATCAGCGATGCCCAACGTTCACTGCCACCCGGCGCGGCACCCTCTATTGTTAACGATGACTTTGCCGATGTTTATGCCCAATTTTATGCGGTGACAGGTGAAGGCTTTTCTGACAAACAATTACAAGACTACGTCGACGAGCTAAGAAGAGAATTGGTTCTGGTTCCGGGAGTATCGAAGACGGCTACCTACGCAGAGAAACAAGAGTCGATTTTCGTCGAGCTCTCTAACGATCGTTTAGCTCAATTTGGCGTATCAGCTCAGCAGATCTACCAGGTATTAGAAAAGCAAAACGTGGTGACGGTGGCTGGCGCGATGAACGCTGATGGCATGCGAGTTTCCGTCATTCCTAGTGCCAACATTAGCTCTTTCGAACAGTTGAAATCGCTGCAAATTAGTCTTGGCGACAACAACACTGTGATGCGTCTTGAAGACATTGCTACTGTCATTCGCGGCTTTGAAGAGCCCGCTTCAGAACTCATGCGTTTTAACGGCATGCGCGCAGTGGGGCTAGGTATTTCTAACATTGCTGGCGGTAACGTTGTCGAAATGGGCGACGCTGTGAAAGCAAGAATTGCAGAATTAGAAACTCAGCGCCCCCATGGCATTGAGCTTCACGATATTTCCATTCAATCAGATTCGGTTCGAGACTCCGTCGCTGACTTTATTAACAACCTTATTGCCGCTGTTGTTATTGTTTTTGTTGTACTGTTGCTATTCATGGGCTTGAGAACGGGTATTGTGATTGGCTTTGTCTTAATTCTCACCGTTGCGGGTACGCTCGTTGTGATGCTGATAGACGACATTGCTATGCAACGTATCTCGTTGGGCGCACTGATCATCGCGCTTGGCATGTTGGTTGATAATGCGATTGTTGTAACCGATGGCGTCATCACTCGTTTACAAAAGAACCCTAACGCGGATAAGAAAGCCGTTGTTAATGACATTGTGAACGAAACAAAATGGCCTCTGCTGGGTGGCACCATTGTCGGTATCTGTGCGTTCAGCGCAATCGGCCTTTCACCTTCTGATATGGGCGAATATGCGGGTTCACTGTTTTGGGTCATTCTGTATTCAATGTTCCTGAGCTGGGTACTAGCTATTACGGTGACTCCACTGCTTTGTCATGACTTCTTAAAAGTAAGTGAAAATAAGAAGGACAAAGGACCAAGTAAGCTGAGTATCTGGTACAAAAGCGTTCTAGAGTGGGTGCTAAACAACCAGAAAAGAAGTCTAGGTGTTGTCGTTCTTCTGTTTGTACTTGGTGTCAAAATGTTTGGTCACGTGCCTCCTGGGTTCATGCCTGAATCTCAAAGAGAACAGTTCGTCATTGATGTATTTCTGCCTCAAGGTACCGATATTCGTACCACTGAAAGTGTGATGCTGGATATTGAACGCGATGTTCGTGCAAACGAAGGCGTAACCAATACGACAAGTTTCATCGGCTCAGGCGGCTTACGCTTTATGTTGATATACTCGCCGGAAGCGCAGAACACCAGCTATGCTCAAATGTTGGTTGATGTTGACGATTTTGATGTAATCGCTCCTCTAATTGAAAAGCTACAAGTTGAGTTAAATGAACAATACGAAGAAGCAGCCGTAAACGTTTGGAAATTTGTGCTTGGTCCAGGCGGCGGTAAAAAGATTGAAGCGGCATTTAGCGGCCCAGACAGTAAAGTACTCAGAGAACTGGCTGAGCAAGCAAAACAGCTGATGGCAGAAACACCTGAACTGATTGCGATCCAAGATAACTGGAGACAACAAGTCCCTGTTGTTACCCCTGTTTACTCTTCAGAAAAAGCGCAACAATTTGGCTTAACAACTCAAGAGTTGAACCAAGCGTTAGAGCAATCGTTGGTTGGTAAGAACGTGGGTGTTTTCCGCGAAGGTAATGACTTGATTCCAATTGTGGTGAGATCGCCAGAGCACGAGCGCACACACGATAGAACCATTGAGAATACACAAGTATTTAGCCCAACCGCTGGCCAATATTTACAACTAGAGCAGTTTGTTGAGCGTGTTGACCTTACTTGGCAAGACTCTATGCTGCGCCGTGTAGACCGTGTGCCAACAATTAAGGCACAAGCCGACCCTCAAACAGGCGTACTTTCATCAGAAGCGCTCGAAGCAATCAAGGCGAAGATCGAAGAGATGCCACTGCCTTTGGGTTACCAAATGGAATGGCACGGTGAATACAAAGACGCTAAAGATGCAGACGAAGGGCTTGCTATTTCAGCCCCTTATGGCTTCGCTGCCATGGTGCTTGCGGTCGTGTTTATGTTCAACGGCATTCGTCAGGCCTTGGTTATCTGGTGTACGGTGCCACTTGCGGTATTAGGTGTTGCTGTTGGTTTGGTGATATTCCAAACACCTTTCGAGTTCATGGCGACGCTTGGTTTCTTAAGTCTTGTGGGCATGATGGTGAAAAATGCGATTGTTCTCGTCGACCAAGCTGAGAATGAAATCAAACAAGGTAAAGAAGCCTACGATGCGATTATTGATGCGGCAATGAGCAGGGCTCGCCCAGTAATACTCGGAGCAACCACGACAATTCTTGGTGTTGCGCCGCTGCTGGTCGACCCATTCTTCAAGAGTATGGCTGTGACCATTATGTTTGGTCTGCTGTTCGCAACGGTGCTGACTCTTGTTGTGATTCCATTGAACTATGCGCTTTTCTTCAGAGTGAAGCCTAAATCGCTAGCTACGCACTAACCGTGGGTTAAGGAAAATCGTCGAATAATAAAGCCCAAGATCTTATTGGGCTTTATTTTTATCTGCTGTTCTCTGAAGAACTGTCAAGTAGATAGAAGGCGCTCAGTGCGAGTAAGTATGCTAACAATCGACAAAGTGATACAAGCCAGCACTTATAACTATCTCGAATTTAAAAGCATTCTTTAGTAGAGATAAAAACCTATACTCCATTAAAGCCATAAAATGATTGGAACTTATTGACCATAATGAAAATTTTCAGTGTTGTTTGTCTGTCCCTACTCCTTGTTGCGTGCAGTAGTGGAGTAAACCGTGTAGCTGCCCCAGCGAACCCAATGTCCGTTAATTCACTGTTCAGTGACCCCACAATAAGGGTTTGGGGAGACGTTCCTCTATCCGTCGAACAGTTGATTGAGAGTGAAACACAGCGCAAAGACAGTTTGGATATTTCTTTGATCATTGACGAAGATGGGCAACCCAAGCCGCAACATCACCTAACTATCTCTGGTGGTGGTGCAAATGGGGCCTATGGTGCGGGCTTACTGAATGGATTAACACAAAGCGGTGAACGTCCTGAATACCGCCTAGTCACGGGGATCAGCACAGGAGCAATCATTGGCTTGTACGCCTTTCTTGGCGAAGAATACGATGACAAACTAAAGAGTTTCTATACCCAGCTGTCTGACCAAGACCTCTATCAAACTCGCTACATTTGGCAGCTATTTTCTAGCTCATCGCTGCTTGATACTGCAGCATTTGAGACGCGTGTGAGAGAGGAAATCGACAGGGAATTACTCAATGAGGTGAAAAAGCAGTATTTAAGAGGCCGAAGTTTCCTCGTTCAAACCACCAATCTTGACGAGCAACGCCCCGTGATTTGGAACATGGGGGCGATTGCGATGCACGACAGTCCTGAAGCAGAAGCCTTATTTGAGAGTGTTATTTTAGCGTCCGCTTCGATTCCTGGCATATTTGAGCCCGTATTAATTCCAGTTAATGTCGACGGTGTTCTCTATGATGAAATGCACGTGGATGGTGGGGTGATCGCACAAGTCTTCTTTATCCCTGAAGATCTGGATATTGAAGCGGTAGCCGAAGTGGAAAAGCTTAATCTTAAACAGCGAGGCCTTGATGTTCAACGTGGGAAAGAGAGCTATGTTTGGTTGATCAGCAACGCTCGAATTGGAGCCAGTTGGCACCCCACGGCACTCTCAATCACAGATATTGTCAGCCGTTCAATATCCACGATGATCAAATTCCAAGGCCGAAACAGCATTGCTCAAGTTTACCAACAAAGTCAGTTAACGGAATCATCGTTTAACTACTCATACATACCCGACCGTCTACCCGACGCACCTGAAGACGCGCCTTTTGATAAGATCTACATGCAAAATCTCTATTGTTACGGTTACGCTCTAGGTTTAAATCAAAGCCACTGGAATAGCGACCTTCCCAATTACGCTCAGATCCACGAAGAAGGCGCGGCACATCAAATGAGAAATGGTGCGACTAGTATTCGTGATTTTGACTGGGAGCAACTTGACAGCGGATTGAGCAAGCAAATACAGACATGCTTGCTCACTATAGACAGCGAATAAAGGCCAGCAATCCCAGATAAGATCACACCTTTAAAAACACCCGCGAGAGCTATCTCAACTTAAAACAAACCCATCAGTACCGCTGAACACAAACCCATGTTCAGCGGTC
The DNA here is from genome assembly GCF_003569005.1 of Vibrio superstes. Taxonomy (GTDB): domain Bacteria; phylum Pseudomonadota; class Gammaproteobacteria; order Enterobacterales; family Vibrionaceae; genus Vibrio; species Vibrio superstes. The sequence goes on along the minus strand of NZ_BCUR01000004.1, from coordinate 979,902 downwards.
ATTTCCTACTGCCAATCCAAACACCAAATTGTCGCCGAATGCTCATATTTGGATATCTCTAATTCATAGTTAAAACCGCCGTAAACCTTAAAATCATTAATGTTTTAAATGATCGCCACATTCGCGGTTTAGCAAGCAAACTTGAGTAAACGACAATGAATTTTGGTGCACACAAACACAATACAAATAGAGTTTCGCTAAGGAAAGCCAAGCTTAGCCAGGTTAAGAGCTCCGCTCTATCTGTTGGCTTTTCCGTTCTTTTCGTGGCTGGGTTTGAACTACGTGCTGACGAAGGCGATCTTGAAGTTTACCCAATTGAAACCTCCCAATCGACGAAAGATACGGTCATCATCCCTATTGTAGGGGCGATGGAAAGTACCGGTTTACTCGCAGGCTCACTGATTTCGAAAACAGGCGTTGGACAGCGTCAAGCCCAAGCCGTAGCCTTTGGCGCCTATTCAGTCAATGACAGCTATCTTAGCTACCTAGGTTATTTCAACTATGGATTGTCCGATCGCTGGACCCTTGATATATCTGCACTTCAGGCTGAGTTTACCGACACCGATTTTTTTATTGGTGATCGAGAGAGTAACGCCTCAAGTAATGCGTCCCACCTTCAAAGAGATGTGCTCATGACCTTTCGGTATCTCCTTTCTCAGGACAAGGTTAAAACGAGCTATCCGACCACGCATAATTCATTAACAACCTACTCTGCCAACCCCATACGGACAGTCTTCGAAATAGAGCCCTTTTACCGAAGTCGAGATTTTATCTCTCCTGACGTTGAGAATGTGGAAGGTGTAACGTATGGCATGAGCATGAAGCTAGACCGTGACACAAGAAATTACGCGCCTTCGGCAAGCAATGGCTCCCATAGTTACGCCAGCATTATCCGTGACTGGGGTAACTCAACGAGAGCTAGCTACACTCGATGGGAAGCGCAACATACACAATATCTAGACCTTGGTAGCAACACATGGAGTCAACAGCAGACGCTCTCATTAACTGGGTATCTATCAGACATGCCCACCTGGAAAAACAGTGTCGCGAGTACCCAGCCAGATTGGTTTGCACAGTCAACATTGGGTGGCCCTGACCGAATGCGTGGTTATGGCGATAATTACTTCCATGATCGCAGTGCACTCTTTTATGGCGCGGAATATCGACTTGTTCCGAACTGGCAACCGCAAACCACAGCGCCACTGCTAAGGCACTACAATTTTCCTTGGTGGCAATTTGCCGTGTTTGCAGAACTTGGGAGCGTTGAAAACAAATTCGATATGATCGAGCTACACAAAGACATGCAATGGAGCAGTGGTGTGGGTGTAAGGGTGTTCATAGAGAACATCGTCGCTCGCGCTGACTTTGCGTTCAGTCAAGACGATTCAATCCTTCGCTTCACGGTTAACCAAGCCTTCTAACATTGCGATTGCTGATGCATCGAATCCATCTCTTCGTGTATCAGCAGTAATACCTATGACTATCAAGGATAAGCGTTATCTAGGTAACTACTGCCATCTCTTCTCAATGATTTATCTCCCATCTTCTTCAATGTGATTGCTTCCAATCTCTAAGCTCGCTTTCTCAGCGGATAAGTCTCTATTTTTCACCTATTTATGCTATGTTGTGAGTCAGAATGAGACTTTAAAGAGGATGACGTCAGACATGGATAAGAATCTAGAAAACCTCGATTTAAACCTACTCAGGTTATTAAAGGTGGTGGTAGAGACTCAAAACACCTCGATCACGGCGGAAAAACTTGGCATTTCTCAAACCAGTGTCAGTCGTGGAATGGCGAAGCTCCGAGAAACGTTTGGTGATCAATTGTTCATCCGCAAAGCACACGGGGTTGAACCTTCGGAATTAGCAGAGAAACTAGCAGAAGCCGCTGAGCATATGTTGGTGCCTTTTAGTCAAGTATTAGAGTCTTATCAAGATTTTGACCCACTTGAATATGATGGCAACATTGTGATTGCGTGTGAATTAACCTTACTCGACATATTTGGTAAAGGGCTCTATCAAGCATTGACAAAAGCATTACCAAAGACAAAGTTCAAGATTACTTATTGGCAACAAAACTCCTTGCAAGATACATTAAACAGAGAAGTCGACTACATCCTTCATTACACCATGTTCCAATTGCCGCAAGATATTTACACTCACCACCTATCGAACATCGTTATCAACCTTGTCGCCAAGAAAGATCACCCTGTGTTAAGCAACACATCAGATTGGGAGTCCATTAAACACCTCCCGTTAGTGAAGTATGTATCGGACTCGATGAAAGGTAGATACGACCCTTACGATGAGCTGTTTCTAGATCAAGGCGCAGAGCCAAACGTCGTATTAGTCAGTCATAGTGTTCCGATTCTGGTGGATAAGCTGATCAACTCGGATGCCATCGCATTTAACAGCAGCTACCTGCTGACCCATGATGACCAGCTGGCTTGCTATGCCTTGCCTCCGTTGCCAGAGCGACTAAAAGAGATCAGTGTGTCGGGGGGATATTTGCAGTCCAAGCGAGGTTATCCACTTAATCAACACTTACATCAAGCAGTGCAAGGTTTTTTTAATTCTATTGTCCAACCAACAATTGAATAGTGGTTTATCCAAACAAAAAAAGCCTCTCTGTATTCCTAACTCAAAAGGGGAGTTGGGAAAGGAAATACATAAGAGGCTTTAATTCTTTATAAACTTAGAACTTGTAGCTCATACCAACTGATGCGAGATACTCTTCATTCTTGTAGAAATCGATGTTGGAATCGTTATAGTTCACACCCGCAAACGACACTAAGCTCCAGTTATCTAAACCAGCAAAGTTAGCGTACTCATAAGCGACAAACAATTTGTATTTGTTGTCTGAGCGCGTTTTACCATACAAAGAGTTATGGCCATCGTAGTCTCGGTACGCGTAGCTGCTCGTCACAGCAAGTGTGTGCGTTGCATGAGTCACAAAGTACGTCATTTCTAATTCATATTGTTCAAACGTCTCTGCTTTACCATCTGCGTCATTATTTAGATAGCCAAGGCTTGTACTCAGTCCCATGTTTGGTCCAAAGTGTGCTAAATAGCTACCTTTTAGCGCGTACATATCGCTGTCACGCAATAGCTCTGCTTCTTGAATGTGCTCTTCATCAATTTCTTGGGTTGCGTACGCCATATCAACAGAGAAGCCAGAGCCTACAATGTTATTCAACTTCAATCGATAAGCGTGCCCATCAATATCCGTTTTGCTTCGACGGCCTTGTAAGTATGGGTCTTTCCATACTTCACCAGATAGAACGGTTGGTAGGTAAGCAATATCTACCTGAGTACCGTTTTGCATATCAAACTGATAGCCAATCTCAAAAGCGAGGTCACCAACAGCCAAATCGTCACGAGAAGTACCCATATAAACCCTCTGAGTATGGTTATCAACCAGTTCGTACGAGATGTGACCTAGAGGCATCACAATAACGTCATCGTTATGGGAACCTTTACTCGTTCTATCGTTTAGCTGCGCATCGCTTTCAGTGCTGAGGTTTGAGTTTGTCGACACATAACCTGTTGCTAATATGATCTCACCGCTCAAGCGTGAAGAATCGAAGGCGAAAGCGCCTGCTGCTAATGAAGATAGAATGGCTGCGGATAGTATGCTTTTAGTTTTCATTTTATAACTCTCTTAATATTTCTTTCCTTATGTTGACTTCGTTACATCCATTTAGTGAGCGCTATATTAAGTGTTATTTTTATTTTTAAAATGAATAACAGCTATGCAAATTTGTTTATCTTCAATGGTAAAAATGAATATCTCTTATTCATTTTTACTGTCCATTGCTAAATATAATATGTCGCTATCTATTCTTATTTGGAAAATTAAAATGACCCTAAATTTGATGCTTAAAGAAGAGCAATACCAAACAACTATCTATCTGAACGACAGACCCTATGATGTTTTCGATACTGGAGAAGGACAGTGTTCAATCATCATAGTGAACAATATTGGATCGCACATCGAGCAGCTCACTAAAGCGAGGGTTAAAAATCGTGTTATCTTGGTGGACATTACCAAAATGCTCGAAAAGTACATCGATAAAAAGGAAGTGATCTCGCAATTGCTGGCGAATGACCTTCACCTCCTCTTTGATGTTTTTTGGCTAGAGGATGTTCAAATAAAATCAGAGGTCAAGCATGTCGATATGACTGCCGTTTTTGACGTTGTTGCATTGAGAAAGTACTCACGCTCACTGCTAAAAAGCAATTTCTAGTTTCACGCCACCAAAGGCCATCGACCAATGTGATATAACTCTGAAAAATAGAGAGGCTGCTAACACATTTAATTAGGCTTAAAGCGACATGAGAAAAGAGGTGTCGCCATCGTGCTTAAACAGCGCCTAAACGATGGCATGGCATTTTCATATTTGGCCAATAGGAGTGCTTCCTACCGAAAAGGCTGTTGAATTGTTGGCTGTTCTATATTTTAGTGAAATAGTGTTGAACAGATTGCTGTAACGCGGAGTAGAAAGGCACTCCTCTTCTGGACTGCAAGTACCCACCACACACTTCACTTGTTCTCAACCCTTCGGGTAAAAGCGGCAAACTATAACGGCATAACTGCTCATCTAATGTGCTGACAAACTGACTGCCAAACATAATGGCATCGGAGTTCACTAATTTGTTAATGATTACACGTACACTGTGTGTGGATAGTGAGACTCTAGCTCGATAGCCCTTGTAGGCGTAATACTCTTCTATCTTTGAGTGTTTAGTTTTGACGCCATCAACAATGATTTTAGCGATCGGCAAGTCATGAATATTCTCCCAATCTGAGTTTAAACTAAGGATCGGATGATCTTTCCTAGCCACAAGACAAAGATCGACTTCCTTTAAAGTATGACGATAGATGTTTTGTGGGAGGTTTTGAGAGGCAAAAAGAACGATGTAATCAATGTTGCCGTCTAATACCTGACTTAATGAATTTTCTTGCCAGTAAATCAATTCAAAATCAGCTTTCGGAAAGGTGTTTCTCAATTGACTAAAGAGCCCATCCCCATGCAACTCTAATATGATGATGTTGATCGCTATTCTTATTGTCCCCTCAAACATCTTTGGGTCGAAGTCTTGGTATGAGTCAATGATTTGGCTCAATGGCCTAAGCATTTCAGCGTTGGCTTCAGCGAGTTTAACCGCCAAATCAGAAGGTTCGACCCCATGAGCTCTTCTAATAAAAAGCTCATCACCAAACGTTTCTCTCAGTGTCGCTAAACCTCGGCTCACGCTCGCCTGTGAGACACCTAAGTGTTCCGCTGCCGCTGCGGTGCTGCCTGAATGGACAATAGCTTCCAGATATTTCAGTAAGTTAAGGTCGAGGTCGTGCAGTTTTGTTTTCATTGCTTACCCTTAATGAGAGAGTTGGAGTCAAAAAAGGTTTGTATTGATTGATGAAGGGCCTGAGTTAAGGGGTTCCCTCGTCGGTCTTGCAAATACAAGCCATTGATGTCCAAAAGGTTGAATGTCTCTGGCGTCGGTGGAAGCGCATATTCTGAGAGTACCGGATCGTTCACACACACATATCGGTTTGAGAATAGAATCGCATCGCTATTTTTTATCAAAGCCACAGCCGCACGAATGCTGTGCGTAGTCAGTAAGAAATTCGCCTTGTAACCTCTTTGTTCGTAGAGAGTCTCTAAAATGCCTTTATTAGGATTGATGCCATCCAAATACAACCGAGCTATGGGCAAGTGATGAATGCTCTCCCAATCGCTGCTTTTCGATAGCACTGGATGGTTTTTACGCGCAATAAGAACATTCTCTAGCTGAGCTAAGCCGCGGCAGTGCAGTTGTTGTGGGAATTGGTAAGATTGCAATTGAATAACGTAATCAACGTTGCCTTTGAGCACGTCGTTCAATGAGTCTTTTTGCCATTGAGATAGATTAAACGTCGCGTTTGGGAAAGATCGCCTTAATTGAAGCACCAATTCTGGGCCAAAAAATTCGAGCAAAAACGTATTCACCAGAATAGTGATCTTGCCAGTGTACTGCTGTGGTTCAAAGTCTAAATAGGCGTCCAGTACTTTCTCAATAGGCAACAGAATTTCTGCAGAAGCTTGAGCTAGTTTAATCGCTAATTCAGAGGGTGCTAACCCGTGATGTTGTCGAACAATGAACTGTGGCCCAAAATGCTCTCTGAGCTTCACTATTCCACGACTCACGCTGGCTTGAGAAATCCCTAACCTCACCGCTGCTGAACTTGCGCTTTTCGTCTCTACGATCGCTCGTAATACTTTTAATAGATTTAGGTCTAAATCATGAATATTAATATATTACACCCTCGATGTGTGTCATCCTAATAAGCCTCTCCCCATTAACCTTGCTGAAGAATCTACTGATTACGTAAACCATTTAGTCCGTTTTGGCAAATTATTCTGCGTAATTAATTATCACTTTCTTAGCTGACCATGCAGTAGGACACTATTTACTATAGTAACTAACCTGTCTGGTTTTTAGAGCTTTAAGTCACAAAAACAAGAAATGCTCTTTAATTATAGAATAACTAAGTTCTTATTTTGATTAAGCGAAGAAATACCTTTCAAATAAGGGATTGGGTTAACGCAGCATCCGATCATAGTACTCTATGATTCTGAGGAAGCTTTAATATTCATAAGACATTTCATACGATTCGACCCAGCAACTGAAGAGCGACTAGATAGAAAGCACACTGCAGCACTGTCTCTGGACTAGGTTTACGTTCGCTAAGTGACGTTCTTATCGATGTTAGCTGTAGTTACAATCAAGCAGCGTTAGTACCAAAATACAATGATTCTCAAATAAAATCTTTAAGAAATTTGCCCAATAAGAAAACATCGCTAAGTATACAGCCATTAATTCTCACGATAATCTAACTGTGTATTTAAGAAGCCTAAATGAATTGACATTAATAAACCTAAAAAATTCTAGAAAGAGTAAAGGGGTATTACCTTGCATTACAGACATAAAGAAAAATTAGCCAATTAGGACGGATATCCCAAGAAGAGGTAAGCGGTGCTAGCACGAAATGGGGCAAAACCTTGCTAGCGAAGAGTCCTTAAGCACGTTTGAGACATAAGCGATTTATATAGCGATGGTGCTGAACTGATAAGAGCTCGAATACAATATCTATTTTTTAGACTGCATGGCGAGATATTTCTCACGATGCTCTTTGTGGTATTGCAGGTAATTCCCCTCAAAAAATGGGGTAATGTGCTCAGGAACACACGGAAAATGCAGCGCATCAAGCTGTTCTTTTAACATTTTCAGCGCGACTTCTTTTCCATATCGCTCAAACGTAATGTCTGCATTAATATGCCCGGCCAGCGCCTTTATCAGGGGTTGATTTATCCCGATGTTATCTTTATAGAAACCAAGGCAATTATGGCGCAAGCTGTAGAATGACTTTAATTCAGGGCTCTCTTGATATTTTTTACTGAACGTTCGTGAAAACCAGTCACCGGCACCTCGAAAGTATTTATCTTTCTGGTGATAACTTAACTCTGGAAAAATACGTTCATTGGGCTCAAACAAAGACACGTAATCGATAAACCCTAACTCTATCAATCGTGCATGTATCGGCAGCTTCCGAATGGATTGAGGATTCTTGACACTCTGAAGCTCCCTACCCGCGCGCACCTCAATATAGGGGATGCTGCACTCGGTTTTAATATCATCGCGATATAATTGCGCCCCCTCGTTGCCTCGCAACATATCATATAAGCTCAGCAGTGGTAGCCAATATTGATAAGCACAAGGGGTTTTCGTACGTGGATTCACCCCAAGTTGCCCCTTCGAGAACACCCGATGGCCAAAGACCATGGCTAAATCAGTCTCGTCCATTGGTAATCGGTCATCCACTTCCTTTTGCCCTTGAGGACGCTTCTTAACGATGCCTACCCAAGGATTCTGTATGTGTTTTTTGTCATAATGCTTCGAGGCCCAAGCATAAAGCGTAGATATCGAGCCGATATAGTCGCTGACCGTTTTTTGTTTCAGCGTGGGTAATGGCGAGTCTAGGCTCACATTAATCTCAGGCCATTCGGTTCTCGAACGCCCCTCAAATAATGCCTTATGACGTGTCTTTAGTGGGTCAACAGGCAAAGTGGTGATGATCGCGGCGGCTCTAATGGCCTGATCTCGCGAAATGTTACGCACATCATCCGTACCTAGCACTTCATGCACCACCAAACATCGACGCTGTGCACGATCTCCCTCAGGGGGAAGCTCTGATCTATTCGAATTCACAACCAACAGCTGTTCCTTTTCCTTCTTCTGCGCCTCAAGCACCGTTTGGATATGCCAATGGCGAGGACACGAAGGAGCAGGCATAGGATCTGCCTCTGCATTTGAGTGAGAAACGGTGGCACTGGTCTGCGGTTGGCTGAACGGTTGTGATGAACTCGTTGGGCATTGTTGCGAGGCTTCATCTTGTCGACTCTTTACATCAATCGGCTCTGTGTAGCTGTGATCAAAACACTCATTATCAAGATATTGGGTACTTTCAGAGAGCTGACTTAACTGATTGTGGATCTTCTTTATCAATGGAAAATCCAGTGACTCGAATGCTCGGCGTGCATCCAACCTTAAATCAAGTAGATTCGTGAACTTCATCATCAGCAGATCCATCGCTTCAGGGGCAGGTGATGTACCGTCAATAAAGCTGATCTGCTTCATCATGTTCTTAACAAACTGTGAGGGAGCTAATCCTCCCGCATAAATCTCATTCACTACCGCAAGCGATGGAGTGAGGCTCAAGTCGAGAAGATACATCTTATTGGGTGGTATACGCTCTTTCGTAAATACCTGATTCAGCTGGCGTAATTTCTCCTGATTCTCGGGAACGTTCTCAAGTAGCTCCAACGCTTTCTCTATTAGCCTTTGACTATCCAAAGCACACAGGTGAATGATAACTGGCACAGTCTGGAGCGTAAGTTCAGTACTGGTAATACAATGAGTATGCAGTGTCTTCATCTTTATTTTTATCTCAACTTCAAGTTGCAAGGCTTTAATTTGAGCCGCCTGTTTGGATATCGAACCTAAGGACGTTTTTACCTCACGTCGAAAGCCAAAAAACGGCCGAGCAAGCACAGGGATCTGGTATCGAAAACGCCAGATCCCATTTGAGCTGAGAGAAAGATATCGCATAGTGTAGTACCAAGGTTTAGTACCAGTCCGAAATGCGTGAAGACTCGCAAAAATAATTTGAGGTAAAGGTTTACTTTGCGTAAATAGCGATTTATTTCAATGCTTTAGATAGCAAAAAGCCGCTATAAAAGCGGCTTCTTTAGATTGGGTGGAGACCCAGCCACATCCCGGCACACAAGTCATCCGCTGCGGCTGCTTCCTTCCGGACCTGACCGAGTTCACGAACTATTGTTGCGGGAGGACCAGGCCTCCATAGAGCATCTCCAACAAATAGCTTTGCTAAAGAAGTGTGGGGATTATTCATCATCCCCTGAGTTTATACAAGCGCTTTTTCTGGCTTTGGTGTTAACCGTTGAAAGTTTAATCGCCAATCTCTTCATTTATACGCAGGATGTAATCTGTCATCCAGATTGCACCCAAAATCAGTAACCAAACCAGCAGTACGATTCCTTGTACATTTCCGCTTGGCATTGCAACCAGTGAAGCGAACGCTGCGGTTGGCAGTGTCCAGCATTGCAGTTTAAGAAGCTTAGACTTGCTCTTCACCATGCTTTCCATTGAGAACATGATACCGACAATCGTCAACGAGATAAGCGCTGCGTGAGTCATATCAGCCACCAGCAAAGGCAGCACTAAGAAAAGAGCCCACCAGCCGTGCTTAGAGGAGGTTTTCCATGATACGGCCGCCAGCCAAATCATCGCCACACTGACTATTTGCAGCAGTGTGTAGATAGCTTCTCCGCTTAGCGCACCAATAACTTGGGAGTAGATAATCCCTGACTGCATGAATAAGAAAAACGAGAACACACACAATCGAGCGCCAATGTTACAACGCTTAGAAAACGCCACCATCAATAGAGGAAATAAGATCCACATCGATACTGAAAGTGCTGTAGGTTGATATGAGAGAGTGAAGCCGTATAGACAGAGGCCGACAAGTAGGAAAATGCCTGATGCACGTGAGCGCGAGATAATCCACAGTGCTGGGATAGCCAGAGCCAGAACGGGAACATTTCCCTGACTGACATCGATGGACTGAGCACATATAATGGCCAACAACGTGGTAATAAAGAACTGAACTGTAGAAAACATCATACTCGCCTCCTTGCGATTACTGTTTTTATTCCTCAATTTATTTAACAGTCGATAACATTATGCACCAATTAAAATACAAAGTCTTTGCGGTAGTTCACCAAATTCCGCTAGGAATGGTCAGTACCTACGGAGATATTGCTAAATTTTCGGGCTATCCGGGTTACGCGAGGCAGGTAGGCGCCATTTTAAGTAATTTACCAGAAGGCTCAGCCCTGCCCTGGCATAGAGTAATCAATAGTAAAGGGGAGATTTCGCTTAAAGGTGAGGATTTACAACGCCAGAAATTACGGCTAGTTGAAGAAGGAATTGTGTTTAGTACAGCAGGAAAAGTGAAGTTAAGGCAGTTTCGCTGGCAACCCTAAGCCAAAAGCTCAGGATCGCCACTTTTCATCAGATGTTATCCAAATGTAAAAAACTAACGAACTCCAACTAATTGAATCGCTACGTCGTGAGTTTGTTCGATATCGGTAATCACTCTTACCGCCGTATCGGTAGTGAATCTAAGCTTACCGTCCACACGAATTTGCGCTCGAACATTGTAGGTGTGTCTAGGGTCAATATCCGCGCTGTTATAGCTTAGGCTGAAGCCAAACGGCACTTGCTTGCCCTCTGTGGTAAAGGTTTGAGTATCTAGAACCACAGCTTTCGCATCTGCAAGGGAGGTATCTTCAAGGGTCACCGTTACCTCGGCATTATCCGGCAAGGCTATTCTTTCTCTATAGGCAAGAGTCCCTGTCACCTCTACCATTTCTGCGCTTTCTGCCATATTCACTTTCATTGCGTCACTCTCGGTTTGTGCACACCCTACTAGCAATACGCCCACTGCTGATGCCAACATCCAATTTCGTAAGTTCATGGTCATTGATTCTCTCTTATTGTTGGGTTTTTCTAACTATATCCTACGCTTAGTTACCGATGTTACTCAATATAAAACGCGCGCTCTGTCACAAATAGCTCTTGTTTAATAGGTCATTAACGGGTATTTTCGGATTGCAACTGAATCGGAGGTCGGATGAGCAAGCCACTAAATGAACTATTAACACTTTTACAGTTAGAGCAACTAGAACTCGGTTTGTTCCGAGGTGAAAGCGAACACCTTGGATTACCGCAAGTGTACGGTGGTCAAGTGTTAGGGCAAGCACTCTCGGCTTCTCGTTATACCGTGCCAAGCGATCGCAGCGTCCACTCTTTTCACAGCTACTTCTTGCACCCCGGCGATCCCAACAAAAGCATCATCTATGATGTTGAGAATCTTAGAGACGGAAGAAGTTTTAGCACTCGACGTGTAAAAGCCATACAGAACGGCCGTCCCATCTTCTATCTCACAGCATCTTATCATGGCGATCAGCCCGGATTTGAGCATCAAAATGCAATGCCTGACATCCCGGGCCCTGATAACTTTGCATCAGAAGGCGAACTTGCTTCCAAGATTGCTGAGTTTTTGCCAGAGCCAATTCGTCAAACCTTTTGCGGTGAGAAGGCTATTGAGGTTCGCCCAGTTAAGGTAGTCAACCCGCTCAAGCCGCATAAAGAAGAGCCTAAGCAATATCTTTGGATAAAAGCGAATGGCGAACTTCCTGAGAGCCAATTAATCCATCAGTATATTATGGCTTATGCATCAGACTGGGGCTTCTTGGTAACAGCGCTTCATCCTCATGAAGTCAGCTTGTTCACTCCTAAGTTCCAAGTGGCTACTATTGACCACTCTATGTGGTTCCACCGCCCATTTAAGATGGATGATTGGCTACTTTATGCGATTGAGAGTCCAAATGCGGCTAACTCAAGGGGCTTAGTGCGCGGTGAAATCTTCGACCGCTCTGGCAACATGGTAGCAAGCGCCGTTCAAGAAGGTGTAATGCGCTTTAAATAACCAAACACCGACGCAAAACATAGTAAAGCACACTCATATTGGGGTGTGCTTTTTGGTTTCGACACAAATGTTGATCTAATCTGTTTGTTATCCGCATAACTATCCGTAAAATACGCTAAACATCGGAATTACTTGCTTATTTTGTGAGCTGGCCGACTATAAATGGCTGTTTGGATTAACATTCACAACATCACTGTTAACATCCCTTTAGCAATTAATATTGCAAATCCTCCATTTCTTTTCTCCCTCAGATGTAAAGGCAGAACATGATCTATATACAATTCGGCCTGTACCTAGTGCTTATGCTAGGGATTGGCTATTACTCAATGAGAAAAACACACGATAACCAAGACTTCATTATTGGTGGTCGTTCTTTAGGCCCTGTAACTTCAGCGGTCAGTGCTGGCGCCTCAGACATGAGTGGCTGGCTATTACTTGGACTACCTGGTGCCGTTTTTGCCAGTGGTTTGGTTGAAGGTGTTTGGATTGGTTTTGGTCTCACCATGGGTGCATACCTAAACTGGCTTATCGTCGCTCCGCGTCTGCGCGTTGCCACAGAAGCAAGCAACACCGTCACCCTGCCTAGCTTCCTCTCAAAACGATTCGAAGATAATTCAGGTTTGATCAAAACCGTTTCTACCCTAGTTATTCTTTTCTTCTTCACTCTATATGTGGCTTCGGGTTTGAAAGGCGGCACATTGCTATTTGCTCATAGCTTTGGTGCAACAGAAGAGGTGGCTCTTTATGTCACCGCGTTTGTCGTGATTTCCTACACCTTCCTTGGTGGTTACATGGCGGTATGTTGGACTGACCTTATTCAGGGCATTCTAATGCTAGCGGCCTTGTTCTTCTGTATGTTGCTCGGCTACATGGCGATTGCTGATTCAAGTGTTGTGATCAGTGAGGTGAGACCTGAAGCATTTAAGTTCTCAACCAGCTTTATTACAGGAGCCTCTCTCGTTGCTTGGGGCCTAGGTTACTTTGGTCAGCCACACATCCTTGCTCGCTTTATTGGTATCGACAAGGTTGAGAACATCCCTAAAGCGCGCCGCATTGGTATCACTTGGATGATCCTGACACTAGTGCTGTCCGTGTCTATCGCTCTTATTGGTATCGGTTACGATGCTACCCACCCACTGCAGAGCGTTTCTGGAGAAGGCGGTAACAGCGAGCGCATTTTCTTAGCGCTAACGGATGCCCTATTCCACCCTGTATTCGCAGGCTTTATTCTTGCTGCAGTATTGGCAGCGGTTATGTCTACTGCTGATTCACAGCTATTAGTTCTGACCTCCTCTCTTACTGAAGACATTGGCTTCATTAGCAAGATGGACGAGAAGAAGAAAGCATGGATTAGTCGTATGGGTGTGGTTGGTTTTGCCGTGTTCGCACTAGTAATTGCAGCAAACGATGATGGCTCAATCCTATCCATGGTGGGTTATGCATGGGGCGGATTTGGTGCGGCATTTGGTCCACTAATGATTCTATCTCTTTGCTGGAAAGGAACCACTAAGGCCGGCGCGGTTACCGGTATGATCGTGGGTGCTCTGAGTATCTTTATCGTTAAGAACTACATCTCAATTGAAGGCGAATACTTCTATGAGTTACTACCTGCATTCATTCTGTCATTCATCTCTATTGTTGTTGTGAGCAAGGTAACCCAAGCTCCATCGCAAAAGACGTTGGAACAATTTAAGATCTAATTAAACTTAGACCTTAAAAACGGATGTCAAAAGCGAGGCCTAGTGCCTCGCTTTTTTGTATCTAGATTTCATTCTATTCATGGTCCGCAATCAGAGTAATACCAACCAAAGGTTAAACCGCACCAAGTGGCAATTCAGTCGTGTACTTGATGGACTCCATGGCAAAGGTTGAGGTTACGTTCGATATTCCTGAGACCGAGTTCACTAAGGTCTTATAAAAGTTATCGAAGCTCTGCATATCCTTCGCCAATACCTTGAGCATATAGTCATAGTCCCCTGCCATTCGGTAGAACTCCATCACCTGTTCAAACTCAGAAACCGTCTCTACAAACTGCTGATACCACTCATGGGAGTGATCACTGGTTTTTATCAATACAAAGGCAGTGAAAGACAACCCCAACTTTTCAGGGTCGAGCAATGCCACTCTGTTTTGAATAACCCCATCTTCTTCCAATCGCTTGAGTCGTTTCCAGCACGGCGTTGTCGTCAGGTTCACAGCTTCTGAAAGATCAGCAAGAGATACCGTGGCATCTTTTTGCAGCATAGTAAGTAGTGTTTTGTCCGTTCGGTCCAGTTTCATTTCATTAAAACCCACACAAAGAGAAAATTATTCTACATTTTAGGCTAAACACTGCATTTATGGGTAAGTTTTTCTCAGGGGGAAGGGGTAAATTATCTGTATTCGGTCAAAGACTTCTGGAATCACATCATGAACACTGAATCTACTTGCACTCACAGTTGGATCAATCGCGCTATTCAAATCATTGAATCTGACTATCAACGTTCTGCAGACACTCACCTTATTAAGCTAGATGTGGACGAGTTTCCTGGCATTGATATCTATCTAAAAGATGAAAGCACCCATCCAACCGGTTCTCTTAAGCACCGCCTTGCCCGTTCACTGTTCTTGTATGCACTATGTAATGGCTGGATTGGCCCAAAAACGCCAATCATTGAGTCTTCTTCAGGGAGCACTGCGGTTTCAGAGGCTTACTTTGCCCGCTTGCTAGGCCTGCCGTTTATTGCGGTTATGCCAAAAGGCACAGCAAAGAAAAAGATTGAGCAAATTGAATTCTACGGCGGTAAGGCACACCTTGTTGAACGCTCTGATGAGATCTATGCAGAGTCGCATCGCTTGGCTGATGAGCTAGGCGGTCACTATATGGACCAGTTTACTTACGCTGAGCGCGCCACCGACTGGCGTGGTAACAACAACATAGCAAACTCTATCTTCGGTCAAATGAAGATGGAACAACATCCAATTCCAAAGTGGATCGTAATGAGCCCAGGTACAGGTGGCACGTCTGCAACCATTGGTCGCTTCATTCGCTATCAGCAATGTGAAACTCAGCTTTGTGTTGTCGATCCCGAGCACTCTGTTTTCTACGACTACTACCAATCGCGTGATGCTAAGATCACCCTAGATCGTGGCAGTAACATTGAAGGCATTGGTCGCCCTCGTGTTGAGCCAAGCTTTATTCCTGGTGTGGTTGACGAGATGATCAAAGTGCCTGATGCGCACTCTATCGTGACTATGCAATGGCTAGAAGAAAAACTGGGACGTAAGGTTGGTCCGTCTACTGGCACTAACTTATACGGTGTTTTCCAGCTAGCAAGAAAGATGCGAGATAATGGCGAAACGGGTTCTATTGTCACTTTGTTGTGTGACAGTGGCGAGCGCTACCTTGACACTTACTACAATCCGCAGTGGGTTAAAGAGACCATTGGTGACATCAGCGCCAGTCGCGATCACCTGCTCACACTATTGGCATAATCTAATCATTAGAGCTAAACAAGGCTATAAAGGATAGGGGCTTAACTAGAGATAGATAAGCCCCTATCTTTTTGTTGTATCCTTAATCCATAACTAAAATACTTGGGTTTATTTAAAGACACAATGCAGCAAATGGAACTTCCTGAAGGCTATTACCATCGCAATTTCAATGCCCTAATTGAGCATGCTCAAAATCATTATTCTGATTTGTTGCACAGGGAAGAACTTCAGTGGATAAAGGATTATTACGCTCTCGATAGAGAAGCGCAGCGACTACTCGTTCGCTTGTATTCAAGAAAGGGAGAGTGGTTTCGCAGTGACAAATTACACTATGCTGAAATCCCCGATTTAGATCGAGCGTTTGAGCAACTTGTACGCCTTAGTTTTATCTCCATACCCGATGCCATAGACACCGAGGTTCTTTGCCGCTCTATCCTCACCAAGCCAGAGGTTCTTAAGCTATTTCCCCAGCTAGGCAAATCCTTATCTAAATCAAACCTCGTGCAACAGGCCGCTGAAGAGTGCGAGGAAATTGCGACCGACCAGCTCGATTTTACCTTGGTACACCTAGAGTACAGCGCCTTTCTCGACACATTAACCACACTGTTCTTTGCCAACGCAAGACAGGATTTGAGTCAATTTGTCCTTAGTGACCTCGGGCTTCATCAATTTGAGCAGTACAGCCTAAGCAAGGAATTACGCTTTTTTAACCGCAGAGTTGAGGTCGAGCAATTGCTATCGCTGGCACAGGTTAGCGACCGTTATTACCAAATGGAAAAATCTGCCTCAAAGACAGATAAGATTGAAACCCTGTCAGCACTACTCGATGCAATGCCAGTCAACATAGAACACTCTTATGTAACGAGACGACATCAAAGGTTAATCAATAATATTGCTCGTGATTTAGAGCGCCTAGAAGACTTCGACAAAGCGATTCAATTATTTGAGCAATCGACTCTTGCCCCTTCAAGAGAACGCAGAGTACGTATACTCATTAAGCGTGATAGGCTGAGTGAGGCTAAATCCCTTGTTGAGCAAATGCTAGAAGCGCCACAAGACGAACCCGAGCATGAGGTAGCACAGCGGTTGCACCAGCAGCTAAATCGTAAGCTTGGCATAAAGACAGCTAGGGTTTCTAAACCGACTATCGCTTCATACCATATTGAGCTCGATCTCACCGCCCAAAGGGTTGAGTCCGCTGTCGTGCATCACCTAGAACAAACGGGTTGGCAAGCCTACTTTCTGGAAAACACCTTTTTGACGGGCCTATTTGGGCTGGCTTTTTGGGATGTGATCTATGCGCCCATTGAGGGGGCCTTTCTAAATGCTTATCAGATTGGCCCAAAGGATCTCTATACGCCTGAGTTTACCGAGAAGCGTCAGCCGCTGATTGATACTCGGAAAGAGGAATTGCAGCACTTAGGTTTTGCAGAGCTGGAACGAGTTTATCAATGCAAGCAAGGGCTCACTAACCCGTTTGTGCATTGGCCAATGTTTGATTTGACGGTTCTGCAACATGCTAAGCACTGTTTTAGGATGAAAGAATTGTTAGGGCTATTTGAGATCATACTCGCTGATGTGCGCAGCTTTAGAACCGGCATGCCGGATCTCATCGCCTTTAAGAATAATGACTATCGCTGGATTGAAGTAAAAGGACCGGGAGACAAATTGCAAGACAACCAGATTCGATGGTTTAAGCAGTTTTCTAATTTAGGTATCAAGGCTGAGGTGTGTTACGTGAATCACTAGCTCTCTGCCATCTTAGAGAGCTAGCGAAGAGGGTTACTTCTTGTCTTTTGCCTCGAATGCGGCAAGTTGCTCTGGTGTAGCCGGCAATTGATGGTTCTGTTTCCACTCATCATAGGTCATGCCATACACGCGCATGCGAGCATCATCGATATCCAGATCTAAGCCATTCTCTTTGGCTTCAGCGGCATACCACTTACTAAAGCAGTTACGGCAAAACCCAGCCAGAATCATTAGGTCGATGTTTTGCACATCTTTATTGTTGTCTAAATGAGCCAGTAGACGACGAAATACAGCAGCATCCAGCTTGTCTTGTTCTTCTTGAGACAGTTGTTGATGTTTTACCTGAGTCAATGTTCTTCTCCTTATGCTAAACAGCACTAGATAACGTTTTTGATATTTATAGAAACCTAGTTGTAATATAACTGTTAAGCTTATGATGTAAATACACTTTCGAACAGTTTGTTATTTACCTAAGCTAAGTATCGATAATGTTAATACTAACACGTAATCAAGGATGACTATGAACAAGCTGCGGCTCATTAGCCTGATATCTGCAACCCTATTCTCATTTTCTTCTGCCGCTGCAGGTAACAACTCATTTTTCCTCGGTGTCGGTGATGTAGGCTTCTCTCCTGATGGTGACTCTACCGATAGCTTCTCCAGCCCTAGCTTTATTATCGGCGGAGGACAATCCTTCAACGAGCACCTCAGCATGGAGGGTTTCTTTCGTTATTCAGAGGCCTCTGACGATGCCAAGACCTATGAAATCAACTACTACGAGTTAGGCCTATCTTTATTGCTATCCACGGGCGAATTGGGCGATACCCCACTAGAGATCTTTGGCCGTACCAGTGCCATAGCGACGAATATCCAAGGCCATGATATAAGTAATGGCTCAAGAGAGGATATTGGTGATACTACCGGTGGTGTCTTTACCGTGGGAGCAGGCTTGATATGGAATATCAACACTGACTACTGGTTAAGAGCTGAATACATTTATGGCTATGCCAACTCAGGTGTAGGCAATTATGATGCAGATTATGATGGCTTACAGATCAGCCTTGGACTCGACTTTTGATGTCGTTGCGTTTATGTAGACACTAAAATGCCAGCATCGGATTTACCTAAAACAAAAGTCTTACCTAGCGTAGAACTCGATTATAAGGGCTCGCTAGACTGGTCTTTCATGCTGTCGTTTTATCAACGCAGAGCGATCCAGCATATCGAGTCCATTGACGAAAATAGCTACTCTCGATACGCCTTTTTAAATGACAAACCTATTTGGTTTAGGCTCACCCAAAACCGCCCTCAATCCCTCACTCTAGAATACGATGTTGCGTCTGATACCGAGCTTCGACCATTAATAGCCAAGCTAAGAAGGATGCTGGATCTTGATGCGGACATTGACGCTATTGAGGCTCACCTTAAAGCTGTTGAGCCTGATCTCATCAAAAGGACAGGTATTCGTATCCCTGGAGTGTGGAGCTCATGGGAGGCAGGGGTTAGAGCCGTACTTGGGCAGCAAGTCTCCGTTACTGCCGCCATTACTCAACTAAACAGGCTGACCGAACAATTGACTGACCTTACTCAGTTTCCTAGCCCAAAGATAGTCGCGAGTGCAGACCTATCATTTCTAAAGATGCCTCAGCGCCGAAAAGACTCCCTAAGCGCCCTTGCCGACTACCTAATTAAACATCCAAGTGCGTCGCCCAATGAATGGCTAGCCATCAAAGGCATTGGGCCGTGGACTGTGCAATATGTGCAGCTACGAGGACTATCAGAACAAGACTGCTTTCTTAGTGGAGACTTGGTGGTGAAAAAGGCATTAGCTCATTTTGCTAGGCTGAATGAAAACACCGCCCACCCTTATGGGAGTTACGCTACTTTTCATCTGTGGAATCAATAAGCCAGATCCGAAGATCTGGCTTATTCGTTTAGTCAGCTATGTAAGCAACTAGTGACTGATGCGCCCCTTAGTATCATGTTCAAGATCTTGATTTAGCATCTCTTCTACATGACCTGGTGACTGAGTCTTAATCGACAATAGTCTGTACATCGCAGGGATAACAAACAAGGTCACTAAACTCGCAAATGCCATACCAAAGAAGATAACAGTACCCACCGCAATACGACTCTCATAACCTGCGCCTGTGGATAGAATCAACGGAATAGCACCCGCAAGAGTAGTAAAGGCAGTCATCATGATAGGTCTTAAACGACGTGCCGAGGCATCGATGATCGCTTGTTCAAATTCAACGCCCTTGTCTCGAAGCTGGTTAGCAAACTCGACAATCAAGATACCATTCTTGGTCACCATACCAATAAGCATGATCATGCCGATTTGGCTATACACATTCAGCCCCTGCGACATGATCACTAGCCCAAGGAAACCGCCAAAGATACCCATAGGTACAGTGAACATTACCACCAGCGGGTTAATGAAGCTCTCAAACTGCGCCGCTAGCACCAAGTAGGCCACCAGCAGTGCTAACGCAAACACAATCAAGATTGACGATTGGTTCTCTTTAAAGTCTTTCGACTCTCCGGAGTAATAGATTGAGATATCACTTGGCAAAATTTCAATGGCTTTCTGATCTAAGAAGTCCAGTGCATCGCCTAACGTCGCACCCTCTTTTAGGTTCGCCTTAACCGTAATTGATTTTTGCTTGTTGTAGTGCGACAAACGAATGGCAGAGGCAATCTCTTCCACCTTAGTAATGGAATCTAGGGTCACTAGGTCACCATTACCCGTGCGCATATAAATCTGACTCAGGTCGGTGATGTTATTAAAGCTATTTTCATCACCACGCAGATAAACGTCGTACTCTTCACCACGGTCAACATAGGTGGTCTCTGTTTTACCCCCCAACATGATCTCTAAGGTGTCAGAGATATCGCTTTGAGTAATACCAAGCTCGGCGGCACGCTCTTTGTCTATGGATACCACAAGCTCTGGGGTTTTCTCAGAGTAGTCGGTGCTCGCGCCATCCATGAATGGGCTATCATCGGCTTCGTTCTTTAAGATCTCCGCCCACTTTTCTAGCTCGCTATAATCTGGACCACCGAGAACAAACTGCACAGGCTCACTAGAACCGCCTCTAAAACCAGGCAAAAATGGATAGATGCGAACATCAGCAATATCCCCAAGGGCTTTTCGTACAACGCCCAAAGCTTCATTTGCTGATTGGTCTCGCTCTTCCCAATCTTCCAAGATCATAATGACAAAACCTGTTTGGTCACCCGCATTACCGCCAAAGGCTGGCGATTGAATAGAGAAAGATTTAAGCAACCCTTGCCCTAATAGAGGTAACAGACGTGTTTCAATAATATCCATGTTAACCGCCATGCGGTTATAACTGGTTGCGTCTGCGCCCCTAGCAAAGGCAAAGATAACGCCGCGGTCTTCTTGCGGGGTCAGCTGCGCTGGCACATGATTCATTAATTGATATGAACCGCCCACACAGGCAAGGATAACCACAGGCGCAGCCCATCTAAGCTTCAAGGCGACAGTCAGTACGCGTCGATAGCCTCGCTCAAGCTTCTTAAACAAGAACTCTACGCCACGATTAAATCGATTTGGCTTCACATTGGCCGAGAGGATTTTACTACCCAGTACTGGCGTTAAGGTCAAAGCAATCAAGGACGAGAATATAACGGACATTGCCAGCAGCACTGAGAACTCAGTAAATAGCAGACCTACCATGCCATCCATAAAGGAAATTGGCAGGAATACCATCACCAATACCAATGTGGTCGCAACAACCGCAAAGCCTACCTCTCGCGTGCCCTTATAGGCCGCAAGCAATGGCGTTTCACCGCGCTCAATATGGTGGAAGATATTCTCAACTACCACAATGGCATCATCCACTACCAGACCAATGGACAAGATAAGCGCCATCAGCGTGATGAGGTTAATACTGAAGCCAAAGTAATATGCAGCGATAAATGAGGATATTAACGATACCGGCACCGTTACCGCCGGGATCAGCGTCGCTCTCGCCTGACCAATAAAGATATACAGCACCAACACCACTAGACCACCAGTGATGAACAAGGTGTTATAAACCTCGGAAATAGAACGGTCGATAAACACTGTGGAGTCGTAATCTACCGCTAGGCGCGTACCCTCAGGTAAGAACTTTTGGATATCATCCACTTGCTTGTGAACGGCTGTCGCCACATCCAAGGGGTTAGCATCCGACTGAGGTACAATACCCAAGCTTACGTTGACGACACCATCGCTTCTGAAGGTAGAGTCTTCGTTTTTCGCGCCAAGATAAACGTCCGCCACATCTTTTAGATAGATAGGTGTGCCGTCTGCCGCTCTTCTTACCACTAAGTAATCAAAATCTTCCGCGCTGTTGTAGGTACGGTCGGTTCGCACTGACATGACGATGGCATCGTTTCGTACTTGCCCGCCTGGGCTCTCAATGTTTTCAGAGCGCAGTGCTGAGGTGATATCCGCAGTAGTCACCGCTCGACCTGCCATTAAGATTGGCTTGAGCTTAACGTACATCACCTTATACAAACCGCCAGATACCTGCACCGAACTCACGCCGGAGATAAGGCTAAAGCGGTCTAATAATACGCGATCTACATAGTCAGTAAGCTCTGTTCTATCTAAAAAGTCGGAACTTAAATTGATATAGATAGAGGCTTCACCACTGCCGTTGTTTTTATAAACGGTGGGGGTATCGGCCTCGTCGGGTAACTGATTCTGAGCCCTTGCCACCGCATCACGAACGTCACTGACCCCGGTATTGAGGTCATAGCCTAGGTCAAACACCACGGTAATACGTGACATACCATTTCGAGTGGTGGAGGTGATCTCATCGATACCACTGATACCCGATAATTGATCTTCAATGACCGAGGTTATCTGGCTTTCAATGATGGTGGCAGAAGCGCCGTCATAGCGAGTATTAATTGACACCACTGAGCTTTCGATGTCTGGCATCTCTCGTACAGCAAGCTTTGAGAACGACACAATACCAAACACGCACAGCAACAAGCTCAGAACGATAGCGGCAACCGGTCGTTTAACCGAAATGTCAGATAACAACATTACTGACTAACCTCACTGCTCTCTTCTTCGCCAACCACCTTAACCAAAGCGCCGCCACGCATATTTACCACGCCCTGCACTACGATAGTTTCGCCGACTTCTAAGCCTTTTTCGATAACAACTTCGTTTTCTACACGAGTACCAAGGAACACCTCACGACGCACCGCTTTGTTACCTTCCTCAACCACATACACAAAACGCTTCGTTCCCATGTACTCAAGTGCTTGAACAGGAATAATTGCTGCTTCTATCGGTGGGAATTTCATCGTAGCTTGAACCAGCATACCCGGCTTCAATTTACCCGTATCATTATCGATATCGATACGCACACGAAGGTTCAAGGTGTCTGGGTTTACGCGTGAGTCGATGCCCACTAACGTACCTTCAAACAACTGGTCGCCCCATGCATTCGAGATAGCCGAAACCGACATGCCAGTGGACAGCATTGGCAAGTATCGTTCAGGTACCTGAAGATCCAGCTCCATCTTTTCTAGGTTATCGAGGGTAAGCAGTTCAGTGCCCGCGCTCACTAATTTACCTAAACTAAAATCAACAAAGCCGATCTGACCAGAAAATGGGGCTCTAAGAGTTCGGTCTTGTAACTCAGCTTTCGCTGCATCTAGGCGAGCTTTCGCGATATCGACACTCGATTTTTGCCCTTCAATCTCAGTCAGGGTAATCGCTGCGCTCTTTCTCAAGCGTTCATATTCATTGAGCTTACGCTGCTCGTCATTCAAATACGCCTGCGCCTCAGCGACCGATGCTTTTGCCTTGTCATCACTAAGTCGAATCAACACCTGTCCGGTTTTAACCTTCTGATTCGTTCCAACCGCAATACGTTCGATTGTGCCGCTGACTTCAGGGGCGATGATTACAGATTGCGATGCTTTGAGCTTACCAACCAATGCTAAGCTTTGAGAAATCTCATGCACACCCACGTCTTGCGTGGTAACTGCGACTTGTGAAGGCCCGCGAGGTCCTTTTGCAAAAGATGGCGCACAGAGTAAAGTGCCAAGCAAAAGTGCAGAGGCGATAGAAAGTGGTTTTGCCATTTGTTGAGTCATTCTCTTCATAATAATTCGTAGATTTTCCTAATCTGGCCTCATTTTATCAGCTGGACGGGTTCATAACGTCAATCAATGTAAAGTATTGGGATTTAGAAGCATTAATACGTTTTGAGGTGATTATACGATCGGCGTTAAGGCTAAGCTTTGCGTACAATTGAGCATCAAAAATGACGCTTTTTAGCCATTGCGTGCAAAAATCGGTCATACAAACTGTTTTTTTAAGAAAATGCTTTACAGAAAATCCAGGTCTGGATATTATGCGCTCCGAACTTGAGAATAGCGTTGGGAAATCTGCTCTTAAGTATAAAATACCCTGGTGGGGTTCCCGAGTGGCCAAAGGGATCAGACTGTAAATCTGACGGCACTGCCTTCGATGGTTCGAATCCATCTCCCACCACCATATTCTCTTAATTGATTTATCAGTTGA
>NZ_BCUR01000004.1:551424-955433 GCF_003569005.1 Vibrio superstes | reverse complement strand
ATTCAAAGGCCAGCTCATTGAGCTGGCTTTTTTGTATCTGCCATTCTTTACTAAGCGAAAGAAAAAGACAGCATCACTCCTCTATATCAAATCTCTATTGTGCTCTGATCCAAGATCTAGCTCTGGTCCCTTGGGAATAACCTGAGTCGGATTAATACCCGTGTGACTGAAGTAATAGTGGCGTTTGATCTGCTCAATATTAGTGGTCTCAGCAACACCTGCAATCTGGTACAGCTCTTTTAGATAGCCTTGAATTCTACGGTAATCAGTAATGCGTTTTTTATTGCATTTAAAGTGCCCCACGTACACCGCATCAAAGCGTACTAAGGTGGTAAACAGACGCCAGTCGGCTTCAGTTAGTTGCGCACCCGTTAGGTAGCGATTCTCTGCTAAGTGCTCATCAACTTTATCTAATGCGCTAAATAAGGCATCAAATGCCTCTTCATAGGCCTCTTGCGTAGTCGCAAATCCGCAGCGATACACACCGTTGTTAATGTTTGGGTAGATAGTGTCATTCCATTCATCGATATCGCTGCGCAATGCCAATGGATAATAGTCATCATGGTTTCCTGTAAGCTCGTTGAACTCACTGTTAAACATACGGATGATTTCAGAAGACTCGTTGCTGACTATGGTCTGAGTTTGTTTGTCCCATAGCACTGGCACAGTCACTCGACCTGAGTAATCAGATTTTGCCTGAGTGTAAATTTGATGCATCTTAGTGTGCCCGTACAAAGGCTCTGGTGAATCAAACTCCCACCCTTCTGATAACATGTCAGGGCTGACAATACTCACAGAGATATGCTCTTCTAAGCCTTTGATAGCTCTAAAGATAAGAGTTCTGTGTGCCCAAGGACAGGCTAAAGACACATAGAGATGATAACGGCCAGATTCAGGCTTGAATTGAGCATTGGCGTCACTTTCTATCCAATGTCTAAATCCAGCATCTTCACGTATGAACTTACCATCGCTGGATTTAGTGTCGTACCAGACATCCTGCCAAACACCTTCAACTAGCTTACCCATTCATTCAATCCTTATCTTTGGTTTGTGATCAGTATAAGAGGCAAAGAGGAAATGAACAGAAAGGCACGTTGAAGGTCTTGGTCGAAAATATTGAATAGTGAAAAATGACAACAGAAAAATATTCAGAAAAATCAACGTTACCCTAATTAAATAAGCACTTTAATCTAAGTTAACTTTAATTTTCAATCTCTCAAAAATACGAGATAAATAGTGTGAAATCCCCAATATTACCTTGATCAGTTTGAGTTATGCATCATCACAAAAGACTCTCATAGCTGGCTGTTTTACTGTCTAATCTATCGATGAAACTAATAGGTATTCATTGGTTACCATTAATCCACTTCGTTATATTTCGCGCTCATATCATCATTGAGACTCAGAAATGCGTAAACTACTGCAAAAACAAGGCCCTGTCCGGAACTGGTCATTAATCGCCATGTGTGGGCTTCCATTACTATCACACGCTGGTGCTATGGATCAATTTACCGATCCAAAGGATGGAAAACTGGATGCAAGCCAATATATTCTCGATAATGCAGCTGGGTTTCTTCCCGTTCCCGTCATCGTCAACGATCCCGCTATTGGTGCTGGCGGTGGTGCAGCTTTACTGTTTTTTCATGAATCTGAAGATCGTAAACAAAAACGTTTATCCGGTGAAATGGTAGCTGACATTCCAACCAGCGTTTCGGGTGTTGTTGGTATCGCAACCAGCAATGGAACGAAGGTTTTGGGTGGTTTCCACTCCGGTAACTGGCATAACGATAGAATACGTTATCTAGGTGGTTTGTTTGGCGCAGAAATAAACATGAAATTCTATGATCAAGATGATGCCATCAAATTCAAATCTAAAGCGATTCATTTCTTTCAAGATATTGATTTTCGTATTGGGCAGTCTAACTTTTTTGTTGGTGCTAATTATAGCTACACAGATTCAGACACATCTTTTGATTTATCAGAAATGATCCCCGGGATTGGGCCTACCAATCCAGCAGAGCTTCGAGATGGCGCGTTAGGTCTTAAATTAACGTTTGATAATAGAAATAATCAGTTTGCTCCCACTGCAGGAACGAAAGCTGGTATCGAATATAATAATCATAATAAAGCGTTTGGGGCGCAGTTTGATTATGAACTTTGGCATGCATTCGCTATGCATTACACCCGTTTATCTAACAAGTGGGGATTAGGTCTACGAGCTGATGCCAAAACAATAACCGGAAATACCCCTTACCCATTTTATGCTCCACCATCTATCGATATGCGTGGTATTGCCATGATGCGTTATCAAGGTGATAGCACTGGTCTTGTTGAAGCCGAGCTTAGCTACGATATTGATGATCGATGGACTGTATTGGGGTTTGTCGGCACAGGTGCAGCAGTAAACGAAGATGAAAAAGTGTCCGATGCTACATTGCGTAACGTTCAAGGTGCGGGCTTCCGTTACCTAATCGCACGTCAATTGGGATTAACCGCCGGTCTCGACGTTGCCGTTGGGCCAGAAGAGACCACCACTTACATTCAATTTGGCGGTGCTTGGTAGAAGTAATTTTATGGGGTTATTGAAATAAAAAAGAGCGTGCTGCATACACAACACGCTCAAGCCTGTCACAGGCGGAAAGGATTAATATGAGTGGAAGCACGATACTGCGTGCACATCATTACCTTCTAGTACTGGTTTGTTCTTAGCACACTCTTCTGTCGCAACCGGACAACGAGTTCTGAACACGCAACCTGACGGTGGGTTCATTGGTGAAGGTAAGTCGCCTTCTAGCATCTCAATCTTCTTTGCACGCTCTAGCTTAGGGTCAGGGATAGGTACCGCTGACATCAAGGCGCGTGTGTAAGGGTGTTTAGGATGTGCGAACAATTCCTTAGACTCACCCAACTCCACTGCGTTACCTAGGTACATAACGAGAACGCGGTCTGAGATGTGCTTAACCACAGAAAGGTCATGTGCAATGAACACTAGGCTCAAGCCGAATTCTTTCTGAAGCTCTTTAAGAAGGTTGACTACCTGTGCTTGGATAGATACGTCTAACGCTGAGACAGGCTCATCACAGATGATCATCTTAGGCTTAAGAATCAATGCACGAGCGATACCGATACGCTGACACTGACCACCAGAGAACTCATGTGGGTAGCGGTTAATAACGTTAGGTAGCAAGCCTACCTTATCCATCATCTTCTTAACTTCTTGCTTCACTTCATCTTTGGTTAGCTTCGGGTAGAAGGTTTGCAAAGGTTCAGCAATGATGTCGCCGACAGTCATACGTGGGTTAAGTGACGCCAGAGGATCCTGGAAGATCATCTGAATATCTTTACGTGTTTCGCGGCGTTGAATATCTTTCATCTTGGTCAGGTCTTGACCCAACCAAACCACTTCGCCTTCGGTCGCTTCAACCAAACCGATAACAGCACGTGCAAAGGTCGATTTACCGCAACCTGACTCGCCTACTACGCCCAGTGTTTCGCCTTCGTATAAGCGTACGTTCACGCCATCTACCGCTTTCAGTGGTGTCGGTTTGCTCCAAGGCCATGCTGACTTAGAAGCAATCTGGAAGTGAACCTTTAGCTCTTTCACATCCAGCATCAATTTTTTGTCTTCAATAAAAGGTGCGTTCATCGTGTCCAAGCCTCGTGATCAGAAAAACATGCGCGTTGGCGGTCGGTGCCAAATGGAGTCAGGATAGGCGTTTCGCTCATACAGCGTTCCGTCACACGGTGACAACGATCTTGGTAAGGACAACCCGGTGGCAGCTTAAGGAGGTTTGGTGGATTTCCAGGGATAGTTGGTAGGATTTCACCTTCGGTGTCCAAGCGAGGAATCGCTTTTAACAAACCTTCAGCATACGGGTGGCTTGGCTCATAGAAGATTTCATCCACTGTACCATATTCCATAGTACGGCCCGCATACATCACCAACACCTTGTCACAAGAACCCGCAACAACACCAAGGTCGTGCGTGATCATGATGATTGAGGTATCAAACTCTGACTTCAGCTCGTTAAGTAGGTCCATGATCTGCGCCTGAACCGTTACGTCCAGTGCCGTTGTCGGCTCATCGGCAATCAGTAGCTTTGGACGACATAGCAATGCCATCGCAATCATTACACGCTGGCGCATACCGCCAGAGAACTCGTGCGGGTACATAGTGATACGCTTGCGTGCTTCCGGGATTTTAACCGCTTCAAGCATGCGTACTGATTCTTCAAACGCCTGTGCTTTGCCCATGCCTTTGTGCAGCATAAGCACTTCCATCAACTGATCACTTACCTTCATGTAAGGGTTCAGAGAGGTCATTGGGTCTTGGAAGATCATCGCGATTTGTTCAGCGCGAACCTTGTTCAGTTCTTTCTCTGGCAGGTTTAAGATCTCACGACCTTCAAACTTAGCACTACCTGAGATAATGCCGTTCTTTGCCAGTAGACCCATGATGGCAAATACAGTTTGTGATTTACCTGAGCCAGACTCACCAACAATACCTAGCGTTTCGCCTGGCTCTAGTGAGAAGTTAAGATCGTTTACCGCAGTAACGATGCCGTCTTGAGTAGTAAACTCTACTCTCAGGTCTTTTACGTCTAGTAATTTATTCGTCATTACCCTATTCCTTATTATTCTTATCTGTCTTTAGGATCAAGCGCGTCACGCAGGCCATCGCCAACGTAGTTAAAGCAGAACAGAGTAACTACCATGAAGGCTGCAGGGAACATCAATTGCCAGATAGCAACTTCCATTGTGTTAGCACCTTCTTGCAGTAGTGCACCCCAGCTTGTCATTGGCTCTTGAACACCAAGGCCAAGGAACGACAGGAACGACTCAGTAAGGATCATGCTTGGTACTAGCAGCGTTGAATAAACCGCTACGATACCTAGAACGTTTGGTACGATGTGGCGAGTAATGATCTTCCAATTGCTTACGCCACTGACGTGCGCAGCTTCAATGAATTCTTTACTACGCAGACTCAATGTCTGACCACGTACGATACGCGCCATATCGAGCCATGCAATGGCACCGATAGCAACGAAGATAAGAACAATGTTACGGCCAAAGAAGGTCACTAGTACGATCACTAGGAACATAAATGGAACCGCGTACAGGATCTCTAGGATACGCATCATGATGCGGTCGGTGCGACCACCGATAAAGCCTGATGTAGCGCCGTATAAGGTACCAATCAATACCGCAACCAATGCACCAAGTACACCCACCATTAGCGAGATACGGCCACCGATAAGAGTACGCACGTATAGGTCTCGACCTAGGCTGTCTGTACCAAAGATATGTTCTGCAGAAGGTGCTGAATGCAATGCATACCAATCGGTATCATCATAAGCAAACTCAGCCATCATTGGCAGGAAGATAACTGCCAGTGTAATCAGAACCAAAATAACTAGGCTCACCATCGCCGCTTTATTTCGCATAAAGCGCACGCGAGCATCTTGCCATAATGAGCGACCTTCGATTTCAAGGTTCTCTGACATCTTTTCGATCGCTTCAAGGTTTTCTTTTTTAATCAACATGTTGTTAGTCCTTGTTAGTAGCGAATCTTAGGATCGATGACTGCAAGCAAGATATCGACCACGGCATTAAACAGAATGAACAAGAAACCAATCAGAATGGTAATACCCATGACTAGAGAGTAATCGCGGTTAAATGCTGCGTTAACAAACAACTTACCGATACCCGGTAGACCAAAGATGGTCTCGATAACAACCGAACCAGTGATGATACCTACGAATGCCGGTCCCATGTACGAAACCACAGGAAGCAAGGCTGGCTTAAGTGCGTGCTTGATAATGATGTAACGGTAGCTAAGACCCTTCGCTCGAGCAGTACGGATAAAGTTACTGTTCAGCGTCTCAATCATTGAGCCACGAGTAATACGCGCAAAGGTAGCAACGTATAGCAGCGACATACCAATGATGGGTAGAGCCATGTACTGGAATGAGCCGTCGTTCCAACCACCAGCAGGTAGCCAGCCAAGGTTGATAGAGAATAGGTAAATCAATACGGGTGCCAACACGAAGGATGGCATTACCACCCCGAGCATGGCGGTGGCCATTATTCCGTAATCGAGCCAACTGTTCTGCCGCAATGCCGCTATGGTGCCGACTGTGACCCCCATAATTACGGTAAAGATGAAGGCAAGAAAGCCCACTTTTGCCGATACAGGTAGTGCATTAGCTACAAGTTCATTTACTGTGAAATCTTTGTATTTGAATGATGGGCCAAAATCACCCGATAGGATATTGGTTAGGTAGGTCGTGTATTGCTCAAATACAGGCTTATCTAAGCCATATTTAGCATTAATGTTCGCCATTACTTCCGGTGGAAGTGGGCGCTCACTTGAAAAAGGGTTACCTGGCGCAAAGCGCATCAGGAAGAAAGACACGGTGATCAATACTAACAAGGTTGGTATTGCTTCAAAAATCCGTTTCATAATGAATTTAAGCATAAACTCATCCATCCAGTCTGTGACAAAAAATTAGACGCTGCATGTGTTTCCACATGCAGTGTCTTTCATAGTTATTATTGTTTTAAGTAGGAATTACTTAATGATGTACATATCTTTAGAGAACAGCTTGTCTTCTGCGTTGTTGCTTGGGTAGCCGCCCACTTTTTCTGAAACTAGACGAGAAGTCACGTACTGGTAGATAGGCGCGATAGGCATATCTTTAGCCAGTTGCTTTTCAGCTTCTACGTATAGTGTTTCACGCTCAGCATCGTTGGTCGCAGCCATAGCTTTCGCCATTAGCGCATCGTAAGCTTCGCTGTGGTACTTAGGATCGTTCGAGCTGTTGTTAGATTGCATTAGCGATAGGAAGCTTGATGCTTCGTTGTAGTCGCCACACCAACCAGCACGAGTCACGTCAAAGTCACCTTGACGACGTGTATCTAGGTAAGTTTTCCACTCTTGGTTCTCAAGCGTTACTTTTACGCCAAGATCTTTAGCCCACATAGATTGTACTGCTGTAGCAATCTTCTTGTGGTTTTCAGAGGTGTTGTAAAGCAGTGTGAACGTTAGAGGGTTGCTCTTATCAAAGCCCGCTTCAGCTAGAAGCTCTTTCGCTTTAGCGTTACGTTCTTTTTGAGTCATCTTACCGTACTCTGGAACCTCAGGGTTGAAGCCCGCTGTGATTTCAGGAGTTAGGAAGTAAGCTGGCTTTTGACCTTGACCTAGGATTAGGTTCGCAATGACTTCACGGTCGATAGTGTAAGACAGAGCTTCACGTACGCGAACGTCATCAAATGGTGCTTTTTGGTTGTTGAAGCCGTAGTAGTAAGAACATAGGTTGCCCTTCACATCTACAGACTCTGGGTGTTCTTTCTTCAGACGCTTGAAGTGCTCGATTGGCAGTTCATTAGTGATTTGAATCTCGCCAGATAGGAAGCGGTTCATCTCAGCAACTTGGTTCTCAACTGGTAGGAAAGTCACCTTGTTAAGAACTGTGTTTTCGTTGTCCCAGTAGTTAGCGTTACGTACAAGCTCAATACGCTCGTTCACTACCCACTTGTCCATAACGAATGCACCGTTACCAACGAAGTTTTCAGGCTTAGTCCATTGGTCACCAAACTTCTCAACAGTTCCACGGTGAACTGGCTTAACAGTAGTGTGACCCATCATCTTAACGAAGTATGGTACAGCTTGTTCTAGTTGAATTTCTAGGGTGTTCGCGTCTAGAGCTTTAACACCTAGAGTTTCTTTGTCTTTCTTACCAGCAATGATCTCGTCTGCGTTAACCATAGTGGTCATCTCTAGGTACCATGAGTACGGAGAAGCAGTGTTTGGATCAACGGCACGCTTGAAGCTGTAAACGAAGTCTTCAGCTGTTACAGGGTCGCCATTTGACCATTTAGCATCTTTGCGAAGTTTGAAAGTGAACGTTTTGTTGTCTGTCGTTTCCCAAGACTCAGCTACACCAGGGATAGTGTTGCCGTCTGCATCTTGGTTTACTAGGCCTTCAAGTAGGTCACGAATAACGTGAGACTCTGGAACACCTTCAGTTTTATGCGGGTCGATCGAAGCAACCTCTGTACCGTTACCACGAACCAATTCCTGTACGGGAGCAAGCTCAGTACCAGCAGGAACGTTTGCAGCAAGAGTAGCGAAAGAGGTGGTTGCCGCAGCTAGGCCCGCTCCAAGGATTAGAGCTTGGGTGATCTTATTTTTATACATGCAATAAACTCCAGTTATTATATCGTTGCATCCATGAACTCTTTATTCTGACTTCAAGCTGTTGTTTTTAAGTCACTTTGTATCCAGAAAGAAACTTAAAAAGCTAAAAGACCATAAAGATTGGAAACAAAGTTACCATCCTTGAAAGTTTTTGCCATAAAAATGTATTCACGCAATTGCTAAATTCCTGCCTAGGTCAATTTTCCAGAACTAAATTTGGATTTAGTGAAAAAGTTCAGTGATCTAACCTACAAATTTTTAACGAGGAATACTTTGTTACATGACTAATCAGTATTTAGTGACAGGCATC
Source organism: Vibrio superstes (assembly GCF_003569005.1). GTDB lineage: Bacteria > Pseudomonadota > Gammaproteobacteria > Enterobacterales > Vibrionaceae > Vibrio > Vibrio superstes. Next base: position 946,923 of record NZ_BCUR01000004.1, on the reverse strand, counting down.
ACAATACAGGATGCCAAGCTTAACAAAACAGCAACCTAAAGCACACCAAATGAAAACCAACCCTTCAAGTTTTTCACTTTTGGTTTGGTATTTAAAAATCATAAAGATATAAAAACAGCTAAATACTTATGATCTAGATCAAAAAAGCCCCTCTGAAACAAGGGGCTTTAGGTTTCACTACTTTTGTGATCGTCATCACACAGGTGATTTCAGTAAGATTATGACCAGCGTTTCATAGAAACTTGATCAGATTCTCTCGAATCCAACCACCTTGAAGAGTCCTTAAGACGTTCTTTTTTCCAAAATGGTGCTTTCGTTTTCAAAAAGTCCATAATGAACTCACAACCCGCAAACGCAGCGTCTCTGTGTGCACTAGACACCCCAACCAACACAATCTGGTCGGCGATATCTAAGTCTCCAACGCGATGTATGATGGTTACCCTGTCCAATGGCCAACGGCTGCGTGCTTCACTACAAATCTCGTGCAGTGCCTTCTCTGTCATAACCGGGTAATGTTGTAAGTTCAAGCCAATAACGTCATCACCGAGGTTAAAATCTCGTACTTTTCCAACAAATGTAACTACAGCGCCGATAGAGGAAGACTCTGACAACAAGGCATATTCTTCACCTAGGTCGAAATCCTGCTCTTGAACCAGTACCTTATCCACATCAACCTCCTGTTACCGGAGGGAAGAAGGCCACTTCATCGCCCGACTTAACCGTCGAATCTAAAGGAACCATAGTGTGATTAACTGCAGCTAACAGCTTTCCTGACTCTAATGCTAGAGCCCACTTATCACCACGTTCTATAAGTTGTTGTCTGATAGCGTCTACCGAGGTATCTGTACTGTCGATAGTGACTTCATCTTCACCAACAAGCTCTCTCACCTGAGCAAAGAAAACTACCTTGATCATAACGCCGCCTCAAAATGACCTGATTTACCACCGGTCTTTTCAAGCAATCGAACCTGAGAAATCACGATGTCTTTTTGCACTGCTTTACACATATCGTAGATGGTTAAGGCTGCAACAGAGGCCGCTGTTAGGGCTTCCATTTCAACACCTGTCTTACCCGCAAGCTTACAGGTTGACTCGATACGCACCTGATTGGTCTCTTTAATTGGGGTCAATTGAACCTCAACCTTAGACAGCAACAAGGGGTGGCAAAGGGGAATCAGATCCCAAGTCTTCTTCGCGGCTTGAATACCCGCGATACGGGCTGTAGCAAACACATCACCTTTATGATGGTCACCACTTAAAATCAATGCGAGGGTCTGTTCTGACATGGTGACGATAGCTTCTGCCCTCGCCTCACGCACAGTGTCTGCTTTCGCAGACACATCGACCATATTCGCTTCACCGCTTTGGTTAATATGGGTTAATTCACTCATCTTTGCTTACATCCCAATATGCGGCATGAAGTTACATGGCTTATGGCGAGAATCTAATTGGTCTTTGATGATGCGAGTCCATGCTGTTCTGCAAGCACCTGTTGAGCCAGGCATTGCCAAGATAACCGTACGATTTGCAAAACCGCCCAAAGCGCGTGATTGAATAGTTGAGGTGCCGATCTCTTCGTACGATACAGCGCGGAATAGCTCACCAAACCCTTCAACTTGCTTGTCAAACAGTGGAGCCAGTGCTTCCGGTGTAAAATCTCTAGCAGTAAAGCCAGTGCCACCTGTTACTAAAATGGCATCAACATTTTCATCGGCAATCCATTTAGAGACAATAGCGCGAATTTTATAAACATCATCAATAACGATTTGTTTGTCCGCTAATTTATGACCTGTTTCTTTTACCTGGTCTGCTAGGTAACCACCACTCGTATCGGTTTCTTCAGTGCGAGTGTCTGATACAGTCAATACGGCAATGCTAGCCGGCGTAAAATCATTATGAGCGTGTCCCATTTCTCTCAATTCCTATGTACTGTTTGTTGTAAATTAATAGTGTGACGAAGATTAGCCGCCGATCGATGCCAGGTGCGGTGTCGCTCCTGGATTATTTTGATCAAGGTGGTGGCTGATATCTTTGGTTTGTAAACCCTGCGATATGCGAGCAATCAAAGCCTCTTCTTGCTCATCTTTTTGCATCAGATCGCGAAGTTCTAAGCCCTCTTCACCAAATAGGCAAAGGTGTAATTTACCCATCGCTGATACTCGCAGTCGATTACACGTTGAGCAGAAGCCTTTTTCGTATGGCATGATAAGGCCTATCTCACCCTTGTAATCTGGGTGGATAAATACCTGGGCTGGCCCATCATTCACTTCTCGAAGCTTTAAGATCCAACCATTGGCAATCAATTGATTTCGTATTGCTACCCCAGAAACATGGCGCTTATCAAACAGCTCATCCATTTCGCCGGTTTTCATCAGTTCGATAAAACGCAATTGGATTGGCTTATCTTTAATCCAGTTTAGGAATTGTGGCAGTTGTTGGCTATTGAGGTCTTTGAGTAGAACCACATTCACTTTAACCTGCTCATATCCCACTTCAAAGGCGCGATCGATACCCGCCATAACATCATGAAATCGGTTTTGACCCGTAATCTGATGAAATTGCTTGGGATCAAGGCTGTCGAGGCTAACGTTGATATGCGTAAGCCCAGCATCTTTCCAATCGGAAACTTGCTTAGCCATACGATAACCGTTGGTCGTTGTGGCGACTTTGTCGATGCCTCGGGTCTCGGCAACGCTGTGCACAATATCCGTGAAATCTCTACGCAGAGTTGGTTCGCCACCAGTGATACGAACCTTAGTCGTACCGCAATGGGCAAACGCTCTCACGACACGCTGTATCTCAGGCAGAGTGATAAATGGGGGGCGTTTACTCGCCTCTGGATGATACCCATCCGGCAAGCAATAATTGCACTTAAAGTTACATACATCGGTAACTGAAAGTCGCAAGTAATAAAACTTGCGATGAAAACTATCTTCGAATTGTTGGGTCACAAAACACCTTTCCTAAATACGGGAGGCTACTCCATTTCTAGAGCAACCCTGGTGGCGAAATGCCACGGCCTAAATCACATATTGTTCTGCCCAAACGTTCGCTTTCGGGAACACAGCGTCAAACTTAGTGAAGGAGACTCGGAGTTTTACACCTACAGTATAAACCATTTTTAGCAGGCGAATGCTAAAGCCTAAAGGAATGCAGTAACTTTTGCCAAGATGAATGTTACAAAAGGCGCGTTTAATCAAGTTCATTCGCGGTAAATTTGGTCTAATCTAAAGATTCGGGTACATTTGCCCAGTATTTCTAAGGAAAATAAGCGATTAGCGTGGAAATTTACTCATCTAAAAAAGTCGTCGCCATCGGTGGCGGGCATGGTCTTGGTCGTATTTTGGCGGCTTTAAAAGATTTTGGAAGCAATGCAACCGGCATAGTCACCACCACAGATAATGGCGGTTCCACCGGGCGTATTCGTTACTGCCAAGGCGGGATTGCATGGGGTGATACCCGCAACTGTATTAACCAGTTAATTACAGAGCCCACTATCAATTCAATGATGTTTGAATATCGCTTTCGCGGGGCTGGCGAGCTCGATGGTCATAATCTAGGTAATCTAATTCTCACCGCCTTAGATAACCTATCGGTTAGGCCACTAGAGGCCATCAATTTAGTCCGTGAGTTACTTAAGGTGGATGTCAATATCTTGCCGATGACCGAGCACCCTTCAGACTTACGCGCCTTATCCACTAAGGGGAGCTGGGTAAAAGGTGAAACCAGCGTTGATGAAATGGAAGAGGACCTGTTAAGGCTTGATCTTGACCCTGAAGTCCCTGCTATTTGCGAGTCGGTTGATGCCATCAAGCAAGCTGATGTGATCATTCTGGGACCGGGCAGCTTTTTAACCAGTATCATGCCTCCTCTGTTATTGCCCGAAATCGGCAGAGCCATTAAGGCCAATACCGATGCAAAGGTAATGCTAATCGAAAACCTGAGCCCTGAATTTGGCCCGGCGGGTCGCATGGATTTAAGGCAAAAACTAAACTGGATTGAGCGTGCATGCCAAGGGCGAAAAATCGACGTGGTATTGGGCGGCGTTCCGCATCCAGAATTGGAAGAGAAATGGAACATAGTTACCCGCGACCTTGCCTCAATGAATAGAGGCTGGCGTCACGATCGCGAGAAACTTCGTTTAGCGGTTTTAGAGCAGCTGTAACTGGTCCAACTTAAATACGGTCCGTCGCAACAGTGAAATTAGCTCGCCACATTGACTGTCAAAATCTTGGAGCTGTTGTTGTTTGTAAAAGGCGTCCATTTCACTGGCCTTTTCTGCGAGTAAGGCAGCACCAAAACTCGGCGCGCTGCCCTTTATCGCGTGACAGGTGCGAGCAATCATCTCTCTATTCTCTTCGCTAACAGCCACGCCTTCAATTTGACCAATATATTGCTGAAGCTCTTGCTTGAAGATATCGAGTAATGCTGGCATGGCTTCCTCACCCACCTGTGCACGTAAGCTAGTAATCTTATCGCTTTGCAACAGATTTAGTTCATCCACGCCCTTTCTCCCATTTTTCTAGTTTTCTATAGAGTGTTGATGCACTGACATCTAGTTGAGTAGCGGCGGCAGGTATGCTGCCACCGCACAGTTCAATGGCTCGTTCTATGGTTCTGCGCTCTACTAACGCCAACGGCACGATCTTTTTGCTGTCGTCATTTTGCTCAGGGTCTATGAACTGATCGATAACATCTTCGGAATAGGAAGCCACTCTGAAGCGATCCAAGGGTGAAGGCAGCATGTCCATTTTCACCTCTTCGCCTTCATTGAGAACCACAATATTGCGAATCACATTTTGCAACTGGCGCACATTCCCCGGCCAAGGATAGGCAACGAAGTGTCGAAGCACCTCTTCGTTGAATTTGCCAAACTGCTTATTCTCTTCTAGGGAGGTAAAACCTAACAAAGAATACGCAATCTCGACGATGTCATCACCTCTGTCTCTTAGAGGTGGCAGATGCAATGGAATAACGTAAAGACGGTAATAAAGGTCTTCACGAAAACGCCCTCTTCTAACTTCTTGCCATGGGTCTTTGTTGGTCGCACACACAAAACGCACATCGACTGCGCTGAGCTTTGATGAACCCACTTTTTGATAGGTACCCGTCTGAATAAAGCGCAGTAATTTGGTTTGCAAGTCCAAATCCATCTCACACAATTCATCCAAAAATAAGGTACCGCCATCGGCCAGCTCTGCCGCCCCTTTTCGATCCGTTGCGGCCCCAGTAAAGGCGCCTTTTACATGACCAAACAGCTCACTTTCAATCAGGTCTTTAGGAATTGCGGCACAGTTCAGTGCAATAAAGGGCTCAGTACTTCGATTACTCACAGAGTGGATAGCCTCAGCACACACCTCTTTACCTGTTCCGCTCTCGCCAGTAATAAAGATACTCGCCTTACTAGATGCAGCCGAGTCTATGGTCTTATAGACCTTTTGCATGTTAGCGCTAGAGCCAATAAAGCCTTGATATTGGTTTATCTCGCCAAGAACATCGTGTTTACCATTTTGAGTTTGGTGTATCGCTTTGGACACTGTGATACGGAGCTGATCCGCCTCACACGGCTTGATCAAAAAGTCATGGGCACCGGCTCTCATCGCCTCAACGGCAACCTCAATAGAGCCATGTGCTGTCATGAAGATAACCGGGACTTTAGGTGCTCTTGCCCGCACCTTTTTCAATACGTCCATTCCTGTCATGTCGGGCAGGCGTAAGTCCAGCAGCATAAGATCGATAGGCTGCTGCTCTAGATGTGCTAATGCAGCCTCTCCACTAGAAACGATTTGAATATCCAAATTCAATGTTGATAAGTAGGTCTGATATAAGGTCGCCACTGAGAGCGTGTCCTCTACCATCAACAATCTCAACTGCTTGTTTGCTATTTTATTTTTTGACATTCGCTGTTAAACCTAACTCTTAGCTATTGGCGATGAATTGTCTTCGGTACTCTTCCATTTGATCTCGTTTGGCAGCCGCTTGCTCAAACTCAAGATTCTGAGCATGCTGGTACATCTCGTTTTCTAGCTTAAGTATAAGCTTCTCTAATTCTTGCGGTGACAAAGTCTTATATTGCTCATCGCTTTCTGCCACTTTCGATAGCGGCACAGCTTTCGACTTCTTATTGCCTCCAGCTTTAGCAACACTCCCCAGCTCCATAATGTCTTTGACGCTTTTCTTCAGAGCCTGTGGCTGGATACCATTATCTTCATTGTACTGTTGCTGCTTCAAGCGTCGACGCTCTGTTTCGCCTATCGCTTTGGCCATCGACTTGGTAATGCGATCGCCATACAAAATGGCCTTACCTTCAAGGTTACGCGCGGCGCGACCTATGGTCTGAATCAGCGAACGCTCTGAACGAAGGAAGCCTTCTTTATCAGCATCGAGAATAGCCACCAGCGATACCTCTGGCATATCCAAGCCTTCTCGAAGCAAGTTAATGCCCACCAACACGTCAAACTCACCTAAACGCAGGTCGCGGATTATTTCGACCCGCTCTACAGTATCCACATCCGAGTGCAAATAACGAACCTTAACATCATGCTCGGTCAAGTATTCCGTTAAATCCTCAGCCATACGCTTGGTTAATGTCGTCACCAATACCCTTTCGTCTTTAACGCTTCGAATGCGTATCTCAGACAGCAAGTCATCAACCTGAGTACCTACAGGGCGCACCTCAATCTCAGGATCAAGCAAACCTGTAGGGCGAACCACCTGCTCAGCAATATCGTTGCCGGACATTTCTTTTTCATAATCACTGGGCGTTGCTGAAACAAAGATAGTTTGAGGGGCTAAGGCTTCAAACTCATCAAATTTTAATGGGCGGTTATCAAGGGCTGACGGTAAACGAAAGCCAAACTCGACTAAAGTCTCTTTACGAGAACGGTCGCCTTTATACATAGCGCCAATCTGTGGAACCGTCACGTGTGACTCATCGATCACCAACAAGCCGTCTGCAGGAAGATAATCAAACAAGGTTGGAGGCGGCTCACCCTCTTCACGCCCACTAAGGTGTCTTGAGTAGTTTTCTACCCCTGAACAAAACCCAAGTTCGTTCATCATTTCGATATCAAACTGGGTACGCTGACTAATGCGCTGCTCTTCAAGTAACTTGTTGTTATCAAGTAAATACTTCTTACGATCAACGAGCTCGTCTTTAATCTTCTCTATCGCTTCCAGCATTCGATCACGCGGTGTGACATAGTGGGTTTTCGGATAGATGGTAAACCGAGGTAGATCTCTTTGGATCACTGAGCCTGTTAGTGGATCGAAGATGCTGATGCAATCTATCTCATCATCAAACATCTCAATACGTACTGCATCATGCTCAGATTCAGCAGGATAGATATCAATCACCTCACCTCGAACGCGGAATTGACCACGCTCAAATGCCACATCGTTTCTTGAATACTGTAATTCTGCAAGACGGCGTAGGATATCTCTTTGATCCATAACATCGCCACGCCTAACATGTAACATCATTTTAAGATAAGACTCAGGGTCACCCAGTCCATAGATAGCCGAAACGGACGCCACAATGATGGCATCTTTTCGCTCTAGCAGCGCCTTGGTCGCTGACAGCCTCATTTGTTCAATATGGGCATTCACCGAAGAGTCTTTCTCGATAAAGGTGTCAGTAGTCGGAACGTACGCTTCAGGTTGATAGTAATCGTAATACGAAACAAAGTACTCAACGGCATTGTTAGGAAAGAAGGCTTTCATCTCCCCATACAATTGAGCAGCTAAGGTCTTGTTCGGTGCCAAAATGATGGCCGGTCGCTGCGCCTCGGCGATAACATTGGCCAAAGAAAAGGTTTTACCCGAGCCAGTCACACCCAATAACGTTTGGTGGGCTAGACCACTATCCAGTCCATCAAGCAGTTGTTTGATGGCTGTGGGCTGATCTCCCGCGGGCTGATAGCTCGAAACCAATTCAAACGTTTTGATGCTTTTTTCTTCATCCACAATGGGTTACCTTCACCTAAATTATCTTTATGGGTATTTATATCAATTTTATCACCAATAGTGCTAGCACTCGATTTTAACATTTGCTATATTCTTCTCCCCTGCAAGAAAACCCTCATATTGTAACATCTATTTAACTCACAGCTTTTCCCCAGAATTTATTCAAACGTTAACTTTCTGTTTGTTTTTTGAGCAACCTAGAAACACCTCTTAAATCTTGTTATAGCACATATTTCTCGTACAACACCTTGTATTATCTGCACTTACAGTAGACAACTGCACTAGACCAGGTTACCAGTTTGTTAACAAAATAAAGTTGCCCCAATATCATCAACATACTTATCCACAAAATCAGTGGATAACTGTCATCAAGCCTTAATACGACTGGCCTCAACATTATCCACAACACGAGTCGCACAATTTTTCCTATAAATCTTCAGATTTAATGTTGACAGTGGTAAGCCTTCTCAGTAATATTCGCCTCGCTTTAGAGCAATTCCCCCTTAGTTCAGTTGGTAGAACGGCGGACTGTTAATCCGTATGTCGCAAGTTCAAGTCTTGCAGGGGGAGCCAAATTTTGAAAAACCGCATTACGAAAGTAATGCGGTTTTTTTACGTCTGCATTTTGTGAACGGTGAATATGTCACAATCAGAAAATATGCGTCAATCCCGCATGTTGTTAGCGGGAATCTTAGTGCGCACTAACTCAAAGATTGCCGATAAAAGACCTCGGCAATGACGTCTTTAGTATTCGCCATGCACACAAGAGTAAAAGCCCTGTCATTACCGCATGCCGTTAGCGGTAATCTAAGTACGTACCAACTCAAAGATTGCCGATAAAAGACCTCGGCAATGACGTCTTTAGTATTCGCCATGCGCACAAGAGTAAAAGCCCTGTCATTCCCGCATGCTGTTAGCGGGAATCTTAGTGCACACCAACTTAAAGATTGCCGATAAGAGACCTCGGCAATGACGTTTTTAGTGTTGGCCGTGTGCACAAAAGTAAAAAGCCTATCATTAGCGTATGCCGTTAGCGGGAACCATAGTACTCACTATCTTAAAGATTGCAGATAAGAGACCTCGGCAATGACATCTTTAGCGTTGGCCGTGCACACAAAAGTGAAAAGCCAGTCATCCCGTATGTTGTTCGCGGGAATCTAAGTACGTACCGACTTTAAGATTGCCGATAAGAGACCTCGGCAATGACATCTTTAGCGTTGGACGTGCACATAAAAGTGAAAAACCAGTCATTACCGCATGCCGTTAGCGGTAATCTAAGTACGCACCAACTTAAAGATTGCCGATAAAAGACCTCGGCAATGACGTCTTTAGTGTTGGCCGTGTGCACAAAAGTAAAAAGCCTGTCATTAGCGTATGCCGTTAGCGGGAACCTAAGTACGCACCAACTTAAAGATTGCCGATAAGAGACCTCGGCAATGACGTTTTCAGCGTTGACCGTGTGCACAAAAGTGAAAAACCCGTCATTACCGCATGCCGTTAGCGGTAATCTAAGTACGTACCAACTTAAAGATTGCCGATAAGAGACCTCGGCAATGACGTCTTTAGGGTTGGCCGTGTGCACAAAAGTAAAAAGCCTGTCATTCCCGCATGTTGTTAACGGGAATCTTGGTGCGCACTAACTCAAAGATTGCCGATAAGAAACTTCGGCAATGACAGTTCTGATCTGGCACAGCCAATATGCACAAAGGCGAAACCGAGTCATTCCCGAGTGCTTTTATCGGGAATCTCTGCTAGTCAATATTATTCTATAGGTTCCCGAATCAATACAAAGAGCACACATTCCCCCAGCCAAATTCGCAACCTAAGTCTCCATAAACAACCACCAAACCCAAAAACAAACGACGTTATCGGACGTTACACCCACTTTTATGCACTCTATTTGAAAAGAACTGCGTATAAACGGCTATATTTTCTACAAATGTTCTAAATCCCTATAGATGTTGTGTTGTTATATACCTGACAAATTAGGATAATGTTCAGCTCGATCTGGGTGAGTAAAAAATTGGTATGACCGAATATCTTTTGTTGTTGATTGGTACAGTGCTGGTCAACAACTTTGTGCTAGTGAAATTCTTAGGCTTATGTCCGTTTATGGGAGTCTCTAAAAAATTAGAGACTGCGATAGGTATGGGGCTGGCGACAACCTTTGTTCTGACCCTGGCGTCAGTGTGTGCGTACTTAGTAGAGACCTACCTACTACAACCGCTTGGCATCGAGTATCTAAGAACCATGAGTTTCATTTTGGTGATTGCTGTCGTAGTGCAGTTTACTGAGATGGTGGTTCACAAAACCAGCCCTACCTTGTACCGCTTACTCGGCATTTTTATCCCATTGATCACCACAAACTGTGCCGTATTGGGCGTAGCACTACTTAATGTTAATGAAAATCACAGCTTTGTTGAATCCATCATCTATGGATTTGGCGCAGCCGTTGGTTTCTCGATGGTTTTGATTCTGTTTGCTTCAATGCGCGAACGTATTGCGGCTTCAGATGTTCCATTGCCTTTTAGAGGCGCCTCCATTGCGATGATTACCGCGGGTTTAATGGCGCTTGCCTTTATGGGCTTCACTGGCTTGGTGAAGATCTAATGGAAGCTATCCTAATCGCCATTGTCGCCCTCGTTGCCCTTGCTGCTCTATTTGGCGGATTGCTTGGCTTCGCCTCGATTCGCTTCAAGGTAGAAGCCGATCCGATCGTTGAACAAGTGGATTCTATCTTGCCACAGACACAGTGTGGCCAATGTGGCTATCCTGGTTGTCGCCCATACGCTGAAGCGATTGCTAACGGTGATGCAATCAACAAATGCCCTCCAGGTGGAGAAGCCACAATTCAAAAACTGGCAGACCTTATGGGAGTTGATGTACCCGACTCTGCACACGATCTTTCCGACAATGTTAGAAAAGTCGCCTTCATCCACGAAGATATGTGCATTGGCTGTACTAAGTGTATTCAAGCTTGCCCAGTGGATGCCATCGTTGGCGGAACAAAGGCCATGCACACCATCATTGCGGATCAATGCACTGGCTGTGATCTCTGTGTATCACCCTGCCCGACTGAATGTATTGAAATGATTCCGGTTAAAGCCACACCGGATACTTGGAAATGGCAACTTGATACCATTCCAGTAGTTAATGTAGATACCAATGTGCCAAGCACAACGACTGAGAACTCATAACCACCAATGCTGTCACTTATTGAACAAATTCGCTCTGGCCATCTCTGGGACTTCCCTGGAGGCATTCATCCGCCAGAACACAAAGCACAATCCCTCACCCACAAAATCGGGCGAGCCAATATTGCGAATGAGATCGTCATCCCAGTTAAGCAGCACATTGGTAAAGAAGGTGATCTACTGGTCAAGGTAGGAGATTCGGTATTAAAAGGCCAACCTCTGACTCAATACCACACCAGTCTAAGCCTGCCTGTGCATGCGTCCACCTCAGGTGTTGTCACTGCCATTGAGCCAAGAACAGGTTGTCACCCATCGGGGTTGCCTGAGCTTTCAATTGTTATCAAACCGGATCATAAAGATACCTGGATTGAGCACAGCGGTCTCACTAACTACCAAGAACTCAGTGCTGAAGAGTTGGTCAACGTCATCCGCCAAGCGGGGATATCAGGTATGGGCGGCGCAGGCTTCCCAACCGCAAGAAAGCTACAATCTGGTTTTGGTCGTACTGATGTTTTGATTATCAATGCCGCTGAATGTGAGCCTTACATTACAGCCGATGACAGCCTAATGCGTGAATACGCTGAGCAAGTTATTCAAGGCATTGAGATTTTAAGTCATATCTTGAAACCTAAGCTGTGCATTATTGGCATTGAAGACAACAAACCAGACGCCATCCAAGCCCTCAATAAGGCTGGAGAGAATCACGATATCGTCATTCGCGTCATCCCAACCAAATACCCATCCGGTGGTGAGCGCCAGCTGATCAAGGTGTTAACCAACAGAGAAGTACCTTCCAGCGGCCTACCTGCTGATATCGGCATCATGGTGCAAAACGTTGGTTCGGCTTTTGCTGTAAAACGCGCGGTCATCGATGGAGAGCCTTTGGTTGAACGTGTTGTGACTATGACCGGTGGCAGTGTCAGCCAAGCGCAAAACTTATGGGTGCCAATTGGAACTCCAGTGCAGTCTTTACTTGAACAAGCGCACTTTTCTCCTTGGAAGAAACAGTCGGTGATCATGGGCGGCCCAATGATGGGCTTTACCCTGCCTCACACTCAGGTGCCTATCACGAAAACCAGTAACTGTATCTTAGCTCCTGCGAAAAGAGAGCTAGAGTTCACAGCCGATGAAATGGCTTGTATTCGTTGCGGTCAATGTGCGGAGGCTTGTCCTGCCTCTCTGCTACCACAGCAAATGTATTGGTACTCGAAAGACAAAGACCTTGAAAAGTGCGAAGAATATAAAGTCAAAGATTGTATCGAATGTGGTGCTTGCGCCTATGTGTGCCCGAGTAACATCCCACTGGTGAACTACTTCCGTCAATCTAAGACCGAAATCAGGATTCAAGCCGCTGAAGCCGAAGCAGCCGAGCGCGCTAAGGTTCGTTTTGAGCAACGTAAAGAACGCCTAGAGCGCGATAAAATTGAGCGCGAGCAGAAGTACAAGAAAGCGGCTGAAAAACGCCGCAGTCAGATGAAAACCGACGATGGTGATGATGCCATTGCAGCGGCAATAGAACGCGTTAAGCAGAAGAAGACTGAAGGTCCTAAGCCTGCCGTTGCCGCAGCTATTGCTAGGGCTAAAGCGAAGCAAGCCGAGGCGCAGTCAGAAAACGCTACTGAACCTGACAACTCTGAGATGCGCAAATTGCGCGAACAGCGCAAGGAAGAAGCGCGTCTTCGTCGAGAACAAAAAGCGGACCAGCAACCAAAGGCAGCTGGAACGAAAAGTGACGCAGTCGCAGCCGCTATTGCTCGCGCCAAGGCGAAGAAAGAACAGCTTGCATCAACAAATTCAGTAACTAGCGATGCAAACACTGACAAGAAAGATGCGGTGAAAGCGGCCATTGAGCGAGCTAAGGCACGTAAAGCAGCGCAAGCCAGTGCACAGCCTCAAACTGACCAATCAACAGATTCGGATGATTCGAAAAAATCTGCGGTCGCTGCTGCTATAGCAAGGGCTAAAGCACGCAAGGCTCAGCAACAAGCCACTGATACAGAGCCAAAAGCTGACGAGTCAGCTGAATCGGACGACCCGAAAAAAGCGGCCGTCGCGGCTGCCATTGCAAGAGCGAAAGCTCGCAAGGCTCAGCAACAAGCCACGGACACAGAGCCACAAGCTAACGAGTCAGCTGAATCTGAAGACCCGAAAAAAGCGGCTGTGGCAGCTGCCATTGCAAGAGCGAAAGCACGCAAGGCTCAGCAGCAAGCCTCGGACACAGAGCCTGAAGCTAACGAATCAGTAGAATCGGACGACCCGAAAAAAGCGGCCGTCGCGGCTGCCATTGCAAGGACTAAAGCACGCAAGGCTCAGCAACAAGCCACTGATACAGAGCCACAAGCTAACGAGTCAGCTGAATCTGAAGACCCGAAAAAAGCGGCTGTCGCGGCTGCCATTGCAAGAGCGAAAGCACGCAAGACTCAGCAGCAAGCCGCTGATTCAGAGCCCGAAGCTAACGAATCAGCTGAATCTGAAGACCCGAAAAAAGCGGCTGTCGCGGCTGCCATTGCAAGGGCTAAAGCTCGCAAGGCTCAGCAGCAAACCGCTGATACAGAGCCTGAAGCTAACGAATCAGTAGAATCGGACGACCCAAAAAAAGCTGCGGTGGCTGCAGCAATAGCACGAGCAAAAGCAAGAAAAGCGGCAGCGCAAGCCGATAGCAGTGACTCAAAGGAGAATAACTAGTGGCATTTTTTATCGCCAGTTCACCCCATACTCAAAAGCGCCGCACATTATCAACTATGATGCTGCTGGTGGCACTGTGTGCTGTACCGGGTATTTTGGCACAAACCTACTTCTTTGGTTTTGGCACCTTAATTCAAGTGCTGTTCGCTATATTAGTGGCTTGGACGTTTGAGTCGCTCATCATGCTGGCTAGAGGACGCTCTCCAATACAAGCACTTCGTGATAATACCGCACTCGTCACGGCACTCTTGTTAGCCATCGCGATCCCGCCGCTCTCGCCATGGTGGATCACCGTCATAGGTTTATTCTTTGCCATTATTGTTGCTAAGCACCTCTATGGCGGAGTGGGACAAAATCTCTTTAACCCAGCAATGGTTGCTTACGTTGTCTTGCTAATTTCGTTCCCAGTGCAGATGACCAGTTGGTTAACTCCAGCACAGATTTCATCCTCACCTGTGGGTGCCACTGATGCCCTATCGCTTATCTTTAGCGGTTACAATCTTGATGGTATGTCTCTGCAACAGATCCGTACTGGGGTTGATGGGATCACCATGGCAACGCCACTTGATACAGTGAAAACAGGGCTTGGTAATGGTCAAACCCTTTCTGAGATCAGCAATAGCCCTCTATTCTCTGGTATCGCAGGCTACGGATGGGAATGGATTAACGTCTTGTTCCTAATTGGCGGGTTGGTAATGCTTAAGCTGCGCGTGATCCAATGGTACATCCCTGCAGGTGTGCTTGGCGGTGTATTCCTAACGAGTCTAATACTCTACATTATTGCCCCTGGCACACTAGGTTCACCCTTGTTCCAGCTGTTCTCAGGAGCGACTATGCTCGGCGCATTCTTTATCGCAACTGACCCAGTATCGGCTGCGACAACGATTAAAGGCCGACTGATTTTTGGTGGACTCATCGGGGCACTGATCGTCATTATTCGCACCTTTGGCGGCTTCCCTGATGGCGTTGCTTTTGCGGTTATTATCGCCAACATGTGTGTACCGCTTATCGACTACTACACACAACCTAGAACCTACGGTCACAAGTAATATCATGTTAAAAACCATACGAAAAAACGGTTTAGTTCTCGCCATGTTCGCTTGCATCACAACAGGTGTGGTTTCTATTACCCATCTGCTGACCGAGGACACGATCAAAGCGCAACAAATCGCCCAGTTACAAGGTCAGCTTAATCAAGTGATCCCAACCAGCCTGCACGACAATGAACTCTATGCCAGCTGCATCGATTTACAAAATGAAGCCTTGGGCACACAAGAAAACATGCCCGCTTATATCGCTACTGTCGATGGCAAGCCAACTTCAGTTGCCATTGAAACTATCGCACCCGATGGTTATAACGGCACAATTCGCCTGTTGGTGGGTGTCGACCTGCAAGGGAAGGTGTTAGGGGCTCGCGTATTGTCGCATCAAGAAACGCCAGGACTGGGAGATAAGATTGATTTGCGCGTATCGGATTGGATTTTGTCTTTTGCTAACAAAGAGATCACTGCAGACAATCAAGATAGCTGGAAAGTACGTAAAGACGGTGGGCAATTTGACCAATTCACTGGCGCAACGATTACCCCGCGCGCAGTGGTGAAAGCCATCTACAACACAGGGCTATACTTTACGAAAAATCAGCAACAGATCTTGAGTAGCTCACCACAATGTGAGGTGAAATAATGTCAGAGAAGAAACTTCTACTAAAGAATGGGCTTTGGGATAACAACCCTGCCCTTGTGCAATTGCTTGGTCTTTGCCCACTGCTTGCAGTATCGGCAACGGTGACCAATGCATTAGGCCTTGGTATTGCTACCTTACTGGTATTGGTCGGTTCGAACCTAACCGTCTCCCTTATTCGCAATCATGTGCCACAAGAGATCCGTTTGCCTATCTTTGTGATGATCATTGCTGCTTTGGTAACCTGTGTTCAATTGCTGATGAATGCCTACGCCTATGGCTTATACCTATCGTTAGGCATCTTTATCCCTTTGATCGTAACCAACTGCATTATCATTGGTCGCGCCGAAGCCTATGCGTCTAAGAATACACCTGTATTGGCTGTGCTGGACGGTCTTTGGATGGGGCTGGGTATGACTGCTGTACTTGTGGTTCTAGGAGCCATTCGTGAAATCCTCGGTAATGGTACTCTTTTCGACGGCGCGGATCTGCTGCTTGGCGATTGGGCAAGTGTGTTGCGCATTCAGGTGTATCACGTTGATAGCAACTTCCTACTCGCGATGCTACCTCCAGGTGCATTTATCGGTGTTGGTTTCTTGATTGCAGGCAAAAACTGGCTAGACAACTACCGAGCACAACAAGCACCTAAGCAAGAGAAACAGGAAATAGAACGGGCTCGTGTTACTACTAACAACTAATCTTATTTAAAAACGGACTCAATGAATAAAGATAAGCGTCGACTCATACTTGAAAGATTGCGTGAGGAAAACCCTCACCCAGAAACGGAGCTCAACTGGAGCTCTCCGTTTGAATTACTGATTGCCGTACTACTATCGGCTCAAGCAACCGATGTCAGTGTTAACAAGGCAACAGATAAGCTATACCCCATCGCTAATACACCGCAAGGGTTACTGGATCTTGGCGTTGATGGCTTAAAAGAATACATCAAGACCATTGGCCTGTTTAACTCAAAAGCAGAAAACACCATCAAAACATGCAAGATCTTACTTGAGCAGCATGGTGGTGAAGTTCCAGAAAACCGAGAAGCACTCGAAGCTCTGCCGGGCGTTGGCAGAAAGACGGCTAATGTGGTTCTCAATACTGCATTTGGTTGGCCAACGATTGCGGTTGATACCCATATCTATCGCGTGTCCAATCGCACCAAGTTGGCTATGGGTAAGACCGTAGATGATGTTGAGCAGAAGCTTCTTAAAGTAGTGCCAAAAGAGTTCAAGCTGGACGTACATCACTGGTTAATTTTACACGGTCGCTATACCTGCATTGCTCGCAAGCCACGCTGTGGCAGCTGTATGATAGAAGACCTGTGCGAGTTCAAAGATAAAGCTATCGATTAATACTTACGTTCATTTCACAAATACATTAAGGAAGAATCATGTCTCAAGGTCGCGTACTACATACCATGCTTCGCGTGGGTGATTTAGATAAATCTATTGAGTTCTATACCAAGGTAATGGGTATGGAGCTATTACGTAAGAACGAAAACAAAGAGTACGAATACACGCTTGCTTTTGTTGGGTTTGGTGATGAATCACAAGGCGCTGTCATTGAGTTGACCTACAACTGGGGCACCAATGAGTACGATCTTGGCGATGCATTTGGTCACGTGGCTATTGGTTATGAAGATATCTATGCCACTTGTGATGCTATCAAGGCAGCCGGTGGCAATGTCACTCGTGAACCAGGTCCAGTAAAAGGTGGATCAACACATATTGCTTTTGTCACTGACCCTGATGGTTACAAGATTGAACTTATTCAGCGAGAAAATGCCTCTTCGGGTTTGAACGGCTAACCCATTCTCAAATAAGTAAACTCGCTTGCAAGGGCTGTGATTGTCGAAAGGCAATTACAGCCCTTTTGTCATATTTAGACTCAGGAAAATTAATGTATGGGTTTAGAAAACCTTATGAATCTGTAATAATGCTCGCCTTAATCCATATGCTTTGCTTGTTATGACTGTAGAAAATGAAGCTTTGACGCTAAAAAAACGATTTAGAGGGTATTTCCCTGTGGTTATCGATGTAGAAACCGCTGGTTTTAATGCCTCCACTGACGCGTTGCTTGAAATATGCGCAGTAACCCTGGCGATGGATGAAAACGGAGACTTGCACCCAGCAAGCACCCTGACTTTCCAAGTAGAACCATTTGAAGGAGCAAATTTAGAGAAGGAAGCACTCGAATTTATTGGAATGCGTGACCCTTTCAGTCCGTTGCGTGGGGCCATCCCAGAATCAGAAGCACTGAAAGAGATCTATAAACTGGTCCGTAAAGAACAAAAGCAAGCCGGTTGTAGCCGAGCGATCATCGTGGCACACAATGCTGCCTTTGATCATGGCTTTGTCTCTCAGGCTAGTGAACGCTCCAAACTGAAACGCGTACCGTTTCATCCCTTTGCCACTTTCGATACTGCGACTCTTAGCGGCCTAGCTTATGGTCAAACCGTTTTAGCCAAAGCATGTAAAGCAGCCGAGATCGAGTTCGATAATAAAGAGGCACATTCAGCCCTTTACGATACACAAAAGACCGCTGAACTATTTTGTAAAATTGTCAATAAATGGAAAGCCCTAGGCGGCTGGCCAATGCTTGACGAAGAATAAACACAAACACAACTAAACAATTAGAGAAGTATAATGAATCCCGTTGTCATTTCCGTTTGTATCATGCTGCTATTGGCATTGATGCGCGTTAACGTCGTTGTTGCGTTAACTTTTAGTGCCATTGTTGGTGGACTTTCCGCAGGCATGAACATTACCGATACCATTGCTGCCTTTGAAGGCGGATTAGGTGGCGGTGCAACCATCGCTCTTAGCTACGCTATGCTAGGTACCTTTGCGGTTGCTATCTCAAAGTCAGGCATCACAGATCTATTGGCACAAAGCGTTATCAAGCGCATCAATGGCCAAGAGAATGACACAGCATCTACCGGTCTTAAATACGGTGTCTTGGTTGCTCTTATTCTAATTACTATGTCGTCGCAGAACGTTATCCCTGTTCACATTGCATTTATTCCAATTCTTATTCCGCCTCTACTTGCAGTGTTCTCGAAGCTAAACATTGACCGACGCATGATTGCGTGTGTGCTGACCTTTGGTCTTGTTACTCCATACATGATCCTGCCAATTGGTTTTGGTGGCATATTCCTGAACAACATCTTGCTGAAGAACCTGAATGACAATGGCCTTCAGAACATCTCTGCCTCTGATGTACCAATGGCAATGTTGTTGCCTGCACTAGGTATGATCACGGGTCTTCTTGTGGCTATTTTTGTGAGCTACCGTAAGCCTCGTACCTATAAAGAAACAGAGATTACTCACGTAGACGCAGAGCCTAGCCACATCAATAAGAAGCACATTCTTGTTGCCGTAGTCGCTATTGTCGCGGCACTTTCAGTGCAACTCTACACTGGCTCAATGATCATCGGTGCACTAGCGGGCTTCATGGTATTTACCTTTGGTGGCGTTATTGCATGGAAAGAGACGCAGGATGTGTTTACTCGCGGCGTGCACATGATGGCAATGATTGGCTTCATCATGATTGCAGCAGCAGGTTTTGCAGCAGTGATGAAAGCGACTGGTGGTGTAGAGACTCTGGTTGAAGCTCTGTCTACCTCTATTGGTGACAATAAACCTCTAGCGGCGCTGTTGATGCTGATTGTTGGTCTTCTAGTGACTATGGGTATTGGTTCTTCATTCTCAACCATCCCAATTATCGCAACTATCTATGTGCCACTAGCCACTGCATTTGGCTTCTCGCCAATGGCTATCGTTGCTCTAGTCGGTACTGCAGCAGCACTAGGTGATGCGGGTTCTCCGGCTTCAGATTCTACTCTTGGTCCAACATCGGGTCTTAATGCCGATGGACAACACGAGCACATCTGGCAAACCGTGGTTCCAACCTTCATCCACTACAACATCCCACTGATCATTTTCGGTTGGGTTGCAGCGATGGTTTTATAGCCGGGTTCTTTAACCTCGCTCTAAAATAGAAAAAGGCTTCCAATTGGAAGCCTTTTTAGTATTTGCGCTGTTTAGTGCGAAAATTATTTGCTAGCTGAACGTTGAGCCGCTTGCTTAATAAGAGGCTGAAGTTCGCCTTTTTGGAACATCTCGATGATGATGTCACAGCCACCGATCAATTCACCTTCAATCCACAATTGTGGGAAAGTTGGCCATTGTGCGTAAGCAGGAAGCTCAGCGCGGATATCTGGGTTTTGCAGGATATCAACGTATGCAAACTTTTCGCCACACGCCATCAATGCTTGAGACGCTTGAGAAGAAAATCCACAGCTAGGAAGCTTGGGTGAACCTTTCATGTAAAGAAGGATAGTGTTTTGTTCGATCTGCTGTTTGATTTTGTCTAGGGTTTCCATAGCGGTCCTCGGATCCATGTACTCTATATAGTATTCCGTTATTTTACCTTACTAGCTTAGAATAAAAACCATAAACTAAATATGGTTATTGTTGCGAAAGTAGACAAAAGTTGGCGTAACCGCATTCTGTTGGTTACGAAATATTATAAATTTGTTGCCTAACCTTTTATTAGTATAAAAAATTGATAGAATGCAAACGAAGTTAGAGAACTAATTTGCACAGCGGTTCGTAATACTACCGACCCTGTCACATTCATTTGATGAGAAAGCTCTCATCGAATGTAATTTGTTACTACATTGGAAGCTTAGGGCTTAGCCCACATAAATGGAGAACCGAGCAAATGGCATTTGAACTACCAGCTCTTCCTTACGCAAAAGACGCGCTAGAACCACATATCTCTGCTGAGACTCTAGATTTTCACCACGGTAAACACCACAACACTTACGTTGTTAAGCTAAATGGCCTTATCCCTGGTACTGAGTTTGAAGGCAAAACACTAGAAGAAATCGTTAAGACTTCTACTGGCGGTGTATTCAACAACGCAGCACAAATCTGGAACCACACGTTCTACTGGCACTGCCTAGCGCCAAACGCAGGTGGCGAACCAACAGCCGCTGTTGCTGACGCAATCAATGCAGCATTTGGTTCTTTTGAAGAGTTCAAAGCTAAATTCACTGATTCAGCAATCAACAACTTCGGTTCTTCTTGGACTTGGCTTGTTAAGAACGCAGACGGTTCACTAGCAATTGTTAACACTTCAAACGCAGCGACTCCTCTAACAGAAGAAGGTGTAACTCCTCTTCTAACTGTTGACCTGTGGGAACACGCTTACTACATCGATTACCGTAACGTTCGTCCAGAGTACATGAATGGCTTCTGGGCTCTAGTTAACTGGGACTTCGTTGCTGAGAACCTAGCTAAGTAATTAGCTGATTTATAATGAAAAGGCTGCCTGTTTAGGCAGCCTTTTTTGTTTCTAGCGGATGATTATGCAGCATAACTGAGTAGGCATGATAACTCATACAGATTTCTATTAGTTCTTGCTACCTCTATCATGCAAACTGTGAGCTACTCCTTAGTTCAAGTAATCACCCATCATAAACACAAGAAATCACCACCTTGTTCACATCTTATTCACTATATTCGATCGTATAACTATGAGTCAGACATGGCTCTTAGATCCAATTAGCGGATTCAATTATAGGGGGCTATTGAGCCCTCTATTTGTCACTGCGGTGATCAGTAGTTAAATTTAAGCTCTGGAAAAATCAGGTGGTCAACAATGGTTATTCACAATTCCGTGGTATTAATTACCTCGGCTGGAACGATACTTGGAAGGACTCTTGCCCTTCACTTTGCCTCTCTTGGAGCAAAGGTGGTCATTACAGACAAAAATGCATCACTCCTCAAAGGCACGTACAGAGAATGTATTGAGTCTGGCTTTAATGTGTGTACCTATGCCCTACCTGACGATACCCAGAATAATGTCGATGATATGTTTAGCTACATTGAGTGCTTCTACAACCATGGTGTTGATATTCTGATCAATAATTGGGAAAACCACCCACTACCTACTCTGGTGAGTCCTACTCCAGCAGAAGAGTTTAGTGCTCAGTTCTCTCACCTTGTTCAGTCGCTGTTCAGTTGCGGGCACGCTTGCGCAGAACAAATGCGTAAGAATCACCAGCAAGGGGTGATCGTTAATATCCTGACGAATGAACGCTCCGACTCTATCATTGGTACCGAGAGCACAAGCTCTATGGTCAGTGGTCTAACAAAGAGCTGGGCTAAGGAACTCAACCCCTTTGATATTCGCGTTGGTGGCATCTTGCCTAGCGTGCATCACTCTCGCCATGACGACTATCAAAACAGCTTTGCGAACATTCGAGAAGAGTTGATAAGAAACACTGAATACATTGTGTCAAACGACTCGTTCAACGGCCGTGTGATGTCATGGTAAATCAATGATTTATCTTAAGTAATAGAGGTTCTATCCTCTATACTGAGTTACACGGAAATTCAGCGATATTACCATGACCAAACAGTATTTCTCATCAGGCGACAACATACCTTTTACCACTAGCAAAGCATCTCTATCTCTTGCAGTACCAGAGGGAAGCTGTGACTGCCACCATCACATCTTCGACCCGGATAATTTTGCTTATCGTGACGAAGATACCACTAACATTCCCACAGCCACTGTTGCTATGTATAAACAATTACAGAACAAAATTGGCTTTTCGAGAAATGTCATTGTAACCCCTTCTGCCTACGGTACTAATAACCAATGCACCCTAGATGCGATGCAGCAACTTGGTGATAGTGCTCGGGCAGTTGTGACTATCGATGACAGCTTCTCTTTTTCTCAGCTACAAGAAATGGATCAACTAGGTGTATGCGGAATTCGGTTTATGATCACCGAGTTTGAAGACCTTGATTTAGGCTTGATTCAGCGCTGCGCAGAAAAAATCGCGCCGCTCAACTGGCATATTTGCTTTTGGGTAACCGCGGACATGATAGTTGCGATGAAAGATCTATTATTTTCTTTGCCTTGCGATGTGGTTTTCGACCATAGAGGGCACTTACCGGCTGGAGAGGGAATAAAGCACCCTGCTTTTGATATTATCTGCCAGCTCATGAACGCAAATAAAGCCTGGGTGAAGGTGTCGGCGGCGTATCACGATAGTAAGTCAGGCTCGCCAAGTTTTTCTGATACCCTAGCTATTGGCAAAGCCTATATAGCGACTAACGCCGACAAAATCCTATGGGGCACAGATTGGCCACATCCAAGTGAAACTATCGCGGGCAACGTCATGCCAGATGATGTGCATTTATTAAATCTATTATCTGTACAGACAAACAACGACGCTGAACTGATCCAGAAAGTGCTAGTCGATAACCCTAAAATTTTGTATCGCTTTTATACCAATCACAGGTCAGAAATAGCGTAGGAAAAACGCTGGATAACAAGGCAGAACTTTTTGATAAGTAGTTATTCTACAATCAAAAATTCTAACGCCGTTATCGAGTGTTTTAACAAGCTAGGATGATCAGTTATTTAATACGATTGGTATGAGTCTTCTTCTTTTCGAGCACACATAAAAAATCCCAGCACCTTTCAGCGCTGGGATTTGTCTATTCAGTGTGGACTCTTTCAAGCCCACTTTTCAAGAGTCGAACTACTTCGCTTTAGCTGGCTTTTGGTCAGCTTTTTTCTTGATTACTGTAGTACCTTCGAACGTTTCACCTTCAACGAATGCAGTACCGTGGTATGCAGACATTAGAACTTCTTTTAGCTCTGTGATTAGAGGGTAACGTGGGTTAGCACCAGTACATTGGTCATCGAACGCTTCAACCGCTAACTCATCAAGCTTAGCAACGAAGTCTGCTTCAGAAACACCCGCTTCTTTGATTGACTTAGGAATGTCTAGGTCAGTCTTAAGCTCGTCCAACCAAGTTAGAAGACGTTCAATCTTCTGAGCTGTACGGTCACCTTCTTGGCTTAGGCCTAGGTGGTCTGCAACTTCAGCGTAACGACGACGTGCTTGCGGACGGTCGTACTGAGAGAATGCAGTTTGCTTAGTTGGGTTATCGTTCGCGTTGTAACGTACAACGTTAGAGATAAGTAGTGCGTTAGCAAGGCCGTGTGGCAAGTGGAACTCAGCACCAATTTTGTGAGCCATTGAGTGACACACACCTAGGAATGCGTTCGCAAATGCAACACCAGCGATAGTTGCTGCGTTGTGTACTTTCTCACGAGCGATTGGGTCGTTTGCACCATTCGCGTAGCTTGAAGGTAGGTACTCTTTAAGCATCTTAAGAGCTTGTAGAGCTTGACCGTCAGAGTACTCGTTCGCAAGAACAGAAACATAAGCTTCTAGTGCGTGAGTTACTGCATCGTAACCACCGAACGCTGTTAGAGACTTAGGCATGTTCATTACAAGGTTCGCATCAACGATAGCCATGTTTGGCGTGATTTCGTAGTCAGCTAGTGGGTACTTAGCACCCGTCTTGTCGTCTGTAACAACAGCGAATGGAGTAACCTCTGAACCAGTACCTGAAGTTGTAGTGATACATACAAGCTCAGCTTTTTGACCCATTTTAGGGAACTTGTAGATACGCTTACGGATGTCCATGAAGCGCATCGCTAGTTCAGCGAAGTGAGTTTCTGGGTGCTCGTACATTACCCACATGATCTTAGCAGCATCCATTGGAGAACCGCCACCTAGAGCTAGGATAACGTCAGGCTGGAAGCTCTTCATTGCTTCAGCGCCTTTCTCAACAACAGATAGTGTTGGATCTGCTTCCACGTCGAAGAATACTTGAACTTCGATGCCTTGAGCTTTAAGTAGTTTAACTACGTCATCAGCGTAACCGTTGTTAAATAGGAAACGGTCAGTAACTAGGAATGCGCGTTTCTTACCTTCTAGGTCGCCAAGAGCGATTGGAAGGCTACCACGACGGAAGTAGATAGACTTAGGTAGTTTGTGCCACAACATGTTTTCAGCTCGCTTCGCTACAGTTTTCTTGTTGATAAGGTGCTTAGGACCTACGTTCTCAGAGATAGAGTTACCACCCCAAGAACCACAACCTAGAGTTAGAGAAGGTGCAACGTTGAAGTTGTAAAGGTCACCGATACCACCGTGAGTAGTAGGGATGTTGATTAGGATACGTGCAGTCTTCATCTTGTCACCGAAGTAACGGATACGGTCTGCGTTAGTATCTTGGTTAGTGTATAGGCCAGATGTGTGACCGATACCGCCAATCTCAACCATAGTTACTGCTTGAGCAACAGCGTCTTCGAAGTTATCAGCACGGAATAGACCTAGAGTTGGAGATAGTTTCTCGTGTGCGAACTCGTCGTCGTAAGAAACTTTACCTAGACCTTCACCTACTAGAACTTTAGTGTCAGCAGGAACTTTAACACCCGCCATTTCAGCGATTGCTGGAGCAGGTTGACCTACGATCTTAGCGTTTAGGTTGCCATCGATAAGAAGTACTTTACGTACTTTGTTTGCGTCAGCTTTGCTTAGTACGTGTGCTTTGTGAGAAGCAAAACGCTCTTTAACTTCGTCGTATACTTCGTCAACAACGATTGCAGCCTGCTCAGAAGCACATACTACGCCGTTATCGAACGTCTTAGACATAAGGATAGAAGCTACAGCACGCTTGATGTCTGCAGTTTCGTCGATAACTACTGGAACGTTACCCGCACCAACACCGATTGCTGGCTTACCAGAAGAGTAAGCTGCTTTAACCATGCCTGGACCACCAGTTGCAAGGATAAGAGCGATGCCGTCGTGCTTCATTAGGCCGTTAGATAGCTCAACTGAAGGCTGGTCAATCCAACCGATGATGTCTTTTGGAGCACCCGCTGCTACTGCTGCATCTAGAACTAGTTTAGCTGCATCATTAGTAGAGTTCTTAGCACGTGGGTGTGGCGAGAAGATGATGCCGTTACGTGTTTTAAGAGAGATTAGAGATTTGAAGATTGCAGTAGATGTTGGGTTCGTTGTTGGAACGATACCACAGATGATACCAACAGGTTCTGCGATAGTCATTGTGCCTAGGTTGTCATCTTCTTCTAAGATGCCACAGGTTTTTTCGTCTTTATACTTGTTATAGATAAACTCAGAAGCAAAGTGGTTCTTGATAACCTTGTCTTCGACGATGCCCATGCCAGATTCCGCAACTGCTTGTTGAGCTAGTGGAATACGAGCGTGGTTAGCTGCTAGAGAAGCCGCACGGAAGATCGCATCAACTTTCTCCTGAGAAAAAGTTGCGAACTCTTCTTGAGCCGCTTTAACGCGAGCTACTAGAGCGTCCAGTTCAGCCATATTAGTTACAGGCATAATTATCTCCTAGATATTTTAAATTAAAAACTTTTTAGTAAGGTTTGTTCGTTAAACAACACAACTTAGTAAATAGCTTTCACAGACGAGTATATTATTTCACTCTGCGAATAAAATTGATTCAGATCACTTAGTTTGAAAGAACTACCACCAAATGGTTATTAGCTAAGCTAATTCTAAATGCCATATTGTATGACAAATACACCAATCTGTGACTCTGATCTCATCCATGAAAGTACATCTATTACTACGTAATTAAAATTCCATTACGTCATAAATTTTCAAATTCTGTAGGCCGTCCAAAACGTGCCAGACCCTAGTATAACCATTGTTGGGTATAGGACAACGAGAAATTTCACTAGGCTTTTAATTTTTTATTCTTCCTTATAAGTTCTTACTACACTTATCTTTCAGCACAAAAAACACACTGCATTCTACTCGCTAAACACCAAAAATATCGCATTAGTTTATCTAATGACAAATGCGCTATGATTTAGAAAACTTCAGGTGAATACTTGAAAGTTTCACTGGCGTAATTTCTCGTCCTTGATTAAAGTAGCGCGGAATTTTCTTACACCCTGTTTTTCTTATTAAGGCTCGCTAATGCAAGGTATGGACATTGCTGTATATCTACAGTTTTTTGTTGGCTTATTTGCCATAGTTAACCCTGTGGGCATCATGCCGATTTTCGTGTCATTAACGAATCATCTATCTCCAGAAGAACGCATTAAAACGGCCTCAACAGCGAACATTGCTGTAGCGGTAATTTTGATTGTGTCTTTGTTTGCAGGTCAGATGTTACTTGACGTGTTTAGTATCTCTCTTGACTCGTTTCGTATTGCAGGTGGCTTACTTTTGGTCAGCATCGCCTTTGCAATGATGAACGGCCAATTAGGTGAGCAGAAACAAAACAAACAAGAAAAAGCAGAGAGTATTAGTAAGGAACAAGTAGGCGTAGTTCCACTAGCAATGCCGCTAATGGCCGGACCAGGTGCTATCAGTTCAACCATCGTATTTGGATCAAATCACACAGGTCCAATAGATTATGTAGCGGTCACCATTACCGTAATCGTGTTCTCTTTTTGCTGTTGGGTGTTGTTCCGCTCTGCCCCTTTCATCGTACGTTTTTTAGGGCAAACAGGAATCAACGTCATCACACGTATCATGGGTTTGATACTAGGTGCGCTGGGCATAGAGTTCATTGCTAACGGAATTGGCGCGCTATTCCCTGGCTTGATGAACTAAGCAATATCTGGAAACACATCCTAATTCGTACAAAAAAGCACCTTTGCGGTGCTTTTTTTGTTCTAGTTAAACAAATATGTACGCAAGGTTTCTTTTTCGAGCTGCCTTAAAACTACGTGCTATCCTATTGTTATTACTGATTTAAGTTAAATTGATATGCCGCATCCAGAACATACTCTCAGATACAGACTTTATGTGATTATTTTTCGTACCGATACGCCACTAGGCCGTTGGTTCGATATCTGTTTGATTGCTTCCATCATCGGCTCTTTGCTGGTTTTGATCATGGGCTCTGTAGAATCGGTAAATCAAAGGTGGGGAACGCAGCTCAATTATCTTGAGATTCTATTCACTGCCCTCTTCACCGTAGAGTACCTATTGCGCCTGTATTGCTCACCTAAGCCCTGGGCTTACGCTAAGAGCTTCTACGGCTTCGTAGACCTTATGGCCATCTTACCCTTCTATATAGCATTGCTGGTGCCTAACGCGCATTTCCTAGGGGTTGTCAGGCTGCTGAGGGTAATGCGCATCTTCAGAATCTTGAAATTGGTTCAATACATTCAAGATTCCAATGTCATCATGCGCTCCCTGTGGAACTCTAGACGCAAGATTTTCATCTTTTTTAGCATGGTCGCCATACTGGTCACCATCTTTGGTGCATTGCTATACATCATCGAAGGGCCAGAAAACGGCTTTACCAGCATTCCTACCAGTATTTACTGGGCTATCGTTACCATCACCACTGTTGGTTATGGCGACATATCCCCTGTCACCACATTAGGCAGAGCAATAGCATCGCTGACCATGCTATTGGGTTACTCAATTCTGGCAGTACCCACAGGCATCATCACCGCAGAGATGAGCCAAGAAGTTAAACAGCAGAAAAAAGTCTATCGAGACCACAGAGACCTTGTGATGTGCCCTAATTGTATGAAAAATGACCACGAACCGGACGCATTTCACTGCAAGCACTGTGGCAGTGAACTTCCTGAGCATGAAGAACGCGTGGTGAAAATCACTGGCAACACTGGTGATTACGATTAATCTAATACCGTGACTAGCAAATAAGCCGTCATACTGTCGAACGCCAGTATCTTAGAGTGCACTATGCCTGACACGATCGACCTAAGATTCCAACTCAAGGCTGGAATGACGGTGATATTGCCATGCCTGAAGTCTCCTATCGGGCATCTAATTGAAACCCTTACACTAAAAGATTCCCGATAGAAGCACTCGGGAATGACACGGTTCTCATAACCATTGCAATGAATTAAATTTACCGTCGTCCCCGAGGTATTTTATCGGGGACCTGTTCAGTGGGATTGCGCGCAAGCAGATTCCCGATAGAAGCACTCGGGAATGACACGGCTTTCATAACCATTGCAATGAATTAAATTTACCGTCGTCCCCGAAGTCTTTTATCGGGGACCTGTTCAGTCGGATTGCGAGTAACTAGATTCCCGATAGAAGCACTCTGGAATGACAGGGCTCTCATAATCATTGCAATGAATTAAATTTACCGTCGTCCCCGAGGTCTTTTATCGGGGACCTGTTCAGTCGGATTGCGAGTAACTAGATTCCCGATAGAAGCTCTCGGGAATGACACGGCTCTCATAACCATTGCAGTGGATTAAATTTACCGTCGTCCCCGAGGTCTTTTATCGGGGACCTGTTCAGTGGGATTGCGAGTAACTAGATTCCCGATAGAAGCGTTCGGGAATAATGAAATGGACCCACCCTTTACACGGCGTCACAATGCGCCAAGATGAAGTTGAACAAACAAGCATCTAAATAAGGGTAGGTCCACATGACAAATGTAACGGTCGGATTAGATATTGCCAAGAATGTTTTTCATGCAGTGTTCGTCACATCACGCGGAAAAATCACTCGCAAGAAGCAACTTAAGCGAGCTACGACACTTTCATTCTTTGCCAAATTGACACCTCAAGTGATTGCCATTGAAGCCTGTGGTGCCTCTAATCACTTGGCTCGGGAGCTCATCAAGCTTGGGCATGAGGTTAAACTCGTCCCTCCGCAACATGTCACTTCATATCGTCGTAAAAATAAGAATGACTACAACGACGCAGAAGCGATAGCGGAAGCCGCACAACGTGACAATATGACGTTTGTACCGATAAAAACCATTGACCAACAAGACGCTCAAATGTACCTGCGTATTAGGCAACGCTTGATTAAGCAACGCACTCAACTAATGAACCAGATACGAGGATTACTGCTTGAGTATGGGCTCTGTATGAATCGAGGTATCTCAGCCTTGCGTAGGTCCGTTCCTGAGTTCTTAGAAGACTCAGGTAACGAACTGACCTGGGTCGCTAGAGAGTTGTTCAATGAACTGTACCTGGAGTTCTTGTCCTTAAACGACCGTATTGAACAGGTCGAGAGCAAGCTAAAGGCTTTTGCTAAAGAAAATTATGTCTGTCAGATAGCGCAAAGTGTCGTGGGTATCGGACCTATCACCGCGCTAGCGTTGTATGCAGCCATTGGGAAAGGGACACAGTTTAAGAGTGGTCGACACTTCTCTGCTTGGTGTGGTCTGGTTCCGAGACAGTTCTCAACTGGAGGGAAATCTCAACTGTATGGCATCACCAAGAAAGGTAACGTCGTACTCAGAGCGCTTCTGATACACGGAGCGAGGAGTGTACTCCAATATGCAGATAGGAAAGAAGACAAGGTGAGCGTCTGGGCAACTAAGCTGAAGCATGAGAAAAGCTTTAACAAAGCCTGTGTAGCATTAGCAAATAAGTTGGCACGCATTGTCTGGTCTGTGATTACACACAACAAACCGTACCAACTTAAAGAAGCATAACTTGATAATGCTAACGATCTAAACAGTAGGGAATTAACTAGTTAAACAACACTCATCGTCAGTTGCGATACATTTTACATCGATGGTTAGCGGTCATCCCGCCCCAGTGAAACTCTGACACCGTCATTGGCTCATCAGAAGCCGTGGGAATGATAAAGAGCATTGGGTGCAGATTACATCAAGGCCATGAGCACGATAGAGCTCAGTAAACAGGCCGAATATATGAACGACAATGACTCAATAACCAAGAATGTAAAATGACTTGCAAACTGGGTGGGTCCATATATGACATTGTTCTAAAGCTCCTCTGCAACTTGCCACTGACCCCTTACATCTCCATTTCCCACAAACAAAAAAAGCGCCCATAGGGCGCTTTCAAAACAACTAAGGCATTTAAACCATTAAGACTTCTCAGCCAGAATGATACGCAGTGTACGACGTAGCGGTTCTGCAGCACCCCATAGTAGTTGGTCACCAACAGTAAAGGCATTCAAGAAGTCGTCGCCCATCGCCATCTTACGCAGGCGACCAACAGGAACAGACATAGTACCTGTCACTTTAGCTGGAGTAAGCTCTTGAGCTGTGATGTCACGCTCGTTAGGAATCACCTTAACCCAATCGTTATGCGTACCAATGATCTCTTCGATCTCATCCATAGGTACGTTTTGCTTCAGCTTGATAGTCAGTGCTTGTGCGTGACAGCGCATTGCGCCGATACGAACACAAGTACCATCAATAGCAATCGGGTTGCCATCGAGTCCAAGAATCTTGTTTGCTTCAACGCCCGCTTTCCACTCTTCTTTGCTTTGGCCGTTTTCGCGTTTAACGTCAATCCAAGGGATCAAAGAACCCGCTAACGGAGCGCCAAACTGCTCTGTAGGGAAAGCATCAGATCGGATAGTTTCTGCAACCTTACGATCAATATCTAAAATAGACGTTGCTGGATCAGCAAGCTCAGTCGCAACAGATTGCTGCACTACGCCCATTTGAGAAATCAGCTCACGCATGTTTTTAGCACCAGCGCCAGAAGCTGCCTGGTACGTCATTGCGCTCATCCACTCAACAAGACCTTTTTCATACAGACCGCCAAGAGCCATCAGCATCAAACTTACTGTGCAGTTACCACCAACAAAGGTAGAAGTACCTGAATGAATGCCTTGTTGGATTTGCTCGAGGTTCACAGGGTCTAGAGTAATGATGGAGTCATTGTCCATGCGCAGTGTAGAAGCCGCATCAATCCAGTAGCCTTTCCAACCCGCTTGCTTCAATGCAGGGTAAACCTTCTCTGTGTAGCTGCCACCCTGACAGGTAACAATGGCATCCAACTGCTTAAGGCTTTCGATATCAAAAGCGTCCTGTAGCATACCGGCATCTTTTCCTGCGTAAACAGGCGCTGGAATACCCACCTGAGAGGTGCTGTAGAAAACGGGCTCAATCAGATCAAAATCGCGCTCTTCGACCATTCGTTGCATTAAAACTGAGCCAACCATACCGCGCCAGCCAACTAAACCTACTCGCATCATCTCTATACTCCATGTAATTTTGGGAATGCACTGAAAATTATCGCCAGTGCTAATCAAATTTTATTGTTGTCCTTCATATTTAAAAAAGTTGAGGCGAATGACAAGAATTTTTATGCATAAAGTGCAAAAAAAACACAACCTCGAGGGTTGCGTTGTCTTAAATGCTTGTTTTTATGGGTTAACCCTTTCTTGTGAGCTGGTCACGTAGATTCGGTGGCGTCCCTTTGATCGTTAACGTATCTGTTTCTGGATCATAAAAAACACGTTCTCCCATTAACATGGAGTCAAAGCTGATATTCAAACCACCACCAGCGCCAACAAATTTGGTTAGCTTGCGTACAGCGGCTCTATCGCCAGGGAAGCTCTCTTCCAGTTCGTAGCCTTGCTCTTCGGTAAAATCAGCAAAGCTGGTGCCGTCATCGCTTTTTGGTAGCTCTTGCGACAGTTCACGAACTTCAACCTCATCACCCGCTTTGATCTGCTCATTGCAGTAATCTGCAACTTGCTTACGGTAAGAGTTAGCATCGTCTTTCTCTAATTTTGCATCCGCTACAAAATCGTCCACCGCTTGCATCAACACTAAATTTTGCTGCTTTGTGTCCAAACCGGTTTCAGCTTGCAGAAAATCCAAGAAGAAATCTGAAACCTTGCGCCCCACTCGTCCCTTGATAAAAGTAAGAGAGCGATTTGAGTCGCTATCCGTTTGATACGTAGACAAGTCGATACGCGCCGCGATATCCATCTTAGAAATATCCAGGTAATCCGTAGCACTAATATCCAGACCTTCTGTAACCTTCAGGCTTTCGTTAGATGGGATAAGCGCAATAAACAGATAATCCGTAGCTAAAGACTGATAATGAGCTAACACTAAAAACCCATCTTCGGCGAAGGAGTACTTGCTGATCTCGGAGATCAGTCGCTTGGCACTATTTTGTGAGAAAGTGTAAAAGTCGAGATCGTCAGATAACGTATTGTCTAACCAAACTTTGAACTCGCTCTCATCTGAGAAGGTTCCAAAGCCTTTTCCTGCCTTTGCATTGAACACTCGATGCAATTCAGCGACTAAACTTTCAGTAGATGCGTCATTAGCTAGGGCCGATTCACGGTAGTTAACCGTTAGCTGTTGCTCAGAATCTTTAACTAATTGATGCAAAATGACATTAGATAATTGTAAACTCATAGGAGATTTCTATCTCTTGTGATTTCAGTTGTTATTCAGAGTAGGTTATCATAAGCCGTTTCCACTATCATTAGCAGAGTAACTATGCCTATTACATCGAAATACAGTGACGAAAAAGTCGAAACCATGTTAGCTGAAATTGCTGCAGTCCTTGAGAAGCACCAATCGACTCCAGAACTGAGCTTGATGTTGGTTGGCAATATCGCGACAAACGTTCTTAACCAGAACGTGGCTAAAGGACAAAGGAAGGCCATCGCCAAAACTTTCTCAGATGCACTAATCGCATCTGTTGAAGACTAACAACTAATAACAAGAACGAACATTCATGGTAGATAGCGGTAATTCTTACGCAGAACGAGTATCAAGACTGGTCAGCTGGGGACATTGGTTTAGCTTTTTCAATGTCATCGTTGCAATGCTCATTGGTACGCGATACATAGCCGAATCCCCTTGGCCAGATACCCTTTTAGGGCAACTGTACCTATTCTCATCTTGGGTAGGCCATTTTGGTTTCTTGGTATTCGGGCTCTATGTACTCTGCCTGTTCCCTATAACCTTTATTGTCCCGAACTTTAAACTGTTCAGGATAGTAGGTGTGCTCGCGAGCACGGTTGGGCTGACGGTTCTGTTACTTGATACGCAAGCGTATCAAGAGCTTAACCTGCACCTTAACCCCATCGTTTGGGAGCTGTTGTTAAGCGACGATAAGAATGCCATCAATGCAAAATGGCAAACGCTGTTCGTTCTTGTACCCATCATATTCTTTGTGCAACTCGCTCTTGCTGAGTGGGTTTGGCGCAAACAACGAAAACTGTCGCATAAGCGCATTGGTCGCCCTATTGCTGTGGTCTTCTTTGTTAGCTTTATTTTCAGTCATCTGATTTATATCTGGGCTGATGCCACCTTCTATAATCCAATTACAAATCAACGTGCTAACTTTCCGTTGTCATACCCAATGACCGCTAAGACGTTTTTAGAGCGTCAGGGTTGGTTCGACAGAGAAGAATATCAAGAGCGTGTTGAGCGCGGTGAAGCGAATACAGAAGTACTGACTTACCCTCTAGAAACCTTGAAGGTAAATAAGAGTAAAAGTAAGAACTACAACCTAATGATGATTGTGGTTGAAGATCTGCGTGCAGACAGCGTGACCCCAGAAACCATGCCTGCACTTAGCGAATTTGCGACGCAAAACCAGAATTTCACCCATCACTACAGCTCTGGCAACGATAATTCCGCATCTTTTGGACTGTTTTATGGCATCCCAGCGACGTATTCAGCCAATGTTCGTCATCACGAGACTCAGCCTTTATTTGTAGAGCAGCTTCAATATCGTAACTACGATATGGGGTTCTTTAGTGGTAATGACTTCTCATCGAATATTTATGATGATGTCATTCTAAGCGGCTTAGACGATAGCCTTACCGAACAGATCAGTAAGTCTGATAAAGCGGCAGTAAGCAACTGGCAACAGTGGCTTGATAACGAAGGGAACAAAAACTGGTTTAGCCTGCTTCATCTCACGAAGATGCAGAAGTTTGAAGACCATGTGAGTGACGCTTCAGGAAAAGATGCAGGAGCAGTCCTTCGTCAGGCTTACAACACTACTGCTAGCAAAATTGACGCCACAATCGAACAAGTACTTGCAACGCTGCAAGACAAAAAGTTGCTGGATAATACCATTGTCGTGATTACCTCAGATCATGGCTGGGAATTTAACGAAACCAACACCAACAGTTGGGGTTCGAACAGTAACTACAGCAAGTACCAACTACAGGTGCCTATGGTAGTGCATTGGCCAAACAAGCCAGCAAAAGAGTGGACTCATGTATCAAGTCACTTTGATTTGTCAGTCACCCTGATGCAAGATCTGCTTGGTGTGACCTCCAATCCAGCAGATTTCAGCAGTGGTCAAAACCTATTTAATAGCAAGAATCGTCGCTGGACTATGGCTGGAGATGCGCGCGAGTTTGCATTGATTTCTCCTAAAGAGATCACAGTCTTAGACCGCTACGGCAACTACAAAGTGTTTAACCACAATTACCGTAGACAGCGCGATGCGAAGCCGAAATTGTCAGTCATTATGCAGGGATTGTCAGAAACCAAGCGTTTCTACGAACAGCAATAACTCGGACTGTAGCGCAGCTTGGTAGCGCATCCGCCTGGGGGGCGGGGGGTCGCAGGTTCAAATCCTGTCAGTCCGACCACGAAACACCAAAGGGAGCCGATGGCTCCCTTGCTTTTTTGGACACATTTCAGACTTAGATAACCAAACAACTTAAGTCACCTTAGCTTATTGTTCAAAATGCAATCACTCAGACCTTTTCTACTCAATTTAGTATTTACAAAGGTTTTTAATCTCTATATTATTCTTCCCGCAACGGAGAGATGGCTGAGTGGTCGAAAGCACCGGTCTTGAAAACCGGCAACCGTTAATAGCGGTTCTAGGGTTCAAATCCCTATCTCTCCGCCATATCTAAGCCCCTGATTTATCAGGGGCTTTTTGCATTTAAGGAACTAGGGAGTCACTTCAAATCCAATGAGGTGAGTCAATTGTATCTTTATAAACATCCCAACTCGGTGTATTACACCCGAATCTGCACCCCGAAGAAGCTAGTAAAACTGGGCTTTCCGTTCGATTTTAAGATAAGTCTTCGCACTAAAAATCGTCCTGATGCACTCAGAAGAAATCTGATTCAAGTCAAATTCGTTCTACTGGCAACTTATCGCAATACTTAATGCTATTCAGCTGATGGGAACGATTGGTGAGAATGAAGATTCATCCATTGCCCATCGCGCAATACAAACACAATTGTCATGGCGTACGGCGAGGTTGGGACCAACACGTTACCTTGGGCATCATACTGGGTATAGGTCATATCAGCCGTATATACCGCAGCCGAATCAGACAACATTGTGACCTCTTCACGCACGGTTTCGATGTCTTGACGAGTCACGCCTTCAAACATTGCAGTGAAAGTACCAAGCGTGTCTTGTTTTGACCAAAGTGGCAAACCAGCGACAAAATAGGTGTGATCAGTTGGCGCGTTGTCCCACATACGTACAAGCTGCGCGTTACGTGCGTTATCCCACATAGTGTGTGCGGTATCCAGCACTTGTTGCTTGGCCTCATTAGCGAGTGAGCTAAAAGATGCCACCGCAAGTAGTAAAGCAAATACAGATTTGAATTTCATAGTTTGCACTCCTGTAAAGAAGAGAGGCGCTAAACAGCGCCTCTATAAGATTAGATTATTCAGAAAAAATCACTTTGCAGTGATTTCAACGAAGTTCGCTTTAGTACCGTAAATAGATGTCTCTGAGTAAGAAACGGTGCTGAAGTCAACCTTATCTAGGTCAATCTTGTTGATCATTGGGTTGTCGTAGGTGCGGAAGTAGTACGCTTTATCAGCGATATCAACAACGTTACCGTAAGCAATCAATTGTGGTTTAGGTGAGATGAATTCCCAGTACATAGAACCAGAAACAAGTTCCATGTTGTTCAGTATTGAGAATGCACGATTAAGACCTTCGTCACGAGCATCGTTCGCAGGTGTGTTGGCATTGTATGCAGCGTTAAGTGCAGCGATACGTGAGAAACGATCTTCAGAGCTGGTGCTGAAACCAGGGAAGACTTCCATATCGTTATCAACACGGCCATTCACTTTAGCGATTGCTTCTTTCGCCATTGCTTCTTGCTCAGGGTAGCTTGGGTCGTTCGTCATTACACCTAACGTGTTTTCGTAAACCACCGCTTCACCGGCAACGTGCTCGATTACAACAGAGCGGTTACCATCAGTAATCGCGTAGTGGAATGCAACGGTCACGCCTTCAAACTGCTTCATGTCTTCATATACGATTGGCGTATTTTTAGCAATTTCAATCGCTTCTTCAGTCGTTTTCGCGTTGCCAAGTAGCGTTGACACGATAGATAGTGACGTTGATTTTGCTGCTTTTTTATCTTCAGAGTATTCAGCGCCCCAGTAACCTAGTGATTCAATGCTTACACCGTGCTCGTTTAGGCCCGATGAAACCATTTCAGTATCGCCGTGACGCATACCAACGAAACCATGTTGTGCTGTTGAATCACGGAACTCATAGCCACGTGGAACAATGATGAAGTTTTCTTCAGTTTCCATCGGTAGTTCATTAGTACGGCTAACGAAAACAGTACCTTCATTACCAGTGATGGTTGAATATGAACATGCATGAGCAGTAGCACCGATACTGGCTGCTGCTGTTGTTGCTGCTAGTGCAAGTGCGATGATTGATTTTTTCATAGTAAACTCCAAGATATCTATTCAGTTGAGTTTGGAAACTCGTTTATGAGCAATATTGCTTCGATGGAGTCATGATGCACTCAAAAATTGACTCCATAAAATTCCAATGGACAACAAAAAGTAGTTTATAATATGAGTAACTTACTGGAGGGTAGTCATGGATTTTTCACTCGCTCAATTGCAAGCCTTTGTTCTTACTTACGAAACGGGTAGCTTTAAAGATGCTGCAATTCAATCGGGAAAACGTAGTCAGGCGGTTGCCAAGCTAGTATCAAGTCTTGAAGACAATTGCGACGTGTTACTTTTCATCAGGCATGTACGTCGACTAGAAGCCACAGATGAAGCTAAGAAACTCTATAAACTCGCGAAAAGAGTTCTGTCTGATTCCAATCAAATCTCAACTATGCTGAAGAGCTTTGAGGAAGAGTTACCGAGCAGCTTTACTCTTGCTGTGGATAATCTATTGATCAGTAATGAAGTAACAAAATGCTATAAAGCGATTTTAGATGAAATCCCTACCATTGATTTAGAGATACTGACCGGCAATACCGAGCAAATTGCCGGATGGGTCGAAACGGGTGAA
Source organism: Vibrio superstes (assembly GCF_003569005.1). Taxonomy (GTDB): domain Bacteria; phylum Pseudomonadota; class Gammaproteobacteria; order Enterobacterales; family Vibrionaceae; genus Vibrio; species Vibrio superstes. The sequence goes on along the minus strand of NZ_BCUR01000004.1, from coordinate 909,527 downwards.
GCGGATATGGGTTTAAGAGCATCGCCATTCAACAGTCAAGATGATTTGATTTCTGTAAGCGCTTTTAATTTTAAGACCATTACTATTGCTAGCCCAGAGACAATTCGTTCAGGTTCAATCATTTCTCAGTCTGAACTGACCAGGCTTACTCAAATAGTCGCCAAATTCGTTTTCCATTACGGCTTGGAAATAGGCCATATCATCAGTGATAGCATCATCACGTCTAACGACTTGCACAACACTCTAGAAATGGTTGAGGCCGGCATGGGGTGGGCAATGGTGCCAGAATTCAACATCCGCAATAAACTGAAAGAACAATCACTGATTGAATTTTCTATCGAGGGATCCGTTCCCGTCGTATGGAACGCTGAAGTGGTGTATCAAAGTGATGATAAACTCACCTTAGCCGGTGACATTTTTATACAGAAAATTCAAACAATAGAACAAATCTAGCGGTCTTTAGTCATCAGAACTGTGGCGTGTAATGTGTATGGGGAAGGCTGACAATAACAAACTGTCGCTTGTTCTTTTGTCATTGCGTTTGAGCCAGTGGACTGCAAAGTATAATGGGTAAGTAGTGTAGTCTTAGGGCGGGATTCCAATGCCGATGCTTTGGGTTGCGTTGTGTTGTGATGTTTATAGTTAAAGGGCCTGTTACTTTGAAAGTGGGAGATCACTACTAGCCGCCCTAATATGGACGGTCTAAATAACAATATCTTGTACGTTTTGTATGAACAGATCGCCCGCGAGACTAAGGTCTTCTTCGTTCAAATAAATCAATTCTGCAGACCAGTATATCGGTGATGCCCCCTCAATCATTAAACTAGACAATGTGGCATCAGCCAGTTTTTCTTCCACCATGAATTTAGGGACAATCGCCCAACCCATGCCAGCCTCAAGCATTGAAATCGTCTGTTGAATATTATTCGATATGATTTTTCGGTCACTAAGAATGTGCTGTTTTTGATGGTGATAATGATACACAAACTTAGGCACAATTTGCGTCATAAGAGCGATGTCGTCATTAGATAAGACAGATCCAAGGTTGACTAGGGTAGAAGAGGCGACATTGACCATTTCAAAATTAAATGCTGTCACTTTGATAACCTCAGCTTCTTCTGAAAATGGATAAAAGCGCAACGCCAACTCGACATCTTTATTGATTAACCAATCAAATACCTCGGTAGTGCTCCCAGTGCGAATGTCTAACTGCAATTCGGGGAATTCAGTCAATAGGTTTTGATAGCAAGTCATTAAATCATTACTAATTAGCATGTTATCAATTCCTACGCTGAGTCGTGTTGCGGGCTTAAGCTCAAAACGTTGGATGGTGCTGTGAATTTTACCGCTATCAAAGAGTGCTCGATTAGTAAAAGGGATGAGTTTATGTGCGGCATCAGTGGGTTCTAAATGTCGAGTCTTACGAGTGAACAATTGGACGTTACAACTCTCTTCCATGGTGACAACCAATTTAGTGACCACTTGCCGTTGCTTATTCAAGCGTTCCGCCGCAGCTTTGAAACTGCCATGTTCATACGTTGCAGAAAATGCCTCTAACTGCGCAAGCGAAAAATTCAAAACGACGTCCTTCTTTGGTTATCTGATTCCTATAATGCCATAGACAACCAAAAGATGCATCATGTGAGTTTTTGTGTTTGTTTTTTGTGGGCATACTGGCTCCATCAAAAACAAGCAAGCGATGAACAACAAGCGTCGACTGCAAACACAACAGGATATCAAAATGAAAAAAACACTATTAGCTCTCACAATGGCAGCCACAACTTTCGGCGCTATCCAAGCTGCAAACGCTTGTTCATACTCAACCTTTGAAATAGACGGTAATGCATTCGTTGCACGCTCAATGGAAGCGCCTGACTTCATGCAAGAACGCTTCACCGTGTTCCCACAAAACCACGTAATCAACGGCAAGTCTGGTGACTACGGTTTCGTTGGTATGCAACACGGTGATACAGAGTGGATTTCTTCAGGTCTTAACGAACACGGCTTGAACGTTGAATCACTAGCTCTAGGTGAGTCTACGCTTCTTCCAGAGGGCGAGGGGGACGTTAACTACCTTGAAGTAGCGAGTCTTTTACTCGCTAACGCTAAGAACGTTGAAGAAGCAATTGCGCTTCTTGAAGACACTCTAGTTACACACACTAAAATCGCTGTAGCACACGACATGGATATCCCGATGCACTTCGCTATCCGAGACAATGACCGTGCTATCGTAGTTGAGTACACAACTGGCGACGGCAAACCAACTTTCTACGAGAACGAGCTAGGTGTTATGACAAATGACCCAAGCTACCCTGTTCAACTAGAAGCTGCTCAGAAAGAAATCGATAAAGCTGGAACACGTCTTGGTACTGACCTTGAGGTTTTCGACAGACTAGAGACTGGCCCAGATGGTCGCTTCTCTCGCCTAGCTGTACTCAACGCTGAATTCAAACGTAACCCTAAAGCTGGCGATGCTCGTGAAGACGGTCTAGCTCGTGCATTCTCTATCCTGAATGACATGGAAATCGTAACGGGCTCTATGTACTGGGAGTTCGTTAGCCCTGACCCACAAATGGTTGGTTACGGCAACGTAGTTGACCTAGAGAACAACGACTACTACTACCGTACAATCGATAACCCAACAATCCGTAAAGTTGACGTTGACTCGATTGACTTCGGTAAAGTTAAGTATTCTCAGACTGACATCTACTCTGAGCCTGCTCAATACACTGACGTAACAGTTACTTTCTCTGAGTAAGTTTTTAAATAGCAAATAAGCCTCGAAGCAATTACCTGTTGAGAGGCTTTTTTTCAATATAGGACAAATGACGATGAAACTTAAATCGACCCTAACTGCCTTAATCTTAGCCTTATCATTTAACGCTACAGCTGCGGTAACCAATGACGACCGCGCAGAAGCTTTAAAAACAGTTCACACCGTATGGGACAACGCTCGTGCAGCGAACTTAGATGGCATGTTTGCAGCAGCACCTGCAGAGCATTCCTATATTATGGGCGGATTTTCATTATGGAGCCGCGTTGAAGCAACCGATTTCTATAAGGCTGCGTTTGAAGGTGTTGCTCGTCAGGATATTACTAACTTGCGTGAGAAGGTCACTATGACTTCAGCCACATCAGCTTTCTACATGGCAGACGCAACCTATACCCAATATGACGCAAAAGGTAACAAGCTTCAAGGTGGCCCATACGCAATTACTGTGGTACTAGAAAAGCGCGATGGTCAATGGATTAATATCCACACTCATCAGTCATTTCCACCGCAATAGAAAGAATTTAGGCTGAGCCCTCAATTCCCTTATCTTTCAACTTGTTTTAAATATTCAACAAAATGAATCGTAAAGGGTAGCGATTAGACTAAAAGCAGATCTCGCAAAGGGGCTATAGCCCCTTGTTGACGAGCAAATAGAATGGACAATTACCACACAGCCCTTTTCTTTAAAGATCGTTTGAAGTTGAGGCGTATCGTTAGTTTAATAAAACGTAACTCATAATTGGACATTTCTGAGTCACGAAGTGCCCGATGTGAAGGTCTTGGACAGAACATTCTTTGAGCCAGTCGCTGAAGAATATCTTTGCTTAAAAGAAATCCGTTTCGTGAAGTGTTTGCCCTCACTGATGTCCATAATACTCAAGCTTATTGAATTTGTACTAATACAGCACTTTACTCAGCCTCGACAAAAAACATATCATCGTCATCAATAAGTGATTCACTGTTGGTATCAACTAACTTGAGTAATTCGGTTTTACTGTGACTCAAATGATTAAGCATCGTTTCTTTTGCTAGCTTTTCATCTCTCTTTTGCAGAGCCTGAAAGATGCGCTTGTGCTCATCAAGCCAACTACGCTTTAACTCTTCGTCATGCAAATACTTGACGTTGAGTTTGCTCCAAAGGGGACTGTCCGTTCTTACTCTATTCCAGAGTGTATACGCTGTAGAAATGAGCATTCGGTTTTGTGTAGACTCTGCAATAGCAAGATGAAACTTACGATCTAGTTCTTCAAACTTATTATTATCATCAATGAATTCTTCTTGCTGCTGAATGATCTTTCGCAGTTCGCGTAATTCATTGAGTTTAATATTGCGAGCTGCAAATTCAATGATACTGGTTTCCAATACCATTCTTGATTGAAGCAACTCGAATACACCCACTTCCGAAGTATCTAGTTCATTGCTGGCACTATCCAGTGTGAGATCAGAGTGATTCGCTTCTTTAAAGTAAATTCCAGCACCTTGCCTAACATCCACCAAATCCTTCAACTCAAGCATGATAATCGCTTCGCGTATGGTCGCTCGGCTTGTGCCAAATTGTTCACTCAAACTTCTTTCAGAGGGCAATCTTTCTCCAGGCTTAAACACACCTGTTACAAGCAATTGCTCAATCTGCAATCCTACTTCATAATAGCGACGCTTCGTACTAGCGCTGGTCGACATATATACCTCATAAATAGGTTAACCAATTTAGTTTTTATTACAATATCACATTGATTATTACTTTCAATATTTCAAATCAGGCAAACTCAAAACACAACAAAAGAAGACTAAAATACGCCCGATGTTTTCCATTCTAAGTTTGCTCAAGGGATAAGTGCGTGCAGATTGAAGAAAGACGAGGCGACGATTGTAAGGTTTTTCAACTCTCCCAACCATCACCCCAGTATGGCTACCTATGACTTCAAATACTCGTAGACTGATTCTGCAAGATTGATTCCAAGTGCGTCACTTTTAACTTTATAGGCTTGCTGAGGATCATTAGGAGCAAGAACTTCATCCATACCTGGCATTGGCTTCGTCGCCCTTAACTCAGAAACGAGTTGAAGCATCATTGCACTAAATAGTGGGTTGCCCAGTTTCTCTGGATTAATGACAATAACTAAGCTAGCCAACTTTCGCATTTGCTCGTATTGGCCGTACATACGAACCACATGATTGCTCATATTTGCTCCCATAAGACCACCAGTTAATGCATCAATCGCCAAAGCAATACCCGAACCTTTATGTGCACCAAACGTCAGTAAGTTCTCCACTTGATGCGGATCTGTCGTCATGTTGCCCTCAGCATCAATCGCTAAATTCTCACCGATTGGTTGTCCAGTTTCTTTTGCAAGAAGTAACTTGCCAAAGGCTGTGGCACTTGTTGCCATATCGACAATCATAGGGTGAGAGTCTTTTACTGGAAAACCAAAGGCAATAGGATTCGTTCCTAAAAAGCGCTCTGCAGAGCCGTGAGGAGCAACGCAGGTGTCCGTTTGCGTCATTGAAATACCAATCATACCTTTACTGGTTGCCTGCTCCATGAAGTAAGACAGCGCACCGCAGTGAGAACCATTTTTCACACTCACAAAACCCAGTCCAGTTTCACTAGCCAGTTCAATAGCATGGTCAGTCGCGGCAATCATCGCTGAATGCCCCATTCCATCATCTGCGTCCAGTATTGCGAGCGAAGGAGACACCTGCTCAATATTGTACTGCGCGAATTTATTGATACCACCCATACTCAAACGATGACAGTAGTGCTCGACTCGCATTAACCCGTGTGAGTGCACGCCGGTTCGCTCTGCATGTAATAGGACATCAACCACTTCTTCACAAACCGTTGGTGATAGGCCAGCATTCAGTAACTTGGCAATCGCAAGGTCTTTTAATTCTGCTTCATTTACTCTGATCATATTTTCATTTCCTTAAAACGTAATTACGCCCTTGACCAAGTCTTTGTTCTGACAAACATCTTCACCATATCTAAGGCCAAATGAATGAAAGTCGTACTCTTTGTTTTTCATAATATTTTCTGAAATAGCCCCTGAAGCCATTAACTCAATGACGTGTTCAAAGTCCTCTCGAGTCGCGTTTCTTGAACTCATTAACGTCGTCTCTTTCATGTGGAAAGTTGGGTTATGGAATGCAAGTTCACCCTTAGTGAAACCGATGAAAACCAACCTTCCTCCATTCCGAATCAGATTCACCGCATTCGACATAGATTTATCGAACCCAGTAGCATCAAACACCACATCCGCACCTTTTCCAAAGGCCGCCGCGACATCCGCCTTGTATGTTTCTAAGGAAGCATTGAGCGTTTTCAGGCCTAACTTACTTTCAGCCCACTGCAATCGTTCTTCAGCCACATCCGCAACGATAACTTCTGCGCCTCCTGCTTTAGCAATAGCTGCAGCTGCTAGACCTATTGGGCCGGCTCCAACTACTAAGGCGCACTCGCCTTCAATGATCTTCGCTCTACGAACGGCATGAGCACTGATTGCAAAGCATTCCACCAATGCCCCTTGGCTGTTTGATACCGAATCGGGCAATTCAATCAGGTTCGATTCTCGCACTGCAAGATACTCAGAGAAACCGCCATCTTGATGAACGCCATACAGTGAAATGCTTTCACAACAATTTGGTTTTTCATCGATGCATGCTGGACACACGCCACAGGCGATAGCTGGAATGACCGAATAGCGTTTTCCTGAAAACACGGTGGTAACATCCACACCAATTTCCGTAGCAGTCCCACTAATCTCATGACCTAAGACACGAGGGTAACTAAAGAAAGCTTGCTTACCAGCAAACGCATGAATATCAGTACCACATATACCAACTGCATTGATTTTCAGTAGCACTTCATTTGGCTCAATTTGTGGGACGCTTCGTTCTACATACTCAATCTTGTGTGGTTCTTGGCAGATTAACGTTTTCATAATGAGATCCTTTTATTGCGCCAAATTTTCAATAGTTTTTTTAATGCCACGTTCACTAATGTCATTAAATGCTTTCATAACACCGTCAATGAGCTCTTTGTTGTCTTTGCCGTGTTCACCAAACACACTTTGAATGCCTAGCAGGCCCGATGCTACAGACGCTTTATCGCTGAAAGACGCCATAATGTCTTGAAAGGTCATTGCGAGTGGATCATGAATCTCAGTAGAGGTTTGTTGAGCATTCATCAGGTAATGCATCCAACCTGCAATAATTACTGGTTGTATCTTGGCTTCTACCCCTCGCTCTTGTAGCGTCAAGAACGGATCTAACGCTCGTTGGGGTAGCTTTTGAGAGCCATCCATCGCAATCTGGTATGTCTTATGTTTAATGTTTGGGTTGCTAAAGCGATCTATAAGCAGTTCTGCGTATTCTTCTAGATTTACATCCAGAGAAGGGCTTAATGAGCGCCCTTGCTCGTCAATCATTAGCTTTTGCGTAACAGATTTAAGTTGCTCATCTTCCATGCACTGGTAGATGTAGTCGTAGCCTGCAAGTGAGCCGTTGTACGCCAAGAACGAGTGAGAGCCGTTAAGCATTCTCAGTTTCATTTCCTCGTAAGGCAGTACATCTCGAACTAAGGTGGCTCCTGCCTTATCCCAATCAGGACGACCCGCAACAAAATCATCTTCAATAACCCATTGGCGAAAATCTTCACAAACAATGCCACAAGGATCTCGATAGCCTGTTGCTTCCTCAATGATGTCGAACTCTTCCTCTGTCATTGCGGGTACAATCCGATCGACCATCGAGCTTGGAAAGGTGACGTTCTGAGCAATCCACTCGCCCAAGTCAGCATCGATTATGCGGGCAAATTCAACCACAACGCCTTTTGTGAGTGCGCCATTTTCTGGAATGTTGTCACAGGACATGACGCTGAATGCATCAAGGCCCTTGTTCTTGCGAATACGCAGCGCCTCAGTGACCAAACCAATCGCAGACTTAGGATTAGATGGATTTTCCAGATCATGAGCAATCAAAGGATTAGATTGGTCTAGGGTTCTAGATTGCGGGTCAGCACAGTAACCTTTTTCAGTAATCGTCATAGAGACAATGCGAACTTGGGGCTCAACCAATTTTTGAATTGCCGACTCAATGCCATCTAACGGAGTGTGAATCGATTCAGTAACGGTGCGAACTAAGCGCTTTGTTACGCCTGATTTTGAGGTTTCGACAACACTGAACTGATGATCCTGCTTTCGTAGGTTTTCGATTAGGTCAGCAGGCCCGAACATATTGATTTCACAGATGCCCCACTTCTCACTCGATATTGCATTTGTCATGTCGTTATAGACCGCTTGGTGACCTCGGTGGAACGCACCAAATCCGATATGGACGATGTTACTAGCTAGATCTGAGCGATTGTATTCCGTTACTTCGTCGAAGCGACCTTCTAATATATTTTTCAACATTAACCTCACCATTTTTGATCGTTTTCTTGCCCCTTAAACGGGCACCAAATCCAAACTTTTTGCTCAAAAGCATAGTTGCAGTATAGATTTCTCGATTTATAGATCAACCAATTTAACTTATTGGTTTACAGTTATATGACGAATGTCTAATTACTAGAAAGATGAAAAAACAAGAATACCTCTTAAGCCTTATGCATAAAGGGCATTAAAACTTTACACTGTGTTTATTTATGGTTTCCAATTTTATAGCTCATGCCATCAAGGGGTATAAACTAAATAATTTGTAGTGATACAGGTGCTTTATAGAGCACCTCATTGGATTACTTTTATTTGGTTTACCAAATTTAAAGCTGTCTACCTCGATAACCCCAACGCAATGATGCTCTTGTGAGAAGGTAAGTACACTCAGGAGCATCACTCATTATTTTATAAGTCCTTCACAAAACTGACATAAATGTTGGATATTCTAATGCTCAAGAAGTGACCAGGTGCTCAACTGCATTGATTTGCATGAGTAAGACAATTATACAGCCCTTAAGTGATGTATATTAGACCAAACACACACCAATCAAGGCTTTTCACGATTAATGCTGTACGATTTAGTTGAAAGGTTAATGGCGATGATACTGACTGCCGCAGATACCTATGAGCAAAGATGTGAGGAGCTAGAGGCCCATATGGATGCCGTTCATAGGCACCCCCCACTAACCGTATTGCTGTGTAAGGAAGAACTAAAGTGGTGGCAACACAGTCGCCGCCATCCCAAATAAAAATCAGACCAATTAGGTATACCAATTTATCTTTTAGTATAAAGTGGCCATCCCTCCCTCTATCATTACAACCCTTTAATACACGCCAGAACGCAAGAAATAATCCTGAAAAAGCTCTTAATTCACCTGTATTAGTAACAAAATACGCTTTATCGCGTAATTGTGATCTCTGTTAGGATTACCAAATAGAGCTTACCAATTTATATAATTGGTTTACATAACGTGATTATTATCACTACAAATAACAGAGCCATCTAGTATAACTAAATTATTGGTTAATCAATTCACATTGAAAAATACTAGAGGACTGGCCATCGTGGTTTTTGGTAACGTTAATAAACTCAATTTACTTCCTTACATCTTCACAAACTTCTCTAATTGGATCATGCAAGCCAGGGTGGTAGCAGAACAATACCCCACTGAACTTGGACGCCACGAGATAAACGATCAGGGCGTATTCGTCATGCTCGCGGAAGCCATGACAGAGCCAAGAGAAAATAGACAGTCTGAAATTCATAAAGAGTACATCGACATTCAAATCATTCTCGAAGGGGAAGAGACGATTGGTTACTCAAACAACATCACTGATGAGGCCTTAGCGCTTACTGTGCTTGAGAATGACGTGATGTTTTTTGAACAGGTTGAGCACGAGCAGTTTGTGCATCTCAAGGCGGGTGATTTTGCAGTGTTCTATCCAAATCAAGCCCACCGTCCACTGTGCGCTACCAACCAACCGCAGCAAGTACGCAAAGCCATAGTGAAAATACCCGTATCCGCTTTGGACTAGTAACCCAAATAACTATCAAAGTTTCGACTAGAGAGTACTTATGAAGATTAACTACAACAACAATCCGCGCGATGCCAAAGATTACGACACTACCCGTTTGCGCGAGGAGTTGTTAACAGAGTGCATGTTTAAAGACAATGAAATAGTTGCCGTGTATAGCCACATTGATCGCATTGTTGTACTTGGGGTTTCTCCTAATGACCATGAACTTGCGTTGAACGATGCGATTGATAATAAGGCCTTTGGAGTTGAGCATTTCTTACAGCGCAGAGAGCTTGGGGTGATCAACCTGGGCGGGCAAGCTCAAGTTAAATCGGGCTCTGAAACTTATACACTCGACCACTTGGATGGTCTCTATATGGGCATGGGAAGTGACAATCTGATCTTCAGTTCTCTCAATAACAGCAACCCAGCATTGCTGTATTGCATCAGCGCTCCAGCACATCATTCATACCCATCACGAATCATTCGTCGTTCAGAAGCCAACCTAGTTGAACTTGGTAGCACTGCCAATGCCAATGAGCGAGTGATCAGACAGTACCTACATCCTGACGTATTACCCACCTGCCAACTGTCCATGGGCGTGACTGCCTTACAAGAAGGAAGTGTTTGGAACACAATGCCCGCTCATACGCATGAACGTCGCATGGAAGCGTATTTTTATTTTGATATTCAACCGCAACAAGTGGTGTTCCATTTGATGGGAGAACCCACAGAAACCCGCCACGTTGTTGTCCGAAACTATCAAATGATTCTGTCGCCCAGTTGGTCAATTCACTCTGGCTGCGGGACTCAAAACTATAGCTTCATCTGGGGCATGCTAGGTGAGAATCAAACCTTTGATGATATGGATTTTGTCGACATGGATTCCATCCAATAGTCATTCTATTTCATTACTCACGCACTACAAACGTTCCTTACATTGATAATGGAGTAACACTATGAAGACCTTTAAAACCTTACCTGTTGCAGCAGCACTGGTTAGCGCACTAAGCCTATCTGCAGTGGCTAATGCCGCAACTGAAATCAAAGCCGCCTTTAATCAGTCCGACCAACATCCTCAGTATCAAGCGCTTCATGAGTTTGGTGAGAAGCTAAATAAAGCCACTGACGGTCGCTATACCCTTGAGATTTACCCAAATGAACTTCTAGGCGATCAACGTGCTTCGTTAGAGTTAGTACAAAATGGCGCTATTCAAATGGCGGTCGTTGCAAACCCACTAGTTGAAAACTATAACCGTAATTTCAGCGTCATTGGTCTTCCTTATGTGTACAGCGGTTACGACCACCAGCAAGCCGTATTTACCACAGGCGTCTTAGACGATCTATTCAAGGAAACTTCTAGAATGGGGTTTGAAGTCGTTGCAGCCTACACCGGTGGTGCTCGTTCTATCTATAGCAAAGCGGGGCCGGTAAACAACATAGAAGACATGAACGGCATGAAAATCCGTGTCATGCAATCTGACACTATGATAAAGACACTTGGCTGTATGGGTGGTCAAGGCGTTCCTATGGGACAAGGTGAAGTGTATTCGGCTATACAGCAAGGCGTGCTTGATGGCGCTGAAAACAGTGAAATCACTTACTACGACCTGAAGCAATACGAGGTAGCGGGCTACTATTCGGCAACACGCCACTTGATGGTACCTGACCTTGTTGTCGCAAGCAGTTTCTTCCTAAACAGCATGTCTAAAGAAGATAGAGCAGCCTTTGAGAGACTAGCAAAAAAGAGCATCGATACGCAGTTTGATCTCTGGAAAAACCAAGTCAGTATCTCTAAGAAAGCCGCGGAAGATACTGGCGCTAAGTTTAACGAAGTGGATATCGAACCTTTCGTTCAGGCCTGTAAACCTCTTCAAGAAGAGTTAATCCAAACTCCAGAACAAAAAGCCATTTACGAACGAATTACCGCATTGTTGTAAGCCCAACTATGGACAGGGGCATGCCTCCTGTCCTTGTTCACATCGTTTTCACAAGGTTGAGTATGAGTAAATTAAACAAAATCTGTTCTGGATTGAATTGGTTACGATCATGGGTGGATAGATTGCTGTCATGGATACTCATTTCTATCGTCGGAATTATGACAGCTCTGGTTACCTATCAAGTTATCTCACGCTATGTCTTTAACAGCCCAAGTGCCGTGAGCGAAGTCCTTTCTCGCTATCTATTTATCTGGCTAGTGCTCTTGGGGGCATCGTTTGTCTTTGGTTTACGCGAACACATGGCCATTACCTTCGTTAAAGAAAAACTGAGTTTCAAAGTTCGTACTGTCGTTGAAATCATTATTGAACTAATTACTGCCGTTTTTGCGTTCACCGTTATGATCACTGGAGGCTATAGCAGTGCGACTCGCCAAATGTGGCAAATGGACTCCGCATTACAAATCCCTATGGGAGTCATCTATTCTGTCATCCCAATTGCCGGCGGCTTGATTCTTTTCTACTTCGTTGTCAACGAAGCCAAACTATTGAGCGCCCTATTCAATCATCAAACAGAAAGTAAGGGGGAAAGCTAAATGGACCTCGCTGTTACTGCTTCAATAGTCATGTTCACTGGCGTTCTAGTACTGCTCGTTCTTGGCGCGCCAATAGCCATTGCGGTGGGTATCTCCTCATTTGCCGCAATGACTTGCATACTGCCATACCAAGGCGCCCTGACAACCTCTGCACAGCGCATGTTTGTCGGATTAGACTCTTTTGCTTTACTGGCCATTCCCTTTTTTATTCTGGCCGGAAACATAATGAACAATGGCGGCATCGCCATACGACTCATTAATTTCTCTAAAATCATTAGTGGGTTCTTCCCAGCCCCATTAGCACAAACCAATGTTGTGTCTAATATGCTTTTTGGCTCCATCAGTGGATCTGGCGTAGCCTCTTGCGCCGCAGTTGGTGGGATAATGACGCCAATTCAAAAGCAAGAAGGTTACGACCCTAAGTTCACAACCGCTGTAAACATTGCATCTGCGCCAACTGGCATGCTTATTCCACCATCTAATGCGTTAATCGTTTATGCGACTGTAGCGGGTTCGGTATCGGTGTCTGCACTCTTTATGGGCGGTTACGTACCAGGCATTTTATGGGGATTAGGCGTCATGATTGTGGCGGCGATAACCGGTAGAAAACTCGGCTATGTATCCAAACACAGAATGACGCTTAAAGAATGTATTGATGTTTCAATTAAAGCCATTCCGAGTCTTTCTCTCATCGTGGTAGTGATTGGCGGTATATTGGGCGGGATTTTTACCGCTACCGAAGCGTCGGCTATCGCTGTTGTGTATGCGATGATCCTTGGGTTTAGTTACCGCCAACTGAAGGTTCTAGACTTACCCAAAATCTTCTTAAACACAGCAAAAATGACTTCCATCGTTATCTTCATGATTGGCGCATCATCCATCATGTCGTGGGTAATGTCTTTTACTCAGATCCCTTCATTGATTGCTGATGGTCTACTAGTGCTGACTGACAACCCAATCCTGATACTACTGATCATTAACGTTGTATTGCTGTTCATCGGTACCTTTATGGATCCAACGCCTGCGGTATTGATATTCACACCAATATTCTTACCAATCTGCATGAGCTTAGGCATGCACCCAGTGCAATTTGGTATCTTAATGGTCTTTAACCTGTCACTAGGGACGATCACTCCACCAGTGGGACCGATTTTATTCACGGGATGCAAAGTCAGTGGCATCACCATTGATTCAATCGTGAAACCGCTTCTCCCGTTCTTCCTTGTAATATTCATGATCTTAATGCTAGTGACTTATCTTCCTGCAATCTCGATGGCGCTACCAACGGCATTCGGTTTGATCATGTAAGAGCAACGTTGGGTAATGTCTCTCCTAAAAGCGAAATACTTTTTCCTAAAGCATTTCGCTTTCACTCATCTCGCAGACGATTAATCTAGCACACAATAAACGAGTTATAACTAGGGTTCGCAATTACTTATTTCGTGGTGTTGAACTAGAAGTATGTGTAGTCGAACGCTAATTTAGGGCTTCTGATTAGAGTTCTAAGTGTACAAAGAATGTCTATTTGAAGAAGTTGAAATCAAATTAAGCACGCTCACACAAACTTCGGGGCAGTTTCGTGTTACGCGACCCCATGAAAAATGATCTAGGCATTTCCAGCTTATAGCCCCCCTTTCCCGATTCAGTCGGCCATGTATTTCACAAACCAATGGTGTTTGTTCGTCTAAATCTTTCTAAATCTCAGAGTGATCCCTAACTATTTCCTCCAATCCCTAACTATTTTTCCGGGTCACATTGCCCTCTAGAATAGGACTTGCTAAGGTAATCAATAAGGTGAGTCAATCACAGAGCCCCTCTAGGCTCAGGATAGAATTTAGTTCATCAAAATCAGTGCTTTAAAATCAAATTTGACGTCTACCTAGGATTTCAAATCCCTATCTCTCCGCCACATTTATAAAGCCCAAGTCATTGATTCACAAAGACTTGGGCTTTATAAATGCCTATTGTTTTTCGCATGATCCCAATAGGTGTCACGATCATGTACATAACCAAGAACCGAAACGCAAACTACTACACTAGAATCGGCTTACCTAAATATCTTAGAGCTTCGGGTTACCCTAGTGAAATGCGCTTCTCTCTATACAAAAAATCTAACTCAGGCCATAGACCGAACTGTTATAGTTTTGAATCTAGTATGCCCTTGGCTTAGCCCCACCTTGTATCTTGAGTGCGTTTAGCCTTCCCAGTTAGCAGCGTAGACTCGCATTAAGTTTTCACCAAGGAAGCCACGAATTTCTTTGTCAGTCCAACCTTTAGCCTCCAATAGCGCAACAACATCCCAGATGTTTTCTGGTGCAATATTGGATGCAGGAGTACCGAAGCCTAGTTCTGGTGGGTATACATCAGCATTACCAATGTCACGCTCAAGCCAATCCAAGATACCGTGGACGTAGTCAGTAGAAAAACACACCTTATCCCTACCGATTAAGTTCGCTATGTATTCAACATGCTCCACGTAACGTTCAGGGCTAGCATCACTTTCTTTGTTAAGAAACAACCCAACACCAGTCGGGCATACTGCTCCGTCTGTTGAGCCAATCGCAATGATTGCTTCATCACTCATATTTCGAGAAACGTTGTGCAATGCAGCTGCATTGGAGTGAGATGCAACCATGGGCTTAGTTGACACTTTCGCGGCATCAATTGTTGCTTGGTTTGATGAATGGGAAACATCAATAACCACTCCATTTGCTTGTGCATGCTTTACCCACTCAACGCCCAGGTCAGTTAGTCCTAAATCTTGAGTCGAACCACCACCAGCAAAAGCGTTATTATTGTTGTATGTAAAGTTAGCAACCTTGATGCCATGCTCTGCAAATTTCTTAGCATGCGCTTCAGGATCGTCAATTGCAGGATCAGAGCCTTGCGTATTATAAACAAACGCAGTCTTGCCTTCTTGTTTAGCCTTGTAGATATCAGATACTGTTGAAATTCGAGATAACGACATTTGCTTTAGGACTTTGTCAGAGTCAGTTGCAGTCTGGTAAATGGTCTTTTCGCCGTTACCACCAGGAAAGGCATATAACGTAGCAGAAGTAAGAGTCATACCCGCATCGATATTGCGCTGAATGCCCGCCTTAAAGTTCTTTTCGCCATGACCTACCACACCAACCGATACTGGCATTACTGAATTAATTACAACCGCATCACTGTACTTTTTGCGTGCTGCCTCTGCCTTCTCCATTTGCTCTGGTGTTCGTTTTAAGTCATAGGCTTCTGCTAGAAACAGAGCACGAGCCATCAACTCTTCTTGAGACTTTCCTCGCGGATTCCAAAGCCTCGATTCCACATCAACATCAGAAACAAAACCTGCCTTGGCATTCCAACCTCCTTCAACGTGTTCGTGCTCTTGGCCTATTTCATGTGCCATTCCATAAGCAGAAAATAAAAGAGATGTCGCCAGTGCAATCGGTTTAAGTTTCATATTCCAGCCTCTATAAAAAGTCATGTGTGTTATCAATGAGGTAAGATTAATCCGATTCAGATTTTATAATGACCATTTTTGGAAAATAGCCAGGAATTGTAGTTTAATTAATTCATAGAAATTCAACTGGTTGCTGGATGAGTAAACAAAACACGATAACCCTGATTAATACACTAATGGCGCGGCCAATCCTAAAACACGCGCAATCGTTAGGTATTGATATTAAAGCCATTCTAGATAAAGAAACGGCTGTAGGTACCTACGATCAGCTAATGTATTTGAATGAAGGAAATATCGCAGGTTATCCACTGCGGGTACTCATGCAAACTGCCGTTGAGCTAGGCTATAAAGATTTCGGCGTTCAAGCCTCACTGACTCTAGATGCCTCTGAGGTTGTAGCGCTCGTGGCTCAAACCGACAACAGTGTGACCAACCTATATGACGCTCTGGTCGCGTTTTGTCTGGAAATGAATCGGTACCTTTCTACGTTTAATTTCTTTGAAATGGAAAGCACTAACGGTGGTGTATTCCTAAGAAGAAACCAGCATTTTGTGGTTGATTTGGGTAATGAGCCAATGGAGTTGTATTCCATATCGATGTTGATACAACTCATTCGGTATTACCTAAATAAAGAGTGGCAACCTGACATCCTTTGGCTAACTAGCGCGAAGCCTGAATTTTCATTGCCTGACCCGCTAACATCTAATCACTTCTTTTATCAGAAGCCCGTAGGGAAACTGTTTATCAGCGACGTCGACTTGCAATTACCAGTCATATCTCATTCAGACAAACACAAGGCTCAATATAAAAAATTGAGGCCAAAACCAGACCTAACCCATTTGTCTGCCATAGAGCTCGTCAAAAACGCGCTAATTCCATATGCAATGGATGCGCTACCAAAGTTTGATCAATTAAGTATGGTTGTGGGGTGTCACTCTAAGCAGTTGCAATTGAAGCTTGCTCAAGAAGGCTCTGGCTTTAGGCAGATTGTACTGCAGATAAAAAAAGAACGTGCGGAAGAATTGATGAAAAATACAGACTTTGACCTTGCTCGAATTGCCATAGAGCTGGGGTATCAGAACCCTACCCACTTTTCTCGCGCCATGAAGGCCCTTATGGGAATGACGCCGAATCAAAGGTTGAAACAATTGAGATAGTAGCCAAGAAAAAAGGGCTAAGTAGCCTTAGCCCTATTAACTTCAACGGTTACGCCTTGTAGAGCTTAGCCGGTAGTGCTTGTCTTGCGGCGGCTCCGACAACCCAATCCAGCATCACGCCTTTGCCTTCTCTTGTTGGGTCAATCAAGCCAACATCATTGATATTGACGCCATCGCTAGACTTCATTTTTACAGGTTGCTGTGTATCACCAATCCAATGAGAACGCTCCCCTAGCTCTTTGTGACCAAAGCCATGCTCAAAGCCTAGAGTGCCTTGTCTAATGCCCTCAATCACCATAGCAATGGCTTCAGTCTTGGCACTTGGGGTTTCAACCACAAACAGATCACCGGTTTTTATACCCGCAGATGCAGCATCTTGAGGGTGAATGTAAACAGGATTGAAGCCCTTAATTGAGTCTAATCGTGGAGAAAGATTCGACACCGCACTGTGAATGTTCGACTTAAAGTTAGTCAGCGTAAATGGCCACTCAGTTTTCGGGTATTGAGTCTCTAATGGCGTACCATCTGCCAACTTCTGAGGGTGCCACGTCGGACAACCACTGTATTGTTCACCGCTAATGGTGTTACGCGAAGTACCCAGTTTCTCATTCCATATCGCCAATGGTTTTTTCCATTTGTACTTCATGGTCTCTTTTGCGTAAGCGTTGGTGGCATCTTCAAAGCGTCCACCACGAGCAAAGATATAAGCGACCTTGCGCATCTCTTCTGGCTTAAGCGTCTTATTCATTGCCGGTACTAAGCGTTCTAAGCCAGACCATACAATGTCTTCAGCATCCACATCCGGCACACCACCTTGTGTAAATGCCAGGTTTGCCGCTGAACGCAGATAATAATCTTCAGCGCTATGAATACCATGCCAATTGCCTTGGCTATCTTTGATTGCATTGTCACCAAAGCCACCTAGCCCTAGAGATTTCGCCAGATCAATAAAGAAGTTTTCTAGGTTAATCGCACGGCCGTCTTGGGTCTGTGATGTTTTAGGTTCAACCACAGGCCAACGAGCTGTGATCGCTTTTGTCGCGACTCCATGCCACGGCGTCGCCATTCCCCAGCTTTCATAGGTGACAGTGTCAGGCACTAAGTAATCCGACAATGCAGTGGTTTCGTTGATGAATGCATCAATCGATACGATCAAGCCCAATTGCTTTGGATCCTTGAGTTTCTCACCCAATAAGTTATCTAAACCAGGGACACCATAAAGCGGGTTGGCCATGTGGTTAATCCAAGCTTTTGCTCGATAAGGGTAGCCATCAATCGCAGCCGATAGATGCTCTGTCAGCAAAGGTGCCGAGATTGGGTACCATGGTGCTCTTGTTGGGTACGGTGATTCACCTGCCGCCACTCGGCGTTTGTATTCACTGGTCTTTTGGTAAGGGAACTTACTGCGAGACAGGAAGATGCCTTGAGGCTTAGTCTTACCCTTAAACTTAGTGAAGTCATAACGTGGGCCTGCTACCGATGTTGGGTAGCCGCCTGGTTTCGCCATCGCGCCACCTTTTGCATTCACATTACCAACCAGCGCATTCAACATAAGAATGGTGAACGAATTATAGAAACCGTTGGTGTGCATATTACCACCATGGGTATCCACTACAGCTTTAGTCCCGTAACTGGTGAAGCGTTTTGCAAGCGCTACAATTTGGTCTTGTGGGATATCACATTGCTCACTGTAGTAAGCCAGATCGTATTTAAAGGCTTCCTCTTTCAGTCTTTGCAATGATGATTTCACTCGAACATTTTGTCCGTTGATCATCACCTCTTGATCGACAAACAAAGTCGCTTCATCAACCAGATTATTTAATGCCAATTCTGACGTTGTGGCATCAAGTGCAATAAATGCGTCTTCATCAGACAGTGGTTCACCGTCGATTAACAGCCCAATGTCTGATGCACGAAGCATGTGACCATTCTTAGGGTGAGTCTCATCGCTGATCACAAGATGCGTCGCATTACACCAATGCGTTGTGCCTGCCTTCTCCATTGCTTGCGCGCTAGGACGAGACAAGAAATCTTGGTTGTAACGCTGGTTATCAATGATCCACTGGATCATACCAAGTACCAAGGCGGAATCAGTACCCGGCTTAATAGGCAACCAGTTATTGCGATCGCCAGCAGCCAGACTAGAAGAGCCAGCCGGAAGGCTTGGCGTGACTATGGTGTAGCTCAATTTACCGTCAGTACGTGCCTTTGCCAGTTGTCTTGCTTGACGCTTAAATGGGTTACCCGCTTGAGCCGGTGACATGCCGATGAACAAGATGAACTCTGCGTTCTCGAAGTCAGGTTTTAAGTGAGCAAACTTATCTAGGTCATTCATGATCGCACCCGAACCGGCGCGGAAAGCATATCCACAGTAAGAACCGTGGTGACCAAAGTTACGCGTACCATAGCTATTAAACGCAAAGCGCTTCAGGATATCGTCGCGGCCTTCATTACCCGCGTTAGTCACGAGTAGTTGGTTCGCTTTTGGTCCGTACTCTGGGTTGTTTGGATCAAGTGGCGTCTTCGTATCACGAATGGACTGCAAGCCCTCTACTTCACCCTCACCAAATAGGTCACCACCTTCAGTGATTTCGGAGATGAGCTGCTCATAGCTAATCGGTTCCCATTTGCCTTCACCACGTTTCCCGACACGTTTTAGCGGTTGGGTGATTCGATAAGGGCTATTTTGGATCTCTAGCATGCCATTACCGCGAGCACAGGCTGTTGAGCGTCCGTTGATGCCAGATTCACCAGATAAGCCAATATAGGCGTCTTTAACCGGCGTCTTAAATGGGATCTGCTGGTCGCTTGATAGCGGGTGGTATGGGTTACCAGAGATACGTAGGATCTCATCGTTGCGATTATCGATACGCACACGCAAACCGCACAATGTCCAACAACCAAAACACATAGAAGGCGCTACACGCTGGTTGGGATTGGGTGAGATCTTACCCTTCTCATCCACACTGTACTCTGTCTCCAATGAGTTACCGTGATGAATGTGATTCGTTTTCTTACCTGCGGTACCGTCGATGACACCGTGTACCATGTGCTTCGTGGTTGTCGCATAACCTGCAGCAAAAGCTCCAACACCACCAGCAGCAAGGCCTGCTTTCAAAAATTGACGACGTTTGTTATCCATGATGATTCCTCAGACTACAAGCTATGTGAATGGTTAAGAGATGAAGGAGTATTTGATTTAGGTAAGCCCGCTTTTGTCGACACTATCTCAGAGGCCAACAAAGCCAAGGCCAACCATAATCCACACATTCCAATAATGCCGAGTAAGCCTTCACTACCCATTGGTAACTCATAAGGGTATGGACCCACATCAATGCGTGGAATGGTTTGAACTTCCATCATGGTTACCCAACGTACAGCCCATGCTGAAACAATGGCGACAGTAGCCACTGCTGTCATGCCGAGCTTAGTTTGCGATAGGCGTGAAAACGGTACAGCTAACACCATACACAGCAAGATACTCAGGGTCATGATGCCTAGGTTGATACCCCAAGCGTGGTTTTCATATAGGTTAAACTCACCATGATTTGATGCCCAGATCGATGTAAGAATGATGGCAAGGGCGCCGACCAAGGTAGTGGTTCTTTGCACTATAGCGATGTCGGTTGTTGTCAGGTTTGGCTTGGTTGAAGGCAATAGAACCAAAATCAACAAGGTTAAACCAATCGCGGCGAAGAATGCCGTAGTGAACCAAAGCAAAGGTGATGCAGGCTGATGCCACAGTGGTCGACTTGCCAAAACCGCGATCTCTGCTCCAGTGTAAAGAGCAATACTTAAACCAGACAGTACGGTAGTCGCAGCCAATGCCACCATCATTTTTCCCGATACCTTCCATTGACCAAGAGTCAACCAAGCCAAGCGTTTTAGCAGTGGGTTCTCGCTGTGTTTCAATTGTGCAATGTCATCTCTTAGATAGACCCACGCTGTAGCGACAGCGAGCCCAGAGAATAAAGGCAAGAACAAAGAGCCCAGCGACATCCAAGACCAAGGGGTAATATGAGCATAGAAGTGCCATGCTCTGCCTGGTTGGTGCAGATCACCGGTCAAAGCCAGTGGTCCAACAATCCCGCCAATTGCCGTCACTAACACAAGTGCTGAACGAAACTGGTGACTGGTTGAGTTTTTGAAGATAAGCGCAATCAGGAACAAAATCGCAGCAGCGTACGCAGAACCAATGTAGAAGAAATATTGAACAGCCCACGGTAGCCAAGCAACCTCTTGAGCGGGAACTAACACCTCAGTGATATTCATGCCTTTTCTCCTTGTGTCGCAATAGCGGATTCTTGATGATCAGTCGCAGGGTCATAAATCGCAGCCTTGCCCTCTATGTGGCTGACGAATCGCTCATTCATTCCGATATAGAACACATGCGGATTGGTATTCTGCTCAGGCTTGAGCACCTTGATGTCGTCTTTATTTTCATTAAGCAGACGATTAATTTCGCTGTTTGGATCCTTAAGATCACCAATGACACGCGCACCACCCACGCAAGTTTCGACACAAGCCGGTAGCAAACCATCTTCTAGGCGATGTGCACAGAAGGTACATTTGTCAGCAGTCATGGTGTCGTGATTGATGAAGCGAGCATCGTAAGGACAGGCTTGAACACAATAGGCACACGCAACGCAACGTTCGTTATCAACCATCACAATGCCATCTTCGCGTTGGAAGGTGGCTTGAACAGGGCAAACCTTGATGCAGGGTGCGTTGTCACAATGGTTACATAGGCGAGGCAACATGAAGGACTTCACTTCTTGCTGAGCCGTAGTGCCATCATTAAGAGAGACTTCGTATTGTTTGACTGTGGTTCTGAACTGGCCAATTGGCGCTTGGTTTTCCACACTACAACCAACCGTACAAGCCTGACAGCCCACGCATTTACGTAGGTCAATTGCCATCGCATAACGCTTACCAACTTGGCCCTTTCGGTCAGCTTGGTCGTTATTGCGAATGGCTGTGCTTGCAACCGCGGTGTTAACCCCGACTACGGGAATAAGTGCGGCTCCGGCGGAAATCTTACCGAACTGGCTGAGAAACCGTCTTTTCAATGAGTCCATAATGATGCCTATCAATGGGTATTCTATCTATTAGGCTCATTGTCGGATTTTGGACGTACTCGAGATATTGTGGATTTCCACATACCCCGATCAAACTTGATCTAGAACAAATTAGGTTTTACCCATCTAGCTGTTATGCTTCATATAGAGCGCCCTAAAAGTCTGATTTCGAAAGTTAATGTGTTAACTCTTAGCATCGAAAGCACATTGCAATAAATCTAGGGCTAAGCAGGAGAAAAGGATTTCAGTGATAATTCGCACCCTTATTAGAGGCATTGGTCTTTGCTGCATGAGTCTGACGGCAGGCCTGTGCTTGGCAGAACAAACTGAACAAGAGCCTAATGTGGTGGCAGAGTCAGCACAGATCATCGAGGTGGGCGTCTTAGCCACCAGAGGTAAGCTGTCGGCACAACAACGCTGGCAACCCACCATGGATTGGTTGTCGGAACGCATTCCGGATAAACGTTTCGTTCTAAAGCCTTTCAACTTAGATGAGATGGCGGAGGCAGTAAAAAAGGTTGAGGTCGACTTTGTGGTCACCAACCCTGGACAAGCCGTCCGATTGGGACGCCAATACGCCTTGTCGTGGATGGCAACCATGACCAGTGACAATTTTGATGAGCAAGGGCTCAGCAATACTCGAGGTATTGGCTCAGCCTTAGTGGTCAGGAATCAGTCGCCTTATATCTCATTTGAACAACTTAGTGGCAAACCCATTGCAGCTGTCTCACAAAAGGCATTTGGGGGCTACCTCACCATGCGCTATCAAGTGATGAAAGCGGGATTAAACCCGAGCCAGTTCTTCGCAAACACACAGTTCCTTGGATTCCCGATCGATGCCAGCTTGTACCAATTGCGAGAGGGGAACATCGAGGCGGCTGTCGTTCCCGTGTGTTTAGTTGAGAATATGATCAACGAAGGCTTATTGGTCGTGGGACAATATCGTGTCATCCAAAATCAAGCCCCCGAGGGCTTTCGGTGCCAAGTCTCTACTCCTCTATATCCAAACTGGTCTTTTGCTAAGACAGAAAGGGCTTCATCGGCACTGGCAAAGCAAATGAGCCAGGTGTTACTTTCCATGCCAAAGGACAGTGCACCCGCCATAGCCGCAAATGCATCGGGTTGGACCTCCCCTACGAGCTTGCTCTCCATAGACAAACTTTATCAACAATTGGACATGCACCCACTACAACAGCCATGGTGGAAAGAGGCGTTAATCTGGCTCAAGCACAATCAACAATGGGCGTGGGCTTTCTTCATCTTTGTGGTGATATTAAACGCCTATCACTTCTGGCTAGAATACAAGTTCAGCCGCAGTAAAAAACAGCTGGAATCCACATTACACAAGCTAAAAAACAAGAGCGAACAGCTTGAGCATTCGCAACGTATTGCAGTCGTTGGAGAACTTGGTAGCAGTCTGGCACATGAGATCAATCAACCGCTCGCCGCCATTCGAAACTACAGCGAGGGCGGATTGTTACGCATATCAAAGAACAAACCGTTAACCGATATAAAACCCGTATTTGAGAAGATTCAGTCTCAGGTGGATCGCGCTGATGCGATCATTCAGCGCTTGAGAACCATGATTAAAAAACGATCCTCTAAGAAATCACTGACGGATATAGAACAGTTAATGACAGAGACCATTGAGTTACTGCAATTTAGATTGCAAAGGCACAATATCAACATAGAACGCTCCACTATCGGCCAACCCATAGAACTCTATGTTGACCCCATTGGGTTGCAGCAAGTGATCGTTAATCTTATTAATAATTCCACGGATGCCTGCGATGCCCAACAAGAGCGCGAAGCAAGCGCAACCTCTGATATTCAGTGTAAGAATAGAGAATTCGCGACAATTAGGGTGATCACCGAATATCACTCCAATACAATGATGTTGTCGGTTATTGATAATGGCACGGGCTTGGATTTCACAGAGCAGCAAGCGACTCAAGCCTTCATCAGTAGCAAAGAAAATGGGCTCGGTTTAGGCCTTGCAATATGCCAGGACGTAATAGAAGACCACAGTGGTCAAATGACGTTTACTTCACTCACTCCTCACGGTTGTCAGGTGACAGTGACATTGCCCTTAACCTCTTCAAATGATTCATAAGGAATCTCGCTATGTCTGATCTCCATCAAAGGTTACCGGTTTACGTCGTTGATGACGATGAGTCGATGCGTGACTCACTGGTCTTTTTATTAGAAGAGCACGATTTTACAGTATCAGCGTTTGAAGACGGTCCGAGCTTTTTGGATTCCGTCGACCTTGATGCCCCAGGCTGTGTGGTATTGGATAGCCGTATGCCCGAGATGCGAGGCCAACAGGTACATGACTTGATGCTCAAGGCACAAAGCTCCCTGTCAGTCATCTATCTAACCGGACATGGCGATGTCCCTATGGCCGTTGAGGCATTACAAGCCGGAGCTGTTAACTTCTTTCAAAAGCCAGTGAAAGGCAGTGAGCTTGCTGAAGCTATCATGAAAGGATTAGAAGCCTCCGAGAAGCATTTGCACATCAAAGGGTATCGAAAAGCTTACGCCTCATTAACTGAACGAGAGAAAGACATCTTAAAGCAGATCATCGATGGCAAGCGCAATCAGAAAATTGCCGATGAGCTTTGTATTGCGATGAGAACTGTGGAAGTACACAGAGCGAGCTTAATGAAGAAGTTTTCGGCGAAAACAGTGGCCGAACTTGCCTATATCTATGGGCAGTTGATCTAGCTAACCTTGTTAATACTCTTTCATCAAAACAAAAAGGCTCCCAAAGGGAGCCCTTTCAATATCATCTTTAATACTTAGCCAAAGATGATGGAGTATAGATAACCTGCACTGATTGCCATGGTTAGAATGACGCTCACAAATGCGATGATCATCTGATTCTTAAAGATAGACTTAAGCAGAATCACTTCGGTAAGACTTGCGCCAGCACTACCAATAATAAGAGCCATTACCGAACCCAGAGCCATGCCTTTTTTAACCAACGCCATGCTCAATGGAATAACCGCCTCTGCACGAATGTACAATGGGATACCAATGATAGCGGCTACAGGAATCGCGTACCAAACTGAATCACCAGCATATTGAGCAATCAAGTCTGTTGGAATAAAGCCGTAGATGAACGAGCCAATCGCAATACCTAGCATTAGGTAAGGGAATACTTGTTTGAAATCCACCCAAGTACTACGCCAGATACGCATCCAACGACTTTCAACCTTCTCTTCTGCTTTAGCTTCGGTGCCACAGCAAGACGTTTCTTCTACCTTGGGTGCACAACAAGACGACTCAACTACAGCTTGAACTGGCTTCGCCTGAGTATCACAACAAGAAGCCTCTTCTACTTTTGGAGCGCAGCAAGATGTCTCTTCTTTTACTGGAGCTGATTTTGAATCACAGCACGATGCGGCAGTGTTTACTGAATCATAGGCTTCTGGTTTTACGTAGCGTTCAAAACCTAGCTTCTCTAGCGCATAACCTGCACCTATGGATACCACCATAGCGATGGTGAAGTAGAACAGCGCAACCTTCCAACCAAAGGTAGCAACAAACAAACCAATGATAATAGGGTTAAGAAGTGGGCTACCAAATAGGAAAACCATCATTGGACCAAATCCTGCTCGAGCTCTTAAAAGCCCTTTCAAGAATGGGATTGTTGAGCATGAACAAAACGGGGTAATGGCACCAAGTAAAGCTGCGATAAAGTAACCTTTACCGTTTTTTGAACTCAGGATCCACTGCACTTTTTCTGGTGTTAGATATTCTTGAAGAATACCAACGATATAGCTAATGAGTAGGAATAGAACGGTCAATTCGGCCGCTAGGAAGACAAACATGCCACCAGCTTCTTTGGCCATATTAAGGATTTCAGGATTCATGATTTAAACTCTATCATTTCGATTATTCTGGAATTATAAAACCAAACAGAGTAAAGTCAAACCTTATTTCCAATTAATTGGAAATAAATAGCTAAAGACGAAATCCATTCAATTGATAAGAGTGAGACAGGCAATGCAACTAGAAGACGCGGCTAAGGTACTAAAAGAACTCGGTCACCCAACAAGGTTGTGTATCTATAAGGAAGTGGTCAAATACGGTGCCACTGGTATCCCAGTAGGTGCGCTTCAAAGTATGCTTTGCGTTCCGAACTCAACACTGTCACACCACATCACCAGTCTGGTTTCTGTCGGTCTGATTAGTCAAAAACGAGAAGGCAGGATCTTACGTTGTATTTCAGAATATGGCCTTCTCGAGGAAGTACTGACATTTATCAAGGATGAGTGCTGTCTCACGCGGGAGGGATAAAACAAAGGCTCAATGACGTTATCACTTATTGTTTACAATGAACGAAGAGTCAATACCGGTGAAATAAAGGCTTATTTACCAGAGACTTTCGGATTTCGAAAATTACAGTCTGTAGAAATCAGCGGTGAGCGAGTTTCAGGAAAAAAATTGTACTATTCGACATGCAGAGATTGCATACCTAAGAGTAACCTACGCTTGCATCTCCAAGAAGGTGGTTGCCTAGCCCCATTTACTGCTGGGCTTCACAATGCGAAAAGTGCATACGGAAACGCCCAAAGTTATTAGCCTTGGGCGTTTCTTCTAGCAAACTTGGTTACGACAAACCGAGCTTTATAATGTCATATGCAAAATAGGAAATGGTTTACCCATATCATCTAGCGGTGAGCGTGAAACGACTTTAAAGCCCATATGCTCATAGAAACCTACGGCCAATGGATTTTGTTCATTCACATCTACCTTGGTTGCGCCTAACTGCTCAATAGCGTGTTGCAGTAGCACCTTACCAACGCCTTGACCTCTTGCCTCGTTTGAAATGAATAGCATTTCAACCTTTGAGTCGTGGATACCCACAAAACCCAAAATTGAACCACTTTCGTTCTTAACGCATCTCAATGTGACAGCGGGAAAAGCTTGCTCGATGATAATTGGTTTAAAAAACTTAATGTCTTCTTCTGATATGAAGTCATGAGTTGCTCGGACTGAATTCTCCCAAACCTTTAGCATTTCTGCGTAATATTCAAGAAGCACATTTTCTACAATCATAGTATTTTCTCTAAAGTTGACTGAAATTCATGTGCAGCCGCGAGCGCGAATTTTAAGCTAAAAACCCGCTTCTGCCCAATCAATTTGAGCGTCTACGCTCTTTACTTCCATTATCCTGTGATTGGGTAAATTAAAACTAGGCAAACCTTCGTCTATAAAATCTCGAGTTCTCGTATCATAGCCCTGTAGAATCAAGGTGAGTTCCGCATCAACTTCTGCATCCTCAATCTCATTTAGATTGAAACTTTTAAGTCAGTAATGTGCAGTTTACGTATCGAGCGGAAAAAGGACGGTGCGGATTTAGTTGTGATATAAAAACAACGAGTTTCAGTCACTACAACGGCTTACTGAGACTCGTTATACTAACCTACTTCTTGATCGCTATTGCTTCTATTTCGATACCTACATCTCTAGGCAATCTCGCAACTTCAACCGTTGAGCGTGTCGGGTAGTTCTTCACATTGTAGCTGTCAAAGAACTCTCCATAAACCTCATTTACTTTAGCGAAATCATTAAGGTCTTTAACAAACACCGTCATTTTAACAATGTGCTCAGGTGTAAGCCCTGCCTGCTCGATAACAGCTCTAACATTCTCTAAAGACTGCTTTGTTTGTTCTTTGATATCGTCAGAAACTTCTCCTGTGACTGGGTTCACTGGAATCTGGCCTGACGTGATGACAAAACCACCTAAGTCAATCCCTTGCACATATGGACCAATCGCTGCTGGCGCTTGATCTGAATGTAACACCACACTACTGGCAAATACATTAAGGCTAGATAGTGACAATATAGCTGTGAAAATTAAACCCTTTAGATTTTTCATTTTTAGTACTCCTTAAGAATGTAATTTATTCTTAGCACAGTAACTATTTAACTGTATAGACTTCACCATCTGTCCAATTTAGTGCGTAAATATTTTTTACAGTGCATACTGAAATAGTAATTTAACCTTGGTCTACCCATAACAGTGCAATTAGTCGATAGCTATAACAAATAGTAATATCAACACAAAAATCCTGTACATCTTTTTATTTAAATGCATGAAAACTATCTAGCTCAATGCACCAATTTAAATCAAATCATTTACATCTTGTAATATAAAAATCTAAGTTTTTTTATCTATTGATCTGGTTGTTTTTATCTATAAAAATATTCATAGACGTTTAAAAAGGAGTTTATGATATGAAAGAGAAAAATATTGAATCTACAAATAGACGTGACTTTATAAAGAAAGGCATTGGTTTTTCCGCCGCTACTGTGGCAAGTAGCATGTTTATATCGAAGAGCGTAGTTGCCGATACATACCTAGAAAACTATGCAAATCTAGACCAGTGGTATTCTGGCGAGGATTATTGGAAAGAAATCAGAAAAATGTTTGTTCTTGAAAAAGACAGTGTTTATATGAACATTGGCACTACAGGATCGATGCCGCGTTCAGTGCTGAAAGAATACTCTCAAAATAATAAGCTAGTAGCCTCAACGCCATGGGGTAATGGCGGTTTATCAAGAGTCAATGATATGGCTAAAAGTATCGCTTCTGGATTTGGGGCCGAAGAAGATGAGATAGTACTTAGCCGCAATACCACTGATGGCATGTGCAGTATTATTAGTGGGCTCAACTTCAAGCATGGTGATGTTATCCTCACAACGCACCAAGAACACAGCGGCGGGTTGTCTCCGTTACACATCGCCGTAGAACGATGTGGCGCTGAATTAGTTGAAATAGATTTGCCTGTTTACACGGGTAAAAATAAACTCAAAGCCAATGATATAATTAAGGCTTTCAGGAAAGCCCTGCAAAGCCATAGTAACGTGAGGCTGATGGTTTTCTCTCATATTCCTTATGTCAGTGGTGTGACATTACCTGCGAAAGAACTTTGTGAACTTGCGAAGAAGCACAATGTACCTACGTTAATAGACGGGGCACATACTATTGGCATGATGAACCTCGATTTCAAAGATATTGATTGCGACTTCTACGCAGGATCAGGTCATAAATGGCAATGTGGTCCAGGGGCATCAGGTATCCTTTATGTGAGGGATAATGCGTCGCGCCTTAAAGAATATTGGAACGATAGAGAGCATGTGTTTTGGCCCGTAAACTCATCGTCTGCCCATTCGGCAACTGCCACTATACAGTCACAGTTGCAAGGGATAGGTAATGACAATTTACCCGCTAAGCAAGCACTGACAGACAGTTGCTTCCTATGGGATGAGATTGGACGACAAAAAATAGAAGATCGAGTACTTGAACTTTCAAGCTTATGTAAAGAGCAACTCAAAGATGCATTTCCTGATGCTTATTATTTTGCTCCAAATGATAAAGATCTATTAAGCGGTATCACTACTATTAATCCATTTAATCTTGATGACATCGAACTGCTAACTATATTTAGAGATCGATTACGTGATGAGCTTGGATTTACAGTACGAACGACTAGCTTCAGGCTATATAAATCAGATACTGAGCAATCACATGCATTAAGAATTTCAACACACTTATTCCATTCTAAAGCAGAAGTAATCAGGCTTGTTCAAGCAATGAAGCAAATATACATTAGTATGTAGAGCCAATCTATATTTTACTATATAGGTCAAATTTAGATTATAAGGTGTTATTTGTCCGATAACACCTTATATCAACAATATTAAGCCACCCATTTGTTTTGCGTCAGTACTTCTAGCATAGATCTGCAATTAAATTAGGTTATCAAAGTCAGAGGTTTCAGCAAATCAACACTTTCTATCTTCTAACAACATATCGCAATGAGCCAACCATTCCCTAAATGTATTGATTTTTTTAGCATTATGATGAGTTATATTCTTGATTAAATAATGCTGACTTTGACTTGGCATTGTCCTTGGGTGGGCTAACTTTAATGTGCCTTGCTTTAAAGCATCATCGACTAATACTGATTTTGCGATCAGCATCCCTAACCCTTGAATTGCGGCCTCAACAGACAGTTGCGTGCTGTCAAACTGCATCATTGGTGCAGAATAAATCAGCGACGAATCATGAAGGGCAAACCATGTTTTCCAACCCTCGTTGTATCCAAGTGTTTCTATCTTTGGAAACAAAGCAATAGCCTCAATATCCAAGGCAAAGTCATGCTCATTCAAAAACTGGGGACTCGCCACAACTGACCACTCTTCTTTTCTTCCTAGAGTTTCATATTCGGTTGCATTCCAATTCCCGTAACCATTAACGATTTCAAGATCAACAGTGTTGTTATTACTCGGGTACAAGTTTGTCGTGCTGTAAAACTCGAGTGCGATGTTTGGGTAATTTCTATGGAAATCGGCCAGTCTTGGCAACAGCCACATATGACAAAAACTCTGAGCGACACGAATTTTCAATGTCTCCCGCTTTTTCTGACCAAAAAGATGATTCGTTCCAAAGGCTAGGTTGTCGAGTGTATCAGTTAATAATGGTAAGTAGTCCAGCGCTTGCTCTGTCAGTTTTAGCTTAATCCCAGCCCGCTCAAACAGTTTGGAGTCCAGATATTGCTCTAATAGTTTAATTTGTTGGCTTACCGCAGCGCGAGTGACGTTCAACTCTTCAGCGGCTAGCGAGAAGCTTCCATGTCGCGCTGCTGACTCGAAGGCTCTCAGTGCTTTAAAAGGAGGGATACGACGCTGACTCTGTTTCAGAGGAGCCCTATTTAAATTCATAAGTCATGCTTGTTCTTACAAGTATTGAAATAACTTACGCCACTTCTGTTAAAGCCTGATGAAACAAGAAAAACAATAGACTTGATCATCATCACTGCAAGCGAGTCCTTCGACATAGAGCACAAGTAAAATTTACTTGTCAGCTTGTAAAGAAAAACTATCGATAGATGAAACACAATTGACATGGTTCGCAACTAATCTTCCTTCATTGCCAAAAACTGGAGTTAACCACATGATTAAAATCATAAAATATGCGAGCGGTGCAGCTGTACTTGCTCTTCTAGGTGGGTGTAATAGCACCTCAAATGATGATGAGCCACAGCCTATAGAAAAAGAGCGAAAGTCTTTACTTGTGATGATCGACGGAACACGCTTCGAGGCGCTATTGAATGCGAACACTCCCAACCTAGACAAGCTTAGCATTCAACAAGCTTATACCGGAGGTATCTCTGGTACCTTATCTCAATCTGGCACAAGTACAGTAGAAGGTGAATCCACACTTTGGACGGGAAGTTGGCACACTATTCAAAAATCCGGAGAGAATGGCTTTCAAACTGTTTGGGAACACTTAAAGAACGACAAAGAAGAATTTCAAATCGGTTTATATCCAAACTGGCCAATATTTGATTACATTAATTTTAATTTAAGCAATATAGAACATAAACATGCATTTCGAACTGGGACTGACCGTCCTTCGGAGCATGAAAACAGTAAAGTTTTAGCTGATAAAATCTTATCTGGAGATTACCACTCTCTATTCACTACCATAGATATGGTTGATTACTCTGGTCACTGCAACTATGGAAACAGCGGTGGTGCTTGGTCCGATGATTATGTGACAACCATTGAAGAGGCGGACCAAATCTTCGGATACATGCTCGATGCTATCGAGCAACGCGAGGCACAATTTGACGAAGAGTGGCTAGTTATTGTTGCACCCGACCACGGTTTTAACCGTCAAAAAGACAATGGTTCAGTTGATTGTGCTCACGGCTCCCAAGATATTGATGCAAAGAAGATATGGGTTGCATCAAGCCATGCAGAGTTGCTTAACGAACAGTTCACCTCTCCCTTAAAATCCGTTGGCAATCGAGATAAAGACGGTATATATCGTTATATCGCACAAACAGATGTCACCCCAACGTTGCTAACTTGGCATGATGTTGAAATTCAACCTGAGTGGGGAATAGAAGGCACTCCTCTCATCGGTGATATTGGTGTTCGCGGACTATTTGTGGACATCGAACAAGAAAGTAATGAGCTTGATATCGTCTTTACTCCATCAAATAACCTGCCTGTTCAGGTACTAATTAATGGTGACGAGCTTGCCGTAATCGATGATATTACTATAGGTGAGCTGTATTCGTTCTCCCCATCACTTGATCATCTATCTTCTGGAAACCACCAGCTCACTTTTACACTAATCAACAACAACATACCAAAATCCATCACCGCATCAGTGACAATCATCGAAGATGTTGATTATGATACTCTGCCTTTCCAATCAATAAGCGCCCTCTATACTTTTGATGATGACTTAACTAGTAACGCTATCAATGGTGGTGTTGACTTAAGTACGACAGGTGAACCGGAGATAACATCGGCACCTGGAAAGTACCATTCTTCACTACACCATATCCGCAACTTTAACCAAGATCTACTATTTGAAGACGTAATTACTAATACTGATAAGTTTACGTTTTCACTTTGGTTTGTGGGAGATGGTACCTCTTATGATCCTGCCGTAATGACGAATAAACGCTGGGCTTCATCTGCAAACGGAATGATTTTAGCTCAACTTAATGACAGCCTGAAACTACAAGTTGGCATCGATGGAGAAGGCAGTTGCTGCTTTGTTCAACTTCCTTACACAGCAACAACTGACGAAAACAATCTAAAGTGGAACCTTCTCGTAGCAAGCGTTGATAAAACGGCACCTTGGTCAAACAACGAAGGTTTTGGTGTAATGACTTTTGGTGTCTACGATGGTGAGGGTAAATTGCATTTTGGCAGTGTTGATCTAACTGGCTCACGCAATCAAACTATTCATACTGGCCTTCCATGGTTAATCAATAATGATCATGCTCAATCGTATAACAACGGTCATGCCGCTGTGGTCGATGAGCTTACCATTTGGGAAGGTGTTGCATTCAGTCCTGGTCAGATAGTCGCACTAGGGTTGTCGGAGACTTCTCTCGCCCACAAAGTCAGTGAGACTAACGAGTCTTCTGTATACAGAATGCCAGCAGAAAAAACCTTAACTAATTATATTGGTGCAAAACCCAATCTAACTGAAAGTGAACAAGCTGCGGAAGCATTTTGGCAAAGACGCAGACAAATGGAAGAGCTGAATTCACAATTGATGCGCTAATCTAAACTAAAAAACGGTTCATTGCGGCTTTCCAAGGAAGGCCGCCTTTGCCTTAATAAAAAAGCAATCAATAGAGGTATGATTTTAGCTTTCTTACAAATTGAGTCAGTGGCTTTATCTCTCTTTCATTAACTTGCTGGCACTACCTTTCCCAAAGAGCTCTCGCCAGTTTTTTCAAGTCACAGTAACTGAACTCGCTAAGTTAAGTCCCTAAAAATAAGTGACCAATAATTCACGATGCAACTACCGGTTTTGTTTTTCGACTCCCAACCACCTGAGAAGGAGCATAAAAAAGCCTGAACGATAAAACGCTCAGGCTTAGTAATAGATTCAACTTAAGATTTGACGTACTTACGCTTCTTGAGTTGAGGCAACTTGTGGCTTGTACTCATGGATCTCGGTTCTGAGACCTTTGATTAAGCTTATGCACATCATTAGCAGTACTACTGCGAATGGTAGAGCAGTTGTTACTACTCCAGACTGCAATGCTTGCAATGCATCTTTACCGCCAATCCACAGCATGACTCCTGCAATGGCGCCTCCCATACAGGTCCAGAATACGCGTTGCGGTACAGGTGCATCGACCTTACCACCAGCGGTGATACTGTCTATTACCAGAGAGCCTGAATCTGCTGAGGTGACAAAGAAGACTAAGATCAATACTACTGAAAGGATTGATAGCACTGAGCTAAACGGCATTGCGTCGTATACGTGGAACAAGGTTAACGAGATATCCGTTAATCCATTTGCACCGAGTAACCCGATCTTATTCGCCACCTGGTCGATAGCAATGCCACCGAACACTGACATCCATACTAGAGTAACAGCTGTTGGGATAACAATTACCGCAATCAAGAACTCTCGAACCGTTCGGCCTTTGGAAATACGCGCGATAAACATGCCTACAAATGGTGACCAAGAGATCCACCAAGCCCAATAGAATACAGTCCAGCCGTGCATCCATACGCTATCTTCGCGACCATGAGGATTGCTCAGCTCAATGACGTTTGTTGCGTAGCCAGAGATCGTTGCCCATAAAGAAGGCAATACGCTATTCCAGCCA
Organism: Vibrio superstes; assembly: GCF_003569005.1. Taxonomy (GTDB): domain Bacteria; phylum Pseudomonadota; class Gammaproteobacteria; order Enterobacterales; family Vibrionaceae; genus Vibrio; species Vibrio superstes. The sequence continues at coordinate 875,418 of NZ_BCUR01000004.1, read as the reverse complement.
ACAATGGTAACAAACACCAACAGTATAAACGCTGCGATCATGTTGATATTACTTAGGACCTTCACACCGCCGTCAATGCCACGCATTACGGACAATGATGCAATAAAGGTCACTAAAGTAATGATGATCAATTGAGTGCCAATGCCGCCCTCAAGACCAAATACATGGTTGAATCCACTGGTCGCCTGTTGCGCGCCAAGGCCTAGAGAGGTTGCAAGCCCAAATAGAGTTGCCAAAACGGCAAGAATATCAATGGTATGCCCTAGCCATCCCCATGCTCTGTCACCAAATATTGGGTAGAACGTTGAACGGATAGATAGCGGTAAGCCTTTGTTGTAAGCAAAGAAGGCCAGTGACAGTGCCACTATGGCGTAAATGCTCCAACCGTGCAGACCCCAATGAAAGATAGTTGCGCCAAGAGCCATTGCTTTGGCTTCTTCACTATAGGCTTCAACATTCAATGGAGTACCATACCAGTCGGTAAAGTATGCAACGGGTTCAGCAACACCCCAGAACAATAAGCCGATACCCATACCGGCAGCAAATAGCATAGCTATCCACGACAAGGTGCTGTGTTCTGATTTTGCGTTTTTGCCACCAATACGAATCTTACCCAGAGGGGATAGTATCAGCACAAACGCGAATAAAAGGAAAAAGTTAGTGGCCCACATAAAGAACGAGTCAAACTGTTCGATGATGCCATTTTTAAGGGAGTTTAATGAATTAAGAGCGGTTGTAGGACCAACCAGTAACAAGCTTATGAGGGTTACTATGATGAGAACTGCGCTAGTTCCGAATACGGGGTTGTGTATATCGAAGCCCCATTTTTGAATATTATCCTGGCCTACCTCATAGTCGGTAGTTTCTATACTGTACTTCTTATTTTCGTCATCCATAAAAAATTATATTAGGTTGCGTTTCTAAATCTCTATCAATAGAGAAATACAACAGAACAGTCCTCCGTTTAGGTTGTGCACGAAATTGTGCGCGCAAAGCGTAACATAAATCACATTTCTATTCTAATTCGCTTACCCTATGAACATTGTAAAAACATATTCTGGTAATGAATGGCGGTGAGTTAAAGCCAATGGGCACAGATAAAAAAACACCACTCAGGTGAGTGGTGTTTTCGATAGATAGTTTAGTTTTTAGCGTCTTAGCACTCTATGGTTAGCTCTCTACACATTGGTAGATTTGCCCTACACTCTCTTGGCTCAATAACAACTCATGTACCAGTCGAGCCACTTCTGCACGATGGATAGAACCATGAATTTCTCCATGCTTTGATAGCACACCACGCTGATTTGCCTCACCGTCTTTTAGACCGCCGGGTCTTAAAATGGTGAAATCAAGAGTACTGGTTTGAAGCCAAGATTCTGCTAAGGATTTTTCTCGAACAGAGTTGCCAAAGACCTGCTTCGCTCTATCCGACAAATACTGCCAACTGTCTCCACACCCCAGCGAAGTTACGAGTAAGAAACGCTTTACGCCTTTCGCTTGTAGCGCATCGATAAGATAGCGATGACCAATGTAGTCCACTGGGTTATCAGATTGAAAACTTCCCATACTGGAAATCACCCAAGCATCTTCGGCAATGCAATCTACCGCGGCTTCCACCTGCCCTTTATCCGTAGCGTCGCACGTTAAGGTGGATACCGTGTCTAGCATAGGGTTTCTGCTTGGGTTTCTTGCTACAGCCGTAACATCCAATCCCTGCTCTACAAAATGAGCCACCATAGCAGCGCCTAAACCACTGGCCGCTCCCCAAATCACGATCTTTTGCATAAACAACCCTCAAATGATAATGATTGTATTTTGCATTAAAGGCGCGAGAGATGCTAGTGGTCTATCTCTAACTTTTGGCTGTTAGCTTGATATACAAGCTATTGTATTTTAACCCCAACCTAACCAGATACGAATGCGGTCAAGCAATCGCTTGAAAAAGCTGCCAGGCTCTACATCATGCAAAGCAACCAATGGCACACTCTTAATTACCTGATTATCTGAACCCATATAGTTCAGCGTGCCGATAGTGTCACCTTGATAAACAGGTGCTTTAAGCTCATTTGGCAAATCCACTACCGCCTGAATGTTGTTACCAGCTCCTCGACGCACGGACATGAACACATCTTCCTCTACACCGACACTAAGTTGGTTGTCTTGTCCCATCCAAATTCGAGTAGCGGTCACTTCAGCATTGGCTTCATGTGGCTTGATGGTTTCAAAGAACCTAAAGCCATAGTTAAGCAGGCTCTTACTTTCAGAGGTTCGAGTGTTGGCACTAGAGGTACCCATCACTACAGAGATCAAACGCATATCACCCTGAGTCGCCGTACTCACTAGGCTGTAACCTGCTCCCTTGGTGTAACCGGTTTTCATACCGTCCACGTTCATGCTTTTATCTCGCAGCAAGGCATTACGGTTGTGCTGAGTGATGTTGTTATAGGTGAAAGAAGTTTCGCTATAAAGGGGAAATAGTGTTGGAACATCACGAATCAATGCCTGACCTAGCTTCGCCATGTCATAAGGTGTTGTAGATTGGTTTGGATCATCCAAGCCATGCGGATTCGCAAAGTAAGTGTTATTCAGTTCAAGGCGTCTTGCCCAGTTGTTCATCAAATCGACGAATGCACCTTCAGAGCCCGCAACATGCTCCGCGATAGCCACAGACGCATCATTACCCGACTGGATAATTAGACCGCGCAGTAAATCGCTAAATTGAACATTGGTGCCCACCTCGATAAACATCTTCGATGAATCATGGAAATTTCTTGCCCAAGCTTCACGACTGATAGTAACGCTATCCGTCTTAGAAACGTTGCCACGGTTAAGCTCTTGTCCAGCCGTATAGCTGGTCATTAGCTTAGTCAAACTCGCTGGTTTAAGTTGCGTGTGTGGATTGTGTTCTGCAATCACTTCTCCTGAATTGTAATCCAGAAGCACGTAACCCTTTGCAGAAAGAGACGGAGGATTTGGCAGCGCAATTGGCGCGGCCACAACAGAAAATGATAAGGATGCTAACAGCGTAAGAGTCAATCCGTTTAGTGTTCTTTTCATATATTTAGGTAGAAACCAGTCCAGAGTTTTAGCCTCATATCGAGGCATTTCATTATATTTTGGGTTGCATATGCTATTAGATAGCAACATTTCAGAAAATTCAGTCAGAACAGTGCAAAAAGTGAATGCGCTCATAAAATTTTACCTCTTTATATGCACACTAACGCACTCATTTTTAGCCACTAGAAACAATATTTTACAGTTATTTGCATTCAGTGTCATAACCCCCTTCCCCTCGACAAAGGGTTGTTCGTTATAAAACGAAAAAGCCCTAGCGCAAAACGCTAAGGCTTTAACAGTGCCGATACTAGCTTGGGAGTTAGCCGTCACTTTATCGAATGAACAAACTTTTCACTGCGTATTTATTGGTACTCAGTTACTTTAGCTACGTATTCAACCATGTCAGATCTACCCATAGGGTTAGAGTACAGCTCTACAGAGAAATAAGTTGGCGCATCACGATGAATCATTTTGGCAATCGTATCGCTCACTTGCTGAACACTAATGACACTGTATACATGAAATGAAAGTGACTTGGTTAGCCCTAGCGCTTCTGCTTCATCTGTAGTCACATAGATGTCGTTCATTTCTTTTTCGATATCTAGAGTAACACTCGATCTATTGAATTCAGAATCAGATGCTACATAAACTTCTGACTCAAAAACTTGTTCTATCTGTGACATCTGATCTTCAAAATCACCTTGGTGTGTGATGTTCTTTGCTACTGCGCCTTGAGCGAACGCTAGCGTTGAACATACTGCGATCATTGGTAGTGCTTTTTTGATTAGTTTCATTGCTTTTTCTCTTAAAATTGTTGTTTATCAGTGACTAGCCTTTGCTATCACTCAATACTGGTTGCTGCTGTGGTGTCTTGCTTCTTAGTGTCTTTCAAAAAGTCGTGCGCACTGTCATAGACCATGCACCCACTCTCTGGATTACAATTGACGATATAGACTTCTTTCTTGCCACATCCCGCTATACCTACTTGATATTGAGGCATTTCAACGGGATATAACTCTATGGTTTTACGGTTTAGTACCGTTGCCGACACGGCATCACAGCTAAATTCAAACTTTCCTCGATTGGATGCAGCTTGTGTAGCTTCATCTTGATGGTCATTAAGAAAATCTTTCGTTGTCGTACATCCCACAAGAGCTAAACTCGCTAGCAGTCCAGCTAGGATCACTTTCATCTTCATACAGCTGCCTCAGTTTGATGAACATCAACAAGATGCTGACTCAAGATGTCTTTCGCTACCGCAACCTCTGCTTCATCAAGGTCTAGGACAATCAAAAATTTATCGGTCTTAATTGCCGTTTCATATTTGATTACGCTGTCTTTTGGTATTCCAATACTGGCCAGTGCACCACCTAAAGCGCTAAAACCGCCGGTAATCGTTGCGCCCTCAATAGCTCCTACAAGTGTGGTCACTAAAGGTCCTGCAACAAGCAGCGCACCAAAGGTTGGTACCCAAAACATTCCTGAACCCAATAAGGCGCCCCATACACCGCCCCACAAAGCACCAGCCTTGCCCCAGGTTTTAACTCGATCGTTCATGTTATAAAAACCGGTGGCGTGCTCTTGTGTTTCAAAGCCTTTGCCAACAATAGAGAGATGATTCACATCAAAACCACTGTTCACTAAGGTAGTCATCACTTCTTCCGCTTCAGCATGTGTATTAACGACGGATACAATCTTATTCTTCTTCATCATCAGCCCTTACATAACCATTTCGACTTGACCTGAAACTCTGGCTTTCTCGGCTACATGACTGTTAACCACTTCCACCAATTTCACTGCTGGAATCACAGTGCATTCTTGGACAATTGACGCCACTTCGACATTAACCAAGTCTTGGATTTCAATCAGATCAGCATCAGAATCATCTGCATTAACCGCATACAGATACCCTACTGTTAGTGGCATGGTCTCTTCATCAAGCTCTAAAAACTGCTCGCAGGTGACCTCATCAACATTGCTAACAATCACATCACTTTGTGTTTCAGCAAATACTGAAGAGGACGCTGTCAAAGCCGTAATTACTAGGGCTGAAAAGCCCAGTATTTTCTTCATGTTTGTTCCCAATTAATCTATTTAATAATGACGATGGAAGAATCGCTAAATGACATCCGTTAAAGGATTAACACCCCTTCCCATCACATAACACGGACTACAATCGAGGCGGTGCCTCTGTGTATTCGAGCGAGTTAACCAACCTAAATTAGCGCACAGCTCTGTGTTGATGAGGGAGAGTTTAAGGAGGCTGGTCAACAAAATCATAATGTGACCGTCAACTTACAATAACCTCTATATAAACCACTAAAAACAAAGACTTAATCGGGTTGGTTTATGAATAATTTATGCCAGATTATCTTTGTTTTATGAGTTCTAAATAACAAAAGGTATGAGGATATCGAGCAGGGGCGAATGTCAAGAAAGCTGATTAGGTCCTTTATTACGATTGATTTTTTGGCCAAAGGAATTCATCTAATTATCGAGAACTGAGGTGAATGGTTGACGTTCACATTGAAGAATATGGAAGTAAGGGCAACTGGTTGTGATTTAAACTCGAGTAGAGCAAGCCGATTAGTCGCCTTATAATTTAATGATCAGACATAGCGTTTAACGAAATCGATAAAGGTTTTGTCTGCGATAGACAGGTAGCCTTGCTTACGCCAGGCTAACCCCAGATCCAATGTCACGGGAGGTGAAAACGGAATTCCTACGATGCCACTCTCATATTCTGTGACTAGGTCAAGCAAAGCTGTTATTGCAAACTCTTGCTTTACAATGCTGAGGATCATCGGAAGTAGGTTCGTCTCAAATGACGATTTCATCGTTAAACCATTTTCTTCACTGACCTGATCGAGAAAGTCTCTATGAAAATAACCGTGCTTGAACATAACGAGCTCATATTCGAAGAACTCTTCAAAGCCTATTTTTTTTCGATCAGCTAACTCATGTTCAGAGCCAACCACAGCTACCATCTGACTAGTAAAAAGGGGGTCCACATGCAGATCATTTGGTACGTCATCACAATTGATCACCCCTAAATCCAGTTCGCCATTGAGCAACATTTTGCGAATAGAGCGAGTGCCAGCCTCTACTAGGGTCAACTTAAGCTCTGGGTATTGGCTTTTAAAGGCCATCACCACACGAGGAAAAAAATAGCTCCCCATCATTGATGGAGCACCTAAACGCACCTCCCCTCTTTTTAGCCCTTTCAACTCATCAATCGCCAATTTCGCATCATGAAGCTGCTGAATGACCCGCTGAGCATGAATTAACAACACTTCACCTTCTTTGGTTAGGCTGACTTTTTTCTCTTGCCGACGAAACAACACCACACCCAAAGATTGTTCAAACTTCTTTATGGATATACTCAACGCCGGTTGCGCTATGTGGATATCCTTGGCCGCTTGGGTAAAGTTGCCATGTTTTGCCACCGCAAGAAAATGTTTAAGTTGCTTGGATTCCATTAGATCAAAAACATATGGGAATGATACTTATAATATATTTCTGATATTAAGATCATGATGATAACGTAGTCACACTTTGTACATTCAATCACTCAATGACACTTATCGAGGCAGTTATGGTCAGTTTCGGGTCCCCAGAATACAAACGCATCACCCTATCCTTAGCCCTAGGATCATTTCTTGTATTCTCTAATCTGTACTTACTACAGCCGATGCTACCTGCTTTCACCGTGCAGTTTTCGGTATCAGAGACTCAAGTAAACTGGCTATTTGCATCTACTACTCTCGCTCTATCATTCAGCTTAGTACCCATGGCAGTTATATCCGAGTCAGTGGGCCGAAGAGCCGTGATGATGTTCGGACTATTGGCCATTCCGGCTGTCTCCGCCCTCATGCTTTTGCAGCAATCATTCCTGTTTCTAGTTCTATGCAGAGCCTTAATTGGCATCGCTCTCGCTGCATTTGCCGCGGTTGCGGTGGCCTATATGGCAGAAGAGCTCGACAACAAAGCCTTTTCAATGGCCATTGGCACCTATATTGCTGCCAATTCATTAGGAGGAATCGCGGGCAGGATCAGTGGTGGGCTGATTGCTGATCACTATGGTGTGGTTACCGCTATTCAAGTGGCTTTGATCTTTACCCTAGTTGGTGTTCTTTTGGTTGGATACCTACTACCCAAGCAACAAAATTTCAGGCCATCCTCTAGCAGCTTCCGACATCACCACCGGGCGATAGTGGATCATTTTAGAAATCAAAAAGTCTGGGTTGCCATGTTAATTGGAGGGCTTAACTTCTCTTTGTTTGTCAATCTGTATTCAGTAATGGGCTTCCGATTGGTCAGTGCACCACATTATGTTCCTGTGGGTCTCGCATCGCTCATTTTCATCTGCTATCTCGCTGGTACATTCAGCTCTAAGTGTGCCGGATACTGGACTCGATACTCATCTCCAGTACAAGGCATGGCACTGGGTTCTGCTTTAAGTATGCTAGGGATGTGGGTGGCATTATTTGATCATCTAGGCGCAATGATATTCGGCTTACTATTGATCAGCTTTGGCGCTTTTTTTACACACACCTTGGCCTATGGATGGGTTGGGCGCAAGGCCACACAAGCCAAGGCAACGGCCACTGCCCTTTATCTAGTGCACTACTATATTGGCGGAAGCCTAGGTGGGTTCCTATTGCTATATTGTTGGCAACATGGGGCATGGCCGTCGGTGGTCATAGGCGGTACGGCCCTTTATGTTGCGATGTTTATTGCTATTGGTGTTCTTCGACGTATCGACAAGCACGACTCATCCAGTGATAAAGGCACGCTTTTGAGATCCTAATCACCCTTGGGTGTTACGGCCTGTTGCAAAATTGACAAACAAACCTTAAGCCAATGCTTATAATGATGCCTTTCTCGCATTAATCGATAGCAAGTGGGCAATGAAAAAGATCCTTATCGTTCTGTTTTTCCTAGGTTTGACGGGATGTACTCATAATCAAGCCAAAAACCTCAACGCCAACAAATCAACGGTCAATCTCTACCCTCAATATATGTCAAATATTGAGCTTTGCGATACCTTGTATTACGGACGAAGGACCACCCAAACCCTTGCAGCAATCGGCAGCGAATTCAATCGCAGAGGTCTGTCAAAGAGTTGGTGTGAGAGAGAACTCAACAAGCTTTACGTCACCCATGCTTATGAGTGGCTAACAAAGAAATTGGATGAAAAACCAGCCTCCGACGAGTCACCAACCATCATGCCCGCCATATAGTACGAGCGTAAAAAAAGGCCCATTCACCATTGAACGGGCCTTAAAATATAAAAATGCGTTAAGTTTAAGGCTGTTTCGCCAAAACAGAGCCTCCAGCCCAAGACAGGCGTTTCTCCATCAAGAATTTGTAGACAAATGCTGACACAAAGCCACCAATAAACAGCGCGTAGTTTGCAAGTTCAGTGATAAAGAAAGTCGAAAGTATCGCCGCCATACTCGCTATAGCGAGAGCGTATACACTATTCATGTTAATGCCATCCTTATACCAGTACAGCCCTTGCGGAGACTCGGTATACAGTGACGGTACATCAATTTTCTCTTTCTTAATAAAGAAGTAATCTACGATGATGATGCCATAAAGTGGGCCAATCATTGCCGCCAACACATCTACGGTATAGTGAATCACTTCAGGGTTATTAAATAGGTTCCAAGGCGTCAATAAAATAGAACCAAACGCTGCGATGAAGCCCCCCGTCTTGAAGCTAATTTTTTGTGGCGAAACATTTGAGAAATCAAATGCTGGCGCAACAAAATTGGCAACGATATTTATTCCTACAGTGGCAAAGATGAAGGTCAATGCACCCAAGACCGTAATCATTCCGGAATCCAGTCGTTTTACCGTTTCCACCGGATCAACAATCATCTCACCAAACACCGGAATTGAAGCCGATACAATGATGACGCTGAATATGGAAAAGAGAAGAAAGTTCACAGGTAAGCCAAGGATATTCCCTATTTTAAGGGCTTTATATGATCCACAGTAACGAGAGAAGTCACTAAAGTTCAATGTTGGTCCAGCAAAGTAACCCGCAACAAGCGCAGTCGCTACTATCATTGTCATAATGGCTTCGCTACCTACCAACGACTCCTTGCCTAGATTGAAGCTGATATTCTCCCACCCTGCTAGATTGATCATGTAAGCACACAATGCAAACATTGCCAGATAAATGGCAGGTCCAGACCAATCAATGACCTTGCGAATCATATTCATTCCGAACATAAACACTATGGCCTGCAGTATCCACATCGAGCTAAAGCCAATCCAACCCAAATACGATAAACCAACAAAAGAGCTATTTGCTAATGACTCCATTTGTGGGCAAAAATACAGCAACAAGATAATAAAAGAACTGGATGCTAAGTAGGTTTGAATGCCGTACCAAACCACAGCTATGAGTCCACGAATCACCGCGGGAATATTAGCACCGAAGACACCAAACGACATTCGAGCAACAACGGGAAATGGAACCCCTGCTTTTTGACCCGGTTTTCCCATTAAGTTAGCAAACAGAAGCACAATGGATATGCCGGCCAACAAACTAATAAAGACCTGAATACCATTCAGACCTAATGCAAACAAGCTTGCGGCAAAGACATACCCCCCCACACTGTGTACATCAGACATCCAAAAAGCAAATATGCTATACCAGCCCCATTCTTTCTTTTCTTCAGGGGCTAAGTCTTGGTTACTTAGCCTTGGACTTACAGGTAATTCCGTTTTCATAGACACATCTCCATGTATTGTTTGTATACAATCCACAATACAAATAGCGTGCCAACAAATAGTCCCTCTGTTTACCTAGGAAATGACTTGTTAATCCAATATTACGCCCTTAATCGCACCATAATTAATCAAAGTGCGCTTTTTTGGTGCTCATTTCAGTCGTGCATTGAAGAGCCCATGCATGACTAATTCAATACCCCCAATCGAATTTCCTCTCCCTACAAGCCGCATTAGTTGTATACAAAATTAAATACAAGATATTAGGCTTTTGGTACGTAACTTGCATCGTTAGGGCGTGAATAATGAAAAGGCTTAAACCATGACAACCGATGAAAAAGTGTATCAACAAATATTAAAAGCCATCGTAGAGCATAAGCTTCAGCCTGGAGTTCGTCTGCCAGAAGACAAACTCTCAGAGGCATTTGGGGTAAGTCGAACTGGCATTCGTAAGGTACTGCAACGTCTGGCATTAGAGCGCTTTGTAGTCATTCAACCAAACAAGGGGGCGCACGTTAATCACCCCAGCCAGCAAGAGGCCGAGGATGTATTAAGCAGCCGTATTCTTCTAGAGCCCTTGCTCATCGCCGATATTTTATCTCACTGGGATGAAGAGAAATCCTGCCATTTTCGCTCTATCGTCAGCCAAGAGAAAAAGGCAGAACAACAAAATGACCTTGCGATGTCCATTCAACTGACCGCTCAGTTCCATTTTGAATTGGCCCGACAATCAGGGAATGCCGTGCTTGCTAACTTCATTGAACAACTTTGCTATCGCTCATCTTTGATCATCGCCGCCTATGGCTCTCGAAGCAGTGTCAGCTGTGATTGTGGGGACCATTCCGAGCTTTTAAATCTACTGGATAACAGTCAACAAGAACAAGCAATCCACTGGATGACTCATCATCTAGAAAGAATTAAATCATCCTTGGACCTTAAAGCAGGGCAAGAGCCATCGATTAACTTCCAACAACTTTTCGCGAATATGGAATAACGAATGAAAATCAACCTTATCAACCCTAATACCTGCCAAGGTATGACAGAGAAAATCGCCATCAGTGCCCAAAGTGTTGCTCTGCCTGATACTCATATCATTGCCTCATCGCCCCTTCATGGGCCAGTGAGTATAGAGAGCGCCTTTGACGAGGCTATTGCAAGTGCCGCACTACTCGATGTTATCCAACAAGGAGAGCAACAAGGGGTTGATGCCCACATTATTGCGTGTTTTGGTGACCCTGCCCTGGATGCTGCAAGGGAAATCGCCACCAAGCCAGTTATAGGTATTGCTGGTGCCGCCTTCCAACTCGCCAGCTTGGTGAGCTATCGATTTGGAGTAGTCACCACAATGACGAGAACGCTCCCAGCAAGCCAACACTTATTGCAACGCTATGGTTATCAGCATTTATGCAGTGGTGTTCGTGCCACGGACATTGCGGTTTTAGCTCTCGAATCCATCGACCACAACACCTACCAAGCCCTGAAAAAAGAGTGCCAGCGAGCAATCAGCGAAGATGGTGCAGAGGCCATCGTTCTTGGCTGTGCCGGGATGTCAGATCTGGCCCATGAATTATCCCAACAACTAGCAGTACCAGTTATTGATGGTGTTGTGGCTGCGGTCAAGCTTGCAGAATCCTTACATCAACTGAATCTTTGCACCTCAAAGCAAGGACAATACGCAAAACCCCTAGCAAAAGCATTTCAGGGCAATTTTCAACACTGGAGCCAATAACTAAAGCCTCGGTCTTTTACTTCAAAACACACAACATACACATTTACACTGAACAAGGTTTTACTTATGGACGAATACAACCCCCGCGATTATATCGGTTACGGCAGAGACAATATTCCACATGCAAACTGGCCCAACAAAGCAAAAATCGCTATTCAGTTCGTTCTCAACTACGAAGAGGGAGGCGAAAACTGTGTCCTGCATGGCGATAAGCAATCGGAAACATTTCTGTCTGAAATAGCAGGTGCTGAGGCTTATAGCGCCCGGCATATGAGCATGGAATCTATGTACGAGTATGGCTCTCGTGCTGGAGTATGGCGTATATTAAACGAGTTCAAGCAACGCCAACTTCCCTTAACTGTATTTGGCATTGCAACGGCCTTACAACGTAATCCAGAAGTGACTAGAGCTATCATTGAGGATGGGCACGAGATTGCTTGCCATGGATTAAAATGGATTCACTATCAGCACATGCCCAAGGATGATGAACGTGAACACATGCAACAAGCCTTGGACATTATTGAGGAACTGACTGGAAGGCGTCCTGTAGGTTGGTATACCGGCCGTGACTCTCCAAATACTAGAGAGCTAGTATCTCAACAAGATGGCCTAGTCTACGATTCAGATTATTATGGTGATGACCTTCCATTTTGGGCTCAGGTTCCAACCTTTAATGGCTCTAAAGAGACAAGGCCACACCTAGTGATTCCTTATTCTTTGGACACCAATGATATGCGCTTTTCATCCCCTTGCGGATTCAGTCATGGTGATGAATTCTTTCAATATCTAAAAGAGAGCTTTGATTGTCTGTACGCGGAGGGCGAGTCTAAGCCTAAGATGATGTCCATTGGCTTGCATTGTCGAATTATTGGGAAGCCAGGTCGCTTTATGGCGTTAAAACGCTTTCTTGATTATGTTGAAGCCCATGATGCTGTATGGGTGACAACACGGGAGCGTATCGCACAGCACTGGTTTGAGCATCATCCGGCTATGTAGACGTACTATTGTGGCTTTATCTAAACATTTAAATTGTCTTCAATACGGTCGAACCTTTTTCTCTCGTAGATAAATGACAAGTGAACATTATTGGTCGCTTGTCATCATTCCGAATGCAACTCCTGATTAAACGCACTGAATCAGGAACTTGCAGAGCTCAACAGCAAGTTTTTTTAGTGTTTAGAGCTCATACCAACCCAACCTGAAGCAGGCCTGAACAGAGTTTAGTCAGTCTTTCCCCGCGAAATCGTCAGATTATCAAAATGATAATTGCACACAAACAATTATAAAGTGACATTTGAGATATATATCAAGAGCAGTGCAACGATTAAACTCTCGCCTGATTACCAAGTCGTGAGCTTGAATCAAAGGTAAACAGACACATCATAGACATAATCATTAATACTAATTTAGTTAAATGGATTTTAATTAATTACCAACTAAGAGAAATCCATGTTCAATAAAAACGTTATTACCATCTCTATTGCTGCTATTTTATCTTCCCCTTCTTTTGCTGAAACTCACACAGATAACACTGCGTTGGTCCCTACAAAAAGTACAACTCAAACCACCCCTACAGGCAATGAAGGAACTATTGCATCTGGTGATGGTAATCAAGCGACTAATAATGGCTATATCAATATAACTGGAGTGCTCAATTCAGGAATGTCAGCAACCGATGGGGGAGTTGTAACCAATAAGGGGACAATCAATGTTTCTAATGAGGATTACCAGCGCCTAAGCATGGTTCAAGTAATCGGGAATAGTGACGTCATACAAGCCTTCATTGAGACTAGCAACCTAGGCGGTACCAGAGAGACTGAGGACATATTGGTCACTAAAGAATCAAAAAAGAATGTCGCAATGTCTGCCATTGGTACCGGCAGTACTGCCATTAATAGCGGCGATATCCATGTTAATGCTGAAAAATCTGCTGGTCTTTCTTCTAGCATTAATGGCCACGTCGAAAATGCACAAAATGCTGAAATTTATGTTTCAGGCAAGAAGTCTAGCGCTATGCAAGTGGGCGGATACTATGATCCTAGTGTAAAAGTAATAGAGACTAGCGCTAGTATCATAAAAGCAAAAAACCCACTGATGAATACGGTCAATAGCAATATTGATGTAGCCCAAGAATCAGTCGACGGAAATAAAATAAATAATACTATCGACCGCCTTCAAACCCAAATACCAGATACTATCAGTGCACAAGTCATCAGCCATAAGATTGATGACTTTCAACAAGAACACATTGATGGTTCGCAAGTAAACAACGCCCTAGATTCCATTCAGTTTGAGTCTTTAACAGACGAAAATGCGGATACTGCTTTAAGCGCGTTTCAAACTGCACTAATCAATACCTCTGCAAGCATGGGAAGCAACTCCACCGCAATAAATAATGGGGATATCTACGTATCAGGACGCCAATCAGCAGCATTTAATATTGCCAATGGTACCGCAACGAACAACGGAAATGTCTACGTGGATGGAAGAGATGCCTCTGCTGTAAACTTTACTAATGCGGATACAAATAGCTCATTTAATAATCACGGGCATATTATTGTTGGCGAAAAAAGTCATGTTGCCACCCTGAATGGAGAAGCACTTCAATTTGAAGATAGCCAAGCTAATGTTGGAAATGGAACAATATCAGCTAGCAATGACGATACCTTAACCTACATCTCGAACTCGGAGGTACAAAAGGAGGGGGAAGTAGATTCAGTCTCGTTTACCAACACAGGTACCGTTACCAAAGTATTGAGCGATAACGATTATGGTATATCTTCTGTAACGAACGTAGGGAGTGCAGACAAGGTTATCTTAACCGATGATGAAGGCAATGTTATTGTCATCAGCGAACAAGATGCTGTTGCTTTGACAAATGGCACCTCACTAAACAATGTTGATTCTCAAGAACTCAATATTGCTCGTACAGAGCTTCAAAATAATGCTTACATGCTTGATATGATTAGCGGCAGAATCAGTTCCCGCTCAACAGCAATCCTTGATAGCTCTGAAACTGGAGCTTGGATAACTCTAAACTACCGTAAGGGTGGACAAGGCGGCAGTGACGTACAACATACTGATTTCTCTACATCCGGTGTCACTATTGGTGTTGATGGCAACCTAAACTCTTCAAATAAGATTGGAGCGGCATTCACTTACGCATACAACGATACGGATTATTCCAGCAATGAAGTGGCTGATTCAACATCAAACAATTATGCACTCAGCCTCTATACGCAACACCATTTAGCAAGTTCTGCCTTTGTTGAAGGCAACATCACGTATGCCTACTCAGCTTATGAGATTGAGACAGTATCAGGAGAAATCGACGGGAATAGTTTTAACGCTCGCGTTGCTATAGGCAAACAATATACCTTCAATACCGCAGGCGATATCGTTGTTAAAGGTCTATATAACTATTCAGATAGCACAATGGATAGCTATACAACCAACAGCATAATTCAGCATGATATGAATGACCTGATTAAATCAGAAATCGGCGCCGAGTTTAATTATCAGAAAACATTTACGCTAAGCAATCAAGCAGTGCTCATACCATCAGTTAACATGGCATATAAGTATAATCTGGCTGAGAATAACAATTTTTATACCAATAACTTTGGTGATGATATCTATGCCGAAGATAGCCAAAACACCCTGATTTCCAATCTAGGTATTACCTATAAATCAGGGGACTTGACCACCAACCTGTCTTGGAAGCACCTCAACAACGGTGAATACAGCGATGACTCTGCCTATGTGACCTTAGGTTATGCTTATTAAGCACGCAATGAATACCGTCGAAGCCATAGATGAGGGTTCTGTTTCTTGTGACACGAAAAGAACCGTATGTCTTGAACTAAAGGCTCTATGACATTGGTTCTATCTGTAGATCCGTAAACTGGGCCATATTGGGGGTTATTTTTGAGCCACTGAAGGTATAAAGCATGAGTGCGCTTTCCTTACCTTCTAGTAACTCGGTACTCCCTATATTCTGCCACTCAATACCATTGTCCGCCGATAACATAGCGATGACCCTACCTTGTTTTTTCTCCAACCTAAGCATGACATCTGAGTCAGGGTAATCCATCAACGCATTGACCATTGGGTTACCCTTATGTTCGGTTACGAAAACCAGCGACAAACGCCCATTGAACATCTCTTTACTGATCTTGATATAATTATCATTGTCCCAATAAAGGCCTATGCCTGCTTGCTCAAAAGCTCTGTTTGGAGCCAGTTTGACGCCAACTTGCACGGTATAATCTGAGCTTGGGGTCGATTTATACAAAAATAGATTGTTGGCGGCCACACCACCAGCACCCCACATATTACCCTCACTCACTTGTACCTTTAAGGTGTTCCCCTCAAGTTGCCATGGACTCTGCTGTGGATTAGGGTATTGCCATTGTTGTAAATCAATCATTATTACACTCACTAAATCATTCGTTGACGAAGATGGTAGAACACGTCTTCAATGGTATCTTGGTTGCTAGCTGATATCTTATTCAATTGTTGTTGAACCGTATCGAAATAGAGTTGATTACTCATGTCTTGAAGCTTGCTGTAGTAGTGTATCCTGCGCCCAAGAATAAAATTATCCTGCGCGCTTTGAGTCATGGTTAAGAACTCATCAATGGTAGCAAGTAGCGATGACTTTGCCTCAGGAAAACGGCCACTGAGCTCCATTAAAAGGTTAATAGAGTGAAAGTTTCCATATTGGCTATCGATACCATCCAGCAGGCTGATCAATCGCTTTTGCTCATCCACCATTTCTTTTTCAGTTAATGGTGTAAACTTCCCTTGTTGCACCATCTCATCAAGTTCAGTGCCGGCTTTTACGGCCAAGGTTAGGATACGAATCTCATCTGGATTGATCAGGTTCAGTAATCTTGCGGTTTCGATGGCATGAACCTCAGAGAGTTCTTTGCCGCCTAACCCCATAATGACGAATGTCATCATCTTCATGCCCGCTTGTTTGGCATACTCCGCTGACTTTAGAATCGACATTGGCGTTATGCCCTTTTTCATCTTCTTCAATACATCAATCGAGCCTGACTCCATGCCGCAGTACAGCATATTTAACCCAGCATCGCAGATGGCTTTCATCTCTTGGGGTGTTTTCTTAGTCATGGTTTGCGCACGGCCATAAGAGCTGATCTGTTTCAACTCAGGAAAGGCCTGCTTCAAGGTATTAAGCACCTCTAATAAATCCTCTGTTGGCATTGCAAAGGAATCACCATCTTGCAAAAAACAGGTGGTAAATTTACGTTCCTTATAAAACGCCTTAGCAGCCCAAATATCACACTTAATATCGTCAACCGAACGAATCGAGAACTCCATCCCCTCAAATAAAGTACAAAAACGGCACTTGTTCCAAGGACATCCTTGAGTGGTACGGATCAGTAAGCTATCTGCCTCTGACGGGGGACGAATAGGCCCCTGTTGAAAATGAAGTTGTTGCATGACGAGCACCAAATGATGAATTAACCGATGGGTGCATGTTACGACTTGCCAGTTCAATGAAAAACACTATATTGATTGATACATTGTCAAAAATTGGTTGAATATATGCTAGTAAATGATCTTAAGATCATACTTAAAGTCGCTGAATTTCGAAGCATCACGGCAGCGGCAAACAGCCTGGATATGCAGGTAGCTACGGCAAGTGCCGCCATCAAGCGAGTCGAGAAGGCCCTGGGTATAGAGCTATTTATTCGAACCACTCGCCAGCTTAGGCTCTCTCCCGCAGGGGAACGCTATCTCCCTCAGTGCGAACAAGCACTACAGCTACTTGAGGTGGCTAAGTTAAATGTTCAAGAAGACCTTGATGTACTAGGGGGAGAGATCCGTATCGCTCTGTCTTCAGACCTTGGCAGAAATGTGATTACTCCTTGGATAGACCGTTTTTTGCAAGAGCACCCAGAGGTCACCTTACGCAGTAACATCAGTGACAGTAATATTGATTTCTATCGAGACTCTGTCGACATGGCGCTTCGCTATGGCTCTCCGACGGATGCCAGTATGTATGGCTTTAAGATATGCAATGTCCCTCGCCTACTCTGTGCCTCACCAAATTATATCGATACACATGGCGCTCCCACTCATCCTGATGAACTCACAAATCACAACGGTTTGTTCTATCAACTGGGTGATATTGTGCAAAATGAATGGCGCTTTAATAAAGAGGAACACTCTTTCAAGGTCAAACTAAAGGGCAACCGAGCCTCTAACGATGGTGACCTTGTTAGACGCTGGTGTGTCTCAGGGCATGGGTTCGCAATTAAATCCTGCCTAGATATGGCAGACGACTTACTGTCTGGCCGCACTGTCAATGTGCTAACCGATTATCAACCGACACCCACCGAGCTGTGGCTGGTGTGCCCAAGCCGTCAGTCCATCACTCCTACAGTACGCTTGCTTCGTGACTACTTTAGAAAACAGACCCGTCTATTACTAGAACAGCTCATTGAGAAAAAGATCCTGCCTTCAAATGTGCTCAACCAATAAGCTGGTGTTTTAATATGACCTAATCTTTAGAAGTTGTTCGATAGAAAAAATAGACTCACCGACACATGTGATCAGGCGCTCATTTTTGATTGTAATGTGCATGTTTCAGACACAGTTTGTTACCTTGTTTATGGTCAATGTTCAAAAAATTTGAGTTTGGTCTACATTTCTTGTGATTCTACGATTGATTAAATCTTGATGGGCGTATATCCTCTCTCCCGATATAATCATACAATAGTATATTTAGGAGTTAGACATGACTAAACCAGTAATTGGTTTCATCGGCCTTGGCCTTATGGGCGGCAACATGGTTGAAAATCTACAAAACCGTGGCTACGAAGTTAACGTAATGGATCTAAACACAGATGCAGTTGCAGCAGTTCTAGCTCGTGGCAACGCTTCTCAAGCAACTTCTGGTAAAGAACTTGCTGAAAAATCTGACATCGTAATGCTTTGCCTAACAACTTCAGAAGTTGTTGAGAAAGTAGTTTACGGCGAAACAGGTATCCTAGCGGGTATGTCTGAAGGCAAAACTCTAATCGACTTCGGTACTTCTATCCCAGCTTCTACTAAGAAGATTGGTGCTGATCTAGCTGCTAAAGGCGCTGGCATGATCGATGCTCCTCTAGGTCGTACTCCTGCACACGCTAAAGATGGTCTTCTGAACATCATGGCTGCTGGCGACATCGAAACTTTCAACAAAGTTAAACCAGTTCTTGACGAGCAAGGCGAAAACGTATTCCACCTAGGTGCTCTAGGTGCAGGTCACGTTACTAAGCTTGTAAACAACTTCATGGGTATGACTACTGTTGCTACTATGTCTCAAGCGTTCGCAGTTGCTAAACTAGCAGGCGTTGACGGTCAGCAACTATTTGACATCATGTCAGCTGGTCCTTCTAACTCTCCGTTCATGCAGTTCTGTAAGTTCTACGCTGTAGACGGCGAAGAAAAACTAGGCTTCTCTGTTGCTAACGCAAACAAAGACCTTGGCTACTTCCTTGCACTTTGTGAAGAGCTAGGTACTGAGTCACTAATCGCTCAAGGTACTTCTACAAGCCTACAAGCTGCTGTTGATGCAGGCATGGGTAACAACGACGTACCAGTAATCTTCGACTACTTCACTAACCTTAAGAAGTAATTGAAAATTTAGCTTAACGCTATTTTTAAAGCCTCGTCTCTTACGAGGCTTTTTTTATGCCTGCTGATAACATTCTTTGTGTCTTTTACTACTTGGTTCTATATTGAACTGGTCATGACGTTGCCAAGCGCAGTCACATTTTTGCCGTTGATTTTTGTGATTGGCATTCGCCCCTGTTCTCGTATTCACATGGAATAACGTATGCTTCCCTATCGATACACTCTTTCATGCTTATTGTTTTCGACAAGCATTCTGGCGGGTAATCTAGATAACGACAAAATGTTGAAATCCGTCAACACACTTCGCGCGCAACCTCAGGTATGTGGTTCTGCCAAAATGCCTGCTGTCGGCCCACTAACATGGAATAAGACCTTACAGGCTGTCGCAGAAGAACATTCAAAGGATATGGCTGAGGGCGATTTTCTTTCTCATACAGGCTCAAATGACAGCTCACCAGATGAACGCATTACCAAGCAGGGATACATTTGGTCGGCATGGGCAGAAAATGTGGCAGCAGGGCAACACGGAGTTGATGCCGTGCTAGAGGCTTGGATGAGAAGCGAAGGGCATTGTAAAAATATGATGGATCCTATGGTGACTCAGATGGGAGCCGGCTTCGTTGAAAAAAGCGACACTGAGTATGAGATTTACTGGACACAAACCTTCGCTAAACCAAGATAAGAAAACCTAGAATTAACCAACACTTACCAGAATATAATGACCCTGATAAGAACCATTAAAACCCGCGCTGCTTCCAGAACTGCGCCTCATCGCGCCCTACGACACGAAATGTCTTTTCAGCAATAATCTTGCCTTGCATTTCAAGCACCATACGCCATTCACCTAGATTGCTCTCTAAGCCATCAACGGGGTGCAGCAGCTGGATCGTATCCCCGAGATAGAAATTCCAATCATTACTGCGTACATAGATTTCTCCATCAAAAGGCGCTAATACCTTACCCTTCTTATTGATGATACCAGGATGATAGATGCAGTAATTGAGCAGGGTCCCCTTGGCTTTTTTGATATTAACAATAAAACCAAACTCCACCCCCTCCTCGGCCGTCACCGTATTGGTAAACTGAGTAATCTTCGGAAGGTCCTTTGAATCCGCATCCCAGTGAGAGTAGATGCCGTATGAGGTTGTTTCTATGATAGGGCTACGCTTTGCCAAGGTACTATTGCTCTTTGCTTAAAAGGCCAATTATACACATGTACACCGACTCTATCTGAAAAGAGATGATTCTAAATATCACCTGCGGTAGTCAGTATTCTCAATAATGTATTTATCCAGACTTCTGGACATGCACCCTCTTAGCACATTCGTGCTCGCTAAAAGCGATCGTATATTATACATGAAACCAGTTACTGTTTCTTAACCAACTGGATTTAAATTACTATTTTGAAGCTTGATACAACTAAGATCACACTTCCTAATAACCTTACACCCCAAGCATATCAATTGTTTCTCTTTGTAAATATAATCCACACAAATAGAACTAGATAGTTCAGGGCGACAGAAAGGGTTGATTCACAAAACATTCATTATCAATAACTTATAGTTATTTCATTATTCTTTAATACTCATAAAACTATTACGTTAAATACAGTAATGTTACGGAATCTTACGGATTTTATTTAAGCGGTTAAACAACCTTAGCTCTTGCCATCTAGATTTAAGCTGTTCTAAGAATGTTCAATCTGAATATCTCTATTTAAATTGAATATTGGTTACGAAGTTCACCCAACTCAACCAAAGGAAATTGAAAAATGAGTGAAACCACATCGAAGTTTAATCGCAGGGACTTTCTAAAAGGCGGCGCAGGTGTTGCTGTTGCTGGCTTAGGCTCGACCCTTTTCTCAACCAACGCACTAGCAAAAAAACCTAGTTTCTCAGGCAACAATGGCTCTTCTGATAAAAACTTTTGGAAACAGGTTAAAAAAGAATTCATCCTAGACAAAAAAAGTGTCTATATGAACGTTGGTACCACGGGCTCAATGCCAGAGAGCGTGTTACAAACGTTCACTGAAAACAACGAAATCGTCGCTAAATATCCGTGGGACATGCAAGAAAAATTCGGTGGTTGGCCATACGTCAGTGAAATGGTTGCAGATATTGCTCCAGGATTTGGGGCAGACGAGAACGAGATTGTTCTTAGCCGCAATACTACAGATGGCATGATTTCAGTCATCAGTGGTTTAGACTTCCAAGAAGGTGATATTGTTATCACTACTCACCATGAGCATATTGGTGGAACATCACCTCTATTTGTTGCTACCGAACGTTGCGGTGCCAAGGTTGTAGAGATTGAAATCCCAGTATATACAGGTGAGAAAGAGCTAACTAAGCAAGACTATGTCGATGTGTTTGCTGACGCAATTGCTAAGCATAATGTGAATGGTAATGTTCGTTTAATCATGTTCTCTCACATTCCCTATAAGACAGGTACTCTGCTTCCCGCTAAAGAGATTTGTGCATTAGCACGTGACAATGGCATTCCTACGCTAGTGGATGCAGCTCATACTATCGGCATGATGAACATCGACTTGCACGATATGGATTGCGACTTTTATGCAGGTTCTGGTCATAAATGGCAGTGTGGTCCTGGTGCAACTGGTATCCTATACATCCGCCAGGAGGCCGAGCGCTTATTACGTTTCTGGCCATCAGATCGTCGTCCTTTCTATCTAGTGAACTCGTCATTAGGTGAAGACCGTTACTCCCTATACGGTATCACTATGCGTATGCAATATGTAGGTAATGACCATTATCCCGCGAAACAAGCTCTAACCGATTCGTGTAAACTTTGGGATGAAATTGGCCGCGACAAAATTGAAGAGCGAGTACTGGATCTCAGTGCCTTATGCAAAGCAGAGCTCGCCAAGCAACTATCAGATGGTAGATTTTACTGCCCGCCGAATCGCGAGCTATCTAGTGGTTTAACCGCGTTTGACCCATTCGATGGTGAAGCAGGTAATGAAGAGTCTCATGGCGCTCGCCTAACTGAGTTCCGTGATCGCCTTCGCGAAGACTACGGATACATTATCCGTACAACAAACTTCCCGTTGCATCTAGGTGATACTACTGATACTTATGCATTACGTATCTCTACTCACCTATTCCACGATGAGGATGACGTAAAGGGATTAGTTGATGCGATGGCACACCTAGCCAAGCGTATGTCCTAATAAAAGTAGGGCTCGCTTAGCCTTGGCGAGCCCTAATCATATTAATCAAGGATGACTATGATGATAAAAAAACGCACATTTCTCGGTTTGGTTGGTAGCCTTTGTTTAACCATGCTTGTAGGTGCCAAGCCAAGTTATGCGTACGACCTAAAAGAAGTTAAACAAGCCGGCGTGATTCGACATATCGGGATCCCCTATGCCAATTTTGTCAGCTACATCAATAGAGATGGTCTTTATTCTGCGCGTGGACTGGACATTGAACTCATTCAAGGCTTCGCAGAGTACATCGGCGTGGATTACGAGTTTGTTCCGAGCTCCTGGAATACTGCATTTGGTCAATTGACTGGCAAGCAAGCCATCTTTAAGAACAACAGCATTCAATATGGCGACTCCGTTCCCATTACTGGCGATGTTATTTCAAATGGCGCCACCATCCTCCCATGGCGAGAAGAGCTAGTAGATTTTTCCGATGACTATTTCCCATCGGCTGTTTGGCTCATCTCTCGTTCAGATTCGAAGCTAAAGCCCATCACTCCAAGTGGCTCAGTAGATAACGATATTCTACAGGTAAAAAAATTGCTCAACGGGCAAGACGTACTGGCTATGGAACAAACCTGCCTAGACCCTAATCTATACAATCTTTATGACACAGGCGCTAACGTTATTCTCCCTGAAGAAGAACGTAAATTGAATGAAATGGTGCCAGCAATTCTAAATGAAGATGCTGATAACACCTTGCTTGACGTCCCTGATACGCTAATAGCATTAGAGAAGTGGCCTGGAGAGATCAAGGTTATTGGGCCTGTATCTGAAGAGCAGTTCATGGCTGCTGGCTTTCGTAAAAACTCACCAAATCTACGCAAGGCGTTTAATGATTATTTGAGAGAAATCAGGCGCGACGGCACATATAATCAGCTGGTCGAAAAATACTACCCGTCGGTGTTTTATTTTTACAGTGATTACTTCGAGTCTTACGAGAAAAACAATATATGAAAATGAGGCTTAGAATTAATAGCCGAAATGCAATTTTAATGGGTGGGTTCCTTTTAGGAGCCTACTTGTTACTTATGATTACCGTGACTAATGCTGGGCAAAATCGCCTTAAAGAGTCACAACTTAATGAGTTAAACCTTAAGGTCAAGAGCTACTCTGAATCTCTAGATTACTTCTTTGATGCCACTAGCGAAGATGTAAAAGGGGTAGCCAAGCACAAGACCACCTATACGTTTTTTGCCAACCTTGCCTCTGGTATGTCCATGGAATATGGCCTAGGGTCGAGCTTACTACAGCTTCGTCGCAATCTCGTTCGCCTAACCAAACCCGATACCACACTCAGCACCAGCGCTCTCTTTGACCGAATGTTACTGGTTGGCTTCAAGTCCAATGTCATCGCAGACTCTCACCCAAGACTCCCCTTTGATATCAGTCGCGTCCCTTTTGACGAAATGCGTGCCGTCGATCACAAGATAGATGTGTTTGGCAAAAATGACCAAATGATGATTCGAGTACTAGAAAACGTCTACTTCAATGGTGAATTAGTTGGAGTGGTCGTTGGTGATATCAATTTAGATGTCATTATTCGTCTGTTAACCGCACAAGAATACGAAAACAGTAACAGTAAGTTAGATCTCGCGACGCAACAAGGCATGTTACCTATTTGGAATACCTTTGACGCAGAAGGAAATCCTATTGATTTCAAACAAGGTAATACCTTGTATTTTGACCAAAAAGTCGGAAAAACCCCATTCAGGCTGCATGCTTGGTTTGAACCGGTATCTGAAAGCCAGATCATTACCTCAACTTGGTTTACTGTCGGCCTCTCCTTTTTGGCAGCTCCCGTAATATTGGGCCTTTATTACTCGCTACGCATCAATAATACCAATCTAGTACTGACCACTAAGATTGAAGAAACACACAACCAACAGGCTGCTTTGACTCGACAAAACGAACGTCTGAAGACAGAGATCGACCGGCGTAAAATGTATGAGCAAGAGTTGGCCTATCAAGCTACCCACGACACCCTGACCCGACTTTCCAATCGTAAGTCTGGAGACGAGAAGCTTAGGCACGCCCTACTCCAAGCAAGACGCGAGGAAATGAATGTTTTGGTGATGTTCATTGACCTAGATAACTTTAAGCAGATCAATGACACATTAGGTCACCTAGCCGGCGACCAAATTCTAATGCAAACCGCTAAACGCTTAAAAGATTCTGTGCGTAAGACTGACGTTGTCGCTCGTATTGGCGGGGATGAATTCTTGCTGGTTATCCCTAACTTGAATTCAGAGAAACAAGCCCAGTTATTAGCATCAAAATTACTAGCAACCTTTGAAGACCCATTCCAACTTGAAGCGAGTGAGTTTTTTGTCTCCACCAGTATTGGTATGTCTATCTACCCTCAAGATGGTGAGAATGCTGAAGAACTGATGGCGCATGCTGATACCGCTATGTATAGGGTCAAGAAAGAAGGACGAAATGGCTTCAGTTTTTATGACTCAAGCATGAATACCGATGTTCAGAGAAACCTCGATATCGACGCTAGGTTACGCCAAGCCATCAATCAAGATGAACTAGAAATGTACTATCAACCCATCATTGATCTCAGCACAGAACAAATCGTAGGTGCTGAAGCCCTAATGCGCTGGGATGATGAGAAACTTGGATTTGTCTCTCCTGAAGAATTTATTCCGATTGCCGAGAAAAATGGCCTTATTCATAAGCTTGGCGAGATAGCTCTGCACACCGCTTGTCATCAGGCTCAGCAATGGCAAAGCATTCAGCCGCTATCTATTGCCGTCAACTTTTCGGCGGCACAGTTTAGACAAAAAGACACCTTAATGGAGAATATCCTAACAGCGTTGAGTAACTCAGGATTAGAGCCAAGCTTACTTGATATTGAGATCACTGAAAGCCTTCTATTCAATCACACCCTTGAAACGGTGCGCTTGCTTGAGGAAATTAAACAACTGGGCGTTTATCTCTCCATTGATGACTTTGGTACCGGCTACTCTGCGCTCAGTTATTTGCAGAAATTTCCGTTTAGCAAGCTCAAGATAGACCGCTCATTCTTACAAGAGATAGAGACGACGCCATCTTCGCAAGAATTAGTCAATGCCATCATAGCCATGGCTAAAGCACTTGGTCTTAAGGTAGTGGCTGAGGGTGTTGAGACACAGTGGGATAAAGATTACCTACAAAGACATTCTTGTGAGTTCGCACAAGGGTTTTACTACAGTCGCCCTCTTACCAAAGAAGCGTTTGAGGCTCTGCTACTAGATAGAGCAAAAAACCATACCAGTTAAGCCCCTCGCACTGCATGATTGAGTGTGTTGACGTTCGTATCCCAATGATAGGCTAGGTGCTGAGAAATCCAATCAAAGGTGTTAGAGGTCGGTTTTAGGTCTCTCCCTTGGTAAAGTTGATTCTCTTTCAGCCCTGGCCATTCACCCAGCACTTGTCCTCCTTGGGGGAGTCTTCCTCCAGCAAATAGCAATACACTTGCTGTTCCATGGTCAGTACCTTGAGTGCCATTTTGCTTAACCGTGCGACCAAACTCTGTAGCGATAATCACTAGCGTATCATCCCACTCCTCGCCCAGTTCCTCTTTCAATGCAGCGAGCCCTTTATCTAGCTGAGCAAACTGCCGCTTCAATCGAGGTTCTTGATTATTATGTGTATCCCATCCGCCCAACTCCAGCATTCCACAATCTGCACCCTCGCTGCCTTTTAATAAACGACCACAGCTTTGAGCGAGATAAACAAACTGGCCGCTTTGCTTACCCATACCTTCCATTGTAGCGGTCATTTTTAGCTCAACTCCCTGCTTAAATGCTGTTTGCAAGGCAGGATCAGTATCATACAAAGAGAGAATGGAGCGATAGGTATCTTCACTACTGTCTTTGAGACGAGAGGGATACCAAGAGGTCACTTTTTCTGTGCCTTGAAGGCTCAATGGTGTTGATTGTGAAACCGCTATGGCCGAGCGGTGCTGCATTTCAAG
Source organism: Vibrio superstes (assembly GCF_003569005.1). Taxonomy (GTDB): domain Bacteria; phylum Pseudomonadota; class Gammaproteobacteria; order Enterobacterales; family Vibrionaceae; genus Vibrio; species Vibrio superstes. The sequence goes on along the minus strand of NZ_BCUR01000004.1, from coordinate 849,048 downwards.
AGCTCGAGCAAGCCAGCCAGACTCTTTATTTTCCCCTCCCCACTCAAGGTAATCTTGCCCATCGAAATGAGAGCGTGAACCGTACCCTGTGCCAACGGCAACCACCGTTGTTAGCTGTTTATTTTTATACCATTGATGCAGACTGGGTAATGCAGAATGCAGTAAATACCCCTGATCTAACTTAAGTGTAGAGCCCTTAGCCGCCTTAGAAAGGCTAGGCCTGTGAGTGGCTAGCATAGGGTCAAAACTTGGAATGACGGTATGCATTCCATCTAAGGCACCACGTAACACAACCCAGACAACCTTAGGGGAACGCGCTGATTTTTTTGCCAAAGCCCAAGGGGAATGAAACAGCAACAAGCTGGCAGCCGTTCCCTTTAAAAATGTTCTTCTTGACGATGATTCCATAACCTTATTTCCCTTATCGCCTTTGAAATTCGGGGCTCATCAACAATAGAGTGAGCGCTTGCTGACGACTTTCTGCCCGCAAAATACGTTGTTTATTATCAGGCGTAAGCTGTTGGTTGAATGCCACTCTCATCACCTGATTAACATCAGCCTTGCTCTGTTTCGCATAGGTGTTCGCCCAATCGGCCCGCGTCAACAAGCTGCTTCCTCCCATCCAGTTCATTTCTAGATCACTAAAGCCCTTTGGACTGCCTGATGTATAGGGCATCTGGCCTAATTGACTAAGGCTCGCCAATGCTCTGCGCTCTGTCAATTTGCTGTTGGGTACGGCTCGAGCTGTAGAGACAATGTATTCTCTAGGGGTCTTAAACTTAGACGCACTTTGCCACGCCTCAGGATGAGAGACCAAGGTCAACATCACCTCATGAATATCACCATTACTTGTTAGCCAAGTCTCTGAGAGAGACTTCACTAGCTCAGGGGATGGCGTGTCATTGATATAGTGGCGCGCAAGCTTGTAGCTCAAGTGTTTAGCGGTATTAGGGTGGCGAGCCAGATCTCGTAGCATCTGTCTTCCTTGCTCTTCGCCTTGCTGTGAATAAGCTTTTCCCAGCAGTTGTCGCTTGCCAGGCTCATGACCATATTTGCGAAACAAAAAACCGTTGTCGCTCTTAGCTGAGACACTCCATCCGCTAATGCCCTTCGCCAGTTCAGTGACATCAGTCTGAGAATACCCACCATCCACACCTAATGTATGAAGCTCCAATATCTCCCTTGCCAAGTTCTCATTTAGCCCCTTCTTACGCCTAAGTCCAATACGAGAATTGGGACCAAACGAGCGTTCGTTATTGAGGTAAATAAGCATGGCTGGGTGTTGTTCAACCGCAAGTAGCATCTGCTCAAAAGATCCATCAAGGTGTGGGAGTATCGCCTCTCTCTCCAGAGTTGGAGCTAAAGCGCGCATCAAGGGGTTGGTTACAGAAACGCTGAAATGATTAGAGAAAAACTCCAGTAATCTATGCTTAGCGCTATTACTGGTGTTAATCGAAGTCATTAAGGAGTCACCGCTATAATCACGATAAGTTTGCCTAGCAAACTGAGCACCTTCCTTTTTGATTTTTTGCAGTTCCTCTGCTGAGGCTTGATTTTTTTTCGCTTGCTGAGTCTGCTCCCGATAGCTTACCGTTTTTGCCATAATGACATTTGCGGTTGGTTGGTGAATAAAAAACTCTTGGCTAATGTCAGCTTGGTATTGATTCTTAAGCCACCTAACAGGATCTGCTTGGGCTAACTCTAGCTCCTTCTCTTTTGCCCCTAATCCAAATCGATTACAAGCAACTACTGCTCTATCCATATTGCCTCTCATGCACGCATCTGTTGTTAGTTTAGCTAAGCCTTACTGAAAGTTTTGCGATCTTCACATAACGATCTTTATGATCCTTAACGCTATCCCTTGCGTCTAATGAAAAGTTAAATATACTGTATGTATATACAGGTACTTATTATGCAAAACATCATCGATTTATTACAACGTAAGCAGTTGATTTGGCAGGGTTCTGAGCAAAAAAGTTCGATACAAAGCCAAGCTTCTTGTTTCAGCGAATGGGATCAGCACCTAGAGGGTTTCCCAAAAACTGGCCTGATGGAGATCCAATCAGAGGCTGGTATTGGTGAACTGCGCCTAATGACACCTATGCTACAAGCGGTTGCTCAAAGCCGAACTATCGTGCTGATCAACCCTCCCGCTTCCCCTTGCGCTCATTACTTTGAAAAAGAGGGCATACCCACCAGCAATATTTTGGTGATCCAAGATACTAAGCACAATCTGTGGGCCGCTGAACAGTGTTTAAAAAGTGGCAGCTGCGCATGTGTCTGCTTATGGCACCCACAACTTGAAATGCACCAAGCACGTCGACTGCAAGTAGCAGCAGAAAAAGGTCGAGCACTCAATATTCACTTTAATCTCGACCAGCATAATGGATGCTCACTGCCCATTCCCCTTAGTGTCAATCTAGAGGCTACTGAAAACGGAGTTAAGGTCAGTGTGAATAAGCGGCGCGGTGGTTGGCATCAGAAAACCTTTACCGTTGATCTCAGCCAACGCTGGCCACAGTTGTGTACTGAAAAGCCTCAGCATCAAGTTATTCCTTTTCCTGCACGCAAGAGACAGCAAGCATGAATCTGTGGCTGTATATTCACTTTCCTCGGTTGCAGCTAGATACCTTGTTTTCAGAGGCGATTGCACCGGCTAAGAATCACGCTGATGGCAGTGAGAACCCTGCTATCTGTATTGTTGAAAAGCATAAAATTATCCAAGCTAATCAAGCCGCTATAGAAAAAGGCATCATCTTAGGTATGGGCTTAGGCAGCGCCGCATCTCTGTGTGCAGATTTACAAGTATTCCCATACCAACAGAAAATAGAGGAAGATAAACTTCAACAAATTGCACAGTGGTTGTATGTCTATACCTCAGACATCACCCTGTATACCCACCAAGGTTTGCTACTTAAGGTCTCAAATATGCTGACTCTTTATCGCGACCTAGAGAGTTATTGGCGGGTGATCTCACAGCATCTAGATCAGCTACACCTTCACTATAGCTATGCCACAGCTTACTCGCCTCTGGGTGCAAAACTGCTAGCGGAAACGCAGCATAATATCGTTTCAGATAACATAGTGGAGATTGAGAGCGCCATTGTTTCACGTCCCCTGACTGCTACCGAGCTCAGTTTGGCCAACATCGAGAAACTGGCTCGTATTGGGGTCAATAATCTAACGCAACTGACCGCGCTGAATATGACGGAGATAGCGCGTCGCTTCGACATTCAGGTAGTCAATTATGTGGGCCGCCTGTTAGGGCAGTTTAAGCACCCCGTTGCTTTCTATCACCCACCCGCTCACTTCAATCAGCACCTGAATCTATTGTATGAAATTGAGCATACCGACTGGTTACAGAAACCCTTAACCCGCTTACTTGAACAAATGGAGTGCTTTCTTAAGCTCAGAGATAAGGTCGCCTATGAGATACAATTGACCCTCTATCAAAGAGATAAGTCTCAGCAACAAGTCAGCTTTTATTCTGCTATTGGTGACTATAGCGTGAAGACATGGCTACAACTCTCCAAGCTCTCCTTAGAATCAGTGCGCCTTAATGCACCAGTACTGGCTATTGATTTACAGGTAGTAAGAATGGCCGAAACGCCAGCCAACAGAAGTGACCTTTTTGACCAACATAGCGGTGAAATATCACCACTGGAATTGCTTTCTCTACTACAAGCCAAACTAGGTAAAGATGCCATTCAGGGGATTGAAACTAATTCTGACCCAAGGCCTGAGTTGAGTACTCGCTGCATCGACCCATTTTCTAAACCGGCAAACACACACACATCCACAGCCTTGTCACGCCCTAGCTTTATTTACTCTCAACCCCTCCCTTTAGAAAGCAAGGTAGAGATCGTGCAAGGTCCTGAGCGTATCCATAGTGGGTGGTGGGATGGAAATTCAGTCAATCGCGATTATTTTGTCGCGCGAGAACAGAGCGGACGCTGGTTATGGATATACCGGACCCCAACCAAGGAATGGTTCATACAAGGCTTATTCAGTTAACTGAGTAGCCCTTTACTGTAGTTCCTATCAAGATGAACATTAATACACTCAAATATGCAGAACTCTTTTGTCAGAGCAATTTCTCCTTTTTGACGGGGGCTTCGCACCCTGAAGAGTTGATCATGCAGTCTGATTTCCTTGGTTATTCTGCTTTAGCCATCACCGACGAATGCTCTTTAGCAGGCGTTGTTCGTGCTCATACCGCTATCAAACAGAATAAGCTAGGCATTAAGCTCATCGTTGGCAGCATGTTCTGGTTCAATCAGGAATGCCAAATCGTATTGTTATGTCCAAACCAAAAGGCCTACTCTGAACTGGCTCGTATCATTACCAATGCACGCAGGCGCAGTGGAAAAGGTCAGTACTCACTATCAGAGTGGGATCTGCTTTCTATTAAGCAGTGTTTCATTATTTGGATTCCTCAGATGAAGGAATACGACGATGAATGGGCGCAGTGGTTAAGCAAGCACCATAGTGCGCGACTGTGGTTAGGCATTCAAAGGCACCTAAGTAACCATGATCAGCAATACCTAAAGCATTGTCAGCAATTAGCACACCGTTATTCTCTACCTATTACGGCGTGTGGCGGTGTATTGATGCACAATGCAACTCGCCTTTCTCTACAACACACACTGACCGCCATTAAGCTAGGTTCCCCTATCAATGATATTAGTGAGCACCTACTTACTAATGCGGAGCGTGCTTTACGCAATAAGGCGAAGCTACACAAATTATTCAAGAGTGAATGGCTGCATGAAGCGTACTCGATAGCAAATCTGTGTGAGTTTGATCTGGCAACTCTTGGGTATCAATATCCAGCAGAGATTGTCCCCGTTTCCCTCACTCCCATTCAGCATCTTCGCCACTTGGTGAACAAAGGAAAACGTCTGCGATTTCCTAATGGACTCTCTAAGGATGTTGAACAACTCATAGATAAAGAACTTACCCTCATTGAAGAACTCAATTACGCACACTTTTTCTTAACCATTCATGATGTAGTGATGTTCGCCAAGCAAAAGGGGATCCTCTATCAAGGGCGAGGTTCAGCCGCTAACTCTGTGGTCTGCTATTGCTTAGAGATTACCTCGGTAGACCCAAGGCAAATATCGGTACTGTTTGAGCGCTTTATTAGTAAAGAGCGTAATGAGCCGCCTGATATTGACGTTGATTTCGAGCATCAACGTCGTGAAGAGGTCATTCAATATATCTATACAAAATACGGTCGTGAGCGTGCCGCACTGGCCGCAACGGTCATCAGCTACCGCCTTAAAAGTGCTATCCGTGAGGTGGGTAAAGCTCTTGGTATCGATGAAACTCAGCTCGATTTCTTTATTAAGAACATTAACCGTCGTGATCGCGGACTTAACTGGCAGGCGCAGATCTATGAGTTAGGACTAAAGTCTGAATCATTGAAAGGTAAGCAGTTCATACAATTGGTCGATGAAATCATCGGATTTCCACGCCATTTATCGCAGCACGTAGGCGGCTTTGTGATTTCCTCTGGCCCTTTATATGAGTTGGTTCCCGTTGAAAATGCAGCGATGCCAGAACGAACCATTATACAGTGGGATAAAGATGACTTAGAAAGCCTTGGGTTACTCAAGGTCGATGTGCTGGCCTTGGGCATGCTAAGCGCTATTCGACGCTGTTTTCAGTTGATTGAAAAACATCATCATCGACAGCTTAACATCGCTGATATTACTCGATTGCAAGACGACCCTAATGTCTATGGCATGCTACAAAAAGCCGATACCGTGGGTGTATTTCAAATTGAGTCTCGAGCTCAAATGAGCATGTTACCTAGATTAAAACCACGTTGTTATTACGACCTAGTCATCCAAATCGCTATTGTAAGGCCAGGCCCAATACAGGGAGACATGGTTCACCCTTACCTGAAGCGACGAAACGGAGAAGAAACCGTTTCCTACCCCTCTAAGGCGGTCGAAGGGGTGCTATCAAGAACACTCGGTGTACCTATTTTCCAAGAACAAGTGATTAAACTTGCCATGGTAGCAGCAGGGTTTAGCGGTGGTGAGGCCGATAAGCTACGCCGAGCTATGGCTGCTTGGAAGAAAAATGGCGATCTGTTTAAGTTTAGAGACAAACTAATATCCGGCATGCGCCAGCGCGGCTATGAAGTCAGCTTTGCTGAAAAAATCTTTGAACAGATCTGTGGCTTCGGCGAGTACGGGTTTCCTGAAAGCCACTCCGCCTCCTTTGCGGTTCTTGCTTACTGCTCAGCATGGCTTAAATACTATTACCCTGCGGAGTTCTATACCGCTCTACTTAATAGTTTACCTATGGGTTTCTACTCAGCATCTCAATTATTACAAGATACTAAGCGACATGGTGTCGTCATTCACCCTGTGTGCGTTAACCGCTCCGACGAAGAACACTCAATAATAAGAAACCATAACCAAAGTGAGATACAACTCGGGTTAAAACTCATAAAAGGCTTATCAGAGACTAGCAGACAACAACTACTGGCTGCGCGACCAGTGGGTGGTTTTACTCATCTTCAACAGATAAAAAATATTGGAATGAATCGACAGCAGCTTCACGCCATCACCTCTGCCAATGCGTTATATAGCCTTGCCGGTGATCGCTACTCGACGCGCTGGCAATTAATGGACTCCGCCGACAACCTTCCTTTATTTAGCCAAATTGAAGAGAGCAAACCTGCGGATTATTCTTTTCATACCAACGACTATGAGGCCTTAATTGAAGACTACTCAGCGACAGGACTGTCACTCACTCAGCACCCTATTAGCTTATTAGAAAAGGCAAACAAGTTAGGTCGATTTACACGGCAAAACCAGTTGGCACATCAACCTCATCAATCTATGGTCACAGTGGTGGGAGTCGTTACTGGTCGTCAGTCTCCAGGCACAGCGGGAGGCGTGACGTTTTTCACCTTAGAAGACGATACTGGCAATATTAATGTTGTGGTGTGGCAGGCAACCGCTAGAGCACAAAAGCAGAGTTATCTGACCGCTAAGATACTAAAAGTTAAAGGGATAATAGAAAAAGAAGGAGATGTCATACATATCATTGCCGGCCAATTAATCGATATTAGCGATGAGTTGTCTGGCTTATCTAGGGTCTGTTGACCTTTTGAGGTTATTTTTGTAGCGATTTGTTGGGTATTAATACAAGGCAGTCGCTTTTAGGTGTGGTGGTTCCACATGAAAAGTGACTAACGCGGTAGAAATGCCCAACAAAGCGCTACCCGAAGGGCTCGGCCAGAAGCCATTTACTCTTCGTTGAGCGACTTTTGCTTAGATGACTAGGCGGCAATTCCCTCGCCTTGATTAAATGGCTTCTGGTCGAGCAAAATTTAATCGCAAAAGGTCAACAGACCCTAGCCACTCTCGAGACTTTCATTAATTTCAAAATTGCTATTAGACATAAAAAAACCGCTTCAAAGATGAAGCGGTCTACAGGACCAAAATAGTTAGAAAAGAACTAAGCGCGCTTGTTATGTATTGTGTCACGATTATAGCCTTCACTGTCTACTGAGTTCTTCATTTCGTCGTCCATATTGTTGTCTTCATAAGCATCAATCATGCCTTTGTCATCCATTGAGTGAGAACGGAACTGAGGTCCTCTCGTCTCATTGCTTGTGCCGCCTCGATTTTCTGCGATTAAGATTGAGTTACTCTCATCAGCAAAGCCAAAAGAAAAATCTTGTTGCGCTAAAACAGCAGGTGAAAAAGCGATGATACAGGTTGCGATTAAACTGGTTTTAAAATTCATGTTGAACGCCCTCGATTACACATAATTAAATTAGTGAGCGCCCCTTCTTCTTGATACCACATTAATGATAAATAAAAGACCAATGATTATCATTCTCTCTTTTATCTTCATTTCCTCAACAGGGACTGCACAGTAATTACGCGACTCTCTCAAAAAGGATCAGTAACGATTACTGAGTACTTCACCTGTGAACAACAAAATCATTAAGTGAAGCTAATCCAATAGACCCTACCTTTTCTAAAAATCTTTCAGTTCACAACAAAGAATTAAGAAATGGCTCTGATAAATAGACCGGATTTTTCGATAAATAGTGACTCTACAATCAAAAATTCTAACCCTGTTATCTAGGGTCTGTTGACCTTTTGTGATTAAAACCCGCGAGAATAACCAGTAATTAAATACGATCGGTATTAGAACCAATACACAATCACTCGCAACCAAATCTGATCAAACGCCTAATTGCCGCAAAAAAGAGTTTAGGCATCAGCACCCAAAGCTTGCACGGACAAGAAAAAGCGAGGGGTGTCATCAGACACAAATACCGGTAAATGAGATCAGAGAAGGGGTAAAGAATAGACTTGGCTGCGACTATATTCTTACTTAGCTCAATTGTAATCACAGATACTCAGAAATAAAAAAACCGCCTCGTTAGCGAAGCGGCTCAAGTAACAATTTCATCATACATGCAATTAGGCACGCTTATGATGAACTCTATCACGGTCGTAGTTGTTGCTGTCATCCACCATTTCCTTCATGTCTTGCTCCATTTCCTTATTCTCGTAAGCATCTGTCATGCCTTTATCTTCGAGCGTAGTAGACTGAAATTTTAGACCTCTCATTTCGTTGCTGGTACCGCCTCGATTCTCTGCAATCAAAACTGCGTTGCTATCATCAATAAAACCGTTAAACACCTCTTGTTGTGCAAGTACTGCGGGTGAAAACGCCACTATACATGTTGCAATAAAGCCAGTTTTTAGGTTCATTTGAACGCCCTCCTTAAACTCAGTTAAAGCTGTGAGCGCCCCTTAATTTTAGTACCACTTTAGTGATAAATACATTCACATTGATAATCATTACTAATGTTATCTATGGAAATGAAAAATAGGGTCAATAGACGACACTCGATCAATATTGTTCTAATCGTTGTCGCCTACTTAACACTCGCAACTCATAAAGTTAATCTAGTTAAGCTATCAAATAGACCGATTGTTATCGCCAAATCTTTCGAACCACTACGCAAAGCATCAGTAGATCGTCATACTCATCCTGCCACCTAGATAACAAAAAGCCCCGCAAGTGCGAGGCTTAGTAACGTTTTTAGGTTTAAGCTTTAGCTGTCGTCTTCAGTAAAGTTTGTCGGCAAACTCACCTTCATTTCATTCCAGTTCAGCCCACTCTCGATACCGTATTGACGAACAACGCCAGGTAAGCGATCTCGCTTTCCTTCTTCGCAGATTGCTAGTAAGTCTTTATAGAAGTTCAATGCTAACTCGCGCGAAGCTGGACTTGAGAAATAGAACGCACCCACACGATCGTAGAGCTTCTTCAGGCCATTGAAAATTAAGCCGTAGATTTGGTTTCCGGAATGGAACGCTAGATGCTGGAACAACATGTAGTCGTAGTAGTTGAACGTCTTCGCAATCAAGATCTCGCTGCGTTTCTGCTCATCTTTCTCGTTGTCTTCTTTTACGTTCTGCGCAATCTTGTCTGCATAAGGGAACGTTTCCATAAAGCTTGCAAATGAATCCGCCTTCATCAAAGCCTCACAAGACTCGATGACGCGCTTAATGGTTTCTTCGGATTGCTCTTTGTTTACCTTAAATGCATAACGCATAAAGATAGGGCTGATATTGGTTCTAGCTGCCAATAGATCTTCAACGATGCTGGTAGCGTTGTCCGCATCTAGCGTCATCAGTGTATCAAGGATATGTAAACCAGAGGTTTCCATAAACTGATTTACCTTAGTCGGTTTGCCGTGCTGGATAGTTAACCAACCATCACGTGCAAGTCGTTGTAAAACTTCTCTTAACGTCGTTCTAGTTACACCAATGAGTTCAGATAGCTCACGCTCAGCGGGTAGGATGGAACCAGGTGCAAAGCGACCGTTCCAAATGCTTTCAATAATGTACTTTTCTGCAAAGCCAGCTGGGCTTTTTGCCTTAATAACCATAGATTGGATATTCCAACTCAAATTTCATTCAAATATTACTCATCATACCACCTAATTCTGAATTACAAAAATCAGCGCAAAATAACTTGTGAACTTCGACCTAAACCCATTGCTTTTAACTAAATACCATCCCATAAAAACCAAAAAAACAGTAAAAACCTATGTTCAGGTAAATGCTGATTGAAAATCACATGAGCTAAAATATGAAATAAGATATATCGACGTTTGAAAAATAATTTCCTATGCTAAATAAAAAAATAAAACAATAAAAAACAACAAGTTAATTACATAAACTATTTCTCATACAAATAAACCCACCTGATATAACCAAATGGCCACCAACAACAAGTTAGAGTTATATAAATGGGTATTTTTAGCTGTATTTATTGCAAACAAGATCTAAATCACACTATAAATTTGACTAATACCCTGATACGAGTAAAGATGCGCCGATAAAATGAGTGTTACGAGATGTTACCAGTGAAACTGGGGCTCTCTACTAGCAAATATACGTACTCCATCCCACAGCAAAATTTTATATCTTAAGCTTATCCATTTGCTGGAATCTAATTGACTTGGGATGAAGCGCAATTTGCCCTACTCAACAGGATTTCAATACTTATAGAGAGAAGCATTATGCCTTTAAGCCTAGGAAACGCCTTCATCAAGAACTTTCTTGGCAAGGCCCCTGATTGGTACAAGGTGGCCATTGTTGCGTTTTTGATTATTAACCCATTGGTTTTTTTCTTTGTAGACCCCTTCTTGGCGGGCTGGCTACTGGTGGTGGAATTTATTTTCACACTGGCTATGGCACTTAAGTGCTACCCGCTACAGCCCGGCGGTCTGCTCGCAATAGAAGCGATTGCCATAGGCATGGCTAGCCCTGAAATGGTGAAGCATGAACTGGTGGCTAACATAGAAGTGCTATTACTGTTGATCTTTATGGTTGCCGGTATCTACTTCATGAAGCAACTTCTGCTGTATATCTTTACCAAGATATTGCTAGGTATTCGCTCTAAGGCGATGCTGTCTCTCGCATTTTGTGCTGCATCGGCATTTCTATCGGCATTTCTCGACGCTCTAACGGTTATTGCTGTTGTTATCAGCGTTGCTGTGGGTTTTTACTCGATCTACCACAAGGTTGTTTCGGGTCAGGGCCACGCAAGCAACCATGATCACACCCAAGATGGGCATTTAACTGAACTGACTCGTGATGACCTTGATGAATACCGAGCATTCCTACGCTCACTGCTAATGCATGCCGGTGTTGGTACTGCGCTAGGTGGTGTAATGACCATGGTAGGCGAGCCTCAAAACCTAATTATTGCCGATCAAGCCGGTTGGTTGTTTGGTGAATTCATCATGCGCATGCTACCCGTTACCCTACCTGTACTTGTGATGGGTCTGTTAACAACGGTGGCAGTCGAAAAGCTAAAGGTTTTTGGTTACGGTTCTGAGTTACCGGTTCATGTTCGCCAAATACTGGAAGACTACAACCAAGAAGAGAAAAAACGTCGTACTAAGCAAGATGTCGCAAAACTATGGATACAAGGTGCAATCGCGGTTTGGCTTATCGCAGGCCTAGCGTTACACGTTGCCGCTGTGGGTCTAGTTGGTTTATCAGTCATCATTTTAGCGACCGCGTTTACAGGCGTAATTGAAGAGCACTCTATGGGTAAAGCATTTGAAGAAGCTCTGCCCTTCACCGCTCTACTTGCGGTATTCTTTGCCATCGTTGCGGTGATTATTGAACAAGACCTGTTCGCTCCTATTATCGATGCGGTACTTGCAGTAGAAGACCAAGGCACACAGTTGGCTCTGTTTTATATTGCTAACGGTATGCTTTCCATGGTCTCTGATAACGTATTTGTCGGTACGGTATACATCAACGAAGTTAAAGACGCATTGCTACAAGGTGTAATTAGTCGTGAGCAATTTGATTTACTAGCCGTTGCCATCAACACAGGTACAAACCTACCATCGGTAGCAACGCCAAATGGTCAAGCAGCCTTCCTATTCCTACTAACATCAACATTGGCACCACTGATTCGTCTTTCTTATGGCCGTATGGTTATTATGGCTTTCCCATATACCATCGTACTAGCGGTTGTGGGATTGATTGGTATCATGTTCTTCTTAGAACCTGTCACCGCAATGTTCTATGATTTTGGTTGGGTCTCTGATGCACCGATGCAAGCCGTCGAGGCTTCTAGCTCTGCTGGGCATCATTAAGGAACCAATAGGATTGTATGTAGTCTATTGATTTGCCTGCTTTAAACGGGTAAAACTAACAGACTGTTATCAGCCGGCGTGATCGACAGTTATCGCCGGCTTTTTTGCGCATGGAAGATGTGCGTATAAGGAAATCAATTCATGCTCGAGAACCTGTATCAATTCTCTCGCTCACGCCTGTCGTGGCTATTACTTTTGCTCGCAATTATCGCCTTTGAACTCTGTGCCCTGTATTTTGAACACGTAATGCTACTTGCACCCTGTGTAATGTGTATCTATGAGCGCGTTGCTATGATGGGTATTATCGGTTCGGCAGCGGTTGGATTATGTCAACCTCAAAACCCTCTCTTACGTGGCTTAGGCTTAGTGGGTTGGATTGCGTCCAGTTTCCAAGGCTTGATGCTTGCTCTCGAGCACGTCGATTATCAATTTAATCCATCACCATTTAAGACATGCGATATCTTCGTTAACTTCCCAAGCTGGGCGCCATTGAATGAATGGGCACCATGGATGTTTGAGGCTTATGGTGAATGTAGCAAGATCGTCTGGCAATTTGTTGGTCTTTCCATGCCACAATGGTTAGTGATTATTTTTGGCGCAAGCTTAGGTGTGGCAGTGCTATTTACTTTGCTCCAATTCGTTGGTTTAAAGAAAACGTCAGCTTAATACCAATCACAGTAAGTTAGTGGTCAGAAATAGCGTAGGGAAAACGCCGTTGTCGAGAGTTTTAACAAGCTAGGATGACCCGTTATTTACTACGATTGGTATAACTGCACCTAGATTAGAAACAAAAACGACTGCACATTGGCAGTCGTTTTTGTTTATCGATAGCACAACAGACGCTAAGCACCGCAACACTTCTTGAATTTCTTACCACTGCCACAAGGGCATAAGTCATTGCGACCCACATCCTTAAATGGATTGAGTGTTTGGCTCTTATTGCCCACCATAAGCTCATCGGCAGCTTGTGCGACCTCATTAACCATCAAATCAAGCTGTGGCTGAAGATCGTTAATTTGAGGCAGTTCTTCATAGCCAGCTTCTTTCATCTGCTGATGGGTTTGTTCTTCATCAACCAATAGCGATAGTGTCGTTAGCAAGGCCGATAGCATTCTTGCCGTGCCGTCAGCAACCTCTGTAGACAGCCACTCTTGTTCAACAATAGGCCATATTGCTAGAAAACCTTCGGCTAAGTCGGCAAGGTGTTCAGAATCATTATTCGTTAGCTCAAGTACTGAGTATTGGTTGGCTTTGAGTTTGCCATATTGGGCATTGATATGTTCAATGATAGTCGGCTTGACTACCTCAAACTCTTCACCACACAATTCTGAAGCCCACATTTCTGGCTCTAGTGGCTTCACCGTCAAATTGGCGGCTAAAATAGCACCTTCCCAAAAGTAACTACTCTCTGGAACATTCTCCGGTAAGCCAATCAAATCACTCATGATATCTACTCTCTAAAAATTTCCTCTAGTATGAGTGAAAATGTCCTAGGCTGCTACAGTGCCATTAGCCAGAAAACTTTGTCGGTGACATTTTGCTCAAAACCCACTAAAATCCGCCCTCCTGCAAACAAAGGTAGAATAAAATGCGTCTCGTACTTGGCCCTATGGAGGGCGTTCTCGACCACTTAATGCGAGAAATCCTCACTGACATCAACGACTTTGACCTATGCGTCACTGAGTTTGTGCGCGTCAGCGACCAATTATTGCCAGACCGTTCATTCTACAAGCTTTGCCCTGAGCTCCTGCAAGGCTCCAAGACAAAGTCAGGAACACCTATACACTTGCAACTTCTTGGTCAGCATCCGCAGTGGATGGCAGAAAATGCCCATAAAGCCTTTACTCTTGGCGCTGCGGGAATCGACCTAAACTTTGGTTGCCCTGCTCGCCTAGTCAATAAGAGCAAAGGTGGCGCGGTTCTGTTAAAAGAGCCTGAGCTCATGTATCAGATCATCAATGCGTGTCGTGAGGCCGTGCCAAGCGAGATCCCTGTTACCGCAAAGATCCGTCTTGGCTGGGAAAACCCAGAAGATTGCTTTGAGATCGTAGACGCCGTAGAAAGTGCAGGGGCCAGCGAGTTAACTGTACACGCACGCACCAAAGAAGGTGGTTATCGCGCCGATCAGATCCGCTGGGATTATCTCAATAAGATTCGTCAACATACCAAGATGCCACTGATTGCTAATGGAGAAATCTGGAACTACCAAGACGGACAGCGCTGCATTGAAACAACAGGTATTGATTCTCTAATGGTGTGTCGCGGGGCATTTAACGTGCCAAACCTTGGCAATGTGGTTAAGCACAACCAAACCGTTATGCCGTGGAATGAAGTGGTATCCCTGCTATTAAGATATTCCGAATATGAGATGAAAGGCGATAAAGGGCTGTATTACCCGAATCGTGTAAAGCAGTGGTTTTCGTATCTTCGCCAGCAATACCCTGAGGCGAAAGAGCTGTTCCATAGCATACGCACTTATAACAAGGCCGAACCTATCGTGGAGTACATTCAGCTCTACCATCAAGAGTTGCTAGCCAACGCGTAATACCACCCTGATCTAGAATTAAAGATTCATTGAACGGCCTTTAATATTATGAATATTAAAGGCCGTTTCTTTATAGTGTTCAAGGTGTTATAGCTTGATTAGGTCGCACCCTTTACCACTCAGAGTCACCACAAGCTCACCCTTTTCAATAGCTACATTTTTTTGAGAAAGCACGCTTTCAGCCACGCCGTCTTCCAAACCCAATTGCCACACTGGCACACGAAACTCGCTTGGCTTGTCACTATTATTGAATAACGCCACCAGCTGTTCAGCACCAAAGCTTCGCGCAAAGGCTAGTTGCTCATTTTGGTTTTCAAAGAAGTGCAAATCACCACTTTGTAGCGCCTTGTACTTGTGCCTCAATGCCAGCATTTGCTTGAAGAATGGTACCCACTGCGAATGCTCAACACGCTCCCAAGGGAAGGTGCGGCGGTTATCGGGATCGTTCTCACCCTCAAGGCCCACCTCGGTGCCATAGTAAAGACACGGCACACCGATGTACGTCATCAAGAATAGACCTGCTTGGCGCATTTTATCCTCATCACCCTTTAACAAGGTAATAAAGCGCGCTGTATCGTGGCTGTCTAGCTGGTTCAATTGTGCCAACTGATTGTGCCAAGGAACCTTAGCTTTTGCTTCTAGCAGCCATTGTTGGAATTCGTTACTAGACAAGGAAATAGGGTCATACGCAATATCTTGGTTGGCGAAAAATGCGCGTACGGGATGAGCAAACCCATAGTAGTTCATTGCACCATCTTCTTGGTCCCCTTGCAGCCATGAGGTAGCTTCAAAGAAGTGTTCACCAAGAACAAGTGCTTCGCTGTTTTCTTGTTTGGTGGCATCACGGAATGCTTTTACATAGTGCGCATTGTTATAGGCGCCCTTGCCCTCTCCTAGCATGTGAATAACGTCAAAGCGCCAACCATCGATACTGTAAGGTGGACGTAGCCAATGCTTAATAACAGCAGAGTCAGAGTCATAAATATAGTCGCGCACTTCTGGGTGCTCGAAGTTAAGTACTGGCAGGTTTTGAACGCCGTTCCATCCCTCGTAGTTTTGTGATTGCCCATCAAAGAAGTAATAGTCTCGAAACTTGGAGTCAAGGTTATGGTACGCCCCGTCTGTGCCCTTGCCGCTTTTATCAAACCAAGGGTGTTCAGCAGAGGTATGATTAAATACCGCATCCAGCACAATTCTCATGCCACGGCGATGAACCTCTTGGCATAACTCAGCAAGTTGCTCATTATCGCCAATGTGCGGATCAACATTAAAATAATCTGTCGTATCGTATTTATGGTTACTAAGAGAGCTAAATACAGGGTTGAGATATAGGGTTGTCACGCCTAAATCCTGCAGATAATCCAACTTAGAGTAAATGCCTGCAATGTCACCATTGAAGAACTGAACGGACATTGACTCACCATTGTTGATGGGCGTGCCCCATTCAGATTCAACCGCAGGAACCGTCCCTTCTTTGATGCTGTACTCGCCACTGGAAACGCCAATGTCTGGATTACCATTGCAAAAGCGGTCTGGGAATACCTGATAGAAAACCTGACTCTGCACCCAATCCGCAGGGCGATGCTGGGCGTTGAATTTGAAATGAACTTCCTTTGGTGGAATACGATTAGAAACACCGCGCGCATCTAACCAATACTGAGCTGTATTGGTCTGAACCTTGAACACATAGTGTGAGACATCTCTATCTTCATTAATAGGAAAGCGAGCCTGCCATACCTGCAGTCGTCCCTTATCAGCGTCTTTAATCTGAGACATTGGGATATAAAACTGCTCATTGTCCGGCTCATGCCTGATGACGACTTGCTGTATGTTATCAATAGGCTCAACAAACAGTGTTGCGGTTAAATGAGTACCATCAAAGGTGAGGCTATCACTCGATTGAGGATGAAACAGAAATGGGCTTTGCATACAAACTCCGAAACGGAACGATTTGCCCACAAATTAGTGAATTAATAAGGGATAAAAAAGCGCGATCCACCGCATATCAAGGCGAGATCACGCTTTGTAGAGATAATAGAGTAGAGTTATCGGTTAACTGAGTAACAACCCATCATCAGTAAGCTCTTCACCGCGAACTTTACTGAACATTTCCAGTAAATCTGGAACGCCCATATTAGCTCGTTGCTCGCCCGCGACATCCAATACAATCTCACCTTGGTGTAGCATTACCGTGCGGTCACCACAAGCCAAAGCATCTTTCATTGAGTGCGTTACCATCATCGCGGTAAGGTCGAACTCCTTCACTACCTTCTTGGTTAGGTCTATGACAAAAGCGGCCATTCGAGGATCAAGCGCTGCAGTGTGCTCATCCAGCAGTAAAAGTTTGCTGCCTGATAGCGTGGCCATAATCAGGCTTACCGCTTGACGTTGCCCGCCGGAGAGAAGACCAATGCTGTCGCCAAGCCTATCCTCTAATCCCAATCCTAAAATAGCGATACGATCTTGGAATAATTTTCTGCGCTTGCTTGATAAAGCCAAGCTCCAACCACGTCGGTGTCCTCGGCGATAGGCAAGAGCCATATTTTCTTCAATCGTGAGGTCGCCACAAGTGCCCGCTAAAGGGTCTTGGAATACTCGAGCGCATAGACTCGCCCTTTGGTCTACCGAACGGCGCGTGACATCAAGACCATCGATAACAACGTTGCCTCCTATCATTGGAGTTTCACCGGTTACCGCCCCGAGCAGTGTTGACTTCCCTGCGCCGTTTGAGCCAATAACAGTTAAAAACTCATGCTCAGGTACGACAAGATCGACTCCGCGCAGTGCTCGGTTTTCCAGAATAGTGCCAGGATTAAAGGCGACCTGGATATTTTTTAATTCGATCATGCCACCTCCTTACTAGTACGCGCTTGTTGCAATTTCTGTTTCGCTTTATATTTCGCCTTCATCTTCGGCGCAATCAATGCCACAGCAACCAAAACAGCCGTTACTAAGTTGAGATCAGACGCTTGTAGCCCAAACATGCCTGAACTTAGCGCAAAAGCCACCGCCAAACGATACAAGACAGAGCCAACAATAACTGCAGTTACCGCTACCCAGATTCTTCGCCCTGGGATAAGAGTTTGCCCCAAAATTACCGCCGCTAAGCCCACAACTATGGTTCCCACTCCAGATGTCACATCAGCAAAGCTATTGGTTTGCGCAAATAGTGCGCCAGCAAAGCCGACAAAGCCATTAGACAAAGCAAGACCAAAGTAGGTATAGAAAGAAGTACTTCCACCTTGTGCACGTACCATACGCGCGTTTACGCCTGTCGCTCTAAGGCCAAGGCCAAAATCACTATTCAACAGTCGGATAATAAACATGGCGGCAATAAGAACGAGGACGCCCACCACTAAAGGGCGAATCAACATAGGATCGCCAATACTCTCAAACGGGGTAAGGATAGTCTCTTCCCCCAGCAGGGCTACGTTAGGTCTGCCCATAATGCGGATATTGATTGAGAAGGCAGCAATCATGGTAAGAATGGAAGCAAGCAAATGTAAAATGCCGCAACGTACTGCAAGAAAAGCCGTTACCCACCCGGTCATAGAACCCGCCACTATGGCCATTCCTGTCGCCAGCCAAGGGTTGATACCCGAGACTATCGCAGTAGCGGCGACTGCAGCACCCATAGGAAAAGAACCATCTACGCTCAGATCGGGAAAATCTAAAACGCGGAAGGTAAGGTAAACACCTAATGCAACAAGGCCGTACACCAACCCAAGTTCAAGTGCCCCAAAAAATGCAAAAGCAGACATACATACTCCTTCGCTGCTCTAATACCAATCACAGCAAATAAGTGGTCAGAAATAGCGTAGAAAAAACGCGGGATAACAAGGCACAACTTTTTGATAAGTAGTTATTCTACAATCAAAAATTCTAACGCCCTTATCGAGTGCTTTAACAAGCTAGGATGACCCGTTATTTACGACGATTGGTATAAACCCCACAAAGTGGAAAAGCCAGCCCTGAGGCTGGCTAACTTACTTATTTAACTTGGGTAGCTCGAGCTACAACAGATTGAGGAATGTTAATACCTAGTTTTTTAGCTGCCGTTTCGCTGATTGCGATATCAGATCCTTCGGCAATCTTTACATCTAGTGAGCCAGGTTCTTTGCCGTCTAGGATTGCTGCAACATAATCTGCAGTTTGCACACCAACTTGGTAGTAATCAAAACCTAAGCTAGCAATTGCGCCTTTCTCAACATAAGACGTTGCTCCGCCAAATACGGGTTTATTGGCTTGGTTAGCAGCGACAATCATCCCTTCAATGGCACTCGCGACCGTATTATCCGTTGGTGCATAGATAACATCAGCATCCGCAACAATGGCTTGAGTTGCAGACAATACATCTGCACTCTTCAGAGCCGTAGACTCGATAACCGTTAAGCCTTCTTCTTTTGCCGCCGCTTTTAGCAGTTGAACTAGGCTCATTGCGTTGGCTTCGCCTGGGTTGTACACCACACCAATGGTCTGTACACCAGGCAATATTTCTTGGATTAGCTGGACGTGCTGAGCCACAGGAGAAAGGTCAGATAACCCCGTCACATTCTTGCCTGGTTTGTCTAAGTGCGGAACCAGCTTAGCCCCTACTGGATCAGTAACAGCGGTAAACACAATAGGAATATCGCGCGTCGCAGACGCCAGCGCTTGAGCCGTTGGTGTTGCGATGCCCACTAAGACATCAGGATTTTCACCCACAAACTGGCGAGCAATCTGCACCGCGATGGCTGGGTTACCTTGCGCGGTCTTATAGTCGAACTCAAGGTTTTTACCTTCTTCATACCCTTTGGCTTTTAAACCATCGAGCAGGCCTTGTCGCGTTGCGTCTAATGCTGGGTGTTCAACAATCTGAGAGACCGCCACCTTAGCTGTTTTTGCCATAACACTGGTACTAGATAGAAGCGCAGCACCGACTAAACATGCGGTGGCAATCATCTTATTTGTCTTCATTTTCACTCCTTGAATCAGCAAATAGAGCTGAATTAAATGTCCTTTTAGAGGCTAAAATGTACAAACAAGCATCAAATAACAGTTAATTCGATGTTTCTTTAATCAAAACATAGCACTCTAGACATCTATTATTACCAGTAAGAGTTCGAAAACAAAAGCTAACAAAGTGACCTAGCTCTCTTATTTGTGGAAATGTTAAGGAAATGTCACGTAAAAAAGCAATTTGAGGAAAGGGATATGAAACGAGGTGAGCGCACTTCATCAAAAAGCACACTCTAGTAGGGAAGAAAAAGCCGTTTAAAAAGAGAGCCTAGAACCAGCGCTCTAATACGTTTTTATCGAGCTGTCTAAATGCACGATTCAAAAGCTGAGCTAACTCTTTGTAACGAGGTTTTGCTTTGGGTGGCTCGAGCGCTGCCCCTGAATCTAAGATCTTTTGATGGATCTCTCTATACCAGTTAGCAAGTGCTGGGGGCAATTGCGTATTAGAGCGAGTCCCAAGCCACCAGAAACCCTGAACCGGCAAACTAATCGCAAACAGAGCAACGATGATCGCTTGCGACAATCCTGAACCATTCTGGAAGGTCAGTTGCGTTAAGACACTAATAGCAGCAACCGCAGGCATAACTCTTACGCCAAATCGAGTGGCTGTAATAATGCGATGCTCAGGAAACATTGGCGAAAGCTCTTTTCGCATGGGCCAAAGATCCATGTACGTCTGACCGTCTTTCAATCTGTGAAGCATTCCGACTTTCTCAACCATACCCAAAACCGCTAAAAAAAAGTTGAAGATTTAAAAAATAACCACAAAAAATTGATAAAAGATAAAGAAATTTCAATTTTTTTTGTTATATTTGCCTAATATCGCTATCCTTGTCAGCGTCTCGTCCATAGCATCATGCCTAACTACATATTAGGCGAGAGCAAGGCGTGTTAGCAAGGATTGTAAAACGTATCCTGAAAGGTATATACGGTCAACAAAGGGAAATTGTTGCAATTAAAAACAGAGTAGTCTTTCAAAACCGAAATTCGACTACTCTTGAAGACTAAATTCATTCTTTCTGAATAATCAGATGAAATACAGGTAAACAAACATGTCAAAGCTAGTTTTAGTTTTAAACTGCGGTAGTTCTTCCCTTAAATTCGCTATCGTTGACGCGGACAACGGCGAAGAGCATCTTACTGGTCTTGCAGAGTGTCTGCACCTTCCTGAAGCTCGTATCAAGTGGAAACTGGACGGCAAACACGAAGCAGCACTTGGCAACGGTGCGGCTCACGATGAAGCGCTAACTTTTATCGTAGACACTATCCTAGCTTCTAAACCAGAACTATCTGAGCAACTTGGTGCTATCGGCCACCGTGTTGTTCACGGCGGTGAGAAATTCACTGAATCAGCACTTATCACTGATGACGTTGTTAAGGGCATCGAAGACTGTGCAGCTCTTGCACCTCTGCACAACCCTGCTGCTATCGTTGGTATCAAGGCTGCTCAAAAAGCATTCCCAGCACTTCCAATGACAGCTGTGTTCGATACTGCTTACCACCAGACTATGCCTGAAGAAGCTTACCTGTACGCTCTTCCGTACAACCTGTACAAAGAGCACGGCATCCGTCGCTACGGCATGCACGGTACTTCTCACCTGTTCATCGCTCGCGAAACAGCAGAGCAACTAGGTAAACCAGCTGACGAACTAAACATCATCAACTGCCACCTAGGTAACGGTGCTTCTGTTTGTGCAATCAAGAACGGTAAGTCTGTAGATACTTCTATGGGTCTAACACCTCTTGAAGGTCTAGTAATGGGTACTCGTTGTGGTGACATCGACCCTGCTATCATTTTCCACCTACACGACTCTCTAGGTTACACCGTTGATCAAATCAACACTATGCTAACTAAAGAGTCTGGCCTACAAGGTCTAACTGAAGTGACTTCTGACTGTCGTTTCGTTGAAGACAACTACGGTGAGAAAGAAGAAGCAACTCGTGCGATGGACGTATTCTGTCACCGCCTAGCTAAGTACGTTGCTGGTTACACTGCAACTCTAGAAGGTCGTCTAGACGCTATCGTATTCACTGGTGGTATCGGTGAAAACTCTGCTCCAATTCGTGAGATGGTTCTTAACCGTCTTGGCGTATTCGGTATTGAAGTAGACGGTGAAGCAAACCTTAAAGCTCGCTTCGGTGGCGAAGGTACTATCACTTCTGCTGACAGCCGCATCCCAGCAATGGTTATCTCTACTAACGAAGAGCTAGTTATTGCAGAAGACACAGCGCGTCTAGCTGGTCTTTAATCTTTTAAACGGGTGAGGTCTTCCTCATCCGTTTAGTTTTGGTTCAGCTGTCCCCCAGCTGTGACTTTTTATTACATTTCGAGGTCTTCAGACTATGTCTCGTACCATTATGCTTGTCCCTATCAGCGCTGGTGTTGGTCTTACTAGTGTTAGCATGGGTGTTATCCGCGCAATGGAGCGCAAGGGTGTAAACGTTTCGTTTTACAAACCTATCGCTCAGCCACGTACTGGTGGCAGCCAACCTGACCTAACGTCTACCATTCTTGAATCAGCAAACGATATCAAAATCGGTACTCCAACTCCTATGGATGAAGCGCAAGCGCTTATCCGTAACGAGCAAATGGATGTACTACTAGAAACAATCGTTGCACGCTACAACGAAATTAACGATGCAGACGTGACCCTGATTGAAGGTCTTGTTCCAACTCGTAAGCACCCGTTTGCAAACCAAGTAAACGAAGAAATTGCTAAGACTCTTGGCGCAGAGATCGTATTCGTTGCAACCCCTGGCACGTACAATCCATCTCAGCTTAAAGAACGTATCGAAGTTGCAGTATCTAACTTCGGTGGCAAGAAAAACAAAAACATCTCTGGCGTTATCATCAACAAACTTAACGCTCCAGTGGATGAAGCAGGTCGTACTCGTCCTGATCTATCTGAAATCTTTGATGATTCAGATGCAGCGCATCAAGCAAACATCCAAGCGATGGAAATCTTCAACACTAGCCCAGTACGCGTACTAGGTTGCGTGCCTTGGAGTGTTGAGCTTATCGCGACTCGTGCTATCGACATGGCTAAGCACCTTAACGCTGATATCATCAACGAAGGTGAAATCTCTAGCCGTCGTATCAAGAGCATCACTTTCTGTGCGCGCTCTCTACCAAACATGATCGAGCACTTCAAACCAGGTTCTCTACTGGTAACTTCAGCAGACCGTCCAGACGTAATCGTAGCTGCAGCTCTTGCAGCAATGAACGGTGTTGAAATTGGTGCTGTACTTCTGACGGGCGGTTACGACATTCCGAAAGAAATTCAAGGTCTATGTAAGCCAGCATTCGATACTGGTCTACCTATCTTCAAGGCACAGGGCAACACTTGGCAGACGTCTCTTAACCTGCAAAGCTTCAGCGTTGAAGTACCTGCAGACGATAAAGAGCGTATCGAGTTCGTTAACGAGCACGTGGCAAGCCACATCGACGGCCCATGGATCGACTCTCTAACTGAAGGTGTTGTTGCATCTCGTCGCCTAAGCCCACCAGCATTCCGTTACCAGCTAACAGAATATGCTCGTCGTGCTAACAAGCGTATCGTTCTTCCTGAAGGTGATGAGCCACGTACAGTTAAAGCTGCGTCTATCTGTGCTGAGCGCGGTATCGCGACTTGTGTGCTTCTTGGTAACCCAGACGAAATCCGTCGCGTTGCAGCACAACAAGGTGTTGAGCTTGGTGCTGGCGTTGAGATCATCGACTCTGCAGCAGTACGTGAAAACTACGTTGCTCGCCTAGTAGAGCTTCGTGGCGCGAAAGGCATGACTGAAGTTGTTGCTCGTGAGAAGCTTAAAGATTCAGTATTCCTAGGCACTATGATGCTTGAGAACAACGAGGTTGACGGCCTTGTATCTGGTGCGGTTCATACCACAGCAAATACTATCGTTCCTCCGTTCCAAATCATCAAGACGGCACCTGATGCGTCTATCGTTTCTTCAATCTTCTTCATGCTTCTGCCTGATCAAGTATTGGTATACGGTGACTGTGCAATCAACCCAGATCCTAATGCGGAACAACTGGCTGAAATCGCAATTCAATCTGCTGATTCAGCAGCGGCATTCGGTATCGACCCACGCGTTGCAATGATCTCATACTCTACTGGTGAGTCAGGTAAAGGTGCAGACGTAGATAAAGTACGTGAAGCCACTAAGCTTGCTCAAGAGAAACGTCCTGATCTTATCATTGACGGACCTCTACAGTACGATGCAGCGATCATGGAGAACGTAGCGGCTTCTAAAGCACCTAACTCTCCTGTAGCAGGTAAAGCAACTGTATTTGTATTCCCAGACCTAAACACTGGTAACACAACTTACAAAGCAGTACAGCGTTCAGCTGACCTAGTATCTATCGGTCCAATGCTTCAGGGCATGCGCAAGCCAGTTAATGACTTGTCTCGCGGTGCACTAGTAGACGACATCGTTTACACTGTTGCTCTAACAGCAATTCAAGCAACTCAGTAATTTTTACTGTTTGCTGAAATGAAAAAGGGTCGGTATAAACCGACCCTTTTTATTGGAAGCTAATCTCTAGGTTGCCATTCGTTGCGACACTCATACGAACCCATCTCGAATTCGCGGCAAATCCATGGGCGGTTTTCATAGATAGTGCACATGAGTGTCTCTCTATCCACTGCAGAGCACCATCCGTCATCTAGACGAAGCATGGTCTCCCCTCCCCACTTATCCCTTGCTATATGCTCTTCAGGGACGCCTGTATCGGTAATGATCATTACTTCTAATCGACAACAACAAGCGCGACAAGTGCTACAACTGACTTCTGGTTCAGACTCTTGCTTAACTGGGATAGTATCCATGGCACTCTACTTCTAAAAATCTTGCCGCATCATACGTCAATTGCACTGTGATATCGAAATGTTCTGCCGATGTAAGGTGCACTAAAGGCCCTTTAAGCCTTTTTCACTAAGCCAACAATGTACAGTAGCAACACCGCACCTACGGTAGACATAACCAAAGATCCCACTAGGCCACCTGCGGTCAAGCCCAAGATCTTAAAGATAAAGCCACCGAAGATTGCGCCAAGGATGCCGACCACAATATTACCAACTAAACCAAAGCCGCCGCCCTTCATAAAATTGCCAGCCAACCAGCCAGCTAACGCACCTATCAACAAAAACAGAATAAAGCCCATAACGTGCATACCCTCTTGATGGAATCAGACTGTAAGGTTAGTTGAGGATTGCTGGGATGGAAAATAGGTAAATTTGGCGTGTGTTCGTATTGAAGACGCAGGATAGCCGCCTTGTGGCTTCCAGCATGACGAAGTGGTACAACGGAAGTTAAAGACGTCATTCCAGCCTTGAGCTCGAATCTTATACCAATCACGGACATCCACGAGCCCAGTAACAACACCAATATCCAGACGAAAAAAAGCCTGAGCATAGCTCAGGCCTTTGAAAACACGTTGACGCTAGTGGAATTAGTTAGCTTGAATACCAACAATCAACCAAGGTGCGTTTTGCTCTGTCAGATCACGCTCAAGGTGCCAGATATCGTTGATATCTTCTTCCACGCCTTCAATGGTGTCGCGATAACGACCAGAGAACTGCAGGCTAAGCTGTGCCTTGCTAGCATCGTAGTCTGCACGAACAATTTCAGCATCCACGAACATCACGTCTGTGTGTTGCTCACCTTGCAGTGAAGCTCGCTCAGATTTCAGGTCATCGAACAAACTTGCCGATACATATTCACGAATCGTCTCAAGCTCATTATGGTTCCATGCGCCCTGAAGGATGCGGTAGTGTTCACGTGAGCCGTTCACAAACGCTGCATGGTCGAAACCCGGCGGATAGTTGTGTGGCACATCAGATTGCGCAGTGCTACCAAATCCAGTACCTGGAGCAGGCTGTGAGAACGGTTGAGGCTCTGCTTCCTGTCTGAACTGAGTGTTGCTCTGTGGGCCGTTTGAGTATGCCGCGCGTTGCTGATTCATACTACTGGCTTTCGAGCCCAGCATGCCTCGCAAGAATTTAAATGCAAAGAATGCAATCAAACCCATGATCAAGATATCCATAAACTGGATACCTTCAAATGCTCCACCAAAGAACGCAGCAAGAAGACCACCCGCAAGTAGTCCTCCCATCAAGCCACCCATTAAACCACCCTTGCGAGAAGTTTGTGTGCCCTTGTTGTTCAGTGAATTAGTGTTTGTAGGTTGAGCCCTTTGCGCAGGAGCTGTTTTAAAGCTCTTACCAAATGACTTACCGCCGCCAAATCGCTTTGCTTCAGATACTGGTGTGTACACCATAGATACTGTCACGAGCAACATAGCCATAATCGAAAAAATGCGTTTCATATTCTCTCTTTTGTTTTTAAGAATCTGCTCAATATTACCTATTAGAGTTCAAAATTTGAACTTAGTTTCGACATTGAGTTGTTAAAGTTTATTGCAATATCGCACTGGATCACACTCTTTTTAATCACCACATGGAATATACGTTATTTTGTATAGAACTTTGAGTACTAAAAAGCACATTAATTCGCGAAATTTAGTGGCGCTGGTTATCATAAAGAACTGAATTTTCAAGACATCGAATCCATGCAGCAGTTCTCTAAGTCCCATATCCCATTTTTTGTGGTGTTAGTCCTTTGTTTCACTCCGTGGTTGCAATCCCCTTCAGCCCTCGTTTTAGGATTAATTCTCTCACAGCTCGGTTGGGTGCCGACCAATGTTCCTATTGCCAAGTGGACCAAAAAGTTGCTGAGTTATTCAATTATTGGACTCGGTTTTGGGATTTCCCTTTCTGAAGCGTTTAAAGCAACCTCCAGCGGGATCGGCCTCATCGTGACCACCATCTTTGTTACGCTGATACTGGGCACCTGGATCGCTATCAAGATAGGCCTAGATAAGAAAACGGGTTACCTAATCTCTAGTGGTACCGCTATTTGTGGTGGTAGTGCGATTGCCGCAGTCTCGCCTGCAATCAATGCCAATGCAAACCAAACTGGCTTAGCGCTCGCCGTTGTGTTTGTTCTCAATTCTGTGGCGCTGTTCGTATTTCCTGTCATCGGCCATGCTCTGAATCTAGATCAGCACACCTTCGGGGTTTGGGCTGCCATTGCTATTCACGATACATCTTCGGTAGTGGGTGCTGCTGGCGCATACGGCGAAGAAGCGCTAAGAACAGCTACAACCCTAAAACTTGCTCGCGCATTGTGGATCATCCCTGTCGCTCTTGGCAGTGCATGGTACTTTGGAAAAGGAAAACAGAAGCTACAAATCCCAACCTTTATATTTCTATACATTGCAGCGGTGGTTGTGAGTGATCTTTTGCCTCAGTTTGAGACTCTTTATCAGATGACCTTCTCTGTCGCTAAGCAAACACTGGTCGCGTGTTTATTCTTGATTGGTTCTGCAATCTCCTTGGAGCAAGTTAAAGAGGCAGGGTTGAAACCTTTATTATTCGGTGTAGGGCTATGGCTGGCAATTTCTATTGGTACGCTTGTATGGTTACTTTACTAAAAGCTAAAGCACCTTGTCATAGTGGCTCGGTTTAACACGAGACAACATACGATGACTGCTTTTTTGGGCATTAGTACGACCAAATTTGATAGCAATACTGAGCACTAAGACGAAGCCTACTGCCACAGCGATTGAGCCGACGAGGCCATTGTCGAAGAGTGCGATAGCAAGGGATAAAGCCACTAGAGCCCACAATGCATACATAATTCATTCCATTTAGCGAAGGGAGGTCCTTCGATTCCTTGTTTACTGGAATAGAATTATGACGCTATGCGAGAAGATTAAAAAATCACCTTTTGCTCTAAGTCATAACAAAATGATGTTAAGTGATGATTATTGCCATGTACGAAGAAGCCAGTCTCTCAATTGTGCCCGAGAGACCTTAATGCCTTGCCCAAGCAATTGCGCAGGGATGGTGTAATACGCAATTGGGCGTTTAAAGCCCTGCAAGTGAGATTGGCACAGCGTATTAAGTTCAAGCTCGAAGGAAGCGCTTAGCTCTGTTCCATCAAGTGAGAGAGTGGCAACAGGTCGATGCCCGAAGACCCTATCCGCAACCGGCACAATAAAGGCTTGTTGGACATACGGGTGCTTGAGTAAGACTCTCTCAATCTCTTCACAATGGACGTTCTCACCACCAGAAATAAACTGGTTATCCGCTCGTCCAAGGATGACTAACTCGTCATTGCACCATTGTCCAAGGTCTTTGGTATCAAACCAGCCGTCAACTAACGAAAGCGGATATAATTTGCCCTTTCGCCAGTACCCTGCAGCTAGGGTCTCTCCACGAACGAATATTCGCTGCTCCTGCACCTTAAGTTGTCGATGGTTAAGGATGTTACCGGTCGTATCATTCTCATCCACACGCTTAGCTGTCACTGTGGACGCCATCTCAGTAAGACCGTAGCCTGCCCAAGTATCAATTCCATGTTCCTTGGCTAAACTCGCCAACTGATGCGGTATGATGGATCCGCCAAGCAAAACACGCTCTAGCTCAATGGTTTTGTTTTCCTCTAGCACCCTCAGCAATTGCGTTGGCACCATCGAGGTATGAGTCACCCCATCAAGAGCCAATCCTTTTCCTTGTTTCAAACGCAGACAACAACCGCTCAGTAGCCATCGCCAGATTATAGCAAGACCAGAGACATGAAAAAGGGGCAGAGATAGAAGCCAAGTACTGTTGTGATCAAAACTGAATTCGTCTTTTAACCCGCAAGCAGAAGCAAGGTGGCTCTGCGCCGTATGCGCTACAGCCTTGGGATCACCCGTCGAGCCAGAGGTGAAAATCAAACTCGCAATGTTCGATGAACAAAATTGACCGTGACGCGGTTTCTTCTCATCTGTCGGTTCAGAGAAATCAATAACAAGGGTGTTTGGAAGTACAATGGAGTGGTCTTGAATAGAAGGACAAAAAAAGCAAGCCGAACTGCTTAGTATCGCGCTTCGTTTCATCAGCTCCGTAAGGGGAAGGGCGGGTACAAAAGCCACAATGATGCCACTTTCCAAAGCAACTAGATAAACGATTAAGCACTCAAAGGAACTGTGGGCAGTCACCACCAATAACACATCGCCGCTTTCTAAGCCTTGAGAAAAAAACTGTTTTTGAACACTGGCAACATAGCCAGCTAACTGATTCCAAGTATAGTCATGAGAGGCAGTCTGTAGTGAAGGCGTGTTTGCAGTAGTTGGATTTACTACCCCTTCCCCATCAGGCGAGTTGCTCCAATAGGAAAGAGGTGAGCACAGCTCGAAGTTAGACACTAACAAAGGGCTATTCCGCGCTCTGGTGCCAAACTAGGGTTTGAGAGCTAAGACTTCTCACTGGCAGTTCACTGCCAGGCCACGACGTGTGGAGCTGCTCTTTAAACAGTTGTAAGGTATCTAAACCCGGTGTTGTCATTGGGGTAAATTGATGAGCAAAACGCGCCAACTGATCGAGCCCTAAGCTCGATTCGATACTTGAGCTTACCACCGCCATTAGACCTGCAGCTTGTGCCTTTTCAATCAACTGAATGCAACGCTCAATATTGCCAATCAGCATTGGCTTGATCACAATGGCTTTAGCGCCAGTTAAAAACTCTAGATTGAAATCTGGGTTCATTACACCGTTTTGTAGTGTCTCATCCCAACCAATAGCAATACCCGTTTCAATAGCAAAAGTTAAGCTTTCTCCGGGGGCACGGCAGGGCTCTTCAATGTACTGAATACGCGAGCGCTGTGATGGCTTGATTTTTTTTGCAAACTGCTTTGCTTTATCCAAATCCCAAGCTCGGTTAGCATCAAGTCTAAGTTGTAAATCAGGCACCGATTCCAAAAACAAACTGACTAGCATTCCATCACGAATAGGCTCATACAGGCCCACTTTGATCTTAGCCACCTTGTCACCTTGCATCGCATCAAGCGCTGGGATCAAGTCGTCAGGATCGCCATTGCACAATGGCGCAGCTTGATAGTTTCCTTCTTCACCCAGTAAGCCTTTCAGTTCATACTCGGCCATAGATAAACCGAATGCTACAGAAGGATAATGACAGGTGCTATTTAGAGGCTCACCTGCAATCCACTTTTCAAGTCGAGCGACGATCTCGACAAACGCTTGGTCCATGCTTTCATGACTAAATCCAGCTAGGGGGGCAACCTCACCATGGCCAACACGGCCATCTTCAAATAATTCTACAACCCAACCTTCTCGTTGGGTCAATCGTTGTTCACGCAATATAACACCGCTATCCATCTCTAACTGATAACGGTATAAATTAGCTTTTCTCATAATTATTGTTTCCTAAGCCAACATTGGTGGAAGCACCAATCGGGGGGCATCATAACGAGTCTGTGTCTCTAAGGGATAAGAGCTGAGTCAATTTTCTGGCATATTTGTTAGGTTGATCCTTATGAGCATTGTGTCCGGCCCCCGAAACTACTTCATAATCAACCTTGCTAGACTCATACAACCGACAAAACTTCTCGTCATTCTCTCCTGCAATATAGTAGATCTTATGCTTTGAGCTTTGCAGTAATGGTAACAAGTAGTCTTGTTTAGCCAGCGAAGTCGCCGACAGTACCTCAGCTAATGCCTCGCCACTGTTGTTTAAGCGCTCTTCAATCACCCCCTGTCTTTGCTCAAAAGTAAGTGACGAAAATACGCCCTGCTGATACCAATCACTGAGCACTTCGTTGAGGGGGTGCCCTCTAAAACGAGTAATCCAGTGGACGTCATTTTCCCATCGTGACTCTCTCTCTGACTCTTGTTGCAGGCCAAAGTTTCCGCCCTCGATCACAAATCCGGCAATCGAACATTCATCGGCATCAAGCTTGACAGCCAAATGCATCAGCAATCGCGCTCCAAGGGAATACCCGACTAAGAACAAAGGAATGCCGTCGTCAGGCAGGTATCGTAGCTGTCCCTTTATAGCATCGACAAAGCCCTTGAAGTCTTTGGGACGTATCTGTTTAGCACTGCCGTGTCCGGGAAGGTCTAAGGCATACACATCGACACTATCCGGAAGATATTGAATTACAGGTTTCCAATCAGCACTGCTTCCCAAAAAACCATGTACAAAGACTAGGCGCGCCGTCGGTGTACTTGTTAAAGCCTTAAATGGGGATAATGATGACATTTTACTAGACAAGGGCAATCAGTGCCCTTTGCAAGCAGTAACCAACGCTTTTATATGATTAGAGGCCTCATTAGGTGGAGTGATGACCTCAATCAGCACAGAGCGAGAGCCTGAGGCATCGAAATCTGCAACAACTTGCTCCAGCTCATGCCAGTTTTTAGGTTGCTCATAGCGCATACCGAACTGGTGGGCAGCGTGTTTGAATTGATAACCGTGAGGCATCTGATATAGGCGCTGCTTGTGGTTTTCATCCACGGGCAACATATCAAAGATAGCGCCGCCATCATTGTTCAGTGCCAATACGATACAGCCCTTATCTGCTATCAATGAGAGGGAATTAAGGTCATGCAGTAGAGAGGTATCGCCAATAAACGTTAGGGTGGGTTTGCTTGAGCCTTCCGCCACTCCAGCGCTAGTGGCAATAATGCCATCAATCCCTGATGCTCCCCTATTTGAATAGGCTTCGACATTTAAGTTTTGAGAAACCATATCAATAAGGCGCACGCCAAGGCTGTTACCAAGGAACAGCTGATAGCCATCGATTATATCCGAGAGTCGATGCGCTATCTCTAATTCAGTAATGTCGCTACGGCATAGGTTACCAGCCTGACTGGCAACCTGCGCGGAGTAGGACTTCAAATCATCAGCCCAATTCTGGTTTAGCGAGGAAAGCCGTTTATCCACATGCCATTGCGCTGAAAATCGCTGCATGGGCAGATAGTCAGGGTTTAAAGAACCAGCCTCATCGCTGAGCAATGCATACGCCGCAAAATCCTGCTCCAGAACCCGCTGCTTTAAAAACGCCAATAAGCGCTTTGACACTAGCCGAGCACCAAATTGAATAACCAGTTCACATTGTGCTAACTGAGCTTTTGCTCTGTCATTATGAAGCCATACATCATAGCCTTGCCACTCAGAGCTAATACCTGATTGAGGATCGCACAACAGCGGCCAACCTAATTGCTGAGCCAGTTGTTTGACCTTCAGTGACTGCTCATAAGAGAGTCGGCCAACAATAATTACCCCTTTGAGGTCTATATGAGCATCTAGAAACTCAGCAAAGACGTTAGAGCGAGCACTGGGCTCTTTTTGCACAAAGGTTTCGCGGGAGTTGAGCCAATTCACAGGCAGATCTTCTAACTGTGACAACGAAGGGCAATCTTCTACATAGAGAGGTTCAGGAAACGGACAGTTAATATGTACAGGCCCCCCCTTCTCTCGCTGTGTAGACAGCACTTCATCAAACTGAGAGAGCAACCAACGCACATTTACCAAAGCGCTTGGACTTGGCAGGTTTAATGCAGAAACGACATGAGTTGAGAACAAGCCTTGTTGAACTATCGCTTGATTCGCGCCGACCCCAACCAGTTGTATTGGCCTGTCAGCGGTCATTAAAATGAGTTTTTCGCCAGTAAGGTTTGCCTCAACAACCGCAGGCAATAAGTTGGCAACCGCGGTTCCAGAGGTGACAATAACAACAACCGGGGTTTGAGTTGCCTTAGCAAGGCCCAAAGCAAAAAAGCCCAGGCCGCGCTCATCAAAATGAGTGTGCAGAGTGAGATTGCTTTGTTGGATAGACTCAAGGGCTAGCGGTGTGGAGCGAGATCCTGGCGCAATACACACATGCTTGGCGCCAAAACGGGTCGCTTCTTCAAGTAGAACTGCCGACCAAACTCTGTTTACTTGTGCTTGAGATAAGCCATCAAGGGACAGCCGACTCATGAAGCCTGTTCCAATACGCTTTGCTCTGTGATGAGGCTAAGTAGCGTCGACATTTTCTTATCTAATTCTTGCCATTCATGTTCAGCTTGAGAGCCTGGGACGATGCCAGCACCCGCAAACAAATGCAGGTTATCCTCTTGCACTAGAGCACTACGAATAGCCACACAAAACTCTGCACTTTGCTCGCTAATATAGCCTACAGAGCCACTATACCAAGCTCGCGAGAATGGTTCATGACGTTCAATAAACTCTAGGGCTAGACGTCTAGGTAGTCCTGCGACTGCCGCTGTCGGCTGCAGCGCTTGCAGAAGTCTTCCTCTGTCTGCGTGCTTGGTTAGCTCTGCTTGTATATGACGCTTTAGATGTTGAACACGACGAAGGCGAACCAAGCGAGCTTCACCTTCTACCTCAATGTTTGAGCAAAAGGGTGCCAAACTTTCGACAATATCATCCACTACATACTGATTCTCTTGCAGGTTCTTTTTGTCGTTAATCAGCCAATTCGCCAACTGCAGATCTTGTGCTGGGTTGCTGTGTCGACCAATGGTGCCTGCTAGTGCTTCGGTTTCAATCAGTTGACCACGGCGACTGTATAATCGCTCGGGTGTCGAACCAATAAACGAATGGCCCTCTTCTAGCTGGAATAGAAAGTGAAAACTGTGGCGGTTTTGTTTACGACTCAAGGCTAGTAATTCGATGCCCTGCAGCGCAGAGTCTAGCTTGATGGTCGTTTGGCGAGCCAAAACCACTTTTTTCAAATCACTGTTATGGATAGTCTCCAATGCCAGTTCGACATTATCATTCCATAATTCTTTATTTGGGGTATGTAAGACGTCACTAACTGCTGGCATGTGCTCAGAAAGCGACATTGTATCGCCATTGAGACGATAGACAGCACGGCGCACGGCATCTCTATCTTCCATCAAGTTAGCCGCTAAGAACCAATCCTGCTTTCTTCGGACGAGTTCAATATGAGGTAAAAAGAAGAATGAACTCAGACAACGCCCTTTATTCTCTTTATAAGGGAAGGCATACCCCCCCCAAATTCTCTGGTCCTGATTGAGTACCGAGTAGGCAGGGTTGATCTCGTTAAACGTTCTAGCTTGGCCCAATGCGACCACTTCTTCGGTGGTATCACGAGACTGCCAATAGAATTTTGGAAACAGAGATTGGTTTCCCATCCATGGCAGAACAGAATCGGCACACAGCTTTTCAATGGCCACCTCTACACGGCAGACATCTCTCGGTGCGGATTCAACTTGTTGGGCGAGCTGTTTAATAGCATTTGCAAGATGAGACAATGTGACCTCTAACTCTCTATTTTCTCTTAAGATTTACCCTGTTCATGCGCATACTCTAGGGCGACTGATTAGCCAAATCAAGCAGGACAACTACAATTGTAGAGCAAACATAAATTTAAGCTCTGAAATGGGCGTAACTCAATGGTTTGGGTACAGATTTTTCTACTCAAAATTACCAATTTGGTGTAATTTGACACTATTAACATCGATAAACTCTAAGGGTTAACAATGAAAAATATCGAGATGTCATCAAAACTCGATAATGTATGCTACGACATTCGTGGTCCCGTACTCAAACATGCTAAACGCATGGAAGAAGAAGGGCATAAAATTCTTAAACTAAATATCGGCAACCCCGCCCCGTTTGGTTTTGATACCCCTGATGAAATTCTAGTCGATGTACTGAGAAATCTACCAACCTCTCAGGGTTACTGTGATTCTAAAGGTATTTACTCTGCTCGTAAGGCTGTGGTTCAGTATTATCAAAGAAAAGGGCTACGTTCATTAGACGTTGAAGACGTTTACATGGGTAACGGTGTTTCTGAGTTAATCGTAATGGCGATGCAAGCCTTGCTAAATAATGGCGACGAATTACTGGTACCTGCGCCTGATTATCCTTTGTGGTCTGCAGCAGTATCCCTATCTGGGGGTAACCCAATTCATTATCTATGTGATGAGCAATCTGATTGGTTCCCTGATATCGAAGATATCAAGTCTAAGATCACACCCAAGACGCGTGGTTTGGTTCTGATCAACCCTAACAACCCTACCGGAGCGGTCTACAGTCGCGATCTATTGCTGCAAATTATTGAGGTTGCTCGTGAGCACAACCTTATTATCTTTGCCGACGAAATCTACGACAAGATCCTCTACGACGGAGCTACTCACACCTCTATTGCCACTCTGGCAGACGACGTGGTGATGGTCACCTTCAATGGTCTATCAAAGGCCTACCGTATTTGTGGCTTCCGTAGTGGTTGGATGTTCATCACCGGTCCCAAGCACCTTGCAAAAGGCTATATTGATGGCTTAGACATGCTTTCGTCTATGCGACTGTGCGCCAACGTACCTATGCAACATGCCGTGCAAACCGCATTAGGTGGCTATCAAAGTATCAATGAGTTGATACTGCCGGGTGGTCGACTTCTGGAGCAACGAGACAAAGCGTTTGACATGCTCACCTCTATACCCGGCGTGTCGTGTGTCAAACCCAAAGGTGCACTGTACCTGTTCCCTAAATTAGATCCCAAGATCTACAAAATCCATGATGACCAAAAAATGGTGCTAGACTTTTTGAAACAAGAGAAGGTGCTATTGGTTCAAGGTTCAGGGTTTAACTGGCCTAAACCTGACCACTTTAGGATTGTCACCTTGCCGCATATCGAAGACCTCGAAGTGGCGATAGGACGCTTCGAGCGCTTCATTACGCAGTACACACAATAACTTACGTTAAAGAGGCCTAGTGCCTCTTTTTTTGTCTTACTACAAGGTTGATTAGCATGCACAAAGAAAGCCACTTTTTTGCCCACTTAGCTAGAATGAAGCTTATTCAGCGCTGGCCATTGATGCGCTCTGTCTCTAAGGAAAACATCTCAGAGCACAGCCTTCAGGTCGCATTTGTTGCTCATGCACTTGCTATCATCAAAAACAAAAAATTCGGTGGTAATGTCAACCCTGAACACATTGCAGTACTCGGCATGTATCACGACAGTAGTGAGGTTCTGACTGGCGATCTCCCTACCCCAGTCAAATACTACAATCCTTACATTGCCAAGGAATACAAAAAGATCGAGGCCGCAGCGGAAGAGAAGCTTCTGTCTATGGTTCCAGAAGAATTAGTCGATGACTTTAAGCCATTTCTTATTAGCGGAGAAGCCACAGACGAAGAGCACTCGCTAGTAAAGCAAGCTGACTGCATTTGTGCCTATCTAAAGTGTCTGGAAGAGCTTTCAGCCGGTAATCATGAGTTTGCAGCAGCAAAGCGACGTTTAGAGCAAACACTGCAAGAGAGGGACTCTCCGGAAATGTGTTATTTCCTAAAAACCTTCTCCGCGAGCTTCGAGTTGACCCTTGATGAGATCAGTTAATCTAACAAAGTAGTTGAATCACATGGAAGTAGAAAACCTCTGGCAACAGCGTATAAACGAAGAAAATAAAGCACGTCTTAATGATCACCGCGACCCTTATCAAAGAGACAGGGCTAGAGTGCTGCATTCTGCTGCCTTCAGGCGCTTGCAGGCCAAGACACAGGTGCATGGCGCTGGCGGTAATGATTTTCATCGAACGCGATTGACACACTCTCTGGAGGCTGCGCAGATTGGCTCTGGCATTCTCGCCCAGCTGCAATCTAAGCATCCAGATCTTCTTTCAATACTTCCTACGACCAGCTTGATTGAGACGCTATGCCTTGCTCACGACATTGGCCACCCACCCTACGGACACGGCGGTGAGGTTGCGCTCAATTATATGATGCGTGAGCATGGCGGCTTTGAGGGCAACGCTCAGACCTTTAGGATCGTCAGCCAACTAGAGCCCTACACTCAGCATCATGGCATGAACCTGTGCCGACGCACTTTGCTTGGGCTTCTCAAATACCCATCGCTGCTGAGCAAAGTAGAGCGTGATTCCATACCCGATGGCATAGACAACCCAAGACAGCTTAAGGCGAGCCGCTGGACACCTGCGAAGGGTGTGTTTGATATCGACAACTCGTATTTTGAATGGGTCCTTCAAGGGCTTCCATCACAGGACATAGAACCATTTTGTAGCCTTAAGCAACACGCGGGCAATCGATATACCACCAAGAAGACCCGCTTTAAGTCTCTTGATTGTTCCATTATGGAGCTGGCCGATGACATTGCCTATGGCGTGCATGATCTGGAAGATGCCATTGTTCTAGGATTGGTCTCTAAACAGCAATGGCTCGAATCTGCCGCCAGCAAACTTGCAGATTGTGGTCACCCTTGGATGATCGCTGAGATAAACCGCTTAAGCGAGCAACTCTTTTCCGGTGAGCATTATCTGCGAAAAGATGCGATTGGTAGTATCGTTAATGCCTTGCTCACCAGTGCGGAAATTACCGAAGTCACCGACAGTGAGTTTAGTCACCCTCTTGTTCGATTCAACGCCACCCTTCATCCTCCGATGCTCGAAGTACTAGAGGTGTTTAAGCGTTTTGTCAGCCACTATGTTATTCAAGCTACTGAGGTTCAGCTGATTGAGTATAAGGGGCAGCAAATAGTCATAGACCTTTTTGAGGCGCTCAGTGGTGACCCAGAAAGGTTGCTTCCAGAAGCAACCAAGAACAAATGGAGACTGGCGAGGGATCAGCAAGATCAAGGATTTAGAGTTATCTGCGACTACATCTCTGCCATGACCGATGGTTATGCACAAAAGATGCACTCAAAGATGTTTGCAAGCTAGCGCTGTTGATTATCTATTGCGACCACCAAAGTACTTATCATAAGTGCCTTCAGGCAATTGAGAGATCTGAAACTCAATCATATTATCGAAGGCGTCTATTAGAGGCTTTGCATCACAGGCGCTCATTAAGGTAAGCGCGTGATAGGCGGCTTCAACAGTCGATAAAGCATTCTCTTTAGGCGCTTTACGTATGGTATAGCGCCCCTCTAAATCCTTTGGTAAATGTACCTGCTGCAACGAATGAAGGTTGCTGGATAACTGATACATCTTGAAGGCTTTTTTCCATGTGCCATCAATCAGAAATAAGCGTGTTTTGTGATAATGGGCTACGGTATCAACTATGCCACTCAGCTCCACAGATTCTTGAGTGGGAAACAGGATGAGATTAAGCGTATTGGGCTCAGTTAACCATTGATTAAGCATTGGATGAGCAGAAAAATCTTCTCCAACCAAAAGGTGACTAGGTGAGACACTCAACTCTATAATCTTGGCGGTACCTTTCGCTTGATTCACCTCACTAGGGTGCTGCAAAATAACCACCTCAATAGAGCTTTCAACAGCCTGAATCCATTGACACAAACAGGCTTTCTTGGCGCGGCCACACCTTTCACAGTATCGGGACATAGTTACGTGTATAAATTCCTAATTGCCTTCAGCTTACTTTTAGCGACATTTATGATTCCAGCGGTATCAACTGCGCTGCGTTGGGAGCACGATCTTATCGCAACACACCAATGGTGGCGACTATTAACAGGTAACTTTACCCACACTAATGCGTATCACTTGCTGATGAACCTCGCTGGACTCTGGATCATCAGCTACTTATTTCATGCGCGATGGAAAAAACTGATCATCTATATCGCCCTTATCTCGACCTTTATCGGTATTGGGTTGCTGTTTACGCAGACGCAAATCTACTATGGTTTATCGGGCGTACTGCACGGGCTGTTTGCCCTATACGCCTATCAAGAAGTCTCCATAGGAAAGCATAGCAGCTGGTTTTTGTTGGCGGGGTTAGGACTGAAGTTACTCGCTGAAAACAGTGGATTCGTGACTTTATCTACCGCTGAGCTTATCAATGCTAGGGTATCTACTGAATCTCATCTGATTGGCTCATTGTCTGGGCTAGCAATCGCGCTACTAGCCCGTAAGTTGTTAAAGCAATAGTTCTGACCTGACGTTATCCTTGTATTTATAACCGGATACGGGCTCGATTTTTGTCGACAGTTGCTTGACCAATGCCTTTCACCTGCTGCAACTCATCTGCATCTTTAAATTCACCGTGCACCTCGCGATAGGCCACGATTTGTTTTGCCTTGGTTGCTCCTACCCCAAGCAGCAATGTCGCCAATTCATCACTAGAGGCGGTATTGATATTCACTTCAATCTCAATACCTTCGTATTTGTCGCCCTTCATTTCATCTGCTGCATACCCCATCGCTGGTACTAGCGCTAAAAGTGCAATAACCCACAAACGCTTTATCATCGTTAATCCCATCTCTTTCTCCTTCCCTTAAGTCAATTAGGCACAAACGTGCCCTACTCAAGCTAGGAAAAAGGGCTCATAGTTGGAATCAACACCAGCAGAAACTAGAACGGGTCGCTAAAAGCGACCCGTTTCTTAATGCAAATGCGGCGGTATTATTACTGCGCATCTCCAGAGATGTAGTACTCGATATCAGTCGTGTTACGCAGTGTCTGTACTAGGCCCATAAGGTCTTGTTGTACATGTCCTGTTTGTAACTGTTCACTGATTTGAGCATTGAACTGGTCGTCAATCTCACTAACCACTTTGTTTAGCTCAATAATCACGATGTTACCCGTAGCGTCGATTGATTTCGCGTAGTGCAGGTTACCTTCGCTAGGGCGAGGCATTGCAAATACGGTGCGCGAAAGATCAGAACCGCGGTCAACACTTTGTACTTCACTAAAGTTTAAGTTGTTTTCAGCAAGCAAAGTCTTGTCGCCAGCTTCAAGCGCTTCAGCCACTTGAGCAGCCAGTTCGTTCGCTTGATTACGACCTTCAACCTGCTGCAGCTGCTCTTTAACTTGTGCCGCTACTTCTTCATATGGAAGTACAGTTTGAGGGCGAGAATCTTCAATGCGAACAACAATGATGTGCTCAGGGTCAACTTCAACAACCGCAGAGTTTAGACCATCTTCACGAACTTCCGGTGTTTGTAGCTCTTGCATTACAGCAGGAGATTTCAGCACCTCAGGTGCGTCTGCAACAGAAACGAAGTCTGTAGTGATCACCTTCTGGCCAACCGCTTCTGCAGCGTCATCCAATGAATCCGGGTATTCAAACGCGACGGTCTCTAGCTTGTTCTGTAGTGCGTAGAAACGGTCAACAGCTTGCTGCTCAGCAACTTCTGTCTTGATTTCTGCTGCTACTTCACTAAACGGCTTAGCTTGCGCCGCTTTTAGGTCGTCTAGCTTGATAATGTGGTAGCCGAAATCAGACTTAACGACTTCGGTGTAATCGCCCGTGTTTTGTAGAGCAAATGCGGCTTCTTCAAACGCTGGGTCCATCACGCCCTTTTCAACCCAACCTAGTGCGCCACCGTCTTCAGCAGAACCAAAGTCTTCTGAGCTGTCTTTCGCTACTTGAGCGAAATCAGCACCTGCTTTTAGTTCCGTCAATAGTTCATCAGCTTTCGCTTCATCTTGAACTAGGATGTGACTAAGGCTACGTTGTTCTTGAGTAGAGTAACGGTCGATGTTCTGCTCGTAGAAATCTTTAGCTTTTTCGTCAGTAACCGCATCGCTCTGATTCATTTTCTCAGCAGATAGCTCAACGTATGACACCTTGAACTGCTCTGGACGAGTGAAACGCTCAGGGTTGTTTTGGTAGAATTCTTGAAGCTGTTCATCCGTTAGTTCAACACTCTTTGCCATTTCATTTGGGTCAATAGTGATGGTGCGGATGTCACGCTTTTGCGTCAGTAGCATTGATGCTTGAGCAACTTCTTGTGGAAGTACAAATTCGCTCTGCTCGATAGCACTTAAGATTTGCTGACGAACAAGGTCGCTACGCAGGTACTCGGCAAAGCTTTCTGCGTTGTAACCGCCACGACGTAAAGAAGCTTGGTAAACCTCTTGATCGAACTGACCGTTGCTTTGGAACTGAGGCATGCTTAGCAGCATTTCTCGAACCTGTTTGTCGCTGATGCGAAGGCCCATTGATTCAGCGTACTGCTCAAGCAACACCTGATTAACCATTTGGTCCAACACACGCTGACGGAACGACTGCACGAATGCAGGGTCGCCTAACTGGCTAGTAAAATAATCGCCCATTTGCTGCTGGGCACGATTGCGCTCATTCTGGTAAGCCATTTCAAATTCTGCGCGAGAAACTTCAGCATTTCCCACTTTAGCAGCAGTACTGTTCCCGCCACCTAAATAGCCACTTACGCCGGTAAAAACGAAAGAGAGAATAATCAGACCTAGAATGATCTTAACTGCGATGCTATTTACGCCTTCGCGTAATCTTTCCATCATAATAGTGTGAAACTCCGAAGTGCGGCCTGTATTGAACTCAGGCTCTAAAAATCATTCACCCGATGATATCAGAAAAAGAAATGCGCACCAGTAGGATGCGCATAAATACAAGGTTTGATAACGATAATTTGTTATCTGATGTGACTTGAGAGCAATTTATTAGTTAACTGCGTCTTTAAGTGCTTTACCTGGCTTGAATGCAGGTACTTTAGCTTCTGCAATTTGAATTTCTTCACCAGTTTTTGGGTTACGACCAGTGCGAGCAGCACGAGTGCGGACGCTGAAAGTACCAAAGCCCACTAGAGCCACTTGATCGCCACCTTGTAGTGAGTCGCTGATTGATTCAACCACTGCATCTAGAGCACGACCAGCAGAAGCTTTAGAAAGATCTGCGTTATCCGCGATTTTTTCGATAAGTTGAGTTTTATTCACTATATATTCCCCTATTACTACCTGAGTGAAAGTTTAGGTAGGTCAATTCCATTGTTTTTATGAATCTAGCTTGTAACCCTTATTAGGAAAGGGCTACAGCCTCATTAGTTAAAGTAGCGCCCAATAAAAAAGCTGACAAGTATTTTGTACTCATCAGCTTAATTTACGTACTAATATTTGCGACTTATCACTCTTTTACCCTTCTACGGACACGCCGCTTGGGTCATTCTGTAGTGCAACGGTCAATACTTCATCAATCCATTGTACTGGTTTTACCACTAAATCTTTCTTAACGTTTTCAGGGATTTCTTCCAGATCACGTTCGTTATCTTTAGGGATCAGTACTGTTTTGATGCCACCACGGTGCGCCGCTAACAGCTTCTCTTTTAAGCCACCGATAGGCAGAACTTCACCGCGCAAAGTGATTTCACCTGTCATCGCAACATCCGCTCTTACAGGATTACCCGTTAAGCTTGAAACCAACGCCGTACACATAGCGGTACCTGCACTTGGGCCATCTTTTGGTGTTGCGCCTTCAGGAACATGAACGTGAATATCACGCTTTTCGTAGAAATCTGGGTTGATACCCAACTTCTCTGCACGACTCCTCACAACCGTCATCGCGGCTTGGATAGACTCTTGCATAACATCACCCAGTGAACCGGTTTGTGTTAGCTTGCCTTTACCTACCATAGACTCTGTTTCGATGGTGAGTAGATCACCGCCGACTTCAGTCCATGCAAGACCCGTTACCTGACCAATACGGTTGCTGTCATCAGCTTTACCATAGTCAAAGCGCTGCACACCCAAGTACTCTTTCAGATTGTCTTGGTTGACGACGACTTTCTTCAAAGAGCTATCAAGCAAAATGTTCTTCACTGCTTTACGGCAGATCTTCGAAATCTCACGCTCAAGGCTACGAACGCCAGCTTCACGAGTGTAGTAACGAATAATGCCAACAATGGCAGAGTCTTCAACTTCGATCTCTTGAAGCTTCAAGCCATTGCGCTTGATCTGCTTTTCAAGTAAATGATTCTTGGCAATGTTCAGCTTTTCATCTTCCGTATAACCCGATAGACGAATCACTTCCATACGGTCAAGCAATGGACCTGGAATATTCATAGAGTTCGACGTTGCTACAAACATCACATCAGATAAGTCGTAATCAACCTCTAAATAGTGATCGTTAAAGGCGTTGTTTTGCTCTGGATCCAGCACTTCCAACAAGGCAGATGAAGGGTCACCGCGCATGTCAGACGACATCTTGTCGATCTCATCGAGCAAGAACAGTGGATTCTTCACCCCTACTTTAGACATCTTTTGGATAAGCTTGCCTGGCATAGAGCCAATGTAAGTGCGGCGATGTCCACGAATCTCTGCTTCATCACGTACTCCACCCAGTGCCATACGTGTGTATTTACGACCTGTTGCAGCTGCAATAGATTGACCTAGAGAGGTTTTACCTACACCTGGAGGCCCAACAAGACACAGGATAGGTCC
Source organism: Vibrio superstes (assembly GCF_003569005.1). Classification (GTDB taxonomy): domain Bacteria; phylum Pseudomonadota; class Gammaproteobacteria; order Enterobacterales; family Vibrionaceae; genus Vibrio; species Vibrio superstes. Next base: position 806,345 of record NZ_BCUR01000004.1, on the reverse strand, counting down.
CTTCAGCTTGTTGATACGATTTTGTACCGCCAAATACTCAAGGATACGCTCTTTAACGCGCTCTAAGCCGTAGTGATCGGCATTGAGTACTTCTTCAGCTTTGGCTAGGTTCTTCTTCACCTTAGAGCGCTTAGCCCACGGTACACCCACCATCCAGTCGATGTAGCTGCGCACCACTGTCGCTTCTGCTGACATAGGTGACATCATCTTCAACTTCTGCAGCTCTTGCTCTGTTTTCTCGCGAGCATCTGTAGGCATCTTAGATTCTTCGATCTTTGCCTTGAGCGCTTCAAACTCATCCGGCGCGTCATCCATATCGCCAAGCTCTTTCTGAATCGCTTTCATTTGCTCGTTCAGATAGTACTCGCGCTGGGATTTTTCCATTTGTTTTTTGACGCGACCACGGATGCGTTTTTCAACCTGCAGGATATCAATCTCAGACTCCATGCTGCCCATCAAGAACTCAAGACGCTCATTAACGTCGATGATCTCAAGTACTCGTTGCTTCTCAGCAAGTTTCAGAGGCATATGAGCAGCAATTGAATCCGCAAGACGCGGGGCATCATCAATACCATTCAAAGAGGTTAATACCTCTGGCGGTATCTTCTTGTTCAGTTTAATAAAGCCTTCGAATTGGTTGATAGCACTGCGTACAACCACCTCTTCTTCTTTATCATCCATTACCGGCGTGGTTAGGAATTCAGCATCCGCGATAAAGAAATCGTCTTCGCGAACAGAGTGAATTTGCGCACGTTGCTGACCTTCAACCAGCACTTTAACCGTACCATCTGGCAATTTGAGAAGCTGCAGTATGGTGGCGACGGTACCTACTTGGAATAAATCATCTTTGGTCGGCTCTTCGGTGTCCGCTTCTTTTTGAGCAACAAGCAGTACTTGCTTGTCATTATCCATCGCAGACTGAAGGCAGTTGATCGACTTTTCGCGACCCACAAACAGAGGAATGACCATATGTGGGTAAACGACCACATCTCGTAATGGTAGAACGGGTATTTCAATACGCTCGGAACGCTCCAAGTTCATAGTTCTCTCTCTTCCGTTTTCGGCTTATGGTCTTTATATAAGGTCACTTTAAATAGAATCAATACTTGTAACAATAAGAATCAGCTAACTTACTCAAATAGTGCTCGTTTTTCGCTGTTTTGACTGAAATAGAATGTAAAACAGTGGAATACAAGTCACCTCATACGTAAATATGCGATCAACAGACACAAAAAAAGCGAGCTACTGCTCGCTTTTTATTTTCTAAGGCTCAACCTTACGATTCTGCAATCGCCGCTTGGTTGTCACCGCCGTTGTAGATCATCAGTGGTTCAGACTCTCCATTGATAACAGACTCGTCGATAACCACTTTGCTTACATCTGTCATTGAAGGCAGTTCGTACATGGTATCAAGTAGCACGTTCTCAAGAATTGAGCGAAGACCACGAGCACCTGTTTTGCGCTCCATTGCACGCTTCGCAATTGCGTTTAGTGCATCTTCACGGAATTCAAGTTCTACATCTTCGATGTCAAACAAGGCTGCATACTGCTTAGTCAGTGCATTCTTAGGCTGGCTAAGAATCTGAATCAAGGCAGCTTCGTCAAGTTCAGTAAGAGTAGTCGTTACCGGAAGACGACCGATAAACTCAGGGATAAGGCCGTATTTAACCAAATCTTCAGGCTCTACTTGCTTGAACATGTCGCTGATGCTCTTGTTCTCGTCTTTAGCGTGGATTTCCGCGCCAAAGCCAATACCAGAACCTGTTTCAACTCGTTGCTCAATCACTTTATCTAGGCCAGCAAATGCACCGCCACAGATAAATAAGATCTTCGAGGTATCAACCTGCAAGAACTCTTGTTGAGGGTGCTTACGACCACCTTGAGGCGGAACTGAAGCGATTGTACCTTCAACCAATTTAAGTAGTGCCTGCTGAACACCTTCACCTGATACATCACGGGTGATAGATGGGTTTTCAGCCTTACGAGAGATTTTATCAATCTCATCGATGTAAACGATGCCGCGCTCAGCTTTTGCTACATCATAATCACATTTTTGAAGCAATTTCTGGATGATGTTTTCTACATCTTCACCCACATAACCGGCTTCAGTTAGTGTTGTAGCGTCCGCCATAGTAAACGGTACGTCTAGGAAACGAGCTAGCGTTTCTGCAAGCAGTGTCTTACCACTACCCGTTGGGCCAATCAGCAAGATGTTACTCTTACCTAGCTCAACACCATCAGCGGTTTTATCACCGTTACGCAGGCGCTTGTAGTGGTTGTATACAGCTACTGAAAGCACTTTTTTCGCATACTCTTGACCGATTACATAATCGTCAAGGTGTTCACGAATATTTCGTGGAGTCGGCAACGCCTCTGACTCTTTCTTCGGCAGAGCCTCTTTGATCTCTTCACGAATAATATCGTTACAAAGATCAACGCACTCGTCACAGATGTAAACGGACGGGCCCGCGATCAACTTGCGAACTTCATGCTGACTTTTACCGCAGAAAGAGCAGTACAAAAGCTTGCCACTCTCTTTGCTTTTATCTGTCATTCGCTAACCTCTTAGCTTTAAACTTTAATCTAATAAAGTTTACATCAAAAAACTTGAACCGACGGGCTTATTTGCCTCGAGACAACACTGAGTCTACTAAGCCGTATTCAACTGACTCGTCTGCAGACATAAAGTTGTCGCGATCGGTATCGCGCTCAATCACTTCCATAGGCTGGCCAGTATGCTCAGCTAGAATCGTGTTTAGTTTGTTCTTGATAGTCAAAATCTCTTGAGCATGGATTTGAATATCTGAAGCTTGTCCTTGGAATCCGCCCAACGGTTGGTGAATCATCACGCGAGAGTTAGGAAGAGCAAAACGCTTACCTGGTGCACCACCAGCTAGCAGGAATGCACCCATAGAACAGGCTTGACCCATACATACCGTGCTCACATTCGGCTTGATGTACTGCATTGTGTCATAAATAGACATACCTGCAGTTACACTACCACCAGGGGAGTTAATGTATAGGAAAATATCTTTTTCTGGATTTTCTGATTCTAGGAACAACAGCTGGGCCACTACGAGATTGGCCATGTGATCTTCGACTTGTCCAGTCAAGAAAATGATTCGCTCTTTAAGCAAGCGAGAATAGATATCGTAAGAACGCTCGCCACGCGAAGACTGCTCTACCACCATAGGTACGAGTGCATCGACGATCGGCGACATTACATTTTTTTCTTGGTAGCTCATAGTGTTATATCCCTATCCCTAAAATAAATGGCCCGAATGATTATCTCATACGGACCATTATTAGTAGAAGTGTTATTTAAAAGTCAACCTTCTACGTGAACACAACGCCATTAAGCAGGCTGTTGGTTCATAATTGCATCAAATGACTCTTCTTTGTCAGTCACTTGTGCTTTAGCGATGATAGCGTCAATCGCTTGCTCTTCTAGAGCAACGTTGCGCATGTTATTCATCATTTCTTCGTTACTTTCGTAGTAAGCAATAACTTCAGTTGGGTCTTCGTAAGCTGTCGCCATGTCAGTGATAAGAGCTTTAACTTTCTCATCATCTGCTTTTAGCTCTTCAGCTTTGATTACTTCACCTAGAAGAAGACCAACAACTACGCGCTTCTTAGCTTGCTCTTCGAACAGTTCACGAGGAAGCTGGTCAGCAGCGTCAGTGTTGCCACCGAAACGTTGTGCAGCTTGCTGGCGAAGAACACCGATCTCTTGCTCGATAAGAGCAGAAGGAACAGTGATATCGTTTTCTTTAGCAAGACCGTCGATTGCTTGATCTTTGATGCGAGTCTTAACAGCTTGCTTAAGTTCACGCTCCATGTTCTTGCGTACTTCAGCTTTAAGCGCGTCAACACCGCCTTCTTCAACGCCGAACTTAGCAACGAACTCGTCAGTTAGCTCAGGAAGCTCACGAGCTTCAACTTTGTTCACTTTGATAGAGAACTTAGCGTCTTTACCTTTTAGGTTTTCAGCGTGGTAGTCTTCTGGGAAAGCTACGTCGATGTCGAATTCCATACCAGCAGTCTTACCTGCGATACCGTCTTCAAAACCAGGGATCATGCGACCTTGGCCCATTTCTAGTGGGAAGTTATCAGCTTTACCGCCTTCAAACTCTTCACCGTCGATAGAACCAGAGAAATCGATAGTTGCACGCATGCCTTCTTCAGCAGCTGCATCAACTTCAGTCCAAGTTGCTTGTTGCTTACGTAGAGTTTCAATCATGTTGTCTACGTCTGCATCTTTAACTTCTACTACTGGCTTCTCAACAGCGATGTTCTCAAGACCTTTAAGTTCGATCTCAGGGAAAACTTCTAGAGTTGCAGTAAATACAAGATCTTGACCTTCAGCTGTTTCTACTGGTGCGAAAGTTGGAGCACCTGCTGGGTTGATCTTTTCTTTAACGATAGCCTCGATGTAGTGACGCTGCATCACTTCACCCATAACGTCGTTACGTACCGCTTTGCCGTACATTTTCGCTACCATTTTCATAGGCACTTTGCCTTTACGGAAGCCGTCAAAACGACGGTTTTTAGCGATGTTACGTAGTTCAGCTGTTACTGCATCTTCAATGTTAGCAGCAGGAACAGTGATAGTTAGACGGCGCTCAAGACCTTCTAGAGTTTCAACAGTAGCTTGCATTATTTTTAAACCTCAACAAAAGCTCAGTTTCCTGAGCATGGCGTCACAACTCTTATAGAGAGTGACAACATCCTAGTGTGCGCCTCAAAGAGACACCTAAATACAAAAAAGAGTGCCGTTGCTATCAAAGCAACAACGAATCAATTAGCGATATCTTAAGCCAAGACATCTCCAATTAATCTCAGAGTAATAAATTGACGCGACATTCTACCGACATAGACCAGCTGTGTCGAGACGTGCCCCTAAACACTCTTCAATATTGGTGGCGAGATATTTTAGAAATCTCACAGAAAGATACAATGGGGGCAGGTTTGATAAAATCAACGGCTAAAATAAAAAATGCCATATAAGTACAAAAAACGAGATCTCCCTCAAACTTCACTCACTTTACAGGTCGACGTATTGTTACACAGAAGAATAGTCCTACATTACTGCTGAGAATTCACTATGCTATTTATACTTCAGTCAAAAGTAATCTCTGTGAATGCATTCGCAATGCGAACCGGTGGGAAAATGTGCAACTAACATCAAGGCTAGAAAAAGCCCTCATCACCTCTGCAATACTATTATGTGGAATAGTTGGAACCTATTTCATAGAGAATCAGTACACCCTTAAACAAAATCAATTAAAAACCATCCGCTTTTCTGACGCGAAAAATAAAGTGGCCGAGGTTTCAGCTGAGCTGTCTTTATCCTTGCAGAAAAAAATCTACTCTGCCTATACGTTAGCCAACATCATTAGCACTCAGCCGAGCATCACTAATCAACAACTACAAAAAATAAGTCAAAGCCTACTCAATCACGACAGTCAACTCATGGGGCTTGGAATCGCTATCGATGACGTCATCACATATGTCTATCCAGAATTGCTCTACGCCGCCGCTGTTGGGCGCGATACCACAGAATCTCCGGCAGTTAGAACTCAGATACAAAAGCTTAAAAGTAACCCTCTGGCCTTGGCTCAAGGTACGGTACACAAGGTTGAAGATGCACCCGAGTTGTACATACTGCGCAGTCCCATTTACGCAGGAGATATCGGCAGTCGCACTTACCAAGGACACATTCTTCTGTTGGTTAACATACAGAAAGTCGTAGAAGACTCTCACTTATTGGATAGCGTTTATTCTATTGCTGTAAGGCACAAAGAAGACCCTACACAAGTGTTTGGTGATCTGCAGGCGATTAAGAAGCCACTGCTGGTGAATGATGTTGAAATTAACTACGGTGATTGGGAGGTGTTCATTGCTGAAAAGCCGGATGCCAATCCAGCCTTTTGGTACCTAATAAACCCGGTCAGATGGTACGGCTATTTAATACTGTCCATCATTCTCGCCATGTTTGCCATCATCTCAATGCTTTACCTGCAAGCTAGGCAGCGCTCTATGCAAGATGAATTGACAGGCCTTCCAAACCGTCGCTACTTTATTTACACCCTCAAAAATATCATAGGCAACGCTAAGCATTCGGGGACACGATTTGCCTTGATGAATATAGACCTTGATGGTTTTAAGCAGATCAATGATAACTACGGTCATGCCAGTGGCGACCTAATATTGAAACAAGTTGCTAAGCGATTACGAAAAAGTGTCCGCGCCAACGATACGATTGCCCGTGTGGGCGGCGATGAATTCCTTATTATTGTTTCTCGAATTAAGAACGAAGAAGAGTTAGCGCAATTGGTACATTCCATCCAATCTAGAGTTGAGCAAGGTCAATATCTGGTGCAAGGTGCCTTCGTCAATATCAAAGTCAGCATTGGTTATAGCTTGTACCATGATAAGAGCATCACTTTTGATCACTTGCTGTCTGAAGCAGACATTAATATGTATAAAAACAAGGCCCTCAAGCGACAGCTTAAGGGCCTTCGTCGAGCGGAAATAGAGACTATCAATGCGCTCGACAAAAACAGTAATCACTAGGACCTAATCAGGCTCAGCATATTTGCGCATGATCTCCCGTATTTTAGGCTCTTGGCTTAAAAACAGATCCACCAGCGTAGCATCAAAGTGCTTATTCTTTTGCTCACCCAAAAACTGTAGTGCCTCTTCCACAGACCAAGCTTTTTTATAAGGCCTAATGGAGGTCAAGGCATCAAATACATCAGCAATAGCGCAGATGCGTCCAACTAAAGGAATATGCTCTCCTTCCAAGCCATTTGGGTAACCTGTACCATCCCATTTTTCGTGATGAGTTAAGGCAACGATACGAGCCATTTCCATCAGCTTAGAATCTTCACTATCACCTAGAATGTCTACACCGATTTGCACATGAGTACGCATTACCTCCCACTCTTCAGGGTCTAATTTTCCCTTCTTCAGTAAAATACCATCAGGTATGCCGATCTTTCCTATGTCATGCATTGGTGCCGCTTCTTTTAAAATATCAGCATGTTCATCAGGCATACCGCACGACTTCGCTAAAACATAGGCATAATTCGCCATGCGCAAAACATGCATACCGGTTTCGTTATCCTTGTATTCCGCGGCCCTTCCTAGTCTCTTAAGCAACTCAACGTTAGTCTGCTTTATGACCTTTGTTTGTTCTTCTACCTTTAGGTACAACTGCTTATTTTGATCTGACAATGCCAAGTGTGTTTCAATTCTTTGCTTGGCGATAGGAGGAACGATAGGTTTTCCTATGTAGTCCACCGCCCCTAGTTGGAGTCCTTTTATTTCGTCATCGGCACTGATTTTGGCGGTAACAAAAATAATAGGAATAGGCTGAGTGTGGCTTTGCTCCTTCAATCTACGACACACCTCAAAACCATCAATCTCTGGCATCATGATATCGAGCAAAATGAGATCGGGTAGCGGATTTAACTGTGCCAATTTAAGGGCCAGTGCACCAGTGGTCGCAACTCGAATTCGATAGTCGTTTTTAAGCAAGCCGACCAATACATCAATGTTTTCCGGCGTATCATCAACAATCAACAATAGGGGTTTATCTTGCTCTGAGATCGTTACCATTGTGTCAGTATGCATTTTTATCCCTAGGGTCTGTTGACCTTTTGCGATTAAATTTTGCTCGACTAGAAACCATTTAATCAAGGCGAGGGGCTTGCCGCCTAGTCATCTAAGCAAAAGACGCTCAACGACGAGTAAATGGTTTCTAGCCGAGCCCTTCGGGTAGCGTTTGTTGGGCATTTCTACGGCGTTAGTCCCTTTTCATGTGGAACCACCACACCTAAAAGTGACTGCCTTGTTTAAATACCCAACAAATCGCTACAAAAATAAACTCAAAAGATCAACAGACCCTAGTTATTTTCATTGTGTTCAAGCCAGGTATTCATCGCATGTAAAGCTTCATCGAACTGATAGTTAGAGAGTGCTCCCTCAATCGTATCAAGTAATGCAGATAGTTCAGGCTGTAAGCTTTGCACTCTAAGTGCCTGCAGTCCCTCTAAAGCCTGAATATCATAGTCCTCTAGCAAATTTTTTAGTTCCTTCAAGGCAGGAACGAGCTCTTGATTACTTTTCTTATTGCCATCTGGCTGAACGATCGCTTGTTCATTCTCTGAGCCTTTTATTTCTGCTCGCTGGCTATTGTCTAGGTACGTCTGAATTGCCTGCTGGGTTTCCTGAGTAAGCGAACGTAAGCGTGCTATTTGTAGACTAGTCAATTCTTTATTCTCTGAGTGTAGGTGTTGTTCATAGTGAACACAGAGTTGGTTCAATAGCATTGCGCCTATGCTTGCCGATGTCCCTTTAAGAGTATGAATTTCTCGCATCGCAACCTCCCAATCACCGCCATCATGAGCAGCAATAAAATCTTCGACACGACTTGAAGAGTTGGCAAGGTACTTATCAATCAACCGTAAAAAAAGATCTCTATTCTGATTGCAGGTCTGTAAGCCTCGTTCAACTAAAAACAGCTGCGCATCGTCATGCTCAACCGATGGCATTGAGGTCTGTAATGCCAGCAGTGAGGCAGAGGAATCCCCTCGTGATTTTTGTGCGGCATCCACTAGGACTTGCATAAGACGAGGCACCTCAATCGGTTTAGCCAAGTAATCGTCCATGCCGACCGCCGTCGCCTTCTCCTCATCTCCGACCATGGCATTCGCGGTCATAGCAACAATGGGCGTAGTCTTATCAAACTGCCTGATTTGTTCCGTAGCCTGATACCCACCAAGCACAGGCATTTGGATATCCATTAAAATAATGGTGTAGTTTTCAGACTTGGCTTTTTCTACCGCAAGAAAGCCGTTTTCAACCACGTCGACTTCAAGGTGGAACGGAGCGAGCAAACCAAGCACCAACTCTTGATTTAACTCATTATCCTCAGCTAACAATACTCTCAAACCACGCAACAACTCTGCATGGTCGATAGCGTCATCTGCTGAAGGCGTATTTTCATCGCCATTTAGGCCACTGATCTGACGAATAAACTCATAGGGCAGCCAAGGCCGAGGCAATATTTCAATCTTCTCTTCTTTGGCTAGGGTAACCCTATCTTCATTGGCGCTACTTAGAATCACTCGGCCAATGTCTTTTAGCTGTCGCAATTGATGTTGAAATACCGAGGGGTCACTAGAGAGAGCAAAGTCTGACAGATAGAACAATGGCTCTAAATCAGACGTACTTCGTCGCACTGCGTCCATTAAACCAGTGTAGTTGTCAAAAACCATCGGCTCGATATTGATATCCGCTAAGGCCGTATTTAATGCATCAACGCCCTTATTTGAGGGTTCGAGAACAAAGAATGGCATGTCTTGCCATAGATTTATATTCTGCTGCATCTGCTCATGGAGTAGGTGATCCTCTGGTGCGACCTCTAACTGAATCTCAAAATGGAACGTACTTCCGACATTTAATTCACTTTCTACCCAGAATCGCCCCCCCATCAATTCAATGATCTGCTTACTAATACTAAGCCCTAGTCCGGTACCACCATATTCACGCGTTGTTGATGCATCTGCTTGCTGGAAGGATTCGAATAGCTTGTCTAGCTTGTCTGCCGCGATACCAATACCGGTATCTTGCACATAGAAATGGTAGCGATAAAACCTTTCATCCTCCGCCACAGGATGCGCTTTAAGCCCGATCAATATCTCTCCCTTATCTGTAAACTTAGAAGCGTTACTTCCGAGGTTAATTAACACTTGGGACAACCTAAGCTCATCGCCAATCACCATTCTGGGGGTCATTCGGTCGATATTAAAAATGAAGTCTACATTTTTTTCAGCGATTCTGAAGCCCAAAACATTGGCGATATCTCTCAGAGTTTCTCTCAATGAAAATGGACGTTGTTCTAGCTCGAGTTTACCTGATTCAATCTTTGATATATCGAGAATATCATTGATGATCAAGAGTAAAGATTGAGCTGATTGGTGTACTTTACCAATGTAGTTACGAGCCTTTCTGTTTAGGTTCTCTTCCAATGCTAAATACGACATACCGATAATTGCATTCATTGGTGTGCGTATTTCATGACTCATATTTGCCAAGAAGTCACTCTTGGTTTGGTTTGCGATATTGGCGGCTATAGTCGCGTCTGCAAGATCTTTATTCAGGTTCTTAATTTCTGAGATATCATAACTCCAAAATAAGACCGCGGGTTCTCCCCTATAATCAATCAAGTAATAGCTACACAAAGCCGTAAACTGTGTATCATCATCACGCTGAAATACCATCTCGCGATCCACTACCTTGCCACTTGATTCAAGTTGTTTATACACACTTTCTCTATCAACCGTGTCAGCATATATCCGCGAAATAAAATACCCATACGAGTCATCGCTACTCAGTTTAAATTGCTCTAAGGCTCGATTGTTTGAATAAACAATTCTCTCTCTTTGCACTATGATGGCGGCGATACTTGAGGTGTTCAGAATGTCGAACAGTTGATTGCGGCTGGCCAACGCTTCTTGTTGAGCCTTTGTTGTCGCCTCTATTTGCTTCTTCAGTTTTCTGTTGGAAACATAAAACACCAACAAGACTATCAATGAAAAGCCAGAGACAAGTATGACCATTCGATAGTCTACTTTTTCAACTACATGACTTGATGCCCAGTTATTAATTATCTTTTGCTTCTGACTCGCACTGATTGACCGCACAGCCTTGGTCACAATCGAGGTTAATATCGGCTCATTTTTCAGGATATGAAAGGTAGGTGTCACCGTATAGTCTAAGCGATCGACAATCGACAAATTACGGTAGGAATGTTGATTAAAGATGTAGTTGATCACATACGTTGTGTCTACATAACCATCGAGTTTTTCATGGGCTAGCATGTCTAAACCAACCGCTGAACTATCTACTGGAATCCACTCTATCTCAGGGTAGTTATCCATCAATATAGGCGTGTTAGAGGCACCACGCTGAACGCCAATACGCTTGCCGCCCATATTGCCCAAGCCCTGCCCATAATCTAATCCACTTCGACCTGCGACAGCCAATTGGTCTGTAAATAGGGGTAAAGTCGTAACGTAGTCATAGAACATGCTTTTGTTTTCCATGGCAGCGGACACCATGGGTATTTTCCGCTGTTCTATTTCATCAACCGTTTCTTGCCAAGAATCCACCAGCACAGGTTCAAACTGTATCCCTACCTTAGAGCTCATATCTTTCAATACATCAGCAACAATACCTATGTATTCACCGTTCTCCACGCCCTCATAAGGTAAGGCTGTAGGATCAATACCTATGGAGACTACCGGGTTTTCTTTTATCCAGTTTAGCTCTTGCTCGGTCAGGTTTAGGGTGAAGACATGCAAATCTGCGCGTTCATAGATATTTCTAATGCTCTCGTAGTCAATGACACTAAAGCCTTCAAATATACTCAAGGGAGGGATGTAATTTTTATTGAATGAGGCGCTGTTACCCAACTCAGAATAGATGGTTAACTCACCGAGAATTGTTTGCTCTATGCCCTGCCCTTGAATCAAGGGCTGCCTTATAGAAATAAGTCCTTGTCGGCTAAATGCATCAACTTTTCGTAGTTGCCCGTTAGTGCTTATAAAGTTCCTCACCTGATTAGGGTTGTCACCTATTTGAAGGTTAATCGCCTCAAAGCTATCTGAGAAATTAAAGGCTTCAAACACTCTCTCCAGCAACTGTACCCGCTCAACTGAGACCAAGTACGCCACAATCTCCGTTAACAAAGCTGCACTCTGCGCTTTGGCTTGAAATACGGCATTTTCATAGAACTTCTCTAAGCGCCGTGACTTAGCACTTCGCTTAAATACAGCAAGCTCTGCGTTAAATTTGTCGCGAAGAATAGGACCTCGAAACCCTATTCTTAAAGGAACAAAAAAACGAGTTTTGTGGTCGTGAGTAGAATTAATCTGCGGTATTTTCACCACCTTACTCAAGAACACTGCCAACTCTCGAGAGTCCACTAGTAGGTAATCTACCTTGCCGACTTCCAAGGCACCTAAACCACGCTCGAGTTTTAAATACTTGTTATCTACTTCTCGTCCAAATCGCTCTTTCAGTTGTCTAGCAGCATGCACCGTAGCAATGTCATCAACACCTAGCACAGTACCAATTGTTTTCTGATTTCCCTGTGTTAAATCTATCTTCTCTCCGACCCGAGAGACCAAACGGTATTCTTGATATAGATAAGGTTCGGAGTAGAAAAGGTTATCTTTATTCAGCGTTTCATCAGGTGAATTACTCAAAACTTGTGTCGTCACAAAATCTAAATCATCAGAGGTTAGCTTTTCGGAATAATTGAAGTTTGGATCACCCTGCAACAAGGTTCCTATCTCATAACCCATTGATTCAAAGAGATGTTGTAAGATCGAGAACTCTAAACCCACTGCAGATTCTGGAACGAACATATAGGGAGTCCGATTAAAGTAGGTATAGCCACTTAATTCGTTCTTATAGGGTTCATTATCATACCAATGAGCCATGATGCCATTTTGAATGTCATAGGGCATACTCTTCAATGACTTATCGATGACAGACTGCAGTTGCTTTGAATCAGGATGAGTGGCCATCTGTAACCTCAACCCATAAAGTTCTCTCGCTGGTCTAAAGGACTTAACATTTTTAAGATTAAGTCCTTTCACTATCCTCTGAGATGAGACCTTTTCACCAACAAACCCTTCCACCTCACCACTATCTAACGCTTTCAATGCTTCTCTGTCACTTTCAAAGTATTGAATATCTAGTGAGAAGTCTCGAGTCATAAGGAATCGGTCAATCGCTCCTCCTTTAATGACGGCAAGCTTAATGGGATCCATTTTGTTTGGGTCAATCTCTAAAGATAATGCGTGATCAAAGTTGGTGAAAACAAAGTAGTGGTATGGAAGATAAGGAGCGGAATAAGCTAGGTTGAGTTTAGAACCCTGAAAATTGAAGGTCATTGGATAGAGATCGATTTTGCCACTCTGAATACCATCATAGCCCTCTTGCAAGGTCAATATAGGAACTTCTATAAAATCAATATCGGTCGATTTTTCTATGTATTGTAGATAATCCTTAACGATACCGGCATAGTCACCGCGATCGTTAAGGTAAATAAACGGATAATGGCTATCGAATACCGCAACTCTAATTCGTTGACCTTCTCTAAGCCAAGCTTGTTCATCTTCGGTAAACTCAATCTCGGCCAATGCTCCAGATGACAAGACGGCCCAAAGCATCAGCGAACACGCAAGCTTTATTGAGTTTACAGATTGGAATAGAACGGTTATCAAGGACACACCCGAGAGTCATCAGAACATTCCCATAACTATAATACAAAAAAACCGCTAACTTACTGAAAGTTAGCGGTTTGAATAACTATAAGCTTAAATAAGAAACGTTAGTTATGCGTTTGCTTCGCGTTGAGCAATAAACTCAAGTGCCAGTTTGATACGAGCAATAACGCGCTCTTTACCAATCAACTCCATTACTGCATCTACAGAAGGGGATTGACCACCACCTGTTACAGCAACACGAAGTGGCATACCGATTTTACCCATGCCGATCTCTAGCTCGTCACAAACGGCTTTGATTACGCCATCTTTGATCGAGTCAGTAGACCAATCGGTCAGTGCTTCAGCTTTAGCCAGTGCCAACTCTAGAGGGCCTTTTGCTACGCCGCGCAGATGCTTCTTCGCTGCACCCGCTTCAAACTCGCTAAAGTCTTCATAGAAGTAGCGAACTTGCTCAGCGAGTTCAACAAGCGTGTTGCAACGCTCACCGACTAGTTTGATCACTTCAGTGATTGCAGGACCGTTGTCTATGTTCAGGTTTTGTTGATCCAAATGCCATTGTAGGTGCTTAGCAACGTACTCAGGCTCTGAAGTCTTGATGTAGTGGTTGTTTAGCCACAACAGCTTGTCAGTATTGAACGCAGAGGCTGATTTAGAGATAGCATTCAGGCTAAAGAACTCAATCATCTCTTCTTTTGAGAAGATCTCTTGGTCGCCGTGAGACCAACCTAGACGAACTAGGTAGTTGTTTAGTGCATTCGGCAAGTAACCTTCATCGCGGTATTGCATTACTGATACAGCGCCATGACGCTTAGACAGTTTTGCACCATCGTCACCCAAGATCATTGCACAGTGTGCAAAGGTTGGAACTGGAGCATTTAATGCTTTGTAGATGTTAATCTGACGAGGCGTATTGTTGATATGGTCTTCACCACGAACTACGTGAGTGATACCCATATCCCAGTCATCCACTACAACCACAAAGTTGTATGTAGGCGCGCCATCGGTACGACGAATGATAAGGTCATCCATCTGGTCATTACCAATCTCAATGCGACCACGGATCTGGTCTTCAAATACTACGCTACCCTCTTTCGGGTTACGGAAGCGCACTACATAATCGTCACCGTCTTTAGCTGCCGCATTTGCTGCAACAACTTTAGGGTGATTAGCATCGTAGCGAGGTGCTTCTTTATTAGCTTCTTGGTCAGCGCGAATCTCTTCAAGCAACTCTTTAGACGCATAGCATTTGTACGCTTTGTCTTCTACTAGTAGTTGGTCGATACACTCGTTGTAGCGGTCAAATCGTTTAGATTGGAAGTACGGACCTTCATCCCAATCCAGTCCCATCCACTGCATCCCTTCAAGGATAGCGTCTACTGCTTCTTGAGAGTTACGTTCTAGGTCGGTGTCTTCGATACGCAGTACAAATTCACCGCCTTGGTTTTTTGCGTAAAGCCAAGAATAAAGTGCAGTACGAGCACCGCCTACGTGTAGGAAGCCAGTTGGGCTTGGGGCAAAACGAGTTTTTACCGTCATTGAATTTACCTTTAACAGTCCAGTCGCTTGGATAAGCGTAAAATTTGTCGCTATTTTAGCACCGAAGTACAAATGTACAACGAGATCCAGCTGAAACTAGTTAAAGAGGGGCTGAGTAAGCCTTAAGTAAGGTAATTTAGAGTGAAATTTAAGATAGTGAAATGACGCGGGGGCGGGGAGTATTTGGTATAACCGATGTAGCTTTGCAGATACTCCCCTAGCTTAGAGTATTCATAATATGAAACTTACTACGCAGATCAGTGAAGCCAATGAAAATAGAGCGATACGGCTGATAAGACCAAATTCAGAATGTTCAATCATAGATGGGTGATGCATAAGCTTTCCTTGATAATGTTTAACACCCTTTCAATATGCGCCATCTAACGCCCCTTAACAACATTAATGTTGCAGTATTATGACACATTGCAATATTTATAGGTTAAAGATGACGCACATCACACTTTTGAGAGGTAAGTTACAACTGTAATGCGTAAGTAAAAGCAACAAAGAGTAACTAAATCAGCAACTAAAACCCCTCTTTTCGCTATTAACAACTTTACGAGCACAGTCACAATTTTGTTAGGTATACTAGAGTCTGTTGACCCTAGCGAACGGTTGCGAAATACAAAGGAATACGCAAAGCATGACTCAAATAACTGGCCATATCCGCAAGATGACCTCCACTCTACAAGATGGACAAGTCACCTATCAATTACCACTAGATGATCAGTTGCTTGATCTTATGCCTTTGATTGGTAAGCAGCTCACTTTAGAGCATTCGGGCAACATCCATTGCCAAGAGTGTGGCAAGAAAACCAAGAAAAGTTATTCACAAGGGTTTTGCTACCCTTGCATGACCAAGCTTGCCAAATGCGACATGTGCATAATGAAACCAGAAACCTGTCATTTTGATAAAGGCACCTGCCGGGAGCCGCAATGGGGCGAGGATAACTGCTTTGTACCCCACTACGTCTATTTGGCAAACACTACAGCTATCAAAGTAGGGATTACTCGTCATACACAAATACCTACGCGCTGGATAGACCAGGGAGCCAATCAAGCCCTACCGATTTTCAAAGTCAGCTCTCGCCTTCAATCGGGTTTGGTTGAAACGGCATTAAAAGCGTTTATTTCGGATAAGACCAACTGGCGCAACATGCTCAAAGGCAAAGCAGACAACATAGACCTAAAGCAGAGATCGCAAGAGTTGATTCCTCAGATAGAAGAAAAGCTATCAGAACTTCAGCTTAGATTCGGCGCAGACGCTATTGAACGTCTAGACGCTGACGTTGTTGAGATCGACTACCCAGTAACCGAATACCCAACCAAGATCAGCTCCTTGAACTTTGATAAAACACCACGTTTAGGCGGCACTCTACTCGGCATCAAAGGCCAATACTTATACTTTGATACCGGCGTAATTAACCTGCGTAAATTCACTTCCTACGAGATCACCGCCGAGTATTAAAAACAAAAAAGCCGAGCTGACAATCCAGCTCGGCAAATCAAACAATTAACACCCTTCGGTGTGTTTACTGGGCAAAAAAGGTAAACGCCCTACGAGGAAATAAGCTTAGAAACCGTAAGAGGCACCAAATACGAAGGCATTGTTTACTAGGCTATCGCCTTGCGCATTATCAAGACCATTTGCTTGGCTACGGAACTCGAAGTAAGGCTGAACACCGTTGCGTGTCCAGGTTGCACGGATCTCGTGATCCATTGTCTCGCCTTCAATCATGTAAACGTTGTTGTAACTTAGAGCAAGGTCCATGTCTGCAAAGTCATAAGCAATGCGGTTATCCATGCGGTAATCAGTATCAGCGTCTGCATCCGTTGCATCAATATGAGCACGAGTACGGTTGCTTATAGAAAGGCCGTTATCGAAGTTGTAGCCAATCTTAATTAATGGGCGGTACTGAATAGAGTCACCCGCAGAAATCAAGTGCTGGTAACCTGCCGCAACCCACAGGTGATCGGTTAGGTTAAATGCTTGCTCACCACCAACAGTGATAGCTGGAGTAGTATTACCTGCACCACCATTTTCAGTAACAATCTCACCAAGCTGAATGCCGTCAAACTCAGTGTAAAGAGTCAGGCCGCCTAAACTGTTTTCAAAAGTATGCCCCGCTTCTAGTGTCGAAGTTGATTTTGAGCCGTGGATACGACCGTCATCGTGAAACTGAACATTACCTGTAACGTAAGAAGATGCGAATGCTGGAGAAGAAACAGCCAATGCCAGTGCACTTAACCCGATAACTTTTTTCATGTTTATACCTACATTTGTCAAACTAGAATTTATTGAGAGCTTCAATTCACAAGCTCTTCTAATGATTTTCTTGGCAACCCTTCTAGAACCAAGAGCAAATCCTTTTCAGCTTCAGTAGTACTGCACTTTCGGATTCGAATTCGAACTCGTTTTCAGTAGCTACAATGTCTCCATGACTTGGATGCATCCTGCTTGAGTTAATTCGCAAAGAAAAATAAAGCTATCAGCAGTGCGACATATATCACATCAACTTGTCTTATAAAAAAAATAAAAGTTAATTAAATCAATAAAAACAACAACTTAATTAAAATGTAAATTTTATAGAGAATTCAACAACAAATACAAAAGGTGACTATGATCACGATAACTATCGAATATGGATAGGTTGAGTGGGACTTGAATCAAAGTAGATTTAGATAAATTGAAGCAACAATCTGGACAAAAACAGAAAAAAGTGACGAAAGTCACGCAAAGTGGCCGTACTTTTACTGCTTATAAAAATTGATAGGGTGTTAGATTGGATAGAAATACAGAGTATTTTCACGGGAAAAATAAAGCCCCTAGATACTCAACATGAAAAGTACCAAGGAGCCTTAAAAATTTGAGGTAACGTTAAGGGTAATAGCCTTCGCTATCACTAAATATGTATCTTTCGTAACCTAATTTCATCTGCTCAGCGATCAATGCTTCTTCCGGGAGTCCGCTGCATTGCCCTTTATATCTATTGCCCCACGTTCCGTACTCGTACGCTTGAACTGGGTTACAAAACTTCTGCTTACCTTGTTCAAAGCCAGCAAGGTATTCGGTGTATTCACCCTCTTTCACCATATCAAGGTCAAAGCGTTGCTCTAGATTGGCAGTGGTTTGCATCGGCAACCCTTTAGCACCTTGCTTATACCCGATCTCTTGCCAAGAAGAGTTAGATGGCGTCGCTGCACATGCTGTCAATAGACTGGCAAATACAGCGGTTAATAGTAATCTCATAAGTTCCTCTCTCAATCACCAAAGTGATGTCTACCCATTGACCACCCTCTATACGGTAGAAAGAGAAACTGCAGATTAAATTTCAGACGAGAAAGAACTTTTTCTATTTAAGATTCTGCATCGCCCATTGCATGAACTGCTGTTGCTCATCTCGAGAAAGATTAGAGAACTGAGCCTTAATGCCCTCAGATACCTCAGTGCCATCAGTGGTTGGTGCTGCAGAAACCGCTGCAACTGCCGTTGCTGAAGTTGTGCCACTATTGACTAATTTATTGTACGAAACCACTTGTTTTTCATAGTCGTTGAAGCCTTGAAAACCACTTTTTGGTAACACCACTAATTCAAAGTCTATTGCCTCACCCGAACCATCTGTCAAAGTAAACTCTGGAGATTTATCGAACTTATTGGCTTCTTCCATTGTTCGCATCTTTTTGTAAGATAACTGGTAACTGTCTTCATCGTCAGCTTTAAACGTCATCAGCATCAGGCTTGAATCAAATTTACGACGTTTAGCGTCTTCAAATACAATTTGACCGACAGTTACGCCAATTTGGTTACTACCTGCAGCGATTTTAATTTGGTCAATATCGGTAAAGATACCGTTATCGACCGCTTTATTATTAACGACCTGAGGAACTATCTCAGTTTGAAAAGAAAGCAAGCTGTCAGCAAATGCGGTAGAGCTGATTAAAAGGCCAGTCACCAGGGCTAAACAAGACTTTTTCATAAAAATAATTCCTATAAATTTAAATACAAAAAGGGCGCGAGGCGCCCTTATTAAATTGACTGAATTAGAAGTAGTATTCAACACCTACTGAGAATTCCATGAAGTCATCAGACTTCCAACGAAGGTCTGTACTATCCGTTGCAACAACTTTATCACCAAAGTCTAGAGTACGTGCACGTGCGTACAGAACAGCTGATGGGTCAACAAAGTACAGAATCTGACCAGAGATTACGTTATCGTCTGAGTTGTCGATAGTTTGTCCATCACGCTCAAGCTCGAAGTTCATTGCATAAGCTAGCTTGTACTGCCAATCACCCGTGGTGTAGATAAGGCCTGTAGACATAGCGCCTTGTGTCTCATCTGTGCCTTGATCTGTAGAGGCTTCCATGTGTTTGTACTGAGCAAAGAATGAAATACCATTCTCAAACCATGCTTGAATGCCAGCTAGGTAAGTATCGTTCGTCCACACTGCACCTTCCGATTTGAAGTTATCATTTCGCTCATACGCTAGGTCAAATTGGAAAGGCCCCACGTTGTAGTGCGCAGCACCGCCAAACCAGTAATCATCACCTGCACCAAGTGCAGCCTCATCACCCGCACCAACCGCTAGGTCAAAAGATAACGCATCAAAATATTTGGGAGTATCCCAGCGGATCGTGTTTGATTGACGGTCTTGGTATTTTGCACCACCAATTGAACCACCCCAGTCGTATACATCACCCAAACCAGGGTTAGATGCTGGCCAGTCAATCAGTTCGTAAATAGGAGTCAAAACACGACCTAAACGAACTTGACCCATGCCTTCACTTTCAAAACCAACGAAGGTATCACGCTCACCAAGACCAGCACCTGAACCGCCAAAGCTTGGATCTACATAACCACCTTCAATTTGCCACAAGAATGTTGGACCAAAGTTCTTGAATTGCTTCTTGCCACGAAAACCAATACGGGACTCGTTGTTCAACTGCATGCCACTTAAGTTGTCGTCTGTAGCTGAATCACCACTATCGTAATCACGGTATGCTGCTTGCAAAGCGATGATGCCGTATACCTCATATGAAAAATCACTCTTTGTTAAAAATTTTTCTGCGGCATTCTCACCTTGGATACCCGCAGCTAGTGCTGCGCCACTTAGTGAAAGACTGGATAACGCGACCGCTACTAAAGACTTTTTGAACAGAGACATGAAGGAACCCCTTGTATTTTATAAATTATTTTATTTGAGTAATCAGCACTTCCGGTGCCGTTTTTGTTTACTGGGATAATTCTTGCAGATTTTTTCAAACACGAAATAAGTGTGAGGGATTTGTTTGAGCAAGTTCACTATCAAAAAACCTAAAGATAATTAACTCAATACTTTCAGTAGGTTATGTAACGTCAAAATCGTCAAATTCAATCAATAAAGAAAAAAGTCGTCACAATAAGACGACTTTCAGCTCTGAATTACGAGGAAAAGTTGAAGTGGGTCATACTGGATTTAGATTTCAATTTACAGAAGTTCAAAATAATCACAGGAAATGTGATCTAAGTTTAAGCTAAGCAATTGAAAGAACTGCATATAGAGATTACAAACCTCCCGTTAAATCATTTTTAACGGCAAACCACACAATCTAAATTAAGAATGTGAATTAAGTTGAGTATATTGGTAGGGATGTGAAGGTAAAAATAGGCGTACTTTCGCTCAAGAAAGCTTAATAAAAGAGAGTGGTTATAAGATTTGGCCAAGAACTGCAGCGGATACTCTCTCGCTCAGCTTTGTTTTGAAGTAATGATCCCTGAGCTTGAGCTGCATTGCGGGGTGTAAAAATAGTAGATACTCGATAGGAACGCTCGAGTATGACGAGTTTCGGTGAATTTTGTACTTGGGCCAGCAAACATCTCTTAGAGTCCCTATCGGAGATCTCGGAATGACATTGTGGGATACCAACAATGGTAGATGCTAGATAAGAGCGCTCGAGTATGACGGGTTTCGGGGAGTTTTGTACTTGGGTCGCACACATACCTTAGAGCCCCTATCGGAGATCTCGAAGTGATATTGTGGGATACCAACAATAGTAGATACTCGATAGGAGCACTCGAGTATGATGGGGTTCGGTGAATTTTGTACTTGGGTCGCACATATATCTTAAAGCCCCTATCTGAGATCTCGGCGTGGCATTGTGGGATACCAACAATAGCAGATACTCGATAGGAGCACTCGAGTATGACGGGTTTTGGTGAGTTTTGTACTTGGGCCAGCAAGCATCTATTAGAGTCCCTAGATTGTGAATTTCGAATTCATATCAATGCTTTAGCTAAATCAGTATTTCTAGACTCTGTCATCCCCGAGTGGTTTTCTGGGCCGGCATTCCGGTCGGGGATCTAAACACCCCATAAGATTGCCGATAAGAGACTCCAGCAATAACGTGTCTTATGTTAATTGTGTAGAAAGGAAAGAGTAGACAGGGCTAATGCAGGATGTCCCCCCCTTAAGTCGCTAGAGACTAAAAACAACAGCCACTGCAAGTGGCGACTGATGGCTAGCATCACTATTGGCATTGAATCTCAAATATGCGTACTTAATTCGAGGCAAAAAAAGGGCCAGCATCTAGTGCTGGCCAAGAGGAAATAAACAAACCCTACGTAGTTTACTTAACTTGTGTTACTCGACTCTCCCTTTCACCGCTAGCGGATACTGATTTAATCCATACGTCACCAGAAACTGATGGACGTTGCTCGTCTTGATAGGTCACCCAGTTTTCACCATCTACTGAGTATTGCAGTTCTACACCTGGAAATTGAACGTTCATAGCAAGCTTGCCATCAACAACCTCAGCTCCTGGTACTGGCAAACGGTAATCAATGCCCGCTTTTTCAAGCTTAGCCAATTCACGTTGACCCATTACATTGGCAAAACGAGTCCAATCTGCAAGAAGTGCATCTTTATCTACAAGATCAGTTTCTAGAGAGTACTCAACGCCTGCTTGGTATTCATTTTCCCAGCTAGCTGCGTGCCATGCACGCTCAGCAGCGGCAACTACACGTGGGAATACCATGTACTCGTACTGCTCATCAGTGCGTACAGTTTCAGACCAAAGTTGAGCTGACAAACCAAGGAATGGTTTCTTAGCTTCAACTTCACCTTTGGCCGTAAATCCGTTGCCATCGCGGTCGACAGAAGTTTCGGCGTTTTGAGGCATGTTTTCTGGTGCAAAAGCAAACATCTTACGTGTATCAGTTGCTCGCGTTGCCCAGTAGTAGCCGCGCTCCTTAGCATCAACTTCGTATGGGAAATCCATGTAGACATAATCAGGGTTCGATGCAATTACATCATAGCCTTTGTTTGCCCACTCATAGATGCTAGCAGCACCGCCCCAGTACAATGTTTCCCAGAAGTTAACACGGGTTGTTTCTGTCGCGAAAGACTGTGCGCCTTCAGCTGACTTCAAACCATCTTCCCAAGCTTGGAAGTTTGCAATACCGTTCTTTGCAACCAGCTTAGACACTTCTTCTGCAAAGTGACTTGGAAGGTGTCCGAAGTCACTCACAGTGCCGTCAGCAACCAATGCCTGACATTGTGGCGATTGCTCAAATGGCATATCTTGTTTGTCTAGCTCAATATTACCTTTCCATGCTACTTTTTCTTCAGCAGAAAGATCTTGGAAGCCAGCACCTAGTTTGATGTTCTTCGCTTCATCACCACCGAAGTGCCAAGTAGTTAACGGTGCGCCTGCTTCCGCGTGCATTGCTGCAACCTCAGAGATCACTTTATCTACAAAGCGAGCTGATGAGTCCATACATGGATTGATAAAGCTGTGCTTATCGTAAAACTGGATTGTGGTTACGTTTGATGTATCTTGTGGATCGGTCAAACGGTACTCGTTGGCAGCTTGTTCATCACCAGCTTCACTAAGTCGGTTGTAACGAGCTTCCATTGACATAACCGCAGCTCTTGCGTGAGCTGGCATGTCAATTTCAGGAATAACTTCTACATTATTTGCTTTAGCGAAACGTAAGATTTCGATGTAGTCAGCACGGCTAAAGAAGCCAGAACCATTGTTATCTGAATATGGACCAGAACCTAGTTGAGGCATTAGACACGTTTCTTCTTCCATATCAAAACAACGTTTTGAACCAATGTCTGTCAACTCAGGAAGACCTGGGATCTCAAGTCTCCAACCTTCATCATCGCTCAAGTGAAGGTGTAGCTTATTCATCTTGTATGCAGATAACTGCTCAATGGTCGCAAGAATAGCTTCTTTTGAGTGGAAGTTACGACCCACATCAACCATAACACCACGGTAATCAAAACGCGGCGCATCTTTAATCATTAACTGTGGTAATTCTGTTGGGTTTTGGATATCTACTAGCGCATACACTGATTGCATTGCATAGAATGCGCCAGCTTGGTCGAACGCTTTAATTGCGATACCTTTATCATTTATATCTAGAGTATACGCACCCGTTTTTGCGAATTCTTTATCAAACTCAGTAGGTGCAATAGCGACACTAACTGGCGTTTCGCCCTCTAGGTTAACACCTAGTAATTTAGCGCGTTCTTGAAGAGCACCCAGTTGATCCGCTTCAAAAGCCGTTCCTTCGAGTTTCAATCCTTTAGAGATATCAATTGAACCCTCGCCAACTTGGGTAAGGGAAGGAGAAGGAATGATTGCAGCTGTTACGTCTTCGCGTGCCACGTCACTGTTCTTATCAAAACGCGAAGCCGCTGTAGCAATGATGTTGTTATCACCACTGTGACGCTTAAGGTTGTCACCTTCTAAACCGCTAACAAAACTTGAAACATCTTCAGTATCTAAAGAAACGATTTTCTTTGGTTCAGCGCCATCAGCAGTCACAAATGCGCCAGGGAAGAAATCAGTTTCAAATAACTGCCAGTATTCGCTAGTCAGCAATATTTCCGTTTTCTCACCAGCTTCAAAACCATCAAATTTATCTGTTGGTTCTAATTTATGTAGGTCGCCTGTTACACGAGTGATTTTGAATTGATCGCTATCAATCTCAAGAACTAAACGAATGCTATGGAAATAAATAGCCCAGTCTTTTGAATCAACAGCTTCACCCTCGTTAACCAAAGTCATTTTAACTTGGTTACATGAAGCCCATTCTGCACCTAAGTCCTGACATTTTAAGCCATCTTCAGCACCATGATTGGTCATTACTTGGTATTTAATATCCAGATTGTTAGCGAGTTGGTCCACTGTAGTCTGTGATGAATCCTGCATTGAAGAACACCCAGCCAGTACCGTTATTACAGAGGTAGCAATCAAACTCTTTTTCAACATGATAAGTCCCTATTGGTATTTTAATTTTTCTAAATCAGCTAATGAGTAGGTCTGCATATAATCTAAAACGAGTTAATTCGCATTGCAAATTTAGTGAATCAAGGACAAATATGAGTAAAACCCGAAATAAATACATATTAAGTCATTGTTTTATAATGATTAAATATTCATTAGCACTTTAATGATCACTCAAAAACTAGGCTGTGTTGAGGTATTTTTATATTGAAAGTGTGATTATCACCACTGCTCGTCAAAAACGTCAAAATGGTGTTTTTTTAGATCTTAACGACGATTGTTGTTTTTCTGCTCAGCGCGCGAAACAACCAGTAACAGACAAGCTTAGATTGAGGTAGGTCAAGCTAGAGACTAAGCATAGAAGGGGTTCTAGATGTGATTAGTAGAAAGGAACAAGAACTCACTTTATAAATATTACGCTGATAGCTGCCCTTATCGCTGTATTATTCAGCCATAAAAATGGCATACACCTTACTCAAGAAGACAGCAATGTGATCACCAACTAATTTTCCAACTAAAAATAACATACTTGATATTTAAAGCATTTAAAGCGTCCAGCAAAAAGCCCCTGCTTTATCCATACATTGTGTAATGAAGGCTAAAGCAAGGGCTTTTAAAACTTATCTATGTGGCTTTATTTTACGCCGCTAGGCACATGCCACTGCTTTGTTTTTTGCCTTACGTCTTAGTAAGCGGAAGGCGATTCCTGCAAGCATAACCAATCCACAGAATCCATAGACTTGCATTACTGTTGGGTCATTAGAAACAAAGCCGACATCAGAGAACATCACATAAGCACCTAGAACCATGTATAAGATAATGGCTGACGCCTCAAAGCGAAATGCCCATGGTGTAACATCAATATTCTCATTGATTGGCATCACATACTCGGTCTCACGAGGCATAAAGTGACCAATGATGAACATCAGAGCCGTACACACGACAAACAAGATAGCCAATTGGTGTAGGAAGTGAAT
Organism: Vibrio superstes; assembly: GCF_003569005.1. Classification (GTDB taxonomy): domain Bacteria; phylum Pseudomonadota; class Gammaproteobacteria; order Enterobacterales; family Vibrionaceae; genus Vibrio; species Vibrio superstes. Next base: position 781,251 of record NZ_BCUR01000004.1, on the reverse strand, counting down.
CGGTGTATCAAACACTAGCTGCATTGCCGCGTAAGACAATACGAATACTGTCAAAGCAATCTTGGCTGCAATAGCAGGTACACGCTTAGAGATGTATCCCACAAACACAATGGTAAAGATAGGCACACTAAAGAAGCCCGCAACCATTTGTAGGTATTGAAACAAGCCTTCTGGTGCATACATGATGAAAGGTGCAATACATACAGAAATTATCGCAATAATCACACCAAAGATACGGCCCTTACTCACCAACTCTTCATCAGTCTTTCCTTTACCAAATAAAGGCTTATACACATTAAGAGCAAATAAGGTGGTTGAGCTGTTCAATACACCATTGAAGGTACTTAGGATGGCACCAAACATCACCGCAACAAAAAAGCCGACCAGTGGTTTAGGCAGAACCTCATTAACCAAACGTGTGTACATGGTATCTGGGTTACCCGCATCTGCTCCAAAGATATGGAATGCGATAATTCCAGGGATGATAAGAAATAGAGGTGAAATAACCTTAATCGCGCCCGCAAGTATAACGCCCTTCTGACCTTCTTTTAGATTCTTTGCACCAAGAGCACGTTGAATAATAGACTGATCAGTACCCCAGTAGTAAAGGTTCACCAGCAACAAACCCGTAAATAGCGTCGAGAACGGCAGTGGATCCGTTGAAGTACCCACAGACTGCAGCTTCTCAGGAGCGGCTGTTAGCAAAGTATCCAATCCTGCACCGAAGCTACCGCCACCTAATACCATAAGTCCAAATACCGGGATCATTAGGCCGCCAATAATCAGGCCAACACCATTGATAGTATCAGCGATAACGACCGCCTTTAAACCACCATAGATCGCATAGAAGAAACCCAGTAGTCCTATGGTCGCCGCAATCAGAGCGATAGAACTGAATTCAGAGATGCCCAATAGAGCCTGAACGTCAAAGATTTCACCCAGTACCACAGCACCTGCATAAAGAGTTGTCGGCAAAATGTTGATCACGTACTGACAAAGGAAAAGTAGCGTAACAAACTTCTTCACAGAAAGGTCGTAGCGACTTTCCAAAAAATCAGGAATGGTGGTAATACCTTGCTTCAAGTAGCGTGGCACGAGCATCAAAGCGATGATAACGAGTGTCACACCAGAGGCCACTTCCCACCCCATAACACTCATGTTGTGGGTGTAAGCTTGTGCGCTCATACCAACAAAACTTGTTGCACTGAGGTTAGTCAAAATAAGTGAACTCGCAATCAAGCCACCGGTTAGGCTTCTTCCGCCAAGAAAGAAACCGTCTTGTGAGGTGTTCTTGTCATTCTTTACTTTGTTATAGGTGTAAGCCACCACAAACCCAGTAAACAGAAAGAACGATAGTAATACCGTTATAGACATTTTGTTTTCCTTTATTTGTTATTTTTTATTCGGCAGCAATACCTCGCTGCCGGTAGTGTTTTACAGAGGTTTTTTCGTTATTAGATTTTTTGTAGGTGCACAATCAGAGCGGATTCTGGATCGAGAATAGGCAGTGTTATCCCTATTTCTTTCAGATTATCGCCGCTGAGAGTCAGTGTTTTGTCCAGCCATTTAGGACGTTGCTTCATCAACTGAAAACTGATCTGTGGCATCTCTACCAATTTCACTTGGTATTTGGCGTCAGTATCAGTGCAGCTAATGCGAAGAGGTGATGGAAGCGCATGATCTGGCATGGCTAACTGACAAACTGTTATCAACATTTCATCATCGCTTTCAACACCGTAGATGTTCTGATTTTTGTCCGCAGGGTCGATACGGAAACTGCGACCACTGTGCAGCAAGTGGCGATATTTCTTATGCAGAGCAATGTAGCGAGAGAAGGCTTCTATTTCTTCTTGAGGCTCTTTTACAGGGTCAAGCTCAACCCCCATATGACCACCGAGAGCGGTTACGCCGCGCATATTAATATGATGACGTCGATTGGTTGAGTGGCACTCATCAGGACCGATATGAGCCCCCATTACTTCAGGAGGGAAAAAGTAGCTCATACCCTTTTGGATCGCTTGGCGCTCTAATGCATCGTTACAGTCAGAAGCCCAAAATCGTTGCGTACGCTTTAGAATCTCAAAATCAATTCGACCACCACCCGACGAACAAGACTCTATTTCAACATCAGGATGCGCTTTGTTTAACTCATCAACTAAGTGATACAGTGCCATTGTTTGGCCGTGAACCGCAGGGCGACCTTGATGTCCAGGTTGAACAAGTTCGCGGTTCATATCCCACTTAAGGTAAGTGATGTTATAACGGGTCAGTAGATCATTAAGGCGCTCAAATAAGTAGTTAAAGCAACCTTCATTTTGCAGATCCAGAACGTACTGCCAACGACCTGATGGCTGATGATACCCTTGCAGACCTAACACCCATTCTGGATGATTACGATACAGGTTAGAGTCTTGGCTCACCATTTCAGGCTCAACCCAAAGACCAAATTCCATACCCTTTTCATTTACATGCGCAATTACTGGCTCTAGACCATTTGGATATTTCACTTCATCTAGGTACCAATCACCAAGAGCGGCGCGCTCACCATCGCGGCCAATAAACCAACCATCATCAATGATAAAGCGCTCCACTCCCATCTCTGCGGCTTCACTTGCCATCTGCATGATGTATTCAGGCTTGTGGTCAAAGTAAATGCCTTCCCAGGTATTAAGGTGCACAGGACGAGGCTTATCTACCGGGAACTTAACGATGTTCTGGCGCACAAACTTCTGAAAACGCTGCGAAATACCATTGAGACCAGAATTGCTGTAACAGCCATAAAGCCAAGGGCTTTGATAGCATTCGTCCGTATCCAAGATAGATTCACCCGCTAGAAGTAACTCTCCAGCCTGAACAAATCGACGACCATCACTACGAACGTCTGCACGCATCTGATGGTTACCACTCCAACCTAAATGGAAACCCCACACCTGACCGTTCTGTTCGCTAAAACCATTGCTACCCACAAACAGCCCAGGAAAATTCTCATGTGAAGTACGGCCACGACGGTTCTCTTGCATAAATCCACCATGCTCAAAACGTTGACGCTGAGTTTGGAATTCATGACACCAGCGACCATGAAAGGTCATTAGTTCGTTGGCATGGTTTGGCAATGGAAGCGTTGATGAAAGCTTACCCAAGTAGTAACGGCTGTCTCCCAAGTTCTTCAGCGAGGTGCGTTTTTTAAGTACATCAGAGTCAAAATCCAGCTCAAGGTCAATGGTAAGCTCCAGCTTTGCCACATCATCACGAAGCGTGAACTCAACAGCATTTCTACTTTGGTTGGTCGCAACCAAATTAAATACTGGTGCCCAGTCCAATCCATCCCGATGCCCCTCAATACCAGGAGCATTGAAATGGCCACTGCCCAACTCAGGACACAGTGATAGTGGAACATCGACATCCAAGCGCGCTTGAGAAATTGGACGCTCAGTAGACAACAATAGATCCTCATCGATCTGAGCGATCTTTGTACCCCAATGCAGCACTTCAGGGACTCGATCTGTCTTAATGATCAAGCTGTGATTTTTACTTTGTAGATGAATAAATTCGTTCATAGCAAACCAACATTGTTTTCGTAAACATTAATTACATTTAATATTGATGAAAAATCGTAACATTGATATTAATCACTAAGGTAAATGTGATCCAGAAAGGCTATAAAGAGAGCAAAATCAAACACAGATCAACTGTTTTCGAGAACATTAATTGATGTTTTTTACGACATTTTGAAGCGAAGCAGAGTTCTCCTTATCTGATTTTTGTAAGATAAAGACCTAAACAGAAAATCAGCTGAGGAAACGCAGAGTGAGTGTCACCTTTAAAGATGTAGCAAAACTTGCGGGTGTTTCGACACAAACCGTATCTAGAGTCACTAATGGATCAGAAAATGTCGCAGAAAGTACTCGCCAAAAGGTAAATCTGGCAATCAAGCAACTCGGCTACGTTCCCAACAAGGGAGCACAAATGCTCAGCCGCGCCAAATCCACCAGCATTGGCTTGATCACTCTTGATATGGCTTTGCACGGTGCGGCGCTTATTGCCAACGGGGTGCGTATGAAAGCTCATGAGTTGCATTTCGGTACGGCTTTCTCAGTGGTTTCCAACCCAACACTAGAAAACATTCAACAATCCATTAGAGAGTTAATCTCCCAACAGGTGGAGTGTGTGATTCTAAATGTCCCCTTAACCTCAGACGATGCCGTCCAACTTGTTGAACAATTTCAAAGCCTGCACCTGATTTTCATCGATGTACCAGACGGGACACCCGTACACTTTGTCCATGGCGAGCATGCTGACGGTGCGGCACAGTCCGTACACCATCTATTGGAAGGTAACAGAGAGCAATTCTTGTTGATCACAGGACCGAGCAAATCCAGTGCTTCTAAGATTCGACAAGAAAGTTGGCTCCGTACGCTGAGTGACGTAAATAAGTCGATGGTTTTTCAATATCAAGGAGACTGGCAGGCTCAAAGTGGGTACCTTGCCGTTCGAGAAGCGATAGCAAAACAAAAGAGCTTTGATGCCATATTGGTTGCCAATGACCAGATGGCCTTGGGAGCACTGCGAGCCCTAAACGAAATGAACATCGAGGTTCCCCAGCAAGTGGCTGTCGTTGGATTTGATGGTATCGCAGACAGTGGTTACTTCAACCCTCCCCTAACCACGGTGAAGCAGGACTTTACTGAAATTGGACAACAAGCCGTGATTCTCGCCATCGAATTAAAAAATCACGACCCTCTCATTGAGCACCCACTGAAACAAGTTCGTATTCCTGTAGACCTCATAAAGCGTGAGAGCAGCAAACCAAAAATAAAAACTCACTATCAAAAGCAACAAATACAAGATCTACTTCGCCAAGTTGAGGCGTTACTTCCGGATCAGTAAAATAGTTGCGCTGTACGCTTATTTACACATCGGAGTGAGCACTAGGGTCTGTTGACCTATTCAGAGAGAAGAAGGTACTGAACTAATGTCATTTAATCTTCGTCAAAACCAAAAAAGGATTGGCAATAGCCAATCCTTTTTCATTTCACTCACTATCTCGATTAAGAGTAATCAGAAGCGTAAGTTTCTTCGTAAGTGTGCGAGTAAAGCTCAAACAAGTTGCCAAACGGGTCTTCTAGGTACACCATTTTCTGTGGCTTGCTGTCATCTTCTGGGTGGTAGCGCATGATGTCCATACGAACCTTACCGCCGTATTGTTCTGTGCGAGCGATAGCACCTTCAAAGTCATCAGTTTGTAGACAGAAGTGGAAGATACCTAGGCGAGAGAAGTCAACTTCGTGACGCTGTTGGCGCTCTTTCATTTCGAACATCTCTACACCAATGCCGTCAGAGGTGACAAGGTGTGCAATGTTAAAGCCTTTAAAGCCTTCGCCGAATACTGCGATACACATACGGCCAATAGCAGTTTCGCGCTCTTCAATAACCTTAGTGTTGTTCATTACGATATTAAGACCCAGCGCTTTAGTGTAAAACTCAACTGCTTTGTCCATATCACCAACCATGATACCTACGTGATTCATCTTCATAATCTGCTCCAATCTCTTAGTCATTTGTTTCGTGTTTTGCCTCGATGGAGAGAGTATATGACGAAGTTGGCATTACTAGAAATTATTAAGTTTTATTTAAATGATAACGTTTCACTATGAAAATAAACACTCTACCCGACCGCCTTTTTTTCCATCAAATGTTTTCAACAAATTTTCAGCTAGAGTGTTTAGAGCTAAAATCAAGAGGTTGCTAGTTCGACTAAGCATGCACCTTGCTTGGCTTGGCAGACGTAGATTGACTCTTTAAGGCCTGTTGCCGCTTCATATTGTTGCTCAACGCAAGACTTTACTTCTCTTACTAGGCTAGGTGGCACTAGTGCGACAATGCAACCGCCAAAGCCACCACCTGTCATGCGAACACCACCAGCACTGCCCACGACATTTTTAACAATCTCCACTAGGGTATCGACTTCGTTAACGGTGATTTCAAAATCATCTCGCATAGACGCATGCGACTCAGCCATTAGCTCCCCCATGCGCTTCATATCACCCGCAATAAGTGCGTCAGTGGCCTCTAGTGTGCGATTGTTTTCGGTAATAACGTGGCGAGCACGTTTAAATACTACTTCGTCGAGCTCGGAGGCTTTACCTTCAAGTTGATCGATCGTTACGTCACGTAAAGCCTTAACTGCGAAAATACGAGCCGCCTCTTCACACTGTTCACGGCGAGTATTGTACTCACTATCAACAAGCCCCCGCTTCTTATTAGAGTTGATAATAACCACTGACATGTCTTCGGGCATTGATACACTTTTCGTTTCCAGACTCCGGCAATCTAACAACATAGCGTGATTTTCACGGCCTTCTGCAGAGATCATTTGATCCATAATGCCGCAGTTACAGCCCACGAATTCATTCTCAGCCTGCTGACCATTGAGAGCAATCTCAGCCTGGCTGATCTCTAATTGATAAAGCTCCTTAAAGGTTTGACCTATAACCACTTCCAGTGCTGCCGATGAACTTAGCCCAGCACCTTGCGGCACATTACCCGTTACCGAAATATCGGCGCCTTTAAACTTAAAACCTCGGCCCAATAAACACTTCACCACGCCTCGGATATAGTTAGCCCACATTTTGTCTTGTTGGAATACAATCTCTTGGGTGATATCAAATTCATCTACAGCATTGTCATAGTCAACAGATATCACACGAACGATATTGTCATCACGTTTAGCTGCAGCAACCATGGTTTGGTAGTTGATAGCGCAAGGAAGAACAAAACCGTCATTGTAATCAGTATGCTCACCAATCAGGTTCACGCGACCCGGAGCTTGAATAATATGAGTTGGTTTGTAGTTAAGTACCTGTTCGAAAGAGGCTTTCACGTTTTGAATAAGTTCAGACATAGGATTTTTCTCTAATTTTTATTGTTGCAAGCAACTGCTCTAAACCTGTTTGAATCAGTCGCTTTTTCTAGGGTTATTATTGTTCTTTGTAATGCACATCACTGAGGTCACGCAGACGCTGTGCAGCCTGCTCTGCGGTGAGATCGCGCTGGCTTTCCGCAAGCATCTCATAACCCACCATAAACTTACGCACAGTGGCACTGCGCAGTAACGGCGGATAAAACAAAGCATGTAACTGCCAATGCTCTATGTCCGTTCCCTCTTCAAAGAAAGGGGCATAATGCCAGCCCATAGAATAAGGAAATGAACACTGAAACAAGTTATCGTAACGGCTTGTGAGCTTCTTGAGCGCTACAGCAAGATCATCACGCTGCTCGTCGGTTAGTTCGCTCATTCGGCGAATGTGTGTTTTTGGCAAAAGCATAGTTTCAAAAGGCCATGCCGCCCAGTAAGGCACTACAGCAATCCAATGTTCACTCTCAACAACAGTACGAGATCCATCTTTTATTTCGGCTTCAACGTAATCCACCAGCAGGTTTGAGCCTTGTTGCTGGTAATACTCTTTCAAGTGTTTTTCCTTACGCTCAATCTCATTGGGTAAGAAGCTGTTCGCCCAAATTTGACCATGTGGGTGTGGCTGTGAACAGCCCATTGTTTCACCCTTGTTTTCAAAGGCCTGTACCCATAAATAGTCTTTACCCAGCTCTTCAATCTGCTCATTCCAAGTATCAATTACGCCCCTGATTTTATGCGTAGGTAATTCGGGTAGCGTCTTACTGTGATCTGGAGAGAAACAGATAACTCGGCTTAGGCCTCTGACCCCTTGGGTCTTAAACAAGGGGTTATCCGATTGTGGTGCATCAGGGGAGTCAGGCATCAAGGCAGCAAAATCATTACTAAATACATAAGTGCCATCATAATCAGGGTTTTCATCCCCTGAAATACGAGTATTGGTTGGACACAAAAAGCACTCTTTATCGTAGCTAGGCAACTCTTGTGTCGATGGTTTCTCATCCTGACCACTCCAAGGGCGCTTTGCACGGTGTGGTGAAACTAATATCCACTGCCCTGTTAATGGGTTATAGCGACGATGAGGGTGGTCTACTGGGTTAAATTCAATGTTTGACATAATTGTTCTCTTTATTCGTAACCTTGAGGATTGCACGATTGCCAGTTCCAGGTATCAGCGGTCATCGCTTCTACACTGCGACTTGCCTTCCAACCCAATTCTTGCTGCGCCTTTTGCGTGCTTGCCCAACACTCAGCAATATCTCCCTGGCGACGAGGACAGATTTCATACGGCACAGGTTTACCGCACGCTTTAGCAAATGCTTCAACCATTTCCAATACGCTTGAACCCCTGCCGGTACCTAAGTTATAGATATGCAAGCCTGCTTCTTTGCCAACTGCTTTTAATGCGGCTATATGTCCATCAGCAAGATCCATAACGTGAATATAATCGCGAACACCTGTGCCATCTGGCGTTGGGTAATCATCACCAAATACCGCTAATTTTTCTCGGCGTCCAACTGCAACTTGGGCAATAAACGGCATCAGGTTATTAGGGATCCCTTGGGGGTCTTCCCCCATACTCCCTGTTGGATGAGCACCGACAGGATTGAAGTAGCGCAACAGGGTAATGCTCCAATCATTCTCTGCATCAAACAGATCCGATAAACACTGCTCTACCATGTATTTACTGCGGCCGTAAGGATTGGTCGTTGCGCCAGTCGGAGAGTCTTCGGTGATCGGGACGATCTCAGGGTCACCATATACAGTAGCGGAAGAACTAAATACTAAGCTCGTCACCCCTGCTTTCCTCATACAGCGACACAGCACCAACGAACCATTAACGTTGTTATCGTAATACTCAAGAGGTTTTGCCACTGATTCACCCACCGCCTTTAAGCCAGCAAAATGAATAACAGCTGCGATGTCATGTTGTGAAAACACACTACCTAAAAAGGATTCGTCTCGGATATCCCCAAGATGAAATTTTGGTTTTGTCCCAGTCAAAGCCTCAATGCGTAGCAGAACCTCTTCTTTTGCATTGCAAAGGTTATCTACGATGATAGGTTCCATACCTGCCTCTAGCATTTGCACGCAAGTATGACTTCCTATATATCCCAAACCACCTGTAACGAGTACTTTCACAATAACCTCTCTGTACATTAAATTGCTCAACTGCCAATCAGTTTAGCAATCAATTACAGGATCGATCCGTGATCAAACTCAAAGAGTGTAAACGTTTCCACAAAAAAGAAAAAAACCTCCCCGTAAGGATTAATCCATTGTAATAGATAAGGCACAGATTAAATGTAAACGTTATCATCAGTGGTTTATCTATGATGCCATCTTTAAGGTGTTGAAAGTTCTGATTTTACACAGTACTTTTAATCAATCAGTTTAAGAGAGCGACCAGATGACCCATTTTTTTGAAAGCCCGTTCATGGGGAAAACACTCAAAGAGCAAGTTACTAACCCCAATATCATTGTCGGTAAACACAGTTATTACTCTGGCTATTACCATAAACACAGCTTTGATGACTGCGCTCGTTACTTACTTCCTGATAGAGATGACGTGGACAAATTGATCATCGGCAGCTATTGCTCGATCGGTTCAGGAGCCGTGTTTATGATGGCCGGCAATCAAGGTCATCAGAATCAGTGGGCCAGTACATTTCCCTTTTTCTATCAAGATGATGACAACTTTATGGATGCCAAAGATGGCTTTGAGCGCTCAGGTGATACTGTCATTGGCAATGATGTCTGGATTGGTACTGAAGCGATGATCATGAGTGGTGTCAGAGTTGGCGATGGTGCCATCATTGCGAGTCGCGCCGTGGTAACCAAAGATGTAGAGCCCTATTCCATTGTAGGTGCGAACCCAGCAAAACATATCCGTTATCGCTTTAACGAACATCAGCGTACTCAACTTATCGAGATGAAATGGTGGGAATGGAGCGAATTACATATCAAAGAAGCTATGAAATTACTTTGCTCCTCTGATATTGAAGGCCTATACGCCTATTGGAAAGAGAACATAACAAACGAGTAGCACAAGTTGCCTCAATGTAATGGCCTTGGTCATTCTTTACTTAGGCCAGCTTGAAAACTCGACTCTCTCATCAGCAATGTAGAATAAAATCTCTCCGCTTTTAATCACGGTATTGAGCTTCTGATTTATATTGACCTCTCCAGTCGAATTACGACTGCCAATAATCGTTGCTTCGAAATTCTGTTTGAAATCTAGAAATACTTTTTCCAACTCAAAATCAGGTACCCCCTCAGGCACCGCTATACTGTATTGAGTTTGCCCTTTGTGGGCTGATACCAACTCGCTGTGGACAAAGCTACTACCAAAATCTATCACCGATTTGGCGAGTAATTCAGTAGAGAGGTTTGATATACATTCGGCATTTGGATAATGTGCTGACAGGATCTGACATTTCACATCATCCTTAAAGTGGGCAACTAGGTGGGCATCAGGGTTCAATCTAGCCACAAACAAAGAAATGGTTAATGTCATTTCATCAGTATCTGTATCGACAACCAAGCACGACGCTTTATCTATGTTCGCTCGCTTTAAATCATCTTCTTCAGTAAAACTATGTGCATTGATAAATTCAACATCATCACCGAGTGGGTTTTGTTGTTCTTGGACACTGATAAGAACAATTTTACGCTGCCTTTCTTCTCGCTTTAGCATTTGCACTAAATGTGGCGTTCTGTCGCGATTGTAGCCAATAATCACAATATGGTTAGTAAAATTCACGTTGTGTTTCCCTTTAAATTGACGAAACCAGAACGTCGAAAACGCACTGATGACCTTGCCGATAATGACACCAAATAAACCTAACGATAGAGGTATAACAAAAAAGGCAGTGAATAGGCGGCCATTGGGCGTAGAAGGAGACATGTCACCATATCCAACGGTTGAACCAGTGACGGCAAGGAAGTAAATAAAATCAACAAGCTGATCAGTGAGTGCATGCTCTCCAAGCACTCGATAGCCCAAATAAACTAAAATTGAGTATGCAAATACCAAAAGCAATGCGTTGGTTCTAGCTAACACCAACGCGTATCTCGAAAGGTATTTATCCCACCAAATAAGTAATCGTTGTTTAAGTATCACTCGTCATTCCATTTCTCGAATTACACCGCAATTTGGGGCATTGTTAGAACCAGTGGTAAGTGGCTGAAATACCATAGTAGTTAATATCTGGACCACCAATATCGTTATACCATGTGTACTCAACGGCGCCAGACCAGTTTTTATGAAATTGATATTCAAGCCCAACACCTAAGTGCGGAGTCCAGCCTTGATCGTCTTCAAAAACATTCTCACCATTGGCGCTCCACTCGTAAGCCTGAAAACCTATCTTGCCAAAGATAGAAAGACGTTCAACCATTTCATAAGAGCCCTTCGCTGTCAGATCAAGCGTTTTAGCATCATAACTACCCGGTACATCCTTAAGTTCCACTTCGCCCAGATCATGATATCCCAGCTCAAAAGCTAGCCATGGCAGAACTTGAACACCAAAAAAAGCTCCCCACGCAAATGGAGAGTCATCCACATCTGTGACACTTGTTACACCTGAGCCTAAATCACCATAGTTCGCAGACCCTAGTTTGATTCCACCGTAAAAATGAGAAAACGTAATATTGTCAGAATCCTCGGCCAATGAAGGAAACGAAACAGCGATTAGTAGCGGGATTGTGAGAGCGTTTTTAATCATTCGCTAATGTCCTTACAAGCTCAAAAGTAATCTTGATACTGATACACCCAATACTAGACCTTGATTATGATGAAATAGAGAAACACGATAGTAAATGTAGCCAATCTGAAGAGATTGATTGAAAAGTGTGACCGACGTAATGCAACAGAAGACTATACGCCTATATATAATAAGAATATGAAATTAAAGGATATTGTCTATTTTAATGAGAAGGGACTTGTGGCTATTTCGTTAGCGAGTAGTCATTCATACGTGCATACTTGATTGCATCATGGCGCGAATGAACATTTAACTTTTTGTACAGCTTGTAGATGTGACTTTTTACTGTGCTCTCTGAGAGAAACAATCGCGTCGCTATCTGCTGGTTCGAAATGCCATAAGCCAATAACTCTAAAATTTGCTTTTCTCTAGAGGTTAAATCCGAATCGTGTGGCTCCGAAGAGAGATCTGAGCAACGATAGTTCGATACTAATCGCTCCATATAGGGCCTAGGTAGCCAAAGGCCTCCATTGAAGATGTACTCAATGCTTTCATTGATGTGCTCAACTATCGCATTTTTAAGGAGCACTCCTTTTAGCAACTTCCAACGCAGAAGTTCTTCATCCAGTGGCGTGGCAGGAACGTTGTGCACAATAAGAGGCCAACTTAACATGTCAAAGTCGGGTAAAAGTTGTTTGTTGTCGATATCACGCAAGTAACTGTGCTCTATCAAAACCAGGTCAGTTACGAGAGTTTGACTGTTGATAATGGCTTCTTCAGGCAGGCAAGTATGTACATTCAGGTTTGTATTGGCAGAAAGCTGCTTTTCTATAAGGCTAGTTTGCAGATTTTTTTCCGCAAGGATCAACAAAGTTCGCGTGTTCATGACTAGTATTTTTTAGTGGCTCACACTACAACCGACAACGCGCCACACCCTCACCAGGTTGATTAAAATTCGTACAGTAAATATAGTTTAAAGAGCTCTCAACAGAAAGGGGGAAAGCTGAGAGTTAGATGAATATCCCATTACAACTATCATCAAAAGTACTACTATTCAGAATCTATCTATGCCTATTTATAAGCCTCTCAAATTTCAAGCAACTGTTTTATCTGCTAATACTACGCCTCATACTTTAATTTAGATTTCCCTTAATTTAGGCGATGCTAAAACTTAAATTCAAACTTACTCAGCCTTTTTTAACACGAGTTTTCATACTCTAAGCAACCTTGCTAAAAAACTTCTTAACACTTTGTTTATTAATGGTTTTATTCTGAATAACATTACTTAACTTCAGAAGAAAGCCTTCACCTCTAACACTCAGTTTTGCCTTGCCTATAATCTCATTGCTCTCGAGGAGAAGTGAGAGTAACGACGTATTTTTGTAAAACCCTTAACTAAACAAGCAAGGATAAATGGGGTACTTATTATGAGTCTTTATAAAACAGCAATCGCTATGCTATTGGCGTCAATTTTTCTAGGCGGCAATGCGTTAGCTGATGGTGGCAGACATGGTTCACCCAGCCCATCTAACAGTGTAGAAGTTGATGATAACTATGTTGATGATGGCAATGGGAATAACCAATGGGAAGACAGTGCCAACATTGATGACAGTTACAACGATCGCTCTGATAGTAGTATGACTGACAATTCAGACAACAGTATGGTTGACAAATCAGACAGCAGTACAACAGACAAATCGGACAACAGTAGTGTTGTCAAAAATGATGCTAGTACTCATGTAGCCGATAGCTATAACGATGAGTCAGACAACAGCACTACAGACAAATCGGACAACAGTAGTGTTGTCAAAAATGACGCTAGCAATCATGCCAAAGACAGCTTTAATGAAAAGTCAGACAACAGTATGACCGACAAATCAGATAACAGCACAGTTACCAGAAATGATGCAAAAGATAGTTTTAATACTGATTCCAGTGCTAACTATGAGAACAGTCATAACACTATCACCTTAGATGCTGACGTCGTTATCGCAAACTCAGCTCAAATTGGTGCAGTAAGTGGTAATAGCTTAAGTTCAGGTGGTGGCTTTGGAAGAAGACCCGGTGGCGCAGCTGGAATGAGTAATACCAATAACCTTGGTGGATTTGGTGGTGCAGCTGGTATTACTACAGTGACTCAAAATGCTGGAGCTAATTCCTTAGTCCAACAAAACGTGACAACCAATGCCAACGTTTTAACCGACTGAACCAAGTTGGCTAGGAGATAATGATGCGTTTGACACTGTGCACGATCAGTTTGATGTTGACCTTCTCTGTGCACGCTGAAGAACTCGTGTTGCCCAACGTAGCTGTTGCCAACGAGGTGATGGAGCAGTCTAGAGGTAAGCAGTCTGTAGAACTCGATTTTACGAGTTTAGCTTCTGACGTCGATGGCGTAAGCGTCGGCAACACAGCAAGCAACACAGTTAGCGGTAACAATATTCTGTCTTCGGGAGCGTTGTCTAATAGCTCTGGTATTTCCAGCGTTATTCAAAATACAGGTAACAACGTACTGATTCAGAATTCAACCGTCGTCAATTTGAGTATCGAATAGCAAGATGAAAAGGATAAGAAGACCCCTAGCATGGTTGGTGCTGACACTGTCGGCATCAACCTTTGCTATTGAATTTCTGCCACACAGAGCTAACTATTCAGTGCCAGTCAAAAGCTACAAAGAACTGGTTTTTGGTGATGTTTATCGACAGCAATATGATTTCAGTTGCGGCTCTGCGGCTCTGGCTTCTTTGTTGCAGTTTCATTATCAACGCCCTGCCAAAGAGCAGGATATCTTTGATGTGATGTATGAACAAGGAGACAAGAATCTCATCAATCAACAAGGCTTTTCCCTGTTAGACATGAAGTTTTACCTTGAGTCTTTGGGCCTAAAGGCAGATGGCTTTCATATTAGCTTACAAAAACTCCGTAGCATTGGAGTTCCTGGAATAACCTTAGTTAATTTCGATGGCTATATGCACTTTGTTGTCATTAGAGGGATAAGTGAGAACAATATTGTTATTGGGGATCCCTCTCGCGGAACTATGGTTATGCCTGTTGAACACTTCGATCAGTATTATCAGGGGCTCACCTTAATAGTGCGTAATGAAGCAGAAGTGGGCAAAGCAGGCTTCATTACAGATGATGAGTTTTCAATCTACAATGCCTCACCATTAGAAACAGGCGTTTCACGTGATTCACTAGGGGTGTTTAGTATCACGCTACCCATTACTGGGGACTATTAGGAGTGGCTATAATGACGAGTAAGTTAATAGTAGCGTTCGGGTTGTTGTTACTTCCCGTCAGTACCTTACACGCAGATGAGATCCATGTAGCTGGTATTGAAATCGCCGACAACACCACTCTGTCGACCTTGAGGGGCGGCTTTCAGCTTAGCAACGACTATGTCATTGATATTGGCATAAGCATCACGGCTGCGGTCAACGGAAAAAACATCTATCAAACAACTATTGCTAATCTCGTATTTCACAATGGCACTCTGACCGCCAAACCAACGTCTAATGGCGAAGGTTATAATCCAAATAACGCTAGTCTTGTCAATGTGGTTCAGGTTGGAGAAGGTAATGTCATTGGCAGCACAAGCCGTCAATCGGAGGAAGCAGAATTGCCCAAGCCTGATATATCTGGACCAAGCATTATCAATATCATCCAAAACACCTTGGATGATAGTGTTCTTGGGCTTAATACTGTTGTCGATGTGGATGCTCGAGTAGAGAGTGTTAATAAACAGATCAGAGATGATCTTCGCTTGAAAGAATCTTTACTTCAGCATAGATACTAAACTGACTAGAAGTAATAAGGTACTCTTACCGATAGTTGAAAGTCTGGTGTATCTTCGGTCAGCCCGGCTTGAGCGCTGATGTTTAAAGATGAGCGTGGATTCATTCTTAGATTTACCCCTACCGTCAAAGAATCTAAATGTAAAAGCTTAGCATCATCCGCTTCTTGTCCATTGATCTTACTCTTTAGAATGGTTCTGTGGGTCACTCCTATTGAGAACGATAGGTCTGGATTGACAGCAAACCCCATCCCTCCACCAATTGATATGGTATCCCCTAGATCAATCTTTTGACTGTCACTACCCACCTCCACGTTGTCCTCAATATTGTATATGTACCCAATGTTAGCAAATAGCACGGCCGGATCCGTCGGGTAAAGCATAGTAAGACTAGGTTCAATACTCCAAAACCCTGAGCCTGTGGAGACGTCCTCTAGAGTATTTGTAGTTTCATCAATATCAATGTCATAAGGAGAGCGACCCGTTCTGGTTTTTAGTCTCAGTCCCCCAATCCAATAGGGTGTGCTGTCAAAATTAAATTGATGGCGTAAACCAATCTCTAAATCCCCCATTGCCCCGCCGCTATTTGAGCGGTTAATCACATCAGGAGAACCATCTTGTATTGGTCTCACTGTTATCTGATCATTACGGTAAACATAAGGCAAACGTAGTTCAAACTCCGTCGCGTTAGTTAGCCCTAATCGCGCAGTTAAACCAAAAGTAGTCGTCACAAAATCTGCATCACTGACCTCTATGCGGCCAATAATTAAAGTGGGAAGCACGGTATAACCAACAACAGAGACGCGATTAGAGGAGTTCTGTGTAAAGCTAAGAGAACCTTCTAAGGACCAAGTCCCTTTAGGTGATAAAACTCCTCGCTTATCAATGACATCCCCAACCGTCAGTGTAACGTCGTTGTTCTCTTCTGCATGAATGGTTTGGCTCATGCACAATAAGACGGTGCTACACCAGACAATCGGCTTGCCTAACATCACAAAATCCTCCCTCGTAAAGAGTGGTTAATTTTTAGACAACTTTTGCGTATACCGCAACTTATTCACTAAAAAAATAACAACAAGAAAATATAATCTGATGAAATATTGAAGGGGCAAGAGTACATACTGTAGAAACACAAAAAGCCCGTCATTTCTGACAGGCTTTCCTAATATGGTCGGTGAAAAGGGACATGATGCTACCAGGCTTCCGGCGGACTGGATCTACAGCGCGGCGGGCTTCCGTACACGACTGCTTTGTCTTTCCCTAAAACGACGAAACCCCGCACAATGTGCGGGGTTTCTTTGTGTGGTCGGTGAAGAGGGATTCGAACCCCCGACCCTCTGGTCCCAAACCAGATGCGCTACCAAGCTGCGCTATTCACCGAGCTCTCAACGAGGAGTAATTCCTGCTGAGACCGCGTATATTACGGATTTTTTCTCACCGCGCAATACCTATCTCTATAAAAATGCGTCTGAGCTATCTATATGGCGACAAATTACACTACCTCACCAAAAATGAGAGCTATCAGCCATAAATAGCAAACTTAAAGTTACATACGGGCAACAATTGATCCAGATCATCTCTACTTTCAAGTCACAAATTACTATGGTTACATCATTCAGTAATGGGTGATGAATCTCCTCACTAGATCAGTTAGCAGCGAATTGTTGCGCCGAGGCAATCTGAATTGTCTCGGTTTTTCTTTTTTAAGTGACGTTCGTCGATTTCCAATTATAATCTCCCTATTCCAACCTATTTCTTGATTTTTATGTCTGAAGAATTTGAAAATGATTTTTCCTTTCATGAGATGATGGGAGATGTTAAACCTCTCCATCAAGACACTGCAGTGCATAAGAAGTCTCATACCACCGATGATAACCATCTACTGAGACAACTGGCGGCGGTAAGTATTGAAGAAGAACTACCTGAATATTTAACGCTTGATAATGCGCCCATGCTAAAGCCAGACGATATTATCGAGTTTAAACGTAGCGGTGTACAAAATGGCGTTTACCGGAAACTAAGGCTGGGCAAGTACCCCATTCAAGCCAAGTTAGACCTGCATCGCAGAACCCTAACTCAAGCGCGAGATGAAGTTGTACACTTCCTTAAACAATGTTTAAGGCTCGAAGCAAGAACCGTCATTATCGTGCATGGCAAGGGTCATAACTCAAACCCACCAGCGTTAATGAAAAGCTACGTAGCTTTTTGGCTACAACAAATTAATGAAGTACTTTGTGTTCATTCAGCTCAAGCCTTTCACGGTGGAAGTGGCGCAATCTATGTCATGCTGAAGAAGAACGAAGAGAAGAAACTAGAGAACCGAGAACGTCACCAAAAACGTCAAGGTTAACTCAGAACCGAGAGAACTATGTCTGATAACGCAAAGCGACTAAATAAATTCATCAGTGAAACAGGCTTCTGCTCTCGCAGAGAGGCGGACAGACTGATCGAACAAGGCCGAGTGACCATTAATGGTAAAATCCCAGAGATGGGCACTAAGGTCTCTTCAGAGGACGAGGTTCTTGTTGACGGTAAGCCGCTAAAGGAAAAGCGCAAAGCTATCTACATTGCACTAAACAAACCTACAGGTATCACCTGTACCACAGAGCGCGATATCCCTGGAAACATTGTCGACTTTATTGGACACAAAGAACGTATTTTCCCGATTGGTAGATTGGATAAGCCATCTGATGGCTTAATCTTTTTGACCAACGATGGTGATATCGTCAATAAGATCCTTCGCGCTGGGAACAACCACGAAAAAGAGTATGTGGTTCGTGTTGATAGACCTATCACACCAGAGTTTTTGAAGAAGATGGCCAGTGGCGTGCCAATTTTGGACACGGTAACCTTGCCGTGTGAAATTACTAAAGAGTCTGAATACAGCTTTCGCATCGTCTTAACCCAAGGGCTGAACCGTCAGATTCGACGCATGTGTGAAGCGTTAGATTACCGTGTATTCAAACTTCGCCGAGTGCGTATTATGAATATCACCATCGATGGCATTCCCAACGGTAAATGGCGCTACTTAAGTGATGATGAGGTAAAAACCTTGCTTGAACTTAGCGGTGACTCTGTGGGAACAGAAGAGGCCTCCGTAAAGGACGCTCAAGGCCGACGTATAAGGAAAGCCACTGACGCTAAGCTTTATGATAGCCGAGAAGAAAACCAAGCCTCTAGAGCCCGTCGCAACCGCGATGAGCAAAAGCAGGTATTTGATGGCAAGTTTACCCCTAGTAGACACAGACCAAAGGGCAATTCATCAGCTGGAAAGCCATCTGGCAATAAGAGTTACGCTAAGCCAAAAGCCAACACTTCAAAACCAAGCGAAGGCAACAAGCCTCGCGTTAAGGGCAAGCTCACCCTGAAGAAGTAGACTTATTTATAGCCGACAGCTTCAAGCTTTCAGCTGCAAGTCTCTTCTTAAAACCGGTCATCCCCGAGCGCTTCTATCGGGGATCTGTTTCCTCACGCTATCAGGTTCCCGCTAACAACATGCGGGAATGACACTGTGGTTGTCATGATTGAATGTGTTGTGAAAGCGGACAGCTTGAAGCCGTCAGCTACAAGTCTCTTCTTCAAACTGGTCATCCCCGAGCGCTTCTATCGGGGATCTACTTCCTCACGCAATAAGATCCCCGCTAACAACATGCGGGAATAATGAAATGGACCCACCCTTTACACGGCGTCACAATGCGCCAAGATGAAGTTGAACAAACAAGCATCTAAATAAGGGTAGGTCCACATGACAAATGTAACGGTCGGATTAGATATTGCCAAGAATGTTTTTCATGCAGTGTTCGTCACATCACGCGGAAAAATCACTCGCAAGAAGCAACTTAAGCGAGCTACGACACTTTCATTCTTTGCCAAATTGACACCTCAAGTGATTGCCATTGAAGCCTGTGGTGCCTCTAATCACTTGGCTCGGGAGCTCATCAAGCTTGGGCATAAGGTTAAACTCGTCCCTCCACAACATGTCACTTCATATCGTCGTAAAAATAAGAATGACTACAACGACGCAGAAGCGATAGCGGAAGCCGCACAACGTGACAATATGACGTTTGTACCGATAAAAACCATTGATCAACAAGACGCTCAAATGTACCTGCGTATTAGGCAACGCTTGATTAAGCAACGCACTCAACTAATGAACCAGATACGAGGATTACTGCTTGAGTATGGGCTCTGTATGAATCGAGGTATCTCAGCCTTGCGTAGGTCCGTTCCTGAGTTCTTAGAAGACTCAGGTAACGAACTGACCTGGGTCGCTAGAGAGTTGTTCAATGAACTGTACCTGGAGTTCTTGTCCTTAAACGACCGTATTGAACAGGTCGAGAGCAAGCTAAAGGCTTTTGCTAAAGAAAATTATGTCTGTCAGATAGCGCAAAGTGTCGTGGGTATCGGACCTATCACCGCGCTAGCGTTGTATGCAGCCATTGGGAAAGGGACACAGTTTAAGAGTGGTCGACACTTCTCTGCTTGGTGTGGTCTGGTTCCGAGACAGTTCTCAACTGGAGGGAAATCTCAACTGTATGGCATCACCAAGAAAGGTAACGTCGTACTCAGAGCGCTTCTGATACACGGAGCGAGGAGTGTACTCCAATATGCAGATAGGAAAGAAGACAAGGTGAGCGTCTGGGCAACTAAGCTGAAGCATGAGAAAAGCTTTAACAAAGCCTGTGTAGCGTTAGCGAATAAGTTGGCACGCATTGTCTGGGCTGTGATTACACACAACAAACCGTACCAACTTAAAGAAGCATAACTTGATAATGCTAACGCTCTAAACAGTAGGGAATTAACCAGTTAAACAACACTCATCGTCAGTTGCGATACATTTTACATCGATGGTTAGCGGTCATCCCGCCCCAGTGAAACTCTGACACCGTCATTGGCTCATCAGAAGCCGTGGGAATGATAAAGAGCATTGGGTGCAGATTACATCAAGGCCATGAGCACGATAGAGCTCAGTAAACAGGCCGAATATATGAACGACAATGACTCAATAACCAAGAATGTAAAATGACTTGCAAACTGGGTGGGTCCATATATGACACGGTTGTTATCAGGATTGAATGCATTCTGAAAGCTGGCAACTTGAAACTGGCGGCTGTAAGACCTACTGCCTTTCATCCTTAGGCGAGTCCATCACCACCATAGTGGTAATCGATTTCACGTACTCACACTCCCCTAGCACATCGGCATGAATACGCTTATACGAGGCCAGATCTTGCGTCTCGATTCGCAACAAGTACTCATTAGCGCCAGTAATGTTGTGGCACTCCACCACTTCACTCACAAAGCGCACATGTGCTTCAAAGGCATGTTGTGCCTTCTTACTGTGCGATGAGAGCCCTATCGACACGTAAGCCACGAACCCCACGCCAAGCTGCGCGCTATCAAGAAGTACCCTATAGCCCTTAATGATGCCTTTCCGCTCGAGATCCTGCACTCTACGTAATGTCGCAGAAGCCGATAAACCTACCTTCTCTGCCAATTCAACATTGGCTATTTTTCCGTTTCGTTTTAACTCTTGCAAGATTCTTTCGTCAAACTTATCCATTGCGCACTCAGATTGTTCAATTGGGTCTATTACTATCAATATAAGCAAATAATTGCTCTGTGCTGCAATTAAAATTGTTCTATCCATTCACGATAGAAGGCTTTAATCATGGAACTGCATCATTTAGGCGCGTTACTACTGTTTGCTTTTGTCTCCACAGCGACGCCGGGACCAAACAACATAATGTTGATGAGCTCAGGCGCTAATGTAGGCTTTAGGAAAACCATCCCTCACATGCTGGGGATTACGATAGGTTTTGCCGTAATGCTCATATTGGTAGGAGTGGGGTTGATTGGCGTGTTTAATGCTTATCCTCAAAGTCACACCATACTTAAGTATGTAAGCCTTGGATATTTGCTCTACTTGGCCGCTAAGATCGCCACCAGCGGTAAGGTGAAGGAGAGAGGTTCATTCACACCAATGAGCTTTTTAGGGGCGGCGAGCTTTCAATGGGTCAATCCAAAGGGGTGGTCGATGGCGTTGACCGCTATCGCTTTATTTAGTGCAACCGGTTCATGGTGGGAACTGCTGGTAATTTCAGGAATATTTACCTTGGCCAATATACCATCGGTCACACTGTGGACATTAGCAGGCATGCAGCTGCAGCGCTGGCTCACTACCTCCACTCGAATCAAAAGCTTCAATATAGGGATGGCTTCTCTATTACTATTATCAGCCGTTGCAATGCTTTAGCTTTACTCACTTAGAGGAGCAAAGCAGCCCTGTACTTGCTCAACCAACAACTGTGGGCTTATCTCAATTTCAAGCCCTCGCTTTCCACCGCTAATACAGATAGTGGCTTGATGCTCGGCACTTTGATCAATAAAGGTTGGCAGGCGTTTTTTTTGAGCTAAAGGGCTTATCCCTCCAACCAAATAGCCGGTGATTTTTTGTGCCAATGCAGGATCGGCCATAGTGGCCTTCTTGAGCTTATTTGCCTTAGCGGCAAGCTTAAGGTTCAGCTTTTTATTAACAGGGACAACAGCAACTCCTAGACCTTGAGCACTGCCGTCCACTGAGAAAAGTAGAGTTTTAAACACCTGCTCCGCAGGCTGGCCCGTCGCCTCAACAGCCTCTAAACCGAAGCTTTCATGGTTTGGGTCATGCTTATATTGATGAAGTTCAAAGGGTACCTTGTTCTTTTTCAATAAACGTACAGCAGGTGTCATGGTTCACTCTTATTTTACTGGTAACGAACTTCGCCATTTGGCGCGTATAGAGTTACGTCTAGTGGGCTGTGGCTTTCAAGATACTCTTTAAGAACCTCAGCATCAACGAAACCGGTATCTACATAGCCAGAATGACCCGTAATTACCGGGTAACCATCCCCGCCCGCCGCATTGAAGCTAGGGATACTAAAGCGATACATACCGTTTGGATCAATCGCTTTGCCGCCAATCATCACATCGGTAACACCTTTACTCGTCACTGTCATAGAAATACCCGCAAACTGAGCATAGGCGCCCGAATCCGTTGGTTTCAGCGCGACCACATTCAGGTAATCCAATACCTCAACGCCTGTCATGTTCACATAGGTAACGATATTGCCAAACGGTTGAACCGTTAACACATCTTTATAGGTGATATTGCCCTGTACAATCGAATCACGCACGCCACCTGAGTTCATTACGCCAAAGTCAGCTTTTGCACGAGTCATGTGCGCGGTAGCAATCAAGCGTCCTAGATTGGTTTGTTCAAATCTAACCTTATTCCGATCGCCTTCCAGCTTGCCATTAGATTCTGCGATCTTCACATTCAATTTTTCTTGGCCTTGCTCTTGATAAGGCGCCAAGAAATCTTCGACATCTGAATCTTGCTCAATTTCTTCACCTACGATAACACGCTCTTTCTTACCATCAACCTCAACCTTTTTAGTCAGGTTGATAGGTACAAGCTCGTAATGAACAAGGTTTAGCTCACCATTTTCATACTCGTAGTCAGCACGACCAACGTATTTGCCCCACTCAAAGGCCTGCATGATCCAAGTGCCATTTTGTTGATCAGGTTGACACTCATCACCAGGCTTGAACTGCTTCTTCACCAGGTTGGGCCCTTCCATACAAACGGGCTCTTGTGAGTGACCACCAATCACCATATCTAGAGCGCCTGCTGGAAGATAACGAGCTAAAGCCACATCACCCGGAGCATTGCCACCGTTGTTGCCATCTTGGTAATGACCCA
This sequence comes from Vibrio superstes, assembly GCF_003569005.1. Taxonomy (GTDB): domain Bacteria; phylum Pseudomonadota; class Gammaproteobacteria; order Enterobacterales; family Vibrionaceae; genus Vibrio; species Vibrio superstes. Next base: position 758,095 of record NZ_BCUR01000004.1, on the reverse strand, counting down.
TGTGAGTTACAGCAATAGTGATATCGGGCTGTTCGGATTGTTCAATCTCTGCAAGCAACTGCTTTGCTTCAGGCTTTGGATCTCTGAAATCGAGAGATTGAATAAATTCTGGGTTACCAATCTTTGCCGTGTCTTCAGTGGTTAAGCCAATGACCGCAATCTTCAGACCTTCTTTTTCAAACATCTGATAAGGCTGGAATTTACGTGTTTGGCTCTCTTTGTCATAGATATTGGCAGACAACATAGGGAACTCAGCCCACTCTTGCTGCTTTTCTAGAACCGATAATGGATTATCAAATTCGTGGTTACCCAGTGCCATTGCGTCATAGCCGAGTAGCGTCATACCTTTGAAGTCAGGCTCTGCATCTAGAAGATCTGACTCAGGAACACCGGTATTAATGTCACCACCGGAGAGTAGCAGTACCGCACCACCTTCAGATTCAACTTCTTCTCTGATTTGGTCGATGAGTGTCTTTCTCGCTGCCATACCTAATTCGCCATATTTATTTGGCCAGAATCGACCGTGATGATCGTTGGTATGTAAGATTGTTAATTTTTGGACGTCGTTGGTTTCAACAACATTGTCAGATGCACAGCCTACCGCAAGGGTGCCAACCGCTACAGCTAAGACCAGAGATTTCATTTTTAACCGTTCCATGTATATCTTTCCAATGAAATGTATTCGCACAAAAAATAGCAACAAAAAAACGGGCATGCGAATGCAATGCCCGTTTTTACTATTACTATCACAGAGTTAGAGTGTTAAACCCTATTTGATATCGATTTGAGCAAAGCTCTTAATCAAATCATCCAGTGATTTCATTTGTGCCAAGAATGGTTCTAGCTTGTCCAAAGGCAGAGCTGAAGGGCCATCACAGCGCGCTTTGTCTGGATCTGGATGTGCTTCAATAAACAAGCCTGCGATACCTGTAGCCAGACCTGCTTTCGCCAATTCTACTGTCTGCTCACGGCGACCACCAGATGCAGCACCACTTGGATCGCGCATCTGTAGTGAGTGAGTCACATCAAAGATGATAGGACTGCCGTTTGACACCTTTTTCATCACACCAAAGCCCAGCATATCCACAACTAGGTTATCGTAGCCCATGCATGCGCCGCGCTCACACAAGATAATCTTATCGTTTCCACACTCAGCAAACTTATCAACGATGTTACCTACCTGATTTGGACTCATGAACTGAGGTTTCTTCACATTGATCACAGCGCCCGTTTTTGCCATTGCCTCAACAAGGTCAGTTTGACGAGCCAAGAAAGCAGGAAGCTGAATCACATCAACCACCTCTGAAACAGGCTGAGCTTGAGCTTCAGTGTGCACATCAGTAATGATTTTTACGCCAAACGTAGATTTCAACTCTTCAAAGATCTTCATTCCTTCTTCAAGGCCTGGACCACGGTAAGAGTGAACTGAACTGCGGTTTGCTTTATCAAACGAGGCTTTAAATACGTAAGGAATACCTAGGCGATCCGTCACTTCAACGTAGTGTTCACATGCACGCATTGCGAGATCGCGTGACTCAAGAACATTGATCCCACCAAATAGAGTGAAAGGCTTATCATTGGCGACTGAAATATCACCAACCTGAACTACTTTTTGTTCCATCTGTATCTCTCTTTTTTATTGAAGCTAGTGTAAAACCACTGGCTCGTCATTAATGGATTTTAACTGCAACTTGAGCATGTCTGCCGCTGGATCATGGGGACACTTCTCAATGAAGAATTCGTAATCTTTACGTGCAACCTGGAAGCAATTTAGCTGCTGATAGATAAAACCTCTATCGCGAATCTCATACGGATCTTCAGGCACTAGGCTGAGTGCTAGATTGCTACACGCCAAAGCTTGAGTATAGCGTTCCTCACGCATAAGAGCGCCCTTTAGCACACCTAGCCAGCGACCGATTATGGTAGAGGTATCGGCAATCGATAAATGCTCAGGTTTAAGCATAGCCGCATTACCCTCGGCGCCTTTAAGCCAAGACTGCAATGTGTGCTTAGCGACATACTCGCCATTAAATGGGTTCACGTAGTCTGGCTTCATCTCTGGCCATTTAACCACTAACAGGAACTGAGTAGGAAAGCTGACACCCTCTATTGGGAAACCGAGTTTACGACCTAAATACAACAGCAGTGCACCAAGACTCACTGGAATGCCCTTCTTACGTTGCAGAACCTTTTCTACAAAAGCGTTCTCCGAAGAAAAGTAGTTTTCATAGTCACCCTGAAAGCCCCACTCCTGATAGAACATGCGTAGCAAGGCATCAAAGCGTGCCTTCTCATTCGTTTCTCTTGATAAAACCTGTTCAGCCTCATCAAGCATCTTTTCTAATTGCAGCTCAACCCAAGTCGCATTAATGCTAGGGTCGACCTGAGAGCAAAGACGCAATGCGCCTTCGACCAATTCTAAATCATCAAGACCGTTAAACCACAGATCTGACATTGCTTACCCCATAAACATTGGCATTTTCGTCATACCAATCTTGAATGCCATCAATAACCAACCCATTGCTCCTAAGAACGCAAAGCCACGTAGCAATTGGTTTTTACCCATGCGCAACGCAAACACACCAAGCGCAATGTAGGCCAATAACGCGGTGAACTTTTCAGATAGCCATTCAGAGCCAGGCGCAAATGGAACCCAGCCCGTCACAAACAGCAACATGATGCCAGATAAGATCAGCAAGCCATTGACGGCATGTGGTGCAACTTTAATGAATGTCTTGTTTTGCAGCGGTGATTTAGTCACCATCAAAATATACTGAGTCAGAAATAATCCTGCACTCAATGCTATCAACATTAGATGGGTGTGCTTTAGTGCAACGTACATTAACTTCTTCCTTTAAATTGGCCTAAGGTCACTCTATCTTGACCGGCATAGTCTTGTTCAGTAGAGACTGAGTCATAGCCCATCTCTGTAAGAATTTGTCGTGTTGCTTCCCCTTGATCATAGCCATGCTCCATCAGCAGCCAGCCATTCTGAGCAAGGTATTCTGTAGCATGCAATGCAATATGCCTAAGATCCGCTAAACCATTGTCCTTAGCCACTAGCGCTGAATCAGGTTCAAATCGAACGTCTCCCACCGCTAAATGCGGATCTTGCTCATCAATATAAGGAGGATTGGATACGATGATCTGGAATGGCCCCTCGTTAATAACAGGTTCAAACCAACTGCCTTGTAAAAAGCGAGCATTACGGATCCCCAATTGACTTGCATTGTCTGTCGCAAGAACCTGAGCATCCGCCTGAATATCTACACCGATAAATTCAAAGTGGGGACATTCAGATGCTAAGGCTAGCGCTATGGCGCCAGTGCCAGTGCCAAGATCTAATCCTTTACTTGGCTCTGAGCTTATTTTTTCAAGTGCAAGCTCGACCAAGCGTTCGGTGTCTGGACGTGGGATCAAGGTAGTCGGAGAAACCTTTAAAGGCAGTGACCAAAACTCTCGTTCGCCTGTGATATAAGCAACCGGCTCGCCACCAACGCGGCGTTCTATCAAGGCATTAAAGTCTTGATTCTGTTCTTCGGTGAGGGCTTTTTCTGGCCAAGTTAGTAGGTAGCTGCGCGGCTTTTGTAGCACATGACAAAGCAGTACTGAAGCATCCAGCTTTGCTGAATCAGCGCCAGACTCCGTTAACAAGAGAGTCGCTGCAACCAGCGACTCTTGAATACTAGGCAAAGACACGAATTAGCCGTGCTCAGAAAGGGCTGCTAGCTGATCAGCTTGGTGTTCAGTCATCACAGGATCGATAAGCGCGTGCATATCGCCTTCCAGTACCTCATTTAGACGGTACAGAGTTAGGTTGATACGGTGATCAGACACTCGGCCTTGTGGGTAGTTGTAGGTACGAATACGGTCACTACGGTCACCTGAACCCAATAGGTTACGACGAGTATCTGAAACCTCAGCTGCGCGCTTAGCTTCTTCGGCTTGAATAATACGAGCCGCTAGCACAGACATCGCTTTCGCTTTGTTCTTATGCTGTGAACGCTCGTCCTGACATTCTACTACCGTGCCTGTTGGCAAGTGAGTAATACGAATCGCAGAGTCAGTGGTGTTAACGTGCTGACCACCCGCGCCGGATGCACGGAAGGTATCAATCTTAAGATCGTTTGCTTTAATCTCTGGCAGATCCGCTTCAGGGATCTCAGGCATGATCGCAACAGTACATGCTGATGTATGTACACGGCCTTGAGACTCAGTCTCTGGAACGCGTTGTACGCGGTGACCGCCTGATTCAAACTTCATGGTGCCGTAAACGCCGTCACCAGAAATCTTAGCGATCACTTCTTTATATCCGCCTTGCTCTGACTCGTTAGCACTCATGACTTCAACGCGCCAGCCTTTCTTCTCTGCAAACTTAGAGTACATGCGGAAAAGGTTACCTGCGAAAATACCCGCTTCATCACCACCAGCACCCGCGCGGATCTCAAGGAAACAGTTACGCTCATCGTTTGGATCTTTAGGTAGAAGTAAGATTTGTAGCTCATCGGTCAAAGACTCGATGTTTGCTTTTGCATCTTTGATTTCTTCCTGAGCCATTTCTTTCATCTCAGGATCATCTTCGTTAGCCATCTCTTGCGCCGCTTCAAGGTCTTCTTGAGCTTGCTGATAGGCTTGGAAGCACTTAGTGACTTCCTCTAGCTGAGAATACTCTTTTGATAGCGCGCGGAACTTGTTTTGATCGCCAATAACATCGGGATCACCAAGCAGGTGCTGCACTTCTTCGTAACGCTCAACCAGCGTTTCTAACTTCACTAAAATCGATGCTTTCATATTCTTCTTAAATTAGTTAAAGGTCTTCGAGACCTAGGCTTTTTCTCAATACAGCCAAATCATCCAACTCTCCCTTCTCAGCCGCCTCTTGAAGCGCCTTAGTTGGGGCATGGATAAGCTTATTGGTTAATTTGTTGCTTAACTCTAGTAATACTTTTTCTGGATCACCACCAGTGCTCAAAGCTTGCAAGCTCTTAGCGAGCAAATCTTGTCTTATCGTGTGGGATGCACGGCGGTAATCCCTAATACTTTCTACTGCTTTTCGAGAGCGCAACCAGCTTTGAAACTCTTTGCTCTCAATACCAATGATTTTTTCTGCCTGAACCGCTTCTGCTCTGCGTTGTTCAATATTCTGGTCAATGATGGACTGCAGGTCATCGACAGTATATAGATACGCATCGCTTAACTCTGATACCTCAGATTCAATATCACGAGGGACAGCAATATCGATAAACAATATCGGCTTATGCCTACGAGACTTAAGGGCACTTTCTACCATGCCCTTACCAATAATGGGCAGAGGACTGGCGGTTGAGCTGATCACTATATCGGCTTGAGCCAGTGCTGTAGGAATCTCACTTAAGCTCACGACTTGTGCATCGAACTGCGATGCTAAGCCTGCTGCTCGCTCCTTGGTTCGATTGGCTACCGTCATTTGCGTGCAACCATTATCCGACAGATGCTTGGCAACTAATTCAATCGTTTCACCGGCGCCTACGAGCAGCACACGCGAGCGATCTAAGGACTCAAAGATATGCTTTGCTAGAGTGCACGCGGCATAGGCAACAGATACAGCATTGCCACCAATGTCAGTTTCTGTCCGAACGCGCTTAGCAACAGAGAAAGCCTTTTGAAAAAGCTTATCAAGGTTACCTTGCACCGCTTCATGTTCTTTCGCATCAGCGTAGGCTTGCTTCACTTGCCCCAAGATTTGAGGCTCGCCCAAAACGAGAGAGTCCAGTCCACACGAAACTCGCATCAGATGCTGGATAGCCTGCTCATCGCTATGTGTATAGAGGCTTGGCTTTAAATCACCATCATCAACCTGATGGAAGTCAATCAACCAATCCACAATAGCGTTGCTTGCTTGCGCATCAACATCAACATAGAGCTCTGTGCGGTTACACGTAGATAAGATCACACTGCCACTGACCACAGGCATTGATTGCAACTGCTGCAAGGCATCGCTCATCTTATCTGGAGAAAACGCGACTTTTTCTCTCAGTTCCACCGAGGCGGTATTGTGATTGATTCCTATGGTCAATAGAGACATGGACTACTTAGACATGGACAAAACAAAACCGCAATTTTACTTGAACCACTACAGCAATAAAAGAGGCTTTATTGTATCATTGGCACAAACCTTGAATCAGAACTCTCATTCTTGCCATGCAAATGACTCAAATATCCTTTTTTTCTAAATGGTTGGTTAGGTTTACACCAATTGTTTTGGTCTTACTTCTGTTTGGCTGTGAAACCACACAGCACATGCCTACGCACAGTGTCGAATATCAAGACCATCAGCAAAAACTGTCCGCTCTGACTCATTTTCGCATCACAGGAAAGCTTGGCTATATAGACCCAACTCAGCGCCAAAGCCTAAATTTCCACTGGAAACAATCTCCTGAAAAGAGTGAACTGCGCCTATCTACCTTTTTAGGTAAGACTGTATTGAACCTTGTGATTGATGATGAAGGGGCAAAGGTGACCGACATTGATGGCAATCGTTACTTTGACAAAGATGCCGACCTACTTTTCTATCAGCTGACGGGCATGCGTCTACCTATCGTTTATATGCAAGACTGGATTAAAGGACAGCCTACCGCGGCTGATAACTTCCAAGTGGCCGACAACGGTACATTGCTTTCGCTTCAGCAAACTCGTGGTGAGCAAATCTGGTTGATGGACTATAAAGGCTATCAAGAAAGCGAAGATGTTATTCTACCTAATAGAATGACCCTCTCTCGCGAGCCAATTAAGTTGAACATTGCTGTTAGCAAGTGGGAGATCCAATGATAACCACACCAACCACTTGGCCTTCTCCTGCCAAACTTAATCTTTTTCTCTACATTACGGGTCGTCGTGCCAATGGCTACCACGAACTGCAAACCTTATTCCAGTTCATTAACTTTGGCGATGAACTCAGCATTACGGCTAACGATAGCGGAAAAATTACGGTGACCCCTGAGCTTACGGGTGTGCCACTGGAGCAAAACCTAATCTGGAAAGCGGCTGCAGCCTTACAAGCGCACGCAAAATGCAAGTTCGGCGCTGATATTCATATAAAGAAAGTATTACCTATGGGGGGCGGCATTGGTGGAGGTTCTTCAAATGCTGCAACGACTTTAGTGGCTCTTAACTATTTATGGGATCTGAACATTCCTCTGCCACAATTAGCAGATATTGGATTAAGCTTAGGTGCTGATGTTCCGGTATTTGTGCAAGGCTTTGCCGCCTTTGCAGAGGGTGTCGGGGAGAATTTGACCCAAGTGACTCCTGCAGAAAAGTGGTATTTAGTGGTGAGACCGGACGTTAGCATCGCCACTGTAGATATTTTTACCCATCCAGATCTGACGCGAGACACCAAAAAACGTGGCTGGAATGAACTAGATAGCAGTCCTTACGAAAACGATTGCGAAAAAATAGTGCGTTTACTGTACCCAGAGGTTGATAAGCAACTTTCATGGCTGTTACAATACGCGCCGTCAAGATTGACGGGGACAGGATCTTGCGTTTTTGCTGAGTTTGATACTCAACATGAAGCGGAAACCATATTAAGACAACTCCCTGAAAATACAACAGCATTTGTTGCACAAGGAAACAATATTTCTCCTTTGCACCTGACATTGGCGCAGTTTACTGCCCAAACACTACCCAATTAACTGGACGCAACCTTGAGGTTTCCACCGTGCCTGATATGAAGCTATTTGCTGGTAACGCAACACCTGAACTAGCCCAACGCATTGCTGATCGCCTATACATTTCTCTAGGTGATGCTACTGTAGACCGTTTTTCTGACGGCGAAGTCGCTGTACAAATTAATGAAAACGTTCGTGGTAGCGATGTATTTATCATCCAATCAACGTGCGCACCTACCAATGACAATCTAATGGAATTGGTGGTAATGATCGACGCTATGCGTCGTGCTTCTGCTGGCCGTATTACAGCTGTAATCCCTTACTTCGGCTATGCTCGCCAAGATCGCCGAGTGCGTTCTGCTCGTGTGCCAATCACGGCTAAAGTAGTCGCTGACTTCTTGTCTAACGTTGGTGTTGACCGCGTTCTAACTATCGACCTACACGCTGAACAAATTCAAGGTTTCTTCGACGTGCCGGTAGACAACATCTTCGGTACTCCAGTACTACTCGAAGACATGGCAAACCGTGGCCTAGAAGATCCTGTTGTTGTTTCTCCAGATCTTGGTGGTGTTGTACGTGCTCGTGCTACTGCTAAAGCGCTTGGTGACATCGACATCGCTATCGTAGATAAGCGTCGTCCACGTGCTAACGTTTCAGAAGTAATGAACCTAATCGGTGATGTTGAAGGTCGCGACTGCGTGATCGTTGATGACATGATTGATACTGGTGGCACTCTGTGTAAGGCTGCTGAAGCTCTTAAAGAGCGCGGCGCTAAGCGTGTATTTGCTTACGCAACTCACGCAGTGTTCTCTGGCAATGCAGCTAAGAACATCAAAAACTCTGTGCTTGACCAAGTGATCATCACTGACTCAATCACATTGAGCAAAGAGATGGCAGCAACAGGTAAGGTTACTCAGCTAACTCTATCTAGCATGCTTGCTGAAGCTATTCGTCGCATCAGCAACGAAGAGTCAATCTCAGCGATGTTCAGCCACTAATTGTTGCTAACATCGGGTTCCATTGAACCTAAATAACTTTGAAAATCCCGGTACTTATTAATAAGCACCGGGATTTTTTACTCTTAGCCGCGTTGCGTGCTATCATATCGCGCTTTTTATTGTCACCTACATTTACGAGAGTCAAATCTTGAGCCAAGAAATCAAATTACTTGTCGGTCTGGCGAATCCGGGTCCGGAATACGCTAAAACACGTCACAATGCAGGCGCTTGGGTCGTCGAAGAATTAGCTCGCGTACACAATGTGACACTAAAAAATGAGCCAAAGTTTTTTGGTTTCACCGGAAGAATCTTGGCAAATGGTCACGACCTACGCTTGTTGATCCCGACCACCTTTATGAATCTATCTGGTAAATCTGTTGCGGCATTAGCCAAGTTTTATCAGATTAAACCTGAAGAGATAATGATCGCACACGATGAACTAGACTTACCTCCGGGCGTCGGCAAGTTCAAGAAAGGTGGCGGTCACGGTGGCCACAATGGATTAAAAGACTCCATTAGCAAACTAGGCAATAACAAAGAATTTTATCGACTACGCATCGGCATCGGCCACCCTGGTCATAAAGACCGCGTAGCTGGCTATGTATTAGGCAAAGCTCCAGCTAAAGAGCAAGAATGCCTTGAAGCCGTAGTCGACGAGTCCGTACGCAGTTTAGATATATTGCTAAAAGACGGTTTAACTAAAGCACAAAATCGCTTACACACGTTCAAAGCAGAATAAGGTTTTAATCATGGGTTTTAAATGTGGCATCGTTGGTCTTCCAAACGTTGGTAAATCAACTCTTTTCAATGCTCTAACTAAAGCAGGTATCGAGGCGGCTAACTTCCCGTTCTGTACCATCGAACCAAACACAGGTGTGGTTCCTGTGCCAGATCTACGATTAGACGCTCTTGCTGAAATCGTAAATCCACAAAAGATCCTGCCTACTACTATGGAATTTGTGGATATTGCAGGTCTGGTAGCGGGTGCATCTCGTGGTGAAGGTCTAGGCAACAAATTCCTAGCTAACATCCGTGAAACTGATGCTATTGGTCACGTTGTTCGCTGTTTTGAAGACGAAAACATCGTTCACGTATCAGGTAAAGTATCGCCAATCGAAGACATTGAGGTGATCAACCTTGAGCTAGCGATGGCCGATTTAGATAGCTGTGAGCGTGCAATTTTCCGTAATACTAAAAAAGCGAAAGGTGGTGATCAAGACGCCAAATTTGAGCTTGCTGTATTAGAAAAGCTTCTTCCTATCCTTACTGAAGGCGGCATGGCTCGTACTATTGAGCTAAGCAAAGAAGAACACGCGGCTATCGGTTACCTAAACTTCCTAACCCTAAAGCCAACCATGTACATCGCTAACGTTGCGGAAGATGGTTTTGAAGATAACCAGTATCTTGATGCTGTTCGTGAGTTTGCTGAAAAAGAGAACAACGTAGTCGTTCCTGTTTGTGCTGCAATCGAATCTGAAATGGCGGAACTGGATGAAGAAGACCGTGCTGAATTCCTTGCTGATATGGGCATCGAAGAACCTGGTCTAAACCGTGTTATTCGTTCAGGTTATGATCTTCTTACTCTGCAAACTTACTTCACTGCAGGTGTTAAAGAGGTTCGCGCTTGGACTATTCCTATTGGCGCAACGGCTCCTCAATCTGCAGGTAAGATCCACACTGACTTTGAGAAAGGCTTCATCCGTGCTGAAGTGGTTGGTTACGATGATTTTATCCAGTTTAAGGGTGAAAGCGGTGCTAAAGATGCAGGTAAATGGCGTCTAGAAGGTAAAGACTACATCGTTAAAGATGGGGATGTTATTCATTTCCGCTTCAACGTTTAATCAAGTTTATCGTCGCTAGAATGAGTTTACTCTGCGTCGGATTTGCTCACATACACCTGTATGCTGCGCGAACCCTCCTTGATTAAACCCACTCTAGCTTAGCTAAACATTGATTAAGCTTTGATTGGAAAGATCGCTTCGGCGGTCTTTTTTGTCTTGCGTTCATAGTAAAACTTTCTAAACACTTAGCTAGCCATCCTCCAACTACCTCACAAATCACTCAAGTTCTGTTGTCTGTTTGTGTTTAATTCTTAATGCATTTTTGAATAAAAACGGGGCGCTTTGTTTAAAAAAAGTTCGAACGCGCTATAAGTGACAAAATCTTCAAAAAAACTATTGACGGTTTCCGGGGATATACGCATAATGCGCTCCGTTCTCGACACTGTCTGACAGTATTGAGAAAGACAATATGGTAATGGCTACTTAGCTCAGCTGGTTAGAGCACATCACTCATAATGATGGGGTCGCAGGTTCAAATCCCGCAGTAGCCACCATTTCCTAAATGCTTTCTTTTTGAGAGTTATTAGGAAATATGCGGAAGTGGCGGAATTGGTAGACGCACCAGATTTAGGTTCTGGCGCCGCAAGGTGTGAGAGTTCAAGTCTCTCCTTCCGCACCATATTTAGTTGGGCTATCGCCAAGCGGTAAGGCACCGGCTTTTGATGCCGGCATTCCCTGGTTCGAATCCAGGTAGCCCAGCCACATTTTATTTCGTGATTTTATTAAAAAATCATTGGAAATAAAGCGAGATTAGTTTATTCTCTCTCGCTCAAAATTAAAGTGGCTACTTAGCTCAGCTGGTTAGAGCACATCACTCATAATGATGGGGTCGCAGGTTCAAATCCCGCAGTAGCCACCATATACAACGTCTGGTTGATTTTACCAATCATCGACCAAGACTAAACTCTTGCTTAGAGATAAAACAAAGCGATGCGGAAGTGGCGGAATTGGTAGACGCACCAGATTTAGGTTCTGGCGCCGCAAGGTGTGAGAGTTCAAGTCTCTCCTTCCGCACCATTATTTAAAGATAGAGTTCATAGAACTTTCTCTGTTGGGCTATCGCCAAGCGGTAAGGCACCGGCTTTTGATGCCGGCATTCCCTGGTTCGAATCCAGGTAGCCCAGCCACTAATACAAGGGTGAGACAAAGCATTTGATGCCTCGTTATTCCCCCTGGTTCGGCTCTAAGTAGCCCAGCCACTATTTAAGTGGTAGCTCTTAATAAAAGAGTACACAACGTCTAGTTGATTCACCAATCATCGACTAAGACCACAAGATTGATGCGGAAGTGGCGGAATTGGTAGACGCACCAGATTTAGGTTCTGGCGCCGCAAGGTGTGAGAGTTCAAGTCTCTCCTTCCGCACCATTATTCAAAGATTGAGTTCGTAGAACTTTCTCTGTTGGGCTATCGCCAAGCGGTAAGGCACTGGCTTTTGATGCCAGCATTCCCTGGTTCGAATCCAGGTAGCCCAGCCACTATTTAAGTGGTAGCTCTTAATAAAAGAGCACACAACGTCTAGTTGATTCACCAATCATCGACTAAGACTAAACTCTTGCTTAGAGATAAAACAAAGCGATGCGGAAGTGGCGGAATTGGTAGACGCACCAGATTTAGGTTCTGGCGCCGCAAGGTGTGAGAGTTCAAGTCTCTCCTTCCGCACCATATTTAGTTTAGAGATTACGTTATCTCTAAAACAGAGTGGCTACTTAGCTCAGCTGGTTAGAGCACATCACTCATAATGATGGGGTCGCAGGTTCAAATCCCGCAGTAGCCACCATTTACAACGTCTAGTTGATTTACCAATCATCGACTAAGACCACAAGATTGTTGCGGAAGTGGCGGAATTGGTAGACGCACCAGATTTAGGTTCTGGCGCCGCAAGGTGTGAGAGTTCAAGTCTCTCCTTCCGCACCATTATTTAAGATATGTTCTTATGAACTATCTCTGTTGGGCTATCGCCAAGCGGTAAGGCACTGGCTTTTGATGCCAGCATTCCCTGGTTCGAATCCAGGTAGCCCAGCCACTATTAAAATGTGATTGTTTTCAACAATCATTACAACGTCTAGTTGATTCACCAATCATTGACTAAGACTACACTCTTTGCTTAGAGATAAAATAAAGCGATGCGGAAGTGGCGGAATTGGTAGACGCACCAGATTTAGGTTCTGGCGCCGCAAGGTGTGAGAGTTCAAGTCTCTCCTTCCGCACCATTATTTAAGATTGAGTTCGTAGAACTTTCTCTGTTGGGCTATCGCCAAGCGGTAAGGCACTGGCTTTTGATGCCAGCATTCCCTGGTTCGAATCCAGGTAGCCCAGCCACTATTAAAATGTGATTGTTTTCAACAATCATTACAACGTCTAGTTGATTCACCAATCATCGACTAAGACTACAGAATTGATGCGGAAGTGGCGGAATTGGTAGACGCACCAGATTTAGGTTCTGGCGCCGCAAGGTGTGAGAGTTCAAGTCTCTCCTTCCGCACCATCATATAGAGAACCCGTCTTTTAGACGGGTTTTTTATTGCCTGTAGAAAAGTCACACCACATAAAAAAGGGCGCAGATAATATCATGCTATCTGCGCCCTTTCCGTTAATTAGAGACTCTATAACCCTAAGGCATACTTCAATGCTTGATGCTTGAGGGGACCTGCACTATCAGCCAGCTTTAGCCCAACATTTCTTAGCATCTTTACTGGCCCTAGATTATTGCTAAAGCCCACATAGAATACATCCATAGCCGTTTGCATTATCAAGTTATCTGTTTTTCTTAGTTGCTGATATTGTTCAAGATTATCCAAAGAATAATCACCACCACTCAGTGTTGTCAGTAATGCGGTAACATCTTTAAAACCTAGATTAACGCCCTGCCCCGCCAAAGGATTGATCGTATGGGCGGAGTCTCCTACCAAAACAACCCCTTCTTTACAGTAGTGCTGGGCATGACGACGTTTCAAAGGAAATGAAGCAGAATCTTTTACCGTTACATTGCCAACTCTCTTAGGGAAGCATCGCTCTATCTCAGCTTGTAACTCTGCAACACTTAATTGAGCAAGTTGCTTAATGCGCTGCGGTGAGTCGTACCAAACTAGACAAGCTTTGCCCTCGCCCATCGGCAAGTACGACCTTGGGCCACTAGGCGTAAACCACTGCCAAGTCACATCGACATCAAGGCAATCTGTATCCACATTGATCAGCATACAATCTTGTCGGTAATCCCACGCTGTCACGCCAATTCCAGCGATTTGTCTCACCTTTGAGTTTGCACCATCCGCTCCAACCACTAATCTGGCGCTCAACACATCCCCAGACGACAACTCTAGGTGCTTACCCTGTTCATTTGTCGTCATACTCACTAAAGAGTCTGGACAGTAAAAGGTTACGTTCGAGTCATCGCTCAGAGCCTCCCAAATCCCCAACTGCAAAACACGATTCTCAACCATATAACCCAGCAGAGGCAAATCAAGATCAGCCGCATCAAAGCGTGTATAGCAATTTTCAAGCTCCCAGGTTTCTAGGCCTGAGTAGGGAAACACTCTCTTACTTTGGATATGGGGCCAAGCACCCTGCTGCTTTAGAAGATCAACGGAGCTTTTTGATATGGCAGAGATTCGGATATCCAAGTCTTGAGAAGGTTCAAAAGACTTGGGTTGGTAACCCTCGACAATCGCAACTCGTTTACCTTGCTTTGCCAATCCGAGCGCTGTTGCGGCTCCAACCATGCCTCCACCTATCACTGCTACATCAAAATGCATGTGTGCCACCCTTTATCCTTAAATAACATTTGTTTATGCCTATTGATTAATTGTACTTAAAAGCGATCAGCAATGCCTGTACGACAGCTCAAATTATTCATGCTCTAATCTCTCTCCCTTAAGTTTATTTGTTGTTACCTCCCCTGTTTTGATTAAATCTATAAAAAAGCAGCTCAATACAAACAATGCCTTACCCTACAACGGATGAAATTTAAGCTTGAAAGCTAGTCATAGCCTCATTTAGTCAGTACAATACGCGGCTCTCCACGACTATGCGTGGTGAAATACTGAGCAATATAGCCAGTTGAAAAGTGATTAATTAACACGAGTGTGAATGCAATGAGTAAGAAACTTCTGATCAAAACCTGGGGTTGCCAGATGAACGAATACGATTCATCAAAGATGGCTGACCTGCTTAATGCCGCCAACGGATTTGAGCTAACAGAAGATCCTAAAGAAGCGGATGTATTACTACTAAACACCTGCTCTATTCGTGAAAAAGCACAAGAAAAAGTGTTCCACCAGCTTGGCCGCTGGAAAACTTTAAAGGACACTAAACCAGGCGTAGTCATCGGTGTTGGTGGTTGTGTTGCGACTCAAGAAGGCGACCATATTCGTCAACGTGCACCTTACGTTGATGTTATCTTTGGTCCACAAACACTGCACCGTCTTCCAGAGATGATCAAACAATCTCAAAGCGATGATGCCCCTGTAATGGATATCTCTTTCCCTGAGATCGAGAAGTTTGACAACTTACCTGAGCCTCGCGCTGAAGGTGCAACAGCGTTCGTTTCCATTATGGAAGGCTGTTCTAAATACTGCACATACTGTGTTGTACCCTACACTCGTGGTGAAGAAGTTAGCCGTCCGATGGACGATGTTCTATTTGAAATCGCACAACTTGCTGAGCAAGGTGTACGCGAAGTCAACCTTCTTGGCCAAAACGTAAACGCATACCGTGGTCCAACGTACGATGGTGACATCTGTTCGTTTGCAAATCTACTGCGCCTAGTAGCATCAATTGATGGTATTGACCGCATTCGCTTTACAACAAGCCACCCGCTTGAGTTTACTGATGACATCATTGCAGTATACGAAGACACTCCAGAGCTAGTTAGCTTCTTGCACCTACCTGTGCAAAGCGGTTCAGACCGTATCCTAACTATGATGAAGCGCCCTCATACCGCAATCGAATACAAGTCGATTATTCGTAAACTGCGTAAAGCTCGTCCTGATATCCAGATCAGCTCAGACTTCATTGTTGGCTTCCCTGGTGAATCTGACCAAGACTTCCAAGACACAATGAAGATCATCCGTGACGTTGATTTTGATATGAGCTTCAGCTTTGTCTTCTCTCCTCGCCCTGGTACGCCAGCAGCAGATTACCCATGTGATCTGACAGAACAAGAGAAGAAAGAGCGTTTGTACGAGCTACAGCAAACGGTTAACGCACAAGCGATGCGTTACTCTCGTCAAATGCTAGGCACAGTGCAACGCGTACTTGTAGAGGGGCCATCGAAGAAAGATCTGATGGAGCTTCGCGCACGTACAGAAAACAACCGCGTAGTAAACTTTGAAGGTAATGCTGACCTAATTGGCCAATTCGTTGATGTGAAAATCACAGACGTGTTCGCTAACTCTTTACGTGGCGAACTTGTTCGCACAGAATCAGAAATGGACCTTCGTATCGCTGTCTCTCCAACTGAGATGATGACTAAGACACGCAAGGAAGATGAATTAGGTGTAGCGACATTTACACCTTAAAGTAACATACAGCTATACTGAAAGGGTTCACGAGGACTCTTCAAGAACTCTTCGAGGACTCTTTCAGTACAGCAAATGCGAGGCACCATTGAGCAATAAAATTGTTACCCTAGAGATCGATCTAGAACCAGCAAATAATCACCGTCTTTCTAGCCTTTGTGGCCCTTTTGATGACAACATCAAGCACCTAGAACGCCGCCTTGGCGTTGAAATCAACTATCGAGGTAACCACTTCTCCATCGTGGGTCAACCTCATTCCGCCTCTGCGGCTCTCGATATCGTCAAAAGACTTTACGTTCAAACTGCGCCCGTTCGCGGCAATATCCCTGATATCGAGCCAGAACAAATCCATCTAGAAGTGAAAGAAAGTGGCGTCCTTGAGCAGGCAGCCGAAGCTGAATTCTCTCACGGTAAAGAAGTGTTTATTAAGACCAAAAAGGGTGTGATTAAACCTCGCACGCCAAATCAGGCCCAATACCTGATGAACATGGTCACTCATGACATCACCTTTGGTGTCGGCCCCGCTGGTACGGGTAAAACCTACCTAGCCGTTGCAGCTGCCGTCGACGCACTTGAGCGCCAAGAGATCAGACGTATCTTATTGACTCGCCCTGCGGTAGAAGCCGGTGAAAAACTGGGTTTCTTGCCTGGCGATCTCAGCCAAAAGGTCGACCCTTACCTTCGCCCTCTTTATGATGCACTGTTTGAAATGTTAGGTTTTGAGCGTGTTGAAAAGTTGATTGAACGTAATGTAATCGAAGTTGCGCCTCTTGCCTATATGCGTGGCCGTACTTTGAACGACGCATTTATTATTTTGGATGAGAGCCAGAACACCACCATCGAGCAGATGAAGATGTTCTTAACGCGTATCGGCTTTAACTCGCGTGCTGTTATCACAGGTGACGTTACCCAAATAGATTTACCTCGTGGTGCTAAATCTGGCTTACGCCACGCTATCGAAGTACTTTCTGAAGTGGACGATATCAGCTTCAACTTCTTCTTAGCCGATGATGTCGTGCGACACCCTGTGGTAGCACGTATCGTTAACGCCTATGAGAAGTGGGAAGTTCAAGACCAAAAAGAAAAGAAAGCGATTGAACAACGTCGTCGTCAAGAACGCGAAGAGCGTGAAGCTAAACTTGTCGCTGACGCTGCACTTCAAACTCAGCAACAATCACAACTTGTGAGTAAATAATGGCCATTTACCTGGACCTACAACTGGCTGTTGAAGACAGCAGCCAGTTACCTTCAGAACAAGATTTTCAGTCTTGGCTTGAATACACGTTAACGCAGTTTCAACCTGACTCAGAACTCACTATTCGTATAGTGGACTCTGAAGAGAGCCACCAGCTTAATAACGACTACCGTGGCAAAGACAAACCAACCAACGTGTTGTCTTTCCCATTTGAAGCTCCACCCGGCGTAGAAATAAATTTGTTAGGGGATCTTGTCATTTGCAAGCAAGTGGTTGAAGATGAAGCCGTTGCGCAGCAAAAACCTCTGACTGCACATTGGGCTCATATGGTGGTACACGGCAGCTTACACCTGCTTGGCTACGACCATATTCAGGACGAAGAAGCCGAAGAGATGGAATCTCTAGAAACTGAAATTATGCAAGGGTTAGGTTTTGACGATCCTTACCTTGCAGAAAAGCAGTAATCCCAATATAAAGATACAGTGAGCTATTACACATTTGATAGCGTTAACCATTGAGAAGCAATGAACAGCGAAGACAACTCGTCCTCTAAAGAGGGCTCAAAGGAAAAATCAGAAGGTCCGAGTAGGAAATCCTTCTTCGAACGTCTAGGTCAACTTTTCCAAGTAGACCCTAAAGACCGCCAAGAACTCGTCGATGTCATCCGTGATTCGGAAGAAAACGACCTAATCGACCATGACACTCGAGATATGCTTGAGGGTGTGATGGAAATTGCTGAGCAGAAAGTTCGTGACATCATGATCCCTCGCTCGCAAATGGTTACGGTAGAAAGCACTGACGACCTTGATGCGCTCATCAATCTTATCACTGACGCACAACACTCCCGTTACCCTGTTATCAGCGAGGACAAGGACCACGTTGAAGGTATTTTGCTGGCTAAAGACCTGTTGAAATATCTAGGCTCGGAAAGTGCCCCCTTCGATATCGAGCAAGTCATACGCCCCGCAGTGGTTGTTCCAGAAAGTAAGCGAGTCGATCGTCTACTTAAGGAGTTCCGCGAAGAGCGTTACCATATGGCAATTGTGGTCGATGAATTTGGTGGTGTATCTGGCCTGATCACTATCGAGGATATTCTTGAAGAGATCGTTGGTGAGATTGAAGATGAGTTTGACGACGAAGAAGAATTAGAGATCCGCCAGCTCAGCAAACATACATTTGCTGTCAGGGCTCTAACGACTATCGAAGAATTTAATGATACCTTTGACACTAACTTCAGCGATGAAGAAGTGGATACCGTAGGTGGTCTGGTCATGACCCAATTTGGTCATCTACCTAGTCGAGGCGAAATCGTCGAGATCGGAGCGTATAGCTTCAAGGTCACGTCAGCAGATAATCGCCGTATTATTCAACTTCAGGTTACCGTCCCAGACAGAGAGTCTGAGAAAGAGAGTGGCGAATAATACGCTTACTCTCGGACGAGGTATAACCCTCTAGAGAAACAGACTCAATACTAAGATGAAATCATTGATGACTCATCGCCTAATGCGGCCGCTTGCGGCCGCTTTTGTTGGCGCTAGTACAACTTTTTCCTTCGCCCCATTTCAAATTTGGCCTCTGGCTCTGCTCAGCCCATTGCTGTTGCTTCTCTTATTGAAGGGACAGTCAACTCGCTCTTCTGCCTTAATAGGTTATCTGTGGGGCATAGGGCTGTTTGCCACAGGCATCAGTTGGGTGCACGTCAGTATAGATACCTTTGGTGGGATGCCAAAAGCCGCCAGTGTGCTGTTAATGGCGTTACTGGTTGGTTACCTCTCAATCTACTCAGCGCTGTTTGCCGCCCTATTCACGCGATTTAACGGAAACAAACACTGGTTTAATGCCTTACTTGTCACCCCAGCATTATGGCTAATCTGTGATTGGTTACGTGGCTGGGCACTAACAGGCTTCCCTTGGCTTTTACTCGGTTACACACAGATAGACTCACCACTGGCCGGATTGGCCCCTATCGGCGGTGTAGACTTGATTAGCATGTGGGTAATGGCGATATCGAGTAGCTTAGCCATGATTATTACTCGCCGAGCTTGGAAGCAGCTGTGGATTCCTGTCGCACTGTTTGCCGTCGCAGGGTTAACGCATTTTATCAACTGGGTAGCCCCTGACGAAAGTCGAGCACAAACAGTAGCACTGATTCAGGGCAATGTTCAGCAAGAGACAAAGTGGCTACCAAGCCAGCGCTGGCCAACGCTAATGAAGTATATGGACCATACTCGCCAAAACTGGGATGCGGATATTATTATCTGGCCTGAGGCAGCAATACCCGCGTTCGAAGACGAAGTCACCTCTTTCATGAGCAATCTCGATAAGGCAGCTCGCCAGAACAATTCAGCGGTAATAACTGGGGTCCTTACTCAAGAGGGGCGTCACACCTATTACAACAGCGTCACAACGGTTGGAGTGACACCATCCGGTGAATACAACTACGACACTCAGCCTCGCTACAAAAAGCATCACCTGTTGCCGTTTGGTGAGTTTGTGCCTCTCGAGGACTTTTTAAGACCTCTAGCACCGTTCTTCAATTTACCGATGTCTTCATTTGATCGTGGTGATTATGTGCAAGACAATATTGTTGCCAAAGGCATGCATATGGTGGTAGCGCTATGTTATGAGATTATTTTTGGCCAACAGCTTCGAGATAATATCACCGACGAAACCGACTACATCTTAACCCTATCTAACGATGCTTGGTTCGGTGACTCAATAGGCCCGCTTCAACACATGGCTATTGCTCGCATGAGAGCCTTAGAATTTGGCATGCCAGTGATTCGCGCAACAAACAACGGTGTCACCGCAGTCACTGATTATAAAGGTCATATAACCGCTGATCTTCCACAGTTTGAGGAAGCGGTACTAAGAGCGAAGGTCGTACCAACAAATGGCAAAACCCCTTACGTTCAATTTGGTGGGTTACCTCTAGATATCATGGTTTTCTGCATTATCTTGATTTCACTGCTCATATCTGTGCGAAATCGCTCAAAAAACTAGCCACTAGCGTGAGAATCCAGCCTTTACTAGAGTCTGCTAGTAAAGGCTTGGGCTCAAAGTGACCATACGATTCAGTTTTAGCTTATGGCTTTAAAGGCTGCCTAGAAAACTCATCATGCCCACATTGAGGACACACCTGAATTTCGGTGGCGTGATTGTATTGAGTTCGGTGGCCACATTTTTCACAGATTAATACACCTAAGCCAATAATCTCGCCGGACTTATACACCCCTTGATGCTCAAGATCTTGAAAGAACTCAACCCATTCGACTTTTGTTTTATCGGTAATATCCAATAGAGATTGCCAGACCGTATTTGCAATCATGAGGTAAAAAGGCCCCGATTTGCTCTCTTCAAAGTTATTAGCAAATTCTTGCAGATCCGACTTAACATACGCCGAAACTAAGGCTAATTCGTCTTTGGTCATATCATTGGCAGCCTCTACCACCTTCTCTGAATTAGCAATCACATTATTTATTTCATCTGGGCTGTGTTTTAAGGTTTCTACTACATCGGATAACAGCTCATCATAACCCGCCTGACGTTTTGGCATATGCCCTCCTTTGCCTAATGGCAATTAACATTGCTTAAAGCTTGCTTTGTGGTTGTTGCTTTTAGCTCCTTTAGGTATTCTATGCTGATCTAAAACGAACTGATTTAATCGTTCTCACAGTTTCCAAGAAAATGGATAGCGTCGATGCAAGAACAATACAACCCGCAAGATATTGAACAAAAAGTTCAAAAGCACTGGGACAACAATGAAACCTTTGTTGTAAGTGAAGACCCAAACAAAGAAAAATTCTACTGTCTTTCTATGTTTCCGTACCCTAGTGGTCGTCTACACATGGGCCACGTACGTAACTACACCATTGGTGACGTAGTATCTCGCTTCCAGCGCCTGCAAGGCAAAAACGTGATGCAACCTATTGGTTGGGATGCTTTTGGCCTTCCAGCAGAGAACGCTGCAGTTAAAAACAACACTGCACCGGCTCCTTGGACATACGAAAATATCGAGTACATGAAGAACCAGCTTAAGCTTCTTGGCTTTGGTTACGACTGGAACCGCGAGTTTGCGACTTGTACTCCAGAGTACTACCGTTGGGAGCAAGGCTTCTTTACTAAGCTTTACGAAAAAGGCTTGGTTTACAAGAAAACCTCTTCTGTTAACTGGTGTCCAAACGACCAAACTGTTCTTGCTAACGAGCAGGTTGAAGATGGCTGCTGCTGGCGTTGTGATACTCCAGTAGAGCAAAAAGAGATCCCACAGTGGTTCATTAAGATCACTGAATACGCTCAAGAGCTTCTAGATGATCTAGATAACCTTGATGGCTGGCCTGAAATGGTTAAGACCATGCAGCGCAACTGGATTGGTCGCTCTGAAGGCGTTGAGCTTAAGTTCGATGTTAAGGGTCAACAAGACCTAGAAGTTTACACCACGCGTCCAGATACCCTAATGGGTGTGACTTACGTGGGTATTGCTGCAGGCCACCCTCTAGCGGCAGTCGCTGCAGAGAATAACCCTGCGCTTGCTGAGTTCATCGAAGAGTGCAAAAACAACAAGGTTGCTGAAGCTGAGCTTGCAACAATGGAGAAGAAAGGTATGGCGACTGGCCTTACCGCAATTCATCCATTGAACGGCCGTGAAGTACCTGTATTCGTTGCTAACTTCGTATTAATGGATTACGGCACAGGTGCTGTTATGGCAGTTCCTGCTCACGATCAACGTGACTACGAATTTGCGACAAAATACGGCCTAGACATAGTGCCAGTAATCAAGCCTGTTGACGGCGCTGAGCTAGATATCTCAGAGGTTGCATACACTGAGAAGGGTGTACTGTTTGATTCAGGTGAATTTGATGGCCTTGAGTTCCAGGCAGCGTTTGATGCTATCGCAGCAAAACTAGAAGCCGAAGGCAAAGGCACTAAGACAGTAAACTTCCGTCTACGTGACTGGGGTGTATCTCGTCAGCGTTACTGGGGTGCTCCAATCCCTATGGTAACAACTGAAGACGGTGAAGTTCATCCGGTACCTGCTGACCAGCTACCTGTGATTTTACCTGAAGACGTAGTGATGGATGGCGTAACTAGCCCTATCAAAGCAGACAAAGAATGGGCGAAAACCACATTCAACGGTGAGCCTGCACTTCGTGAAACAGATACCTTTGATACCTTTATGGAATCATCTTGGTATTACGCACGCTACTGTTCACCACAAGCTGACGATATCCTAGACCCAGAAAAAGCAAACTACTGGCTACCTGTAGACCAGTACGTGGGTGGTATCGAGCACGCATGTATGCACCTACTGTACTCTCGCTTCTTCCATAAATTGCTTCGTGATGCAGGCTACGTGACCTCTGATGAGCCGTTCAAACAGCTTCTTTGTCAAGGTATGGTTCTGGCTGACGCCTTCTACCACACCAACGAGAAAGGCACTAAAGAATGGATCGCACCAACGGATGTAACCGTTGAGCGTGATGGTAAAGGTCGCATCGAGAAAGCGGTAGACACTCAAGGTCGTAACGTTGAACACTCAGGCATGATCAAGATGTCTAAGTCGAAGAACAACGGTATTGATCCGCAAGAGATGGTCGACAAGTACGGCGCTGACACAGTACGCCTATTCATGATGTTTGCCTCTCCTGCCGATATGACCCTTGAATGGCAAGAGTCTGGTGTTGAAGGTGCAAACCGCTTCTTGAAGCGTGTTTGGAAACTGGTTCACGCACACTCTTCTAAGGGTACTGCCGAATCTGTTGATGTTGCTGCACTATCAGGTGACCAAAAAGCTCTACGCCGTGATGTTCACAAGACCATTGCTAAAGTGACTGACGATATTGGCCGTCGCCAAACGTTCAACACTGCAATCGCTGCAATCATGGAACTAATGAACAAGCTAGCAAAAGCACCTCAAGAATCTGTTCAAGACCGAGCAATCCTTGATGAGGCACTAAAAGCGGTTGTTCGCATGCTTTACCCTATGACTCCGCATATCTCTTACGAAATGTGGATTGCATTAGGTGAATCAAATGTAGATTCGGCAACATGGCCAACGTTTGATGAAAAAGCGCTAGTTGAAGACGAAAAAACCATCGTTGTTCAAGTAAACGGTAAACTTCGTGCAAAACTAACCGTGGCTGCCGATGCATCGAAAGAGCAAGTTGAAGAACTTGGTCTAAACGATGAGAACGTAGTTAAGTTCATCGAAGATAAAACTGTACGTAAAGTGATCTACGTACCAGGTAAGCTACTGAATATTGTAGCAAACTAATCTACGCTTAAAGCTGAGGGTTACATCATGTAGCCCTCACTTTTCGTTTTTTATCCTGCTTTTTTGTCGCAAACGACCTTGTTTCAGAGAAGCACGATAAGAACCGAACTTCCTTAAGAGAGTATTCTTTTGATGCAAATTGCACGCCTTTCTCATTTACGCCTAGCTATCGCTCTACTTATTGCCTCATTACTGAGCGGCTGTGGTTTTCATTTTCGCGGCAGCTACTTGGTGCCAGAAGAAGTCAGTTCCATGTCTTTGACCAGCTACGATGACTATGCTCAATTCACTCGAGACGTAAAAACTGAACTAAGACAGAATGGCATACAGCTTGTCACTCCAGCGGCGAATGTCACCAATATTCACCTGCTCACCGAGAGTATTGGCGAACGTACCCTCTCCCTATATCAAAACAGCCGTGCAGCGGAAAAAGAACTGACTCTAAGAGCAAACTACCGCGTCGTTGTTCCTGATGTGGGCACACGAACATTCAGCACCCAGGTTAACCGCGTTTATCTCGATAACCCGTTAACCGCACTGGCAAAATCTGTTGAAAGAGACATGATTGAAGATGAGATGCGCAAGCAAGCCGCAAGACAGATTATTCGTCAGCTGGCGCGATTACGCAGCGACCTTGATAACGATGACGGCTCATTTGATACCTTCGTCAATGAAGGTGGCATGATTGAAGACCCTTCTCAAAGAAAAGACGACCAGATTAGCCTGCAGGCTGAATACGAGAAAAACGATCAGGCAACCATACCTGTCGAGCTGCAAACTGCGCCTCCTGCATCATCCGCTTCTGAGGCTGACAGCAACTCTGAAGCCGATAATCCAGAAGCAAGTGTAGAAACCGATTCAGAAGATACGCCTGAAGCAAGTAACTCTGAAGCAAGTAGCACAGAAGAAGACACTGCAGTGGACTCTGAATCTGACATTGCTAAGTAGAGACTAAGCATGCGCATCTTTGCCGACAAGTTGGCCAACACACTACAAAGGCAACTGCACCCAGTGTATTTGCTGTTTGGTGGTGAGCCCCTGCTCATTCAAGAATCTCGAGACCAAATAGAGCACAGAGCCAAATCAGAAGGCTTTAGTGAGGTGTTTCGCTTTTCTATTACAGCTCAAACCGACTGGAATGAGGTCTTTGATGCCTGTAATTCGATGAGTCTATTTGCTGAGAAGAAAATTCTACAGTTAGAACTCCCTGAATCGGGCACCAATCAAGCCATAACCAAAGAGCTACTTAGCCTTCATCAAGTACTCAACCCTGATGTCATTCTGATTGTATCTGGAAATAAGCTAACCAAGGCGCAAGAAAACGCTAAGTGGTTTAAGGCGTTGAATTCCAATGGTCTTTGGGTCAGTTGTCTCACACCCGATATTCATCGACTGCCTCAATTTGTACTCCAACGTTGCCACCAGTTAGGGCTTAAGCCTGATACTGAGGCGGTGCAAATGTTGGCTCAATGGCATGAAGGGAACCTATTGGCGCTGAGTCAGAGTTTAGAGAAGCTTTGTTTACTCTACCCTGACGGAGTACTTACCCTAGTTCGTATAGAATCAGCACTGAGCAGACACAACCACTTTACAGCGTTTAACTGGATTGATGCCATGCTCGAAGGCAAGGCCAAACGTAGCCAACGAATCCTACGTGAATTGCATGGTGAAGGTGTGGAAGCCGTGATCTTGCTACGAACGCTGCAAAAAGAGTTGAATACCTTGATGAGCTACAAACAAGAACTCACAAGCAAAAGCCTACAACAAGTATTTGACCAATACCGCGTTTGGAACAACAAGCGACCGCTTTATACAGCAGCCCTTAACCGCCATACGCCAAAAACACTCTATAGCATGGTATGTACGTTAGCTCAGGCAGAACATACCGTAAAAACCGACTACGACAACAGTGTATGGCCAATACTTACCCAGTTGACACTCGATATGAGCATGCCAAGAAACGCTTAACAGCCACGCATGGTATACTTTTTTGAACCTAAACAAATTTATTAAGGAGCCGGCATTGCAAGGCGAAGCATTAAAAGACTTTTTAGCTGATAAAGCTGACGATATGAAAGCACAAAAGATCGTGACATTGGATGTTCAGGGTAAATCAAGCGTGACTGATTACATGCTGGTTTGCACAGGCACGTCTAAGCGCCACGTATCTTCTATCGCTGATCATATTGCTATTGAAGCAAAAAAGATCGGTATTGAGCCTCTAGGAATGGATGGTGAACTTGAAGGTGAATGGGTTGTCGTAGATATGGGTTCTACTATGGTTCATGTCATGCAAGAAGAACATCGCGAGCTTTACCAACTAGAAAAACTTTGGGGTTAATCAGTGAAGATCCAACTCGTTGCCGTTGGTACTAAAATGCCAAAATGGGTAGAAGAAGGCTTTAATGAGTATAAGCGTCGTTTTCCCAACGATATGCCACTAGAGCTCATTGAAATTACTGCTGGTAAACGAGGCAAGAATGCCGATATTGCACGCATCTTGCAAAAAGAAGGCGAAGCCATGTTGGCTGCGGTACCCAAAGGAAACCGTATTGTGACCTTAGACATTCCAGGTAAGCCTTGGGATACACCACAACTGGCTAAACAGTTGGATCGCTGGAAACTTGACGCTCGAGATGTATCCATCTTAATTGGTGGCCCCGAGGGGTTAGCGCCAGCCTGTAAAGCGGCAGCAGAACAAAGCTGGTCACTCTCTCCTTTGACTCTTCCTCACCCTTTGGTGCGTGTAGTAATGGCAGAGAGTCTTTATCGAGCTTGGAGCGTTAACGCGAACCACCCCTACCATCGTGAGTAACCGAGCATGATGCGTAAGCGCTCTCATTTTAGAGACCATAAACTCGAGACTCGGCTTTTTAGCAACCGCGCTTTGGTTGCCTTCATTGGCATCCTTGTTCTCATCGGCCTGCTTATCATTAACCTGTATCATATTCAGGTTAATCAGTTTCAAGACTATCAAACTCGCTCTAACGATAACCGTATCAAAGTCGTACCCATCGCGCCCAATCGTGGCCTAATCTACGACAGGAATGGCATTGTTTTAGCGGAGAACAGACCTGTATTTTCTCTAGAACTCACTCCTGAAAAGGTCATCAACCTTGATGAGACGATTTCTCGCCTTCAGCAACTGCTACCCGCTATTTCGGAAGAGCAAGTAGAGCGATTTCAGCGAGATCGTAAGCGTTCTAGACGTTTTAAATCAGTACCGTTACTTGGACAACTTTCAGAAGAACAAGTCGCTATCTTCTCTGTTCATCAGCATGAATTTCCAGGCGTAGAAGTAAACGCTACCCTAAAGCGTTTTTATCCCTACGGTGAGATCCTGACCCATGTTCTCGGCTATGTTTCCCGTATCAATGACCGCGACATTCAGCGCTTAACCCGCGAAGATAAGGTGCAGGATTACCAAGCCACACATGATATTGGTAAGCTAGGCATCGAGCGTTACTACGAAGATATCTTGCACGGTAAACCGGGCTACCAAGAGGTTGAAGTCAATAGCCGTGGTCGCGTCATTCGTACCCTAAAGTACGAGCCGCCTACTCCGGGTGAAGATATCGTTCTTAACATCGATATTAAGCTACAAAGCTATTTATTCGAGCTTCTGGATGGTCGTCGAGGCAGCGCTGTTATCCTTGAGCCTCATACTGATGCAGTGCTTGCTATGGTATCTAGCCCTAGTTATGACCCTAACTCCTTTGTGCATGGCATTTCAGGCAAAGATTATAGAGCGCTGCTCAGTGATATTAATCGCCCGCTGGTAAACCGGGCCACGTTAGGTATCTACCCTCCTGCATCGACGGTAAAACCCTTCATTGCAGTGGCAGCGTTACAAGAAAAAGTGATTACTCCGACCACGACACGTAACGACCCCGGATATTGGCGTATTCCAAATTCCAAGACTCGACCATTTAGAGATTGGTTACGCTGGGGACATGGCGAAGTTGATATCAATAAAGCCATTGAAGAGTCGGTGGATACCTTCTTCTATCAAATAGCTTATGACTTGGGCATCGACCGTATTTCTAAATGGATGCAAGAGTTTGGCTTTGGTGACTATACCGGCATCGATATCTATGAAGAAAGCAAAGCCAACATGCCTACACGTGAATGGAAGCGTGCCAGACACAACGCACCTTGGTATCAAGGGGACACGATTCCTGTCGGCATAGGTCAAGGTTACTGGACAGCGACCCCAATGCAGATAGCCAAGGCGACTTCGGTATTGATCAATGAAGGCAAGGTAATGGCACCGCAGATCCTTCGCTCAACCATCAAACCTGTTGAGCATAATGGCACTGTGGAAGAGTTCAAGCAGCCGGAGCTGTATCCACCAATCACCGGCGTGAAGAAAGAGTTTTGGACCATTGCCAAGCATGGTATGTACTTGGTTAACCATGGTAAACGAGGCACAGCTCGCCGCGCATTTGCAGGCATGAAATATAAGAGCGCTGGTAAATCGGGAACAGCACAGGTATTTGGGCTCGCGGAAGATGAAAAATACGATGCTGACGAGATAGCTGAACACTTGCGAGATCACGCTCTGTTCACTGGATTCGCACCCTATGATAACCCTCAGGTTATTTTGACTATTGTCCTAGAGAATGCAGGGGGTGGTTCAACTCATGGTGCACCAGTGGCAAGACAAATTTTCGACCATATTTTGTTAAACCCAACTTATGACTATATCGAGCCTGAAGAATGAAACTAGATCCTGAAACAGGCAAAAACCGTTCGCTGTTTGAGCGTATGCACCTTGACCTTCCTTTGATCTTTGGGGTTTTAATCCTGATGGGATGTTCACTGGTGATCATGTACAGCGCCAGTGGCCAAAATCTCGCCATGATGGAACGCCAAATGATGCGCATGATATTGGCGCTAGGGGTCATGGTTATCATGGCTCAAATCACCCCAAGGACCTATGAAACACTCGCTCCATTACTGTTCACCGGAGGGCTCATCCTGTTATTAGGGGTGCTCTTCTTTGGTGAGGCATCAAAAGGAGCGCAACGTTGGCTAAACCTTGGCTTTGTGCGCTTTCAACCCTCTGAATTAATGAAACTGGCTGTACCCCTCATGGTCGCGAGATACATAGGAAACCGCCCTCTTCCGCCAAGCTTTAGGGTTCTCGCAACATCCTTAATCTTGGTTATGTTACCCACAATATTGATCGCTAAACAGCCAGATCTGGGTACCTCTATCTTGATCGCGGCTTCAGGTATATTCGTGATTTTCCTAGCGGGAATTAGCTGGAATATCATCCTCTCGGCCGCTCTAGCGGTGGGGGCGTTCGTGCCGATACTGTGGTTTTTCTTGATGCGTGAATACCAAAAGGTGCGCGTTAGAACCCTGTTTGATCCAGAGTCCGATCCCCTAGGTGCGGGCTACCATATTATCCAAAGTAAGATTGCGATTGGTTCTGGCGGTTTAACCGGTAAAGGTTGGCTGCAAGGTACTCAATCACAATTAGAGTTCCTACCAGAGCGCCATACTGACTTCATCTTTGCCGTTATTGCTGAAGAATGGGGACTGATTGGCGTCATGTTCTTGCTCACAGTCTATCTATTCATCATTGGCCGCGGTTTGTATCTAGCAAGTCAGGCCCAGTCGGCCTTTGGTCGAATGATGGCAGGTAGTGTGGTACTGAGTTTCTTCGTTTACATCTTTGTAAATATTGGTATGGTGAGCGGGATTTTGCCCGTTGTGGGCGTTCCTTTGCCATTAATCAGTTATGGTGGCACCTCAATGGTGACCTTGATGGCAGGCTTTGGCATATTGATGTCGATCCAAACTCATAGAAAAATGCTTTCGAAGGCAAACTAATGCGAATATTGACAACCCTAGGATTGGGCGTAGCTCTGACAATCATTGCTGGATGTTCAGGATCGGACAAAGATCGCTATGCAATAGCACAAGATGTCCCACCTGACTCACCTATCTCCTTGAATCATATCGAGGATGCAACTCCACGCTACGAACCTTATAGCCTAGGTGGAAACAAAGATTACACTGTACGTGGTAAATCCTATTCTGTGATAAATAACCCTGAGGGTTTTAAAGAGAAGGGAAAGGCCTCTTGGTACGGCAAGAAATTTCATGGGCATTTGACCTCAAATGGCGAAACCTATGACATGTATTCCATGAGTGCTGCTCACAAAAATCTTCCTATTCCAAGTTATGTCAAAGTCACCAATGTCGACAATAACAAAACGGCCATTGTTCGCGTCAACGACAGAGGGCCATTTCATGAGGGGCGAATTATCGACCTGAGTTATGCGGCAGCGACTAAACTTGGAGTAGTGAAAACTGGCGTGGCGAATGTCGAAATAGAGTTTATTACGACTAAACCCAAGGCTGGCAACAAGACAAAATCGGATGCTCACCCAAGCTATGTGATTCAAGTAGCGAGTCTGGGGAATGCAACCAATTCGAAGAAGCTGTCCAATAAACTCACTGAAGAGTATGAGCAGCCAAGTTATGTAGAAAAACAGGATGCCATCAATAGAATCTTTATTGGCCCAATTGCTGACGCCATCGAAGCTAAGCAGCTCCTAGAAAAACTACAACAAAATGGACATCCGAGCGCCTTTATTAAAAAGCATAAACCTGAGTAGATCAGGCGCGGATTAAAATTCACACTTTGGCAAGCATTATGGTAGTTTCTCTGGTCTAGACTTTTGATTCTGCTACTATACAAAAAGTTTTGCCTTCAATTTGGACATTACACGGAAAAGATGAAAACTATCACCCAATCACTTAAATCTCTCGCCGTAACGAGTGCGTTTGCCTCAGTTGCTTTTGCAGCAACCTCTCAGGCCGCACCTATCGTGTTACCGGATGCTCCACAGATTGCAGCCAAAGGCTATGTACTGATGGATTACAACTCAGGCAAAGTATTGGCTGAGAAAGAGATGAATACTCAGCTTCATCCAGCTAGTTTAACCAAGATGATGACCAGCTATGTTATTGGCCAAGAGCTAAAGCGTGGCAACATTTCTAAAGATGATGAAGTTGTTATCAGCAAGAATGCTTGGGCGAAAAACTTCCCAGATTCATCAAAGATGTTCATCGAAGTAGGTACAACCGTCACGGTTGACGAGCTTAACCACGGCATTATCATTCAATCAGGTAACGATGCCTGTGTTGCAATGGCTGAGCACGTTGCTGGCTCTGAAGATGCCTTCGTTGATCTCATGAACGCTTGGGCAAAATCGCTAGGTATGGATAACTCACACTTTGCCAACGTCCACGGTCTTGATAACGATGAGCTATATTCAACTCCATACGACATGGCTCTACTAGGTAAAGCCCTTATCCGTGACGTACCTGATGAGTATGCACTCTACGCAGAGAAGCAATTCACCTACAACGGCATCACTCAGTACAACCGTAATGGTTTATTGTGGGATAAAAGCATGAACGTTGATGGCATCAAGACTGGTCACACTAGTAATGCGGGTTACAGCCTAGTAAGTTCTGGCACAGAAGGCCAAATGCGCCTTATTGCGGTCGTTATGGGCACTAAGAGTGCTAATGCTCGTAAAGCAGAAAGCAAAAAGCTTCTGAACTATGGATTCCGTTTCTTCGAAACAGTCGCTCCGCATAAAAAGGGCGAAGTGTTTGCTGAAGAGAAAATCTGGATGGGTAGCCAAGACACCGTTAAGTTGGGTCTAGCTGAAGATACCTATGTGACACTTCCACGTGGCGTAGCGAAGAACCTACAAGCGAGCTTTGTTCTAGATAAGGAACTAAAAGCGCCAATCGCACAAGGCGATGTTGTAGGTCGAGTATTCTATCAAGTCGATGGTGAAGACATCGCTGAATACCCGCTGCTCGCTCTAGAAAGTGTTGATGAAGGTGGTTTATTCAGCCGACTCATCGACTATTTAGTACTGCTATTTAAGAGCTGGTTCTAAGCGTTTTATCTTGAGTTATTTTGAAAAGAAGCTGCTTTATAGCAGCTTCTTTTTTATCTATCGCTAGCTTGAAATACAGACAATGGAACCTCATATTGAGTTTTTAGTTCAATCAAAGTAACATTCGCGCCTTAAATGGCCCTTATTTACACTATTTCCATTTGGAGTCGCAACCATGCAAGAGCAGCCAAAACTAAAAGACCTGTTGGAGTTCCCGTGCCAATTTACTTACAAAGTAATGGGTTACGCAAAGCCTGAACTACCAGATCTCATCTTGGAAGTGATCCAACGCCACGCACCTGGTAGCTACAGCCCTAAAATCACTCCAAGTGGTAAAGGGACGTATAACGCGGTTTCGGTAACCATTACAGCTACCTCTATCGAACAAGTTGAAACACTGTACAAAGAACTCAGTGATATTGAAATCGTTCGTGTCGTGTTATAACCGCCGAGACTTAACCGTTAAGTTGTAAGCCGTTGATCTTAAAAGTGGTGCATCTTTGAGCACCACTTTTTGTAATACAAATAGTATTAATTCGCCTTTTTCTAGTAGAAATAACCTCACGTTGCTAGTAATGTGCGTACTTCGATATAGATGATTCAGGGACGTAACGAATTGCCTAACGATACAGAGAAACAAGCAAACACCACCTCATCGCTACTCAGTGATCGATTGGAGATCCACCATCTTGGTCGTCAAGATTACGAACCAATATGGCAGAGAATGCATCGATTCACCGATGAGCGCGACGAAAATACCGTTGATCAGGTATGGATTGTTGAGCACAATCCTGTTTTTACACAAGGCCAAGCGGGTAAAGAGGAACACCTCCTTAATACTGGCGATATCCCTGTGGTTAAAAGTGATCGCGGCGGTCAGGTTACCTACCACGGCCCAGGCCAAATGGTGGTGTACTTCCTACTGAACTTGCGTCGACGCGGTTTAGGGGTGCGTGAACTGGTGACTCATATAGAGAACACCGTGGTTCAAACCCTTGCTAAGCTCGGTATCGAATCTGCAGCCCGTCCAGATGCTCCTGGCGTGTATGTAGAGGGTAAAAAGATCTGTTCCCTTGGACTTCGAATCCGCAAAGGTTGCTCCTTTCACGGATTAGCTCTGAATATAGATATGGATCTCTCCCCTTTCCTGCGCATCAACCCTTGTGGTTATGCCGGTATGGAAATGGTTCAGGTCGCTGACTTCACAACCGATGATCAGCGTGCAAACATTCAAGGTATTCTGGTTAAGGAATTAAGTACCTTACTGGATTACACAGACGTAATAGAAATGACAGAAAGCTATGAGTAAACCAATTCAAATGGAAAAAGGCGTCAAATATCGCGACGCTGATAAGATGGCGCTGATCCCTACTAAGTCAGTTCCAGTTGAACGCAGCGAAGTTCTTCGTAAGCCTGAATGGATGAAGATTAAACTACCCGCTGATAGCCAGCGCATTCAAGACATTAAGTCTGCTATGCGTAAAAACAATCTGAACTCGGTATGTGAAGAAGCTTCTTGCCCTAACCTAGCAGAGTGTTTTAACCACGGTACAGCAACCTTCATGATCTTAGGTGCTATCTGTACTCGTCGCTGTCCTTTCTGTGATGTAGCCCATGGTCGTCCGGTCGCACCGGAAACCAACGAACCACAAAAGCTGGCTCAAACCATCAAAGACATGAAGTTAAAGTACGTAGTGATCACCTCAGTAGATCGTGATGATCTGCGCGATGGCGGTGCTAAACACTTTGCTGACTGTAATGAAGAGATCCGCAAGCTTAACCCAAACATTCGCATTGAAACTCTGGTTCCAGATTTCCGTGGCCGTATGGATAAAGCCTTAGAAGAGCTTAAGCTAAATCCACCGGATGTGTTTAACCACAACCTAGAAACAGCGCCACGCCTGTACCGTCGTGTACGACCTGGGGCTAACTACAAGTGGTCTCTAGAGCTTCTGAAGAAATTCAAAGAGCAGCACCCTGACGTTCCAACTAAGTCTGGCGTAATGATGGGCTTAGGCGAAACGAAAGAAGAAATCGTAGAAGTGCTTAAGGATCTTAGAGCGCACGGCGTAAGCATGCTAACTCTAGGCCAATACCTAGCACCAAGCCGTCACCACCTGCCAGTAGAACGCTACGTTCCACCAGCAGAGTTCGACGAGCTAAAAGAGATTGCACTAGAGCTAGGCTTCACCCACGCAGCCTGTGGTCCATTCGTACGCTCTTCATACCACGCAGACCTACAAGCAAAAGGTGAGGAAGTTAAGTAAAAAATCCCCTAGGATTTTTTATCCCAGAAAAGCACAGCTTTATCTGGGATCTACCTTAGGATTTTTTATCCCAGAAAAGCGCTAGCTTTATCTGGGATCTCCCCACCAGCCATACCTTGTATTCCACGAACCTAGAGGTTGCTTGCAACTCTCTAGGCTCTTCTCTTAGCTTGTGCCAATATCAATATCATACTCCCCCATAACCCCAATTGCGACAAACCTCAAAACTCCCAAATAAACCCCCAAACATTACCGTGGTTTTTTGCTTTCTACGCTAAGCCCATTATGATTAAAGCTAGGACTGGTCATAAATTAGGGAGGTCGTTTAATGCGACTGTTATTATGTGCGCTGTCGGCTCTATTTTTGTGGGGCTGTGCAGATAAAAATACTCAAGAAGACAACTACTTAGAAGCATCATTTGAGCTGTGTAACACCGAGGTCTCACTCTACTCGGTGAGTGATGATGGCAAGGTTCGCATCATTTGTGCGGATGGGTCTAAGTTCGCTCTGGACAATGAAAAAACCCTAGAGGTTATGCGCGACATCAATATCGATTACTGCTCAGGCGAAGGGCTATCTAAATTTAGTGAAAGCCGTCGCTACTATACATTCCGTTGTAAATCAGGCACGCAGCTGAGTATCAACAAAGGCGGTTAATAGCCAAACTATCAGCTATCAGCTATCAGCTATCAGCTATCAGCTAGGATAATTCGTGAAGTGCCCAATAAATCCATTTTTTCAATGCTGGGAATTGGGTAGAATTGAGCACTTTCGTCATGCCTTTGGAATACAATGAACCCTTCACTGAGATACATTCAGGGCTACCCCGAACATATAATCACGCCCATTACCCAGCTTGTAGAGTCAGGGAAACTCAACAATTGGTTTGAGCAACGTTACCCTACCAAGCACGCTATCCAAAGCGAAAAAGCCCTGTTTGAATATACCATGGCGATTAAAAATCGCTTTATGAGAAAGTCTGCACCGCTAAGCAAAGTCATTTACGACCCCAAGATCCACCTCATCAACAATGCGCTAGGACTGCACTCTTACGTCAATCGCGTTCAAGGTAACAAGGTAAAATCAAAGAACGAAATTCGTATCGCTAGCGTATTCAAAGATGCACCAGAGCCACTACTACGAATGCTGATCGTTCACGAATTAGCACACCTGAAAGAAAAGGACCATAACAAGGCGTTTTATCAGCTTTGTTGTCATATGGAGCCTGAGTATCATCAACTAGAGCTCGATGCTCGGCTCTTCATTATGTATCTCGAAAACCAATAAACAAAAAAAGCGAGCCCCAAGGCTCGCTTTTGTCATTCAGAGTACTTTATACCAATCTTATGCGTAAACAGGTTTACGGTTACAGATTTCTAGCACCTTAGCTTTAGTCGCTTCAATTACCGACTCATCACCCATGTTGTCTAGGATGTCACACATCCAGCCAGCAAGGTTTTTCGCGTCTTCTTCAGTGAAACCACGACGAGTAATTGAAGGAGAACCGATACGGATACCTGAAGTAACAAACGGGCTACGAGGGTCGTTTGGTACAGAGTTCTTGTTCACTGTAATGTTAGCTGCGCCAAGAGCGGCATCCGCTTCTTTACCTGTGATGTCTTTGTCGATTAGGTCAACAAGGAACAGGTGGTTTTCTGTAGAGCCAGAAACGATGTTGTAACCACGAGCTAGGAACTCAGCAACCATAGCTTTTGCGTTAGCAACAACGCGCGCTTGGTATTCTTTAAATTCTGGTTCAAGAGCTTCTTTAAACGCTACAGCTTTACCAGCGATAACGTGCATCAGAGGACCACCTTGACCACCTGGGAATACCGCAGAGTTTAATTTCTTGTAAAGGTCTTCACCTTCGTTAGAAAGAATTAAACCACCACGAGGACCTGCTAGGGTTTTGTGAGTCGTTGTTGTTACTACGTGCGCGTGTGGTACTGGGTTCGGGTAAACGCCAGCAGCGATAAGACCTGCCACATGCGCCATGTCAACAAAGAAGTAAGCGCCAACTTTGTCTGCGATTTCACGCATACGAGCCCAATCACATACTTGAGAGTATGCAGAGAAACCACCGATGATCATCTTAGGCTTATGCTCAACAGCCAAAGCTTCCATCTCTTCATAGTCAATCTGGCCTTTCTCATCGATGCCATAAGGAATGATGTTGTACAGCTTACCAGAGAAGTTAACTGGAGAACCGTGAGTCAGGTGACCGCCGTGAGCAAGGCTCATGCCCAATACTGTGTCGCCAGCATTCAGTAGTGCCATGTATACAGCGTTGTTTGCTTGAGAGCCTGAGTGAGGCTGAACGTTCGCGTATTGTGCACCAAATAGCTCACATGCACGCTCGATAGCTAGAGTTTCTACCTTATCAACGTACTCACAACCGCCGTAGTAGCGCTTGCCTGGGTAACCTTCAGCGTACTTGTTAGTTAACTGAGAGCCCTGAGCTTCCATTACACGTGGGCTTGTGTAGTTTTCTGAAGCGATAAGTTCAATGTGCTCTTCTTGGCGCACTGTCTCTTCTTGGATTGCGGCAAATAGGTCCGCATCGTAATCAGCGATGTTCATATCACGCTTTAGCATCTGTATCTCCTGACTCAGATTAAACTGTAAATAGCTAAAAAAACCACACAATGACCAAAAGCAAACGTTTTCGTCATGGTAATGGCGGCATTTTACCGAAATAAATTCGTATCACAAATTTTTTTTGTCCCTGTTTTCTGTAGGTATATTCGCCTAAATAACCAACAGAATAAAGGCCTATCTGGGATTCTCTTTTTTGAAGGCTTCAACTTTACACTGTGTAAATCAAAAATTACACGCTGTTAACAAAAAAGTTGCGCAAACAGTTCGGTAAAGCACAGTTTTCCTATACTATTCGCGGCTGAATCTGCAAGGTTAAGTACAATGAACAAACATAGCTTTCTCGAGGATTGCGCTGCTATATTTACTGGTACTCTATTAGTGGCAGTTGGGATCTATTTTTTAAAATCTTCATCCATGATTGTGGGTGGTACGGCAGGTCTTGGATTGCTGTTTACGCAGTTTATCGACCTTAGCTTCGGTACCATGTATTTCTTAGTCAATATTCCCTTTTATTTCTTGGCGTGGTTTCGTCTTGGTAAGCGCTTTACTATAAACAGTGTGATATGTGTTTCATTGGTATCGGTGATGGCTGACAACCTGCACCATGTCATGCGCTTTGAACTGCTCACGCCTGCTTTTGCTGCCATTGCTGGCGGCACGTTTATAGGATTAGGCTTACTGGTTCTATTCCGTCACCGTGCCAGTTTAGGCGGCTCAAATGTATTGTGCCTAGTGATCCAAGATAAGATGGGTATCTCGGTGGGCAAAACACAGCTGTTGTTTGATACCTCTATCTTGATATGTTCGCTCTATTTCATTCCATTGACCTTAATTGCTTGGTCTATATTGGCTGCTGTGTTCATTAACTTAATCTTGTGGATGAACCATAAACCCACCCGATACACAGTTCATTACGAGCGCTAAAAATATAAAACAAAGGCTTTGGGAACACTCAAAGCCTTTAATCTATCAGGGGGTTAGTTCTCGATAACAATAACGCGAGTTTCGTAAGGCCTTAAGCCTTGAACCGCTGAATAGCTATCTTGTTGCGGATAATTAGATAACAGGCAACTTGCCCTACTCCAGTCATAACTACCGGGAATTTCACACTCTACTGGTTCTGCATAATAGTTGTTTATACAGAGCAGTGTTTGAGTGCGCGTTTGCCTGCGATAAGCAAACACCTGTAGGTGATCCGGTAAGAGATCTTGATAATCCCCTTCGGTGATGACCGCTAATTTTTTTCTCAGCGCTATCAACTTGTGAAAGAAGTAGAACACCGAGGTTTCATCTTCTATCGCCTGTTTCGCGTTGATCTCTTTATAATTACCGGCAACCTCCAGCCATGGAAGTCCTTTTGAGAACCCGGCATATTGAGTCTCATCCCATTGCATGGGCGTACGTGAGTTATCCCTGGATTTTTGGGACAATATTCCCAATATTTCTTGCTCACTGCGACCTTGTTGATTCAGCATCACCTCATACATATTCGTGCTTTCAACATCACGATACTGATCAATTGAGGTATAGCTAGGATTGGTCATTCCAATCTCTTCACCTTGATAGATATAAGGCGTACCTTGCATCATGTGCACCGATGCTGCCAACATCTTAGCTGACTCTTTCCTATAAAGAGTATCATTGCCCAACCGGCTCACCACTCTTGGCTGATCATGGTTACACCAGAAAAGTGCTCCCCACCCTTTACCATTCAACCCCGTTTGCCAGTGATCAAAGATTGATTTCAGCTGCAAGAAATCGAACGGAGCTTGGGTCCACTTTTCACCATTAGGATAATCCACTTTCAGATGGTGGAAGTTAAACACCATAGACAGCTCTTTATTATCCAGAGCAGAGTACTGCTGACAATGCTCTAGTGTCGTTGAGGACATTTCTCCAACGGTAACACTGCCGTACTTTTGAAATACCGCTTGGCTGATCTCCTGCAAATACTCATGCACACGGGGACCGTCGGTATAAAAGCGACGGCCATCGCCTGAACTATCGTTGGGGAAATCCTGCTGCTTAGAGATGAGATTGATGACATCTAGACGGAAACCATCTACCCCCTTCTCTGCCCAGAACGAAATCACTTCCTTTACCTCGGCGCGAACCTTAGGGTTTTCCCAGTTTAAGTCTGCTTGTTGTTCAGCAAAAAGGTGCAAGTAGTATTGATTGGTTTGTTCGTCGAGTTTCCACGCGTTTCCACCAAACTTGGATTGCCAATTATTTGGCTCTGCATTTTCAACGGGATCTTTCCAAATATAGTAGTCGCGATATGGGCTATTTTTGTCTCCAAGTGCCGATTGGAACCATGTGTGCTCTGTTGAGGTATGATTTACTACAATATCCATGATCAAGCGTATGCCTCGCTGATGAGCCTTTTCTAGTAGCTCATCAAAATCCGCCATAGACCCAAAATCTGGATTAATTTGGTAGTAATCAGAGATATCGTAACCATTATCAACCATAGGAGATTCGTAAACAGGGGTTAACCAAATCGCGTCTACACCCAAGTTTTCAAGATAATCCAGCTTGGAAATAATGCCTTGAATATCGCCTGTGCCTTTATTACCACTATCACAAAAGCTTTTCGGATAAATCTGATAAATTGATGCGGTTTTCCACCAATCATGCTGTTGCTGTAACACTGTCATTTATTCACATACCCTTAAATTATTTGAAAGAGAAGTGGTTATTCACCACTTCCAATTGCTTATGCACTCGCTAAGTTCAGATCGCCTTTAGCCTGAGCTCGCTTATAGAAAAACAATGTCAAAAAGGCAGGTACAACAATCGCAACCAGCATGGCTAATAGATAGATAGTCCAATACTGAGGTTGGATAGATAGGATGCCGGGTAAACCGCCCACACCAATGCCATTGGCCATCACACCAGCACTACCACAAATAGCGGCAGCTAATGCACTGCCTATCATTGCGCTTAGCATTGGGAATTTGTACTTCAAGTTAATGCCGTACATTGCAGGCTCAGTGACGCCCAGATAAGCAGAGATAGCCGCTGGAACCGAGATATCCCTCTCTCCCGCTTTCTTACTAAGAATGATGATACCGACCACTGCCGATGCTTGGGCAATATTAGAAAGAGCAATCAACGGCCAAATTGGCGTGCCACCCATCTCTTGCATCAACTGCAGGTCAACCGCATTGGTTGTATGGTGGATACCTGTAATGACCAAGGGTGCGTAGAAAAAACCAAAGATCATCGAGCCGATGATCGCAAAATCACCCGTCATGGCAGCTTTTGCAGCAAAAGCAACACCGTTACCCAAGGTGCGGCCGAATGGGCCAATCAAGGCGTGCGCTAAAATAACCGATAAAATGATCGAGACAAATGGAACGACAACTAGGTAAAGATAGGATGGGACAATACGTTTAAGGTTTGTCTCAATCAACGCCAAGGCGACACCCGCCAACATAGCCGGTATGACCTGCGCCTGATAGCCTACCTTCTCAATCACAAAGAGCCCGAAATCCCACACCTCCGGCACTTCTTTACCAATCAAGTAAGCATTCATTAACTGCGGAGAGACTAAGGTTACACCTAAGGTAATGCCCAAGATCGGTGTTCCGCCTAGCTTTTTAACGGTCGACCAACAAACGCCAACCGGTAAGAAGAAGAAGATTGCTTCGCCAATGAGCCACAAGAATGAATGTACTGTGGCCCAAAACTGGCTGATTTCAACCAAGGTCTTTCCGTCAAACATGCGAATGTCACCAATCACATTGCGAAAACCTAAGATCAAGCCACCGGTGATAATTGCAGGTAGAAGAGGGACAAAAATTTCGGCAAGATGCGAGATACCGCGCTCAACGATATTCATATTTTTACGTGCTGCTATTTTTGCATCATCCTTGGATGCTTCTGTGGAGCCCGTCAGTTCAATGAGGATTTTATAAACCTCATCAACCTCAGTACCAATAACGACTTGAAACTGACCTGCATTGGTAAAGCAGCCTTTAACCAATGGCAGCGCTTCTAATTCAGCCTTATTTGCGATGTCGGTATCATTTAGCACAAAGCGCAAACGTGTAAGGCAATGGCTCACGCTGGCAATATTGGTACTTCCACCGACTAACTCTATAAGACGCGCAACGTCTTGCTTCGCTATCTTACTCATAATTGTTCCACCCCATTTCACTCTTTATTTATTATATCTCTTCTCTTTATGGGAACATTCCCAAAGATTGACCATATAGTGTCAAAAAACACCCACTCGATAAATGGGAACATTCCCAAAGATTGAACAGGGTCACAATCTTTGGCTAGTGGTTAGAAATTCCGCTACAGAGTTAAAGGATGGGCTTTTGGGTATGATGAGAGATGGGGGCTGATTCTGCTATCTGAGAAATGAGCAAGTTTGCAGCCAGGTGACCCGCCTGCTGGTAACCGGGATCAATGCTATGAACATCCGGAAACAAGAACGACAGTAGTTCATTGCCGCCCACTCCTGTGATTGCAATATCCTCTCGATTAAGCTCTTGTAGGCGTTTGATCACCCCCAAACATAGGGTGTCGCTGGCACAAACAATCGCTTCTGTACCCTCATGGATCACTTGATCAACCAGCTGATAAGCACTCTCATGATTGAGCTCACCGGTAGCAGAGATCGGTGTGATTTTATTTTCATTACACCAGTTTAAATATGCGTTCAGTCTTAGCAGGCCTGTAGACTTATCACTCGGATCGACGCCAATAAAGGCAACCTTATTCAAGCCTCTTCGCTCAATGTGTTCTAGTGCTAATTGAATGACGCCTTGGTTATCGTAATTAATGGAGGTGACATTTACCGTGTCCAGGGCAATCACAACGGCGCGTTTACCCCAAGATTCAATTTTTTCAATATCGCACCCAGTAAAGCCAAACACAATGACCCCGTCTACGTTACGACGTTTCAGTACGTCTAGGTGTTCATTGGTCTTGTCTTTATCAAACTGGCTCTCCATGATCACGACATCGTAGCCATTGCTGTAGAAATAATTTAGCATCTCGCTAATGGCTTTATTTTCAGATGGCGAGTCTAGGCGAGAAATAATGATGCCAACGACCTTCTGTTTACCTCCACGCATCGACTGCGCGGATTTGGACGGCACATAACCCGACTCCTGAATCACTTGCTCAACCAAGGCTCGAGTCTCAGGTTTAACTTTAGGGTCATTGGTGAGTACGCGAGAAACCGTCGACTTTCCAACGCCAGACAGTTTCGCGATATCTAAGATAGTGAGCTTTTTACTCATGAGTCTCTTAATGGTTGCAACATAAAGGTCGCTAATGAATACGGTAGTGAGGTTTATTTTTGCAAATAATTGGGGACATCAGCAATGCTGTCGAGAACGACAGTAGCAATCGACTCACCTTTTTCTGTCACAGGTTTACCTGTGCGAACCAGTATCTTGGTGGCGACACCTGCAGCCTCAGCTGCTATCATATCTTCTGCTTTATCACCAATCATGACGGACTTACTCATATCGATCTTCAAAAAGTCACGTGCCGAAATAAACATGCCCGGTTTTGGCTTGCGACAATCACAATCTTGCTTGTAGTCGCCAATCCCGTGCTCTGGGTGATGCGGGCAGTAGTAAATACCATCCAGCTCGACACCATTATCAACAAAGTTCCAGTCCATCCATTGCGTCAACGACTCAAATCGCTCTTCGCTAAATTTGCCGCGCGCTATTCCAGATTGATTGGTGACCAAGACTAATAGATACCCCATCTGCTGCAACTTCTTGGTTGCCTCAAAAACGCCAGGGATATACTCGAAATCATGCTCATCATGTACGTAGCCATGATCAACATTAATAACACCATCACGGTCTAAAAAAACGGCTGCTTTAGGCACGGGTAACTACTCTGCTCTGCTTCATAAAGATGGTAACGATTATCGCATGCTTTGTTACCACTCGCACCCTTGAATTGGCGTTTAGACGTCTAGACGTAAAAATATCT
This sequence comes from Vibrio superstes, assembly GCF_003569005.1. Taxonomy (GTDB): domain Bacteria; phylum Pseudomonadota; class Gammaproteobacteria; order Enterobacterales; family Vibrionaceae; genus Vibrio; species Vibrio superstes. The sequence continues at coordinate 715,851 of NZ_BCUR01000004.1, read as the reverse complement.
ATTGACTTGGGTCAATGAAATATCTAGCATCTCTGCAAGATTTAAACTCCTCTACCTAATCATGCAGGCTATTTGATGATAGAGATTAAGCAAGTTAACAAGGTATTCTATCAAGGTAAAACCGCTATCAGCGCCTTGAAAGATATCAACTTAACCATCGCCAAAGGCAACATCTTTGGTGTGATTGGTTCTTCTGGTGCGGGCAAAAGCACCCTAATTCGTTGCGTTAACATGCTAGAAGCACCTACTAGCGGTGAAGTCATCGTGGATAGTGTTGACCTTACCAAGCTATCTAAGAAAGAGCTTTCTGAAGCGCGCCGCAACATAGGCATGATCTTCCAGCACTTTAATCTTCTTTCTTCTCGCACTGTATTCGAAAATATCGCTCTACCTCTAGAGCTAGCGGGTAAAGATAAGCAAGCTATTGAAAATAAAGTCACTGAACTATTGGGCTTAGTGGGTCTTAGCGACAAGCGCGATACCTACCCTGCCAACCTTAGTGGCGGACAAAAACAGCGTGTTGCGATTGCACGTGCACTTTCAAGTGACCCTAAAGTATTGCTTTGTGACGAGGCGACTAGCGCCCTTGATCCAGCAACCACTCAATCGATCCTTGGCTTACTAAAAACCATCAACCGTCAACTCGGTATTACAATCCTTATCATCACCCACGAGATGGATGTAGTGAAGAACATCTGTCACGAAGTTGCCATTATTGGTGGCGGTGAGCTTGTTGAGAAGGGCTCGGTGGGTGACATTTTTGCTCACCCAAAGACAGAGCTTGCGCACCAGTTTATTCGCTCAACCCTAGACCTTTCTATTCCAGAAGATTACGAGTCACGCCTTCTGACTGAGCGTAAAGAAGGAAGCTACCCGTTGGTGCGACTGGAATTTACCGGCGCTAGTGTGAATGCGCCAGTGATCAGTCAAATCACTCGTAAGTTTAATATTGATATCTCAATTCTAAGCTCAGATCTGGATTACGCTGGTGGCGTTAAATTCGGCATGATGGTGGCGGAATTCTTCGGTGACGAAGAAGCTGACAATGCAGCGATTCAATACTTAAAAGATAATAATGTAAAAGTAGAGGTGCTTGGCTATGTCTTATGATGTACTAGCTGATTGGTTCAATCTAAATAGCGGACTTTTATTAAAGGCAACTTGGGAAACCCTATACATGGTGGGCTTTTCTGGCATTGTCGGTTTCGCTGTGGGTATTCCTCTAGGCGTAGTCCTGCACACCACTAAACGTGGCGGTTTGCTGGAAAACCAGCGCTTGAACTCCATCTTAGGCGCCATTGTCAACGTAGGCCGAAGCGTGCCCTTCCTTGTGCTTATGGTGGCTATCATCCCATTTACCAAGCTTCTGATCGGAACCTTTATCGGCACAACCGCCGCTATCGTGCCGCTAACGATTGGCGCTATCCCATTTGTGGCTCGCCTTATCGAAGGTGCACTGCTTGAGGTGCCAAGTGGCCTAGTAGAAGCCGCGCAATCAATGGGGGCAACACCGCTGCAAATTATTAATAAGGTACTGCTTCCAGAAGCGCTACCTACCATCATCAACTCAGTCACTATCACACTGGTTACCCTAGTTAGCTATTCAGCTATGGCGGGCACTGTGGGTGGTGGCGGTTTAGGTGATGTTGCTATTCGCTACGGCTTCCACCGCTACGATGTTGTGATCATGGCAGTGACAGTTGTAATGCTTATTGTATTGGTGCAAATCATTCAGTCTGTGGGTGACGCACTGGTTCGTAAAGTTGACCACAGATAAGAATTAAAAAAATTATACGGAGATAGTTATGAAATTTAGCCTAAAGAACATTTTTACCGTTGCGATTGCAGCATCAGCTTTGGCCCTAACAGGTTGTGGCGATAAAGAACAAGACCTAAGCAAGATCAAGGTTGGCGTAATGGCGGGTGCTGAAGCACAGGTTGCAGAAGTAGCGGCTAAGGTAGCTAAAGAGAAGTACGACCTTGATGTTGAGCTAGTGACTTTCACAGATTACGTGACACCAAACGCAGCCCTAGATGATGGCTCGGTTGACGTAAACGCATTCCAACACAAGCCGTACCTTGATCAACAAATCACTGATCGTAGCTACAAACTGGCGATCGCAGGTAACACCTTTGTTTACCCTATTGCGGGTTACTCTAAGCAAATTAAGTCTGTTGACGAGCTAGAAGAAGGTGCACGTATTGCAGTACCAAACGATCCAACTAACCTTGGCCGTTCACTGCTTCTTCTTGAGCAACAAGGTATCATCGAGCTACGTGAAGGCGCAGGTCTATTGGCAACGGTTCGTGATATCACTGCAAACCCTAAGAACATCACTATTGTTGAGCTTGATGCAGCACAACTACCTCGCTCTCTAGATGACGTAGCGCTGTCAATCATCAACACCACTTACGCAAGTTCTATCGACCTAACACCACAACGTGACGGTATCTTTGTTGAAGACAAAGAGTCTCCATACGTGAACCTTATCGTATCGCGTGAAGACAACCTAAACGCTGAAAACGTACAAAACTTTGTAAAAGCATACCAAACTGAAGAAGTGTACAACGCAGCTTCTGACATCTTTAAAGGCGGTGTAGTTAAGGGTTGGTAATCAACATTCCTTAAACTTCCCCTTCAAAATACCGTCACTATTCGTAGTGGCGGTTTTTTTATGCCCTTATATCGCCTCAAACAGCCTATGCAGGCTATAAGCTAGCGCCTTCCCTCTTGCCTACACCTTCACTAAATTCTGCTTTCAAGGCCTTTAGAGCCGGGAACTGACCTCTAGGCATTGAAAGTATGGTAGCTGCAGATAAAATTTGAAACAGCTTTGCTGTTATCTAGGGCCTTAGGTAGCGCCAGGAGAGATTATGTGCACTCAAAGATTCAGGATGAAGACTCCGTATTCTCAAGAATGACACCGTTTTGTACTTTAAGTATTTCATAACAGATGATTTAGCGTATTCGCTGGTTACTTCATTATTCGTGCCATTGATACCCGTCGCTCCCAGTACCGCACAACCCGACTTGATATGACCTCAATAAAGTAGACACCTAATTTAAGGATTAGGTGTCATGCAATTAAAACAAAGACGAACATTTTCCAACGAGTTTAAAAGAAACGCTGTTCAAACGTCACTAGAGTCTCCGGATACAGTAAACTCAATCGCAAAGTCTTTAGGAATACATCCTGCTGTTTTGAGTAAATGGAGATGCGAATTGACATCGGCTAAGCAAACTTCAAACCCGATTAAGAACGAGGGCCCGGAATCTTCTTTGGCTGAACTAGAGCGAGAAATGGCTCGTCTTAAAAAGCAGCTTGAAAGGGCTGAAATGGAGAATGATATGTTAAAAAAGGCGAAGGCCTACTTCGACAGTCGAAAAGAATAAAATTTGAGTTTATAGCTAAGCACCATAGTGCCAAGCGACCGATTAAATGGCTTTGCCATCTCTTTGAAGTCTCTCGTTCAGGGTATTATAAATGGCTGAACAGCGAACCTAGTGAGCGGTCTGCAGAGAATCGTTCATTATCTGATTTTCTCAAGGCTACCAGCGACGAGCAACACTGCATTCCTGGTTATCGGAAGCTTTGGAAGCTCGCGATAGAAAACAGCTTTGTGTGCAGTAAAGCGAAGGTCCAACGCTTACTGCAAGCTATGGGCTATCGCTCTCGAGCTTGTAAACGTAGCTTTGGTCGTGCAGCAAGCAAATCAAATGCTATTAGCGCTTTTAATCTGCTGAATCGAGAGTTTAACGTCGACGACCCTAATCGTGTTTGGGTATCCGATATTACTCAGGTTAGGTGTCTGGATGGTTGGCAGTATTTGTGTGTAGTTCTTGATTTATACTCAAGAAAAGTCGTTGGTTGGGGTACGAGCAAAATAAACAATGCTGATTTAGTCATAAAGACACTTAATCGAGCATGGAAGATAAGAAAGCCGGACGGTAACAAATTACTATTTCATTCAGATCAGGGAACCCAATATACAGCTGAAAATACATTGCTTTGGCATCACAAACGGAACATTACCGTGAGTATGTCTAGGAAAGGAAATTGTTGGGATAATGCGTGTGCAGAGAGCTTCTTTGCACAGTACAAAAAAGAGTGGATGAGTAATCTTGGTGAAATATCACGTCAGCAAATGACAACCCAAAGTCGACTTTATATCGTAAATTATTATAATTCAGTAAGAAAGCATGGGGCACTCGATGGAGTTAGTCCCAATGCTTTCGAGCTAATAAACTAAAACCCCGTGTCTACTTTTACGGGGTCATATCAACTTAATAACTAATAGCTGATAGCTGATAGCTTGAGGCTGATAGCTTGCAACTGGTGGCTAACAACTAAATCCATATGAACTCATTACAATAACCATTATTCAATCTAATCTTGCAGTGTGCATCTAGCGCGATAGGTAGGTTAATCTGGCTTGGCAATGAGGCGACAGGGAATCAATACGGAAAGTTGGTAGTTGCTCGTTGCGAAACTCCAGATAAAAAAATGGTCAGCATATGCTGACCATATTTTTCATCAAGTTTTAACGTCTCTACTAAGGCGCGTAGAACGTTGCTGCACCTGGACCTACTGGTAGACCAAATACAAATACCCATAGGTAGAACAGGATAGACCAACCAAATAGGAAGCAGATCGAGTACGGAAGCATGGTTGCTACCAGCGTACCTATACCTAGATTCTTCATGTAGCGAGTCGCTACCGCTAGGATAAGACCGAAGTAACTCATCATTGGAGTAATGATGTTAGTGGTCGAATCACCAATACGGTAAGCCGCCTGAATCGTCTCTGGTGCGTAGCCAACAAGCATCAGCATTGGAACGAAGATTGGCGCTGTTACAGCCCACTGAGCTGATGCTGAACCGATCATCAGGTTGATGAAGCCACACATTAGAATGAATGCGAAGAACAGCATTGGACCTGTTAGACCAATAGTCTGTAGGAAGTCTGCACCTGCTACCGCGAATACTTGACCGAAGTTTGTCCACTTGAAGAAAGCAACGAACTGAGCGGCAAAGAATACCAGAACAATGTATAGACCCATTGAAGACATTGACTTAGCCATTGCATCAATAACATCACGGTCCGTTTTCATTGTGCCGACAACGCGACCATAAACAAAACCAGGGATAGCAAAGAATACAAAGATAAAGGCTACGATACTCTTCAAGAATGGAGAGCCAGAAACTAGACCCGTCTCAGGGTGACGTAGTGCGCCCCACTCAGGAACAACTGTCAATGCAATCAGTGCACTTACTGCAACAACAGCAAGACCCGCCATCTTAAGACCGCGTTTTTCTTCAGGCTTCAAAGAACCCATGCTGTCATTAGATAAGTCTTCAGCCGCTTCTTCATCGTTATATTTGCCAAGTTTAGGCTCAACAATCTTTTCAGTTACAAATGCACCTGTGATTGCAATGAAGAAGGTAGAAACAAACATGAAGTACCAGTTTGATTCAGGACCAACAGAGTACGTTGGGTCGATCATTTGTGCTGCTGTTTCAGTGATGCCTGAAAGCAGTGGATCAACCGTACCGATTAGAAGGTTTGCAGAGTAACCACCCGATACACCAGCAAAAGCGGCGGCTAGACCGGCTAGAGGGTGACGACCTAATGAGTGGAAAAGCATAGCTGCAAGAGGGATCAGAACCACGTAACCCAGCTCAGAAGCTGTGTTAGAGATGATACCTGCAAATACGACCGTTACTGTAACCATACGCTGAGAAGCGTTCATTACTAGGCCACGCATTGCTGCAGAAAGCATGCCTGAGTGCTCAGCAATAGCAACACCAAGCATTGCTACTAGAACCGTACCTAGAGGTGCAAAACCGGTAAAGTTAGTTACAAGATTAGTAACGATAAGACGCAGACCTTCACCATTTAGAAGACTAACGACTTTGATAACGCCATCGGCGCTACGACCTGCTGCACCCTCTGGACGAGGATCCATAACAGAAACATCAAAATATCCAGCAATGCCAGACAGGACTAAAATTGCCACACAGAAAATAGCAAATAAAGTGATTGGGTGTGGTAATAGGTTGCCTAAGTATTCGACGCCATCCAGAAAACGAGTGAATAACGGCTTTTTAGGCGGTTGTTGTGTTTGTGAAGCAGATGTGCTCATCTGAGTTCTCCTTTAATTATTTTTATCTCTCTTTTTGCTCCTCAACCCGCAGGTTGTGGCACGTTATTTCCCTAACGCAGCAAAAAGGAGCCGGAAACATACCCTAGTACGACACAATTGAAAAGGCAGTTATGCCTTTAGAAACCCAACAAATGTGTCAAAAAAAGGTTAAAAAAGGTCAATAGTTAGCAGATATTGAGCGAAAAACTTATGTGGAATAAAGGATAAGGATTATTAACATTCTCTTACAAACTCCAGTCTGTTCAATTGCCACTGTTTGTAAAAAAGTGACGCAGAGCATACATTCTGCGTACATTTAACTTGGGTAAATCATTTAGGAACACCAAAAGAATGCACACAATTTCACCAATAGGCACTATTCACACTCCTTACAAAGAGAAGTTTGCTATCCCTAGGCAGCCAAATTTGGCGCCTAGTGTCACGACGGAATTACATCTAGAAGGCGAAGCGAACACCGAAGCGGCCGTTCGTGAACTGCAACAGTTTTCACATCTATGGCTGCTGTTTCTGTTTGATCAGAATATAGAAGCCGGTTGGAAACCTACCGTGCGCCCTCCTCGCCTTGGAGGAAATGAAAGAGTGGGTGTATTTGCCAGTCGCTCAACCTTTAGACCCAACGCAATAGGTATGTCGGCGGTGGAACTATTGGATGTTGAGGTAAAAAACGGACAGGTCGTTGTTAAGCTTGGTAATGTCGATTTAGTCGATGGCACACCCATCATCGACATAAAACCGTATATCCCCTATTCCGATAGCATACCTGACGCCAAAGGCGGTTATGCTGAAGCTCCCCCCGTCCCGGTAACCGTTCAGTTTAGCAAGCCAGCGCAAAGCGTACTCATGCAACACTCAGATAGTGAATACCGTCTACAAGCATTAACGGAAATCTTGTCCCAAGATCCAAGACCTGCGTACAAGAAAGGCAAGCCAGACTCGAAGGTCTATGCTGTGCATTTGTTTGAATGGAATGTCAGTTTTTCAGCCAATGAAGACGGCATTCAAGTGGTCGATATTGCCCCTTTAGCATAAAGCAATAGACTGGTATTATAGGGAGCTATTTTTTAGGGTTCTTAACCCTTCCCTCTATATACATATACAACGGAAAGCATCAATGCGTACCAGTAAATACCTAGTTTCTACATTAAAAGAAACGCCAAACGACGCAGAAGTAATTAGCCACCAGCTAATGCTTCGTGCAGGTATGATTCGTAAACTTGCCTCAGGCCTATACACTTGGCTACCCACAGGTTTACGTGTATTGCGTAAAGTGGAAAACATTGTTCGTGAAGAAATCGACAATGCAGGTGCTGTTGAGACTTTAATGCCCGTTGTTCAACCGTTCGAACTTTGGGAAGAAACAGGCCGCAGTGAGAAAATGGGTGCAGAGCTGTTACGTTTCAGCGATCGCCATATGCGTCCATTTGTGCTGAGCCCAACAGCTGAAGAAGTGATTACTAGCATCGTTCGTAACGAAATTAGCTCATACAAACAGCTTCCTCTGAATCTATATCAAATCCAAACTAAATTCCGTGATGAACGACGCCCTCGTTTTGGCGTTATGCGTTCACGTGAATTCAGCATGATGGATGCTTACAGCTTTGATGTCGACAAAGCAGGTCTTGAGAAGTCTTACCAAGCGATGCACGAAGCCTACTGTAAAGCATTTGACCGCATGGGACTTGATTATCGTCCAGTGCTTGCTGATACAGGTGCAATTGGTGGTAGTGGTTCTCACGAATTCCACGTACTTGCTGAAAGTGGTGAAGACCTTATCGCCTTCTCTAGTGAGTCTGACTACGCTGCAAACATCGAGAAAGCTGAGGCACTGGCACCAGCGGGTGAACTAGCTGCACCAACTCAAGAGATGACAGAAGTTGACACGCCAAACGCGAAAACTATCGCAGAGCTAGTTGAGCAATTTGAGCTGCCAATTGAAAAGACGGTTAAGACTTTATTTGTTAAGGCTTCTGAAGAAGTTGATGCAGAACTTATTGGCCTTATCATCCGTGGCGATCACGAGCTAAACGAAGTAAAGGCAGAGAACCTTCCTCAAGTTGCTTCCCCACTAGAAATGGCGACAGAAGAAGAAATCCGCGCAATCATTGGCGCTGGCCCTGGCTCTCTTGGCCCTGTGAACCTAGAACTTCCATTCATTGTTGACCGCAGTGCTGCAGCAATAAGTGACTTTGGCGCAGGTGCAAATATCGATGACAAACACTTCTTTGGTATCAACTGGGGCCGTGACGTAGAGCTAGGTCAAGTTGAAGACCTTCGTAACGTAGTAGAAGGCGATCTAAGCCCATGTGGCAACGGCGTGCTTCAACTTAAGCGTGGTATTGAAGTGGGCCATATCTTCCAGTTAGGTACGACTTACACTGATAAGATGAATTGTGGCGTGCTTGATTCTAATGGCAAAAACTCAATTCTAGAAATGGGTTGCTACGGAATCGGTGTAACACGTGTTGTTGCATCAGCGATTGAGCAAAATCACGATGACAACGGTATTATCTGGCCAGACGCAATTGCACCTTTCCAAGTTGCTATCGTCCCTATGAACATGCACAAATCTGAGCGCGTTAAAGAAGCGGCAGAGAAGCTATACGCAGACCTAACAGCTCAAGGCATCGAAGTACTGTTTGACGACCGTAAAGAACGCCCAGGCGTAATGTTCAAAGATATCGAGCTTATTGGTATTCCTCATACCGTGGTTATTGGTGACCGTAGCATGGACAATGGTCACTTTGAGTATAAGAGCCGTCGTGATGGCGAAAAAGTCCCTGTAGAGATGGACAATATTGTTGCGCACCTACAAGGTCTGATTAAGTAAGCCTTTACGCTTTGATTCCCCTTTCTAGGAAGGGGAAAAACAGATTTTAATAAAGGCAGCCTCGGCTGCCTTATTCATTTTTGGAGAAACATAATGAAAATTTACGATTGCTGTGACCTAGTTCGCGAACTCTATGCCCAAATTGGCAGTGGTGATCAAGGCTACATCCCACAAGCCATTACTTGTGCACTAAAAACACTGAATGATGTGGCTGCAGATACTAGCCTGCCTAAAGAAACCCGTGAACGCGCTGCTTTCGCCGCTGCAAACCTGTTGATCTCAGATTTCGAGGACTAACTCATGAATCTCGCCAACTATCAAACAATGGATGTTGTGATGCTAATGAGCATCATCAATATGAAGCTGCGTGACGACTTCAATGGCGACCTAGATGCGCTAGTGAAAACCTTTGATATCAGTAAGCAGCAACTCATAGAAAAATTAGCAACGGGCGACTTCGAGTGGCTACCTGAAGCGAAGCAATTTAGATAAGCACCCTTCCCCATCAAATGATTAAAAAGGTAGCTGAGATTGGCTACCTTTATTTTATCTATAGTAAAGCCTTAATACCAATCACAGTAATTAAGTGATCAGAAATAGCGTAGGAAAAACGCTGGATAGCAAGGCAGAATTTTTCGATAAGTAGTTATTCTACAATCAAAAATTCTAACGCCGTTAGCGAGTGTTTTAACAAGCTAGGATGAGCTGTTATTTACTACGTGGTACAAGTATCTATTGACGTTTCTAGCGGGCATTGAGAAGCAGGGGGAGAGCTTGAAGCGCGGAGAATTACATGAAAATTAAAACAAAAAAAAGCCCGCTGTAAACAGCAGGCTTTTCAGAAACTTTTAATCTAATTAAAATTAGATAGTAGTAACGTTTGAAGCTTGAGGACCTTTTTGGCCTTGCTCAACTTCGAAAGATACTTTTTGGCCTTCAGAAAGAGTTTTGAAGCCTTCAGAAACGATAGCACGGAAGTGAACGAATACGTCAGCGCCGCCGTTGTCTTGAGAAATGAAACCGAAGCCTTTCTCTTCGTTAAACCATTTTACTGTACCAGTAGTCTTTGACATGTTATGTCCCTTAGTATTTAAGATTAATCGTATGTCACCAATGTGACGACTTCGCAAACTTTAGCCATTAAGTTAAGGGAAAAACAGAAAACACTACTTTACTTTTTACAATAAAATTTGAAACTTGCTTTTGCTTAATTTTGTCTAACAACTTTGTCTTACGAAGCGAGTCATATGCTACAGCAGTTTAAAGCTTTGTAAACGTTTTTCTGAGTTTATCTGCAGATATTTGCTTAGTTAAAAGTAACAAAACTTACAAGTCACTGAAACCACTAAAATATAGTTCAAATATTGAACAGTTGATAATTTTCCAATTCAGGGATAGTTTCAATCAAAGACTTCTCTTCTTCGGCTAATTTACCCATTGAATCACAGTAATCTTGTGCTTTTTCCGAGATTTCTGAAGAGTGTTGTTGGAGTTTTTTCTCTACTGAAACCTTGAGGTCATTGAGCTGTTTCTGAAGCTCTGTAAAATTGATTCCGTCTTCTGATGCGAGCTTTTCCTGTAGCACCGAAAAGGCACTGGCAAAAAACTCACTATTGAAAACCTCTCGGGCATCGGCAAAATCTTGCTGCCAATTATCGAACATATTACCGAAGGCATTAGGCTTTAACACCCACTCTCCGTCTTGATAATAGCGCTGTTCTAGTTTTGCGTAAAAATCATCGATGGCTTGGCGCACATTATCAAACGCGTCGGTGTCGTTGAACTTAGCCGATACGTCATCAAGCACCTCATTCGCCAGATCCACACCAGATTGTGCCACTTCACGAGCTTTAGGGATATCGCTGTTCAATTGCACTCTGTAGTGGTCGAGTAGTTGCTGTTGCTCTTTGTTTAAAGGAATAGACTCACCATCAATAACGAGGCCTTTAGCTTCAAATATCGCTCGGTGACCATCACGGTCAATGATCTCTACCTCTTTTCCATCTAGGTGTAGCTCGTTGTTCAAATCGACATTACAAGACTCGTAGTCCGCTAGCGACTGCGCTTGAAGTGCCGGAGCAATCAATAGTGACCCAACTAAAATGCTAGAGGTAATGCGCTTAATCATTGAGAATTCCTTGTTAAATGATACCTGGCTACTCTACAGCCAAATTATTCGTTATCCAATAAGCTTAACTGCTTCGCCTGAGCTTCTGGCTGCAACATGACACTCAAACCCAGCAAGCGAATCTCACGACCTTGTTGGCGCAGCAAGACTTCTTCTAGCAAAGGATAAAAGGCCGCTAAGTTCAACTTATTGGAACCGGTTTCAATGGTTGTCAGTTGAAAGTCAGCAAATTTAACCTTAATACCCTGCTTGGTAATGGGACGAACGTGCTCTCCTCCCACCTTATCTAAGCGGCGCTCTAGCTCGGGATAAAGTCGTTGCTCTATCACCTCCCAACACTGCTCAAGGGTCTCGATGTTTTTAGTAAAGGTTCGCTCTACTCCCACTGACTTGCGCTCTCGAGAAACCTGCACACTGCGATTGTCGACACCATGGCAGCGCTTCCAAAGCGAGGCACCCAATCGGCCATGTCGGACCAACAGATCGCGATAGTTGGCTTTACGCACATCCTCACCAAGATAGAGGCCCGTGCGATGCAGTCTTTGCAATGCAACCTTGCCTACTCCCGGTATCTTTTGTAGAGGCATGCTGTCAATGAACGCCTGAACTTGATTGGGCGGTATCACATACTGCCCATTGGGCTTGTTCAAATCTGATGCCACCTTAGCCAAAAACTTGATAGGAGCAATCCCTGCTGACGCGGTTAGATTAAGCTCGGTTTCAATGTCACGCCGGATTGACTGAGCAATCAAGGTAGCAGAGCCATTGCAGGATAGGCTATCTGTGACATCAAGATAGGCTTCATCCAACGACAATGGCTCTATGAGCTGCGTATAGCGAGCAAAGATAGCTCTAATTTGCGCCGAAACCTCTTTGTACACCTGCATACGACCAGGTACTACCAACAAGTGAGGACATAATTTTTTAGCCTGCGCGGTAGGCATAGCTGAGTGGATACCAAAGCGGCGAGCCTCATAATTACAGGTACTCAACACGCCCCGCTGTGTTTCACTCCCGCCCACTGCGAGTGGACGATTTCGATATTCGGGAAAGTCGCGCATTTCTACCGCTGCGAAAAAACAATCCATATCAATATGGATGATCTTTCGTTGTGGCATGTCATTAGAATACTGTTCAGGCATACAGTTATTTTAACCTACTCTTTGCCCTGTTGAAAAAATATTTGCTTACCTTACCTATTCAATCAATTAAAAATTGATCTAATAAACATCACATCCAATAGGTAGATGCTAGTATTTGTCGATTTTCCAAAAAATGGAGAAAGAAAATCATGACTTCTATTTTACAGGGTATGCAGATGCTATTCGTTGCGTTTGGTGCTCTTGTTCTTGTTCCTTTATTAACGGGACTAGATCCGAACGTGGCACTGTTTGGTGCTGGTGTCGGTACCCTTCTGTTCCAATTTATCACTAAACGCTCGGTGCCTATCTTTTTAGCGTCCTCTTTTGCCTTTATCGCACCGATTCTCTATGGCGTTCAAACTTGGGGTATTCCTGCCACCATGGGTGGACTCATGGCTGCTGGTGTTGTGTATATAGCATTAGGCGGCTTGATTCGTGTCCGTGGTGTTGCCATCATCCATAGACTGCTACCACCGGTGGTAGTGGGTCCAGTGATCATGGTGATTGGTCTCGGTCTTGCCCCTGTTGCGGTAAATATGGCATTGGGTAAAACTGGAGACGGTGCTATTCAATTAGTCGATGGGCAGATCGCTTTGTGGATTTCTCTGGCCTCGCTACTGACCACCATCATCATCAGTGTATTTGCCAAAGGCTTCTTAAAGCTACTGCCTATCTTTGGCGGTATCGCGGTAGGTTACACCTTGAGTCTGTTTGCTGGCATCGTCGATTTTAGCCCAGTGACCAATGCCGCATGGTTTGCACTGCCTAACTTTGTGACACCTGAATTCAACATCAATGCCATCTTGTTTATGATTCCAGTCGCTATTGCCCCAGCGGTAGAGCACGTTGGCGATATGCTGGCGATCTCTAACGTAACCGGTAAAGACTATCTGAAGAAACCTGGCTTGCATCGCACTATGGCCGGTGACGGCGTTGCAACAATGGCAGCAAGCATGATGGGTGCACCACCTAACACGACCTATAGTGAAGTGACAGGCGCAGTGATGCTAACCAAATCCTACAACCCTAAAATCATGACTTACGCCGCTATAACCGCTATCGTGCTGGCACTAGTGGGTAAATTGGGCGGTGTATTGCAAACCATACCTGTCCCTGTGATGGGCGGTATTATGATGTTGCTGTTTGGTTCTATTGCCACAGTGGGTCTCAATACCCTTATCCAAAACCGTGTTGACTTGCATAACTCACGTAACCTTGTGATTGTCGGTGTAACGCTGGTATTTGGTATCGGTGGTATGGCATTTGGTGTGGGAGAGTTCAGTCTTCAAGGCATCAGCCTTTGCGGAATTGTTGCGATTCTTCTGAACCTTGTACTACCAAGAGACCTTGGTGAGTCACATGTAGTGGATAGCGCTCAAATGGAAGAGAATCCTGAGCAGAAATAGTCCCAGTCAGTAGAAACAAAAATGCCAAGCTTACGCTTGGCATTTTTTATTACTCAAATACGATTAAGCAATACGGTCTTTCTCCCAAGATGCGACTTTCTCAGCTCTTGCCGCAGCTTTCGCTTCTCGGCGTTTACGAGCGTCACAAGGCTCAGGACAACTGCACACTTTATCAATGCCCATCGCGTCTAGGCCGCCACAACTGCCCTTCACGACCTTCTTCTGGATAATATAGCCTACAGACATCAAAGTAATGAAGCCGAGGAAAATTCCAAATGTGACTAAGAACGTTGTCATTGCTCTATCCTACTTATTCAAATACTTGGCAAAGGCTTCTGAGTACACCTCTTTAAAGCCATCTTCAGTTTTTACGATCATAAAGATCGCGAGATCATTATCGTTCGCAACCTGAAGGCCTCTTTCTTCTCCCATCACCATCAGACCCGTCGCTAGACCGTCAGCCGTCATACATGATGGATGAATCGCTGTCACAGAGACTACCTTGTGTGCGATCGGTTTGCCAGTTTTTGGATTAATTATGTGCGAATAACGCACACCATCACGCTCAAAATAATTGCGATAATCACCCGATGTCGCCATCGCCATATCACCAGGCTGAACGATCAATTCCACTTCACGAGCATCGACCGTCGGCTTTTCTATGGCGATACGCCAAGGAATACCTTCGCTGTTATTGCCCTTCAATCTCAGTTCACCACCGACTTCAACGAGGAAACGGTGCACTCCCTGCGACTCAAGGTAATCGGCAATGACATCAACACCCCAACCCTTAGCTATGGTTGAAAGATCAACATACAGATTCGGAATATCCTTTGATAAGCCTTGCTCTGTAACAGACAGGTGTTGAATTCCTACCATTTCACGTCGTGATGCTAATTCTTCATCAGTTGGCACTTTGTCAGGACGAGCTTCTGGACCAAAACCCCATAGATTGACCAAAGGGCCTACCGTTACATCTAGAGCGCCTTCCGTTAGTTCGTTTAAGCGAATGGCTTCACCAACCACAATCTCGGTCTCTTTTGATACAGGAAAGGGTGCTGAAGTCTGATGCTGGTTGAAAAGGCTTAGCTCAGACTCAGGACGATATGTGGACATCTGATCGTTGACTTGCTCTAGCAAGACATCAATCCGCTTTTGCATTTCTTCAGGCTCTGGCGCCTTATCATCAGCAATATACTTTATGTGATAGGTGGTACCCATCGTCTTGCCGCTCAATGCAACCTGCTTGGGTGCTTGCTCACAGCCCGTTAATACCACTACTGAAATCAGCAGTGTCATTAACCACTTCGAACCTTGAATAAGATGACTTACAGCTTTCATCTTGATCTCCATAAATAGTTGAGTATTTAACAAACTTCTCTAACACAAAACAAAATGGCTGACTCAAAGAGCCAGCCATTGTTTTATTCGATTACGGTTTAACCACCGAAGTCATCGAGTAGGATGTTTTCATCCTCTACACCTAGGTCTTTTAGCATGCCGATTACAGCTGCGTTCATCATAGGTGGACCACACATGTAGTATTCACAATCTTCAGGCGCTTCATGGTCTTTCAGATAGTTTTCGTACAATACGTTATGGATAAAGCCTGTGTAACCGTCCCAATTGTCCTCTGGAAGAGGATCAGACAGTGCACAATGCCAAATGAAGTTATCATTTTCTGCTGCTAGGTTATCGAAGTCCTCAATGTAGAACATCTCACGCTTCGAGCGAGCACCATACCAGAACGTCATCTTACGCTTAGACTTCAGACGAAGTAGCTGATCGAAGATGTGCGAGCGCATTGGCGCCATACCGGCACCACCACCAACAAACACCATCTCGTTGTCTGTATCTTTAGCGAAGAACTCACCAAATGGACCAGAGATAGTACACTTGTCACCCGCTTTAAGTGACCAGATGTATGAAGACATGATACCTGGTGGTACGTCAGGGTTGTTAGGCGGCGGCGTTGCAACACGCACGTTCAGCTTAATCAAACCTTCTTCTTCAGGGTAAGAAGCCATTGAGTATGCGCGGATAGATGGTTCTTTAACCACTGACTCATAGCGGAATAAGTTAAACTTATCCCAATCTTCGCGATACTCTTCTGGGATATCAAAATCCGCGTACTTGATATGATGGGGTTCAGCTTCAATCTGAATGTAACCACCTGCGCGAAAAGGCACTTCCTCGCCATCAGGGATCTGAAGTACAAGCTCTTTGATGAAGGTCGCTTCGTTGTCATTAGAAAGAACAGTACATTCCCACTTTTTAACACCAAAGATTTCTTCTGGAAGCTCGATAGCCATGTCAGTTTTCACTGCTACCTGACACGCTAGACGCTCGCCTTCACGTGCTTCACCTTTACTAATGTGGTCAAGCTCGGTCGGTAGAATATCACCACCGCCAGACTTCACTTTTACACGACACTGGCCACAAGAGCCACCGCCACCACAAGCAGACGATACGAAAATACCGTTGCCAGCAAGAGCGCCAAGCAGTTTGTCACCTGGAGAAACAGTAAAGCCTTTCTCAGGGTCACCATTTACTAAAATGTTGACGTCACCCGTTGGTACCAGCTTAGATTTAGCGAATAAGATCACTAGCACTAGAGCCAATACAATCAGAGTAAACATCACTACGCCAAGAACGATAGTATTCATTGACTAATCCTTATAATTTACTCTTACAGTTGAACACCGGAGAAAGACATAAAGCCTAACGCCATCAAGCCTACAGTGATGAAGGTGATACCAAGGCCACGCAGACCTGGAGGTACATCTGAATACTTCATCTTCTCACGCAGACCAGCAAGAGCAACGATTGCTAGCATCCAGCCTACGCCAGAGCCAAAGCCGTATACTACTGATTCAACGAAGTTGTAGTCACGCTGTACCATGAAAGATACACCACCGAAGATTGCACAGTTCACCGTAATTAGCGGTAGGAAGATACCTAGCGCATTGTACAAAGGCGGGAAGAAGCGATCTAACACCATCTCCAAAATCTGTACTAGGGCTGCAATAACACCGATGAAGGTAATGAAGTTAAGGAAGCTTAAATCCACACCTGAGACTAATGCGTTTTCTTTCAACACTAGGTTGTAAAGCAGGTTGTTCACAGGAACTGCGATGGTCAATACCACCACAACTGCTACACCAAGACCGAAAGAGGTTTTTACCTTCTTAGATACAGCAAGGAATGTACACATGCCCAAGAAGAAGGATAATGCTAGGTTTTCGATGAAAATCGATTTCACCAGCAAGCTAATATAATGTTCCATCGTGCTATTACTCCTTCGCTTCTACTTGTTCAGGCTTGAAGATACGGATTGCCCAAATCATAAAGCCAATCAAGAAGAATGCAGACGGTGCAAGTAGGAACATACCGTTAGGCTGGTACCAACCACCGTCAGACACTAGAGGCAGTACTTCCATACCAAACAATTTACCAGAGCCGATAAGCTCACGGAAAAATGCAACGGTAATCAGTACGAAACCATAACCTAGACCATTACCGATACCATCCAGTAGCGATGGTAGTGGTGCAGATTTCATAGCGTATGCTTCTGCACGACCCATTACGATACAGTTAGTAATGATCAAGCCAACGAAAACCGATAACTGCTTAGAGATATCGTATAGGTAAGCTTTAAGGATTTGGTCTACCACGATTACAAGCGATGCGATAATTGCCATCTGAACGATGATACGCACGCTGTTTGGAATGTGGTTACGAATAACAGACACGAAGAAGTTAGACAAAGCAGTTACAAAGATTACCGCTAATGTCATAACAAATGCTGTTTCAAGCTTGGTGGTTACCGCAAGCGCAGAACACACACCAAGAACCTGCAAAGCAATCGGGTTGTTATCTAAAACAGGAGCCCAAAGGTTTTGCTTCGCTTCTTTAGATATAGCCATTAGTTCAGCTCTCCTTCGCGTACCTTAGCAAGGAATGGTCCAAAGCCCATGTCGCCTAACCAGAAATCAAAAGTATGTTGTACGCCGTTACCCGTCAGAGTTGCACCAGATAGTCCATCAACACCGTGAATATCACCGGCTGTTGCGCCACCTTTAACAATCTTCAACGCAGGCTTAAAGTTGTCGTCAAACAGTTTCTTACCTTCGAACTGAGATACCCAATTAGGATTTTCTATCTCGCCACCTAATCCAGGAGTCTCACCTTGCTCGTAATAAGTAATGCCGGAAACCGTGTTGCCGTCCATCTCAACCGCCACAAAAGCGTACATCATCGACCAAAGGCCGTTGCCGTGCACAGGAAGGATAACCTTAGAGTAGCTATCTCCGTCCTTAACAAGGTATACCGTACCTACGTTAGCACGACGAATGATCTTAGCTGCGTCATCATCAGCAGCTAAGCGGATTGATTCAGCAGGATCTTTTGCCGCTTTACGTTGGTCGTATGCGCCAGCGTCGCCTTCAACGAACTCACCCGTTTCAAAGTCAACCAGACGAGGTTCAATGAAATCACCAAACAATTCTTGGATAGTACCTTGTTCAGAGATCTGTGCGACTTCTACGATTTTTGTTTGCTTATCCAGTACCGCGTTAGCTTGCTGTTTATCGCGCAGGCCCACTGCCGCGGTAGAAACCACGACAGAGCAGACCAAACTCAAACCAACAACGACACCTAGCGTTTTCTTAATGCTATCGTTCTTATTTGCCATAGCGTGCTAGTCTCCGCTTAATGTTCTTCTCGATAACAACGTGGTCGAATAATGGAGCGAATAGGTTCGCGAATAGAATCGCCAGCATCATACCCTCTGGGTAGGCTGGGTTAACAACACGAATCAATACACACATTAGACCAATTAGGATACCGTACCACCATTTACCGCTGTTGGTAAAAGAGGCTGAAACAGGGTCTGTCGCCATGAAGAACATACCGAATGCAAAGCCACCAAGAACAAGGTGCCAATGCCAAGGCATACTAAACATCGCATTGGTATCAGAACCAATTAAGTTAAATAGCGTTGCTGTTGCGATCATACCGATCATAACGCCGGCGATGATGCGCCAAGATGCAATTCCCATGTACACGATCATCAGTGCACCTAGCATCAGGAATAAGGTCGATACCTCACCGATAGAGCCAGGGATGTTACCAATGAAAGCATCCATCCAAGAGATCGTTTGGCCAGTCACATTATGAACTAGGTTAGCGTCGCCACCTTGAGCCCATTGGCTAAGAGCCGTTGCGCCAGAGAAACCATCCGCTGCCGTCCATACTAAGTCACCCGAGATTTGAGCTGGGTAAGCAAAGAATAGGAATGCACGGCCTGCAAGAGCAGGGTTCAGGAAGTTACGTCCTGTGCCACCAAAGATCTCTTTCGCTACCACTACACCAAAGGTAATACCTAGTGCGGCCTGCCATAGAGGCAATGTTGGCGGAACAATCAATGCAAATAGGATAGAGGTAACGAAGAAGCCTTCATTCACTTCGTGTTTACGCACGATACAGAATAGAACTTCCCAGAAACCACCTACGATAAATACCGTGGCATAGATAGGTAAGAAGTAGGTTGCACCGAGCAGCATCTTACTGCCCCACCCGGCCTCAGCACTTATGGTGCCACCTAGCATTTCTGTAAACCAGTAGTGCCAATTACCTGCAACAATACTTGCTAACTCAGAACCTGAATGTAGGAAGGTTAGCGCGCTGATCGCTTGGTTACCCGTGTTGTACATACCCCAGAACATGGCAGGGAAGACAGCAAACCACACCATGATCATGATGCGTTTGAGGTCAACGCTATCACGCACGTGTGCTTTGGTCTTAGTTACCGTACCCGGAGTGTAAAATAGAGTGGCTGCAGCTTCGTAAAGCGGATACCACTTCTCCCACTTACCGTCGGCTTCAAAATGCGGTTCGATGTCTTCAATAAATTTCTTCAACATGACTTAACCTTCCTTCTCTATAGTGTCTAGACACTCTCGAAGTAACTCACCGTATTCATATTTGCCTGAACAAACATAAGTACAAAGAGCAACATCTTCTTCAGATAGCTCTAGAACACCTAAGCGCTGTGCACTGTCTACATCACCAGCACACAAATCGCGCAGAAGCAGTGTCGGCTCGATATCCAATGGCATTACTTTCTCGTAGTTGCCGATTGGAACCATTGCACGCTCACCGCCATTTAGCGATGTAGTTAGGTTGTATAATTGGCCTTTAAATAGGTGGCCAAGGAATGAACGAGTAATTGAGAACTTGTTCTTACCTGGCATTGCCCAACCAAATAATTCTTTATCTCTGCCTTCACGAAGCGCAGAAACTTGTTGGTGGTAGCGACCAAGGTACGCATGAGGACCTGCCGCGTTAGTACCCCAAAGTACAGAACCTGAAATAATGCGCACTTCACCTGGCATCATCTCTTTATCTGCTAACTCTGGAAGATAAGCACCAACAGTAGTACGAACCAAGCGAGGGTTGTTGACTACTGGGCCTGCCAGCGCAACAACGCGGTCAGAATAGATCTCACCGGTCAGGAACAGCTTGCCGAAAGCGATAACATCTTGGTAGCTAAGGTTCCACGCCACATGCTCTTCATTCACAGGGTAAAGGAAGTGCATATGAGTACCCACTAGACCCGCTGGATGCGGACCAGAGAACACGTGCTCTTCAACATTACTTTGCTCTGAACGAGGAAGTGAGCCACCATTTTTACACACGAATACCTTGCCATTAGTCAGCACTGATAGCAGGTCCAAACCTGCAACAAATGCTTCAGACTGATCGTTAATAATAACGTCAGGATTTGCCGCCAATGGGTTAGTATCGATTGCTGTAACGAAAATGGCATTAGTCGTAGAGTCGACTGCTGGTACCTTGCTGAACGGACGAGTTCTTAAAGCGGTCCATGAGCCCGAATCAATAAGCTGCTTGCGAATCACACCCGCATCTAGCTTAGCCAGTTCGTTTTGCTCATATTTGTCGAAAGTGATTTGCTCATCACCAGCTATCTCGATAACAACTGATTGCAGCACACGCTTCGCACCACGGTTAACTTGTGTCACCGTACCACTTTGAGGTGCAGTAAATACTACGCCAGGATTCTTTTTGTCAGCAAATAGAACCTGTCCTTTCTTTACTGCGTCCCCTTCGCGAACATGCATTGTTGGACGCATGCCCACGTACTCTTCGCCAAGCAAGGCGACTTTTGAGACGGTATTACCGTCATTAATCACCTGGGTAGGAGCGCCTGAAATAGGAAGGTCCAAACCCTTTTTAATTGTAATCATACGCACTTGCACTATTTTAAGGAAAAAAGACTTTCAAAATACAAGCACATCCATAATGTGCTTGTTCATAACAGATAGGTCAGTTTTTTCTAACATATCCTTGTTAATTACCATACGAATCCGCTAGAGGGATTCCTTCCGGGCCTGCAATTCTAACATCATCAGCCCGATACATTCCATGTTGAGCGATAAGGATTAGCAATAAATTACAAATTTACGCCATCAAGCACCATAAAACTTGATCTAAAGCACAGCGCGGACACCGTTTTTATGAGACCCAGGTTAAATTGTGAACAACCAGTAAAAATGTAACAAACAAACCATTATCGAGTTTTCGTTAGTGTCCCCCACCCATACAATCCGGAGATTCTGGAATTTGCTGATCTTTCCATTCATCTTTTGTCAGGGTGTGCATTGAAAGTGCATGCAGACCACCAGCAAGTTCATCACTGAGTACTTGATTTACCAATCTATGGCGGGCAATCAGTCGTAAATTCTCGAATCTGTCACTCACCACAACAACCTTAAAGTGGCTTTCAGAGCCTTCAGGTACATTGTGTTTGTAGCTCTCGTTAATGACTTGTAGATGGTGCGGAGAGAAGTGATGATCCAATTTCTGCTCAATTAATTGCTGTAGCATGCTGTTTCTCTAAGTTGATACGCTTAAGTATAATGTAAAAGCTCAATTTTTCGCCAATCGCTACATTTTAGTACGAAATGCAGGCGCATTTGGACCTAATCGTTTTCTTTATTCTAAATCAGAACAATAAGTTAATTCGCATAAATAGGGCTAATTTGCGACAATAGACATAGTTTAGTATCACTTTTTTAACACTGATAATCATGAAGACCGAGCTTGCACTGCACGACCAACAATTTACGTTACATCGATTTCCTAAAAGGGCAAACGAGACCTTTCAAGCTTGGGATGCCGGTGATGAGTACGTTATCAATCACTTTACTGAGAACCCTCTCGTAGCTGGTTCTAAGATTCTCATTCTGAACGATAACTTCGGGGCGCTTAGCTGCTGGTTTTCTCGAGACTATGAAGTGTGCCTGCAATCAGACTCCCTTATTAGTCAAAAAGGTGCACTGAAGAACCTACAACGCAATCAGTGTAATAAGGTTGAATTTCTGCGTTCTACCGACACTATCCCCAACGATATTGATGCCGTTATCCTACAGATCCCAAAAAGTAATCGATTCTTGACCTGGCAGTTACATCAAATAAGACAGTCCCTGCGTGAAAATACGCCTGTCGTCGCGGTCAATAAGGCGAATGCTATCCATACTTCAACACTAAAACTGTTCGAACAGCACCTTGGCGAAACATCGACATCCCTAGCTTGGAAAAAGCACAGACTCGTGTTTAGTAAAAGTAATGCTCAGCCTATCAAGGAAGTAGAAGCACAAACCTGTTGGACTGTGCCTGAACATGACATGCAACTGTGCAATCTTGCCAATGTCTATTCTGGAGAGAGCCTAGACCTGGGCGCTCGCTTTGTGCTCAATCATCTACCTAGCCACTCTCAACACAAGAAGATCATTGACCTAGGTTGCGGTAACGGCGTGTTGTCAATTCAGTTGGGTAGAAACAACCCAGAGTCCACCATTACCAGTGTTGATGAAAGTTTTATGGCGGTAGAGTCAGCCCGCATTAATGTCGAAGACAATGTCAGCAATCCACAAAGATTCACCTTTGTCGCCAACAACTGCCTTGATGGTTTTGAAGCCAGTAGCCACGACCTGGTTGTATGTAACCCACCCTTCCATCAACAAAATACCGTGACCGACCATATTGCTTGGCAGATGTTCACTGACGCACATAAAGTGCTGGAAGATGGAGGTAAGCTACTCGTGATCGGCAACAGCCATCTAGGTTATCCCGCCAAACTTGGCCGACTGTTTGGGCCAAACAAGGTAAAAGTAGTGGCAAACAATAAAAAGTTCACGATTGTTTCTGCTGAGAAAGCATCAAGAAAATCAATCAAATAGCGCTATTATTCTGAGGCTTGTGATAGTCTCAGAATTATTCTTTCATTTTTCACTATCTCATTAAGGGAACTATCGATGAAACACTTGCTGATTGTTGCTTTTTCAGTCCTTATCCTGAGCGGCTGTGCTAACCCGACAGATCAACAGCTAAACTTTGCTCCAGCGGCTGACAGTAACCAGATTACCTTGAATGAACAAAAATCTCTGGCGCTGAGCACAACTGATGTACGAACTGCTCAGTACCTCGCTTTAGTAAAGAAAGGCGAAGATAAAGCGCTACCTATTCACGCCAAACAAAATGCTAGAATTTCGTTTAACAACGCGATGAAATCTCTTCTAGAGTCGCAAGGTTTTGTTATTTCGCTAAGCAGTGAAAATAACGTTGAACTAGAGGTTCAAGAAGCCTTGGTGCGCGTTAACTCATCAGCATTTAGCAACGATATGGATGCCAAGGTGACTCTAAAGGTAACTGCCGAAACGCCGAGCGGTAAATTTGTGAAAACCTATACCGGCAGTGCCAAGGCCACCAATTCTATGGGTGCATCCAATGAACAAATTGAACTCATCCTCAATCACGTATCTAAACTAGTGTTAAATGAGATTGCGAATGACGTAGAGCTTATCGATTACATGGAGGAGAAATTTCAATGAGCCGATTACTACTATTAATGTGCGCACTGTTTAGCGCATCTGTTTTTGCTAGCACCAAAGTGGTGTTTGAAACAACACTGGGTAACTTCACTATTCAATTAGATGAAGAAAAAGCGCCTGTCACTAGCACAAACTTTTTACGCTATGTGGAAGATGGCAGCTATGCAGGCACCATCTTTCATCGTGTTATCCCTGGTTTTATGGCACAAGGTGGTGGCTTTGATGAAGATATGAACCAAATTCAAACCTATGGCCCAATCAAAAATGAAGCAAGCAATGGCTTAAAGAACAAGGTTGCAAGTGTTGCTATGGCGCGCACCAACAACCCTGACTCAGCAACTCGTCAGTTTTTCATCAACTATTCAGACAATGCGTTCTTGAACTACTCTTCTTCAAACCCTGGCTATGCGGTTTTTGGCCAAGTCGTTGAAGGCTATGATGTGGTTCAAAAAATGGCCAGTGTTCCGACCAAAAGCTCTGGTTTTATGAAAGATGTTCCTTCCACGCCTATCGTTGTCACAAAAGTGACAATTCAGAAATAGATCTCATCTAGAGTACTAGAGCCTGTTGGCCTTTTGAGATTATTTTTGTAGCGAATTGTTGGGCATTTATACAAGGCAGTCGCTTTTAGTTGTGGTGGTTCCACATAAAAAGGGACTAACGCTGTAGAAATGCCCAACAAACGCTACCCGAAGGGCTCTACCAGAAACCATATACTCTTCGTTGAGCGCCTTTTGCATAGATGACTAGGCGGCAAGTCCCTCGCCTCGATTAAATGGCTTCTGGTAGAGCAAAACTTAATCGCAAAAGGTCAACAGGCTCTATAGTAAACGCAGGGTCCATGGGCCCTGCGACTGTATTGAGCAAAAGGAAATAGAATGACGGAAAAAATGTCTTGGAGTGAGACGTTCAAAAGCTACCTCGATAAGCGCCTACTTTGGGTGTTTATGTTGGGTTGCTCTAGCGGTTTCCCTTGGGTGTTAATTGGCTCAAATATGTCTGGTTGGCTAAAAGATGCTGGATTAACTCGCGCAGCCATTGGCTATTTCGGCTCGGTATTTGCCGTGTATGCCATCAACTTCATGTGGGCACCGTTAGTTGACCGCGTTAAATTACCTCTTTTGCACCGTCTATTAGGCCAACGTCGATCGTGGATCTTTTTATGCCAAGGGATCATGTTGATGTGTACCCTGGCTATTTCCGGCGTTGACCCTGCCAAGAGCCTAATGTTTACCTCTATGTTAGCGCTAGGCATCGCCATTGCTTCGTCTACTCAAGATGTTGCTATCGATGCATACCGAATTGATAGCTTCCCAAAAAGTGAAGCGTCTAAGTTACCTCAAGCGTCAGCAATGGCCGTTGTTGGGTGGTGGACGGGTTACTCACTACCGGGTTATTTAGCCTTCGTTAATGCTGATAGCATCGGCTGGAACGGGGTTTACATGGGGATGACAGCCATTATTGGTATACTCATGCTGTTTACACTGCTTACCAAAGAGCCGCATACAGCTCGAAGTAAACTACAAGCAGAGGCAGAGCAGCGTCATAACAAAGTGGTAGGCTCTCGAGTCGTTGCTTGGTTAAGCGTTACCCTAATTGAACCCTTTGCCGATTTCTTTAGGCGCAATGGCGTACGAGTCGCCATCACTCTTTTACTGTTTGTTTTCTTGTTTAAGATTGGTGAAGCATTCCTTGGTCGAATGTCGATTCCATTTTACAAAGAGATAGGCTTTAGCAACGAACAGATCGGACATTACTCTAAACTACTTGGCTGGGGAGCGACCATACTCTTCACCATCGTCGGCAGTATGTTCAACGTCAGATTTGGCATTGTACGTGGTCTAATGATTGGCGGTGTAGCTATGGCATCCAGTAACCTGATGTTTGCTTGGATAGCGAAAGCGGGCCCAAGTGAAACCTTATTCTTAGCCACCATTATTGTCGATAACTTTACAACGGCATTCTCCACCGTAGCCTTTGTTTCCTTCTTAACGGTTTTAACCGGACAGGCCTTCTCTGCCACGCAATACGCGCTGCTTGCCTCTTTAGGCAACTTCGGTCGAACGACCCTCGCTTCCTTCAGTGGTGAATTAGTTGACTATCTAAATGACTGGTCACTGTTTTTTATTATTACTGCCGCCATGGTCATCCCTAGCTTGATCATGCTTTATTCTCTTCGAGGGTATTTTAACGACGTCCTAGAAAAGGCTCGTCTACGCGGTTTGGAAGATGAAAAACAGCACAACCAATCGTTAAAAGAAGAATCAGATTCTGCCTAGCTTCAATAAAAATGCCACACTGAGTGTGGCATTTTCAATGTCTCGGATTGGGTCTGTTAAACTCTATGGGTACATTCCTCGACCAAACATATTAAAGATTCGTGCAACCCCTTGAGTGAATACCATTGGATCACTCAGAACGGTTAGACATAAACAGTCTTGCCCTTCTTCGGTTCGCGGGGCATGTTTTATAGAAGCATCGGCAACGGTAAAGTCACCGGCACTGTATTGCCCCTCTTCGTCACTAAAGCTACCATGTAATACTAGTGTCGTCTCAATACCTTTGTGGGTGTGTTGGGGGACTTGCACTCCTCCTGTTATGTACAGCAAGCTCACACGCTCTTGCTCTCCAATATCAAGGTGCGCGGTATACACTTTACCGCCATAACTTTTCCAGTCACTCAGCCGTGTACTAACGTTTTGCAGCGACTTAGGAAGGAAGAACTGTTTACCATTCACTTCAATTTTCACCGCCGATTTTGGCTTTGTGATAGCAGTCTGTTTGTCTAGCGAGATGATGTCATTAAACATCGCCTCCATCATGTTTTGGTCGAAATCGACCTCTGCGTCTTGTTCCATTAAAGATTGGGAAGCTTGAGCCTCAAACTCTTCTATCTTGCTGCGACAGTGACTACAGGTCTCTACGTGAGCTGCGAGCGTCAGTCCATTACAAGCATCTATGGTTCCATCCGCATAGGCTTTCAACAACTCGTTACTTGGATGATGTTTCATACTTGATCCGCCCTTATTGTGTCTTTCAACTTCTCTACCGCCAGTCTCAATCTTGATTTAACGGTTCCGAGAGGAATATCAAATTTGTCTGCTACTTCTTGATGAGGTAACTCGTCTAGATATATCGCTTTAACCACTTCTTTTTGCTTCACTGGAAGCGTATCTAGATACCGTACAATCTGCTCTCTTAGCATGTTTCTCTCAGGTGAATACTGGTCAACTAAGTCTGGTGGACAGTAGTCGTCTGGCCAAATATCTTCTGAGTGTACATGTAGTTCTCGGCCTTTTTGTTTGCGAAGAAGGTCAAAGCAAAGGTTTCGAGCAATAGTGTATATCCATGTGGATAGTGCACTTTTACTACCGTCAAACAGATGAGACTTTTGCCAAACTGCCGCTAGAGCATCTTGCACTAACTCCATTGCTACTTGTTCATTTCCCACATGTTTATAAGCAAACTGCTTTAAACGAGGAGAGAAATGTTTAAACACCTTAGCAAAGGCGTCCTTATCCCCCTGCTGTACCTTGACCATGCACTCGTTCCACTCTGCCCGAGTCGGGTTTGAGGCTTTGGCTAACGTTTCCATGATTCACCTTTTGAGAGCTAGGGGGGACGAACCTCCCTGATAGATTATTCGGTGATGTCTGCAGCGAGTATGCACCCATTGGTTGCAATCGCCTTGTACACCTTACCGTTTTCTAGTGCCGCACTTTCAAGTTGAAGAAAAGGTTCTTTACTGCCTACGCCAGTCACTGTCACTACATAGGTACTTTCTGCAACATAAACGTTCTGTACAATATATGTATACGCAACCCAAGTAGGGCTGGATCACTATTTGTTAAGTCCATTGACTCTGTTAAGTATACGTCAACTGTAGCGACTGCGAGTAAAGATGCGGCATGAAGGACGCTCAGGGTCGCGCTAGTTGCCAATGGGCGGCGGTTGTCTTCGATAACAAGCGCGTAAATGTTGGCTAAATCATTAATGGCATACACGCTATAGTGCTGGTGGCATAGCTATATCAACTAACTAGTGCGAAGCAAGTAATTGGTTGTGTTGTGTCTAGATAAGCCAATGCTCGATATGTATCGAGCATTGGCTTATCTAGGGTGAGGTGTGATCGGCTTCTAATCGATAATCACAGCATCAATAACATGGATAACACCATTGGTAGTGTATACATCTCTAATGATAACGGTAGAACCACCTACGGTTAGTGTGTCAGTTTCTTCATCAATGGCGATAGCGATTTCTTTCATTGCCATCGTAGTTGCACTAGTTCCGTTTAAACTCATCGCTGTGACTGAATCTACCGCAGCGTCTTGAACAACGTGGTTGAGCAAAATAGTTGCCAAGTCTGGATTGGCTAACAAAGTGGCAGCGTCAATGTTTAGTTCAGCGAGTAATGCTGTGAAAGCATCGTCGGTTGGCGCAAACACTGTATATGTTTCGTTTTCATCAGCTAGTGCGCCATCTAAATTGGCGGTAATGAGTGCTTGAACTAAAACTGTAAAGCGACCATCGTTTATTGCAGTTTCTACAATATTCGAAGTTGGCTCACCCACGTCCGCAGGCGGCACCAATACTGCATCAATCACATGAATAATGCCGTTTCCGGTGAGGATATCAGTTGCTGTCACTGTGGCGGTATTGACCAATAAGTTTTCACCGCTTAATGACAAGGCAGAGTTATCACCGTTAACCTTTTCTACTGTAGTACCAGCAAGTCCTATAGCAGTTGCTGCATCAACTTCTCCAGCAATTACATGGTACGTTAGAATATCAGCCAGATCTGGACTGCCTAATAGCTCATCGGCAGTTAGATTATTCTCCATCAAAAACTTCTCGAAAGCAGCATCTGTTGGAGCAAACACAGTAAGCTCGGCATTTGGATCTGATAAAGTGTCTACAAGGTCGGCTTGCTGAGCGGCTGCTACTAAGGTTGTAAAATTGCCATCGGCAACCGCAGCATCGGCGATCGTAGCCGCGCTAAGGGTTGAACTTGTATCATCATCATCATCGTCACAAGCAGTAACGAAAAATAAAGTCAGTGTAGCGAGTAAGGTAGCTTTTAATAGTTTCATAATTTTGTCCCATTTCCTTTGTTAGGCAATTAAGATACGGCTGAATCTTTCATCTAGATCAAACAAAGCCGACACATATTTGTCGGCTTCAGATTGCAGGCGAACACCATTTTTCGGCGGAGTTCTCTTTTAATAAGCTACCGTTCGGGTTACGATCGCGATTTTTTACTTATTACGCACTTTATCTTCTGAAGGCTGATGTTTGGTTCCTAAACGTTGGGAAATGCTTTATTTGAACCCTTTTTAGCCTCAATCTTTGTAGATGATTCACCACCAGAGCTATCTTCCTGATATTTAGAGCAGTTGTTGCCATCCAACATTGCATTTGTACTTTCGCCAAACTGCGGAAGCGAGCATAACAATGTCAATGGCGTTGTTCTGCATCTGCGAAACGTTGTTCTATAGTCTCACTCCGACGCAGATAAGTTTTCAGACCATAGGGTGAGAGCCGCATCGTATTGGATCGCTCAACAGCTTCACTGTAGAGGTGCCTCGTTACTACTTTTCATATTTTGGCTTGTCGTACAGTCGTGTCTAACTAGGCGAACGCACATTGTTTGGCGTCTGAGTGACACTCTCTGTATCCACCTTTAGCCGCTGTCTTATAAACAAGGTTTTGCCCTGCCGGACATAAGAAAGTATCGTTGTCCCTGCTGTGTTTGAAGTGTTTTTCTTAAACGTGTTCTTGGTTCCCAATAGACGGCAATAACCGAACACGCCTAAGATGCCTCGACTCTTTATGCATTAGGTAAGCGGTGCCGTAAAGTTTCATGAATATCCAAGTCGACCTATCCAGATACTTCGATACTCTACTCCACCGATTGCTGGGGAAATGTGTGCGTGAGCGGATATGATGTAGTGGTTTTTCTTGACCTTCTCTGTCATTTCATCAAGTCAGGGCAGGTTGAGAGGGACTTATTAATTGCAACGCATCAGAGTATAACTCTGGGCGGCTAAACCTCTCCATTGTCGTCTGGTACATTGTCAATGAGTTCGAACTGCATCTTTATCGACGCCACCAAACCAAGAACAACCGGAAAGACTGGTGATCCCTAAACGACAGTATAAAAAAGGACATCGTTTATCCATTGAAAAGAAGCGGCAGAGGCTAACGATGTGTTGCTGAGCAAAATACGCGCAGCAGGTTCAGCATGCCTCAGACATGGTTGTGGTTCCGGATATCATTCATTGAGCTTCAATGGCTTGGCAGAGGAACCTCAACGCTTCATCACAATCCGCTTGGGAAATGAGGTGCTCAAATTGCTGCTGCTCTATCGGTAGCAGTTCCAACCATCTCTGGCTTACCCAGGTTGCATCATCAAAGAAGCAATGTGAGTAAAGATTCTTAATCTCCGGAAATCGCTGATAAACCCTTTGCAATTTATCACTGATGTAAAGGTTGTCTCGTGAGAGTTCTCGGCTATCCCAGTTGCAGAGATTCTCTACCTCCCCGCACCGTAAGCCATCAAACTCACTCCAAACCCTTTTCACCCTGAAGCGACGAGTTCCCACAATAGTTACACCAAGGAAACCGTCTGAAAGTTGCTCAAAATCGATGATTTCTGCGAGTGTGCCGACACGAGAGATATTTCTAGGAGAAGAAGTAGTTGGTTCACTTATTAAACAAACACCAAAACCCTCTCCCGCTTTACAACAGTCGCTGATCATACGCTTATAGCGAGGTTCAAAGATTCTTAGGTTCATTTTCCCTTCAGGTAAAACGACCGAACTTAAGGGAAACAGTTTGATTACAGACATAAGCCACTCTTCTTTTCTAATCTCCAGAACTGTTACGCAAACGAAAATAGATAGATCAGAAATCCTGCCACATTTTGTTACCCAAAAAGTTCCCTTGAAAATGTCCGTTTGACTGACCTTTGAGCACCCTCTTTACAAAAGTGTGATTGAGATCACCGATCTGAATTGAACTTTTACATTTTGCCACTTCCATTTGCGTGCCAGATCTCTATTATTCGCTTCACGGAAACGGTTGCTATGGAATGGCAAGTTCATTTTTTCGCAAAAACATTTTTTAGAGTACCCATTATTATGCGTAAATCACTTTTAACTCTTGGCCTACTAGCGGCTACTTCAGCACCTGTAATGGCTGCTGACTACACAGACGGTGACATCCACAAGAACGATTACAAATGGTTGCAATTCAACCTAATGGGTGCTTTCGATGAAAAGCCTGGCAACTCTAGCCACGACTACCTAGAAATGGAATTCGGCGGCCGCTCTGGTATCTTCGACCTATACGGCTACGTTGATGTATTCAACCTACTAAGCAACCCTAGCTCTGATAAAGCTGACGCTGACGCAAAAATGTTCATGAAGTTTGCGCCTCGTATGTCTATCGACGCGATGACTAAGAAAGACCTGTCTTTTGGTCCAGTACAAGAGCTTTACATTGCTTCTGAAATCACTTGGGATGGAGTTACAACTAACGCTGCTAAAGGCACATTTGGTGTAAACCAACAAAAAATTGGTCTTGGTTCTGACGTGATGGTTCCTTGGTTAGGCAAAATCGGCCTTAACCTTTACGGTACTTATGACTCAAACGTAAAAGATTGGAACGGTTTCCAAGTATCTACTAACTGGTTCAAACCTTTCTACTTCTTCGAGAACGGTTCATTCGTTTCTTACCAAGGTTACATTGACTACCAATTCGGCATGGAAGAAGAATACTCTTCAGCTAGCAACGGCGGCGCAATGTTCAACGGCATCTACTGGCACTCAGATCGTTACGCAGTAGGTTACGGCCTTAAGCTATACAAAGATGTATACGGTATCAAAGATAGCGATGCATTCGAATCATCAGGCGTAAGTCACTACGTTGCAGTAACTTACAAGTTCTAAGTCGAACTCTAAGTTATAAAGAAGGCGCTTTTTAGCGCCTTTTTTGATCCCGTTAATTCGCGAAATGATGCTATTGAGAGTATCCTAGCCATGCATGAATACTCTGGAGTATGGTTTGAATATTTGCATCCTTGGCGCCGGTGCCATTGGCTCTCTTTGGGCCTGCTATCTCAACAACGCTGGTCACACTGTCTCGTTATGGACTCGCGGTTCTGAGTCATCACTCTCACTGTCGCTAGATCAACAACCCGCTATTGTATTTCCCTGTAATCAAGAGACTCAGTTGGCAAGTGCCGATTTACTGATCGTGACCGTTAAGGCGTGGCAAGTACAAAGCGCGCTTCTACCCATTACTTCATTGCTAAAGCCCGATTGCTCTATTGTATTTAGTCACAATGGCATGGGCGCTGTTGAGGCTGTCTTAGGACAAATTTTTGAGCATCCTGCTTTTTTTGCCACAACCACTCATGGTGCACTGCGAAAAAATAAACAGCAGGTTCTTCATACCGGTCAAGGACAAACCATTATTGGGCCTCTTAATAACAAGGCTGAAGCGGGACTCGATCATTTAGTTCAAACCTTTAATCTGGCACTGCCCCCTGCCCAAGCTGATAGGAATATCTATCAAGCATTGTGGAATAAACTTGCGATCAACTGCTGTATTAATCCACTCACGGCTTTAAAAGGTTGCCGAAATGGTCAGTTAGCGGCAAGAGATACCCTAGAGATCATTGAGATTTTATGTATTGAGATAAGTGCAGTGATAAATGCCGAAGGCTTCTCTTGTGACAATACTGAGCTATTTGCTCGAACAAAACAGGTGATAGAAGCCACAAGCGAGAACTTCTCATCCATGCATCAAGATATTCATAACAATCGCCCAACAGAGATCGACTATATTACTGGGTACTTACTCGAACGAGCACGAGCGCATGACATTGATACGCCAATGAACGAGAATCTCTTTGAGCAGATAAAACAGAAAGAGGCCAAAAATGACCATTAAAGCCTTAGTTCCTATTGCACCAGGCACGGAAGAAATGGAAGCAATTACCATTATTGATGTACTCATTCGCGCTAACTATCAAGTCACCGTCGCCAGTGTCGATCCTGAAGGCGCACTGACATTCAAAGGTTCAAGAGGGATTCCCCTTACTGCAGAAGTGAAACTTGTAGATGTAGCCGACGAAGAATTTGACGTCATCGCTATGCCTGGCGGTGTGGGGGGGGCGGAGGTTTTTCAAAAAAGTATTCTACTCGTCGAAATGGTTAAGCAGCAGCACTACGATGGCAGGCTAAATGCCGCCATTTGTGCCACCCCTGCACTCATGCTGCAACACCACGGTTTATATCCCGACGCTCTTATGACTTGTCACCCAAACTTCAAGTCACATATCCCAGAGCAAAACTGGCGTGAGAAACGGGTGACCTACGATCAACTCCATAAGCTACTGACGAGTCAAGGTCCAGCGACCGCCTTTGAGTTTGCTATGGAGATTATTATTCTGCTTTCTGGTAAAGCCTTCGCTTGGAGCGTGGCTGAGCCAATGGTGCCACTACCTAACCTTCACTATCACGAACTAGGAGCTAAAGGTGTTTGATATTCACGCCATTCGAGCCCAATTTCCAGCCTTACAACAACAAGTAAATCATCAACCTTTGGTTTATCTTGATAGTGCTGCAACTACGCAAAAACCCGCAACAGTTATCGATACCATTAGTCAGTACTACTCTCAGCACAACGCTAATGTGCACAGAGGAAGCCATAGCCTAACTGCGTCTGCTACTACCGCCTTTGAAGGGGCAAGAGATAAGGTGCGCACCTTTATCAACGCCTCCTCAAACAAGGAGATCGTGTGGACTCGCGGGGCCACCGAAGCGATCAACCTTATTGCACAGACCTATGCTCGAAACTCATTAAAAGCAGGTGATGAGATACTCATCAGTGAAATGGAGCACCACGCAAACATAGTTCCATGGCAGATTGTTGCTGAGCAAACGGGGGCAACCGTCGTTAAGATCCCTATGTTGCCAAACTGCACACTGGATCTAGAAGCCTATCACTCACTGCTTAATGATAACACCAAGATTTTGGCTATTGGTCAGGTATCAAATGTCACAGGTACTCGCCATCCCATCGAGAAAATGATTGCCCTTGCAAGACAATTTAACACCACAGTTGTGGTCGATGGCGCGCAAGGCATTGTGCATGAACCTATAGATGTACAAGCCCTCGATTGTGACTTCTACGTGTTCTCTGGCCACAAGCTTTACGCACCAACCGGTATCGGCGTGCTCTATGGGAAGCTAGCACTTCTAGAAGCTATGCCTCCATGGCACGGAGGCGGTAAGATGGTGCAAAAGGTGAGCTTTTCGGGCACCTCGTTCAGTGATCTTCCAGGAAAGTTTGAAGCAGGCACACCAAATGTGGCTGGAGCACTCGCCCTTTCCAGTGCCATAGATTGGCTCAAAGACATAGATCATCAGAGCGCCGAAAAACATGTGCAGGCATTGCAGAAAAAAGCCTATCAGGCTATCTGCAATATCGAAGATATAGAGCTAGTGGGTTATCAAGCTGGGGCGAGTGTCATCAGTTTTATAATGCCAGGCATACATCATCAGGACATTGCTACCCTGCTTGATCAACAAGGTATTGCGCTACGCGCCGGTCATCACTGCGCGCACCCATTGATGGATGCACTGGGAATAAAGGGGACGGTAAGAGTCTCGTTTGGGGTTTACAACACTGAGCAAGAGGTGGATGCATTTATTGCCGCCCTCACTAAAGCCGTGGATATGCTTTAAAAGAAGCCGCGAGCTGTCAGTGGTTAGCTATCAGCTAAAAGCTCACAACAATATACGGGATTACAAGAAAAAAGGGCCGGATATGAAGCACTAGGTGCGTTCAAAAGACAGACTCAACGCTGATCACTTGTAGCTTGTAGCTTACTGCTGCTCTACCGCCAGAGTTTGTATCTGCTCAACAATGGCTGTAAGCCCATTACCGCGTGATGGGCTTAAATGCTGCATTAAGCCAAGGCTTTCAAAGTAACCTTCCACATCAAACTGCTGGATCTGCTCGCTGGTTTTACCATTGAAAACCGCTAACACTAATGCAATCAAGCCACGCACAATACGTGCATCAGAATCCGCGCAAAATTGCCAAACGCCATTGACCTGCTGGCCAACTAGCCATACCTGACTTTCACATCCCGCGACAAGCACTTGCTCTGCCTTAAGCGACTCTGGCATTGTTGGCAGTTTCTTGCCCCACTGTATCACTTGACGATAGCGCTGCTCCCAACCCTGACACTGCTGTATCTGCGCTAGAATATCCGCCTCTGTGATCGAGGTGCCAAAAGGGTTCTCAATCGAGTTCTCAGTCGAGTTCTCTGTCGGGTTCTCAGGATAAGTCATTGTTGTTCGGCCTTAGTTCGAGCTGTGCTTTTGAATCAGTTTCTCAATGATACGCGAGACCGCCACGAAACCAAAGGTTGCTGTCACTACGGTCGCCGCGCCAAAGCCAGTGGCACAATCCATACGCTTAGGCCCTTCCGCTGTGGATTTAACAGCGCAAACACTGCCGTCCGCTTGTGGGTATTTCAGTTGCTCAGTAGAAAAGACACAGTCGATAGCAAACTTCCGCTTTGGATTCTTGCTAAAGTTGTGGAAGCGACGCAGCTGATCTTTGATCTTCTTCGCCAATGGGTCTTGCACGGTTTTGCTCAGGTCCGCAACACAGATCTGTGTGGGGTCAACCTGACCACCAGCGCCACCAATAGTAATCACCTTAATCTTGTTACTGCGGCAATAGGCCAGCAAAGATGCCTTTGCTTTAACGCTATCAATCGCATCCAGCACATAGTCAAACTCTTTGCTCAGATACTCTGCTTGGTTGTCTTGATCGATAAAGTCATCAATCAGGTTAACCTTACAATCAGGGTTAATTAAAGCGACACGCTCAGCCATCACTTCAATCTTGCTTTTACCTACAGTGCCTGTCATGGCATGGATTTGACGGTTAATGTTGGTTACACACACATCATCCATATCAATCAGGGTTAACTCACCGACACCGCTTCGCGCCAAAGCCTCTACAGCCCAAGAACCAACGCCACCAATACCAATCACGCACACATGAGCGGCGCGTAAGATCTCTACCTCACTATTACCATACAGGCGACGAGTTCCACCAAAGCGTTGGTCATAGGATTCGGATGCTGGGGTCGTTAATTCTCGCATGACGATTTTTCTCTGAACATAAAACAACAAGAGTGCGTTTTATACGCACTCTTGTGATCAATGTCTATACCTTAGGGGGTTAATCGCTGTCAGCGATCAGCTGTAAGCCGTTATTAGTACATATTGAAAAACATATGCTAAACAACAAACCGTCGTCCTCGAGGTGTTTTCCGGGCTGGCGCACCAGTCGGGGGACCTTTTAATTGTGCCACCTATAAGCAGATTCCCAATAAAAGCACTCGGGAATGACTCATAACCTAGAGCACGACTTGTCAACAAGGTGCAATATGGCTCATGGCTTGTGACTAGCGGCTTGCAACTCGAAGCTTGAAACTTATTGACTCGGCAACTGCCAAGGGTTAGCGGTTTCTGAGTTTTCTAATCCTAGTTTCCACACTCGGCCAAAGTGCTTATAGTGCCCTGACTGCACGCCTGCTCGAGCGCCCATGCCGTGATAAAGGTCGAGGTGGTTTTGTTTTACCGCTCCGCCCGTATCTAGCACTAGTAGCAAACGCAGTGCATGAGCGCCAGACCAAGTACCATCAGCATTTAATAAAGGCACCTCAGCAAGAATTGGAGTACCCATAGGCAAAAGCTCTCTGTCCCCTGCCACCGAGGCCATTGGTAGCAATGGGATACCTGCGGTTCCGCGTACCGCTAGATCATCTTTTGGCACAAAGAACACATAAGAAGGGTTTTGTTCAAGCAGCTCTTTCACCGTCTCTTCATCATTTTCTGTCACCCATTGCTTGATGGCTTGAAGTGACATCTTTTCTTTATCAACTAAGTCACGCTCAATCAGAATACGGCCAATGCTGACGTAAGGTCGGTTGTTTTTACCCGCATAGGCAAAATACTGCATGCTGTTGTCATCACCAAAGTGTACAAAGCCGCTGCCTTGAACCTCCATTAAGAAAGGATCAATCATGTTATCGGCATAACCGAGTTCAAGCCCTTTCCCCTCGAGTGCACCATCATAGATCTGCGCGCGAGTTGGACATTGCTGAGAACAGCTAGGTTTTCCGTAAACAGGGTACTTGTAGGTGGCATCAGGCTCATGACGCAACTCAATCACAGGAGAGAAGTAACCGGTAAACATTACATTGCCCTTACTATCTCCCCCTTTCATCTGGGCACTTTGTACACCGTAGCTGGCAAGCTCAGTCGGGTCTCCACTTTGCTGAGCCCACTCAGACAGTTGCTGATAAAGGTCTTGATACTTATTCGCCATTGACGGTGAGTTATCCAACACCTGTTTTGCCTGCGCATCAAATGAATTGAGATCCCTAAAGGCGTTGCTCTCAACGGTATCTGTTTGAGTAAGGGGTTGCTGAAACTCTTGGTCAAAATCTTGCTGACCACGTTCAGCCTGCTGAGCACACCCTGCCATCAAAGTAGCAAGGGTAAGAAGGGGAATAAATTTGTGCATTGACTGGGTTTTATGTCCTTGAATAAACCTTAGAAAAGCAGAATGACAAACTCCCCTGCTTTGCGCAATGCCTGTAAGAAAAATCACACACAATTAACATAGGAGTGCGCCATTCTTCATTATGCGGTTAATAGTTGTAATTATATAAATAGTCATTATTATTGTATAAAAATTCACTTAAAGAGTTTAGCCATGTATCGCAGTACTGAGCTGGTAAAAGGATTTCGTCAGTCCACCCCATACGTAAACGCACACCGTGATAGCACTATGGTGATTTACCTGTGTGGCGAGGCACTTAGTCATGATAATTTTCCTAATATTGTCAGTGATATCGCTCTGCTACATAGTCTTGGGGTGAAACTCGTTCTAGTACATGGGGCTCGTCCGCAGATAGATCAGCGCTTGGGTCAGCAATCATTAAGCTCGCCCTACCATAAAGATATTCGCGTAACAGAATCCTCAATGCTTCCGCATGTCATGCAGGCTTCAGGGCAGTTGCAACTCGCCATCACTGCTCATTTGTCTATGAGTCTGAACAACACGCCAATGGCGGGAACTCAATTAAACGTGGTCAGTGGCAATTTCGTTATCGCACAGCCTCTGGGGATCGAAGACGGCATCGATTATCAGCACAGTGGCCGAGTAAGACGTATCGATGCGGAGGGAATCAGTCGCACGCTAGAGCAAGGCTCCATTGTGTTGATTGGCCCTGTCGCTGGTTCAGTTACCGGAGAGTGCTTTAACCTTGTTTCAGAAGAACTTGCCACTCAGGTGGCCATCAAGTTAAGCGCTGACAAGCTGATCGGATTTAGCTCAGACCAAGGCTATATCAAACCCAATGGAGAGGTTGCAGCAGAGTTATTCCCTCATGAGGTGGAGCATATTCTGCAACAAGAGGCGGATAACAATGCGCCGAACACGCACCGTTTCTTGCAAGCAGCAGTCAAAGCGTGCCGTAAAGGGGTGCAACGCAGCCACTTAGTCAGCTATGTTGATGATGGAGCCTTAATCCAGGAGCTCTTCTCTAGAGACGGGATTGGTACACAAGTCGTCACCGCGAGTGCGGAGCAAGTGCGTATCGCGAGTATTGATGATATCGGCGGTATTTTGGATCTAATAGAGCCACTGGAGAATAATGGCATCTTAGTGCGTCGCTCTCGTGAGCAACTAGAGCAAGAGATTGAGCGCTTTACCATCATAGTCAAAGACCAACTTATTATTGGCTGCGCTGCACTCTATCCCTATATTGAAGACCAAATGGCGGAAATGGCGTGTGTGGCTATTCACCCTGAGTACCGAGATGGAAATAGAGGTGCTCACCTGCTTGCGCATATGAAGAACCAAGCTGATTCTCTAGGGATCAAGCAGCTGTTTATTCTCACCACCCACAGTTTGCATTGGTTTAGGGAGCAAGGCTTTAGTGAAATCGATCTTGAGGCCCTGCCCATTAAAAAGCAGGACCTTTATAACTTCCAGCGTAAGTCAAAAATCCTAGCGCTGGATGTCACCTAATAGCCGTTAAATCGTTAGCCATCGGTCGCCAAACGCTGCGACAGGTGACTGCTTCGCGCTGTTTTCTGTTTTATAGCCCGTTGCATAATAGCTTTATCGGCATACACACTCAGCTGATGTTTCGCTCGAGTCACTCCAGTATAATACAGCTCTCGCGTCAATACCGGAGTTGGCGTCTTAGGTAGCAATAGCAAGGTGTGGCTAAACTCACTCCCCTGTGATTTATGTATTGTCATTGAGTAGGCCGTTTCGTGTGGCGGAACCCTGCTAGGTAGTACGCCCTTTACACTGCCATCGGGAAGCTCGAAATATACCTTTAAACGCGGCTCTTCTAAGCTCTCGTCAAGCAAGCAAATACCAATATCTCCATTATACAACTGCTGGCTATGATCGTTGCTGGTCACCATGACTGGACGCCCGATGTACCATGTGTCCCGCTCTACGGGTATAAGGCCCTTACGCACCAGTGCTCGCTCTATATTGGCATTGGTACCCTCTACCCCAAATTCTCCCTCACGCACAGCGCACAGCAGTCGCGTATTGGCAAAGCTTTGCAAAACGCTCCGAGCAAATGAAGGCATTGTCATTTCGCCATTATTTGCGTATCGCAAAGATAGGTACTCCTGATAACGCGCTACTAGGGTATTGATGAGCTGTTGGTAACTATCAGCGGTTACCTCAAAGTGCTCTATATCTTCAAAGCCTGCCAAGAAGACCTGTTCGGCCTCTTTGCTGCTACCTGAATTAATTGCCCTTGCCAGTTTGCCTACACCAGAACGACTATGGAAACGAAAGCTTTTGTGCAAAACACATAGGCTATCGCCAATCGCGGTTCCTATTTGATTCGAAGACGGTAACTGGTAACCCGTCAGCTTATTGATTAGCTCTCGATGAACCAAGCCATAACCTTGGCCTCCAAGCTGGCAAATATCCCCTAATACAGCGCCAGCCTCAACCGACGACAGTTGGTCTCTGTCACCGAGTAAAATCAACCTAGCGTGAGCAGGCAATGCACTGAGCAATTTGTACATCATAGGCAAATCGACCATAGATGCTTCATCGAGGATCAATAGGTCTAAATGTAAGGGGTTGTTAGAGTTATGCTTGAACTCAGTTCGATTAGGAATAGCGCCAAGTAAACGATGCAAGGTACTGGCTGAGGTTGGGATCCTTTCCTTTATTTCAGGTGCAACGGGTAGTGAGTCTATAGCTTGGCCAATGGACTCGGTAAGACGAGCTGCCGCCTTGCCCGTAGGCGCCGCTAGCTTTATCGTGATATCAGAGTCACTGGATGACACCAAGGCCGCTAGCAGCTTAGAAACCGTCGTCGTTTTCCCTGTACCTGGGCCCCCAGAGATGACGCAGAATCGCCTCGTTAAGGCTGTCGCTGCCGCCACTTTCTGATGGTTCAAGCATGCACTCAAGGGGACATACTCCTTAAGTACCTCAAGGTCGCTAACATTGCGTGCCTGTGTGGCAATAACCACGACTTTATCAAGGGCAATCCCTTCAACATCAAGCACATCCAAAGATTCACAAATAGCTCTTTGAACTACCGCTGTGCTGGCATTGTTTTTCTTCAGTGTCTGGATTTCAGAGAATAGGTAGTTCAACTGCCAAGCGAACAGCTGATCTAGTTGAAGCCTCAATGTGGAGAGCTTACTCGCCTCTATGGCAATGGGCTCTGCATACTCCAATATTTTTTGCGCTAACGCTCCCTCAAAATGCCAATACTTTTGCAAATACAAGCTTCCAAACTCAAACACCAGTGGCAGGCGCATTGCATCTTGGAAATCCTGCGCTACTAAACTAGAGGCGTTGAGCTCGCGGACCCAGTCACATTGCAATAGCTCTGGGGCAAATAAAGGCTCAAGCTGGTTAACCCCTAGCACCTTTAAGGGATTCCAGTTATCTGCAATCGGTAGGCATGAGTTGCCCTTGCTCAGCTCATAACTCACCGCGCAAGCCATAACAGCAATACGCTGCGTTGACGCGCCTTTCTCTTGCGCTGCAAAGAATTTAGCCAGTTGAAAATCAATATCTCTGATCATTCCCACACTGGCCATAACCTCTAACCATTCTAGCCAACTTTTCTTCCGATAATTAGTGAGTTGCTCAGGTGCAATATCGGTAAGATTGAGTGTTTCTGATAGGCTTTCGCTAGTCATTACCATTAGATAGCCTCCTCGCCGCGAATATGTGCATCCAATTCCTCTAGCATTTGTTGCGATGGCTTGGCATGGAAGACGCCATAGTCACCGCTGCCATCCATGCCGCGCAAGAATAGATAAAAACACCCACCAAAATGAGTCTCGTATGAGTAGTCTTGTATCCGGCTGTTTAAGAAGCGGTGTAGCGCCAAGGCATAGACTTGATACTGCGCATCATAGCGATGACCGATCATCGCCTGATCAAGACTCTTCTGATGATAATCCTCTGCACTATCCCCAAGGTGATTGGACTTCCAATCCAGCACATAGTATTTGCCTTGATGCTCAAACACTAAATCAATGAACCCCTTCAACATCCCTTCTACAGGGGCAAAGCCGAGGTCTCCGGCTTGCGCGGTCAGAGAGTCATGCTTATGGGTAATGGCATTAAACCGTTGTGAGGACAGGATTTCGATGGGAAGAAGAAACTCCATCTCCACCAGCCTTTGCTGCGGCTGTTTCTCCGATAGCTTGATCCCATTACCATCTAGGTCGGTATTGAGCACCTTATCGATCATCTCTTGCAGTACCGGCAGCCATTCTTCATCTAGCTGCTCTTTGATCAGAAGCTGCCTGATGATTTGTTCATTGTCTTCAGTAAAGGCTGACTCTGTATATTCGACTTCTTCAAACAGGGTATGCAAAAAAGTACCGGGTCTCGCGCCGCGCGGGAAATTGAACATGGTCTTTTTATTCAAATCAAGCAACGGCGCTTGATCATCAGAGGCATCAATATCTAAGCTAGTATTCAGCCAAACGCTCTCGTCTTTGTGGCTTGAGCCATGTCCTTGCTTCACCAGCCCAGAGTAACTGGTCATTCTCCAGCGCCAATCTATCT
Source organism: Vibrio superstes (assembly GCF_003569005.1). Taxonomy (GTDB): domain Bacteria; phylum Pseudomonadota; class Gammaproteobacteria; order Enterobacterales; family Vibrionaceae; genus Vibrio; species Vibrio superstes. The sequence goes on along the minus strand of NZ_BCUR01000004.1, from coordinate 674,086 downwards.
GTTGTTGCATCTTATTAGCTTCTAATAGGGACTGCTCAACGTGTGGGGCTTGATAACGAACCTCATCCCAGGCATGCGGTTCACAAACCTGTATTGATGGATATCTGTTTTCTAACACATGCAGAGCACTAGAGAGCGCTGAGGCTTCTTTTGCTTCTGGCCCCTGTAGCAAATAGCCAATAGCACTCAGGTGTGAGCTGGCTTTTTTACTACGACCTTCTTTTAGCGGTGCAACACCGAGATAACAGCCATAGACCGCACGTGTGACCGCAACGTAGATAAGACGCAAATCCTCGGCAAGCCTCTCTTTATCCGAAAGCGCAATGCCATCACTATTATTATCGAGATCAAATCGCGTACGATGCTGCTCAGTATCGTAGTACAGAGCCTTATCACTCTTTCTATAAGCACTGATAAAGGGAACAAAAATAATGTCGTATTCCAAGCCTTTGGATTTGTGGATGGTTACCACCTGAACCAAATTCTTTTCCGACTCTAAGCGTTGCTTTTGTTCGTCTCCAGCATCACCACTACCCGCTTCAAAGATATACTCTTCAAACCAACGCAGTAGCGCATGATCACTTTCTAGCTCTGCTGAGGCTTGTTGCAATAACTCAGCCAGATGCATGAGGTCGGTAAGTATCCGCTCCCCCTGGTGCTCATTTTGTAGTCTCTGGGCTAGCTCTCTATATTGGATGAGCCTACGGATCATCGGCATGATCCCGGACTTCAGCCACAGCTGCCTATAGTCACTAAACTCTTGGCTCAGCAACTCCCAATATTGTTCATCTTGATTCAAACGCTCTAGGTCAAATAAAGAAAGGTCAAACAAAGCACTGGCGGCGGCTGTGCGCAGTGCTCTATCGTTGTCAAAGTGCAATGCTGCACGTAAAAATAGCAGCACATCACTGGCCACTGGGCTTGCAAAAACGCTGTCTCGATTAGAGAGATAAACACTAGCAACGCCTTTCTCCGACAGCGCTCGGCGAACCAAATTTGCCTCACGCCCTGTTCGCACCAGTACCGCTATATTGCCCGCTTGAATTGGCTTGTCTCTAGAGCCATGCAGCAGTGCATCGCCAGTATCGGACGCGCTTAACAGGCGCTGTATTTGCGTAGCGGTGGACTGCGCCATGCTCTGATTATAATCACCCTTTGCTACCGCTTCTCCCTCGTTTTCCTTCAGCCAAACCGTCATGGCTGACTGAGTTTCACCATTGAGCGACCACGACTTTTTATCCGCTCCAGGGCTTGCAGAGACGGCAGTAAAAGGGATGTCATCATCATAAATAAACGCAGAGTCAGCCTCTTGAAACAGTGCGTTACTCGCCTCAACCATATCTTTAGTAGAGCGCCAGTTGGTGGTGAGGTTGAAGTGCGAGGTTACCTCTTTGCGAGCGCGGATATAGGTAAAGATATCGGCGCCACGAAAGGCATAAATTGCCTGCTTAGGGTCACCTATCATGAACAATCCACACTCAGGGTGCTGCAGGTAGAGATGCCTAAAAATATTGTATTGCTGAGGATCGGTATCTTGAAACTCATCAATCATCGCAACAGGATATAGCCCGCGAATACGCTCGGACAACAGCCCTTCATCGTCGGCTTGCAAGGCATAATCGAGCTGGCTCAGCAGGTCGTCAAAAGACAGCTTTTGCTGCTGACCCTTAGCTTTTTGTAACTCAGCTCGACATTCGGGAATGGCATTGCCCAAGATAGCCTGCCTCACCTCAAGATCAGGCAATGAGCAGTAATCATCTATATGATCGAATACCGCATGCTCTGGCGCTTGCTTGTCGGGTTTGGTTTTTGCTTGTAGCGTGCTGATGCTAAAGCGCTCTAGGCACTCCGGCACCGCAATGCTGGAAAGTGGTTTTGCCGCCCAACTATCAATCTGTCCAATCCAGTTCGGTACGTTCTTCTTGTTGTAGGGATTCTTGGTAATCCCAGACTCCATAATCAACTTTTCAAAGTCGGCACTGTCTGCTAACCACTGCTTCTGGAGCTTGGCAAGAACGGCAATACGCTCAGCGTACAGGGTTTCTAGATCTCCCTTTTCGACCTCAGAATGAATATAGACCTCATTACCACTGATAAAGTTATTCAGATCCGCGTACAGGGCTTGCGGTGTTTTCCAGTGACTGCGAATCTCTGACACCATGCTAACGCCCATACCATAGAAATGACGACGCCAATAATCGGCCACCACTTGCTCTTTTAGCTGGGTTTCATCTTTAATAAATTGGCTTTTAAAGCGACTGCCTGATTCAAAAGCATTCTGTGTCAGCATGCGTTGGCAAAAACCGTGGATGGTATAAACCGCGGCTTCATCCATCTGACGCTCGGCTGCCAGTAACAACTCACAGGCGCGATCACGATCATCGGTTTGCTCTAATAGTGGCTTGATCACCGGATCATCGCTGTTGCCTCGACTAAAAGCCACCCGTGCTTGGTGGATCCGCGCTCGAATTCGATCTTTGAGCTCTGCGGTTGCCGCCTCAGTAAAGGTCACTACCAAAATCTGCTCTACGGTAAGCGGTGTTTGGTGCGCTGAGCCGTTATCACCATGACCCAATAACAACCTTAGATAGAGTCCTGCAATGGTAAAGGTTTTTCCCGTGCCTGCAGATGCCTCAATTAAGCGTGCGCCATGCAAAGGAAATGTCATGGTCTCAAGCGGCGCAGGAAGGATTTGCGCATCATTTGTCATAGTGAACCCTATAAATACCTATCGTAGTAAATAATTGCTCAGCCTAGCGGGTTAAAACACTCTATAACGGCGTTAGAATTTTTGATTGTAGAATAACTACTTATCAAAAAAACTGCCTTGTTATCCAGCGTTTTTCCTGCGCTATTTCTGATCACTTACTTACTGTAATAGGTGTAAATATGTGATCAATGTTATGAAGCTGAGTTTCATTGCTGTTTGTTGAGTATTATCCGGTGAAGTTTGCGATCCTACTCACTGATATAACAAACAGTTATGCGTAAGCTTGCCCTCAAATTATGAGTGCTAAGCACCAAGCCTATAAAAAACTAAAAAATAAGAGGTCTCTCTGACCCTTTGGCCACCAGCAATTACCCTACAAATAATAAATGCTGGTGGCCACCCTTTCTCTTCTAGCGGGTTCCCGTTATTTCGATTTTTCTTGCAGTCGTTCTTGCGCAGGCAACAAGACCCTTTCAGCTAATTGATACCCACCTTGTTGCAAATCTTCGCTCCATTGTGGCCACGCACGCTGAATGTACATATCATCCGCTTCACCCGAGTTATAATCATCACCAAGGGCTGTCGCGCTAAATTTTCCTATTGCAGCATCTCTGGCAACTTCGGTATCACCCTTCTTCGATTTCTTAACAAACTCTTGTGTTGCAGCATGGGCCGAACGAGGAAAATAAGGCAATGGGTTAGTCATACCCTCAAAATATAGCGTGACAAGATCTTGCAGAAAACCCAATGCATCTTGCTGTTCAATAGCCGCCAAAGAAAAGTACTCAATCTCTTTTTTACTTGATATACCAATAAGATGACTCGTCACAGCCACACCTGAAGCACAAGCACACAGGTGTTTAATCCACGCTTGCAAAATATCCTTGGAGCGAACACGGCCTACGCGATAATGAACAAGGCCAGAGGCATAATGACTATCTATCCAACTTGTGATGGTTAGCCACTTATCACGGTATTGCACCTTCAAGGAGACAGGTAACGAAGGCTGTTTATTACTGGTATAGAATTCAATCTCAGCGACCAACTCCTTCATGGCATCTTGGTTCTCAGCGACCTCTAAGTCGCCAAAGTTTCCAATGGGTAATTGCCCTGAGCTACGGTAATAATGAGCCACTTGCTCCACTTCTGCACCTCCACCGTTTAACATGGCCGCGACAATTTCATCGCGTAGCAAATAGCGCTCAAGTCCGCCTAAGGAAAAGGGCTCCTCATCTTCAATCAGCTCTTTTTCACTGTTAAACCATACCTGAAGCCTTTGATTGAAGAAGTACTTTACAGGCAGTGACCAAAACGATAGCAGTTGATCTAGTTCAATCTCAGATAACGCCTCTCTCTCCATAAAGTAATCGGATAAAGGCGTACTCAACTTATCAGATTGAGAGTAAACCCCGTTCACCACAGGCAACCACTCAGCAGCAAAGCTTTGACTATTTTCAAAAGCCTCACGACTAAATGGGGTCATGCTGTGATGCGAGGTAAGATGTTGAAGTAAGTGCTTACCTGAGTCATCTACAGACAGAGACTCGTCGCCATCAAGACAGTAATTTTGTGAACAGTACTCGAGTAGCTCGGTCACCAAGATCGAGGGTAAGCATTCACTATTATCGAGAATGGACTGCCCTATGTAACTGATATACAGACCTTGTTGAGCAGAAAGTAGCGCCTCCAAGAATAGATAGCGGTCATCATCACGACGGCTTCTATCACCGATGCGACTCTTTACCGTCATCAAATCAAAGCCTTCTTGGGCAACCGTGCGAGGATAAATACCGTCGTTCATTCCCAGTAGACACACTACGCCAAACGGGATGGAGCGCATTGGCATTAGGGTACAAAAGTTCACTTGTCCGGCTAAAAATCGCTGACTGACACGGGAGCTATCCAATTTATCTTGCAGGTACTCAGAGACCACTTGATGACTCAAAGTCGCATCTAAACCAGACTCAGTAGTTTGCTGCGTCAACAAAGACAGGGCATCACGAATACTGGTTAGGGCTATCTCATTTTCAATATCTAGATCAAAGAAATCATTGGCCAAGGCATTCAGCTGTGTCTGCCACTGCGTGCTATGCTGAGGCTCATTGAGAGCACTGCGGTAATGCAATACCTTATCAATGAAGGCCGCAAGTTTTCCTGCAAGCTCAGCCTGCATTCCCTCTATTTGCTCATAAGGCGCTAACCTGCCACTACTCAGCTCTAACGGCTGACAGATGGCCGACATGCTGTAGCCTAGTAAAATACGTTGTAAGCCAAACACCCAGGTATTCTGATTTAGACTAGGCAGTTCAAATTCAGTGGCGGTCGAGTCATCAAGCCCCCAGCGCACACCCGCTTCTTCTACCCACAAATTAATCAGTTCAAAATCTGAGGCCGATAACCCAAAGCGTTGCAGTATTGCTGGGGTTTCCAAGATCTCCATCATCTCACTGCGACCGCAGCGACTGTTAGGCAGATCCAATAGCTGAAGAAACGCATTTAAGATAGGCGTCTCTTCCGCCACACTTCGGTCGGAAATTGAGTACGGAATCCTTCTATCACCGGTCGCGTTGCCAAAGATGGCATTGATCGCCGGAGAATAGGCATTGATATCCGCTACCATCACAATGATATCGCGCGGCTTTAGTGATGAGTCTTGATTGAATAAATGTAGAAGCTGATCGTGCAATACTTCCACTTCACGAGTAGCACTATGGCAACAATGTATGGATAGAGAGCGGTCGTGTTTCAATACCCCCTGCTTATGCAGGCTTTGCTCTAGCTTAGTATCATCTTGATGTTGATTGAGTTGTAAAATATCTTGCTGAATGTTCTGCAACAGCGTCGTAGCATCAAGATCAACAAAGGCTTCAACCTCGTTACTATCAAGCTCAGATAATAGATGCAGGTTATCACGCCCTTGCTTACCCATGGAGGCCAGTAGGTTATTGCTGATGGCATCATGGTGAAACTCTGGCAAGGCATTGTGTTCGATATCACCTTTAAGTACTGGGACTCCCTGCTCCTCACTCAACTCTTGTCCATGCCAACGAATGCGCGGCCTCACTTTAGCTGCCATTTTCGCTAGAGTGCGCTGGTCTTTAATATCTCCCCAGTAATAACGACATGGGTTATGGAACATCAGATGCACATCAATATGCTCACCTAAGGCTTTTAGCGCTTCCAGATATTTGGGTGGTAAAGAGCTAATGCCAAACACAAATAGGCGCTTGGGAACATTGTCACTGTTTATCTCTGACAAGCTTGCCAGTGTATCAATGAAGTCTTGATACAGGTTTGCACGGTGATACTTAGACTGACCGAGTTGCTCAGTAAAGCGATACAACTCACGCCATAACTCACCCTGCCACAAGCCTTGTTCTTCGAGCTCAGCTGGATGCTCATTGTTTTCCCAAGCGGTGATGTAGTCAGGGCGATACACTAAATAGCCATCGAAGATATCGGCAATCTTGCCCGCCAATTGAAACAGCTTTGAGTTGTCCTCATCGCGCTCAAGGTAAGACGCAAGGGAGGAAAATTCGTCCTGTTCAAGTTTACTAGGTAATACCTGCATCAACTTCCAAGTCATCGCCTCTTTATTGAAGGCACTACGCTTAGGAACATCAGGCAATACTTCGATGAACATCTGCCAAATAAAGGTCGCTGGAAGAGGGAAATTGAGATTAGCAGCAATCCCCATATCCTTGGCCAATTCCATCTTTAACCACTGAGACATACCTGGGCTTTGCACCAAGATTTGTTCTTGTTCAAAGGGAGACGATAGGGGTTGCTGACGAATAAGTGCAATCAGTAGAGATTTGAGAAGATCGATTTGATTTGAATGATAAACAGTAAACAAGGCTGGCTCACAATCCGTTGAATCAATTGCAATAAGATTACCACACCCTAGTGCAATTGATGTCTCAAAGTGAGTTATTTAAGACTCACCTCTAACCTTGGTTGAATCAATAGGTTATTTAAATATTGTATCGCTACATAACCTACTACTAGGGTCGCTACTGCTAGTTCAACCAATGCTATGCCATGTACTTGTTCAACATACTCAGCCGGTACACCAATTTCGCTCATCCATGCGACCACTTTAAACAAGGCCGTTGCGCTGATGACTAGAGGGAAGGTGAAGGCTGCATACGCTGGGCTAAATGGCAGTCTTAACAAGCGGTAGAAAGCCATATAAATAACCGATGTCATTAGAATGGCAATACCAAACAGCAAAGCCACAATAACAGGTGATGGTGACTCAACAAAAGAGAGGTAACCTGCCAATGAAAGGCTTGCAGGAGCGGCTAAAATAGCGATGGTTGGCTTTGCCGCATCTTGAACCAGTTCAGAGAATATAAAGCGGTAAATCATTACTGGAAGCATGACCGCGTAAGTCGCCATACCAAAGTACAAAGTGTACTCACCAATCCAATGCAATGATGAACTGCCTGAATAAGTCAGCGCGGCTACAACAATGCCTACCGGTGGTACGAACCAGCTTGGAACCATATGGTGCAGCTCAAAGTTTTGGCTTCGATGAAAAACAAAGCTCACCAAGAACACAATATGCAAGGCGACAGACATCACCCACATTAGGTTACCCAGCCATGTTACATGTTGTCCGATGGCATACGACACCACCATGCAACCCATAGCAAAAGTAGGCACTACACTCCCGACAACGGGATGTGAAAGGTCTTGTTTTAGTAGATGCGAATGAAGCAGAAATTTTCCCGCTAAAACGGATAAAAGCACGGATGCAATAATAGCCCCTGTGATTTGCGCATAACCGCCAAAAACACCAAGATTTTCCAAGCTCCATCCTAGACTGGCAATACCTAGAGCCAACCCTGCCATAGGGGTGGGTGCGTTGGCTAAACGAGATTGTGTTTGCATTAGGTTACTCCGCTCATGATTTACTTGATGCGCTTAGTTTACTCTTGAGCTATGTTTATTAATATTTAAAGATTTAAAACCAACGTTAAGTAAAGCAAAACATTATGATTCCATTTACTCTACGTCAGTTAGAGGTATTTACCTCTGTGGCCAAAGCCAATTCTTTGTCTGCTGCAGCCCAGACTCTATTTTTATCCAAGGCTGCCGTGAGCCTGTCTCTCAATGAGCTCGAAAACCAACTGGGTCATACCCTATTTGATCGAATCAACAACCGATTGATCATAAACAGTGAAGGCACAAAGCTACTGCCTATTGCTGATGAACTACTACATCGAGCACACTCGATTCAGGGCTTATTCCATAACACTGAGACCCTTGATGGTGAACTTCGATTGGGGGCAAGCGATACCATAGGTAATCAACTGCTGCCGTTTCTTATACGAGACTTCAAACAAGAACATCCGGCAGTCGAGTTTAAAGTCTTATTATCAAATTCCTCTGACCTAGGTCAGAAAATACTCGATTACCAGATTGATATCGCCTTTATCGAGAGCAACGAAGATTCACCAAAGCTCGTTCATCATCCTTTTGGTTTTGATCAGATGTGCGTGATAAGCCAAGCCGATCATCCCCTTTCAACAAAAGAAGCCCTTACCTTTAGTGACCTTGAAGATATGAAGTGGTTACTAAGAGAAGCTGGGTCTGGTTCTCGCGACTATTTCATTAATCATATCGCCGAGCATTTATCCCGTTGGCAGGCAGAGTTTGAGCTCAGTAGCAGCGAAGCAATCATCAATGGCGTAACCGCAGGTCTAGGTCTTGCGTGTTTGTCGGAGCTATCGGTAGATAGCGCAATAAAGGCGGGCAAGGTGAAGAAACTCAACATTAGTTTGCCTCTTGAGCGCTCCATGCAGATCGTTTTGCACAAAGACAAATACTTAAATCCGTTACTCAATGCATTCCTACAATACAGCCTTGAATGGCGTTTAACCGATCACCCCACAAAATCACCAACTCGGCTAGACTGTAAAGAGTGATTTATGTATAAATAACCAGTATTCAATTTATAAACAATTTAATGAGGATGGACCATGGCTGTTATCGTCAAGTACGTGGTAGAACGCAACGGAGAAGAAAAGATGACTTTTACCTCGAAAGCCGAAGCGGACGCATATGACAAGATGCTGGATATGGCAGATGAATTGTTCGAGCTTTTGGGCAATAGCGAAATCATCACCGATGAAGGCCAGCAAGAAGAGTTGTCTATGTATCTAGCTAAGCACAAAGAAGAGGTTCTTTACGCTCTAGGTGCTAAGCGCAAACCTGCGCCAAAGAAGCCAAAGGTTGAAGCGGTACCTGATTCGTCGGAGTCTGACGCTGCGTAAACGTTAACTCAATTAGATAAGGGCTAATAACTTGGTCCTTATTTGATCTCATCTTTCACGACTAGGGATGTTATGAAAGAAATAATCCTACACACCATCACTGTATTCATGGGCTTCTTTGCCATCATGAACCCTATCGCTAATACGCCAATCTTTCTTGGCTTAACTAATGGAGCAGATCATGCAACAGTAAAGTCTGTAGCACTTCGCTCTGTCATCATCGCCTTTATTATAGTGACCATCTTTGCCATTTCAGGAAAGATCATCTTTGACCTGTTCGGTATAACCCTTTACGCACTGCGTATCACTGGAGGCATATTGGTGTTTATGATTGGCTTTAATATGCTTCAAGGTAAGAGTGAGCATACTCAATCCAACAAAAACCTCTCCGCTTTGGAACAAAAACAGGCAGCCCTTGGTATAGCCGTATCCCCCTTAGCCATGCCCATATTAGCGGGCCCAGGAACCATAGCAACAGCCATGAACTTTGCGGCAGTAGGAGGGAACTTTGAAGTCGTAATTACCATACTCGCCTTTGGTGTATTGTGCGGAATAACCTTCTTATTATTCGTTTCTGGTGAGGCCTTGATCAAGGCACTTGGCGCTAGTGTACTCGGTGTAATCACTAGGATGATGGGCTTAATACTTGCTGTCATTGGTATGCAAATGTTCATTGAAGGGGTACATCAAGCCATGACGGCCCTCTCTTTATAAAGCAAATCAGCATTTTGTCAGTTTTCGTGATTTAGCTCTTTTCAGCCTGCCTAGGCTGTTATAGTGTATGGCTAACAACAAATTTGAGAGGTGTATCTCTTAATTGAGTTGCATTGCAACTCGACTGACTTGATGCACTAGAGCACTTTATATGGAGATTAATTGATGTCTTTCTTTGCACTAGCACTCGGTAGCGCGACTAAAAACCGTGATGGCAAAATTATTGAAGCTTTCTTCCCAACCCCTATCTTGAACCCTACAGCAGAACTTGTTGCAGCGGTAAAACAAGCAGCGGGTTATGAGCAAGGCAACCAAAGCTTAGAAATTACTTCTGAGCAATGTGCATCACTTGCAAGCGCGTTTGAAAGTAATGACCAAGCGGAAAGTGCAAATTTTGCATCAAAGGCAGCGGTATCTGAGCAACCTGTGGTTATCGTTGTACTTGAGAGCGATGAAAAACCACAGTCTGTTGCTGAGGGCTTCCTTAAGCTACAACTGATCTCTCACCGTCTAGTTAAGCCACACGGCACTGTACTTGACGGTATCTTCGGTCTTTTGCACAACATCGCATGGACTAACGAAGGCCCTATCGACCTTCCAGAACTGGCTGATCGCCAAATAGAAGCTCGTCTTGCAGGTCGCGCTCTAAGCGTAGATTGCGTAGATAAATTCCCTAAAATGGTGGATTACGTGGTTCCCGCTGGTGTGCGTATTGCGGATACGTCTCGCGTTCGTCTTGGGGCACATGTGGGTGAAGGCACGACTGTTATGCATGAAGGTTTCATCAACTTCAACGCTGGCACCACTGGCGTTAGCATGGTTGAAGGTCGCATCTCCGCAGGTGTAATGGTCGGTGACGGCTCTGATATCGGCGGTGGCGCATCTATCATGGGTACGCTATCTGGTGGCGGTAAAGTGGTTATCTCTATCGGTGAGAACAGCCTACTCGGTGCAAACGCAGGTCTTGGTTTCCCACTAGGCGATCGTTGTACTATTGAGTCTGGCCTTTACGTGACCTCGGGCACTAAGGTGCGCATGCTGGACAACAATGGCCAAGAAGTTGAAGTGGCAAAAGCTCGTGATCTAGCAGGCAAGTCTGACCTACTGTTCCGTCGCAACTCGCAAACGGGTGCCGTTGAGTGTCTAACCAATAAGTCTGCAGTCGAGCTAAACAGCGAACTACACAGCAATAACTAATCATTGTACAAACAAAAAAGGGCAGTGCTTGCTAAAAGCACTGCCCTTTTTATTTAGGCTTCGATTTTCTCACGTAAAAGACGCAGAGCATTGAGAGTCACTAACGCTGTGGCTCCGGTATCAGCAAGCACAGCAGCCCAGAGGCCAGTAACACCTAGCAGAGTCGTTACGAGGAAAAACACCTTGCTACCAATAGCTAACGCGACATTTTGGCGGATAATGGCCATCGTCTTTCTAGATAGTTTAACTAAACCTGGAATTGATTGCAGACGATTATGGGTAAGAGCGCAATCTGCGGTCTCTAGCGCCACATCCGTTCCATTGCCCATCGCAATGCCTACATCAGCCGCCTTAAGAGCAGGTGCATCATTGATACCATCCCCTACCATTGCAACAGAACCTGATAGTGATTTCAGCGCTCTAAGTTTGTCCTCTGGCATCAACTCGGCTTTGTAATCCATACCCACTTTAGCGGCAATTACCGCTGCAGTGCGTTGGTTATCCCCTGTCATCATGACGCTTTGAATACCCATTTCGCGTAGAGCCTCAATAGCGGCAACAGAATCCTCACGCAGAGTATCTTGAAGGGCTATCAGTGCTACTGGGCTGTCATCTATGGTAACAACGACAACAGTTTGGGCATTTGACTCAAACTCAGAAGTCAGACTTTTAAATTCAGCAGAAAGGTCATCTATATGCCTTGGCGCCAATACCTGAACCGCCTGACCATTCACTAATCCCGAAGCACCAACGCCAGAAATACTCATTGCATTGTTCGCTTCAGGCACAGTGAGATTACGCTTCTTCGCTTCGTTAACTATAGCTACCGCCAACGGGTGCGTAGACTTGTTCTCCACAGCAGCTGCTAATACTAGGTATTCTTCTTGACCATAGAACTGAGTAACCTCAGGCTGCCCTTTAGTTAAAGTACCGGTTTTATCAAATGCAATCTTATCAATACTACCAAGTTGCTCTAGAGCCAAACCACCTTTAACCAGCGCACCACGTCGAGTCGCATTGGCTAACGCAGAAGTGATAGCCGCTGGAGTTGAAATGACTAAGGCACATGGGCAAGCAATCAGTAACAGCGCCAGTGCTTTATAGACCCATTCATGCCAAGAGGCATCTAAGAATATAGGCGGTAACACCGCAACCAACAGCGCAATGACCATCATCAGTGGCGTGTACCAGCGGCTAAATTTGTCGATAAATCGCTCCACTGGTGCTTTCTTTTCTTCGGCTTCTTCAATCAAACGTACAATTCTATCAACGGCACTATCACCTTGCTCTGAAACTACTTTCAGACGCACCGTTTTTTCTACCACCAAACTGCCAGCCATCACCTTTGTTTTTGACTTCAATTCGATAGGGAGTGATTCTCCGGTCAACGCACTTTGGTCAAATAGACCATGGCAACTCAAAAGCTCCCCATCCACAGATAAGCGCTCGCCCGGTAGCACTTCGATTTCATCTCCAACTAAGATGGAATCAACCGAAACGGTTTCTATCTCACCATTTGCTTGCACATGCTTAACTGTGTCTGGTGTAAGAGACATTAGTTTTTGCACACCACTTCGAGCCCGATTTGCGGCGATACCTTCTAACTTTTCACCCAGCATGAACAGCAGCAGCACCATTGTTGCCTCTAAGGTTTCTCCTAATACCAAAGCACCAACAACAGCCACTGACATTAACGTTTCTATAGAGAATGGAGATCCATTTCTTGATAACGAAACAGCTTTGCGCGCCAAGGGGATAAGTGCGAACAACGCAACTAGGTATAGCATTCCCTGCTTTAGAGCAGGATTCACTAGCCCAGCTAACATGGCGATAGCGAACAGTAACGCAGTTATAGCCAGTTTCATGTTTTGAGATATAAAGCCAAATAGCGTTGAGGATTGATTTTGGGCAGGCTGAGTATTGTCCACCACAGAAAATCCAGCATCTTTAATCGTCGCCTTTATGTCTTCAACCTTTAGCTGCGACGAAGCGGATACTATTAAGCGCTGTGTAGAAAAGGCAACACGAGCGGCAACCACGCCAGTTACTTGCTCAATGGCTCTTTCTACCTTTGCAGCGCAACTTGGGCAGTCCATCCCCTCAAGTTGCCAACTTAATCTTTTACCCACCGCTTCCAGCGATTTTGGTGACTTATTTTGAGCAGAGCAACATGTTGAGTGGCTACAATCGTGGGAGTGATTCATCAATCAGCCTTATGTATGTGATGTGAGTTCGATACTTGATGTGAAAAATAACACACTCTAAGAGTGAGTAATTGCCTTTTAATGACATCTTGATTGCGTGTAGGTGACAATCTGTTGCAATTCATTTCTGAATCATCAGGCCAGAGGAAAGTAAACTAGGTAGGATCTCAAAGGCTAGGAATATTATAAATTCTAACTAAAGAATTCATTTTTTATGGGCATGAAAAAAGGGAGCCGAAGCTCCCTTAATAGGTAATCTGCTAAGATTATTTGGTTACTGGATGAAGATGAACTTCTTCTTCTTTCTTACCAGCCTCTGGGTTGTTGAATGTATCCACATCCAATGCACCTTCAGACTTACCAACAATAACCGTAACAGCACTGTCACCAGTGATGTTTACTGCAGTACGAATCATATCAAGTAGACGGTCAACACCCATAATTAGAGCGATACCTTCTAGAGGAAGACCTACTTGGTTCAATACCATAGCCAGCATGATTAGACCTACACCAGGAACACCTGCTGTACCGATAGACGCTAGCGTTGCTGTTAGGATAACCGTTAGGTAGTCACCCATGGTTAGGTCAATATTGAATGCCTGTGCAATAAAGGCTGTCGCCACACCCTGCATGATAGCAGTACCATCCATGTTGATGGTTGCACCTAGTGGTACAGTGAAAGAGGCTACGCGGTTCTTAACACCTAAACGATGAGTAGCGGTTTCCATAGTGACTGGAATCGTCGCATTTGAAGAAGCGGTTGAGAATGCGAACATTACCGCATCTTCCATCTTCTTCAAGAAGTTAAGAGGATTAAGACCTGTTGTTGCTTTTAGGATAAGCGGGTAAACCACTAGACCTTGAATCAGAAGTGCAGCAGTTAGAACTAGGAAGTACTCACCTAGGTTCATGATTGCGCCAAGACCAATCGTCGTGAACAGCTTCGCCATCAGGAAGAATACACCGTATGGTGCAATGTTCATTAGAAGCGCCACTAGCTTCATGATCACTTCGTTGATGTCTTGGAATGCAGCAGCTACACGCTCACCTGTTTCACCACAAGCACTGATCGCGATACCGAACAATACTGCAAACACAATGATTTGTAGGGTGTTACCCTGTGCCATTGAGTTAATTGGGTTAGTCGGGAACATGCCTACAATAACCTGACCCAGTGATGGGGCTTCAGTTGCAGCAAAGCTTGTCGCAGCAGCAAGGTCTGCACCAGCACCTGGCTGGAATACAGTACCCATAAAGATCGCCATTGTGATTGCGATCATTGTAGTTACTAAGTAAAACGCGATTGTCTTACCACCTAGACGGCCTAGCGTGGCAATGTCCTTAAGTGAGCTAGTACCACAAACCAGTGATACAAACACCAAAGGCACAACCAGCATTTTCAAACTAGCGATAAAAATTGAACCACCTACGTCAAACAAACCATTGACTAGATAGTTATTAATAAACTGGTTTTCGCTAAAAGCTAATCGAATGATAAAGCCTGTCAGGATCCCTAAACCCATACCGAGAATTACTCGGGCGGTCAGTGACATTTTCTTATCGGTATTCATCTATGAACACTCCTATTTATCTTATAATTTTTGCTTTGAACGGCTACAAAGTCGCGAGCAGGTTAGCAGGCGAATAGCTGATATTTATTATCATTTGGCTTAAAAAAAATAAAAACGCGATCAAGATCACACGATGTCACCTCTTCAAAGACCCTACAACACTGTATCTTTACAAAAAAAACACATTAGCGATTAAAAATTAAACGCTAAATGTTTATAAAATCACAGTGATACAATAATTAACCACCTTAAGCTCTCTTAAGCATAAAAACCATGCAACGGGGTGATGAGCACCCGGTAACTGATAACGTTTACAATACTTAGAGCGTTATTTTTATTAGACTTATCTCATGAATAGATAACTCGATTCGGTTTATATTGATTCGTTTACATTTTATTCGTTTAATAAAATGAAGAATTATTAGGACGCAATGTATGGCAACGATAAAAGATGTCGCAAAATTGGCAGGGGTTTCGGTCGCAACCGTATCAAGAGTCATCAACAACAGCCCTAAAGCGAGCAAAGCCTCCGTTCAATCAGTCACGACAGCAATGAAATCGCTTGGCTATCGACCTAATGCCAATGCTCGAGCGTTAGTCAGCCAAAGTACGAATACCATCGGTGTATTGGTGAGCGATGTTGCAGACCCTTTTTTTGGTAGCCTAGTGGGTGCGGTTGATAAAGTGGCTAGAGAGAATGGGAAGCATATTCTTATCGGTAATGGCTATCATGACAGAGAGCAAGAACGCCAAGCCATAGAGCTACTTATTAATAGTCGCTGTGAATCGCTGGTCATCCATGCAAAGGGACTCACAGACGAAGAGCTGATTGACTATGCCAACGAAGTGAAAGGTTTGGTGGTAATCAACAGGCACATAGATGCCATTAGCTCTCGTTGTATTTCTCTGGATAACTATAAGGGTGCCTACCTAGCAACAGAGTACCTACTGAAGCAAGGGCATACGCAAATTGCGTGCATCGCTTCATCACATGCTATCTCTGATACAGAAGAGCGCATCAATGGCTATAAAGATGCACTGACTGACTACAATCAAGTACTCCCCGAGCACTACACTGAGTTTGGTAACCCAAATAACCATGGCGGCGAAGCGGCCATGACTAATCTGTTGGCTAAGTCTCTATCCATTACTGCCGTAGTGGCCTATAACGATTACATGGCGGCTGGTGCTATGTCGATATTGGATGAAAACCACCTCTCCACGCCTGAAGACATCTCCATTATTGGCTTTGATGACGGTCTAATTGCTCGCTATGTGAAGCCTCGCCTGACGACCATTCGTTATCCCGTCGAGTTAATGGCAGAAAAGGCGACGGAACTTGCCTTACGCTTAGCCAGTGATGCTCCGATTTCCGAACACCCACTGCGCTTCTCACCCACACTAGTAAAGCGCGATTCAGTAAGCCCCTTAAAATAAAAAAAAGCCCCTTCTATTGTATAGAAGGGGCTTTTACTATCAGGAGGCGCTATTTAAAGGTGCGTGCTCTTGTCTTCTCTAGTCTTTCTAAGATTTTCTCGATGCGATCAGGATGCACCATAAACTCTTGGAAGCCTTTCATACCCTCTTTTGCCATTGCAGGATCGGTATCTCGGTCGTAGAACTGAGCAGTGCCATCGGAAGCAGCCAGCATTGCCACACCTTTATCCAAGAACGGGTCAGACTTAGCTTTTGCTTTACTATTGGTTGGGATCTGAAGTAGTAGCTCATTGATCAACTGCTGATTCTCAGCCTGTGCTACAAACTCTAGGAACAAACGCGCATCGTCTTTATTTTTCGCTTTGCTTGGAATGTGTAAGGTATCCATTGGTGCGTCTTCTGCCATACCTACTGCCGGATCGATCACTGGGAACTGGAAGAAGCCCATCTTGCCATCGAGTTCCTCAGGGAAGTTTGGCGTAATAAAGTTACCCATTAGGTACATTGCAGCCTGTCCGTTATATAGGAAAGGTTGCGCTTCCTGCCATGAATATGAAGCGTGATTTTTCAGGAAGTAGCCGGGCTCCACCAGCTCAGCCCAATTCTCGAATGTTTTCTTCACTCGGTCATCGGTGTAAGGCACCTTGCCATCCATCAACTGGATATGGAAATCTAAACCATTGGTACGCAAGTTGAGGTAGTCAAACCAGCCTGCCGCAGTCCAAAGGTATTTAGTACCAATGGTGAACGGAGTCACGTCATTCTCTTTTAACTTAGCCGATGCCGCCTTTAGCTCATCCCAGGTTTTGGGCTCTGCAATGCCATGCTTATCAAAGATATCTTTACGGTAATAGATTCCCCACTGATAATAGGTGTATGGCACACCATATTGCTTTCCATTTACCGTCATCGCAGGCGCTGCAGACGCAAAATCTTGCACCATATTATTGTCTTTCCAGATATCACTGACATCTTCAAACAAGCCACGATCTACAAACGTTTTCATACGGTTACCCGCATACCAGAACACCACATCCGGCGGTGAGGTCACTAGCCAGTTGCGAATTGTGGTCTTGTAAGACTCGTGGTCATAAAGGTTATATTTAACCTCGATTTCTGGGTTGGCCTTTTCAAAACGGTCAACAATCTCTGCCCATGCTTCTTTTGGAGCCGGATCTGACGCATCAGAGTTGATGACCAGAGTTCTTGCCTGAACTGAAGTTCCCAGCATAGCGCTCAAGGCTATACTGGCAGAGAGTAGCTTCACGTATTTCATAGTTGTTCGTCCTTATCAATAGGGTCTGTTGACCTTTTGAGGTTGTTTTTGTAGCGATTTGTTGGGTATTTATACAAGGCAGTCACTTTTAGGTGTGGTGGTTCCACATGAAAAGTGGCTAACGCGGTAGAAATGCCCAACAAAGCGCTACCCTGCGGGCTCGTCCAGAAGCCATTTACTCTTCGTTGAGCGCCTTTTGCTTGGATGACTAGGCGGCAAGTCCCTCGCCTTGATTAAATGGCTTCTGGTCGAGCAAAATTTAATCGCAAAAGGTCAATAGACCCTACCTATCCGACCGAGTTACTTGGTCGCTCCTAGGGTTAAACCAGCAATAAAGTGTCGCTGCATAGTAAAGAACAGCACGACTGGGGGAATCGCGGCTACGACTGCTCCAGCTGACATAAATTGCCATGACGCTAACCACTGTCCCTGCAAAGAACTCAAGCCCGCTGTAACCGGCCTCACCTCATCACTTTGCACCAGCACTAGCGCCCAAAAAAAATCATTCCAAATAAAGGTAAATACCAGTACAGCCAAGGCCGCCAAGGCTGGCCGGACTAAAGGCAGAACCACATACCAAAATATGCGCCACTCCTTAACTCCTTCTACTCGCGCAGCCTCAATCAATGCATCAGGTATCCCAACTATAAAGTTGCGCATAAACAGTGTGCAAAATCCGGCTTGAAAGGCGATATGGAAGAAGATCAGAGCCCAGTGCGTATCGTAGAGACCAAACGCGATGGTTAAATCTCTCACTGGGATCATTAAGATTTGAAACGGCACAAAGTTGCCGCCGATGAATAGAGCAAAGATCCAGATATTGGCTGAAAAACGGTACTTTGCCAGAGCAAAGCCTGCCAGAGTCGATAACGCCACTGCACCCGCAACTGCCGGCAAGGTGATCATTAAGCTGTTGAGGAGGTAGTCACCCATCGCCGTAGAGGTAAAGACCTGCGTATAGTTCTCCACCATCTGAGTGTCTTCTGGCCAACCCCAGTAGTTACCCTTGTTGATATCGTCCATGGAGCGTATGGAGGTGAGCATTACGGCAATTAAAGGAAGCAGCCACAAGACTAGAGCGATAGGTAGGGCAACACGATAGCTCATGCTGGCTAGCGCCCCTGATTTTTGAATTGGTTTAGGAAACATTACTTCTCACTCCTTAGCATGCGCCATAAAAAGTAAGCGATGTAGATATCCATGATGAGGAATAGCACCACTGCAACCGAGGCGCCATATCCCATTCGATAATTGAAGATCGACTCTTCGTACATTTGATAAGCAAGTACGCTAGAACTGCCCCAAGGGCCACCAGCGGTCATAGTGGCAACCAAGTCGAAAGAACGCAGTGCGCCAATCACTGTCACAACAATAGCGATAAAAGTGGCAGGCCTTAGCTGAGGCAGAACGATAAACCACAACATTCGCCAACTTTTAGCGCCATCCAAACGAGCGGCTTCGATCTGTTCGGGATCAAGATTGTTCAGACCCGTTAAGTACAAGATCATGCAATAAGAGATTTGAGGCCATAGACCTGCGGCTATGATTCCGTAAGTGACTAAATTTTCATCGGCCAAAATAGAAATAGGGTCGAAGCCTAGTGCTCCAATAGCAATGTTAAACAGGCCAAACGATGGATCGTAAAACCAAGCAAACACAAGGCCAACAACAACTTGAGAGATAACAAAAGGGAAAAAGAAAAGTGATTTTACAACGCGGATCCCCCTCACCTGTTGATTCAAGAACAAGGCGATCATTAAACCAATAGGCGGGGCTAGCATAAAAAACACCAGCCATAAGGTATTATTTTTCAACGAGGTATAGAATGCCTCGGAATCAAACAACTCTCTGTAATTATCAAGGCCTACCCAGGTCTTCTCGCCTAGGCCATCCCATTCAAAAAAACTGAGCCAGATGCTCTGAAAGATCGGATAAACAACATAAACACAAAACACCAATAACGCCGGCAGCAGAAACAGCCACGGCGAAAGTTTGGAGCTTGCCTTTTTTTTGCTTACCGGAGGGCGACCTTTTGCAGTCTCATTCGCGAGAGATGGCTGCATATCGATACTCCAAAAATCACTTAGTTATAGAGGTGGAAACCTCAGCAGCAGGCGGCACCTGCAACAATGATTTGAGTGTAGACCCCAATTTATAGACCGATATTAGAGAGCGTTCATTTTGTTACCTATGTGGCAGTTTTTTCACCAATTTCTGAGAAAAGTGTTAAGTGGTAAGCTATTGAAATTATTATAGGGTTTTTCTATTGAGTAGAAATGCAAAGAGGCACTCGAAAGTGCCTCTAACTTCTAAAAAATCTATGAAAAAAACTACATATTATTGAAGAACTGATAAATCGTACTGTGACTATAGATTTCGCCTTCTCGAAGGACGCAACTCTGACGTGGCCACAATGGATGATTAGGACTGTCAGGCAGATACTGGGTTTCCAATGCCACCCCACCGTAAGTATCGTACTCTCCATCAATACGATTTGGAGTACCTTGTAAGAAGTTACCAGTATAAAGCTGTACAGCCGGTTTTGTGGTGAACATTTTCATTGTTAGCAGGCTATCTGGAGAGGTTACCGTTGCTGCACACTCCCCTTCTAAGCACTCTTCACTGAGTAAGAAGGAGTGATCGTATCCGTTACACAGCTTTTGCTCTTCATCCAATAGTAAATCTTGACCAATCACCTTCGGCGACAAGAAATCAAAGCCAGTATCCGCAACGTCACGCAACTCACCAACAGGGATGCCTAATTCATCGGTAGGTAAGAACTGGTTGGCATTGACACTAAGTACATGACCTAGGCAATCTTCGCCAGAGTCGGCGCCCATCAAATTAAAGTAGGCGTGGTTCGTTAGGTTCATCAAGGTTGGTTTGCTTGTTGTCGCGGTATAACCAATCTTAACCTCATTGAGTTCAGTTAACTCATAAGTGACTATAACCTTGGCCTCACCAGGAAAGCCCTGGTCACCATCGGCAGATACAATCGAAAACTGAATACGTTGCTCAGTGGCAGCGTCTACGTTCCAACGATATTTATCAAAGCCAATTTTACCACCATGCAGCATATGGCCAGTTTCGCTGACTTCTATCTGAAAAGGTGTGCCATCGATGCTGAACTGGCCGTTAGCGATGCGATTGGCGTAACGACCTACGGTCACTCCCATGAAGGCTGAGTGCTGGTTAAATTTGTCCATAGTATCGCAACCAAGGAGAACCTCACGCATCTCATCTCGAACTGGAACCTGACAGCTGAGCCATGTTGCTCCAACATCCATAAATGTCGCCACCATGCCATGGCTGTTCTTTAGTTGATAAACGCCTGCGGGCTGTCCATCACTGGCAATACCCTTGCTCAAACTTTCTAATAAGTGAGCATGTGAAATGGTCATTGAACTCTATCCTTTAAAGTGTGCATTTTACGCGTGGCTAGCCCCGTAAAATCGATATTCTTTGAGATAAAGATAACAATAATCACCAGGTAGGTATCTATTCTAATAGTGGTTATGACTAAGTCATCACGCATTGTTTTTTGAGTTTGTTGGTTAAGTTCAAAATCCAACATCTTTGTGCTCACGACTGCCTGATCATTCATTGATAATTTTGATGAAAACTGCGTATTAATCAATGCATCAAAATTATGATATCTGTATACTTGCGCACCAATTAAAATCCCGTACACATTTTATGTCTGATTCTTCACAAACCATGAATAAACGAATGAATATCGTCGCCTTAACCTGGCCTATATTCGTCGAGGCATTATTACGCAATGCCCTGAATACCAGTGATGTGTTCATGCTAAGTGGTTACTCAGATCTTGCCGTATCTGCCGTTGGCGTTATTTCGCCGATCAGCTTCTTTATTATCATTGTTTCTATGATGGTCAGTACCGGTACAGGCATCTTAATTGCTCAATATAATGGTGCAGGGCGCTCCTCTGACTCTGAACATGTGGGGATTGCGAGCGTCATACTAGGGTTTGCCGTATCCATTATTCTTGGCTGTTTCTTCTTCTTTTTCTCAGACAACATAATTGGGCTATTTGGCCTTGAACCACAGGTTGCTGAATACGCACATCAGTATCTGATCATCAGTGGTACGTGTGCCGGGTTCGTTACCACCAGCGTAGTCTTTTCTACCATATTACGTAGCCATGGTTTCTCACGCTCCCCAATGTTGATTAATCTAGTGTTTGGCGTTTTAAACGTGATTGGTAACTACTGTGTGTTGTACTCTCCATTTGGCTTACCGGTTTACGGTGTACCTGGGGTGGCAACCGTCACAGTGATCAGCCAGTTACTTGGTGCGATCTGTATGTGGTACCTTCTGATCAAAAAAGATCTCAAGCCTAGATTGAGTAAAGCAACTGAAGTGCTTTCATCAACCTATAAGAAAATACTGCGTCTAGGCGTGATGAACGCAGGAGAGATCCTCTCGTACAACCTTTCGCAGATGGTGATCATTTATTTTGTTGTGCAGATGGGCACCGCATCACTGACGGCCTTTACCTATGCACAGAATTTGGCTCGCTTTACCTTTGCTTTCTCTTTATCACTAGGACAAGCCAGCCAGATCCAAACCAGCTATTTTGTTGGAAAAGGTTGGAATGACAGCATACTGATTAAGGTTCAGAAATACTTTGTGGTAGGCTTTCTCGCCTCTGTGGGAGTCAGCACCCTCTTCTACCTTGGCAGCGAAACCCTACTTAGGGTGTTCACCGAAGACCCAGAAGTAATAACCCTTGCTGTGGGCTTGATGATGGGCTCAATACTACTTGAAGGTGGTCGTGTATTTAACCTAATCTTCATCTCTGCGCTTAAAGGAACCGGTGACGTGAAATACCCTGTACAGGTAGGTATCTTGTGTATGTGGGGATTTGGCGTAGGACTCACCTACGTATTTGGCATCTACTTTGGCCTAGGCGTTATTGGCGCGTGGCTAGCTATTGCGGCAGATGAGTGGATACGCGGAATTATCATGGCATTCCGCTGGCGTTCTAGGATTTGGGAACGATTTAAGCTGATTTAACCATAAGGGCGAACTCAATGAGTTCGCCCTTATGGTTCAACGCTAGGCTCACTCACACTTTACAAAGTGAACTAACAAACAGGTTTCAGGGTCTTGTATCGGCAGTGATAGACCTACTTGCTTTAGCAGACTACCATGTACTTTCACCTCTTGATTGCTACGCAGTTGCTCAATCCAATTTGGGTAGTGTTTCATTATCCCTTCACCATGTTCGGGAAGTTCTAACAAAAACACATGATAACTGGCGTTTTCATCAAGCATGTCCAATAAAACCGGCTCAGGAAGCGAATAGTCGGGCATCGCCTTTTGACAGATAGCCAGCAACAGCTGGGTATCATCGTAGGTACCATAGGTATTTCTGGTAGTCTCACAGCTATCAATCACAAACGAATGCCCTCTGTGCAGAAGTGTTCGATGCTGTTTATGAAGCTCTATGTATTTTGCAAATGCCCTGCGCTGTTGAGCGTTTTCTTTAACAGGGTCTAGCTCTACACCCATATGACCAAACAGTGCCGTGACACCTCGAAAATTAATACTATGCTGGCGACGTGTGGTGTGGCTGCGGGCAGGACCAATATGACAGCCTAATACCTCCGGTGGAAAAAACAGGCTCATGTTCTGTTGTATGGTTTGTCTCTCGAGTGCGTCGTTGCAATCTGAGCTCCAGAATCTATGGGTACGCTTAAGCACTTCATAATCCATTCGACCGCCGCCAGATGAACATGACTCTATCTCTACCTCAGGGTGAGCAACCCTAAGCTTATCAACCAGACGGTAGAAGGCTAAGGTTTGCCCTCTAATACCAGCCTTTTCTTCATGGCTGGGCTGAAGCAACTCTCTGTTCATATCCCATTTAACGTAGGCGATATTGTGCAGGCTCAATAACTCATCAAGACAACGGTACAAATAATCAAAACACTCAGAGATTTGTAGATTGAGCACCAATTGATTGCGACCTGTAGTCAGTGGATAGCCCGGTGTGCTTAACACCCATTCCGGGTACTTTCTATATAGGTCTGAGTCTGGGTTTACCATCTCAGGCTCAACCCAGATACCAAACTCCATATCCAATTTATTTATGTGCTCAATCACAGGATTAAGCCCCTTGGGATACTTTGTCTTATCTAAAGCCCAGTCTCCAAGCGCGGCTTTGTCATTGTTACGTCCTTTAAACCAACCATCATCAATAATGAAGCGTTCAACTCCCATCTGAGCCGCCTCGCTTGCCATCTGACAGATATAATCAGGGTCGTGCTCAAAGTAGATACCTTCCCATGTATTAAGGTGAACGGGTCGAGGTTTATCTTGCTCAAGTACCAAGATATTTTGACGAACATAGTTATGATTCGCTTGGCGTAATCCATTAAGACCGCTATCGCTATATGAAGCATACAGCGTTGGTGAGGTGTAGCTTTCACCCTGTTTAAGACTGACCTCTCCAGGCATCAGTAATTCACCTGCTTGCACAAAGCGCCGACCATCACTTTTGGCTTCTGCTCGCCAATGATGATTACCGCTCCAGCCTAGATGAAAGCCCCATACCTCACCGGTTTGGTGGGTAAAGGCTTTATTGCCGACGATACAACCTGGAAAGTATTCATGTGAGGTGCGTCCTCGGCGATTCTCTTGGGTAAAAACGCCATGCTCAATATTGTGCCGCTGAGATTGAAACTCTCGACTCCAGCGACCAGAAAATGACATCACCTCTTTGGCTCGATAAGGGATAGGGATAGTGAAAGCCAATTTGTCTAATTGAAAATCTACTTCGTGATGGTTGGTGAGGCGGATTGATTTACTTAGCACACCGCTTTGTCCATCGAGTATCAAGTCGATCTTAACTGAAAGTTTGGCAAGTTTATCCGCGCATTCAATCGTCAAACACTCTCCGGTGAGGGTGTGACTAATATATTGAAATACAGGAGCCCAATTCTTACCTTGATGGTGCCCCTCAAGCCCAGAAGAGCCGAAGCTGCCACGTCCAATTTCAGGACAAAGAGTGACTGGGACATCCACATCTAGCCGAGCTTGGGATATAGCTCTGTCGATAATGGCTGCAAATTCTGCCTCAGAGGTTAGCGTGGGAATCGCCTTTCCCCAGTATACAATCTCTGGAGCAGGCGATAATCTGACGATGAGTGAAGATACTTGGCTATTGAGTTGCACAAACTCTTGCGGCAGTTCTTGAGACATAATGGCTCCTATAACGCAGCCTCAAAAATTGCTCATGACCGCTGCGTCATTGATAACGGTAGGCTAAAGGTTAGTAATGCAGTTATTCTCGAAGAATAGGTGACAATTTTCCGTATCAAAGCTTAGTTGTAATTCATCGCCACGCTTGATTTCCCGATCGCCACTGACATGTACCTTGTAGTTGTCATACCCCCCCACCTGACCAAATAAATAGGTGCTGTTGCCCAAACGCTCAACGGCATGAGTAATAAAGTGCAAGGAGTGCTCACCATTTTGCTCAATAGAAAGATGCTCTGGACGAACGCCAAAGGTCACCTTGTCCCCCAACTCAACAGAGCTGACATCTGCAGGAATAGAGAACACTTGGTCATCAGGAGTTCTTATGGTTGCACTGTTGTCCACCATATCGACCACAACCGCAGGCAACATGTTCATCTTTGGAGAGCCAATAAATCCCGCGACAAATTCATTTGTAGGTCGATTATAAAGCTCTAATGGGGAGCCTACCTGCTCGATATTACCTAGACGTAGCACCACGATCTTATCTGCCAATGTCATCGCTTCGACCTGATCGTGAGTAACATAAACCATGGTATTCTGAAGCTCATCATGTAAAGAAGCAATCTGCAATCGCATATCTACACGAAGCTCTGCATCAAGATTTGAGAGAGGCTCATCAAACAAAAACACCTTTGGATCACGCACAATTGCACGACCGATAGCCACCCTTTGACGCTGACCACCCGATAACTCTTTAGGCTTGCGATGCAGTAAACTCTCCAACTGCAAAGCTGTTGCTGCTGCCATGACCTTCTCCGAAATCACGGTTTTATCGACGCCATTCATGCGCAAACTAAAGCCCATATTCTCTTCGACCGTCATATGAGGGTATAAGGCATAGGTTTGAAACACCATGGCAATACCGCGCTCTGCAGGGTCAACATCGTTAACCACTTCACCATCGATCTCCAAGGTGCCAGATGTGATCTCCTCAAGCCCTGCAATTAAGCGAAGCAAGGTAGATTTTCCGCATCCTGACGGGCCAACAAAAACGACAAATTCACCGTTCTTAATATCAAGGTCAACACCATGGATGATTTCAGTATCACCAAAGGATTTAACTAGGTTGGTCAGTTTTATGTTAGCCATTATTCGTTCCTTGTTGGCCTCAATCTAATCAAGGCGACTTAATACCAACCGAACTAAATAGTTGGTCGTTCTGTGTGATTGGTATTGGTGTTAGTCTGCCGAAAGCGTAATTTTATAGTGATAGTGCTTTTTCTTTAGCAAGTATTCTTCATGAACACTGCGACTCCATGAGTCATCACCACCAATCCCCATATGCTCAGAATCTATACGTATATATAATCTACCCGAATCATGTAGGTCATTGATGTGATCCGCCTCCGCTAGATTACATTGACTATAGCGACTTACCGCAAAATGGAATAAACCATTGATATTGAATGGTCCTATAGAGGCATTTCGCACATCACAGCGCAATCCATTCTCCGTTGGATACACATAATCAGTATGCATCTCTTCGATAGTTTGTATGTGCTTACCTACATAAGCAGAAAGCTTACGATCTGGATAGTTCTCATGAGGCCCTAATCCATAAAACTGAACCGCTTTAGGCCCTTTGGGTACCGCAAACTCCATTCCAACTCTTGGCAGATAAGGCAGGCCATTGGCAAGGTAAACATTCACGGTGAGTTCAATTTGTCCCTCAGGTGAGATGCGGTACTGCCAATTCGACTGGATGGCATCGACATGGTTGGCCTTGTAGACCGATATCACCTCAACGAGACAATCATTACCAACACTTGACGCTTCAATCGAAACACAGCGCCGTTGCAAGGTATTAAGACCCGCACTGTCCCAAATTGCCACCCAAGTATTAGGGTCGAGATTATCCGCTTCACTGGTGCCAATGTCGTTATCTAGCGGAGCGCGGTAGAAATTATCAATAAGAGGTAACTCAAGTATCGATTTACTGCCCTTAAGCCACTTTGTTAATAGACCTGTCTCTTGATCAAACTCGATAGAAAAGTTGTTATTAAATATAGATAGATTCGCATCTGTCTTCGCTATCGAAAGATTGCAATTTATCGCAGGAGTGCTTTGTAGTTGCAGTTGGCTACTTGCAGGAAGCTCAAACTGATGGTGCGCAAGTTGATGGCCCGCATCTGCCCAAGGCGTGTTTTGTATAAGAAATAGTTGCAGGTTGAGGTGGTACTCACAGCCAGGTTTTACTGGAGGTAACTCTTTCAGTAGCTCAATATACTGACGACCTTCAGCCTCAATATCGAGCCTAAACTCACCACTTACAATCGTCTCGCCATTTTCGGTGATCTGCCAATGGGCTAGCTGATTTGTCACCTTAGTAAATAAGTACTCACTTTTTAATTCGACACTAACAGGGTGAGTATTAATAAGCCTGAACTGAATGAACTGCTGCGCCTTTTTCGCCTCTAAAGCACTTGGGTGAGGAACCCTATCTGGAGAAACCAAACCATTGATACAAAACTGCCTGTCATTAATGGTATCGCCAAAGTCACCACCATAGGCCCAATAGGACTGACCTTTTTCATCAACCTTCACTAAGCCTTGATCGACCCAATCCCAAATAAACCCGCCCTGCAAACGAGGATAACGACGGAACGCCTCCCAATATTTATAAAAACCACCCAAGCTATTCCCCATAGCATGGGCATATTCACACATGATAAGTGGGCGATCTTCATTGGGTTTGCTGATCCAGTTTTTGATACCAAATTTTAAGTGTTCGGGATCGTGCTCTGAATAAGGTAAATCGATGTCGACTCTAGGATACATAGGACAAATAATATCCGTGGCAGTGGACTCTGCTCCCCCACCCTCATATTGTACTGGTCTGCTAGGGTCACGTTGCTTGGTCCACTGATACATAGCGTGATGGTTAGTGCCTAAACCCGATTCATTACCCAAAGACCAAATAATAACGCTAGGGTGATTCTTATCGCGCTCAACCATACCAGTCATACGACTCATATAGGCTGCAAGCCAATTGGTATCGTTAGACAGCCTTCCCATCGGTTGTTGCCCATGAGTCTCTATATTGGCCTCATCCACGACATACAGCCCATACTCATCGCAAAGCTCATACCATGTGGGGTGATTCGGATAATGAGCAGTGCGCACAGCATTGAAGTTATGCTGCTTAATCAACTTAATGTCTTGCAGCATGTCTTCGCGAGTAACAGCATGCCCTCGCTCAGGGTGGTGCTCGTGACGGTTAACACCACGGATCAGTAGAGGTTTACCGTTGAGTTTTAGCAGTCCGTCTGATATCTCAACTTGACGAAAGCCTACCTTATAGCTTTCCGCCTCAATAAATTCACCATTGCTGTCGTGCAACGAAACCACGACGGTATACAAATTAGGTTCTTCTGCGCTCCACTTTAATGGGTTGGATACGGATATTTCATGAAAAGTACGGTCGTCATACGAGCCACGCTCATCAATCCATTTGGTGCCACAAAGCTCCGTTACTGGATCAAAGACAGAGTTGCTCTGTGCATCAAACAGTTGTACCTGAACTTGGTGCCCTTCGCTTTTCGCAGAAAGCTTAGTCTCGATCGACAAAATGGCATCCCGATAACAAGCATCAAGTTTGGTAGAGACAAACACGTCACTGATTGAAAGCAAGGGCTTACTAAGCAAGCTCACATCGCGAAAGATCCCACTGAGCCACCACATATCCTGATCTTCAAGATAAGAGCCGTCTGACCAACGCAACACCATCACTGAAATCTGATTGGAGCCTTCCACAAGATACTGAGATAAATCAAACTCAGCTGGTAAACGGCTATCTTGACTATAACCCACCCACTCACCGTTACACCAAAGATGAAAGGCTGAATTGACTCCATCAAAAATGATTCGAGTGCTTCGAGCTAACCACTTCTTAGAGATTTCAAAACGGGTTCTGTACAAACCTGTAGGGTTGTCGGTAGGAACACAAGGTGGAGTGTTTGGAAATGGATACTTCACATTGGTATAGATGGGCTTATCATAGCCGTGCAATTGCCAGTTGCTTGGGACAGGGATAGTGTCCCAATGGCTATCATCGAGAGAAGGCAAAATATCGTCTTCGGAGACACGCTCTGGATTTTCGTATAGCCTGAATTTCCAGGTCCCGTTGAGTAATATGCTTTGTTCTGAAGTACCCTGCTGTAGTGCGTACTCAATGGATGAATAAGAGCACAATTTAGAATGTGCTGTGAGGCGGTTTGTTGAATACACATGGGAGTTTTCCCAATCTCTTGCATCTATAACCTGTTGGAAATTGGTCATTTATAATCCTAAAGCACGAAGTGATTAGGTTCGCGCAACAATCAATGAAAACGTTTACATTGAATGTAGCAGTAATACTGTACTACGGATAAGAGAGAGTTAGCAAAAACAATAACTATTAAAACAATTGTCGAATTTTAATGGATAATTGTGGAGGTGATCACGCTAACAGTTCTAAGCAGATTAAACCCGTTATTACTACCTGTTCACCGCCTAGAAATAAGATAAAATAAAGTTAAAGAATAATAATAAGGCACAGTATGGCACTGTTTTTAAAGTTTCTTCGTGATAACTTAATTAATATATCACTAATAGGTATAGCTGCATTTAGTTTTAATTTAATTATAATGCCCGACCAACCTGTTTTGCAGTATGACTACAAAAGATTATTTATTTGCACAATTATATTAATAAACTGCATCATATTGATTTCATCTAGATCATCTAGAAATTATTTGATTGTAAATATTCTTCAACTGCATCCAATAACTTTAACGTTACTATTTTTATTTTTCCTATTCTCGTTCATAGCAAACATATTCGGACTATACCCTTACAGAGGAATAACTGACTACTTTTATTATATTGGTCTATTCCTTTTAATTGTAAGCTTATCAAACTCAAAACCAGGTAAATTTCAATTTGAAGCTTATGCATTAATTAGTGTACTGTGTTACCTTTCCGTATTCATAGGATTTACCGTTACTAACTTATATGGTGATGGCAGCAGTATATGGACTATATTGAGTTATACAAATCCTAGAATGTTAAATCAAGTTCAGGTATGGATCATCATACCAAGCATCTATGTACTATTAACAACAAGTAAGAAAAAGGCATACATCCCCATAGTGCTTAATTTTAGCATCCTATTTGCACTGAGCGCTAGAGGTGCATTTATTGCTATAGTATGCGGAGTGATCTTATGGGGTTTATTAGACAAAAAAAATAGAAATAGAATATTAACCATAACCATAACATGTATTGTTATTGGATATTTAATTAAATTATTAACGCTATCCCCTATTCCAAGCTTTTTATTTCATGGTGAGTTCAGAGATGCCATTCTAAATATTAGAACTTCTGATTCAGGTAGACTAGATTTATGGCTACATGCTTTGGAAATGGTTTCTTTTTGGGGTCATGGTGGCGATGCCTTTGTTTGTAACTCTTTGTTAAATGGAAGACCACACAACTCAATCTTATTAGTTTTGGTGAACTGGGGCATAATACCAGCCTTAGCTTATGTATTTTTAATATTAGCCTTATTGATGAGTGTGGTTACAAAAACATCTCCTAGGTCGAGAATGTTTGGTGTAACATTACTATCAGGTATAGCATATAGCCTAATATCTGGAACTTTAGATTCTCCATTTAGTCTGCTTTTAGGGTGTATTACGCTTGCTAATTACTGGAATACCCTAAGGACTTTAAATATAGATGTAAAGTATGCTTTCCCTACTCACTTAATTGTAATAATTATCGCCTCACTAACACTGGCATCAATAGCAACTAAAGTAAACCAAAGGGTAAGTAATGGTTTTTACCTAGATGAAGCATATATTCCTGAAGTGTACATACCTCAATTTTGGTATGGTAATAACTGCATTAACACAGAAATGAAGATAAAAACCACACTACATTCACAAGGAAAGAAGCAATAGATGTAAAGAAAAAGGTGGGGGAATCCCACCTTTACTCACTGATTAACTATCATTTTTTTCTACTGGTTCAATTTTACTCAATCTAACTTCTGACAAAGCTCGCTCCAGGTTTTCATTTGCTACTTTGTAATAAGATGGATTTTGATCTATAGCCTGCTGGAAGTATGGGATAGCTTCGTCAGCTTTCCCTCTAAGCATTAAGAAGTATCCTACGTTATTTAATGCCTCAGGTGTACTCATATGCCGCTTAAATATATTAAGAGCTTGCCTGTTATCACCTAACGCTATATATATTAACGCCAAATTATTTAGTGCTTTCTCGTTATTTGAATCTCTCTTCAACGCTCTATTAGTAATTCTTTGTGCCAAGTAATAACTACCACTCATATAATGAGAATACCCAAGATTTACAGTAGCTTGAATTGAGTTTGGATTAATCTCCAAAGCTCTCTCATAATATCTTTTTGCAATATCATAGTTTTTATCAACATCAGATAATATACCTAATCCCATATAACTTCTAAAGGGGCTTTCTGAATCATATCGCAATTTTTTCAACGTATCTTCAGTGATTTCTGAATAGCCAGTCAAAATATCCGGATTATCCAACCTAACTTGATCCGCATTAATTGCTCTAAAAAAGTATACTTTACCTTCAGGTGTGAGTCCCTGCTTTGTATAGAGCAGACCTAGCTCCTCTAAAGACTTAACATCATTGGCATTAAATTCAAGAGCCTTCATATAAGACTTTTCAGCAAGTGGTAAATTGCCTTTGGCTGAATGGATTCGACCTACAGTGTAGAGTGTTTGATTTTGATGGGTTGAATCTGAAAATGAAAGTGAGCGCAGGTATTCGTATAAAGCTAAGTCATAATTTTTAGTGCTTAGGGCTGTATCCCCTCGAGTTATCGCTTCCATTTCTGACTTAGGCGGTTCTTGACTCGTCAACGAATCAACAGGTTTCCCAGAATATAAAGAATTATCAAATTCAACCGGTTCAGGCTCTGAAGATGCACATCCAATCAACCCAACACATATCAATATGGCTAGACTGGCTTTTTTAAAGTTTACTTCCATTGTAATCATCCTTTATTATTTTAGCGCATCAAACAGCGTCATCAATCCAGGTCCAAGTGCAACAATGAAGAAACATGGCCAAATAAACATAACCATTGGAAATAGCATCTTGGTTGGAATTTTTGCCGCTACCTCTTCCGCAGCTTGCGTTCGCTTGTCTCTATAATCTTCAGTATAATCTCTTAATGTTTGAGCAATACTTCCTCCGACCTTGGCTGCATGAGATAACATGCTAACAAGACCTGTCAATTCATCCACTCCAGTCCTGTCGACTAGTTCTTTGAAAGCTATAGGCATTTCAACACCAGCTTGAATTTTTCCACATACCGTATCCAATTCGTCAGCAAACTCTGGATGACTTATGGTTAACTCATCTCCTACTCGTTTCAAAGCAGCATTAAACCCTAGCCCAGATTCAGTACAGACTACTAATAAATCTAAAGCATCAGGGACCGCAGCTTTTATCTTGTCCTTACGCTCAGAAACGAGTTTAGCTAGAAACATATTCGGCCCAAACAATCCGCACCACAGAGCGATGATAATAACTAAGGGCATATAACTAGAGTCTTTCATCAACAAGAAAGAAGCTACTGCTAGGAATAAGCCGACAAGTGCGGTTATTAACTTAATGGCGTAGAACAAAGACAATGCACTAGGATCATGAAATCCTCCCTGTATCAGTTGACTCTGTATACTATCTCTTTCTTTTTTACTATTTGGCACCATCATTGGTGCCATACTTTCTAGCGCGTTACCAAATTTCTCAGATTTTGCAGGAGTCAGTGTTTCTCCACCTATAGCTTTGAGTTTCCGCTTAACCGGAGAATTAACTCCAAGGACTATCATACCGAAGGCCAATACGGCTAAAACAGTTCCAATTAAAACCATTAAAAGAAAGATGTTGTCTCTGGTAAGAAAATCAGAAAGGCCACTCTGCAAGGCTAGCTCATTAAAGTCCATTTTGTCACACCTTTATATTGATGATCCGTCTAATCCACAGTGCGCCAACAGCTAAACTCACCATACCAATGCTTATCGCTGTTATGCCTCTAGGGTCAGTTACTAACAAAGTTGCGTGAGTAGGATTAACAACCATTGTCATAATGTACAGTGCAAAAGGGGATAATACGAGAATCCAAGAAGATAGCCTCGCCTCTGCAGACAAAGTTCTGATCTTTCGCGATAACTTGAATCTCGCCCTCAATACTCGAGACACTTTATCTAAGTTTTCTGTGAGATTACCACCCGTTTCTTTTTGAAGTATAACTGCACTAGAAAACGCCAACATCGAAACTGTAGGTGTTCGATCTACCATCTGTAAAATCGCTAACCTCATATCATAACCAAAATTAAGTAGGTTAAATGTTTTCTTGAATTCGATACCAATAGGAGGAGGCATTTCATCACCAACCTCTTTGAAGGCTTGGTTAATAGGCTGACCAGCTTGCAAGACCCGCTTGATCATATCTAACCCTTCCGGTAACTGCTCTTCAAACTTATGCAAGCGAGAAGTGATTTTCTTTTGAATAAACATGTGAACCAGTACATATACACCAACAAAAAGAGCGAGGGTGACGTACCATTTTTGATCGGTAAATAAAGATACCCCACCAACAACTAAACTGCCGACAAAGGTCCATCCTAATAGTTTCCCAAGCGTGACGTTGAGTCCAGACAAATCAATCATCTTCTTTATTTTTTCAAAGATTGGAATTTTAATCATTTGACGCTCAAATGGCGTCATCTCCTTCAAATAGTATTCGTGAAGAAGAGAAAGGCTTTCTTCATCAATCTTTTTCTGAGCTTGCTTCAGACGCTTGGTTAATTCTCCATGCTTTGCTTTTTGTCCTGCAGCAGGAAGCAACAATGCTTGTGAAATGAAAAGTACTGCAAAGAAAAGTAATATAAGAAAAAAGCTTAAGTCATCCATATTCTAATCACCTATCTATTACTAGACGCTTTAAAAATTTCAAATGGAAGATCTAAACCACGTTTGACTAGCGCATCGTGACAACCAGGAACTATACCCGTTGCTATATAATCTCCTAAGATGTTCCCTTCCTCATCAATCCCCTGTCTCTGGAACTTAAATATCTCAGACATTGTAATAATGTCACCTTCCATACCGTTTATTTCACAAATACTCACCATCCGACGTTTACCGTCCTCCTGGCGCTCCATTTGAACTACCATGTGAATAGCAGATGAAATCTGTGACCTAAGGTTTTTGGCCGACATATTCCAGCCAGCCATAGCAAACATATTTTCCACACGACTCAAAGCATCACGCGGAGTATTAGCGTGAATTGTAGCTAGAGAACCATCATGTCCTGTATTCATAGCGGCTAACATATCAACAGCTTCTGCACCACGGACCTCACCAATGACTATTCTATCCGGCCTCATACGAAGTGAGTTCTTAACCAAATCACGCTGACTAATTTCTCCTTTGCCTTCGAGGTTAGCTGGACGCGTTTCTAATCTAATAATATGTGGTTGTTGAAGTTGTAATTCAGCTGAATCCTCTATAGTTACGATGCGTTTATCGCTAGGAATAAAAGAAGAGAAGATATTAAGTGTCGTAGTTTTACCTGAACCAGTACCTCCGGATATCAAAATATTTAACTCACCTCTAACCGCTGCCTCTATAAATTTTGCCATCTCAGGTGAAAGTGAGTTAAAGCCCAACATGTTATCCATGTTTAAACGATCTACAGCAAATCGTCTAATGGATACAGAAGCACCATCAATAGCTAGTGGTTGAATAATTGCGTTTACACGTGATCCATCTTTCAGGCGAGCATCTACCATAGGAGACGCCTCATCAATTCTTCTTCCGACTTGGCTTACAATACGATCAATAATGTTGCGCAAGTGCTTCTCATCGAGAAATGTATGTGGCGTTCTCTCCAACTTACCAAACCGTTCCACATAAACATTCTTTGGTCCATTGACTAAAATATCCGATACAGATTTATCATGAAGAAGTGGCTCCAGCGGCCCTAAACCAAAAACCTCATCCTCTATTTGTCGAACAATTCGCTTCCTACCCTCTAAGCTCACAGGGCGAGTTTTATCATCATTCATCAATTGATGAATAGCCTCTTGCAGCTCTTTTTTCGCTCGAGTTTCTTCTAGATTAGACAAGACACCTAAATCCAAGGTTTCTAGTAACTTTTTATGAAAATAATGTTTTACATCTAATTCCTGCTTTAAATGTTTATCCATTTCAATAGGAATATCTTCAGTAACCGGCTTTTGTTTAGACACTGCCTGTTTGGTTGAAGGTTTTGGAGCCTTATCTTCAGCAGTTTCTTCGGCATTGTCTTTGACATCATTTGACGATAAAGAACTGACTTTTTGCTCGAAGTCTGGGTTAATATTCTTCCGTTTAAAAAACATATATCATCCTAATTTAATCAGCTAAAGATCTTCCCTAACCAACCAGTCTTCTCTTGCTCTTCAACTGGTGCGATCGACGTAGCCAAGCGAGTCACCGCATCTGAAACCGCAGACTTTTTCTTACTTAAACAAAAAGGCTTTCCTAGGTTGGAACTCTCATTCACTATCTTGTAGTCATTAGGGAAAACATGCACTCGTATTTGCCCTAGAGCGCCTTCAATATCCGTTATTTTCAAGCCCTGCTTTTTATCATACCTGTTCACAACAACTTCTACATGATTCCTAGGTAGTCCATACTCAAGCTCTAGAACACCAAGCATATCATTTGTATTTTTAATAGAGACGTAACTTTGTTGGGCAACAAAAAACACTTTTGTGGATTGGGAGATTAAGGAACTATAGTTGGCTTCTATTCCTCGAGATAAATCCGCTATAATATGCGTGTAATGTTCACGCAATAGAGGAATAACAGTATGAAGACTGCGTGCTTTCAGCTCATTTTCTATGGGGTGCATTTGTTGAAAGTTAAGAAAACTTAACTCACAGGAGTGCTTAGTTACTAGCGTTTGAAGTGCAACTTCATCGAGATCATTAGCTCCATCAATAATATCATGCAGTCCGTACTGTGGATTAAGGTCTAAATAATCTTGAATGGCTCCAAATTGAATATCTAAATCGAGGAAAAGAACCTTATTTTGTTTGCATTTAGCTAGCTCAATAGCGGTATTCATAGAAACCGTTGAAGCTCCACTACCGCCTTTACTGTTAACAAATAAGTGTAATTCCGCCAACTCTTTACTAGCAAGCTTCTCATCAGCTACAGCAGTTAATATTGAGGCTAGCCCTTCAATAGTACTTGATTCAGATAAAAAGTCGGACGCACCAATTCGCAATGCAACTTTGAGATCAAAACTATTACCTTCGTCACCAAACACTACCAAAGAGGCATTACTATTTTGCAAGACTAGACTGTTAGAGTAAAGTTCCGTGAGTTTTTGAGCCCAATCTCCACTTGCTTGGATGAATATCAAATCAGGGCTAGTTCTTTCTTTTAGGTTTTGAGAGGTAAACTCATTAAGCATAATGTAATGAGGGTATGCATTCGTACACTTACTTAGTTCAGCATCAATATGCTCTTTGAAAGTAACTGTACTGTGGACTATCCACAAGGATACTTGACTTTTCAAAGCCAATCTAAAATCATCATTTGCATTCATATGCACAACTTCGCTCATTCCCTGACCTCAAAATGTCCCTTATTGTCCCACTAATCTGTGACTGTGAGTCTCTCGAAAAACTGCATCACCATTAAGTATTTTTGGTATAGTATTTACGCGATTCAACGAGGGTAAATTCACACAATAGAAAGTAAAACGTTGTAACTGTTACGCAGACAAATCTTCACTAATATGCATACGTTCATATCTAAGTAAGCATCAACAATGCATAATTGTATCTATAACAGTCTGACGTTAATGCCTGCCTAAAGTTTGCCGTAACGCGCTTAAATACTAAATCCAGAGCCCGCCTCATAACTTTTACTTTCCCCTATATTATAGCCCTTAATCGCAGATTGAGCCCTTTCACCACTGCCCTCTGGTAGTACGTCTTGATTTTCTTCAGTGGCATTGGGGTTATAGGTTTGTTCGTTTTTAACCAGCGTCATTGCTGTTCCTAAACGAGGGTTGTTCGAACATGCAACCACTCCTAAAATAGATAACAACAAAAATAGTGTTTTGATTTTCATAACTCGCTCCTTGTTGCTACAAAGAATGTCCAAACTGACCTTCTGAACCACCGCTAGCAGTAGATGCTTGAACACGCTCGGTTGATTCTTGTTCCTGCTTAGGTTTAACCCTTTCATTGTCGAGATATGCAGACTTCCCAATCAAATAAAACTCCATATCTGTCGGCTCAACAAAAGCATCCGTAGGAAGAGCAATCTTGTCCCTATCTAGAGGTTTAGCAAGTCGCGGTGTAACCAATATCACTAACTCTGTTTCGCCGGAAACATAAGATTTACTTTTAAACAGGTTACCAAGCACTGGAATATCACCAATCCCTGGCATCTCACTTGCTGCGTCTCTGCTGTTTTCATTCAACAAACCTGCAATTCCGATAGTTTGACCATCAGCCAATTCTATGGTTGAAGATGCACTCCGTTTAGTTAGAGGTGGTACGATATAAGCAGCATTTACATCCCCTGGGTCATAGGTCAGAGCACCAGAAGACGCAACTTCACTAACGTCTACAGCCAATTCAAGGTTAATTTTTTGATCGCTCAACACTATTGGGGTGAATTGAACACTCACACCATACTCTTTATACTCGATACCAATACCGTCATCACTGGGAATTGGAATAGGGAACTCTCCACCGGCCAGAAACTTAGCCTCAGAGCCACTAAGGGTGGTTAAATTAGGTTCAGCTAACACTTTTGCAACACCCGTTTCCTTCGCTATATCGAGCGCAAAAGTAAATAACGTATTACTATCAACTAACCCTCCTAATAACCCAAAGTTACTCGTTCCTAGTGAATCAACAATCGGCAAAATACTACCTCCCGCTTCTCCGAGACCACCGCCACCATTTGTTAAGCCCCATGTGAAGTCGCCACTTTGTTGGAAAAAACGGAAGTTGGAATCAAATCTTCTCACCAAAGAACGCTGCACTTCAGCCACAGTGACTTCTAGCATAACTTGTTGAGCACCGCCGATGGTCATGAGGTTTATAACGCCAGACTCAGCCTGCCCAGCATCTTTATCAGACGCGTTGACCGCTTGTCCACCCGAGTATGTTTGAGCCACTTTTACAGCAATATTCATTTTTTCCTGACTACTGATTAGTCCACTCAGAATCAATTTATCCTGCGCGCTATGAACTTGAATCTTTTCTTCAGGAAGAAACTCGTATAACTTTGCTTTTAAATTGTTCAGGTCATGCGTTACTTCGATATTCAAAGATTCGATTAGTCTTCCTTGAGCATCCCAAGCTGATAAGTTTGTAGAACCTAGTTTTTTACCTATCAAAAATAACTCATCAGCTTTTAGCATCACTATATCGAGGACAGCTGGATCACCTAAAGAAACCCTTTTCGCTTTCCCCGAAATCTTTACATGTGTCGATTTATGTTGAGGTATTGTGATCGTATTTCCTGATAGTGTCGTAGAAGCGACAGATGTAGGTATAAGTATCACTAGCGAGATAAAAAATGCGAAAATCCTTTTCATAATAAACCTCAATTGTTTACACGTACGTTAGACTGGTTGGTGCCCTTTATGATAGTGACACTTGGGGGGGCAACGTATCTTCTAACTGGAGGATCCACCGCTTGCGGATTACGAAGCGCTAACTGTATTGAACCTTTACTGTTCTCAGACAGCAGTCTTTCAGCTTGGCGAGGAGTTACTTCAAGCGTTACCGCTCGTACAATAATAGGTTTGTTTTCATTAGTTTTAGCTGTTTGGTCTACAGCCATGACTTTTATATCTTTCAAAACAGTTGTGGTTCGATTATTAACTGTATTTAGTATGTCAACCTTATTTCCGGGTAAAAGAAAACCAGCGACACCAACGACATCGTTCACTCGGATCGTTACGGCACGCTTATCTTCAGGAATAAGGACAGCAAGACTAGCCCCTTCATTAGGCCCTCCAAAATGAGACTTATGAATAAGTTCACCTGCAAAAACAGGTGATTTGGAGACCATACCAATTAACTCAGAATAATCTTTGACTTGATTGTCGTTTTGCCATGCAACTTCCAACTGTTTTTTAGACAAGTGCTTTTCTTCAATTACCGTTCCCTCAGGGATATCAATAGCCGCCACAACTATTGGATGACGCTCTACAGTTTCTACCTTAACTTGGGGTTGCGACTGGCCTTCCATCCATTGCTTAGCAACCATAACTGCACCTAAGCCAAAAACTACTGACAATAATAATAAAAAAATTACTGTTCCTTTACTCATAAGACTGATTCTCCATGCTCGTCAGCAGTAAAATAAAGATCCCATGCTCTTTGCAAAATAGTTGAGTCAACATTTGCTTCGATTTCTTCAAACTGAATAATGTCATGGCTTATCCCTAATATATCTTTTGGCAAACAAGGGAAATAGCCCACTTTATGCAAACTGTGAAGACTCAATAAACATTCTAGTGCACTTGGTAGCAATTCGAGATCTTTTGTATTGGATAAATCTGCCCATAGATTTAAATAGTCTTTTTCAATCAGCGGTTGGAACTGAATCTTATATCCAAGTCTCCTTAGAAAGGCAGGATCGGCAATCGTTTGAGGATCAAGGTTGGTGGAAAATGCCATAGTTAAAACAAATGGAATAGTAATTTGCTGCCCATTGGGAAGGGAAAGGTGATCATAATTATACTCCATTGGAACAATCCAACGATTCAGAAGTGTCGCGACGGGCATTGGTTGTCTGCCTAAGTCATCTATGACTAATATGCCGTTATTAGCGATCATCTGAAGAGGAGCGATCCAAATTCGATTGTGCTCAGTATGGTTAACCTCCAACATATCCATAGTCAACTCACCACCAACTTGAACATTAGGTCGTTCGCATAAAACCCAACGCTTGTCATAATGGCTTTTCAAGCTTATGACTTCCCGATTGTGTGCACTATCAATTGGCTTATGATGTTGCTCAGAGAACACTTTTATTATATTTCCTGCGGCATAAACCGAATGAGGTACATAAACAGAGGTATTGAGTGAGTTGAGTATTCTCGCTGCTACAAAGCTTTTCCCTGTTCCCGCATGACCATAAAGCAATAGCGCCCTTCCTGAGTTTATGGCCGGCCCTAAAACTGGCACAAGCCTTTGGGCTCCATATACATCACCTAACGCTCGCTCTACATCAGGTCTAGTGATGAGTTGAGCACGCAAATCTTGAGCCTCTACCATAGCGTTATAGACTCTCAATGAAACAGGCACAGGACCAATATAGGCATCTTTTTTAAAGGCTAGATCAGCTTTTATTTGACCTTGCTCTGAAAGAGCATACCTAACGTGGCTCTTTGCGGATTCAGAAAATAACGATTGAGATGAAGGTTGAAAAACCTCAACAAACGCCTTCTTTCTTAGGTCAGCTAGGATGTCATCAATTAAGTGGGTAACTATTCCCAAGTGCTTTGCCAATTCTAAAACATCAGATTTAGGGTAAGCCGCTAAATGCTTCAGAATTAAGTTTTCAACGACCGCTTGTGGTACTTCCAATTCATCAAAAGAAGATACTATCTGGGGGGCACTTACCTGAGGTGTCAGCTTACGAAAGTCATCCATTTCTTCTGAAACACTCATTACTTTTCCCTCTAATTAAAATAATAAAACAACGCAAGACCCACGGTGACAGAAGGGGCAAAAGGCATCGTTAACTTATCACCGTAACGCCACGGATTAGTATCCTTACCACCCTGATTAATCCTAGTAAACAATTTAGGCTCATTGATCAGTTTCATTGGGTTATTTATTCCTAGAAAGCTAAAATTGTATATCATAAATACAACTCCAATCAGACCCGAAGATAAAATTATCCATGTAGAACTACCGACAAGGTTGTCCAATCCTACGCAAAATCCAATTGCACCAAGTAATTTGACATCACCTGGAGACATTGCTTTGACAAAGAATAAGCACATAGAAGCAGCAAACATGCAAACACCACCCAGCAAATAATTTAAAACTGGGGATTGTGTGGCGATAAGATTCAATGATTGGAAAATGATGAGCAATAGCAACAACACATTAGGAATTTTATGTTCCTTTAAATCGTTGATTGATATTAGATACAATAAAGACCAGAAAATGATTTGACTATTCATAATGGCTAGAAAACCGTATCAGTTGCTTGCTACTGATACGGTTAAATATTGTCAGCATAATTATTTACAACAACTGATACTAACTAATTTCGGCAATTACGGTGTTTAATTTAGCGCTCAATTGCGATCCCAAGGTTTGGAAGATAATAACCAAACCCGCAACCAGAAGAGCAGCCCCGATTACGTATTCAACAACGGTGAGTCCTTCTTCGTCTTTAGCGAAATTTTTGATACTTGAAATGAATTTGTCCATAAATTTACTCTCCATAAATAAGCGCCCATCAAACGAGTCGCATTTCTAACCTTAACTCTTGACTGCCATTAATGTTAGGACTTTTTTTACCATTGATAGAACTTTCTAAACAACATAAGGTAAAAACATACGCTAAGTCACTATTTTTACACTTTATTCATTGAGCTGTTAAATTTATCAACCAACCCAACATTCAATGCAAAAAAAACGGCTGTCACAGCGGCGACGAGTAGAGATGCAGCGACCACGTATTCAACCACTGTTAATGCCTCTTCATTAAAAATGAAATCTGCGATTTTATCACTTAGTTGATTGGCCATCCCTGCCTCCTTCGAAGTTGCCTGATAACTCTAGTACAAAAACAACGTTTTCGCTCTCATTATGTGAACTTAATGTTGCACTTTCTTAACCATTAAGCTTAAACTTGATATTAGTTAATGGATTAAGCTTACAACAGAGAAAACTAATGCAATCGAAAGGGTATTGGCTAGGGAAGCCAGTTGAGGACTTAACTTCACAGACTTATGAGTTGTCGCACTTAAATTCACATTTTATTGATTGTGGAACTGATATATCCATCCTAAGTCAAAGCGATGTGAGATTCGCCCACTTTTATTTCAGTAAAAATCTTGAACCATTTTTCGAGTTATCAAAAAAAATCTGTCGAAACCTAGACAAAAAATTAGTAGTAATACATAACAACGAATTATCTTTAAAAGATCTACCCGCAGATATCATTGAGAAAAGTATCGATATAACGGTAAAAACAGAAGCGGAGTATTTTTTCCCATATTCCTCCATCAAAGGAACCGAGAGACTCTCAGCAACCCCAATTACCTCAGATACTAGAATAATAAAAATAGAAAGATTCATATCAGAGAATATGAACAAAGAAATTAGAGAAGAAGATGTAGCAAAAATGGTCAACCTTTCAACGGCTTATTTTTCTAGGTTTTTCCGAAAACATAAGAAAATCAGTTTTCAAGACTACCTAACATTAAAGAGAGTCAACTTTGCTCAACAGATGTTAAAGAATCACCCCAGTGAAAAGGTATCTTCTGTTGCCTATCAAGCTGGGTATTCTGATGTGTCCTATTTCAACCGTGTTTTCAAAAAACAAACGACCTTGACACCCACTCAGTATAGAAAATTAACTTTTTAGGTCATTTTTAGCGATAGGTATAGTAAACAATCTTTTGATTCACTCTGTATTCACTAAAATCTTTTATGACGAAAAGCGTAATATACGAAGCATTAAGGTCCCACACGTTCGCTAAATCTCTTATACATAACAAAAAACCTGCTAAGCTTCTGATTAACGTAATAAACAAACAATGGAAGAGTAGCTTATGGATAAGGCTTCAGGGACCGAAGCAGAGCATCAAGTTTTCAGCAACCCACCTTGCACAATCCCACCTCCAAATGAGCTCATACTTAAATGGGCTCATGAGCGCCCTAGTGAGGTGTATCTAAAGCAGATAATAGATCGAGAGTTTGTTGAGTATACATACTCTGAAGTGGCTAACATGGCGCTGAAGTTGGTTAGTGCCCTGAGGAAACTAGGACTTGAGCCTCGAGATAAAGTCGCGTTCGTCTCTAAGAACTGTGTTGAGTGGTTTATTACTGATTTAGCCTTGATGTTAGGCGACTTTATTAGCGTTCCTATTTTCCCGACAGCTGGTGCAGACACCATTGAATATTGCCTGACACATAGTGAAAGTAAGGTACTGATTGCTGGCAAGCTTGATGATGCACATGCCACATCGGAAGCGATGAAGCGTCTGCCTGAATTAATTACTATCTCGTTCCCCTATGACTCCGCTCCAGAATGTCAGTACAAGTTTGCTCAGCTGATCCATGATGCGATCCCGCATGAGGAACACCCTCAGCATCACGATGACAAGCTAATGTCTATTGTCTATACCTCAGGCACCTCTGGCGTCCCTAAGGGCGCTATGCTTACTTTTGGTGCTTTTAGCTGGTCGGTGAAAAATCTAGTTGATCATATCGGAATTCAGCCGGGCGATAGAATGTTCTCTTACCTGCCGCTAGCGCACATTACCGAGCGGGTGTATATCTTCGGTTCATCTATTCAAGCTGGGTTAGAAACGGCGTTTCCAGAGTCATTAGAAACCTTCATTGAAGATGTAAAAATGCATCGCCCTACTCTGTTTATTTCCGTTCCCCGTTTATGGACTCTTTTCCAACAGCGGATTCAAGATAAGCTTCCACCGAAGAAACTGAACATTCTACTTAAGATTCCGATTTTAAATTCAATCATTAAGAAAAAGATTGTTGATGGTTTAGGTCTAGATCAAGGTCGTGTTCTCGGTTGTGGTTCAGCGCCTATCAGCCCAGCAATATTGGAGTGGTATCACAAGGTAGGTATCAATATTACCGAGGCATGGGGAATGACTGAAACATTTGCATACAGCACACTTAGCTACCCTTTCAACGCCTCAAAGATTGGTACTGTCGGTCAAGCAGGTCCAGGTATTGAGCTTAAGATAGCGGAGGATGAAGAAATCCTTGTACGTAGTAAAGGGATGTTCTCTGGTTACTACAAGAACGATGAAGCCACGGCAAGAACATTTAACGAAGATGGATGGTTGCACACGGGTGATATCGGTTCTATCGATTCAGAAGGTTACCTGACTATTCAGGGACGGAAGAAGGATACGTTTAAGACCGCTAAGGGTAAGTTTGTTGCACCTGTCCCTATCGAAAAAGCGATTATCGAAGTAGCTCGGGTTGAAATGCTGTGTCTTGTGGGATTAGGAATGCCAGCGCCAATCTTATTGATTGTTCCCCATGATTTTCCCAATTTTGATAAATCTCGTTATGAAAAGAGTATTGCTAAAGCCATTGGGAAGATTAATGACAATTTAGAAGGTCATGAAAAGATTAAAGGCGTACTGCTCATCAAAGAACCATGGAGTATTGAAAATGAAATACTCACACCTACTCTCAAGATAAAACGTCATGTGTTAGAGAAGAAGTATCACGATGTTGGTGCTGAATGGCAGAAGGATAAATTTGTGATCTGGGAGGATTGATACCAGTTCAACGAATCATTTGGTCATGCTATTTAGATTCCAGCTCAAGGCCGGAATGAGGAAGTGATGGCTTCTGATGACGAAGTTAGCACTTTGAAGGACTCGGTTATTGTTCTTTTACAGATTGATATAGTTCGTACTCTTCCTAAACAAACAAAAAGCCCCGATAGCTTTCACTATCGGGGCTTTCTTTTAGCTATTTAAGAAGAAACAATTACTTGTTTTCTTTCTCAGCTTTAGCTTTTGCAATTACTTCTTCTGCCACGTTCATTGGGCAAGCAGCGTAGTGTGAGAACTCCATAGAGAACTGACCACGACCAGAAGTGATTGTACGTAGGTGACCGATGTAGCCGAACATCTCAGAAAGAGGTACGTCAGCTTTAATACGAACACCAGTAGCGCCAGCTTGTTGATCTTTGATCATACCACGACGACGGTTAAGGTCACCGATAACGTCACC
Organism: Vibrio superstes; assembly: GCF_003569005.1. Classification (GTDB taxonomy): domain Bacteria; phylum Pseudomonadota; class Gammaproteobacteria; order Enterobacterales; family Vibrionaceae; genus Vibrio; species Vibrio superstes. The sequence continues at coordinate 629,379 of NZ_BCUR01000004.1, read as the reverse complement.
TACGTGATCGTCTGGAGTGAACACGTCAACGTGCATGATTGGCTCAAGAAGTTGAGCGCCAGCTTTAGGCATTGATTGACGGAATGCGCCTTTCGCTGCGATTTCAAATGCGATTGCAGATGAATCCACTGCGTGGAAGCCACCGTCGAATAGTTCAACTTCAACGTCTAGAGTTGGGAAACCAGCAAGAACACCGTTTTCCATCATAGATGCAAAACCTTTCTCAACTGCAGGCCAGAATTCTTTAGGAACGTTACCGCCCACTACAGAAGACTTGAACGAGAAGCCTGAACCAGCTTCGCCTGGCTTGATGCGGTAGTCGATCTTACCGAACTGACCAGAACCACCAGACTGTTTCTTATGCGTGTAGCTATCTTCAATTGGTTGAGTGATAGTTTCACGGTAAGCAACCTGAGGAGCACCAACAGTTAGGTCAACACCGTAAGTACGCTTAAGGATGTCAACTTTGATGTCTAGGTGAAGCTCACCCATACCTTTAAGGATGGTTTCGCCAGTTTCTTCGTCAGTTTCAACTTGGAAAGATGGATCTTCTGCAACCATTTTACCGATAGCGATACCCATTTTCTCAGAACCGCCTTTATCTTTAGGAGATACAGCGATTGAGATAACTGGAGTTGGGAATACCATTGGCTCTAGAGTTACTTGGTCTTTTGGATCACATAGAGTGTGACCAGTTTGAACGTTCTTCATACCAACGATCGCAATGATGTCACCAGCTTGTGCGCTAGTTAGTTCGTTACGGTCATCAGCTTGCATCTCAACCATACGGCCAACACGCTCTGTTTTACCAGTGAATGAGTTCATGATGGTGTCACCTTTGTTCAATTTACCTGAGTAAATACGAACGAAAGTTAGTGCACCGAAGCGGTCATCCATGATTTTGAATGCAAGCGCTTTGAATGTTTCGTCAGCAGACACGATAGCGTGGTTGCCAGTTTCGTTGCCTTCTTCATCCATAAGAGGTTGAGGATCAACTTCTGTTGGAGAAGGTAGGTAATCAACAACTGCGTCAAGAACGATTTGTACGCCCTTGTTCTTAAATGCAGAACCACAGTAAGTTGGGAAGAACGACAGGTTGTTAGTACCTTTACGGATACAACGCTTGATGTCTTCGATAGAAGGCTCTTCGCCGTCCATGTAAGCCATCATTAGGTCGTCGTCTTGCTCTACAGCAGTTTCGATTAGTTCTTCACGGTATTGCTCTACGTCGTCAACCATATCCGCAGGGATATCTTGAATTTCGTAGTTTTCAGGAAGACCAGTGTCATCCCAAACGTATGCTTTGCGAGTTAGAAGGTCTACAACACCCACGAAGTCATCTTCGCGGCCGATTGGTAGAACCATAACTAGAGGAGTCGCACCTAGAACGTTTTTAACTTGGTCAACAACGTTGTAGAAGTCTGCGCCCATACGGTCTAGTTTGTTAACGAAGATCAGACGAGATACTTCTGATTCGTTAGCGTAACGCCAGTTAGTTTCTGATTGAGGCTCAACACCACCAGAACCACAGAATACGCCGATACCGCCATCAAGTACTTTAAGAGAACGGTAAACTTCAACAGTGAAGTCAACGTGTCCAGGAGTATCGATAACGTTTAGACGGTGATCGTTCCAGAAACAGCTTACAGCTGCTGACTGGATAGTAATACCGCGCTCAGCTTCCTGTTCCATGAAGTCAGTAGTTGATTCACCATCATGAACTTCACCAGTTTTGTGGATCTGGCCGGTAAGCTTTAGGATACGCTCAGTCGTCGTGGTTTTACCCGCATCAACGTGCGCGAAAATACCAATATTTCTGTATTTTGATAAATCAGTCATCGTTTTACTCTATCAATAGGATATAAAATGCGCGCAGAGTATACCACAATCTGACTAGACTGATAGCTCTGTGTGCTTGTTGAGCGAAATTTTCGCCCTTTTGTTTTCAATCCAAGAACTATAGATGAGAATCAAGCGTGTGAAAAGCGTCTTTAGACCTTGGCAGTAATATTATTTATAGAACCCGTTATTACATTTCATCAAACGCTTGAATCGCTTCAGAAAGGTTCTTTACAGCGTGGATTTGCATGCCAGCGATGCCACCTTTAGGCATATTTGCCGCAGGAACAATGGCTTTGGTAAAGCCGTGTTTAAAGGCTTCATTAAGGCGCTCTTGACCGCTAGGCACCGGACGAATCTCACCCGCTAAGCCGACTTCACCGAAGATCACCACATCTTTTGGTAACGCTCTGTCTTTAAAACTGGAGAGCAAAGCCATTAATAGGGCTAAATCGGCGCTGGTTTCAGTGACCTTAACCCCACCCACCACATTGACAAACACATCTTGGTCTGCCATTTGTAGTCCGCCGTGCTTGTGAAGCACCGCAAGAAGCATTGAAAGCCTGTTTTGCTCAAGGCCCACAGCCACTCGTCTTGGATTAGCTAGTTGGGAGTAGTCCACCAGCGCTTGGATCTCCACTAATAGTGGCCTAGTGCCTTCCCAGATAACCATGACCGAACTGCCAGAGGTTTGTTCTTCACCCCGAGACAAGAAAATGGCTGACGGATTAGACACCTCTTTAAGCCCCTGCCCCGTCATGGCGAAAACACCCAACTCATTGACAGCGCCAAAACGGTTTTTATGACTTCGTAAGGTTCTAAAGCGGCTGTCAGCACCGCCGTCAAGCAATACGGAACAGTCAATGATGTGCTCAAGCACTTTTGGTCCCGCTAGAGAACCATCTTTGGTTACGTGACCGACCAAAAATACCGCGACATTATTTTGTTTCGCAAATCGCGTTAGCGTCGTTGCCGATTCACGAACTTGAGCCACGGTGCCCGGTGAAGATTGAACATCAGAAACGTGCATCACCTGAATCGAGTCAATAACCATGATCTTAGGTTGCTCTTTCTCTGCCACCTGACAAATCTTGTCAACGTTGGTTTCAGATAGCATCTTAAGATTGTCTTTCGGTAAACCAAGGCGAGAGGCTCGCATGGCTACCTGCTGCAAGGATTCCTCACCTGTAACATACAAGGTGGGCATATCCGCGGCTAAGCGACACATGGTTTGCAATAGTAAGGTCGATTTACCTGCACCTGGGCTACCACCAATCAAGATAGCGGCTCCGGGTACAATACCACCGCCCATAACTCGGTCGAACTCTTTGAAGGTACTGGTGAACCTAGGTACATCTTGCAGGTCAATATCGGCCAGCATTTGCACCTTAGATTGCTCAGCACTTCCCGCATAACCGCTTAATCGTTCGTTGCGTGCCACTTGCGGAGATGCAGCTAAGCGCACCTCTGTGACAGTGTTCCAAGCACCACATGCACTGCACTGGCCTTGCCAGCGCGGAAAGTCTGCGCCACAGTCATTACAGACGTACGCCGTTTTTACTTTTGCCATTAAAGATTCTTTGTTTGTAGGGTTTGTAAAACGTGGCTTGCCGACAAGATACACAACACACCACCAAGGTCGGCATAGCTTACCGCAGTCTGAGCTTGTTCGACTACCTTTGGCTTAGCATGATAAGCGATACCTAAACCCGCAGCCGCCATCATGACTAAGTCATTGGCGCCATCGCCCACAGCAATGCAGTTACTTTTCTCGAACTGATAGTCAGCTCTTAGCTGCTCTAGGATATCAGCCTTAGTTTGCGCCGATACCACATCGCCCACAACGTTTCCTGTGAGTTTACCGTCGATGATTTCCAGCTGGTTAGATTGAGCAAAATCCAATTCGAGTAACTCTTTAAGATGATTAGAGAAGTAGGTGAAACCGCCAGATGCCACAGCAACCTTCCAGCCACACGCTTTAAGCCCGTCGATAAGCGGTTTAGCTTCGGCCATCAACGGCAAAACACTGCGCACTTGTTTAAGGATGGATTCATCGGCATCGGCAAGCTTGGCAACGCGCTGTCTCAAACTCTGCTCAAAATCTAACTCACCTTGCATTGCGCGTTCAGTCACCTCAGAGACCTCCTCTCCAACACCCGCAAGCTTGGCTATTTCATCAATGCACTCTATCTCAATTAAAGTAGAATCCATATCAAACAGAGCCAGACCCGGCTCGCTCATATCGGGCAGGTCTGTAAGATGTGCAAAGTCGGCCTTATTGGCGGCCAATAAGGCTGCCATTTTCTTTACCAACGCACTTTTAGTTAAAAGCACCTGATAGCGACCGACGTTCCAAGTCGCAAATTGCTCATCAATCGCAAATAACTGGCTTAGCACCTCATTGCTACCATCAGCAAAGACAACAGCCAGTTCGCCGAGGCTAAAATCTGTCAACGGGGTGAGGGTTTGTAATTCTTTGACTTCCATGAATATTCAAATCCGTTTTGGGGATAACATTACCCTCAACTTACCCTATTGCAATTTGTTTGCGCAAGTCTCACTATGCAATGGCATACATTAATTACGTTTAGCAAAATGAAAGAATCTCTATTTTCACTGCGTCGATTTATAAAACTGATATTTATTGGCTTGCTGCTTTTGATGCTAGTCGCGATTGTGCGTAATAGCGTTTATATCAGCCAAGGTAATCAGCAAATTCAAACCAAGCAGTTACAAACGCTGACCAAGCTATTGATTTCTCAGGCGGCACTGAGTGCTAGTGACTTTTTAGTGACCGAAGATCAAGAAAAGCTTCGCTATCTAGCGAATCAGTTAGCGCGCGATACTTTAGTGTCGGATGCGACGGTGTACGACAATAGTGGTGTGAAAATCGCCTCTAGTACCAATGCGAAGACTGTGCGTGAATCATTAGGTATGGATACACCTTTAGGTTCAGAAGGGATAGGCAAACAGCAATTGGTTGAGCCTATCTTTTCTCAAGATGCCATTATCGGCTATGTACGTATTACCTTTGAAAAAGGGCGCGTTACGGCCTTTTCCGATCACCACTATCGCAACAGTGATAGAGCGATGTTCCTGATGATCATGATGAGCTTCTTGTCAGGGGTTCTGCTAACGCTTGTCCTAAGAAGAAAATAGCTCTACTCAGAAAACCACATAAAAAAAGCTTGGCTCCTTTTCAGGAACCAAGCTTTTGTCTTTTCTAAACTGAGAAAATTATTCAGCGTCGCCTAGTAGAACAGACTCTAGAGCCACAACCATCATTTCATTAAACGTGGTTGCACGCTCATCTGAGGTTGTCACTTCACCACGTTTGATGTGGTCAGAAACAGTACAAATAGCCAGGCACTTAGCGCCATACTCAGCCGCAAGACCGTACATGCCGGCCGCTTCCATTTCTACACCTAGAATGCCGTACTTGTCCATAACATCGAACATTTCAGGATCTGGCGTGTAGAACAGTTCAGCGGAGAATAGGTTACCCACTTTTACGTTGATACCCAGCTTCTGCGCTGCAAGCTCTGCGTTTCTCGCCATACCGTAGTCAGCAATCGCTGCAAAGTCGTGATCTTTAAAACGGATGCGGTTCACTTTTGAGTCAGTACATGCACCAATACCAATCACAACATCACGTAGATTCACATCATCACGCACTGCGCCGCAGCTACCAACGCGGATGATCTTTTTAACGCCGTAGTCTTTGATTAGCTCAGTAGCATAGATAGAACATGATGGGATACCCATACCGTGTCCCATTACAGAAATCTTACGACCTTTGTACGTACCAGTGAAGCCGTACATGTTACGTACATCACACACCTGAACCACATCTTCTAGGAAGGTCTCTGCAATGTATTTAGCGCGTAGTGGATCACCCGGCATCAATACTACGTCAGAGAAATCACCCATTTCTGCATTAATATGAGGAGTAGCCATTTTATCTTTCCTTTTCTAATTTGTTTTTAGTTAGGGTCAACAGGCCCTATTAGCGCAATTTTTGACTTCCTTGATTAAAGGAAGTTAGTTCCGTAATCCATTTTCGAAGTCTGGAAGTAGTGAGCCAAACTCTGACCGATATCAGCAAAAGTAGAGCGGCGACCTAATGAACCAGCCTCAATCTTGTGTCCGTAAACCAGTACTGGAATATGCTCACGAGTATGATCGGTACCTTCCCATGTTGGGTCACAGCCATGATCGGCAGTAAGAATAAGCACATCGTTAGGCTCTAAAATCTCAAGGATTTCAGGCAAACGCTTGTCAAAATACTCAAGAGCAGCTGCGTACCCAGGTACGTCACGGCGGTGACCATAAGCCGAGTCAAAATCGACAAAGTTGGTAAAGACGATGCTGTTGTCTTCGGCTTTTTTCACCTGCTCAAGGGTCAGATCAAATAAGTCTTCTAGACCCGTCGCTTTTTCTTTCTTGGTAATGCCGCAGTTCGCGTAGATATCGGCAATTTTACCTATGGAGATCACCTCACCTTGCTTCTCATCAACCAGTTTTTGCAACACGGTTGCTGCAGGTGGTTCAACTGAAAGATCGCGACGGTTACCAGTACGCTTAAACTCTCCCGCTTTATCGCCAACAAATGGACGCGCTATAACACGACCAATGTTGTAGTCTTCGAGTTCTTCACGAACGATATGACAAAGCTCAAGTAGATTGTCTAAGCCGTAAGTTTCTTCATGACACGCAATCTGAAATACAGAGTCTGCGGAGGTATAGAAGATTGGCTTACCGGTTTGCATATGTTCTTCGCCAAGGTCGTCCAGTACTTGAGTACCTGAAGCGTGACAGTTGCCTAAGTAACCTTTAATGCCTGCACGCTCAACGATTCTGTCGAGCAACTCTTGAGGGAAGCTGTTTTGTTTATCAGTAAAGTAACCCCAATCAAACAACACAGGTACGCCAGCCATTTCCCAGTGACCCGACGGAGTATCTTTACCAGACGAAAGCTCTGCCGCATGGCCGTAGGCGCCGATGATGTCGGCATTGGCATCTAAACCGATAGGGAAGCTTCCGGTAGACTCTTTAGCCGCTAAACCCAAGCCTAGACGCGATAGGTTTGGCAGAGTCAATGGACCGCTACGACTATCATTATCAGCCAGGCCTTTTGCACATTGCTCAGCAATATGCCCCAAGGTATCAGACCCTACATCGCCGAATTTATCGGCATCTTCTGTAGCGCCAATACCAAATGAATCTAATACTAAAATTATGGCTCGTTTCATTACTGTATCCTCGGCCTATAGGTCTTCAGCTCGTATCTTCGCGTACACGTTTGGTGTCGCTTGATACTGAGATTTGTCACCAACTTGAATCGCAGCTTTGAGTGAATTAGCCGCTTCTTGCCATTGCTGTTCGTTACGTGCATGAATGACCGCTAGAGGCTGACTCGCATCAACTGCATCACCTAAGCGTGCAAACTGATCAAAGCCCACAGCGTAATCAATGCTGTCTGTTGCCACTCGGCGACCACCGCCCATACCAACCACTGCCATACCGATGGCGCGAGTGTCCATGCTGGTAATAACGCCGCTAGTATCCGCAAATACTGGCTTAATAATCTCAGCTACGGGTAAGTACTTATTATAGTTGCTCACAAAATCAGACGGGCCACCAAGGCCACCAACCATCTTGTTAAAACACTCTGCCGCTTTGCCATTATCCAACACCGTCATTAGCATCTCTTGTGCTTGCTCTGTGGACTCAGCTAGCTTGCCAAGGACCAGCATTTCGCAGCATGACGCCATGGTGACTTCAAGAAGACGTGGATTACGATACTCCCCCGTCAAGAAGCGAACAGCTTCTCGCACTTCTACTGCGTTACCTGCAGAAGATGCCAACACCTGGTTCATATCGGTAAGAATAGCGGTGGTCTTTGTGCCTGCGCCGTTAGCAACAGCCACAATAGAACGTGCGAGTTCTTCAGAGGCTTCATAGGTTGGCATGAAAGCGCCTGAGCCTACTTTTACATCCATCACTAATGAATCAAGCCCTGCGGCCAATTTCTTAGACAAAATAGAGGCAGTGATCAGTGAGATGTTATCTACGGTTGCCGTGATATCGCGAGTTGCATAAACTCGCTTATCGGCAGGAGCTAAGTCACCGGTCTGTCCAATAATGGCGACGCCCGCTTCTTTGGTTACCTTACCAAAGACATCGTTGTTTGGAGTAATGTTGTAACCAGGGATAGACTCAAGCTTATCCAGCGTGCCGCCAGTATGGCCTAAGCCACGGCCTGAAATCATTGGGACATAACCACCACACGCCGCAACCATAGGGCCGAGCATTAAAGAGGTTACATCACCCACACCACCGGTAGAGTGCTTATCAACGATAGGGCCATCAAAGTTCATGTGGCTCCAATCAATCACCATGCCAGAATCACGCATCGCACACGTTAGTGCAATTCGCTCAGGCATCGTCATTTCGTTGAAAAAAATGGTCATTGCAAATGCCGCTATTTGTCCTTCAGAGACAGTGTTTTTAGCGACACCTTGAATAAAGAAGTTGATTTCATCCGCTGTAAGGATTTCGCCGTCACGCTTTTTACGAATGATTTCTTGAGGTAAATACATATAGCCCTACCTTTACTTTGAATGTTTAGATTCGAGAAAGAAGAAGGCTTACTGTATCGCAAGCCTTCCATAACGATTAATAAGCCGCTGGATCAGCTTTTTCGTCAGTTACTTCCAAAGTATTCAGTAGATTAGTTAGAAGACTAGATGCACCAAAACGATAGTGACGGCTATCTACCCATGAGTCACCAAGGATCTCATCGGCCATTGCTAGGTATGCAGCTGCATCGTCTGCAGTGCGCACGCCACCCGCTGGTTTGAAACCAACGCTCTGAGCTACACCCATATCGCGGATGACTTCTAGCATCATGCGTGCATATTCTGGTGTAGCATTTACTGGCACTTTACCTGTAGAGGTTTTGATGAAATCAGCACCTGCTTTGATACAAATCTCAGAAGCCTGCTTGATTAGAGCTTCTTCTTTAAGCTCACCAGTTTCGATGATCACTTTCAGCAAGATATCGCCACACGCTGCTTTACATTGTTTAACTAGCTCAAAACCTACATCGGCATTGCCCGCCATTAAAGCACGGTAAGGGAATACGACATCCACTTCATCCGCACCATAAGCAACAGCAGCTTTAGTTTCTGCTACCGCAATATCAATATCATCGTTACCGTGTGGGAAGTTAGTCACCGTAGCGATCTTCACATCAGGTGTACCTTGCTCACGCAATGTCTTCTTCGCAATAGGGACGAAGCGAGGGTAAATACAAACTGCCGCTGTGTTTCCAACAGCAGATTTTGCAGCATGACAAAGATCGATAACCTTCTGGTCAGTATCGTCATCGTTAAGAGTGGTTAGATCCATTAATTTTAGTGCACGTAATGCTGCAGTTTTCAATTCGCTCATTTTTTTCTCCGAAAAGTTTAAATAGTTTTGGCGGCAATTCTCGAATTCGTTATCAGTATAGATAGAGCTCGATTAAATGCGCGTCCAGACTTAATGAACGGACTTGGTTCCTTGAAGACTTGGCCTTTATGCCAATTGCTTTCCTTGTCACCGCACGGTTTTTAATCCTAAACCGCTGACCGTTGCATTTTACAACGGATGTAGGTATTTATTGAAAAAACCTTTCTATCAACCATTGATAGAAGTGTCCACCAAGGTATACACCTACGATTCCCATAACACCAGACAATACTGGTGGTGCTGGGATGGGCAGCTTCAAAGCAGAGAACAATATCCCTACTGCAAAGCCTGCAAATACGGCTAGCAAAACTTCATTCATGATCTTCATCCATCTTGTTAACTTCGATGCTTAGTATAGTGCGAAGTATGATCAATGTTGCATTTGTGATGAAAGCAAACGGTTTGCATCTCAAAAAAAAGTGATGAAGTTCTAGCCTATTGTGTAAAAACAAAAACGCCCTAGTGAAACTCACTAGGGCGTTTTAAAAGGTTTGTTTCTAGAGTCTTAGAAAGACAAGAAGAAACCAGCGATAGTTGCTGCCATTAGGTTCGATAGAGTACCCGCTACAACAGCTTTGATACCCATGCGCGCGATATCACCACGACGCTTAGGAGCAATACTACCTAGGCCACCCAATAGGATAGCGATAGAAGAAAGGTTAGCAAAACCACACAATGCAAATGAGATGATTGCTTTAGTCTTCTCGCTCAGTACCACTGGAGCCGCTTCACCTAGGTAAGGTGCAAAGTTAGCGTATGCTACGAATTCGTTAGCTACAGTCTTAAGACCGATGAACTCACCTGCAACAACCGCTTCGTTCCAAGGAACACCGATTAGGAATGCAAGAGGAGCGAACAACCAACCTAGAAGCATTTCTAGAGTTAGACCTTCGAAGCCAAACCAGCCGCCAACGCCGCCTAGTAGGCCGTTGATTAGCGCGATAAGACCGATGAATGCGATTAGCATTGCACCAACGTTAAGCGCAAGGCTTAGACCAGCAGATGCACCGCCAGCTGCCGCATCGATAACGTTTGCAGGCTTATCTTCGCCTTCTGCATTCATGTCAGAAAGTTGATCGATAGGCTCGTCAGTTTCTGGCTTGATGATTTTAGCGAATAGTAGACCACCCGGTGCAGCCATAAATGATGCAGCTACTAGGTATTCAATTGGCACGCCCATTGAAGCGTAACCCGCTAGTACACCACCAGCGATAGAAGCTAGACCACCACACATTACAGCGAATAGCTCAGACTGAGTCATACGAGGAACGAATGGACGTACTACTAGAGGTGCTTCTGTTTGGCCAACAAAGATGTTAGCCGCTGCAGACATTGATTCCGCGCGAGAAGTACCAAGAGCTTTCTGAAGGCCACCACCAAGAATGCGGATAACCCACTGCATAACACCCAAGTAGTAAAGTACTGAGATTAGTGCAGAGAAGAAGATTAGTGTTGGTAGAACTTGGAAAGCAAAGATGAAGCCAATGCCGTCTACTGAGAAGTTAACTAAGTTTCCGAAAAGGAAACCAGTACCGTCAGCACCATAGTTAATTACACTTGAAACACCATCTGAAACGCTTTTCAGAAGGTCTTTACCCCAAGGTACGTAAAGTACGAATGCACCCAATGCGAATTGGATTGCAAATGCACCAGCTACGGTACGAACGTTAATTGCTTTACGGTTATCTGATAGTAGTACTGCGATTAAAATCAGTACCAGCATACCTACTATGCTCATAAACAGGCTCATAGTTTATGGCTTCCTTATTCTAAAATGTTCAAAAAAAGAGTGTAAAAAGTGTCTAAAACGTCGGCGATTATACAGTTCAAAAAACAGTAAAACTGGTCACCGGTCACATTTGCGCGAGATTCTATACGCAAACGTTTACCTTAATATTGATCACGATCACAAAACGAAAATCAATAATGACATTTGTTGTATCTGAATGAAACTAACGTGAAAAAAGATAAATGCTATTTTTCCATATTTCCTCAGCAATTATAGGTGAGGTTTCTGACCTAATTTCAACTAAGCGATTAAATATTAAGGGAATAAAATGAGGCGAGTTAGGATAATGCTGCTGTCCCGAAATCCTCATATCAGGTGCGTCCGTCTCTAATACAATACTATCTAGAGGTAGCTTTGCTATTGCTTCGCGTGTTTTTTGTGCAGTTGGCCAAGTAATCACACCCCCAACCCCGATTTTTAAGCCGAGATCCACCAACATCTTTGCTTGTTGATAGTTACCGCTAAACCCATGAACAACACCAAGATTATCTCTGACCTTATTCCTCAAGCATTGATGGATAAGGTGATGTTGTTGAACAGAATGAATCACTAACGGGAGGCGTAATTGTTCTGCGAGGTCGATTTGCGCAGTGAAGGTGGACAGCTGCACGTCAATAGAAGTATCAATGCGCTTATCAAGGCCACACTCCCCAATAGCGGAGATAACATCTTGATTGCTATGCGCTAACTCGAATAAACGATCTAGCTGTACTTGTAGCGTGTTACTTCGAACGTACTCATCAAGAAAGCAAGGGTGAATGCCTAACCCGACGGAATAAGCATCATTACCTGCCATCTGCAGTACTTGTTGCCAGTTTTCAGGGCCGATACTAGGAACAAAAAACCGTGCAACTTTATGCTGTTCGAATAACGCTAAATACTTCTCTGCATTGGTTGAAAATTCTGAAAAATCCAGATGGCAATGAGTGTCAAACCACATTTATATAGCCTCTACATACTTGGTGTTACCTAGTTTAAAAAGAATAGTTACTCATAACTCTATATTAAACCGAAGAAATACACATTTAGTTACAGGCAGTATTTCAAAAGCTGGAAATACAAAGAAAGCCTTTATGAACATAGGCTAAATCAAACCGCACTCTCAAGATAAATCCATGAACCGCCGTTCATTATAAATATCATTAATAAGGGAGCTTTAGTGCACATTATTGTTGCCTCCAACTCTACTGTACATAATTCATCCCATAGCCAGGAGGCATTCAAAGCAGGGCGCTACATTATCAACAGTATGAGATACAAACATGAAAGCAAGCATTTTAGCTCTTACCATTTCAACAGCACTTTCTACTCACGCATTCGCTTCATCAACCAAAGTTGATATCCAGGCAGCAAACGCTGCTACGCACGAACTCATTGATCAGCAGATGCGTGACATTGACGCATCTGTTCAAGCTCAACTAGTCACAAAATACGCTGATGCCCAACCAGGTGATATTGCTGTGATCGATGACGTTGTTTATGAACAACAATCGAATGGAACATGGGCTGCTGTTGGTACGGCATCTGCGGTGCTAGTTGCAGGACTTCTAAGCTCTAGTTCTTCTGGTGGCAATAGCACGGAAGATCTTCCAGATATACCAGTGAACTCAAATCCAATTGAAGCACAGCCAGACAATGATTTACCTCAACTTGATTCGCCAGTAAGACCTATCGAAGTCTCTCCTTCTAACCCTAACTCTCGTGTTGGGATTACTGAATCTCCAAATGGTGACAAAACCATTTTTGTAGATGGTGAGCAAATTGCGTACGTAAGCCTAGAGCGCGGTGACATCCGCAACAACGACAATGAAGTTATTGCTACTTTCGATAAGAAAGGGAACAAACTCGTTCTAACTGGTGCCAACGACAATACTCTTCAGTACAACCCTAACACTAAAAATGTTCGCATTAACGGTGAGGTTGTAGGTAAGTGGTCACCTGAATATGGCTTTGTTAAAGGCGGTGATATTGGTCAAGGTCCTGAAGGTCAACCTATGCACCCTGACTTTATCGACGGTGACTTCGAAATGACTCCACCTATCGCTCACCTTCCTGTGTTCGATAGCCCAGTTAACCCTATCGAAGTCTCTCCTTCTAGCCCTAATGCTCGCGTTGGAATTACCGAATCTCCAAATGGCGACAAAACCATTTTTGTAGACGGTGAGCAAATCGCTTACATCAGCCTAGAGCGCGGTGACATCCGCAACAATGACAATGAAGTTATTGCTACTTTCGATAAGAAAGGGAACAAACTCGTTCTAACTGGTGCCAATGACAATACTCTTCAGTACAACCCTAACACTAAAAATGTTCGCATTAACGGTGAGGTTGTAGGTAAGTGGTCACCTGAATATGGCTTTGTTAAAGGCGGTGATATTGGTCAAGGTCCTGAAGGTCAACCTATTAACCCTATTGAAGTATCTCCTTCTAGCCCTAATGCTCGCGTTGGAATTACCGAATCGCCAAATGGCGACAAAACCATTTTTGTAGACGGTGAGCAAATCGCTTACGTCAGCCTAGAGCGTGGTGACATCCGCAACAATGACAATGAAGTTATTGCCACTTTCGAGAAGAATGGGAAAAAGCTCGTTCTAACCGGTACCAATGACAATACTCTTCAATACAACCCTAACACTAAAAATGTTCGCATTAACGGTGAGGTTGTAGGCAAGTGGTCACCTGAATATGGTTTTATTAAAGGCGGTGATATCGGCCAAGGTCCAGAGGGGCAACCTATGAACCCTGACTTTATCGACGGTGACTTCGAAATGACTCCACCTATCGACCACCTACCTGAATTCGATGGTGACAACGACTACGACAACACTCATATCCAAATTGCAGATTATCGTGGCAACGGAGAAGCAATTCTAGTTGTAAACGGTGAAGAAGTTGCTGATATCGAATACAAAGACGGCACACTAATCATCAATAAATACGATAGCACTCAAGGTCATAAGTACTCTGCAAAAGTACAAGAAACACCAAATGGTGCAGTAGTAGCAGTAAGACACAATGACGATAGTGGCTACAGTTTCTTCCGCATCAACGACAACGGTGTAGTAACTCCTGTTGATAAGAAATCAGCTCAAAATGCGATTCAAAATATTGACCGCTCTAAGATGCAAAACATCGACCAAAACAAACTTAACCAAGTAAAAGCTAAGGTACAAAATCGCCTATCGGCTCTTAAAAAGTAACTCCCAACGACTTCTGAATTAAGCCTATTAATCCCCTCAACAGAGGGGATTACTTTCTTGAGTAAACCGATTTTGGAGGGCTTATGCGTCGCCTAGCCATTCTTTCTCTTTTCTTCTCTGCCAATGCTCTTGCTGAGTCTACTTTGGTAGATACCATAGCAAAATTTACTGATATCTTTGGGATCAGTTTTTCTCAGCAAAATGGCAATACTGTTACAACTCTTGATGCCAATTATTACATCACTGAAGACTTGCGTGTATTTGGTGATATCGATACAGATATTAACTGGGAGGTTGGCGCTGGTTACTCTGTCTGGAAAGGAGATACTTACTATACCGAGAATAGTTTTAAGGTCAGTGAATATAAAATCTCTACCGGTATTTTTACAGCTAAGGTTCTGAGCCAGAACTGGACTGCCATTGGTGATATAAATTACAACTACAAGTTTGAAAGTGACTACTGCCTCAGTAGCACATGCCTTACTTACATCCCATCAAATTCAATAGACTACTCAGCTGGGGTTATCTGGAGTCCAATTCAATACTTTGATCTCCTGTATAAGTTCAACCATGAAATAGGCTTTAGCAATAATACATGGAATGGTACACAGAATGGCATCAATATTAGTACAGGAAAAACAGACCTAAACTATCACGAAATGATCTTATTTTTGAACATCAAACAGCTAAGGCCATCAGTGACGTACACATACTTTGAAGAGAGAGAAGATACTATTGAGTTTGGTCTCACCTTTGATTTCTAATCTTGCTTAAGGAGATCCCTGAACTGGTCACGTAATGCTTTGTGTGCTGCGTTATTTTGATATTTCTTATGATACGTAAATTCAAATTCAACTTTACGCATATGAAAGGGAGGTTGTAATATTTTCATTCCAAATTTTTCGGCAACATTCACCATACTCTTTGGAATTGCAGAAATATAACGAGTCCCTTTAGTTGCGATGATAAGGTTTGTAATGTTGCTTACCTCTATAGCCACTTTTCTAGAAAAGCTCTTACCTGCTAGAACATCAACAATTTGAGCATTTTTTCTGACAAGCTTCAGAGTGACATGTTCAGAGTCTAAATATTGTTCTATGGAGATAGTATCCCCTACTGCTGGATGCTCTTTATCGCACATCAACATTAATTCATCGCTAAAAGCGGGCTCAAAGTTTAAGCCCGAATCACGAGGCAAATTGTAGTCGATAACTAAGTCAGCCTTGTTCAACCGAATATCTTGCAAAATATCCTCCTCACCTCTTGGGGATTCAATTAACTGAACGTTTGGCATCTCAGGAAGCAAACTGATCGCATTAAAGCTAGCATAAACAATCATTTTACTCTCAATCGCGACCGCACCATCCATCAGTTCAAGAGCCACTCCAAGTTGAGTCGCTAGCTGATGAGCCCTTGAGGTTGGCTCAATCTTACGTCCCATTCGAACAAACAATGGATAACCCAACGCAGTTTCAAACCGCTTAATTGCAGAACTCACCGCTGGTTGCGTTAGGGATAGAGCATCTGCGGCCTTGGTGATTGTCCCTAGGTTATATACCGCTAAGAATGGACGAACAAGATTAAGATCAAACATCAGCAACTCCTTGTCTTGATGTTATAGGCAAAAAAAAGCCAGTTGCATGCAACTGGCTCTGTCACTATTAGTGTTCGCGTGTTGCGCGGAACTCAACCTCTGGAAAGCGTTCTTTGGCTAGGTTTAAGTTAACCATAGTTGGGGCAACATAAGAAAGGTTGTCGCCGCCATCCAATGCTAGGTTGGTTTGGTTCTTACGTTTAAACTCTTCAAGCTTTTTGGCATCGTCACACTCTACCCAGCGAGCTGTGGCAACGTTTACGCCTTCGTAGATAGCTTCTACGTTGTATTCTGCTTTTAAGCGAGCCACAACCACATCAAACTGAAGCACACCCACCGCGCCAACAATAAGGTCGTTGTTTTGTAGCGGACGGAATACCTGTACTGCGCCCTCTTCAGAAAGCTGGACCAGACCTTTTAGAAGCTGCTTTTGCTTCAATGGATCTTTCAATCGAATACGGCGGAATAGCTCTGGGGCAAAGTTAGGAATACCCGCAAATTTCAACGCTTCACCTTGTGTGAAGGTATCACCGATTTGAATCGTACCGTGGTTGTGCAAGCCGATGATATCACCCGCATAGGCTTTTTCGGCACGCGCACGATCACCCGCCATAAAGGTTACTGCATCAGAAATACTGACTTGTTTACCTGTACGCACGTGGTTCATCTTCATGCCTTGTGAGTAAGTGCCCGATACAATGCGCATGAATGCGATGCGGTCACGGTGTTTAGGATCCATATTTGCCTGAATCTTAAATACGAAACCTGAGAATTTCTCTTCATCTGCAACCACTTTACGTTCGTTTGCTTCACGAGCTTGCGGGCCTGGAGCCCACTTTGTTAGGCCGTCAAGCATGTGGTCAACACCGAAGTTACCCAATGCAGTACCGAAGTAAACGGGTGTCAGTTCGCCCGCAAGGAACAGCTCAAGATCAAACTCAGGGCATGCGCCAATCACAAGCTCTAGTTCTTCACGCACGCTTTCCGCTAAGTCTTCACCTACCGCTACATCTAGCTCAGGGTTATCAAGCCCTTTAATGATACGAACTTCTTGGATTTCATGACCGTGGCCAGATTCATACAAGATGGTTTCATCACGGTGAATATGGTAAACACCCTTAAACTCTTTACCACAACCGATAGGCCAAGTAATCGGTGCACATGCCATTTTCAGTTCGCTTTCGACTTCATCCAAAACTTCCATTGGGTCACGAACATCGCGGTCCAATTTGTTCATGAAGGTCACAATTGGCGTGTCACGCAGGCGCGTCACTTCCATTAGTTTACGAGTACGATCCTCGACACCTTTCGCAGCATCTATAACCATCAAGCAAGAATCTACCGCGGTTAGAGTACGGTAAGTATCTTCCGAGAAGTCTTCGTGTCCTGGGGTATCGAGAAGGTTCACTAAACAGTCGTTGTATGGGAACTGCATTACAGAGGTGGTTACCGAGATACCACGCTCCTTCTCCATCTCCATCCAGTCAGATTTTGCGTGTTGGTTCGAGCCACGACCTTTTACCGTACCTGCTTTTTGGATCGCGTTTCCGAATAATAGAACTTTTTCGGTAATGGTTGTCTTACCCGCATCCGGGTGAGAGATAATCGCAAACGTACGGCGCTTGCTCACTTCTTGCTGAAATGGACTATTTGTCATGTTCGAATTCTTTAGTTGGTACACTGGCGAAAATTGGCGCTATTTTCGCTGATTCTGCGCCATTTCACAATCTATCTATACAATAAAGGCCCAACCTTAGGCTGAGCCTTAGGGTCTGTTGACCTTTTGCGATTAAATTTTGCTCGACCAGAAGCCATTTAATCAAGGCGAGGGACTTGCCGCCTAGTCATCTAAGCAAGAGTCGCTCAACGAAGAGTAAATGGCTTCTGGACGAGCCCTTCGGGTAGCGCTTTGTTGGGCATTTCTACCGCGTTAGTCACTTTTCATGTGGAACCACCACACCTAAAAGCGACTGCCTTGTATTAATACCCAACAAATCGCTACAAAAATAACCTCAAAAGGTCATCAGACCCTAGTAATAAAAGACCAGTAATCAGCCAATTTCAACATACATATCGTCATTAACCTGACTGGTGCAGGCAAGAAAATACCCTTGCTCAACATCATGTTGGCTAAGCGGGCCGGTCGTAGAACTCGTGACTTTATCTTTATCACCCTTACAGCGACAACTGCCACACACACCAGCTCTACAGGCAGCAAAAATTGGTAATCCTTCTTTCTCAAGTGCCTCCAATACCGTTTCTCCTTGGGAGATGGTCACTTGGGATTGATTGACACTCAATGTATAAGATTGCTCATTCGAATTACTGACTACATTTTCGATGGCAGCATGAAATTGTTCATGATGGATTTGCGTAGGGTCTATGCCCAGTGATTCAAACCATACCTTGGCAGATTCCATGTACGCTTCAGGGCCACACATAAAAATAGCGCGTGAAGACAAGTTCTGCACATTGCTTTGTAAAGTGTCTTGATTCAGTCGCTCTTGATAAAGACCTAACTCATCACCTCGGCTCACGGCCCAGATAAGCTTCAGGTTGTCGTGTTGCTTGGCAAGCGCTTCCAATTCCTGCACATAAATACGATCACTAGGTGTGCTTGCGCTATGAATAAAGACAATATCGGCATCTGGATTAGCTCGTAAACGAGCCTGTAGCATCGAATAAACTGGGGTAATTCCACATCCTGCACTTAACATCAGCACAGGCTGCTCCTCCATAAGTTGGATATTGAAATCCCCCATGGCATCACCACAAGTCAAACTCTGGCCTATTACAAAATTATCCGCCAAATAGTTAGAAACCACCCCTCCATCAACCCGCTTTATGGTCAAACTACAATGAGTATCTCCAGGAAGAGAGGCAAGCGAATAACAACGCTGATGCTGTTGTCCATCTATCTCAACCTCCAAAGGAAGAAACTGACCAGGAATGAAGTCTAGTTCTTCATTACTTTCAAACCAGTAAGTAGTTACATCAATAGTGTCTTGGCGAATATCAGTACAGGTTAATTGCATCGTGAAAACTCTTAAATCGCGGTCAAATAAGAGGAGCTAGGCTCCTCTTTGTGAATCTAGCTTGGATTAACCCAAGATATCAGCTAAGTCCTGCTCTACCGTGGTGATCAATCGAAGACCCGTTTGTTCATTAAGGTGACTTAATAGGTTATCGGTTAAGAATGCTGGAGCTGTTGGACCCACGCGAATATCCTTGATACCCAAAGCCAGTAAAGTCAGCAATATTGCGATCGCTTTCTGCTCAAACCAAGACAGAATCAGGGACAGTGGCAACTCATTAACGCCGCACTCAAATGTCTCTGCCAGTGCTAATGCAAGCTGAATGGCTGAATAGGCATCGTTACATTGACCAACATCTAGGAAACGAGGAATGCCATTGATATCGCCAAATTCAAGGTCGTTAAACTTAAATTTACCGCATGCTAGAGTCAGAATCAGCGTGTCTTGAGGCGCTGCTTTGGTGAACTCTGTAAAGTAGTTACGCTCTTTTTTATCACCATCACACCCGCCTACTAGGAAGAAGTGACGGATATTGCCTGCTTTCACCTGTTCGATGACTGCAGGTGCTGCTTCCATTAATGCGTTATGAGCAAAACCCGTCGTTGTATATAGTGGGATCTCGTCAAACTTGAAGCCTTCACACTCCAACGCTTTCTCAATCACTGCAGAGAAATCATGGCCAGTGTGATGCTCAACACCAGGCCAGCCTACGATATTACGAGTGAACATACGATCCGCATAACCATTAGTTTCTGGGTTAATCAGACAGTTAGACGTCATCACAATTGCGCCAGGGAAGTTAGCAAATTCTTTTTGCTGATTTTGCCAAGCACTGCCGTAGTTGCCGACTAGATGTGGGTGTTTACCACCCAGTTCCGGGTATGCGTGCGCAGGCAGCATCTCACCGTGCGTATACACGTTGATGCCCTTGTCTTTGGTTTGCTCAAGGATGTATTTCAGGTCAATAAGGTCGTGACCTGATACTAAGATCGCTTTTCCTGCGATGGGCTTCATGTTCACTTTAGTAGGAACAGGATGACCAAAGGCCTCAGTTTCACCGGTATCTAGCATTTGCATAACGCTGTAGTTCAAATGACCACATGCCATAGCAAGATCCAGTAGCTCATTCATTTCACTTGGGTTCTCACCAAGGCGAGCCATAATGCGGTGGAACTCAGCGTACACTTGATCATTTTGCTGACCAAGGATACGAGCGTGTTCCATATAGGCTGCAACACCTTTTAGGCCATATAAAGCAAGTAGACGCAGACCTAAGATATCTTCACCCACTTCACTCACATCGTGGTTCAGCGCAGTATCCGTTGCTTTGCTTAGTAAGGTGACTTTTTCTGCTTCAATGGTGAACTGCGCTGCACCTTCAAGCACTTTAGGCTCAACGTTTTTCAGCACACATGCAGCCTCGTAAGCCGCTTTCAGCTTAGCTTTGTAAGAAAGAGCTTGCTCTGTGTATTCAATCAAACGTGCATCATCGAAGTTCACGTTGGTCAAGGTTGCAAAGAATGCTTGTGGCACATACGCATCTGCTTGTGAGTCTACAACACCTAGATCGCGCGCTGCGTTGGCGTAGGCACTCACACCTTGAAGGATGTAAATCAATACGTCTTGTAGATCAGAAATCTCTGCTGTTTTACCACACATACCCATGGCGTATTGGCAGCCATTGGCAACTGGAGTTTGCATTGTTTGCTCACATTGAATACAGAACATTTCGCCTTCCCTTTAAATGATATTTAAAATATATGTTATGAGTGGCAAATATTAGTATCTCGCGATCTTTTAAAGAAGCATTTTAATTGCAACTTAATGCCTCACTGATCTAGATCAATAAATAGCAAGGGTGAATGAGAAGCAGTTGTATCTGCAAGGGTAGAGAGGGCAAAAAACGGGAAGAGCTATCTGTGACTCATGTGAAGCAAGGTGAATATAGGTAAAAAAATCGCTACTGACTTAAGCCGTAGCGATTCTTAGAAAGATTAGAGGCAGAGATAACTCATAATGATCGCATCTTCGCGACCACCAGCGGTTGGGTAATAGTTGTTGCGTCTGTCGACTTCATTAAAACCAGCGTTAAGGTATAGCGATTGAGCGATTTGATTTGATTCACGTACCTCAAGCCAAATACTATCAATCCCCTTTTGCTCACACATTTCAATAAAGCCCTCAACCAACTTGCTACCCAGTCCTTGACCTTGGCACTGCGGGTCTATCGCGACATTAAGTAAGGTCACTTCACCGACAATATTCTGCGCATAAAAATAGCCGACAACTTGGTCATCTTGGACAAAAGCAAAGTGCATAGCCCCGCGACTGGCAAGATCATCAATCATAGAGCGTTTCCAGGGATGAGAGTGCGCTTTAGATTCTATCTGCCATACCTTCTCAAGGTGCGATGGCGCTAACGGGACAAGATCAGGCATTGGCTTGTATTTGATTCCATAGTTGACGACGATTCTGGTTGTGACCATCTATCTCAGAGAGTGCTGGAGAAGCGATGACTTTAACATCATCTAGTGGTTGCGATGCACAATCACTGAACCATAACCATTGCAGGGAATGTGCACCCAACTGCTGAAGTTGGTTAGGATAAAGATGGCGACAATCATCAAGATCTAACTTCATCGCCTTCAATACTTTCTGTAGAAATTCAGCATAGTGCCCAGAAGGCACTTGAGGTGACACCAACAATAGCTTAACCGAATCCTCAAGTGAGATCTCAGGTTGTTGATAGCCTTGAAGTTTCTCAGGATGAGCAAGATGCCACTCCTGAATGTCCATTTCAGCTAAAAATGCAGAGGAGTTGTTTGATTTCAATGGAGCCTCAGAATTGATCAAATTCTTCACAGTATTCAATAAGACCAGAAAGGCCCTCAAAGCTTTCACCGGTCAGATCTAATACCTGAAAAACACCGACAGGTAGATCCCATTGACAACGAAAGCGGTTCTTTTCAGCACATGAGAAGCCGAAGCGAGAGTAGTATTCAGGTTCACCTAACACAACACAGGCAGAGTAGCCAAACTCCAACAATGAATCTAGGCCTTCTTTGATCATCTTCTCAGCAATGCCCTGATTACGGTAATCTTCGTGCACGGCTACAGGCGCTAATCCCTGCCAACCATAATCATTACCAGAAAGAGTTACCGGTGAGAACTGAGCACAACCGATCACTTTCCCTTCGTCATCGCTTGCCACGATACTTAGGGTAATTTTGCCATTCTCTCTAAGGCTGTTAACCAACTTTGATTCTGCATCTGTTGGGAAAGCGTGCTCTAAAAGAGCGAGAATTCCAAGGTTGTCCGCTGGCGCTTCAGTTCTAATAAGCATTTTCAGTCTCTCTCATCGAGTTTGATGATAATTCAGTTGAGGTCTGAACGCCTTTAGAAACGAATGTTGCTAATTGCTCCAAGCCAACTCTCACAGTTTTTGGTAGTGCATCGAGGTCAACACTGTCCATTAGGTTCTTAACTTCTAACCCTAGTTCAGTATCACCTTCAATGCTTAAGCGACGTTGGAAAAACAAAGTATCGGGGTCTTCTTTTCTTCCTGCAATGAGAACCAGATCATTCAATGAGCCACTAAAGCTAACATGATGCTCAGTTTGTTCAGTACTGACTAATAACTGTCCGTCATCACAACTGATGAACCAACTAAGATCCATATCGCTAACAGAAACCTTCAGCCACTTACCCTCAAGAAATTCAAAATCGCCATCTTCCAATGCTTCTTTAAAAGCAAGCTTGAGGCCTTCTAATAGGGTCATACTTTGAATCTTTGCTGGCATTAATTTGGCTGGAACACGAAAAATGGTCGCGGCATTTGCGACTAATTGTTGTCTAACTCTCTCAAGCACGATTACTACTCTCATTCATAGTTTGGTGCTCATCATACTGAATTGCGCAAATAAATGAACTGAGTTTGGTCAAACTACTACGTAGCGTGATTAAAAATCATACAGGCGAATAACAAAACTGCCCCATATCAATTACCGACTCATCACCTATAGATAAACTGCTTCACTATTTGCTCAGTAAATTATCAGAATTATGGAACTACTCTGCCCCGCGGGTAATCTACCTGCACTGAAAACAGCCATTGATTGTGGCGCTGATGCGGTTTATGTCGGCTTTAAAGACGATACTAATGCCCGTCACTTCGCTGGTTTAAACTTCAACGGTAAAAAATTCGAGAAAG
Organism: Vibrio superstes; assembly: GCF_003569005.1. GTDB lineage: Bacteria > Pseudomonadota > Gammaproteobacteria > Enterobacterales > Vibrionaceae > Vibrio > Vibrio superstes. The sequence continues at coordinate 606,197 of NZ_BCUR01000004.1, read as the reverse complement.
CGGTGCAGTATGTGCACAACGCCAACAAGAAAATTCACGTGGCATTAAATACCTTTGCTCAACCATCAGGGTTTGAGCGATGGACCAATGCGGTGGATATGGCTGCGCAAAATGGCATTGATGCCCTCATTGTGGCCGATATTGCTGTGTTAGAATACGCCGCAAGACGCTACCCTGAGCTTGAGCTTCATCTGTCGGTTCAAGCATCCGCGACCAACGTCGCCGCCGTTGATTACTACCACAGTAACTTCAATATTAAGCGTGTGGTTCTACCACGAGTGCTATCCATTCACCAGGTTAAACAACTTTCTAGAAACCTCACCTCTGACGTGGAGCTAGAAGTCTTTGCTTTTGGTAGCCTATGCATCATGTCTGAAGGTCGCTGTTACCTGTCTTCTTACCTGACAGGTGAATCCCCAAACACCGTTGGCGCATGCTCTCCAGCTAAATATGTTCGCTGGCAAGAAACCGATTCTGGCCTGGAATCGAGACTGAACGAGATCTTAATTGATCGCTACGCTCAAGGTGAAAATGCGGGTTACCCAACCCTATGTAAGGGGCGCTTCAATGCCACCGTTGAGGGTGAGAACAAGCTCTACCATGCTCTAGAAGAACCTACCAGTTTAAATACCCTATCTCTACTGCCTGAGCTATTTGCCGCGAATGTCGCATCAGTGAAAATTGAAGGCCGACAACGCAGTCCTGCTTATGTTGAGCAGGTGACTCGTACATGGCGCGCAGCAATTGATGCCTATCAACGAGATCCAGAAAACTACCAGGTACAGCCTGAATGGGACAAAGCACTGGCTAATGTATCAGAAGGTACCCAAACCACCCTCGGCGCTTATCATCGCAAATGGCAATAGTAGGAGAAATTAACATGAAATATTCATTAGGGCCTCTACTCTACTTTTGGCCAAAACAAGATGTAGAAAGCTTTTATCAGCAAGCAAAACAATCCAATGCCGATGTTATTTATCTGGGTGAGTCAGTGTGCTCAAAACGCAGAGAAGTGAGACCAAAGCATTGGTTTGATATCGCAAAAGAGCTTGCTGATTCAGGCAAACAAGTCGTGCTCTCCACAATGGCACTACTTGAAGCCCCTAGCGAAGTGAACATAATGAAGAAGTACATCGATAACGGTGACTTCGCCATTGAAGCTAATGATGTCTCCGCTATTCAACTGGCCAATGAAAAAGGCGTGCCATTTGTTGTAGGGCCTGCGGTTAATACCTATAACGCTCATACGCTCAACCTATTCCTTAAGCAAGGGATGATTCGTTGGTGTATGCCGGTCGAGTTATCTCGCGATTGGCTATCCAATACCTTGAATCAATGTGATGAGATTGGTATTCGTAATAAGTTCGAAGTTGAAGTATTTAGTCACGGTTATCTGCCTCTGGCTTACTCTGCACGCTGCTTTACCGCTCGCGCAGAAAACAAGGCAAAAGATGACTGTGAGACCTGCTGCATCAAGTACCCAACAGGTCTTAAGGTGGACAGCCAAGAAGGACAAACGGTGTTCAACCTCAATGGTATCCAGACTCAGTCAGGTTATTGCTATAACCTAGGAAACGACATCCCATCGATGCAAGGCTTGGTCGATGTGGTTCGTTTGAGCCCGCTAGGCGTAGATACCTTCAGCCATCTTGATGCTTTTAAAGCAAATGAAAAGGGTAATAGCCCTATAGTGATTGAAGATCGCCAGTGCAATGGCTACTGGCATCAGATCGCGGGTCTGGAGTTACGCAATAACCACTAAACTGAAACTCGTTAGGTGGATTGCCTGACAATCAGTTCGATAGGGGGAAGCCGCGGTTTCAGTTGCTTCCCCGCCTCTAAAAACCTCACCATAGACTCCGCACAGGTTGCCCCTATTTCTTCAACGGGTTGGCGCATAGTGGTCAAAGAGGGAGTGAAGTAACGAGAGGTTGCGAGGTCATCAAAGCCAATCACGGCAATATCTTCAGGTACTCGTAAGCCTTTATCATGAATGGCTTTTATAGCGCCATAGGCCGTTTGATCGTTCGCGGCAAAAATAGCCGTAAATGGGGTGCGGGACTCAATCAGCTCAATGGTTTTTTGATACCCCATCTCAGAGCCAAAATCCCCTTGCTTGATCAATTGTGGATCGATTTTCAAGCCAGCCTCGGTCAAAGCTCGTTTATATCCATCACAACGCGTTACTCCATCGGGTTGCTCTTGCACCCCTTTAATGTGAGCTATCCTCTTATGCCCCTTTTGTAGCAAGTGTAGGGTAGCCATATACCCGCCAATAGTATTGTCATTGCAAAGTGAGTGAATATTGTGCCCTGATATTCGATAGCCTACAGCGATGATAGGGATCGCCTTCGCGTACTCCTGAATATGCTGTTCTTTCAGGTTGCCCATCACGGCTATAACCCCATCTACCCCACTTTTCTTTAAATACTCCAACCCATGTAGCTGGTTTTTTATCTTCCAGTGCCCAGCGGCAATCAAGATGGTATAGCCATAGGAAAACAGCACCTTTTCCATATCTTCTAAGATTCGAGTGTTATGAGGGCTTTCCGGATTTTGTACTAGCACGCCAATGGTTCGACTTCTCAATGACGACTTACTGTTAGCAATTTGAGTTTGGTAACCTGTTTTGCGGATGGCCTCTAAAATCTGTTTGCGTTTGTCTTCTGCAACGAAGGTGGTTTGATTCAAAAATCGAGAAACTGTGCTTGCAGAAACTCCCGCCTCTTTGGCTACGTGGTGTACTGTGACTTTCCTTTTAACCTTAGAGATATCCATAGTAAAACTCACTCGCTCTCTATGCATGAATCAGTGACTTTTCCGCAACAGAGTCACGGATCACCAACGAAGGTAATAGACGATAGCGTACTTGAGTTTGGTTTTTATTCAGTTTTTGGAACATCAACTCTACCGCCTCCATACACATTTCTTTTATTGGGAAACTGACGGTTGTTAAAGCTGGTGTTAAGTAACGGGCAAAATTAACGTTATCAAAACCAATCAGCGAAATATCCTCTGGTACAGAGATCCCCTCTTCGCGTAGCGTCTCATAAGCGCCAAACGCCATATGATCGTTACAAGCAAACACAGCCGTGAACTCACGTTCTCGGCGTAGCAGTTTTGCCATGACCGTATTACCAGAAGTCTCGGTATATCCGCCTTCACACACCAACATCTCGTCATATGGAATATCAGCTTCTTCAAGCGCTCTGCGATAACCAAGTAAACGAGCTCTAGCATCTGCCTCTGATAAAGGACCAGAGATACAAGCAATGGATGTGTGCCCCTGCTTGATGAGGTGCTGCGTGGCGATACGTCCGCCCAGTTCATTGTCAATATTGATACAACTGCGAGGCATCTCAGGGATTGTACGATTGAGAACCACTAAAGGGACACCTTGATCTTCTAGATTGATCAAATAGTCATCGGTAAGGTTCGGTGTGAGTAGAATGATCCCGTCGACTCTTCTTCCCAGCAGGAACTCTATGGATTCTTTTTGGTAATGCTCTGAGGATTGACCTGACGTGACCACGGTGTGGTAACCATAGCGACTAAGCGTGCTTTCAATGTTATTCAAGATCTCAGAGTAAAACGGTCCTCCAAGCTCAGGAACAATGATCCCGATACTACCCGTTCTCGTGTTACTTGGGGTTCGTCCAAAAGCGCTCAGTTTGTAGCCAAGTTCTCTGATGGCTTTTTCAACCTTTAGTTTTTTGGTGTGACTCACCCGACTAGTACCATTTACTACGCGTGAAACCGTGGCTTGAGATACTCCTGCCAGTTCTGAAACGTCCTTGATTGTTGCCATATTCTCGACCTTAAAAAGAAAGCGCTTTCTTGCCGTGGTGACAATAGCAATCAAATAAGGGAAAGATAAGGAAAGGGATCACAGGCTGAATATCTGATATTCATTGAACATTAGAAGTTTGATCGATCTAACGCTTTCATGCTCGATTGGAGCACTAACTTTAAGTTTTTATATTAACGAGTGAAGAAAAGTGGGCACCAAGGTACCCAACCGACGGGAGTTATTTTGTCGAAAAAATGGCCCCTTCAAGGGAAAAGGGACCAATTGAAGAACTTACATCAAATTAACAGTTAGCTAGTGCTTACCACCATGCCTCGAACATAGCACCAACAGTTAGAGTGTCTGGGTTGCTAGTTTGGTATGAACCATCTGCATTCTTGCCTGTGTACTCGTTATCCGCCTCACCCACTGTTGCGTAGAAGCGAAGCATTGGACGAGACCAAGTCATACCACCGATTGCGATGTTTTGAGACAGTGTTACTTTCCAAGATGAGTTAGTTGCATCGATATCATCGTAATCAACTACGTTGTAACCACCTTCAAGCCAAGTAGAGTGAACGTCGTTCCACTGGTATGTTGGGCGAACAATGATGTTGTAGTTTGCACGATCTTCTACTGCGTCACCTGTTAGTGTTTGGTAAGCCGCTTGGTATTGGATGCCAGCGTTATCAGTCAGACCGAAACCACCACCAAGGCTGAATAGCAATGCTTCTTGGTCTTCAGCTAGGTCATATACACTGTCTTTTGCGTTGTCAGAGTAACGAACAATGAACTTCTGACCAGAGAATTTCATTTCTGCCGCTACTTGGTATGCGCTATCAGCAACGCCGTTGTCATCTTCTAGTTTTTCAGATTTGAAGCCGTAGTTTGCGTAGAAAGCAAGATCTAGACCACCAAACTCCATTCCATGAAGTTTAGAAGTTGCAGCGTACTTACCGTTATCACCTACCATCTCACCATCAACTTGGCCAACAACACCAAAGTCCAGTTTAATGCCACCAAGGCTTAGGTTGTAGAAACCAGCACCTTGACCATCATGGCTCATCCAGAAGTAATCATCTAGATCTGTCTGTGGACGTTGGTGGAAGTCACGACCTGCCCAGATGTATAGGTCAGGTTGAGATTCAAATACATTCGATGCACCAGCGTATAGCTTCTTAACTTGAACACCACCGTCGTTAGCCCAAGAAGCATCAGCCCAATGGTCTACCATGAATACGATGTCCCAGATTGCACCTTTTTCACTTTCGAATGCTTTAGCAAACTGGATTTCACCACCGTTTTGTTCGTTACCTAGGCGACCTGTTGCATTTGCGTTTAGAGAGCCCGCAGTACCAACATAAAGAGAGTCACCACTTTGGTAACCCGCACCGTAGCGAGCATAACCAGAGAATACGATACCTAGAGGAACTTCAGACTGTGCGTTTAGTACCGCTGGTTGTTGAGTGTCATTGAATTCACCGCCAACGCGAGCTTCAAGCTCAGCAAGACGAGCTTCCATTGCATCGATGTCGTGATTATCGGCAAGAGCGCCAGCAGAAGCTAGGGTACCAGCCACTGCAAGGGATAGAGGTAAGAGTTTAAAAAGTTTCATGTTATTTCCTAGTTTTGTTATAGGTTTTATGTCCACGAAACAAATGTTATCTGATGAAAGAGATGAAAGTTCAGCGATACCTCACAATGAATGATGGATAGGAATCCCATGAAATATTCATAGGACACATGAAACGCAACACATCAATAAATACAATGAGTTAACAAATTAACCCCCATAGTCCACACTTTGAGAAAGCGGTTTCATTTCATGAGATAGCAGAAAATGGTCACAAAAATATCAAAGGAGGAAGTGTGTTCTTGAAGAGTTTCTTTCATAACTTTCATGTTTTTGAAATTTATGAAAGAAATAAAGACGGTAACGATGATGAATGGAACAATAACTACGGTGATGGGAGTAAAAACAAAAAATACCGCCTCAATGAGTACGGTATTTGTAAGAGTCTAGAGACAAAAGTAAGTTCAATAAAATGACATTAATTATTCATTTTCCTGCGAAGTTTGCTCTAACTGCTGTTTTCGTTCAGCGCGAATATCAGAAAAAATCCGTCCTAACTCAAGAAACGCATATCTATGTTCAACATATTCGTAGACGTTCAGGCTTAAAGAAAGCTTATACAAGCTAACCGCTTCAGCATACTCTCCTTTTAGCTGATGTCGCTTTGCAAGGTAGAAATAGGCTTCTGTTAGTCGCTGAGCTAAGGTTAAGTTATCTTTCGCCCCTGCAGCTACCTCCATAAAGGCATCATCTTCTGGAACTTCATCCAGCATCAAGCCCACCAGAATCCAGCCCCACTCTTGATCTCGATTAGCGTAGCTTTTACTTAGTTTCTCGAACGCTAGCTGCTGATTGGTTTCTTCCTCAATGATATACAACCATAATGCGCGAAACGGATCGCTTGGATCATCATTGTAATGACGAGTCATTTCCTCTAAAGCTAAATCCACTCTATCACCGTAATAGAGCGCTATCGCCCTGTTACGCTCTGCATACTGATTACTAGGGTCTAACTCTAAAGTGGAATCAAACGCCTCGTAGGCCGCGTCATACTGTCCTACCTGAGTAAAGTAAACGCCAAGCAAGTTAAAGATGTCCGGTTGAGCCGGATTAATAGATAGGCTTTGATTGAAGTCGTAACGTGCCAACTCTCTTAGCCCTAGGCTATCGTAGTAAACACCACGCTGAAAATGCAGTTCTGCCCTTTCTTTATCATTAATATCATTGCGTAACAGCAGTTGCGTTGTACGCGCAATCTGTACTTCTTGTTGGATTGAAGGCTGCAGAGGAACGGCCATCGGTGGTGGCGCCCATTGTTGACTCTGACCGCCGATGCTTGAACAGCCGGACATCATCAGTACTACACCCGCTATCAGCACACTAAACCATTTCACGAAATACTACCTCCATGTGGATCATCGAATTCGAATCATATCCCTTTAGCATAGAAAAAGAGGAGCTAAAAAGCTCCTCTTTATTTACACATACATCAATTTTTTCTTAAAAATCAATATTATTCAGCGGCTGGTGCTGCGTCATCTGCTGCAGGAGCTTCAACAGCTTCCTTCATGCTTAGACGTACACGACCTTGACGGTCGATCTCAAGAACCTTAACTTTCACTTCTTGGCCTTCAGTTAGGTAGTCAGATACTTTCTCTACACGCTTGTCAGCGATTTGAGAGATATGTACTAGACCATCTTTACCAGGAAGGATAGTAACGAACGCACCGAAGTCAGCTAGACGAGCGACTTTACCTACGTAGATAGTGCCCACTTCTACTTCAGCCGTTAGCGCCTTGATGCGGTCGATTGCATCTTGTGCTTGTTCGCCAGAAGTTGCTGCGATCTTCACTGTACCGTCGTCTTCGATCTCGATAGTTGTGCCAGTTTCTTCACAAAGTGAACGGATAACTGCGCCGCCTTTACCGATAACGTCACGGATCTTCTCAGGGTTGATCTTCATTTGGTGAATACGTGGAGCGAATTGAGAAATTTCTTCACGAGCACCTGAGATAGCGTCATCCATTACAGATAGGATGTGCTTACGTGCACCTTGCGCTTGGTTAAGAGCAATTTGCATGATCTCTTTAGTGATACCTTCGATCTTGATATCCATCTGCAGTGCAGTGATACCGTCGTTAGTACCGGCTACTTTAAAGTCCATGTCACCAAGGTGATCTTCGTCGCCTAGGATGTCAGAAAGAACAACGAAGTCGTCGCCTTCTTTAACTAGACCCATTGCGATACCCGCAACAGAAGCTTTAATTGGCACACCTGCATCCATAAGAGCAAGAGAAGTACCACATACAGAAGCCATTGAAGAAGAACCGTTAGATTCTGTGATTTCCGATACAACACGAACGGTGTATGGGAATTCTTCAACTGAAGGCATTACCGCTGCAATACCACGCTTAGCCAGTTTACCGTGGCCGATTTCACGACGCTTAGGAGAACCAACAAAACCAGTTTCACCTACACAGTATGGAGGGAAGTTGTAGTGCAGTAGGAAGTTGTCTTTACGCTCGCCTGTTAGCTCGTCGATGATTTGTGCATCACGTTGAGTACCAAGAGTTGCAGTAACGATCGCCTGAGTTTCACCACGAGTAAATAGTGCAGAACCGTGAGTACGAGGAAGAACGCCAGTACGTACGTCTAGAGCACGAACCATGTCTTTTTCACGACCATCGATACGAGGGTTACCCGCAATGATGCCACGACGTACTACTGTCTTCTCAAGATCATGGAAGATAGTGTGGATTTCTTTCGGGTTAAGCTCAGCGTTTTCAGCAAGTAGAGTTGCTTTTACTTCGTCGCCGATCTGATGGATACGGTCATAACGCGCCATCTTCTCAGTGATTTGGTAAGCTTCAACAACTTGTGCTTCTGCTAGTGCAGCAATCTTGTTTACAAGCTCAGTGTTTTCAGCTGGTGCTTCCCAGTTCCAAGAAGGAGTTGCTACTTCTGCCGCAAATTCGTTAATCGCTTGGATAGCAACTTGTTGTTGGTCGTGACCGTAAACAACAGCCGCTAGCATCTCTTCTTCTGTTAGGTTGTCTGCTTGAGACTCAACCATAAGAACAGCGCCTTCAGTACCAGAAACAACTAGGTCAAGCTTAGAGCTTTCTAGTTCAGTCATTGACGGGTTAAGCACTAGCTCGCCATCGATGTGAGCAACACGTGCTGCACCGATAGGACCGTTGAATGGAACACCAGAGATAGACAATGCTGCAGATGTTGCAAGCATAGTGATCATGTCTGGTTGTACGTCAGGGTTAACAGACATTACTGTCGCGATAACCTGAACTTCGTTCTTGAAGCCTTCTGGGAATAGAGGACGAATTGGACGGTCGATAAGACGAGCCGTTAGTGTTTCGCCTTCAGAAGGACGGCCTTCACGCTTGAAGAAACCACCAGGGATTTTACCTGCAGCGTAAGTACGCTCTTGGTAGTTTACTGTTAGAGGGAAGAAATCTTGGCCTTCTACCGCTTCTTTTTTAGCAACAACAGATACGAATACTGAAGTATCGTCCATTGTCGCCATAACAGCAGCGGTAGCTTGACGTGCAATTACGCCAGTCTCTAGAGTAACCGTGTGGTTACCGTACTGGAAAGTCTTAACAACTGGTTTTTCGAACATTCTTGTTTCCTTGTTCCATAGCCTTTGAGCCATAGAAAAATTTAGTGAAAACCCAAACCATTACTAATCGCGACTAGTAAAAACAGACTAAAGACAGGTCTTGAATCTACTTGTAATAGTCGCGACCTATTGGCCGACAATCTGTGACTGTAATGTGTTGGGTCGGTAGCTATTCGTGAAAATACAAATAACGAGGCGTAGTATAAACTACTTGAGTTAGATTTTGTAATCTAGAGCGGAAAAAGCTGAGCTATACCTGAAAACATTCTAGTCAGAGTGTTGTTCAACCTTATTTAGGATGGGTCAACAGATACAAAAAAAGGAGCCATAGGCTCCTTTTTCTTCAAACTGCTTGACGCAGTCGCTTAATTAGCGACGTAGGCCTAGACGTTTGATTAGGTCTTGGTAGCGAGCTAGGTTTTTACCTTTAAGGTAATCTAGAAGCTTACGGCGACGAGAAACCATACGTAGCAGACCACGACGGCTGTGGTGATCGTGCTTGTGGTTCGCAAAGTGACCTTGAAGGTGGTTGATAGAAGCTGTAAGTAGAGCTACTTGAACTTCTGGTGAACCTGTATCGCCTTCACCTTGTGCGTATTCTGCAACGATCGCTGCTTTAGTTTCTGCATTCAGAGACATAATTCTCTCCTGATAAGAGTAAGTTTAAAAGTTGTAGCGCCAATCTCTGATTCAGCCGCTACGCGAAGCGCGGATTATACTGACAAGAAAACATTAAAGCAATAATTAAAAGTTATCGAGTTTCCGATAGCTTAATGTCTGCCTCTTGAGCAGAATGCCCTCTAATATACCCGACCGCTCTAGGCCTCGGCATACTTGCCGTTGCTAGAGAGGGTCTGATGGCAAAGAGATCCCCGATAAAAGCATTCGGGGATGACTATAACACTGTCATTCCCGAGTGTTTTATCGGGAATCTTAATCATCCAGACATAGCCGATAAAAGTCCTCAGCTATGATGTATCTGGTATTAAATGTGTACTAATGTCCGGCTTAAAGCTTAACGCTATTAACTTTCAACTTCGTCTCTAAACACCACTAAGCGTTTCGGTGCGATACGTCCATCATCATCAATTTCAGCAACGCCGATAAAGGTTTTTTCTTCACCTGAAGTCATGCGAACCACGCCTTCGCTTGGTGCACCAAATACCTGTACAGGTTGACCGTGCTGAACCATATCCGTTAATTCTGGAATCAAGTTCACTTCTGGCAAGTCTTCTACCGCGGTATCCATTGGTAGCAATAGCTCATCCAATAGCTCTTTCGGTGCAATCTCTTCAGCATTCGCTTTATCAAGTAGCTCTTGCAGTTGCTCCAGTGTCACCATCTTTTCGTACGGATATTTAGCAACACCAGTACGACGTAAATAAGTAACGTGAGCACCACAACCTAGCATTTCGCCAAGGTCATCAACAATAGTGCGGATGTAGGTACCTTTAGAGCAGTGAACTTCGAGTTCAACTTCATCACCTTCAAAGCGAATCAGTTCAATCTCGTACACAGTGATCTTGCGAGATTCACGAGGCACTTCGATACCTTCACGTGCATATTCGTACAGAGGCTTGCCCTGATACTTCAATGCTGAAAACATAGAAGGGACTTGATCCGTTGTGCCACGGAAGGTAGCAATCGCATCTAGCAGCTGATCTTTCGTGACGGAGACCGGGCGTGTTTCCACTACCTCACCATCAGAATCTGAGGTGTTAGTACGCTCACCCAACTTAGCAATGGTGCGATAACGCTTATCGGAGTCCAACAAGAACTGCGAAAACTTGGTCGCTTCACCTAAGCAAATAGGCAGCATGCCCGTTGCTAGAGGATCAAGAGCACCAGTATGGCCCGCTTTTTCAGCAAAGTAGATGCGCTTTACTTTCTGTAGCGCATCATTTGAAGAGATTCCGGTTGGTTTATCCAGCAATACGACGCCGTTAACTGGACGACCTTTACGACGTCTTGCCATTACTCTTCGTCCTCGCGACCTGACTCTGCTTTCTTCTTCGCATCTTTAGAAACAACTTCGCTCACAAGATTAGACATGCGCATGCCTTCAACGAGAGTGTTGTCGTAAACAAAGCGAACTTCAGGAGTTAGGCGAAGGCGGATACGCTTACCTAGCATCATGCGAATCTCAACTTCATGCTCTTGAAGAGCAGCAAGGCAAGACTCTGGCGTTTGCTCACCCACACAGAAGAAGGTAACAAATACTTTTGCAACTGCTAAGTCACGAGATACTTCTACGTCTGAAATGGTCACCATTCCGATACGAGAGTCACGAACTTCACGCTGTAGTAGAACAGCCAGTTCTTTTTGCAATTGTTGCGACACACGCTGTGTGCGGCTAAATTCTTTTGACATTGTTTTTCTCACTTTAGAAAAAATAATGAGGGGCATAAGCCCCCCATGGTGTATTCAACAACCAATTATCTAACCTTAGGGGTCAGACAATTTTTGTCAATGTGTTGATTAGTCAAGAGTACGCTTAACTTCAACGATTTCGAATACTTCGATTTGGTCACCAACGCGAACATCATTGTAGTTCTTAACGCCGATACCACACTCGTAGCCATTCTTAACTTCTTGTACGTCATCTTTAAAGCGGCGTAGAGATTCTAGCTCACCTTCGTAGATTACAACGTTTTCACGAAGTACACGGATTGGGTTGTTACGCTTAATCACGCCTTCAGTAACCATACAACCAGCGATTGCGCCTAGTTTAGGTGACTTAAATACGTCACGTACTTCAGCAAGACCAATGATTTCTTGTCTGAATTCAGGAGCAAGCATACCGCCCATCGCTTGTTTAACTTCGTCAATCAATTGGTAAATGATCGAGTAGTAACGAAGGTCTAGGTTCTCGTTCTCAACAGCGCGGCGAGCAGATGCATCAGCACGAACGTTGAAACCAAGTACGATAGCGTTAGACGCTGCAGCAAGTACTGCGTCAGTTTCAGTGATACCACCAACACCAGAACCTACGATGTTCACTTTCACTTCTTCAGTAGAAAGTTTACGTAGAGAATCAGCGATAGCTTCCACAGAACCCTGAACGTCAGCTTTAAGTACAACGTTAAGCTCAGCAACTTCACCAGCAGTCATGTTAGAGAACATGTTCTCTAGTTTCGCTTTCTGTTGACGTGCTAGTTTCACTTCACGGAATTTACCTTGACGGTAGTTTGCTACTTCACGAGCTTTACGCTCATCACGAACTACAGTTGCTTCATCACCTGACGCAGGAACACCAGATAGACCGATGATTTCTACAGGGATAGAAGGACCCGCTTCTGTGATTTCAGCACCGTTCTCGTCGCGCATTGCACGAACACGGCCGTATTCTTGACCACAAAGTAGGATATCGCCTTTGTTAAGCGTACCAGACTGAACAAGAACCGTTGCAACAGGACCGCGACCTTTATCAAGGCGAGATTCTACAACCACACCAGATGCCATACCTTCTGCTACCGCTGTAAGTTCAAGAACTTCAGATTGTAGAAGGATAGTTTCTAGTAGACCTTCGATGTTAGTACCTTGTTTCGCAGAGATGTGAACAAACATGTTCTCACCGCCCCACTCTTCAGGAATAACGTCGTACTGTGCTAGTTCGTTCTTAACGTTGTCTGGGTTTGCACCCTCTTTATCGATCTTGTTCACTGCAACGATCAATGGAACGCCAGCCGCTTGTGCGTGCTGAATCGCTTCCACAGTCTGTGGCATTACGCCATCATCTGCAGCAACAACTAGAACTACGATATCTGTCGCTTGAGCACCACGAGCACGCATTGCGGTAAACGCTGCGTGTCCAGGAGTATCCAAGAAGGTAATCATACCGTTCTCAGTCTCTACGTGGTAAGCACCAATGTGCTGGGTAATACCACCCGCTTCCGCGTCAGCAACGTGTGCTTTACGAATGTAATCAAGTGTAGAAGTTTTACCGTGGTCAACGTGACCCATGATAGTAACAACAGGAGCACGTGATACAGACTCAAGTGAGCTGTCACGATCTGACATTACTGCTTCTTCTAGTTCGTTCTCTTTACGAAGAACCACTTTGTGACCCATTTCTTCAGCAACAAGTGCTGCAGTTTCTTGGTCGATTACTTGGTTGATAGTCGCCATAGCGCCCATCTTCATCATAACCTTGATCACTTCAGTTGCTTTAACTGACATCTTGTTAGCCAGTTCAGATACAACGATAGTTTCGCCGATTGCAACGTCAGCTTTTGCTACTGTTGCTGTCTTATCGAAACCTTGTTGCATTGAAGTCGGCTTAGCTAGCTTGCCTTTACGACCGCGCTGACCGCGTTGGTTACGGTTGTTACCACGAGCATTTGCGTTAGCATCAGCTGGCTTTTTCTTCTTCTTCTTACGTTGGCCACCGCCATCTGCACGGCGGTCAGCTGCATCTTCAGCTTCACGAGCGTAAGTAGAAGTCGTGACGTGGTAGTCCGTAGTCTCGGTCTTCTTAGTTTGTTCTTCTTTTGCCCAGCGCTCTGCATTTTCTTCTGCAAGTTTACGTGCGTCTTCAAGAAGTTTTTCTGCTTCTTGTTCCGCTTTGCGCTTAGCTTCTTCTTCTTGGCGACGTTTTAGGTCAGCCGCATCTTTTGCTGCTTGATCTTTCACTTTACGCTCTTCAGAGTCAATTTGTGGAGCTTCAGTTGAGTTAGCTTTCGCCTTAGCTGCTGCTTCTTGTTTCGCTTTTTCTTCAGCGTCACGTTTTGCTTTTGCTTCTGCTTCACGCTGTGCTTTTTCTTCAGCTTCGCGTTTTGCTTTCTCTTCAGCTTCTTGTTTCGCTGCAACTTCTGCTTCTAGGCGAGCTTTTTCCTCAGCTTCTAGACGAGCTTGCTCATCAACAGAGCTACGCTTCACGTAGGTACGCTTCTTACGTACTTCTACTGTCACATCCTTGCTCTTGCCGCCGCCAGCTGCAACACTCAGTGTGCTTCGCTTCTTACGTTGTAAAGTTAGACGGGTTGGTTCAGACTCGCCAGACGTATCACCATGTTCTTTCTTCAGGTGCGTCAACAATGCCTGCTTTTCTTCGTCAGTTACATTGTCGCTAGAGTTCTTTTTCAGACCTGCGTCTTCTAATTGTTCAATTAAGCGCTCAACCGGCGTACCAATTTCTTCACTTAGGGCTTTAACTGTAAGTTGTGTCATGCAACTACCTCCGTGCCGGATTATTCTTCGTCACCAAACCAACAGATGTTACGTGCAGCCATGATTAGCTTACCAGCACGTTCTTCTGTTAAATCGTCGATACCTTCAAGATCATCTGTGCCTTGGTCAGCAAGATCTTCTAGGGTCACTACACCTTTGGCAGCTAGTTTGAACGCCATTTCGCGCTCTAAGCCTTCTAATGCTAATAGGTCATCAGCTGGGTGCAGGCCTTCAAACGACTCTTCTTGCGCAAGTGCAAGGGTGGTGAGTGCATCTTTAGCTCGACTACGTAGTTCTTCGACCAAATCTTCATCTAGACCGTTAATTTCCAAAAGCTCACTCATTGGCACGTATGCCACTTCTTCAAGAGTTGAGAAGCCTTCTTCTACCAACATTTCTGCGAAATCTTGTTCAAGGTCTAGGTGCTTCATGAAGCTTTCAATAGCTTCAGTTGATTCTGCTTCGTGTTTCTTCTGTAGGTCTTCTACAGTCATTACGTTCAGTTCCCAACCAGTAAGTTGCGATGCCAAACGTACGTTTTGACCACTACGGCCAATTGCTTGCGCTAGGTTATCAGCTTCAACAGCGATATCCATTGAGTGCGTGTCTTCATCTACGATGATTGACGCCACATCAGCAGGAGCCATTGCGTTGATAACGAATTGCGCTGGGTTGTCATCCCAAAGGATGATATCGATACGCTCATTACCTAACTCACCAGATACAGCTTGTACGCGTGCACCACGCATACCCACACATGCACCTACTGGGTCGATACGGCGATCGTTAGTTTTAACTGCGATCTTCGCACGAGAACCTGGATCACGAGCTGCTGCTTTAAGCTCAATGATGTCTTCTGCAATTTCAGGCACTTCGATACGGAATAGCTCAGTTAGCATTTCAGGCTTAGAGCGAGTAATGAATAGCTGGAAGCCACGCGCTTCTGGGCGTACAGAATAAAGAAGACCACGTACACGGTCGCCTGGACGGAAGTTCTCACGAGGTAGCTGGTCATCACGAAGGATAACGGCTTCAGCGTTGTTACCAAGGTCTAGAACAACAGTTTCGCGGTTTACTTTCTTAACAACACCAGTGATTAGCTCACCTTCGTTATCAATAAACTGCTCAACGATTTGCTCACGCTCTGCTTCACGTACTTTTTGTACGATAACTTGCTTCGCTGTTTGCACCGTAATACGGTCAAATTTAACCGAATCGATTTCGTCTTCAACGAAATCACCTAAACCCAGTGTTTCATCGTCGAACTGTGCAGCTTCGATTGACATTTCCAATGTTGGATTTTCAACTTCAGCAACCACTTCCCAGCGACGGAAAGTTTCGAAGTTACCACTCTTGCGATCAATCTCAACGCGTACTTCGATTTCCATCTCGTACTTTTTCTTTGTCGCAGTTGAAAGCGCGATTTCTAGCGCCTCAAAAATACGCTCGCGAGGAACGGCTTTCTCATTTGAAACCGCTTCTACTACAGCTAGAATTTCTTTATTCATTCTTATAGCCTCTTTAAATAGACTTAAAACTTAGGGATCAGATTGGCTTTAGATATGTTGCTCAGAGCAAACTCATTATCTTGGTTGTCGGTTTCAACAGTGATGAGTTCACCATCAACACCCTTGATAACGCCCTTCCACTTACGGCGATTTCCAACACCCATCTTCAACACAATGCTGACCTCTTGGCCTACAAACTGTTCATAGTGTGCGGCTTTGAAAAGCGGTCGTTCAAGTCCTGGTGAAGACACTTCAAGGTTATAAGCAACAGAAATAGGATCTTCTACATCCATTACCGCACTAACCTGATGGCTTACTTCAGCACAATCGTCAACATTAATACCGTTTTCGCTATCGATATAAATGCGTAATGTCGAATATTCGCCCGCGCGAATAAACTCAAGTCCAACTAACTCATAACCTAATGCCTCTACAGGCGCTTCAAGCATCTCAGTTAGTTGTCTTTCTAAACCAGTCATTGTTCAACCACTCCAGAAACAAAAAAAGGGCATAAAGCCCATTTCATTTACCAAGCACACATCCACAGTGATAAACCGCAGATAACAAAAAACCCCGATAGTCGGGGTTTTATGCTGCTGGACCCTGATATCACTAAGCTAAAAGAAGCTTAGCTCATAACCGAAAAATTTCAGTTATGATGTTTGAAAATTCAGACTCAACTAAAAATGGTTGCGGGGGCCGGATTTGAACCGACGACCTTCGGGTTATGAGCCCGACGAGCTACCAAGCTGCTCCACCCCGCGTCCGACTACTAAGCATTATATGCTTAATAGATTGCTTTTCAAACAATATATGGTGCCGAGAGAGGGACTCGAACCCTCACACCAAAGGCACCAGCACCTCATGCTGGCGTGTCTACCAATTTCACCATCTCGGCAATAAGCATTTCAGCTTACTGAGGAATATCCGCGCCTTTTTCGGCTGGAATTTCACTCACTGCGTCGTCTGTTTTTTGAATAGTTTGACCAGCTGTTGGGTCAACCCACTGAGACTCGGTTTTATGCGTAGACATATTACCAAGAAACAAACAAACAACGATGAAGACTGTTGCACAAACTGCAGTCATTCGGGTTAAAAAGTTACTAGAGCCGCCTGCGCCAAATACTGTATTTGATGCGCCTGCACCGAACGAGGCTCCCATATCTGCGCCTTTACCTTGTTGAATCAGAACTAGGCCAATCACACCAAGCGCAGCCAACAGGTAAATCACAAGTAGAGTTTCAAACATCTTTCCACCTATGTTCCAAATTGTTGAGCCAGCGCGTCATAATCGTGATTTAAATTGGATTACAACAAAGCTAGCGCGCCCCTTCATAGGGCGGACGCAATACTAGCGAAACCTTGTAGCGGTGACAAGTAAAATATACTGCCACCACCATCAAGTGCTCACTTATCGAGCACCCAATCAAAGGTTATTACTTCTCAGCAGAACCAGCTGAGTCGCGTTTACCGCTAATAAAGCCATCAAGAATAACCATGCCAGCACCAATACAAATAGCGCTATCAGCAAGGTTGAATGCAGGCCAGTGATACGTTCCCACGAAGAAATCGAGGTAATCAACCACAAAACCATGCACGATACGGTCAAAAACATTGCCTAGAGCGCCACCAATGATCAGTGAATACGCAATGTTATTCCACTTTTCAGTTTGAGGTAGTTTTCGCATCCAAAACATCAACATTCCGCATACGGCAAAGGCGATGCCAGTAAATAACCAGCGTTGCCAACCACCTTGGTCGCCAAGGAAGCTAAATGCAGCACCATAGTTATGTACATAAAGCAGGTTGAAGAAGGGCAATACCTCAATGCGGTTCGCCCAGCCATATCCCATGGTGTCCATCACCACCAGCTTTATTGCTAAATCTGCAACAAAGATCAGAGCCGCTAGCCAAAGCCAGCGTAACCCTGTTTGTTTTAGTAAGTTCATATTAGGCAAACTTACGAACCTCACCTTCGCCTTCTACGTTTGACACACAACGACCACAGATTGTTTCATGGCCTTCGATAGTGCCTACATCTGCAGTGTGGTGCCAACAACGATCACACTTCTCAAGCTCAGTCGCGTTAACTTGAACGAACAAGCCTTCAGTCTCGGTTTGCTGAGCAGTATCAGGCTTGTCTGTTACTGATGCTACGTCAGCGCGAGACGTCAACAGAACAAAACGGAGTTCATCACTAAGCTTGTTTAGCTTGCTCGCCAATGCGTCGTCTGCGTACAGAGTGACTTCAGCCTGAAGTGAACCACCGATCAGTTTCTCTTTACGCGCGTCTTCAAGAAGCTTGTTCACAGAAGCACGAACCTGTTGTACGTCAGCCCAGAACTCGTTGTTTAGCTCTTCGCCTTCCGCTAAGCCGAATAGGCCATCGAACCATTCACCAGTGAATACAAACTTATCGCGCTCACCTGGCATTTCATTCCAGATCTCGTCTGCAGTGAACGACATGATTGGTGCCATCCAACGAACAAGCGCTTCTACGATGTAGTAAAGTGCAGTCTGACAGCTGCGTTGAGCATGGCTGCCCTGCTTGGCTGTGTACTGACGGTCTTTAATTACGTCTAGGTAGAAAGAGCCCATCTCGATAGAACAGAACTGCATCAAACGCTGTGTTACTGCATGTGTGTTGTAGTCTTCGTAAGCCTTAACAATTTCCTGTTGTGCAGCTTGTGCACGACCTACTGCCCAGCGGTCTAGCGCAACCATCTCTTCTGCAGGAACAAGGTCGGTTGCAGGGTTGAAACCACTTAGGTTTGCAAGGAAGAAACGCGCGGTGTTACGAATACGACGGTATGCGTCAGCACTGCGTTTTAGGATTTCATCAGAAACCGCGACTTCACCAGTATAATCAGTAGAAGAGACCCATAGACGAAGAATATCTGCGCCTAGCTTGTTCGTCACATCTTTAGGGGCAACAACGTTACCTACTGATTTAGACATCTTACGGCCTTGGCCATCAACCACAAAGCCATGCGTCAATACTTGCTTGTACGGTGCTTCACCCTTCATTGCAATAGAAGAGATTAGTGATGATTGGAACCAGCCGCGGTGTTGGTCTGAGCCTTCAAGGTATAGATCAGCACCTGCACCGTTAAACTCTTCACGAGCATCAACTACAGAGTAGTGAGTCACACCAGAATCAAACCATACATCGAGTGTATCTAAAGTTTTTTCGTAATTTGCTGCGTCTTCTTCACCAAGAAGTTCTACTGCGTCTACATCCCACCAAGCTTGAATGCCCTTTTGCTCAACAAGTTGAGCGACTTTCTCGATAAGTTGTTGAGTGTCTGGATGAAGCTCAGAAGTCTCTTTGTGTACGAACAAGGTGATCGGTACACCCCAAGTACGCTGACGAGAAATACACCATTCTGGACGACCTTCAACCATACCTTCAATGCGGCTTTGACCCCACTCAGGCATCCATTGAACGCCCTTGATAGCTTCAAGTGCATTTGTACGCAAGCCAGCTTGATCCATAGAGACAAACCATTGTGGCGTAGCACGGAAGATGATCGGCGTTTTGTGGCGCCAGCAATGTGGGTAGCTGTGCTCATAAGCATGGTGATGTAGCAGAGCACCTTTATCTTTAAGTACTTCTAGTACCGAGTTATTTGCTTTAAACACGTGCTGACCAGCAAACAGCTCAGTATCTGGAAGATACACACCATTTGAACCCACAGGGTTAGCGACCTCTAGGTTGTAATGTTGGCCGACAACAAAGTCTTCTTGACCGTGTCCAGGTGCGGTATGAACGATACCAGTACCCGAATCTGTTGTTACGTGCTCACCAAGGATCGCTGGAACAGTAAAGTCATAGAACGGATGTTGGAAGTTCAACAGTTCAAGGTCAGCACCCTTAGCAAAGCCAAGGTTATGGAAGTGCTCGATACCCGCACGATCCATCACATCTTTTGCAAGATCAGAAGCAAGGATCAAGCGCTGAGGGTTTTCACCTTCTACTTGAACTAGCACGTACTCAAGATCGTCACGCATACATACAGCGCGGTTAGCAGGAAGAGTCCAAGGCGTCGTTGTCCAGATAACAACTGAAATGTCACCCTCGCCTTCATGGCCATCCGCTAGAGAGAATTTGTTCAATACTGCTTTTTCATCAGCCGCCGCAAATTTCACATCGATTGACGGAGAAACCTTGTCTTTGTATTCCACTTCGGCTTCTGCAAGAGCAGAACCACAGTCCGTGCACCAGTGAACTGGCTTAAAGCCTTTCAATAGGTGACCGTTATCTGCGATTTTACCTAAAGCGCGAATGATGTTGGCTTCAGTACCGAAGTCCATAGTGCGATATGGCTTATCCCACTCGCCCATGATACCAAGGCGCTTGAAGCTTTCTTTCTGACCTTCAACCTGACCAGCAGCGTACTTACGACACTCCTCACGAAATTCAGCCGCAGAGATCTTATGCCCTGGCTTGCCTTTTTTCTTCTCAACCATTAATTCGATTGGAAGACCGTGACAGTCCCAGCCTGGGATATAAGGTGCATCGTAACCAGAAAGAGTCTTTGATTTAATAATAATGTCTTTAAGAATCTTATTTAGCGCGTGACCAATGTGGATGTCACCGTTTGCGTATGGAGGGCCATCATGCAAAACAAAAGGCTTATTGCCTTTTTTAGCTTCACGGATAGCACCGTAAAGATCTTCTTTATACCAACGCTTAAGCATCTCTGGTTCACGATTCGCCAGATTACCGCGCATTGGAAACCCTGTTTCTGGGAGGTTCAGGGTATCTTTATAGTCAGTCATCGATTCTTAGTTCCGTAATATTGGGCGAAGTTAGACATTATGGCGAACGCCTATTCAATGCAGTGCAAATGGTATTGCAAAGCCTCAAATATCGTCAGCGCCTGTGCTGAAGCAGCCACACCCGAGCAGCTTCTGCATCTAATTCAATTTGTGTTTTAAGTGCCTCGAACGAAGGGAATTTCACTTCTTCGCGCAACTTGTGTAAAAGGCAGACCTCTAGTTGTCTGCCGTATAAATCTTCTGAAAAATCAAAAAAGTGTACTTCTAGTTGCTGTCGTACACCGTTTACTGTTGGTCGCTGGCCAACATTAGCCACACCACCAACCATTCGACCGTCTATGCTAGTTTCCACCACATACACGCCAGAGACGGGAGACACAGTTCGCTTTAATGGGATATTCGCAGTAGGAAAACCTATGGTTCTCCCTAGCTTTCGTCCGTGTGATACACGGCCACTAATGCTGTAATGTCTTCCTAGCATGGATTTGGCTTGTGCCAGTTCATCATTGGCTAATGCCTGACGAATTGCTGTGCTGCTGACTCTTTCTGTATTTAGACAGAAACTTTCAGTGCTCACAACCTCAAATCCATACTCTTTTCCTGCTTGTTGAAGCATAGAAAAGTCACCTTGACGTTTACGTCCAAAGCGAAAATCATCACCGACAACGAGAAATTTCACACCGAGCTTTTCCACTAGCAACTCTTTAATAAACTGCTCTGGAGGAAGTCCAGCAAAGCGCTTACTAAAGTTCACACAAAGCAATCGCTCTAGGTTCAATTTACTGAGTTGCACGTATTTATCACGCAACCGAGTCAGCCTAGCTGGCGCCTTACTTTGCAGGAATAGCTCTAAAGGCTGCGGTTCAAACGTCATCACCACAGCGGGAAGACCAAGAACTTCAGCTTTTTGTTGTACCTGCTTCAAGACCGTTTGATGTCCTAAGTGGACACCATCAAAGTTACCTATGGTCAAGACACACCCCTGATGCTCAGAGCGTATGTTGTGGCTACCTCGGATAAGATGCATGTAACGTGTTAAAACCTAACCTTCTCAGTCGACATTGCAGGCCATAAAGCCCTAAACTGGCGAATTATATACCGAAACCTGTAATAGATGCTAGCAACGAGAAGCGCTGATTTATTTTGACCTAAATTAAGCACTAGCTTTTAGGTGCTTAAATCGAACACCAAGCACTAATGCCGTCAATAAATACGCCGTAGCACCAGTCCCTATCATCAAGGTTAACTCAAGGATTCTCTCAGTAAGAGACATGCTCACCCAGCTCTCAAGTGGCTTAAGTAGATACAAGATGGCGCCTACCATAGCGCCACCCGATATCCCAAGGCGCAACATAAAGCCAAGGGTTTGACGAGTTAAGCGGTACACCTGAGCTTTGTGCAAGCCTCTATACAATAAGCCCATATTCACAAATGCCGACAAGGCCGTGGCCATTGCTAGCCCGACATAACCGTAATGCCAAGCAAAAATAATATTGAACACCATGTTAGACGTCATTGCGATAATGCCGTAGCGCACAGGCGTTTTCGTATCTTGCCGGGAGTAGTAACCAGGCGCTAATACCTTAATCAACATGAAGTTCAACAAACCGGTGGCATAGGCCACTAATGAATAAGAGGACTGCTGCACCTCATAGACACCAAACTCCCCACGCATAAACAGTACCATTAGCATAGGTTTAGCCAATACGATCAAACCCAGCATGGCTGGCAATCCAAGTAGTAGCACCATACGTACTCCCCAATCCATCGTTGAGGCAAAGCCTTCGCTTTGTGCATCGACGTGTTTTCGGGACAAAGCAGGCAAAATCACAGTTGCAATGGCAATACCAAATAAGCCCAAGGGAAACTCAAGAAGACGGTCAGAGTAATAAAGCCAGCTAATCGAGCCTGTTTGCAAGAAACTGGCAATGAAGGTATCCAGCAACAAGTTGATCTGACTAACAGAGACACCAAATAATGCAGGGATCATCAGGGTGCGAATTCTCACCACACCAGGGTCACGCCAACCCCATTTTGGTTTAACCAAAACGCCTTCTTTAATAAGAAAAGGAAGTTGGAAGAAAAACTGCACCAAGCCACCAAGGAAAACACCGATCGCCAATCCTATCTCTGGATTTTCGAGGCGTGGTGAGATCATGGTTGCCGATAGAATGATCATCACGTTCAAGAATACGGGAGTAAAAGAAGAAACCGCAAACTTGCCCAAGGTATTCAGTATTGACCCAGATAAGGCAACAAAGGTGATAAACCACAGATAAGGAAAGGTGATCTTCAGCATAAAGCTGGCCATCTCAAATTTTTCAGCCGATGGACCGCCATTAAGCCAATCTAGGAACCAGCCAGTACCAAAGATCGCCGTCACCACACCAGATCCTAAAACACCAATAACGGTGACAATGGAGACTATCACCCCGAGCGTTCCTGACACCTTAGCGATCAATTGCCGCGTTTCATTCATATCACCTTTGGAATGATATTCAGTTAACACGGGGACAAAGGCTTGTGAGAATGCCCCTTCAGCAAACAATCGTCTTAAAAAGTTTGGGATCTTGTTGGCAAAGAAGAATACGTCTGCACTTGCTCCTGCACCCATAAGGTTGGCAACCACAACGTCGCGAACTAACCCTAAAACACGAGAGACTAGAGTCATGGCACTGACAATAGCGCCCGACCGAAGAAGTCCTTTACTCACTTTTATTCCTTAATCAACTGATGCAACTAGCAATTAGCATGCTCCTAGCGAAGGCATAGCCTACCAGAAAGATACTCCAACTTATTGATATATACACTTAGGGGGAAGTATCTGAGGTTGAGTGTAGATCTAACCCCTAAATGCTGTTAAAATCCCCGCCATCTTAACCGTGTTAACCCGTCGAAACAAAATTACATTGTTTTAGATGAGTTTTCACACAAATCAATTGACTTTCGATTAGCAAACAGGCATTCTCCACGCCCTATATTGTTACCGAACAAGTTTTTGGGAGTTAGACCCTTGGCAAACAGTAAATCTGCTAAGAAGCGCGCTATCCAAGCTGAGAAACGTCGCCAGCACAATGCTAGCCGTCGTTCTATGATGCGCACTTACATGAAAAAAACTATCGCTGCTATTGAAGCTGGCGACAAAGAAGCTGCAACTGCTGAACTAAAAGCTGTTGCACCGATCCTAGATCGCGCTGCGACTAAAGGCCTTATTCATAAGAATAAAGCTGCACGTCATAAGGCACGCTTCGCTGCTGCAATCAAAGCTCTTTAATTAGAACTTCGATTCAGATAAAAAACCGGCTTCTGCCGGTTTTTTTGTATCTATCGATCCTGTAACACGTCAAAGGCGCCGGTTGCGCCCCCTCACTACTCTTCAGAGCAATACATATCGTGCAGAAGATGAATCATGCGTTTCACCTCTGGGCTACTTAGCGAGTAATACACCGTTTGAGCCTCTTTGCGGGTCTCAACTAACCCGTCACCTCTGAGCCATGCAAGATGTTGAGATAATGCGGACTGGCTAAGGTCGAGTTGTTGGCACAACTCCCCTACCGATAACTCCCTGTCATGCAACATACACAGGATAAAAAGGCGTCTCTCGTTTGCCATTGCCTTAAGCAATGAAATGGCTTGAGGAGAATTTTTCTCCATTGCTTGCAAGTTCATAGCGTATTAATCATATCTCATAGTTCGATTACTGAATTAAGACTACCGTTGAGGCTGACAAAATTAAACCTCTGCTGGCGAAAATTAATGGAAAATATTAGAAAAATCAGCGTCACAGACACTTTTTACTGCTGGGTGCTGGATCATTCGTTCTGCAAAAATCACGTAATACTCTTCTTTTAAAGCATCTATTGATGAAATGCGATGGAAGCCAGCGGTGTCCTTTTTATAAGGATAGCGAGTGGGAGCTACAAATACGGTATCAGGGTGCGCCTCAGCAAATGCCTTCATTAAGGCAAAATCATCAAACTCGCCAAGAATGGTAGGTTGATACCCTTGTCTATCGCACCATTCTGTTATCTTGCGTCCCATTGACGTTCTAGAACCTGGGATCAGTAGCTTGTATTGCTCTAAATTGGCTAAGAACTCTTTCTCATCAATCGGAGTCGCTGAGCAAAAGCTCATTTTGCACTCTCCTAGCTTTTTACTATAAAGGCCAGCATTTTGAGATGAGTCAATAGGGCAATCAGAGAGAATCATATCCAGCTTATGCTGAGACAGTTTCTCTAGTAACAATTCGTGGGTCGACTCATAGCATCTAAGGTGAATGTTACCGTCAGATGGAATCGTCGTGGAAAGAATACGGCTCACTAAACTTTTAGAGAGTGCATCCGCTACCCCAACCTCAAACAATAGGTTAGCTCGTTGACTGTAGTTAACGATATCGAGCATTTCGTAGCTCAAGTCATACATTCTATCGGCATACTTAAATACCAACTGCCCAAGCTCAGTTGGCTCTATGCTTCGGCCGTTGCGCTTAGTTAACTTGCCATTGAGACGTTGCTCTAGTGCTTTGATCTGCCCTGTCACCGTTTGTGGTGTAAGGAATAGAGCATCGGCAGCCTTGGTCAAAGACCCTTGTTTGCAGACCATCCAGAAATAATAGAGATGATTGTAATTTAAATGCGACATTTCCTCTCCTATACCAACCTTCAAAATTAAAGGTAAAGTGCATTAACCTTCGATATTACCGAAACCAAGTTAAAGTAAGATGACAGTTTTGTCACATTAATATTTGGACCAGATCAACATTTGACACTAAAGTTGCTCAAGGAGCGTCCAAAGGTAAGGTTACCAACGGAATTAAAACACCTAAAAATCAACAACTTAATTCACATAAAAACTTACGCAAACGTTTACTTACATTGGGTAAGAAAAAGGCGATTATTTATAAAACTGTAATATAACTGAAATATTAGTTATCTAAACTCGCCAACAGTTGATTAAAAGCCTAAAACAGGCCCGGAGATAACAAATGAACAACCAAGCATCCTCAGTTTCAGCAGTAACAGCAGGTAAAACCAGCTGGCTACGTTGGGCTAACTTGGCTTTCATGCTGTACCTACTTCTTGTTTCGGTATCAATGGTTGGCAGTGGCTTTAAGATGGCCTCTGGCGAACATGCCAAAACACTTTTTGACTTTGCTTCTCACCCAGTAGCAGGTTTGATGATCGGCCTTGTAGCAACGGCGCTTATTCAATCATCAAGTACAGTTACCTCTATTATTGTAGGCCTTGTAGCGGGCGGACTTCCGGTTCAAATCGCTATCCCTATGGTTATGGGTGCAAATATCGGTACCACAGTAACTAATACTCTAGTTAGCCTTGGTCACCTTCGCTGCAAAGAAGAGTTTAAACGCGCATTCGCGAGTGCGACCGTTCATGACTTCTTTAACTTGCTGGCGGTATTGATCTTCCTACCACTAGAGATGATGTTTGGCATCTTTGGCAAGCTTTCAGCTTGGCTGGTCGCTCCATTGATGAGTACCGGTGACCTAGACATGGGTGGCTTTAACTTCATTAAGCCTCTAACAAAACCTCTAATTAGTGTGATTCAAGAACCGCTAACCGCCTTCGGCCCTATCGTTGCCGGTGTGAGCATGATTATTTTAGGTATCGCTACCATCATCATCTCTATTACCATCATGGGTAAGCTAATGAAGAGCCTAATGGTAGGTCGTGCACGTGAGATTTTGAAGAACGCTATTGGTCGCGGTCCACTTCACGGTATCTTCTCTGGTTCTGTTGTAACGATACTGGTTCAGTCCTCATCAACGACGACTAGCTTAATGGTTCCATTGGTAGGTTCTGGTGTTCTTAAGGTACGTGATGTATATCCATTTACACTAGGTGCTAACATCGGTACCTGTATTACCGCGCTTCTTGCTGCAACAGCAGTAACCGGCGAGTTTGCAGCCTTTGCGCTTCAGATTGCTATAGTGCACCTATTGTTCAACGTAGCGGCAACCTTATTCATCTTTGGTATTCCATTCTTACGTGAACTGCCACTGAAGGGCGCTGATTGGATTTCAACAATGGCCATTAAGAACAAGAGCGTTGTTGCTGGATATCTAATTGCAGTATTCGTTGTGATGCCTGGTGCGATTATCGCTATGACTGCATAAGCAACTAAAGAATCAAAAAAACCTGCCGATTGGCAGGTTTTTTTTGTTTGAAGCATTAGGGTTACTCATTGTAATAAATAACCAATGCCCCCCCTTTTAATGCGCTACCATAATTTAATGAAATACCCACTCCCACGTTATATATCAATGAAGAATAATCGCTGGTGTCTATCACCCACCCAAAGCTGTATTCCGCATAGTGAGTGGTATCTAGAGGAGCTCTTAAGTCACCACCGACATCGATTCGGCGTGCTCGAAACAACAGGTCTTGCTTACGGCTTCCCCAAGGGTCTAAATGATATTTGTATTGTATACCATTCATAATACGCCAACCTTCAGGGGTCGCATTAGTTGAGCCAATACTGCCACCAAAACTTCTCCCCCAAAAATAGTGGTATTCACTATTAAAGCGAAACTCACCGGGGCCGGTATCTTTGGTATAAATCAAATCAGCTTGAGGCTCAATAACCCAAACATTAGACGACCCATTGATCGCTGAAGCAATACCTTGCTCTTGAATCCTATCAGCCGCGGGGCTATTCGCGGTAAACTTGTTCTTGTAATGCATAAGGTGAAGGCCTGCTCCTGTAAACAGCTGCCATCCCTCGGATATTTGGTAACCTATAGCGTATTCAGTGTAACCTGCTATTACGTGGTCTTCGTTCTTATCACTCTCCCAAGTGACACCAAAGTCTTCAAGCTCGTCATAGTCAATATCCCTAGTTAGCCCCATATAGGCAGCCCTGAGCTTTAAACGATGTAACCAAGGGCTTTCATCATTAGCAAACAAAAAAGAGATAGGGAGAGAAGTCACTGTAACCTTTCGTTGGGTATCAATACTCTCTTGACCACCAAAATCAGGATTATCGGTACCAAATATTTGATTTGGATCGAAACGGCCAAAACCGATTGTCACCAATTCACTGTCAGTCGCAACCAAGGCCGTTGCGTAAATATCCGTTAAATACTGGTCTGGATCAATAAGACTAGCAATAGCCGAACCAGAGCTTCCACACATAGCAGCTACCAGCGCCAAACGACATCCATGTTTCATATTAAAGTTAACTCTATCCACTGAGTTCCAAGCATAAAAAAGGCTAATACCTAAATATTAGCCTCTTAAATAATAGTTTTTAAAATTCAGTGAGATAAATTTAAATTATTTGTTCTTATACCGAAAATGGATAGCGAATCGCAGGGTGAGATTCGTACCCTTCCACGGAGAAATCGTCTAAGGTCACCCAAGTTTCGAGGTCTTCTAAGCTCTTAATCTCTGGATTAATGATAAATTTAGGTGCACTTAGTGGCTCTCGTTGCAGTTGCACATCGCGCATCAACTCAAGTTGATCTTCATAAATGTGCGCATTCACAATCTTATGATAGGCCACGCCCGGCTTCTTACCCGTTATCTGTGCCATGATAGCCAAGAAGGCATACACTTGTACCATATTAAAGTTTAGTCCTAACGGCACATCACACGAGCGCTGCGTACTATTTAGGTACAAGGTATCACCAAGCAAAGAGAAGTGATGGCTGTACATACATGGACGCAAACAGCCCATGTGAAACTCACCTGGGTTGTAGAAATTCAGGATCTCACCACGGTCGTCAACGCCGTTTGTAAGATCATCAACAATCTTACGGAGTTGGTCAATATGCCCACCATCAGGCTTAGCCCACTGACGACCTTGAACGCCGTAAACTCGACCCATGTCATCTTCACCCTTACGATACGGGTTGTTTAGCCATGCGTCGTTGAGGTTCGAGTTTGCGTCCCAGGTTTTAGTGCCTAGTTGGCGGAACTGCTCTGCGTTGTCGTAACCACGGATGTATCCAAGTAGCTCAGCAACAGCCGCTTTCCAGAAGCTTTTACGGGTCGTTACCAATGGGAAAGCGTTATTCGCTACGTCATAGGTTAAATCTGCATTGATAACAGTCAAACAACGCTTGCCAGTGCGCTGGTTCTCAATCCAGTGCCCTTCATCAACGATACGGCGACATAGGTCTAGATACTGCTTCATTACTTCTCCTTCGCCTTGTTCACTTCAAGGGACTTCTGGTTGTATTTGTATGCCCACCACATCATAGCGGCGCCAATTAGGATCATTGGAGTTGAAAGTATTTGGCCCATAGAGATCCAGTTACCAAACAACCCTAGGTGAGCATCCGGCTCACGGAAGTACTCTACGATAAATCGGAAAGAACCGTAGCCAATTAAGAACAGCCCTGACACAGCGCCAGCCGGTCTCGGTTTACGAATAAAAAAGTTCAAGATAAAGAACAGCACTATTCCTTCTAAAATCGCTTCATAAAGCTGAGAAGGGTGTCGTGGCAAATAGCCGCCTGATGGGAACATCACCGCCCATGGAACATCCGTTACCCTGCCCCACAATTCGTCATTCATAAAGTTGCCGATGCGGCCAACGCCCAATCCAAATGGGATAAGCGGCGCAATAAAATCAGCCACATTGAAGAAGGTACGACCGTTGCGGTAAGCATAGAATGCCATCGCTGAGATCACACCAAGCAAGCCACCATGGAATGACATCCCCCCCGTCCATACTTGGAATAGGTAAAACGGATTATCTAAAAACAGGTCGAAATGGTAGAACAATACATAACCAACACGCCCACCGACGACCACGCCGAGAAACCCTAAGAACAACATGTCAGACACTTGCTCTCGCGTCCAACCACTATTAGGTTGATCCGCGCGACGATTGGCTAGCCACATAGCAAATGCGAAGCCAAATAGGTACATCAGTCCATACCAGCGAATAGAAACTGGACCAATTTCTAGCAATACTGGGTCGATATGGGGAAAAGAGATAAATCCTTGATTCATAAAATCTTCTTAGAGCAAATCATTAAAAGAAAAGCATTCGTATCGCTATTATCAGCAGCAATACGGCAAAACATTTTTTCAGTACTTGGGTGGGTAATACCGAGGTTAACCTCACACCAAGCTTACTGGTTAGTACAGAGCTACATGCAATCGCAAGCAAGGCTGGAAGGTACACATAGCCCACGCTATGGGCAGGTAAATCTTTCGCCCCAACTCCATGCAAAATAAAACCAATCATTCCAGAAGCAGCAAGTAATGCGCCACAAAACGATGAGGTGCCTATCGCTTTGCGCATTTCTATGCCGTGTCGGTTAAGAAATGGAACCATCAAAGAGCCACCTCCGATACCAGCCAAGCTTGAGATAGTACCGATCGTGGTTCCAGATATAAAGGTCTTTGTGGCGCTTGGTAAAGGTTTTGTAGCCCTTGCATTCACCGAGATAAACATCTTGATGGATAAGAACAGGACAATACAACCAAAAACAGGGGGCAAATACTGACTCGGTATAAACTCCGCCACAAAACTACCACCAAAGCCACCCAGTATGACACCTGGAATCAAGAATTTGACCACAAACATATCGACATTGTTCACTCGATAGTGATTGAGTGCCGATGAGCCAGAGGTAATGATGATGCAGGCTAAGGAAGTAGCGAGCGCCATTTGCATGGCAATATCCGCTGATACTCCGAACTTTGGCAGTAAAAATAACAATGCAGGAACGATAATAAGGCCACCGCCGATGCCTAGCAATCCTGCAAGCACGCCCACCAGCGCACCAATCATCACTAAGATGGCGATTAATTCGAATGTAATCATTAATGTTTTCCGGGCCGAACAAACCCGGCAAGGTCTCGTTTCTCTAGGTAGTCGAAGGCAAGCTTATGCACATCAGAGGCATAGGCTTTGGTTATGGCTTGATTGGCAAGCGCCTCTAAATCATCAAGATTTGATTGCCTAATCACGTATTTTATATTGGCTACGTTGGCTGAGTTCATGCTGAGTTGCTTGAATCCCAAACCCAGTAACAGTAAAACACCGATAGGGTCACCCGCTAACTCACCACAAATTGAAACTGGGATTTTTGAGTATCGGCAAGCATCGTGTATTTGTTTCAGCGCCATCAATACAGAAGGGTGTACCACTTCATAGAGCTCTGAAACTTGGC
Organism: Vibrio superstes; assembly: GCF_003569005.1. Classification (GTDB taxonomy): domain Bacteria; phylum Pseudomonadota; class Gammaproteobacteria; order Enterobacterales; family Vibrionaceae; genus Vibrio; species Vibrio superstes. Next base: position 575,594 of record NZ_BCUR01000004.1, on the reverse strand, counting down.
TGTTATTTCGATCCACGGCTAATAGATATTGAGTAAGGTCATTAGTACCCACAGAGACAAAATCAATGCGCTTAGCAATCACCGGCAGTAGATAGATCATAGAAGGTACTTCAAGCATGATGCCGACTTTAGGCTTTTTCACACGCGGATGAGTGAGCGCCACCTCATGATACGCCTGAGCAATCAAAGAGAGTGCGGAGTCTAATTCAGGCACGCCCGAGATCATAGGTAAAAGGATCTTCAGTTCACTCTTTTGACCGACACTCGCTCTCATCATCGCTCGTACCTGAATCAAGAAGATATCAGGGTGGTCGAGAGTAAAGCGAATCCCCCTCCAGCCCAAGAATGGGTTTTCTTCTTCCATTGGGAAGTAAGGTAGTGATTTATCCCCACCAATATCTAACGTCCTCATCACAACAGGTTTCCCTTGTGAGTACGCCAACACTTTTCGATACGTCTCCACTTGTTCATCTTCGGAAGGGAAGGCCTGCTTAACGATAAAGGATATCTCGGTACGATAGAGTCCCACACCATCCACAACATCAAAGAATGAATAGCTCGCGTCGCCGCCCAATCCGGCATTAAGCAAAATAGTGATTGGAACCTTATCCGAGGTCAGCGCTGGCTCACGCACCTCTGATTCAACCATAGAGCGAACTTCTTGCTCTTCAGCCAATAGCTTCTGATAGTCGCTCATCTCTTTAGCTGTAGGGTTTAGCAATACCTCACCGCTATAGCCGTCTAAGATAATATGTCTGTCATCCGCTTCAATACCATTGAGGTTCGAACCAATGACCGAGGGTATGCCCAAAGCGCGAGAAAGGATTGCAGCATGGGAGTTTACCCCGCCTTGCAATGAAATCACCCCTAGAAGCTTGTCTCTTGGTACTGACGCCAGCAATGTCGTTGTGAGTTCATTCACGACAAAGATAACCGGTTTCTCGAGTTTGATTTCTTTGGTTTGCGAATGATAAAGGAAATACAGCAGTCTCTGACCTAGTTCCCTAACATCTTGAGAGCGCTCTTGAAGGTAAATATCATTCATACGAGCAAAGTGATTAGAGTAACGCTCTATCACCTGACGCAGCGCCCAATCAGCAGTATCCCCTTTTTCTATCTGTTTAATCAGATCACCCCGAAGTTTGGGGTCATTCAACAAGTGAGTAAACAAATCAAAGATTGCTAAGGCATCTTTATTAAGGTCGCTATCGAGTTGCTTTCTAAGGCGTCTAAATTCGGTCAGAGCCGACTCTACCGCTACGAGTAGCCATTCCTTGTCTTTCTCGGTATCAATAGCAGATGCTGGAGATACATCTTTGAGTAAAGGCTCATCGTTACCACGCCAGATAGGTCCAATCGCAATCCCATTACATGCAGAGAGACCTGTAACAGTGGAGCTTTTTCTTTCTTGTAGAAGCCAGTTACCTTGCTGCTGCTCACTGGCAATAAGCACGGCTAACTGAGCGGCGAGAGTCACTAGAAAAGACTCTTCGGTATCACTAAATAATCGAGGCGTTTTCTGTTGGATTACCACCACACCGAGCATTCGCTTGCGGTGGACGATAGGCGTCGCTAAAAAAGCTTGATAGACATCTTCGCCAAGCTGGGGAAAAAATTTAAAATCAGGGTGAAGAGAAGCTTTTGCAACGTTTAAGGGTTCTGCTGTTCTGTGGACTAAGCCAACCAAACCCTCTTGAAAGCCTATATGCAGGCGCTCACCAGAAAAAGTCAGCCCCTTGGTTGCCATTAACTCAAGGCGCTGCTTTTGATGATTAGAAAGGTAAATGGTGCAACATTCGCTATTTATAGCATCACAGGTACGTTCAACAAACACCTCAAGTGCTTGATGTATATCCTCGACCCGAGATACGTGCTCAACTATATCCCTTAGCTGATTTAGCATTATTGCGCCTCACTACCCTTTACGGTGTTTGCGTTTTCGGTTTTGCTTTCGATCTGTGAACGGCATAGCAAAAGAAGCGAATTCTTTCATTGCTCTGCGGTAGACATCCCTTTTAAAAGAGACAACTTGTCTCACTGGGTACCAAAAACTTACCCAACGCCATCCATCAAATTCTGGAGTTGGTCCTCTTTGCATATTCACCTGCGATTCATCACAGGTGAGTTGCAATAAGAACCATTTCTGTTTTTGCCCGATACAGACAGGTTTGGAGTCCCAACGCACTAATCTTTTTGGTAAGCGATATCTCAACCAATGACGACTAGTAGTGACAATTCTTACATCTTGTTTGGTTAATCCGACCTCTTCATACAATTCTCGGTACATCGCCTGTTCTGGCGTTTCACCGTCGTCGATTCCACCTTGTGGAAATTGCCATGAATGTTGTCCGTATCGTTTAGCCCAAAACACTTGACCGTGGTTGTTACATATTACGATTCCCACATTTAAGCGGTAACCATCGCCATCGATCACTGGCTAACCTCTACTGATAAATTTTATATGAGTCGATTTTTCCACAGATCCCCCAGTTGAGCAAATGCAACCGTAGTAAAAGTTGTTAAACTATGAAGTCCGAATACCAATATTGGATAAATAGCGAGCAAATCTTACTTTATCAACAGAGTAACGTTGTTTAGTGCTATTTATTCACTATATCTGTGAGTAACTTTGTGAGAAAACTTGAGATAATTAATGTACGGACTAATTTTTGATCTCAATGAAAACTACAAAACCATATTCAAAAAATAATTAATCTTTTAATATCAATAGTATAAATGAAAAATCGCGTATAGATCACTCAGGGTTAAACTGCTTAATATTTGATCCTTTAGGATCGTTTAAAATTCAACCATACACTCATTTATCCACACGCCAAGGTTAGAGAGGCATACTTAAGTCAGCAAAACAAGCATATAACGTGACATAAACTCCTGTTTATTTATACATAAGTATCAATTATTACAGTTATTATCACCCACCCTGTGGATAACCTTCATTTTGCACTCTAGTTGGCTTATAATTGCCCATTCCCCTATCATCAAAGATCTTTGATAAATAACGATCTTTTGCAAATGGAGATCAGCTTTGCAGACAACTCCCCCACAATCCGAACGAGAACTGCTAGACAGGGCAGAATCGTTAGCTGGATATTCCTTTGCTGAATTAGCAGAAGAAGCGGGTATTGAGGTGCCAACGGATCTTCGTCGTAATAAAGGCTGGGTAGGTCAACTTATCGAAGCTCACCTTGGTGCTGAAGCAGGTAGTAGACCTGAACAAGATTTTGCTCACCTTGGTATCGAACTAAAAACAATCCCTCTTAGTCACTCAGGTAAACCTCTAGAGAGTACCTTTGTTTGTGTCGCACCCTTGACTGGAATTCATGGACTAACATGGCAGCAAAGTCATGTCAGGCAAAAACTCAGCAAGGTATTGTGGGTTCCCGTAGAGGGAGAGAGAGAGCTACCGATTGCAGAGCGCCACGTCGGCTTTCCTAAATTATGGACACCATCTCATGAGCAAGAAACATTGCTGAGAGAGGATTGGGAGGAATTAATGGAGATGATAGCTACAGGGCGTATCCACGAGATCAGTGCAAGGCATGGTGAGGTAATGCAAATTCGCCCCAAAGCCGCCAATAATCGAGCCTTGACTGATGCCTATGGCGCTAGTGGTAAGCAAATAAAGACGTTGCCTCGAGGTTTCTACCTACGAACGCACTTTACTCACTCTATTTTGCTTGAAAGCTAACAGCTCGAATGAGGGCTAATAACTCTTAAGAGACAACTCAATATCGCAATAAGGCTTATCTTCCGGTGAGCCACACTCGTCATAAGCATTATGCAGTCGCAGGTATGCGCTATCTAACCCAAGCTTAATCAACTCTTCTTTGACGATCTCCAATGAAGCAAAAGACATAGGCTTATCGTCTTCACGTATCGGCTCAAGCTTGTGCTTAAATTCAACAGCAAGCTGATAAGTAGAAAGATCAGCACACCCGATAACGAAGACTTTTGGCACTTCCATATGCCTCTCGATATCAGCATGAATCCATTGGTCGAACTGATGTTTTTGCATGATACACCCCCACACTACTTTTTAGTAAAGACCACCAGCTATAGAGGATCAACTAAATTGGGGATCTTTCTGAAAATTAGACTCATTTAGATATACGCAAGGGAGCAGACAATGTGGCTCTATCGTTATTTCTCTAATAATTTCTCGATCACTTCGGCCAGTTGAGCAAAGGTTTCTGTTCGGGTACTGCTTGGCCTCCACACTAACCCTATATTGCGATAAGCCTGACGACCTGGTGGATCGATAACACGCAGTGAATGGTTTGCCAGTAGCCCGTGATCAATCGCCATCTGAGGAATAAAGGTGGTGCCCAGACCATTGGCCACCATCTGCACTAAGGTATGTAAACTCGTTGCAGTAAATGGGTTTATCTTGCTCTTTTCAGTCAGATTACACGCTGAAACGGCATGATCGGTAAGGCAGTGCTCTTTTTCTAGTAAAAACACCGACTCATCAGGGAGATCCGAATAATGCAATGGAGTCTTTACACTTCCAGCTTGAGATTCACTGATCACCATTCTAAATTGATCTCGCCCAACAACCTTGCTGGCAAAGTTACCGATATCCACAGGCAGGGCTAGCACTAAAACATCCAATTGCCCATCTTGCAAAGCCGTCAGCAGATTTGCAGTGGTGTCTTCTCTTAGTAATAAGGTCAAGTCGGGGAAGTTTTTGTTCACCTCATGAACCAGGCCACTGAGAAGAAACGGGGCAATCGTTGGGATAGCCCCCAGCCTCAATTGTCCCTGCATTGCGCCGCCACACGCAAGTTGGCCAAGCTCCATCAAATCTTGACTCTTAGTGAGCAGCTCTCGTCCTTGTTTAACCACCATTTCACCGATATGGGTAAATACCAATGCACTCTTCTTATCTTTCTTCTCGTACAGTGAACAACCAAATTGTTCTTCGAGATTCTGGATTCCTTTACTTAAAGTAGATTGGCTAACAAAACACAGCTGAGCGGCCTCACCAAAGTGACGCGTTTCATGCAAAGTGATCAGATAATGAAGCTGTTTGAGACTGGGCCATTTATTCATATTAAGTTCAAAAATTACCGTCGGTTATCATTCGTTTTGTGCGCTGGTTAACAAGTTTTAAACATCGCTTTTTTCGATTGACTTAATCTATTTAATTCGCTTTTTTCAATAGTATATTGTGTATTATAGTTTGTCCCGTACAAACATGGACCAAGCCTGAAACACAGGCATCATTACAAATTTTAGGAGTTCAAAATGGTATTAGTAGGCCGTCAAGCACCAGATTTCACAGCAGCAGCTGTACTAGGCAATGGTGAGATCGTTGATAACTTCAACTTTGCAGAATTCACTAAAGGCAAAACAGCGGTAGTTTTCTTCTACCCTCTAGACTTCACTTTCGTTTGCCCATCTGAGTTGATCGCGTTCGACAACCGTTTCCAAGATTTCCAAGATAAAGGCGTTGAAGTAATCGGCGTTTCTATCGATTCTCAGTTCTCTCACAACGCATGGCGTAACACTGCCATCGATGATGGCGGTATCGGTCAAGTTAAATACCCTCTAGTTGCTGACGTTAAGCACGAAATCTGTAAAGCGTACGATGTTGAGCATCCAGAAGCAGGCGTTGCTTTCCGTGGTTCTTTCCTAATCGACCAAGACGGTCTAGTTCGTCACCAAGTAGTTAACGACCTTCCTCTAGGCCGTAACATCGACGAAATGCTACGCATGGTTGACGCTCTTAACTTCCACCAGAAAAACGGTGAAGTTTGCCCAGCACAGTGGGAAGAAGGCAAAGCAGGTATGGACGCATCTCCAAAAGGTGTTGCAGACTTCCTATCTGAGCACGCTGCAGACCTAAGCAAGTAATTTACTACTTGTAACTAGTTAACGTTAAGCCGGCCAATACTTTGTATTGGCCGGCTTTTTATTATTTGTTGATTAGGGTCTGTTGGCCTTTTGAGGTTACTTTTTGTAGCGATTTGTTGGGTATTAATACAAGGCAGTCGCTTTTAGGTGTGGTGGTTCCACATGAAAAGTGACTAACGCGGTAGAAATGACCAACAAAGCGCTACCCGAAGGGCTCGGCAAGAAGGGCTCGTCCAGAAGCCATTTACTCTTCGTTGAGCGACTTTTGCTTAGATGACTAGGCGGCAAGTCCCTCGCCTTGATAAAATGTCTTCTGGTCAAGCAAAATTTAATCGCACAAGGTCAACAGACCCTAGGTATAATCGTAAAAAATCACTTGGCCTACACCTATGACCTATCAACTTGAAGTTTGTATCGACAATATAGAATCCCTGCACACGGCTATTCGCGCTGGTGCAACACGTATCGAGCTTTGCTCTTCACTGGCTCTTGGTGGACTCACTCCTAGCTTAGGGTTCATGAAGCAAGCTAAACAAGCCTCTTCTATCCCAATCTACGCAATGATAAGACCTAGACAAGGCGACTTCCTATTCTCAGAAGAAGATCTCGACATCATGCTTGCCGATGTTCAGGCTGCGAAAGATGCGAACTTAGATGGTATCGTTATTGGTGTTTTGACCACTGATGCCAAGGTAAACGTTTCTATGTGCAAGAAGCTGATAGACGCAGCATCAGGAATGGGGGTGACGTTTCATCGAGCGATCGATCAGTGCCAAGATGTTGAGCAAGCATTGGAGGACGTTATCTCCCTTGGATGCGAACGAATCCTGACGTCGGGACAAAAAAGCACAGCACAGGCAGGTCTCGAAACACTGGCTAAGCTACATCAACAAGCAGCTGGACGAATTCAAATTATGGCCGGAGCTGGCGTTAATGCTGGCAATGCGCTAGAGATTTTGAATAAGACAGGCATCAACGAGCTGCACCTGTCAGGAAAAACAGTACGCGCAAGCAAAATGAAGTGTATTCAAAACGAAGCTCAAATGGGCGCAAGTGACGTCGATGATTTTCAAATCCCAGTGACTGGATTTTCTGCTATCCAATCAGTGAAAAACCTTTACCAATAAGAGTTCCAGTAAGTCTTCTATGAAGTAAAGAGTAAGGAGACTTACTCTTTATCTTTGTATTTGTAGATTTCTTTATCGTCAGAGTGCCTGACGTCTTTACCCTTCACGCAGTAAATGATGTATTCACAGATATTCTGACAACGATCCCCGACGCGCTCGATAGCTCGGGCTGACCACATCACCTGCAAGATAGTGGGAATCATTTCCGGTTCATCCATCATATTTTGGGTGAGCTGACGGATGATATTCTGATACTCTTCATCCACTCTATCATCGATCTCATAGATGTGTGCCGCCGCGTCAATATCAAGGCGAGCAAAGGCATCAAGCACTTGATGAAGCATATCAATAGCCAATCGACAAAGAGGCTCAAGGGAGTTTTGATAGCGAGGGTCTGCGCTTTTATTTTCCAAAGAGGTACGAGCAAGACGCGAAGCAACATCTCCAATGCGTTCGAGCTCAGTGATGGTCTTGATAATGGTCATTACCAACCTTAAATCACCTGCTGTAGGCTGACGCCTTGCGATGATCCGAGTGCACGCCTCATCGATAACGACTTCCATAGAGTTTACATTATGGTCTTCGGCCACTACCTTTTTCGCCAGCTCATAGTCTTGCTTAACCAGCGAGCGCAATGCGTAAGCCAATTGCTGCTCTACCAGTCCTCCCATAGTGAGAACATGGCTTCGAATAGCCTCTAGCTCAACGTTATATTGCCCCGATATATGGCGACCAGTATGCATTTAGTTTACTTCTCCTTACCCTATTCGACCCGTTATGTAATCTTCAGTTTTCTTCTCTTTCGGTGATGTAAACACCGTATCTGTATCCGCGTATTCAACAATTCTTCCCATATGCACAAACGCGGTATAGTCACTCACTCTAGCGGCCTGTTGCATGTTATGGGTGACTATGACTACCGTATATTTTGTTTTTAAATCGTTGATCAGCTCTTCAATGGTGAGTGTAGAGATAGGATCCAATGAAGAAGTCGGCTCATCGAGTAGCAAAACTTCTGGTTCAATGGCAATGGCTCTGGCAATGACCAACCTTTGCTGTTGACCCGCTGCGAGGTTCACTGCATTTTCATGGAGACGATTTTTCACTTCATCCCATAGTCCTGCGCCGCGTAATGCTTGTTCACAACAATCATCCAGTACTCGACTGTTTCTAATGCCTTGTAAGCGAAGTCCAAAAACCACATTCTCGTAAATGGTTTTAGGGAATGGATTGGGTTTTTGAAACACCATACCAATTCTTCGTCTTAACGCGGATACATCGACCTCTTCATCGTAGATATCCTTGCCAAGTAATCGAATATTGCCTTCGACTTTACACCCCTCTATCAAATCGTTCATTCTGTTGACCGAACGCATGATAGTTGACTTTCCACAGCCTGACGGACCTATGAAGGCCGTTACCTTGCCTTTAGGTATTCGCATAGAGATATCATGTAATACCTGCTTTTGACGATAAAAAAGGTTGAGGTTTTCTATCTCTATCGCAGTTTTTCCTGCAGGCAGGTTAGCAACATCAAGAGGCTTCAATACATTTATGGTTGCAGGGCTAGAATACATGCTCATCAAATCCTAAATTTCGGTAACTGTTGCGTAAAGAGTTTCGTATGCGAATCGCAATTAGGTTCAAACCGATAATAACGGTAACAAGCAACATAGAGGTCGCGTATACCAGTGACTTGGCACTTTCTAAATTAGTGGTTTGAAACCCAGCATCATAGATATGGAAGCCAAGATGCATAAACTTACGCTCTAAATGTATATAAGGAAATTGGCCATCAATAGGCAGGTTAGGCGCAAGTTTCACCACCCCAACTAGCATCAGTGGCGCCACTTCACCAGCCGCTCTCGCCACCGCTAAGATGAGTGCGGTCAGCACAGCAGGAAGCGCCATTGGCAATACCACTCTAAAAATGGTCTCAGATTTAGTCGCTCCAAGAGCAAACGCGCCATCTCTCACCGATTTGGGAATACGCGACAAGCCATCCTCAATGGTCACTACTACCACTGGCAGAGTTAACATTGCTAAGGTCAACGAGGCCCATAGCAAGCCTGGTGTGCCAAAGGTGGGCGCAGGCAAGTTATCAGAGTAGAACAGATCATCGATGCTCCCCCCTAGGGTATATACAAAGAAGCCTAAGCCAAATACCCCATATACTATCGACGGAACACCGGCGAGGTTCTGTACTGTGATTCGAATCAATCGAGTCAGCCAATTATTCTGAGCATATTCATGCAAATATAATCCTGCGAGCACCCCAAGTGGCATCACAGCCACCGACATGAGTAAGACTAACAGTATGGTGCCGAATATTGCGGGGAACACACCACCTTCGGAGTTGGACTCGCGAGGTTCCTCATACAAGAACAATGCGCCTTGGTGAAACCAATGCCCCACTTTATCGAGCAAGGTCATCTGGTTTGGATACCAAGCATCTAAAATCAAAGAAAAGCTGATACTGTGAATATCGCCATTCATGTCCTTTACCACCAGCATACGCTGCTCTATTTGCTGGCGAATTTCCTCTATTTGCAGTTCGGCTTGAGTTCTGTTGGCATTCAGCTGATCTTTGGTAGAGACCAATTGCGAAATTCGTTGTTTATCCATCGAGTTGTCAGCTTGCAAGCGACGCAATGCCTGATCTGCTCTTCGCAATCCATCACTTGCGGGTTCAACCTGCGTATCGACTATAGACTCAATCTTATCTCTCTCTCCTTGAGTAAGAGCCAGTAACTCTTTTATCTCTTTTGCAGAGCTAATTGGGTGTTTTTCACCTTGATCCTCGAAGGCTACAACACGACCAAAGAACTGGCCGCCTCTTCTTCGTTCTACTACAAGTAAATCAGGTTCAGCAACAGGCTGTGACCAATCATGAGAAAACTCGGAGACAAAATCCCCCCCATAGATATCTCGGTTACCCACCTTAATCACCAGACGCTCAAGCTCGGGAAGAGTTTGAGTTTCTAGTTCACTTCGCAAAGTGCTAGGAATAGCTTGGCGTTGGGTTATGGATAATTGAGACCAGGGCACCTGTTGTGTTTGGTAAATCTGGCCAATTAATGGCTGATCCGAGTCGTTCTTCCACTCATAAACTGTTTGTGGCCAGAAATGACTCATGCCCTTCCAACCGATAAACAGCAGTACGGTCAGCATTGAAAGAATACTGATCGTCACTGCCATGGAAGTTAACCATATCCAAGGTTTACCCGACCTAAACCACTTAATCACTCAATATACCTGCCTATAGAGATCGATACTTATCACGAAGACGCTGGCGAACACTCTCACCGACGCTATTCACGATAAAGGTAAACAAAAACAAAATCAGTGCTGACAAAAACAGCAATCGATAGTGAGAGCTGCCCACTTTTGATTCCGGTAGTTCCGTCGCAATAGTTGCCGTCAATGAACGCAAGCCTTCAAACACATTCCAGTCGGTTATTGGCGTATTTCCCGTCACCGTTAGCACTATCATGGTTTCTCCCATTGCGCGCCCTAATCCCAACATAATGGCGGATATAATGCCGGGGCTCGCCGTCAATAATACGACTCGAGTCAAGGTTTGCCATTCGGTAGCGCCTAGCGCCAATGCACCGTTGGATAAATGCTTAGGCACAGAATAAATAGCATCTTCCGAGATGGTAAATATGGTTGGGATAACCGCAAAGCCCATCGCAATACCAACGATTAAGGTGTTGCGCTGTTGATAATCCCACCCCTTATCGGCAAGAAAGTAAATCAAGCCGTCATCAAAGAAGAGCTTTTCCAAGTATGGCGAATATTCAAACAGTCCCCACCAGATCAGAACAATCGCTGGCAGCAAAGTAATTAAGTGTAATCCCTTGGGCACTTGAGATTTTACTCGCAATGGTAGCGATGCCCATAAACCACCACACCCAAGAGCGGTAAGCGGAATAACCACAATGCTCAGCATAAAGGCGAGTAGATTTTTCTCCATAATAGGCGCAAGCCAAACAGCCGCAAGGAAACCTATCACCAAAGTCGGTAATGCTTCCATTAATTCAATCGCCGGTTTAATGGTATTTCGCATCTTGGTCGACATGAAATAGGCGGTATAGACGGCGCCTAGTACAGCGATAGGTACTGAGAACAACATGGCATACAGCGCCGCTTTAATCGTACCAAACACCAATGGGACAAGACTAAACTTGGGTTCGACATCTTCTGCTGACGCAGAAGTTTGCCACACGTAACCCGGCTCCGAGTAACCCTCGTATTGCACCTTTTGCGTCAGCTCTTTTACAGAGATCTCAGGATGAGGGGCATCAATGCGAAAGCGCTGGATTTTATCTTGATACACACTCATCAAGTAACGATCGTTTTGCGATAAGGCGCTCAATAATGGCGGGCTATCAGTGCTTATGTTTAAAATCGGCTTAGAGCGTGTCGCATAAAAAAGACTGTGTGTTCCATCGGCACCAATAGTCCAAAAGCCTTTAGTCGTATGCTCTGAAAGTATATTTGTCACCTCAGCGCTGGTGGTATATTTTCGAGCGGTCTGCAAGCGTCTTTCATTTTGAAACACCAAGAACCAAAATTCGAGATCTTCAGTGCCATTAGAGACAATGGCGCCTTTATCTCCACTGAGAAAATTGAACTCTCTATTACTCCCTTGTTGTGTTTTCTCTTGATGCTGAAACGCTAGCCTAAACTCTTCCGTCCTGGTGCGCCGAAAGAATAATTTAGCCGTGTCTCCATCAAGCACTACCACATAAAGCCCATCTCGAGCGATATACAGGCCGTTGATGTCATCAAACACCATAGGCAACGACACTATTCGATAGCTATTCCCTGCAAAGTAATCAAAGACTTCTACCTCTGTTTCACTCGCTCTAGCGAGCACCGCACCAGCAGGTAGTACGGAGAAATCTAAATATTGAGTATTAAAGTTGGGATTGTCGAATCGCAGAGCCGAAAGCTCACGATTCACTCTCAAGTTAGGCGTGTATACCTTTCTAGTTTGCGAATGAGAGACGATAAATTCAGGCATGACCACCTCTATATTGCCACTCGCATCTAACATTGCCGTCCATGGTTGCGGAGAGTCCTTCGCTATAGCTACCGGATCTTTTTGCGCCAAGGCTCGGTTGATCACCTTAATATCATCATCTAGCGAGAAGTAAATAACCTCGCCTTTGTTATTGATTGCTGTGCCATTTCGACCCGTATTATCAATGTTGACATCAATGAATGAATCACCGGAAACAGGCAGGTGATATTCCGTTTGCTGATAGGTGGATGTACCAAAAATCGGCAGGGTTTCTGAAATGAAATAAATAAGAATGCCGAATAAGCCCACCAGCATTCCTAGGCCACTAGCCTTGACCAATACGGTTATCAACTTATCTTTGATCAGACGAGCTCTATTGGTCTCTTTTAACAACGATGTAGCCCTATTCATTTAGTGTGATCTTCTTTGATCCGATGATTGTAACTCAAGCATTTGACATAAAGGTGACACAAATTAGTAATAGTTTGTGCGACACATTTCCTTACACGCAACGTGACCACTGTCACATGGCTGAAATCTAACTGCAATAATATTCACTCCCCCCATTTTAGCACTAGACTTGCATTGCAAACTAGAAAACGGAACAGAAGATGAGCACAGAAAAACTGTATGTAGAAAAAGAACTTAGCTGGCTTTCTTTTAATGAACGAGTCCTGCAAGAGGCCGCTGATAAGTCGGTTCCCTTAATAGAAAGAATCCGATTTCTAGGCATATTTTCCAACAACCTCGATGAGTTCTACAAGGTGCGATTTTCCGATGTTAAACGCCGTATTTTGATCAACCAGGAACGAGGCCGCCAAGATAATTCAAAACGTCTACTCAGCAAAATGCAAAGCAAGGCAATGAAACTCAATCAGCGATTTGACGACTTGTATAACGAATTACTTCTCGAAATGGCCCGCCGCCGTATCTTCTTAGTCAACGAAGCGCAGATCAACGAAACTCAGCAACAATGGCTCAAAAAGTTCTTTCGTAAGCAAGTACTGCCCCATATCACGCCTGTCGTCATGCATGAGGATATTAATGTACTGGATTTCCTCAAAGATGAATATGCTTACCTAAGCGTAGCGTTAGTTAAAGACAACGTATCGCAATACGCACTGCTCGAGATCCCAACCGATCACCTGCCACGCTTTGTTATGGTGCCAGAGCAGAAGGGAAAGCGTCGTAAGACTATCATCCTGTTAGACAATGTGATTCGTTACTGCCTAGACGATATCTTCAATGGCTTCTTTGAGTACGATGAAATCAACTGCTATTCAATGAAGATGACCCGAGATGCGGAGTACGATCTCAGTCACGAGGTTGAGCACAGCTTACTTGAGCAAATGTCGGAAGGCCTGAGTCAGCGTTTATCCGCCATGCCTGTACGCTTCGTTTACGAAAAAGACATGCCACGTGAGATGCTGGAATTCCTATGCCGAAAACTTGAGATCTCCAACTATGACAGCTTAATACCGGGTGGACGCTATCATAACTTCAAGGACTTTATTGGCTTTCCAAACGTAGGTCGAGATTACCTGGAAAATAAGCCATTGCCACCACTTAAATCCGCCGTATTTGAGCAGTACAACAACAGCTTTGATGCCATTAGTGCTGAAGATATTTTGCTTCATTACCCCTACCATACCTTTGATCACGTCTCTGAGCTTGTCAGGCAAGCATCGTTTGATCCAAAAGTGATCAGTATTAAGATCAATATCTACCGCGTCGCTAAAGACTCAAAGCTCATGAATTCATTGATTGACGCAGTGAATAACGGCAAGAAAGTGACCGTTGTGGTTGAGTTGCAAGCGCGCTTTGATGAGCAAGCAAATATCTTATGGTCAAAGCGCTTAACCGACGCTGGAGTGCAAGTGGTTTTTGGTGCTCCCGGCCTAAAAATACACTCTAAGTTGCTATTAATTAGCCGCCGTGAAGGTGAAGAAATAAAGCGCTATGCTCATATAGGGACTGGTAATTTCCATGAGAAAACAGCTCGTATCTATACCGATTACTCTCTGCTGACCGCCAAGCCAGAGATTACTGATGAGGTTCGTAATGTCTTTGGTTATATTGAGAACCCTTATCGCCCTGTTGCCTTTCATCAGTTGATCGTCTCTCCAAAGAACTCACGAAAGCGCCTCTACAAGCTAATAGATAATGAGATAGAAAATGCAGAATTGGGCAACAAAAGTGGGATCACCCTTAAGATCAATAACCTTGTAGATAAAGGGCTGATCAACAAGCTCTATCAAGCGAGCAGTGCTGGTGTCTCTATACGCATGATCATTCGAGGCATGTGCTCGCTTGTTCCAGGAGTAGACGGGATCAGCGAGAATATCAAAATCATCAGTGTCATAGACCGTTTTCTTGAGCACCCGCGAGTCATCATTGCCGAGAATAATGGCGACCCTAAGGTATTTATCTCATCGGCAGATTGGATGACCAGAAATATAGAGCACCGTATCGAGGTAGCAGCACCGATTAATGATAATAAGCTAAAGCAAAGAATCATTGATATTATGGAGCTACAATTTACAGATACCGTTAAGGCTCGATGGATCGACAAGGAGATGTCGAACAGCTACGTGGCACGAGGAAATCGCCGCAAGGTTCGCTCTCAAATCGCTACCTACGAGTATATTAAACAAGTAGAAAAGCAGGCTAGAAGACTGAGTGAGCAAACAATTGAAGCATCCTGACGTGATGCACAACAGTGAGGCTACCCCAGAAAAAGATATTGCAGCCATTGACCTCGGCTCCAATAGCTTCCATATGGTTGTGGCAAAGGTGGTAGGGCAAGACCTACAGATAATCAGTCGCCATAAGCAACGAGTCAAATTGGCTAGTGGACTGGATTCGCATAACAATCTCACCAATGAGGCCATGCAACGTGGCCTCGATTGCTTGAAGATGTTCGCCGAACGACTCGACGGGTTCAAAACAGGCAATGTGAGAATCGTTGCCACCCATACCCTGCGTATTGCCAACAATGCGCATTTATTTATTCAGCGAGCAAGGCAAGTGCTTCCCTTTCCCATAGAGGTGATTCCGGGAGAAGAAGAGGCGCGCCTTATCTATTTAGGTGTTGCTCACACTCAACCCGTATCGAAAAGCAAGCTAGTTATCGATATCGGTGGTGGTAGTACCGAGCTTGTGATTGGTGAAGGCTTTGAAGCAGAGCTGGTTAATAGCCAACAGATGGGGTGTGTTAGCTACGCTCATCGCTACTTTAGTGACGGAAAGCTAAATAACAAGAACTTCACTGCCGCAAACCTTGCTGCCCTGCGAGAATTAGAGTTTCTGGCGAAGCAATACAAGCGACATGGCTGGGAGCTAACCTTAGGATCATCAGGAACGGTAAAAGCCATTCGTGAATGCTTGATTAGCCTGGACTATGAAGACGGAATCATCACACCCAAGCGCCTCAAAAAGCTGGTGAAGCATCTTTGTGAGTTTAAGAAGGTAGAAAAGATAGCGATTAAGGGCATTATTGAGGAGCGACTGTCGGTGCTCGCCCCTGGAGTTGCTCTCTTACAAGCCATTCTGCAGTCCCTAGAGATCGAAGAACTTCATTACTCTTCTGGCGCTCTGCGCGAAGGGGCAATGTATGAGATGGAAGAGCGCTTTGCCCATTCCGATATTCGTATGCGCACCGCCGAAAACCTAGCTCTTCAACACAGAATCGATGTCGAGCAAGCCAATCGAGTGAGACAGCACAG
The DNA here is from genome assembly GCF_003569005.1 of Vibrio superstes. Lineage (GTDB taxonomy): Bacteria > Pseudomonadota > Gammaproteobacteria > Enterobacterales > Vibrionaceae > Vibrio > Vibrio superstes. The sequence continues at coordinate 559,836 of NZ_BCUR01000004.1, read as the reverse complement.
CAAGCATTTCCTTAAACAAGTGATTGCCGATACGGACTTAGAAAAAAGCAGCGAATTGGTCAAGCTACTCAACTGGGCAGCCTTATTGCATGAAGTAGGATTGAGCCTGAGCTATCGTGGCTATCACCGACATTCTCATTACCTTCTTCAGCATACCAATATGCCCGGCTTCAACAGCGAGCAACAAAGGTTGATCGCCACCCTAGTTCGATATCACAGGAAGGCTTTAAAGCTCAGTGAGATGGACGAGTTTAGCTTATATGCCAAGGAAGACATCCTTGAACTTATCAAGATTTTGCGTCTCTCCATTGTGATTAATGTCTCGCGAAATGATGCAAAGGCCGGCCTTTGGCAACTCACCATTGAGGATGGCGATTGGGTATTGTCTCACTCGGATTTAGACCATTTACGAGAAAATCGCTTATTGATATCAGACTTAGAGCAAGAGCAACTCTATTGGCAAAGTGCCAGTTGGGGATTGAGATTCGAGTTTGGTGATTTACTTGAAGAAAGATAGCGAAAAGGGCTCACTGAGCCCTTTATAGTTTCAAATCGACCTTGGTCAGCTCTTTTTGAGCCAGCTCACGGGAGATAGGAATATACCCCTCACGAGATACCGCTTGTTGCCCTTGCTTAGAGTAGATAAAGCGAATCAACTCACGCTGACTTCGCGGCAACGCCTTATTCGGCTGTTTATTAACATAGATATAAAGCTGGCGGCTCAGTGGGTACTTACCGCTAATAATGTTCTCCGATGTTGGTAACGTATAGTTATCATCAAACTCAGCAATTGGAAGCAGACGTGTGCCTACCGCTTTAGACGCTACACCCGAGTACCCGATAGAGGATACCGACGAAGCAACGCCTTGAACCACAGATGTGGCCCCCAACAACTCATTAACCGAGCTATCAAAGTCTCCACCACACAATACTTTACTCTTAAACACACCATGAGTGCCCGATACCGGATTACGTCCATACTTTTGTATTTTTAGCTTACCCCAAGGCTGCAAAACCCCAAGGTCACTCCAGGTATTGATATATCGATTGGTGCCACAAAAGTAAGTGGTGGAAAAGATCGCATCTAGCTGAACAAAGTTTAGTCCTTGAATTGGGTTGTCTTGATGTACAAATATGCCCAAAGCATCAAGTGCCACTACGAGCTCAGTAGGTGCATAGCCATATTCACGCTCAAAAGCGGCAATTTCACTCGGCTGCATTTCACGACTCATAGGCCCAAACTGCGCCGTCCCCTCAGTGAGAGCAGGAACAGCCGTTGAGCTGCCTGAGGCTTGAACCTGCACATTGACGCTAGGATAAAGAGCAGAAAACTCTTCTGCCCACGCAGTAATAATACCCGCAAGGGAGTCTGAACCCACGGATGTTAGATTACCGGAGATCCCTTGAATGGCTTTGTAATCTGGTAAAGGGGTTGATGCACTGCAAAAGGACGTCACAAAAACCAACAAACCAGCAATCAACGAGCGTCTCACTATTGTGCTAACTCCCTAGCGACTAAGCGTTTAGGCAGCACAAACGAGAATTGACTGCCCTTGCCCACTTCACTTTGTATTTCTAGCTGTGAATCGTGATGACTCAGGGTGTGCTTCACGATTGCCAGACCTAAACCACTGCCACCCGTTTCTCTTGAACGTGCCTTATCCACCCGATAAAAGCGCTCGGTCAGCCTATGTAAATGCTGAGGTTCGATTCCCTCACCAGTATCGGCGACTTGCAAGTAAGCACCTTGTACGGTCTCATTCCAGGTAACATGAATATGAGAGCCCGCTGACGTATATTTCACCGCGTTATAAACCAAGTTAGAGATGGCGCTGCGCAGCTGGTCTTCATCACCCATTACCTTCAGTGACTCATCAATATCAAATTTAAGCTGATGTTCTTTACTACCACTTAGTGCCTGAGCTTCTTTCTCGAGCACATGCAACATGCGAGGTACATCGACAATATCATCCCCCCCTCCCATCGGAGCGGCTTCGATCTTAGATAGCGTCAGAAGCTGATTGACTAGGCTGTTCATTCGATTGAGCTGCTCAGTCATGACTCCATGAGCTTTTGGCCACATTGGGCCCACCAACATATCGGGATCGGCCGTCATTTCTAAGTAGCCCTGCAATACCGTCATCGGCGTGCGCAGTTCATGAGATACGTTGGCAAAAAAGTTACGACGCATACCCTCAAGGGTTTTAAGCTGAGAAACGTCACGTACTACCATTAGGTGCTCACCGTCGGTATACGGCACAATACGTAGTTCCAGTATACGCTCCACATTTAATGGAGAACGCATCTCTAAAGGCTCTGAAAAGTCATTCTTATTCAGATATTTAATGAAATCTGGAGAACGAAGCAGATTGGTAATAGGGAGTTCAGAATCTTCAGGCCAGCGAAAGCCCAGCAGTTGCTGCGCTAGTCGGTTACACCAAACGATATTGCCTTCATCGCGAAACACCACTACCGCATCGGGCAAGGATTCTGCACCATTACGAAAGCGGCGAATAAGCCCAGTGAGCTCCTTTCGCTTACGGCGCTGACGCTGCTGCAAGCGATACATGCCATTAAACAAAGGCTCCCAGTTACCGGAGCTTGAAGGAGGTGAAAGGCGCTTGTCATTCCACAGCCACTGTGAAAAACGGATTTGATTATGCAGATGCCACCCTAATTGCAATACGGTGGCAATCAGCAGCATCCATGGCATGTATCCTACAAACCATCCAAGCAAAACCCAAGGTGTATAAAAAAAAGCCAGCTCTAAAGCCAGCTTTCTCCATGTCAGTTTTTCTACCATCTAAAGGCGTACTCCAGAGTTCGACGAGCCTGCTGGTTAGGCTTTGGTCGAGAATCGGTAACCTGCACCGCGTACAGTTTGAACAAGTTTATGATGCTCAGTGGCTTCCAGTGCCTTACGTAGACGACGAATGTGAACATCGACGGTTCTATCTTCCACGTAAACATTGGTGCCCCAAACATGGTTCAGAAGCTGCTCACGGCTATAGACACGCTCTTGGTGCGTCATAAAGAAGTGCAGCATCTTAAATTCGGTTGGTCCCATATCCAGTGCTTGGTCATGAGCCGTCACTCGGTGTGATACCGGGTCAAGACGCAGTCCTTGCACATCAATCACCTCTTCTGTTGAGGTTGGCGATGCACGACGAATCACTGCTTTCAGACGAGCAAGTAGCTCTTTTGGTGAGAAAGGTTTGGTGATGTAATCATCAGCGCCTACCTCTAGGCCCTTCACCTTATCTTCTTCTTCTCCACGAGCAGTCAGCATCACAACTGGAATGTTACGCGTCATTTCATCTCGCTTAAGGTGCTTGATGAAGTTAATACCAGTACCACCAGGCAGCATCCAATCTAAAAGGATCAAGTCTGGAAAGGGTTCTTTGAGCATACTTACCGCGGTATCGTAGTCTTCAGCTTCTACCGTTTCATAACCTTTTTGTTCTAAAACAAAGCAAAGCATTTCGCGAATTGGTGCTTCATCCTCTACAACTAGGATTCTTCTAGACATTTTTCTGATAACCTCGATTATTCGTAAACTCGGCTTATTATCTTGCTAAATTATGACACTTTTGTGTCTATTGAAAACAAAAAATCATAATAAATTCATCGCACAAGACGAATATTGTATTAGGCATAGGTACAAACCTTCCTTTATCATTAGGTTTTCCCATTGCAATACAGAGACACATCATGTGGTTTAAAAACTGCCTAGTCTATCGCTTCAACCGTGAAGTAGACATACAAGCTGAAGCTCTTGAAGAGCAACTTAAAGAGTTTCAATTCAAGCCTTGCGGCAGCCAAGACAAACAAAAATTTGGTTGGTCTTTTGCGATGCCAGGCCAAGACCAATTACTCAGCCATGTAGCGCAAAATCGCATTCTGCTGTGTGCAAAAAAAGAAGAAAAACTGCTTCCAGCATCAGTGGTCAATGACGCTGTAGCGAACAAGGTTGATATGCTCGAAGAGCAGGAAAACCGACGTCTGAAGAAGACAGAGCGCGATACCATCAAAGATGAAATCCTTATGGATTTACTGCCTCGCGCCTTCACTCGTAGCCAACTTACTTACCTGCTTGTTTCCATCGAAGATGGCGTCATTTTAGTGGATGCTGCTAGCTCGAAAAAAGCAGAGGATGCGCTTGCGCTACTGCGTAAAACTATCGGCAGTTTACCTGTAGTACCAGCCCTACCAGAGACACCGGTTGAGACAACATTGACCGCGTGGGTTAAGGGCGAAAGCCAACCAACTGGCTTCGAAATCCTCGCTGAAGCAGAGCTAAAATCAGCGCTAGAAGACGGAGGCATCATTCGCTGTAAGCAGCAAGATTTACAAAGCGAAGAGATCCTAAATCATATCGAAGCGAATAAGTTTGTTACAAAATTGGCGTTAAATTGGCAGGATCGTGTCGAGTTTATCCTTGCTGAAGACGCGAGTTTGAAGCGAATTAAGTTTGGTGAAGAGGTAAAAGATCAAAACGAAGACATTCCTCGTGAGGATAAAGCCGCTCGTTTTGATGCTGACTTTTCATTGATGAGCAGTGAATTGCTGGCTTTGGTGGGCAATTTACATACCGAATTAGGCGGTTTAGAGAAAAACTAACCCTAATTACCCACTACATTCTGTGACATGTATACTTTTTAGTGGCGATTTTTGCGACGATCCCGTAAAATTCGCCCTCCTTATATCTCGCTACAAGGTGGCGAGATCCTGACTTGAAATCAGAATAGAGTATAAAAACATGTTCACACCAGAATTACTTTCTCCTGCGGGTAGCCTAAAAAACATGCGCTACGCATTTGCATACGGCGCAGACGCGGTTTATGCAGGCCAACCACGATACAGTCTTCGTGTTCGTAACAACGAGTTTAACCACGAAAACCTACAAATCGGTATCAATGAAGCACATGCCCAAGGCAAGAAACTGTATGTGGTTTGTAACATCCAGCCTCATAACTCTAAGCTAAAAACCTTTATCCGCGACCTTAAGCCCGTGGTTGAAATGGGCCCAGACGCTCTGATCATGTCTGATCCAGGCCTTATCATGATGGTTCGTGAAGCATTCCCGGATATGCCTATTCACCTATCCGTTCAGGCAAACGCGGTAAACTGGGCTACAGTGAAGTTCTGGTCTACTCAAGGTGTAGAGCGCGTTATCCTTTCTCGTGAGCTTTCTCTTGAAGAAATCGAAGAGATCCGTGAGCACTGCCCTGAAACTGAGTTAGAAATTTTTGTACACGGTGCTCTTTGCATGGCCTACTCAGGTCGTTGCTTACTGTCTGGCTACATGAATAAACGTGACCCTAACCAAGGTACATGTACCAATGCTTGTCGTTGGGAGTACAAGGCAGAGAAAGCTACGGAAGATGACGCTGGTCAAATCGTTGAAATTCAAGAAGCCGTGACTACTGAAAACCAAGATCGCCCTGACAATACTCTAGGTCTTGGTAAGCCAACGGATGAAGTGATTTTGCTATCAGAATCTCATCGTCCAGAAGAAAAAATGGCAGCATTTGAAGATGAGCATGGTACTTACATCATGAACTCTAAAGATTTACGTGCAGTTCAACACGTAGAGCGTTTAACTAAAATGGGTGTACACTCACTGAAAATTGAAGGCCGCACTAAGTCTTTCTATTACTGTGCTCGTACAGCTCAGGTTTACCGTAAAGCTATCGATGATGCTGTAGAAGGCAAGCCATTTGATCCAAACCTACTAGGTACTCTAGAGAGCCTTGCTCACCGTGGCTACACTGAAGGTTTCTTGCGTCGCCATACCCATGATGCTTACCAGAATTATGAATACGGTTACTCAATATCAGACTCTCAACAGTTTGTAGGCGAATTTACCGGCAAACGCCGTGGCGACTTAGCTGAAGTAGAAGTAAAAAATAAATTTTTGGTCGGTGATAGCCTAGAGCTAATGACTCCAGAAGGTAACGTTGTTTTCAATCTTGAACTAATGGAAAACCGTAAATCTGAAAGCATCGACGATGCGAAAGGTAATGGACACTTTGTCTTTATCCCAGTACCAGAAGATATGAACCTAGAGTTTGGCTTGCTAATGCGCAACCTAGGCGCTGGTCAAGATACTCGTAACCCATCAGGTAAATAATCGATGGCTCTATTGATCCAAAAAACGTGCATAAATTGCGATATGTGCGAACCTGAATGTCCGAACGATGCTATCAGTATGGGTGACTCTATCTACGAGATAGACCCAAATCTGTGTACTGAGTGTAAAGGGCACTATGACGCACCTACGTGCCAATCGGTGTGTCCGATTACCAAGTGTATTATTACTGACCCTCAGCATGTAGAGACCGAAGAGGAACTACTAGAGAAGTTTGTGATTATTCAGGGTATGGCATAGAGCCACTAAAATTATCATTCTATAAAATCCGATACTCATTAGTGACTATCGGATTTTTTTTAACTAAGGGAAGACAGAGAGCGACTATGTTTGATCTTTGGCAACAGCTGCAATTGATTAATCACTACCAATACCAATCAAAACCCGGAGTCAATTCAGTGATGGGCTGGGCGGGAGAAGGGAGTGGTTCAGTCAACATAGAGATGGAAGGAAACCATACCCTTTACTTTAAAGAGCAAGGCCGTTTCACTCTCGAGCAAAATGGACATACTGTCGACACTCAAAACGAGTTCATATGGCAACGTCTGGACGCTTCGAAAATTAAACTGCTGCACAGCCGCTTCGGCAGAGAGAACGCAGTAGAGCTATTTGTACTCAGCTACAACGCTGAGACAAAACAATGGATTAGTGATTCAGCACATGTCTGTGGTGATGACCTATATAGCGGCATGGCCAAATGGAATAATGACTCTATCGAGTTTAATTGGTCAATCAGCGGTCCACGTAAACAAGAAAACTTGCATTATCGCTATACGAGGTAGTTTTGGGATATTTAATCATTACAACGATCATGTGGTCGTTATCGTTCAGTTTAATTGGTGTCTACTTAGCGGGACAAGTGGATGCGTATGTATCGGTTTGGATTCGTATCGCATTGGCAGCAGTAGTCTTTTTACCTTTGCTTCGCTTAAAAGTGGTTAAAAAGTCCGAAGCACTGCAGCTTATGGGTATTGGTGGTATCCAGCTTGGTTTAATGTACATTTTCTACTATCAATCCTTCTTGCTACTTACGGTACCAGAAGTATTAGTGTTTACTGTATTTACCCCAATTTATGTCACCCTTATTTATGATGCCCTCAAAAAGCAATTCAATCCTCTGTATTTAGTCAGTGCTTTTATCGCTGTCATCGGTGCTCTGGTTATTCGCTACGACAACCTAACCGAGGATTACCTTATCGGCTTCTTGGTCGTTCAGTGCTCTAACCTTTGTTTTGCATTTGGTCAGGTTGGCTATAAGTACTTCAAAGAGAGCCGCGAAGAAATGGCGCAGCGAGATATCTTTGGTTGGTTCTATATTGGTGCTTTAGTGGTCGTCACCATCGCGTGGGCTATCTGGGGCAAAGCTGAACTGCCTACAGACCCAACTCAAATTGGTGTGCTGCTTTGGTTAGGTATCGGCGCTTCCGGCTTGGGTTATTTCTTATGGAACAGAGGCGCAAGCCAAGTAGACCCTGGTTACCTTGCCATCATGAACAACGCACTAATCCCTGCAGGATTGATTGTTAATGTCACTATCTGGAATAGAGATGTAGATATGACTCGTCTTATCATTGGTGGAGGCATCATCCTGCTAGCGTTGTTTATTCATTCTAGAATAAAGCGAAAGGTCGGTAAGAGTTAGTTCTGATCGTTTTGATTGAAGAGGCTGCCGAAAGGTGGCCTTTTTTGTATTTGAAGCAAGGGGTCTATGGAGCAGACTAACGACTCTCGTTGATCTCATTAACTTTTGGTATTAGTAAGTCATAAACGTAAAAAAGCCCTAGTCTTCCGGCTAGGGCTTTTTATTAGTGGCTTCGTTCACGGGACTCGAACCCGCGACCCCCGGCGTGACAGGCCGGCTTTCTTTCAAGGAATAACTAACCAACTGAACTGCCAGTCCGCAGTAGTTTGCGAGGGGTCAGAGTAAAACCCCAATATATGATATAAATCAGATACTTACAGGATTTACTCTGACCTCCTTTAATTTCATTCAAATGTAAAAAAGCCCTAGTCTTTCGACTAGGGCTTTTTATTAGTGGCTTCGTTCACTGGACTCGAACCCGCGACCCCCGGCGTGACAGGCCGGCTTTCTTTCAAGGAATAGCTAACCAACTGAACTGCCACTCCGCAGTAGTTTGCGAGGGGTCAGAATAAAATCGCAATATCTGATATAAATCAGATACTTATAGGATCTACTCTGACCTCTTTTAATTTCATTCAAATGTAAAAAAGCCCTAGTCTTTCGACTAGGGCTTTTTATT